>CAJXLT010000003.1 GCA_913056365.1 uncultured Paenibacillaceae bacterium | reverse complement strand
GATCAAAGGATTATTGTGAACATACGTATAAAGGTTGAGCGTCAGAGGATTCGAGATATCACCTTCGTAGCTATCTTCATTAATAAACCGGCCCATTGACGGGTCATACCAGCGGGCTCTCAGATACTGCAGCCCTGTGGTCTCATCCCAGTATTCACCGGAATAGCGGAACGGATTCGGCACGGTCTCCTCCGTGGTCTGCGGATTACCCCAGATGTCATAGGTGTACGTATTGATGAAATTTCCCGCACTGTTGGTTAAGCCTATAACGTCTCCATGCCCGTTATGCACATAGTACGCCTTGCTTCCACTGGTGTCAACGCGTGCGACTAGTTGGTTTCTGTTGCCTCGAATGTAGCTGGCAACATGTTGCGCTGTTCCATTGACCACTTCAGCTTCAGCTATCATATGAGCACCGTCATAGTAGTAACGCGTTGTATTGCCAGATTCCGTACGTTCAACTAACAGTCCGTCGCCGTTGTATGTATAGGCGACTTGGGTACCGTCTGATTGGGTCACAGCTTTCAAGCGATCTCGCTGATCATACGTATAGCTCGATTCACCCATTATCAATGGCTTGTCACTTTGCATCGTGAGGCGATTGCCCCGATTATCATACGTATAGGTTTCATCAAACTGTGTAGATGTACCGATTCGGTTCAATGCATCGTACGTGAACGAGTGTGATGTACCCTGCTCTGTTTTCTCCGTAATATTTCGGTTCACATCATACACATAGCTGGACGATTGTAAATTGGCTCCACCTGATTTTTTATGTGTCAAGCTGCTTAGATTCAATCCGTTATAGCCAAATTGCGAGTTGACCCCGTTCTTCTGTGTCATGGAAGACAACTGGCTGTTCTTCCTGTACGAATAAGTCGTATCATGGTTGGAAGCAGAGGGACCTACGGACTGCAAGCGACTATTCGCATCATATTGGTACGTAGTCACTTTGCCGAATGGATCCGTCATACGCGTACGATTCCCACGCGCATCGTACTGGTATTGTATCGTTCGGTCGTCTGGGAAAGTGACTGTCTTCAACCAGCCTGTAGCCGCAGCATAGGTATATTGCGTAGTTCCTGTTGCATCGGTCATACTTAGACGTCTGCCTGCTGTATCATAGGCAAAATGAACGGTCTCATCCCCAGTGACGCTGGTCATGAGAAAATCCCTGTTGTTATATGTGTACGTATGAGCTTGGCCCTTTCGATCCACTGTCTTGGTCACATTGCTATTCGCATCATAGGTATACGTATCTACAGCACCAGATGGGTCAATCCTGCGAATTAACCGGCCCATCTGATCATATTCCTTCATCAATTTGTTCTGGTCTGGATATACAGTTTCCGTTAATTGATTGGCCAAGCTATACTTGTATGATGTCTGATTGCCAACTGGATCCAAAACAGATACAAGCCTGCCTAATACATCATATGTGTACGTAGTAGTCTGATTTTTCCCGTCTGTCATGGTCAAGACATTCCCGACATAGTCGTGTGTGTACGTAACCGCGTTTGCTAACACTCCTGCCGAACTATAAGACTTCTGGCTCGTCAATCGGCCCACCTTATCATAGGTTTCTACGACACGGTTTCGCTCACCATCATAGCTCTGGACCGTTCGGTTGATGTCATTGTAGACGGTTTGCGTATACGCTTGATCGGAGCCGGGATAGTTAGTGCGAGTCAATCGATCCCACTTATCATACTGGTAACCCGTACGATTTCCAGCCCCATCTTCACTCCACAGCACTCTGCCATAGCTGTCATACCCATAAGTCAGCTCACTTTTCCCTACGATTCCTTCTGATACTTTCCAACCAAGAGGATTCCATTTCACCCTGGATGTGACGCCGGTGGAGTCCACAACTGTAATTTGATTCGCTGTATCGTTGTATGTCCATGTATCAAAGCTTGTATCCGGGTAAATAACTTTGGTCACGCGACCCAACTTATCATATTGATAAGTAGTCGGATGTCCCTTGCCATCTGTATACTTGGTCATTGCCCCTGTCAGCTTATGATACTCAAAACGCTGGGTAATGGTACGATTAACACCATCAGCCCCTGTTGCGACAATCCATTGTTTCGTAGGGAACCCTGCACTATAGGCAGTCCCGTATTCAAAGTTCACCTTAACATTACGATTGTCGTCCTTGATTGTAATAGCAGTAGGATTACCATGTGCATCATAGGTATAGTTTGTTTGTGCTTGTATAGCCCCCGATACATTGTTATCCCGAACTGTTATCTGCTTGATGCTGTTCTGTGTCGGATAGCGATCATATTGGGTGTACAGCGTCTGACCTGACTGTATTGGCTTCAATACGCTCTTCAACAGATGTGTCTGTGCATCGTAAGTGTAAGTAGTCGTGATCCCATTCGGATCCGTCTCCGATGTCATATTACCGTAGTCGTCGTAGGTACGTTTCACTATACTTTCACTAGATTCGCTTGTACCTTTGACAAACTTCGAATTCACTTGAATTGGACTTGGCCACTGCTTGTTCCGATTATAGGTCATAGTTTCAATCTGTCGCAAAGTTCCGTCATTTTCTTGAATCTTCGTGTTGTAATAAACTGCAGGAGAGCTGTCATCTATATATACGCGCTCGAAGAACATTTTTTTATTAGTACGTCCATTGTCTACTGTGGTCGAGAATGTAAAAGTGTTCTGTGTATTGGATGCCCCATCTCCGCTGTAATAATAATCGAGTTGGTTATAGCTGGTTTCTGTACCATCGGAGTATGAGATGACATCCTCACGGGACTTGACGCGAAAAGCTTTCTCTTTGGCGAACGGTCCAAGCTTTCGGTCATGTCCAGTATATTGGTATTCTGTTCTCGATTTTGTCGGATGATGAATTTGCTTCAGCAGTGCCACATAGTTATTCATGTCTTTGCCATTCACTAAATCAAAAGGTGCAGCTGCGACCTCATATACATACCGCGTATTTCGACCTGCAGCATCTGTTACTTGAGATAGAAGTTCTTTGTTATTCTGAGAATCTTTGATTTTGCTATATATCACAGTACGGTCACCTGATTCTAGCCTTACTTCAGTAGAAGTGTATGTGATCGTAATTTCGTTGCCAATCGCATCCCTAATTTTAGAAAGAACTTCTCCATACGGGGATACGTTCTGATATTCAAACTGAATTGTGTTGTTATGAATATCTGAAATTTGAATCAATCTACCTGCACCAGAGAAATACTGTTTACTTCCATTGATGTGTTGAAGCAAATAGGCAGATCTCACATCGTTTACAGTAACCGTTGAGTCGTAAATGAGCGAAAGATCCTTCCACGGATAGGCTTTTAGCGTAAGTCCTGATAACTCGTATACCCCTCCACCAAACAGATGGAGATACCGCTTTCTATCCTCTCTACTTTCTATATACGGGATATCCCAACTCCAACCTTTACCCAATGGAAAGCGATGCTCATTTAGAATAGGTTTCGTCTTGTTTGCGTATGCATCTCCCCTATACTGAGAATTAACCATTGGATCGGCTACAACATTTCCTGTCGTGAAAGCTTTTGCAATCAAATCTGTCCCCGCTATCGTAAATTGTCTACTCATGAAAGGATAACTGCTGGGGTCATTAGGATCAACATATCTCCACGATGCTTCAAGACTGTTTCTCACTTCATTGTTGAATTCCTCTACAATCGGATATCTTGTAGGGAAATTCCAATACGTGTATCTCCCATAATATTGAACAAAGGACGCATATTTCGAGGGGGTGAAGAAAAAGTCTGAAGCACTCCCTACCCGCTCAACAGGCACCTCTCCCACTAGGTAATACAATCGGGAGGCCAGTTCAGGATAATAGCGCATCGTATAGATACTACCTCTATATATCTCTTTATCGTAATAAACAGCATCGTTGCTGTTATAACGCCGTTTCAGCGCAAAAGATAATCCATTCCTCCCTGGCAAAACCATATCAGCGGCTTCTACTTGCAAGGAACCATCTATCATAGATACATTCTCTTCATCAGAGGACCAAGAGAATGGCGCTGTATGTGCTTTCATATTCAATCGACTCACTGCTAGTTCATCGTAGCTGGTCGGGTATTTTGTCGAGTTCGCAACGAAACGCATCGTCGTGGTCTCATATGTATCTGATGTGACGGTAGCTGAATCGTCTAATTGCGGATAGAAGATACTTTCATCCGTAATAATTGTTTCTCCTGACATCTCAACTAATTCTCCATAAGTCACTTCCGTTACGCTTGGCTTGCTCGGTAGTGACTCGACATCTTCGGTATGGGCAAACCAGTCAGCGGAATAGTCTAACCTCTGTAATCGCTCCATAACGTTAGGATTGATCTGGTGAAGAGCCTCATCAAGTGATTGATTGGCGGTGAATTGGCTTTCTAGTGCTCCTTGTAAATCTTGCAACGTATAGCCTTTGTTCAATGCCTCCAATAATCTGTTCTCATCAATGGCGAAATGCTGACTCAACCAATCAATGGTTAGAATATTTTTTGTTCCGCTCTCCCCTACCACATTTTCATCCGAGCTATATTGATTTTGAACGATGGGATTATTCTCTTCGGCATTAATAATACCGATTGGAAAAAGTGAAGAAATTATTAAAAATACTAAAAACAAACAAACATTTCTCTTCATATGCAACAATGCCTACACCTCCGTATGAATGGCTTTATCTTGATTTCTAATCCAAAACCTCTACAGTTTCTAAATTACCATTGCTATCGTAAAAATACCTTATTTCTGTACCGTCCGCATAACGAATACTTTTCAATTGATTTGTTGTCGAATCATAGTTATATTGTGCAAAATTACCTACGGATAGTTTATAAGAATCTAAACCATATTCCGTCTCATCTTTACCCAGTACAATAATATAATAGGGAGTATTGGCCTTTACATTGAAAGTCATCTTATTTCCATAGATCGTACCACCGACCCAATAAGACCAACTTGCCGTTTCAAAAATTTTCACTTCGTAATTTCTGCCCTCTGGCGGAGTGAAGTTCACTGTAATCTGTCCTTCTACATCTGGCGTAAACGTATATACGTCTCTATCATTCGCGATGGAAAGATAGGATTCATACGTATTCCCCGACTGCACTGAAACAGCTTGATCAAAGGTTTCATTCGGCTCGTTGGTGTCGTGTATGATCTGCCCTAGTGACAAACTATACGGTTCTGAATCGTACGCCGTCTCATCTTGTCCTATTATAAAAATATAATAAGGAGTATCCGCCTTCACAGGGAAGGTCATCTCCTCGTCATCGGTCGTTCCAGCCACCCAATACGACCAGCTTGCCGTTTCGAAAATCTTCACTTCATAATTCTTGCCCTCTGGTGAGGCAAAGTTCACCGTAACCTGACCGTCTGCACTAGGGATAAACGTATATACGTCTCTATCATTCGCAATGGAGAGATAGGATTCATACACATTCCCCGGATGCACTGAGGCAGCCTGTTCGAAGGTATCATTCGGTTCATTCGTGTCTTGTATCAAATGACCAAGTGACAAACTATACGGTTCTGGATCGTACGCCGTCTCATCTTGTCCGAGTATAAAGATATAATAAGGAGTATCCGTCTTCACAAGGAAGGTCATCTCCTCATCATCGGTCGTTCCAGCCATCCAATTCGACCAGCTTGCCGTTTCGAAAATTTTCACCTCATAATTTTTGCCCTCTGGCGAGGCAAAATTCACTGTAACCTTGCCTTCTACTTCCGGAGTAAACGTATATACGTCTCTGTCAGTCGAGAACGATAAATACGATTCATACGTATTCCCCGGATGAACTGGAACAGCCTGTTCAAAGGTCTGATTCGGTTCATTCGTGTCTTGCATGATGGGACCGAGTGTCAGTGTATATGGGGACGGACCATACTGTGACGCATCCCCACCATATACTACAATATAATAAGCGGTATCCGCTTGCGCCAAGAAGGTCAGTGCATCTTCCTCACCCGCATCATTCGTTGAATCAGTTAGCCAATTCGACCAATTCGCCGTTTCAAACACCTCTATATCGAAATTCCCACCCTCTGGTGACTGAAGAGTAACCGTAATCCTACCTTCTACTTCTGGGGTAAATGCATATACATCTCTATCATTCGAGAACGATAAATACGATTCATACGTATTTCCTGGCTGCACTGGAACGGCCTGTTCAAAGGTCTGATTCGGTTCATTCGTGTCTTGCATGATGGGGCCGAGTGTCAGTGTATATGGGGACGGACCATACTGTGACGCATCCCCACCATATACTACAATATAATAAGCGGTATCCGCTTGCGCCAAGAAGGTCAGTGCATCTTCCTCACCCGCATCATTCGTTGAATCAGTTAGCCAATTCGACCAATTCGCCGTTTCAAACACCTCTATATCGAAATTCCCACCCTCTGGTGACTGAAGAGTAACCGTAATCCTACCTTCTACTTCTGGGGTAAATGCATATACATCTCTATCATTCGAGAACGATAAATACGATTCATACGTATTTCCTGGCTGCACTGGAACAGCCTGTTCAAAGGTCTGATTCGGTTCATTCGTGTCTTGCATGATGGGACCGAGTGTCAAAGTATAAGGAGCTGGATCGTACGCCGTCTCATCTTGTCCGAGTATAAAAATATAATATGAAGTATCCGCCTTCACAGGGAAGGTCATCTCCTCGTCACTGGTCGTTCCAGCCACCCAGTACGACCAGCTTGCCGTTTCGAAAATCTTCACCTCATAATTTTTGCCCTCTGGCGAGGCAAAATTCACCGTAACCTTGCCTTCTACTTCCGGAGTAAACGTATATACGTCTCTGTCCGTCGAGTACGATAAATACGATTCATACGTATTCCCCGGATGCACTGGAGTAGCCTGTTCAAAGGTCTGATTCGGTTCATTCGTGTCTTGCATGATGGAGCCGAGTGTCAAAGTATAAGGAGCTGGATCGTACGCCGTCTCATCTTGTCCGAGTATAAAAATATAATAAGGAGTATCCGCCTTCACAGGGAAGGTCATCTCCTCGTCACTGGTCGTTCCAGCCACCCAGTACGACCAGCTTGCCGTTTCGAAAATCTTCACCTCATAATTTTTGCCCTCTGGCGAGGCAAAATTCACCGTAACCTTGCCTTCTACTTCCGGAGTAAACGTATATACGTCTCTGTCCGTCGAGTACGATAAATACGATTCATACGTATTCCCCGGATGCACTGGAGTAGCCTGTTCAAAGGTCTGATTCGGTTCATTCGTGTCGCGAATAATTTGTCCCAGTGATAAATTATATGGTTCTGGACCATAATCTGTATCATCTCCACCACGTACCACGATATAATAAGCAGTATCCGCTTGCACAGAAAAAGTCATTTCATCTTTCTGACCTGCCCCATTACTCGAACCAGCAATCCAGTTGGACCAATTCTCTGTTTCATAAACCGAAATATCGTAATTCCTTCCTTCCGGGGACAAGAGATTCACCATAATATTACCTTCAAAATCAGATTCGAGCCTGTATATATCCATGTCACTGGAAACAGATAAATATGACTCGTAAACATTTCCAGAAGACACATGTACTGCATCTACAAAACTATTGTTGAACTCATGATTATCTGATAGTTCAATATGAATATAGTCAAGTGATGTATCCGTTTTGAGTCCAATTTGCGATTCAGGATTAAGTCCAGCCTCCACAGATTCCCAAAACTCTTGCTCTTCGTACCCTATTCTCCAAACGGTAACTCCAGCAAGGTCATATTCCAGCGCAAGTTGTGTCTTTAATTGTGTGCTTATCTCGTTCTCGTACCACACCGAATGAGCATAACCATTGCTACCGATGTAATTGAAATAAGGGGACTGACTCTCTCTATCCCATGTATGTATACCGTTAGTTACTGAAGATAGCCATAACAAATCCTTAAGCGGACGAGAGGAAGTGTTATGATTATCCAAGTTCCAATCATAAGCGTATGCAGTTAATCCCAATAGTATTTTATTACTGTCCATTTTCTCTATAGTGTATTCAAGAACATCTTCAACCCAATGATAACTAGCTTGTGGTCCCGGTCCGCTCCATGCTCCATGTTGATTATGAGCCATGACTTGAACTTTATCCACAATATCCCCTAACTGTTCCAAATCATAGGCCAACCGATTCTCTTGCTCGTAGGAGATCATAGGATATATGGAAACTATAACTTCGAAACCTTCTGGTCTAAGTGTATGAACTAGGTCTTGAATAAACTTCGTAAACAATTCCTTGTATGAAGGATCTAGTCCTTCGAAGTCAATATTGACCCCTGCATAACCATTATCAGATACTAAAGAATACGTATTTAGAATTAATTCTTGTCTGAGTGACGGTGAGGATAGCACCATTTCCGCTATATCTGAATTAAATTCGCCATTTTCTCTGTTTTGAAGGACTGCAAATGTTTTGATCCCCTGATCCCTAGCGAAATGCAATACTTCAAGTGAATGCTCACCGACAATATCACTCGATCTAGTAATATCATAAGTTGCAGCAAAAAGGTTTTGCATATAACTATGATTTTGTTTAAGACTATCAAAACCGTCTGTATCATATGGTACATAATAAGCATAGGTTTCTTTCGGAACTTTAGGCTCTTCATAAACTTCATGTGTAACGCTTGGATTACTCGCAACTTCATCACCTGATGAATGCAACTCATTCCAATCAAGTGTCACATCCAAAGCAGTGTCGTCCACTATTGACCGGACTACCTCTGTTTCTGAATGAGTCACCATTGGCAAAATACATAATAAGGATACTAAAATTTTACTTAGAAACTTATACTTCTTCAATTACATCCATCCTCCCTTTGTAATTCCTTAAAATGTATAATTAAGGTTTTCATACTTTTTTATATTATCAAATATAACTGTGAATTTCCTTGACAACTTTTGTCCTTTTATGTCGTAAAGTGTCGGACAAAGTGATTCCCTGTTCGTTCGGCATCAAACAAAATCCCTCACCCAAAAAAATAGTCAGGCGGAGTCCGTTACTCCAACCTGACTATCTAATCGTACCGAGGACGCTCTTTTTTTGCAAAGGCCTGATTTATTGATCTACAGGAATGCTATCTTCATTATTAAACCACTTAGATAAGTTTTATGTGCAACAATACAGTACTCCGCAAGACAAAATAATGAGAGGTCTCCGCGGTCCGTGAACAAGAAAGCCGGAGCCAAAGCTCCGGCTTTCTCTCATCTCATTTGTCCATCCACGATGCACGAAATCGAACGGTCTATGTCTATCTTAGATTCCTTGCATAATCATCTCATCCAGCTTGCCGGCAAGCAATCCCGTATCTGCATGGGTATTCCCGATGATATGTGCATGCAGCCCATCATGGTATACGGAGGATTGCATGGATACGCCAGGATCGCTCCCCATCACAAAATACTTAAATAATTGATCATCGATGATCATCATCCACACGCCGTACCCGTAATGGATATGCTCGCTTTCCTGAATATGCGGCGTCAGCAAGACGTCCGTCATGTCGGGATTCAGCAGTTTGTGTGCAAATAGCGCATTCCAGAATTTGTGCAAGTCTTCGACTGTCGTATAGGCGCCGCCATCGGGTCCGCCCTTAATCGGTACAGCGTATATATTCGTTCTCCAAGATTCCGCTTCATCTATATAACCGAACGCCGTATCGGGAGGCAATTGATCCATTCTGTAATACCCTGAATCAGACATGCCGCATCTCTGAAAAATATTCGTTTCGATATAGGTCGAAAATGCCACACCCGTTATCTTCTCAATGATTAACCCGAGCAAGATGTACCCTGCATTGCTATAAGCGAATCGGTCACCGGGACCAAACTTCATCGGCTTATCTTGAAAGAAAGGCAGAAAATCGCCGGGAGACGTAATCCCATACATCGGCTTCGCTTTCCACAGTAATTCAAAATCATCCATCACTTCTTCGTCAAAATAATCCGGGATGCCGGAACTATGTGTCAACAGGTGATGAACCGTAACATTCGGATCAAATTGCGGAAATAGAGCGTCCACACAATCGCTCAATCGTGAATCGAACGAGAGCTTGCCTGCTTGTACGAGCTGACAAATGGCGATGGCCGTAAACATCTTGCAACCGGAAGCTATCCCAAACTTGGTACTTACTTGATTGGGTCTTTCATTGCTTCGATCGGCGTAACCATAGCTCTGCCTATATGGATCATCCTGTTTGCCGATCAAGACAGAGCCTGAAAATGGCTGTAACTCCTTATATTCTTCGATGATTCTTGCAATCATGGATGGATTCATATCACTCCCCCTTTCCTGGGTTCGAGCACTTGTTTCCCATTGACTACCTTCAGTATATCTTCCGGTGTATGGAAAATATGCTGCACGTTCATCTCGTTGGCAAGCATCCCGTTGCCCCATGCAGCTAATCCGAAATCCACGTTGGCCGCCTCGGCGCACTGCTTGTCATACTCCGTATCGCCAATATAAATCGCTCTTGCCGGATCATATCGGGAGATTTCCAACAGCCTCAGCATCGGATCGGGGTATGGCTTGTGCCGTTCGGTATCATCCGCGCAAATAGCGTAGGGGATACTCGCCATCAGATCGATAGGCTGAAAATGCGGCAGCAGTCCATTCAGCTCGTACTTCGTATTGGACGTCACCACGCCCATATCGATATTCATCTCTTGCAACGCTGTCAGCAGCTCCCGAATACCTGTATAGACCTGAATATGCTCGGCGCATTCCTGGAGAGATTGATTCCATTTCAAGTTCGCTGTCTCAATATCCCGAATGCCCAGTTTCGGAAGAGAGCTTTCACCCGGTATGCCAATAGCGAATCTTAAATCTTCATACGCATACTCTTGACCCGTCATTTCTCTCAACACTTGATGCAGCGCCATGAGCGTGGCCTCATTCGTATCAATGAGCGTTCCGTCCACGTCAAAAATCACATAATCGTACATGATTTCCCCTCTTTCATGCTAATAGTCCCTTAACCAATATCGAAATACTCGGGTTTTACGTTGCTCCTAAATCCGATGGGAAACAATAATTGACCTAGATGATAGAGCGTCACTTTACTAGATTTGTACCGCAATGCCTGCATATAAAACTTCAAAGCTCGCAGCTTGTGTTTTTTCCGATTGATGTATCCCAAGGTGAAATATTTATCCGCGATACTCTCATCAATGACCTTCAGACACAATGACTTATTTTTTAGCTTTGTTGATTTTTTGACATAGCCCTTTCTCAATTTTCTCATCAGATTTTCCAAATCGCCGTTAAAGGTCAGCTTGTCTATCAACTCTGTTTGTTCCGCGATCTCCTCAATGTCCGCTTTGCTGCGATCCATGAAGAAATAAAGATTGTCCGTCCCTTCATGATAGTGAAAGTGATAGTCCTGAATGATGCAAATCTCATAATCATGGAATACTCTATAAGTGAAATCATTATCCTCGTTGGCAAAAAGCCTTTCCTCCATAAAGCCCACATGATCAAGGATTTCCTTCTTCAGCACCATCGTGTTGATATGATACATATAGAAATTTTCCAACAGCGTGAACTCATAGAAGCCTTCGCCGAAAAAGATCAGGTTGCCCTTGATCCTGGGCTTCAGCTGAGCGATCGCCTTCTCCAGCTTCTCCTTGACGTCTTCCTGCTCATCGAATTTCACTTGTCCCCCCGACCTATTCTCAATCCACAGAGCAAAGGTTGCTTTGACATTTTCGGTTTCCAAAACTTCCACACTGTCATGCAGATGGTGGGCAAACCATTCGTCATCGGAATCAAGGAATGCGATATATTCGCCTTCAGAGCGAAGAATGCCACAGTTTCTCGCTCCGCTTACGCCCTGGCTTCGATCATTCAAGACATACTTGATACGGTTGTCCTGCCTGGCGTACGCCTGCACCAATTCCTTCGTCTGATCCGTGCTGCGATCATCGACAATTATTAACTCCCAGTTGGGATAGGTTTGATGGATGACCGATTGTATCGCTCTCGGCAGCAAACCTTCCCGGTTGAATGTAGGAATAATGACAGTAACCAGAGGCTGTCTTTGCATGTGATCACCTTCCGTATTAGGATTGTCGCTTGTTCATCCTGCTTCTTCCACCGTCTGGGCCTTGATCAGCTCCTCCACCTGTTCCCAGATATGAATCGTTTGCCGTTCCAGGGGATAAATCTGCTTCAACAATGTAAGGATCTTCTCATAATTGCTCACTTTATACTGAATAAAGTTTTTATCGAACAGCAGCACAACGGCAAGCCATTTGTTGAACAGTTCACTGAACAGTTGTTCCATCTCTTGACGGAACGTCTCGGGCAAGGAGACTTCCAAGTCGTCTGCCATCTGCTTGATGAAGAGTGGCAACATATAGCGATCCAGGGAAAACTCCCAAATTTCCTGTAAATAAGCCCCTTCTGCCTTCGACTGCTGCGTGAAACGGCTCAAATCTTCAGTAAGGGCGGCAATGGCTTGGAATCCTTTCCGAGAGCTTTCCGCTCTCAAATTTTTCAGATTATGGCGAATGCGCCTCAGCGCGCTCTTCTGATCCAACTTCCGCTCCGGCAGCCCGGTATGAGAGAGATTGTACACCCGGAACGCCTTGTAATGCTTGCGGTTATAGTGAAAGCACTCCTTGAAATCCTCGTAGGTAATTCGGATATGGCCCAGCGTCTGATCGAAGGCATGCACCGTTTCTCCTTTGTCCATGCCGATAATGACGATCGCATGAGGGTCGTAGAACGTCTTGTACGACCACAGCCCTTCCACGTACCCCATATTAAAGTCCGTAATGACGGGCTTCTTCTCTTCCAAGGAACGAATCACATGCGCTTCAAACTCACTGAATGTGTGGAATTTCTGTCTGCGGCAAGCGACCCCGTAATACTTCTTAATGTAGGACGGAACCTTCGTCATCACAGAATCGTCTCGGCTGAAACAGGCGTTCAGACTGATAGACCCCTTCTGCAGGGATAGCTCCTTGCCTTTTTTCGAGTAGAGAAAGGTGTGGAAGCTGAAGATTCTGTCAAACGGCGACGTATCGTATAAGTACGTGCTCACGGCCTCGACAATTCCGTAGAAGCAATCGGGAAAGTACTTGCGGATTTGCGGGAATGTTTCCGGATTCATGCCAATATACATCGGAACTCTCCTTTCTGGCAGCTCTTATTTTTCTATACAGCGGATCAAGGTTGCCGGCGTTTGAAATAGGTTATAGTTCAATTCCTCCGGATCAAATTCCATATCAAATTCGTTCTCCAAATCGACAACAATTTTCAGGAAATTGTAGGAGCTGATTCCCCGCTCCAGCAGGTTATCGTCCAGCGACAGCTTGCCGGGCTCGTCCAAGTATTGCTCCAGAATCTCCAGCACTTTAGCTGATTTGTCCATGATACAGCTCCTTTCTATCCGTTGTTCCATCGACCATATTTGCGATTTCAACCAGATTTGCTTTCACTTTGGCAAGCATCTCACGGATATAGTCTTCGGCATACGCATGTTGATTGTATTGCATGTAAAATCGTATTCTTTCTTCTTCCAGCGTGAAGTAAAGGCGAAGGGGGACTCTGATTTGATCTACATTCTGAAAGTTAGTCATTTGAAGCTCGTCAAGCTGATAGTTTTCTTCCTGATCAGTTGGGTAATGGAGATAGACGAGCGTTTTTTCATGAATCACTTGATCCATGTGGCTGATCGGCAGCTTGTTCCACTTGGCGATCTGGTGGATAGGATGCTGCCCATACTTGTTCATATCCACTTGCTGTTGCTGCATATATGTTAGCCACTGCAGTGTTGGCCGCTCCAACCCCCCTTGCATTCTGCACGGTAATATATTGACGAACAATCCAGCCATCTGTTCCATCTCCGGAATATCGCCATCGCGTCCAGAGGACACAATCCCGCAGATGATATCATTGCTGTTTTCTCTTTCACTAAGATATCTGGCCCAAGCCGCCTGGAAGAAAGTGCTCATCGTCAGGCGGGCGCTCCTGGACAATTGTCTCAGCCGTTCGGTTCCGTCTGAGTCCAAGAATGTCGATTGTTCCGCCAATGCAAACAAGTTGTCCGGATTTTCCAATGCGCCCTTGCCGGAGTAACTGTTGTCATTAGGCTCGTACTGGTCAAACATTTGCTGCCAAAATTGCTTTGCTTTCACGCTATCCTGCTTCTTCACAACCTGCACATATGCTAGATAAGGCGTGCTTTCCTGAAGCTCTGCCTTGGGATCGACGCGCAGCCTATCATAGATCTCTACCAAATCTCGCATGATCACATTCGTGCTCCAGCCGTCCATCAACGAGGTCTGGAAGGCCCACATCAGTTCGTGGCAATCCGAACGGGTCGCCATGAGCACGATTTTCATCAAAGGCGCTTGGGCAACAGGGAAGCCGGCTTGCAACAATTCGTTCTGCTTGGCATATATGCTCTGCTGCTGCGATTCTTCGGACTGCTCTTGCAGATCGACGAATTGCCAAGGCAGCTCCACCGTCCGGTAGACGATTTGAAAAGGGTTCTTCAATCTCTTCCATGCAAACGCCGTACGTAAAATATCATGCCTGTGTATAACCTGTTCCCACGCATGCTTCAAACGATCGACATCCAGACCGCCTAGGATTCTACAACGAATGATGTTGACATCCAGTCCTGTGCCGGAAGAGACAATATTCTGCGACAACACCAACTCCTGCATAGGGGTTAAGGAATAAATACGCTGTATATGGTTCTCTTTGTCAAGCATCTCCTCGGCTTTGTCGAGATCAGTCTCCACATCGATGACCGTATTCTCGCTGATTGCGACATGCGTTGGCTCTTCTCTCGAGATAGGCTGCAATCTGCCGGCAAGCTGGGATATCACTGGGTACCTGAACATATCCTCCACTTCCACAGCATAGCCTTGCTTTCTCAGCTTGGATCTTAATTGGAGCATTTTGATCGAGTCGATCCCATATTCGAATACATTGTCTTCCGCATCCAAGTGGCTGACCTGCAGCATCTCTTCCAACGTCTCTATTAATAGTGTCACGCTATGTTCAGACTGGACGCTGTCCGTTTCCTCCAACTTGCTTCTATAAATCGCATGCAAACGATCCATTTCCCATTCACCAAGCTCATCGAAGGAGAGGTGTTCTACAGGCAGCCAGTAAGCCGGGAGCGCGAACAGAGGCAACCGACTTTTCAGATCTGCCATGAGCTCCCTGGCCGTCAACGCACATTCCGGTTTGAACTTGACAAATCCGATCATCGCATGTGCTTTCGCCTCTGCGTTCCATTGCTTTTCTAAGACTATACGCACAGCCTCAATATGTTCCTGGCATTGAACGGCTTCCTCAATAATGCGAAGGTCGATATGTTGCCCGCCATGCGTGAAATACCGACCCGTATAATTTTGCATATAGACGCTTTGATCCGGCAATGGAATAGCCGTTGCTTGGGTGAGAAACCATCCGCCCGTTATAGCAGAAGCTCCGCGTGATTCTGCAAACGTTATGTCCGCCGGTAAAGCAAGCCTTCCCCTCAAACCGGCCGGCGTCTCCTGCATGCTCCGATCCACAATCGCATACCCCTTGTCCGGCATCGGTCTGCCGATCGGAATCAACTCGATGCTATGCTGTTCCGCATATAGCCGGTTCGCCGAAATCGAACGATGCGCGGCTATTTTATTCGAATGGTGCGGGATGAAATAATGATCGATGGATGCGAAAGACGTTAATTCCTGCCATCTGCTCAGCTGTTTATTTAACAATGGCGGACCGAGGACAGATACTCGCTCAAAGCTGTCGAATCGGCAGAGACCGCTATCCATCACCTGCAGCCACTTAGACTTATGCAAGAGGAGATGGCGCTTCTTCACCGAGTCCGGCAGCAAGCTCGCATGTTGATCCGTCCAATCGCGGACCATCCATACCTCTGTTCCTTTCAGCATAGAGGCAAATAGCAAATCACTCGCAATTTCATTCGAAACGTGTTCGAAAACAAGCACGTGTGCCGTGGAGCTGTCAGCGTTCAGGTGGTGCGACAAGCCTTCATAGTACTGCTGCATGTCATCATATGAAGCATAAGCATACGCCTTGTCTTGTATGGAAAATACGCGGGCCGTGTCTCGCGGCGGGATATTCGCATCCGGTATTGCGACCTTCTGAAGCGCATTCGCTTGCTGCCATACTGCATCCAGCTGAATGATAGGAATTTGAACTCCCATCGCTTCCGCTTCTGCGTACACTTTGGGCTCAACCAGCAAACAAGACACATTCAGCTCCTTCATTAAGGATGGGGAGAGATCGGGAATACGGCGCGGGTCCATACTATAGTAAGCCGCTCCCAGCTTCATGATGCTCAGCAAGGACAGGATGAAGGAGGAGGTATCTTCGACGGCAACGGCGACTATCTGCCCGGCCTTGACGCCTTTGTCAGCTAATACAGAAGCGCAGCGTTGCGCACCAGCATCGATTTGTTGATAGGTGAATCGTTCATTTTCATACACATAGGCGCATGCAGAAGCATTTCGTTCCGCTTGCTTACGAATAAGATCAGGTACTCGCATGACTTCCCCCCATTTCCACCTTATTGCACGCTTGTGCCGATATGTCCAACTCATCAAGCGAACTGCTTGGGGTCTTCACACTATTCGCCATCACTTGCATGAAATAGTCCAGCCATAGCGCAAAGATTTCTTCACGGATCTGGACAGGATCATATTGAAATTTCAAATGGAGACGGTCCTTATATTCGACGACATCCAGAAACAGATCATATTTGCCCATCTGCTTCACCTCTAGTAGAAAATCGTCGTCTATTTGCATATTCGCATGTTCCGGCACTTGGTCGATCGCCCGATCCATATTGAACACGGCTTTTATTTCCGGCAGGAAGCAAGGAAGCTGCTGTTCGCTGGCCCGCTCAATCATCGCGGCAAAGGAAATGTCGCGATTCCGGGAAACCAGGCGCAGCTTTTCTTTGATTTGCTTCAGCAGCTGTTCGAAGGAATCCTCGCCCTTGACCACGCTGTAGACAGGAAGCATATGCACGCATTGACCCATCAACAGCTCTGCCTCCATGAACACCTGACCGGAGAATGGGATGCCTACTACAAGTCTGGATTGCCTCGTTATTTTGTACAAGAATGCCTTGTATACGCTCAACAGCACCATAAATACAGAACAGCCGCTTTGTTTGCCGAACTGCTTCAGCATCTTGGTTTGCGCAGCGTCCAAGTCGAACTCCTTCACCTTCGTCATTTCTTTGCGCCTGTTCAACTGAAACGGATTCATTCCGAGTCTTAGCGGATCAACAGGCTCGGCGAATTGCTGCAGCCAATAGCGCTGCGCTTGCTGTCCGTCTGCTGACCGCTGCCTGTCTTCCAGCCATGCGATGTATTGTGAGAATTGCGTTGGAGCAGCCAACCTCGGCACAGCACCCACCGCTAACGATTGATAGATGTCAAGCACTTCCTGCATCAAGATCTGAAACGACCAGCCATCCATCATGATGTGATGCGCCACCACATACAACAGATGCTTCTTCTCTTCGAGCTTGAACAGACTAGCTCTTAGCAGCGGTCCCTTCTTGAAGTCAAAGCCTCTATGCAGCTCCTCCTCCATGAGCGTCCATAAGCTCTGCTCCTTCTCGGCTTCCTCGGGTGCACTATAAAGCGGAATATCGATCTTAACCTGTGCTTGGACCGATTGGCTTACACCGTCTATGTTATACAGTCTTAGCGCTTCATGACGCTGAATCACTATGTGCACCGCTTGCTTCAGCAGCTCAATCCGAATTTCTCCCTTAAGAGGCAGACAGATGCTCTCATGATAGGCCGCAGACGCTTCCCGATGAATTTCAGTCAGCAGATAGATTCTCTTCTGTTCCTCGGAAAGGGCGAATCGCTTCCCTTGCTCGCTTGGTTGCAGCCAGTCAGTCTCCAGCGGATTATCGGCTGAGAGAAAAGCGCTGTTCAGGGAAAATCCCCCTTCCACAGCAAGCTCATAGCAGCTATCCTTCATCGCTTTGACCAATCGGGCAATATCTTCGTCTGTATGCGCTGCAGAGAGAAAGAAAGTACCGCCCTCCCACAAGTAAATCCCTCTATGAATGAGCTGATAATATAAAAACCTTAAAAGCGATGCCTGCTCCTGATCCTTCGGCTTGAACAAAAATTGCGAACCAAAGTGAACGATGGCAAGCGGCAACCCGATCGTTTCGAAATAGTCGTTCAAATAATCGGCCAGCCGTTCAGCCTTGGCGTTCAAGCGTGGATATAGCTCATCGCGCTGTTCTTGAATATAGGTGAGAACCGTCTTGGACGCCTGCATCGTCAAGGGATGATAGCAAAACGTGCCCGCGCTCTGAATCATAAACAAATTGGGCGTGGACGCATCCCCGTATTGCCATTGCCCACCGTCAATGCGATCCATGAATGCAGCCTTGCCCGCCACGATCCCGATGGGAAGTCCGCCGCCGGCGATTTTCCCATACGTGACAAGATCCGCCTTGATGTTGAAATAAGCTTGCGCGCCGCCCGGATGAATGCGAAACCCTGTGATCATCTCATCGAAAATAAGCGCGATGCCCGACTCCGCTGTAATCTTACGCAGCTCTCTTAAATAATCTCCCGGCTGCAAATCGGGACGCCTGCTTTGCACAGGCTCTACCAGAACGGCAGCCAGCTCATGGGCATGCTGTTGTATATACGCCAGCGATTGTGGCGAAGCGTAGTCCAGCACTACCACTTCATCTGCGAAGCTCTGCGGTGTTCCCAAGCTGGTCGGTATACTCCGCATGCCCGGATCAGTCGAATCTTGCCGCGCATACACCCCGTCGAAGGTTCCATGATAGGAGCCTGAGAACAAGACCAGCTTACTTCTGCCTGTCGTAGCTCGAGCCATTCTCACGGCAACCATAACCGCTTCTGTTCCGGAGTTGAAGAAGGCTACACGTTCTACGCCCGTAAGCTCCCGGATTAGCTCGCTCACCTCTCCTGTTGTAGTGACAGATGGACCTAGCATAAGCTGATTCCTTACCTTGCTTTCTATAGCCTGCGCGACATCCGGATGGCTGTAGCCTAGCAGAAATACGCCAAAGCCCATGCAAAAATCTATATATTCATTCCCGTCCACGTCGCGCATCTTCGAGCCTTGGCCTTCTTCGGCAAACAGGGGGTAGACCATTTCCTTCCAGGCAGGTGTGAATCCCTGTACAGCGCGATCGTTGGCCCACACTGGTCTGTACTGCTGCGTATATGCTTTGGACGTTTTCGTCTTGGACACATATCGTTCGGACAAGTGGTGCAAATACCGTTGCTGCTGCTCTGTCAAATGCTTGTCCGCTTTCACAATAAACTTGTCCAGAATGATCCCGCTTCCCTTAGCAGATTCAGGCGTGCTTGGCTTGATCGACAGCAATTCCGGTTCGGATCGGGACACGCTTGCATCTGCCCCCGCTCCCACTTCCTTCACATCAATGTTAGCTGCCCTCTCTTGTTCGATATAATGGGCCAATTCCTGCGGAGTTGTAATGAGGTCGAAAAATTTCCCCACCGGAATGTCGATCTGGAATAAACGAACAACCTCCGTTTTTAATTGCATGATCGAAATCGAATCGATCCCGAGTTCAAAAAAATCGGTGTCCTCCGCTATATCGTCCACTTCGATCTCATATAAGCGCATCAGCATCTGCTGCACAGCCGACAAGATGCTCGACGGTTCCATCTCGTGCTGTGAGAACTCCCTTTGCTCCTGCTCGCGTTCCGCTTCCTGGGGACGGACCCAAGAATCCGAATGGACGTTTGCAAAATCAAGCCAGCATTCCTTTCTTTCATACGGATAGAGAGGAAGACTGATCTTGAACGGCTTTTCCTTCCGGTACAAGGCTTGCCAGGATACAAAAGCGCCTTGCACATAGGAATGGCAAAGGTCATACAAAGCCTCTTCCCGTTGATGGTCAACATATTCGCTGATGCTTTGATTTGCTTGTTCGGTTAGTTGCTCGCATTCCTCTTTTGTAATCTCTGATTCTCTTCTGGCAGGTCTAGGCTTGGCAATTTTCTTATGATAAGCGTAGTAGAACGGATGATCTGAGAAGCTTGCTTCACCCGATTGCGTCAATCGGTCCGCTAGCTGCCTGAGCAGCCTGACAAATTCCTCTATGCTCTGTCCGACAATCGCTACCCGATAATCCCTGTGCTTTCGACCGATGCTTGCTGTGTAACACAAATGTACGACATTCATTCCCGCGTTGGCAGACAAGTGCTGCTCATAATGCCGCACCTGCATGAGCAGCGCTGCTTGGCTATTGGCAGACAGCGTCAATATATGCTTACTATGCCCTTGTCCACGGGAAGGGTTTCTTGCAGGCGCTTCTTCCAGAATCATGTGGCAATTCGTTCCGCTAATGCCGAAGGAGCTGACCCCAGCCCTTCTCGGTGCGACCCGATCTTGCTCCCATTCGGTCTGCTGGCTTATATACACAGGGGAATCGTGAAAAGGAATTTGCGAATTGGGCCGTTCAAAATGAATATGAGGAGCAAACTGCTTATACTTCAGGGTAAGAATCACTTTCAGCAGCCCGGCGATTCCCGCCGCATGATCCAGATGACCGAGATTGGTTTTAATGGAGCCGACAGCGCAAAACTGTTTTTTCCCGGTGTACTCGCGGAATGCCCGAGTAATGCCCTCGATTTCAATCGGATCGCCTAGCTTCGTTCCCGTGCCATGCGCCTCTATATATCGAATCGAATCGGGAGCGATCTCTGCCTGCTCCCACGCTTGCTGAATCACTTCCTTCTGCGCCAGCACATTCGGAGCCGTTATGCCAATCGAGCGCCCGTCTTGATTAACGGCGCTGCCTTTAATAGAAGCATAGATCTGGTCCCCCTCCTGCAAGGCTTTGGCGAGAGGCTTCAAGATCAAGGATATCGCGCCTTCTCCGAGGCCGGTTCCATCCGAATCTTCGTTGAACGTTTTGGCTCTACCAGATGAGGATAAAATCTCGGCCTTTTCCCGTCCTTTCCATGCAATCGGATCGATGATCACCTTCACTCCGCCGACTATCGCCATATCGCATTCCTTGTTGTGTATAGCCTGACAGGCCGCATGAACCGCTACTAGCGAGGAGGAACAAGCGGTGTCCATCATCAGCGAAGGACCTTTCAAATTCAGCATGTAAGCGATACGGCTGGCGAGAATCGACGGCGTGTTGCCGGGTGCAGCCAAGATCTCTGCCTCAGGCTCGCTGTCCTTGATCCACTGATAATAGGTTGCGTCATTGGAATGGCCGACAAACACGCCTGTTCGGGTGCCTTCCAATTGCCCACCGGCATAGCCCGCATCCTCTATAGCATGCCAGACAGATTCCAGAAAGACCCGGTGATGCGGGTCCATCAGCTGCGCTTCTTTATGGGACAGCTCGAAGAAATGGTAATCGAAGCCGCTGATATCGTCTAAATAAGCCGCTTCAAAAAACGCTGTCGCCTGTTCATCGATCTGCTTGGCACGCATATAGCGCCGCATATCGTCTTGGCGTTTAGGCGAAAGCTCCCGGACAAAATCTGTTCCAGTCGTGAGCCTCTCCCAAAATTCAGCCGCATGATCGGACAAAGGCAATCTTGTGCCGATGCCGATGATAGCGATGTCATTGTTGGATAGGGTCTTGATTTCAATCGCATCGGCAGACTGCTGCGCATCTATGGAAAACAGCTTCTTCAATTGTTCTCACTCCCTTCTACAAGCCCTCACAGGCTCGCTGCCAATTTCAAATAAAGATCGACCAGATACTGAAACTTGTCATAAGCGAAAGTTCGGACTTTATATGGAAATGTCAGGGTCATGTCCTCCTGCACGCCTCCGTCGATCTCTAGAATAAAATCCGCAAAGTCTAACAAACGGACGTTGGTATACATGTCTTCTTTATAATAAATGAGAGGAAGAATATGATGCTGCTTCCGCAAAATCTGCGCATAGGCGAGTTGTTTCAGCTCACTCCCGCCCGTTTGCTCTGCCCTTCGGCGGAGCGTATGTATGAGCGGATACAGTTGCGCTTGCGAATGAACCTCTTCGTAGGAAATGACCAATGGCTTCAAACGGTCGTTGTGAATAAAGTAAATGGAAATTTCCTGCGTGCCGCTAGCCTCTGCAAGCAAGTAAGTAAACAGCGTATATAAAATATCCTGCACCTCAACCCCGTGCTCCTTAGCCAGCTCGCTTAATCGGAGGCGTACAGGCTCAGGCAGGCTGACCGTCAAATCGGCAGCTTGATCTCGCCTGTCCGGGTGTTCGCCGACAAAATAGGCACCGGGCAATGAAACCGTCGGAATTAGTTCAACCGTTGAGGCGTTGTGCTCGTCAACGATATATTTGGCAAGATCGGAAATCGTCGTATAAATGAACAAGTCATTGATGGCGACGAAAGCATACCTTGTGTTGATTTGATTCAGCACCTGAATGAGCAAGATCGAGTTGCCGCCTAGTTGAAAGAAATTGTCACTCGCACGAATGTCCGTACGCTGCAGAACGCCGCTCCATACTTCATACAAGAATGTTGCCACATCGCCATCAGGAAGTTCATGCTGCGCAATCGCTTGCGCTGAGGGATCGGGCAATGCGTTGCGATCCACTTTCCCGTTCGGCGTCAACGGGAATTGATCCACCTGAACGAAATGGGAAGGCAGCATATAAACCGGGATTCGGACAAGAAGATGCTCCCGCAAGCTCGCATGGTCGATCTCCTTGTTCGCTGTGAAATAAGCGGCAAGGAACGGGTCCCTGTCTGGATTTTCTCTCAATATCACGATTGCCTGCTCTACATGCGGAGCCTGTTGCAGGTGATGTTCGATCTCCTGCGTCTCTATTCGGTAGCCGCGAAGTTTGACCTGCGCATCCGCGCGGTTCAAATACTGGAACTGCAGCTCCGGCGTCACCTTCACCATGTCTCCTGTTCGGTAGAGTCGTTGCGCTTGCTCTATGCTCTTGAATCGATGCATTATAAATTTGTCTTCGGTTTTCGCTCGATCTTGCCAATATCCGTTCGCCAAACCAGTACCGCCAATATACAATTGTCCGGGTACGCCAACTGGAACAGGCCTTAATGAAGCGTCGAGCACATAAAATCGGGTATTGTCGATAGGTCGGCCAATGGTAATGTCATTGACAGACTCAATTGGGCTGACTGAGGACCAAATCGTCGTCTCCGTGGGACCGTACATATTCCAGAGTTCTTTCGACCTTTGCAAGAGCTGTTCGGCAAGCAACGAGGATAGCGGCTCCCCGCCGCACAAGATTTTCAAATCCTGCTTGCCCTTCCATCCCGATTCGATCATAAGCTTCCAGGTGCTTGGCGTCGCCTGCATCATGGTTATATCGTATTTGTCCAAATAATCGATCAACGCTTGACCATTGGCTGCATCTTGTTGCGAAGCCAGCAAGACCGTTCCCCCTTGAGTGAGCGGCAGAAAGAGCTCCAGATAAAAAATATCAAAGGAGATCGTCGTCACCGACAACAACCGCTCATGAGCAGACAATCCCGGCTTCTTGCTCATCGCGAGCAAGAAGTTGTGCAACGCTTCATGCTGGATCTGCACCCCCTTGGGATAACCCGTTGAGCCTGATGTATAGATCATATACGCCGTATCCGTCCCCTGAATATGCACATCAGGCTTCGCATCAGGGAAATCATTCCAGTGATTATGCTCGCTATCGAGACAAATCCTGTTCTTCACCCCAGACATGGGTAGGTGAATCAAATTTTGCTGCGTCAGCACGGTGTCTATGTCCGCCTCGCGGATCATGTAGTCCAGCCTTTCCGCCGGAAAGGAAGGATCAAGGGGAATATAGGCTAGCCCTGCTTTCAGAATAGCCAGTATCCCTACGGCCATTTCCAGAGATCTGTCCATATATATGCCTACAAATGTTCCCTTGCGCAATCCTTGCTGAAGCAAATAGTGTGCGAGCCGGTTGCTGTCCCTATCGAGCTCCCGGTAGGTCAGGCAGCGAGTCCCGAACAGAACGGCGGGACGATCCGGGCAGGACCGCGCCATGTCGTCCAAGGAATGAAGAAAGGACGACGCTGCCGGCATAGCGCATGCCGTATCATTGACAGCATGCAGCAGCAGGTGTTCTTCCTGTTCCGTCAGAATCTGAATCTGTTCCACTTCAATATGCGGCTGCCGCACCGCTTCTTCTATCACTTGATTCAGATGGCCCTTGATCTGCTCGATATAGTACGCTGACCATGCAGAGGCATTGTACACGAGCTCTATCATAATCTCGTCGCCCTGACTTATATAAAGGTTCAGGTCATAATTGGTATGTTCGAAGCCTTCAACCTCGCTGATTCGGAACGAAACTATGTCAGATACGTCATGCTGGCGCAAGCTTTCGTCCAACGGATAGTTTTCGAAGATCATCACGTTGTCGAATAATGGAACTTGAACGCCTGCCGCTTCCTTAATCTCTGTCAGTGACAAATAGCCGTTCCGTTCGCATTCCCTGAACTGCTGCTGAACCTGCAGCGCCATCTGCTGCAAGGTCTGCCCCTTGTGCGTCTTGATTCTAACCGGAACAGTATTAATGAACAGACCGACCATCTCCTCAATCCCGCTCACCTCTGCGGGACGCCCGGAAATGACGGCGCCGAACACAGCCTCATCGGCATCGTTGTAGCGCTGCAGGACAATGGCCCAGACACATTGCAGCCATGTATTCACCGTGACGCCCGATGCTCGGGCCAGAGATACGATTGAGCCTGTCGCGGCACGATCCAAGCGCAGCGTGGAAATTTCCGGACGATAGGCTTCCGATTGTTTCAGACGCTTTTGCGGCAAGAGCGTCGCTGTATCGTATCCATGCAGATAGGTTTGCCAAAATGCAAGCGATTGGTCTCGATCCAGCCTATTCAGCCAATCCGCATACTTGTTATAGTGCTGCTCTCTTGCGGGAGCATGCGGTTGTCCTGCGCTCAGGCGTTGATACATTTCCAGCAAATCACGAAACAGAATGCCCAAACTCCAACCGTCCACTATAATATGATGATGGGTGATGAGCAGCACATGTTCATTCTCGCTTCGCTTGCAGAGGGTCATCTGGAATAAGCTATCACGGGTCAGGTCCAAGCCCTCCCTCCGTTCTTTTTCCATCAGCCCGTCCAAGCGTCTGTGCTGCTCCGCTTCGGTCAAGTGCGACAGATCCACGAAGCGAAAGCTCTCTTGCTTCTTTTCCAAGATAACCATTCTGGGCCTATTCACTTCTCGATAGACGATAGAAGCGCGCAACATATCGTGAATCTCGATTAAGCCCCGCAAACTGTTGCGCAAGATTTCCGGACTGAGCGAGCCTTCCATGTTCATCTTATGCTGAATGATATAAGGATCGTTGCCAGGCGTGTGCAGATGATGAAACAGCATTCCCTCCTGCAATGGCGTCAGGTTATAGATGTTCTGAATCGTAGTCCCTTTCATATCTCTCACCCCATCACTTATTGAAAGATACGGCTGATCTTCGCCAAATCGTCAAAATCCAGGTCCTTCGCGCTGAAATCACTAGGGGAAAACTCCGTTCCCTCTTTCGCCAAGCAATGTTTGGTAATGGCGGACAGCTTCTCCTCTATGATCTTCACCATTTCGTTCACTTGATGTTCCGAATAGGACTCCTGGTCATAATAGAGCTGCAAGGAAAGCTTGTCCTCCTCTAGCACAAAATGAAAGTTCAAGGCGGCCGACCACGCATGCTCTGCGGCGGCAGCGCTGTCGAGCAGCCACTGCGACGCCTCAATGTCCCGGTTCCACGCTTCGTTATGATAAGCCGTCGTTGCCTGAAAGGTGATTTCCGGGAAGATCTCATGCAAGCGTCCATTCTCGGATAGAAGACCGCTGTCTCTCAACAACCCGTATCCAACGCCATGATAAGGCGCTTCTCTCACTGTTTCCTTCACCTGTTTAATATGCTGTCCGATTTCCTCTTCCACTTGGAAGACAGCCGGGTAATAACAGGTAAATGGGCCTACGGTTCGTTCGGTGTCGGATGAATGGCGAAGCGCTTCTCTCGCAGAACGACTGATCATCATCGGGAGGCTGTCCTGCTTGCGCCATTGATTCATAGCAAGCGCAAGTCCACTCAATAACAGGTCATCACATTGCGTCTTGTATGCCTTGTTGGCGTCGCCGAGCAAGCTCGCTGCCAGCTCTTGCTCGAATACCTTCACATATTTCGCAAATGGCTTTCCGCTGCTCAACGCTCTATCCGCGGGGAAGGAACGCCCTATTTGCTGCCAATAATCGATCTCCTCCAATGAAGGATGAATCGCATAGTGGCGGGAGAGTTCGGTAAACCACTCGTCGAATGTATCCCTCTTGCGGACTTCTTCCAGCATCCACTCCTTGCCCTGTTGGATTGTGCTGTACCCGTCTGCAAATTGCTGGACTACGATGGAGAAGGATGCGTCGTCCACCAACAAACTGTTCACAAAAATACCCGCATACCCGGCGTCAGCCGCCTTGCATAACGCTACCTTGATCAAGGGCGTTTCGACTGTCAGCTCATGCTTGCACAGCTTCTGCGCAAGTTCTGCCACCGATTGGCGGGCATCCTCTGTCCCCGTCAGATCGTGCTCCGTGATGCCGATATTCATTCGCGGATCGGCGCATTTCCGGACTGTTCCGTACTTGGATACGGTATTTTGCAGCGCCGGATGGTGCGCTACCAGCTTCTCGACAACGGTGCTCGCCAGATCCGCTTGAAATTTGTCCTGACTATACAGCACGGCGCCATGATAGCGATGGTGCTGGCCATGCTCGAATTGCTGCCTGAAATAGCTTTGATACCATTCGCTGGATATCGTCTCCACAACTTTCGGCTTGCGCTTCCATTCTTCTTCGATTATCAAGGCCAGCTCTTTCAGTACAGGGTATTGGAAAATATGGTGCGTATCGATGTCATAACCGCGCTCGCGCACACGATTGGCTGCTTGAATCGATTTAATCGAATCGCCGCCTATCCCAAAAAAGTTGTCATGCACACTAATTTGCTCAGTGCCCAGCACCTGCCGCCATATTTCCGTAAGAAGCTTCTCCAGCTCTGTCTCAGGCTCGTCTTGCTGTCGGTCTTGTCGCGTCGCACTATGCCATTCCGGCAGCTTATTGCGATCGACCTTGCCCGACATTGTAGTCGGATACTGATCCAAAGTGATGCAATGAGCCGGGATCATGTATGCAGGCAAATAGGCAAGCAGATGGCTACGGACTGCTTCCTGCTCAATAGGTTCGTCAGCAAGCAGATAGGCGATCAGCCGCTGATCGCCGTTCTGATCTTCCCGGGCGACAACGATAGCGCCTCGGACAGTCTCGATTTCCAGCAAGGCCGCTTCGATCTCTCCCGCTTCAATGCGGAAGCCTCTGATCTTGACCTGATCATCACGCCTGCCTGCATACAGTATTTGACCATCAGACCGCCATATTGCCCGATCTCCTGTCCGGTACATCCGCTCTTCCCGATTCCCGGGATTCGCAACAAAGCTTGCTGCCGTTGGCTCGGGCAATTGGATGTAGCCGCGGCCTACCTGAACGCCGGCAATGCATAATTCTCCCGGCACGCCAACCGGAACAGGCTTCCCGCCCGGTCCCAAAATATGAATCTGCGTATTCCAGATTGGACGGCCAATCGGAATCATCTCATCCGTTCTCTGCACAGCATAGGCGGTGACATCCACAGCCGCCTCCGTCGGTCCGTACAAATTGTGGAGCTGCACGCTTCCCCCTGTTTTCTCAAAAAACAAATCTCTATGGGCCGCAGTCAATGCTTCGCCGCTGCAAATACAATGCTTCAGCTCAGGAAACGCCGCTTGACGCGGCAGCGATTGCAAGAAGGCGTCCAGCATGGACGGAACAAAATGCAGAATGCTAATGGGATGGCGGCTAATCGTGCGGTACAAATACTCCGGGTCCTTCTCTCCCCCGTCAGCAGCCAGATACAGCTTCGCACCGCTAATGAGCGGCAGGAAGATTTCCCATACCGACACGTCGAAAGTGCTCGTTGTTTTGTGTAATATCACATCTTCTTCACCCATTTCATACGCTTGCTGCATCCAAATGAGCCGATTCACAATGCTTTTATGCTCGATCATAACTCCTTTGGGCTTGCCTGTTGAACCGGAAGTATAGAGGATATACGCCAGATCGGAAGGTTTACTCACGGAGGCAAGCTCGCTCTCCTCTGATTCCCACAACTTGGCGTCGGCAACATGGATTACGGCTACGTCTCTATCCAATCCAAGATCCACATCGGCTTCATTCGCAAGCACGATTTGAATGCCACTGTTCTCTACCATATAAGCTTTCCGATACGGCGGATAGTCCGGGGCAATTGGTACGTAGGCGCCTCCAGCCTTGAGAATGGCCAGCATGCCTACCACCATATCTACCGATCGGGGCAGACAAATGCCGACTGCCTGATCGCGACTAACCCCTTGCCTGCGCAAATAGGCGGCCAGCTTGTTCGCCTTGCTGGACAGCTCGCCATAGCTCATGCTCAGATTGTCGCCGAGAACAGCTAGGCGATCCGCATCGTTCTGAACCTGCTCCTCGAACAATTGATGCAAGCATACATCCACTGGAACAGTGCTATTCGTTTGATTCCAAGCAGCAAGCTGCTCCTTCTCGCCCGACGACAACAAATCGATATGACCTATTTGCACGTTCATATCCTTCAGCATATGCGCGACGATTTGTTGGAAGTGGACGAGCATTCGTTCGATTCGCGCTTTTTCGAATATATCGGTGTTAAACTCTACGTTGCACTGCAGCCCGCCGTCTGCCTGCATGAACTCGATGCTCATATCAAACTGGCTCACGGTTGTACCGGATTCATATTGTTGCAAGTGGACATCCTGCAGGGCAGCGCCATGATCTTGATTGAAGTTCGTGTTTTGCAGCACAACCAGCACATCGAATAGAGCGGAGCGGCTAATGTCTCGATTCGTATGCAGTTCGCTAACCAGTAGATCGAATGGATACGCTTCATGCTCAAAGGCTTCCAGCGTAACCTTCTTCACCTTCTCCAACAGCTGCTTGCAGGTGTCATCCGGTTCGAAACGGGAGCGCAATGCCAGCGTGTTCACATAAAATCCGATTTGGTCTTCCAATTCCGGGTGTATGCGTCCGGCAATCGGCGATCCCAAGATCATATCCGTCTGTTCCGTATAACGGTAGAACAAAATATTAAGCGCTGCGATAAGCGTCATAAACAAAGTTGCATCATTTTCCTTACACATCAGCTGCAAGCCATCGGTCAGTTCCTCGTCCAACAGAAGCTCCACTTTATCCCCATGATGAGTCTGAATGGCTGGCCTGATCTTGTCCGCAGGCAGGTCGAGCACAGGCAGCTCTCCTCCCAGCTGCTCAAGCCAGTACGCCTTCATACTCTGCAGTTCCTCTTCTTCCAGCAGCCCGTTAAACCATGCCGCGTAATCTTTGTATTGAATGCGAAGCGGCGCATGCGGTTGTTCCCGACCTTCACAATAAGCATTGTATAGGTTCACCCATTCGTTATAGAAAACATAGGTAGACCAGCCATCGCTAATAATGTGATGAATATTGAAATAAATCAGATTGTTATTCGGCTCTATCTGTATAACCTTCATCCTGAACAAAGGGCCTATCTCCAAATCAAACGGTTGCAGCGTATCTGCTTCCATGATCGCTTCAACCTCGCCCTGCCATGCATGCGGATCGCTGACCTGCACATGCTCAACGGCAACATTCATCTCTGTCGGCTCCAAAACTTTTTGTCGGGGCTCATCATCTACGGTAATAAATACCGTACGCAATATTTCATGCCGTTCCACCATCGCTGCCATCGCTGCTTCCAGCGCTTCCATCCGCAAATCCCCTTCGCAGAGAAACGCGAATGGCGTATTATAGGCAACTGCCTTCTCTTCCAGTTGGTGAAGAATCCACATGCGCTTCTGGGAAGGAGAAACCGCATAATGCTCCTGCCGTTCTACCGCAGCAATGTCTTGCCAATTGGACTTTTCCTGTCGGGTCCCCTGCATAAGCTGCCGATCAATATGATCAGACAAAGCCTGCAAGGTAGGATGCAGGAAGAAATCTTCAAAATTCAACTCTACGCCGAACTGTTTCCCGATCCGCAGCAAAATCTGATTCGCAATTAAAGAATGGCCGCCTAATTCGAAGAAATTGTCATTGGCCGCAACGGATTCCATCTTCAATACTTCCTTCCAGATAACGGCTAGCTTTTCGCTTGTCCCCAGCAGGGAATCGATATATTCGCCCAACAGCCGAATGGTCGGAAAATCGAAGAGATCCTCGAAATCTAGTCGCATATCCAAGGCCTCATTGATTTGATTAATGACTCTGGTCGCCTTTAAGGAGTCGCCGCCCAAGTCGAAGAAATTGTCATGGACAGAGAACTGATCCGCCTCCAGCTCGTGTTTCCACAACTCCGCGATTTTCAGCTCCATGTCTCCGCATTGTTCGATTAGCAGCTTAGCGGGCGCTGCCTGCTCTCCATGAACCTGTCGGCCTTCCAGCATTTCATTCGCGTGAAGGGCTGGCGTATCTCTCAACCAACAGCGAATTTTCTCGAATTGATAAGTGGGCAGCTCTACTCTGTACCCCTGGTAATGCTCGGCAAACCGGTTCCAATCGGGCATATAGCCATATAGGTACAGCTTTCGAATCAGCTCCAAGATTTGCAGAGAAGCCTCTTCTTCATCCAATAACGTATGGATATCAAAGCCGGCTGCAGCATCCAGCCTTGCGGCAAGTTGACGGACAATCTCCCCGCCCCATCCTATATCAACGAACAGCGGTATTCCCTCTGCTGTCTCTCTGTCCAGCAATGCCGTTATCCGGTCATCGATTCTGTCAACAGGCTCCAACTCACCGTGTATGGCTTGCTGCAAACCTTCTTCCAAATCAAGCTCCTCGGCAACAACGGCGCCGACAATCGAGCCACTTCCAACCGCCAATATATGGTCCGTTTCCACGCCCAAAGCGCGCAACAATGTATAGTACGCATAAGGGAAAGCGAAATTGTAAAACTGCAAATTCCGTATAGAGGTCAGCTGTTCACACTGCATGAAGCAGTCGTGAAAAACATCATAGGCTCCTCTTAGTTCGCCAATGAGGGACTGCGGAATGCGGTCGAAATTCGAAAAAACAAAAATCAGCTTCGGCAGCCTTCCGTCCACTCCCTTATTCATATGGCGTCTGGACAAATGCCGAAGCTGCTGCAGCAAATCGTTCCTATCCTTGGCGATGATGGCAGTCTTATGCCGATAGTGCTTCCTGCCATGGATCAAAGTAAAACTGACATCTCTTAACGAATGACTGCTTGTCCTGCTTAACTTATCCTCCAAAGCCTGCACATTTCTTGCAAGCCCGCTCTCCGTCTCCGAAGATACGACGACCAGATACGCTTCTTTATCCATTCCCTCCAATGCTGCTTTCTTGTACTTGTCTGGGGAAAACTCCTCCAGCACAATATGCGAATTCGTTCCACTGGCTCCAAGTGAAGTGATCCCAGCGTACCTCGTCTTGCCTGGTTCGACTTCCCATTTGCTCAAATCCTTGTTCACGTATAACGCTGAATGTTCAAAATCAATGGCCGGATTCGGATTTTTGACATGCAAGGTAGGAAATATCTCATGATGCTTCATCGATAACACAGCCCGGACCAACCCGGCCAATCCCCCGAGTGAGTACCCGTGACCGATATTGGATTTCATCGTGGACAACGGGCAGATGTGCCTCTGATCCGTGTACTCCCGGAATGCCTGGGTCAATCCTTCGAATTCCAGACTGTCTCCCAGCTGCGTGCCGGAGCCGTGGGCCTCGATATACCCGATATCCGTCGCTTGAACGCCCGCCTTGTCCCAAGCCATCTTGATCACCCTCGACTGGCTGATGCTGTCGGGAGCTGACGGGCTTCTGGAACGATTCGCGTTGTTGTTCACCGCACTGCCTTTAATAATCGCATGTACATGGTCCCGATTAACCAAGGCTTGGTCCAGAGGCTTTAACAGCAGTGAAATGACCATCTCGCCGCAGGACATGCCGTCTGCCTCCGCCGAGAAAGCGCGCGACTTGCAATCCGATGACCAAATGTTGAATTCCATGCTTTTATGATAGAAAGGAAACAAATTCAAATTTGTGCCGCAAACAATCGCATACTCGGATTCGCCTAGGTAAAGCTCGTTGCAAGCCGTATGCAGTGCGACAGAGCTTGAAGAACACGCCGTGTCAATCATGACCGCATTACCTGTCAAATCGAAATGTCTGGCAATCCGCGGAGGAATAAAGGCGGGGGAATTGCCGGAAATCAAAGTCATCACATATTCGTCCGACAGCTTATAATATTCCGGCATAACATCTGCCACATAAAGGCCTGTACGCGTCCCCCTGAAGAAATCCGGATTGTACCCGGCATTTTCGAACGACTCATGAACAACTTCGAGCAGCAGCCTGCTGGAGGGGTCCATCGTCTGCGCTTCGCCCAATGAAATGTCAAAGAACTTGTGATCGAACTTGTCAATATCGTCCAGATATCCGACTAATCTGTATTTCTCATCTGGCGGCAATGTAGTGTCCTTGATTCTTTGAGGCGAGATTTCTTTCACACTGTCTTTGCCATTTCTTAGATTCAGGTACAGTTCGTCCACATTGTTCGCATCTGCAAATCTCCCTGCCATGCCGATGATGGCAATATCTTTCTTCATTTGCTCTCCCCTCCTATTCTTTTTCAACATTCTTTTCATACAGAACATGATTGCACCAAACATAATTAGCCCGTCCCCATTTGGTTGCAGCATACACATCAGGGAAAAACCCACTGCCATTAAAGTTAGCGCTTGTATTGCACAGCAGCGGAATACCACTCACTTTCTCATACGCTTCCAGCAATTCAGCTACAACACTGTTCTCTTCTCTCGTAATGGTCTGCAATCTCGCCGTCCCGTCGAGATGCACGACCGCTGGAATTTTGTCGTGCCAGCCTTCCCTCACATGGTGATCGTACAACATATAAGGGTCCGCTGTTCCTGGCTGGAAGATTTCCTGAGCCCTCTCCTCCAGGCATATAGGAGAAACCGGTCTGTACGATTCCCGCATCTTCATCTCATTCAAGAGGTCCTTCCCTTCCGGGCTAACCGGAGCGCACAGGATGCTTCTGTTGCCCAATGCGCGCGGACCCAGCTCTGCCCTGTCATGCAAGAACACTACCGGTTGATTCGTTTCATGCAGAATAACCGCAAGCTCTTCCAACGTAACGGGCCGCGAAGTCCAGCCATCATCCGGATCATTCGTTTCGATCTTGGGGCCGCTATAGACGCTCCACTCCAGACGTTGGTTTTGCGTGATTTGAAACATCGCGCAGCACGCCGCACCGATGGCGCTTCCCGAATCGTTGGGGAACGGAGGGACATACACAGACTTCACCAATCCGGCATTGCGAATCGCGGAATTCCACTTGATATTCAGGGCGCAGCCTCCGGCGATACAGAGATTGTCCGCTTTTTGTCCGGAACGCTTAATTTTCTTCGACAGCTTGTCAACCAGCAGTTCTTCCAAATAAACGTGGAAAGTAGCCAAGATATCCTCATCCTTGTAGCCTTGACCAGCTATTCTCTTCTTGCATTCATTCGCGAAGATGTTGGCGAAGCCCATCGGCGTGTTATAGCACTCTGTATAAATCGTATCAAAAACTGGTAGCAGCTCCCGCTTCAGTTCGCCTAGCGCAATATAAGCCATTACCTTCCCGGCAATGGACAGATTGTCTTTGGCAAAGCTCGTCTCCACCTTAAACGGGCCAAAATGCTGGGAAAAGATCGTGTACATGTTGCCGATAAGCAGGAAAATAGGCCCTAGATTTTCAACGGATTGAGATGCCGCATCGAAGAAATACAGCCGGGGATACATGCCGCCATCCCACACCAAGATATACGCGCTCTCCCCTTTCTGGGCAAAAGGACTCGTACAGTAAGCACTCATAATGTGACCAGCCACATGCAAGTAACTAAAATATTCGAAAGTCCCGCCTTCCATCTTCAAGCCGTTGAACTTCCACGCCTCCAAAACCTGGTGGCCCAAGCTTCTCTCATGATATTGACCGATGCCGAGTGCGTACTTGTCGCCTTGATAATAGGCGGAAAGCCAATTGTGCTCTTCTCCGATTTCCAATCGGGGCTGTATCGCCAGCTCGTCCGCATTATACCCGCCCCAACCGTCTATCGCATAATAATCTACATCCGATGCCTTATACCCATATTGCTTTAATATTTCTGCGATCGTCTCTGTATCTTCAATACTTGTATATCTTTTGTTATTGTTCAGCTTCTCCATTTCAATGCTGAAGACAAGCTTGTTGTCTTCGATCAGGGCCACAGCTCCGTCATGCGTCAGTTTCAGACCGCAAACAATCATTCCTCTTCTCTCCTAGAATTCAATTTTGTTCAATTTCCTCTCCGACACTTGCACAGGCTCTTTTTTCGCATGAATGAGCTCCGCCAACGACTGAATCGTTTTGTAATCGAATAAATCCTGAACCGTAACTAGAGAAGGGTACTGCTTACTTAGCAGGGAATGAACCCGTATTAATTTCAATGAGTTGCCTCCAACGTCGTAAAAATCATCGGTTGTACTGATCTCGGGCAATTCCAGCACCTGATTCCAGATTGCATGAATGGCATGCTCGATCTCATTCTGCGGCGGCGTATGGCTCCCTGCTTCCTGCTTCTGATCCGCCGCTTCCTTCCAGAGCGCTTCCTTGTCGATCTTGCCGTTTCGCGTCAGCGGGAATACTTCCACCCGCACAATCAGGCTCGGCATCATATATCCGGGCAAATATCTTGTAGACAGGTTTTTCTTGATGTCCTTGCTGTTAATCGGGATATCCGAAATCACAAAAGCGTATAGGCTCGACTCCCCAGTAGCTTCTTGCTTCGCGAGTACGACTGCTTCACGGATACCCTCGATATGAAGAAGGGCTTTCTCGATTTCCGATAGTTCCACTCTATGACCTCTGATCTTCACTTGGTCGTCGATTCTTCCGACAAATTCAAAACGGCCGTCCTGCCGCCTTCTCGCCAAATCGCCTGTTTTATAAATCCTCTCCTTCCTATTGCCAATGGTCAGTTCTATGAATTTCTGCTCATTCATCCCTTCATTATTCAAGTACCCTCTCGCCAAGCCAACGCCAGATACGACTAGCTCGCCGATAACGCCGACTGGCTGGAGTTGATGATGCCGGTTCATAATATAAGCCTTTGTATTGCTGATAGGCTGCCCTAGTGCAACAGGCTCACCTGCAGAGCATTGCGCTGATAAGGAATCTACCGTCGTCTCCGTCAGTCCATAGTTATTGTATAATCTGTATCCCAGTGCGACGATGCTTTCCTTCAGCTCCTCTTCCAGCCGATCGCCGCCGGAAATGACCACTCGCAAGCTTTCTATCTTCCTCTCGAAGGACAGAAGCTCTTTCAAGATGCCCGGAAACGCATTAATCAGATGAATCTGATGCAGTTCCAAATAATGTTGAAAGGCTGCCTTGTCATAAAGGATATCTCTATCTCCTATAAAAAGGGTGCAGCCATGCAGCAAAGCGCTAAATATATCTTCTACGCTGACATCAAACGTATATTCGGCCAATTGCAGAATATTGCGATTTCGATCCAGCTGATAGGATTGATGAAACCAGCAAGCGAGATTCACAACGCTCCGGTGTTCGACAACGACCCCCTTCGGCATCCCGGTTGAACCTGAAGTGTACAGCACATAAGCTGCATTACGAGAATGCGCATGCGCTTCCAGATTTCCGCCATCATAGCCGCTATGGTCCTGCTCTCTTATATGCAGTGTCTCAAGCATCTCGCCATAGGCAATGCGATGCTTCTCCTCATCCACAAGCAGCAGCCGGGCTCCGCTGTCCTGAAGCATATGATCCACTCTGTTTTTCGGATGATCCTTCGCAATAGGCATATAAACAGCGCCAGTTTTGAGAATAGCGAGCATGCACACAATCATGTCCGGCGAACGCTCCAGCATCATCGCCACAACGTGTTCCCTGCCTATGCCTTTGCGCTGCAGCATGCGTCCCAGTTGATTCGCTTGTTCATTTAACTGCGCATAGGTGAACGACTCGTCCTTGAAGACAACCGCTATTGCAGCAGGATGCAGCGCAGCCTGTTGTTCGAACCGTTGATGCAACGTATCTTCCTGCGGAAAGACCGTCTCGGTTTGATTCCATGTGTCAATGAGCTGCGTTTTCTCCTCCTCGGCAAGCATGTCGATTTCATAGATCGGCTTATCTGCCTGCTCCGCGATTTCTCTCAATATATTTCCGTAATGCGCTGTCATTCTTTCAATCGCTTCATTGGCAAACAAAGCAGCGTTGAAGTTGACATGCATATGAACCGCATCATCGACTGCGATGCCGACGGATATGTCGTAGTTCGTCTGTTCGAACACAGTGTGCGACACCATCTTCAGATCGCCGTGATCGGCCCGCAGAGTTTGGTCAATTGGATAATTCTCGACGACCATGATCGATTCGAACAGCTCCTCCTTGAAGCCGATGCTGTGCTTAATATCTACAAGGGAGACATGCTCATAATCTCGCCTCTCCATCAACTGTGCATGGAGCTTCTTCAAGTGGCTGCGGATGCTGCCTGGATCAAACTGAATTCGCAAGGGAACGGTCTGGATGAACAAGCCTACCATATCCTCGATACCCGCCAGTTCCAGCTCTCTCCCGGATACCGTTGTACCGAAGATTACATCATCCTGATCACAATATCTGTGCAGCAAAATTCCCCAAGCCAAGTAAAATAGCGTAGCCAGCGTCACATTGTTTTCATTCGCAAATTGCTTGAGCTGCTTGCAGATCGATGCTTCCAGCTTATAGCTATTGCTCATAAATACAGCTTGATGCCGATCTGGCAGAGGACAGTTCCTGGACAGCCTCGGCATGGATCCCAAATCTTCAAGATACTGCTGCCAATATTGCTGCCATGCAGAACCTTGCACCTTCTGAATATGTTTAATAAATTGCTTGAAAGGGGGTTTCATCGGCAGACGCGGCTCTTCCTGTCTGACCATGCAGTGGTATGTATGAAGGAATTCTTGCAACAGAATACCATTGCTCCATCCATCGTACAAAATATGGTGGTGGCTGATGATCATATGATGAACGTTGGGCTGGACCTTGCACAGCGTGACTCTGAACGGCACCTGCTTCAAGTCGAATTTATGAGATCGATCCTTGCTCTTGATTTCTTCCAGTAGCTCCTGCTCATTCCCCGCGTGAACTCGTGGAGACAAATCGATATAAGACATGTTCCATTCCCAATGTTTTAAGATAACCTGTATCGGATTGCTCAGCTTCTCATAGACAAAAACCGTTCTAAGCATTTCATTGGCGGCTATCACGTGCGTCCATGCTTTATGGAAGAACTCTTTGTTAATCTCGCCTTCCAAAGTCAAATCTACTTGTTCGAAATATTGGTCGCTTTGAGGGTCCTTCAAGTAATGAAACAGCATTCCTTCCTGAGTCGGCGTTAAGGCCAGCATGTCTTCGACATTGTTACGATCCAGCCTGTTCTCATTATTCAATGCAATCACCCGATCATTATTTTTGAACATCTCATCCATTCAGACCTGAACACAAACCGAAACATACGATTACCGATACCTGTTCGTATCATGTTCCTCCCTTATGCTTGTTTAATAAGCTGCTCCCACGATTCTTCGGTATTCCAACATCCTATGCTGAATCGTATGCAGGAGCTGTTCTTCGTGCTCATGAAGAAAAAAATGCCCTCCCTCCATTTCAATAATCTTACACCCGCAATTGGAATATTGTTCCAACTCTCTGATGTTCCCTTGAATAGTGTCATCTTCTGTTCCAGTAAATACGATCAAGGGCGAATTCACCTTCACTTTATTCTTCAACTTGTAGCTGTCCATTAGCTTGAAATCGGCTCTAATGACAGGTGCAAGCATCTCGTACAATTGCTTCTCTTCGAAAAAATCCTCCGACGTCCCGCCCAGTTTGCGCAGAGCTTGACGAAATTCTTCTTCCGGCAGATCATGTATGCTCTTGGCTGCATCCTTCACATGCGGCGCTTGACGCCCCGACAGAAACACCGTGAACGGTTCCGGCTGTTTCTGCTCTTGGATCTTGATTGTCAATTCGTAAGCCAGCAAACTGCCCATACTATGACCAAAGACAGCATAGGGGGTATGATCCAATTGACTGGCCATTTGTGCATAGAGATCGTCGACTGCCTTGGATAGATGTGAATAGAAAGGCTCTCTCCATCTTCTCCCTCTGCCTGAAAGCTCTACTGGAATGACCTGGATGGTTTCATCCAGTTGGCGCTTCCATGCGTTATACATCATAGCGGATTTCCCTGCATAAGGAAGACAAAACAACTTCATCTGCCCCGTTACCAAACTCGAAATCCCCCCTTCCACTCTCGACAGAATATTGAAAATATATACACAATACGATGTTAACACATCCCCTATTCATCACGAATCTTCCTTAGGACATAGGTACAAGTTACTAGATATGCTGCATAGTAAGGAAGAAGTAGCACTTGCATGTGCTGCCACACAACCTTTACCTCCCATTAAGCCTTCATTCATCTTCCTTTCATATTCCTTGTTTACGATGACTATATGGGGTTAATCCAATTGAGAAAGGATGATCACAGAACATGAAGAAGCTGCATTCGACTACTTCCAAGCAAATAGCCTACGTCACATTGGCCTTCTCCGTTGCATTCATCACACAGTCGGGAACTGCCTCAAGACGCGTTACGCCCATGGGAAGTGCTACGTCCGACAAACCAGCATTTCCACAACAAAACACCCTCTCTCGGTACAGAATCCGCAATTAGGGATACCGTAACCGTGAGAGGGTGCGCTTCATTATGAACTTAAATCAAATCTGCCGCTTCCAGCAAGCCCATGATCATCGTCGCGGCTTCTGCTCGAGTCAAATTCGATTGAGGGGCAAGCAGTTGATGGCTGCCTCGCACAATCTTCGCATCAATACTAGCTGCAGCAGCAGCTTGTGCCCACGTGCTAATCTCTGTGCTGTCTTGGAACTGGCTGAGCAGTGACTGTATCTGCTCATCCGTCAGTGAATCAGACACGCCAGCAAGCTTCAAGGCATGGCTCATCATGACCATCGCTTCTTCTCTTGTAATCGTGGCGCGCGGCTTGAACGTGTGATCCGCGAAACCAGTGACAAGCCCGTATTCTTCTCCAATTGCAACCGCATCATAGTACCATGCAGTGCGAGGAACGTCTTGGAACGAAGGCTGTCCGTTCGCTTGACTAATGCCTAGCGCTCGGTTCAACATCGCTACGAATTCCGCACGTGTCACAGAGCTGTTCGGATCAAATTCCGTGTCAGACTTTCCACTGACGATTAGTCGCGATGAACTTTCACTCACGATGTCCTTGGACCAATGATGTTGCACATCGTCGAAAGTTGCTTCGTTATAGATAAGCGCATATGCGCTATTCGTCAGGCTGTTAATATCCGCATAATAGCTTCCATCTTGCTCCCTTACCTTCGTAGGAACGTGGTGCAAAGTACCGTGCGGCAGCACAATCACACCGGTAGTAATACGGCTTGGATCGATCTCTTCAGGAAGCTTGAGGCTTCTTGATACATATCCGAGGAATCGGTTGAGCTCTACGCGCTCGTCACCCTTCACACTCTCGATCATGAAGGAGAAAGGCGTGAGCAAAGTGTCAACCTTGGCATTCTTGGCATGATCGGAAACTTGCTCCGCCTCTTCCTCGGTCAAGGATGCTATCGTTACTTGAAAGGTCGCCCCGGAACCAATCGAATCATGAGCGTTCAAGTTCAGCAATTGTGAAGGCAGAACGTAGTGAACGGTAGGTGTCTGAATCTCCAACTCCGCTTGCAGAGACCGCATGAGTTCGAGAATAGCCCCATCCACCTCCGTTACGAATTGATCCTTCGATACGGGGATAGGAATGATCACCTTCGCATGCTCGCCTTCTTCACGCAGCTTGGCTTCGAGCTTCTCTGTATCGAGTTCAACAATTATTCTGGATTGCCCATTCGGCGCAGTGTCTTCCACCGTATTGCCGATCATCTTCACTTCCATACCGTTAATGATAATAACGAAATCATCAGATGATGACGACGGACTGTTCGGACCGCCCGGTGTGTTGCCGCCGCGATTGCTCCGCCAAATATCTAGTTGATACGTTTGAACGGTGCCATCCTCTGCTGTAATCTCAACGTCGAATTTATTGCGACCTACGTGTACAGGAACTGTGACCGTTTGCGTACCTGTTACAGCAGTTTCCCCGTCAATGCTTACGGTGGCATACGTATCTTCTGTGGTTGCTATAATGATAACTTCTGTGACTGCATGCGCCACTGATGCACTGTACTCCGTTGTTCCAGGTGAGAAGGCAGGAGTCAACGTTCCATCGGAAAGCGTGATATTGCTTAGATTGGCGTTGTTGCTATGATCTTGAACGTTTACGGTCAGTTCAACTTCGAAGGACCCATAAGTAGCTTTCAGCTTGGCTGTTCCCGGTTGTAGCGCAGTCAGTTCTCCGGTGGTGTCCATGCTGAACACATTCGTGTCTGAGATGTCGTAAGCAGCTGTATCCGTAATTTCTACTGTCGAGCCATCCGTGTACACAGCTTCCAGGGCAAAAGTTCGCGTCTCGCCATCCCGCATAGTAAGAGAGACGTTATCAAACTGCAAGTAGCTTATAATCGGACGGACAGTAATATTGGCTTGCACCGATTGTCCTCCATATACCGCTTCAACTACAGTTGTACCCGCCTGATCTCCATATAAGACACCGCTACTCGCAATGCTCGCAATGCCTTCCGGATCGAAGGAGTACAAGCTCAAGTCTGTAACTTCCACATCATTGCCATCCGAGTAATTCAGAGAAACAGTGAAAGGAGCGGTTTCCTTCTCATCCATAACATAATTAGTCGCATCAAAGATTAAGCCAGTTGGCTTAGGTATGACATGTACCGTTCTATTCTTCTCCATCGCAGCATTTCCAGCTGCATCTGCGGCATTGTAGCGGATGTTATACGTACCGATCGTATTCGTATACACACTTCCAGTCACAGTCGCTGTCAGACCCGTTGATAGATTATCTGTAACATTGGCACCCGGATCGACAAAGGTACTGTCGTGATAAACGGTCATATTCGATTCGCCGACAAGCTCGATGACTGGAGCCGTCTTATCAATGCGTACCCTTGCCTGTGACACTTCACTCACATTATCGGATAGATCTGTCACTCTTGCATGGATCAGATAATCCCCTTCTTCAGACAGGGTAATCTCGTCCGAATATACCGTCCAGGCAACTTCCTCGCCAATCCGATATTCAATCGTTCCGCCAGCTTCCCCAGTAATCGTAGCCGTCACATCTGTATGGGTCCAGTTTGGTTCACTGAGCACAATAGATGGCGCATCAGGTGGAGTCACATCACCTACGGATATGGTTACAGTAGCAGCCAGCGAATCCAAGTCGTTATCAGTTGCTCTATACTCGAAAGTATCCTGACCATAGAAATCAGTGTCCGGCGTATACGTGAAGGATCCATCCGCATTCAATACAAGGTCTCCATGGGTCGGTGCAGTCTCGACTTCTGCCTCAAGCGGGTTATTCTCAACATCTGTATCGTTGGACAATACTCCCTCAGCTGCGCTTACTGTTAACGTTTCGTTCTGCAGGGCATTGTAAGTATCCGCCACAGCAATTGGCGCGTCGTTCACCGCATTAACCGTAATCGTCGCTGTCACCGTATTTGAATCTGCAGTGCCGTCATTCGCCTTGTACGTGAAGCTGTCCGTTCCGCTAAAGTTCGCATCCGGCGTGTACGTGAACGTACCATTCGGTTGCAGTGACAATGTACCGTCGCTCACATCACTCACTAGAACAGCACTGAGCGTATCCGATGGATCAGCATCCGTGTCGTTGTCCAACACACCTGTCGTTTCGTTCAGCGTCTGGTCTTCATTCACACTGTACGTGTCCGCCGTTGCTACTGGCACGTCGTTCACCGCATTCACGGTTATCGTGACGGTGACGGTGTTCGAATCTGCACTGCCGTCATTCGCCTTGTACGTGAAGCTGTCCGTTCCGCTAAAGTTCGCATCCGGCGTGTACGTGAACGTACCATTCGGTTGCAGTGACAATGTACCGTCGCTTACGTCGCTCACCAGCACCGCAGTCAACGTATCCCCTTCTGCGTCTGTGTCGTTGTCCAGCACACCTGTCGTCTCGTTCAACGTCTGATCTTCATTCACGTTGTACGTGTCCGCCACGGCTACTGGCGCATCGTTCACCGCGTTCACGGTTATCGTGACGGTGACGGTGTTCGAATCTGCACTGCCGTCATTCGCCTTGTACGTGAAGCTGTCCGTTCCGCTGAAATTTGCATCCGGTGTGTACGTGAACGTACCATTCGGTTGCAGTGACAACGTTCCGTCGCTCACATCACTCACTAGAACAGCACTGAGCGTATCCGATGGATCTGCATCCGTGTCATTAGCTAGTACACCTGTTGTCTCGTTCAATGTCTGGTCTTCATTCACACTGTACGTGTCCGCCACGGCTACTGGCGCACTGTTCGATGATCCTTGCGCATTTGCAATCGTAATGCTTTCAAAATTCAAGGTGTCTTCTCCACCGCTATCAATGGTCCAATTGAACGTTAATTTCGTCACATCTGTCACATTAAACTCTGCATTACCGTTATAGAGGAACGACAGCATTACTTCACTCTGCCCAATAACCTTGGATGGTGGAGAAATGATAATGTCAGTAGTTGTATGATTGGAATGTGTTGCTACTAACGAAAACGAACTGATGGTTGTACTTGCATTAAAACCGCTTATTCCGAAGTCCTTGAAAGTAAAAGAATTGACAACTCCAGTTCCTTCCGCCACTAGTTCTAAAGAACCATCCTGATTATCGTATATAGCTGTCCCATCCTGCACCATGCCATTTGAAACTAAGAACTTATCGCCTAATGTCTGATATCCAGACCCACCAGAATCGGTAGAGCCTAAACCACTAAAATCATAGTTACCATCCGCTACATTAGCCAATACTTTTGCAGGATGAATTTGGATGAACATGACAAGCACTAACAATATTAGCAACGATAAACGAAAATCAGAGAAGGACCACTTCTTTTGGATCCGGCCGTTCATCTCCCTATACTTCCCCATACATAAAACCTCTTCCACAAATGAATTTCATACAGCCCTCATCACTTGATTTTGAATTCTTATGATCTTGATGGGAATTCTCCATACAAGCAAATAATAAAGTTCATAGCCAAGTACGGTTGCATATTGTTATGTGGTTGTGTCGCTCCAGCAGTCGATAGCACCATAGGAGACATCGAAGTAGTAGGTGTTGCAGCGTAAACTGACTCCTGCTCCCCACTCCTGCCTGGCTGGGTTTCACTCCAAAAATTGTCAGTTGGATCCAACAACTCCCCCGGAGCCTGAATCGCATTCGCATGATGGTTGTGCGCTGGTATTTCCGGCTCGATCAGGGTTACCTCACTGCTGCCTACCATTGCTCCAACGCGCCGATCCGTCAGTCCTGGTCCGCGGCCCTGTCCCATCGGCGCTCGACCCATTAAATTCGGCAAGGCAAAAGTATTTTTTCCGTCACCTCCATACATTGTACCTAAGATTGAAAACAAGGCCGTATTCTGCGCAATAGACATCAGGTCTCCATTACAGAAAGCCCAGCCCCGAGGTGCAAAGTTGCCTGCGAATACTCTGATTTCACCAATATATGCATCTGCCATTCCTTATACCTCCTTAAATTTAGCTTCTTGACGGAAAGATTCCTGTAAGAGCAATACAGTACTGCATCGCTTCGTACGGTTGCATATTGTTATGCGCTTGACTGCCGCCTGTATGTGCGAGTGCATTCACGTTCATGTTAACCGCAGTGCCGCTCAGCTGAGCATAGGAAGGGACAGATGGAGAAGCCCATACCTGATTTTGCGGATTGGCGGTTTCAGGGTTATTGGTAGAAGCAAATACCATATGATTGTGCTGCGGCATTTCATTGGTTGTAAGCGTATGAGTGGACTCGCCTGCTGATTCGCCTAATGTCACGCCGTTGCCTTTATGAATGGGCACTCTGCCTTTTAAATTCGGCAAGGCAAAGGTCGTGCGTCCATCCCCGCCATATACTGTGCCTAATAGGGAATATAGGGCTTGGTTCTGATTGATCGGCAAAATCTGTCCGTCACAAGCCGCCCAGCCTTTCGGTACAAAGTTGATTGGAAATGCGCGTACTTCTCCTAAGAACGGTTCAGCCATAGTAATTCCTCCTTTAGATTAAGAGTGCGATGGATATACCCCATACAGTGAAATGATGAATGAAATGGTTCCTGATGGCATCATATTGTTATGCGACTGGTTGCCGCCCACACTTGATACAGCCTGTGGATTCATCGGTACAGGAGCGCCTGATGTTCCATTCGAATAGTATGCCAAGTTACTTGAAGCCCACGTAGCATTCGTCGGCGCTTCCAAATCTGCATCCGAGCTCATCACATTCACAGTATGCGTATGACTCGGCAGTTGGCTTGTGGTTACCGTAACGGTTTCCGAGCCTCCCTTACCGCCAGCTCTGATCGTCGAATCATTCGGATGGACAGGTACTCTTCCCCGCAAATCAGGCAGACCGAACGTCGTCTGTCCGTCCCCCCCATAAGTCGTACCTAACAAGGCAAATAGCGCCTCATACTGTGAAATGGGGAGCAATTGTCCTTCACACAATGCCCATCCCCGTGGTGCAAAATTGCCTCCAAACATGCGAACTTCTCCAACAAAAGATTCGCTCATACGATGATTCACCCTTTCAGTTATGTTGTCGGAACATACAAACTATTCTTTGTGCCATTCCATCTGGCAACGTGTGTCTGAGTCTCCAGTAACCTTGAAGCCGAGCCGTTCGTACAAGCGCTTGGCAGCCGGATTATCGTGGAGGACGGACAGTTGAACGGACTGCCTCCGTTCTGCAGCTTCTTGCTGAACCGCTTGAATCAGCTTCGTTCCGATTCCTTGTCCGCGATACTCTGGCAGAAGAGAGATGTCTACCAGAATTAGCGCCCTCTCTGCCGCACATGTCAAAACACGCCCGGCTTGCTGTGCTTGGACAAGCACGAGCTGCTGGCGCAAATTCGGATATTGCAGCTGATACGATTGTCTCTGAGCCATCCACTGCATACGAAGAAATCCATCAATCGTTCTTTCGTCCCACCCCCAGTTCGTTACTTCCTCTAGGCGGGTGTTGGCATACAGCTCGTATAAGAATGACTCGTCTTCTGATGTAGCCGGCCTAACCTCCATAAAGTCCCACCTTTTCATACGCTGATTCCAGATGAATCCTAGTAGCATAGACCTAGACTCACCCTCTTAACTTACAAAATTCTACACCTCCTTGCAATATCCTTCTGGCTTGCACGATAATTTTGGTCGTTGCAGCATAAAGTTTGCAACTTACCGCCAAGCAGCCGTAAAACCCGAACATTCGTTAATTATAAAGATTTTGTAAATGGCATGAGCATGAGCAAAAAAAGCCCGCCACGAAGGCAGGCTTTTTTGCTTATTTCCGTTTCTTCGACTTAGCCGATTCATCGTCGTGCTGATTGCCTCGCATCTGCTTATTCGCCTCATTGTCTACGTTGCGCGACATGCCTATCCCTCCTTCCGGCTTGCGCCTTTCGTTAGGATGGCACAGATGCTTCTAGGCTATGACAAGACGACGTCGATCGTGGTGGCACCCGCCTGCGGAATGAGGCGCACGCCCTGCTCCTCTGGCTGGATATCCGCTCCTTGAGCGGAAGTGACACTGGCGATGCCCCGCAGTACGAGCGACCACCGCTTGCTTGTGCTATCCAGACGGATACGTATCGCAGCTCCCTTGCGTTCAGCCGATGCAGTGAGCGCTGGCTCACCTTGCAGGTTGCAGACGCGCGCCTCTGCACGACCTCCCTCTTCGAGCTCGAACAGGTGCAGCGTTACACCGTCGGCATAGTCATAGTCCGGGCGCTGATCTTCGTCGCCAACGGCGATCAGGCTGTTCGGACGGACCATCAGCGGCAGGCTGAAGTAGTCGTGCTGTTCTTGCTGCCAGCGACCTCCTTCGACGACTTCACCGGTAAGGAAGTGAGTCCAGCGACCTTGCGGCAAGTAATAGTCCGCACGGCTCTCGTCATTGAAGATCGGTGCGACTAGCAAGGATTCACCAAGCATGTACTGGCGATCCAAGTAGTCGCAGTTGCGGTCTTCGTCGAATTCGAGCAGCATCGCACGCATAACCGGCAAGCCTTGCTCGTTCGCTTCGACTGCTGCGTTGAACAGGTACGGCATCAACGTCGACTTCAGCTTCGTGAAGTGGCGAAGCACGTCGACCGCTTCCTCGCCGAACAGCCACGGCACACGGTACGATTCGTTGCCGTGCAGCCGACTGTGCGAGGACATGAGGCCGAACGCTACCCAGCGCTTGTAGATGTCTGGCGGTGCAGTGCGCTCGAAGCCGCTAATGTCATGGCTCCAGAAGCCGAAGCCGGACAGGCCGAGCGACAGTCCACCGCGCAGTGATTCCGCCATGGAGTCATAGTTCGCTGAGCAGTCACCGCCCCAGTGTACAGGGAACTGCTGCCCGCCTGCTGTTGCCGAACGGGCGAACAGCATCGCCTCATGCTTGCCGAGCTTTTCCTCCAATACGTCGAATACGGCCTTGTTGTACAGCTGTGTATAGTAATTGTGCATTTTCATCGGATCGGAGCCATCATGATAGACGACATCGGTCGGAATACGCTCACCGAAATCTGTCTTGAAGCTGTCCACACCTATATCGACAAGCTCACGCAGCTTGTTCTGATACCACTCGACCGCCGCAGGGTTCGTGAAGTCGACAAGTCCCATTCCCGCCTGCCATAGATCCCACTGCCACACATCACCATTTTCCTTGAGCAACAGATAGCCGTTCTCCATGCCTTCATCGAACAGCGCAGATTTCTGGGCAATGTACGGATTGATCCAGACGCAGATCTTCAACCCGCGATCCTTCAGACGCTTCAGCATACCTTCCGGGTCTGGGAATACGTCCTTGTCCCATTCGAAATCACACCATTGGTATTCCTTCATCCAGAAGCAATCGAAGTGGAAGACGTGCAACGGCAAATCCCGCTCCGCCATACCGTCAATGAAGCTATTGACTGTCTCTTCATCATAGCTCGTCGTGAATGAAGTCGTCAGCCACAGGCCGAACGACCAAGCTGGCGGCAACGCGGGCTTCCCGGTCAGATCAGTATAGTTGCCGAGCACTTCCTTCAGGTTGGCACCGCCAACGATGCAGTAGTCGAGGGATGAACCTGGCACGCTGAACTGCACCTTGGACACGGTCTCCGATGCGATCTCAAGCGATACCTTCTCGGGATGATTGATGAATACACCATAGCCGCGATTGGATACATAGAACGGCACGTTCTTATAAGCCTGCTCGCTGCTCGTTCCTCCGTCTTCGTTCCAGATATCGACGCTCTGACCATTTTTCACGAATGGGGTGAATCGTTCGCCAAGTCCGTATACATACTCCCCTACGCCAAGTTCAAGCTGTTCGCGGAAGTACGGCTGCTTGTCAGGATCTAGTATTGTAGCTGCGCCCTTCTGGTTGCTGCCTGTCAAGCGCGTGCCGTCATAATAATATTCTACCTTCCAGCTGTCGCCCTTGTGGATCTTGACCGTAGTCTTGCCGCTCGTGAGCGTCGCCGCTTCGTCATCTTGCTCGATCTGCACAGGCGCTGCCTGCTCGAACAGCTGAAATTCGGGGCCAATCTGCCGCTTGCCCTTGTGGTGCATCCACTGCACCCGAATCACATCGGGACGAGGTGAACTGAACACGGCAGTCAACAATGTCGCATTCAGCGTGTCACCCTTGCGCTGCACGCGCTTCGTAGCGGCATACACACTCAGTGTGCGGTCGGTCGTGCGGATATCTCGGATCTCGACCGGATTTTGCACGTCATAGCCTTCTCTGACCATCCAGTAACCGTTCGAAAACTTCATGAAAAACTCCTCCTTCGTCTGTAGGATGCCATCTGCATAGATAGCGAATACAAGTGTCTATGTGTGGCAAGCCTGTGCGATCTGCAGCCGCTAATGCCGATAGTGCCGGAGCAGACCTGACCGTAGCTCGCCGAATTATGCTATAATAACATGATATTGATATTCTCTTGATAAATCTTTCTTATTCTTGACTATATATATTATGATATTGATAATTACGACATAAAGGATGTGCACCTCATGCTTACACATCGTGCTGTGCCGCGGGAAAACCGTCTGCATGGCGACCCCTTGTATCCGTTCGCCTCTTATGAAGTGGATGAGATCAACGGTATTCTATTCGACTGTCACTGGCATGAGGAACTGGAGCTTCTGCTCGTGCTTGAGGGCAGTGCACAACTGCAAGTAGGGGATCATGTCTATAACTTGCAGGATGGCGAAGCGCTGTTCGTCAATACGGGCGAGGTTCATGCTGGCTATGGAGCAGGCGATACCCCATGTAAGGTTTTGGCGCTCGTCTTCCACCCGAGTCTGTTCCAGAGCGGTACGTATGACCGTATTCAGGATCGGTATCTGGACCCGCTGCTGAAGCAGCAATACCATACGCCTGTACGAATCGGGGGAACAGTCGATTGGGAGCAACAAGCGATTGAGCTGATTACAGAAATCGCCCTAGACAATCGCGAACGCTCGACTGCCTATGAACTCGCTACCAAGGCGAAATTAAGCCTCATCCTGTCTCTGCTGCTTGCCAACAGCACGCGGATCGAGAATGGGAGGAAGTACCCGCGCCGCAGTCACAAGGCTGACAGGCTCAAGCATGTACTCCAGCATATTCATACGCATTATTCGGAGACGATCCGGCTGAAGGACCTTGCAGAGAAGGTCAACATGAGCGAGGAGCACTTTTGCCGGTTTTTCAAGCAGATGACGAAGAAGACTCCGATTGCGTATATGAACCAATACCGCATGCACAAAGCCGCTCAGCTACTTGCCGAGACGGATCGCAAAATTGTGGAGATCGCCCTGGAGGTCGGATTTGAGAGCATCAGCTACTTCATCAGCGTATTCAAGAGACAGTTCGATATGACCCCGAATCAATATAGGAAAAATGGGGACTGGGAGCGCTTCGATGTGTGATTTTTGCTGATGAATCATCACTTGTAGTGAGCGGTTGCGGGCGGGAATGCCGGGAATAGCCGCTGTATGCGAGCATGCTGAGGAGGTGGGTGCGAACTGGCATGCTGGGAAGTCGCTGTGAGCGGGCATGCTGGGAAAGCAGATGCCAGCTGGCATGCCGGGAAGTCGCAGCGATTAGTTATGACGGGAATAGCAAGCGTGATGGAAATTGAGGGCACGATGGGATTAGCCCGATGCGAGCGGGCAGGCTAGGAAGGCAGTTGCGAGTAAGTGTGCCGGGGATAGCGGACATGCTGGAAATAGCGGTAATTCGTGTGCTTATTTTGCTTTATTTGCATCAAGTGTCGGGATTAGCGGACTTTACTGGTTTTATTCAGCTCATTTTCACAGGTACGGCAGATCGGAGTGCGAATAAGATCGTTTTTGTCCTCTATATTGTTCTTCGACAGACAACCTGTCACAATAAGACCCCTTTTTCCCGTTAATCCCCGCATGTTGCTCTGCATGTTGCTCTGCATGTTGTTCTTCATGTTGTTCTGCATGCTGCCCTATTGCTCTATCTTGTTGCCCCATCCTATTCCCTCTATTCCTTCACTCCCCATAGCCAAAATGCGCACCCAGCACTGTTTCGCACAATTCTCCGTTCCCCCTCCGAATATAGTCTAACAATTTCATAAATTTCCCCCATATGCATAGCTACTATTATAAAGTAAGATAAAAGGAATAACTTGGTTGCAAGGGGATGAAAGCGCTTTGATTTCCACTAGCACTAGCACTTCTAATAGCACTACTACACAGCCGTTGCTCAAAGCGGACAAGGTATCCAGGGTATACGGCAAGGGCTCGCAGGCTGTTCATGCGCTGAAGGGCGCGGAGCTTGTTGTCTATCCCGGCCAGCTGATCGCCCTGAAGGGCCGGTCGGGTTCGGGCAAGACGACGCTGCTTAATATCTTGGCTGCGCTGGATCAGCCTACTGACGGCGCTGTCTATCATGGTACGCGCGATACAGCAGCGATGAGCGAACGGCAGCGCAATGAGCTGCGCCGCAAGGAGGTTGGCCTCATCTTCCAATCGTTCGCGCTGGTGCCCTATATGACCGCCTACGAGAATGTCGAGTTCGGGCTGCGCATTGCAGGCATAGAGAGCAAGCTGCGCAAGGCATGGGCGGAGGAGGCGTTGCAATTCGTCGGGCTGAAGCAGCGTATGCATCATCTGCCTCCAGAGATGTCCGGCGGCGAGCAGCAGCGCACAGCTATCGCGCGAGCGATTGCCCACAAGCCGAAGCTCGTGCTTGCGGACGAACCGACAGCTGAGCTCGATTCGAAGATGGGGCTGCAAGTATTGAAGGTATTCCGTGATCTGGTCGCACAGGATGGGATCAGCATACTGCTTACTACGCATGATCCGGCGATTATGGAAATTGTCGATCATGTATATGAACTGGAGGATGGTCTCATTGTACAACAATCAGTCTGAACGCAACCGGCGGCCGCTGCGTGCCGGCATCATAACAGCAATGGCTGCCGCCGTCCTAATAACCACTTCTGGCTGTTCACTACTTCCGCAGGAAGATCAACCATTGAAGCCGCCGCTTGTGAAGCCGGTAGAGGTACAGAATCGCACAGCTGAAGCCGAATTGGGCACGATCGTCAAGAACTTGTCGGGTTCTGCCGTGCTGGAGCCGGTCACCTTCACCCATCACGAGTTCACGGAAGCGGGCGGACGCATCGAAGAGGTTCTTGTTCGAGCTGGCGCCGAAGTGCAGCAAGGCGATGTCCTCATTCGCTTGAAGACAGAGGGACTGGACCTGGAATTAATCCGCAAGCAAGTGGAAGTAGAGAAGATGCAATTGGCATTCGATGAAGCCCAACAGGAGCAGCACAGACAAAAGATGAGGGTCGCCGCAATGGAGCTGAAGCTGGCTGAAGCGGAGCTGCAGGTCGTCCAGGATTCCATTGATCGCTTGCAGATGCGCGCTGCGATGGATGGCATCGTCACATTCGTCGACAATATTGAACCAGGCGATGCCGTTACAGCATTCCGCAATATGGTGACGATTGCCGATCCAGATTCGTTGCGGCTTGCCTTCAACAGCGTTCCTTCGAATCGAATGTCAGAGGTCCAGCTAGGGATGGAGGCTGTTCTGGAGCATAAGGAGCAGACGTTCAGCGGCAAGGTCGTTCAGACACCGCTATCCGCTCCATATACGGAGGATACGCGTCTGCGCGACCTGTATAATCAAACCCTATACTTAGAAATGGTAGATCCCCCCGAGGGGTTGAAGATGGGCAATTATGTCGATGTGGAAATTTTGATCGCGAAGCGGGACAACGTCGTCATTATACCGAAGTCCGGCTTGCGTGAATATTTCGGCCGCGTTGCCGTACAAGTGCTGGAGGGGGAAAGCCGCCGCGAGATTGATGTGGAGAAAGGGCTGGAAACCGATACAGAAGTGGAAATTGTCAAAGGACTGGAAGCTGGCCAACAAATTATTCTAAAGTAATCTTGGAAGGACGCTAATGCCATGGCTATACTCACCATGTTGTTTCGGAAGACGGTCAAGAACCGTTGGCTCGTGCTGAGCTTGCTAGTAGGCATGACGCTATGCATCGCCTTGACCAGCAGCATGCCGATCTACAAGCACTCCATCCTGCAGCGGATGCTGCATAAGGAGATGGAACAATCTTATGTGAAAACTGGGGAATATTCTGGCACATTATCGGCGGAATCCTCCCTGCCCGACCTGCCTGCACGTGAACTGTTGAACGATATCGCAGATATTGATACATACTGGGAGCAACGTGTATTCGATCAATCAGACGCGTTCACCCCGCAGCTATTCGTTCGCGAGCGCATATCGAAGGCATTGAAGATCGTCCCTGCCAATCCGGAACTAGTAGATCCGGAAGAGACACGTACCGCCCGCCTATATATGCGCTCCGGCATTATGGAGCATATTCGGCTTGTAGATGGCAGGATGCCTGCTCCTGAACCGGTAGACGGTGTATATGAGGCGCTCGTTACAGACAATGCGCTTGTGAAGCTGCATATGCTGCTAGGCAATGAATTTGTCGTAGAGGATGACAATGCGAACGCCCCTATTCGTGTGAAGCCGGTAGGTGTCGTGGCAGAACAAGACCCGTCCGATCTGTATTGGAACATTGACAGCCTGTCTGGCTACAGCAATCATTTCATACTGGATGAACAGTTGTTCGAGCAGGATGTTATGGGCAAGGGCACAGCGCAACTAGCTTACGCTCGCTGGTATGCCGCATTCGATTATACGAAGTTCGACTTGGCGCATGCAGACAGCTTGATCGAGCGTGCGGAGTTGCTCCGCAATGTGGTTGTGAACAAATTCGGTTATTTTGCTACTGTCGATCTGCCTGCTGAGAAAATTCTCGGTTCCTTTCGCGACAGGGAATCAACATTGGGCTCGCTCTTATGGTCACTTAATGTGCCGCTGTATATTTTGATCGCCTTCTACCTATATATGGTGTCGAACCTGTTAGTGAATAGACAGAAGCCGGAAATCGCAGTGCTGCGCAGCAGAGGCGCGGGCAGGCTACAGCTAATCGGTCTCTATACAATTGAAGGATTGCTGTTCGCCAGTATTGCGTTCGCAATTGGTCCTTTCATCGGACTCATGCTGACACAAGCGCTCGGCTCGACAGATACGTTCATGAGCTTCGTCCAGCGCGAGTCGCTGCAGGCTGAGCTGCATCCTGACGTGTTCTACTATGCAGGTGGGGCCGCGATCGGCGCCTTCATCCTCAACCTGATTCCGGTTATCTACGCTACCCGTGTCAGCATTGTGGATCAGAAGCGCAATGCGGCAAGGCAGAAGCCGCGATCGTTGTGGCATTTGTTCGGACTCGATTTCATTCTGCTTGCACTGTCAGGCTATGGGCTGTTCTCCTTCCGCCGTCGTGTGGAGGACCTTACCGCCCTTGGTCTGGATAGCAAGGATATTGCGATAGACCCGTTGTTATTCGCAGTGCCGTCCTTGTTCATTCTCGGCTTCGGACTGCTCATGCTGCGGATTTATCCGTTCCTCGTTCGTCTCATTTACTGGATAGGCAGGAAGCTATGGTCGCCATCGCTCTATTCCTCCATGCTGATGGTAGGCAGACGAAGCGTTCAGTATCAAGGTCTCATGCTATTCTTGATCTTGACGGTCGGCACGGGCATCTTCAATGCCAGCGCCGCTCGTACGATGAATCAGAATATGGAGGATCAGATCTGGTACCGCCAAGGCGGAGATATTGTGTTGCAGCAACGTTGGGTGAACGACGCGCCAACGACTAGTGCCGCGCCCGGTCAGGCAGCAAGCGCGGACCCGGCAGAAGGCAATTACCTAGAACCGCCCTTCGAACCATTCAAGTCGATGCCCGGTGTGGAGATGGCAGCCCAGGTGTACAAGCGTAGCGATGCTAAGATTAGCGCCGGCAACGTCTACACCGATACCTCCTTGGTCGGCATCCAGCCAGATGAATTCGGGCAGGTATCCTGGATGAAGGACGGCTTGCTGCCTTATCACTTCAATGAATATTTGAACTTGATTGCAGCTGATCCGTATGCGGTGCTCGTATCCAGCAGTGCGGTGGACGATTACGAGCTCGAAGTCGGGGACAACATTAGCATCAGCTTGTCGAATCGAGGCGAGATGCGCGGAGTGATCTACGGATTCATCGATTACTTCCCAGGCTTCATCCCGAATCCGGAAGCACCGCAGTCGGGCGAGGAAGCGAACAATCCAATGCTAGTCGTCGCTCAGCTTGCCACCATTCAGAATGAACTGGCGCTTGAGCCTTATGAAATTTGGATGAAGCTGGAGTCGCCCGAGGATCGACAGGCGCTATATGATTATTTCCAAGAAGAGAATATGCAACTCGTCAAGCTAGAGGACACGTATGAGATGATTACGGAGAGCCGCAATGATCCGTTCCGTATGGCGATGAACGGTGTGATGAGTCTTGGGTTCATCCTCTCACTCACGATTAGCTTCATCGGCTTCCTGATCTACTGGCTGCTGTCCTTGCAAGGACGCATGCTTCAGCTCGGCATCTTACGTGCAATGGGCATCTCCTTCATGCAATTGATCGGTATGCTCACTGCCGAACAGCTGCTGACCTCCGGAGCTGGCTTCCTAGTCGGCTATGTAACCGGTACCTTGGCAAGTCATGTATTCGTGCCGATGTTCCAGCTAGCCTTCGACCCCGGGCAGATTGTTCCGCCGTTCGAAGTCATGATGCAGGCCGGAGATACGTTGCGGATGATGCTGCTTACAACGACAATGCTGCTTACGGCGCTTGGCATCCTGACATGGCTGCTTAGCCGCATGAAGATCGCGCAAGCAGTCAAGCTCGGTGAAGATTAAGGAGGTGCGTCATGATCCAATGTGAGAACTTGGTGAAAATATATAAAACCGCCGATCTCGAGGTCGTCGCGCTGCAAGGTCTCGATCTGACAGTCGAAACCGGCGAGCTTATGGCTGTCATCGGCAACTCCGGCAGCGGCAAGTCTACGCTTCTCAATATGCTTGGCGGTCTTGACCGTCCTTCTGCGGGCAAGCTGCTCGTGGACGGCAAGGATATGCTCAAATTTACAGAGAAGGAAATGACGCGCTACAAGCGGGATACGGTCGGCTTCGTCTGGCAGAACAAAGCTCGCAATCTCGTGCCTTATCTGACAGCGCTAGAGAATATCGAGATCCCGCTGCTCCTGAAGGGCAGACGCAAGCGGGCGCGGGCGTTGGAGCTGCTGGAAGCGGTCGGCATGAGCCACAGGCGCAACAACACGCTGAACCAGCTGTCCGGCGGTGAGCAGCAGCGGATCGCGATAGCGATCTCACTGGCGAATGAGCCGAAGCTGCTGCTTGCCGATGAACCGACGGGGTCGGTCGATACGAAGACAGGCGCAGCTATACTCGATCTGTTCAATCGGCTCAACCGCGAGCTGAACTTGACGATTGTCATCGTCACACATGATCAGCAGCTTGCCAAGAAGGTCGATCGGGTCGTCGCCATTAGAGACGGGCGCACTTCCTCCGAGCTCATTCGGAAGTCGTATCTGGAGGAGCTTGCAGCTATGGAGAGCGCATCTGATGCAGAGGAATCGCATGAGGAATTTGCTGTAATGGACCGCTCCGGACGCTTGCAGGTGCCTGCCAACTTTCTCGATGCGCTTGGCTTACAGGACGCCAACAAGGTTAGGCTGCATCTGGAGGAAGGACGCATCATTCTCGAGCATCCGGATAAGCCGAAGCCGGAATCCACTTAACATACGAACGGGGGCTGCCCACTAGTCAGTATAGACTTGTGGGCAGCCCCCGTTGCTTGATTTACGCTTCCGCTAGCTGCACACTGCCCACACGGTATGCTATGCTAATACGGAAGAAGAATGCAGATAGGAGCTTCCATCGATCATGACGATACTTACTGCGGAGCAGCTGTCTAAGAGCTACGGCATGAAGCAGCTGTTCCACCACATTTCATTCAGTGTAGAAGAAGGCGAGCGCATCGGGCTGATCGGGGTGAACGGCACAGGCAAGTCCACGCTGCTGCAGGTCGTCGCCGGCGCAGAACAAGCTGATGAGGGCAACCTGATGACGAAGAACGGTCTCATTCTGGAGTACTTGCCGCAGAATCCTGACTATGACCGCGAGTCTGCTGTTCTCGAGCAGGTGCTCGGCATGGCTGCACAGGCAGAAGCGGAATATGAAGCGAAGCGCATTCTGTCCAAACTCGGGATCGAGCAGTTCGATGTGCAGATGGGACAGCTGTCGGGCGGTCAGCGCAAGCGTGTGCTGCTGGCTGGCGTGCTGATGCGGGAATCCGACCTCTTGATTCTGGATGAGCCGACGAACCATCTGGATACCGAGGCTGTCGAGTTTCTCGAACAGCAGCTGAAGCGCAGGCGGTCTGCCTTGCTTATGATTACGCATGACCGGTACTTTCTCGATCGGCTTGCTACTCGTATGTTCGAGCTCGATCAAGGTCAACTCTACACGTATACAGGCAATTATGCAGCGTTCCTGGACAAGAAGGCCGAACGGCAGGAGCTGGAGCAAGCTGCCGAGCGCAAGCGCCAGAACCTGTTCCGCCGCGAGCTCGAGTGGATTCGACGCGGAGCGAAAGCTCGCACGACGAAGCAGAAGGCGCGCATCGATCGATTCGAGCAGATCAAGGATGCCGCGCCGGGTCAGCAGTCGGGTGAGCTGGACATCTCATTATCCGGCAGCCGTCTAGGCAAGAAGGTCATCGAGCTTGAACAGCTCGGGCATGCCTATGAAGAACGCGAGGTGATCCGCGACTTCTCCGCCATCATCCAACGGCATGACCGCATCGGCATTATCGGACCGAACGGCAGCGGGAAGTCTACGCTGCTGAAGCTGATTGCCGGAAGTATGAAGCCGACGCACGGTCATGTCGAGACAGGACCTACGGTGCGGATTGGCTTCTTCACCCAAGAAGCCGAGGAGATGGACGGCTCCACACGGGTCATCGACTACATTAAGGAAGCTGCGGAGCATGTGAAGACGGCGGACGGCACGCTCATCAGCGCCGCGCAGATGCTGGAGCGCTTCCTCTTCCCCGGTGAGTTGCAGTGGACGCCGATCGACCGTCTATCCGGCGGCGAGAAGCGGCGGCTCTACTTGCTGCGCATCCTGATGGAAGCGCCGAACGTGCTTCTGCTCGATGAGCCTACGAACGATCTGGATATTCAGACGCTGACGATTCTGGAGGATTATCTCGATCATTTCAACGGGGCGGTGCTGATCGTTTCCCATGATCGTTATTTCCTTGACCGCACAGCCGAGACCATCTGGGCCTTCATCGGGAACGGTCAGATCGACCACCACGTCGGCAACTATAGTGAGTACCGGGAGCTACAGACTCGCAGACCAGCGAAGGAGGAAGCCACCGACACAGAAGAATCGAAGGCTGCAGGGAGCCGATCCGCAGAGCGACCGAAGGCGTTGAAGATGTCCTATCAAGAACAACGCGATCTGGAGCATATTGACGAATGGATCGAGGACAAAGAGAATGAAATAGCGGATATGGATACGGCGATTAATCAGACCGGCAGTGATTACGACAAGCTCCAGACACTGTTCGAACAGAAAAAACAACTCGATCTCGAGTTGGAGCAGCTTATGGAGCGTTGGACATACCTGAATGAGCTTGCCGAACAGATCGCTCAGCAGAAATCTGCGCGTTAGCTCTGCCTTGCATCAGCATGGTCGATGTCCGCGTTGTTGCATTGTTGCGTTACGCATGATGCAGTGCGAACCGATATTTCCTGCGATTACACAGGTTTCCCGAGGACAGAGGTTCGTCAAGTGTTGGAGAAGTACGTCCGAACTCATAATTCCTACGATTATGCAGGCTTTCAACGAGAAATCTGCTGCTTAGAGCGAATACCTGCGGATGTGCATCCTTTTGTTGTCTGATAGGCTGGATAGGCCTTTTTTCGGAATCAAAACTGTGGATTTGCAGGCGATTCGCCAAATCAGCTTGCCGATGATGACGAAGCCTGCACTTTCGTAGGAAATTCAACATATACGCGGCAATGAGGCTCACCCACAGACTTATCTCGACTTATGAACCGCGCCACTGCTTGTGAGCCACGTTGAAACTTGTGAGCGCATTGCTAATTACGAACGCATTGCGACATGTGAGCCACATCGCGACAGACGAGGCTCACCTCAACAATACTTGTGAAACTATATGAAGGAGTGAACAACCCATGAACAAGAAGCAATTGGCTATCATCGGAACGTACGCTGAGGTGGAGGAGTCGGGCTTATATAGCTGCAGCTTCGATCCGCAAACCGGAGAGCTCCAGCTGCTGCATGAGCATAGCGGCTTGAAGAATCCTACCTTTCTCGATATCGATCATAATGCCTTGCACCTGTACGCGATAGGCGAGGAAACTTCAGCGGATGGCGAGCGTGCCGGGAATGCCTCGGCATGGTCGATTGACCCCGACTCTGGCGAGCTAACAATGCTGAATCAAGAGCGGACTGTTGCAAGCTCCACTTGCCATATTCAGCTGGATCGATCCAGACGCTGCCTTGCCGTATCCAGCTATCACGGCGGTATGATTGGCTTGTCCCCCATTCTGGAGGACGGTCGCATCGGTCCTGCTGCCGAAGTTCAGCAGCATGAAGGTAGCAGCGTTCTTCCCGTGCAGAGCCAAGCGCGCGCGCATTCAGTCATGTTCGATCGCCACAATCGCCATGCAGTCGTATCTGATCTCGGACTCGACCGCATCTTCGTGTACAAGTTTGATCCAATTGGCTGCAAGCTAACACCGAATCAGGAGCTTACGCTGGCAGGCGGCTCGGGTCCGCGTCATTTCGTCTTTCATCCAACGCAACCCTATGGCTACGTCATTAACGAGCTGAATGCAACCATTACGGTATTTGACTATGACGAGGAGAACGGAAGGCTGACAGAGAAGCAAACCATCTCTACGTTGCCGAACGGATACGATGAAGTAAAAAGCTGCGCAGACATTCACTTATCCCCAGACGGGCGCTTCCTGTACGGCTCCAATCGCGGGCATGACAGCATCGCTGTCTATCGCGTAGAGAGTGACGGAAGGTTGCTGCTTGTCGAGCATGTCTCCACAAGCGGCAAGCATCCGCGCAACTTCGCGCTGTCACCAGACGGACGCTTCCTGCTCGCCGCCAATCGCGATACGAACAATATTGTCGTATTCGCCAGAGATACCGAGAGCGGCAAGCTAACGCCAACAGAGCACAGCTTATCCGTGTCCAAGCCTGTGTGCGTTCGTTTCCTCGAACAAGCATAACAGAAGCGCCCGCCATTCAGCGTGACAAAGAAGCAGGGAGGGAATACCGTTCATACGGACTCCCTCCCTGCTTCTTCTTGTGCTCGTTCACGCCCGCATACGCCGCATTCCTATCTGCGGATCAGATGCTCCAGGATCGCGCGCAGCTCCCCGTCTACATCTGCCTCTTCCTTCTTCTCGCCGCTCATCTCAATCTTCGTAATGTCGAGCTTGAATGGCTCGCCTGCAACGACGGAATCGAATATGAGCTCATGTTCATTCTCCAGCTGCACCGGATAACCCATTTCCTCGAAGATGCGAATGAAATCCGCAATTTCCGGCTGTTTGTCCTTCGGCAAATACGTTAAAGCTCGCAGCATCTTGCTCTCGGTTCCCCGCATTAGCTTGAAATGAATCATACATTCCTTCACACGGATCTCCTCACTTTTCGGATTATCTCTTCCTTCGGCCTCTGCGGCCTCCGGCTGCATCTGAGCTGCCGCCTTGTCTGGATGTCCGAGAGGATGTGGCACCCGCTCGATCGTCACGCTTACTGCGCGTTCCGCTGCCCTTGCCATGGCGCTTGGATGATCGGGATTCAGCCTGCTGCGGCTTATTCCTGTCACGCCGACCGCCCGTACGCGCTCCACGCTTCTGAGCGTCTGCGGATGACCGATCGCTCATGCGCTTCCGGCGTCCCGCAGATTGCCCGCCTAGTCCGGCTTGATCTGCTGTAGATCGTCCCTGTCCGTCTCGGCGCGTGACAGACATCCCTATTGCCCGCTCGATCGCTTGCATCGCTTCGGCATCCCGTGTCGTCAGAAGCGTGATGGCCGATCCTTGCTGCCCGGCCCGGCCTGTACGTCCGATTCGGTGAATATAGCTCTCCGCATCGCCGGGAATATCATAGTTGAAGATGTGCGTGACCCCTTCCACATCTAACCCCCTTGCCGCGACATCGGTCGCCACGAGCACCTGCAGCTTCGCTTCACGGAACCGCTTCATAACCTGCTCGCGCTTCGCTTGCGTCAGATCGCCATGCAGCTCATCGACCTGAGCCCCGTGCTCTTGCAAATTCGCAGTCAGCTTCTTCGCCCGAATCTTCGTCCGGCAGAAGACGACCGCCAAGTATGGATTGTGCTCCTCCAACAACTGAAGCAACGTAGGAAGCTTGCCGCGATCCGTCGTTTCGTAAGCAATTTGCTCGATGCCTTCCAGCGTAACCGTCTTACCCTGAATCCGGATATCTACCGCTTCCCGTGTATAAGCAGCAGCCAGTCTCCGGACCGCATCGGACAATGTGGCGGAGAACAGCAAAGTTTGCCGGTCCGTCGGTGTCTGTTCGATGATCTCCTGAACTTCTGGCAGAAACCCCATGTGCAGCATCTGATCCGCCTCATCCAGCACCAGCTGACGGATGCCTCGAATGTGGACAGTCTGTCTGCGCAGATGATCAAGCAGCCTTCCCGGTGTCGCCACGATGACAGCCGGCGCATCGCGCAATTGCCGGATCTGACGCTCTACATCTTGTCCGCCGTATACTGCTAATACAGAGGCGCCGGTCACTGGAACAAGCTTCTTCATCTCATCGGAAATCTGGATCGCCAGCTCGCGGGTAGGCGCAAGAATTAACGCTTGTGTGCTGGAGCGCTTGTCCGATAACGATTCGAGAATCGGCAGAATAAAAGCTAACGTCTTGCCTGTTCCCGTCTGCGCTTGCGCAAGCACATCCCGCCCCGCAAGCGCCGCCGGAATGACTTGCTTCTGCACTGGCGTCGGTTCATCAATCCCGCTGCGATGCAGCTGATCCACCAGCTCATGTCGAATGCCTAGCGCTTCAAATGGTCTATTATTCATTGTTCGTCCTTCTTTCTCCCTCTTAACCCGGGTACGGGTTTTCATAATAAGTACGCAGCGGCATACGCCGATATAGATAAGCTTGAATTAGTCCGCCATCGCTACTGCAAGTGCGAGCAATTTATGAATCGTCTTCCAATTACGTGTCGTCGCAGGAACAGCCAGTTGGTGCAATTGCCCGGCTAGCTTGGCATTACGAATGCTCTGATGCAGTAACATGTAAGCGTCTCTTCCTATAATACGAAGTTTCTCCTGTTCTGATTCGAATGATTGGATACGCACGACATTGTCCGCGGCAGGCTTCTCCGTCAGCATCGCCACATATAGGCTTTCTGCGTCGGATGCCGCCTCCGCTTCCCTGATTTCGCCGTCCGAGAACGGGCAACCTTCTGCGATGCGGCGCAGCTCCTCAACTGTTCGGATCACAACCGTTACTTCGAATCCATAAGCAGACGCAATCTCCTCTTCGAGCATGCTGCGCAAGGTACGCTCATCGGTCTCCGATCGGAACAGCACATTGCCGCTCTGAATATAAGTACGTACTTGCTGCAGCCCGAGCCTTTCGAACAATTGCTTGAGCTCCGCCATTTTGACCTTGCGATGGCCGCCAACATTAATGCCTCGAAGCAACGCTATGTAGATCATCATCTCACCATCTCTTCTGCAAAACTAATCATACTTACACCTTATCACAAGCACCCCTCCGATGCTATTCGAGATCACAGCACTATCGTATCTTCGGGCATAGGAGGAAGGGCGTTCGATAGCGCCATTGCCAACGACTCTGCTAGTACTTTTCTAGTTCCTTTATGCACATAACAGAAATAATCGGTCTTATTGCAGCGGTGAAAGGAATATCGGATGAAATAGCGGAACAATGTGGATGTAATGCTGCACCAACACCGCTTAGACATGTACATATGCCCGAATAAAACCGACAATGTCCTCTATTCGCACACATTGCACGACCTGTTCATGAATAAGTACCTTTTTTCCCGTTACATTTCCACGGACGCACCTACCTCTACCTATTCGCAGCACCGCGCACAAAAAACCGGAAAACCAGCGGCTCCGGTTCTGCAAATATGATATTCCCGTTCTACTTCTGCTATGGATTCGTTGTCTTCGGCACCAGCTTGAATATTTCACCTGATTCCAAGGCGTCAATTAAGCGGTCTAACCAGTCGTAGTATTCCACAGCATTCACAATCTTCTCGACATCCATCTTCAAAATTTCCTGCAGTTCATTGTTGTCGGAATGTTCATCGAGCAATGCTTCTATTTCCCGCTTCGACTTTTGCAGCGATTGTAAGTTCATCTCTATCGACTTGCGCCACTTAATGACGAAGAAATCAGAGAAGGTTTGGTACCAATCCGGTTCGACTTTGTACAGATCTTTACGGACGCCCTTGCCCCATACCTTATGAATCATCTTCAGATCATTCAACGTGCGCATTCCGGTACTGATGCTTGTTTTGCTCAATCCCATTGTCTCAACCATTTCATCCAGGGTGACTGGCTCGTTGCGAAAAAACATATTGCCATATAAATGACCGATGGACAAAGTCACGCCGTACAAGTCCATATTTTTGCCGATCGATTCGATGACCCGCTGTCTGGCCTTGCCCAGCCGTGCTCTGGCTTCCTCGGATAACTGCTCCAGTTCGCTATTTTCCATTCGCTCGCCTCCTCCATCCCCTGGTTGCTGAATGAACTGCATTCCTATTGTCTATCATTGTAAAAAAGTTAATCAGGAAAGTAAAGCTCGGCAATATGGAGCAATTAGCAGCATAAAGGAGCATTAGCTTCATAAAGAACGTAAAGTTAAAACTGTACGTTCATTACAACCAGTTTTAACGGTTGATTCCGAACGCGACTTCCTTAACAATAATAACAAGGCAGCAAACGGAACAAACTGAAGAAAAGCGAGGTGAAGGCATGCCCATTATTGAGGTGAAGGGGTTAACGAAAATATTCGGTCCGAACCCGAAGCGGGCCATCGCGATGCTCGCCAAAGGGTTGAGCAAAGACCGAATTTATCAAGAAACGAAGCTGACAGTCGGCGTAAATCAAGCTTCGTTCACAATCGAAGAAGGCGAGATATTCGTCATTATGGGCTTGTCTGGAAGCGGCAAGTCTACATTGGTACGTCTGCTGAACCGGCTCATTGATCCTACGGACGGTCAGGTATTGATCCAGGGCAAGGACATCGTGAAGATGTCCAAGGAGCAGCTGCGCGAAGTGCGACGCAAGCAAATCAGCATGGTGTTCCAGAAGTTCGCGCTATTCCCGCACCGGTCAGTCCTTGAGAATACCGAGTACGGCCTGGAGATTCAGGGTATCGATAAGAGCGAGCGTCGCAAGAAAGCGATGGATGCGCTCGAGCTCGTCGGTCTGAAAAATTGGGAAAACAGCCGTCCAGATCAGCTGAGCGGCGGCATGCAGCAGCGTGTGGGCTTGGCCCGCGGCTTGGCGAACGATCCAGATGTGCTATTGATGGATGAGGCGTTCAGCGCGCTCGATCCATTAATTCGCAAGGACATGCAGGACGAGCTGCTGGAGCTGCAGTCGCGGATGAAGAAGACGATCGTCTTCATCACGCATGATCTGGACGAAGCGCTTCGCATCGGGGATCGCATCGCGCTCATGAAGGATGGGGCGATCGTACAGATCGGCACACCGGAAGAGATTATGACGAATCCTGCGAACGAATACGTAGAACGATTCGTAGAAGATGTGGATCTGTCCAAAGTACTTACTGCTTCGCATGTCATGAAGCGTCCTGTCACGATCACACCAGACAAGGGACCGCGCGTCGCCTTGCAGTTCATGAAGGAACATGGCGTCTCCAACGTATACGTGGTAGATGGCGCGCGCAAGCTGCTAGGCGTCGTGAATGCAGAAGATGCCTCACAAGCGGTGAAGGAAGGCAAGAAGCTTACAGACATTCTGATTGAAGATGTGCCAACCGTCACGGCGGACACCTTCCTCCATGAGCTGTTTGATCAAGTTAGTCAGGCTAAGGTGCCGTTAGCTGTCGTTGATGACAGCGGCAGGCTTAGCGGGATTGTGATCCGCGGAGCCGTATTGGCCGCGCTTGCCGGAAGTACAGATCTGGAGGTGGGATCATGATACCGAAGATACCGCTCTCCCACTGGGTGGATCAATTCGTCGAATGGCTGGATACCCACATCTCGCCATTGTTCGATCTGATCAAAGCAACCATTGGATTTACCGTAGATAGCTTCGAGTGGGTGCTTACAATGCCACCCGCACTGGTTGTCATTTTGATATTTACTGCACTTGCGTATGCAGCAGCCCGGACAAGGGTAGCGCTGTTTACGCTGCTAGGATTTTTGCTCGTCTGGAATTTGGGCTATTGGGATGTGACGATGCAGACGTTGGCCCTTGTGCTGACTGCCGCTATCATATCGATCGTCTTAGGCGTTCCACTTGGTATCCTGAGTGCCAGCAGCAATCGCATTCAGTCGATTGTGACCCCTGTGCTTGATTTCATGCAGACTATGCCGGCTTTCGTGTATTTGCTGCCAGCGGTGTCTTTCTTCTCGCTCGGTATGGTTCCAGGCGTTGTCGCATCCGTCATCTTCGCAATTCCGCCGACGATCCGTCTGACGAATCTTGGGATTCGTCAGGTTCCTAAGGATTTGGTGGAAGCGGCTGACGCCTTCGGATCCACGCCGATGCAGAAGCTGATCAAGCTGGAGATCCCATTGGCAGTACCGACAATTATGGCCGGTATTAACCAGACGATTATGCTCTCCTTGTCGATGGTCGTCATTTCATCGATGATCGGAGCGCAGGGTGTAGGTGTAGATGTGCTTCGCGCCGTCACCCAAACTGAAGTAGGCGTAGGCTTTGAGGCCGGATTGGCCGTTGTTATATTAGCGGTTGTACTGGACCGCGTGACCCAAAGCTTAGTACAAAACAAAAGGAGTGGTTCGAAGTGAAGAAAAGTTTAACCCTAATGCTTAGCGTAGTATTCGTATTCTCGCTCGTCTTGGCGGGATGTTCCGGTGGTGAGGAGTCCAAACAGATTAAGCTTGCTTATGTAGCGTGGGACTCTGAAATCGCCAGCACGAATGTGGTCAAGACTGTATTGGAAGACAATCTTGGCTATGAAGTAGAGATGCTGCAAGTAGATGCAGGCCCGATGTGGCAAGGCGTATCTGACGGCAGTGCCGATGCGATGGTTGCCGCTTGGCTGCCGGGCACGCACCAATCGTATTACGAGAAGTTCGAAGGTGAGTTCGAAGATCTGGGAGCGAATCTGGAAGGCGCCGCAATCGGCCTGGTCGTTCCAACATACGTAGAAGCTTCCTCGATCGAGGATTTGGCCGATCCAGCTGTTGCCGAGCAATTCGGAGGCGAGATTATCGGCATTGAACCAGGTGCAGGTGTTATGTCTGCAACTGAACAGGCTATCGCCGATTACGGTCTCGACATGACATTGGTGAACAGCTCCTCTGCTGCCATGGCACAAGAGCTGCAAGCTGCATATGACGAGCAACGACCTGTTGTCGTGACAGGATGGACACCGCACTGGAAGTTCGCGAAGATGGATCTGAAGTATCTGGAAGACCCGCAAGGCACATTCGGGGAAGCTGAGCACATCAGCACGATCGTTCGCCAAGGACTTGCTGACGACATGGCTGACGCCTACCAATTCCTAGACCAGTTCAACTGGACGCCAGACGATATGGCTGCTGTCATGGTAGACATTCAGGATGGTACTGATCCTGCCGATGCTGCCCAAGCATGGGTAGATGCGAACGAAGACAAAGTGAACGCATGGCTCGAAGGCATCGAGTAATTGTAATTGCATCGGCTGCCTAGCTGAAAACAGTACAAGCCGCTCCGCAAAAGTCTTAGGACTTTCGGAGCGGCTTGTTTTCACTGTGGCGCGACACGCACAGTGATGTCAGAGCTGCTTCCTTGAGTTGCTGAAGTCAGATAGGTCAGCCTCGACTCTGTTGCCGCGTACATACACAGCTTCTACCTCGAGCTTGTCGTTCAGCACGACGAGATCGGCGTCTTTGCCTGGAGCGATGGTGCCTTTGCGGTTGTCGATGCCAATTTGCCGAGCGGGATGCAGGCTGAGCATAGGCACAATACGCTCCAGCGGCTGTCCGCTGAATTGAACAGCATTGCGCAGCGCTTGATCCAAGGTCAGCATACTGCCGGCCAGATCGTTCGTTGCGGTGAGACGAACTTCACCATTAGCCACATACACCTCTTGCTCGCCTAACTGGTAACGGCCATCTGCACACCCGCATGCCTCTACGGCATCGGTGATGAGCACAATCTGCTCCTGCGGCTTCGTGCGAATCACATATTCGATCAGCTCCGGACGCACATGTACGCCATCACAGATCAGCTCTACGGCTAGCTCATCGTGCATCAACGCAGCGCCAGCTACTCCAGGCTCGCGGTGATGCAATGGACGCATGCCGTTGAAGAGGTGCGTCACATGTGATGTGCCTGCTTGCACCGCAGCCCGCACCTGCTCATAGTTCGCATCAGAGTGACCGATAGAGATCGTTACGCCGCGCTCGCATGCATAACGGATCAGCTCCATCGCGCCTGGCAGCTCCGGCGCAATCGTCAACAGCCGCACTTGGTTGTCCGACAGGTTCAGATATGCATCCAGCTCCTCCTGAACAGGCAGGCGCATCCGTTCCGCCGGCTGTGCGCCGCAGCGCACCGGGTTAAGGAACGGGCCTTCGAGATGAATGCCGACAATGTCGGCGCCGCCAGTGCCGGCAAGCATCGCCTTCCGAATGTTCCGGATCGCCTGTTCCGTCACTTCGCGTTCTGCCGTCATCGTCGTCGGCAGCCAAGCTGTCGTACCCTTGCTTGCATGTAACCGAGCAGCCTTGGCCACATCAGCGGCAGTTCCATTCGTAACATCCGCACCGCCTCCGCCGTGTACATGCAGGTCGATAAAGCCCGGAACGAGCATGCGACCCTGTAGATCCATCCATGATTCTTCCCACGCATCAGACTGGAGGTCCCCCGCTCCGTTCTCAATTAAGTTGTGTTGCGTAGTTTCCCTAATTTCCACAATGCTGCTGTTAGCTGTCACGACATCCAGTCCCGTGCGCCATTCACCGTCTATGAACATGGTGCCATTCGTAAATCGTTGCCTGTTCTTATGTTGTTGTATCAACCGTCATCCCTCCCTGTACGAATGGCAGCAGCTTGCCTGCTTCTCGGTCTGCTATTATCGTAACATGCCGGTGCATATGGAGCATAGAAGCGGGTAGACGTGTCGAAATGGGTGTGTTGTAGAGCCGATGCAAGATTTCCGCTTTGGCTTCACCTGTTGCCAGCAGCACGATCCGCTTCGCCTTCATGATCGTGCCAAGACCCATCGTGATTGCATAGCGGGGCACTTCCTCGGAACGCTTGAAGAAGCGGGCATTCGCTTGCACCGTACTTTCGGCAAGCTTGGTCAGATGAGTCACAGGATGCAACACGTCAGCCGGTTCGTTAAATCCGATATGCCCGTTCCTGCCGATGCCTAGCAGCTGCAAGTCAATGCCTCCAGCATGCGCAATCGCTTCCTCATACTCGCGGCAGCTCTCTTCCACCTGCTCAGGCTTGCCTTGCGGCATATGAATATGCTCTTCTCGAATAGGCAGGCTGTCGAACAAATGCTGCTGCATATACTGCCAATAGCTTTGCGGATGGTCGCGGGACAGCCCATAGTACTCGTCAAGATTAAAGGACGTGACGCCAGACATATCCAGCTCGCCCGCCTGCTGACGGCGAATCAGCTCGCGGTATGTGCCGAGCGGTGTACTGCCTGTAGCCAAGCCAAGCACACTGGACGGCTTCTCCTTAATCAACCGGGCTATTTGATCCGCCGCCGCAATACTCACGGCCTCCTTGCTATCAAGCACCACCCATCTCATGACGAATCGCCTCCATATGTGAGCCCCCACCCGACCGGATACTGCTCTGTCACCTGAACAGGAAGTCGGCCTGAAGGGTTGCGCTTGCCGACAAGCACTTCCGCCGCAGCCTCCATCATGAACGGCCGATTCTCGTAGGCTGCGACATACGACGGAACGTTCGAATATGCTGCTAGATCATAGGGATTGCGCACAGCAATAACAACCACTTCCTTGCCTGCCTGATCCGCAAGCAGCTGACGGACGAGCTCACCCTGTCGGTCGACAGGTCCGGCATGATAAGTGGCGACTACGATCTGGTCGTAAGCCCGACTACGCTCAACAACTCGCGTAATCTCCGCAGCGCTCGGCTCCAGACCGATCCGCTCCTCCGCTACTTGCGGCAGATGTATTGCCAATGCCCGTCCCAGCGTCATCTCCTGCTCGACTGCCTCGACCACTTCTGTACTCGTTGTCACTACCGGCCACACTACATAGGTTGGCTTCGATGTGCTCAACGGCAGCACACCTTCATTGCGAACGAGTGTGATGCTGTCGCGGCATATGCTTCGAGCTAGCTCTTGATCGGCAGGGGCATTCACTAGCAGCTTTCGTACGGAGTCTGTTTGACGGGCTTGCGAGGAAGCTTGATGCCGAACCAGTGGCCGGCCATCCTTCGTTGGTTCGACCTCGTCCGACTGCCTCTCCGCGCTTGGTTGCTCAGCCTGAGCCTGAACCGCAGCCCCTTCGAGCGCCCGCTTCCTCTTCAAGTCGAGAATGCGCTGCACCGAAGCATCGATGCGCTCCTCGCTGATCCGTCCGTTACGAACGGCTTGCAGGAGTGCAGCAAGCGCCTCCTCTTGCCAGCTGATCGTATGGCTGACAAGAACAATATCCGCGCCCGCCTCCACAGCGCGCACGGCGCCCTCGGCCACACCAATGCCATCCGAGATGGCTTTCATCTCCAGACAGTCGGTTATGATGACACCGTTGAATTGAAGCTCTCCGCGCAGCAGTTCTGTCAGCACCCGCGGCGACAGTGTAGCAGGAACCGGTCCTTCCTCCCATGCTTGGAACACGACATGTGCGGTCATAATCATATCCGTTCCTGCTCGAATCACCTCCGCGAATGGCTTCAGCTCCAGCTGCCGCAGTCGCTCCATCGGATGAGGAATAGTCGGCAAGTCTACATGGGAGTCCATATCCGTATCCCCGTGACCGGGAAAATGCTTCGCTGCCGCAGACACGCCCGCCTCCTGATAACCGCGAACTGCCGCTGCACCCAGCTCAGCGACTAGATCCGAATCAGCGCCGTAAGATCGCACCCCAATCACTGGGTTAGCGGGATTGTTGTTCACATCTACACAAGGAGCAAAGTTCACATTGATGCCGACTTCACGAAGCTGCTTGCCCGTGGCTTGAGCTGCTTCATAGGCGTAGCTTGCCTGCCGTGTAGCGCCAATTGCCATATTGCCTGGCATCAGTACAGCATCTTGATCCCAGCGGGCGACCATCCCGCCTTCTTGATCAATCGCAATGAACAGCGGCAGGGCGCCTGCTTCGGACGCTGCCAGCTGCAGCTGTTCCGATAGGCTGCTCAGCTGTGCTGCCGCAGCGATATTGCGGCGGAAATAAATGACGCCCCCCGGCTTTCGCTCGCGCAGGAAGCGCAGCTCCGCCGTCGAAGGTTCCGTCCCTGCAATTCCGCAAATCAAGAGCTGGCCTACCTTCTCTTCCAGCGTCATCGACGCCAAATTTCGCATCATCTCTCTCCACTCCTTCCGAAATCTATATAGGTTCACCTTTAGCTGCCGTGACATCGTGCTGAAATTCCTGTAAAAGTGCAGGTTTAGATCATACGGAAGAGCTTTTTCCCGAAATTCCTGCAAAACTGCATCTTTCAAACTCCGAAATGGCTATATCAGACTAATTAGGAATTGAGAACATGTATTTTCGCAGTTATTTTATCAACCCGGCGTTTTTTTGAATAATTGCCCGCACTTTTGCATCTATTCACCGAACATGCCCATTCAGCAGGAGCATTCTTTTACAGGAGTAATTACTTGCATAGATAGTAGGGTGGGCTGCCACCGGTATGGGTAAATCACTAATCACTATAGCAATCACAATAGGATCTGCTGCATCCTGCAAAAGTACTTGAATCACTTCGAAGCCCCTCTTCACTTTTGTGGGCTACAATTCTCTTTCCATTCCCGTGGCGTAACACCCGCATATTTGAGAAACACTTTCGAGAAGTATCGGCGGTCGGCATAGCCGCTCAGTGCGCCTATCTGGGCAATGCTCTTGTCCGTATGGAGCAGCATGGACTTCGCCATTTCCATTCGTCCAGCAGTCATATACTCTACGAAGGTCATGCCAGTATGCTGCTTGAACAGCAAGCTGAAGTAGCTGCAGCTGATGCCCAGATGATCGGCGACCTCCTCCATCCCCAAGTCTCTCGTCAGGTTGCGATCAATGTAATCCTTGGCCGCATGCATGAACAGCTCGCTTGATTTCCGCTCCGCTGTATGCGTCAAGCTGTCGCGAATCATCTCCTCGACCAACTGCAGCATATGCTTGAGACCGGCGCTGTCAGCCATGCGGGTCCAAATCCGCTCCTCCTGTCCCGACTCCAAGAGCTGCATATTCTTCAGCTCCCGGAACAGATGGATGGCCAAATAATGGATCAGATGCTCCGCCGTTCGCTGTCCATGACCGGACATGCCCTGCAGCAGCTTCATCCACCGGTGCAGCGACTGCTCCGTCTGTTCACGATCAGCAAGCTTCAGGCCTGCCACCATCTGCTCCACCGTTGCCCACAGCTCTTCCTCTGCTTCGAACGGACGGGGATAGTTCTGATAGATCGCTACAGTCTCTTCACGCGGGGCAAGATGGAGGAAGCTTTGCAGCTTGCGATAAGCAGTGTCCAGCTCACCGCTGTTCACTTGTACAGGATACAACGCAAGATGCATCGGCACATTGGCATACTGCATAATCAATTCTCTCAATGATTGTGCCCGCTCCGCCAACGCTTCAACGGTCAAGCCATCCTCGTCCTGCAGCACGAGACAAAACTCTCCTTCTCGCAGTTGCAGCAAGACACACAGACTTTCTCCCCATGCATCCGACACGATATTTCGCACAGCGAAATTCGCCAATTTCCTCTCCTGGTCATTACTCGCGCACTGTCTCTGTGAGTAGCTGTCCATGTCTGCCAGCAACAGCCATAAGCGCTGCTCCTCCAGTAGCGGAGCGCCATCGGGCAGCACCAGACTGCTCGGAACAGTCGGCTGCCCAAGCAGCGCATCAACTAGCAGCTTCTCATAAGCCGCACCTGCAAGCCGGTCCCACCTGCGGCGCGTATCCATCTCCTCGCTCCGCTTCTCGCGTATGCACGCAGCTATCCGTTGCACAGAACGCGCCAACTCATCATAGTTGATCGGCTTCAGCAAGTATTCGGCCGCTTGATACTTCAATGCCGTCCGTGCATAGTCGAAATCCTCGTAACCGGTAATCATGATCACCTCGGCGGACTCCCCTTGCTCGCGAATATGCTTCAAGAACGCCAGACCGTCAATGATCGGCATGCGAATATCGCACAGCACAAGATCCGGATGATGCTGTTCGACTAGCGCAAGCGCCTCGTTCCCGTTGCGGGCGAGACCGACAACCTCAATCCGCCAATTCCCCCACGGAAACCCGGTGTGCAGATGATTCAGAATCGGCTTCTCATCGTCAATCAGCAATGCCTTCAACCACATACTCATTCACCTCGCGAAGCGTGCGGCAGCACGCACTTGATGATCGTCCCATGACCGAGATACGAACATATAAACAGCCCGTATTCGCGCCCGTATTCGATGCGGATGCGATCCGCCACACTCCTCAGTCCAAGCCCTCTCCGTTCAGCATGCGCCGGTTCCTCTGGTTCCTCTTCCGAGCGAACAAGCCCATCGACAGCATCATCGGCCAAGTATTGAAATTTCGCTAACGTCTCCGCATCCATGCCTATTCCACTATCTTCCACGTACAGCGCGATCCGGTCCTGTTCTACAACGCCTCGAATACGAATCATCCCCTTATAAGCAATCCCTTCAAAGCCATGCTGAATCGCATTCTCGACGAGCGGCTGCAAGGTCAGCTTCGGCAGATGGCAGTCAAGCAGCTCATCTGGTACATCAAGCTCGTAGTCGAACAAATCCTCGAAGCGAAACGCCTGAATGTCCAGATAGCTGCGCAGGTGTGCCAGCTCCAGGCGCAAAGGAATGCGCTCCTGCTCCTGGAAGCTAATGCGCAGCAACACGCCGAGCCGCTGCACCATATCGCTCACCTTCTTGCCTTCATTCTGTGCGGCAAGCACATTGATCGATTCCAGCGTATTGAACAGGAAGTGCGGCTTGATCTGTGCCTGCAGCACACGAAGCTCCGCCTTGTTCTTCTGCTGTTGCTCCTGCTTTACCTTGCCTAGCAATGTATGCACACGCGCGATCAAGCTGTTCAAGCCATGCGCAAGTAAGCTCAGTTCATCTCGACCTTCCTCACGCACACGAATATGAAGCTCACCGTCCTCCACCCGGCGCATCGAGCGTACAATGCGGATAATGGACTTGGCAATACGATTGACTGAGAACATCAAGAATACCAGTGCGCTTAGCAGACATAGAGCCGTAATGAGTGCGACAACGCGGGCATATTCGGTAATCTCCTTGGACAACGAATGCCAGGATGTCAAGGATATTAGACGCCATTGTTCCTCGCCAACCGGAATGCTCGACAGAATGCTTTCCTCGCCTGCGAACGAGAGACGATCACTCACATAGCCGTCTCCCCCATGCAACGGGGCGTTCGTATAAGTCTGCAGCGGCTTTCCGTCCATCTCTCCGGCGCTGTCGAATAAGATCAACCCTTGCGCATTGACCATAAGAAATCGAGTGTCGTAGTCCTCCTGCTTGTAGCGAAAATAACGAAATAAATTTTCCAACCCCGACTGCTTCATCTGCACGAGCAAAATCCCTTTGTCACTCAGGGTATCGATATCCTTGACTAGTCGAATTTGCGTGAATACGGGGTCCTCACCGGTCAATTGCGGATACTCGTAGGGGCCGACCCACTTGGGCAAACCATCTCGCTCCAGCACTTTGCGATAAAGCGGCTGCTGCTGAAATTCTGCGAACGGCAGCGCATTGAAGTTGCCCTTGGCGAAGATTGGCAATATCCGTTCATCATGCAGCGTGTACATGAAAGCAAAGCTGACCGATGGATGATTGATCAGCAGCTCGCGAAAGCTCTTCTGAATTTGGTTCAGCTCTAGATAGTCCGTCTCGGTCAGCTGCTTCAAATCATAGCCCCTGTTGTCCAACAGCTCCTGAAGCGCTGTGCTGGCGATCGTGCTATCCGTAACTTTGTTCATTTCTCCGAAGATAAACGCCACGTTCTGGCTAAGCGCACGCAGGGTCAGCTCCGCCTGCTGCGAGTATTTTTTCTCAATAAAATCAGACACGAACCAGTAAGCGCCCAGACCCAGCAGACAAAAGGGCAGTAAAATAAACAGAAAAAAAGCAGCAAACAGCTTGAACCGTATGGACATGCGATCACTGCTCCTTTCCGTCGTCTATCCTTTGAGACTGCCTGCTGTGACTCCTTCGATGATTTGCTTCTGCAGGAAGGCATAGAGCACAATCACCGGCAACACACTGTAGACGATCCCCGTGCAGATTAGCGCATAGTTCGTCTGGAAGGCATCGCGAAACCCGACCATTCCAGTCGGCAGTGTACGCAAGGCGTCCTTGCTAATGAAGAAATTGGCAAGCAAATATTCATTCCACGCGCCCAGGAAATTGACGATAAACACAGTCACGAGCGCTGGCATTGTAATCGGTATTATTATTCTAGCAAACAGCCCTATTGCGCTCAATCCATCCATAATTGCCGCTTCCTCCAGCTCATTCGGAATCGTGCGCATGAAGGCTGCGATCAGCAGCACGCTAAGCGGTACTGCTCCGGCTGTGTAGGGGAAGAACAACGACCAATGCGTATTCAGAATGCCGAGATCCTTGACCAAGATATATTGCGCGATAAACAGCACATTGCCAGGAATCAGCATGCCAAGCAGCACAATCTGATACAGCCAATTGCTGACGCGCTTAAATTTCATCCGTGTCAGGGCGAACGCACAAGCCGCGGCGAGCAGGACACCTGCCATGGAAGACGTCACGGACAAGTACACGCTGTTGAAAAAGTACACATTAATTTTCGCCTTCACCCATGCCGTTACATAATTGTCCAATACCCACGTTTCCGGCAAGCCGAACGGCCGCTCCGCAATATCGATATTGCTTTCCTTCATCGATGACAGGATGACGAAGGCGAATGGTACCAGCACTGCGGCTACATAGACGAGCAAGATCAGGTGCGGAATGGTTCGATTGAATATAGTAGACATGTCAGAATTCCACCCTTTCCCGCATCTTGCCGAAGGTGAGCTGATAGAGAGCTGTTAAGATTAGCGCAATGGCAAAAATCATAATCGACAGCGCTGTGCCATAGCCGTAATCGCCGTACCGAATTGCCCGGTTGACCATATACGAAGCCATCACGTCCGTCGCCCCGACCGGTCCGCCTTTCGTCATAACGAGGACGATGTCGACAACCCGCATCGCGCCGGCAATCGACAGCATGACAATAACCGAGATGATCGGCTTAATTAAGGGTACCGTAATATACCAAGCCCTGCGGAAACCGCCAGCACCGTCAATCGACGCCGCTTCGTTGATCTCCTTCGGCAGTGACAAGATCGCAGCAAGCACTAGCACAATATAGAATCCCATCCATTGCCACGCGTTCGTCACCAGAACGGCAGGCAGCGCCCAATTCGAATCAGCTAACCAGTAGATCGTCTCCACACCGAACAAGCCAAGAAACTGATTGATAATGCCAACCTCGGGGTCATACATAAAGCCCCACAAAATTCCGATGACCGCTGTGGACAAGATAGACGGAACGAATACAGTCGTTTTGTAGAAGCTTTGAAAGCGCCGCACCTGACTAATCAGAATAGCAAAAAACACGATAAGCGGCACCTGCACACCTACAGAAAACAGAATAAACACCATATTGTTGCGCACCGCGTTCCAAAAATCGCTGTCGGCGAACGCCTGCTGGAAATTAGCGAAGCCGATGAAGTTGGTTTCCTCCAAGCCGTTCCAGTCGGTGAAGCCGTAGCCTACCGAGGTCAACATCGGATAGAAGAAGAACAGGGCATACAAGCCGAGCGTCGGCACGACAAACAAGATGTATATATACGGATTTCGCAAAGAACTGCGCATGGCCTATGCTCCTCTCCTTTTGCTTGATTCGCAGAGTTTCTGAATACGAACGCCGCCCCGTGCTGGCAGACAGCGGGACGGCGCCATATCTCTCATTCGCTATTGGCTGTCTCTAGTTGGCGTTGGCCGCCTCCTGAGCTTGCTGCAGCGCATCGCCTACTTCCTGTGGCGAGGATTCCCCTGCAATCAGCCGTTGAATCTGCTGTTCGGTCTCGCTGTACACATCCGACTGCACGACCGAATCAAAATGCGAGAACGCCTCTCCTGCCTCATTCATCGTCCCCATAATTTGCTTGACGACCGGATCTTCCAGATTCGCTTCGATCTCCGATGCAGCGGCATCAGTCAGCTTCATCGAAGGCAGCAACGCATCCTCCAGCAAGCCGCGCACCTGCATGTCATCCTTGTACAGATGCTTGATGAATGCCTTGACCGCTTCCAGCTCCTGTTCGTTCAGGTTGGAGGAGAAGCCGTAGCCATTGCTGTAGTTACCGTTGACAGCCGTCTGATCGCCCTTGCCATCAGGCACAGCTGGCATTGCGAAGTAACCGACGTCCTCAGACGTAATTTCCTTGACCAAATCCGGGTTAGCAAAAGCAGAAGCGCGCCAACTGCCGTCGAACATCATGCCTGCCTTGCCGCCCAGAAATTCATTCAGCATTGCATCATACGTCACGCCCAGCTCACCCTTGGTGAAATAACCGTTATCGACCCACTCTTTGTACTTAGCGAAGGCCGCCACCACCTCAGGAGAATTCCATGCAGCACTACCGTCACGGAAACCATAGATCGATTCCGGACCTGCATAGCGGCCGATCAAAGTGTTGGCCAGCATGAGCGGTACCCATGCCGCCTGTGAGCCCATCGCCATTGGCGTGACTTCATTGGACTTCAATGTTTCTGCTGCCTGCTCCAGCTCTTCTAACGTAGTCGGCACTTCGATGTTGTATTGGGCGAACAGCTGCTTATTATAGAAGAAGCCTTCTGTGCTGCCCCCGATCGGCAGACCGTATGCTTTGCCGTCCAAGGTAAATTGTCCCATATTCAGGAATTTGTCCGCCAGACCAAGCTCCTCTAGGATCGGTGTCAGGTCTAGCAAGCGCCCGGCATTCGCATATTTCAGCGCATCTCCCTCGCCGCCGAAGAGGTCGAAGATCTTGGGCGGATTGCCCGCCGCCATCTCAGCCGGAAGCTTCGTGAAGCGGTTGACCTCATCTTCAACGCCGTCCAGCTCGAATGTCAGTCCCGGCACCTCGGCCTCAGCCTTCGCCACCGCATCGTCCAATATCGCCTTGCGGTATTTCTTCGCATCGCCGATCTGGATGTGACGCAGCGATACGGTGAACGGCTCCGCATCTTCGACTACCGCCTCTTCTCCACTACTTCCGGCATTCACCTCATTCGATCCGCCGGCTTCGTTCGCTCCTGTATTCGCGCTGCTTCCCTGTCCGGCATTGTTGCCGCCGCACCCGGCAAGCACGGTCGTGAGACTGACCATCAGAACTAGCAATAGCAACCCATATTTTTTCATAATCCCTATTTGACCTCCCTATAATTAACTGGCAGCTGGTATGTGTGAACTTGTTGCTGCATTTTCATTATATAAGCGCTTACAATTCGGGATAAGGTCAACATTTCTATAAAAGAGGGGGAAAATCATCTAATCAACCCTTGACTCTCCCGTTACGTTATCCTTTATAGTACATGTCAGAAGGGAGCTGAAACGGCATGGCCATGACTGTCAAGGAGGTAGCCGACCTGGTCGGCATCAGTGTGCGCACACTGCATCACTACGACGAAATCGGATTGCTCAAGCCTGACGATGTGACCGAATCCGGTTATCGGCTATACAGTGATGACAACCTCACCAATTTGCAGCAAATCCTGTTCTTCAAGGAACTGGGATTCCCTCTCAAGAATATTCGGGACATGATGCACAGTCCCGCCTACGATCAGCTCGAAGCGTTGGAGCTGCAGCACAGCATGCTGCTTGAGAAGCGCACGAAGTTGAATCAAATGATCGTGACGAGGAGAAGACCATCCAGCACGCGAAAGGAGAACGGAACATGACACATCAAGAGAAGTTTGAAGGCTTCGATTTCAGCCGCAATCCCTATGAACAAGAAGCGCGCGAGCGCTGGGGTGATCAGGCTGTAGACGATTCCAATGCGAAGATATCGAAGTTGACCGAAGCCGAACAAGCGCAGCTCGAGGAGCGAATGAACAACATTTACCGAACATTAGCTTCTCTGCGTAATGGTTCACCTGCATCCGCAGAAGCACAAGCAGCAATAGGCGAGTGGTATGCATTCCTCAACAGCAGTGTCGGACATCATTACTCGCTGGAGGCGTTCAAAGGGCTCGGACAGATGTATGTAGCGGACGCAAGATTCACCCGCAACATCGATCAGTTCGGAGACGGCCTGGCACAATTCATGTGCGAGGCAATGGCTATCTACGCAGAACAGCAAGCGGACTAAGATAACCTGTACGCGCATTCATACGGTGGCATATAGAGAGATTCCCCGTGCGTATCAGGAAGGACACTCAGACCTAATGCAATATCCGGATTACGAAGCATTACTGGATTGAATAGGCAGCTAACAGCTGCCTTATTTGTTCTAGCACATACCCGATATGTTTGTTGTCGCGGGCTAATCGGCTTGCCATTACGCCGCCCTCCAGCGATGCAACGACCATCGTCGCTACAGATTCAGTATTCATATCCGATCGGAATTCTCCCTCTGCTATTCCGTGCTGCAGCACCCTCTCTATGAGTACAAGGAAGTCCTGCAATGAGCCAAGCGCCTTCTCCCGAAGCACCGGATCGCCATCATCGCACTCCACAGCCGTATTGAGCAATGGACAGCCGCCCTCCAGCGGTGGATGATGAACCGGATCGCTATGCACGCTGCAGATGGCCATGACTTTATCAATAGCAGTTCCCGCCTTAGCCGCAGCAAGCTTGAACTTCTCTTCCAGCAAGCGGCATGCATAGTCGAACGCCTCCACTGCAATGTCATCCTTGCCGGCAAATCTGCGATAGATGCCGCCTTTAGTCAATCCGGTCGTGTGCATAATATCCTGCATCGAAGAACCGGCATAGCCCTTCTGATTGAATAGCGCTGCTGATTTGACTATGATATGCTGTCGTGTTTGTGCCCCTTTGCGCATAAATGTCGTCCCCTCGCATCCATTCCAAATTCCGTTGCTCGTTTTCATTTATTTTACCATTTCTATTGCGCTTTCGGGCAAGTTCTGAGATAATCACAAAAGAGACCGAACGGTTCGGTATCTTTTTTTATTGTATTATTGCTTCCTTCATATGAATGAGAAAGGGTGATTCTGTGAATCATACTCACATTGTACGAATTCCAATTTTGCCTATGCACATGCTGAATGCACATCTTATTATTGGACCTGACGGCTGTCTGCTTATGGACTCAGGCATTCCCGGCTCAGAGAACAAGATTGCGGCTGCATTGAGCAAGGTGAACCGCGGCTGGAAGGACATTAAGTTAATTATCAGTACGCATGCTCACATGGATCATGCCGGCAGCACAGCGATGATCCGCGAGTTGTCAGATGCACCGATTGTGGCGCATCAGGACGATGCTATGTATTACAACCAAGAGGAACAGATGACGTATTGCCCAACAGGGATCGCAGGTCGATATTTGCTCAAGAGAGGGATTGCCCTTCGGCCATATGTCGGCTTTATTCCAGACAAGCTCATTTCGAACGACCAATCCTTCGACTTACATCCTTACGGTGTACCAGGCAAGATTCGGCATACGCCCGGACATACAGCAGGATCGCTGTCTGTTGAATTGGACAGCTCAGAAGCGCTTGTCGGTGATTTGGTAGCCTCCGGTATCTTAATGGGAGGAATATGCAGGAAAAATCGGCCGATCCGTCCTCCGTTCGAGGACAACCCGCAGCAGGTTGCATATGAATTACAGCAGATGGTTGATGCAGGATATGAAACGTTTTACCTTGGACATGGTTGGCCGCTAGGACGGGATGCTGTCTTGCAGCACATTCAGAAGCTTCGCAGGCTGTAGTCGCTCTATTCTGCGGGAGCATAGAACGCAATGCGATGCCGAGCCGGCAGGTGTTTTTCTTATGACTGCATACATGGAGAAACATAAGTTTCTCTCATACCCCTGCGAAGGAGACTGTGCTAAAATTGCATAGTTGTTCTTTTTTTCAGCACAAAGGGGGTACATCACGTGATTCGAGTGTCCGTCTTTATTTACTTATTATTTTCTACGTTTAGTGTAATCGTTTTCTTCCTGCCGTTATCGTTGCAAGATCGGGGACTCGATTCCGGCGCAGTCGGAACGATTATTGCCACCGGTGCACTAATCGGGATATTCGCGCAGCCGTTCTGGGGATATGTAAGCGATAAGCGCAAAACCGTGAAGAAAGTGTTGCTCTTTTTGCTGGTCACCAACTTTTTCCTTAGTATCGGCTTGTTCTCAGCGCAAACCTTTTTGCTTATCATGGTCTTTTTTATTGTATTCATGTTTTTCAACAGCGCTGCTGCTCCTCTGACCGAGACGTTGTGTGTAGCCTATGCCTACCAGCATAAGAAGGAGTACGGTCGACTTCGTATGTGGGGGGAAATCGGTGTCGGTACGGCTTCGCTGGCACTTGGCTTCATTATCGAGCGGATCGGAATCAGCTATATTTGGTATATTTACGCAGGTGCTCTATTATTAGCGATATCGGCATCTTTCCTAATCAAGGACACAGAGTCCACACCAGTACCTGTCAATCTGAAGGCGCTAGGCAAGGCGTTCTCACAGCCTAAATTACTCTGGTTTCTCGTACTCATTCTACTCATTGCCATTCCGCATCGAATGAACGACAGTCTGTTGGCACTGTATATTAAAGATATGGGCGCAACGGAATCGCGGGTTGGCATGGCATGGCTTGTCGCAACCTTAAGCACAGTACCGGCGTTGATGTTTGCCGGCAAGCTGATCAAAAAGTGGAACGAGATGGGGATTATTATTATTGCTGCGGCAGCTTATGCTGTACGCTGGGCGATATACAGCTTCGCAGAAAGCCCGACTGTACTCATCTACGCACAAGCATTGCATAGTATTACATTCCCGTTGTTTCTCGTCGCTGCGATTCAATACTTGATGAGCATCATTCCGCAAGAGCTTCGCGGATCAGGACAGGCAGTATTCGCTGTGACCTTCGGCGGGTTCGCTGGCATTATTGGCAGTGCCGGAGGAGGCGAAGTGTTCGATCGCATCAGCCCGTCTGCTGCTTATGGAATAGGCAGCTTGTTCTCCATTGTCGCTATGATTGCGACGATCGGCACGTATATATACAACAAACGTCATAACCTCCCGTTAGGCAGTCAACCAACCGAACAGCCAACGACAGATGCCTAATGAACAAAGGCTTTCCCGAATTGTCTACATCCAGACAGCGGGAAAGCCTTTTGTTATTAGAAAACTATTGTCCCAGCTTATTGTGCCGGAATTCGAATTTGCTGGTTCGGGAAGATAAGGTGTGGATTAGCCAAATTGTTGTAATCAGCAAGCGCCTGCCACGATATACCGTTTGCCCTGCCAATATGGGAGAGTGTATCCCCCGGCTGGATCGTATACAGCTTCTCCACTCCTACAGGCAGCTCTACTTCAGCCATCGTATCTGTATCAGTCACCGATTCGGAATCATCTGCAGCAGCGTCTTGCTGGACTGTATCCTCAGCAGGCGTCTCTTGGACGACTTCTTCGCCTTCCATAGATTCTTCAAACTGCGCAGCTTCAACAATACGCCCTTCCTGCGAATAAGACACGTCTCCGATCGTCTGCATGTACTCGATTAGCGCTTCATCCAATGCTTGATAATGCCCCGTTACCGCATTATCGCTGAACATCGTGTACTCGTCCCCGCCCGCTGCAAGGAAGTCGTTCGTGGCAAGCACATAAGTTTGGTCTAGTTGCACCGGATTACCGTTCACCATCACACTATGCACATGTTCTCCCTTCGGCTTGGAAGCATCAATCGCATAGCTAATGCCGCCTACCTGTGGGAATGCACCCTTCGGCTCTGGGTAATCACCTGCACCATGCTGCAGCGCCTGCACGAGCTCCGCGCCTGTCACTTCCAATGTGACTACATAGTTGCCGAACGGCAGCACAGTAATCACATCGCCCTTCGTCACTTCGCCTTCGCCAATCGATGCGCGAATGCCTCCGCCATTCGTCAGCGCAACATCTGCTCCTGTTACGGCGAGCATCGCATCAGCAATCAGATTGCCTAGATTCGACTCAGACGCGCGCACGGTTTCGCGCTCTCCGTCCAGGTCCACTGAAGTTGTACCTACTACTTCGTTCAGTACGACATCTTGCTCTGACTTGATTGCGTCGATCACAGCCTGTACCTCAGCATCGGGCTCAAGCGAATCCAGCTCCTCCGCAGCAACAAGTTCTGCAGCAGCATCTGTCAGTTCTCCGTCCTCTACTGTCAACTGAACGAGGCCGACATGATTCAAGTATTCGCCAGTCTGGACGATAAGTGTATCCCCGATATACGTGCTAATTTCTTCATGACTATGTCCATCTACAATAAGATCGATCCCGTCAACATGCTCCGCCACCTTCGCACTAGTGTCTGTACTAGAGGCATCTGTCCCCAAGTGTGCGAGCGCAATGACAATATCAACCTGATCGCGCAGCTCATCCACCTGCTCCTGCGCAACTACGACCGGATCGACGAACGTAATGCCCTGGACATTGTTCGGATGGGTCTTGTAGGCAGTCTCCGGCGTTGCAAGACCGAATATCCCTACCTTCACGCCTCCAACCTCTTGAATAAAGTGGTCTTCTAGAATCATCTCACCATCGCGTTCCACATTCGCGCCAAGGATAGGAAATTCGGCCATCTCAGCAAGCTCCAGCAAGCGCTCAGTGCCGAAGTTGAAGTCATGATTACCTGCTGTCAATCCATCGACTCCGATAGCATTCAGCATGCGAACAATGCTCTCACCTCGAACAAGAGTAGCAATCGTCTGGCCATGCAACGTATCCCCCGCATCCAGCACTAGCGTATTCGGATTGTCTGCGCGCTGCTGCTCGACGAAAGCGCCCAGCTTCGCATAGCCGATACCGCTCTCTACGCGTGAATGCACATCATTGACGTGTACAATTGTAATTTGAGTTTGTCCTTCTTCTGCTTCCGCTGCATGAGCTGTTACACCCGGAATGAGAAGCGTAACCAATAGCAACATAGCTGCGAATAACGAGCACTCGTTTCTTTTCATCCTTCGTCCTCCCCTAATATGAAGAATTCTATCTTCCTTCTTAGTATACGAGCCTAGGATTAATACAATGTTTCATAGATGTAAGAAGGTTGTTAAAAAAAACCGCCTTATCTGCATAAAAAAGCAGTGATTGCGCGCAAAGTCTCTTAGCTATACTAATAGGAAAGGAGGAATGGAATATGGAACTTGGACTAAAAGGTAAGGTAGCACTCATAACCGGCGGCAGCAAAGGAATCGGCTACGGTACCGCTATGCAACTAGCTCGTGAAGGAGCGAATGTCGCGATCTGCGCGAGAGATACCGACGCACTGGAGAAGGCTGCAGCTGCTATCGCTGCGCACACGGAGTCTCAGGTACTCACAGTACAGGCGGATGTTACACAAGAAGAGGATTGCGCGAGGGCAGTTGCCGAGACGGTGGCCCGATTCGGCAAGCTGGATATACTCGTCAACAATGCGGGTACATCCGCTGCGAAGCCGTTCGAGCAGGTGGAGAGCAGCGGATGGCATTACGATCTCGATCTGAAGCTGTTCGGCGCGATTCATTGCTCGAAGGCAGCCGTTCCGCACTTGCGTCAAGCAGGTGGAGGCGCAATCGTCAACATTACGACATCCTCGGCCAAGACTCCTGGTGCATCTTCATTGCCAACGTCTGTCAGTCGTGCAGCTGGACAAGCCTTGACGAATGCGATGAGCAAGGATTTGGCTAAGGATCAGATCCGCGTCAACACAGTATGCATCGGAACCATTCGCAGCGATCAGATCGAGAAGTGGTGGAAGCGTGATGCACCGGAGCTCACATGGGAACAATTCGCACGGCATGAACGTCACGGTATTCCGCTCGGACGCATCGGCGATACGGAAGAAGCGGCGAACGTCATTACCTTCCTCGTCTCCGACGCAGCTTCTTTTGTCACGGGCACCGCCATCAATGTGGACGGCGGCAAGGGTGCGGCTTTGTAAGCAAGTTGTATTTATATATGAAGCACCGGTTCCTGGCAGGGACCGGTGCTTTACTTGTATGTAGATATTAAAATGATTACAAATATTCTTTTAGTTCTTCTACCAGTTTGTAAACCGTACTTGCCGGATTCATTCTCGCATAGGAATGTTCACCGTTCGCTTCATGCATTTCAATTAATTTCTTACAGTTGCCTATGGCTCGTTCCATGTCACCATGTTCCATCAAGATCTCATAAATATATGCCATATTCTTGTCATACTTATCACCTTTCTTCAATACGCCACGCGAACTCAGATATCCGGTCAACTTCTCTATATACTGCTCTCTGCTTATTCCGCTATTCAAATATTCAAAATGTAAGAGAAACCACAATTCAAATGCTTCATTCGTCCAACCCACTTGATATCCCTTAGATTCAGCTTGCGCAATGGCGCTATTAAACTGATCATCTGAAAAATCATCTTTGTCAAAAACGACCCATATCCTGCTGTATGGATTAACAGATCGATTCATGATTTTTTCTACAAAATGGACAAGGCTATTCGTATTGCGTCCAGTCCCTTCAATATCAATACGGATCTGTGTGATACGATTGGCATATTGGGCATTAATCTTACGTTTCATGCCTTCGAAATAGTTAGTCTCCGTTTCTTCTCCTTCAGTGACAATTAAATATCTGTCCGGTTCCGGCTGTCTGATCGCTTCTCCTCTTTTTTTCTTCCTTCCCTTGCGCCGCCTAAAAAACTCATCTCGATCACGACTCATTAGCTCCCCTCCAAAAGATTAAATTCTTTCAGAAGTGGAATCGCGCCATACCGACCTGCCATGTAGTCTTTATTGTAACTTGCATCATTGCGAACCTTAGTATGTTCATCTATCTTATATTCAACAAGTGAAAACAATTTGGAATTTCCCATACGATCTTTCTCAGTGAACCATACTTCATCTCTTCTGAAGACATCCCTAGTTAATGTGTAGTGGTCGTGTGTTGTAAAAATAAATTGCGCGTTATGCTTATTGATCTCGGGGTTGTGAAACAATTGAATAATATATCGCACAAGCAGAGGATGCAGTTTGGCATTCAACTCATCAACGAATAACGTGTATCCATTCTGAAGCGCATCATTGAAAAAGTAAAACAATAAAAACATTTTTCTAGTACCGCTTGATTCTTCGTTAAAAGGAATTTCTATCGTATCCCCATGCTCATTGACAATATGATTGGAATATACGTTAATTGCCTCTTCTCCCTCTTCTGATTTCGCTCCAGTCTTTTCAATTCTCAAGCTTATGATGCCTGTATCGATTGCAGATAGAAAGTTTTCCAGCCTTTGCTTATAGTCTTCATCATCCATCACTTCCTCCGGGAAAACTCTTGAAATAAATTGTTCAAAATCAATATCACCGAAATCGACAACAAATTGTTCAAAGAACCACTCATTTACTTTTTGCGAAATCTTGACTTTCGTTCTAGCCGTTAAAGTTAAGAACAATGTTTTGTCATCCACTGCATTAGCAAATATTTCAGCATGCTTCATTTTCTTGCCGAATTTAAATTTATTCCCGCTCCTCTCATACAACGTACTGAACGAATTGCCTTTTGGGGTTTTGGAATATAGCCATTCTGCGTGTATTTTATCACTGTCCACAGTAAATCCATATTGATATTCTGTATTCAAATGCTGAAAAAACACTTCAAATTCTGCTGGCTCCTTCTTGCTAGTATGATCAAACAAAAACCGCTTAACGGGAATTGTTTTCTTGTGATGTTTATCCTCATCGGTCGCTGATGTAAGGGAATTGAGTACGAACTTCCTCATGAACGAGAACGCTTCGATGACATTAGATTTCCCACTCGCATTCGATCCGTATATCGCACTAACCTTCAAGTACTTATCGCCAGTCTCAGTCTCGATCACATTGTATGGGTGTTCTTTAACAGATGATGCCGTCAGGTCTAATAAGGTTTCATCCTTAAACGATTTGAAGTTCTTGAAGCTAAATTGTATAAGCATATGTACCACCCTTCTTCTGCACTCATTTTACTCCAAACTTTCTTTTTTAACTAGTGTATTTTTGTGGTTTTTTCTCGATATCAAACATTATTATACTTATATTACTCTAATTTAATAACATTTATACGTGTTTTTCTCATAAATCAAGAAAGCAAACCATCAGATAACTACTGCAGATTTAAACGAAAACGGAAACCAGCACACCTTATTCGAGAATATACAGCAAGCAAGTGATGACTTAGCTGCAATAAGGTTAGTGGTTTCCGTTCGAGTATCCTAATCCGCGTCCAACACGATCTTCTTACGCGCCACATTGACGATGAAGGGAACGAGGAACAAGATGAACATCAGTCTGAAGATTTGGAACGCTGTGACCTGAGCGTCGTTCGCGCCCAGCTGCATCGCTGTAACCGCGACTTCGCCTAGTCCGCCCGGGGAGAGCGCAAGGAACCAGGTGATCACCGTTCCTTCCATGACGGCTGAGATTGCCCAAGCTGCTGCCAGCGTCAAGCTCACGAAGAACACGCCGGCTGCAAGAGCCAACGGAGCGAGCCGCTTGTTCTCAAGCAGAATACGCAGCCGCACCCTGCTTCCGATGAACAAGCCGATGCATGCCTGTGCTGCAGCGGTCAGCAGCGTGGGAACTTCCGGCCACACGAACCCTGAAGCCGCGAGGCCGCCTACCACGATAACGGGACCGAGAAACTCCCCAGCGGGAATCTTCAGACGCCGAAGCAACCATGCCGACAGCAGAATGACGGGAAACAGCAAATAGCTGTATAGCGTTGGGGCAGCGGTTGCCTGCGCAGCAAGCGTATCGACTTGACCGCTTATTAAGCCTGTTCCGTTGCCTGCCTGCGTGTGCGCCATCCATGCTGCTGTGAACGGCACTGTATACAGCACAATCAGTATACGGCAAGTTTGGACGATGGCGACCGTCCCTGCATCTGCCCGGCTGTCGCTCTCTGCTACGATGACCATCTGTGTTAGACCGCCGGGCGAGCAGCCGAGAATACCGCTGACGATGTCGATACGCGCAAGCTTGGCGAACAGCCAGCCGACAGCGAACCCGAGCACCATCCAGAACATTGCGGCCGCCAACATGAAGGGCAAATCTTGCAGTATGGTGACAGCCGTCTCCTTCGTCATCGAGCTGCCAAGCAAGTAGGCGACAATTACGATGCCCGCATCACCGAGAATGCGCGGCCAAGCAATCAGCTGCGGGCGAGCTGTGTTGACCGTCATCATGGCAAAGGCTGGACCGAGCATCCAGGCAAGCGGCAACCCGATAAGTTGAAACAAGCCGCCGCCGATCAAGCCGGCAGCGGCTGCGCGGGCAATACCCGCATAAGGAATCGAAGCCTTCAATACCCTGCATTCCTATCAACCAGATTCAACAACGGTTCCCCTGCCAAGAATCGCTTCAGATTGGCTGTAAGCAACTCTACTCTGCGCTCTTCCTTGCGCGGTGACACCCCTAACGAATGCGAGGTAATGATAACATTCGACATCTCCCACAACGGATTGTCCGCTGGAAGCGGCTCTACCTCCGTGACGTCCAACCCTGCTCCAAGCAACGCACCGCTTTGCAATGCCTGAATCAAGGCTCCCTCATCTACCGTTGGTCCTCTGCCAACGTTAATCAATACCGCGCCTTTCTTCATCTTGGCGATTCGTCCCGCATTGAGGAAGCCTTGCGTATCCCCAGTCAAAGGCAGAGCCATCACGACGAAGTCAGATTCCGCCAACAAGGTATCCACCTCATCGATCGGATAGAGCTGATCTATATATGTCGGCTTGTTAGCTGGATTGCGCTTGACCGCAACTACTCGCGCCCCGAGCGCTTTCGCTCGCTTCGCTGTCTCGCCGCCTATACCGCCTAGACCAATCACACCGACTGTCGAACTCTGTATTTCCAGACAGCCTGGATTACTCTTCCACACCTTGCGTTGCTGCTGGTCGAAGTACACAGGCAACTGCCGTGTGAACGCTAGCATCAACGCTAACGAATGCTCTGCTCCCGGCACATCGAATACGCCGCTTGCATTCGTCAAGGCAACATCGTCTCTCAAGTACGGATTATTCGTATATCCGTTCGCACCAGCACTTTGCAATTGCACCCATTTCAAGTTTGGTAAGCCTTCAAGCTGTTCTCGGGTTGGCCAGCCAAGGAACACCTCCGCATCCTGATGCATGTCCAGCTGTTCGTCTAACTGTTCCTTACGAGTATCTACAAAGTCCACATTCGGGAACGCATCTGCAAGCTGTTGGACCAGCTCTGCATCTGGATAATAGTCGCCGCCTCGGCATAGGATCACTTTTGTCTGCTTCATCTGTCTAGTCCCTCCCTGCTCTTCTCCTCATTATAAAGGTTTCAGAGACTGCTGTTAATGTGTAACCTATATGTGTATAAGTTACCTGCATGTAACTGGGTTGTATAGTGACGCTATGTGATTAGCTGCTAGCATGCGCAACAAGTCAATGTCAGTTGGATGAAGCTTCGCTCTCTGTCTGTGCGCGTTCCCGGTATGTTCTGCAGTAGTCGTCAATTTGTTGGACGAGGTAGTCATCCACATCACGGAATGTGACAGCAATCCGATACGTATCCTGACGGTACGGGGAAATCCGAGCGATATCGCCATACACTTCGAACGGTGCATCGAATGCCGGCAATTCCGCCTCGATCTTCAAGAACAAGGGTGAGAACAACCGTTTCTTCGTCAAGAAAGACAGCCCGCCTCCGCATACATCAATCATCTCTGCCTCGAACGGAACGCCGTGATGCGTCGACCGGCCGCGCACCCCGACAATCGAACAAGTTATCGGCAATACGGTAGGGAAATCAATCCGGATAAACTTCCGATTCTCGCTGGAGTGAAGATGCACGGGCACTTCCAGCACTGCCGTAAAGGTCTGATCCTCACACCATTGTTCAATCACATTCACAAATGCAAAGTACGGCACGTCTTGATCACGGATAGACAGCTCTACAAATTCGATCGTATCCATAGTTTGCAACGGATGACCCTCTTCTATTGAAAGGCTGACTGTCAATTGGCAAGGTCGGCTCTCCACAATTTGAAATTGATTTTCATAACACAACGCCTCGCCTTTGACGTCCTTGCCTACGATAATCAACTGACAGTTCGACTGCTGACGAAATATATGTTCAGCAAACGTCTCCGTATTGTTCATCACATCACCATATTTTCTCTAAATTGCGCAACTGATCCAATACTCAGGGAATGTTTATCCACTTTGCAGATATGCTGTCTCGTCGTCATCATGAGCATTGATACTACAAGTAACTTCGATCAAAAGCACTATATATACTATTCCAAAATCACATCGAAAGTCCTGCTTTTGCAAGCTGTGATTTTTACTAAATTTCAATCAGCTACATGTATAAGTTCGCTAACAGAATACCTGTAGCATGCGTCACAACTTATGAGCCTGAAGCTTGCTCGTTCTGCGCAGTCTTACGCACTGGCATATTCAAGATTACCATACCGATTATGAAGATTAGCGCTCCTGCAATCAAGTATTGCGTAATCGGATCTCGGAAGATTAAGTACGACCACAGTATACCGAACAATACCGTTGTGTTGCTCACGATAATGACGACGGGAAAGGAAACCCGACGCAGCGACTCGGCAAACCAGTAGAAGCTCAAGCCTGTAATGAGACCCAATGCCAGCAAGGAGAACCAAGCCCATCCATTCGACGGACCTACGAAGCCTTCCCCGAATACTGGAATCGGCAACGCCATGATGAGCGAAGCGATGAAGAAGGTAGAGAAGTTCATGTTGCCTGTATCCAAATCCTTGATCAGCATCTTCTGGCTAATGACATGAATTGCCGCTCCGACTCCCGCCAATACGAACAGCACCGTAATCATTCCGTCGCCGCTGAGCAGCTTGTCCACCGGCTGCCCATTCCAGCTAATCAGCAGAACGCCAGTCATACAGAGTGCGGCAGCTACCCAGCCGCGCCCTGTCATCCGATCCTTCAGCAGCAGGACAGAGACGAACAGCAGCACGATCGTCTGAATGGGAGGTACGATGATGTTGCCATAGGAGTAACCAATCGACAAAGCCATATTCTCGAAGAAGTAGTTGCAGGACTTGCCGAAGGCGCCGATCCAGACCCACTTCATCCCAACGCGCACCTGTAACCGCCCATTGCGTACATATAAGAACAACCCTAAGAACAAGGCACCGATACTGAAACGGAGAAACGTAATGACCGTGCTGTCCACCATACCGGACGCTGTCTTCACCAATACACCTACGAAGCTCCAAGCCAGCGTGGCGAGCAGCAAATATACTAATCCCAAGTTGCAACCTCCTCGATGAGTCCCAAGCCAAGCCGATCAGGCCGCTTCTGCATGTAGGTTGATCGTATCACACTATGCAGACAAACTTCCCGCTCATTCGCCATCTTCGTAAAAGAATCCCCCTTTCAGCCTCTATGCACGAATCTTTATTCAGCAACCTGACTTCAATACAAAAAAGAGCTCCCGTTACAGGGAACCCTTGAACCACTTCGTCATGCAACCGTTAGTCGTCGTCAGCCTCTCGCAGCTCCTCCTTCTTGCTGAAGTAGCCCTTGATTTGCTCGCGCAGCGGTTTCGGCAGCAGCACATAGAGAATATCGCCCGCCTCTAAGCGTGTATGTCCCTTCGGCGTAATGATCTTGTCCTTGCGAATAATCGCGGTCACAAGCGCCTCGACAGGCAACTCAGCATGCCGAATTTCCTTCCCGGCAATTACTGAATCGGCCTCGACATCGATCTCTACAATCTCTGAATTCGTCTTGCCGATGGAGACCAACTCTAGCGTATGAGGCGCGGTCGGCTTCTTCCCGCCGACAAGACCCAGCTTCTCTGCCAGCAGCGAGATGGTCGAGCCTTGCACCAATGCCGAGGTCAGGACAACGAAGAACACGACGTTGAAGATGAGCTGGCTGTTCTCCATCCCGGCCATCATCGGATAAGTGGCCAAGACGATCGGAACTGCTCCGCGCAATCCTGCCCAAGAGATGAAGGAAATCTCCTTCAAGCTGAACTTCATCCAGAGCATACTGGCGAACACACCAATCGGCCGCGCTACTAGCATCAACAGCAACGACAGCCCCAAGCCTTGCCATATAATCGATAGAAGCTGGTTCGGGAACACAAGCAAGCCTAGCAGAATGAACATCAAGATTTGCATCATCCAGGCGAAACCTTCATTGAAGCGGAAGATCGAATGCCGATAAGTCAGATCTGAGTTGCCAACCAGTACAGCCATCACATACACTGCGAGCAGACCGCTTCCTTGCAACATCGCGGTGCTGCTGTATGTAAGAATCGCCATCGCCATCGAGAGCACCGGGTATAATCCCGAGGAGTCGAGGTTGATCTTATTAATGATCCAGACCGAAATCTTCCCGAACACTATGCCCATAACCAAGCCCAAGCCCATCTGCCAGAAGAAATTCAACACTAGCGAGAGCAAGCTCGTATTCGGTTCTTGAATTAGCGCAATGAGCGATACCGTGAGGAAGATCGCCATCGGATCATTCGTTCCAGACTCCGCCTCCAGCGTGGAAGTCAGCTTGGACTTAATATTCTTATTGCCGAGCACCGCGAATACGGCTGCCGCATCAGTCGAGCCGACGATCGCGCCGAACAATATTCCCTCCAGCCAGCTTAATCCAAGAATATATTTCGCCAACACGCCGATCACTACAGTTGTAATCAAGACACCGAATGTTGCCAAGACAGCAGAAGGCGCGATCACCTTCTTCATATTCGTCCACTTCGTCTGCAGTCCGCCCTCGAACAATATAATGATCAGTGCGAGAATACCGAACAGCTGGGTCAACTGTGTGTTATCGTAATAAATAAATTGGCTCAAAACCATGCCGACCGCAACGAAAAAAACAAGCGACGGAACGCCTAACCGTGAGGAAAATTTAGTTGTAATTACTGCAATGACGAGCAGTGTGGAAAACAAGAAGATCGCACCGTCAACCGTAAACGTCAAATTCCCTTCCCCTCTCCCTTATTCTAGGCTTGCAGCCTGGCATGCGTTGACTTGTCACAGATGACGAACAATCTCGCATCCTTCTGAATCGGATCATCCAAGCGGCGGTTAATGTTCAGTTCCGCACCGTCTGAGATTAAGGTAGCCCCTTCACGCAGCAGCTCATCGAACGCATCTCGATATGTACGCCAGTGCGGCTTAGCCTGTATCTCATACAAGTCCTCGCCATGCTGTGTCGTAAGCAGCTGAGAGAAGATTTTCGAAGCACCCGGATGGATGGCGGAGCGAACAGCTAGTTGAGACACCATCTCAGAGCTTAGAATAAATTCATCAATATGGATATGGTCGAAGTTATGGAGATTATGCTTATCACGAATTTCGACGATTGTATACACTTTCGGGAACAGTCTTTCGATTGTCGTCGCGATCAGCAGCGTCTTCCCGTCTATGTATGAGGGATCTCGAATGACATTATTGTATTCCGTCACATCATTAGCGAAGATGAACACTGACTTGGCTTCAACCAGATTAGCCTGCTCCAACACCTCTGCATGGGCAGGGTTGCCCCGTACATAATGCACCCGTACATCTTCGATCGGGGTTTTGTCCAAATTATCGATCAGTACAATCTCCGCTGTCTGGTCACTCTTCAATATTTCGTGAATCGCAATTTCAGCCTGCTTGCTCCAATCAATGATGACATAGTGCTGCTTGCCCTTATACTGCAATTTGCCTTCCTCCTTCAGCTGTGTGTACAGAGACACCCCATCTACAATTTTGCTAATGACGATGGAGATCAAGCCGATGCCGAAGATATAGAGGAAGATTGCCAAGCCTTTCCCGCCAACTGTCTCCGGATAATAATCCCCATACCCTACCGTAGTCACCGTGGTCATGACCCACCAGAATCCGTTGAACACGCTCCCGAACGTATCAGGTTCCAACCAGTAAATGACTGCGGAGCTCCCTGCTATTAAGATGACAGATATACCAAACACCAAATAATTGCTTGCGCGTACCAGCTTGCGAATGAACTTACTAAAAAATATCACATCAGCTTCCCCCGTATGTTCAGTTCAACTATTTCAATAGTATATCAAAAAAAAGGGCAGACAAGCGAGCCGCTTCCCAAATAACCGATCCTTGAATAGTATATTCCAGCACTGTCTGTATCCGAACTAGTTACTAACTCAAATTCTGAACATAGACAAGCGCATAATCTGTAATTTCGTATCCCATACTAGATCAAAATAGCGACGAGGTGAGCACGATGGGGTTATTCAACGCATTAGCAGAATGGAGAGAAGCAAGCCGCGAGAAGAAGATTGTGAGAAACCGCGAGCGCGGCACTTGCCCGGCATGCACAGGTCAGGGATACTACCCGCTAGCGGTCAATGAATATATGGCGTTCGAATCCGCCGATGCTTATACGTGTCAGCAGTGCAGCGGCAGCGGCTTGTATGCAGATTGGGAACGTTATCAGAATCAGTTGTAGCCATGAACGAAGAAGCTGTCTCGCAAGTCATGCAGTGACTTCGAGACAGCTTCTTACGATCATTAGCGTATCTATCAAGCAGACTTCTCATCCTTGAATGTGAAGCTTCGCGCGATATACAAGACAGGTGTTGCAGCGATCGAAACGACGAACTTGATAATATAAGTCGTCAGGAAGATTTCCCACCAGATCGCCCACGGGTACAAGGTTGCAAAAGCAATTGTGCAGAACACAGCCGTGTCCACCAATTGACTAATCAGCGTACTGCCATTGTTGCGGATATACAGCTGATGCGGCTTAGGAAACCAACGCTTCAGCATGGCGAAGATACGCACGTCTAGGAATTGACTGACCAAATAAGCGGCCAAGCTGCCCAGAGCAATTTGCGGCATGAGACCGAACAGTGTCTCGAACGAGGCTTGTGCTACATCGTCTGCTTGCGGTTCGAACTGAATCGCCATCTGCATAATGACGATCGTCATGATCAGTGTGAAGAAGCCGAACCAGACAGCCTTCTTCGCTTCCTTCAAGCCATACTTCTCATTGAGCAGATCGGTCGTCAAGTAGATCGTCGCATACATCGTATTGCCTAGCGTCATGACCAAGGTCGCCATCTCGATCGTCTTGACCACCTGGATATTAGCCAGAATCGTGGCGGCCCCGATCCATGCATAGAGTCCGTTCTTGCCAAATAGCCGATAACAGATTAGAAACATGGCGAAATGGACGAGCACGAAGGCAACGCCCCACAACAAATTATACATCCTACATTCCTCCTAGTTTTGTTAACGCGGGATGGTCTCGAACCGCGGTTCCTTCATAGAACTGTTCCATTGTAGCATGAGTCCAATAAGAAGACCAGTCCATACGGTTGTCCAATATTGTCCGCTCGCAACACTATGCATATTTTCCATCAGTCTACAAATAATAACAGCAGCATTGTGAGGTGAGCGATAATGGCTAAGCGTCCCAACACCGAACAGAACAGAGTAAATTCAAATTCACAATCAACCTTCGGACAAAAAAACGAGCAATTAGAAAAGCAAAACGTACAGACAGCCCTTCAAGAGAATGAACGCATCCTGGAGGAAGTGCTCGGGAGCAGCTACGACTTTGTCATTCGGCGGTTCACTGTATTCGATCAGCATGCAGCCTTCTTAGTTTATTTATCGAACATGGTTGAAATTGAAGGACTCAATGAGGACGTGCTCCGCCCGTTATTCGCGACACGGCAATTGGGAAGCGTAACCTCGCCTGAACAAGTCATGCATGCTTTGCAGTATCAAGTTTTGTACCATGCGAACTGTCAGCTGGATACCGGCATGCTAAGGATTGTCCATGAAATTCTTCAAGGGAAGTGCGCGGTGTTCGTCGATGGCATGCAAGAAGCATTCTTAATCGGCGTCAGACAAGTGCAACGACGAGCAGTGGAGCAACCGCCGACAGAACAAGTAATTCAGGGCCCCCGCGAAGGATTCATCGAATCGCTGGATCGTAATATCGGCCTTATCCGCTATCGTGTCCAAACACCGGACTTCCAGACAGACATTATTCATGTCGGCAAGATTACGAAGAGCAAGGTTGCTGTTTGTTATATTCAAGGCATTGCCAATGATGAACTTATCAAGGAAGTCAAGCAGCGCTTGAGCGAAATCGATATAGATGCGGTGCTCGATGTCGGCTATCTGGAACAGTTGATCGAAGATCATCCGTACTCACCTTTTCCACAAGTTCAGAATACGGAGCGTCCCGATAAGGCTGTTGCCAATATGGTCGAAGGAAGAGTGACTATCCTGATGGACGGCTCCCCCTTTGCACTCATTGTGCCAACGGTATTCAGCCAGTTTTATCAGACGGCCGAGGATTACTCGTCCCGCTTCCTCCAAGCAAGCTTCGTTCGACTTGCACGCGTGGTCGCCCTTGTCTTCTCGCTAGTCTTCCCGTCACTGTATGTCGCGATATTGTCTTACAATCCGGAATTAATCCCTACGCAGTTCGCAGTCGCAGTAGCAGGCGGCAGGGCGGGCGTGCCATTCCCCTCGTTCGTCGAAGTGCTTATTATGGAAGTTTCGATGGAAGTATTGCGGGAAGCGACGATACGCCTGCCGCAGCAAGTCGGTGGGGCCTTGTCCATCGTCGGCGTACTCGTCATAGGCCAAGCGGCAGTCTCAGCCGGATTCGCTAGTCCGATTACGGTAGTCGTCATTGCGCTTACTACTATCGGCTCCTTCGCTACACCGGCTTACAATGCTGCCTTCGCCCTGCGTATGCTGCGCTTTCCTATGATCGCGCTGGCCGGGATGTTCGGCTTGTACGGCGTCATGATCGGATTAATTATCATTGCCAATCACGTGTTGTCGCTGAAGTCCTTCGGCGTGTCGTACATGTCGCCAGCTTCTCCTGGCAACTTCCAGGGGATGAAGGATCTCGTCTTCCGGCTGCCATTCTGGAGCATGAAATACCGACCGTCTATTCTGCATGCCAGCAATTACAAACGCACATCCAATACCGGAACACAGATGAAGCATTCCCATCACCACACGTTGGACCCGATGAAGATGAAGAATCAGAATGAAGGAGCAGCCGATGAATATCCAGAAGCAACTGACGACCATACAGACGGCAGCCATTCTAACTAGCTCTATTATCGGGGTCGGCGTGCTGCCGCTTCCGCTCTTCGCTGCGCGTGCCGCCGGATCAGCTGGCCCTTTGATCACTGCTGGAGGAGCTGCTGCTGGATTTCTAGGCGTATTCATCCTTATCTTCCTCGGCAGGAGATTTCAGAATCAATCGATTATCCAGTATAGTCCGCGCGTCATTGGGAAGCCGATAGCATTCGCGGGCAGTATGCTGATCATCCTCTTCTTCGCGGTGCTCACCTCACTTGCGGCAAGAGAATTCGGAACGGTAGTCGTAACCTCAGTGCTGCGCAAAACACCGCTGGAGGTTACCGTTATCGTCATGCTGTTGCTTGCCGCCAAACAAGCCCGTAAGGACATACGTATTTTTGCCTATACACATTTATTATATTTGCCATTCATCCTCGCTCCGGGATTAATCATCGTCATATTGTCATTGAAGAATGCCGAGTGGCTCTATTTGCAGCCGATCTGGGGAACAGAGTGGAAGCGAATGGGGACTGGTGTACTAACCGTTGCTGCCCTGTTTCAAGGCTCCTTCATCATTGGCTTCCTCATTCCGTATATGCGTAGGCCGGAGCGCAGTGTGACAGCCGGATTCTGGGGCGTGTCTATAGCAGCTTGCCTGTATTTGCTAATCGTCATCGCGGCCATTGGCGTATTCGGTGCCGAGGAAATCAAAAATCTGTTATGGCCCACATTAGAACTCGCCAAAACTACATCTCTGCCCGCCAACATTCTTGAAAGATTGGATGCGGCTTTTATCGCCGTCTGGGTTGCGGCTGTATTCACTACGCTGTATGTCAGCTACTTCTTGACGATATTGGCTATGAGTCAGCTGTTTCGGTTGAAGGATCACAAGGCGCTGTCCTTTGCGATCCTTCCAGTCATCTTCGTCATTGCTATGCTGCCGCAAAGCGTTGCGCAGCTTTACGAGGTCATTGAATGGGTTGGCCGCTTCGGACTGCTCATCACGATTGCTTATCCTGCGTTCCTGCTGCTAGTTGCTTCGATTCGCAGGGCGAAAGGAGAATCGAATAGTAATGCACCCGCTCGTTAGAAGATGGGTACTCCTATGTATAGGTATTGTAATGCTGCTTACCCTAACAAGCTGCTGGGACCGGCGTGAAATCGAAGAAAGGGCTGTTGTGCTGGCTATTTCTATCGACAAGGCTACAGATGAAGAAGTGCGAGCGAAAGAAGAAATTTCCCACCTCATCAACGAATTCCCTCCTCCTGAAACAGGCTTCATCAAGCTGACAGCGCAAATTGCCGTGCCCGGAAGAATCCCCCTAGGGCCCAGTGAAGGCGGCGGAGCAAGCAGTCCCAGCATGGAGCCTGTTTGGATACTGAGTGCGATCGGGTATACCGTCGATGATGCACTAGTAACGCTGCAGCAGGAATTGGCTGATCGGCTCTTCTACGGCCACCTCCGCATCATTGTCATTTCAGAAGAGATTGCCAAGGACGGCTTGGACAATATCAATGACTATTTTCGCCGGAATCCGCAAATTCGCAGACTGACCTGGCTCGTCGTCTCTGAAGGAATGGCAGCAGATCTCATCAATGCTTCACCGGAATTAGAGAGAGTGCCAGCTCTTTATTTGCTTGCTACGATGGACCATGCTGTGGAACTCGGGAAGTTCCCGAATGAATTTCTTGGGAAGTTCTGGACGAAGATCTCCAACCTAGGTAGTGATGGATTTCTCCCCTATATAAAAGTGAAGGACGAGGAAAATATCCAGCTAGCTGGACTAGCCTATTTTCAAGGAGATAAGATGATCGGGAAGACAAACCCAATAGAAATCGGCGTGTTGATGGCAATCGTGGGCGTGCCGAGTGGCGGTTATTCCGTACTCACACCATACCCAGACGAATCGCATCCCGTCTTGTTCCGAACTACCCATCGCCAAACAAACATTACAACTGAAATCAAAAATGGCAGACCCGAATTCACCATCGATGTTGCGCTGGAAGGAAGTATTGATGAGAAGCTGAAGGAAGGAATCATCCAATTCGACCGCCAATCTACAGTACAGGCATTCCAGGAAGAAGTGGAGCAACGAGCGAAGAAAACTTACGAGAAGTTTATAGCGAAGATGCAACAGGAGGAGTCCGATATATTCGGCTTCGGTGAGTATATTCGGGCTAAGCATCCTTCCTATTGGAGACAGTCTGTGCATTCTTCCGATCATTGGCGCAGCATATTCAAGGATGCCAAAATGAATATCCAAGTTACCGTGAAAGTTCGTCTCGTCGGCATGAAAGCCAACTAACTAGGAGGTCTCCGCGATGTATCAATCCCACTACGGCTTCGTTATGTATGCAATCGGGCTCTTGCTATTCTGCGGATGCTTCCTGCTGATAATAGAGCGTCGTACCGCCCGATCGCTCAAACTGAAGAAGGAGGAGCGACTCGCTGCTGTCATGGGCTGGATCAATGTGTTCGCAGGTATTGGATTGTGGGTGTGGAGGCTGATCTGAATGGAAGACTGACTGAAGAAGGATGTTGTGAAGTGCTGCGGGTGTTGCGTTTGTGCTCGTAACGGGAAAAACAAGCAGCATAGCGATGATGATAGTAATGGGGTGCCGCTGCATCTGGTAGGTGAGCTTTGCTAGGCGCACAACGGGAGAAAGTGGACTTATATCGTGTGTGTGGCGCGTAAGGGGCAATTAGCGGGAATACGTGGTCCTATTAGCCTGCAATCCGTGTTCGCGCCCATCGAATCCAGCCAATAAGACCAGTTTGTTCCCTTACCTTGTTCAAACTTCGCTTTCTAGTCACAATAGAACCACATAGTTCCGCTATCTCATCCCTACCGCGATTCGGACAGCGCGGTAGCCACCCCCAATCGTCTACACTTCTGCTTACCTAGAAGGTCAAGGCAAGCTCACGCGCCTGCTGCAACGCTTTTTCCTTAATGACCTGTGCTTGGTCCGGCAACTCAGCCATACCTTCCACGAAAATACTTGCCAGACTGGGAATTCCCATAAACTCCGCAATGACCTTCATATGCCGATGTCCCATTTCAAGCTCCGCATCTTGGGAGCCCGGTGACAGCCTGCTTCCGCTCGCTTGAATATGCACCGCTTTTTTGTCCTTCAGCAAACCGACCCGACCGATATCCGGCATGTACTTGAATGTTTTCCCAACTATGCAGATTGCATCGATGTACGCCTTCATAACGGGTGGATAGGAATAATTCCAGATCGGTGTGACGAATACATATTTGTCCGCAGACACAAACTGATCCACAAGTTCGCCAATGCGTCCGACCTTCCCCTGCTCTACTTCGGATAATGTTGCGAATGAAGCCCCTCCCTCCAACTTTCTCCAAGCACGGAATACATCCGCATCTAGCTGTGGAACGTTCATAGCAAACAGATCAAGGTGGATCACTTCATGATCCGGATTTGCGGAAAGGTATGCTTGTACAAATTGTTGACCTACCGCCATACCATAAGAGGTGTCGTGATCGTGCGGGTTCGCTGTAATCCATAATACCGTCGTCATATTGAGAGGACCATCCTTTCATTGTGGTTTGGCTGAAACCTTGAATCAACCATTCACTATGATGACGGTCGGGATCGGCAATACGTGACAGACCGATAACAACGACATACGGAATTCAACAAGTAGGTAGGGAATTGTCACATCGACGTCATTGCATACGTCATCCTAGTAAGGGGGATTCATGGTAGGATAGAGATACCCCATTATAGAATTAAAGAGGGATTAAAGATGATGACTACTCAGGATCAATTGGCGAAGCAGTTTGAAGCACATCGGGATCACCTTAAGTCGGTTGCTTATCGTATGCTAGGTTCATGGAGCGAGGCAGAGGATGCCGTACAGGAATCGTGGCTGCGTCTAGTCCGTTCGAATGCAGATGACATCGACAATCTGGGCGGATGGCTGACTACAGTGGTCTCACGTGTATGTCTCGATGTGCTGCGATCTCGCAAATCAAGAGGAGAGGAACCGCTGGAGGCACAGTTCCCCGAGTCCAACGCGAGCGATGATAGCCGCGGGGACCCCGAACAAGAAGCTATACTGGCTGATTCTATTGGCGTTGCCCTGTTGGTCGTGCTCGATAATCTGAATCCAGCCGAACGTGTTTCATTCATATTGCATGATATATTTGCAATGTCCTTCTCCGAGATTGCCCTTATCGTGGGGAAATCGGAAGCCGCAACCCGGCAGCTTGCCAGCCGGGCGCGCCGTCGGGTACGCGGCGGGCAAGTTCCGTCTGACGCCAATCTGGAACGACAACGGAAGATTGTCGATGCATTTCTCGCAGCGGCACACGCCGGACGGCTAGAGAGCTTATTAACGTTGCTTGATCCGAATGTCGTATTGCGGGACGACCGTGAGACAGGCGAGCCGAAGGAATCTAGAGGAGCGCTTGCTCTCGCCAATCAGATTTCGGGACGTGCGCACACTTCTGCACAACCAGCACTTGTGAACGGAACATTAGGTGTGATCGTAGCGCCTCGCGGAACGCTGCTCTACGTCCTTGCCTTCACGATCAAGTCTGGAACAATCACCGAGATTGATTTGGTTTCCAATCCTGATCGCATTCGTCAGCTGCAGTTAACTGTGCTAGACATTCCCTCGCCTTACTAGCAACGAACAGCTGCTTCGTCTAGCTTGATGCCTAGGTTTGAGAGCGGTATTTGCGAGATGCGCTGCAGGCATCGCGTGGTGGGCGGCACTGCGAATTGGGAATTGGGAGAATGGTGATGCGAGCGGTATGCAAGTGGTACTACTGATATCTGCGGTGGGATGGATGATACGAGCAGTAATGCGGGACGCACTACATGTGGTGGGTGAGCTTTGCGATTGGGAAGTATAGTGTTGTGAGATATGTTGCGAGTGCCCCCACAAGGATCGAATGAGCTTTGCTAGGCGCGTAGCGGGAGAAGGTACTCTTATTCGTATGTGTGGCGCGAGACGGGAGTATTTGCGGAAGAAAGTGGTCTAATTTCGCAGTGACGGTGCAGCCAGAGGTAATTAGCGGAAATACGTGGTCTTACTAGCTGGTAGTCCGTGCTCACGCCTATTGAATCCAGCTAATAAGACTAATTTGTTCCCTTACCTTGTTCAAACTTCGCTTGCTAGTCGCAATAGAACCACATAGTTCCGCTATCTCATGGCACCGCATACGGAAGTGACTCATTGGCACATCCGGGAGCCGCTCAGCAGTTCGGTGCGTGTAGCTCGGTATGTGCCCCTATCCTTCAAGCCATCGCTGCCGCGACTTGAACAGCACGGTCGAGAAACTGCTCGATCTCTTCCCTCGTCTTGCGCAGCTTGCTGACGAAGCGGACAAGCTCCTGACCTTGCTTGAATACGACGAAGCTCGGGATGCCAAGTATGTTGTGGCGCTCGCACACATCCGGCAGTTCATCCCGGTCTACGTGCAAGAATTCCAACTGACCCTCGTATTTGCGAATCACATCATCCATGAATGGGTCAATGTAGTGGCAGTCCGGACACCATGTCGTCTTGAAGACAACGACGACTGGCTGCTCGCCTTGGATCACTTGTTCAAATTGTGTTTCATCTTCGATCTTCTTCATCTTTCCATTCCTCCTATTCCTTACTCCTACATCGCAGTTTCTATGCAAGCGTGATGCTCGACTGCGCTCATCCTTCGTTGTCGGAAAACTCGTATACTCTCGACCAGCTCATGCCCTCGCCGGGAGCGAGTTGAATCCGCACGAACATCTCCGGGCTCACGACATGTCCCTTGCCCCACAACGCAAATCGATACAGCGGCGCATAGAGTGTCTCCTTCATCCCGACACCGCTCGGTTTATGTTGCAGCATCCAGCTCTGCTGTTCACCGCCAAGACCTGTATCCAACCTCAGATAGAAGTCCTTGTCCGGCTGTTCGCGCCAAGACAGCTTCTGTCCCTCCGCCTGGAAGACGGGCTGAAGCTCACCGACCTGCTCCAAGTCGAACGGCAAGGTCAGCTCGTAATCCGGACCTATCGAATGTCCGTTCACATGCACGAAGTTATGGTAATATTCATCCGTCTCAATAGCTTGTGTCCCTACATTGTCCAGCTCATAATCGATCCGCAGTTGCTTGTCGGCAATCGATATTGTCTTGACGAGACGAACAGCATAGCCGCGGCTGTCCCGAGGCTCCACCTCGAACCGTATCCGGTCTGCTGCTTCCTGCTCCGCATTCATGATGAAGGGCTCAACGGGCTGCGGCTTGAAGAAGTTATAATCTTCCGCATCCTGCCGCGTAATCAAGCCAACGCCGAGCTTCGGGAACGAGTCGCCAACAGGACAATCCGTGTAGCCAATCGCTTGCTCAATGCCGAACTCATTGCACAGACCATACCCGCCGGTGCCTTGCTCGGGATCAGTAGATTCCACAGTCGCGAAGGTATGCATGCCGTCCAGCACGATGCTGGAAATCCAGCCCGACCAATCGAAGCGGGAGCCTTGATAGGCTGTGCCGGGACGTTCCACATCTACGGTCAGACGATCGTTGATCAATTGCATCTTGGACTGTCCCATATTATTCACGATCCTTCCCGTCTGTATAAGCATCCACCGCTTCCTGTACGATGCGTTCGAACACATCATCATGCTCATCTAAGTATTCATCCAGTGCGTCGATCTCATCCTCTGGTCCCGACTCGCGCAGGAAGTACAGCGCATAGCCCCAGCTCTTCATATTTTTGCTGTCTAGAATCAGTTCATAAGGCTGCTTGTGGTTGTCTACTCGGAGAATGACCTTGCCGATAAATCGTTGATCCTCATTGCGTTCCATACTTGCTTGTTCGATGTGGATATTCATACTTGCGTCCCTCCGCCTGTCATTGCACTATTGTTCCTCTTATTGTACTCAAAACCGCAGCAAGAAGAAAGGGCGGTCCCCCTTACTTACCGTCAAGCACAAGTACCCAATCGTTGTCCCTGCTGTGTGAAGGCGCTGTGAAGTTCCGCTCTCCCTGACAACAGTAAATTGACCTGTCCTCGGATTGAACCAAGATACATACACTTGATCTCCAGAAATCTGTCCTAGCACTACGCGGCAAGGCAGCCCGTTCGGCACATAGATCATAGCATAGCTGCTGCCGCGCGTGGCGACCATAGAGTTGAACCCCGCATAATTAGCGGCAAGCAAGCTCACCAATGCGTATTAACGAAGTTTTACTGCAATTGTGCAGACTTGGAGAGAACATAAGAGGTGATTTCCTATAATGCCAGCGAATCTGCATCTTTGTATTCGGATAATGGCTAGTTTAAGCAGTCCTAGCTTCAAAAGGATGTATATTCGCAGGCAATCACCATATGTGGACAGATTTGGGCGAAGAAGCCTGCACGAATGCGGGTATTTCCGCTCTCGAAGGTAATTCCACACTTTCAGGAACTTCCGCTTGCCGGAATTTCCTGCGATTGCAGCAATATTACGCAATGGTCCGCTCTTATTCACTCTAGTGTCTTTGTTGCCGCCCAGGACATCTGTGAATCCAGTATCCATTCCCCCTGCTGCTAGCGCAAACAAGCCGCCCGTCCCGCATGATGCAGGCAGGCGGCTTGTAGCAGCACGCTATGTCGATGTGCCGGATGAACAGACACTGGTTGCTTCAATTATTCTGATAAGGATTTGCCTTCTTCGTACAGCCAATCCAGTATACCAAGCACCATGACAGCAGCCTCCTCGCGCGTAATCGCTTGCTGCGGTCGGAATGTGCCGTCTTCGTAGCCGTTCAGAATGCCAGCATTGTGCAGACGACGAATCGCGTCTGCCGCCCATGCAGGCAGTTGCTGCTCATCCTTGAAGCTTGCCGCGGAACTGTCTGCAGCTTGCAGCCCGTCAAGCATCCGCGCAATCATCGCCGCAGCTTCGGCCCTAGTAATCGGTCGCTTCGGCTCCAGATACGCTTGACCATCCTTCGCTGTGCCAGCTAGCCAGCCCTTCTCAAGCGCTGCTGTCAAGTAAGCGTTCGCCCAAACACCGGCCTCAGCGCGGTCTGCATACTGCTTCGGCAAGTCTGCCGCTTCATCCATCTGAGCGCCGCTTGCCGCAACGAGCAGCTTGATGAACGCTTCGCGCGTAATCGTCTGCTCCGGTGCGAAGCTCCAGCCTTGCGGCAGCTGCATACCGTCTATAACACCGATCGATGTGAGACGATTCACCGCAAGCTCCGACCACCGCCCTTGCATGTCCACAAAGCGGCGCATGTTCGGATGTTCCAACAATGCATACTTGCTGAAGTGCGGCAGCTTGGCCGTAACTGTACCTTGCAGCGGATTCAGCTCGCCCCCTGCATACTCCCAGCGCTGCATGCGATCATTGTACCAGTAGATGCCGAGATTCTCTGCATCTCCTACCTCTTCAAGCGCAAATCGAATGCGGAGCTCTGGCTCCTGCTCGAACAGCACAGGCTTGTTCGTCTTCAGTTCATAGATGTCGCCGATCAGCCTGTACGGTGTGCCTGCGAAGTACCGGCTAGCACTCCGAATTCTGCCTACACCAATACCCGTCTGCTCACCGAATAGCTGCGGAAATACGGTCAAGCGGGCGCGTTCATCTATCGATATGACCGTGCGCTCCTGCTCTGACAACTCCGCATACGTTAGGAACTCGGCTTCCTGCTCCTGCTCGATAATAGACTGGAGGATGTCTTCCAGCAGCCGATCGATCGCATCTTCACCGTCACCTGGCACTGCTCCCGTATCGGAATCATTGTCGTCATCATCACGCGGATTGCGTCCATCATCGAGCTCCGGCGCATCCGGATCATACCAATCCTCATACTCGCCGGGATCGATACTGTCTTCTCCGCCGCTACCGGCTGTCGCCTGTACGAAGATCGTATCTTCGAAGGCAAATTCCGTGGAAACCTGATACGCCGCCTTCACGATCATCTCGCCTTCGTAGGAAGCCTGCAACACGCCTTGCTCCGACAGTTCAGCCAAGTTATTGCCTACAAGGAACTCCCATTCTACATTCGCAGGGTCGATCACAGATTCATTACTAGCTTCATCGATCCCTACCAGCTCGAAGGCATAAGGCTGATCCAATGATACCGGATATTGTTCCCTGTCTTCATCCGTCGCAACTGCAGCACTTGCTCGGAACATGGACGGGGTTGTGGATGGACGAATTTCCACCCGTTCGAATGATCCGACAGACTCGTTCAATACTTCTGATACGTATGCCGTCCGATTGCCCGCTTCATCCTGTGCAACAATCGTGAACGAACGGCTCAAATATCCATCGACCGACAGCATCGTATCGAACAATCCGTCCCCATCGACTGTGATCGGTTCGCCATTGACCGTCACAACAGCGCCTGGCTCCGTAACGCCCTTCACACGAATTTCTGGTTCAGAACTCCATATAGACGGGGCCGGTGATTCGATCTTCAGATCCGGTGCCGCCGAATCGAGTCTCACCCGCACACCACTCACGGTTAGATCGCCATGCTCATTCACCGCCGTAACCTCGATCATATTCATGCCTTCGCGAAGCGGCACCGACTGATCCCACGCGGCTCCGCTCTGTTCTGCCAGTCGATCACCGTTGACACGAATCGTCGACGCGATGTCTTGATCCGCTTGCAGCGACAGCTGCACATCCGATTCAGTGGACAAGTAGAGCGGATTGCCCTCCGCGTCCTCTGTCACGGCCAAGTTGCCGTCATTACCTTCAACAGCCAGCTCCACTTCAGCAGGTGCTGGTTCGGGCAGCAGTGCTGCGTCTGTAACGGTAGAAGTGCCGTATACCTTGTTGCCATCGATCTCTCGATAAGGTGTAATCGCGATACGGTAGGATGCGCCTGGCAGCATGCCAATCTGCTCACCCGTTGCCAAGTCCTCATACGAACCGCCTATATTCGCAGTTCTGCGCTCTCCTTCTACTTCAATCAAGCCTGCCTGTTCTACCGGCTGACCGGCCTCATCCAGCACCTGAAGCATGAAACCGTCAACGGATTGACCTGACGGGTAGCTCCATTGCACTTGCATGTAGCCGTTGCCGATCGGGGCAACCTCTGCTTGATCGGGTGCTGCCGGCTCATACATATTATGAATGTTCAAGCCTGCCGCGCTATATAGACTGTCATAGTTCGTCTCTTCATCATACAGTACAGCCTTGATATGATAGCTGCCGGATGGCATCGTATCCGGAAGAGCTATCGTCGTGCTGCCGGATGTCGCATCCAGTCCATCCAACAACAAGCGACCGGAATCCGTCTCTGCATTCTCTGTTATATACAGCGCAACTTGCTGGCCTTCCGCATTTGCCGTCTGCCAATGCACCTGCGCTTCATGATCACCAGTTTGCTCTACTTCGACAGAAGTCAATTCTGGAATAGGCAAGGCTTCCAGCAATCTTCCGGTCAGCTCCTGATTCGATTGAATCGTCCACTCGCCAACAATGGGGTCAACTGCAGAGACATACACCCGCTGCTCATGGGTACCGGAGGCACTGACATCAGCAGGGATGTCCTGAATCCGGTAATTCTCGCCTTCCACTAGCTCATACAAATTGCCATGCGGGTCCCGGACTTCCAGCTCCGGCACTTCGCCTCTGTAGGCGAATTCCATCAGCGCATACTTCATATCAGCCACATCGACCGAATACGCGTATCCCGGACTGGCGATCTTGACCGCATACCGATCACGAGAAGATGCCGTATCGCCGGAGACAATGGCAGACACCTCACGAATGTTGGAGCCGTAGGTCATCACGCCAGAAGCACCCCTATCGTCCGGATGCGCATACAGCTTCTGCTTGGCAAGCCCGATCGGACCGCTGCCGTCAGCCGCTGTCAGACTGAAGACGTCCACCTCTGGCTTGTTGTCGCCCCAATGATACGTCACGCTGAACGGAATTTTGATTACTTCCGCCTTGGCGTACACCTTGGACGTGCTGATCTCAGCTTCCACCCCAGCCAGCTGCTCACCGCCGATGAACTTAATATCATCCGGTATATACAGCCCTACGGAACCGCCGCCTGCGATGTAGATCGGTCCCATAATGCCGCGCAGATCCGGATCATAGGATACGGTAGCGTATACGTTCCCTTTGATCACGTCTATGACGTTCAAATCCGCCCCGAGTAGAGCTTCGACAGTGGGCCGATACGAATCCTCAACTAGCAAACTGCCATAGACCCGTTCGAATATATCAATCTGCATGACCTCGAAGCCGCCTTCAAACTCAATACCGCGCAGCGATGCTTCCAGCCGCATGTCCTCCGCGGAGATGATCTTGGCAATATCCATCCCGCCAATGACAATCAGCTTCAACGGAGGCAGCACTTCAAAGTTGCCCATTGCGGTGTCGTACAGATTGCGGAAGCCTCCGCCCCCTTGCGTAATATAGGCAACGACAAACGGCGGCACAAGCGGTATGCCCGGCTCATTGCCGACCGCAAATTCGAAGTTGTCTAGTATCGGAATCGAGCTTTCCGTGAAGCGGATCGTGAACAGACCGTGCATCTCGATAACTTGGAATTCAACATCCGCTTCCAGCTCGTAGATACGATCCAGCGTGTCAACTAGCAAGCGCGCTTCCGCGCCGAGATCCATGCCCGGCATCAGATTCTCGGGAACGCCAATTTCTCCTTCTGCGCGCAAGCCGATAAAGCCGAAGCGGTCCTTGCTGTTCAAGCCGAAGCGAGCCTCGTCGAGCGCTAACCGCAGCTTGAACGGATCGTCCTCATCGTCCGCTTCTGTCTCCTCCTTCGGCTTCTTCAGATCAGGATTCACTTCCTCATCTTCCTCTTCTTCCTCTTCCGGAGCTCCGGTGAAGTCGAGAGCAAGCGATCCGCCGAACGAAACCGTGCGGTCGCCAATAATCGCCTGCTTAATCGTGACAGGGAAATTCGCCATCTGATGAATAAGATTGCGCCACTTCAACTGGTCCCATTCGATAACAATCGACTGCTGGTCTGCATCCTCATCTGCATCCAGCGCATAATCGTTGCCGTCCTCAAGCTCAATCGTGAAATCCCCTTGCACGAATGGGAAGTTCGGGATCGACAGCACCCCTGTCCCGGCAATCTCCACATAATCATCACCGTGAGACAAGTCCCGCGGCTTCTTCTGCGCTACAAGCACCTGCTCTGTATCGAAGCGTTGTCCGACAGATACGCTTTCCTCGAACAGAACGACGGCATTCATCGTAGCGCCTGGTTGAATCTCATATAATGTCGTCCCGTCTGCGGACAGCTCGCGAATGTCACCGCGAATATGCAGCAGCACTTCGTCGAACCTGTCCTCCAATTCGCGCAGTGCTTGCTCATCTTGCACAGGCATGATGCTATACGTCTCATTATCCTTCACTACAGTCAAGATGCCGTAGTCTCTCGATTGGTATTGCGCTTCACGCGTTAGCTCGAATGTCTTCTCGAAGCTGCCGTATTCCCCTGCCTCGATGCTTAGCGTGTATGCGCCGGTTTCCAGAATGCCGTTCGCCCACATGCTGTCTAACTGGACAATCATCTGCTGATCATCGGACACCGTGTAATTGCTAATAGGATAGCTCTTGCCGTCGCGATGGCGAACTGCGTGCATCTCGAAGTCGAAGTTGCCGCGCAACGCCTCGAAGCCTCTGCCCTTCAAGTACAGATCGCGCTTGTCATCCTCGATGAACTTCTTGTTCGGAAGCACGTCGAGCACCTGTACATTCGGCTGCATGCCGGACAACGCCGGCATAACGATGTAGCGGGAGAGCATCACCTGCTCGCTTCCCGGCTCTTGTATGCTCACCCAATAGCGCGCGGCCTTGTAATTCATCTGCGGCTTGGCCTTCACGCGCCAGGTTACCGTATGTGTACCATTCACCGGCACTTGACTAATCTCGGTAATCGCATCTGCACCGTCGACCAGCTCCAGCTCTGCCGGCAGACCCAGCTGCACCTGAACTTGATGGAGCGTCTCGGATTCGCTCAAGCTGTTATCCAGCTCCAACCGAATATCGAACGTATCCTCCACGTAATCGTCCCGCGTCTCATTGACTGCAAGCTCCCGTGGACCGAACAGCTGTGCGTTGAACTTCGCCTGCTTCTCTGCGGTCAGGAAGCTGCCGAGCCCGTAATACGTCTCGTAGACCGCCTGCTCACCGGGCGCAAGCCGATTGGGATTCCAATACAACGCCACTGCGCTGTCCGGTGTCCCGTACGGATTGCGGCTCGTTGTGAAGTCGAGACCCCCATCCGTCTCATAATCCCACTTCGTCGCCGATATGCCATCCCAATGCGCGATCGTCATACGATTGGGCTCTAAGCTCCCCCAGCCTCTGAGGAATCCGTACGCCATTACACGCGGTACTAGCGGATCATCCACAGCGCGCCAATAATAAGGGATTTGTCCGCCATTCAGCTCTCTCTCTGTACGCACATACTGGCTGCTGCCCGATAGTGAGATAGGCGAAGCATCCTCTGCGCCAAGCATCGTATCCAGCAAGATGCGGCTGCCTACCTGTACAGACTCGTTCGAAGTATTCTCGACCACGTAAGAGATTTTCACATTACCGATATTCGGATTGTCCCGATCCGTTACCAATTCTAACGTCTGGACGATATCCAGTCCTTCTACATGCCAGACTGACTGATTCATGAGTCCTTGGCTTCTCGGCTCCTTGGAGAAATAACTGTCCATGCCGAGAAATCCGTAATCATTGCCGAAGATATAATCCTCGCCATTAATGCGGAATGTCGTGAAGGAAGTGTCTGGCTGATCTCCGGCGAACAGCAGCGACTTGTCGTCATCGCCTGCCTTCAGCGGATGACCTTCCTCCGTCTCGATCACGAATCTGCCGCTCTCTCTATCGACATATACATCCATATATCCGTTGCCCACATGCTCGATCTGCTCGGATTCCGCAAGAGCGGAAACCGAGTGCGGCATCGAAGTGACGACCAACAATACACTTAACCATGCAAATACGAGTTTTTTAATCATCCGATTTCTCCCTGTTTACGCAAATTTCGGTCAATAGCTTGGGATCACATACACATGAACGAGACGATAGTTCCGTTCTTGATCCTGTACGAGGAACGTGTAATAGTCTTGCTTGTCGAACGAGATTTCGCTCTCAGCGAGTAGTTGTCCGCTTGTTTTGAACGCCCCTTTATCCAGCTTGCCGCGCGCCCACTTCACAACAGTCTCACCCTGCTCGCCGAAGTACTCCACGATAAGATCATTGCCGCGTACGAGTGCTTCTCCATTCGGCGTGCTCTCGCTGTTGATATATACGGTCAATTCATCCGTCGTGAATACCTGTGCTGCCCGATCGACACGCATCGTATTACCTGCCGTATCGGTCACGGTGTATTGCACCGAGTATTCACCGATCGTATTCGGATCGATGTCGTGACTGACAGTCGTCTCGTCCGTCAACACCCCATCGAGATTATCCGTCACGACAACATCGCCAATCGGATTGACAGGACTGCCGAGCGGAATCGGGAGATTCTCGCCTTGCAAGTAGGCAAGCTGTGGTGCTTCCCGGTCGATATTCGTCACTTCGATTAGAATCAAATAATCATTGCCCAGTTCATCCTGCGCTTGCAAATAGGTGAAGCCGTTACGCGTGAAGGTAACCGTCGATTCCCCATTGTTGTTCAAATACGTGAGCGGCCTGTCAGCATCGACATGGACGGTGACATCGTCTCTAGTCGGTTCGGTGTCACTATAATTAAGCGTAGTCGTCGCCTTCGACTTATCTATATAGTCAACGGCAGCCTCTATCTCTGCCGTATTGCCGGCTAAGTCCTGCACGATGAAGGAGAAGCTACCATTCTCTCTGAACACATACTGCGGCTTCTGATAGTTATTCAACACATAGAACGGCTCATCTGCCGATACGGTCGCAATCACGTCAGCATTCGTACGTTCTGTAATATCGTACGTGATCGTCGGGATTGGTGCCTGCTGGTCAATATGGTCGACGGTCGCTGTCACCGCGCTCGTATTGCCGGCTCGGTCGCGAAGCTGGAACGTAATCGATCCATTCGCTTCGAAGTCGTAGAACGCACTGCCGCCGTTATTCAATACGGTAACCGCCTCATTCGGCACTAAGCTTGCCCGAACAGCAGCGTTCGTCGCTCCTGTAGACGAATAGCTAATCGTCGCTTGCGGCGGCGTCTTATCTATGCGATCCACAACAGCGGTAATTGCCGACTCATTGCCTGCGGCGTCCACGAATGTGAAGGTGAATTCCCCATTGTCTGTGAAGACATGCTCGTTGCCGCCAACACTCGTTAACGTCGGCGCAACCCCAGAATTGTCCGACATGTCGAGCGTGACTGTCACATTCTCCCGCGTCCAGCCTAACGTGCTGTATGTCAGGCTGCCTGTCGGCGCTTCCTTATCGATCCAAGTCACATTGGCGGTCGCTTGTCCGCGGTTGCCTGCCGCATCCTCGAACCGGAACGTGAAGGAGCCGTTATCGTCGAATACGACTTCATCCAATCCGTCATTGTTCAATATCGTGACGGGTCCACGTTCATTGGTCATGTATACAGACGCGGTCACAGATTGATTCGTCAAGCTCTCCGTACTGTATCGAATGTCCGCCTCTGGCGGCTCACGGTCGATCCAATCCACTGTAGCTGTTAAGGCTTCCTCATTCCCTGCTTCATCGCGGAATCGGAACGTATGTGATCCGTTCTCCGTGAAGATGTATTGATCGGAGCCGATGACCGTGACTTCACTCCGATCATCAGAAGCCTCAAGCGTGACTGTCACATCCTCCTGCGTCCAATTCGAATAGTTGTACCGCAATGTGCCGGTCGGTGCAACATGATCGATCTGGTCGATCTGCACTTCCGATTGCGCTTGAATGTCCGTCTCCAAATCGGTAATCGTGAATCGAAGAGAGCCATTCGTTGAGAAGCGGTATACAGCCTCTGTCACCGTTGCGCCCGCAACAGGTTCCGCTGTTTCCCCATACTCCTCCGTAATCACATAGACCAGCTCCGCATCCGCAGGCGTCTCGAAGTTGCTAAGCGCACGCGGCGGCTCTCCCTGAACACTGACGCGGACATCGACTGGAGCATTCGTCCAATCATCCGGTGTCGCGGTCACTTGCGCTGTTGGCAAACTGTCATCAATCCAGTCAACAGTCGCGGTTGCCGTCCCAACATTGCCGGCTTCATCTACGAATTCGAAGAGGAACGAACCGTTCTCCAAGAACGTATGCGTTCGCGATCCGTCAATCGGCTTCGTTACTTCGACCGATTCGGATACTTGCAATCGAGCCGTAACTGGCATTGCCGTTCGATTCGAAATATCGTACGTAAACGATCCGCTTGGCAGCGTATTGTCCAGCAAGAACGGCTGACTGTGTACAGCAGCTGTATTACCAGCCTCATCCATAGCCTTCACCCACAGCACATACTCGCCGTCACCCTCATCCATCGTGACAGGATCGCCAGAAGCGATAGCCGTCCAACTGTCAGGCACATTCTCGCTGTCTAGCGACCAAGTGCTGAACAGCTCAATGTTGTCCGGATCGCTAATATTATCCGTAACGGTTACGGTCGTTGTCGCTGTCTGACTGCTGTGATCCGAACCGTTCACACTGAACTGCACCTCTGGCTTGATTCGCTCAATCTTATCGATGGTCACCTCAGCGCTATCTGTATTGCCTGCTAAATCCTGGAACAAAACAGTAAATACTCCGTTCTCATCGAATGTCTCCTGTACGTAACTATCTGGCGAATAATGATCGGTATAATACACCGTTGCAGTCACTGTATCGCTCGTCCAACTCGCCGGACTGTAGGCGACACCTGTTTCTATCGGAGGGGTAGTGTCATATATGACGGTAGCTTGAGCCGGCTCGCTCATATTGCCCGCTTCATCCCGGAACTTGACATAGATGTGCTGCTCTCCCTCGATATCCGCAAGCGTCACAGGAATGTTCGGTACAGAGAGAGAAATCCAATTGTCATCCTCCCACACACCCTCTTCCAGCGTATGCGTATATTCCACACTGCTCGCATCGTCTGTCGCTGCTACAATCGCTTGTGCTGCTGTCTCGTTCGTATGCGGCTGCTGCCAAGCGACCGAGCCTGTCGGCGGCAAGTGATCAAGGTGGAACGACTGACTTGTGAATACAGCGGCATTACCAGCACGGTCTGTCACATACAAGTGAATGTAGCGCACACCCGACACACCGCTTAACTCGAAGGCACCGTCTTCAGACGAAGCCCAGCTTGTCGGATCTCCTTCCGGTGTCGGCTGATCGCTGATCAGATAACGGATCGTATGTGTGTCCAAGGTCGAAGTACCGCCGTCCACTAGCAGCTGTGTACTTGCTTCCTTCCGGAAGCTTCCGTTCGTCCCGTCCAAAGTGAGCGCAACGACCGGCTCCGTATTGTCCAGCCATACGCCGTCCTGCATCGTGAATCGTTCGACATTGCGCACATCATCCGCCGTCTTCACGTGCAAATACCAAGTTCCGGTTGCTTCCGGTGTTGTCACTTGGGTATTGTGCGGCAGTGACTTGCCATCAACGAACTTCACCCAGTTGCTGTCTTCCCGAGCAGGTGTCTGCACATCATCAGTCCATTGCATATAAGCATCGACTGTTTCGCCGCTTCTGCCAGCAAGCTGCACGGTTACTTCATCGGACTGCACGGGGACAGGCTCACCTTCCCCATCAGTCGGAGCTGTATAGGAGAAGCTCGCTGTCGGAGCAGTCTGATCGAGCAAGAGTACGCCGCTTTCATAGGTCTCCACATTGCCAGCGTTATCCTCAACCGTCGCTACCAGCACATGCTCGCCTTGATTCAGAGGCAACGTTGCCTCAGCTAAAGCACCTGTCTCCTCTATAGGATCGCCTGCGGTATCCTTCCATTGATAAGCGATCGACTTCACGCCAGCCATTGAATCGGCAGCTGACATATCCACTGTAATCGGTTCAGCGAACGTACCGCTGTTCGGAGAGAACGTCACTGTCGGCGGTGTATTGTCGAACGCATACGGACCGAATGTCGTCACGTCCTCATTGCCCAGATCATCACTCCCTCTGATGTGCAGATAGTAACTTCCCGTCGGCTGTCCATCGGGCTGCGGTGCTTCTTGTCCTACATGTGCCCCTACACCTGTTACCGATCCCGCAGAAGGTGTAGACGAGCTCGTATTCCACAAATAGTACAACGTATACTCATCCGCGCCATGATCCGGCCGATCCGTTGCACTCAGTGTAATCTGATGCCCTTGCTTGTTCGTGTTATTCACAGCTGGATCAGCGGTTACAACGGGAGGCGTGCCGTCTGCATATAACGATGCGTTGTCCGCCAATCGCCGCCCCTCATGGAAGCGAAAGTCTACAGAATTACCACTATTGTCCGTCACATTACCTCCCGTAATTGAGGCAATATCTAGATCAGACACATCATCGCCATCACGTACGGTATAGGTAAATTCCATCAATGTTTCCGTATACGGATGCTCATAGACTATGCCTTGATACGTCGCCGCACCGCCAGTATTCATCATAATCGTCGGAGGAGTCGTCACCGCGAGTTCATGATACTGGAAAAACAAATAGAAGGAGATCGCCTCGCCCGGCTTGAACAGCGTCTTAGCAGCATTGCTGTCTGCATGCATCTGCCACGTATCAATGACGATGTTGTATTGACCGTTCAAGATTTCCATATCTTCCTCAATATTGTCCGCATCGTTCGGGTCATCATAGCCCTGATAACCGCTCACACCGCCTTCTTCCTGGCAATAGCCGTCGAATTCGATGAAGGTAAGCTGTCCGTTCTGATCCCCTGTCTGGAGCGTGTATTCGAATGTCTTGAAAGTATCGAAGCCTTCCTCTGCATCGATCATCGGGATCTCAAGCGGAACACCATCCACTTCCGCCTGCAGCACCTGCAAGTATGAGTCCTCTTTCGCACAGGCGACCGGCGCATCGAATTCGATTGTCACCTGAATGGTTTGCCCACCATTGAAATAGGTCGTAGACCCTGTGCTGTCTCCACCACTTACGTTCATACTGACAATTTCGTCAGCCTCTGCCGATGGCATCGGTACGATCAAGAGCGCAAGCCAACAAATCGCTAGACTGAATAAGTACTTTCTCACGTTGAACCTCCTATTTCTTTACGAACTAATAAATTCATAGCTTCGCACGCATAACTAGTTCCTATATTCACGATACTGGGAGTTGCCCTTCATGGACAGGTCACAAGGGGTCACATTTTGCAGCCATACAGTCATATTTTTCATCCAGCTCGACGCTAGAAAAGTCATGTTAACGGTTTCCTTCCGCAGGAGGAACAAGTATAATAGGGACCGAACAAGTATAAATTCGACAAAATTCGCATCCTGTGCTCATACAGAATTAGGTGATGACATGCTTAGCAAAAAGCCGACGATACTAGATTTAGTTTTGTACATATCCTTACTGCTTCCTATTCCGCTCCTCCTAATCAACAATCCGGATACACGCATCGAGCTGTTCCTTCTAACTTCAGCTTTCGTACTGCTTCAATTGATTCGCTATCATCGAATCGACCCGGATTTGACGAAGCGGTCAGGTGCAGCCGTCCTGTTCGGGTCATGGTGTCTCGCCTTCGCCATTCAATGGATAGATGGTTCTTTCGTCCCGCAAGTGTACTTCTTCATTCTGCTTGCCGAAGCGGCATACAAAAAATCAGCCGCATTCAGCGTGCCGTTCACCGTGCTCTGTTATCTGGGGTTCGTCTTCGGTGTGTATGCGCACGAAGGCTTGCCGCCAATCGAGGACATGACCTTCGTCATTCCGCGTGCCCTAGAATATTGGCTCATCTTCGGATTCAGCGTCGTTACACAGAGAGCGAATATGCAGAAGGAGCAGCTGAACCGTGCCTATGAACGGTTGCAAGAATCGAGTCAGCAGCTAGAGGAAAAGGTGATGATGGAGGAACGCATGAACCTGTCTCGGGAAATCCATGATACGATTGGACATTCTTTGACGACAGCATTAGTCGGGATGGAGACCGGCAAGCAGCTCGTTCTGCACAACAAACCTCAGGAAGCTGTACACAAGCTTGATGCCGCCAAGGAACAAGTGAAGAACAGCTTGCACAATGTGCGCAAATCGATTCACACTTTATACGAGGAGCATTCCTTCGTTAACTTCCGCGAAAGTCTGCATGCACTCATAGAGGAAACACGTCAAGTGACAGGGGTTCACATCGATGCAGATTTCGGTGAGCTGCCGCCGTTGACAGATCAGCAGAAGCTCACACTGTATCGCGCTTTGCAGGAAGGATTGACGAACGGGATTCGTCACGGACGAAGCACTTCCTTCAACGTAACGCTGACCAGAGAGCAGCCGGGCGTTCGCTTCTGCTTAGAGGATAATGGCCAATTCCCGATTAAATGGAGGCTAGGCTTCGGCTTATCGACCATGAAGGAACGAGTAGATAAGCTAGGCGGTACGTTCCAGCTCAGCAAAACCCCGGACGGTGGCTGCCAGCTGAACATATATTTGCCGGTCTAATCTGTTTTTTTATTCCATATATACGCAACTAGAGGGGGGCACGCATGAATCAGTCATTGCGGATCGTAATAGCAGATGATCATCCGATCGTACGGGACGGCTTCCATACTATTCTGGATCTACAAGAAGGGATGAGTGTCACAGGAACAGCATCGGATGGACATACAGCCGTGAAGCTTGCAGAGAGCGAGCAGCCGGATGTCGTGCTGATGGACCTGCACATGCCGGGTATGGACGGGATTGCAGCGACTAGACAAATACGCCGGTTAGTACCGCATACCCATATCCTGATCATCACGTCACAGCCGGATGACGATCGCATCATCCAAGCGCTTCAAGCAGGCGCCAACGGCTTCCTTCTCAAAGATTGGGATACAGAAGAGATTATTCGTGTCATCTATGCAGTTAAGAACGGTCAGCTCATACTTCCTGCGCAGATCACAGCTAAGCTGCAAGCGAGCCTAGACGAGCAACCGAATAGCTTAAGTGAAGAGTTAAGTGAAGAGGAGATTCATGCGAGTGCCGAGGGACTTCCCTGGGGGGATTGGCAGGAAGTGTTCTCAGCACGAGAGAAGCAAATTATCTTCTTACTGCTCGAGGGCAGAACGAACAGCCAGATGGCCGAACTGCTGCATCTATCTGTTGGTACGATCAAGAACTACATTAGCGCTATCTACAGAAGCTTGAAGGTAGAAGACCGTGCACAGGCGATTGAGGTGTTGAAGAGGAAGCTGGAGTGACCGTTATAGTTTCAACTGGCTGGTTCAGTCATTCTTGCCGCTCATCACCGCTACTCTTACCTCCTTGGATACTGTTGCGTACTCAGTAGATTTAGGGCAGATAAGTAGTCACGGGAAGAGCACGATTGCGCTATGGAGCAGTGGCGGACTTCCCTGCACGACTATTGCGCATAGCTCGAACCACTGTCGTCCCGCTGTCCTCTAGCCACGCTGTATACTCCGCAGTGCCGGCTGCATAGATCGCAATTTGCCCCTGCTCGTTATAGTGGATACCCCAACCGTACTTCTTCGCCAGCATGGAAGCGCGCAGACAAGGATGCTTCTTCTCGAACAGGCGAATACGATAGGCTTCCAGCTCATCATCTGCCACCGCATCTCTCCTCCTGTTCACCTCAAGCAATAATTCCTCATGGGTATACGTATATGGCGATTGCGTGATCAGTTCATATTGCAGCAGATGAATCGGCTTGGGCTGACGGTTCGACTGCGGCACTACGCCCGTCTCTACTGGACAATCCTCTGAAATACAGATGAACGTATTCACATAACTCATGTAGCATCCCTGCCTTTCGCCATGGATTGATAATGTTCGGCCATGTTGGCTGCGACTTCAGCCATCCGTTCCATTAGTAGGATCGGTTCACGAATCGTCAACGCCCGGCCATATGGAAGCAGGAAGTACGGCACATAAGTGCGCATCGTATGCTCCGCCAACTGGAAGCTTGCCTGTCCCGGCGTGCGTTCCGTCAGCGCATGACCGAACAGCCAATGCTTGCTCAGCTCGTTCAGCACCTCGTCTGGCGCTTGCACGATTACGGTGATGAGGTGATTCGTCTCGCTAGCAGACGGAAGCAGCTGATGGAGCAGGAATTGCCCGGCGGAGAAGCCCCTCGGCTTCTGAAAGCTTCTATCCGTATGTTGCAATTCGACAATGCGATCAATGCGGAAGCTGCGCAGCTGTTGCCGGAGGTGACAGTAACCAGCGACGTACCAGCTGCCCTTCCAGTATGCTAATCCGTAAGGATCTAATGATCGTGCCTCGGCAGTACGGTGATGGCCCTTGTCGTAGGTCATCTCTATTGTTCGACCAGCTGCCGCCGCTTGCTCCAGCACTTCCAACCGGGCGCGGTGTTGTTCATCCAGCGGAGGCTGGACGACCGTGACACCTTCCGCATGACGATCGATCGCTTCAGCCTGCGCTTCGGTCGCGTAGTGTCTCAGCTTGTCGATCGCGCGCCGCAAAGCATCGGCATACGGATAGCCCGAATCTAGCGCGAAGGCTGCAGCATGCACGAGCGACTTCTGCTCGTCCAGATCGAAGAAGAGCGGAGCTTCAGCGAAGTTCTCCTGCAGATAATAGCCGCCATGATGCCCAGCATCGGCAATGATCGGCACCCCGCTTGCACATAGAGAGTCAATGCAGCGATAGACAGTGCGAACATGAATTTCCAGCTCGTCAGCAAGCTGCTGAGCAGTCATCCGTCCTCTGTGCAGCAGCAGCCATAGGATCGACAGCATATTGTCTGATTTCGCCACTCTACCCTCTCCTTGTACAGCAAGTCTCTACGTGTAAAAATAGCATCTTTTCAAGGTCATGTGCATCAGCTTACCTGCACCTTCCAGTGCCGTCAACGTCTCACTCCTGCTTACACGTACGGTTCCATGCCCTGATCGAGCCAATCTTCCTTAGTAGGACCGTACACATCGGGTGCACGCAAACCGCCTTGTCTCATCAATACGGTCAACTGACCGCGATGGTGTGCTTGGTGCATGAGGGTAAATTGCAAGGATGCGCCGTAAGTATATGCTTCTCCCCCGATTTCCACTTGCTTCAGCAAGTCCTGCTCAGTCCACTGCCCCTGTACGGCTGTCACCAGCTCATTGCTGATCTTGTGGTACGCTGCCGCGATAGATGACGCGCTCGGTGCCGTACCCTTCTGCGGAGCTTCCAGCTCCAAGCCCATCGCCGTCATGTAGTGAATAGACTCTACCAGATGCCAAGCCAGCTGTTCTGCTGTACGCCCCTGTTCCCATACCTTCTGCTCCAGAGACGCATCTGTCAGCTTGTCCAGCACCCGCAAGGTCAGTTCGGCTTCCTTCTTCCATTCTTCTACGAATGATGCAATCGTCTGATACATTGAAATCCTCCCTCGTTGTTTGCTCCTATTCAGCATACACGAACTTCACTGACAGTTGGCGTCAGTGAAGTAGGGAAAGAGGATCTGATGCGAGATTAGCTTCGTAATTTCCTCATTTTTCGTTTTCTCAACCATTCATCTACAATCCAGAAGAACAGCGCAACAATCGTTGCAAAAATTACAGAGAAATCAACTTCGCCGCTGAATATAGGAAGCGACCCATTCATAGGTACTATGAAACCAAATAGGACTGCGAAGAACAGATGAACAAATAAGGCGGTGAGACTCCTTACTCTTCCCTGTAACCTTTTACCGACAAAGTCTGATAGAAATGAAACGGGCAAGCCGTATAACAATGTGATAGGGGATACCCATAGACTAAATACGCCAGTCATCACGATCAAATCAAGCGGTTGCTCCCACTCGCCGAAGAACACAGCAAAAATGAACAACAGGGAAAGAGGGGTTGCTAGCAAAACAGTCAATATTTTTCGTTTGATCATCTGATCCCTCCACCTTCACATTGTGCCTCCCTCACACCCGATACAAGCCATACTTAGCAAGTGCGGACGGCTTCTCCGGCTCTGCCTCTAGTCCGTCGTCCTTCGCCTTGACGGCAACATCGACGAGCCAGCGGGTGAAGTCAGCCACATTCATCGTTTCCATATCCGCGAGACTGAAGAATCCCGCCGCATCTACTTCAACATTATCCGGAGTTGGGTCGCCGCTAATATATTCCATTGCGAAGGCGATATACACGTTGTGTACGGCTCGCGGCTGGTCGCGCACGGCAACTATTCCGGTCACGCGGGCATCTACACCGGATTCTTCCTGTACCTCGCGGCGCACGGTGTCGTCGATCTGCTCATGCTGTTCAATGTAGCCGCCGGGGTTCGTCCAGTAGCCCTTCCCGGGCTCCTGAGCTCGACGAACGAGCAGCAGCTTGCCGTCCTTCATAACGAGCGCACCTACGCCGACACTATAGTTCCCCCAATGCACGTAACTGCACGAGGAGCAGGCTTGACGCATTTCACCATCTACTTTTTTCTCAATAAGAGCATGACCGCACTGCATACAAAACTTAGCTTCCATATGATGACCTCTTCTATGTGTTGAATGATATAATCTTGTCGGAGTCAATGTCATAATGCGATATAAAGCAGATCCCATCACCAGATATAGAACACTTCGTATGCATGCGAACAAATTCTAGTGTCGGAGTGTGCAGAAGTTATCATTAGAAAATTGACTCGGGCACATTATACTGCGGTTATCCGCGGTTAACAAGCTGCTTGGGTGATGTCGCTCGCCTTGATTGTCACAGCATGCGATTCTCTTATCCTAGTTCAATCAGCGGCCTCTGACCCTGACGAAGTGGCGGTTCGGTGCTCTAACGGAAATAGGAGACGCTAAAACCGGTTTTTGCGAGCGAATGAGATTTTAACGGAAACCAGAGGGCACTATTGTGGGGAAATCCGGCATATACCCTGTAGTTTCATCGATTAAGCGCTTCCTGCTTCCGTTAGAAATTGAAATACGCGAAAAACCGGCAAATAGCGTCTCTCACTTCCGTTAGAAGTTGTGCTGGTGGCCGTGTGGGGATGCCCGTGTGCCGGTGGGCTGAGGCTTGCTGCTCCGTGTGGGGGCAACGATGTGCCAGCGGGCTGATGGAATGGCTGTACCGTGTGGGGATGCCAATGTGCCGGTGGGCTGAGGCTTGCTGCTCCGTGCGGAGATGCCACTAGCACCGCATGGAGCCCTCAGAATACCGTAAGCATCACATTGTGCGGTGGTCGACTACTCGCCTCGCCTTCTCACAGCAAAAACCGCCGACAACAGCGGTTAACCCACTGCAGCCGGCGGCGATTGGCATAGCTATCAACCTTTATTCGCCGTTAGCGATGAATGCCTTCAAGTCGATCTTCTGTCCGGTCTTGGCGCTTTCCAGCGCGCCGAATACCATGGCGATGCTCATCAGGTTGTCATGGCAGTCTGTCTCCGCACGACGGCCTTCGCGCAGGGCAGCGAACATTTCGTCCAGGCAACCGTCGTGGCCATGCTGTCCCTGCCATTCGACAGCCGCGTCCTTGCGGACGGTGTCCTTGAAGAACTTGCCGGACTGGTCGCCGGGCGCTACGACTTCGGCATAGGGAGCGTTGTCGCCGTCCCAGATCGCCGTGCCGTGTTCGCCTGTAATACGCCACGACGCTTCCCACGATGTAGGTGCGCCTTCCGCTGCCCACGAGCCGCGGTAGCAGAAGACCGAGCCGTCGGACATCTCGAAGATGCAGATCGCGGCAGCGTTGCCTTCGTACCAAGAGCCCGGCGTATTGAATTCCTGGCAATAGACGGAGACTGGGTCCGCACCCGAAATCAACCGCGCTTCGTCGAACGTATGAATCGCCATGTCAACGATCAGCGGGCTCTCCATCTGCTCGCGGAAGCCGCCGAAGTGCGGTCCAAGGAAGAAGTCGGCGCCAATATACCCGACTCGCCCGATCGTATCTGCGGCGATCATGTCGCGCAGCGCACGAATATTCTCGTTGTAGCGGCGATTCTGCATGACGGTGAATGACTTGCCGGACTTCTCGGCGATCTCGACGATGCTGCGCGCTTCCGCCATGTTGGCAGCCATCGGCTTCTCGCCGAGTACATGACAGCCGAGCTCAAGCGCGGTCTTGCACACCTGGTAATGGCTCGCCGGGATCGTGACGTCGATGACGATCTCCGCACCCGACTGCTTGATCGCCTGCTCTATATCGGTGAAGATCATGCAGCTTAGGTTATGCTTATCTGCCATCTTCTGCGCGGCTTCCTCGTAGATATCTGCCAATGCAACAATTTCCACGTCGTCCCGCTTCAGCAAATATTCAATCCAGACGTTGGACATACCGCCGCAGCCGATGACGGCAACTTTTTGCTTCAACATGATGTAGGGTGCCTCCTTACTTCGGGTTCGGCACGAATTCGCCGCCCCGGCATTGCTTCAAGTAATTCAACGCATGTACTTGACCCGTCATCTCCAGCTCATCGCGGTACACCGGATCATGCCAGCCTTCAATGTCAATCGAGCCTTTATAACCGTGCTGACGCAGGATCGTTATGATATCCGTCCAATTCGTGTCGCCGAAGCCCGGTGTCCGGTGCCATACATATGGCTTAGGACCGTGCACGCCGTACTCCTTCACGATATCCCAAGCGATCGTCGCGTCCTTGCCGTGTACGTGGAATATCTTATCGATCCACTTGCGCAGCTGCGGTATCGGATCGATCAGGCTCACCATCTGATGGCAAGGCTCCCACTCCAGACCGATGTTGTCAGCCGGTACAGCATCGAACATCATCTCCCAAGCAGTCGGATTGTGCGCGATATTCCAATCGCCGCGCCACCAGTCGCCGTGCATGTCGCAATTCTCGAAGGCGATCTTCACACCGCGGTCCGCTGCACGCTTGGCAAGCTCGCTGAACACTTCCTTGAACTTCGGAATCGATTCGTCGATCGGCTGGTCTACGAGACGCCCGGTGAAGCCGTTGACCATATTCGTGCCGAACAGCTCAGCCGCATCGATTAAGCGTTCCCAGCTGGCCAGCGTATCCGCATTGTTCCCTGTCCCAGTCAGCGGATTGCCGAATATCCCTAGCGTAGCGATAACAATATCGTGCTCGTCGGCAATCTCGCGCACACGCTTCGCTGTCTCCACCAAGTCCACATCGCCTGTCGTCTGCCAGAAGTTAATGCCGAAGCTTTCGAATCCGTGAGGAATAATTTGCGGCAGTACGCGAACAGCATCTCCGCCGCCTACCAATGTGCCTATACGAATATCGTGTCCCATGTTGTTCTCACACTCCAGTTGTCATAATGGTAGTTGTCCTAAGCACTTCGTGATCTTGATTATACGTGTTCCGCAGCCGTTCGCAATCGAACAAGAATCGCGAAGGTATGGCACAATCCTATGCCATCACATTTCGCTAATGCTCACCCAACGGCGCTCGGCTATCGATCGGTCTACTGCCTCCAGCACTTCCTGACACTGTACGCCGTCCCGGAAATTCGGCACTGGCTGGCGGTTGTCGCGAATCGCGTGGAGCAGCTCCAACGTTTCATGAATGAACGTGTGCTCGAAGCCAATCGTATGGCCTGGCGGCCACCAAGCATCCATGTAGGCATGGCTCGGATCGGTCGCAAGCACACGACGGAAGCCCTGCACATCCTCAGCGTCATCTGTGAAGTACACCTGCAGCTCGTTCATCCGCTCGAAGTCGAACCTCACGCTGCCCTTGCTTCCGTTAATCTCGAACGAATTCGTGCAGCGATGACCGGGCGCGAATCGAGTAGCTTCGAAGCTTCCTAATACACCGCTGTTGAAGCGGGCCAGGAACAAGGTCGCATCGTCGACAGTGACTTCACCCTTCGGCCCTTCTCCGCTGCCGGATGCACTTAGTCCGCTCATCTCGCCAGCCAACGGACGTTCCTTAATGAACGTCTCGCTCATGCCGATCACATCCTGGAATTCACCGACGAGGAAGCGGGCCATGTCAATTAGATGCGCGCCCAAATCACCATGCGAGCCGGAGCCTGCAATTTCCTTCTGCAGCCGCCAGACGAGCGGGAAGTTCGGATCAACAATGAAGTCCTGCAGGAAAGAAGCGCGGAAGTGATACAGCTTGCCGAGCCGACCGTCTGCGATTAGCTTCTTCGCCAGCTGCACAGCCGGCGCGAACCGATAGTTGAAGCCGACCATATGCTTCACGCCGCTAGTCTCGGCTGCATCCAGCATTTCTCGTGCATCGCCCAAGGTCAGGGCCAGCGGCTTCTCGCAGAACAAGTGCTTGCCCGCCCGCGCCGCTTCTATGGCAATCTCCTTGTGCGCATTGCTTGGTGCATTGATGTCGATCAAGTCAATATCGTCGCGCTGAATCAGCTTGCGCCAATCCGTCTCTACGCTCTCCCAGCCGAACTGCTTGGCCGCCTGTTCCACGCCGTTCTGATCACGACCGCAGACCGCCTGCATGACCGGTTGCGGCGATTCCGGGAAGAACATTGGCAAATCCTTGTACGCATGGCTGTGAGCTTTGCCCATAAACTTATAGCCAATCATGCCAACTTTCACTTGATCCATTGTTGTCTCCTCCTCGTAAGATCTTCGTGTTCCATTGACCTGCCCCTCTTCACCATGGAAGTGAATAGTAGTATACTATTGCCAACCGTATGATGCGGTCTTAAATTATCGATTTCCGATCATTCCTTCATCATACAATACTAGCAACCTGAGGAGAGGCAGCATGAAATATGAATTGACACACGGCAGCACAGACTTCCCGCTGCACGTCTACTATAATAGCGTCCCCGCACTGTCAGACCGCCAAGAGCGCTTGTTCTATACACACTTCCACCATCATCTCGAGTGGATCATCATCTTGGACGGCATGGCGCGCTTCGAGATCGATACGGAGCATGTAATCGGGAAGCGGGGCGATCTGATTATCGTGAACAGCGGTCTGATCCACGGCGCTTCATCACTGCCCGGCGAGCACTGCGAAGTAGCCTCTATCGTATTCGACCTGTCGATGCTATTCGGACGGCAGGACGATCTGTGTACCGAGCAATTTCTCGCACCGTTCTTGAACAATACGTATGCGCTGCCGAACCGGCTGGATGGTTCGTTATCCGCTACCAAGCGCATGCGGTCCCATTGGATGCATATCCTGAAGCAGTTCCGGCACAAGAAGCCAGGACACACCTTGAAGATCAAGGCTGCGCTGTTCGACAGCTTCTATGAAGTGATTCACGCTAGCTTGCATCAGGAGCTGACTTCCCACACACCGAAGGATTACAGGCAGACATTGCGACTGAAGCAAATTCTCGCTTACATGGACGCCAATCTAACGCAGAAGCTCACCGTACAGCAGCTTGCCGATCATATCCATATTAGCAGCGCGCATTTTTACACATTTTTCCGCAAGATGACGGGTCAAAGCCCCATTGAATATATGAACAATCTCCGACTGACCCGAGCTCAGAGCATGCTCCAGACGAATCAACTCACCGTGCAGGAGACAGCTGCTCGCGTAGGCTTCGACAATGTCAGCTATTTCATCCGCCTGTTCAAAGCCAAGTTCGGCATGACTCCGCAAGCGTTCGCACGCTCGTTGGATAGCGGACCTGCGGGGTAAGTCCGGGCATCGCATCACACACGGTTCTCCCACTGTCTATTACCCCGGCTCATCGCGGTAGTGTCTAGACCCACCACATGTCGCCAAGCGGTTCCTTGATGATCACCTGCTGTAAGTTGGCAACAGCGCGTTGCAATCCTTCGTCTACTGACATTAATCCATCCTCATGCTCGATGCTCACCACACCATCATACCCGACCTGGCGCAGCTTGCTTATGATGTCTGCCCACTCCTTCATATCATGGCCATATCCGATCGTCCGGAAGATCCATGCACGGTCGGCCATCTGCGTATAAGGCTGCATGTCAGTCAGCCCGGCACGGTTCACATTAACGGGATCGATTGCCGTATCTTTCGCGTGAAAATGATAGATCGCCTTCTCCTTGCCTAGAATCCGGATCGCCTCGATCGGATCAATGCCCTGCCACCACATATGGCTTGGATCGACATTCGCACCGATCACCTCGCCTACTGCATCACGAAGCTTCAACAGTGTAGCCGGCGTATGCACGGAAAACCCGCCATGAAGCTCTAATGCGATCCGCACATGATGCTTCTCTGCGAACTGTCCCATTTCTGTCCAATACGGGATCACCTTATTATCCCACTGCCAAGCGAACACATCCTGGAAGTCGTTCGGCCATGGCGCTACTGGCCAATTCGGATACAACGCGCCTTCATGATCGCCAGGAAGTCCAGAAAATGTCACAACTGTCGGTACTTCTAGCAGTTCGGCCAGCTTCACCGTTGCTTCAAGGTCGTCGTGGAACGGCTGGGCAATCTGCGTCTGCGGATGCAACGTGTTGCCGTGGCAGCTTAACGCACTAATCGTCATCCCTCGAGATTCAATTGCCTTCTTGAATGCCTTCCGCTTCGCATCATCGACAAGCAGTTCCTCAGGCTTGCAATGGGCGTTGCCCACATAGCCGCCTGTGCCGAGCTCTACGGATTCCACGCCTTGCTGTGCGAGATCGTCTAACGTTTCTTCCAGCGTCCTCTGACTGTACAAAACTGTAAACACACCAAGCTTCATGGCCGATTCCTCCTAGTGGATTTAATGAGAGTTCCTTCTTCGGATGAATTGGATACGCTTTCACGAATAGCTTGCGCTTGTTATCGTAGCCCCTCTAGCTTACGCAAGACCTTCGCATAGAAAGTGACAGGACTCAACCGGATCGAAGGCTGCAGCTCTTGTTCACATACTATGATTATAGGTGTTATTGCTTCTGCTGCAATCGAACAACAATCGCAAAGTTATAGCAGAATTCTATGCTTTCCGTTAGCCGCCGATGGAGCACGATCATACAGCAAGACACAGGAAGAATTAGTGGTAAAAAGTTGAAGTGACAACGTGACGGGAGGATGAAAGCTAGCAGAAGCAGGTGTTGTTAGGCTGTGTGTAATCTTAACGGAAGTAGGAGACGCTTACGAGCCATTTTGGAGCAAATGTAATTTCTAACGGAAGTGAGCATACCTTATTTGATGGATTCGAGGCCAAAAGTCGGTGAATAGCTGTATAAAGTTTTCTCATTTCCGTTATAATGTAACACTCGCGCAAAACAGGTCAATAGTGGCTTCTCATTTCCGTTAGAGCTTACAGATCCACTATTGGCGCGTGCCGGGGTGACCCACCGGAGCCTCCAGTGGCGCGAACAACGGTTCAACATCGACCGAAGCACGTAAAAGCGCCACCGCTTCTTCCAGCAGTGGCGCTCTCTTGCGCAGCTTATACCCTCTACACCATCACCTTGCACATATCGTTCGTGAACGCGACCGGATCTTCGACCGGCAAGCCCTCGATCAACAGCGCTTGGTTGTACAGCAGATTCGTATACAGCTCCAGCTTCTCCTTGTCAGAAGACTGCGCCGACTTCAACGTCTGGAATACATCATGATTGACGTTGATCTCCAGCACTTTGTCCGCTTGCACATCTTGACCGTTCGGCATCGCCTTCAATATCTTCTCCATCTCGATCGTAACCTCGCCCTCCGTAGTCAGGCAGACCGGATGGGTCTTGAGCCGCTTGGATGCGCGAACCTCCTTCACCTTGCTGCCAAGAACGCCTTGCATCGATTCGAACAAGTCCTTGTTCTCATTTTTCTCGGCTTCGGTTTCCTTCGACTCCGCATCCTCGATGCCCAAGTCACCGCTGGAGACGTTGCGGAATTCCTTCTCCTTGTAATTCGCGATCATCTTGATTGCGAACTCATCGATATCTTCTGTGAAGTACAGAATCTCATAGCCCTTGTCTGCAACCATCTCAGTTTGCGGCAGCTTCTCCAGTCGTTCGATCGATTCACCAGCCGCATAGTAAATATACTTCTGCTCCTCCGGCATGCCGGATACATATTCATCGAGCGTAACGAGCTTCTGCTCCTTCGAGGTCGTGAACAACAGCAGATCCTGCAGATCGTCCTTGTTCGCGCCATAGTCATTGTACACACCGAACTTGATCTGTCTGCCGAATGCAGCGTAGAACTTCTCGTACTTCTCACGGTCATCCTTCAGCAAGCTCTGAAGCTGACCCTTAATCTTGTTCTTGATATTCTTGGCAATCAGCTTCAGCTGACGGTCATGCTGCAGCATCTCGCGCGAAATATTGAGCGACAAGTCCTCCGAATCGACCATGCCCTTCACGAAGCTGAAGTAGTCCGGCAGCAGATCCGCGCACTTATCCATAATGAGCACGCCGTTGGAATACAGCTCAAGACCCTTCTCATATTCCTTCGTGTAATAATCGAATGGTGTATTCTCAGGAATATACAGAATCGCCTGGTAGACCGCCGCGCCATCAGCGCTAATATGAACATGCGCGAGCGGCTTGTCGAAGCCGTAATGCTTCTCGTTGTAGAAGTTCTCGTAGTCCTCGTCGGTTAGCTCGCTTTTATTTTTCCGCCAGATCGGAATCATGCTGTTAACAACCTGCTCTTCGGTGTAATCCTCGAACTCGTTGTCTTCGCCTTCCTTCGGCCGCTTGCCGCTGATCTCCATCTTGATCGGATACCGGATGAAGTCCGAGTACTTTTTGATGATCGCCTTCAACCGATGCTGGTCCAGGTACTCGTCATATTGCTCATCCTCGGTATTGTCCTTCAGCTTCAGCACGATCTCGGTACCGACGCTGTCCTTCTCGCAAGCTTTCACCGTATAGCCGTCCGCGCCCTTGGATTCCCACTGGAATGCTTCCTCACTGCCGAGCGCTCTGCTTCGAACCGTCACGACATCAGCAACCATGAATGAGGAGTAGAAGCCGACGCCGAACTGGCCAATAATGTTATGCCCTTCCTTGGCCTCATTCTCTTGCTTGAATGCAAGCGAACCGCTCTTCGCAATCACGCCAAGGTTATGCTCCAGCTCTTCCTTCGTCATACCGATACCGGTATCAATCAGGGTCAGCGTGCGGGCGTCCTTGTCCGGGATAATCTGAATATAGTACTGCTCCTTGTCGAACACTAGAGAATCGTCTGTCAATGCTTTGTAATAAATCTTGTCAATCGCATCACTGGAGTTGGAAATTAATTCACGCAGGAAAATCTCCTTCTGTGTATAGATCGAATTAATCATCATTTCCAGCAATCGCTTGGACTCTGCCTTGAACTGCTTCTTCGCCATTATTTCGTCTCCTTTCGATTCGTACAATGGACGTAAGGTGTCGCGCTGCTATGTACCTATGTAACAGCCTGAGGTTAGCACTCAGTTGAAGAGAGTGCTAACGCATCCATACTATTATATACCATACTGAAAAAAACACTGTCAATACGAGGAACGAGGAAATTTCCGCTGCTAGCTGTCGTACGGCTTCCTCAGGCAAGCAACAGCAGTCGATCGCGCGGATTGTCGAAGGGATACAATTCCATTTCCAGATATCTACTCTACCTCATGTGCATATTGTGCGTAAGGAAGTCCACACTAAATATGTACAACCAATCCAGTGATGATTCCACCAACGAAAAGGAGACGCGATGTATGGGCATCTTAAGCGGCAACCCGAAGGAAGAACCGATGCACTATGGCGAGATCATCGAAGTATGGTCCTATTCTACCAAAGTCAAGGGCATGCTATCCGCCTATCAAGCGTTGAAGTGCCATGCCGGTGACAAGGATTTGCGCAACATGCTGGACCAGTTAATCGACCAGTCGCAGAAGGCGATCACGGAGTGCGACAAGCTGCTGACAGATAACGGGATCACCCCTGCTCCTGCTTATCCGGAGCGTCCGGAAGAGAAGCTCGAAGATATTCCTGCAGGCGCCCGCTTCACTGATCCGGAGATTGCGCTGCGCATTTCGGCTGATGTCTCAGCAGGGCTGATTGCCTGCAGCACGATTATCGGTTCGAGCATTCGTGAAGACATCGGCGCGCTGTTCACGAAGTATCATGGCATCCTGCTTACATTAGCCGGTCAAATATTGCGCATGAATAAGGACAAGGGCTGGCTGCTGCCGCCTCCTCTGCACATGGAGAAGCGTGAGCTCGTAGAAGCATAGAACTGCCGAATGCGGTCAGTCACAGCAAAGCGCGCCCTTGCGGGCGCGCTTCTTCGATTGGCGAAGGCTGCTGCAGCAGCACTGGGGGCGCGCGGCGCGGGTGCGTCAGCGTCATAGCCTTGGCTAAATCGGCTCAGTAGCTGCGTGAATAAGGTTACTAGTGGTACTGCTTCCCTTCATTATAGGTAGCAACTACAATAATTTTGCCGATATTGCCGCCGAATTGGCGTATTTATTACCCAACTACCCTTAATCGGAACGCTGGCTTCCACTATTATAGGTAGATGGGTAAATAATCAGCCTTTTCTCAGTAAATATGCGCAAATTACTTACTTTCCTACCCTTAATGAAGGGTAGTGGGTAAGTAATTTCCAGCTCCCGCATCTCGGCATGTGGGGGTGCGCACATGGGGGTGCGCTTGCGGCGGTGCGCACGAATGGTGCGAGTGGGGTGCACACGTGGAGCCGCGAGGGGGGTGCACACGTAGGAGTGCGCACGCGGGGCTGCGAGCGATGGTGCGCGCGTGATGACGCCAATGGTGATGCGAGATGTGAGAGATAGCGCGAAAAGATGCAGCGGATCACTCACTCCGATCGCTGTTGAGCTTGCTCTATCAATCGATGAAGCGCACATGCTGCAGCAAGCGCTTGATCATCGCGGCGGCTTCTGCACGGTTCGACAGTGCTGTCGGCTCGAAGCGATTGACACTGCGCCCTTCGGTTATGCCAGCTTCGGCAATGCTCGCTACTGCTGCTTGCGCCCAGTCTGCAATGGCATCGCGATCCGTGAATGCTACGGACTCGCCGCCTGCATCTGCCGGAGCCTGCCCCGTGAACACGAGCGCATTGTGAATGAGCTTCGCCAGCTCTTGACGGGTAATCGGCTCGTTCGGACGGAAGCTGCCGTCCTCATAGCCAGCGACCAACCCCGCTTCATATGCTGCACCAACGGCCCCTGCATACCATGCAATTGCCCGTACATCAGTGAACGAAGAAGCGCCTTGCTCCTCCAAACCAAGTCCGCGCACGATTAGTGCGGCAAATTCCGCACGTGTCAATGTTTGCGCAGGAGCGAAGGTATCATCGCTCACTCCGCTGACGATCAGCTTCGAAGCAAGCAGCTCGATCTCGTCCTTGCCCCAGTGACTGTCAGGAATATCCGCGAACGATTGGCTATGCTCGATAACGGTATACAGGCTATTGCCAGTCCGCTTCAGCTCTGCGTACCAGTTGTCGCCCTCACCATAGAACAGTGCAGGCACGAACACAAGCTTGTCAGCAGCCTCATCATAGCGCACAGCCGTAGCCCTATCGGTATCCACCTGACTAGGCAGAGGCAATGTACGTGAAACATACGTGCTGCCGAACAATACCTCCATTGCTTCTCCTTCTTCCGTAACAGCCTCCACGTGAAAGTCCACGAATGCTGCAACTACATCTGCACCAATCTCCTCTGCTGCCTCACTCGCCGTATCGTGCTGCATATCCGATGCCTGATGAATCACAATTCGCAGTGTAATGTCCTCTGCATCTACACCAAGCTCAGCAGCCAACAGCTCGCGATCGACAACAGCCATAGGCAGCTCATAAGTACCGAGTGGTGTAACGACATTCACGATCTCCACTTGCTCTGAAGCTATCAGCTGCTGCAACGCCTCGCCCGCCAGACGAACATCGATCAGCTCAGCGTCTGCATCTACCTTAATCGTCACCGTAGACGGATTGTGTTCAACAGCTTGCTGGATCGCATCGCCATCGACAGTTACTGTCGCTTCTGATCGACCGTCTGCATTGTCTGAAATTTCGACCTCATACACAAGCATCCCGCTGCTATCAGCTTGCGGTCCAGCAGTATCCGACACCGCCGGGGTACCGCTGCCAGAGGAGCCAGAGGAGCCGCCATTACTCCCGCCGCTGCGTACAGTCACCTGAACGGAAGTATGTGCTACCTCTTCACCCGCACCTGTGTAAATGTCCATGACACCAGCTGCTGCATGATCTGGAATGGACACCTCGAACGTGTAAGCACCCGCAGCATCGGACTTCACCCCGTCGAAGACGATCAGATCGCCGTTGCTGTCTATGGCCCGAAGTGTGACCCACTCATTCGCTGTGTAGGTCCCCGTCACAATAATCGTCTGTCTATGATTCACACTTGACTTGTCAACAGCCACTGTCGGAGCGGCAGCTGCAACCTGATTGTTCGCCCCATCTACTACAGTCGCAGCAACGTAAGAGCCTGTCAGCAACATCGTCGTAATGATTGCTATTTTCCATCGATTCGTCATCGCTTGTCTCCTCATCCGTTATTGCAGCACGATCGGCTGCTGTTCAGGATTGCTAGATAATGCATCGACGATATACACTTCCACGACATCGCCTGCTCTCACATTGAACTGCGCGGAAGCCTCTAATGAAGCTTCGTCATAATCGCCGCGAATCGCGCTCAGTCCCACTTGTTCACCGTCTCGGCTATGCATGAACACGACTGTCTCAGCACCCTCATGTCCGAGTACTGCCGTCACGTTCGCTGCGAACGTCATCCAGCCAGATACACCGGCATTCACCGTCATGACAGCTGCTCCCTGCTCATCGGATACTGTGTAATGGGCATCGTCCGTCACAGCTTGTACATCGAACTTCGGTTGTTCAGCCGTAACCATAACCTCGAAGATCGCCAACGTACCGGACACTTCATTGCCAGTCAGCAGCAATGGAGTGCCAGTTGGACTGTCTGCTGCCGGGATGAAGCGCAACCCTTCTGGACCAAGATCGCCTTCTCCTTCCCGCTCCACATCACGCATGTTCACGAAGCTAACGAACAGTGGCGATTCCGGATTCGTCACATTGTACACGACGAGCGCACTCTGCCGCTCTAGTCCGACGAAAGCATATTGCTCGCCGTTCACTTCACCTAGCTCCACATACTCCGGCTCCGGTCCCTTGTCATCGCTGCGGTTGTCGAATTTGTTCTCGTCATGATTCGAATTGAACAGCTCCGGCAGCTCCTGCTTCACAATCTGCTCGAAATCATCCTTGCTGTCGAACACAAGCTGCTCATCGGTACCCAGCTTCTCCACATCCCAGATAGAGAACGAGCGTGCGCCATACATGAATAGACCGTTGTAATACGTCTCACCTGCAGCATCCGTATATACTGCATCGGACACCGCATTCATCACATGCAGACGACCGAGCTTGTCCTCCGCTTGCAGCTCCGCAACGTTCCATTCGTCCAGCTCCGCTTGCGTCGTGCCTTCGTAATAGTCCGCATTCAGCTTCACAGTATTGCCGTCTGTCAAATCCACATCGCCGAAGCGCACCTCATCCGCCATGCCGCCGTCATAGTCGCGGGAATCACCCTCATTCGCAGTGAACAGATACGTCTTCCCATTGATCGTCTTGAGACTCATGCCGTCCGGCATATACGTGCCAAGCACCGGATAATGATTCATATGAATGCCGTCATCCTTGTTAGACGGGTCCAATGTATTCCCTTCCAGCAGATAGTTCTTGAAGCCAAGACCATACACATGGGTGAAGGAACCCTCTTCCAGGTCGAGCACCGCAACCGCGTTGCTTTCCTGCAGCACCACATAAGCATGCATGCCGTCCTCACTCACCACAATATACTCTGGCTCGAAATCAGCCGCGTATTGCGCATGTGTCGGCTCCGCGACGAATCCCATCAGCAAGGAGGCGTAGCGCACATGGTCATCAATCTCGATCGACTCATCTGTGAATACAGCTGTCGTCACCTCGAAGTCCAACACACCGTCGGCTTCCATAATCTCAATAATCGAGACCGAACCGTGCGGATCAATCGAATAATCATCGTTCGGCTCGCCTTCATTCGCTACGAGAAATTTCGTCCCGTCTGGCGTCACCGTAATCATGTCCGGCAGCGCGCCTACCGTTACATGACCGAGGTATTCCCCCGTTTTCGTAAAAAACACGACACTGCCGTTATCCGTCTTCGTACCGTTCGGGACAGCAGCTGCGATCAGATCCAACGTCGGATGAATGACGACACTCGTGACATCTCCGAACAGCTCCGGCTCATCCGCTGGACTATGCGCGCTGATCGACAGCTTCTGCTCGTCCTCTACTGTGAGCGTCTGGTCAGCTACCCCGCTTTGCAGTGTGGAGATATCGACCATTTCGATAGCGCGTGTAGCGCCGTTGATCAGATATACCGTTTGGCTGTCTGGATCATACGTAACAATCTCCGCCCCAGCCTCATCCAAGCCAGCTTGCGTGTCGTATCCGCCAATCTTAGTCAGTGTCAGCTCCGCTGTCCCTACTGGTGATGTAGCGTACGCCGTAGGGACCACACTGGTCAACCCGAGAGACAAGACCAGAACGCCTGCCCATTTGCTCCATACTTTCACTGTAATTCTCCTCCCACTCCTATGTAGACAATCTATCTCTACTAGAATGGCAAATCACAGTTAAGCGAGTATTAAAAGAATGTGTGGAAATTGTAAATTGGGACGTTGGTCATCATTGCAGCAGCATATAAATGACCTGTACGCTTTCTGCCCGGTTGGCGAGCCCCTTAGGGACGAAGATCTGCGCACCTCTGCCCTGCATGAAGCCCAGCTCTACCGCTGCCGCCACATCATCCAGCGCCCAACCACTAATACTAGACGCATCGGCATAATAGGAGACCGGACTCGCAGCTTCAGCAGCTTCTCCCTGCAGGTAGCGATGCGCTCGCACGATCATCGAAGCCATCTCTTCCCGAGTAATAGCCGCGTCTGGCGCGAATACCGCTTCACTCCGACCAGACACAATGCCCGCTTCACTCACGGCTGCAACAGCGGCCGCATACCAATCGTTAGCATCAACGTCGGCAAATTCGATCGCCCCCGCTTCTTCCAAGCCCAAAGCTCTCGCCAACAGTGCGGCGAATTCAGCTCGAGACACTTCGCGCTCAGGCGCGAACGCTGTGTGCGTAACCCCCGCCGCAATCTGCTTGGCAGCCGCGTACTTGATCGCTGCTGCTGCCCAATGTGCTTCCGGCACATCCGCGAAGGACTTATCATACTCCAATACAGCGTATAAGCTGAAGTGCGACACCTCTGCCGCCATCCAGTCGTCCTCCATATAACCGCCGACATACTCCAGTGTGCCGTCATCCGCTATATAGTAGACACCTAACAACGCATCGTTCCTGTCAGGATGCACGTTGAACGCAAGTTTGATGTTCTCAGGGAATGCTTCCAGCTCTTGACGCCGGCCATCTTCATCGATCATCACCAGGCTCACATCGAAGATCGCGCCTGCTGCACGCAACTCTGCCTGGCTCCGCTCAGCAGCCTTGTTCAACAGCTCTGCCACTTGCTCCGAGGCAACCGTCTTCATTGCAATAGCAATCTGCGCATCTGCTAATTCATCCTCTGTCACAAGCGCCTTCAACGCTTCCAGCACTTCTCCTGGAATTTCGACAATGAGATCATCACGGACAATCTGCAAGCGATTCTCACGATGGAGGGCTACTGCATCGGCAGGAAGCCACACTTGCTTCTCTTCCTCCGAGAGCGTCACAGTGATCAGCCCATCACTCGCCTGCAATTCGTTCACGACGACTAGTTCCTCATTCACAACCGTACCAGCTCCGCCGCTTCCCCTTCTCGTTCCCGTCGGCGCTGTGAACTTCAGGAACTCTCCCCACACAATATTGCCTTGCTCATCCCGTTCATAAGGCAATACAGGCACCAAGGATGCAAAGTTGTCATCTGTCAGAGCAACGCCTAACCGGTTCACCGACTGGGTCCCATCGAACAAGAAGTTGTCTCTCGAAGCCAGAGCTTGCGGATACTGATCGTTGAGCGCCTCACCCTTCTGATAAGAGACGAATCCATTCAGGGTAAAGTCCGGCTCTATCCCGTCATAGGTAGACAGGTCCAGATTCCGTCCCGCATTGTCGTAGGCGATACCACTCTCCACCATGACGCCTGGATTGCTGTTGCTCGTGAATCCGGCAGCACCATTCCCGAACGCAATACTGTTGCGAATGACATGCGGAACATGAATGCCTTCACCGCCCAGTTTAAATCCATTTTTGTCACCAGCCCCTACAGTGCCATCCGTCAGGAATCCGTTATGATAAGCGATGCTGTCCTCGATTACGACCGCTCCGATCGCTCCAGTTCCCGCCTTCGTATACAAGTCCCAACCGTCATCAATATTGTTGTGAGCAATCGTGCCCCTGAAGACATTGCCCTCGCCAACGGTCAGCTTCGCAGCGAACCCGTCAGCATTATTATCAGACGGATCCCGATTGTCGAAGGAGGTGCTGTTCAGAATCAAGTTGTGTGAAGGCCAATCCTCTCTAGTCTCGGTAATGTCGGTACGGCTAATCTGCAACCCTGTGTCACCATGCTCATAGAAGCGGCACAGCTCCACGATGTTGGAATCGCCGCCTACCGTGAATCCTTTCGTATTCGGTGCAGAACGCGTGAAGTCAATCCCTCTAATATGCCAATAATCGCCACTCAACAGCACCCCTTCTGAGGCTCTGTCGAAGTCTATTACCGGTCTGGCGCCCGGCGCAGCGACGAGAGACTTCCTTGCTTCTGGCGTACCTCTGTTGAATTTCTTAATGTCCAACGCACGATCGCGCGTATAAGTGCCGTCTAGCAAGATAATCGATTGACCCGGCAAGACATAATCGATAGCCGTATCCAGATCCAATGGATTCTCCGCTGAACCGTCACTTTCCGGTGATCCATCCGGTGCTGCATAGATATGGCCGTCCGTCTCGTATTGCTTCATCGTTACAGTGTAATTGCGGACAATACGATCATAGGACGTTAAATACTGCGTGTCATCCGGCAGGAAGGACACACTGAAGTGATTGGCACTGTCAGGCACTAGAACCGCCGGTACATGAAGCGGAGTTCCTCCTTCGACCGCCAGATCCTCTGCTAGGAGAGACTGTCCCTGCTTCACCGTGACCACGCCATCAACATTCGTGCGCACGATCAGCTCATAATCGGCTTCAGAAGTTTTCTCCAGTGATGCAATCGTTAACGTCGGATCTACCGGTTCCGCAGGCGGTTCTACCTTCGGCGGATCAGTAGCCGCTGCCGTCACCTTGAAGTCGATATCGCTGACTACGATCTCCGCCACACGAGCAGTGAAGAAGCCTACATACAGCTTGTCATCCTGTACGTGCAGCATATCCGGCTCATAGAAGATCGCTTCCTCACCATCATTCAGCTGGCCCACATACCCGCTGTTCGTCTTCGCCAGTGTCAGGCGATAAGGTGCTGCTGGATGCGTGTTACTTGCATCTGGCTTGTCGTTGCGCAGCATCTGACGTTGGATGCCCTTGCTACCGGCTCCATCTGAGGATTCTACCCCTGTACGGATGAACAATTGCGTGCCGTTGTCATTCTTCGTGCCGCCGCTGTGACCGCCAATGGCAGCAATATTCGAAGCGAACACGCCAGAGTCGCCGTCCGTTCCAATTGCGTCCCTCGCCATCATCCCGAATGCTTCCTGCCCGTCATGAGGCGACTTCGCATATTGCAGCACCTGAATATCCGCAGACAATACGAAATTATGAGCATCCGCATCGATCTCCGTATAATAGAAAGTAATGCCGTCATGGTCTCCCGTTACTTTCCCCGCACCGTCCAGCGACGCTACATAGATGCCATCATCCCGGACATCGATCACATTCTGGTTATCCTTAATCGATTGCCCGAAGCGGATTTGCTTCCACTCGACTTCCCTTGGCTCGACCACAGTAACGCGCAAGATAATCGAATCCAGCGTGGCATCTTCAGGGACGATCTCCACCTCGTATTCGCCTGGTGTATCAGCATTGTACCCCTCTGCAAGTATCGTGAACGCATCATTGCCCAACACGACCTGATCGCCATTGTCATACACCTTGGATACGACTAACCCGTCACTGTCGAAGGCTTCACCCACCTGATAAGTCGTTTGCGGATATTGCGTCACTTGGATGCCTGTCACTTCCTTCTCCTTCACATTCACCGTGAACGCGACAGTCTCTTCTTTGAAAGAAATCATGACAGCTTGCTCCCCAGACTCTGAAGTATCCAGTGCAGATACAGTGTAGTCTGATCGCTGCAGCCGAACTGCTTCGTTATCACTATAGTGCGCATAGACAACCAACCCGTCTACATCCAATGCCTCTCCGATAAAATATTGTGTCTTCTCAGGTGCTTGCCGGATCTCCAGCTTCGTAATCTCAGCATCGATGACGTCGAGATCGAAGGAAGTGGTAGTCGTTGGTGTTTCTGTTGAGCGTATGGTTACTGTGACAGTACCCGGCTCATGCAATATATAGCTGTCCGTTACATCCACTCCGTCAATCTGCAGGGTGAACAGCTCCTCGCCGATCTCAGCAACCTTGTACCCGTCATTATATGCGGCAACGACCGTCAGTCCGGCAGCGTCCAACGTATCTCCCACATAATACGACGTCTTCGCCGGATAATATTGGACACTTAGCTCTGTGGCAGTCAACGCCTGGATCGTCAGCTTCAGCTTAGTCGTCACACCATTATGATGAACCGTTACCCAATTCGCTCCTGCTTCTGCGCTATCGAACCCTGTAACAATATAGTCACCCTCTGCCAATACAGACGACGAACCGTCCGAATAGTTGGCCGTTACCTCTAGCCCTTCGAGATTAAGCGCCTCGTCAATCAAATACACAGTCTGCATATCCGTCGCATCTACTTGCACACTTTCCACTTTCCGTGTATCCAGCTTGACCTCTATGTTTCTAAAAGTGACTGACGCTTCCCGAGCCGCATACAGGCCCGCATAGAGCGAATCCGTGAACAAGCCGTCAGCCTGAATCGTCTCGCTGGCATCCCCGATACGAACCACATACGTATTCCCCGATTTGCGAATACTCATGTCATAGACCTCGCCCGTGCCAGGCAAGGCAGCCTCTGCGAATGGTTCCAGCTTCGTCTGAGATGTCTGCTTGTAAGCAGCTTTCATCACCTTGTCCAACGCTCCGACCAGCACATAGTTGGCGGTAGTCGTATCGCTGCTGCCGTGCTCGCCCAGTGAGTCTCTCAGCATCAAGCCGAAGGACTTCTGGTTATTGTCTGCTGCGAAACTGTCCACGACAACCTCAGCCGAAATTTCAAAATTCGCATCCACCGGCATAATCTCTCTGCTATAGAACGAGATGCCCTCATTATCGCTGGCAATCTTGCCGCCATTGGCAATCATGCTGACAGACCCGTCATCATGAATAACAGGAGCCGGATTCTTCTCATCGCCCGTATTCGAACCGAATCGATGGAATGCCCACTCACCGATCGTCGGGTCCGTTGCTACCGTTAATGCAACATTGCTAAACTCCACCTCTGTATTCCTCGCTGCATATAATCCGACATAACGGGAATCCCCGACAAATGGGAAATCCTCATACACATAAGGCTCCTCATTCCCGAATGTCACAATATAAGTGCTGCCTACCTTCCGAATCGTCAAATCATAGACACGATCCGGCGCTGGCTTGCTCTCGATCACCATCTCCCCCGGTTTGACCTGCGAATGGCTTTCCTCACCGTATACGTCCGTGCTCACAGTCCGAGCGAACGTGTACTTGGCGACATCGTCCTTCACATTAATCGGACCGACCGCCAGATAGTTGCCCAGATTCACCTTCGTATTCAGATTCTCAACCACCGCGTCTCGTACCGTCAGACCGAACGACACCTGATTGTTCACATCGAACGACTTCACCGTTGCCGTAGCCGATAAGGTGAAGTCCCGGTCAGCCGCAACCTCCTGGTAATACAACGCAATTCCTTCCGAGCTGCTAGCAATCTTCCCCCTATTGTTGGCTGCTCGCATCGCCACAGTGTTGGCAGCGCTTTCAACAATGTGGAAATTGTCAGCCGTAATCTTGTCCTGACCGCCCACATCCCCGAACACACTGCCATGCCAATCACCGGACACGCTAATCATGTCAGACGTCGGACTGCCTGCATCCTCTGCTTGCACCGGCAACATCATCGTTGGCAGCATGAGCAGCATTGCCATCGTTGTGCAGATTAGCCGTTTTGCTTGTACCATTTGCCATCCTCCTTCATTCACGTAATTACTTATACGCTTCTCTATCATAGAGAAGGAAGGAGAGTACAACTATAATCACCACATTGCATCTTGCGATTACTAACCCCGTTCATTCGCGGACTGAGCGTCATCTAACATAATGATTATGGTGATTAGGCCGAGAGAGGAACGTTGCCCTATCGGTGAAATGCTTTCTAAGGTGCAAGTAGGAAGTGTAGAATATACATATACGTTACTTACGTACACAGTATGAGGATTGAGGATTGGATTCGGAAGGGGATAAATGATGAAAACCAGATTTGTTTACATTAGTTTCGTTTTTTGCTTAATGCTGTCACTGTGTGCTTGTTCCGCTTCCCCTATGGATGCTAGTGGGAATTCAGGTGATGAACTTCCTACTAAGATCGTACAAGAGAAGTATCCGCCACTGCCAAGTGGATATTCATTAGAGAATATAGAAGCAGCCACCAAGGAATTGATCAACTATCAGCTCTGGTTCTATCCTGCAGATGTGTGGGCAAGAAATGATGAGAGCAAGGCCTTTGACCCTTATATAGGCAAGAAGTTTCATATGGATGTTCGCGTCTATCGTACGGACTCAGGAGAGCAACAAGTGTATGCCAAGACAAGCGCAGGTGAGTGGCTGATTCATTACGAGTTGATCCGCGATACAATCGTCGGTACAGATCAGGTCCATATAGGTGAGAGCGCTTATCCACAAGGCAACTATGAGTCTGCAGGGTCATTCACTGTCCAAGTACTTGAGCCACATCCTCCTAATTACGGCACCTCTCCACGCAAGGAGAAGATGATAGAAGCTGTGGAACAACGGGTGTCGGAGATATGCACCGAGTTTCAGAAGGAAGAAGATCCAACTCTTTGGTCAGGAACAGAAGTGTACATCAATAACTTTTATGAATACGAAGAGAGCGGTGCTGCTTGGTTCGTCAGACAGGATGGGTATGCAATGAAGATTCCAATGCAACTAGCCGAGAGTAACGGAGAATTCGATACACATCTAGGGAAGGGAAAGCTTTTTATTTTAGAAAACATTCATTCGCTTGATGAATCGCAGGCACGTCGTTATATGTTTGAGAGTGAGAGCAAAGTTGCTGTCGGTAGGATGACTTGTGAGGTGGGATTTAAGTAGAGGCTACAAATATGTAATAAGCAAGAAAGGTGGGTTTATGGATGCCAACAAAAGGTTCTAAACTTTCAATGTTACTCATAATCACAATGTTGATTTGTTCAGCATGCCAAAGTGCTAGTGAAGAGGGGGAGAAACCCAATGATATTATTCCATTGGATGAACTAATAACCTTATCTGAAAAGGACACATTACTCAATTGGGACGATTTTAATAATTATTCTTTTGAAGATATCGGATCAGGATTTTATATCCGAAAATATAAAATCGAAGGGGGACACGAACTAATCGTCACGGGTAGAAGCTTAGAGAGTCCACCTGAAAAAATTTATGTTGTTAGTAAAAGCGGTAAGGAAATGGATCTCACAAATGAACCATTAGAGGGATCTTACGATGATACATCCACAAGAAGTCAAGCCTTCTTGAGCCCTCGACAGGTTGACCAGTTTCGGGATGAAAACTGGCACTGCATTGAAGTGCAGTGCCAGTTTAATTACTGAACTACTTCTCCTGTCCAAATCTCAAAAATAGTGTGAGAATGGTAAACAATACACTCGTACAAAATACTATTGCTGATATGGTAATAAACAGACCATCATCAATAAAATTACCATATAGCATGAGTAAAATAGCTACAAGTATTAATTGTATGGAGAAGATTAATTTGATTAATACTGAATATCTTAGCAATAAAGAAAATGTTACAATGGCAATTATTGCCCCAATAATTAAATCAACTAGGGACACTATTGACTCAGAGGTGCCGATAGACTATCCCTCCTTAGAATGAAGTATCAGATTGGTTGGTAATATCCCATCCGTGCGCCCCGTTTGCAAAACTTATGGATACACCAGGTGAGGATGATACATTAAACGTTACATCATCAATATAAGTGCTGTTCCATGTATGTCCGTAAAAGCTTCTCGCATAGCCATTGAAATCTGCACTCGTTATAAGTTGTTCAAGTACAAAATGGCGTCTTCCCAATGTTTCGTATCACCCTTAGCAACGATGCTTCCGTTCCTTGTTGTTAAGAGTAGGGTTGGGTTTTCTGTTTGACTGTCATCGTCTGTTTGAAAGAACAGTAGATATTCTTGATTGAGTTCAACTGACTTTGGCAGGATAACGTTTCTTCTATTTAAGATTCGTTCATCCCCTTTATATGTTTCTAAAAAAGTAACGACACACAATCGAATATTCTGGTTCTCCTCGATAATTTCTGTTGGTTTCAACCGTACCACATAGTCGGACAACTTGACCAGTGCTTCCAAACTATCAGCTTTATCCAATACTTTTCTTTGTTCACGGAAATGAGCAATACCAGGAGCAGACTTCACTTCATCTTCCAAAAACTTTGTCTGCTTATCCCTAAACGGTCCCTTCGTAATCTTGCCATTGGCAATGGGGTTCAAGAATGAATGGTTTAAGACTGTATATTGTGTATGCTGCGTGTATTCGTGTTCATTGGATTCCAAAAACAAAAAATAGGTATTATTCACCTCTAAGGGGGTAAGTGAAAAGACCTCTAGTGTCTTATTATCTATCTTCCCTTTTATATCTCTGTTCACTTCAACAAAGTATGTAAGACTTCCATTCCCAAAGTCCTCCGAATTATCAACTTGACCAATAATAATGTTGTCTGCCTTTTTAGTCAACGATGCTACGGAGTGTTTCTCCATTGCAACTGCTGCTGGATCGCCGTTTATAATCCCCGGACTTATATCTAGTGATCCAAGCAAGTACCAAACAATTGCTATTACACACAATCCAGCTAAAAGTATACTTACTCTTAATTTAGTCCCGCTCATTTAAGCACGCCTCCTTAATACACCTGAAGAATATGATTTTTATCATTGCTGGACAATGTAGTAGGGGATAATAATGTCGGGTTATGGTACATAACATCCGAGCCGCTATATGAATGTCCCCTCCAACCAAGACCATGTCCCATTTCATGTAATACTAGCGAATTAAAATAAGTTGTACTTTTTGAATCATAGATTATATTACGTTTGCCCCATTACAAATCTGTGTACGTATGTTAATTGTGTTGTCGTAGAAAAAACGACTCAAAACAACAAAATTCTTCTATTTATCGCAAACTTTTTTATGGGAAATTGGTAATTTAGTGAAATAGAACTATTTACTCCAACTATACTTTTTTCTATACTTTAACCAACTAATCGCGCGATAGTTGATCTGAATTTAGGAGGAGTGTTTTGAAATGTATAAAAAAGCTGTAACCATTTTATCCATCGTGAGCATTTTCTTTGTGTTAACAACTATTAACATTTCAGCATCAAGCAATATGAAATCGGAGACTGTACTATCACAAAATGAACTCGAGTATCTGCTTCATACCGGAGGATTTACTGCTCACGACTTAGACATATTGCCAACAGATACCCTAAAGAAAATAGTAAAACTAAATGGTAAGAAATTGGGGGACCATGAAGAAACAGTTTCAGCATCTATTCAACCTTCAACTGGTGATTTTGTAGCACATAGCATAAGTGATGATGACTTATGGCTTCATGGAATCGCAGTCGGGTTCACTCCTAACAACAGACCAAACACAAAAGGTATTTTGCTGTTCGGGCAATTTGAATGGTTGAATTCACCTCAATGGGAACTAACTGATGTATTTAGCATAGGTTATCCAGTATCATCCGAGATTTATTTGCCAATGGATCAATATGGTGACGTTGATCAACATGGTAGTCGATACTGTAAAAAGCCTGATAATTACGCTCCTGATAATTGGGTTTGTATTGAAAATGATCAAGTAGAAAATGGTGACTGGGATCCAGGTGTGGGGGTAGCTGCAAGATATGATCTAGATATGCATCCTTCAAATTATCTGCATAAAGGTTCTATAGAACAATATGCTTACGTAGATGATGACGAATCTGGTACAATTAACATTAAATTTGAATATGGACATAGGATTGTTTCTGGAAGCCCAAGTATCTCAATATTTCCAGCTGGTCTCTCTATTACTCCAAGTCTTTACACAGACATTAAAGATTATGGGATTGAGTTTTCATACTAGCTTTTCGTTTTAGCTTGGGTGTAAATACACCCAAGCTTTATTATCATCAAACAATACATTGGAGGTATATATGCTAATTATTTATATTATCATCTTAGTGATTCTAGTCTTTTTTTGCACACAACTTTTTTTTGAAACAATCAAGTTAACTGTGCAACAAAGTCCAGAACGCATCAAATACAAATATTTATTTAGTCTAATAGCTACGTTAACAATCCTATACATGTTATTTCTTATTACGATCATAAATGAGCGTAGTATTAATTTTTAACTAATTATTATTAAAACCTGAGCATTGATAAACCAACCCTGTAGCTCAAATAAGGCTGTGTAGAAGTGCTGCCGTTCTTGTTCCGGCAGCATTTATCTTGCTTTTTGAGTTCCATCTACTCAACAAAAAGAAAGCGAAAGAATGACTGAGATTAGGATTCCACCGCTTTTGTATTGAGTTCTATTGACAAATTTCGGATAATACTGCCGCTAATTTCATTTATGCTTAAAATCCAAGTATACAGAGCTTATATAGGTTTCACCTCGTACTATTACTAATTGATCATCTGTTATATAGAAAGTAGGTTTGAACATAAGAGATGACTTTATGTATTGATATACATTTGGGTAAGTCTTAAATTTTTCTTCAATATATTCTTTTTCAGACATTGAACTATAGCGAATAATTTCATCTGCCTCTTTTTCATCTATTGAAGATGCTAACCCATCATATTCTACTAAATACTGTTTCAGGTCATCCATATCGTCAATTATGTCATCTAGGTATACCCTTTTTCCTGTTTGCATATCAATGGTTATACCAATCTTTCCCTCCTCACGATTACAGCCTTCCGGAAGCTGAAACGGCTAATCACTGGATGCCGCTTGAATACGGTGTGAGGACAAGATGCTGTCTAGAACAATGCGCAAGCGAATAAGAGTGCCGGAACCAAATGAGTAGCTCATTCCATTATTCGACATTTCCTTGTGAAATCCTTTTATTACTCCTCAATCCTAACATCCACCATACTCCAAGTTATTCCACCATCTTTAGTAACCATAAAATATTGATCTATTAGTGCCCAACCATCAAATTCAGAAGTAAATTGTATAAGATTAAAATTTTGCTCACCTTCTGTAATACGTTCCCAATTCTGACCACCATCGTGGGTCTGATATAGTCTATTAGAAATTGCAATCCAGCCAGTCTTCGAGTCAATAAAGCTATAGCTAACAGTATCTGAGTCTCCATATACCATACTGGATTGGTAGCTCCATGTATCACCGTAATCTTCTGTACTATAAATAATCAAGCAAGAATCGTCCAGACATGTTGACTCTACAAAAAGAAGAGCATCATTCCCAAAAAAGATAGGCTTATCGACGATGTATCTTTGATGTCCGGAAGATGAATCTGCTTGGTGAGGAAGCAGTTGCTTGGACCAACTCGTTCCACCGTCAGTTGAAAGTAAGATCCATGGATGACCTTGCACGGCAACATTCAGCCATCCCCTTTTCTGATCGGTAAGAGTTAGTCCTAATTTTTGACCTTCTTCGGGAATGCTTCCTTCATTTCCATCAGTTTGATTGATAAGCTCCCAATAAATGAGATCATTCGTTTTGTACAACATCGTTGATTCGAATAAAGAAATACTGGCAGCTCCTACACTCGTCTGAACCCAACCCTCAGTTTCAGAAATGAAATATATGACTGAATCTATTCCTTCTAATGCTGGACTTTCTCGCCATGTTTTCCCTTGGTCCATTGTATGCAACAAAGTAGTTGAGCTAATATTTGACTTACTAATATATGCTGTGTTGTTATCAAGTACAAATAGCATCGATTCATCCATATTGCCCTTGAAATTAGTTTTATTCCACTGACGACCTCTACTATTAACTGAATAAAGATCACCACCAATAATTCCCCAACCAACATCTTCGTCACTCATTATAAAATAGTCCACTTTCGACGGCTGTTCATCATTAACCGTATCTACATGAGAAGAACAGCCAGATACGACTACAATTATACAAATTACAAAAAGTGAGCGGATCATTAGAGTCCCCCTTTGAACAAATACATCACTAACCCCTTATTTATTTTATAATGATAGCACAATTTGTGATGAATTGTAAGTAATTGGATAACCCTAAAGGATTCAAGTTGTAGGTAACCCCCCCACCCTCATCAACCCTCCTCATGCTATACTGAAAGGGCATACAATAACCGCACGGAGGGATGAATATGGCTGCTGAGAAGTGGATCGATGCTGGAACGTTGACGGAGTTGAAGGATACACGGTCGAAGCTGATTCGCGGCGGGATCGCTGTGTTCTACGAGGAAGGCGAGGTGTATGCGATTGACAATCGCTGCCCGCATATGGGCTTCCCCTTGCAGGCGGGATCGCTCTGTGACGGGATGCTGACGTGTCATTGGCACCACGCGCGCTTCGATGCTTGCAGCGGGGGGACGCTGGACCCTTGGGCGGATGATGTGCCTGTCTATGAGATCAAACGCGAGCAGGATCGCATATTCGTCAGCAGTGTTCCTAAGAGTAAGAAGAGCACGGAGAAGCATCTGCAACGGCTGCGTGACGGTCTGGAGCAAAATCTGTCAATCGTCATTGCCAAGTCGATCGTTGCGTTGATGCAAGCGGGTGTGGATGTGAAGGAAATTGCTGCGGAGGGCATTGCGTTCGGTACGACGTACCGTTCTTCTGGTTGGAGCTCTGGGCTGACGATCTTAACTGCTATGGTTAATATTGCGCCGAAGCTGGATCACTATAATAAGATATTGGCGCTCTACCACGGATTGCGCAGTGTTGCTTCGGATTGTGCGGGAAGTGCGCCGCGGTTCCTGCTGCAGCCGCTGCCGGATGCGAATCTGCCTGCATCGCGGCTCATTGCGTGGTACCGCCAATGCATTGAGGTGCGCGACGCGCAAGGGGCTGGCAGGGTGCTGCAGACGGCGATTCAGCAAGGTATGGAGCCGAATGACATCTCCCGCATGATGATGGCGGCGGTTACGGATCACTTCTACCTAGACGGCGGTCATACGTTGGATTTCCATAACAAGGCGTTCGAGAGCTTGCAGCACGTTCAGGAGCAGCATGTCGAACGTGTGCTGACTTCATTGGTGCCGATGCTGCGCAACCCGTCTCGTATGGAGGAGAGTCACAGCTGGCAGCATCCGATTGATCTGGTCCGTCCTGTGAAGGAGGCGTTCGCAAAGCTGGAGCACGACGAGAGCAAGCTCCGCTTCGATGCGGCTGCTGGCGAGCTCGATGCGGAGCAGGGACAGGCGTTCGTCCAACAGATTCTGAGCGATAAGCCGCTGGATACGATTCAGCAGCTTACAGAGCAGCTGTTGAATGGGGTATCCCCTACTGCATTGGCGAAGCTGTTGACGCTGGCCGCTGGCGAACGCATTGCCCGCTTCCATACACAGAATGACTTCTCTGATTGGGATGCGGTTCTGCATACGTTCACCCATGCGCATGCTGTGCATGAGAGCTTGCGCCGGGAGAGCAATCGCTACACGGTCAGGGCGTTGTATCATACGGCTGTCAGTATTTACTTAGACCGCTTCTTGAACATTCCGGCAGCGAAGCAACCGGACCCGAGCTATTATAAGGAACAGGGCTACAGTCTGAATCATGATGAGCTGCTTGATATGATGAATCAGCGGCAGCAAGTTGTGGAGTCTGCCAATTGGGTGAGTCACTACGTGGACGAAGATGGCGATATGGATGCGTTGTTCAACACGTTGGCACATTGCCTGCTTCGGGAGGACGGTCAATTCCATACGTATCAGATGCTGGAGGCGGCGCTGATCGAGTATGATCGTTGGAAGGACGATGCGTCACCGTTCGCACAGCAAGCACGGGCAACAATCCTGCTTGCGTTAACACGGTATTTGGCTGCGCATGCGCCTACGTCAAGGGAAATCCCGCACGTGGCATGGATTGCGTGGCGGCTGCAGCACGGCGAGGAGCTGTTCGAGGAAGAATAGTGGACGAACTTGAAAGGGAGGGCGACATGTATATCGCCCTCCCTTTCCTATATGTATCGTACATTCGCTTCAACGCTATTGCTGTTCGCTGTCAGCGGATCGAAGCGCCGCATCGTTCAGATGCTTCATGTAGAGCAGCTTGCCTTCCCCGGCATAATAGTAATCGGGCATATGGCACATGAAGACGAAGCCATTGCGTTCGAACAATCTGCGAGCGTTCGCATATTCAGGCAGGTCGCAGGTGAAGGTTTCCACATAGCGTCCGTCCTCGGCCACACAGTACCGGAACATCGCTTCAATAAGCTGCCAACCTAGCTTGCAGCTGCGATAGCCACGGTGCACGCCGAAATATTCCAACCGATACCCGCCGCTCCGATGCTCATTTTCCATGAAGATAATTGCGGCTATAACCTCGCCCTTCTCTTCTACGAACCAGCATTGTATGTGCTTCTCCTGCAAGCTCTGCACGGGCAGCCATCTAAGCTGCTCCACCTCACCTGGTGTGAATCGCTGGTCGTCGAAGCAATGCTCCCCGAGCAGGAAGTCTGTCACTCTCCCTGCATCTGTTGCACTCTGGACTGGATTGATTTCGGCTTTATACAGATTGTGCGATGCTGTTCGTTGTGATGGTGACATCTGTAGCATCCTCCTTCAAGTGGAATGATGACAACCGAAGCGCATGATTCCAGTCATCTGCTACCCCTTCCCTGTAGTACCGGTCACAGGCGAAGAAGTAGAGCTTGGCTGCAAGGTCATGACGATTCTTCTTCACTACGTCTACGAACCGCTCGCGCGCATCATGAAACCGGCCTTCGCGGAACAGCTCGACAGCTTCCTCGAATCGCTGACGTGTCTCGTGCTTCAGCTTGCGAACATGCGGCGGATCAGCTTCATACAGATCATACAGCTCAAGTGCGCGTTGTTCCTCGTCCAGCTGGATGGCGCCAAGCTTCCGGTACTGGCCCGGAACCCCTTTCTTAGCCGTTCGTATCGTATTGTCTGTCAGCAGGATCGCAACACCAAGCTTGCCGGAGGCCTTCTCCAGCTCATGTGTAAGCTGCACATGATTGGATACGACACTGCCTTCCATCCGCTGCTCTTCCCCAATGATGCCAATCATGACATCCCCGGAATGGACAGCGATTCCGAGATCGATCGGCTTGAACTTCGCCTTCGCTCGTCCCGCGTTATATGTCTCCAACTGGCTGCGCATCGCAATGGCTGCCTTCATCGCGGCGCCGGAGTCGTTCGGGAACATCGTCAGCATCCCCGGTCCCAAGTACCGGCTCGTAAATCCGCCGAACTTGCGAATAATTGGTCCGAACACCTTGAGGAAGGAGTTGATGAACTTGAAGTTTTCTTCTGTCGTCAGCTTGCCTGAGAACTCATCGAACCGGCGCATCTGGCACACCATAATTGTCATATGACGGGTTGCTTGCTCGCCGAGCTGGATCTGCGTCATGTTCGTCTTGCCAAGCACCTTCAGGAATTGCTGTGGGACGAAGCGGAAGTAGGAATTGCTCAGCTTCGTCACCTCTTCGATGTAGCGGCGAATCGAGCGGGCCATCATATTGAAGCGCTCCCCAAGCTCTGCCACTTCATCGCGTGTGCGAATCTGCACCTCCACATCCCACTCCCCGCTGGCAATCAGGTTGACGTTGCGGCGCAGCTTGCGAATGGAGGACAGCATGTACACGGACATTAAGGAAATGACGATTAGCAGCACGACGCCGATCAAAGCGATCATCTTCAATACATTGGACAGAATTCGCTCTTGGCTCTGCGTCATGCCGACCATATCCTTGCCTGTTTCGTAGATGCCGATAATTTCACCCTGCGGACCGTACAGTGGCCCTAGCGCATACATCCATTGTCCAGTGGAATCCTCCCATTCACCAGACACGACTTCGCCGCCTTCCAAGACGAGCAGGTTCTCTTCACTAAGGGGAAAAGGCTGGAACATCGTGACACTGTCATCATCGTCCATGATGATGTACAAGGAGCCATTCATATAGCGGTATATCGTACTGTACAAGCCGTCCCGTCCTTCACCTGTCTGGGCGAATAGATCGTTCATGCTAGTACGAATCTGCTGATAACCGTCGCTCATATAGTCGTTAGGCGAGTCCAGCTGTTGGAGACTTGCTCCATCGACGAGGTTCTTCCCGTTGCCGGCTAGCAGCTCTAGCTGGTTCATCGTATCCACGCGCATTTCGTTGGAAAATGCCAAATGTACCGAATAGGCCAAGCCCAGCATCGACAGCAGCACAACCGGCACTATGAGAGCCAGCTGCTTCAGCAGCAAGGACACCTTCCGCTGCATGACACGAACATATAGGAACCGGAGTGTGAGAAGCACCATGCCACTGAAGCATGCGATCAGTAGCCAATAGCCAAGCGCCGACCACATCGCGCTAAGCGGATAATGGAAGCTGCTATGTACAGAGACGATCTCGCCAGACGCGTTCATCCGAACAAGCTGATCTGCTGTCGTGACAGCAATGAGACCGCTTGTGATAGATAAATCTGTGAATTCTGCCCACGTCCTGTCTGGATACTCGGATGCCAGCCTGTCCATCGTCAGCAACGTCTCAGCTGCAAGTCCCGGCTCTCTGGCTGACAGACGCTTAATCGCCTGGTCATGGTAATCGATATAGTAGACGTGCGTATGGTCACTCGTAATAATGCCAACAGGAACATTCAACTGCTCCGCACCTGATTGCGGATAGATCTGGTCAGCTTGATTGCTGCTGTCAACAGCATAGAGCAACCCGCGCTTCGTTGTGAAGAACAGTTGATCCGGCCGGTATCCAGCGACCTCATTGAGATAGCGATTCTCCGGCATTGCCAGCGTTCGCACCGTCTCTGGAACGAGAGGCGCCGCGGTTGTACCCGCAGTACCATTCACATCTGCATCGATCCTAAGCAGTGAGGCGTTCCCCTGATCCAGAAGGACGAAGTAGACGGAGCCGTTATCTACGGCAAGCAATTGAATGTTACCGACTCGCAGCAAGTTGTCCGCTGCTGTATAGGTGGTCTCATACAAGCTGTTCACAGCAGAACCGTCAGGAGAAACCATGACAATTCTCTCCCCTAGCACCTTCAAGCCATATGAATCCAAGATTGTAATAAGCGCATACGCATTGCCTGCCTCATCCGACGTTACATGATTGAACAATTGAATCGTGTCAAGCGCTGCTTGTTGACTGCTGTCTATGGCATAGATCAACTCACCGGTCGGACTAGCCTTGCGCAGCAGCTTCCTGGAATCCGTAATCGTATAGACAGCGCCTTCACGATCGAACACCGCGCGCGAAATATTCGTATATGCCTCTTCGTTCTGAAATGGATTCAACGACCACGCATCCCGCAGCAGGAACAGCAACGTTCCCGCAACAATCGTGAATACCAGCAACAGGCTTACTTTTGTTTTCAACATTCATCCCCCATCTCTGTCCTATTCCGGCAATATGGCTCCTTGCTTATCCTGTTCATGCCAATAGACGGCGGTGCCAGCCGCTTGCTTGAACAGAGACAAGGGCACATACGTCTGTTGCAGCCAGATGAAAGGTGCTGCATCCAGCTCGGTCTCTTGGTCATTCACGATGGCGACTCGGCTTGCCAATTGAAGCACTATTCCTTCATGACCCCGCTCCAGCATAATACTGCTGCTATCCGCAATCCAATTCACTTGGAAGCCGAGTGCTTGTGCGTATGGCTTGATTGGAACGAATACGCCGCCAGACTCCAGATGAATGGGAGGAGTCAGCAGACTGAAGGTCGCTCCCGGCAATGCGACCGCTGTAGGAGACAGGATCTCACCCTCCAGTTCAGCAGATACCGCCACACTTCCTGCCAGACTCGTCATGGACAGGCGCGCACTCGCTTCCAATGCGTCTATCCACGCTGCGCTCAACGTTCCAGGAGGCAGCTGCAATACTTCTTGCTCCATGCTATCTAGTGATGCCAGCAACATAGCAAGTGAGAATGGTGTTCCGTTCTCTGATTGCCACGCATCCAGCAACGATACCAGATACATTTCCTTCGCATCTATCGCGAGCATAGAAGCCTGCAGGCATGCTTCATAGCTGGACAGGTAGGCTGCCTCATCCAGTAAGCCTGCTCGATGCTTGACCGCTGATGCAGAGGCTTCCTGACAAGCTTCCTCCTCGTCAAGCAGCGCTTGTGTCAAGGCAGACGAATCTGCCTCCGCTGCTATCGCTAACCACGCCTGCACTGCGCTTGCCGCTTCGGCGTCTCCAGCAGAAGCTGTACTATTCATCTCATCGTCGCCATCTGTCATCGCACCAGCGGCAGGGGCTGCTTCTCCGTATACGGATTGCGTCACCGTTGCAGCACGGATGGCGAATGCATGCATGAATGCCTCATAAGTTGTATCGGCTGTTGCCGCCAGAGCTGCTGCTTCCTGCTCTGCCGCTTCATAGCGCTCAGTCAGCTGGGCAGCTGCATCCTCTGCGATTAGACCGAACGCAAGCAGCACATCCGCATCCAGACTCAGGGTAAGGGTTGTTTGCTGGAAGCTCGCCATCTGCTCCACCCGTTCTGACGCATATACATAAGTGAGAAACTTCCTTCCGCTATCTGCAGCGGCTTGCTCTGCATCTGGAGCTGTATCTGATGCTGCGTCTGAAGCTGTGGTCTCTTCCTCTGTCGCTGCACCGGCCGCTCTCGCCTCAATGGCGCCCGTTGTCAGCATCACCGTGCAACTAACGGTAAGAAGCACAAATTTGATAAGCGCTTTCATCCCTATTCCTTTCTCCTCGAGTCCATTTCATCATGCAATAATAAGATATCATGATGACAATGTCTCCGATCCAGTCGATTTACTATTATACTACTATAAATCTAGGACTTTGTGTTCAACAATTGCCTGCTAGCAGGAAAACTAGTAGAATGAAAGAAATAGATTTGAACGGAAAGGATTGCCGCTATGGGTCAAGCTGTGTGCGGGGGAGCTGTCCTTCAGTGCAGTTTCGGCGTCGCGCCGAGCACATTGATGGTGCTGCCTCAGAATCGTGTGATGACATCTCTGCCAATCGCCAACATTATGGATAACAAGCCGATGGTCAACATACTGCCGTTCGGCATGTGCAATTCTATGGCCAACCCTACTGTCGCGGCTGCAACGGCAGCCAAGCTCGGCGTATTCACACCAGCGCCCTGCATACCCGTAACCGCCGCGCCGTGGGCGCCCGGTTCACCGACGGTTCTTGTCGGCAATATGCCTGCATTGAACCAGACCTCCAAGTGCATGTGCAACTGGGGAGGCGTCATCCAGATTACGAGTCCGGGACAGATGACCATTCAAGTCCCGTAGTCCGGTCTGCCTATGTTGAATACGGTTTCATCCCGTTCTTAGTTACCCACTTCGCTGCGGAGGAGTCCGATACCTTGATTCAAAAAATCATTATGCCATTCGTCAAGCCTATCCAGAGGAAAATTCTCCGGCCGCTCAAGCAAGCCAAGCGGTGGCCGAAGCTGCTTGCCAAGTGGCTCAAGCAGAAGCTCAAGGCTATTCTCGGTCAGAAGGAAATTACGAAGGCCAGCTATGTGCCGGTCGGCAATATATACATAGCGAAGAAATTAATCGCGATCATCCTTCTGGTCATGCTCGTGCTGTACTTCTTCATCTTCATTAAGCCGCCTAAGTTCGTGAACAAGTGGCTGGACCGCAAGCCTGCTATCTCAGCCAGCGCGGACGGACAGGCTGCTGCGTATACGGGAGCTGCCAAGGTAGTAGCAGAGGATGGAAACATCGTGTTCGAGGGCGATCTGGTCGATGGCGCGTATGAGGGAACCGGGAAGCTGTACGCCGATGACGGAACGTTACTCTATGAAGGCGAACTGGCGGACGGACTGTACGAAGGGGAGGGCAAGCTGTTCGACAATGGCGTCTTGGTGCAAGAAGGGACATTCGCCAAGGGAGAGCTTGTGCAAGGCACGATCTATAGCCCTGATGGAACACCGATCTACAAGGGGGCGCTCGCTGAAGGCGCGTACGCTGGTCAAGGAACTGCCTTCTATTCCAATGGCTCAGTTCGTTATCAGGGAGAATTCAAGGGCGGAGAGCCTAGCGGTCAAGGGGTTGCCTACGATCAGAACGGTCAGCTCATCTATGAGGGCAACTTTGCCAACGGGCTATACTCCGGCGAAGGCACACGCTATAGTTCGGACGGGCATATCTTGTATCAAGGACAATTCCTTGCAGGGAATTACAATAGCGAAGGCAAGCTGCTCTATCCAAGTGGCTTCATCCAATATGAAGGCACGTTCAGTAACGGGATGCCAAGCGGGACGGGAAGCGAGTATTATGAGAATGGCGCTGTGAAGTATGAGGGTGAATACAAGGCCGGCTTGTACAGCGGCAACGGAACGCTCTATGCGGAAGATGGCAGCCTCGTATATACAGGGAGCTTCCTTGGCGGCGACTATCACGGACAGGGCGAGCTGTACGATGCGCTCGGACTACCTGAATTCCAGGGATTGTTCGTAAGCGGACAGTTGAACGGTCCGGGGACATGGTACGAGGACGGAAGTACGGTTGTGTATCAAGGATACTTCCGCGATGGTGATCTGGCTCCCGAAGTATGGCTTGACCTGACGCCGGTCAAGCTGCAGGATATGCTCGGTGAACCTTCCAGTGTGGAGGTAGTCCGCTCCAGTCAGCCAGAGGCTGAAGCTGTGAATGCGGCACCAGCTGATGCGGAGTCGGAAGATACTGCAGCAACAGCAGAAGGTAGCAATCCAGAAGTATGGATGGACTATGAGGCGCTGCAGCTTGCATTCCTCGCTGAGCTTGATAACAGCGGGTCTGGGGAAGCTACGGTCAGCGAAGTGCTAATCAACAATGATCCTGTATTGAATCAATTGTATACGCAGCTAGCACAGCAGCCGGAAGCAGTCATGACACAGACAGTTTCCTTCACGCTGTTCAACTGGAACGGCACGCTGTACACCTTCACCATGCTGGCAGACGGCACTCCGGATACGGTCAATATAAGAAGGGCGGAATAATTCCGCCCTTCTTATATTAGGTTGAACCTTTATTATGGGGTTGACCCTTATTCTCTTGTCGCCGCAGCTTCCTTCTCCGACTGCTCATTCTCTCCATCCACCATATCGACAGCCCACTCATCTTCCTTCAGCTGCTTAACCGCCCACCAGCGAATGCGGAGCTTCGTTCGATCAGTCTTCTGATGAACGCGCACCCCTAGCCGGAACGTTCCGTTCTTCGGATAATGTATAATGCCGATTGAAATTTGCGGGAATTCACCTTCATATTCGCTCTTGGCGAAAACTTGCTGTGGTCCGTAGTAGACAGCATCCTTGCGATCCCACATTTCAGGCAGCTGGACCTCGGTATCATCGGTCTCATCTGACAAGCCGGCTGTAATGAGAACAGGTCCTTCACCAAGCCCGTGTTCCATCTCATCGGAGAAGAAATTCCGCTGACGACGGTGGTACCACTTCTTCTTCGGCGGCGGAAGAATAGATATCTCCGCAATCCCGCTAGCGACTTGCTTCTCAGGCGGCGCTTCCTCTTCTTCTCCAAGCACGCGGAATTCCTCTTGAATATTCGGGAATAACTCTGCTTCCTCTTCTGGTAATGCCGTTGCTGACGCCTGCTGTCCGTCGCGTACGAATGCGCTATGTACTGTCTTGTCTCTGGCTGCAAGCACCTTGTACAGCATGGAAGGATTCAAGACGTAATCGTGAAACGGCATTGGCTCGATACTGTCGATCGCATAAGTCGCGCCCATCTGTAGCAGATGAATTCTCGCCAGATACACACATGGCTCGGACGGGGATTCCAGCACACGATCTAATGATCGACCGTAGAAGGCATCCAGCATACGCTTGTCTGCCGGTTCCTCGCAAATTTCTGTTTGCTGGTGCAAGCGAGACACTTCCTGAATTAGCTTATCGCCAACAATCAGCTTCGACGTACCGGATTTCGCCCCCAAGACGGCACTTACTTTCGATACGCTTGCTGGAATCGGCAGTGCGCGCATGCGTATGACCTTCGTATAAGAAGTTTGCCCGCCGTCTGTCGGCTCCGAGAATTTCACCTTGCCTTCCGGCAATTCGTCGATCGCTTCCACACCTGTCCAATCCGGCTCATATTCCAGCTCGATGTGCGGAGTTTGCAAGGTTTTCTCAACGGTTAGCTTCAGTTCGAATCCTTGCTCCGGCTCGAGAAACCTCGGTATGGTTTGCAAAATACGAACCTGAGCATCCTCATACAGAATGGAAGTATCTTCGATTAAGTGATCATATTCTTGCAAGGACGGCTGCGGCGCTTGCTCGCGCACGAACAGTCTGTAGCTTTCCAGCACGCGATTGTGCTCACTGATCTCTTCTTCCCGTCCTGATCCGCCGGTGACAGAATGAACGGGTTCCTTCCCCTTCTCATCATAAGCAATACACAAGTAGACGTTCTTCGCAAATTCATTGTTCGTGAACCCGTCCAGCATAGACAGCTTCAACGTGACAGGCGACGGCAATACGATCTCTCGACCAAGCTGATCCAGCGCTGCTCCTGTCTCAATCGACAGTGTCTTGTCATCGACAGCGACAACCTGCAGACCGGACATGACGCCGCTGCCGAACATAAGCCGGTTAATAAGACGCCGCTTGTCAGACACGTATGTCTGCTCTGACATGAAATCACGGACAGTCAACAGCTTGCCGTAGAAATACCTGTTGCGTTCAAACGGGACATACCTTGATTTGTTCATCGGCTACTCCTCCTCGTTATTCCAATCGGGAATCCAGACCCAGTCTCGTATGCTGATTAACCCGGTTGTCCTGACCTTCGTCAATCACAATCGTATGATGCGGCATTGAGGATCGCCCATCCAGCTTGAGCAGGGTCGGTTCTGACAGCACCGTATTCATACCCAGATAGGAATGCAGATCCATATGTACCCACGGCTGCAGCACGACCAGCTTGCCCGTTGCGAATGCTGGCTTCGCTGCATCGATCAGCTGCTGCAGTGTGACCCGGTCTGTCTCTGACTCGGCATGCTCGGACTTGACCAGTACATTGAATACATGCGGATCAGCTGCGTACAACCGCTCCGCTACACCGCCAAGCTCTGGATGCTCCTTCAGCGGCTTCACCTGCTCGTATTCCAGAATGATCGGCTTCTCACCTGTATAGATAGCAATTAACCGCTCCATCGCATAGCGCGTGCCACGCAAGTTATAGATAGACGGTGCGTACTTCAGCAATTGGCGCAGCTGTTCTTCTGTCCAATTATCCTCTGCCTCAATACCTAGCCACCCGAGCAGCCACCGCAAGGAAGGACCGGATGCCGCGTGTGAATCGAACGTGCTTGTCACCTGTTCAATCTTGTGATCTGTGTCCTCCAGCATCGTCTGGAACAAGCTTAGATAACGATCTAGGAACTCCCTGGAGCTGCTGTCCTGCTGATAGATCGCGGGCAGCAGTGACACCGGAGACTCTCTGGGGAAATGCACTTCCAAGCTGTGCACCTCCGGCGAATGCGTCTCTGAGCCAATCAGCTCCATGCAGATCCACAAGTATCGTCCTTTCGCCTTGATCAAGGCGTCTTTCGGGTTTTGCAATGGTTCCGACCACACGTCCGCGAGTGCTTCCCACTTCACTTCAGGCGCAATGCTCGAATCCAGGATATAACGATCCAGATCGACACGCTCATGCCCGATAATCTTCTCCTTCACATCCGAAGCATAGTACCGCAGATTGATACGGGTATCTGCCATACCTGCCGCGTGCAGCACAACCTTGTGCCACTCCGTCTCAGAGGAGCCGCTGTCCAGCGAATCACTGATCCAGCCCCCTAGCCTTCTGCCGAACGGCTGCCAGACGGCGGTTTGTGCAACAGGTTGAACCGGCTGCCAGGCCAGCTCCTGCGCATCCCACAAGTACAAGCCACGTCTGCTGGCGACCAGCTCTCGACCGCGGGAATGTCCGGCATGACCATGCTCTTCTATGGTGCCGTTACGAAGGATGCGCACGATCCGGCAGTCTGATGACGACGCATCTCCGATCGCGAGCAAGCCCCAGCCGCAGCCCGGTTCTTCTCCAGGACAGAACGATAAGAACGGCTGCTCTGTTACGATCTCGGACGTCTCCCCCGTCAGCTGGACAAGCCACAGCCTGCCCGCTTCCTTGTCCAGCAGCCATACCTGCCCGTTATATCCTAGCGATAGCTCGAACCGCCCTGCAAGCGAGGCAATGTCATCGAACTCGCCGAGCACCGTTACCTCGCGCTGTCCGATCGGTTGGCCGGATGCGCCGAAGCGGAGAAGGTGCGGTGTGGACGAGCCGTCCAGCAGAGCAAGTACAGTGACTTCATCTGCTGAGTCAGCGGCAATAGCTGCGGCTTGGAAGCCGGTGCCATCCCAGCTTCCGGTCTCCCACTTCAATTGCGACGATTCTGGCAAGTACGCCTGCAACGGCTTCTCCATGCCCGGAAGCAAGAACATCAACGTATCGCCGCTTACCGCCAAGCGCACCTCACCGTCCGCCAACTCTGCCGGCAACTCGTACACCGCTTCGATATGTCCGCTCGTTAAATCAGCTCGCCACACAATGCCGTCCGCAGCCAGGAGGAACCACCTGCCGCGAGCGTCAACGGTCATATCCTTCACCGGTCTTCTAATCCCGGGATGAGCCATAGCCTGCTGACGCATCGGTTGATAGATGTGATCCATAGCCAGTCTCAGCCGCTCTGCCGTATTCACAAGCTGAAACATCGCGCCTCGCTTCCAGTCAGGAGGCTTGCGAAAGGAGAAAAACCTCGCTCTGCTCATCATTCTCGCCTCCTATCTGTGTGAAGTGACCCACTCGACTTCATGCTCACCCGATACGACAAGTCCATTGGGCGGGATGCGAATATCGCCGCCCTCATCGCGTAATACGTCCTTGCCTTCGGCTAGCAGCCATACTTCTTGAATATACAAAATGCCCGGCACCTGATGAATGACATCGTAGACGTCGCTCTTATAGATCGTCCGTCCGAACTCCCATCCTTCAGATTCATCGTTGCCATACGGCTGCAACCACTGGTCCAACGCTTGCTGCACATCCGCTTCCCGTCCCTCATAGCGGGGATCGGCCACAATGATGGCGCGCACCGATACACTTACATATTCCGGCGCAATCATATGGAACGTCGTCGTTAGCAGACGGTACGGCTCTAAGTGTCGTCGCACCGTCTCGATCATCCCTGCGCTCGGCTTCGGTCGTGGATGGCTGCTGTACGGCACAAGCACGATCGAGGTATGACCCGGAGCGCGTTCTTCCGGGTATCGCTGAACGGTCGTATTATAACCGGGTATGGCCTTCACTCGTGCGATCCGCAAGCCGGGAATTTCCATAACCCGGCGTTCTATGTCCTCAGCGGTCACACCGCAATTCGGCTCAAGCACTTGCAGCCTTGCCCGATCGAGCGCTTGGCGAACCGATTCTGGTTCTGCTCCGCCGTATGCCGGATACAAGTTCGTTACCTGCAACACCGCATCCCCGTCCCAGCCACGGATAGAGCCTGCATTGACATTGCCCTCCTCACCGACACCCATTCGGTAGCCGAGCAGCCGTATATTCGGATAGGGCGCGGCTGGCGGAACAGCTCCCCGCACACCGTCAGAGAACCGGATAACGCCTTCTTCCTCATCGATGACATAATGATAGCTCTCCGGGTCAGAATCATCGAAATCCCGCACCCGCTCCCAATCATGCCATACCAATGTATCGGATGACGCTTCCGTCCAGCCTACTTGCAGCTGGAGCTTATTGGGCAGCAACGGCGTGTACGGCAGCGTGCATGCTTGCCAGGACATGCCTGATCCTCTTCCGCACACAGTCCGACCGGACAGCTCGGGCGATACGGCAATGATCCGAATACATTGCTTGCCAGCCGGAGCGATCAATCTTGGTATCGTGATGACCGTCCGGTCCGCCTGTTGTTCACAGACGTAATACTCCGGCAGCGCATCGACCCAGCCTCCGCCGTCCAGCTTGAATTGGACTTCGATCTCTCCTGTGCAGAACAGCGCATGAAGCGGCTCCAGCTTCAAGTCTTCGCGATCCGCGTCACTCTCCCACTCTGCACGCGATGCAACCCCGTCGAAGCATTCCGTTACGCATAATGTCTGCCCCTGTTCAACGAACACCTCGTTCCAGATTAATCGTCGCACGAGAGGGGGATCATGGAAGACACCGCTTGTGAACATGGCCTTGATCCGAGTGACCGATCCAGCGCTCGCCGGAAGCTCGAACAAGATCGGTCCGCTCTGATGAAAGCCGTATGATTCATCCCGCTCCATCACTACCGGCTTCCAGTCCCCAGTTGCTTCCTCTTGATATACCCATTCTATGCGAGCGGACGGAGTGAATTCGGTATATCTTGCCGGAATGCGCCGCGGCGGTTCCTGACCGGACAGCTGTATCCACAGCGACAATGGCTGCGCAAGCGGCAGCGCCTCCTCCAGCACAAGCTCCATGCTGGAGCCAGGCTTGCTATCTGCGCCGAATGGATAGAACGGGGTCTCGCCCCATTCGAAATCATCCTGTATCTCTCGCCTTCCATCTTCCGTATACACGAACACGCTTCTGTCTGAATCCGGAATGACCGTAACCGGTCGCACCGTCTCGAACGACAGCTCGCCCACCTTCAGCAGCGTGCCGTACGGGATCTTCACAGGCACCTCCGCACGGGAGAAGCCGACAGATGTCGTTGCCGGCTGGCGATCTCTGGGCCATTCGCCAAGCAGCTTGAGAAACTTGCGCTCATGACTATCGGTCAATCGGTCGAGCTGATACTGCTGCATCTCGATGTGCCAGGCTAGCATCTCAAGCAGCGTAATACCGGGATCATGGGCATTCTCATCCGTCCAGTCGGTGAAAATACCGGGAATAAGATTGCGCGCTTCACGAACGAGCTGTTCAAAATTGCGATCATCCAAGTTCGGTAACGGTAACATGAATAGCTCCTCCTATTCCTTCTTCATTTCGATCACGATGCGATGCTCACCAGGCGTGACAATACCGTGCGGCACTTGCTCCAGCCGATCCGGATGCCACTCGATGCGCTCACCGTTCTCCACCTTGTACACCTGAATCGCCAATTGGGACACATGCACGACAGGACCTGCTGACTTCAACAAGGCATAGAACATAGATGGATGGACATGCTGCCCGATATCCCAGCCGTTGCCGTCCGAGCCGCCGGTAAGCGGATTTAGGTAGCGATCCAGCTTGGCGAGGCATGCCCGCTCCACCGGTACTGCATCTTCCATATCTCTGATCGATACTTTGGCATAGACACCGATCTCTAGCATGGCCGGGGCCATAACCTGAAGATTGCCTTGGAAGGCAACATTGGCTGCTGCCTGACTCATCAGCCGGGCTTCGACCTCTTGCTTCAGCTCCTGGAAGTGATCGCCTTCACCAATGCCGGAACGCGGCACTACGACGACAGACAGTGCGCCTGGCTGCGGTTCCAGCTTGACATTGACATTGGGCAGACACTTCACCTTCGCCACATTCGGGTGCGCTTCGCGGGCTAGCCATTCGTAATCCTGTGCCGTTACGCCGCGATTGCGATGTGTGAACAGCTTAGGTCCCCGCACGATTGCTTCTTCGACCGTCCCCGGTTCACAGCCTCCTGCAGCGGGGAACGGATTGACGACGCTGTCGATGAAGGCGATCGAGCCTTGCAGCGAGTTGATCGCGCCTGCCGGCACGTTGCCGCGCTTGCCGCCGCCGGACGTATAATGGACACGAACGGCATCGTTGCCGGGATTCGGCAGCTTCCGTCCTGCCTTGCCGTTGCCGAACGACAGCTGGCCGTTAATCAGGTCGATGACATAATGCCGGTCATGCGGTCCTGATTTCAAAAACTGCTTCACCCGATCATACTTCACCCATGCCCGTATCACTTCACCGCTGGAATCGTGTATGAGTTCGATACGGTCATTCTCTCGCGCAAGCTGTGCCATCTCCTCATTCGAGATATCCCCGGTCTCATCGACCCATACCTCGGCTTGCAATACCGGTGTTTGCGCCAGAACGAACGATTCGCGGATATCCTCCTCAACCGGGTCGTACTCTTCCACGAATTGCGGCAGTTCTCCTCGAATCGTCTCCTGTTGGTACACCATTGTCGTATTCAAGGAAAGGTGCAGCAGACGGGGGACGTTGGCAGCTTCTAACTCACGGTCATAGCGAACGTCCCGATTGACAGCTCGTATCCAATACCGGCTTACGCCGAAGAAGGAAGCCTGTGCGAAGTCACGAGGACCTACGAATTGGATATCGCCGCTGCGAGTGAAGGCGTTCGTCTCATCTGACACCGGCAATGGCGACCAAGCGTAGCCTGCCCCTGTGCGCTTCAGATACTCCCATTCCATAAGCGGAACATCAGCTTCTGTCACTCTGCGCTCATTCAGCATTGTATAGATGCTGATCGGTCCACGTTCAGGCGGTGTGTCGAAGCCGATCATGAATACGGGATGTCTTCCATCGAGCGGAATATAAGGGCGGAAGGTGATTCCACCTGTCTGCACTTCATTCGTCCGCTCGTGTACATCGAGATTGTTCATAGTGAGCAGCTGCTGCGGCGGATAGGCCGGTTGCTCGTAGCTGAAGCGAATCTTCATATGCTGCAAGCGCGGCGAATAGTACATCGCATCTGGTGAGTAGGCATTATTCACTTGTATAATCCGACCTCTGATCCAGAAGTTCTCCTCAGCATTCACGAGAATCTCCTCTATATCTTCCGGACAGACGAAGGATAACTCACGCTCTTCTGTTCCTTGCCACGGAACACTGAACATTCGCTCCTGTTCTTCGGGCACAGGCAGCCGAACCCAAGCAAATCCGTTCCAATATTCCCATTGCACTCTGGCGATCGTAACCGGATCAGGCACTTCCGTCTTGTCAACCTCATGACGCTTCATGATCATCTTCCAATTGATCTGCGGCGGCTTGTCCGGGATGAGTCGCAACGGATCGATCCCCGCCTGGAAGCGAATCGTCACTTGTGCACCACGCTTCGAGAATGCTTCCCTATTGGCCATATAGAACAAGCCATACTGGGCGAAGTAATCGCCGAATGGCCGGCACCCTTCCTCTGCATCGATCTGAATATCATTGAAGTACAGCCGCTCGGGCAGAATGCCGTCCTCATCGTTGGCTGCTGCGAATGTGCTCAGCATGCTTATCCGGTCCAGCTGGACCTTGCCCAACGCAGCGCCGCCCGCCTGATCATCTAATGTTGCCGCCCGGCAGCGTATCCAGTAGCCTGTATGCCCTTGGCAGTCAACTGGATCGATCGCATTCATGGACAGCTTCACCAGACGTATGACAGACGCACGGCCGTACACACGATCGAACGGCAGCCACTCGCCGTTATGGCTGTATTCCCATGTCACTAGCTCGGTATTGGTAAGCAGCTCGACAGATTCCGCTACAGCGTGTTCATTCTCGGTATTGTATACGGTCAATTCAATATACGCCGGATGGTTCAGCAAGAATAGGAAGTCATGTCGGATATACATCGTATGCTCCTGCAGATTATCCCCTTCCAGACCGAACAGCGCGGTCCCTCTGTCGTCCGTTGTGAACGGCGCGTCTTCCCCTGCCAGTCGAATAATCGAGTCACGCAGCGGACTGACCTTAATTAAGTCAGTGATGTGCGAAGTAGTCACCAGCACGGGACGCGCCGTCTCGAACAGAACCGGATCTGGTTCACCGGGAACATTCGCCGACAGCTGTGTTCCCTGCTCCACATATACCGGCTCAGGCGCTCCTTCAATTAGCTGGAACGCAACCTGGGCAATCGCAGGACGAGCCTGGGCAAGTTCGACGTGGAACCGATTCAGGAATGCGAGGAAGCTCTTGTAGGGTACGCGGTTCAGACGCTGAAGATTGCCTTCCAGCAAGTGCAGGAACATAAGGGCCAGAGCTGTCCCGGGATCTGGATCTTCCGGCCGGAATCGCCACTCTGGTGTATAGTTCGGCACCATTCGCTTCAACTGTTCCGTGAGCTGTGCTATTGTTCTGTCGTCTATGACCGGGGTGTGCTGGTGAACCCCCCTGCCTGCATGTTGATTGGCCATACGTCTCTCCCTGATTGTTTAATTCGAGCCCTCGTACAAATAATACGGGTACACCTGATTAAACAAGTTATTGGTTGTGCGCACCTCATACTGGACATGGATCAGCAGCTTCTCCTCCTGTACAGGATCGCGCTCCACAGTCACTTCCACCTCGTGGACACGCGGCTCCCACATGCGGATTGCTTCATCGACCTCCGCTTCGATCAACCGCAACGTCGTATCGTCGCTGCCCTCAAACAAGTAGCGGTCAATCCCGCAGCCGAAATCCGGCCGCATCAGACGCTCTCCCTTAGAGGTCCAGATAATGATGCGCAGCGCTTCGGCAATGTCATCCTCGTGCTGCGTCTGCTTGATGCGTCCAGTCGCCGCATCTACTTCGATCGGGAATTTCCATCCCTGTCCGAGAAAATCCTTGGACATCCATACCCCTCCTGTCGCCAATGACAGCTTCAGTTGATCTTGACGATTGAGCCCTTCAATTGCAAAATGCCGTTGGAAGTGAGATTCAGCGAGCCGTTCGCCTTCAGGTTCATCGTGGCGGTCGCTTCTATCGACACCTGTGTTGACTTTAGTGTGACGCCTTTTTGACTGCTGATCTCTACATCGCCTTTGTTGTTTATCATCAGTTTGGTCATGCCGCTCTTCAGCTCTATCTCGCTGCCCTTGATCGTGACGGTGTTCTGACCTTTGGCATCCTTCAGCTTGATCGTATCAGACTGTTCCAGCAGTTCAATCTGCTGGCCCTTCGCCGTCTTAATGGTGACGCTTCCTTGGTTCTTCTTGTCGTCCAGAATGACTTCATGACCAGCGCGCGACCGAATCTTGCGAATGTTGTTCTGCGCGTCCTTCCCACTCGGCGGAGGGTTCTTCTTGTTCCACAATGCTCCGATAATGATCGGCTCCCGAATATCGCCCATCTGGAAGGCAATCAACACCTCGTCACCGACTTCCGGAATGAACATGCTTCCCCTGTCGTTGCCAGCCATCATCGTTGCCATACGCGCCCAATCCAGCTCAGCCTGATCGTCAATGACAGGAATCTTCACCTTGATTCTGCCAAGATTCTCAGGATCGTTATTATTCGTAACGATGCCGATATAGACGCCGTTCACCAGACCCATCATCTTGTCATTCATCGCATTCATGGAATCGAATAGATCACTCATCATTTACACCGCATTTCCTTGCACCTGGAACCGGGTCAAGTACCCGGACTCATTAATGGAATGAGAGGCGCTGCTAATATAGTAAGGCTGATTCAACCTTCTCCCTAGTCCGTCCAATTGAATGTATCGGCCTGCTCTAATTTCCGGCAATCCGATGCATTCCCCTTCACCGCTGATGAGCTTCATCGCCCGCTCATTCATCACAGCCTCTGCTTTGGCCTTCGCATCCTGCGCATCCTCGGCATTCAAGTACAAGTTTTCTTCGAATGTGCCGAGTGTCTTGAGCAAATCCGCGCCTGTCTTGGAATTGGTGCCTACCTTGTTCACCGAGGAGGATGAGGATTCGATCACCTTCTGCGTCTTAGGGTCCCAGCTCCTCACATTCACACTCGTCACTTGGTCGGCAATATTTTGTTCCAGCTGGAAGCTCATGAGATGCTTGCCCCATTGCAAGGTCATGAGCGGCGATTTGCTCTTGTTCTTCTTGCGGAAGTACAACGTTTTGCCCACTACGAAAAATTCATAGTTCAAGGAGAGCGCAAGCTTGCTCAGAAACTGGTAGTCATTCTCAGGATTCTTAGGGAAGCTGGGCAGCACCTTGCTCGTCCGGTCTATGACGAAGCTAGTAGCACCGTAGGTTTGCCCAAGCTCCCTGACAATATCCGATATGCGCTTATTCGCATACGATTTCGCACTGCGGCCGCGCATCATCTTGAAGGATAGATCCATCCCGGTTACGGAGAGCTGCGGCGTTCCCCCGTTCGGGAACTGGATTTGGACCGATGTGATGTAGCCGAAGAACATGGACGACATCTGATCGGTGTAGCCCATCTGCACCTCCAGCGTCTTGCCCGGCGTCAAGTATTGATCTAGCCAATCGAAATCGCGCGAGACCAAGTTGTACGCATTGCCGACGGTGAATGTCACGGTATCGGCTTCCTCCGAGGATGTCGTCTCGACAGACAGGTCTGTAATCGCCATCCCTTCCCGGACTGCGTCCTTGCCTGCAATCATCAGCTTGAATCCGGGCGCGATAAAGTTGCGGTACTTCTTCTCCAGCGCATCGAAGGAATATTTCGTTGTACTCAGCTTCATATTGTTCATCGCTGCTATCCCTCACCCTTATCCATACAGTCGCGGAATCTTGAGAACAGTTCCCGGCTCCAGCTGCTTAAGATCGGCAATCGCATTGGCGCGGGCAATCTCTCTCCACAGCCCCGGATCTTCGTACTCTTCTGCCGCTATGCTCCATAGGTGGTCACCTTGCTTCACTGTGCGCTGCTTCGTTCGGTCAGCGGATTGCCGAGGGATGCGCTTGAACTGTTCCTTGATGCTCTGCACCGCCTTGAATGTGACCGTTAATGTAGCGCGGGCCGGAATGCCTGAATCGAGAAACATCGTATATTTCTGCGACACCTGCTCTACTATGCCTTTGAATTGCAGCGAACCCCAAACGAACTTGCACGTCGGCGGTGCATGCAAGTCCTTGTCTACATCGAGCAAGCCGACAACCTTGCCGGTATGCCTGCGAACGTCGGTACCAGACTCGTAAGAATCGAAGAACAAGTCCATCGTGAGCGTTGTCGCCTCGCCGCTGACGAACTGCGCAATCGGCTGGGACAGTCCGGGGATCGTCTGCCACGAATATTGATTCGACGAATCCAACGTATATTCATTCGGATTGAACAATACTTCCAGACGTTGTATGGAATGCCCTCGCTCTACAAGTATCATCGCTTTCCTTAGAGCCACTGACGTTCACCTCCTTCTATGAGAATCAGCATGGTTATATGCCTCTGCGTTGCTGCTCGAAGCGTATGCGTCTTGCGAACTCTCTGTACATACGGTCGACCAGACGGTTCATATCGACCTTCGCGCTTCCTGCGTGCTCTTTCACTTGATTCAACTCTTGCTCGATTGACTTCACTGATTTCTGCAATGATTGAACAGCTGGAGTCACTTCGGGATTAGCCTGCTTGACCTTACCCGGTGCGACATCCATGCGAACGGCCTGTACTGGTCTTGATTCAGTAGAGCTCCTCGGCAGTCCAGCTGTTGAACGGTCTGCCGCTGGCTGCGTTGCGGAGCGTGGAATCATCCGAACGTCAGCTCCGAGCTGGCGGTTTGCTGCCGAGGCATGCCGCTGTACATCGCCGTTCTCATTCCTATTCGATGCCAAATGCTGAAGGGCTGCATGGCCCGAGCGCACGGAATGTGCGGAAGTCATCCCTTCAGCTAAGGAAGTCAGGCTTCGTGTATGCGTGAGCAGCACGCGTCCTGCAAGCCGCTGGGCAATCGGGTTCATCCCGCTGGCTTGCGGGTGCGGTTGCGAGTGCGGGCGCGTGTCACGCTGCGCCAGCGTTCGTCCCGCTGATTGACGGCTGTGCTGTAACGGTTGTGCGACCCGCAGTGTGTGGCTATGCGGGCGCGCTTGCGGCTGTCTCGCCGCTAGTTCCGGCTTCCGCGCTTGTCGTTGTACGGACGGCATATGTGTGACTAGCCGATCATGCAGCTGCCTTCCTGTCTGTACTTGTTCCCTAACGCGCTGCGGTTCCGACTCTATAGTCACGCTGCGCGCTTGTGCTATGGGCACTGTTGGATTCGCTTGCGGCTCGGTACGCGCTTGCTTCCGAGCATCGACAGCACTTCGCGCCGGCACGGTGACAGCCGATCGATCAACCGCTGATTGCCCGATTCGGATGGGCGTTCGTGCTATCTGTAATGCCACCTGCTGGACCATCGGCTGTGGTGCGCGATGCTGCCGCAGCACAGTGGACATTAACCGTTCGCGTGTGTGCAAGATGCGTTGCCACAGCTGCGGTGCTTCCTGCGTCATCCTGACAGTCGTTGGCGCATGCCGTTCGTTCTTCGCTGGCTGCTGTTCCAGCATTCGCATGATGCTGTGCAGGGCGGACTGTCTCACGGTGTAGTGCAGCGAGCGAGACAGCCGTTCAATTGACGGCGCAGATGTCCGGCTGCGCACAGCCACTGACGGCGAGCCTTGCTGTTGCTGATGATGATTCAGCCAGTAGCGCTCGATATCCTTATTGCGTACGAGCACTCGCTGCTCTTGCCAGCTTACGATTCGGCTCAATGCTGTATGCAGCGAACGCTCGACTATTAGCTTGTCAATCAGCTTGCTGCTGGACGCCCCCTCTGGCAGAGAGCTTGGAGCACTTGTGTTCCTGCGCACGAACAGCATTGCCGGCCGACGCTGCTTCCCCGATAAATTCGGGGTTGCGTTTGCCGTCGAATTCTCTTCTGCCGTCCATTGCTGTATAAGTCGCCTGTTGGTCTGCTGTATAGGTTGCCTATTGGACGCGAATAGCGAATTGCCCGCAGACAATCGCGTAGACAGTTCCGCAGTCCAGCGTGCTGTGGATTCTGACAGTATTGGCGCTTGGCTCGGTGCAGACTGGTGTTGCTGCATGTAGCGAACTAACCAAATCCCAGCCTGACGCATCGCCTGCTCCAACCCCGTCGATTGCTTCTGATCTATGAAATCCCGGAAGGCAGTCCGTTCAGCCAAGGTAGCACCTTGTATCGTTCTAGTCGGCGCTTCCTGATAGATCGGCGAATGGCTCTCCCTTCGCAGGTATGTATTTCGCAATTGATGTGTAATGCTGCTTGCCGACTCTGAGTCAGACTGCATGATATAAGAAGAGCTGTTGCCCTGTTGCAAGTCTGTTCGCCGTGCATATGCAGAGCTGCTTACCTCGCGCGGACCAGTGTTCAGCCTATTCACGGAACTATTGCCAATTCGTAAGCCTGTTCGCAGCATATGTGCAGGGCTGCTTGCCGATTGCATGACCATGTGCAGCTTATACGCATAGTTGCTTACTGGCGTCATGGAGCTGTGCAGCACATGCATGACGCGGTGAATCCCTTGAATGAATTGCCGCACAGGCGCTTCATTCAAGGCCAACGCCTCTCGACTGCCCCGAACATGCGGCGTTCGCAGCACTTGACTTACTTGTAACGCTTGCTGTGAGTCTCGTGACACGCGTAACTGTGACATTAGCGGTGCTTGTACCGCTAACGATCTGCTCTGTTCATCAGCAGGGACAAGTACGCCCTGTCCGAATGAAAGCAGCGACCCACTTAAGCTTGCAGCGGCCTCGCTTCTTAACTCCTGTATCGTTATATCTTGCAAAGTCCTATTATAATGACCTAGTAACTGTGCCTGAACAAGCAACGTCTGACGAGCCTGCTGCTTCGCCGCACCGTCTTGCTGCTTGCTTTCCTTCCGCATTGCGGTTCTTGCTGTCGTATTCACTTGCTCATCATTCCCGCGCTCGAGGATGCGGGTTGCGTTCACTAGACGGAACCAATGGTTCGCTGTGTATGTTGCACTTCGATTCACATGCGAGCTTGACTGCTGCGAATAATCGGAGCGTGGTGGTTGTTGTGACTGCTGCTGCTTCGTCACTATGTTCCTTACTTCGTTCACAGAGCGGATTGCTGTGCGGTCCTGCCTAAGCATCCGATTCCCAGCAGGCATCATGATTTGTGTGCTGTGCTGCTGCCCGCTGGACAGTTGCACCGGAGGAACTCGCAATCGCAAGATCGACTGCAACGTACGGAGGTGTACGGCCATATGCAACGATACAGACATGTCCCCTTGTGCTGCGCGGCTCTCTGCCAAGAGCCGATGAACCATCGCTCCCCGCTTGGACGGAGCGCCAACAGACCAGCCGTACTTAGCAGCTATCGTATTGGCGAACGAACCGTGTGATAGGCGAATCGACTGGATCGGCTGCAACGGTTCGGAAGCAGCTGGTGATATCGGACTTATTCGACTGCGATTGCGCCGCTTCTTGTTCCCGGACATCTTCACCGCTCCCTTGTTCGCAACTATACCCTCTCGGTCTTACAATGCCTTAAGGCCGTTATGCGTCAGTTCGATCGACTCTACAGCGATGTCACTGCTGCTCGCATTCAGCTCTGGCCCTGTCCACTTGGTCGGATACGCATCATAGAAGTTCCAGCGCCTAAATTCCTCATCCCGATCGTTGAACAAAATAATCGAGCCGCTCTTGCGCATAAACCGTCCTTCCACCACGTCCGCATACCAATCCCAGAGCTCGTTCGTACTCGTGATGCCGCGTTTGAGCGTAATCGGCTGCGGCTTCGTTCGGCCTGGCAGCCTGTGCACATATTGATTCAAGCCGCCTTCCAGCACTTCTTCTGTCTCAGTCTCCTGCGTCAGTCCGCTTACTTCCGAGAATCCTGCGACCAGCATTCCGTCAAGCTCGACCATGAATCGATATGCGCTGACGACATTCGGCCTCACATTCCCCGTATGCTGCGCCATGATCCTCACCTCTTCTGGAATACGTCGAATGGATTTGACTTCTCCGGCTCATCGTTCATCTTGCGGTTAATGCGCGAAATCTCCTCGCACCATCTCCGTCTCTCCCGATGTTCCATATTCATGATCTGCTCATGCGTCCAGTGGAAGTAGTAAGCAATGAAGCTTGCCTCCTCATAGAGCCGGTCTTCCGGATACAAGCTTATGCTCCTTCCATTTCGGATAAAAAAGAGATGTCCACCTTATGTTCATGCTCGCACTTTGGACAGACAGCCATGACAGACAGCTCTCCTGCATCATTGACTTCCCTGTAGAAGTTCTGTAGGAACGCCAGATCCGCTGTGAACAGCTTCTCGACCGTGCGCGTATCGATCGCTTTCAAGTCTCCCAGCTTCGTAATAACCCGTGACAGCAAAATGATGGTCAAGTAACCGGGGTTCTGCTGCACGCGCTGGTCCCGCATGGGCAGAATCTCATCTGCTGCGGTAGCAAGCCGCATCGTACCCCTGCGATGCAAGGTGCCGTTCTCGTCTACATACCCTTTGGGCAGTTCAAAATCGTATTCGGTCTTGAATGACATTTCGCTTTCTCCTTCTTACTTGGAATTTGGATCCTACATCTGCTAGAGCTCCACTGCCTGCGCGGCTTGGTGTCTAAAAAAGGGGACGAGGAACAGCAAGTTGACCTTGTTGTTCCTCTTCCTCCATCCGCCTGCATCCGTTACTGGGTGCGCAGCATGCCCTCATGCGCCAGTTCTAGCAGTTCAATCGCAACTTCAGATGCTGTTGCATTGAAATCAGGTGCTGTATATTTGGTCGGCCACGCTTCAAGCACTTGCCAAGTGGCGACATCCTCGCCTTCCTCATCAATGGCAATGATCGTAACCGTCTTGCGCTCAATCGTACCTTCCACGATACATTCCTGAATCCATTCGTATAGATCCATCGTCTCTGTTGCGCCCCACTTCAACGTAATGTTGCCGTACTTCGCCAGCCCGGGCAGCTTCCTTGGCGTAATGATATCTGTGCCCTCTCTGTATTCCACGACATCCAATGAAGCGTCGAATCCGGACACCTCGCTGAATCCTGCCTGCTCAATGCCTTCTACCTCAACACGAAATCGAAAATTGCGATATGGATCAAGTCGTTCGCCTGCCATGCTATTCTTCCTCTCCTGTCATATTAGATTAAGATTATTGCTCGTTCGTCTTCTGCGTAATTCTGAATACGACGAATTCTGCCGGCTTCACTGGCGCTATGCCAATCTCACATATTAACAAGCCGTTATCGATGTCATCCTGCGTCATCGTATTGCTGCTGATCTCAATGTAGAATGCTTCCGCAGGTGATGAGCCTACTAACGCCCCGCCTCGCCATACGCGGGTCAGGAATGCGTCAATCGTCCGGTGGACACGAGCCCAGAGCCGCTCATCATTCGGTTCGAATACAACCCAGTTCGTTCCTGCCTTAATCGACTCTTCGACGAATATGAACAAGCGGCGAATATTAATATATTTCCACAGCGCATTCGATGAAGTCGTTCTTGCACCCCAAATACGAATGCCCTGTCCGGAGAAGCTGCGAATCAAGTTAACACCTTTCGGATTCAATATATCCTGCTCGCCCTTGTTATACTGCACATCCAGACCGGTTACGCCGCGCACGACTTCGTTGGCGGGAGCCTTCTCTATGCCGCGTGTACTGTCACTGCGGGCATAGACACCAGCCACACTTCCTGAAGGCGGAATGTAGATGCTTCTCTTCTCCAAGGCGTCATACACTTGCAGCCAAGGATTGTACATCGCCGCATAGCTGGAATCGACGATGTCACGATGGGTGAGCACGTCAGGCACCTTCGTCTTCTCTCTCGGAATATCGAGAATCGCGAACCGGCTGCCGAGACCTTCGCAATGCGCAACAAGTGCTAGCTGCACATTCGGATCAGTCACGCCTGGTATAGCCATAAGGCTCACTTGGTCGTTGTCCACGAAAGCTTGAATGCCGGTACGCTTGCCTGGTCCATTGTCTGCGCCGACGAATACGGATGGGTCGATGCCGCCGACAGAACCGTCCGACCCGCCGCTCAACACGACACCGTAGGAAGCCTGCTCGCCGAACATGTCTTCCGCCTTGCTGTCTTCACTCAGCGCCTGTATGTTGACTAGTGCTGAACGCGATGTTTTGTTGTTCACATAGTTAGGGGAAGCGACGTTGAAGGAGCAATGCTCGAAAGTCTCTTCTTCGCTGCCGTATACGACATGAACATGGAACTCTGTAGTTGACAAAGTTTTCACAGGCAACAATGCGTTGTCCACAACATCGCCTTCCAGTGCGCTGTCGAGCTCAATGATCTGATCGCGCACCTTCACAACTTTGCCCGTCACAGTTGACTTGCCGTCCGAGAACACGACACTGTCGCCCTCGTGGAAGCCGCTTGCATTTTTGACCCGGTATTTGCCCTCACCCAAGTCCTCATAAATTTGTGTCTTCGCCTTGCTGGACGGCGTGCAGGTCACAACTGCTTCATTCGCCCAAGCTCCCGGGTTCTTCGCATGAATCTGGAAGAAGTCTCCTTCATGCGAAGCAGTCGCAGCGTCAGACGGCGCAACACGAGTGATGTAAGCGCGGGAACCGCCATTCATGAAGTAATGCTCGACCGCATAAGCGAGATAGCGATACGGGCCGAATTGGTTCTCCGACAAGTACCCGCCGAAGTTCCGTTTGAAATCATTCATTCCTGTCACGAGAACCGGCAAGCCCTCGACCGGACCGCGTTCAGCGATACCGATGAAACCTGCTGTGCTCGTGCTGACACCCGCAAGCGGTTGACCAGCGCTATCAAATTCTTCTACATATACACCTGGTGATAAATATTCAGCCATTCATTGCCCGATATTCGAAAATATTCACACACTTCCATACGTGCATGTCCACATACCGAATACCGGTACCTCCTTTCGGGGTTTAAGTATATGCAAGATCACTGCGCCTGTAAGGCTGCGATCGCTGCTACAATATAAGTAACTCACTTCTGCTTCATTCTTACGCGGCGCTCGCGGACGCGGGCTGCCGACTTCGTACGGGTCGAATCTATGAATACCGGCCCAATTTTGTAGCATAGAGACAGCTTGTACGGCATATTAGGAAACAGACTAATCACCGTGTCAAGCGGCAGCTCCTCCTTCGCAACGCGGAACGTTCCGCCGCTCCCCGCAAGGGAACCGACCAGATCGTCTTCCTTCAACACACTATGGTCATGCAGCACTTGCATCGTCTTGCCGAGAATACGTTGTTCATCTATCGCTCGGGACAGGACATCAGAAGCAGAGTGTGCAGTAATCAAATAGGACAAGTCCACTGCAACAGGCGGATAGCGCAACGCCTCTCCTTGGTCAATCAAGTCATTGCTGCGGTAATCGGCGTTTTCCTTCGCTTCATACAGATACAAGCTCAAATTCATGTCGCCCTTATCACCGGGATGCGCCAAGCCGACCCCGTCGGGGTGTGCAATCAGCTCGGGGACCAGCGCCTCCCTAAGTACCTTAACCAGCGATAAGCCGACGTCGGTAATGACTGTATAGGATGCCACCCGTCTTCACCCTTTCCAATAATCTGCATATGCGCCTAGACGGTCTTTCAACAGCAGCTTGCCGGATTTCTTATATTCCTGGAAGATACCGTCCATCATATGCTTCATCGACACGGGGACATCCTCCGCTGCAGCTAAGTAAGCAGAAGTCAACACGATGTTCTTGATCGGTCCGCCAGACAGTTCAACATTGTGCGACAACCATTCGAAATCAATATCGTCTAGCGGCGCTTCCCGCGGGAACGCCGACCGCCACAGCTGTTCGCGCTGCTCAGCATCCGGGAACGGAAACTTGACGATAAACTGGATTCTGCGCGAGAACGCTTCGTCCAAGTTTTGCGAAAAGTTGGTTGCTAGTATCGTCAAGCCGTCGTATTCTTCCATCTTCTGCAGCAAGTAGGATGTCTCCATGTTGGCATACTTGTCATGCGAATCCTTGACCTCCGACCGCTTGCCGAACAAGGCGTCCGCTTCATCGAAGAACAGAATCGCCCCGCTCAATCTAGCCTGGTCGAATATGTCCGCCAGATTCTTCTCCGTCTCGCCGATATACTTGCTGACCACTCTGGACAGATCTACACGGTACAACTCCGCCTCCATCGCTTTCGCCATTACAGCAGCCGACATCGTCTTACCTGTTCCCGGCGGTCCGGTGAACAGCAAGCTAATCCCTCTGCCGTATGGGAGTTTGCGGTCGAATCCCCATTCATGCATCACCTTGTGCCGATGCTTCAGTCTGCTGCATGCCTGCTGGAGCAGCTCCATCGTCTCCTTCGGCAAGATGAGGTCGTCCCAGCCAAACTTCGGCTCTATCTTGCGGGTCTTATCCTGTAGACGATGATCGATCAACCGGTAAGCCGATTGATGGACGATGCTTGAAACTGATGTAACCGCTTTCCCGTCTTCGCCCGCAAGCCGCTGCCATTCCAACTGCTTACGGGCTTCATCCGCTGCAGCCTTGATCCGGCCCGGCGTGAAGCGGAACTTGCTTGCCAGCATGCCTGCGTCCTCACTAGAGAGCGGCAATGCTGGCGAAGCGTGCTTGTTCCATAGCTTCATCCGGTCATCCATCGACGGAGTGCCGAGCGGAACGCTGTACACCGCCAAGCGGGAATGCTGCGGCAGAGCCAGCTTGCAATCTTCTTCGCCGAACAAGAACACAAATCCATTCCATGCTTCCAGCCGTTCTATCAGCCGGTTCAATCGGCTATGGTCGGACGTGTCCTCTGTCGGGAGAAGTGTATGTATACGGTCGAAGGCAGGAATCGCATCAGCAAGCCGCGCCTCTCGCAGCAACATCTCTACCATCTCTGCGAAAGCGGCATCATCTGCCGGCGCATGCGTCACATCCCATTCCAGCAATGCCTTGCCCAAGCTTGCGCAGAAATGTCGAGCTTGGAATGTCTTGCCGCTTCCTGAAGGGCCGTGCAGCAGCCAGACGACCGACTCTCTGTTCGTGTTCACCTGCTCTGCCAATCGGCGCATTCGGATCTGCCAATCCTCCTGAATCGAGAGCGGCGGCAGACGCAGGTTCTTCTCCCGCCGGAACAGACTCGTATGTGCCAAGGGACCTTCAAACTTCCAATCCAGTCCTAGCATATAATGAACAATCCGGTCATCCAGCCGAATCGGTCGAGTCAGCAGTGAGGATGACTGCGCAGGTCCCGCGGCTGCCACATGCTGAAAGAATACACGGCTGAAGCTCGATGCTGGACGCAACCGCGCCAGCGCTTGTCTCTTCTCCAATGGGTGGGTACAGCAAATGCGCAGCAGGAGATCGATCGTGACGTACTGACAGGTCATATCATCCTGCACGTAGCCATACAGCCGTTGATATTTGCGGTCTACATGCGGCGCTGCCGCAGCAACGAGCAGCCGCAGCTCAAGATCGTTCAACTGATAGAGCTGGCGCAATCTCGGCAATGGCAGCGGCAGCCGCTTGTCCGTACTTGCAAGCCGGACCGCAATATAATGCTCCAGCTGGCGCAGCAGCTGCTCCTCTTCCTCGTGCATGTCCTCGGAATTCTCTTGATCTAGCAGCCGGGCAGCTTCCTCTTGGGACATATACATCCCGCGATAAGAGCCTGCTGCAGCATCTTCAGCGGCTGCAGCATTGATGCGGCGCATTGCACGCTCCAGCCTAACATCCAAGCACATCAACTCGTCTAGCAGATGATCGGCCGGATGCTCATATGGAGGGGCAGTAGGCGGGGCTTGCAGTATCTTCCCCATCACTCCGCACCGCGCCGCCATTCTGAATTGGTGTTCGAAGCCCGCATGCTACCACTCCTTAACGAAATTCCACATTATTATCTATATTTTCACACGTATCCTCTGATTAGGCAAGCATAATCCGCTCATTTCCTATCACAATCCACTCATTTCGCCATATTTCGCAACCAATACCGCTATATCGTCCGATTGCGGATGTCCGTCTGCGAATGCAAACACCTGATTGCGCAACACTTCGATCACTTCCGAAGGCTGGGCATCCGCATGCTCTGCCAACACCTGATTCAGCTTCGCCGTAGTGAACCATTCCCCTTCAGCATTCTCCGCTTCCGTAATACCGTCCGTATACAGTACGAGCGATTCTCCTTGCTGTAAGTGGATGTCACGCTCCTCATACTGCTCGTCAGCGAATATGCCGATAGGCAGATGCTTCGCCGTCTCCAGCATCCTTACCTGTCCCTTCCCGAGTACGAATGGCGGACAATGCCCGGCATCGCAATACCGGAGATGCCCCGTCTCCGTATCCAGAATAGCCATGAACAACGTCGCAAACATCGTCGAATACTCCTGACTAATCTCACGGTTAATCTCTTCCAATATGCGGGCAGGCGAGCTGGCTGCGCTCGCTTTGGCCTGAATCCAGATCATGATCGCAGACATGAACAGGGCTGAAGGCATCCCCTTGTCCGAAACATCGCCCAGACATAGGAGAAGCCTGCGCTCGTCGAGTTCGATGAAATGATAGAAATCGCCGCCGACCTCTCTAGCAGGAACGAGCGAAGCATGCAGACTCGTCTTCCTCATATACAAATCATGCCCCGGCAAAAAGCTGTACTGGATGCCGCGCGCAATCTTCAACTCACTCTCCATCTTCTCCTTGATCACTGTCGTTTCCCGCAAGGATTGCATCGAATCTAGCAGCGCCTCATACAAGAACATATTTTCCAACGCGACCGCTGTCGGCGAAGCTATCATTTCCAATAGTGTCAGATCTCGCTTGTTGAAGGGTTTGCCCCCCTTCTTGTTAATAACCTGCAGCACACCGAGCGTCTTGCCGTTAGACATGACCGGCACACACAAGAGACTGCGCGTCGGTACCTTCACCTTAGCCGATACGCGGTTCGACCAGCGTTCATCCTTCTGCGCATCTGTGATCAGCACGGATTCGCCCGTCTTCGCCACCCATCCGGCTACACCTTCGCCTGGCTTCAGCCGAATTTCCTTAATTTGCTCATCGTTGCCGCCTGTCGCCACTTCGAAGTACAATTCGCCCGTCGTTTCATCCTGCAGGATGATCGAGGAGCCTTCCGCCCGCATCGTTCGCGACGCAGTCTCCATAATGACCTGCAGCAAGTCCTTGCGCTTGATCGTCGCATTCAACTGCAGACCGATATCGAACAGCTTCTTCGTCCTGCGCCATTCCTTGCGGTATACCCATGCGCCAGCAACTGCGAGCAATGTCATGACGGCCAGGGCGACGCATGCAATGGACAGCATTTCCATAAGGACTACCTCAGCTTTCTACTCTATAGATTCGTTACAGCCTCTATCATTAAGATACTAAATACGCAACGGCTTCTTCCTCTGTCTGGAACACTTCGAATATTCGAAAGAAGCCCGACATTTCGAATACTTCCGCTACATTGTCCTGCATGCCGAACAAGGCAACCTTGCCGTTGGAGGAACGGGTAATCTTGACCGACAGCAGCATTACCCGCAAGCCTGCGCTGCTAATATACTCCAGATTGCGGTAATCAAACACGAACTTGTTGCAGCCTTGGTCTACTAGCTGCACGATATGCTCCTCCAGTTGCTTCATCGTCGTACCGTCCAATCTTCCCGTAAGCCGGATAATCCGAATGTCCGATTGCTCCTCAATTGTGATCTCCATGCTCATCTCCCTCCTCTCTCACTGTTGCCTGCACACGCTTGCATAAGGTGAATTGATTGCGATCCTCGATGCGTCTGTATGTACAATGGTCCATAGACTTCTTAATCAAATAAATGCCCAAACCGCCGATCTCTCGATCCTCCGCTGCCATCGCTGTATCCGGCTCCGGGTGCTCTAGCGGATTGAATGGCGGTCCGGCGTCTGTGAATCGAATCGACACTTGCTTATCTCCGTCCATCCACAAGCTGACCTCTACATCCCGAACATGCCGGGAGCTGGCGCTGTCCTGTTGACCACAGCCATGCATAACCAGATTGACGAACCATTCTTCAGCCGCCAGCTCAAGGCTAGTTCTGTCCGCTGTACCAATATTATGACGGCAGCTGAACGCTTGGATCGCACCACGGAGATTGTCCCAATTGTCGAGCACTGGCGCCAGCCGAATCTGTTCCAGACACATCCCCATCTCCTCCTATCCGAGCTTGAGCAGCATATGCTCCATCGTTCTGACCCTCTGGCTCACGGATTTAAGCAGGCCGATGCCGATTTCCGGATACAATCGGACGAGTCTGGCCATCTCAGCCTTTTCGATCTCCAGCACGCGCGCTTCGTCGAACAATACCTGTGCCGAGACAAGCGACATATGATCGTCGAACAGACCGGCTTCTCCGATCGTCTGCCTAGCACCGACAATCCGCAGCGTCCCTTGTGTACCGTCGTCTATCGTACCGCTAATTTCCACATTTCCTTCCACGATGACGATCAAGGATGAATGATTCGCGTCTTGCGTGACTAGATATTGTCCTTCCTCATAGCGCTTCTCATGCGCAATACCGGCAATCCGGCCCAACTCCTCAATCGCCAGCTCTTCGAACAGGGCAACCTGCTTCAGAAAGACGACCTTGTCGAGGGCGTTGAGGTACTCCCAATTGTTCACCAATTCCGCTTCCCCCTCTGTCACACCCGATTTGATAGCGATCGCTTGCAGCCAAGGATCTGTTGCAGCGGCTGTCTCCGAATCCAATTCCATCGCAACCGGGGCTCGACGCCCAATATCAGCGCGGTCACGCATACGGTGCTGATAGTACACTAGCAGGGCCGAAGCCAAGCGGCTGTCTCCCAGTCCTTCTGATAAGATTTCCAGCCCGTGATCGCGCACTTCCTCTTCCGGGCTTTCCACCGCTTGCCGAATCTGCGGAATCGACCGCTCATCCCCGAAGCGAACCATCACTGTCCAGATAATGTCAAGCAGTGACTTGCCCATCTCTTCACTGCGCAGCCGAGCCAGCTGAATCCAGTCCTCCTGACCGCCAGCCTCGATGCGCGCGACGAAGGAATCGTTGGCCCGCAACTCATGCAGCTTGCGAATACAAGCAGGCACGACCAGCTCGCGAATCTCCTTGTCCGAGCCGATCGCATGGAAGACGGTGACAGCTGTCCGCCATATCTCATCATTCGGCGAATGGACGAAGCGCGTCAGCTCCGGCAATGCCTCCTGTCCAGCGTCAATCAGCGCTTCCTCAATGGCGGTTCGCAGCTCCATATTGGCACCGACGAGCATCTCTGTCAAGCTGGCCGCTACCTCAGTGCCGCCCATCTTGCCCATCGCCTTCACCGCTGCAATCCGCAGCACCGGTCTCGGGTCAAGGAGACACATCATCACTTCCTGGAACAACGCCTGCGCCTTGCGCTCGCCAATCACTTCACAAGCGAGCACCGCCGATTCCCCGCCCTCGCCAAGCAGCCGCCGGAGTGCGGTCAGCCAGTCCTCAGACTCCGCCATCACCCTCAGCCCTTCCACTTGCACGATCGGGCTTTCATCCGTACAAGCATGCGCCGCCCACTTGCCCTTCTCCTGTTCCTCGTCGGCCGAGGCGAGCTGTTGCCGATAAGCAGCCGCACGCACTTCCGCCACACGATCTGTCATCCATTCATCCCGTTGTTCAGATGGGACAACCGTCCAACTGCGTGAGTGAATCGCTGCAATAGCCTGTGCGCGCAATGTACCGCCGCCTCTTCCTGCATACTGCAGAAGCGCGTCAGTCGCATCGGGGTCCGGGTTGCTGCTGAACAGTTCAAGCGTCACTCTCTGCACCGTTTCATCAGGATGCCGCAGCTGATCCATCAGCGCACGCTTCACCCGCTCATGCTTCATCGTCTGCACAATATCGCCCATGAAGTCTTGTACCGTTGAAGCGCCTACTTGCAGGAAGCGGACCAACTCCTTAATGTACAGCTGCCGACCACACCAGGCCAACAACAGCAGCAAGCCGGTCATCACTGTACCGATCACAGCTTGCCACAGCAAGGACAACCCTGCACCCGAATGCAGCATGGACACGGCAGAGCCGAGCAGAATACCTGCAGATGCGGCTATCCCTTGCGCTGTATACCGGAAGCCGTCCCGATGCTGGAGCGGCAGCATCTTGAAGAAAAATTGGTAGCTAGGCTCAGCGAAATAATAGAGCAGCAGATAAGTCAAGCTGTAGCCGATTGACACAGCCACCAATGCCATTGGCGAATCGATGAGCACACTGACCATCATGAAGCCGCCCATGAAGACAGCCGATATCGCTACAATCGTATTGCTTGCACCCAACTTGTCTATTAGCTTCGCTCCGAACACCTGAAGCAAGAAAGCTGCACAGAACAAGATGAACACCATCAATCCATAGAACGAAGTCAGCTCCGCCTCATTCGGAAATGCCGACTGTGCCGTTGTGAAATATTGATACTCCATGACGAAATACGCTGCTGGCATCAACGTCATAATGCCGATCACCGTCAACAAGAACGGCGAGCGAAGCGTCTCCCTCACATAGTACCAAACAGAACGGGAAGTGTTCTGTTCCTCATCTGCCGACGCTTGGAACGTGAGCGGCGCCAAGTACTTCTTCAGCGCACCAAGGAAATTCGGCAAGCCTGCAAGCAGGAACAATACCGCAAGCATATACAGCCATTCCGGTCCGAGCACTGGCGCAAGCACGTTGGAGAATATACCTGCCGCGATACCGCCTACGATCGCAAGCAGTACGAATACCGGCATGACACGCTTCGCCTGCTGTGTCGGACACAGGTCGAACGCCGTACTCCACATGAGCAAGGTCTGTTGGCGAACGACGAAATTCGAGGTCAAGAACAGAAGCACATAGAAGCCGATCCATTCATAACCGATGCTTCGGAACACGAGCAATACGACGCCATTCGCCACGCCAATCCCGATAAATAGGACATACATGGCGATCATGAACCGCTGCTTGCTCCATCGCTGAGACAGATAGGAGAGCAGCCAGCCCTCGAGCGGCAGCACAAGCGCCTCGAGCAGATACATCAAGGGCAAGTACTGTGTGCCGACACGGCTGTTGAATATCGCCATGAACGAAGTATAGTTCACCATCTCCGCCAGACCCGCAAGGAAGAATACCGTCCCTAAGAACCAAACCTTCCGCCTGTCTTCATATCTGAGATTAAATAACCCTTGTATGCCTGCCATCCCTTGCTGCCCACCTTCTATCTACTTCATGCAAAATAGTTGCTTCCTACCAGATATTCCTTACAGCCAGCGCTTCGCAATTGTCGCTGCTTCCGCTTGATCCGGTCCCGGCTTCATGCCAAGTTCACTTAGTAATGCCGCATAAGCCGGAGCCTTCTCCAGCACTGCCTTCGTATGAACGAAGCGCGCCAGCTCTTGCATCAAGCGCGCATAGCAATCACTGGATGATGCGAATCCATACTGCGCCAACATGCGCGAGCGCATCGATGCGGCGGCATCTCCCTTCAAGCCGCTCGGCATGCGAACATACCGATCGACAATCGCCTCCTTCGTGCCGCGTTGCTGATCGAATGTACGAATCGCCGCAGCATTGTCCTTCACACTGGCGTCACCGAGCAGCAGCATGCCGAGCGAACCCTGCGCTGCCAGCTCCGCAATCGTGCTTCGCTTCACCGCGCTCTCCTGCTTCGCCGGCTGCTCCTCTTCTTCATCGCTTGCGAACAAGCCAAGCATGCCTATGCCTGCGAAGAGAGCCGACAGACCGCCCTGCAGCATAGATGCTGCCCCGTCATCCTGCGTGGTGCTGCTAGTCTGCTCGTCACCGAAGAGCTGCTGCATCGTGTCCTCGCTCAGCTGATCTGTCCGAACCTGTCTCGCTTCACTAACAGCTGACTGGAACGCTTTCCAATTCACCCATCTCTCCAATTGATTGTACAGCGTCATCGCACGGATGAACTGTTTGAATTCGAGCTTGCCGCTGCCAGCCATCCGATAGAGCGCCAGCTTCTTCTGCGGAATCGACAGCGCTTCGAACCGTTTCATCAGCGGCGATTCGCCTTGCATATTCGCCTTGTAATTCAACCAGAGCACAATTTCCTTGTACGGCGCGAGCAGACCGGAGGCATTCGCCTTATGGACGGGTGTATCCACACCGGACACATTCACGTTCGCCTGCCGCTTCATATCCTTCGCTGCGATACGAAGCACTTGTGCCGAGCCAATCGACGCGGCGAATTGCTCCAGACTTAGCCGCCGGTGCTGATCGGCAACCGTATCTGCGCGCTGCTCCGTCTCGCCTTCCTCTGTGTGCAATGCCTTCAGCATTCTGCCGACAGCCCTGTTCCCGTACATTTGCTGAAGCGGCATTACTTCTGCGGCATCCTGGTCCGCCTTCTGCTTCTTGCCTGAGCTCGCTCGAGATCTATGTGTCAACCGTTCCAGAAGCATGGCAGCCTCCTTATCCGAATCAGTCTCATCATTGCAATTTCTACAGATTCCGTCACACGATTGCCAGCTAGTTATGTATAATAAAAATCATACCACACATAGGCCATCATGCCTATATAAGCAGTACTCAAGAGACTAGCATGAAGTAGAGAAGATAGAGGTTACTACTTACCTGCTCGAAATCTGCTGTTACGTGCATGTTGTAATGGACTCGAGTAAGCTATCCGGGGCGGAAAGAGCAGCGGTGGGGAACGGAAAGAATGACTGGGTCAGCAAGTTGAAATTGTGACGTCACTCGTGTCCATAAGAGCGAATAAAGACAAACTTTTGATTTTTAACGGTCGCCGATGACCGCTAGCGGCAAAAAAACGTCTTTTTGACCAATCCATTCAGCGCTTAAAGTCATCCGTGGATGAAGCTGTCTATTCGTTGTGGACGGATCGTCTTGAGCTTAATTTGTACGATTTGTCATACAAAATCTAGCCATGACGGTGTATATGAACCATTTTTATACGATCCTTCATACAAAATCAGCGTATCTCCATGACTATTACGGAAATTTGTACGATAAATCGTTCAATACCTGCACGTCGAAATCAGTTGCGAACATATTTGTACGATGTTTCGTACAAGTGTCGTATATTCACAATGAATCGACAGCCTCACCGATGTCCGTTGAACTTACTTCCAATCATCATAGCAGCAGTGTTATCATCAGCAAGGACCATCGACCGTAACCAAGCAGCAAGCCGGAGTTAAGCAGTAACAGATAGAGAAAATAAAAAAGCAAGGTGGTGTGAGAGGCATGCATACATCCGACAGCTATGAACCATCCCGTATCGATCAGCCGTTTCCCGTCTCGTTCCGCACGTTGTCTGGCGAAACGGTGGATGCTATTGTGCAGCAAGTGGTCTATCAGACTAGCGATACAACTGTCTGGTGTGAGCTTGTTATGGAAGTTTCCTATAATACGGGAGTAGCGATAGTAGCGCATGAATGGTTCCATCTGTTTCACAACGTGTACATAGGGAGAAGACAGCCCGAATTCAAGCCGGACCGCCCTATCGAGATCCGGGCGATGCTGCGACCGGATATGCAGCGAAGTCTGGCAGAGCGGGGTGCTGCTGCCGGGGACGTCGTGCAGGCATTAGTTGCCGACAGTACAGACAACGATGCCGGACAACCGCTGCTCAATCAGAGCGAATGCTGGCTTGCACTGGAAGTGAGGCAGCACGCTGAGCCGTCTCCGGAATCAGCAGAGGGCGACAGCTTGACGGCAAGCATGCTAACACTGTGGGCTGAGCAGTTCGGCGACGATCCGCATCATCAGGAACCAGCCCGTATCAGCGGGGATTCCAGCGATTCCAGCGATGGCGAACCACCAGCAGCTGATCATAGTACGAATGCGCGCATCACGCGAATTGCACAGTACTTGCAAGACAGAGAGATACGCTGTGAAGTCGTGGAGGATACGCTCATTCGTATGCAGTTCGCGCATCCGTTAGGTACGTGGGTTTCCGTCATTCGTGTGGAAGAAGAACAGCAAGTGATCGTTGTGTATTCCGCATTTCCAATCTTAATCCCGCCGTACTTACTCGAAGAAACTGCATTGCAGTTCATGAATGAGAATTTCGATCTGATCTATGGCAGCTTTGAGTTAGACGAGGAGAATGGCGAGCTCCGCTACCGTTCCACCTTGCTCAATAGCCGTGTATGGGAGACAGATGAATTCGTCAGCGTGCTCGTCCATCATATGGAAGTAATGGAGCATTACCTGCCTGCCGTGCAGCAGCTTGTCCATGCTTCCGATTAATCGTCGTCAACGGTGTATTTCCTCTATTGATTAATCGCCATCTGACACTTGACTAGTCTCATCCGGTGTATTCACCATAATGCCGGCAACCTGGGTCAACCGCTCGTAGAAATACTGTCGCGCCGGTCCGCTCATGCCGATCTCGTCCATCGCCTCTTGCATGCAGCGCAGCCATGCCTGCGCTCTGCGCGGGGTCACGGCAAAAGCCAGATGACGCTGCCTCATGCGGGGAGGGCCGTATAAGTTAGAATAGAGCGGCGGTCCTCCTGTGAATTGTGTCAGGAACAATCGTTGCTTCTCCATAATGTCTTCCACCCCATCCGGGAACAACGGAGACAAGTACGGATCTTCATACACCTTCGGGTAGAAGGCACGCACTAACCGTTCAATCGTCTCCGCTCCCCCGATATCCTCATACAATGTCGCGCCAGATTCCATATGCATACATATACCCTCCTGTTCGATTAAAGGTTATTGCCATTGTAGCGCCGATGCGGATGCCCTGTTGTGAGGTCGATCACATTATTGCGTAACAGCAGCGTCTATTTCATAATCTGCAGAAGTTTATCCTTATGAAACGGACTCAGCCGACATACTTATAAGTGATCAATCGTTCGTCTACTGTGAGAAAAGTCACACTGGTATTTTGTTTTCTTTGCTATACTTGCCTTAATCAATCACAAAGCGATGGTGCAGGAAGCAAGCGGCATCACGCTTACGTTAGGAGGAGTTCTTATGAGCAGACAAAATCATGTGATTATCCCCGAGAATCCGGTGTCTCGGTTCTTATTCGGCAGTACGCGGGCAGCTTGGATCTGGCTTCTGATTCGGCTGTATGTAGGGTATGCATGGCTGACTGCAGGATGGAAAAAAGTCACAAGCGACGCTTGGACCGGAGACAATGCAGGGGCAGCTATTAAAGGATTTGTGAATGGAGCCTTGGCGAAGGCCGAAGAAGGAGGCGACGTCACAGGCTGGTATGCCAGCTTCCTGGAGAACGCTGTGCTGCCTAATGCCGCGCTGTTCGGGTATATGGTCGCTTTCGGAGAATTGCTAGTCGGACTAGGCTTGGTCCTGGGGCTGTTGACCGGTATTGCTGCATTTTTCGGCGGCGTGATGAATGTCAGCTTCCTGTTCGCTGGAACGCTCAGCACGAATCCGCTCTTGTTCATCCTCGCTACCTGGCTGGTGCTCGCTTGGAAGAACGCAGGCTGGATTGGGCTCGACCGTTGGGCGCTGCCGCTGCTCGGCACACCATGGGGTCGTGATGCGCAACGAGCTGACCAGTCTCAAGCAGACGAGCAATAGAACAATAACCGAACCGCCCAACGAATGACCAATAAGCACAACCTCAACCTCTCCGTCGATAGATGCCAGCTCCTGTTCTAATCTGTCTTGCCAAGCACGACAACTTGGCGCCGACGGGTCTGGCATCCGCGGATGATGGACTGCATACTCCGTTCCCAGTGTCTGTGACAAGTGATCGAGCAATCCATCACTTCCTTCACCTGGTCCTTGGGCGCCTGCGCTATGAACGAATACAATTGTTCGCTTCAACTTTGTCCCCTCCTTCGTAGGCTGCACGCTATACCGGTCTAAGGAGATTGTAGCACGGAATCATCTCAAGCAATTCTTCCGAATTGCGGTGATGGATCCAGGCTTATTCGAATCAGTTCACACTCACTCCGTCTTAGCCGCGTCATACGTCGTCTGAAGCTCCGCTTCCAATTCCTCCAAGGCATCTGTCACAGTCATTCGCCCTGACGACATTGCCTCCATATAGGTGGGCGATAGCTCATCCATTCGTATTAGCACATCGTACGGGAGCTTCCGCAGCGACTCAGCCATTCCATTCACCGTACGTTCCAACTCATAGAAGGCTGACAGTCCATCGTTCTGCTCATCCGGCACTCTGACAGGCAGAGCGATCGGATTCAGCTGCGGCAGCAGCTTAGCATACTCCTCGCTGCTCACATAGCGGATCAGTTCCCAGCCCTGTGCGGCTTGCGGTGCATCCGCTGGAAGAGCAAATACATCATGCATCTGCACTACGTTGCCGAGATCGGGATGGGCTGCGCTCGTAGGGAGTGGAACGACTGCCCACTCTAGATGACTGTACCGTTCCGGTTCGGTCATCAGCGTTCTATACAAGGTAGAGTCATCCACGGCCATAGCGAAGTTTCCTGTAAGAAACGGCATATTCGATTGTTCCACAGCTTCTCGATTCAAGCGATCGTTGTTTTCGCTCTGCTGTCCATCCGAGCACGCACCACTTCGCAAGCAAGCAGTGACGCTCTCGAATACTTGTGTCCACGCTTCAGTATGGAGCGTGAATGCATCGTCTTGATAGAGAGACAAGCCGCTTCCCTCGCCTACATATAGTGACATCAAATATGGATTCTCCGCACGATGATGATACAAGCCAATCACCTCATCACCGCCGCTGTCCGCAAACCGCTGCGCAAGGGCGAACACTTCCTCCCAAGTCAACCGGTCGGTCGGCAACGGAATCCCTTCATTGGCAAACAGCTGTTTGTTCATGTACAGAGCTCTGCCTGTGAACACAGGTGCCAAGCCGTGTACCTCCTCCTGATCGTCCTGCAGATAATTCATCACCGCAGGTGCGAAAGACTGCACATCCAACAACTCATCTCTAACTATCCAGATCGATAGCGCACTTAGTTGTCCCTGCTCCCTTAACAGCGCGTACTCATTCATAGGAACAACAAGCACATCCGGTCGTTCCCGCTTTAGTAACTGATCCAATACGTCATTCACATTATCTCCCGACCGTTCCATATGATCGAGTACGGACACGATATCCAATTCATAATCGGGATGTACCGCAATGAAGTATTTCCCATACCTGTCGTAGAACAACTCCTCATTCCATACAAGCACCTTCAGCGTAACAGGTCCTTCCGGTTCAGGCGATGGCGAGCTACAACCAACTAATCCGAGAATGATGGCGATTAGCAGTACTATTTTTTTCATGAATATAATCACCTTCTCTATTTGCTATATTGAACAATCACGGTTAACGGTTGACCTGCTGCTTCCTGCGATTATTCAGTATGGGAAGGAGGAGCAGTTGAACAGGCGAGCGGGGCTGGCTGGCAAGCTGGCGGACTTGCGGGTGAGCGAGTCGGCGGACGGACGGGCAACTCCAACTTGCCAGGCTTGCGAACGCGAATTCCTGCGATTGTGCAGGCTTTGGTGCTGCTAATGAGGAATTTCCCGAAATTCCTGCGAATCTGCATCTTTCAAACTCTGTAATCGCTCTTGCTAGCTAGGCTGGTGCTGAAAACATGTATTTTCGCAGTTTTTGAACTGATCATGCTCTGTTTTCGAATAAATACCTGCATATTTGCATTTACTCATCCTCATACCTCTCGACGGCTCGTCGCATTCTCGATCATCAGCAGATAATTTACTAGTTCAACCACTATCCTATATCCGTAAATCTACTGCCAATTCTGGAAATCACCAGATCATGAAAGCAGCTGATTACGCCCCCTGCTCTTGGCCTCATACAACTTGCGATCTGCTTCTTTAATCAATACCTCTGATGACGACATGTGCATCGTGAACGAAGCCAAGCCAGCACTTATCGTAATGATCCCGTGTTCGCTCTCCTCATGTGGAATGCGCAGAGCCCGAATGCTCTCCAACATCCGTTCTCCGACGCCTACAGCAGCATTCTCATCAGAACGTGTCAGCAAAATTGCAATTTCCTCTCCTCCGTAACGATACACACGATCCACGTCTCTGATATTGTGTAACAGCGCCTTGGATACTTCCTTGAGAATTCGGTCTCCTTCGGCATGCCCATATTTATCATTGTATGACTTGAAATGATCGACATCTGCAAGTATTAAGGTAAACACACCCTCGCCACGCATTCCCTGCTCGAACAATCGCGCAAGATCCTGATCGAAGGAGCGCCGGTTGCGTATGCCCATTAATCCGTCAGTCAGACTGAGTTGCTCCAGCGCTTCATTGGCCGCCGCCAGCTCTCTGGTCCGCTCCTCGACGATGTTCTCCAGATCGCGTCTGGCGTTTCCAATATTGGCCGCCATCTCCACAAAGCGCCGTGCCAGAAGACCGATTTCGTTCTTCAGCGTCAGTGGAAGGGTGATCTGCTGCTCCGCTATGCGATCATACTCCCCTCTACCAATTAGATCCGCTGCCACTCTTAATTGAGCAAGCGGCTGTTCCGCCTGATGCCGGATGACCATATAGACAATGGCCAGTATAGCCAAGACGAGCGCAAGCCCCTCGATGAAGGATATAAGCGCAGAATGATGCGCGACCGCCTGAATCACCTGCGTCGGCAGCACGCTGACAAACCACCAGTCCGGACCGCTTAGCTCCCCTACAACCAAATAGCTCTTGTCTGCCTTGTTCTCGATAATTTGGACAATCCCGTCGTTGTCCGATGCTGCTTGTTCTGTAATTAGCTCATAAGCTTGGACGACCGCAGGCAACTCAACCTTGTCTAATGAGAGCTCGCCTACCCAACGCTGTTCCTCCGAAGGTTCACTCGGGTGAGCAATCAGATATCCGTCCTTGCGAATGAGGAAGTTGTACCCGCCTACTGGATGCTCCAGTACCAAACGCTCCATGAGATCCGTTAAATACACGTCATGGCTCGGATTAATCAGATGTTTGCCTTCATAATCGATTGGCACTTGATAGGTAATTACCCATTCCTCAGCCGTTTCATCGAAATACAGCCCCGACCACAGGGGCATACGCTCCGGGTTCTCCTGCTGGCTCGCGGACTTGATGACACCAAGCTCATTCATTGGAAGATCTGCTCGTGCATTGAGCCCCCAAGGTTCCTCCGGCCAAAACAGTACAATCCCATTCTCTGGGAAAGAAGCGTGTACATTGGCGAACCGGTTCACCCAAGCTGGTCCTACTTGAGACAACAAGCGATAGGTCAGAACCAGTCTTCGCTGAAAATCCGGATCCGCCACCGACTGATTATTGCCAATAAAACTGGACATAGCATACCGAAAAATTCCGTCCTCGGTGTACACGCCATCAAAGTATTTCTTTTTCATCCGGGTCGCGCCTTCCTCATCTTCGAAGTAGAGCTCCCAGAAATCCTCCTCCGTCACTTCTACATCAGATAAATATAATCGCAGGTATTCCTTCTTAAACACTGCCAAATTATCTTCCGCCAGTTCGAATATGACGCTGTCCGCCTTCACTCGATCCGCGACATATTCCCGCAAATCATCTAGCCTCTGTTCCTTCTCCTGTTGATAGGCGTAGAAATAAGAGAATACAGAAAATAGCATGACCGCAACCATGGCAGTGGCAAAAATTCGCAGCAGAACTCCTTGCATCAGAGTAGGTTGCTTACTATCTGATTTGTGATTGCGTATGTTCATTCTAGGTGCGCCTCCATGCTGTTCTAAGATGATACTTTCTCTATGAGTATACGATAATCTCACTCCGATTGTCGCCACACGTTCACAATAAAGAATAGCAATCTACAAGAAATACAAGCTCGTTCGACGTGGTATCGTGAACGTTAACTTTACCATTACTAGAAAAAAAGGATGTTGAACATGGCAAGCATGCGACCTTTCCTGCAATCGGAGGATGCTCGTACACAAGCTGACTTTTACATACAAGCACTGGATGGGGAACTGGTCTCTGTCATTACGTATGGACAAGCTTCCGGAACACCGTACACGCATAAGGACAAAGTGATGCAAATTTGCATCCATGTGGCTGGAGGCCATGTTATATCTCTTACCGATGCACTAGTGCCCTACACGCCCGGTACGGGAATTGCGCTCAACCTCACGTATTCATCGATAGCGGAAGCGCGCACGGCGTTCACCAAGCTGGCAGCTGGCGGACGTGTCATCGAGCCATTGGAGCAGCAGCCATTCGGCATGCACTACGGTGAGCTCATCGATCGTTACGGTGTGTGCTGGATGATTGCGGCGGAAAGGGAAGGTTAGGAGGGCATTGTCTCAGAACTCAGATTTTGCGATTAGTGATCCAATCTGATGATTAATTTTAATAACTCAACTTTCACAGCTTAAAATAGGCAGATAAGCCTTGATGTAGTTGGGCAGACCTACAATCCAGTGTTGGAGTTAACTTTGGATAAGCATTGTGAGTTTCTTACCCACCTTGGTGGCGACTTCATCAATCAATTCGACCAATTCAATTGCCAAGGTAACGGCCCAATCTACCATACTGACTTCATTGCATACCGCAGAGCTATTACTTGAAGTTCTTTAAAAGCGGGTTTAATCTCTTCAGGGAGTTGATCAAATGGGTCGCTTCGCTGTATCCCACAATAAAGACCTTCTTTGTTCTTATTTGGGAACAAGACACTTCCAATTATACCATACAAATGCTGTTTTTCATTTGTCAAGCATATGATCTAATCGACCATCAGACCTATTATATCAAATGTTTAACATAATTCTGACTCTGCGAAAGTTGAGTTTAGTTAATTTATGCTGTCATTGAAAAATAGGTTATTTTTCTTTTTCTTCTATACGATTTACTATAGATTTCATTACTGCCAGTAGTTCCGAATCTATTTTTTCTCTTGATTTAATATATTGTGATAACTTAATGAAAATTAAAAACATAATTATCAATGGGACTAGATATAAGATATATGGTATGAGGTCCAAATAAACAGGCAAATCAGATTCCTCAATTAGATACGTATCAAACATTAGATCGTTCTCCTTTTTTAGGATATATTGGATATACTAACGGAATATTTATATTCCAAGACTTGTAGCCTCGGGATATTCTGTTCGCTACGTTTGAAACTTCATCATTTCAATCATTTCCAAGGCCTATCAGGATAAGCTATGGTTCAATGGACCATAGCTTATCCGTTTTATCATAGTTATAAACTTGTATCAAATTGTACCTGAGTCCTGTAAATATTTCCGCCTGTGGTTACTTTTCCAAGATAATTTAGATATAGATGATCAATGTCATCTGCCTTAAATTTCACATTAATATGTTCAGTTTTTATATACCACTGATCTTCCACTGTATGAGTATATGTGGCAGTGTCTGTCGATGTGTTTATTGTATATCCTGGGAACCAAGACCAATTCCACTCAACATTCTGACCTTCTACACTGTAAATTTCCTCAATCTCGAGTTCATCTGCATCTCCAAGTCCAAAATAATATACTTCCATATGTCCACCTTCTAATATTTCTACGATCTCATCTTGAAATATTCCTGGGTCTTGGGTTCGACAGATTTCTGTATGAATATCTAACTTGGAGTAGTATTGTGAATCGTTATCGAAATTCACGAAACCACCCCAATTTGGATCACCAAGTTCACATGTAGCTTGGATTCTCGCTTTCGCTTCAAGTTGTTTTAATTTATTTATGAATTTTTGCTTGTCCTTTACATTACCTGATAACGAACTGAATATTCTTCCATCTTTTCGTTCTACAGTAAGGATAGCGGTTTCTTCATCAGCATTTAGGGACCAACGTTTCGTTTCATTTTCTTTTAATCTGCCTAAACCTTCAATAATAGCAAGATCTCGTTTATCCAAATTAGATATGATCTCATATTTGTTATTACTGTTGACTTTATGTTCTATATCAACAGCATCAGCATTAACAATTGAGCTTAGGCTTGCAAAGATGAGTACAATAAGTGCAACTGTAATGAATCTTTTCATAAATATCATCTCCCATTAATTATTGATTGATCGAGTTCTAATAGAATCTTAGCCCTACAGATTTCAGACAAGCAGTTAATGAATTGTAATCAGGTTGGGCTTTAAAAGAGCATTATCCTACTCACCTCCTTTATGAGATTTACTGCTTTAGGCTATAGAACAATTAATAATTTGTAATATTCAATTATTCGTTCGCAATGTTTTTTTACCAATTCAGTAAACTTTGAACTCTTGACATATAATAGAGACACAGTCAACAAAAGCGAAGAAGTCCATTTCACCGTTGCATACCACTCTTAAAAAAAGCTATTAATCTCACAACCAGTTACAATTCACACTATACTTAATAAACAGCATCTCTATAAAGTCCCAATTCATACTACAACCTTATTTCCATAAGTCGTAGACAAAAATAAGACACGAACAATCACTTTATACCTAGCTTTTCCCGTAATTAACCTTAAAACGATTTAAGCATGTACGTGAAAAGATTGCATATACACGATCAAGTTATCCTGTCGCAGTAGAAAGGAATTGGTGGGCATGGTATCTTCAAACTTGATACTTATTTGCCGCAGATGTCGGGAAAGTGGGGATATCGCCCGAATTAGTGATCAGGTTTGATCACTAATCGGCAATTCCGTGGAGATTTGAGAAATTAGTGACCACGTTTGATCACTAATCTGAATCGTCCTTCACCAAACTTATCTCAAATTGAATGTGCTCATCTCCCGATGTAAGGTTATACTCATGCAACTAAGGTTTCAGGCGAGATATATATTCTCATTGTGCCATACCAAATAATGCGAAGAAGGACGTTCATGCTTATTATCCGGGACTTCAGACAACTTTTTCCCATGATAAGCGTAATATTCTTTTCCGTTACCGTAGTCCTCCTTAATACGCTTGCTCACTTCGATTTGCAGATCCTCATTAATCGTTATATATCCTCGATCAAACAATGCATGAATATCTCTACGTAGTAGTAATCCGTTGTTAGTCGCGTGAGGACCATGTAATGAATAAGGCTGAATATGGGCTGCTTCTAAAACAGGCAATGTCTTCTCTCCTGTAATCGCACACCGACGTTGGTATGCTTCCGTTACTAGAATCTTAAATGCTCCTTGACCTAATCTGGGACGTATCGATTGGGGAGAACCATATGCATCCCCTTCACTGGATTCCATAACAACATCTGAATATGCCAAACCATATCGTTGAAGGCGATTTTGGACTTGACTATACAGGTCTCTCCCCACATCAGTTGTCGTTTCGTAAGTCTTGCCTTGTACGATATTCGGTTTCCAATCCACAGGGACTGGTATCCAGTCTTTACGCTCAAAGAAGAACGGCGCAGCAAGTATAATACAGCCTATCGTCGGATCGGGTTCAGAGCGATAATCGCTCCTTCTGTATTTATGAATAGCATTACGGAAGCTTAAATAATCGTTAGTACCATTTTTGGAACCGAAGGCTTCCCAAGCAATGGATATAGGCAGGAATGCATGTCGGACAAAAAAACCACCGCCAACCACATAGTTATTGGGACTGTGTAGTTTGAATAAGAAGAGGTCATTTTCCCGCAGAGCCTTAAAAGTTTGCTTTCCACCAGGCTGCCAGAAATTTATTTCATCAGGTTGCTCTTGAGCTAGATATTGGAACCAATGATCATCTGTAACACCGATATAAAATTTCATGACAACCACACTCCAGTTTGCCGGATTCCACTACCCCACCGTCTTCACCGCGTTCTCCTTGATCTGCGTTACGACGTCGATGAGGCGTCGCTGCTTCGTACCATCGAATAGCTTGATGAACACCTGCGGCTTGTCGAATGGCGGTTTGGTCAGGTCAGATATGTTCTCGATATAACCGTTCTGTACGACGTAGTCGATCACTTTCTTCACGAACACAATTTGCGCTTGGTTCATCGATTGGTCGTTAATAAAGTCAGAGAATGCCTGCATCGCAGCCTCGTGTTCTAGCTTCGCAATTTTTCTGACTAGCAGGCCGAATGGCGTGTCCTTGAACTCGCGCTTGTAATCATCCGATGTACCCAGCTGACCCGTGAAGACTTGTTCCAAACTTTCGTAATCTGCTGTAGTCAGCGGAATGTTGTTGCGCAGCTTGTGAATCGCCATATGATCCCGATTCTGCTCGATATAGCGGTTGACCTTCAGCTTATAGTCCTCGAAATCATACGCTTGATAGAGAGCCTCACCTTCCTTAGCTTCCACTACTTCGTCGGTCAAATTCGTATAGATGAGCCGTCTCTCCCCTGTATCTACGATGAATTTGATCAATTCACGCAATTCTATGCGCACCCGTTCATAGGCGATGAGGTCCGGACTCTCTTCCCAGAATTCATCTGATACTACTGTCTGAATCAACTCCAGCTTGGCGCGAACCTGCGGTATGGTGACACGCATCGTCAAGAGTGTGCAGATATCCTTCACTTGCTTCTTGCTCCGCTTGAACTGCGGCATCCCTTCTATCTGTGCCAGCATTAGCCCGTACATGAGATTGTCGAACCGTTTGGCATATTCATCCGCATCCTGCATGTACACGAGAGACGCCAAGTACGTGATCAAATTATGCTTAGCCGTATCCGAGAGAGCCGCATAGGCTTCTTCCTGCTTGAACTTCTCCACATGCTGCAGCTGCAGTCTAACGGACACCAATTCCGTATTCAGCGCTTGGACTTGGCCTGTTACAATATGAACCAGATCTTCACGCATAGTCTGGTAGGAGTCATCCGCGAATGCCGCATCCTGCAAGTGCTGGATCAAGCGCACTCGCTTGGCGAAGATCGCCTCGGACAAGGTCTGTGTCTCGTTCGCTTCCACGCCGTCCTTGTGCTGGCGGAAGAACTCAAAGTTACCAAGATAGTCGAAGATCATGAAGTAAGCCTTGTCTTCCCCTTCACCGAACAAGTTCTTGCACAATCTTGTACCGCGTCCGATCATCTGCCAGAACTTCGCCTTAGACCTGACACGCTTGAAAAAGACGAGATTCACGATCTCAGGCACATCGATACCGGTATCCATCATGTCTACCGATACAGCAATGTGCGGTTCCTTGTCCGGCTTCTTGAAGTCGTCAATAATCGACTGCGCGTAGTTATCGTCACATACGACCCGTTGGGCGAAGCTCCCTCTGTACTGCGGATACAAGAGATTGAACCGATCAAGAATGAACTGGGCGTGCTTCTTGTTCTGCGCGAAGATGATCGTCTTCCCCAATCGATCTCCGCCTGCGACGCGCAGCCCCTTGGTCATCAGATCCTCCAGAACAGTATCGACGGTATGCTGGTTGAAGATATGCTTATTCACTTCTGGTGAAGGAATGAAATCTGGTCGCATACCTTCCTCGTCGGTGAAATCTTCCTCATATCGATCCTTATCCTCCGCAGATAGCTGATCGTATGTAATCCCCTCTTGGAGAAACTTCAATGTCACTTCCCAATTCCGATATGGAACGAGAACGTGATCCTTCTCTACTGCCGTATCGTAATCATAGGCATAGGTTGGGACACCGCTCTCCATTTCGAAGAAGTCATACGTATTGCGATCTACCTCCGTCTTAGGCGTAGCTGTCAGTCCAACTAAGATGCCGTCGAAATATTCGAAGATCGCCCGATACTTTTTGAAAATACTGCGGTGCGCTTCGTCCATAATAATGAGATCGAAGTGGGCAGGCGTGAACAAGCGCTGACCGTCTTCGTTCTTAGCTGAATCAATCGCATTCAACATCGTCGGATACGTCGAGAACACAATACGTGCGTTGCGATCATCCTTATTGCTGAGCAAATTACATAGGGACATGTCCGGCAGATAATTCCGGAAGTCATCCTTGGCTTGCTTCACCAATGCCGTCCGATCCGCAAGGAATAGTATATTCGTGACGTGCCCGCCGCGAGACAGCACATCGGTCAGACTGGATGCGGTCCGCGTCTTCCCTGTACCTGTCGCCATGACGAGGAGTGTCTTGCGATGTCCATTCTCGATCGCTTCGCAGACGGCGCGAATCGCTTCTTTTTGGTAATAACGGTCGGTGATTGTGTCATCTATCGGAACTTCGAGAAGCGGCTTCCGTTCCGTGCGTCGGTTCATGAGCTTCTCCAGATCAGTCTTGGCGAAGATGCCGCTCACCTTGCGCTGCGGTGCGTCACCGTATTCCCACAGATACGTCTCGTAACCGTTCGTAGTGAAGATCATCGGTCGCCGTCCGGTCATGCGCTCCAGACAATCTGCATACAGCTTCGCTTGCTGCGTTCCTGTAAGCGGGTCCTTGGACGTACGCTTCGCTTCGATGACTGCGAGCGGCAATCCGTCTCTGCCGTACAAGACGTAATCGGCGAAGCCCTCTCCCTCAGTATTCGGCATACCGCGCAGCGGAACTTCTTCCCGCACATCCTCGTCGAACACCCAGCCAAGCAGCTTCAAATCTACATCAATATATTTCTTACGAGTAAGAAATTCAGAGGGGTCAAGCGGTATAAAGGTGCGCTCTTCCTTGTGAACGCCCTTCTCCAAGGTAAATCGATCACTCATGGCAGCAATCTGTGCGCGGAGCTGTTCGATTTCCAATTCCCGTTGCTCGATCAGACTTTCCTGTTCCTTGACCGCAGCTTCATTCACCTGAACTTTCTCCGCTGGAATCAACGATTCATCGAAGACACGATCTTCATAATTCGTACCATAGCAGTAATCCAGCCATAGAATGTATTCGAATAGAGACGTTAGCGACAACACCGCTTCATCGCGACTGATGACCTTATCGGTATGCACAGCCAGATTGCCGAGCTTGATGATGTAGGGCAGCTTCTGCCATGTTTGCTTCTCTAGGGCGAACTTGAATGAAGGTTCGTGAATCAAGGACTGCAAGTTGTCCTTATACGGCATCTTGATCGTATTGTCCGCAGCGTACACCCACTTCACCGCCAGCTCCAAGGCTTTGCGGCTGCCGACCGCTGTCATGGCAGGGGAAGCAGACAAGACCCGCTCCGCTTCCACGCAAGCAGTGGCGAACATTGCATATTCAGATTGTCCCTCAAGAAATGTGAAATTGGCAGTCACAGCTGTCACCTCATCTCTAGTCGTCGAAGTACTGACTCATCATACTGTCGAACAAGTACTGTGTTTCGTCGATCGCCTGCTTGACCAAGGCTTTCTCTTCCTCGATCTTGGCGACGATGTCGGCGAATTGGTTTTGTAGTGTTATGGGGGGGAGAATAATCAAGGTACTAATTATTCCGTCCTGCCCAATAGTAGTCATTGTAGAAGTTTTGGAATTAGTCAATATTTGTTGTCTAAAATAGCGAGTTGTGGATTGGGCTTGTAAGAACACTGGGTTAATTAAATCCAGATTAACTCTAGTCCTGATGATGTGACATTCAAATAAGATATTTTCATTTATATCTATTGGGACAATTGAACATTTACCAATCCCTTCTCTTGTCAGCGATGATCGAACAAACAGAAGATCGCCATACTCCACAGAGTATTTTTCAATATCCTTTTGACTAGCGTTTATTGTTCTCAAATTACTTAAATCGCAAATTCTTTTATTTATAAAATCGCCTATCCATATAACTCCGCATCGACCATCTTCGGAGTACTCGCTATTTTTTGCAAACATTCCGTTCTGAGGTTTCTCTACTAAGATATTTTTATATTGAACAACTTCCCACCCCTTCGCATTCACAACCGGATCTCCGAACATCTCATAGAAAACAGACTTAATTAGATTATCTAATTCTGTGAGTTGCTGTTTCCGCATATCGAGCAGTTTCGATACAGAATCAAGGGTTTTGGCGATTTGTTGTTGGGTTTGTAGTGGCGGCAGAGGAATTTCAACATCCATAAATCGGGATTTTTTTATTATCGGTACAACTGCTGAATTGGCCATATCAGTAATTCTACTTCTATTATTCAGCAAACAAAAAGCCAAAAACATGTTATTAATGATTTCCCCATTAGGAATAACAGCATTTATTTGCTGATTACAAGTGCTTTCTCTTTGTGTTATTCCAACTTTCCCAATTATCCCAATACAAGTAACAAGCACGCTCCCTTTGGGAATTATTCGAACAACTGATTTAGCCGATTGCGATAGATATGAAGTAGCGGACTCCAAGTAAATTGGAACCGACTCAGTTATATCATTGGGCTTATAAAAAGCAATATCATTACTAGAATAGTACTCCGATTTATTAGTTGGTGGCGTTTTCCCTGTTACTACTTCTCCTACTTCCCCCAACCGAACCTTCTCCCACTTACTCACCGAGAAGCCCCCTTACCTCCTCCAGCTTGGAGGCGATGTCTGTGTTCAGCTTGTCCAGTCGGTCCATTATGACAGCAGGCGTGTCGTACTCTACCTTCTCGTAGACGACTTCCTTGTAACGGTTGATCGACAGATCATAGTCGTTGGCGGCGATGGCATCCTTGTCAATCAGGAAGCTCTGCTCCGTTGGTTGGCGATCCGCTTCACCTGCGAGGTTGTGGAAGCGTGCAACAATATCCGGGATATCATTGTCCTTCACAGGTGTGCGCTTGTCATCCAATGAGTAGCCGTCTGCCTTCATATCATAGAACCAGACCTTATCAGTGCCGCCCGCATCGGTCTTGGTGAAGATCAGTATCGCAGTGCTCACGCCAGCATATGGCTTGAATACACCGCTCGGCAAGGAGATGACTGCTTCGAGCATATGATTATCGACCAACTCTTGGTGCAGGGTCTTGTGTGCTTTCGTAGTTCCGAACAATACGCCGTCCGGCACGATACATGCACAGCGACCACCCTTGCGAAGCATACGCAAGAAGAGCGCAACGAATAACAGCTCTGTTTTCTTCGAATTACAGACAGCTTTCAAGTTATCGTGGATACTCTCTGCATCAACTGTCCCCGTAAATGGCGGATTGGCCAAAATAACGTCATACGCAGAGGCGATCTGATTCTGCTTCGAGACACTGTCTACATAGTCAATGTGCGGCTGATCAATCGAATGCAGCATCAGGTTCATTGCCGACAGTCGCAGCATTGTTCGGTCTGTATCTAAGCCGGTGAACATCTTGCTGGCGAAGTGATTCCATTGGTCGCTCGTCATGGCATGCTCATATTTCTCACGAATATACTCAGCTGTGGAGACGAGGAAGCCTGCCGTGCCGCAAGCCGGATCACAGATTGTATGATCTGGTGTAGGGTCTAGCATGCGAACCATCAATTCCCTAATTTGCTTCGGTGTACGGAATTGTCCGTTCTGACCAGCAGTGGATAGCTTGCTCAGCATATACTCGTATAGATCGCCTTGCATATCCAAGCTCTCAATATCATGCTCATATAGTTCATCCAGCCCTGTAATGATCTTCTGCAACACTTGTGCGGTTGGGATCAGGAATAAGGCATCCTGCATGTAACGCGAGAAGGCAGAGTTCAATTCGCCGTTCAATGTCTTGATGAATGGAAACACCTTGGTCCCGATAATATCGAAGATGAGGCGAGAATCCTTCGTCTTGAACTTGCTCCAGCGCATCACTTGACCTTCTTCTGTCTGTGGGAAGATCTTCTCTACCGCTTCGCCAGTCAAGACTTCCAGCCGTTCTCTCTCCAGTTCCTTCTCATCTAGTGAACGGATGAACATGAGGTACGTCAATTGCTCGATTACTGTAAGCGGATTGGAGATACCGCCTGCCCAGATGTCTGTCCATATTTTATCTACCTTATTGCGAATTTCTCCTGTCAGCATTGCTCTCTGTCCCCTATCTGTCTATGAAAATAGGACTTATGTCCCTATCAAATTCATATAGAATTAATTCGACAAATCCTCCGTATTCCCTGCTTCCATTAACAGTTGCTGACAAAAAGTGCGGTTCTAGTGGTGTTCATTCGTCACCATCCGATATTATCGAATTGTGTATTGTACTATCGAATATTTTCCATTACACTTAATCCATAGAGTATGTTGAAAACGCTGTATTACTCAAAATTGGGAAAATAGAACATTCACTCGTCCAAGGCAAAACTGTGGAAACGCAGTGGCGCAAAGCTAGAGGGGCTACCGCAGCAGAACATCGCTGTCATGCCAGCCAGTTGCCGATTGCTTATCAAGGCACTCCTCCAGCGGACGGGGAGTGTTTTGTTGTAAGCGCTTTATTAACTGAATGGAGGAATGCTTCTATGCTAATCAAGCTGAACCATCTTAGAATCGGCACCAAGCTGTTCGGAGTACTTCTTCTAGCTACCGTTGCGATTGTAGGTAGCAGTGCATATCTTATGCAGACATTACAGACCACTTCAGAGAAATTGGAAAAAGAATTGTATGATGAGCTGTACTATGCAACGTTCTACCTGTTGAATGCGGATCGCGACTTTTACCAAGCGGAGCAAGCGTTCATGAGTATGCAAGCAAGCTCAGCTATGACCGGTGAGCAGCAGGCTGCATGGACTGCGGATTTCCAAGAAAATGCTGCACAGGTTGTGGAGCGGATGAATCTGGCCAAAGGTATTTTGTCCGAAGTAGAAGGGCTGCCGATGGAGCAAGTTCTTGCTAATTTCGATTCGTTCTTCGAGCAGTATAACACTTGGCGTGAGGATGTGATTCAGCTCATCTCGGACCAGACTCAAGTGACAGCGGTGCAATTGGAACAATTGCAGCATGATTTCAACCAAACCCGCAATGAGATAGACGTGCTTCAGCAGGATCTGGAGCAAAGTGCTATCACCAAGATACAAGCTATACACGATGCGAACCAAAAACAAATGATATTCGCCTGGGTATTGATTGCCCTCGTGCTCATCATTGTGTTCACGCTCGGCTTCGTGCTCATTCGCAGCATAACGAAGCCCGTTGCCAAGCTTGTGCATCATATGCATGAGATAGCTTCTGGCAATTTGCGACTGAATCTGGATACTGCTGAGACTGAACGCCGCGATGAGATCGGACAGCTGGCAAGGTCTAGCGAGGCGATGCTGCACTATTTGCGCAGCATGGTTCAGAAGATGCAGCAGATTTCCGATCATGTGGACCAGCAGAGCCAAGTTCTGGCGCAAGCGGCCAGCGATGTGCGCTCCGGCTCGGATCAGGTAGCGGCTACGATGCAGCAGCTATCTGCGGGGGCAGAGGAGCAGGCAGGCTCTTCCAGCGAAATCTCCAGCTTGATTGATCACTTGAATAGGCAAATCGAGCAATCCAATGCGGACGGTATCGCCATGGAGAACATTGCGAATGAGGTGAATGAAGCTGCTGGTCAAGGACAGGTAGAGATGCAACGCTCCGTCGAGCTGTTCGGCGATGTCACGACTCTCGTTGAAAGCTCTTCCGAGCAAGTGAAGCGGCTGGAGCTGCGTATCGGCGACATCTCGCAGTTGAGTGTGGCGATTAAGGGAATAGCGGAACAAACTAATCTGCTTGCGCTGAACGCAGCTATTGAAGCCGCGAGAGCTGGCGAAGCTGGCAAAGGGTTTGCGGTTGTTGCCGATCAAGTACGGAAGCTGTCTGAGCAAGTGAATGACTCTGTCGAAGAGATAACCGGAATTATCCACGGCATACAAGGCGAGACACAGTCCATGGTGCAGGCGATGGAGGAAGGGCGTGGCAAAGTGACGAGCGGCAATGAGCAAATCCAAGTCAGCCATGGACATTTCATGAAGATCAACACATCGGTCACCAGCTTAATGGAGCGTATCCACAGCGTATCCGCTAACTTGATTCAGATTACCGAGAACAGTGACAAGGTGAGCCGCGCCACGACAGATATTGCGGCAGCCTCGGAAGAAGCCGCTGCTGGTGTAGAGCAATGCGCTGCTACAGCGGAAGAGCAAAGTTCTGCCACGCACGAAGTGGCCAATCACGCAGATCAGCTGAAGCAGCATGCCTCCGAGCTGCAAGAACTCGTGAAGCAGTTCAAGTATTAAGGGTGCAGCGGAGCTGTTGCTTCATTGGAGAGATCGATTAACCGGTGATCCGCCATAGAGAACATTTAGTGATCATTTCTGATACTTAAATTGTACGATTGAGGGGTGCTGCGAGAATTAGTGATCAAACTTGATACTTATTTGCCTCATATATCGGGAAAGTGGGGATTCCAGTCGAATTAGTGACCACATTTGATCGCTAATTGATAATCTAGTGGAAATGCGCGGAATTAGTGACCACGTTTGATCACTAATCGGGAATCTGATGGGAATTTGCCGAAATAGTGACACGCCTGAACACTAATTGGGCATGTGGCGGGCAGACGAACCATCCTCCGTGTCTAACAGATGCGCCGCGCATACGCCACACTGTCAGACACGGCGCCGCGTTCATTGCGTCTCAGCTAGCCATTGCAGCGACTGTTCGCTCCACCCTCCGAGACGCCATAGAGCAACCCTATGTATGCCTTCCTCCTGAAGTGTGGCGAACCACAGCTTGAACGTGTCAGCATCTGCGTACCACACCGTATGCCGTACTCCCTGCTCATCAGCATAGTCGAATACAAGCGCACCGCTCGCTTCGTCCCGCCGCTCCACCGCGCCCGGCTGATCGGCAAGCTGTCTGGCATCCTCTTCAGTCACTGCTGTGACATGCCCATCTGTCGTCCAGTCAAACCCGCCGCTTGCGAGCGCGATGACCGACTCTCCCGGCACATGGTCCATCCTAGCGGCAAGCTCTCTGAGAAAAGCCTGATCCGCCTTCGGACCAGGACCGCTATGGGTACCGTACAAATTGTAGGCCATCATCACATAATCCGGACCGGCTGGAAGCGACAGTTGCTCGATCGGCATCCTTGGCTCCAGAAGGACACGCAGTGACTTGCCGCTGGCGGTAAGCTCGTCATGCAATGCTGAAATAAATACTTTAAGCCGTTCCCAGTCTTCATCGCCTATACGCTCATAGTCCAATTCAAGTCCGTCGAAATCATAACGGAGGACAATATCAACTAATTCCTGCACATGCTTCTCCCGGCTACCTGCCGATGCAATGAGGCGCGAAACAAGCCCCGTATCCTTATGTATGACCGTACCGTCCTGTTGCCATATATCGTTCACCACCGTCAAGTACATATCCGGCACAGTTTCACCTTCCGCACCTTTCGCACTTTCCATACTATCCACGGGAACAGCCTGCCTATCATCGAACAAATCGGGCAGTGCGGCTTCGAGCTCGGATGTGAAGTATGGCGCATCGCGATCATCGTAGTATAGTGCGAACACATGCAGACTCGTTAACCGTTCCGCTACTTCAACATAATCATGCAATCCGCTCTGCCACTGCCAATCTACCAACCAAGTAGAAATCGACATCGGAGGGACAGGAGAAGCGTTGTACTTGTAGATGCCGACTGCGAGCCCAGCCAATAGTACGATCGCGCCGAGCCACCCGACGATTCGCTTCTTGCTCCGTTGCTTCCTCATAAACTTCCCTCCTTCGAAGTGGTTGCGTGAATAACTACGAATGGACAGACTCGTTACCCGATCAGATTCAACTTGCACTTCATTCCCGACGTCTTAGACACGCGTCCGCTGCATTGCTGCGATTGTGCAGGCATTGTGTCCCTTTGGACGCTGATTGTGCGAAGTTCCTGCGATTGTGCAGGCTTGCCTAGCTGATAACGACCTTATTAGCCATCTGCCCTTCGAAAGCCTGCACTTTCGCTGCAATTATCAAATATGTGCCTTTATCCGAGTTCAATTCCTGCATTTTCGCAGCTTTCTCCACATCGTTGTTTGTTTCTCGGCGTCTATGAAACAATTTCAACAAATCGGCAGCTTTTCCAGCACCTATTCATCGTATCCAACATCGTTACTTCTTGCCCAGCATCTTAGACACGCGGCGGCATGCTCCCTAGAACGCATCAATCGCCCAATCGATAAGCGCATCCGCTCGCTCGGTAATGATTCGCCGCACCCAAGGGAGACCGGTCAACACATTACTGTACAACACATCTGTCACTTCTCCTTGCGCGTCGATTGCCGTCAAGCTTAGCCGGTCGAACACAGCGTCATAGATGTCATCCTTGCGATTCGCTTCACTGTACGCCGCTTCAAGCGCTACTGCGCCATCCTGCAAACTCTCGTCAATCGCCAGTTGCTCGACCCATGTAATCCCGTCAACCGCAATGGTCAGCCGTTGGTCCCGCAGCTCGATGTCCAGCTTGCGCTTCTGCTGGATGTTGATCGGATATTGCCCGTCCTCATAGGCGACGTCTGCTCCGGCCGCAGTTTGCTCACGGGAATACACCGAAGCCTTGTCGAACGCTAGGTCTTCGGAATCCCACTCGACTTCGTTCAGTTCCTCATCGTAGAGCACTTCCGTTTGAAACGCCGCATCAGATTTCTGTTCTACAATGAGCCGATTGTCCTGCAAGCGCACCCGCACGAATGCATCCCGTCCCTTATCATAGCGAACATATACCGTCTGTCTGCCTACCACATTACCGGCCAATTCTGTCTGCAACCGAATGTCTCCAGAAGTGTCGCTGTCTGTCAGAATCATCCTGCCTGTTCCTCCAGGGGGAGAAGTGAGCACGATACGTTCGTCTATAAATTGCGCGGCGCCGCGCACAATCTCCCAATCAGCTGCGCGTTCCTCATCTCCCGTTACGAAGGAGACCGATTCGCCTGTATCGTTCTGAATCTTCATGAGCAGATGATTCGTATACCAATACGGCGCTACCTGCAAGCGCGTCAAGTTGTAGGGATGATCCGCCCTTATATTGTAGGCGCTGCCCTCTCTGTTGAAGTGCATCGGGAACAGCCGCTCAATCTGACGCACGTTCGCTTCTTCTACGAGCCGGTTCATGCCCCCGTAGATCGTATTGGCGTGCATAATCATATACACATCGGGCACATACCCGAATATGTCCGTATAAGCTTGCTCCAACAACGTATAATCAAGATCAATCCGTGCGAACATTTCGGTGCGATTCTCCACTGGAATCATCTGCTCGTCGCGAATAAAATCCATCAAATAGTGATTGTAATAAGCAATTTTCTCAATATTCTGCTGTTCCTTCATCTCGCTGTCGCTGAGCGTATCCATGAAGCGTCCTTCATAATCAAAAATATTAATATACGACAGCCGAAATCCGTTCGTGCCAAGCTCCCAGTAACCAGACTTCAGCATCTTATGCAGATCTTTCGGGCGAAGAAATTTGCGTTCATGATTTTCCATCTTGTTCGCATACGTCATGACGGTCGCCCGGTACCCAAGCTTCTCCAAGATCGGCTGAGCGTACAGCGCCGAATCGTTGCGCCCATCCTCGAAGGCTAGGAACAGCGCTTGATCCGGCAACGGCTTGCCCTGCTCATAGTAGTCCACAATGTCCTGTTGGGCAATCGTTACATAACCCGCAGCATGCAGAGTCTGAAGATGCTCCTCCAGCTGCTCATTGTCCACCAGCTTGGCAGTCCCGGTCCGACCTACTCCGAAGTAGGACAGCGCAATAAACCCCTGTTCATTCGTCCACGCAGTCCGGTCCGGCTCCACATACGGACGCACATGATGCAACGCTTGCACGATAAGCCAGACAACCCAGATCATGACGGCAATCTGCAGGATTGTGCGGACTACTTTTCTTCGATTTTTGCGCCGAACATTCAGATCTCTTGGCTTGTTCCTCATTCGCAATCCCTTCACAATCCCTTAATCATGCAAGCTTATACCGCCACTATCTGACTGCCTGCTAGCCTTCCGAGACTTCTTGGACTTGCGCGATCCTAGAAGCCCCTTGCCTCCGTACGTTCTCATTCGAGACAGCTCTTCACCCGCATATCCTGCAGCTCCTGACAAGCGCGCAGCGGAGACTGCCCTGGACTTCCCAGGCAACCAGAACCTCCAGCCTTTCTTGCTGCGAGCTTCCTTCCGTTCCCGCGCTTCGATATCTTGCGGTGTCTCTCTTGTGCCCCAGGTCGATTTCCAGAAGGTGACCCAAGCGACAGGCATCTGCCACAGCAGCACCAATTCATAGAATACGCAGAATACTACTCCGAACAGCCACAAGCGGCTGCGCTTGAAGAAGAGATGAGCCAGGCTCATCAACATCGCCATCATGAACAACCCGATCAAGAACGTGCCGGGAAAAATCCCATGCCGAACCGGTGTGTACACAAGATTGTAGAGGACGACGACCGGAGCTGCGATAGGAACGATTAATCCGATATAGAAGAAGAACGCCATGAACGGCTCCTTCTTCCAGATGAATCCGCCTGCGCGCAGCGACTCTCGCAGCCACGAACGCTTCCAGCGCATCTGCTGCTTCAGGAACACCTTCCGCGAGGAAGGAACGATCGTCGAGCATATTGCGCTGTCTTGGTAGCCAGTGCGATGGGTCTGCAGCACATAGTTAGTCATGCTCCGATCATCGCCGAACGTTGCCGGATGGCCAAGGAACCGCTGGGTAAGCCAAGCATCAGCATGCTTCGTGATCAGGCTCTTCCTGTAGCAAGACAGCGGTCCGGAGAGACAGGTGACGCAGTCGAAGTACGACTCGGCAGCCTTCATAATGCGGAACGCAATATAATAGCGCACGGTCTGCATCTTCGTATAAAAGTTCGTATATTTGTTCTCCACTTCGGTACGCCCGGATACACCACCCATACGCGGATCTTGGAACGGTTGGACGAGATGGCGAATAGCCGTCGGCTCGAGGAAGCTGTCCGAGTCGACGAAGACAATCAGATCATGCTTGGCGCGCTTCACGCCTTGAACTAGTGCTTCCCGCTTCCCACCGTTCTCCGTCATGATGTGACAGGACAGCCGATCTCTGGTCGCATAACGATCCGCTCGCTCGTGAATCATCTCGATAACTCTGCGAATTTCGTGAGCTGAACCATCGGTCGAGCAATCGTCAACGACGATCACCTCGAGCTGTTCGACCGGATAATCCTGATTCATGCAGCTAATAATGGTGCGATGAATCCACTCCTTCTCGTTGAAGCAAGGAATAATGATCGATACGCCCGGCGTAAATGCCGGATTAATCGGCACTTCTCGGTACAACGCGCCGAACAAGTAGCGCGACAGTAAGAACGCTGCTGCAATCAAGCTGTACAGATACAGCATATAATGATATTGGAAATAAATAATACTCTGCACACGCATCAGCATAATGAACAACACCGCGATGAACAGCAGCGTGCTTGCTGTATAGATGGAAACTCCCCACCGCTTGCGCTTGAAGTAATCGGTTAGCGGCTTCGTGAATTGGAAGGCGACCATTTGTCTCGCTAATTCGCCGTCCTCGCGCGTGAACTTGCGCACAACCCGCACATTGGTATTCACTGTATGTTCGAAGCCTTCTGGCATCGTGCCCGGCGGGATGCGGAAGCGGGTAGTCATCACCTGTCCGATCAGGAAGGGACGATCCTCACCGTCCGCCAATTCAACCAGCATGCCTGTGGAGGAAATATCGACCGCTCTCGCCTGCCGGGCAGCCTTCTTCTTGCGGCTCCGCCCGCGCGGATATAACGTCACCTCGAAATCAGCCTCATAGCGCAGACTTAACAAGCGAAGCCTGTCCACATCGCCGGCATTGGCATCACCGCTGTCAGGCAAGCCTCGCCGGTCCGTCTTCATCCGCACGTTCTCCGGGTCCGGCACATAGGTCAATGGTCGCCGGTCCTGCCGAGGCATTGTCAGTTTCTCTTCCACGTCAGACGTCGGTTTCTTCTTCCATAAGCTGAACATGAAACGACTCCTATCCACTACAAACGCCAATAGTGAATATGACGCTCTGCATAAGTCTCCTTGGCGTATATGCCTCGCACATCCACCATTAACTTCGCTTCGTTCTGGTCGAACATCTTGTCGAAATCCTCAACAGTGAGCGCCTGAAATGCAGCATGAGGCACAGCTACAATGACCGCATTCACGTCATAAAGATCTGTTAGCTTCGACAGGCCGATCTCATACTCGGCCGCTACCTCCTCCTCATCTGCCAACGGATCGACGACTGCCGGCGTAATGCCATATTCGGCTAATTCGCGAATGATGTCCTTGACCTTGCTATTGCGAATATCTGAGCAATTCTCCTTGTAGGTCAAGCCAAGGATGGCTATACGGGCATGCTCCATGTCCAGTTTCAATCGAACGAGCTGCTTCATGACCTGCTGAGCGACATAGACGCCCATGCCGTCATTGATATGCCTTCCTGCCAAGATGATCCGCGACCGATAGCCCCTGTCTTCCGCCTTGTATGTCAAGTAGTAGGGGTCAATGCCGATACAATGACCGCCGACGAGACCCGGACGGAAATTCAGGAAGTTCCACTTGGTAGCAGCCGCCTGCAGCACCTGCTGCGTGTCCAGACCCATGCGGTGGAACAACATGGACAACTCGTTCATGAATGCGATGTTGATGTCTCGTTGCGCATTCTCAATGACCTTGGCAGCTTCCGCCACTTGAATGCTTTCCGCTCGGTATACCCCGGCCTCGATAATGATCTCATACAGCGCAGCCGCTATGGATAAAGCATCTTCGTCACAGCCGGATACGACCTTCGTGATCGTCGTCAGCTCATGATCAGGATCGCCCGGATTGATGCGCTCCGGCGAATACCCGACCTTGAAATCTACTCCACAGCGTAGCCCAGACTCATGCTCCAATATGGGGATGCAGATCTCTTCTGTCACCCCTGGATACACCGTCGATTCGTAGATGACCAGTGCACCGCGGTTCATTCGCATGCCGATCTGACGGCTTGCACTCTGCACATAACGCAGGTCCGGCACATTGCCGCTCCGTATCGGCGTAGGCACAGCAACAATATACACATCCGCTTCCGCAAGCCGCTCCTCATCGGCTGTAAAGTCAACGAGGCAATCTCGCAGTGCGGCATCGCCCATGCTGCCGGTTACGTCCTTGCCGTTCCGATAACGCTCTACCTTGCTACGATTCACATCGAAACCAATAACCGACATATGCTGTGCAAAAGCCAGGGCCAGCGGCAACCCCACATACCCAAGTCCGATTACGGCTAGTTTGGCATCCCCCGCCTGCAGTCGCTGTATCATCTGACTCATTGCTCCAATATCCTCTCATTGCCTGACATATATTCCATGAGCTCCGTTACCTTTACGAATGAATACCCTTCGGCCTGCAAGCCTTCTATAACATTCGGCAAAGCTTCTATAGTATGTTTATCGTCAAGTATATGAAGAAGTATGATACTCCCGTCTACGGTCTGTTCCAAGATTGTATTCGTAATATCCTCTGCACTGTGCGCAGCGTCCCAGTCCATTGGGTCCACATCATAATTCACAATCATCTGATATCCTGTGGCGGCAATGATTCGGGCTGCGGTGTCATCGAACACGCCTGTCGGCGGCCGGAATATCATCAGAGGCGGTTCTTGCAGCGCCTCTGTCAGCGCTTGATGGCCCTTCACCACTTCTTCCTGCAACTCCTTCGGTGACAGAGTCGTCACTACCTTATGGCTGTACGTATGATTGGCGATCTCATGACCGTCATCCAGTATCGCTCGGGCGAGGTTCGGATTCTTCTCCACACCTTCACCGACGAGGAAGAAGGTACACTTCAAGTCGTAGTCGTCCAGGATGTCAAGAACGGCATTGATCGTGTCTTCACTTCCCCAATCATCGAAGGTCATAGCAATTTCCTTCTTCCCGTTCGGTATACTTTCGATAAGCGTATAGGTCCTATCCGCATAATCCGGATTCATCTGGGCCGCATCGAATCCTGGTATCTCCTCCAACGGCTTGTACACCGTGCCATTCTCTCGCAATTGTCCAATCGGGACGAATGAATACCCCTTGTGCGTTGCAGCATCGGCAATATAGGCGATCGCATCCACAATCTCGGGATTAAGATTCGTATGCAGCAGCACGACTGCTCCCCTGCGCATATACCTGTCCACATAAGCCCCGATTTCCGCTGCGCTCTTGCCATCACGGTCTCGCGGGTTAATGCTGTAGCCGACTACTGCCTCCATGCCCAGCGCCTCGGCAGCTCGTCTCAGATCATCGGTGTAATCACCGGATCGCGAACGCACATATCGAGGCTGTATGCCAACCTCGCGCTCGATCAGCTCATTCGTCAAGCGGAGGTCCTCGTAGATGTCGGCAATCGGCCACTCGCTCATATCCTGCTGATCGAGCGTATTATTCGCAATCTCATGTCCTGCCTGCACGATCTTCTCTACCAAGTCTGGTTCCTCCGCTACACGCATTCCCGGCAGGAAGAATGTCGCGCGTATGTCGTGCTTATCTAATTCATGCAGCAAGCTAGTCATCGTCTCCATGTCCGCCAATCCGTTGAAGGTCAAGGCCATCTGCTTCTGCGAAGTGAAGATAGTATCAATGGCTAAACTTCGTTCTTCAGATGACAATTCTGAGGGCACTCCCATAGCAGGCACAGATTCGTCAGCTGACGATACGGCTTCCTCCGATGAATGCGTGCCAAGCGACAGCCATCCCGTCCATACAAGTACAGCCAAGCCAGCCATTGCAACGACTGTCAGCATTAAGACCGACCTGCGGAATACTCGAGCTTGTTGGTTGCGCATTATCCAGCTTCTCCTTCTCTCTATATGCATAGGCAAATGAAAAAACAGGGATCTGCCCCTCGCGGATCTCCTGCTCTCGTACGTTGTTGACTGCCAATTATGAGTCTGATTTCTCAGTAAGGTTCGACTTCGCATGGGACTTCAGCCCTGATAACAGTGCATTCTTCATAGCATTGTCACATTGCAGATGGATACCATATTGGTACTCATTCACCTTAGGCTTACGCCATATGAATTTGCCCGGAATTGTATAGTCCGCAGAAGCAATCGTAACATAGAACAAGCCATTAATGGCTTTCTCCCTGACTGGTAAATCTAGGGGCATCGTTACCTTCATGCCTTGCAGGCTAATGTCCTGCACTTCCATCTCCCCCATGCGGCTCTCTAGCTTGTTCCCATCTATCTCAGTTAATCGGAACTTCCCTGCCAACGGTTCTCCGAATTCGTAGCGAAACGTTTCGTTCCTGCGACTCATATTCATAACCATCACCCTTGCTTCCCTATTAATAGCGTAGCTCTATCTCTGCTGACATTCTAGTTGTATGCTGTTCGCTGATTCAAGGCTGACTGAGTATGCAAATTGTTACAACGTTATCCCCAACAGGTGAAACTCATCCCATAGCCTAACCCCGTATTCGGGATGTTGCATGGTTTATGATACTCACGGTATGATGAGAGAAGTTCGACACTTACTAGTTCCACAGTCACTAGTATAGCGAGGTATTCTATACAATTTCTATACAATTAGACACTTCTCTACAAACCTCATGCCTGAGCACTCTATACTACTAGTTAACCATAATACCTGCGCTTGTCACAGTGACATTTGGTCATGAAGTGCGATCATCCGACATATTTGCAATTCGAGATAGATGGACTGTCTACAGTCCTAGCTCGTGTAGCGTCAAATAAGATAGGGGGAGAACGATGAGCGGCAAGCTTACCATCTTCATGGCAGAAGACGATGCGCTGATTCGCGACAGCTTATCGATCGCCATTCGCAATACTCCAGATATGGAATTAGTCGGGACCGCGGATAACGGTCAGGACGCACTGAGACAGATCATGCTTCACAAGCCTGATCTGGTGCTTATCGATATACAAATGCCCGTCATGAACGGAATTACCTGCATTCAGCAGTTGAGGGCGCACCAATACGAGGGTATTATTATTGTATTGACGACGTTTAATGATGAAGCGTATATTGTCGAAGCATTAGCGAGCGGAGCAACTGGTTATTTGTTGAAAGGGATGGATTTCCGCAAGCTGCTGCAAGCATTGCGCGATGCGGCGAACGGGGAATACTTCCTCCCTGCGGAGGTGGCGACCAAGCTTGTCCAATACATTGCGAGGAAGGACCCCTCACTGAAGCGGATGGCCCTTCACACCTTTGCCGAAAGCCACTACCTGTCCGCTAAAGAACAGGAGCTGCTACCGATGCTGCTGAACCGGCTCACGAACAAGGAGATAGCGGAGAGGATGTTCGTAACCGAGGGTACGATTAAGAATTACTTAACTGTGCTCTATGACAAACTAGGCGTCAGGAATCGCCGCGAAGCGGTTCAATACCTAGAGCGGCAGTTTCAGTAGAGAGAAGCGGCAGGACGAAGTAAAATGTACTTCCTTCATCCAACAAGCTGTCCACACCTACTGTGCCGCCATGCTGCTCTATAATCTCCTTCGCAATAGCCAAGCCGATTCCGCTCCCGCTGGCATTGCCCTCCTGCTTCTTGTAAAAGCGCTGGAACACATGCGGCAAATCATCCTTCGCTATTCCTGAACCGCAGTCGACAATTTCCACACGAATCGCATCCGTAAGCGGCTCTGATTGCGCACTCCTCTGTATGAAAGCATTCAGTCGAATCGGTGTTCCGCTAGGACTGAACTTGGTTGCATTGTCGATGAAATTTTGGAAAACTCTCATGAGTTGGAAGCGATCTATCCGTACTTGCGCCTGCTTGCCATTCCATAGTGTTGCTAACCGATGGATCTGTAATTCCTTCTGCTGCCGGTCCAAATCCGGCGCATACGTCTGATACACATCTGCAATCAGGCTTCGGACTTCTACGGTCTCGTATTGAAAGCGCATCTCTCCAGATTCCAGCTTGGACAGCTCGAACAGCTCGCCTACTAATCGCTTGATCGATTCTGACTTGTCCAGCATCGGCCTCCACGTCTCGCTGTTAGTGTGGCGAAGCATGCCTTGCTCCATCAGCTGCAAGTATGTCTGGATACCTGCAATCGGCGAACCTAAGTCATGGGCTATGTTGGCAAGCATCTTGGTTCGCGCTGCCTGCAGCTGCGCCAACTCCTCATTTTTCCTATGAAGCTCTCTCGTTCGCTCTGCTACCTTCGATTCCAATGTGTGTTGCAGCAGTGCATAACGATAGGAGATAATGACAGCTTGAAGCAGGACGAATAGGAGAATGCAATATTCCAGTATCTCCACCGTGTGAAGCAGCTTCGTATGGTATAGCGCGTCATTCGCAATCCCGATCACGACAATAAGCAGGCCGAACAGATTGATTCTTGCCCCTTCTCGCTTGCGCATCACTGCAAGCATGCCTACGAAGAACATGAAATAGAGCAGAATAGCGGAAATAACCGCTGCATGGACAACCATTGTACTAGTGAATATCCGCACAGGTGCTAACAACACATATACACCGAGCAGAGCCGCGCATATATAGGTAACGCGGAGCATCAGCGGATGAACTTCCTTCGGATACAGTGTCTTCATCAATACACTTGCTAGGTACAGAGCACCAACTTCCGCCAAGTATTCGATTTTGACCATCCATTGCCAATCTGCGGATGGCACGACATAATAGGTGACATATTCGTTCAATAATAGAAGTCGGATCGCGACTAGCAGCATCAAACCGCCAATAATTAGCTTGGATTCATCCTTCCTGCGTGCCGCATATAGAATGAGATAATACAGCCCAATTAGAACGAATCCTCCGGCGAAGAACAAGTCGACAAACGCCTGATCAAGCAGCAAATCCTGCATATCTGCTACATCGCCGTAGGCAAGCTCGCCTATTATGCCGCCTTCGCGGAATGAATAATTGGACACTTGGATGACGATCTCCACTGTGTCCTGCTTCGGGATGAATGTGATGATGCGGCTGCCGAGCTTCGGCACTTCCTCATCCACATGGCGGCCAACCATGCCCATACCAGGAAATTCTCGACCATCCACCCATATGCGATAAGCGCTCCCGATCGCTTCTATATAGATCGCCTTGCTCTCGCCAACATCTTGCGGGGGAACCTGAATTCGCTTGCGATAGGTAGCGTGCCCGAACCGTGGCAGCGCCTCTCCATCCGTACGTAGCTCCTGCCAAGCCGTCGGCATGTGCGTCGGTACAGGCTGCTGCATACTGTCATCGATCTGCTCCGGCATAAGCAACACATTCCAATACATGTCCCATGACCCGTCGAGTGAAGTGCTGTCTGCTTCCTTCTCTGCAGGCGTTGCCAGTACCGACTGTATGCTTGTCGCAGATATTGCGAGTACAGCAAGCAGCAATAGAGCAAGAGGGATCACTCGTATTCGGTTCATCATCATCAGAATATATCCCCCTTCCCTTCTATCTACTTGACTTCCTGCCCCAATTTTACCACAATGTGCCGTACATGTTGTAGGACAAATAAAGGCTGTCTCCCCATCATGAATAGACAGGAAGACAGCCTGTTCGTTATTATTCTGTTCATGCGTGCATACGAGCGAGCCATTCCATTCCAGACCCATTCGGGGGCATACGCCTATCTAGCAATTTACGAATCTCTCTGCCTCATCATTGTTCGGATATACGCTTCTTCTCCTTGCGTCTGCGGTGCAGAATCGGCTCTGTATAGCCGTTCGGCTGTTCGTATCCTTGCAGAACCAGCTCGCAGGCCGCCTGGAATGCTACCGAACCGTCATAGTCTGCGGCCATCGGCGTATAGGCAGGATCTGCGGCATTTTGTTCATCGACGACCTTCGCCATACGCTTCATCGTTGCCATAACCTGCTCTTCGGTACAGATACCATGATGCAGCCAGTTCGCCATATGCTGACTCGATATGCGCAGCGTGGCACGGTCCTCCATCAGCCCGACATCGTTAATGTCCGGCACCTTCGAGCAGCCGATTCCCTGATCGATCCAACGCACCACATAGCCCAGAATGCCCTGCGCATTGTTATCCAGCTCCTGCTGAATCTCATCTGCCGACCAGTGCGGATTGACCTCGACAGGAATCGCTAAGATGGCGTCCGTGAAATTCCGCGGCTGCTTCTTCAGCTCATCCTGCACTTGCTTCACATTCGTCTGATGATAGTGCAGCGCATGCAGTACAGCAGCCGTAGGAGACGGCACCCAGGCAGTATTGCAGCCGGCCTTCAGCTGACCGATCTTCTGCTTCAGCATCTCGTTCATCAAGTCCGGCATCGCCCACATTCCCTTGCCGATCTGTGCACGCCCCTGAAGTCCGACCGACAGACCGATGCTGACATTCGACTGCTCATAGGCTTGCAGCCAAGTCGAGTTCTTCATCTCATGCTTGCGAATCATCGGACCCGCTTCCAATGATGTATGCATCTCATCACCCGTTCGATCCAAGAAGCCGGTATTGATGAACACAACACGCTCCTTCACCTGCTCGATACACGCCTTCAGATTCAACGACGTGCGGCGCTCCTCGTCCATAACCCCAATTTTCAACGTGTGTCGGTTTAGTCCAAGCATATCCTCCACCCGATCGAACAAAGTGTTGGCGAAGGCTGTTTCCTCAGAGCCATGCATCTTCGGCTTCACGATATAGATAGAGCCTTCCCTCGAATTGCGGAAGCTGCCGTTATTCAGCAGATCATGCTTGGCGATCAGACTCGTAATGACGGCATCCATAATGCCTTCCGGAATTTCCTGCCCTTCACTGTCCAGAATCGCGTCCGTCGTCATCAGATGACCGACATTCCGCACGAACAGCAATGAACGACCGGGTAAGCTGAAATCCTTGCCAGAAGCGTCCGTATAGGAGCGGTCCGGTTGAAGCGTGCGTGTCATCTCCGTGTTGCCCTTGCGGAAGGTAGCGGCAAGATCGCCCTTCATCAAGCCGAGCCAATTGCGGTAGACGAGAACCTTGTCTTCGGCATCTACAGCCGCTACGGAATCCTCGCAGTCGATAATCGTCGTCAGTGCCGCCTCCATGAGCAGATCCTTCACCCCTGCGGCGTCCACCTTGCCGATCGGATGCTGCCTGTCGAACTGCACCTCTATAAGAAGACCGTTGTTGCGCAGCAGCAGCGCGCTCGGCGCATCCGGCTCGCCCTGGTACCCCGCGAACTTCGAAGTGTCAGACAGTCCTACGACAGAGCCGTTCGCCAGCTTCACAGCAAGCTTGCCGTCTTGGACTGTATATTGTACCGCATGAGCATGGGAGCCTGCAGTCAGTGGAGCCGACTGGTCTAGGAATTGACGGGCGAAGGCAATCACCTTCGCGCCGCGCTTCGCATTGTAGGCGGACGTTAGCTCTGCCCCGTCCGCCTCCGTAATCGCATCCGTGCCGTATAGCGCGTCATACAAGCTGCCCCAGCGTGCATTAGCAGCATTGAGCGCATAGCGTGCATTGTTCACCGGCACGACTAGCTGCGGTCCGGCTTGCTCCGTAATTTCACTGTCTACCTGATCCGTCGTGATCGTGAAATCTTCCGCTTCCTGCTCCAAGTAGCCAATTTCCCGCAAGAATGCTTTGTATAGCTGCGCATCCGCATCGGAATGCTGCTTATGCCAATCATGTATCGTCTGCTGCAGCTCGTCCCGCTTCGCCAGCAGCTGCTTGTTGCGTGGGGCCAGATCCTTCACCAATGCGGCGAAATCTGTCCAAAACTGCTCTCCATCTACACCGCTGCCCGGCAACACTTCTGCTTGCACGAACTGATAGAGTGCTGCATCTACTTGCAATTGTGCGGCTTGTACATATTTATTCAAGATACTCCCTCCCGCGTTTGTTCATTATATGGAACAATGTTCATAATATGAGTGCTTTTATTGTCACATACACCTGCCTTAGCTGTCAATGCGGATTAGACTGCTGTGCGCTGCTTGTAACGCTACAAGGAAAAGGCTCCCACACATAGTTATTCACCATAAGTGGGAGCCTCTAAACTTATTCGAAATACATCGCCATTCGCGCATCCAACAGCATAATCCGGTCAGCACCATCACCTAATTGCAAAAACGAGAACACATAGATATCCATCATCTCTTCCTGCGATTTGCGCGGCAGCTGCTCCAGAGCCTGATCTTCCTCGCTGTCATAGTAATAATCGAGATTGTTATCCGCGTGCTCGCTTGCTGGATTATCCCCGTACAGAAGCTTAATCTCCTGCTTGCTCATCCCGACCTCTGCTCCTCGCGCCGTTCGGTACTTGTCTGCCGACGAACGATCAAGCATGAGCCCAGCTGCCACACCATCCCGATAAGCAATCGTCGCTCCGCCATCGTACTCCATCCAGCCTAACGAGCCTTCCGTCCCTTCGCCAAGTACAGCGTCAATCTCCGATTGAGTCATGCCGTAGCAGATTTGTTCCTCAGTCTCTACCTGAACGACACACATGTCCTCCATACTATACACACCCGGTTCGAAGGATGAACCGCCGCAAGCAGTCAGCAAGCCGATACCGAGAAGGACAATCCATATTTTACTCATGTGCACAACTCCCTTGCGTTTACAAAATCCATTCCACGTCCTGCATCGGCTCCATTGTAACATAGTTTGCAACCGGTCTATCACTGCCCCAGCACGCAGACAATCCCTAACTCGCAAGAGCCAGGGATCGGTTCGCAGATTGCACAACGGATGTGTGTCCAAGTCATCATTCACAGCACACCGCAACTGCCGCTCATTTCGTCTATCTTTTCATAGTTACTGTTACGCATACCGAGCGAGAGATTGCCGGATACTGCACTCTAACGGCGAGTAGTCCTCTTCACTCGTACGATTCAGATTCATAGGCTCCTTCAATGGTGTGGTCCGATTGCACATAAAGCGCGGAATGCGCAAAGTATTGTAAGATCGAGAATGGTACACGAACGGATGGCACAGCATCACATCACCCGGCTTGCCCGTTGTCTCTATGACGCGCAGCTCGAAGCCTGCCGGGTCTTGGTAAGCTTCATGCATGAATTTCATAATGCGATCCTCTCCAGAAGGTGGTGCCGCTCCAGTCAGCTCTGCCAGCCACGGATGTGCTTGAGCAGATTTCTTAAGCGCTTCTGGATGAGACAGACCTTCCGGGTGTTCCTGCAACACTTTGGCTACAATATGATGGGTCCCTTCAGCTAATAAAGTCCCTCCGCCTTGAGGGCGAATCTCCGAGAATAGCGGGATACACAGTAAACCTTGATCCGGACTATTAATGAAATGATGGAATTGTTGGCCGTCATAGTGCCAGCCCTTAGCAGGAACGTCCCACGGAGCGTCACCGCCCTCGAAGAAATTAACCGGCCACCAGCCCCACATCACAATTTTGCCCTTCAACGCATAACGACCTTCGCCGATCAAATCCTCGATTGCTCCTACGAAGCGCTCCGTGTTGCAGCGATTAAACTCCTCAGAAGCATAGTTCTCTCGAATATGTACAATCGGTTCCGTCCATGTAGACGGATCTTCCTTCTTAATCCCCCGCAAACCGAGCTGACGCCATACATAATCCTGCGCTGCCAACGCATCCTCTTCTGCGAAAGCCTGCTCCAGCTTGACCCAACCGCGTTCCATGAACTGCTGTACCTGTTCCTCCGTGAGCACATTGTAAGCCATACCCATCCCTCCTGATGCGAATGAAATGCGGAATCTCTAAACTAGATTCATCGTCTGTAAGCGATTACATTTTCATATGGTAGCATACTTATCTGACCGCTTTCATTGTAGGAACTATAGCGTTTACCCAAGAAATTAAAGTTCATGGTGCTGGCTTTACCTTTCCCCCATTCCTCTCTATACTAGATGCAAGACAAATTGTCTGAAAAGGAGAGAGAAACGATGAGCATCTACGACTTCAACGTTCGCAAATCCAATGGGACGCGAATGCCGCTATACGAATACGAGGGCAAGCCCGTTCTGATCATGAACACCGCTAGCAAATGTGCGTTCACACCGCAATTTAGCGATCTGCAGCGCCTGTACGAACAATATCACGAGTCCGGCATTGAGTTCCTCGGCTTCCCCTGCAACCAATTCGGCGAACAAGAGCCAGGCACGAATGAGGAAGCGCAAGCCTTTTGTCAGCTCAACTATGGCGTGAAGTTCCCCATCCTATCGAAGATAGAAGTCAACGGCTCCGGTGCGCATCCATTGTTCGATCATCTTAGGAAGGCGGCGCCGTTCAGAGGCTTCGACGATGCCAACGTCAATGAGAAGCTGCTCAAGATGATGATAACCGACAAGAACCCGGAATGGCTCGTCGGCGACACGATCAAGTGGAACTTCACCAAGTTCCTGATCGACCGCAACGGCCACGTCGTCAAGCGCTTCGAACCGACTGACGACATGGACGAGCTTGCCCGCAGCATCGAAGAACAACTTGCCGTGTAAGCGGCAGTTGGGTTGGGCGCGACGGTGCGGGGTGGGCGCTAGTGCGAGGCGAGCGCCGGGGCGGCGCTGGAGGGGGCGGCAGGCACGCAGACACGAAGATTCCTGCGATCATGCAGGCTTTCCCGCTCAAACTGGCCCTGAAGTGGCAAATACCTGCGATTATACATCCTTTTGAAGCACGAATCCCCTCAACGGGCGATTTTCCATAAGCAAAGATGCACATTCGCAGGCAATTCGGAAAACTCGCCTTCGGCATGCTTCAAGCCTGCATATTTGCAGCAAATTTCCATTTCCTATCATATAGAACTAGGTGCGAACCCTAAGTGAACATAAAATCCCTAGGAGGTTCGCACCACGATATTACATATAAACTGGAAACGTTCCATAAAAATCCTACACCGAACAAATCAATACGATCAAATTTCCTTGAAAAGCATATGAATATTGGATTTTCTCGAACACTATTGTAAAATATTAAGTAATATTCGCTGTCGCACTCTACGTGAGTGCGTGGATTGAAATATACGCCCAAAAAGGCTTTTGACCGGCATCCTCGGTCGCACTCTACGTGAGTGCGTGGATTGAAATTGCCGCTTGGGCAGGGATAAAGACGGGCGTAGTGGTCGCACTCTACGTGAGTGCGTGGATTGAAATTCTGTTGTATTTCACGATATGCCGCGCTATTTCGTCGCACTCTACGTGAGTGCGTGGATTGAAATAATGCCGCTCCTACGATATAAACCGTGGACCCCGAGTCGCACTCTACGTGAGTGCGTGGATTGAAATTCGCATGCATCACACCCACTGCCGCCATCATCCCCGTCGCACTCTGCGTGAGTGCGTGGATTGAAATCACATCGTCTTTTGCATGCCAATTTGGGAGCGTTTGTCGCACTCTGTGTGAGTGCGCGGACTGAAATGATAAGTGGGCAGAGGAGCAGGCGGAGGAACAGAAGTCGCACTCTACGTGAGTGCGTGAATTAAAACACTGGTCATAGTAATACTGACCGAATCCTGAAGCGTGTTCATTGCGTATTTACCTGAAAAACGAACTGTTTTTTATACGAAACAACAGTGACTTTTTTGCACACTAATCCGTTGCCCCATACACCCTACCTCTTACATAAAACAAACACCTTGATCCACACATGAAGCGCATGTGGATCAAGGTGTTCACGTACTCTAGCAGGACTATGCGAGGTAACTATGCAAGTGTATCGGACATGAGTGAGGAGCGGTACTAGGTCTACATGAAGTAATTGGATGTTGAATAGTCATGGATGATGTGAATATCAAATGACGCGAGTCTAGACTTAGGGGTAGCATTCACACCTGCATGGAAATTCCTGCGATCGTGCAGGCTTTCCCTCCCAAATCGACCCTGATGCGCCGAATACCTGCGGATATACATCCTTTTGAAGCACAGACCGCCTCAACGGGCGAATTTCCGAAACCAAAGATGCACTATCGCAGGCAATTCGGGAAATCACCTCTGCTGCACACTCCAAGCCTGCATATTTGCAGGAAATCCCCCGATCCTGCTCCCCAGCCGATCCCGCTCGTCGCCGACCCGCGGAAGCAAGCAACCGCATCCGCCTCTATTCTTGCAACTGCTTCCACAGCTCTCTGTTGCTGTACAGCTTGCTGCCGGTTACGTCTTCACCGAGCCAAAACGCAGGGCGGTAAGCGTCCGCTTCTGCAACGCTCGGAAATTCGATCTCTGCCACTACTAATGACAGGTGCTCGTAGTGATCGATATCGATGCTCAATCCTTCTGGCAGCTGGCAGCGTGTACGCACCTTGATCAGTGGCTGCAACCGCACATTCCTCATCAGCTGTTCGTACAATTGCTGTGTGATCTCATGCTCGCTTTCCTCGCGGACCCGACCGTTTCGCTGCTTGAAGGTATGTGTGTAGGCTTGTTCGCCGTTCGTCAGATCGGTCCATCTGCGCACGCGAAGCTCCTGATTCTCTGTTACGGCTAGGTATGTTTGCTCAATCCGATGGCGCGAGAGTAGGTGCAGCCTCCCGTCCGCCAACTGTTGATCAGGATAAGCATTCAGCACAAATTTACGTTCAATTTCCAACATAGCGCTTTCCCCCTTCGGTCAACGGAATAGCATACTTACGAACCTCGGCTTCCTCATGCGTATGACTGGCATACACGATTCCTGCGTTCAAGTCTACTAACGATAGACACAGCCCATGACCTGCGCCGGTGTCGATCCCTAGCTTCCCATGTGCTTGCCAGACGAAGCCGGGTTCTGCACCAAGCCGGAATGTGGGGCTGTGTCCGAACACGATCGTACGATCTGGCATCACGGTGCGGACAACAACCTCTCTGTCGATGTCTGTCAGATCCTCAAGCTGCTGCTGCTTCATCGGCACTCCTGGCCGCACCCCGGCATGGACGAAAATATAAGGGCCATCTTCTGCCCAGAGCGGCAATGTGTGCAGGAAGCTGTGCCAAGGTACGATCTCCCGCTCTCGGCTCTGCATCCATTGAAGCTCGTTGTTGCCTAACAGAGCAGTCGCCCCCTGCTTGCAAAGCGTCTCTACATAGCGGAGCGTTCCTACGGAATCCGGTCCCTTGTTCACGTAGTCTCCGAGCAAGTAGAGGCGATCCTCGCCAGGACGATAGCCGGCATGCTCTAGCAGCTTCTTCAGCAGATGACCGTAGCCGTGTATGTCGGAAACTGCCAGTATGCGCCGAGTAGTCATGTGGCTGCTCCAGCCAGTTGCCGACTTGGCTCCAGCGCGTATACCCGTGTACGGTGACAAGGCATCACTACCGCCACCTCGCTGCCCAATTCGGGCGCTTCGCTCAGGAAGCCTTCCAGCAATTGTCCATCACGCGTTGCCAGCAAGCAACGCCAGCGCTCGCCCTCGTATATCGCGCGTCGCACAATGACACACAGCAAATTACCTGCATTCGCCGCCGATATATCCACCGCAGCATCTTCCTCGACCGCAGCAAGCCGCAGCGATTCCATGTGTAGCATGACCGCAGCTTGGCTATCTAATGCGGGCTGGCATCCCGGATCGGCAGAGAGCATACCCCTAATCTTCTGATCACCGCATTGGATGACAGCCTCATCCCCTTCCAGCGCAACGACTGTACCTGTCAATCGATTGTGATAGCCCATCAGTTCTGCCACCCAGGGTGTAGCTGGCGCTTCATACATGTCGCGCGGTGCGGCAATTTGTTCAATCGCCCCGCCATGCAGCACGAGTATGCGATCAGCGAGCGCGAAGGCTTCCATCAGGTCATGTGTCACATACAAGGTCGTGATCGATAGTTCGCTGAGCATGGCTGCAAGCTCGTTGCGCATCTCCGCTCTCAGCTTCACATCGAGATTGGACAGCGGCTCATCCATCAGAAGTATGCGCGGCTCGGTAGCCAAGGCTCTGGCGATGCCGACACGCTGCTGCTGACCGCCGGACAGCTCAGCAGGAACCCGACTGAGCAACCCTTCCAGCTGAAGCAGCTTCGCTAAGGAAGCTAGCCTTGCTTCACGCTCCGCCGCAGCAACCTTCCGCCGCTTCATCCCGTAAGCGATGTTCTCACGAACTGACATGTGCGGCCATAGGGCGTAATCCTGAAACACCATATTAACCGGTCGCGATTCCGGTGCGACAGACGAACCGCGTCCGCTCACCTTTACGCCATCCATTATGATTTCACCGTCATCGGTCGGCAGCAATCCAGCGACGAGCTGAAGCAATGTAGATTTGCCACATCCAGACGGTCCGAGCAGACAGATGCGCTCCCCTTCTTCCATACGGAAGGAGATGCCGTTAAGAATATTCGTTGAACCGAACGCCTTGTGTACTTGATTCACTTCCAATATAGGCTTCATTCGACAATTCTCCTTTCCTGCGTCGTCGCTCTGCTGCGCTGAATAACCCTTTGCCAACAGCTTGTATAGCGAGAATCATCAGCACAACCGCGCCGCCGCCTAATACTGATGCTGCTGTAGCATAGCCGTATTGAGCGAATTCGAACGCTTCATCTATGACGAGCGGCATTAATGTGAAGTTCGGCGGCTGCAGCATCGCCGCAGTTGCGAGGTCGAACACGCTAGTGCCGAATGCGGCGAGCGTTGCGATCAGCAGCGTATTCTTGATGATCGGCAGCAGAATGGTACGCATTCTAGTCAGCGACCCCGCACCTTGTACAGAAGCTGCCTTCAGCAGCGAGGGAGACAAGTTCGCAAATGCGCCGAGTTGCACACGGACCGCATACGGAATCGCTCCTGCTACAGCTGCTAGCACGAGCAGTGATGGCTCGCCGTACAGATGCAAGCCGATCGGCTCCAGCCACTTCTGGTTCCAAATGAAGATATATCCGATACCGAGAATGACGCCGGGCACTGCCAATGACACTACCGTTATAAGCTGGATTGCACCTTTGAGACGAAAATCCGTAAACGTGAGCACATACGCGACTACGAAGCCGACGACCATGCTGATCAGTGCACAGCTACCTGCAATAAGCAGAGAATGGCCGAGTCCTTCGAGAATCGACAGCTGCGCGTGATCGAGCTTGTTGCCGCCGCTCCATACGGCAGCATAATGCGCTAGGGTGAAGTTGCTCCAGCTGAATCCTTCGCCAAGCCGCGCCATGAAGGACACCGCTGAGCTCGTTCCGATCGGAATGCCAATAGTGAGCAGCAGCATCAATCCCGTAAACCCATTCACTAGCCAGCTTCGCTGCGGCTTCTGTCTCACCTGACGGGAGGCGCGTCCTGTCAGGAAATCAACTCTTGAACGACGAATCGCATACACCAGAATCCCCATGGCCGCGATCAGAATAAGCACGAGGTAAAAGGCAAGCACACCCGCCATGTCGAACCGAACAGGTGACTGATTAATTGCTGAGTAGATCGAATACGGCAATGTCGGGAAGCGGTACACCGTCGCTAGCGCAGCAGGCAGCCCGAAATCGCCGATCGTATCGATAAATACGAGTGTCCAGCCTGCCAAATAAGCAGGCAATACTAGCGGAAGCTCAATCGTCCGCCACAACGTCCATGGACGCGCACCGGACAGTCTCGCCGCATTTTTATACGAATCGGCATTCCATTCCATCGCCGCCAAGATCGCCAAATAGGCAAGTGGAAACTTCGTCAGCCCCATGATGACGATAAGTCCGCCTGGTTGGAACACTAGCGTACTCACCCAATCCCATCCGAACCAGCTGTCTGCGAGCCCGTCCGCACTGGCGAACAGCACCCAGCCTTGGGCAATCATGAAGGACGGGGCGATGAGCAACGCCCAGACCGAGACGTCCAGCCATCGACCAAGCGCATATTCCCACTTCGCACGCATCGTAGCGAGCATACCGCCCAATATCGTGCCGACACATGCCGAGCCTAATCCGAGCAAGACCGAATTTTTCAGCGAAACATACCACAACGGACGCTCGAACATTTCCAGCACGATCCCGAAGCCATTGAACGCCGCATCGCCGAAGAATATTCCCGGAACAACGGCATTGAGCATGACCGCGAACAGAGGCAGCAGGATAAAAAGAAAGAGGAAGAGGGTGACGCCCCCTCCCAGTCGTCCATCCGTCATTCTCATCTTGTATACACTCCTAATTCACATTGCGGTCTGCGAACCAAGTTTTAATGTCTGTCTCATGCTCAGCCGCCCATTCCGCAGAAGGCAGCAGGAATGTACCGTCTTGTCTCCGTTCCTGCCGCATCGATGCACCTTCGCTCAATGGTGTGAAGAAGCTGGAATTCGTCTCATTCATGGATGTCAAGAAGCTTTGCGTCTCCGGCTCCAGCATATATTCTACGAATGCCTTGGCCGCTTCGAGATTGTCAGAATGCTTATTAATCGCAATGACCCGCAGGCTGCCCGGTGCGCCTTCATCCGGCCAGATCGCTTGTACCGGCTCGCCGTCGAGCATGAGCTGATAAGCATTGTGCTCCTGCAGCGCAGCGATATGAATTTCTCCACTAATGAGAGCTTTGCTGACTGGTCCGTTCTTCGGGTACACATAGAGACCGTCCTCGAATCGCTTCGTATACAGCTCCTTCGCTTCTTCGACACCCCACATCTCGAAGAAGGACGAGACCAATGGGTAAGCTGGTGCGGCAACAGCTGGATCCGCATGCCCGACCGGACCTTCGTAGGCGAAGAATTCCTCCCAAGTTGTCGGAACAGTATCTTCATTTAATATTGTCGTATTGTAAGCGATCAGCGCCGAAGCGTGAATCCCCATTGGCGTATAGGCATTATCTTCAGGTACTAATGATTGACCATATTCATTCAAATTCCCTATGTTGTCCGGCACCCAATCCGTCAGCAGAAACCCTCTGTCCGCCAGGTTACGAATTGATCCATGTCCGTCCATCATGAGCACATCCCACTGCGGATTGCCTTGTTCCGCTTCAATCTTGGCCAATGCTGCACCGCCGCCATAGTGAACAGCTTCCATCTCGTAGCCTGTATCCTCTGTAAATTTCGGTGCGATCTCATCGACGAAGTCATTGCCGTACAACGTGATCGTTGCACCTGGATCGAACGCGTCCTCTGAACTCTCTTGTTCTGCACTTGCGTCATTTTGGGAATTAGCCGCATCAACAGCGGATGTGTTGGACGCAACTCCTTCATCCCCTGTTGTGTTCGATGCTGCTCCTTCATCTACAGTTGATGTGTTCCCGGCACCACACCCGGTTACGATTAGTACGAATGATAGCGCGATAACCATAATCCATGCTGCTCTTCGGTTTCTCATTGCTAAGTTCCTCCATTTGCCTGAATAAGTGTGCAGGAGCTTGCCGCTCTGCCTAGTACCTACTCTACTAGCCATTCATCAGAGAAATATTAGGATTACGTAAAATACGCATTAAATAGTATCTATGAAATATGGGCAATGATATATTGAGTCTATGGAGGTGGGAGCATGAACATCCAACAATTGAAAGTATTCGTCCTAACCGTGAAGCTACAGAAGCTCTACCTAGTAGCCAATGAGCTTGGCATCCGCCAGCCGACCGTCACCTTCCATCTGAACAAGCTGCAAGAAGAACTCGGTGTTCCCTTGTTCGTCACGAAATCGTATCATATGATCAAGCTGACAGAAGCGGGCAGGGTGCTCTATCATTATGCAGGGAATATCGTCTCGCAAACAGAGGAGATTGAATCATGGATGGGCGCGTTCAAGGAACTGCGCGGAGCTCGGCTGTCGATCGGCAGTACCCATACACCGGCTACCTACATCTTGCCATCCTATCTGGCTGAGCTGAGACAAGCTTATCCCGATCTGTCCATCGTAGTAGATGTGAAGCCTGCGCCGACGATTATAGAGAAAGTGATCCAATTCGAGCTCGACTTCGGTATCATTACCCAGGTGGAATACACCGATAAGGATCTCCACGTGCAACCATTGCGCTCGGATGATCTGGTTATCGTCTTCTATCCCGAGCATCCATTCTCTTCGTTGCCTCACTTGGAGCCGCAGCATCTAACCGGTCACCCTTTCATCTCCCATGAGGTAGGGTCGGTCAGTCGGAAGCTGCTGGATGAATGGGCGGAGCAGCACAAGGTATCGCTCACCACCGTCATGGAGGTATCCGGCTCAGAAGCGATGAAGGAGGCAGTCAAGCAGCGAATCGGCTTCGCCGTCCTGTCCGCCAGCATGGTCAAGCGCGAGAAGGAGGAAGGCCAGCTCCAGACACACGAGATTCCCGCATGCACCTTCAACCGGAGGCTATACCTAATCAGTATGAAGAACAAGCTCATCAGTCCCGCCATGCACATCTTCCTGGATCGTGTCGTTCCCCATCTGGCACAGTCGTTCTAGAAGATGAACAAAGCTGTCCGCAAGTCTATGGAAGACTTGTGAACAGCTTCATATCGGTCTATGCGGATTTCTCATCTCTGCTTATTCCACCGTAAAGCTCAACGTCTCTGCAAGTTCATCGTCAATATACAGATTCACCTCATACTCACCGGCAGGCCAGCCGTTATCCGGCCTGGTCATACTGAAGTGAAAGCTGGATGAAATCTCATTAACCTCAAGCTCGGCCACATCAATGAATGTAGGAGGGTTCTCTTCCGCATAGATCCATTCCGCTGCGATCATCGTCCCCTCCGGGGCATTATTCATCGATCCCGTTACATAGATGACAGGTGAATCTGCCGAGAACGTATCTGTAATTGTCAGCGGATTATTGTCCGCATCGATCTCGGATGCCATATGCAGATCAGAATAATTAGCGGTCGTGAAGCTGCAGGCGGCTAACATGCTGACAACCATGACACATAACAATAGTAGAGGCGCATTCCTCATAGCTGTTCCCCTCGATTCTCAGTTTTCATTTAATTATAAAAGGTAAAGGAGTCCATGATCTGGTTAGCTATATCCACATATTGATCGAAGTTGTCCTGTTCCGCCGTGTACGTGAGGATGAATCCTCTGTCGCCATCGATCATCAATGTCGTATCATAGGCCATTGGCAATCCGTTCTGCGTTCCGTCGTACTCGATATAATACGAATCGACGTAATCCCCATCGCCCGGAACAAGCTCCGATGAGAGCAGTTCAAAATCCGCAACATCGCTCGTCGCTTGATCGATCAACAACTGGCCGTATTCTTCCAATGTGATGGAATGGCCGCTCAGATCGATGATTTGAATACCGACATTTTCCATGAAGGGATCCTCTTCACTAGCCTTGGGAGACACGAATCCGAAAGTCGTTTCGTCGACTTCCTTCACTGTCCAATCTTCCGGATGGTATACATAGATATCATGCGTGTCATCCGTGTACGTTACGAATCCTTCCGGCACAACTTCCTCTGCTTCGTTATTGTCTGCTGCTTCGCTATTATTGCCACTGTTAGTTTGTTGCTCACCCGTGCTTTCAGACGCGTTATTGCCGCCTGACTGATTCGTTTCCCCGCCGCATGCAGCAAGCGACAGCACCAGCAATACAGCCACACTTAGTTGCAACCATACTTTCATTTGTTTTCTCATTGTTGCTCGTTCCTCCCTGGAATCTATTCGTATTCTACGCATTCAGCATTGACATCCAACATCAACTTTCGACATATTGCGCATTACCACTGTATGACGATCTGGTCGAATTGAAAATCCCCCGATCGGGGGATTTTGTTGTGATCGCACATGTTCTATAGTGAGAACATCGAAATATGTCGCATCTCATTGTGAGAGGGGAATTCGTATGAACGCGCATGAGATTGATTATCAGATACACGGCAACGATATGCAGTGTGTAGAGATTGAACTAGATCCGAATGAGAGTGTGATAGCCGAGGCCGGGGCCTTCATGATGATGGATGACAGCATCAAGATGGAGACGATCTTCGGAGATGGAAGCGCAAGCAAGGGATTGATGGGTAAGCTGCTAGGTGCTGGCAAGCGACTATTAGCAGGTGAAAGCTTGTTCATGACCGTATTCACCCACGAAGGACATGGGAAGAAGAAGGTTGCATTCGCCGCACCTTATCCCGGGTCCGTCATCCCGATGGATCTAAGCGAACTGGACGGGAGGATCATCTGTCAGAAGGAGTCATTTCTGTGCGCGGCCAAAGGAGTTTCGCTCGGCATCGCATTCCAGCGCAAGCTGGGGGCGGGCTTCTTCGGCGGAGAAGGCTTCATCATGCAGAAGGTAGAAGGAGACGGCATTGCGTTCCTTCATGCAGGCGGAACAATTATAGAACGTGAACTGCAGCCTGGGGAGCTCATCCGGGTCGATACAGGCTGCCTGGTGGCGATGACGCAACAGGTCGAATACGACATCGAACGAGTGCGTGGCATCAAATCCGCCTTCTTCGGCGGGGAAGGACTGTTCTTCGCGACCTTGCGCGGACCCGGCACAGTATGGACGCAATCGCTTCCGTTCAGCCGTCTCGCAGACCGTATTATCTCGGCATCCGGAATGCGCAGCAATGGCAGCAGTAGTTCCGGTGGGGATGATGATTTCGATGGAGATGGAGATGATTAAGTCGGCAACAACTAGAACATTGCTATTGCTCTGGCTCATCACCAGCCAATTGTTTCATCTTGCTGCACTGGCAATCTTCGTCATCATGTGGGGATTCTCAGGTGAGATAGCATCGCTTTATTTCTTCCTCCTTATCGGGTATTTGATCAGCGTGATCGCAGGCTCTTGGAAGAGCTGGACCGCCTATGCGAGCGGAAAGCACCGCACATCGTTCTCGTGGACCTTGCTGCCATATGGCTGGTTTATGATGATCTTGATTTATTTCCTGACATAATCAGATTCGAAGAATCTTCAACTGATTGGCACGTTGCAATACTTGGATGCGATTATTGACATCCAGCTTGCGGTACACATTCTTGAGATGCGACTTTACTGTCTCGACCGAAACATACAGTTCCTCAGCAATTTCCTTGTTAGACAAGCCAGTTGTCATACATTGCACAACCTCTACTTCCTTCTGGGTGAGTGTTTCGTATTGGATGCGGCATTCCTCTGCTTGCTGGTTGCTTCTCTTGTCAGACGCGCGGATCATCTGTTGTTCAAGGATCGACTTCATCAAGTAATTCGCAGCGTCTATATCATAAGCTTGCGCTGCATAGTTATCATACGTCGTGACAAACATCACATTGATGGCAGCATGGTGTTCATGAAGCAGCTGGGAAATACCCATGCCGTTAATGTCCGGTGCCGTGAGGTTCAGGAATGCCAGCTGTACTTGTCCGGACTTGTTGACATAGGCATTCGCTGTCTGCAGGTTCATGAATATGTCGCAAACTTCGATTTCACCGTTCGAGGCAAGCTTGTTCTTCATCCGTTGAGCCGATACTTCATTACAATCCACGATAATAGCTTTGAGCATATGATCTCCTCCTATAGTCAGCAGTCTTATGAATACCAGTGTAGCGATGACCGATAAAAGAAGAATAAAAGAATACCTCCACAGACAGACAAAACCCGTGCGGCACTCGGCCTCACGGGTTGTCATCCACTCTATTCAGCTATAGCATCTGCGTAGCTTCTCAGCGCATGCTTCATCGCTGCCTGCTTCGCCCTTGTTCGGCGCTCCTCTGAGGATTGCTGGAAAAATCGCCTGTCTTCCCCGAGCTCCAGCAAGGCGCCTTGTGCTGCTGCCATCGCAGCACTCTCCTGTTCCAAGAAGTAGTAAGCGATGCGGTAGCAATACACTTCGTATTCCTTCAAGCTCGCAGACAGTTGTTCCAGCGTCATGGCTCTAACAAGGAGATGCTGTCGAGTACCAGCTTCTGCATCGCCTCAGCCGATTCTGCCTTAGAGTCCTTCACTTCAATCGCACCTTCGAATAGCACTTCTCCTGTAGGCAGATGCACGACATGCACGGATGCAGGTGAAGCTGGATCTTCCTGTATCAGCATATAGATACGATCGTCAGCGATGTGCGAATGTATCACATGGGCAGCCTCGATCTGATGCACGGTCCCTTGGTCTGCAGACAAGTCATAATCCAGCACGCGCACATGCTGCCCGCCAACCTCTGTTAGCATTAATCGATCTCCGTCGATCTGTGCACGCATATTATTCTCACTCGTCTGCCATTCCAGAAATTCATCGATGACCGGGGACTCCAGCGCATCCATCTGACCTGACTCTAGGTCGTAGCGCATGAACTGTCCATAGTCCGTACCGCCACTCTCCTCATCGTCGAACACTGTATAGAACACATTGTATGATGCAGCTTGCGTGAACTTGGTTTCCCATACTCGCTGCACATGCTCCCCTTCCTCCAACGGGAACTGAAGCTGCTCATCGCTCAATATCTCTCCGCTCGCTAACGCAAGACTATAACGGCGGTATTCCGTATCATCGGTGTCGTAGTTCCGAGCCGCTACAACGATAACGAGCTCATCGCCGTACACTTGTACATCCAGGACATAAGGGTACAAATATTCATCCAATACATATCCGCTCGTGTCCGGGACCCGCACCTCGTATTCCATCGTCTGCTCGTCCTGCTTATTCAATATGGCAATATCGAATTGACTTTCCCATCGCCCATCCACGCGCACCTCGTCCAGCCCGGCATAGACTACTACCTGCTCATCCTGGTAGAAGCTCTGATCCGCACGCTTGCCGCGCATGAAGGAACGATACTCCCTCGCCAGCTGCCCTACTTCTCCACTTGACCAGTAGTAAGGATCTAAGCTCTCGAGGAATGAACGCTCACTCGCATACTTGCTTCCATCCACATGAATGTCAACTGAAGGCGAATACCTCGTCTGACGATATAAACCTTCCACAAGCACACCTTCCGCTGCTTCAGCATCACCTTGCTTCGGGACCAGCGCGAATTCTGGCAGATGACTTGACGTTCCTCGTATATAATAGGTTCCAATACTGGCTACGATCAGAATGACAATAGCAATTTGCAACCAAAAACGTTTCATACTCATACTCCCGATCCTCCTTGTCGCACTCATACGCTCACCTTGTTTCGCAATAGATAGGCACTCAGCCACACCGATATGACCGTGACCAATAACCCTGTACCTACAAGCATCCAGAACACCTCAATCGGGTAGAAGTACTGCTCATTCGGAATGTACACAATGATCGGCAGCAGGAATACGGTCACAGCTGTTATGCAGTAGACGATGCCTGCCACAATCCCTTTCCACCGAAAGCTTCGTTCCATCAGAATCGCGGTGAAGACGAGAATCACACCCGCCGCTCCTGCTGCATAGGAAAGCACAAACACCAAGAACGTAGTCGGAATAAGCATTTCCAGTAAAGGGTGTATCATGATCACTTCATTCAATGCCATCGATTGCCTGAATGCATCCGGCATCAACCAGTCGTAGACGTTAAGTTGAACCGACAGCAGAATGAGTTGAAATCCAACAAGCCCTAATACAGACAGCAAAATGACAGACAGCTTGGCGCTATACAAGTACATCCGTGAATGCGGTAGCATCATAAGCCGGTAGATGAACATATTCTTCCCCCACCAATCGCGGTACCAGATGAGGAAGACGTAGAGCAGCAAAGCGGCGATGCAGAATGCGATCGGACCCATGAAGAACATACTCCGCTCCGCATAATCATCGAACCCCGTATATCCAAATTTCTGCACATATTCTACCGCTGTCAGCGCTTGCTCCTCCATCGTTTCACGGATACGACTCACTCTGCTCTGCACATGCCAGATCAATCCCCCAACTTGCAGCAGCAGCGTTCCCGCCAATAAAGTAAAGTACAGATTGCGCAGACGGCCAAATTCATAATAGACAAGCTTCCAGTACTGGTTCATGGCTGGTACACCTCTCTCATCACGTCAACGACTGATTTCCCTTCTTGCAAGCGAACGTCTTCTACCTGAATCTCCTTCAACACGTTGCCGTCATGCAGCAGCACGGCCTTGTCAATGAGATGCTCCACATCCTGAATTTCATGCGTCGTAATTATGACCCCGCGATCATCCATCAGATGGCTGGTGAACACATTGACAATCTGCTCACGGCTGAACATGTCGATCCCGGAGAACGGTTCATCCATCAACACGTAGTCCGCATCCAGCGACAACCCGAGCAGCAGGTTCAGCTTCGCGCCGTTGCCCTTCGACAGATCCGATACGCGGTCACTTGGGTCCAGCTTGAAAAATTTCATAAGCTCTCTCGCCCGCTCCTCATTCCATCGCACGTAGAAGTCCTGCATGAACGTCAGCGCGTCCCGAATCTTCATACGCGGCGGCATCGTCACCGTATCCGGAATGAAGGCCAGCTTCTCATAGAGCTTCGGCTGCATAGGCGTCCCGTCGACTGTGACTGTACCGCTGCTGAGCGGAACCAATCCCATGATGCCCTTCAATATCGTAGACTTGCCTGCACCGTTAATGCCGATTAGACAAGTGATCGTTCCCTTATCCGCTGTGAACGAAATATCTCTCAACACTTTCCTGCGACCGTAGTTCTTCGTTATATGCTGTACGTCAATCACTTCTGATCCTCCTGACTCTTCGCACGTTCCGCGCCATATCTGTCTCGAATGGTATCAAGCAATTCATCTGTTGGAATATCTATTCCCTGAATCGATGCTAGGAATGAATCAACCGCTTCGTTGATCAACTCCTGCCTGATTGATTTCAATATCCCTTCGTCCCTCGTAATGCGGCTTGGGGAATTGCCTGCCGTCACAATCAAGCCTTGTTCCTCCATCTCCTTATAACTCCTTTGCGCGGTATTGGGATTAATCTTCAGCAGCGCGGCCAGCTCTCTGCGCGACGGGATTTCCTCCCCCGCCTCCAGCCTGCCTGCGGCTATCTCGGCCTTGAAATAGCGCACGACCTGCAAGTAGATCGGGTCCCGGTTATTGAATGCAACATTCATATGTCCCAACCCTCACCTTCGCTTGTTCGCGTGTATGTACTAAGTGGTTCATACACTGTAAGTGTACTATACCCTTCATACACTTTATTGTCAACAGGGTGACTCCAGTTTTTTTGCTTGATCGCCTACTTCATGTTCTGCTAACGCACTTGGTATGAAGCGAGAATTCCTGCAGTTGGTGTTCATCTCATAAGGCGCTGACCCCGATTGCAGGGCTTCGCTACTCTCAATCAGGTTTTTGGGGAAAGGATGCATAAAAGCAGGCATTTCTGTGCTAGCGTGTATGGACGCTTCCGAGTTGCAGGCATTCGCTTCGGCAGCCTGCGTGCATACCCTATGTGCAAGCAAGTCCTGCAAATGTGCAGGCTTGGAGGGCGCAGCAGAGGCGATTTTCCAGAATGCCTGCGAATATGCATCTTTGCATACGGAAATTCACTTGATCAGGCATTCTGAGCTTCATAAGGATGTATATCCGCAGGTATTTGCCATTTTAGGGCCGGTTTGGGTGGAAAAAGATGCATGATCGCAGGAATTTCTGTGTCGGCGTGATAGTCGCTTCCGGGGTACAGGCAATGTAGGCTGTTCCTCAGCAATAACAACTTCAACATGCTATGGAAGCCTCCCCCTCTCTACGATTGTCATTCATTGTACAGATCGCGGGTAAAGAGTAATAAAAGAACGCAGTACGAGCTCAATTGACTCACATACCACGACACAACCCGCGCGGCTGTTAGCCTCGCGGGTTGTGGATGTGAAATATAGTCTTCCGTTATATAAGTCCAGCTGTCTTCAGCAATCGTTCTACGATAACCGCTACCTCTGCTCTGGTCATGGAATCTTGCGGTGCCAAAGCATTACTGCCTCTTCCCGATACTATGCCTGCTTGCACACTGTCTGCCACACCTCTCTCAGCCCAGCTTGACACATGCGCTGCGTCTGTGAAGGATTGAAGAATGGCTGCTGCCGACTGTTCGGCAGACTTTCCTTCCAGCTCGGCAATCGCCATCGCCTTGGCGACAATGACCATCGCCTGCTCGCGGGTAATCTTGTCATTCGGACGGAAGGTGTCGTCTTCGAATGATCAGGCCGTGCGCTGCTGCGGTGTTCACTGCATCATGGTACCATGCGGTTGCCATCACATCCGAGAAGCTGCTTGCACCTTGTTCCGGCTTCAAGCCTAGTCCGTGTATGATGATCGCTGCAAATTCCGCACGGGTAATCGCTTGATCCGGTTGGAATTTCCCATCTTCGAAGCCGCTGATAACCATACGCGAACCCATATTGTTCACAGCATCCTTCGCCCAATGGTTCGCGACATCATGGAATGCGACCGGATAGGAGACTATCGCATACGTACTGTTCGTCAAACTGTTGATGACCGCATAGGAAACGCCGTCACGCGTCACAATCTTCATCGGCACGGAACGGGTCGAGCCGTCTTCGTTCAACACGACGGCCGCTGTAATCATGTTGGCATCTACGCCGTTCGGAATCGGGATCTCGCGTTCGACGAAAGCGTTGAACTTCGTGACTTGTGCTGCCTTCTCGTTGAATTCAGCCGTTACGGTGAAATCTACAGGCGGTACGACAACTGTAAATTGTCCTTCGTTCGCTGCGCTTTCCAGCAGCTCTACTGTCGCGCTGCCGCTCTTCGCAATGTCAACGTGAACGGTGATATTCTCCAACGCCGTACCTGCCCCAAGCTGTTCGGCAAGCTGTTCGATAGCTACTTCCGATGCCGGAAGCGTGTAGCTGCCGTTCGGTGTTCGAACATCCAACGTCGCTTGCTTGTTCTCCATTACTTTGACTGTTTCGCCTGTAAGGGCAACCATCACTTTGTCCGTGGTTGCGGCAACAGGTATGGTCACCACAGGCTGATCGGCTGCACTCGTCAAACGTTCTGTCAGCTTCGCTGCATCCACGATCACGGTCAGCACGGCCTGTCCCTCCTGCTCAGAAGCGGTTGCTGTTGCTATCGCTTGCTCCGTTTCACCGTCAATCGTCACATCGAGGTCGGATTCGTTCTGGTCCGTTGGTGCTGGTCCAGATGGTGCTCCACCGCTCGGATTGCCTCCAGAGCTTCCGCCAGAGGAGCGTGCTCGTGTCACTTCAATCGTGTAGGTTTTGGTCGTAGTGCTGTCTTGCGCAGTTACTAATACTTCAATCGAATTGACGCCCACATTCAATGACAATTCTCCACTCGCGGTTCCGGCCGTGAGCGGATCGACTGTCCCGCCATTCACGCTCACCGTGGCGCTAGCGTTCACATCGGCGAGCATCGCCGTGATGGTCAGGCTGCGAACGCTGTTCCTTACCTCCGCTGTATACGACGGTTCCGAGGCTGCAAACGCCGGGGTCAGCGTACCGTTTGAAAGCGTCAAGCCGCTTAAATCAGCGTTGCCGCTTCCTTCCCGCGTCACAGCAATCGTGTAGGTTTTGGGTGTGCCGTCTTCTGCGGTAACCGCAATCGCAATCGTGTTGACGCCCACATCCAACGCCAATTCCCCGCTCTCAGTTCCGTCCGTGAGCGGTGCGGCTGTCCCGCCGTTTATGCTCACCGTAGCGCTGGCGTCCACATCCGCGAATGTCGGTGTGATCGTCAAACGGTCCACATGGTTCGAGACCTCTGTTGTATAGGATGTTTCCGAGTCCGCAAAAACTGGGACCATCGTGCCATTCGACAGCGTCAACCCGCTTAGATCAGCATTATTGCTGAGTCGTTGTATGGTCAGATTGTAATCATTCTGTGTGCCGTCTTGCGCTGAAACCTGAATTTGCAACGGATTTTCGCCCACTACAAGATTGGATAACTCATAATGGTACACGCTATCCGTCACTGACTGAAAGGCTGCGTCGGTTACCATCAGTGTTTGGGTCGGATCACCTTTTGTGATGAAGATGTCGACTTTTGCGATATTATTCCCCACATCCACCGTATAGTTCAAATCCGATGGATTGAAGTCCAATGTTCCCGGACTGACGGACAAATCTCCAAGCATCGCATTGCCGCTATTCCACTGCGCATACAGTGTGGTATCCGCTGCCGGAATGGTGAAGCTAGCACCGGTATTGTAACTTGTTCCGCTGCCGTTCGCTGCCGTATTCCAACCTGCGAACGAGTAGCCCTCTTTGACCAAATTGCCTGTGTTCCCTGACACGGTTACGGCTGATCCATAATCCTCCGTAACTGCCGATGGCACGGTCCCTGTACCGTCATCGCCATTGCCGTTATATGTCACCGTATACTCATTGATTGTCCATTGGGCATACAGTGTGGTGTCCGCTGCCGGAATGGTGAAGCTAGCACCGGTATTGTAACTTGTTCCGCTGCCGTTCGCTGCCGTATTCCAGCCTGCGAACGAGTAGCCCTCTTTGACCAGATTGCCTGTATTCCCTGACAATGTTACGGCTGAACCATAATCTTCCGTGACTGCCGACGGTACGGCTCCTGTACCGTCATCGCCATTGCCGTTATACGTCACCGTATACTCATTGGGCTCCCATTGTGCATACAGCGTAGTATCCGCTGCCGGGATCGTGAAGCTTGATCCTGCGGAGAAACTGTCCCCGCTGCCGTTCGCTGCCGTATTCCAGCCTGCGAACGAGTAGTTCTCTTTGGCCAGATTGCCTGTGTTCCCTGACACGGTTACGGCTGAACCATAATCTTCCGTGACTGCCGATGGCACGGTTCCTGTTCCGTCATCGCCATTGCCGTTATACGTCACCTTAAACTGCTTCGGTGTCCATACTGCATACAAAGTGGTATCCTCTGAAATCGTGAAGGTATCCCCTTCCTCATATACCGCTTCGCTAACGGTTCCCGTCGCATTCCAGCCCGTGAACGAGTGCCCCGTCTTTGTCATACCTCCTACTCCTAACACTTCTACCGTATCTTCTATACCCGGAAAATATGCGTTGCTGTCACTCGGAACTGAGTCTTCAGCACCATTTCCATTGTAGGTTACGTGTACCTCCTCCGGCAGCTCTTGTAATAGGGTTGGGCCTGAATGCAATGTCAATTGCTCCAGTTCTAGCCCTTCCGTTTTCATCAGAAACACGACCTGGCCATCCGTTGTGAATGAGGAAAAACCTCCTTCGATGGAATCCAGTGATTCAGATTGGGGGTTCGTGTCCATCTCATCATAATTATAAAATGTCACAGCGCTTGCAAGAGCAAATACTTCCGTTCTTCCGTCGACTAATGCCAAGGCATCGCTGTTGTTCATGCCATGGATATTGAACGTAACCTTGCTATAGTCTTCCACATCCGAAGGTTCAACTGATGCCAGTTGATAATATTGCGCGGGAATTTCGGGTTTGGAATCATGAATCGCTGAAGCCTCTACCACACGACCATTGGTTGCATATGCGTAAGACGGAACCCAGCTTACATTGTTGTCGGTAATATAGGCGCCCACAATGGTTTTTCCGGTGGGGATACTAGTTACATAAATTCTTTTACAATTGACACCTGGATTTGTAATACAGGCTTGATCTGGTGCGGGGTCTGAATATGAAGAATCCGGGCTCCCGTCAGAAAATCGAAGATGGATTTCTTCCCCGGCATTCAACGGCTCCGTCAGCAAAATGTCTAAACTACTTAATTGTACAATACATCCGCTTAAGAAAATGATCACCGACAGGATACTCAGAGGCAAAAAATACTTTTTCATACGACGCAACAACTTTCTTCACTCCTTATGCTTTGTTTTTGTCAGGACGCCGGCAGTGCCAGATTTACAGATAACTTCTTCATAAAAAGATGCTACTTATTCCAATTTATTCATATTCGAACACTCCTTTAGCGTTGAGACTGTGCCTAACACTTTCATCAAGCTGTTCGGATCAATCGGCTTGATCAGATACCCTCTCGCCCCCGCGTCATAAGCTTCTCTGGCATAATCGCCGCTGTGGGCAGCAACAATCACACGCACTGACGGATGTATCGCTTGTAGCTTACTCGTGAATGCAAGGCCGTTCATGTCTGCAAGCTCTATAGCAGCAATGACGATGTCCGGTCTATTCCGATCCGCTTCGGCCAATGCTTCCTGCGGATTGGCGTAAGCCCCCAACCATTGCACATCGGGGAGGGACCGGATGATGCGTTCAACAGCCTCCTGATCTGCAGATTGATCCTCCAGCAGCAACAATTTCAACACGCTATGGGAGCCGCCCCCTTTCCTTGGATCGACCAGTGATGTCATTGTACATAATGCCAATAAAAGAAAAATAAAAGATAGACACGAATAAACGCCAAAACCCGCGCGGCTATTAGCCCCGCGGGTCACAGATATATGTAGCAGCTATACGGTTGTCTCCGAACAGATCACTGTGCCAATAGCTTGGCATAGAGCGCTTCGAGCTCCTTCGCTGGTTCAATATCCAACTCTTCACGCAATACGGTGACGTGCCGTTGGTATAATGCCTCCAACGACTCTTGATCTTGCTTAGCCGCATAGGCTTGAAGCAGCAATCTGACTGTCTCCTCGTCCAATTCATTACGGTTGAACAACTTATTCAGCGTGCGAATGGCTGCATCTTCCTCGTGCTGTTCTAGTAGCACATTCGCCAGTTTTTTAACAAAATCTGTGTATAGAGCGGACAGCCGCTCCACCTCATTCAACGCCCACCCGAACCCGCGCTCGCCGAACAAATCCCCGACATACTGCGTCTCTGACTCCAGAGCCTCCTCCAGATTGGAAGAATCAATCTGCGCCAGACGTTTCACATTTCCCTCGAATTCGACAACATCTATACATGCGTCCGCAAGCTGCAGCCGATAGCCCTCACTATCCGATTGTATGATCGACTTCAGTCCGTGCGGTTCCAGTGCTTTGCGAAGATGATAGATAGACGTATTCAGATACTTCTCCGCATTGCTTGGCGGCATGTCGCCGAATACGTCGGCAATAATCCTGACACGGGAAACCACTCTGCCCCGATGCAGAAGCAGATAACCGAACAACTCTGCACTTTTGCGGGAGATCCATTTCACATTGCCATGTGCGGTCTGAACTTCCAAGCCGCCAAGTGCGTATATGCGCACGGGATTAGAGTCTGACTCCGCAGCGGCGGTCTCCTGAGAGTGAAACAGCGCCCTTGCCCGCTCCACCGAAGTTCCCAGACGTTCGAGATTGACGGGCTTCATCATATAATCAAGTGCGGCAAGCTCGAACGCATGCAGCGCATATTCATCATGGGAGGTGACGAAGACAATATGCAGTTCTGGCTTCAGCTGTGCTATCCGTTCAGCGAACTGGATGCCGGTTTCCCCCGGCATGCTGATGTCGACATAAGCTACATGCACTTCGTGCTCATCCAGATATTGTATCGCAGAAGGAGTATCCCCGAAGCAGCCGACAACGTCAACATCCGAAAATTTGCCAAGCATCTTGTTCATAATATAATGCATCGCCTTCTCATCATCGATGACAATGACCTTCATCCTTCATCAACCTCCCGCCACGTGCGCTGTGAATCTGCTGCCGCTTCGTGCATAGGGAGAGTGAAGAAGAACGTGCTGCCTCTCCCTAGTTCCGACTCATACCAGATGTCGCCGCCATGCAGACGAACGAACTTCCCGCACAAGTACAGGCCGAGACCAGCACCGGGCTCACCTTCTGTTCCTTGTGAAGAGCTCTGCTGCATATCGTCGAACAATGATTTGCCAACATCCCGATCGACACCGATACCGGAGTCCCGAACGGAAATGGTCACACTCGTCTCCGTATGCTGTGCATGGATGCGGATTTGGCCGCCTGTATCCGTATATTTGACTGCATTGAACAGCAGATTCCTTACGATCATCTCTACCATATCCTTGTCTGCATACACCTTCGCATCTGCTTGAACTTCTACTGACATTTGAATGTGTTTCATCGTGATGCGATGGTGTACCGCTTGAACGGACTGGCGCACAATCGGTTCCAGCTCCCATACAAGCGGGCGAAAGTATACCTTCCCCTTCTGACTGCGGAACCAATTCAGCATATTGTCCACCAGCCAGTATGTATCCTTGACCTTCTTGTTCATCTCTTGGAAGATACGCGATTCTTCCTTGTCAACATCCACGAAATCTCCTTCGATAATATCCGTCAGATTGACCAGCATCGCGAGCGGATCACGGATATCGTGGGTGACGATAGCGAACGCCTTATCCTTGAAGGCATGCAGCTCCTCCAGCTGATTCGCAGTAGCCAACAGCTCTTCCTGATACTGAATCGATTGTGTAACATTGTTCAAGATCAATACTTTCCCGAGAATCATCTGCGACTTGTCATAAATAGTAGAAATCTTGACATGATAGTGGCTTGTCCCTTCACTCGTGTGGAGAGTAATACGGCTTTCACTATGCTCAGCAACATCTTCAACCTTCGCCAGCAGATCCGGGTGGGAGGACAGAAAGGCTCGAATCGATATGACTTGACCATCCCATGCGCTCAACTCTTCGAATATCGCTCTGGCCGCATCATTCACATGCGACAAATTACGATCATAGTCAAGAATAATGACGCCATCATGCATCGTCTCGAACACCTTCTGGTAAGCAACAGGAACGAGTCGAAGAAGATTGAGCCGATAAATTCCCCACAGATAGATGAAGCCAGTCAATACGAAGCCGAACGGGGTCAAGTCCAGATTCAACCAGTCATACGAAGTGAGATAGACAATGTTGCATATCCATGGCGCTGCGACACCCAAGAATAGCATCATCACTTGCCTGCGAACGATAGGAATAGCCTTCATATACATCCGTGCAAACAAGCTGATTCCGACTACTGCTTCTGTGTATAGATAGACGATGTGTACCCAGTAGAAAGGTCCTTTACTTAGAATGAGACCAGAGAGCACCGTATCGTCCAGGTTGAACACAATATCACGGTAGAAGAGATGGTGGCTGTCATTCGTAAACTGCAAGATGAATGTTGCCAACGGGACGGCAAACAACAACAGCAACATCTTCTTTTTCTTCAATAAGGACCGATGTCCGGTATAGCTGATGACCAAGAGGAGCCAGAAGGTCGTAATGAACGGAATCCCGATATATTGAACCTTCAGCCAGAACTTCGCCTGCTCTAGATTAGGGCTAATAATTTCGAACGCATAGCCGCACGAATAGAACGCAACAGCAAGCATGACCAAAGCGCCGTATTTGCCTTCGTCCTGTCGTCTTCTTCGGTATGATAAATAGGCAATGATTAGCATGAGCGTTGTAGCCACTAGCAAAATAAAGAACATACCCATTCTCAGATCCAAGTTTCTGCCCCCATGTACGCGAAGTTAGTCCTAGTCCTATTTTATCATATTCGACAAATTTCAGATTTTCCTTTATTGCATGTCTCTCTTTACCTGCTATCCGCATGCACGCTTCACAAAGCCGTTCCTTCTTTTTAATGTTTTTGTAATGATTTATAGCTACAATAGCATTAAGTGATACGCTTTTTGCGGAATAGGGTGGTGGGTTAATGGCAAACAAGCTGCTGATCGTCGATGATGAGACCAACATTACAGACGTATGCTGCCGTTATTTGCAACGCGAAGGTTATGAGACACTGCAAGCCCATGATGGAGAGACCGCGCTTCGACTGTGGCAGTCCGAACAGCCTCATCTAGTTATATTGGATGTGATGCTCCCGCATATTGACGGTTGGGAAATTTGCGAAACGATTCGACAGGTCCAAGACATTCCGATCATTATGCTGACAGCCAGAGGCGAAGAAGCCGATCGGCTGCTCGGACTGACCTTAGGCGCGGATGATTATATGACCAAGCCGTTCAGCCCACGGGAACTTGTCCTCCGTGTCAAGGCCGTGCTGCGCCGATTCCATATGCAAGAGAGGTCCGATGTAGAGACGATCGATTCTCACTCCATAATTCGTTATCCGGGCTTGGAGATTGATATGCCGAGGCGATCTGTGCTTGTCAACGGCATGACTATAGAATTGACTGTCAAAGAATTCGAGGTACTGGTCTTGCTCGCCTCCCATCCGGGACAGGTCTTCTCCAGACATCAAATCTTGAATCAAGTGTGGGACATGGACTACTTCGGAGATACGACCACCGTGACGGTCCATATTCGAAGACTGCGCGAGAAGATCGAGCCTGTCCCCTCCGAGCCGCAGTGGATCAAAACCGTATGGGGCGTAGGCTATAAATTTCAAGAGGAGGGCTGATGGATGAGGTTGAGAACCTATTTATTTCTGTCCAATCTCGTGAGTATCGGTGCGATCCTATTAAGCTTGTTTCTTATATATCAAGGCATGCTGCTAACCTGGTTCGAGGTCATGCTATTGATGGCTGTCACTTGCATAGCTGCGTTGATCTCAGTCATAGTTCATGCGATTGTCATCCGTCCGATCGTTCGATCCGTCCGTAACTTGAGCGATTCCAGCGAGAAGATGGCGCAAGGAGATTTTGCAGGGGAAGTTCCGCAGGTCGGTCCCGCTGAATTCAAGCAGCTGGCCCGGCAATTTAATACGATGCGGGCGCAGCTCGACCACAGTATCCGTACGTTGCGGCAATCGGAAGCATCGAGGAAAGAACTTGTCGCTAACATCTCCCACGATCTTCGGACACCACTTGCTTCTATTCAATCTTATGTAGAAGCATTGCAGGATCGCGTAATCACGGATGAGGAGACGTTCCAACGCTATTTGCACACCATACAACACGAAACCACACGACTTAGCCAACTAATCAACGACTTATTCCAGCTATCCAGATTGGATGCAGATGCCATCGCCTTCCAGCCCGTGCCCTACCCGATTGATACACTAATTGTTGACACACTGCAAAGTCAAAGCTTCCTCCTTGAATCGAAGGGACTGAACATTCTCACTTCCATTCCCGACAACCTGCCGCCTGTGCAAGTGATGCCTTTCGAAATTCAACGCGTGCTGAACAATTTATTGCATAACGCCATCCAGTATTCTCCTGAAGAAGGATGCATTCAGATCACAGCCGAATCTCTGGGCAGTTGGATCGCCATTGCAGTACGGGATGAAGGAGAAGGCATAAACCTAGCTGAGCAAGAACGAATATTTGATCGCTTTTACCGTATGGATAAGTCGCGCAATCGGCGCAGCGGAGGGGCCGGTCTCGGGTTAGCCATCTGCAAATCGATCTTGGAGCTGCACGGCGGAACGATCACTGTGGAGAGCGGCAAAGGCGGCGGCAGCATCTTCCGCATTACGTTGCCGACAGCGCAAGAAGCGGCTGTGATTTAATAGTTTGTTAATCTTTTCTTTAGGTTCTCGTAACGCCTCTTGCTTACAGTAAATCATGTAAGGAATACGAAATCACGAGGAGGCGTTACAAGAAATGAGAAGTTGGAAAAAATCAATTGCCGCAGGAGTTACCGCCCTAAGCCTACTACTCCCTGCGAGTGCCGCATTTGCCATGAACGACATGATGATGGATGAGATGGACATGCACAAGATGGGTGACATGATGATGGACGACATGATGACAGACGATATGATGATGGAGACCGATGGGCAAAGCATGATGGTTGACGGGATGCAATGGGTTCGCTTGCGTGATACTGCGGAAACGATGGGGTTCACTGTAAGCTATGACGCCATGTCCAAAACCGTTATGCTGAAGAAGTCCCTTGGCGGGATGTCCGATGACATGACCGATCCGGCCATGAGCGATGACATGGACATGATGATGAATGAGGATGCTAACATGGACGGCATGGACATGCATACAGAGATGAGCATGACTGACGATATGGATACCAAGATGAACAATATGCTCGAAGTCACGTGGACGATGGGCAGCGATTCGTTCATGTTGAACGGCGAAACTATGCAGCTTGAACATATGCCGATGGTGAAAATGGGGCATGTGTACGTTACGCAGGATTTCGTGGATATGTACTTCATGCAGAAATAGTCCGGCACGATCATTCAACTGGATCACCTTCTGCTAACTTCGTACGATTGTTCACACAAAAAGTCCAATAGGAGGGATATCGAACCTATATGCGATTTTCCGTTACTATTTGCCCGTTGTTCATGAAGTAAAGTGAGAATTACTGCAAATGTGCAGGCTTGGAGTGCACAGAAAAGGCGAGTTACCAAAATTGCTGCGATTCTGCATCTTGGCATACGGATATTGATCCGATTAGGCAGTCTGTGCTTCATAAGGATGTACAATCGCAGGTATTCGCCACTTTCGGGGACGTTTGGGATGAAAAGCCTGCACTATGGATTCAATTTTATAATCAACTCGGAAATTATGAAGATGTCTCAGATCGAAATCATTCACCCGCGTAGTAACGTTTACAAATAACTGTCTCGGCTCACCACATAGATCAACAGTGATCGTAGAACCATGCCTTCACACGTAAGAAGCTGTCTCCAGGTCAATGACCTATGAGACAGCTTCTTCCATTAACGTGTTATTCGTCGATCAAGCCTGATTTAGCTAGCAAACGCTGGATGATGGAGGCAGTTTCTGCTCTGGTGATGTCGGCAGACGGCCGCAGCTCTCCATTCATCCCGCTAACCAGACCGTATTGGATCGCGGAAGCTACCGCCTGCTCAGCCCATGGCTGGACTTGTGAACCGTCGGAGAATGTGGACAGCCGCTCTTCCGGCGCATTCTCGGCAATCATAGCCACCCCCGTCAAGTGCATCGCCTTCGAGATCATGACCATAGCTTCTTCGCGGGTGATGGTTTGCGCTGGACGGAAGGTGTCGTCTTCATACCCTTGAATAAGACCGTATGCCTTCGCTGCAGCAACCGCTCCGGCGTACCAATCGTGCGGCTTCACATCTTGGAACAAGGCTTCCTGTTCATCAACAGGCAGTCCCAGCGCCCGTGCCAGAATCGCGGCAAACTCTGCGCGTGTAATGGCAGCGTTAGGCTGGAAGCGATGCTGCTCCGTACCGCTTACGATTAGTCTGGATGCCAAATCGTTCACCGCTGCCTGGCTCCAATGACCTTCGGTGTCAGCGAATGTAATCGAGTTCGTTATTAAGGCATAGGTACTGTTGGTCATGCTGTGGACGACCGCAACCATCTTCCCATCGCGGACCGTCCGATACGTAGGCACGTGTCGCAGCTGCCCGTCGTCCTCCAGAACGACAGCGGTCATGGCACCGTCAACATCCGCAGCTGTCGGAATCGGTATTTCCCGTTGAACATAGCTGCTGAACCTGTCTACTTCCACTGTTGCGCCTCTATAAGCAGCCGTTACCGCGAAGTCCACTGGCGGGGCTTGAACGGTTAATCCCATTTCCTTCGCCACACTGTCTAACATCCTAACCATATCCTTGTCGCTCTTGGCGATGCTGATATGAACGACGACATCCGCAAGCGCTGCCTGCCCAAATTGCCCGGATCGTTGATCAATAGAAATTTGCGCCGCAGGCAGCCTGTAGCTGCCGTTAATGGTTTGGATGAGCAGAACAGCATGTTGATTCTCCATGACCTTCACCACATCGCCAGTCAACGCCACAGACACTTTATCTGCGATTTGATCCACAGCAATGCGCACAACCGCTTGCTCTTTCACCTGTTCCAACTGGGCGATCAGGAGGTCCGCTTCGACCGTGAACAGAATCCCATCTTCGTGTGTGGTCGTGATCATTGCAAACTGATCCATGTACATACCATTTACGAATAAACCCGTTCTGCTTCCCAGATCCCACTCTGTATTGTCAGATGTGGAGGTTGATTGTCCACGATCAGGTTCAGGCGCAGGTTCTTCTGGATCAGGATCAGGTGAACTAGGCTGCGGGGATCGCGTTACACTGATTTGATAAGACTTTGCCGACATCCCATCCTGTGCTATCGCTTCTACAACAATCGTATTCGTGCCGACTGCAAGCTCCATTGGAGCTGTCGAAGCCCCACTCACCACTAATAGTCCATTTACCTTTATAGCGGCATTAGGATCATACACCGATGCTGTTACCGTTACTTGCGACACCGTATAAGGCACGGTTGCTTCGTACGTCAGATGATCCGCGGCGAAAGCCGGAGACAACGTTCCCTCGGAAAGTGTGAGTCCCTTGAGATCGGCATTGCTGCTGGCTGCCCGCCGAATCGTAAGCGTATAATTCGCCGAATGGATGCCATCCTCTGCCACAACTTCAACCTTCACAAGGTTATTGCCTACCTTCAATGGAACCCATACCAGAGAACCGCTACCTTGCAGTTGACCGTTAATCTTCAACCGAGCACTATCGTGGTAGACGGAAGCGGTAACACTTACAGCCTCTGTTGCGTAGGGGACATCCGCATGATAGGCATAGCTAGACGGGTCAAATACAGGGAACATCGTGCCCTGATTAATAGACAGGCTGCCCAACTGAGCATTCCCGGACGCTTCCCGCGTGACGGTAACTGTATAAGTCTGCCTGCTCACATCATCCTGTGCCACAATCTCAACCGCAATAATATTCGAACCTACGGACAGTGCGATCGGATTGCTTGCCGGTTCCCCGTTAACGGTCATGCTACTGATCGATGCATGGACGTCCATCGGGATCGCTTGCACATAAGTGGCATACACCGCATTCGATACCGTAGCCGTATATTGGTACACATTGGCGGTTACCGTCTCATGCAACGTAATGCCCTGCAGGTTCAAGGTATGAATAGCCGCATTGCTCGATGGCGCACGCGCTACATCGATCGTATAAGTCTGCGTCGAAACACCATCTTCCGCCGTCACCTTCACTTCCAGTCGATTATCTCCTACCTTCAATTCGGCTGCCGGTCCCGTCACAACAGCACCACCATTGTAGATCGCATAGGCGGCTTTGGCATCGTATGTAGACGCCACAACTGTGAGGCTGTCGGTCGCATAAGGAACATCGACACGATATGTCGTGACATCCGGATCAAAGACAGGCGAGAGTGTCCCTGCCGTAATATGCAGTCCGTTCAATCTTGCCTCCGCCGATGGCTGCACCACCTGCGTCACTTCGAAGCTCACAGGCTCCATATGATCTGCCGTGATCGTCACCGTCGCTGTGTACGTCCCCGCTGACAGCTCGTCCTTCGCCTTCACCGTGAACGTTGACCCCGCGCCATCTATCGTGCCTGCGGGCTGCGTCAAGGCGAACGCGGACGCATGCGTCCCGCTAAGGCTGGCTTCTACATTGGCCAACACACCTGTGCCGGTGCGCGTGATCACCACGCTCTTCGTCTCTTGCGTGCCCGACGCGTATCCCGCCGCCAACGGCGTCAGTGTCTGATCGCTAATCGGCGCGATCGTGTACGAATGTACGACTTGCGTCACTTCAAAGCTCACGGGCTCCATATGATCTGCTGTGATCGTTACCGTCGCCGTATACGTCCCCGCTGACAGCTCGTCCTTCGCCATCACCGTGAACGTTGACCCCGCGCCATCTATCGTGCCGGCGGGTTGCGTCAATTCGAACGCCGTCGCATCCGCTCCGCTCAGACTCGCTTGCACATTGGCCAACACGCCTGTGCCGATGCGCGTAATCGTCACGCTCTTCGCCTCTTGCGTCCCAGACGCGTATCCGGCTACTAGCTCCGTCAGTGTCTGATCGCTGATCGGCGCGATTGTGTACGAATGCACCACCTGCGTCACATCGAAGCTTACGGGCTCCATATGATCTGCTGTGATCGTCACCGTCGCCGTATACGTCCCCGCTGACAGCTCGTCCTTCGCCTTCACTGTGAACGTGGAACCTGTTCCGTCTATCTGACTTGCGGGCTGCGTCAAGACGAACGCGGACGCATTCGCTCCACTCAGGCTCGCTTGCACATTGGCCAACACGCCTGTGCCGATGCGCGTAATCGTCACGCTCTTCGCCTCTTGCATCCCGGACGCGTACCCCGCCGCCAACGGCGTCAGCGTCTGATCGCTGATCGGTTCCATCGTGTAAGTAAGCGGTGCTTCGGCAATCACCAGATCATTCACATAGCCCTCATTCGGAACAACTTGTTCCGCCTCACTACTGGACAACACGCGATAAATACGACCTGTCATCGTCATGCTATCGTTCGTACTGAAATAAATCGTTCCGGTGCTTGCATCTCTGGCTATTTTCGTAATCCAGTCAGACCCCGAATAATAAGCAGAAGCTTGCACCTCTCCAGTAGATAAGCTCGCAACGCGAATAGATTGTTCATCTGAATAATACATGGTGTCGGTCGATGTATCCAATGCGATACTCTCTACAGAACCAACATTAGAGACAAGCCGCATCAAGCCCGCTCCACTTATATCCATACGATAAATGCCGGACTCCATAAGGTCGTAATCATTCTTATAGAAATACATATGACCGCCATCCGGATCAGTTGCGAGACCAAAAATAAAAGCCAAACCATTCTCTGGCGTCGAATATAGCGTCGTAATCGAGCGATCGGCAAGATCGAGCACTTTGATTCGCGTAATCATCGTTCCAGGTTCCGTGCCAGCAGCAGTTTCCGTAAAGTAAAGCTTGTTGCGGACAGGATCGAAGGACATATAGGTGATTCGATGTTCATTGCTATACGTATCGACAACTGCCAAGGTATCCTGCTTCATCTTGTAAATCGTTGATTGATTAGCCGCATAGTAGATGTAACCATTCTCTTCATCCACTGCGATCGCGGTTGGTTCACCCCAACTATCTGATTGGAAAATCACCTGTGATTCAGATGCATCCGACAGACTCTTCTGATATACGCTATAGGAATGACGTTCCATCGCAAAATACAAGTTCATGGCAGTGCTGGCATGTGCTACTTGCGGATTCGCGAGTCCTGGAATGCCGGGCATGCCGATCACTAGCGTTATACAGCAAGCTATTACAATCATAAATGGAAGCCGTATAAGGTTCTTCATCGTTCTGTTCACTCTCCGTTTCTCATTACACGTTCGCACCCTCCATATTAACTTGTTAACATTCAGCATAATATTGACGAATGTTAATTGTTCTACTTTTTTGTATAATAAATGATAGAAAGATGTTGAGCCTACTACGCTACTATGATCTACTTCTGATGAGCGTTAGGTGACGTTCGGTGAGAAGGATGAATAGATGCAAATGTGCAGGTGTTCATTCGAAGACAGCCCATATCAGCCTAAAACCTGCGATCATACATCCTTTCAATGTCCAATTGGCTGGATACAGCTCTTCCGTGATTTGAAAAATGCAGATTCGCAGGAATTTCGTGAAATTTGCGCTACAGCGCTATCAAAGCCTGCACGTTCGCAGGAATTTGAGCCAGTAAGCCCGACTAGCCCGTTTGTACAACAGACAAGATGGCAGCACGACAGCAGTTTACAAGCCAGACGCCGAGCACGATATTTCGTAGATTCCATCTATCGTCCAACAAATATAGACTATTACATCCATGTGAGGAACTCATGATCGATCACACTCATACAGCTATTCTGAAAACTAAAATCACCCTTCCCAATCCGAAGGACTCCCTTATTCCGCGCAGTCGGCTGCTCGATTCTCTCACAGAGGGGCAGCATGGCCGGCTCACATTCGTATCTGCTCCGGCTGGATTCGGCAAGACGACGCTGTTGACCCAGTGGGCACATGTCTGTCAAATACCTTGTGCCTGGCTTGCGCTAGACGAGTTGGATAATGACACGATCCGATTTTGGCGATATCTTGCACACGCAGCAGCTCCCGTTCTTCCTGATTCCAACCGCGAGCGCATCTTATCGCTCGCCCAAGCTATGCCGAACCTGTCCATGTACACGTTTCTCGACTCGTTCCTTAACGAACTATTTACGCTTCCAGAACGTATCGTCATCTTATTGGATGATGTTCACGTCATCCACGATAGGCGCATCCATGAGAGTCTTGCTTATTTCATCGATTACTTGCCGCAGGGTGTTCATATGATTCTGTCCTCACGTAGTGAGCTGCCCTTCTCTGTGGCCAAATGGATTGCCCATAACGAACATAACGGCCTCGATATGCAGCAGATGCAGTTCACCATAGAGGAAACAGAGCAGTTTTGCACAAGTACTGCCGGAATCCGACTGTCCTCCCGTCAAATCGAGCAGCTGCGATTGCGAACAGAAGGCTGGGCTGCCGGGCTGCAGCTGGTGAGCCACTCCCTTCGTTCCGAAACCAACTACGACCGCTATATCTCAGAGATGAATGGAGACCATCGGGACGTTGCTGATTTTCTATTTCATGAAGTGATCGACAAACTACCAGCTGAGCTATACCCGTTCTTGCTGGATACATCCGTGTTTGCTAAGATGAATGCACCTATCGCCGATATGGCCACAGGGCGTTCCAACAGCCAGCTGCTGCTGGAAGAAGTGAAACGGTTGAATCTATTCTTGGTACCGCTCGATGACCGGAACATGTGGTTCCGCTACCACCATCTGTTCGCACAGTTCCTGCAAGGGTTAGTGAAGAGGAACGATCCTCAGCAATGGCTGCGCGCTAACCGATTGGCAAGCAAGAGCTTCGCCGCCCACGGCCTGATGGACGAGGCGATTCATCATGCGCTCGAAGCGCAAGATATGAATCTGGTGCACACATACATGACAGCATATATTCCTGAGGTTCTTCACCGAGGAGAGCATGACACTGTACTGCACTGGTTCCGACGTCTTCCGACCGAGGCTGTACTTACGCCCGAGCTGTCCCTCTTATATGCCTTCGTGCTGGTGCTGACAGGGGAATTACAGGAAGCTGATCGATTACTGGACGAGGTCGAACGAATCGGAGCTGCAAGCAATGAACCGAATCGCAACGGAAAGCTGCAAAGTGGCATACTGTTCGTTCGCTCCAACCTGATGTTTCTGAGCGGTAACTTTGAGAAATGGTTTGCATTTGTTGAGGGATCAGTGGATCAGATTCTGCCTGAGGATGCGATGTTCTATAACTATAATTACAACTTGACCGAGCCTCTGGTGAGGCGCATGCCGTTAGGGCTCAAGGGCGTGCTCTCCGATGCCACGGAAGCGATCGGGCGCATGTTCACCGGGATTCTCGAATCCCGCGGTTGGGCACAGTCGCTCATTACCTTGTATGTGAAGCAATCGATGTGCGAGGGCTATTACGAATGGAACCAGCTGGACCGCAGCCACGAGCTGCTGGGAGAAGTCGAACACGCATGTATGTCGATGCAAGTTCCAGGCTTGTCCATTCCCTTGGCGATTACGCAAGCACGCCTGTATGTGGCTGACAACCGTCTCCATCTAGCACACGACTGTATTCAGAATGCTATACAGGCTACGACCGATGACCGCTGGCTTCGACTGCTACAAGCGTTCCAAATCCGACTCTATCTGCATGACGGACAAGCCGCACTAGCCAAGAAAACAGCAAATAAGCTTGGTCTGACCGCCAAGGACAAGCCTTCCTTCGACCAAGAATATATGTATCTGGCATTCGTCCGGCTGCTCGGTAAGCAGCGCAAGGAGAGAGAAGCCCTTCGCTTGCTGGAGCTAATGAAGCCTCAAGCCGAGAGAGAGCAGCTCATCTCTAGCATCGTGGAAATTTCTATACTACAGGCCTTGTTGGAAGACCAACGCGGCTGGCGGGACAGCGCTTTGCTCCCACTCCACGACGCGTTGACGCTTGGGCATCAGAACGGCTACATACGAAGCTTTCTCGATGAAGGGTCCGCCATGAAAGCATTATTAAAGCATTATTTGCAGATCCAGATGACAGAGCCTGCCAAGCTTCCGGCAACTGACACGATCAGTGAGTACGCACGTAAGCTGCTCGGACTGTTCCCCTGCGACGAGAAGCCTCAGGTAAGCCACGTATCGGCACTGGCCGAACCGCTGAGCCATAGTGAATTGAACCTGCTGCGCCTACTGAAGCAAGGAGCGACCAACAAGGAAATTGCCGCAGAGCTTGCCTTGTCTCCGGGAACAGTGCGCGTGTATCTATCGCGCGTGTATGAGAAGCTTGCTGTATCCTCTCGCACACAGGCCCTGCATGCCGTGCAGGAGCTGCGGTTGCTGGAGTAGCCTAGCAGATTTCATGACTCCATAGAGAATCGTCATCTGTAGTCAACATTCACTTTGCGCCGAGACTTTCGGCTCAATTCCCAGCTCTTCTCGGAACATTTCCTTCATCCGACGGTAATGTTCCTCCCGAGCTGTATGATTTCCGGTTATGTTGTATATGTCCATTAGCAGCTCATGCAGTTCCTCCTGCCAAGGATTATGTTCCAATCCGCGCTGCAACAGCTCGATGGCATCTTGATAACGTTGCGTGCTCTCGTAATACTCGGACAGCTTGCTCACCAGTTCCAGATAGTCCAGCTCCAGCTTCTGGCGCTCAATCACGGACCAAGGATAATCATGATTGCCCATATAGGGTCCGCAGTATAGAGCTGCCGCTTGTTCATACTGCTCGATATTATCGTGTTGAATGCATTCACGCATGCTGGCGATACACACAAGGTTATCCATATCCAAGGATACGCCTTGCATATCGAACCGGTAATAGTCATTGGCATAGTAAACCGTCATACAATGCTCTAATCGATACTGCTTGATCATCTTGCGAATATAATAGACACCTGTATGCAGGTGAGCAATCGCGCGCTCCCTATCATATTCCGGCCAAATATCGATAATCATATCGGACTTGTGCACGTCCTGTCCCCGCTGATGGACGAAATAGGCAAACAGTTCTCTTGCTTTGTTCGTCCGCCATTTTACAGTTTGTTCCGTTTCCTTTTCCGTCGTAATCATTAGCTGAAACGTCCCCAAGGTGGCTATCCGACATGCTGGTTCGCGATGGAAGCTATCTGTGCTCTTGTGTTTGGCCATCCATTTGTTGAAGGATTTGAGCAATCGCTCCTGCATGACAGGCTTCAATATGTAATCAAGCGCGTTCACTTCAAACGCTTCGACCGCATACTGATCGTACGCCGTAGTAAAGACGACATCCACAGACTGATCGTTCTGCAACATCTGATCGGCCAGCGCCAGCCCGTCTATCCCCGGCATCTCGATATCGAGAAACACCATATCCACATGCAGACTTCCTACCTGCTGCAGTGCTTCCATGGGGCTGGTAAACTTCCCGACTATGCGAACAGCATCAATCTCATTCAATTCATCTTCCAGCGCATCCAGCGCACTGTCTTCGTCATCTACGATCATAACGTTAATCACTAGTCAGCGCCCCCCTTGTTCTTGGACGAAAGATTGAAGACTACCTTCGTCCCTTGCCCTTCTGAACTTTCGATCTCCAGACCGGTTCCATAAATCCGCATAAGTCTCTGGTGAATATTGATAATCCCTACTCCTCTGTTGTCTTGTTCAATCGACAGCAGCCCGGCAAGCTTGTCCTCTGACATACCGACCCCGTCATCCTCAACAGAGATGCGTATGCCGTCTCCCGTATGTGCAACCGAAACCTTGACCGTTCCCCCTTCGATTCGTTTCATCACACCGTGCCGAATCGCATTCTCGACAAGCGGCTGAATGCTTAGCGGCGGCAGCATTGCATCGATCGATTCGTCCACATCGAGTTTTATTCGCAATCGTTCCTTAAACCGCGCTTTCTCGATCATGACATACGATTCCAGCAGCTCCAGCTCACTCTGAATCGGGATGAACGTTTCTTTGTTTTGAAAATCAAAGCTGCTTCTCAAATAATGACTTAACTTTTTCAACAGTTGACTGGCTTTCTTAGGGTCTCTCGGGCAAATCCCGATAATAGTGCTCAGCGCATTATACAGAAAATGCGGTTTAATCTGCGCCCGCAGGAAGTTCATTTCCAATTGGATGGCCTGTTCGACTGAATTTCTCAGCTCCAATAATGTCCGCACCCTTGCTCTCAGCTCATGGGAATGGAACGGTTTGGCCAAAAAATCATTGGCACCCGCTGCAAATCCGCCCAACAGATCCTCGGGAGCATGCTTGACGGTCACGAGCAAGATCGGAAGATCAGTCAGCGTACGTCTCTTGCGGATATGCCTCGCTACCTCATATCCTGTCATCCCTGGCATCATGACATCGAGAATGACCAGATCAATTTTATCTTCACCGTCCAGCATAGCCAATGCTTCCTCGCCATGACTCGCAGTCAGGATGCGATATGGTTCTTGCGCCAGCACATTCTTAATTACCTGCTGATTCGTCGGATCGTCATCGACTGACAAGATCGTATTCTGATAGCTGGTTTGCTCATACACCCTATCACGCGGCTGACGAACCGAATCCGGCACGCGATGATGTGAGAAGTGACTTCTGACCTGATCCGCCTCTCCATTCCTGCTGACGGGCAACGTGAAGGTGAAGGTAGAACCTTCTCCCCATTTGGAATCTACCTGCAATTGCCCTCCATTTAATTCAACCAGCTTCTTAGTAATGGATAACCCGAGACCTGTCCCCCCGTATTCTCTGGAAACCGCCGCACCCACTTGCTCAAACGACTGAAAGATCAGCTCCTGCTTGTCTGCGGGAATACCAATCCCTGTATCCGTAACGTGAACTTCTACAAGCTCTCCCTTACATTCGGCAGATATAACAATGCTGCCTTGCTCCGTGAATTTGATCGCATTGCCAATCAGATTATACAAAATTTGCTGTAACCTGTTCTCATCCGCGTAGACGGCGGGCAAATCATCCGGAATCATGTTGTGAAGGTGAAGCGGCTTATCTTCGATAAAATAACGAAACACTTCCATATTCACTTGCATAACGGCTTGCAACGATACCTGGCGCTTGTGAAGTTCAATTTCGTTGTTTTTCAACTTGGAAAAATCCAGAATGTCCGATACGAGATTCGTCAAACCGCGCGTGACAGATACGATAATCGACATATTTTCCTTTTGCGCGGCATTCAATTTCCCCTCTGCACCTTCCATCATGGACTGAGAGATATTCATGATTCCATGCAGCGGGGTTATAAACTCGTGCGAGGTGTTCATTAAGAATTCATCCTTCAGCTTGTCTTGCGCAAGCAGCTTGTGCGACATTTCCTCGATGGTATGGAACGCTCTGGAATAGCGGCGGGATAATATAATCGCCTGGACAAAAACAAGCACGAACAATCCGATTAACACCATCTGCCGGTTGAGCAAATAAATAAACAAGGTGTGATGAACTGCAGCTGACACATAAAAAGCATTAACCGCAATATCCACAACGAACGTCAGGATGAAAAAAAAGATGCCAAAGCATTGCAAGCGCGCGCCATCTCTTCTCCGCTTCACCGCAAGCCACACGATTCGGATTAATGCCATACTAACTAGAAACATGAAGAAGTGATAGTAGATGATCATCTCCGTATAGAATGGAAGCGGAGTTACGAGTACTGTCAAGATGAACAGGCACGAGACCCCCGTCACAATTCCCGTCATCCGTCTGGATACTTCATGGGGATACAGATCGCGCAAGTACAGAACAAACAACATGATTCCACCGTAATAAGTCAGATAGCTCAACATCGTCAGCACAGGAATGCTTAGATCGGGGAACAGTTTCAACACAAAGATTTCCCCGCTCAACCATAATCGGGCAGCACCAATCAAACAACCGACACCGAACAATATGGCCGTCCGTAGACTACGCCGTTGAAAATAAATAAAGATATGATAAATACCCATAAAAAGAAACGTACCCATCATCATCATATCAATGCCGAGTCCAATATCGTGGTATGCCGTCATTTGACTCTCGGTACCCATGTCCAGCGCATACCACATGCCGCCGCTGTTATACATATAGTTGGAAATCTGCACAATGAGATCAAACTGATCCGCATTGGCTTGGAACATGACGATTTGCGGCGAGTAAGCGGCATCCGCGCTTTCCTCATCCGTGGCTACATACCCGCATTCAGCTACGACCTGATCATCTATCATCACTTTGCAAGATGTAGAGAGAGTGGGAATCTTCAGCGCGAATTCATGCTGGTCGGGATGGGATTTGACTCTAAGTCGATATGTCGCGTACCCTTGACCCGGCAGCGGGACCTCATTGACTTCATAATTGGACCAAACATTAGGAACCTCTGCAATGATCGCTTGCCTAGATTCGGATGTATGGGCGAAGTCATCGGCATCCAGAAGTTGCTTCCAATAAAATTCCCATTCTCCACTAAGCCTGACCGTGCCATCGCTTTCGAAATCCCAATTCGTCAAATCCAACTCTCCCTGCACGGCAGAGGGGACTTGCTCTTCGAGAGCGGCAGCATGCTGCGTATGCATGAACCAGGCAACAAGAGACAGGACGCAGAGAGACACAAGCAATCTCTTCTTGTTCGTTACATTCTGCAAGTTCATGAACTCCTTCTATCTTTCATGCAGAGCAAAGGGGGAAATCCGGACCAACCGGAATCCCTTGTACTCAATAAGATTCGCGACTAGATAGATATCCCCTGCTGCTTGTTTACTATCCTTCATTCTGAACTTGGAACGAGCGAGTCCCTGTCCCTCTCTAGTTACTCCTGTTGGATGGAAGCTGCCTGAATATGTTCATACGCCCAATGCTCCTGCAAGACGTCCTTCCACTGTGGCTTCGCACCGCTTAACGGGCTCCTTCCCGTCAAGCGATTGATCATGATGACAGCCTCGGCGCGGGTGACGGCTTCGTCCGGCCTGAAACTGCCATCCTCATAACCGCTAATCACTCCAGCCGACTTCACTTTATCAATAGCTTCTCTCGCCCAGTGTCCGTTGATGTCTGTAAAACTTCCGTTTACTTGCGGAAGAGGATCTGTCAGCCGCGCCGCAATACTGGCCATCTCCGCGCGGGTTATCGCTTGGTCTGGTCTGAAGCTGCCGTCGGCATAGCCGCTCATCAGCCCTGCCGCCAGCACTTGAGCGATTGCATCCTCCGCCCAGTGGCGCACTGTTCCATCACCCGCAGCAGCTGCTTCCAACGGTTGTTCATGTTCGAATATCCGGCTGAATATGACTGCCATCTCCGCGCGGGTCAACTGCTTATCCGGACCGAAGGTACCATCTGGATAGCCCGTGATGTACGGTGCATGCAAGTTGTCTGCTGTTGGGTCAGGCGACAAGTCCTGATGCAACCCGTCCGCATGCAAGACAATAAAGGTGCTGAATCGGTCAACAGAGAAGCGAATCCCTTGTCTTCCCGTGTCATCATAAGCGACGATCTCACCCTTGATAAATTGTTTCGTGCCGTCACTGTGTTCTATGAACACACCCAGGTTACGGAGCTGATCATCTCGCAAGGAGTCATCATGAAGCGGCAGCACCAGCTCCATCTCTCTGTTCTGTATATTGGTCTCGATTGTGATCGGTTTACTTGCTATTTGAATATCGCCATTGTGACTACCCACAGCTAATCGCACAATCGGATCTGTTACAGCCCGTTGCTCTGCTTCCTTCCGTTCATTCTCCTGCCTGATCGGCACAATGCGGAAGTAGATATCTTCTTGAACCTCCTGTAGAGACGCACTTGGAACATGAATATGTGCATGGGCAGTCGCTATCTCCAGGCTAATGTGGCTGGCAGCTAGATGCTCTGCGGAAGCCTGCGGAATGTTCATCTGGAAGACCGCGATTTCATCTTGCTCATCCGAGACTACGAATTTGGCAGAAGCAGAGCCGGCTGCCTCAAGCTGTTCCACTGTTCTGGCTGCCGCTTCCGGCGTGAATGTTGTTTCATCTCTATGTTGTCCATCCGCATCCGTCGTCCGGCTAATTGTCAAGGTCGTGACAATCTTCACTGATCCATCCTCCGAGCCTGATTCTACACGAACAGGAATCGTCTCACTGTAGGAATCATCATCCGAATTTCGAGATGGACGATTGTTATTATCTCTCTGCCACTTCGCATACAAGGTCAGATCAGCCGTAATCGCATCGGCGAAGTCGTAAGCGGATGTTAGCCCCTCATCCTCATACCATCCACCAAATGTATGCCCCGCCTTCTCCGGCGCAGATGGCTCTGTCGCTTCCTCATTATACCGAACCGTCTGCGCGAATACTTCCGTTCCTCCGTTGCTCTCGAAGCTCACCGTATATTGGTTCGCGCTCCACTTCGCGTACAGTGTCACGTCTGCCTCTCCCATAATGAACACAGCGCCTGCGGCATAATCCGTTCCATTGCCGTCTGCTTGTGTATTCCAACTCTCGAACGTATAGCCTGTTCTAGCAAGGTTCCCTGAATTGGCCGCTACCGTTGCCGGCTCGCCTGCCCAATAGAATGAGCTGTCTGTCGGAGCCACACCGCCGGTACTGCCGTTGCCGTCATAGTCAATCGTATACACGGGCTTCAGTACCTGGACATTGGCCGATAAGGCCGAATATACGACATAGGGCGTGTCGCGGCTGTCCAGAACAATGCTTGTATAATAGGAAGCATCTGCAGACAAGCCCACTGCTCCCGCAACATTCCAGCTTGTTCCGTCATAGGTCATTACGGTAGCCTTCCCGGCATTGACGGCATCGCCATAGACCACATAAAGTGTGTGATCGCTGGTAATCGCGATGTCCGTATCGGACACGGCTCCTGCGCTAAATCCTTTCGCTCCTACACTCTCCCATGCCGTGCCGTTATATTTCATCACTGTCGCCTTATTTCCGTTACTGCCATCTTGATAGACGACATACAGCGCACCGACATGATCGACCGCAAGGCTCGTATCCGACACACTGCCTGTCGAGAAGCCCGCTGCTCCCACCTCTATCCAGTTCACTCCGTCGTATTTCATCACTGTCGCCTTACCGCTGTTGCCTCCATCTGCATAGGCGACATATAGCGTATCATCACTAGCGATTGCAAAGCTCATATCCGACACGCTGCCTGTCGAGAAGCCCGCTGCTCCCACTTCCGTCCAGTTTGCTCCGTCGTATTTCATCACCGTCGCTTTACCACTACTGCCTCCATCTGCATAGGCGACATATAGCGTATCATCACTAGCGATTGCAAGGCTCGTATCCGTTGCGCTGCCTGTCGAGAAGCCCGCTGCTCCCACTTCCGTCCAGTTTGCTCCGTCGTATTTCATCACTGTCGCTTTACCGCCGCTGCCTCCATCTTGATACACGACATAAGGCGTATCGCTGCTATCGAGCGCGATGCTTGTATCGGCCACGGTTCCTGCGCTAAAGCCTGCCGCTCCTACAATCTCCCATGCCGTACCATTATATTTCATCACTGTTGCCTTACCGGTATGATCCAAATCGTAAAACACAATATAGGGCGTATTGTGACTGTCCAATGCAAGGTCTGTATAATAAGCCTGACTTGTCGAGAAGCTCGGATCTCCTATATGTCTCCATTTCTTCCTGGCAGGCGCGACCGCCGCCTGCGGCGATGCTGCTACTTCGTTGGAGTAGCCGCTTTCTCCCGCCGCACCCTCGGCAGTGACCGCAAAATAATACGTAAAACCATTGACCAGACCTGTTAGTTGGTAGGTTGCGTCCGTAACCGTGATAGCCGGTATTCCGCTATAATTGCCAGACGCCATTCCTCGGTAGATATGGTAGTATGTCGCCCCTGTAACGGTGTCCCATTGTAAAGTAACCTGTCTATCTCCAGGGTCCGCAGTTAAATTAGACGGATTGGTAAATCCGCTGGAATTCCACTTCGCATGCAACACCGCATCTTCTTGGATTGCATCCGCGAAGCTATAAGGAATCGTCAATCCTACATCGGCGTACCACCCCGCAAAGCTGTAGCCCGCCTTCCTGGGCGATGCAGGTTCGACGGCATACTCGCCATAATCGACAGATTGGCTGCTTACCGCAGTGCCCCCGTTGCTCTCGAAGCTTACCGTGTATTGGTTCGCGACCCACTTCGCGTACAAGGTTATATCGGCAGAACCGATAAGCATTGCATCACCAGGAGCATAATCGGTCCCATTGCCGTCTGCTTGCGTATTCCATTGTTCAAACATATGACCCGTTCTCACAAGGCTTCCCGTGTTGTCTGCTACTACGACCGATGTGCCTTCCGCATACAAGCTGCTGTCGTTCGGCACAGTCCCTCCCGTGCTTCCATTCTCGTCATACGTAACCGTGTAGGCTGTATGCAGTGACATGACATTAGCCGATAAGTCCGAATAGGCAACATACGGCGTATCATTCGCGTCAATAGCAATCGTTGTGAAGTACGCCTGATTTGCGGAAAATCCCGCTTGCCCCGCAATGCCCCAGACTGATCCGTCATAGGTCATTACCGTCGCCTTGCCGCTATTGAAGTCGTCTATATACACAACGTAGGGCGTGTCCCCGCTGTCTAGCGCAATATCCGCAAAATGTACGCTTCCCTGAGAGAAGCCTGCTGTCCCCACCTCAGTCCAGTCCCCGTCGTATTTCATCACCGTCGCCTTATTTCCATTGCCTCCGTCTGTATATACGACATACGGCGTATCATCGCTTGCCATGGCGACATTCATTTCTGACGCGGTTCCTGCAGTAAAGCCCGCAGCTCCCACCTCCGTCCAGCTCGCACCGTCGTATTTCATCATCGTCGCCTTATTTCCGTTGTCTCCGTCTTGATAGACGACATAGGGGGTATCATCGCTTGCCATGGCGATGCTTACGTCAGACGCGGTTCCCTCGGTAAAGCCCGCAGCTCCCACCTCCGTCCAGCTCGCACCGTCGTATTTCATCACCGTCGCCTTATTTCCATTGCCTTCGTCTTGATAGACGACATAGGGGGTATCATGGCTATCTAGCACAAGACTCGGATCAGAGACAATACCTGCAGAGAAGCCAGCGGCTCCTACCCCTATCCAGTTCACTCCATCATATTTCATTACTGTCGTTCTGCCGTTGCCCAAATCCTTATACATGACATAGGGAGTGTCACTGCTGTCCAGAGCGATTCCGGTGGCGGACACACTTCCCGCGGAAAACCCTGCGCTTCCTACAACTTCCCAGGTTAAGCCGTTCCATTTCATCACCGTTGTCTTGCCTGCTTGAGCCAAATCGTAAAACACAATATAAGGCCGATTGCTGCTGTCCAGTGCGATATTCGTGTAATAAGCCTGGCTTGTTGAAAAGTTCGGACTCCCTATGCTTGTCCATTCTGCCGATGCAGCTTGTACAACTGATGCGGTGCCTGCCAATGGCATACCTGGCCATAGCAGCAGCGCCGCCAGTACCCAAATGAACTTGCGGTAGAATTGACGGTCAAGTTGATACATATACACTCTTCTCCTCCATTTCATGTTTCTCGTTATGAAAGAAACATTGCATACAATAAAGTAGATAGAGTATACCAACCGTCACTAGGCAAATTCTCCGCAACGGAACATTCGATGTTATTGCGATAGTCAGTGAAATCAATCATTGAGGCAGTCAGGATGTGGATAGGAAGGGGGGGATGAAACGTTGAACTGGATTGTCGGTTGAGGAAATCATGATAACTGCTCACGATGACATAGCAGTCGTGAGCAGCGCAACCATACAACGCAACTTGCGTTAGCAGCTCCTTCCGATAGGAAGGAGCTGCTAACTAGCATTGTCAATGACAAGAACTAAGCACAATATTGCGCAGCTTGCGGGTGATGACTGTTGTGCCGGAATCCTTCTTCTGCATCATGAACAGGAAGGTTAGATCTTCCCTCGGACAATTGGCGAAGTAGCAGCCAAGCCAGCCGTCCCAGCCGTATTCCCCGGGGCTGCATAGGATGCCCGCTTGACTGCGGTCGGACATCACACGCATTAAGTTCCCGTAGCTATGACCGGACATCTCGTGCCACTCGTTGAAGCTTTGCTGCTGCTCCGCATTCAGTTCAGACGACGTCAAGTAATCAACCGTTGCCGGTCGAAGAATCTGAACGTCGCCCAAGCTTCCCTGGTTCAAGAGCATCTTGGCGAATTGTGCATAGTCATCGATCGTCGACACCAAGCCCGCTCCTCCTGACTCGAATGCCGGATCTCTGTCCATCTGATGACTCACGCCAAGATGATTGCCATTGAACAGGGCTAATCCACCTTGCCCGTCATCGGCATAAACCTTGGCCAGCCGATCTCGCTTCGCCTCCGGCAACCAGAAGCCGGTGTCCTTCATGCCGAGCGGCTCGAACAATTCCTCGCGAAGAAATTCGCCGTACCGCTTCCCGCTTACTGCTTCGACGACAGCGCCTAATACATCGGCGGAAGTCCCGTATGCCCAAGTCTCGCCTGGGTGGAACTGTAACGCGCATTGACCCAAGCGATTCATCGCTTCTACTGTGCCAAGCGGCGACTCGCCGAGCATCCTGCTCTCAATCTCTTGCAGCAGCTCTTCTGTCTCCCGACCGGCTCTATCGTATCCGCCGTAGACTAAGCCTGACGTCATCGAGAGCAAGTCCTTCACACTCATCTCCCGCTTCACCGGCACTAACTGGTCGCCGATCCCGACCATCTGATTGCAGAAGCCTTGCAAGTAACGGCTCACCGGCTCGAACAGATCAATCTGTCCGCGTTCCATCAGGATCATGACCGCAGCGGCTGTCACTGGCTTGGTCATCGAGTACATCCGGAAGATCGAATCCCGCTGAATAGGTAGCCCCGCTTCGCGGTCAGCCAATCCGTCTTCATGATAGAAGATCTCTTGCCCGTCCTTCACAATCATCAGATTCGCACCTGCTATTTCATTGTGGTCAATGCTCGCTCTTAATGTACGCTTGAGCTGATCGAGTTCTGTGTTTCCTAGCATGTCCATAGTCTCCCTTACTCTAGTGTGTATACTTGTATTCTATCAGACAAGGTCAATATTGCCGATTGGCAATTTCCTTCTCTGCCAGCGCTTCGGTAAACACACTTTCTGGAGAGACGATTTGCTTCGGCAGGCTTCGTCCCGAGATGATCTCACTGACCGCTTGCATCAGGATCGGACCTAGCAACGGGTTGCATTCGACGACAGCATTGATCTTCCCTTCGACCATCTTGTGGAATGCTCGCCGCGTGCCGTCTACCGATATAATAATCATATCCTTGCCCGGACGAAGTCCGTACGCTTCGATCGCTTCAATCGCGCCGAGCGCCATATCGTCATTATGCGCATACAGTACGTCAATCTCACCACCATGCTCCTTCAAGAACGCATCCATCACTTGCTTGCCCTTCGCCAAGGTGAAATCTGCTGACTCGGATGCGATGATCTCCAGATCAACCCGCGCTTGGATCACATCGCGAAATCCGTTGCCGCGTTCGATCGATGGAGAGGAGCCCAGTGTGCCTTGCAATTCTACGATCTTGATCGCACCTGGCTCGTTCCGCACTTTGTCCAATACGTACTTGCCAGCTTTTTGCCCTTCTTCATAGAAATCTGAGCCGATCGTCGTCACGTACAAGGAAGTATCGCTCACATCGACCGAACGGTCGGATAAGATTACGGGAATGCCTGCTTCCTTCGCTTCCAACAGGATCGATTCCCATCCGGATTCGATGACGGGAGAGACGGCGATGACGTCGACATCCTGCTCGATAAATCGGCGGATCGCCTCGAACTGCTTCGCTTGGGATTGCTCCGCATTCTCGAACAGCAATTCGATCCCGGCTTCCTTCGCCGCTTCCTGAATGGAGCGGGTATTCGCCTTGCGCCAATCGCTCTCGGAGCCGAGCTGTGAATAACCTAGCACAATCTGCCGTTCCTCCAGCTCTGTATCCTCCAGCACTAGCTTGGACGGAGACACGACATGACCGTTCGTATCTGAGGCAATGGGCAGCGCGGTTGAGTTAGGCGAGTCGCATGCAGCCAGACTGCATAACACCACAATCATCCCTATGCACATACCTAGTCTATACGTCCATCGCACACGAATCCCGCCCCTCTTTTCTTTCTTTTGCCAACGCATCTTCCCTGTACCCCGCTTCATTCTGCTACACAATAGATCGATTATCGCATAGTTCAGCATTGACGCCCGATCATTCTCGTTCTTGCTATTGGACAATTGACACCCAGCCATCCTCGTTCTTGCTATTCATTGTACAATATCTTCATCCTGCATGCCGTATGTTTTCCATCCAGTGGTTCTGTTATCGGGTTTGACTGCTCCCGGCTCTCGCTCCGAGAACGCGCTGCAGCACGATGAACAGGAACAGGAGCATGCCGATCACGATTTTGGTCCACCATGAGCTCAATGTTCCTTCGAACGTAATGATCGTCTGGATGACGCCTTGAATCATGACACCGAAGAACGTGCCCACGACATAGCCGACACCTCCGGTCAACAACGCGCCGCCGATGACGACAGCAGCGATGGCATCAAGCTCCAAGCCGACTGCATGCAGCCCATATCCCGACAGCATATAGAAGGTGAACACAACCCCGCCCATCGCCGAGCAGAAGCCGCTGAAGCCATAGATGAGCACCTTCGTTCTAGCAACCGGCAATCCCATTAGCAAGGCAGATTGCTCATTGCCCCCGACTGCATACGTATTGCGCCCAAATCGGGTATAGTGCGCCAAGTAAACGGCAAGCAACAAAGTGGCGAGCGCAAGAATGACGCTGATCGAGATGAAGGAATCACCCAAGTAAATTTTGGTCAATGCGATGCTCTGATAGAACTTGTCGTTAATCGTAATCGTATTGATGCTGATCACATAGCATAAGCCTCTTGCCAAGAACATCCCGGCGAGCGTGACAATGAACGGCTGAATGTTGAAATAGTGGATGACTGCCCCCATACCCGCGCCGAATAGAAAGCCTGCCAGCAGCACGAATGGAATAACGAGTGCAGGCGATAAGCCTTCCTGCAGCAAGCTTGCCGACAGCATCGTCGTCAGTGCCACCATCGAACCGACGGACAGATCGATCCCGCCCGAGACGATGACGAAGGTCATACCGATCGCGACAATCAATAAGAATGCATTGTCAATCAGCAGGTTGAACAACACCTGAGTCGAGAAGAAGCCTGTGTAGCGGAATGAACCAAGCGCGAAGATCAAGGCGAACAGTCCGACTGTGATGAAGATAGGAATATACTTACGTCTAAACACCGCGCGTCACCTCTCTCTCAGCTGGATATCGCCGTGTCTTCCAACGGTGTACGATCGTGCTGCGGAACGATTCGGATTGAATCAGACAGACAGCGAACACGACGATCGCCTTCACGACTAAGGTAATTTCCGGTGGAACGCCGATCGTATATATCGTCGTCGTCAGCGTCTGTATGATGAGCGCGCCGACAACTGTCCCAGCCAAGAAAAAGCGCCCTCCAGCAAGCGAAGTACCGCCGATGACGACGGCAAGAATGGCGTCCAGCTCGTACCAGAGACCAGCGTTATTGCCGTCAGCGCTAGATACGTTCGAGCTCAGAAGCAATCCCGCAATACCTGCGCAGATTGCGCAGAACGCATAGACCGCAAGCAGCACCGACTTCGAGCGAATCCCGGCAAGTCTGCTGGCTGTCGGATTGCCGCCGACCGATTCGATGAACATGCCGAGCGCCGTCTTGCGGGTCATGAGCACCGCAATGACGAAGACGAAGCCAACGATGAAGATGGAGAACGGCAGCATCAGGAACCAGCCGGCTCCGAGGAAGCTATACGGGTCACTGGATACCGTTATAATCTGCCCGCCGGTGACGAGCTGCGCGATCCCCCTTCCCGTTACCATCAGAATGAGTGTAGCGACGATCGGCTGAATGCCAATACCGGAAACTAATAGCCCGTTCCACAGTCCAAGCACGAGTGCAATGCCGATCGAAGCTGCCACCGCAACGGCGAACAATGCAAGGGAATGCTGATCCTCACCTCTGCTAATTAAGAGGCAGGCAATCGCACCGGCTATTGCGACGATGGAGCCTACAGACAAGTCGATGCCTGCTGTCGCGATGACGAGTGTCATGCCGATCGCCACCAGAATGAGCGGAGAACCATAGTTCAATATGTCGATCAAGCTGCCGTACAGATGTCCGCCCTGCACCCGTATCGCGAAGAAGCCTGGATCATACAGTAAGTTAAATACGAATAGCCCCGCCAGAACGGTTAAAGGCCAGAACAAATGGTGTTTCGATATGCGCATCATCATCGTCTAGTTCTCCCCCGCTATCGCTTGCATGACATTGTGGTGATGGATATCCTCGCCTGTCATCTGCCGCACTATCTGCCTGTCTCGCAGCACGACGATGCGATCGCTGACGCGCAGCACCTCTTCCATCTCTGAGGAGATGAAGAGGACTGCCATCCCCTTCTTCGCCAATGCAAGCACTAATTTCTGAATTTCCGCCTTCGCCCCGACGTCAATGCCTCTCGTCGGCTCATCCAAGATTAACAAGTTCGGCTCCATCAGCAGCCAGCGGGCCAACAACACCTTCTGTTGGTTGCCTCCGCTTAAGTTCTTGATAAGCTGCTCGGGGTTCGGCGGATTAATGTTGAGCGTCTCGATATATTCGTCCGCGATGGCCTCCTGCCGCTTGCGCGGGATCGACTTGAACCACCCGCGATGCGCTTGCATCGCCAGAATGATGTTCTCGCGAATAGTCAGATCCTCGATGATCCCTTCTGTCTTCCGATTCTCCGAGCAGAAGGCAATGCCGCGGCGGATTGCCTGTCTAGGCGAGTCCACCTTGCCGCCGCCTGCTGCTTGCCATTGCCCTTGGTCGGCCCGATCAGCGCCGAACAGCAAGCGGGCTGCTTCGGTTCTGCCCGATCCGAGAAGACCCGCGAACCCGACTACTTCCCCGCGCTGGATCATGAAGTCGAACGGCTCAATCGATCCTTGGCGGCCTAGCCCAGTCACCTTCAAGAACGTCTCGCCGGACGCCTCCCCTGCTTGACCGAAGTCAGATGCAGGCAGGTCGGCTAGCAGCTCCAAGTCCTTGCCAATCATATGGAGCACGAGATCCATCCGGGGAAGCTCCTTCGTCATAAATTCGCCCACGAGTTCTCCATTGCGAAGAACTGTGATCCGATCCGTAATCTCGTATACTTGATCGAGAAAGTGCGTCACGAACAAGATCCCCAAGCCTTGTTCCTTCAACTTGCGCATAACCGCGAACAACTCCTGAACCTCACCCTGGTCCAAGCTAGACGTCGGTTCATCCAATATGAGAACCTTAGCGGACACGTTCAACGCACGCGCGATCGCGACAAGCTGCTGAATCGCCACGGAATACGAATCCAATGTCCGGGTTACATCGATGTTCAGGTTCAGACGCTCTGCAAGCAAGCGCTCTGCCCTCCGGTTCAGCTCCTTCCATTGAATCTTCCCGAACCGACGCGGTTCTCTGCCGATGAAGATGTTCTCCGCGACTGTCAAATTCGGACACAGATTAACTTCCTGATACACCGTACTGATGCCATGCTCCTGAGCTTCCAGCGGACTGCCGACGGTGATCGGGGCTCCATCGAGGTCGACCGTACCCCCATCGATTGCATACACGCCTGTCAGCACCTTGATTAGCGTTGACTTGCCCGCACCATTCTCCCCCATCAGCGCATGAACCTCTCCCGGATACATTCGGAAATCGACGTTGTTCAATGCAATAACGCCCGGGAATCGCTTATGAATCCCGGACATCTGCAATATCGGACGGTTTTCTCCCATGTTAGCCTCTCTCCTCCGATGAAGTGAAAAAGCCACCCCGCCTATCCTTGGCAGGTGGGGTGGCTTCCTTCCTCAATTGTGCCAATCAGTTGCTGAGCAACTTAGTACTTGCGATCCGGCAATGCTGCCTTGGCTTCTTCGGACGTAAACGTCGTCTCCTCTGTAACGATTCGCTTATCAATCTCCTTGCCTGCCAATACGTCCTCTACAGCTTGCATCAGCTGCGGACCGAGCAACGGATTGCATTCAACGATGAAGTTGATCTTCCCTTCGGATGCCGCGATCATGCCGTCCTTAACTGCGTCCACCGTAATAATCTTGATGTCTTCGCCTGGTACGAGACCTGCCGCTTCAATCGCTTGGATCGCGCCGAGTCCCATATCATCGTTATGTGCATACAGCACATCGATATCATCATGCGCCTGCAGGAACGACTGCATAACTTCCTTCCCCTTGGCACGAGTGAAGTCACCTGTCTGCGATGCGATAATTTGCAAGTTCGGGTTGTCTTGAATCGCTTCCTCAAGCCCTTGCTTCCGGTCGATCGCAGGCGCCGAACCTGTCGTACCTTGCAGCTCCACAATATTGACCGGCTCTGTGGCGTCCGCATATTGCTCAACGAGCCATCTTCCAGCCTTGCGACCCTCTTCGACGAAGTCAGAACCGATGAACGATTCATAGTACGATGTATCCTCCGAATCGACTGCACGATCGGTCAAGATGACTGGTATACCAGCGTCTTTCGCCTCCTGCAGCACCGTATCCCAACCGGATTCAACGACCGGTGAGAAAGCGATGACGTCCACCTTTTGCTGAATGAAGGAGCGAATCGCCTTAATTTGGTTCTCCTGCTTCTGCTGCGCGTCCGAGAACTTCAGCTCGAAGCCCCACTCCTCAGCCGAAGCCTTAATCGAATCTGTATTGGCCGTGCGCCATCCGCTCTCTGCGCCAACCTGTGAGAAACCAAGCACAACCTTATCGTCTGCCGACTGAGTCGGCGCATCGCCACCGCCGTTATTCGACGCATTACTCGCGGGCTGTTGATTGTTGCCGCCCTGTCCTCCTGTACTCGCGCTGTTGCCGCATGCCGCTGTGAATAGCATGATGACGACAAGCGCGATCGCCAAGCTAATGCTCTGTTTGCTGTTCATCTTCAATGGAATTCCTCCCCTTATGTGTTCACCATCGATAGGTGTATCCCGATTATAAAACGCTTACATGGTTCGTTATACGGAGTATCCCGTGCATTCGATGTACTATTATGTGAAGATGTCGGCATGTGCGGATTCGTTCATTCGTTTTTTTGCGAAAAACTTGGATTTTTTTATTCTTGAAGGCGTTTTCAATTGAAAAAGAGCGAACTTCGTATATGATGGAAGTAACGATGGTGCTGCCGTACTATAGTCCAGTGAAGCTGGCATTGTGTGCTGTCATGCTATAAGTCGTGCTGCCGTGTGTGCCGTCATGTTCTAGCTCAGTCATACTACCGCGCGCTTGAATTCCTGCGATCATGCAGGCTTTGACCGTGATATAAAATGGTTTTTAGGAAATTCCTGCGATTGTGCATGTTTCAATTCCCGAAATACCTGAATGAAGCGAATTGGCTATGGGAATCCTGTATGATCGCAGCTTTTGGGGTGACTTGGCGCTATTCTCGAATGAATGCCTGCACATTTGCATCATTTCAACCGGCTAATCGGACTCTCTCAATCAGAAACAGCTTATTCACTAGCTCAACATACATCTCGCTTCTCGAAGCGAAGCCGCATCGAACCCAAATCTCGCATGCCGAAGCAAGGCTCCTCAGTTGAATAGGAGAGGATAGAACTGCCTATGAACAAATTGTATCAGTGGATATTCTCCAGCCTGCGCACCAAGATGCTGACGATGTTCATCATCCTCACCTCTATTCCTCTGGCGACAGTAGGCTGGGTGGCGTACCAGAAATCATACAATACGATAACCGATTACAGTAAAGCCGCTACGATGATTGTCGCAGACCAGTTAGCGCGCGATATCGATGTGCTGTTCCTCGACACGGGCAAGCTGTTCGAGCTGGAGAACAATCCGGCTGTCGTGCGGTTTCTGTTCTCCCAGACGGATTCCTATTCCGATGCGAAGGATATCTTGATGACGTTCGACTCCTATCGCGACACCTACACGTACGAAGGAATTCTGAACATCTCGATGGTCAACTTGTACGGCCGGGGCATCAGCGAACGGCGCGGTGTATTTGCACTACAGCAAAATCCGCTTCGCAATCCGCACTTCAAGCACTTGATGAACCGCCCCGACGATATCTTGATTATTCCGCCGACGGAAGCGAACCCGCTGGATAGGCTGGACGGCTTCCAATACGATGAAGGGACAGTCGTATCCATGATCGCCACAGTCAAGCAGCGCATTACACGCGAGGTGATCGGATACATTGTGATCGATGTAGCAGAGGAGGCCATTAGTCAGTTCACGAACAGCACCTCCATTGCTAAGACAGGCTACTTCTACATCGCTGATCCATATGGGACACCGATCGTGGCGCCTTCACAGCCAGAAGACAATCCTGTGCTGACTGCGGACAGACTAGCCCCATTGCTTCATCAGCTGAAAGGAAGCTTCGTCCATCAAGGAACAGGCAAACCTCAGTTCGTCGTATATACGACCTCTGCTCAGACTGGTTGGAAAATCGTAGGCGTCGTACCTGTGCAGGAAATCGTCCGCGACGCACACGACATACGCCAGCTCATTATCGTCAGTGTTGGCTTGAGCATTCTGTTTATCGTTGGATTGTACTTCTTCATCACGGCCAGACTGACACGGCCTATTCAGATTCTGAAGAGGAAGATGCGTCAAGCAGCATCCGGCTATCTCGAGGGCAAGGTATATCCGAAAGGTCAGGACGAAGTTGCCGATCTGGGCAGCAGCTACAATAGAATGATCGAGCAGATCAAGCTGTTGATCCAGCAAAGCGTCCTAAAGCAGAAGCAAATTCAGAAGGCCGAGCTGCGCACGCTGCAGGCACAGATCAACCCGCATTTTCTCTATAACACACTGGACTCTATTGTCTGGATGGCGGAAGCCGGCAAGAATAAGCAAGTCGTGCAGCTGGTGCAGGCGATGTCCCGTTTTTTCCGTATTAGCCTTAGCAAAGGACGCGACTGGATTACCGTCAAGGAAGAAATCGAGCATGTTCGCAATTACTTGGTGATCCAACAGACGCGCTACCGGGATATTCTCGACTACGACATTCAAGTGGATAACGCGATCACGCATGTTCCTATTCTCAAGATGACACTGCAGCCGATCGTGGAAAATGCCCTGTACCATGGCTTGAAAAACCAGCGTTGCAAAGGACTCATCCGAATAACCGGACGGCAAGTGTCCACGCACACGATGATCATCGACATCATCGACGACGGTGTCGGCATCGCGCCTGACACCTTGGAGAAGTTAAGGGCTCGCATGAACGAGACGCAGCTCATTGCGGACGACAATGGCGATAGCGGTTACGGCTTGCACAACGTACAGCAGCGAATCCGCTTGTACTATGGGGATAACTATGGCATTACATTGAGCAGCGAGCCGCACGAAGGGACCCATGTATCGATACGGATTCCGATCCAAAGGGGTGAAAGCGCATGAAGAAGGTATTTCTAGTTGATGATGAGATCGTCATACGTGAGAATATGAAAGCCTGCATGAACTGGGAGGACGAGGGATTCGTCTATTGCGGCGACGCGCCTGATGGCGAGGTTGCGCTGCCCTTAATCGAAGAACTGCAACCGGATATCTTGATTACCGACATTAAGATGCCGTTCATGAACGGGCTGGAGCTAAGCGCGGTCATTCGGAGAATTCTGCCACAGACGAAGATCATCATTATTAGCGGACATGATGATTTCGACTATGCGCGGCAAGCGATTCGGCTCGGTGTAGAAGATTATTGCTTGAAGCCGTTCGGCGCTGCGGATATCTTGCGCATGCTTCGCCTGATCAGCATGAAGATCGACAAGGAGAGAGCCGCATCCGACAACGGCGAGACAACAAGGGACGAACGACCGCACCCATTGTCATCCGCTAACGAGCATTCCCTCTTATCCCTCGTCGGCAGCTCGTTCGATCAACCGGTATTCCTAGATCGCCGGAAGTTCATTGAATATGTGACCATCGGCAACGCGACGCATTGCGATGACTTCATTCGCAGCTTCGCGGCGGAACTGAAGCCTGTCGATTGGCATACATCGGTTTATGGTTTTTATCTGCTTAATGACCTTACAATAGAAGTGATCCGAGAAGCGCAGACGCTGTTCCGCAACATCGAAGCGGAGGACACCCTCTCCTCACTATTAGGTATGGTTATCGAAATCCGTTCTTGGGATCAAGCGCTTGACTATCTGCGCAAGCTCGCCGACCAATTCTGGCAATGGCGATCGCACGCTGCTGACAAGTATGGGGAATTGATCGCCCAGATCAAAGCGTACGTGCAGGCAAATTATGCGAAGGACACCCTTACACTACAGGATGCCGCTGAGCATGTATGTGTCAGCCCGAGCCACATGAGCAAAATTTTCAGCCAAGAAACCGGGCAGACATTCATCGAATACTTGATGCATACCCGCATCGACAAGGCGAAGGTGTTGCTGCAAGCAACGAATGCCAAATCGTACGAGGTCGCCTATCAAGTAGGCTATCAGGACCCGCACTATTTCTCCAGCTTGTTCAAGCGTGTAACCGGTATCACGATTCGGGAGTTCCGCAAGCATAATAAAGTCGGCGAGACATGAGGAAGGCAGGTGATCCCAAGCGATGTATAAGATACGGAACAATCGCCGTTGGTCCATGTGTGTGCTGTTGTTGCTAATCATGACGCCATTGCTGACGGCAGCAAGCTGCTCGAATCCTGCAACCATTGAGAATCCAGCCGAGATCCCTGCGCCTGCTCCAGCACAGGAGCCTGCCTATACGTTCGGCATTATATATCCATTGGCGCATTCCTACTACGAAACAATCACGTTGTATGCGATGCAGGCAGCCGAACCGCTCGGGATCGAATTTATTGTGAAGGCGCCCGACGAAGCCAACCTTGAACAGCAAATTCGGATGATCGAGACGATGATCCGCCAAGGAGTAGACGGCATCGCCATCGCGCCCATCGATTCCCATGCGCTAGTTCCGATCATCAACCGAGCTGTAGAAGCCGGCATTCCTGTCATCACCTTCGAGTCCGATGCTCCCGACAGCAAGCGACTTGCCTTCATCGGGGCGGACAATGAAGCAGCTGGGGTTCTCATGGGTGAAGCGATTAGCGACTTGCTGAACGGTCAAGGCATGATCTTGGTGGAGAGCGGCATGAGTCAGATGGAGAGCATGAAGCAGCGGCTCGATGGCTTCTTGACTTACATCAACGAGCAGACAGAGATCGACGTGCTTGAAGTCACCTATAACGAAGGGAATGCCGAACACGCCTTGTCCGAGCTGGAGATCATGATCGATGATCATCCGCACTTTGACGCCTTCGTCGCGCTGGACTTCCTCTCTGGGGAAACCTCTATCTTAGTATGGAAGTCTATGGGGTTAAGCCGCTACGCACTCACCTTCGGCATGATGCCCGAGATAGAGGAAGCGATCCGCAACGGGCAAATCACGAAGGCCGTCTCGCAGCAGGAACACACATGGGGAGCACAGATCATCGAAAGTCTCGTGCTTGCGAAAGCTGGTGATGGACCGCCTTCCTTCATCGATACAGGTACTATGTTAGTAGATGCTGATACGGACTAGTGCGGGAATTGCTGCGATCTGAGTCCATTTCACCATTGCTAACTTGTACAGCATGAGGAAATTGACTTGGAGGGGCATGCCAACGCTGGCTCGCGAGGGAATTGCTGCGATTGTGCAGGCTTTTCCCACAAATATGTCCGAAAATTGCGAATGCCTGCGGATATACATCCTTTTTTTAGCATAGACCGCCTCAACTAGCCTTTTTCCAAATACAAAGCTGCACATTCGCAGGTATTTCGTACAATCACCTATTATGTATGCGTCATGCCTGCACATTCGCAGGAATTTTCACATCTTCACCACACTTCAGTCTTGCATGGGCGTAGAGATGCTACGAATGGCTAAGCTAACATGCCTCGATGTCCGCCACATGCACACAGATTGCATTTTCACTCACATAACTGTATTATTATTCATACTATTTCATGATTATTCAATTCAGTATGGAGGTTCCCGATGGATAATAACCGAATCATTGAAGAGCTTTCATTGAATCAATGGCCTGCCTTGTCTACGCTGCTGTATGATGGGTGGATACTGCGATTTTCAGAAGGATTTACGAAGCGGGCCAACTCCATTAATCCGATATATCACTCTACCTGTGATTTGACTATGAAGATTCGTGAATGCGAGCACATATACGCTGCCAATCATCTGCCAACAACGTACAAGATTACTCCCTTCATTCAACCCGAACAGTTGGATCATACATTAGAACAGGTGGGCTATACCCGGTTAGATATGACGAGTGTCCAAACATTGAAGCTGAATTGCATCCGTGAACCCCAACTCACTTCCGTGACAATAGATGAACATATCAGTACCGAATGGCTTCACAACTTCTATCACATTCATAATGTGAACGACGGAGACAAGGACATCATGGAACGCATGCTTGCCAATATTCGGACGAAGAGAGGATTGATCTCATTATATGATGAGGGACAAGTAGTCGCGTGCGGTCTAGGTATTATCGAACGAGCATACATAGGGCTGTATGATATAGTGACTCATATTCCATATCGAAACCGTGGTTATGGTGAACAGCTGATCTTGAATTTGTTGAAGTGGGGGAGGGAAAACGGGGCCACGCACAGCTATTTGGCAGTTGTAGCGAACAATACCCCCGCAAGGAAACTGTACGCCAAGCTCGGATACGAGGAAATATACAAGTACTGGTACAGAATCGGAAGTGGAAAAATACTGAATGATCATCATAGAATATACGATTAGTGCGTATAACCAATATCACTAATAAACAGAGTAATGAGAAAACGGGACTAAAAACCCATTTATTTTTTTTGATAAAAGATATATATTTTGATTAGGAGGTGAATTGAGGAAATTTATAAATTTATTTGAAAGGAGAAACAATGATGAAGAAAACGTTTATTTTTGTGTTTAGTTTATTGTATGTCTTGGTAATAACTCCGGATGTGACTACCGCTCATGAATATGAGCCAAATTTAAGGTGGTTTGATCTCTATTATGCTTCATCATACGGGCATAACGTGATCAAGATGAAAGTTAGCGATAATTTACTGGATAATGGGCCTTTTGAAAACAAAGCACAGCTAGCAGTTAGTAACTGGAATAATCATTCAAATAATTATGTGAGTGCATCGATGTCAAGTTTTTCTTCTTCAAATGTAGATTATGCAGATTATGATAATTGGCCTGGAGATTGGGCTGGATTGGATGGACTGGCTATCTTATATGATAATTATGGTGGGAACAATATAGATGGGACATTTCAGTATAGTACTATTTATTATGCTCAATTAAATTTGAAAGCGGAAAATTTCAATCCCTCGAATGATCATGCTGAAAGATTAGTCGCACATGAATTAGGACATGCCATGAATCTCGGACATCCTGAAGATAGTGGATTAATTTCTTCTATTATGCTATTTAACTGTCCATATAAAATTCCGCAAGACCATGATAGAGATGATCTGGAGAACATGTACTAATATCAAATCTAGATTGGAGTGAGAATATGGTACTGAACAAAAAAAATATTGTGTTGTCCTTTGCAGGTCTCATAATGATCGGAGTATTTATTGTGTATCTGACTAGTACAAGTGAAAGTCGCTACAATCAATCACCTGATATATCTTCAAAGTATATCGGTTCTGATGATATTCATTTTGGAGCAAAACATGTATACCAGTCTTTAGAGGAAATTATGAGGGCATCTGATTTAGTGGTTGCTGGAACTGTGCTGGATGAAGGGGTGACCAAAACGAAGAAATTCCCTCTGGATTCTGCTCTCGATCAAAAGAATCAAGAAAATCAAAGAAAGGCACCGAGATATTCTATTGCACAGACGAAAATCGACATAGAGGAAGTATGGTCAGGCGAAACTAATAAAGAAACAATTCTCTTTAATCAGATTGGCATCGCAGGTGATGATAAGATGCAGACTAAAGTTAAAAAAGGTCAACAGGTAGTGTTGTTTCTTGTGGAAAATGATGATGGCACCTATGCTTCAATGGGTTTTGAAGACGGCGTATTTATTGTTAAGAACAATAAATTAAAATCACTTTCAAAAAATTTGGTTGTTGCCAAATATGATGAAATCGATGTACACACTTTGAAGGAAGATGTCGAGAACTTTCAATAGAACAAATCATAAAAGTAAGGAAAGAGAGGCAGCTGCGGCTAGCCCCTCTTTCCCATTACCAGCTATTTATTCTTTGGATGCGGTGACCATGATCTCGATTTCATCCAATTGAATCGGTCCGCGCTTCCAGTTGCCTGCCGTACCGCCCCATATGTTCTCCGCTTGTAGCCTTTCCACAATTTTCAACATTCATTTTCCTCTAAGTGGATTTCACCAACGGTATTCTGACTTCGAATGTGCTTCCTTGCCCAATCTCGCTCTGCACACGGACACTGCCGTTATGCAGCTCGACAAGCTCTCTGACGATGGCCAGTCCCAAGCCGGACGATCCCTTATGCTTGAACGGTCTGCCTCGTTCTGCCTTGAAGAACCGCTCCCAGATCAGCCCTTGGTCTTCCGGCGATATGCCAATTCCCGTATCTGTGACAGTGATCAAGACACACTCTTCTGTCGGAACGGCCATCGCCTTCAATTCGATCGTTCCGTTCTCTGTGAATTTGACCGCATTCTTGATGAGATTGTTCAAGATTTGCTCTAATCGATCCGGGTCTGCATACGCTTGCGGCGGTGAATCTTCATCGATCACACAGGAGATAACCGTCCCCCGACCATCTGCTTCCTGACGGAACTTGAAGGCCAGCTTGGACAAGATCGCTTGCACATCGACCGTCATGAAGACAAGATGGATTTCCTTGTTCTCCAGCTTCATCAAATCTGTAATGTCATCGACCAGTCGATTCATATGAAGCGTCTCGTTATACATAATCTCGTAGTACTTGTCCCTTGCTCCCTCTTCGATCAGCCCGTCCTGCAGCGCCTCAAGAAAACCAAGCATCGCAGTAAGCGGAGTCCGCAGCTCGTGGGACACATTGGCCAAGAAATCATGCCGCATCTGATTCAGCTTATTCTTATCCTGATCAACACGCTCAAGCTGGTCCATCATATGATTGATCGTTGTCGCAAGCTCCCCGACTTCGTCCTTCGACTTGATATGAATTCTATCACTATAATCGCCGATTGCGATCTTGGCAGCAGCCTTATCAATCTGCTTGATCGGACGGGTAATCGACCAGGACAAGTAGGATGATACGGCGAAGGAGAAAAATACACCAAACAGCGTCACCCACACAATCGTCTCTCTGAGCTGAGCTGTAGTTTCATCCATCCCCTTCAATGGCGAATGCAGCACAATACCGCCGTATACCTGATTATCCTTCCCCCACGGAACTGCAACGGACAGCATCGCTTCCTCTATGCCTTCCGTCTGATTCCATATCGCGGGATCGCCGTGAATGACTTGATTGACAACCTTGTCACTGACAGACTTGCCTGCGTTCACTTCATCCTTGGAGGAAGTTACAATAATATTCCCTTCCGCATCGAAGATCCAAATACGCTTATCATAGGCTTGATCAAAAAAAAGCAGCAGATCCTTAAACCCCTCATTCGGAATCGGGTAGTCTTGGACAGCGAGATTGACCCGTTTGGCCTGGCGGATCATCTCATCGCTTCTGGAGTCGACAATATACGATTTGGCAAAGAACGAAATAACGAGTCCGACTGCGCACAGTCCTAACAGCACCGTAACAATGGAACTAATTAGGATTTTACGGAATATGCTCTTATTCGGGTTCAAGTTCATGCTTCAACCTCAAATTTATAGCCGACTCCCCATACCGTGTGAATACACGCATGGCTGCATGGGCTTAGCTTCTCACGAAGCTTCTTAATGTGTACGTCCACCGTTCTCATCTCACCTGCGAACGTATATCCCCAAACATGCTTCAGCAGCTGCTCTCTCGTAAATACTGAACCCGGAGATTTGGCCAAGAACGCGAGTAACTCAAATTCCTTCGGACGCAATTCGACCTTCTCACCATCCACGATCACTTCCCGGCGAGCCGTATGAATCGTCAGACCGCCAAATTCATATTGTGAAGGCACATCGGTCTCTGCTGGCGGCTGTCCCTTCTGCATTCTGCGGAAGATCGCCTTAATGCGCGCCACAAGCTCTCTCGGACTGAATGGCTTAATCATATAGTCATCTGCGCCTAGCTCAAGTCCAAGCACCCGATCAATCTCTTCATTCTTCGCTGTCAGCATAATGACGGGAATCTCATACCGCTTCAACATCTCACGGCATGTTTCGAAGCCGTCAAGTCCAGGCATCATCACATCCAGGATCACGATATCAGGAAGCGACTCTTCCATGAGCGCAAGAGCCGATTCACCGTCTGCTGCTTCTATTAGTTCGATTTGTTGCTGTTCGAAGTAGAGCCGAACAATCTCCCTCACATTCGGATCATCGTCTGCGATCAGTACTTTCCACATCATCGTTCACACCTTTTCTAATTAGCCTCACTCTATAACATTCTGCTGTTGTTACTATTTTAAGTGGGTCGATTGAGTGGTATATTTATCCATGTAAAATAGAGCTGTCCCGCGTCCTATGACAGACGGAACAGCTCTTCCTGCTTATAGTGAACAACGATGTCTGATTCAGTAAGATGACCGTCAGGACTGCTTCGGCTCATGGCAATTCGCTAACCGCTCACCATGCGGACAACGGCGCACGCTTCCAAGTGTTCGGTGCCACACAGATATAGACGTGCCCGTTATCCCATGCGATCTCCCCCGCTTGACCTGGAGCCGAGGAAGAAGCCGGCGTTCTGGATTCTCTAATACGAATGCTGTCATCGCTAATGTCTAATCTAGCTTGTGGATCTGTATTCCCCACGCCTACATAACCGTTGCTTCTCCTGACTGCAAGCGTTGCGTCCAGCGCTTCCCCATCATTCGAATAGCGGATCAGCTGCCAATCTGAGCCGCCGTCTTCTTCTGTTTCCCCAGAAGCATCCACACGCATAATCCAGCGCGGAGTCGTGCGATTGCCTTCCTCCGTTTTGGCCCAGGCCAAATCGCGGTGCACACCTTCCGATCCAGCTATACGCAAGGTACCGTCTACTACATTGAAGTTGGAAGAGTGCGTCCGGATCTCAGCAACGTCCTGATCGTACGGAATTTCCAATCGTGTAAACAGCTGATCCGAATATTGTCCGTCAGGGGACATAGTAGTCTCGAATGACATATGATTATGATCATGCTGATCTGGATTATTGGCCTTGCTATGAGCGATGATCGCCGTCTTGTTATGTCCGTTCTCATCCAGCCAGGATATGGCGGGCTTCGCCCGGTCTTCGGTCCACTGCAGCCGAATCAGGTCAGACTGGTGACCGTCTTCAGCAATCCATTGCTTATCCGTGGACAGATGAAGCCGTTCATTATGCGCGACCTCCAAGCTCTTGTCCGATTGGGACGATTCGCGAAGGTTAACCGGATTCTCACTGCTTCCGCTAATCGCCACCACAGAGCTGCCGAGAACAGCACCAATGAGCAAAGGTATGATCATACCCAACCCTTTCATATTTCTTCTCTCCTCCCTCTCGACCCGACTATTCCTTCTATTAATCAGGTTGCTTATTCAGAGCCTCGCTCCACCTCACATAATCATGGACAGCGATCCCTGTGTAACTCGAATACGGAGATAATTGTTCCATTACTACTTGCAATTCCGCCTCCATGACCGCAGGCTGGAGCGAATGGAAGGTTGTATGATCGCCCTCCTTGCTAGGCAGTGTATCCACGGCTACGATGACCGACTTCCCGAGCGTCGCGGCTTCCTGAGTAATCGGCTTCGCTAAGGTGATAATGCCGTTGTTGCCTTGGGCGGCATTCCGATAAGCCATAATGACGACACCGTCCACCTTCTCCAGCAGCCATGAGCTGAACGGATAGCTCGTTCCCGGAACGGTACGTCTCCCAATCCAGAACGGAATATCTAAGTTCACCTTCATGCCGGCATCAGCGCTGCTTACTTCAGCTTCAATGAATCGGATCGTCTCCATCCAGCGCTCGAGCACCCAGGTCTGCTCTGTATCCCATTCGTCCAGCGTATACGGTTCGATGTCGAAGTGGTAGCCTGCGAACCGCTCCTCGGTCTCAGCTGATTGATTATACGCTGTAACCGCATCAATAAACCGCTCAATATAACGGTGATTCTTCTCGTATATCCAATCCGATGCTCCTGCCAGCGCCTCCACCTTCATACCCAGCTCATGCGCGCTTCGGATGAACGTTCGGTAAGCTTCCGGATCGGCTGCATCGGTATCATAGCTAATATAAATGTCTGTCAGCTTCTGTTCTTCCGCGAACTGAAGCAAGCGGTCGCGATCGTGCGCAATCAACGAACTGTCCCATATCCAAGTAGCTCTGTGCGCTTTGTCAGCCGAGGTTACGAGCACCAGGTGACGATCTTGCGCCCAGCGGACATCGGCCCCGAAGCTCTCGCTTACGAATCCAAGCGGAACCATCGTGCGCCCGTCCTGAATAACAGCCGGTGTATCAAGCTGCACGGCTTCTCCGTTAACGGTTGCCTCCTGATCTCCGACTACGAATGACACTGTGAACTGCTGACTGCGTATGACTCCCCGCTTCGAAGTACGGTCCCACTCCATTACGGCCCCTAGTTGCTCAGCTATCTCTCTAGCTGGAACCATCGTCCGGTCCGTCAGCTTGTCGATGTACGGCTGCGCATCTGCGAATTGCAGCTTCTCTCCGTTCACCTTCACCTCAATCGGGACAGTCAACGAGTTCACTATGATGAACGCAATACTCGACAGGCTGAGCAGCATGACGGCCAATCCTGCAACTTTCCACTTCATGACTCTGTCATCATCTGCGAGCGTATGCATGCTGTCAACCGAATCGCGAATGCCTTCATCTTGTTCCAACCACCCTTGTTCTATTTATTCAACCGTAACGCTCTTGGCCAAATTTCGAGGCTTATCTATGTCCTTCCCCAGTGCCAAGGACGTATAGTAAGAGATTAATTGCAGCGGTACGACCGCTAAGATCGGAGCGAGCAGCTGTAGCGTAGGCGGAATGAAACAAATTTCGTCCGCCGCATTCAGCAGCTGCACATTGCCTTCGACCGTTATCCCCATCACATGGGCCCCGCGAGCCTTCACTTCTTTAATATTGCTGACGGTCTTGTCATAGAGGTCCATATGTGTGACGAGTGCAATGACGGGTGTCCCTTGTTCAATCAGGGCCAGCGTGCCGTGCTTCAATTCCCCGGCCGCATAAGCTTCCGAGTGTATATAGGAGATCTCCTTCAACTTGAGCGAGCCCTCGAGTGCAACGGCGTAGTCAAGTCCTCGACCGATGAAGAACAGGCTGCCCGCATCCTTGATCGATTCGGCATACTGCTTCACCTCGTTGGCGTTCTCCAGCACTTTCTCTACTTGCACAGGCAATGCTTTCAACCCTCGTACCAGCTCCACACGCTGCTCGGAACGAATCGTCCGCTTCTCTTGTCCTAAGTATACACTAAATAAGCAGAACGCAAGTAGCTGAGCTGTATAGGCTTTGGTCGAGGCGACAGCAATCTCCGGACCAGCCATCGTCGAGATCACATAGTCCGCATCGCGCGCAATCGAGCTGGTTGGCACATTCGTAATGGCCAGTACCTTAGCCCCGCGTCTGCGCCCTTCCTGCAATGCGGCGAGCGTGTCCGCTGTTTCACCGGATTGGCTGACGACAATAAGCAGGGTGTTCGCCGTGACGACCGGATCGCGATACCTGAATTCCGATGCGATATCGCACTGAACCGGTATACGCGTCAATTGCTCAATCATTGTACTGCCGATCAGCCCAGCATGATAAGCGGTGCCGCAAGCGACGATGAATACTTTCTCCACGTTCTTGAACACGTCTGCCGCATGCGCCAGCTCCGGGAAGCACACTTCATCGTACTCATTCGTACGTCCGAGCATCGTATTGCGAAGTGTTAACGGCTGCTCATGAATTTCCTTCAGCATGAAGTGGTCGAACAGCCCCTTCTCCACCTGGTCAGCATTCCAATCAACCTGCGTCGGCTTGCGATTCGTCGGTTGCCCGCTCTCAGCGTTCATGATCGCTATGCGCTCGGGCGTAATAACAGCAAGCTCGCCATCTTCGAGAATATACACCTGGCGGGTGTGCGCAACAAGTGCTGCGATATCTGAAGCTATGAAGTTCTCCCCGTACCCGATGCCAACGACGAGCGGACTAGACTGTCTGACAGCGACAAGCTTGTCCGGTTCGTGCTCCGTCATCACACCGAGAGAGTAGGCGCCCTGCAACCTCTGGATCACTGCACGCACGGCAGAGACGAGGTCCCCTTCATAATGTTCAGCGAGCAGGTGCGCAACCACCTCGGTATCTGTCTCGGAAGTGAACACGACACCTCTCTGCTCTAGCTCCTGCTTCAGCTCCACATAGTTCTCGACAATGCCGTTATGCACAACTGTAAATGTGCCAGACATATCCGTATGCGGATGCGAATTCGCATCTGACGGTCTGCCATGCGTCGCCCAGCGTGTATGACCGATGCCTGCCGTCCCCTTCAGTTGATGATCGCGCAGTCGAGCTGACAAGTTCGCCAGCCGTCCCTCCGTCTTCCGCAGCTTCATCTGATTGCGCTCCAGCACCGCAATCCCTGCAGAATCATACCCTCTATACTCCAGCTTGCTTAATCCGTTCAGCAATATCGGCTGCGCCTCTCGATTCCCAATATACCCCACAATTCCGCACATCGTAATGGCTCCTCTCTATCTGTTGATGATTAGGTCAAACGCCTACCGCCAGCTTCACTTCTCTGCCCCCAATTCCGGCACCTAGCTTATAGATATTGTCGAACGCTGTAGCTTCAAAGGCGTTGCGCGTGTCTATGATCGGCACACCTAGTCCGGCTAACTCACGGTTATCGAAGCATTGATGATTCGTAATCAGCACCATACAGTCGTATTGGGCGAATGCCGCATGGTCATAGTCCACAGAGAGCACTGTTCCATCTTGCTTATCCTGGAAGGAGCGGGCATAAGGATCGTAATAATCCACGTACGCCCCGCTCTCCTGCAACAGCTCATACACTTCCAAGCCCGGCGATTCGCGGAGATCATCAATATCCGGCTTGTACGCCATTCCGAGAATGAGAATCTTCGAATTGCGAATGGACTTCGCATACATGTTCAGCACCTGTGAAGCCTTGTTGCGCACATATTCCGGCATGTTGTCATTAATCGACTGCGCCAGCTCGATAAATTTGCTGTAGAAGCGGAATTCCTTCGCCTTCCAAGACAAGTACATCGGATCAAGCGGTATGCAGTGACCGCCGATGCCCGGTCCCGGGTAGAACGGCATAAATCCGAACGGCTTGGTCGATGCCGCCTGGATGACCTCCCACACATCGACGTCCATCTTGTCACACATCATAGCCATTTCATTCACGAACGCTATATTAATGCTGCGGAACGTGTTCTCCAGCAACTTCGACATCTCCGCAACCTTCGGGGAGGATACAGGGACGACCTGTTTCACTACTTGACTGTATAAGGTGACCCCGAGCTGTCTGCACGCTTCCGTCGTGCCGCCGATCACTTTGGGCGTATTGTAGGTGTTGTAGCTTGTATTGCCCGGATCGACGCGCTCCGGTGAGAAGCAGAGGAAGAAGTCCCTGCCCGCCGACATCCCCTGCATTTCCAGCTCACGCTCAATCAACTCCTCTGTCGTTCCTGGGTATGTCGTGCTCTCGAGAATGATTAGCGCCTTGCGCTTCAAGTTCTTCTTAATCTCGCGAACCGCGCTCTTAATATAGGAAGTGTCGGGGTCCTGATTATCGTTAAGCGGTGTCGGCACACAAATACAGATGACATCTAGCTTCTGTACCGCATGATAATTATCCGTCGGCACGAACCGACCCGATTGCACCGCTTCTGCCACCTCCGTGTTCGGAACGTCCTGGATGTAGGACTTGCCTCCGCGCAGTGCATCTATCTTACGGGCGTCCAGATCGATACCAGATACGTGAAACCCGCCCTTCACCATCTCCATACATAACGGCAATCCCACGTAACCTAGACCGATCACTCCAATATCAGCTGTTTTATTCTCGAGTTTATAGTTCAAATTCGCATATGCGCTCATCTGCATCAACCTGCCTTTGTGTAAAATGTATGGTTCACCTACATCCGCCGTAATGCCAGCTTCCTGATCCGCCACGCCAATTCAGAGTAAGAGAATGGCTTCGTTACATAATCGGCAGCACCTAGTTCGAAAGCGCGAATCATATTCTTAGGCAGCTGATTATCGGTAAGCACGATCACTTCAGTCGAGTAATCTCTATTCACCCTATCGATCAATTGATACCCATCGACGATCGTCAAGTTCAATTCCGTAATGACCAAGTCCGGCATTGTCCGCGCAAGCTTCTCGAGCGCTTCTCTTCCGTCATGTGCTTCTTCCACTTCATAGCCGTCCATCTCAAGCCGCAGCTTGACGAATTCCCTGCTCACTTCGTCCGGATCAGCGATCAGCACCGAGGAGACCCTGTGCGGCGCCTCCTGATTCGTGAACAACTGGATCTCTCTGCTCTCTCCTCTCGTCTGAAGCGAGGTATGAACGAGCTGTGACAGCGCCTGCTCTGTCAGCTCTCCGCTCTCAGGGAAGCTCGCGACGACCAGCTGCCCTTCCAGCAAGCCTTGCCTCTCTGTGAAATCCTTGATCAAGAGCGATGCATAATGAGCATCAGCTAGCTTCTGTTCAGATAGCACTACGCCGAGCAGACCGTTCGGAACTAGGTAGAAGATGTCTGAAGCAGCGTCCGAACGGTCGCTTCTCATATCACGCTGCAGCTGCTCCATCGCCTTCTGATTGAACGATGCACATGGAGCCAGAATAACCCCGCAAGCTGCACTTCCACTATAAGAGTCCTGAATACGTTGGGTTAATTGCCATACACCTTCCTGTATAGGTTCTTGCACGATTACCGCCATATTCCTCACTCTCCTTCGATTAAGATCATGCTTATCTATGTGAAACGGATGGCTAGTTAGCGTCCACCGTCATTATTTGTCAAAATGCGTTCTAGTCATCGTCCCCCAAGAGTTGTTGTTACGTAAAAATTGGATATGACCGCTTAGCCGCCACCATACACCGATCTGCCGATAGCCAAAAAACATAAGAAACGAATACAAGATTGTCTTGCTCAGATCGCTTAGCTTCGGATACCGTCCGAACGCTGATTCTTCAATGAACAAGGCGCCCAAGCTCAGTGTGAAGCATGAGAACAAGTTCACCAGTGCGAACACAAGCACCGTGCTCCACTCCGTCATATTGAGAAGCCAATACCCTAATATAGCGATCATGCCGCCTAGTCGGAAATACGGATTCAGCGTCTCGAACATAATGTTGTACGGGAGTGTGAGCAGGCCGAATATTTTGTACTTCGGACGCATCACCATATGGACGCCTTCCTCGATCATGTTCTTCAGATTTCCTCGTCCCCAGCGCTTGCGTTGGGTGCTCAATACCCGGTATGAATCCGGCGCTTGCGTCCAGCAGACGGCATCGGGACAGAATGCTACCCGATACGGGATGTCGTTCTCCAAGCAGTAGCGATGCAGCTTGATGACGATATTCATATCTTCTCCGGGATAGCCGCCCCGGTAGCCGCCGACCGCTACGACCTTGTCCTTCTGGAACACGCCGAACGCGCCCGATATAATGATGAGCCCATTGACCGCGCTCCATCCGATCCTGCCGCCCAAGAATGCCTTCAAGTATTCAACATGCTGCAGCGCGGGCAGCAGCTTGCGGGGGAATCGGACATCCTTGACAACTCCATCTTCCACTGTGCAGTTGTTCACGATGCGAACGTTTCCTCCGACGGCAACCGTTTCCTCGGGATTCTCCATATACACCCGCGCAATTCTGGATAATGCATCCTTCTCCAAGAGCGAGTCTGCATCAATCGTGGAGATCAGCTTGTAGTGGGACAGATTAATCCCTGCATTCAATGAATCTGCCTTGCCTCCGTTCTCCTTGTCGATGAAGTAGAGATTCGGATAGTCGGGATTATGATAGACCCCTCTGATCTTCTCTGTATGAATGCTGCCGCCAAGCACAGGCTGTATGGGCTCTAGCTGGAACTCGTCAAGCATGCGCTGCAAGGTGCGATCCTGCGAGCCGTCATTGACGACGATGACCTCGTACTCCGTATAATCAAGCGCGAGCAACGATCTGACATTCTCAATAATCGTCAATTCCTCATTGAACGCCGGGACTAGAATAGATACTGCTGGCGTGTAGCCGGATAGCTTCACATTCCGGTTATAGCGAATACCCCGCCTGATGGCTACCATATGACGCATCGAGAAGCCGAAGATGAGATACAGCAGCAGCGTGACCCCGATCACATAGTAGATCGCCGTGTAGCTATACAAGAATAGGAATTCTCTTAATGCCCCCATACATGCTTCGATGAGCGCTTCATAATCAAACGTCCACATAAATGGCGCCTCCCTTCTATATGAGTCGTATATAAGTCCATTGTCCCAGTGCTAACTTCTGCAGATTCTCAGATCACGCGATAGATTCGTGTGTCGTTGTGAAAGGTCTTGTCATATGCGTACAACAAGGTGTTGTATTGCGTAAGCTTGTTCACGTTATGCAGCTGTATGGACAGCTGACGCAGCTCTTGCTCGATGAGCTGCTGCAGGAACACCCCGCGCTCCGTGCCTTGACTCGCCGCTGCACGCTCACATAGTGCTGTCACGCCTCTGTCCCCCATACGCAGCATGCCTTGGGCACACGCATAGACGACACGCTGATCGTTATCCGTCAATCCGGCTTCCATCATCTCCACATAGGTGCTGCTCTTCATCGTTGCCAAGGCTTCGACGACTAACCGGCGAATCTCTACACTCGAATGACGCAACAGCTTGCTCACTACATGCTTCGGAAGCAAGCGGGAGCTCTTCAGATACACTTCCGCCGCTTTCTCTTGAATGTCCGCATATTCGGAATCCATGAGACGGTATACAGCAGCCGAAGAAGCAGGGTCCGTGAACGTATTCAGGCCAATCAGTCCGATCCGAATGTATGCCGGATGCTCATAGAGAATGAAATCTGTATACAAGAGAACGGTATCCAGCTCTGCGTCCGCAATGATACTAACGATCAGCTCATTCGACTTCCTATTGTGCCGAAGTAAGAGCCGTACCAATGTCCGAATGTCCTGTTCGTTGCGGGAGCACTTGGCCGCTGCTCTGGCAATGACGAACAGTGCGGAGTTGAACGGATGATCCTCCAGCATGTCGAGCAGAGTCGGCGCTGCATCCTTCACCCTCATGCAGCCCAAGTGATAGGCCGCGTCGAGCCTTATCCGGTAAGAGCGATGGTTCAATCGGGTAAGATGATGCTTCACGAAGCCAAGATCATCACAGAGACGGATTAACTTCTGGCGCTGATCGCCCGCGAAGCATTCGATCCTATCGTTCAGTCTGTCCTGCAATACTTCCCTCTCTGCATCATTCATCGTCCACGGCGGAGCTCTTAACGGCTCCGCACTATCCAGATTGGCTTGCACATAGGTCAAGTAATCCTTAAGCTTCACTTGAATGCGATCCTCTTGCTTCTTCCTCTTCATCGCTCTCAGCTTAACGGCGTACAGCAGAACGGCGAAGAGTAGATTCAAGGCAATCATGATATATAACGCTTGTACAGCTATATGCAGATTCGTGTACACTTCCTATCCCTCCTTCCCTTCAGCTTCCGACGGCTCCCTAACGGGCCCGTCAATCTCCTTCATAGCCTCTTGCATAATCCAGTAGCTTCGCTTCGGTCGTTCCACATAGTCGACATTCGCCTCCCACTGCTCCCAAGCGTAGATCGGGAGACGAGTGACTGGATACGCATCTGACGGAGTTTTGCTCTCCCATCCTAAGACCTCGTTATCTTGAACGATCCAAGGAACGAGGCGAATGCCGTCTATGACAGTGGAAGCAAACTCGTTCCCGTCCGGGCTGTCATAGTTGATCACACTTAACGAGCTCGGATCGCTGAAGCCCATCAGCATCCATGGAATGCGCATCTCCACCACTTGCCCACGCGCCTGCCACATCGCTTTCGAGTTATAGTCGGGATGAGACGGATCGCTATACCCCCGTTCCAATTGCCCGATCTCCACATCGCCGAATGGATAATCCACTCGTGAATCGGGATACGTCAGACGGTAATTCAGCGCAAGCTTCCATGGCTGGAATATCCCCGAATCATCCTGCTTCTCCTGTGGATCAATCTCCGGTAATCCGGCATACTCATACAAGCGGGCGTGAAGATCATAATTGGAGGCGAGCCACATGCGGCCTTGCTCCCCGCTCGACAGGTCAATCAGTGTCTCCAGTCCTTCATCCAAGACAACACCGGGAAGCTGCGGCGCATGCCGGTTCCCGCCGGCTATCGTATCCACGCCTACATAGACACTCCGCCGGGATGGATCATACGGCTCTGATAGCTCGGCCATCACATACAAGTATCCTTCATCGTGCGTCACCCAGAGCTCCTCGAAGCCGGGCACCTCTGCTTCCAACCGCTGCTTGTCCTCTCCAAGCTGCTCCCAATCCGATGCGTCGCCGTCAATGACAATATCATCATCCTTGCCAGGGAACATGCCGAGAACGCCGAAGAACGATTCGTTCGTTAACGTGTTGTACCAGTAGGCGCGACGATCTGGATCATCGTAGGACAAAGTATTCCACGTCCTCTTGAACCACTCATCCTGCCATGTGAACAAGATCGCTCCTGAATAACCAGTGCTATGAATCTGCTGCAGCATGTCCGCATTGATCTCCCCTTGCTGCTGCTCGTTATGCCCTCCCTGATCACGTCCCAGCATTCCCTCATGCGCAATACCGAGTGAGGCAGGGACACCGAATTCGGTAATCATGACCGGAAGGTCAGGGGTAGCTTCCTTCAACTTGTGCAAATACGTAGTATAGCTGTCGACCTGTCCCTTGCTGTTCTTCATCGTCTGGTAAGTGCTGTCGAAGGTGAAGAAGTCCGGGTAATACGGATACACGTGATACGAGGCGAAATACCCCGCCGCCCAATCCGTCGCTTCAATATGAGTCGGATCAACACTGACCAAATCTTCTTCGAACAACGGCTCACCCGGATGGTCCAACGGATCGGTCGTCACCCAATTGGAGAAGGCGATCGGATGCTGCCAGCCGTACTTGTTCTCCGCCTGTGCTGCCGTATCCACCATGAATGCCAGCCACTTCTCGAAAGCATGCGCACCCGGCTTGCTGCGGAAGTGCTCCCCTTCATAATCAGGCGTATCCGCATGCGAATCGTTCGTCTGCTTCACCATATTCGGTTCCCATTCCGTCCCGATAATCCAACCCATGAGATACGGACCCGCATTAGACGTGTAGGTGCCCCCCGCCTTGCCTGAGTGCGGTCCGGGCGTCAGCGTCGTATCGCCATATACCGCGGCAACCGCGTCTTCGATCTCTTGCTCGAACGCCTGCATAATCTCGGGATCATAAGCATCTTGCTTCTCGATCAACGCCTCCTCGGGGCTCCACACTCCCTGAATGAAGTACAACGGATCTTGCTGATGCGCTCTATTGTAATCAACCAACGCTTCATAAAAGGCCGGACGCATAATCGTATAGATGCGAATCACATTCGCCCCCATCTCCTGTATCATCGCGAACCATCGCTTATATTGTTCCGCCGTGATGGCCAATTCACCGGGATAATGTCCCGGCATCGCCGCCCCCATATTGACCCCTTTGGCAAAGTACGGCTGCCAAGCATCATCCACATACTCCTCAACATCCGTCCCGTTCGTTCTGAACTTCACATGAATGCCGTCTGCAATCGTCGTGCCTTCTATCTTCACGAACAGCGGACGCAGCCAATAGAAGAGAACACCGGCGACGATAATCAACACAAGACCAAACTTGCAACACTTCTTGAACCACTTCCCCATCCCATTCTCCTTCTTCGTGAGTTCTGTCTGTGTTGTCATCGTACGACAGCAGACGGGCTCTTGTCTGTTTCCTAACTGTTAAGCATTGTTAGCGTTATAGATACATTGTGATCCGACTATGAACTTTGTTATCAAATTGTGAAAATCGATGATGAAACTGTGAATGTGCGGGGTTACCACCCCTGTGAGAACATGCGGACATACGAAAAAGAACTGCCCCTCTGCTAAGGAACAGTTCTCCGTTAATGACCTATCTCAGTTCATCGCGCGATAATCCAGCAGCTGCTTCAATATCGAGATTTCCTGCAGCAAGCCTTCACCGACATTCGTCTCCAGCACCTTCTTGCGCTCCAGCTCTTCGTCCACCAATCTTCTTACAGACAATACGTCTGTCCCATTCTGCAAGACCTCTTCCTTGGATGTAAACCGCTTATGAGCTACAAGCTGCATGCCGAATGAATTATACAGCAGCGTATATCCGGCGATGCCTGTTGTCGACTGATACGCCTTGGAGAAGCCGCCGTCGATGACAACCATCTTCCCGCCTGCCTTCACCGGATTCTCGCCTTCGATCTCCTTCACTGGCGTGTGGCCGTTAATAATATGACCCTGATCGGGATCGAGGTCGAAATCCGTTAAGATCTTGCGGCAGATATCCTCCTGCTCACGCAAGTGGTAGTACGGATTCTTCCTCTCCTTGTGCGTCTGTGTATCCTGAACGAAGTACCGTTCGAACGTAGTCATCTCTCTCTTGCCGAAGAGCGAGGAATATTCACCTGTCCACAAATACCACACCATGTCCGTTGCCAGATCGTCAGTTTCCACTGGATGCGCGAAGGCATAGCGGACATAGCGTTCGAATACATCCAGCAATTCTCGCCCTGCATACGTCTTCCCTTCCACTTCCATCGATTCCATATGGCCATCGTCATCTAGCGGAATACAGCCGTGAATCAGTAAATTCCCGTTATATCTCAAGTACAGACTACCCTTACTCAATAGAAAATGCATATGTCTGGCAAGCTTCTCTGAATGCTGCACGGAGAACAACAGCTTGTTTATGACCTGTGCTTCCTCTTCTAATAGGGCTGCAGGCTCATTCGGATTCACAGTTGCGAAGCATGTGTGATCCAATGCATAGGTGTGACCTTGTATCGTGATCGTATTCTGCTCGTAGTCCACCTTTTCAAGCATCAGTCTCTCTTCCATATGGAAGTTCGGACGTCTCTTGATGATCGGACTTTCCAGCTTGAACTGAATCATCGCAATCGCCTGATGAATCTTCGTAATCTGCAGCTGCTCATAGTCCGATAGCTGTTCACCAGCCTGTACTTTCGGACGGAATGCCGGGTTGTCGCCGTAATACTTCTCCGCCAGATTAAGCAGCGGCCGCAGATTAATGCCGTACACATCCTCTATAATATCCAGGTTGGCATAGCGCGCACAGATCCGAATAATATTGGCAAGGCACACCTTCGATCCTGCGAAAGCGCCAATCCACAGCACATCGTGATTGCCCCATTGGATATCTACAGAATGGTACTGGATGAGCGTGTCCATAATCTTGTCCGGGTCGGGACCGCGATCATAGATGTCGCCAACGACATGAAGATGGTCCACCACGAGTCGTTGAATCGTATAAGCAAGTCCGACAATCAGCTTATCCGCTTGTCCGAGCGAGATCAGCTGCTGCATAATCTTCTTATAATATTGCTGCTTGTTGGCATACTCCTCCGTCTTATACAACAACTCTTCTATAATGAAGACGAACTGCTTGGGAAGCGCCTTGCGCAGCTTCATTCGTGTGTACTTCGAGGATACATAAGGAATAAGCTTGATCATCTGTTCTATGATTTGTGTGTACCATTCATGCAGCTCTTGCTCGTTGTTGAAGCTATTCTTAATCAGCTTCAGCTTATCCTCTGGGTAATAGACCAATGTAGCGAATTCCGTAATCGCTTGCTCCGATAATTCGTTCTTGAAGATGTCACGGATCTTCTCCTTCACTTTCCCTGCCCCGTTCCGCAACACGTGCTGGAAGGCATGATATTCCCCGTGCAGGTCACTGACGAAATGCTCGGTCCCCTTAGGCAGATTGAGAATCGCTTCGAGATTGATAATCTCTGTCACGATTTTCTCCTCGCTCTCATATTGATCAGCCAATAGCTCCAACAGTTTCGTATCCATCTGTATGCCACTCCCCTTCTGTTCGTACAAGTACAACAGAATCACATCTTCTCTCTCTTACGCCTGATTTCTATTATATAGTATCCCGGCTAGGATTCTAGCTATTCTCCGATTATTCGCCTACCGTGCATTCATTCCATAATAAATCAAACCATTCACAATAACGCAAACGATCCACCTAGCCTTATGCTTGGCGGACCGCTTATGAAATCTCAGCTATGTTGCTTACATTCATTCCTTACCCGCAGCGGCGATTAGCTTGGCAGGAAACCTCCCAAGTCTCCTCACTCCGAATCGCCAGTCTCGCCTAAGTGCAATTGACGCCCCTTCTCGTACCGGAAATAATCAAAATCGACAAAGCCGCCGGATTGTATGGTTGCGTACTGGTACAGCCCGATCCGGCAGCCCATAAAGTGATCAAGCGTATAACGGAGCTGCAGCGGGGGCCCGATGTATCGCCATGCTTCACCGTCCGCAGAGTAGGAGAAGCGAGCCGTATCCTCCGGACCTTCGAAGTCGAATTCAATTCGTAGGCAGATATGCCCGTGCTTGTACGATTCTTGATCAACCACGAGATCGCGCCCATCGCCTCCCTGCATCGTCATCGTGACATAACGTTCGCCATCGTTCGCTACAATAATGCCAATTGTCCCGAAGTTATGCTGCAGCGCGACAATTCCTGCGTGATCACCCGGGTTCATGTTCATGACATCCATTCTCGTCATGCCACTGCATGCAGGACCTTCTGTGCGCTGCGTCAGTGTATTGCGCGCATGTAAGACACTGCTTGCTAGACCCCCGGCAGTCAAGCGCAGATAGCCCGGTCGCGCCGTTACCGACCACAACCGATTGTCTGGATTATGATTCCACTGCCAATTCAAAGCTAAGGTATTACGAATATAATCGAAATCATCACTTATGACTAACGGATGGATCGAGGAAGCAACAGGCAAGCGCACTTCGACCTGTTCCGGCACTTTGCCATCAATTCCGAACACAGGCCAATCGTCTTCCCATGTAACAGGCATGATGCAAGGAACTCTACCGACGGCACCATGATCCTGGAACAGAAGCGCATACCATTCTCCTGCAGGCGTGTCGACAATGCCGCCTTGCGCAATACCTTGGTTGCGATAGCCCATATCGTCATCCAGCACTACTCTGTTCGTATAGGGACCCAGCAGATTCCGTGAACGGTAGCAAAGCTGGCGGCGGCGACCGTTGCCGGTCCTCGGCCATTCAATGAAGAACAAATAATAGTAACCGTTCAGCTTGTAGGCATGACAGCCTTCGCATCGCAAGCCGATTCCTTCCCGCTCTGTCTCGAACAGCAGTTGATGGATGCCGTCTTCCCGAATTGCCGTAGCATCTGCTGTCAGCTCTGTAATGTGAATATCGCCGTTGCCGTAGATGACGAAGACGCGTCCATCATCGAACAACATGCTCGGATCGTGGCGCAGTCCCGGAATGACGGAACGCTCCCATGTTCCGTTCTCAATATCCTGCGTACGGTATATATAGAACTGGTCAGTGTCCAGACAAGAGAAGCACACATAGAACGTATCGCCGTGACACCGCAAGCTTGCCGCCCACGATCCTTTGCCGTAGATGCCAGTGCCGTCAAGCAATTGATGCGCATCGTTATCTTCGTATGTGTCGAATACATAGTTCACAATCTCCCAGTTCATGAGGTTCTCCGATTTCATAATCGGACAACCTGGCATCGTATGCATGCTTGTGCTGACCATGTAGAAGACAGATCCTACACGGATAACGCACACGTCCGGAACATCGGACCATAGGACTGGATTCGTTATAATCTGATGGCTCATTCAGTAACTCTCCTTGCATTTTGGAAATCTTCGTAATTAACTCCTTTTATCTCGATACTCTTGCGGGGTCAAGCCCGTCATTTTCTTGAAGAACCGTGTGAACGAATGGGGCGAATCGTACCCGACCTTGGCGCCAACCTCTGCAATCTTCAGCTCATGTGTCTGCAAGAGCTCCAACGCTTTCTTCACTCGGCGTTCCACAATATATTCGGACAGGTTGAAGCCGCATTCCTGCTTGAACATTCTCGACAGGTAGGACGGATTAAAGTGAATGAACGCAGCTAACCGAACGAGTGACAAATCTTCATGAAGGTGTTCCTCGATATAAGCTCGAATGTCAGCTACTGCTTGAGCTGCGCGGTTTTGCTCACCTGATTGGCGATGGGCGAACAACAACGCAGCGGTCTGCTTCAAGTAATTATACCCGGCAGACCGCGAATGATGGTCGTCCATGCTCATCAGACTCTTGATATTCACCTGCGCGTGTGAGGCCATATGCAGTCGATTAATATGCGTCAGCAGCACTAACGCGATCGCATAATACAGTTGCATCGCAACAGCAGGGTCCGCTTCATCCTCTAGCGTAGCTGCAAGCTTGTCGAACACCGCATAGAATTCTTCCTCTCTGCCACATTCCAGATGCATAGCCAACACATCTGACTGCTCGACCAAGGACCGCTGGTTCATCGCCCCCGTAAAGCTACAATCCGCAGTATCATCTGCTTCCTTCATATGTACGGTTTGCACCATATGGGTACCGTCCCCGATTCGATTGCTCTGCAATTGCCTGAGCTTCTCATACACAGTGGACAGCCGCTCCCATCGTATCGCCTCATCTGCGAGCGTAATGGCAAGCGTCAGCTCCAACGCATTCGAACAGGCTTGCTCCACAAGCTCGAATACACCTTCTACATACTTCACGGTTGATTCACTATCACGCTTCCTGTCCCCGTTCGGCTGTATCAACCACAATACATCCTGATAGCGGTCCAGCACGGAGATAACCTTCACCTTCCCCTGCAGGAACGGTTCTGCTATGAGCTTGACTGCGATCGCAGTCTGTTGCCGACTCACGTATGTGTCTTGCTTCACAGGAATGGTTAGTACGCCTAAGACGGCTATCACAGGCTGTGTCGGATCGAGCGGAATATGCAATTGCTTGAAATCCGCTTCAAGCTCCTCTAATTGCCGGGCACCCTTCAGCACGTGCCTCATGTATTCGCCTTGCAGCAACGTATCAAGCGTATGCAATCGCTCCTCTGACTGCTTCACGAGGTCTTGGGTGAACAGCTCTTGATCGAGTTGCTCCACTGTAGCTCTGACCAGCTCTTTCACCTTCCGGTAGCCTTCGGTCTTCAGAATGTAGCTTACACCGGGACTTTGAATAGCCTTGTACACATAATCAAATTCATCGTAGCCTGTTAGGAAAATAACTCGGCAATGCGGCCATTCCTTGCGGATGCGCTCCATCAGCTGGATGCCGTCTATGCCGGGCATACGAATATCGGTCAATACGATATCCACTCTACTGCTCTTCATGATGGCCAAGGCTTCCATACCGGAATAAGCCTTGCATACATCCAGCTCACTATCCAACTGGCTGAACACCTCGTATAATCCATCAGCTATGATCGTCTCATCATCCACAATAAGCAGCCTATACATCGGACTCCCCCTTTCGTTTCATGAGCCGCATCACGACCTTCAATCCGCCTAGCTCGCTTCGCATGACCTGCAAGCCATATTCCTCTCCATACGTATAGATGATCCGTCTATGAATATTGACAATCCCTGTTGTCTCCTGCTGGCTGTCATAGTGCTGCAGAGCGAAGGACATCTGGTGTAAGCTCTCATCTGTTAAGGTATCGCCATTATCCTCCACGATAATACGATAGTCAGCAGCATCCTCGACGAAGCGAATCACGATCAATCCGTTGTGTGCCATCCGTTCCAAGCTATGCTCGAAGGCGTTCTCTATAACCGGCTGCACAATGAGCCGAGGCACAAGATACGGCTCCAGCTCTTGGGGCAATAGTTCGAAATCTACCTTGATCCGATGTGAGAACCGCAACGATTGAATGTCCGTGTACAATCTCGCATGATGAATTTCCTGATGGAGCGCAACCTCGTCCGATGCATTCCTTGTTACGAATTGGAAGTATCCGCCTAACTGTGTCGTGAAGGTTTCAATCCCGTCCAGATCCCCTGTATTCGCCATCGTGTTCAGAATGAAGAAGCTGTTGTACAGGAAATGCGGATTGATCTGAGACTGCAGCTGCTTAAGTTCTGCACGTTGCGCCATAATCTTCTGCTTGTACGCCTGATCGATCAAGGAACGCAAATTCACGACCATCTGATTGAACCGTCCATAGATATAGCGAAACTCGTCATTCGACTTGTGCGCGATCGATATACTGAGATCGCCATGCTCCAGCTTGCGAAAGCTCTTCACTAGCGTCAGCAGCGGCTGATGAATAAATCGGTAGGTGAAAAATGTATAAATCCCCATAATCGCGAGCACGGCCGCAACGAAGATCCACGCTAATGTCATAATTTGCTGCATCGGCTCTGAGATGACCGTCTCGGGTATGTACGTATACACCGTCATATTGAGATAATCGGAGTGCGCAGCAGTGACGAAATAGCTCTGGCCGCCAAGTTGAATCGTACCCTCTCCATCTTGCTGCGACTTCAGTAGCAGTGATTGTGTATCATAATTCAAGAAAACATCATCGCCCTCAACCATGAATTGCGTTCCCGTCACTAATAGGGCGCCGCTATTCGAATAGGTCAATACTTGGTGCAAGGTTCTACTTAATTGCTCCGTATCCAGCTCTATCTCGATGATGAATAATGGCATCTCCTTATTCGACCCATACGGCTTCATCGCACTAAGCATCAGTTGATCCTGCATCTCCATGATTCGGGCTTCCTTCCCTTGTGCAGCAGCATGAATCGCTTCATAGCGGTCCTCATCCAACTGCTCTGCCCCTGTTATCGAGGAGATGGTCTTGCCAATCGGGTATATGTGCGCATTCACATTGCTGATTAACGGACTGCTGTTGTGAATAGCATAGAGGCGGTGCCGAAGCGAATTAATCCGCTCCATCTGTTCAATCGTGCCCATCGCCTCTGACAAGATAGCCAATCGATTCAGATCACTATCCTCTAGCGCCCCGTATTGCAGCAGCTTCATCCGCTCCACTTCGTTCTCCAAATCAGATAAGTAGAAGTGACTTTGCGACAGCGCCGTACTTGCCAGCTCTTCCTTCGTCGAGTCCATGCTCCACTTATACATAAAGACGCCCAACAAGAAGATGGGCGCCATAATGAGCAGGAACGTGAGAATAAGCTTGATGAAGATTGTGTTTTGCAGTGAGTACTCCTTACTATTGAACAAGGATGAGCCCTCCAACAAGTTTTTCTATATTATATAACACGTTTCGCTGCTAGAGCTTCACTGATTGGATCATCCTTTCACACTGCCGAGAACAATGCCCTTGACGAAATACTTCTGCAGGAACGGATAAGCTAGTATGATCGGCAAGGAACCAAGGAAGATCTGGGAAGATTTCAATGTTCGGTCGGAAATTTCCGCCAGACTGAGCAGCTCTTCCCGCGTCAGATTCGCTAGGTTCTGCTGTATGACGATCGTCTGCAAGTAGCTCTGCAGCGGATAGTTCGAAGGACTTCCCATGAAGATCAAGCCGTCAAACCATTGATTCCAATGCTCAACCATGGAGAACAAGGCTAACGTTGCGAGTGCGGGCTTCGATATAGGGACATAGATCTTCCATAACGTCGTCCAATAGCTCGCTCCGTCCATGAATGCGGCCTCCTCAAGCTCCTTCGGCACCTCACGGAAGAAGTTCAGCAGCAAGACTACACTGAAGACCGGTACAGCATTCGGCAGCACCAATGCCCATATCGAATCGAGCAATCCTAGCTCCTTCACCGTAATATAGGTAGGAATGAGACCACCGTTGAACAGCAGCGTAAGGAAGAAGATCCAAGCGTACACTAACCGTAACCGGAACACGTGAGATTCCTTAGACAACGGATAGGATACCAACGTAATCAATAACAAGGTTAGCGGAGTTCCGATCGCGACGCGTTGAACCGATACCCACAAGGAACGCCAGAACTCATCTCGGCTTGCCGTATATTCATAGGAGGACAGCGTAAATTCCACCGGCCAAAACTTCACATATCCTGCGGATGCCGCTGCGCTCGAACTGAAGGACAGGGCAATAATATGAACCAACGGCAGCACACACAGCACAGCCGCTGCAATCAGGAAGGTCGTATTTACAATCGCGAACCAATCGACAGGCTTACGCCGCCGCGATGTTACAGGCTCGCTCGCTGTCTCGACTTTCATAGTATGCCACCTCCTTAGAATATTCTATATTTCGCGAAACGATAAGCGCAGAAGTACGAGACGGATATGAGAATGAAGGAGACGACCGATTTGAAGAACCCTACAGCCGTTGCCACACCATATTGAGCGTCAAGCAGCCCGATCCGATAGACGAAGGTGTCCACAATGTCGCCGCTCTGGTATACCTGAGGACTGTATAAGTTGAATACCTGATCGAAGCCGGCATTTAATAGCTGGCCCAAGCTTAATACAGCAAGCAGCACAATGACCATCCGCATGCCCGGGATCGTAATATGCCACGCCTTCTGCCACCGATTCGCGCCGTCTATTGTCGCCGCCTCATATTGTCCCGGATCGATGCCAGTCAATGCGGCCAAATAGATGATCGTACCATAGCCGAAGGTCTTCCACACATCGGACAACACAAGCGTAACCGGAAACCACTTATTATCCCCAAGGAAGAACACAGGCTCGAAGCCGAGCATCATAATGAATTCATTCAAGATTCCCCTAGATGGTGACAAGATATCAATTAAGATACCGCCCAGCACAACCCAGGATAAGAAATAGGGCAAATAGATCGTCGTCTGGATAGAACGCTTCACTAACTGATTCCTCAATTCATTGAGCAGAATCGCGAATACAATCGGAACGACCAACCCGAGAATGAGCTTCAAAGACGAAATATACAGCGTGTTCCAGACGACCTGAGTGAAGCTTGGCAGCTCGAAAACATACCGAAAGTTATCTAACCCAATCCATGTCTGATCACCGAACAGACCTTTGGCCGGTATGAACTTCTGGAAAGCGATCGTCAATCCGCTCATTGGAATATAAGCGAATATGATAATAAAGATCAGGCCAGGCAACAGCATCAGATGCAAAGGAAGCTCTCTCCGAAGTTTTTTAGAAATCAAGTCCTATCTTCCCCCCTTTACCAAGAAAAAAACATCAGGGGAAGGAAGGTACTCCCATCCCCTGTTATGCCTTGCTGCTGCACTATTTCGTTTGCTCATACCACTCGTTCACTTCTTGCGTGATTTGCTCACCGCCTAGGTTGTTCCAATCTTCCACGAATTTATCGAATGTCTCAATCGGATCACCAAGAATAATCTTGACGAACACTTCATTCTGGAGCTTCTCCAGCGTTGACTGCCGCTCTACCAACGTTGGCGTTGGCGCTCCGACAAACTTATCCAGCAAGTATTGACCATTCTTATCATACTGGTCGGCAATGCCCATAGAGCCATCAGGACCATAGATGCGTTCCCAGCCCCATAGCGCGAACCCTTCTTCCGAGCCGGATTCATAGGAGTCAATCTTCTCCTGAATCGTCTTCGCTTCGCCCTCTAGTGTGGAGAAATCATTCGCCTCTCTAGCTGCGGCAATCGCTCTGAACGCCTCTACATTCTTCTTAGGAGGGGCCGGTTGCACTGGGGACAGCTGCCATACACTCTCCGCTTCCGGCGGTGCGTAATACTTATCGAACTCTGCGGTTTCACCCCAGTTTTTCTCCACATGCATATTGAATAGCTTAATAATCGCCTCAGGGTTCTCCACACCGTTGCGTACAGCGAAGAACTTCGTCGTTCTGAACTTCAACGGTACCTTGATGCTAGTATTGTCTGCCAGATCAGATACAATAGGGAACGCCTGCCACTGTGCATCGCTGTCGTTGTTGACGTTCAATTGAAGCGGCCAGATGGAATTCCACTGCTCGCCGTACTCCATGCCGATCTTCCCAGATGCGATATCTTCGGATACCTTGGCGCCGTCCTTAATCCCGAACTCCTTATCCAGCTCGCCATTCTGAGTCATCTCCTGCAGGGCCAAGAGAGCATCGCGCACTTCTGGTTGAATACTGCCGTATACGAGCTCGCCAGACTCATCTTCAATCCATATGTCCGGATAAGCGTTGAAGCCTGCCATGAAGCCTTCCAGCCCACCGAAGCCGCCCCACAGATCCTTCGTCGCAACAAGACCATACGTGTCATCTTGACCATTGTCATCTGGATCGTTCTCTGTGAACGCCTTGGATATGGCCCGCACGTCCGCCATCGTCTTCGGCGGCTCTAATCCCAGATTGTCGAGCCAATCTGTACGAACCCAGAGATACATGCCGCTCTCCATATTGGAGCCTGTCTCCGGTATCGCCATTAGCTTGCCGTCATACGTAGCCGCATCGAATGGCGCTGTCCCTTCTTGCTCGAGAATATCCTTCAATAACGGTGACGCATATTGGTCGTAATATTGTGTCATATCTTGAATCAGCTCGGAGTCTACCAGCTGCTTCAACTGAATCGCATCGACCGGGGTGAAGTCCGGTATTTCCCCAGACGCAAGCGTCACATTCATCTTTTGCTTATAGGCATCTGAATCAGGATTGCCCTTCACAACCCAATCATAATTAATCTTGATGCCAAGCTGCTCCTCATAGATGCGAGACCAGCGATTGTCCTCGAATGTCTCACCTTCCAGTACACTAAGCACGTTGTTCTCCACGACATCACTTAGATTACGAACCATCGATATCTCAATCGGCGGGTCATACTTGGTCATCGGTCCATTGGCTGTATCCGCTGGTGTTCCACTGTTCGCATTCGAATTCCCATTGCCGTCTGTACTTCCGGTGCCGCTGTTATTGCTGCTGCAAGCGGATAGTACGAGCGTGCAAGCTAGCACAATGACACTCAACTTAATCAGCCGTCTCCTAGGAGTCAATCCCTTCATGCAAATCCCCCTCATGTGTTTGATTAGACAATTCAACTTCCAATGTCTACGCTTTCATTATAGGATGGTCATTAAATGGCAAACAATGTGCATCTCTTTACATCGTTACCCGCGGTTGACTTTATTAAAGCGCTTACATTTATACACATGTTTCGATCGGGAGACTAGTATGCGCAAGTGGAAATAAAGACAAGGGGGCGTGCTGAGGCATACCCCCTTAATAAAATTACTCAAGAATGAAGGAAGCCAAGCTTGCATTGCCTGATCCGGTATACGTCAAGTACAGCGCTTGAATGCCGTCCGGTATGGTGATGTCTGCCGCATATTCGCGCCATATATTCGTGAATTCCACCGGTATCGTGCCGAGCGCTGGACCGTCCCACGATGTCTTCACTTCGAACGCGCCCTTGCAATATCCACGTACCTTGATCTTCACCTTCCTAATCCCTTCGCACTGGAAGTACTTGAAGCCTGCCGTAGCCGAATCCCTCATATTCGCTATGTAGCCTAGCTCCTCGTCGCCGTCCTTGCCATCCTGCGTAATCTTCGGAAACCGACCGTCCATCCACGCACCGTACGTACCCGTGTACATCTCCTCATCCTGACAGAACAGATTGCATGCCGCATACGCCGGATATTCCCCGCGTCCTGCAAGCGGTCCGCCATTCGGTCCGGATGTCGTCATCTCCACTTGCGGGATCGTTCCATCCGCTCGGAATTCGATCGGTTCCAAGCAGCCTTGCCTGCAGAAGTGCGTGCCGTTCGTCTGTCTGTGATAGAACATATACCAATCCCCGTTCACCTCGACCATACTGCCATGATTGTTGCCGCCGTAATACATCGGCTTGTCTGCAGGTTTGTATGTATCTATATGAACGTCGTTATTACTTACAATAACCCCTTGGTAGGTGAAGCCCTTCGTCGGATACGAACTCGTCGCGTAACATAATTCATGCATGGCAACCGACGAATAGATGAGATAGTACGTATCGCCCCGTTTGCGTATCGAAGGGGCTTCGAAGAACGCATGATCCTCGAATCCGCTGCCCTTGCTGTATGGCTCGCTTGGAGCGACAATGACCGGTTCTTCGACTATTGTCAGCATATCCGGGCCAAGCACAGTCGCCATCGCACCCGTTCGCGATGTATCTCCTATCGCACAGAAGCCTGTATACAGATACGTTCGCTCTCCTTCTGTCAGCACACCCGGGTCAAATTGCGGCTCATCGCCCTCTCTCTCCCCGAGACGTGTCCCATCCGCATAATGGACATAACCGTAAAATGCATACTTGCCTGCTGGCCTATCACAGACGGCTACAGAAACGACCGGCACCTTGTCGAGCACATAGTACAAATAATACCGCCCATCCGGCCCGACCGAGACGTCAGGCGCATAGAGACACATCCTTCCGTCCGGATTCAGCGGATCGTCGGTCTTCCTGTAGATGACCCCCTCACACCGCCAATCGCCCAGATTGTCCACCGGTGCCGACCAGCAGACGTAGTCGTTCAAGCAAAAGGCATGGCCGTTAAATCGGTCGTGCGAGCCATACACATATACTCTCCCGTCGAACACATACGGCTCACCATCCGGGATATACTCCCACGATGGAAGATATGGATTCAAGCCTTGCTTGTTCATTGTTGCCTCATCCCTTCTTGATTCTATGATTGGTATACCCATGCTTACATCTGATGAAGCTCTTCTTCTTTGACACGAAGATGATACACTTGCCCAGCCTGCACCTCAAATGAGATGACATTGGGCTGATTCGCGACTCTGCTGTAAGCAATCTGCTGATTGGCATGATCGATTTCAACGGCTTCGGACACTCTAAGCCTGCAAACCCCGTTGTTGCGCGGCACGATACGAGCTTCTGTCAATCGCCCATTCGCCCACTTCATGTCCACCTCGTAGCCGCCGCGCGCGCGCAAGCCCTTCACTTCGCCTGAAGCCCATGCTGCCGGCAGCGCCGGCAGCAGATGAACTGCGTCGTCATGGCTTTGCAGTAGCATCTCTGCAATACCGGCCGTGCCGCCAAAATTTCCATCGATTTGAAATGGCGGATGATTGTCCAGTAAATTCGGCAACGTGGACTGGCTTAACAAAGCCTTCATATGCTCATGCGCCTGCTCGCTGTCCTCCAGTCGCGCCCAGAAATTGATGATCCAGGCTCGGCTCCAACCGGTATGTCCGCCGCCATGCGCAAGTCTCCGCTCCAAGGTGCGGCGCGCAGCTTGAGCCAGCTCCGGCGTCCTCCTCGGCGTGATTTGATCGCCTGGATGCAGGGCGAACAAGTGAGAGATGTGCCGATGTCCCGGCTCTATCTCATCATAGTCTTCATACCATTCCTGTATGGTGCCGCGCTTCCCTATCTTCTCCTTGGGAAGCTTCCCAAGGACATGCTCCAATTCGTGGATGAATGCACGGTCTCTTTCCTTGCCACACTGCTCTGCCAAGATTTGCTCCGTCTCGATGCATGCACGGAACAAGGCGCGAATAATTTGCGTATCCATCGACGGTCCCGCACACAGCACACCCGTTTCTCCACTAGTCAGAACATAGGTATTCTCCGGCGATACCGACGGACAGGTGACCATCTCGCCGCTAGGCCCTTCCACCACATAATCCAGCAAGAACAAGGCCGCTTCCCTTAGTGTGGCTTGCGCCTGTTCGAGGAAATCCAGGTCTAGCGTGAACTGATAATGCTCCCATAGATGCAAAGACAACCATGCCGCACCCATCGGCCAGTAGGATGCTGGAACGCATGAATCCTGCGGCGCCGTATCCGCCCAAATATCGGTATTATGATGCGCCGTAAACCCTCGGCAGCCATACATCGTCTGCGCCGTGACGCGCCCGGGCTTCCTTAATCGGTCGATCAAATCAAAGAAAGGCTCATGACATTCGGATAAGGCGCACGTTTCCGTAGGCCAATAATTCATTTGCGCATTGATATTGATCGTATATTTGCTGTCCCAAGGCGGGAGGAAATGATCGTTCCAGATGCCCTGCAGGTTGGCCGGGAGCGACCCTGGCCGGCTGGACGCGATGAGCAGATAGCGGCCAAATTGGAAATACAGCGCGATCAGCTCGGCGTCTTCCTCCCCTTCGCGCAAGCGTTCAAGCCGCGCTGGAACCGAAAGCTCTCCAATCGAGGTATCTCCTCCCAATTTCAGAGAAACGCTGTGAAACAGACGTTGATAGTCTTGCACATGACGTGCAAGCAGGTCATCATAAGCGAGCGCAGAAACAGCCCCGGCATGCGTAAGACTATGCGCTAACGGATCTGCTTCCCGATACGACGTGGTCGCTGTCAGGATCAACGTGACGCGGTCCGCACCTTCCACGACAAGATGCTCGCCGATCGCATGGAAGCTGCCGCCTTCCACCTTCACCTGAACCACTGCGGCGAAGGCAATACCGCCTTCCCCGCCAGAGACCCCGTTCATATAGATCGCATCCGTCCCCTGGCGGCCAGTCGCATCTACGCATCTCCAGCTGGCACGATCCAACCGTGCTGTAAACGAGAGGCGTCCCGGTTGATCGGCAGTCATGTGAACGATGATCGCTTGATCCGGAAAGCTGGCGAAGCACTCACGCTGATGCCTGACGCCTTGATGCCTGAAAGAGGTCGTCACAACAGCCTGATTCAAATCAAGACTTCTGTGGTACTGCTCAATCTCATCCTTCTTCATGCCACTAAAGTGGAGCAGCAGCTGGCCTAACGGCTCATAGTGACGCTGCGCTTCAGGGATGCCGGACAAGCCCCATACGGCCAAGCGTTCAGCCTCTTGCGGCTTCCCTTCCAGGATCAGCCTTCGAATCTCGGGCAGCACGCTTGCGGCATCCGGGTTATTGCGATCCCTTGGCCCACCATACCATAGCGAATCTTCATTCAGCTGCAAGCGCTCATGGATCGGATCTCCGAAGATCATTGCACCTAGACGGCCATTGCCGATCGGCAGCGCCTCATTCCATTCCGCCGCTGGCTGGTTGTACTTCATCCTCAACGCATTTCCAATCGGAGTATATGTCAAGACTGTTCATCCTCCTGACGAATTAGGATTGCCATTGTTATCCCTGAAAGTTCCCGGCGTGCAGCCTGCAACTTTTTTGAACACCTTCATGAAATGCTGCGGGTTTTCGAATCCCACCTGATGCCCAATCAGTTGAACAGGCAAGCTCTTTTTTTTCATTAACAGTTCCTTTGCCTTCGCGATTCTAAAATCTTGCAAGTATTGAATGAGGGAGACGCCTGTTTCCTTCTTGAACAATTGACTTACATAACTGGGGTGTAACGCGGTAAGCTCTGAGAATTGTTCCAGCGATAGATCCTGATGATAATGCTGCTGTATGAAATGTATGATTTTGTCCACATGATCCCCATACGCCGATTCCTGCTGATGCTGGTCCTGCTTCTCCCAAAAATCCTTTTCCTCAAAAATCTCTTTCGCCACATTTCTGAGCAGTGTCAGAATTTCCCGTTTATTGATGGGCTTTAACAAGTAATCAATGACTTGAACACGGATCGCTTGTTTCGCATAGGCAAACTCATCATAGCCAGTCAGAATAACAAATCGGTCGCATAGCCCACGGGACTTCACCTCTTGTATAAATGCAAGTCCGTTCATCTCAGGCATAGTAATGTCTGTAATGATCAAGTCGGGGGAGAAATGCGATAACTTGGACAGGGCATCGATCGCATCCATAGCGCTTTCAATTTGCGTGAACGGCGTATTTCCTTCCTTTAGGATTTTGACAATCCCCTGCAAGATCACCAACTCATCATCGACTACCAGCAGTTTCAACATGCTTGAACATCCCTTTTTTGTTCAAATATAGATGGAAGATCGTCCCTTCGGCCCCGCTGCTATCGACCTCAATTCGGGAGTCCTCGCCGTAGAAGGCTTTGATTCTTTCACTGACATTGTACAAACCATGGCCCCCGTCATGGGTTGAGAAGTCTTTCATATAGACTGCATTCTTCAAGACCTTCCTTATCCCTTCCAATCTGTCCGCCGGAATACCCACACCGTCGTCTGAGATTTCAATATAGACATAACGGTCGTCTTCGCTGATGCGGATCTCAATCCGGCACGTCCTGCGCACAGCGGACAAGCCGTGAACAATGCAATTCTCGACAAGCGGCTGTAGAATAAATTGCGGACAGGGAATAAGCTCTGTTCGGGCTTTGATATCAAAGCCATAATCAAGCCGCTTCCCTAATCGTACTTTTTGAATCTTCATGTAATCGTCAATGTTCTTAACCTCATCACTTAGTTTAATTTGCTGATGATCATTCGACAGGCTGTAACGCATCAATTGCCCGAATGAATAAGCGATGTCTGCCACTTCGTAGTCCTCGTTCGTCTCGGCCAGCATACGAATCGTCTCCAGCGTATTGTACAGGAAGTGAGGTTTCACCTGTGCCTGCAAAGCCTTGTAGGCAACCTCCTGGCGCAGCAGCTCGGAACGTTGCACCTTATTGACCAGCTCATCCATGCGCTGCAGCATAGCGTTGTAGGTGTAGGTCAAATACCCGATTTCATCCGGTTCCTCTCGATGATTCAAGGCTTTGAAGTTGTTCTCCCCCACATGCCTCATGTGTCTGGCCAACCTGGACAACCGTTTCGTAATGGATGAGGTCAGCAAGTAATAGATACCGGACAATAGGAGCAGCAGCCCCGATATAGTCAGGATCAAGACAACTTGCTTCTCTGCCATCCTGGCAAATATATCTTCCACTTGACTGACAACCGCTACCCTTAAGCCGAGTTCGTCAATAACAAGATGATTGACAATGATGCGCTTGTTGTCCATAAAGAAGTAATCGGTCGGCTGCTCTTGCATCCTACTCACCAGATCTTCCCTCACGTCAGGAGATCGGAATGTGAAATCCTCTGTAAACAAGTAAACCTCGGATCGCCCTTCATGACTCAGTGTATCGACGAAGCCATGAATGAGCCTCGGATCAACCTCTACGGCGAATACACCGACCTTCTTGGAGAACCGCTCGGCGTACATTGTCTGGTAATAAACCAAGGACCAACGCTGGGATGCAGACAGTTGATACAGCCACTTCCCCTCGCCCGGTACGAGCAAGTCAAGTTCAGCTTGAATATCGTCAGGCAATTCCTCGAAACTGACGATTTGATCAGGAGCCGAAAGAATGCGTTCATGGAACTTGTACATCCGGATCGCTTGAAGATTGGAATTCCCGGAAAGCGCATACGACAGCAGGGGATTGATATGCTTCTGGAAGGCATAGACATACTCCCACTCGGATTGGTACATCCCGTTCAAATAATCGATCACATTGGTATTGTATTGAAACAACCCATAATTCGATTCCAGTTGCAGCAAATCAATTCTAAGATTGGAATGGGATTGCTCGATAATTTGCTGCTTGCCGCTTGCATATTCCTCAATCATGCTAACGTATAGTTGGTTGTAGTAATAAATACCGAAAGCGATCACCGGCACAAAGATAATGATAAAATAACCGATCACCATTTTCTTGGCAATTCCAATCCTGGAAACAAGAGATCTCAATGAACCTTCACGTCCCTGTGTTGGATGCAAGTGTTACCGCATCTTCATCATATGGGAAAAAAGGGGCCCAGTCAGACCCCTTTTTCAACCCTCACTGTCAAGTCTACTCAAAAAGTTCCTGTACTTTCTGATATTCTTCCGTAGCCCAGCTCTCGAGCTCGTTCAATCCTATGTCTTCAGCCAACCGCATCATATTCTGATAAGCTTGTTCTGCGGCGGCTTCCGACTCAGCCAAGTAAATCTTGATTTCTTCATTGACGACCATTTCATCAATTTTGTCGAATATGACCTTCTCATTCGTGCCGTCCTGCAATTTTATCATGCCTATAGACGGGTTATAATCTGTAATTTCCTTAATTTCCTGCAGCGCTTTAGTCGTTTGCGTGCCAGGCACGTAGCCGCGCAATCCCTCGACGATAGCGTCGGAGTACAGGTACCACCACTTTAGACCTTCACTATTGACATATTCAGCATCGTTCACATCATAATGGAATTCGGGATATCCATCTTCATGCCAGTTCCAATGCTCGCCCTCGATGCCGAACATAACAAGCTCCTTGCCTTCCTCACTCGCCAGAAATTGAAGGAACTCAATACTCTTTTCCGGGTTTTGATTGTTCTTGGTAATGTACACTCCGGAGAAGCCTGTGCCTGTACTCAAGTTGTAAGCTTCATCCGTCAAGGTAGAAGGCAGCATTGTGAAGGTGAGATCATGACCTTGGGTTGCCGCTTTAGCCATATCCGCATTGGCCACGCTGACGGTATGGCTATGCGCGAAAGCTCTGCCCGTCGTCGCATATTCATCATCAATCTGATCATTGCTGTAGGTGAAGTTCTCCGCAAGAATATAGCCATTCCGATAAAGACGATTCATAAACTTGTAATAGTCCAGCATACTCGGATGTGTATTCACATGCTTCAATTGACCATTCTGCTCGTACCAGGAGCTGTGCGGCGGAATGCCAAATTGCATCTTGAAATATTGCGAGATCCACTCAATATCCATTGTTAGCGGCACCATATCTGGGTACTGATTTCGGACTTGCTCAAGTGCAGCCATGAATTCGTCGATGGTTTCGATGCTTGCAATGCCAAGCTCGTCCATGATATCCTGTCTGACTGCAATGCCCGGATTCCCGTCATTCCCCAGCGCATAAGGATTTTGCTCCCATTCTTCAGGTGTTGCAAACGCATTCAGTACCGTATAGAAATTCCCGTCAGGCGCAGTATTGACCGCCACTCTGGCTTGATCGAGCTGGAAGTCCGGGGCATACTCCTCAATCAGTTCGTTCCAAGGATAGGACATATCCGGATTTTCTAATCTCGGCTCCCTCACTGTAAACACCATATCAGGCAGATCGCCGGAAGCAATCATTAATGGCAATTGTTCCCCATCTGCGGCTACTGTCACATTCAGCTTCACGCCTGTTCTTTTCGTTATTTCCTCTGCAATTGATCCCGACCACTCCCGGACTGGATACCAGGAATGATTGATGAATAGGGATAATTCTACAATTTCTTCATTGCCAGTACCATTGTCCTCTATCGCGGAATCGTTGTTTGGCGTTCGTTCGGACGGGGCATTGCCGCCACTGGAACATGCAGCCAACAAAACCAGGATGAGAGATAGAATAGCCAGAACATGTACGCTCTGTTTCATTTAGAACCCTCCAATTGAATAGTATATATTAAAGCGTGCGCTTTAATAACGTCAACTCATTCTTTCACCGAGCCCAGCATAATGCCTTTCACAAAGTACTTTTGCAAAAAAGGGTATACGCATATAATGGGCGCAATCGACACAATCATCGCCGTCACCTGCAAGGAATAACTCGTGACATTGGATGCGCCTGCCGCAGCCGCAATCGACTCGCGCGGGATTTGGCTCTTGTTAATGATCTCAATCATGCGATAGGTTAATGTTCTTAAATTTTCATCCCTCACGAAATAGGCGGCATCCAGCCAGGAATTCCATTGCCCCACACCCATGAACAAGGCCATCGTAGCAAGCAATGGCTTGGATACTGGGAGAATGATCTTATAAAATATCGTCAGCTCATTCGCACCATCGATATACGCCGATTCCTTGAGATCATTCGGGATTTCTCTGAAGAATGAAATGGCGATTAATAGAAAGAACGTATTCAGCATGGCGGGAATGATATACACCCCGAATGAATTGAGAAGTCCCAGAGATCGTAAGACGACATAGTAAGGAATTAATCCGCCTGAGAAATACATCGCAAAGATGACGACGACAAAATAAAAATTCCTAAAGACCAAATCCTTGCCTGACAGACCGTACGCAATTAGGCTTGTGAACAAGACTCCAGTCGCTGCTCCGATTACCGTTCTCATCACACTAACGCCTAATGCGATTAACCATTTCCGATCGTTGAAGAACGTCTTATAATTCTCTAATGTAAAATCACTTGGCCAAAAATACGCGCCTCCTAATAAAGCGTCTGATCCTGAGTTGAAGGAAGTGATCAATAAGTAATAAAACGGATAGGCCGTCACGAATAATATGACGAGCAGCAAACCGTAGTTTGCAGTATCAATCACCTTGTCCTCCCTGCTTCTCCTCATGTTGTCTCCCCCCTCTCAACCGTCATGGTTAGAACAATCCCGATCCTGAAAATCTCTTGGCTATATAGTTGCTGCTGAAGATCAAGATGACGGAAATGATAGATTGCACGAGATCAATCGCAGCCGCATACGAATATCTGCCTTGAGCAAGGCCCACCTTAAAGGCATAGGTTTGTACAATTTCCGAAGTATCATTATTGTTGGCGTTCCCCATAAGATAAGCTTGCTCGAAATTCGAGCCGACCAGACCGCCGCCAAGAATACTCCCGATTGTTAAGATCAACACAACGACCACAGTCCCTTTAATGCCAGGCAGCGTGATGTGCCAAATACGCGCCAGCCTCCCAGCACCGTCAATTTGAGCGGCCTCATAAAGTGCTGGATTGATTCCTGCCATGGCAGCCAGGAAGATAATTGCCCACCAGCCTGCTTCCTTCCACATGGCGCTTCCAACCGCCAATCCCCAGAAATAGGAGGAGCCCGTCAAGATAGGAAGCGGATCCTCAATCCAACCCCAAGCAAGAAGCACCTGATTTACAAGTCCAACATGACTGGAGAAAAAAGTGAAGGCCAATCCCAGCACCACAACCCAGGATATGAAATGAGGCAGATAGCTTACAGTCTGTACGACCCTCTTAAATGGCAGATGCTTCACTTCGTTCAACATGATGGCGAACAAGATAGGCACCGGAAATGTAAAAACCACCTTCAGGAAGCTGAGTGCCAATGTATTTCTCACGATATTGTAAAACTTATATTCGTTATAAAACTCAATGAAATACCGGAATCCGACCCACTCGCTGGTGAATATCCCCTTGATACCGGTTACAATCGAATAATCCTTGAAGGCCATTAAAATGCCGAACATCGGTGTGTATGCGAACACGAACAGGTACATCAACCCGATCCATACGAAGAAATGTGCGCTCCGCTGTTTCTTGAAGCGCTTCCAAACGGAGGATCGATTGATCGCCATCTCTGCCTTTATCGTTTCAGCCTCCATAGTGTGCTCACTCCTTTCACTATCATTGTAAAAGCAGCGAGCTCGGTAATATAGTCATCATTCTGTATAAGAGGGTGTGCATTTTCAATATTTTATGTAAGCGCTTTCATTCTTTTTGGGGGGCAGGATCTCTTCATCCTGCCTATTGCCACTTACAGCTCGACTATTGCTTTTATCACCTTCGCCTCGGGGTTGAGCCAAGCTTCGAATGAATCGATCATCTTATCGAATGGCGCCCGATGGGTAATGAATCGGTCCACATCGATGTTGCCTTGACGCAACGCATGCAGCACCGTGTCGAAATCTTCTTCCGTAGCATTCCTGCTGCCCAATAGCGTCATTTCCCGTTTATGAAATTCAGGGTCATGGAAGGAAATATCCGCTTTAACCAAGCCTACATAAACCAGCTTCCCGCCATGTGCAACCCATTGGAACGACTGGCTCATGGAATGAACATTGCCGGTAGCATCGAACACCACCGTTGGATAGTCTCCATCTGTGATGTCCTCCAGCCGAGATTTGGGATCATGGAGGGCATGGATCGTTTCGTCAACATGTGCCCATTCCTTGCAGAACGCCAGGCGCTGGTCATGGATGTCCATCGCGATTACCTTGGCTCCCTGATAGTTGGCGAACGCCATCACCCCGAGTCCGATAGGGCCCGCGCCGATCACGAGAACTGTCTCCCCCAGCTTAAGCTCCGCTCTTCTGACCGCATGCGCTCCAATGCTCAACGGCTCGAGCACTGCAGATTGATCCAGCGTAAGCCCCTTCGTATGGATGAGATGACCAATCGGTACAGTCATCCGTTCACGCATTCCTCCATCCACATGAACTCCCAACACTCGTATGTTCACACAGCAATTCGGACTTCCGTTGCGGCAAGCGATGCAATGGCCGCAATTCAGATAAGGCATGACTCCTACTTGATCGCCAATGCCAAGCCCCTTGTCGTTGGGTCCGATATCCTCAATGATACCTGCCAATTCATGCCCCAGAATACGCGGGTAAGTAAAAAAAGGCTGGTTGCCCCGATAAGCATGCTGATCTGTACCACATATGCCAACGCGCTTGATCCGCACGATGGCATGCCCATCAGACAGTGATGGATCAGGCAATTCAACTGGCGCGAATCGATTGACTCCCTGACATACAATCCCCTTCATTCATGCACCACTCCCCATAATCTTCTGGTTGTATTCCGGCCTTCCACTCACCCATGTCTGATTCGCAACAGGCTTTAAAATCTCCAACACAGCCTCCATGAGTTCATGATTGACAGGCTCGTTCATATAAGCAATATTGTTGCGAATATTATCAGGATTCGCTGTGCTGACTAATGTAGTCGGAATGCGTTCATTGGCAGTGGAATATTGAATAGCCAGCTTCGCTATCAACTCTCCGTGCTCCGCACAGTATTGAGCAGCCTGCTTGCAAACCCGCTTCACTTCGTCTGGCGCAGGATGCCAATCCGGGACGCCATCGATGCTCAACAGACCCATGGATAAGGGAGAGGCATTGACCAAGCCGATGTTGTACTGCTCTATGAATGGAAGGAGATTCACCAGCGATGAATCGTTCAACGAATAATGACAGTACGAGATGATCGCATCCACCTCGATCTGGGGAAGCATAGCTTCGAACAGCTCCAGCGGGAGGCCGCAAATGCCCTTGAATCGAATCTTCCCTTCCTGCTTTAATTGCTCCAATGCGGGCAAGGCCTCTTCCAGAATGATAGCGGCCGGCACGAACTCGATGTCATGCAGAAATAAGATGTCCACGTAGTCTGTATGCAGCCGCCTCAGACTGTCCTCCAGGCTGCTGATGATCCGCTGTTTCGAGAAGTCGAACACATCAGCGCCATAACGTCCAGCCTTGGTAGAGAGATAATATCGATCTCGCGGAATCGTCTTGATCGCCTTACCCAGCATCGTCTCTGCTTGGGTCAAGCCATAATAGGGCGATACGTCGATGAAATTTATACCCTGATCCAAAGCTGTATGCACTGTACGCATGCACGCTTCCTCCTTGACCTCGCGAAAGACGGAGCCTAGAGAAGATGCCCCGAAGCTTAGTGCGGAGACCTCTATCCCGGTTTTGCCAAGCCTTCTATATTTCATCGCTTATCGTTCCTCCCTCATCACTTATAGTTTGTAGAACCATTTGGCGTTTTCCCCGAAGCATCTGGCATGCGCTTCTGCACGCCAATTCTCCGGAAGAGCATGGAGCAGCACCTCAACTACGGCATCATAATCAGCCGCAAGCAAGCAGACCGGCCAGTCACTGCCAAACATGACGCGGTCCGATCCGAATTGCTCGACAATCGTGCGGACATAAGGGACGAATTGATCTTTAGTCCAGCGCTGATGATCCGCCTCCGTAACCATACCCGATAACTTGCAATACAACTTAGGAAATGCAGCAAGCTCTGCAATCTGTTTTTTCCATGGCTGCATAATGCCTTCGGCAATCCGTGGTTTTGCCATGTGGTCAATGACTCCTCTTAACTGGGGCACCTTCTGAATTAATTGAATCAATGGCTCAAGCTGATGGGAAACCACCAACAAATCTACAGGCACATCTTCTTTTTCAAAGTATTGCAGATTCTCTACAAATCGGGGTTCCAACACTTGGTAAGCATCTGGCATATCCTGAATCATGATCCGGAATCCCACATATTTCGGGTGTTTCTTGCAGGCTTCATACTGCGAGATACAATGCGGATCATTCAAGTCCAAATAGCCGACCACACCCAAGATCGTCTCGTCTGCTGCTGCCAATGACAATAGGTAATCCGTCTCCTCAAGTGTCGGAGCGGCTTGTACCACAATGGACCCATCCATGTGATGCTTATCCAGTATAGGCTTCAAGTCATCAGGTGAAAAATCGCGATATAATGCCCGGATATCAGAAGTGATCCATCCATAATCCCCACGCTCTATACGCCAATAATGTTGGTGGGCATCCATTCTGACCATGCTTCATCACTCCTCTCGTTTGAAGATACCCCTGCTTATAGTTGTACGCTTGCTTGCTCACCGGAATACGAAATCATCGCATGCCGATCCTCTCCGGCTATTTCAATCGAGAACTGTCGATGTTGCTGCATCCCTGCAAAGCTGCCCGCCCTCTTCTCCAGCACGAGTGTCCGCTTGGCGTTGCGCCAAGTCATTCGGATGGTGGAGTACTTGCCATCCTCATAGTTGTAATTATCTCCTTCGTCCTCGTAGAGCGTGAAAGAGCCGTTGGCACCCGGATAAATCTTCAGATGAATGACCGCCCCCGGCTGCTCCTCTGCATATTGAAGATCCGGACCTGTCGGGACAATCGCGCCTGCTCTAACAAACAGCGGCATGGTCTTCAGATCAGCTTTGGCCGCAATGAACTGGCTGCCTGCGAATGGTTGGTCGGTCCAATAATCGAACCAGGTCCCCGATGGCAGATAGACGCTGCGTGTTTTAGGGGCTCCCTTCAGTTCACAGGATTCTGGTCCGTAATACATCGCAGTCGTAACGGGAGCGGCCAGGAAGGCCGGTCCAAACATAAACTGATCGTCTATGTGATGGGTGTTCGCATCGTAACGGAAATCAAAGGCCAGAGCACGAAACATCGTATAGCTTTGATGAACCACAGCCCCTGCTAGGGAGTAAATATAGGGCATCAGCTTGTAACGCAGCTTCAAGTACTTCACTAATGTATCGTACACAGGCTCCCCTGGTTTGCCGAATTGCCAGATTTCCCTTGGCGTATCTGTGCCGTGAGATCGGAACATCGGGAGGAAAGCACCTGCTTGGAACCAGCGAACGTAGAGCTCGCGGTACCCCAAATCATCAACGCCCTTGTCATAATCGCCGCTCCAGAACCACAGATCCGGTTGGTTCTTCACGAAGAAGGCCCCGATGTCGAAGGTCCAATATGGCGATCCGGTCATACAAAAATTCAGGCCGTCCGCAATTTGCTTGCGCAATGCGTCCCATGTTGCCGAGATATCACCTGACCAGGTGATCGTGCCATAGCGATGCTGCCCTGCATAAGCAGAGCGCGTCAGATTCACCACGCGTTTGCTGTCCGTTATGGAACGCTGTCCTTCGTAGATCCCTCTGGAATGCAGCAAGGAGTAGGCATTGATGTAAGCGGGATCCAGATAACGCTTGGCTTCTCCTGTATTGATCAGCATGCGCTGTTCGGGCTCCGGCTTGACTGCGCCTTGCCAATCTGCCTCGAACGGCTCCGTGCAGTCGCACCACCAAGCATCAGTCCCGTGAGCGAACAAGCCATCATGGGCTTGCTGCCAATAAAGCTGCCGCGCTTCTTCTTGGAACGCATCATACGTGGCTTGATTGCCTAATAGGTACCCCTGCTCATTCATTTCACGGTGATTGTCGCCGCCTGCTTGCATAATGGGCCATATTGAAACCATGAGCTTGGCATTGCGCGCATGAAGCTCTTCCATCATCTCTTCTGGATCTGGAAAGCGTTCGGGGTCAAGCTTCTTCTCCCCCCACAAATCGCCAGACCAAGAACACCAATCCAGCACCATGCAATCCAGCGGCAGCTCGCGGTCGCGGTACGCTTGCACCGTATCTACCAGTTCTTGTTGCGTCTTATACCGCTCCTTCGATTGGATATAGCCGTATGCCCATTTGGGTAGCATCGGAGCCTCCCCGGTCAAATATCGGATGCCCTTGATAATATCATCGAATTCTGGACCTGCAATGAGATAATAATCCAGTTCATCATCGGTATCCGTCCAAATATAGGAACCATATGCATCGTCACGAAATGTCATGAGCGAATAACTGTCCACAAGAATGCCATAGCCCCGGGTGGAGAGGAATGCCGGCACTGTCGCCTTCATATTTTGCTGGTAGAGATATTGGTGCTTGCCTCGCAAATTCATCATGCCTTCTTCATGGGAGCCTAAGCCGTACAGCGCTTCACCAGGTTGCCATTCAAACGCCAGTTTTGTACGAAATGCCTGTCTATCGATGGTTTGCTGCCAGCCGTCCACATTCACCCGCAGACCATCCGCCCCTACTTTGGCCTCGGATTTCGCAGCATCATGGAACTTCGTCCGCATCACATCCATTCGCTCCAACGTCTTGCCGCCCTTAGACGGCTCCTTCGTCAGTACATTCCCATCTGCGTCCAAGTAAGTGAATGCGCACGTTGCTTTATCGACCTTGACCGTTAGAACATCCGTCAACAATTCAAGATACTCCGCCTGATCATGGAGCTGCCAGTGAATCTCTTCGGTATTCGTGCGCTTGATGACCATAAGACTTTCGTTCTCACTGAAGGACGTTTCAAGCGTATAGCGAATTCTAGCAATGCTTGGCGTACAAAAAGCAACCTGCATCATGCCGTTTGCTGTGCTCATCGTAACGCCATCGGTATTCACTCTATAATCCAACAACTTCATGTCTTCACCTGCCTAGTATTCATTAAATATAATTATATTGCCCATATATGAATCATTCTTCGATATTATTGCTCATTACTAGCACAATATTATTATCATTTCCTCTCCCCTTTTGCGTTCTAACTTGATATAGTAAGAATAAGCCCCCGCTAGGGATCCACTATCAACAAGGAAGTGGTTATATTGTACGAATTTCGCTATTACGAGAATAAAAGACATGGCAGTCCCAACTTCCCATTCGACATCTATAAGGTTGCACACACCCCGAATGCACAACAAATCATGCCGATTCATTGGCACGATGAGATGGAAATTATCTTCTTGGATCAAGGACATGCGGTCTTTCGGATTGAAGACAGAGAGTTCCCCCTGCAAGCGGGAGAAGCCCTCATTGTTCATCCCGGGGAACTCCATAGCGGATATAACAGTCACTTAACCACAGTCACCTATTACTCCATTGTGTTCAAGCTGTCCTGGATTACCTCGAATCATCCAGAACAAGCCTTCGAGCTTGCGCTCTCCTCCTTGATCAACCGCAACGAACAATTCCCTGCATATTTAACCCCTTCCATGAACACGCATGTGCAGTTACTATCACGCATCAAGCACATACTGTTAAAATACGAGCATAAGCATGCCGGGTACGAGCTGGGGTTAAAAGGGTTGCTGCTCATGCTATTTTCAGATGTATATGAGCATGGCTTGATCGAAACAGGGATGGCACTGACAACCGGGCAGCGTTCTGAAGCCCGGGCGTTAATCAAGCAGGTCTTACAGTTCATGGAAGCGCACTCCAGCGAGAAGATCGAATTGGATCAATTGGCGGCCGTCATCTCCTTAAGCCGATCGCATTTTTGCAGATTCTTCAAAACCCAAACCGGCATGAGACCCTTGGAATATTTGAACTTCATACGCGTGAACAAAGCTGCAAATCTGCTGCGAACCGGATCATGCACCGTATTGGAAGCAGCCGTGGATTCCGGCTTTCACCACCCAAGCTATTTCACGAAGTGGTTCAAAAAAATACATAACATGACACCTTCGGCGTACAAAGCGCTCTATTCGTCGGGAATTTGAGCTTGAAGGAAGGCTGAAGTTAGCAAAGATCAAGGTGACTATATAAATTGTAAGCGGAGTTGTGAGGAGGGACAGACGGTGAAGGATTTTTGTTCGCATCGTGTTCCCATTTTGTTATAATCAAATATAAGCACACGTGTACGGCTTGCAACGGGCGGTCGGCTACCTCTCATTGAAGGGAGGAATGCCTATGGAAGTTAAGGATGCACTATCGTTGATGATAAGCTTCGGCGCGTTACTGACCGCGCTATTGACGCTCATTGTTACGATTATTGTTGTACTTAACCATAAGAAATAGACCGCCCATCTGCTAGGATAACGGTCTAATTCTTATCGTTTCCGGAGCCGACCGCCTTTGTAGCGGTTCACTGTGCCGGGGGTCGGTTGCAGCCGACCCTCTATATATTTCATTATACGTTCGCTGTTTCATACATGCAACCTTCAACCGTCGAAGCTGAAGGAGAAGAATACAGCTCAGCTTCATGTTTGGATTTGTGGACAGCAAACTGACTTCAGGAGCCGATGAGCGGGCTGGGACGAAAGGATGCGAATGTGCAGGCATTCGTTCGAAAACAAGTCCAAATCAGCGCAATAACTGCGAATATACATGCTTGAAATGCCCAATTGGCTATATGCGGTTCGATCCAGATTCGAAAGATGCAGATCCGCAGGAATTTCAAGAAATCCTTCTATTACAGCAGCCGAAACCTGAACTTTTGCATGAAATTGTACGGAGCACAGACTGCACCATCCGCCTGTATCAATTGCATGCATGTACGCTCAGAAGCACAAGTCACACAAGACCCACCTGCACCCAAATGTATGAAAGAATCCCAAAGTTAGAGGGTTGATTATGAATCAAGTCGAGAAGCTATACACCATCATCATACTATGTTCCGTCCTGCTCGGACTCGGATTGGGACAATGGGAGTTCGCCGGGCATTACGGGCTCATGCTAATTGTCCCTCTGCTCATCGGCATGCTCTATATGACGTTCTTGCAGATCCCCTTGCGGGAGATGAAGCAGTCCTTTCGCAACTTCACATTTTCACTCACGTCATTGCTCCTTAATTTTGTCTGGACTCCCTTGTTGGCATGGGGTCTGACCCTCCTATTCCTACAGGACCATCCGGCACTTTGGCTAGGGTTTATTATGCTGATGGTCACACCTTGCACGGATTGGTATTTGATCTTCACTACCTTGGCTAGAGGGAATCTGTCCTTGTCCACGTCCATCCTACCCATCAATCTTATCCTGCAGATTATCCTGTTGCCGTTCTACTTGCTCCTCTTCGGAGGGACGCGAGCTTCTATTGATCTATCCAATCTTATGGAAAGTGTCATTCTGGTGCTGTGCCTCCCGCTCATCCTTGCCTTTCTGACCAAATTCATCGTTAAAAATAGAAAATCGATGGAAGCAAAATGGGTGTCGCAACTAAGCACCTTGCCTATCGTGTTGCTCAGTCTCGCCATAGCTGCCATGTTCGCCTCACAAGGAAAGCTGTTGCTGGATCATATAGAACTGCTGTGGCAAATTCTGATTCCGATCAGCTTGTTCTTCCTCATCAACTTCATCGTGGGACAGGGAACAGGACGATTCTTGCGTATGACCTACGCAGATCGAGCAAGCTTAAGCTTGACCACACTGGCCAGAAATTCACCGATTGCTTTGGCCATCGCCATGACCGCATTCCCGGATCAACCCTTAATCGCCTTAACATTGGTCATCGGTCCGTTGTTGGAATTGCCGATTCTGGCCATCATCACACAGCTATTATTGTGGACATCCAGAGGACAACGCACATAGTCGAAACTGTGAATGGTCATCCGCGTTCGATTAATCCCGTATGCCAATCATCGAGTGAATCGGAGACAACATTGCTATGATCGATTTGTGAAGGAGGGGAAATGCATGCTGCAACGATTCAATCAGCTGATGGACTACATCGAAGCGCACTTGACGGAGGACATCACCGGGAAGGACATAGCGAAGATCGTAGGTATCTCAGACTATCATTTCAAGAGAATGTTCTCCTACATGGCGGGCATGTCGTTGAACGAGTATATCAGAAATCGGCGATTATCCGTTGCCAATGGTGAACTCATTCACGGAGCCAGAGTGACCGATGTTGCCTACAAGTATGGATTCCAATCGATCGAAGGATTCTCGAGAGCCTTCCGCGAGTGGAGCGGTTTCTTGCCGTCCGAAGTAGCGAAGAACAAGATTCAAAAGTCATTTCCCACATTTACCTTCTATATCGATATCCGAGGAGGCATATCCATGGAATTCAAAGTGGAGAAGAAAGAGAAGTTTCACATCGTAGGTGTATCGAAGCGAGTACCGATTCAATTCGAAGGTGAGAATCAAGCGATCATCGAGCTGGCGCAATCCATTACCGAACAGCAACGCAACCACATGCATCAATTGGCCGATCTGTACCCGCATCAAGTGTTGAACGTGTCCTACGATTTCGACGAAGGGTACTTGGAGGAGCGAGGCTACCTTACCCATATGATCGGCTTCGCAACTACCCAGGACAATCCGTTCGATGATCTGGAGCAGCTCACGATTGAAGCAAGTTTGTGGGCGATCTTCCCCAATCAAGGACCGTTCCCTGCAACGATGCAACAAACGACCGCCAAGGTGTATTCGGAATGGCTACCATCTTCAGATTATGTAATAGCCGATCTGCCCGGTATTTCCTTCACCAAGTACGGGGACAGTTCGGACAACGTATACAGTGAAATTTGGATGCCGGTGAAGGAGAAGAAATAGAGCGAGACAGCGAAGACGCTAGGGGGGCCTCTCCTTGGCGTCTTCGTTATAGTTCGGTATGGGACATCTTTGGTGTTCCGAGTCCATATCATAATGGCAATTCGCACAGCATGAGGAAATAAAGTCGATTGTGCAGGCTTTACTTCGCAAATCTGCGCAGAAGTTAGGAATTGCTGCGGATATACATCCTTTTGAAGCACAGACCGCCTGAACTGGCGATTTTCCGAAATCAAAGATGCAAAATCGCAGGTATTTCACAAGATCACCTGTTCTGTATGCGCTAAGCCTGCACATTTGCAGTTAATTCACGTTATCTCATGAACAACAGTAAGTAGTAACGGCAGGAGCCACTAACTAGCGGGAAGCCATTCCCACTACGAAGAAAAACCGCCCGCATGGACGACTCTATGGTAAAATATACTTGTACCAACCTAACCTCGGTGGGACATAGAGTCCTTCCCTTCAAACAAAGCCCGGAATGCCTGAGCTGCTTCAGCACGTATGTCCTGCAATTCAGGCTGATATTCAATTCGTGCTGACACTTCCTCCAGCCTCCCTTGCATCGCTTCCTGAAACCACGGTGGAAATCCCATTTCCTGCTTCCCCCTTTGTTTCTAATTTACTGTGCGTTCTTCTTGTGACTAACACTACTGCTCATCCCATTCAAATATTACAGGATTGCATGACTGCGTTACTACGAATATCGAATTAAAACAAGTAATTTCGATAAGTGGTGCCTAAAAGAAAAAGGCGAGCAATTATGCTCGCTCCCAAGTAACAAGATATATGATATAATCATTCCAAAGATCGAAAGCAGGTGAATTGATGGAAGACAAGCAACTTGAAACAATTATGAAAGAACTCCGCAATATCAATCAGCGTATCGATGTACTTCACAGTAATATTGAAAATGTTAACACAAGAATCGATGTGCTCCATAGTAGTGTTGAAGGTGTTAAGACAAATTTCCACAATAGTATTGAAGGTGTTAACACAAGAATCGATGTACTTCATAGTAGTGTTGAAGGTGTTAACACAAGAATCGATGTACTTCATAGTAGTGTTGAAGGTGTTAAGACAAATGTCCACAATAGTATTGAAGGTGTTAACACAAGAATCGATGTGCTTCATAGTAGTGTTGAAGGTGTTAAGGCAACTCTTGTCGAGCAACATATGGAAAACATCAAAGCTGATGAAACATTATTGAAATCGATTCGAGAATTAGCAATCACTACCCAGCAGCATGATATAGACTTAAAGCTCTTGAAGAAAGTCGTTAGTCAATAAAAGCACTCCCACGAAGGGAGTGCTTTTACATATTCCGGTCGACGTCTCAAAATATTCGGATACATGAATGAAGGAGATGGTGCTGAATAACAATTGTGAGTCCATTCAACCTTGATTATCACATCATCGATGAAGACACCGAATTGGTCTACGACGAGGAAGAGATCATAGAATTGTCCATGAGGTTCAGAATTGACAGGTTCCCATCCTTTTCAACACCTCACATACTTCCGCTTGAAACCGAGCCGGCCTTTCTCCTTGGCCTGCTGTATCGTGTCTGAAGCGGATAGGGTCTTACTCTTCTTCTTATCTTGATCGATTTCAACAGGGCCTACTTCTTCAGCAGTTGCAACTGCCAGATCATGAAGCGGCAAGTAAGAGATGCCCACTGTATAGATGAACTGATTCATCGCGTATCTCGCTCGTTCGGGAGCGTCGTGAATCGTCTGCTTCACCTGCGTCAGCATGTTGGCGATCTTGTCTTCGGCGAATTCGCGGTCTGGACGATTGCCCAATAGCCAACAGTAACAGCTCCAGCCCGCTGACATGCGCAATTCTTCTCCACTGACTATCCACTTGTCCGCTACTTCTTGGGCAATGTCTGCTTCCGACAAGGTAACAGCAACCACATAGTCCGACAGCATGAAGAAATACGCCTCATCCATCCAACGATCGTAGTCGGCTTCGCTCATCGCTTTCGGATCTGCTATGACGCCGGCGAAGTACATCGCATCGTAATTGCCTGTGGCATAGAGCTGCTCCGCCAATGCTTGATCGATTCCAATAGTCTTCACCATCGGTTTCATTGTACCCGTAGCCACGCCAAACAGCGGCTCACGCGCACCGTTGGACATATATATCTTCTTCGTTCGTTCCTTGCCCAGAGTTTCCAGCTCTTGCATGACCAGTTGCACATTCATCAACCATCACTTCCTTCATTCATGATTCATAGCTTCGGCAATTGCGGGATAAGGGCTATCATCCCTATTCATTATACTCTATTATAAAGCATCCTAGCCGTGATGGCAGTAACCGAATCAGGCACTTCTACTACGAGCTGCAATAAGCTGGCTGATCTTCAACAGTTCATATCGGAGAGGGACTCTCCATCTTGCATGGAAGTGTGCCGGTGACAATGGACCAGTCCCCCGCTCCCACCTGTCCAGTTATCGTTCGTTGCTAACGTTTCATTGCGACACTGGTCAGACTATTCTCAAACATGTCGATGATGAACAAGAAGCGTTCCGCTTCACGAAACACATGGTCGGCGAGCAATGGATGAATGATACTCTTGATGCGACAAGCCTCTATGAGCTCTCTTGCCGTCTTTTTGAAATCACGAAGCGACTCTACTGACACCCGATTTTGATCTAGGAATTGGTCAAGTAGGGGACCGGTCTGGGATTGGGGACGCATGGACTCTAAATCTCGGGCTTGATAAAGCAGCTGATCGAAATCATGGCTAAACTCCCTGGCCTGTTCAACAAGCTTGCGTTCGGAGGGATCCAGTAAATGCCCGATGAATTTCGCATGGTCCGCCATAATTCGCAAGAAAAACACATTTTCATTAATAATAGCGTCTGGCAAAGGGTCCAACCTGCCATTATTCAGTTCCTGCAAGCGATTGCCAAAATAAAAAGCCTCTCTACTTACGTGGTCAACCAATAACGGAAAATTATTGGCCCCCGGAAGTTGACAGGACAATATGAGGCCTAACACTTTTCGTTTGAACGCCCATATATGCGTAGCGTGATTGTAGACTTCTGCGTTAAAACTCTTGATCACTTCAGGGTCTGCTTCAGCTGTTAATGCATTCGCTCTCCCTTCAATATCCTCGAACACCGCGTAAAAGTAGTTCGCCTCATTGATTAACTGCGTGTCCTCACAACGGAATCCTAATTTGAGAAATAGAGAATGTTCCTTCATGATACGTGACCAGAACCGAACCTCATCAACGGAACGCGTCACAAAACCGTTAACCATGCGTACACCTCACTTTATTTAGTAGCATTCGGTTAACTATATCTAGATTCAGCATAATTATGACATCTATTCACATTGTGAGCCCTGGCGTACGACTGTTCTACTTGCCGGTATACGCCAAGCAGCTTCGTCTCTCCTGGTGCCAATGACACTTCATCTATAAAGTTTGCTTGTCCTATATCAAATCTGACTCCTCCAGCAGCCGCTCTATGAGCAACGCAACTTCTGCTCTTGTCATGAAGTGCTGCGGCGCAAGCGCATGCTCGCTTCTGCCCGTTATGAGCCCTGCCTGAATACTTCTTGCCATACTGCTCCTTGCCCATGAGCTTATATGTTCCGCATCCTCATACGACCGCAGCATCGCTGCTGATGACCGATCATCGCGTTGTCCGTCTAATCCTGTAAGCTTCATGGCGTTGGCAATGATCTGTACCGCTTGTTCGCGAGTGATCTTGTCATGCGCACGGAAGGTGCCGTCCTCGAAGCCTTGGATCAACCCGTAGCTCGTTGCCGTCTGTACGGCAGGATGGAACCAGTGCGTCTGGTACACATCTGCAAATTCACTCTCACCCTGTCCCATCTGTAACCCTAAGCCTCTGACGACAATCGCAGCAAACTCAGCGCGAGTGATCGCGCGATCCGGCTCGAATGATCCATCGCCGACACCGCTGATTACCATGCGAGCCCCCATATTGTTGACCGCTTCCTTGGCCCAATGATGTGTCATATCGTCGAATTCCAACGGATTCCAGACAACTGTGTACGTGCTATTCGTCAAACTGTTGATTTGCGCGTAATAGACGCCGTCAACCTCTACGATCTTAGTCGGTACGTGGCGCACTGTGCCGTCTGCTTCTACGACTACACCTGTCGTGATTTGACTAGGATCGATCCCTTCCGGTATCGCCACAGTCCGTTGCACATACGCGTCAAACTTCGTTATCTCTTCTGAACGGCCTTCATACTCTGCAGTCACTCGGAAATTAAGCGGTGGTGTAACGAGCGCCAGGCCGTCTTGCCTCCCTGCAGCTTCAATCGCACGAATCCGATCTTCACTAGGTTGTGCCACTTCAATCTTCACCTTCACATCCTGCAAGGCCAGATTCGTATCGAATCGTTCGGACACCGCATCGATATTGATTAACTGTGCCGGTAATGTATAAGCTGCCTTCTCCGTGCGCAGCTCCACAGTGGCTTGCTGCTGTTCCATGTTCTTCACCATCCGGCCATTCAACTCGCCAATGACGACATCGCTAGCAGTAGGTACAGGCACCGTCACAATAGCACCGTCACCTTCCTGCTCCAGCCGTTGTTGCAGCTTCTCTTCATCAACAGCGACAGTCGTCACTTGCTGGCCATTCACTTCCTCTGTCGTCGCTGTGCCTGCATGCTCTACTTCACCGTTGACCAGCACTTCCACATTCGTATTCGATGATTCCGGTACAGACGACGGCGTAGAGCCATGACCGGAACTTCGCTTCTGCTCACGTGTAATCGTGAGTATGTATTCCTTCTCCGTTACACCATCCTGCGCCGTCACGGCAACGGTTATCGCATTGTCGCCCTCATGCAAGCTGATTGCCGGTGACGGATTGCCGCTCACAACCGTATTCCCGTCAATCTTCATTGTAGCATCGTTGTCATACACCGATGCCGTAACTGTCACCTCATCTACATGAGCACCAACATTCGCTGTATAGCTTGTTGTATCTGGTGTGAAGCTTGGCGTCAGCGTCCCTTCACTGATCGTGACAGCGCTTAAATCCGCATTGGTCGACGGAGCTTCTTGATTCTGAGCAACAGCAACAGGAACCATGAAGGTGCCTACCATGAAAGGTCCGTTGCTTAGACCGGAGATGCTCGCAACCTCATATGTATCCGTATCGATGACACTCATCGAGCCCGGACCGCCTCCATTGTAATTGACAGTATATAGCTCGCCGCCATCACTCGATACTCCGATGACATATGGACCGTTCCCTACAGCAATCTCTTCCAATACAACATGTGTGGCCGTATCGACAACAGAGATTGTATTAGCAGTTGCATGAGCCACGTATACTTTCGTACCATCAGGGCTTACTTCCGTCGCTGTAGAATTAGAAGATACAGGAATTGCAACCATCGTTCGCGTTGCAACATCCAGCTCATAGATCTCATTGCCTGATAGATTCGCTACATAAATCTTCGAACCTTCTACATTAGCGGACATGCCATATAGGTTGTCGCCAGTCGTAATCGTATCTACTACGGTATCTGTCACACTATCGATCACCGTGATGTCGCCAGTTCTTTGTGATACATACACCTTATCATCTATCGTTATAGCAGCAATCGGGTTCGTAATGCCGGTAATCACTGCTGATTCAGTCAAAGTCTCGGTATCTATCACGCTAACACTATTCCCTGTATCATTCGCCACATAAGCCTTACTGCCATTCGACGTGAACGCAACGCCATGTGGAGCTGTTCCTACGTCAATAGTCGCCATGAGCGTATCCGTATCTGGATCGATCACACTTACCGTATTGGAACCTCTGTTCGTAATGAACACCTGCGTGCCGTCAGGATTCACCGCTGCGCTGCCGGGACTGCTGCCAACAGTTATCTTCGCTTGCTCTACCGTACGATTCTCCAAGTCCATGACATCGACGACACCGGAGCTATAACTTGTTATATACGCTTTGTTGAATACAGACGTAGTCTCCTCAGCAGCTGACCCAGTCGGTATCCCGCCCGTCATGAACAAGATAAATGCCGCTAGCCCAATGCTCACAATTCTTCGTATCATCTAAGATGCTCCTTTCTCAATTCCTTTCCAAAACTGCTCCCACACCAAGTCGAATCGCTGCCAGAATTGGACTTCATCCAGACGCTGCATCTGCCAGAATAGCCCGTCCATCAGGCAGAGCAACGAATATGCGTACATCCGGTAATTCCCATCTCGTATCTCTCCGTCCTTGATCCCTTTGTCGAAGATTGCACTGAATACCTCAATCTCTCTGTCCTCTAGATCCAACAGCTCATGCAACGTATCCTTAGCCACAATCTCCGGAGGAAATAATAACAAGCGGAAGAATACCTTGATTGAGATCGGTTGATTGATCTGGAATTCGAAGATACCGCGCAGCATCTGCTCAAGCTGTTGTTTGGCAGTTAAATGTTGGGCGGCTTCTGTATGCGTGAAGGCAACTTGAAAGTGCTCATGCAGGAACCCTTTGCAAATTTGCAGAAACAGATCTTCCTTACTCTCAAAATAGGCATACACCGCGGGAGGAGTGACTCCGATTCTCGTTGCAATTTCCTTCATCGTCATCCCTTCATAACCCTTCTCCGCATAGAGCAGCATCGCTGTCGACAAGATTGCGTCCTTCGTTGACATCTTTCATCTTCCTTCTCAGTTAATTAACGTTCATTAAGTAGGTTCAAGTATGAGGATATAGCATAATGTCTGGTGGGTCAAGTACTTGGGCGCGTATTCTGGCATACACCTCACACCTGCGCTAATGAAAAAGCAGTTTTCCAGCGGGGCGAATGTCCCGTCTGAAAAACTGCTTCATTCGTGTCGTTACACTGCAAGAATGTCTTCTAGATCAGTTCTGCTCTCTTCAACAATCGCTCTATAATCGTTGCTACTTCAGCTCTTGTCATGAATTCTTGCGGTGCAAGCTCGTTGCTGCTTCTTCCTGATACGATACCCGCTTGAACCGTTATCGCAATGTTACTCACTGCCCAAGAAGCTATGTCTTCTGCATCGTCAAATGTTAGTAGCATTGCGTCAGTCGATAACCCCTCATACTGTTCATCCCATTCTATCAATTTCATCGCATTAGCAATGATGGACATCGCCTGCTCACGGGTAATCTTGTCATGAGGACGGAAGGTGCCATCTTCAAACCCTTGGATGAATCCATGAGCATAAGCTGTCTGGACTGCATCGCTGAACCAAGCTGTTGCCTGTACATCTGTGAATTCACTGTCCCCATGCTCCAGTCTAAGACCTAAACCTCTCACTACTATGGCGGCAAATTCAGCACGTGTAATATCACGATCCGGGCTGAACATGCTATTGCCCGTTCCTTCTACGACCAGGCGCGAACCCATATTCGTCACAGTGTCTTGCGCCCAATGATGGGTCATATCCTTGAACTCCATCGGATGCCATACTAATGCATACGTACTGTTCGTCAAACTGTTGATATGAGCATAATAGTTGCCTGCTTGTTCAACCACTTTGGTCGGTACGTGACGAACTGTACCGTCGGGTTCTACAACGACCCCTGTCGTAATCCGATTAGGATCAACGCCATCAGGTATAGCTATTGTACGTTCGACATATGCGTTGAAGCTCGTCACTTCTTCTGTACTCTCTTCATACACAGCCGTTACCTTGAAGTTAATCGGCGGAGCGACCAGGGTTAATCCTTCACGTGCTGTTGCCTCTTCCACTGCTTCAACACTATCAGTCAACGGTTCTGCAATTTCTATCCTGATCTTGATGTCTTGCAACGCTAGATTGTCTCCGAAGCGTTCCGAAATGGCATCGACATTAATCTGTGCTGCTGGTAATGTATACGCGGCCTTCTCGGTACGTAGCACTACAACAGCTTGCTGATTCTCCAGATCTTTGACCATAAGACCAGTTAATTCGCCCACGATCACTTCGCTGTCCGATGCGATAGCGATTGTAATGACAGCATGCTCGCCCTCAGCTTCAAGTCTCTGCCGCAGCTTCTCCTCATCAATTGCAATCGTAGTTACTTCTTGTCCGTTCACGGTAATGGTCGTTGCAGTCCCAATGCTCTCGACCTTCCCGTTCACAAGAATATCAATCCCCGATTGTGCAGCTTGAGATGATGTGTCGTTATTAGAAGAACCGCCACTGCTCGACGGCGCACTTGGTGTAACAACGTTGGATGGCGCTGATGGATCACTGGATCCCTTGGCATTCATGGCTCTCACCGTGAATGTATAGGCAGTACTGTTACTTAGTCCCGTAACCTGAATCGAAGTAACACCCGCACTCGCTGTTGCGACTAGGTTATGACTATCGTCGAACACTTCGAATCCCGTGATCGCGCTTCCCCCATTATCACCTGGCGCATCAAAAGTAATCGTTGCACTGCCCCTGCCTGCTGTAGCTACGACGTGTGTCGGAGCCGCTGGTACGGTGGCAGGCGTAGCACTGGCTTCATTGGATTCCGCGCTTAACCCGCCTGGATTCCCTGCCTTTACTACGAAATAATAGGTAGTGCCATTGCTCAGATTGGAAATTTGATAAGTCGCATCGGTTACTGTCACAAGCGCATTGCCATCGTACACGCTCTGCACTTCTGACATATACACATTATAGTATGTGGCACTTGTCACCGTATCCCAGCTTAAATCGATCGTGCGATTGCCATCAACTGCTGTCAGATTCTGCGGATTGGCAGGTCGATCTTGCAGATTGACGCTTTGCATCACGCTTGCATCTGCATAATGTGTGGCAACTACTGTGATGGAATGTGAGCCAGCATCAAGTATCCCTGCGTTAATGATGATGGTTCCTTCCGTCACACTGTAGTCTGTTGCATGCAAAGCCGTACTGCCAACCTTCACCGATGTGATCGCTCCGCGCCATGCCGCATCATCGGTGAAGGTGATCGCTATAGTATGGATCGTATCATTCTCGGTACTGTCTGCCGTTAAGACAGGCGGCACATTCGGTATCACCGCCAACGTGGCTGCACTACTTGTCGTGGTCAGGTTGTTCGTATCCGTAATCACCACGCGGTATGCGTACCCATTCATTGGCTCGCTTACTCCGTTCAAGGTTAGCGTCGCACTCGTCTCATCTGCGAGATTCGCAAACCCTGTTCCATTGTCCAACTGCCACTGATAGGTAAGCGGATCACTGCCAGTTGCCGTTACGCTAAAGTTCGCATTATTGCCTGGATTCACAGTTGTATTGCTCGGCTGTTCGGTTATCGTCGGCGCTTCATTCACTGTTAATGTCGCCGATGTCGATGTCGTGCTCAAGCTGTTCGTATCTGTGATGACAACGCGGTACGCATTTCCGTTCAGCGCCGCGGTTACACCATTCAAGGTTAACGTCGCACTTGTCTCAGCCGTAATATCGCCAAACCCTGTTCCACTGTCCACTTGCCATTGGTAGGTGAGCGGATCACTGCCAGTTGCCGTTACGCTAAAGCTCGCATCGCTGCCTGGATTCACAGTTGTATTGCTCGGCTGTGCCGTAATCGTCGGCGCTTCATTCACCGTTAATGTCGCCGATGTCGATGTCGTGCTCAGGCTGTTCGTATCTGTGATGATCACGCGGTACGCATTTCCGTTCAGCGCCGCGGTTACCCCATTCAAGGTTAACGTCGCACTTGTCTCAGCCGTGATATCCCC
>CAJXLT010000002.1 GCA_913056365.1 uncultured Paenibacillaceae bacterium | reverse complement strand
TCGCTTGGGCACGCCCACCACTATACAATTCCATGTACCCTACCTAAAGTTGAATACACAAACTTATTGACACTGCCGTCCTTAACGTATTAGCGGAAGTTACTGGTCTTATTCATGCGGCTGAGCTTCTATATGAGGCTTCGAGAGCATGATATGACCAGATTTTTCTTCTATTCGTTTCGGAAATCCCGGTCATGCCAGCAATAAGACCTTGAATTCCCTTTAACACTGTGGCAACGTGGGCTTCCTCGCTATTCTGAACCTCGATATGGTTACACTACGTCCTAACTGCTTTGACATGCTATGCGCTAAAAAACAGATTTCATCACCAGATATAGAGCGATGCGTAGTGACGGAATCTGCTTAAGTTATCATGACGAAGTTGTCTCTGAATATAACGATGAATTCCGATTAATACCGCAGCAGCAAACCCGCTTCCGTCATTCCTCCGCCAAACCCGTATAGAAGCAGAGTTTGACCGCGCTGGACTTGACCATCGTCTATTCCTGCTGCAAGAGCGAGCGGAATCGAAGCGGCAGAAGTATTGCCATTCATCTCAGCGCTTGTCAACGTGCGCTCTAGCGGGAATCCGCTCCGCTCACAGATCGCTTGAATCATGCGGAGGTTGGCGCTGTGCGGGACGAACCAATCGACCTCCTGTAGCGTGATGCCAGCTTGGCTGCATAAGTCAGCCATCCCCTCCGGCACATGCGACAGTGCCCACTTGTAGACTTCTCGTCCATTCTGGACGAAACACCCTCCCCCTTGCAGCGGTTCACCTTCCCAATGTTGCTTATGACCGATGCGATAGCAAGACTTACCCATACTGCCGTCACTGCCCAGATGAGCGGCTAATACTTCGGATGTATGCTTGCCATTGACTGCATCACGCGCTTCAAGAACGGCAGCGCCTGCTCCATCACCGAACAGGATGCATGTGGTACGGTCTGTATAGTCTGTAATCTTGCTCATCGTATCGCCGGCCACAACTAGAATCTTACGATGTCTGCCGGATGCAAGCAGTCCGTCTGCGAAGTGCAAGGCATAAGTAAATCCAGCACACGTCGCGTTCAAATCGACAGCGCCAGCTTGCAGGGCGAATCGGTGCTGGAGTTGACAAGCTACCCCGGGGAACGGATAGTCCGGAGTATGTGTGGCGGCGATAATCAACTCTACACCATCCAGAATATTAGGTTTCTTCTCCATTAACTTCTCGACAGCTGCCGTGCACAGGTCGCTTGTGTACTCTTGCTCACCGCATATCCGTCTTTCTCTAATTCCGGTTCTTGTAACGATCCACTCATCAGTCGTGTCCACGATTTGCTCGAGATCAGCATTCGTCAACCGCTTGTCTGGCGCATAAGCCGCTAAGGCTTGTATACGTGTATGAAGCATCAGGGGTCACCTGCTTTCAAAAAAATTTGGTGTTGCGGTCGAATTAGTACAAGGTATTAGTACTAGGTTATAAATATGATTTCATCTTAGAGCAAAGTATGGGAGATGTCAACGGGTTCAGTCCAATAATTAACAGTGACTTCTCTGCAATGTCAGACGTTATATTGGGGATTCTATCGACGAGAAATGGAATTGGCATAGAAAGGACGTAATGGAGATGCATGTACGAATACGTATTGCGGCACTTGCCGCTCTTATTGTAATGCTTGCAGCGAGTCCTGTTGTTTATGGGTTTGGCAAAGGAACGAGCGGGCCTGATGTGTATGCGGTGCAGGGAATGTTGAAATCGATCGGCTATTACAGCGGTCCGATTGACGGCAAGTACGGTCCGGTGACGGAGCGAGGGGTGCGCTTGTTCCAAGTACGATATGGCTTGCAAGCAACTGGAGCTGTTGATTCCCAGACGCTGCAATCGATACTGTGGGCATATGCGCAAGCTAAGATCCCGCAACGTGCGCAGCCTCCGACTGAGGAGAAACCGCCTGCCAAAACTCCAAGCAAGGTTCCAGGGCTGAGTACGGCAGAACAGCGTATGGTGAATTTGATTAATCAAGCAAGACAAAAGGCGGGGTTGACAGCGTTACGTGCCAACTCGGAGTTGTCCAGAGTGGCTCGCTTCAAGAGTGCGGATATGATCGAGAAGGATTACTTCTCCCACCAATCTCCGACGTACGGATCACCCTTCGAGATGATGAAGAAGTTCGGTGTCTCATACCGGGCAGCAGCTGAGAACATTGCCTGCAATTCCAGTGTGGATGCGGCGCACAAGGCATTAATGAATTCTCCGGGACACCGGGCGAACATTCTGAACAGCACGTATACTGAGGTTGGCATTGGGATCGTCGATGGTGGTATGTGCGGTCAGATGTATACGCAGATGTTTATTGCCAAATAACTAGCGAAATGGCATCGATTTATACGACTGTGTGGATAGGAAGTCATCCATGCTAAGAAGGACCGGATGCTGATTGTCCGGTTCATTCTTGGTCTATGGAGGGATATTGGAATGCACAAGATTCGAATCGTTAAGCTCGTTGTATTATCCGCTGTTGTACTAACTCTTGGCGCATGCGGTGCAGCGAGCAACAGTAATAATCATTCAGAGGAGCAAGGCATGAGTCCGAATGCGGTGGAGCGCTATGATATACACCGTACGAAGAACATGCAAGGAGATCGTGATTTCGGTCTGCTCGGTGCAGACCGCAGAGATATCTCGCCTTGGCAATATCGTGATAGAGGATTCGGTATGAGGGAGAACACGCGATTGTTAGGTATCCATACGAATACGCATGTTCAGCTTGGTCGTTCGATAGCCGATCAATTAGAAGTGCTGGATGAGGTGAAGGAAGCTGATGTCATTCTGACCGATCGCAATGCGTATGTAGCACTTGTTCTCCATAATGGACAAGCAGTAAGACCACGAGGATTTTCCACGCGATCTAATTTTGACGGTGACCGCTTTGTTGAGTTGGATACACACAGCTATGGCGGCAGTCGGTTGAATTGGGGAGAGAATGATCTCGCAGGCAGCTTCAAGAAGAATGTCATCCGAACGGTGCAGTCATTGAGTCCGCGAACCAATCATGTGTTTGTTACAGCAAATCCGGACAACGTTCAGCAGATGAAACAAATCATTAGAGAACTAGATCGAGGAGGGTCTGCTCGCAGTATCATTGATGATTTCAATGAAGCGGCGGATCGAATCTTTCCGGTTGATCCGCTTACAGGTGATAACGATTTAACGCCAGGTCTGGAAGCAGACCGTTCAGATTGGTAGGTAATGATGCAAGGAAGAGACCGCACGATTAGATCTACGGTCTCTTCCTTGTGAGGACATGGAAGACAGCTAGACAGTTTATGGGAGCGGGTGAAATAGTATAATTTGATCAGTCAAAGCTATCGTGATTAACCCGCTGCTTCTGCAGATTCATCCTGATCGACAGGTTCGAGAACTAACTGAAGTGAAAGCTCAATCTCTTCGTCCATGCTGGAGATGACGGAATCGGGCTTCTTCACACCGAAGTCATCGAAGACGATGGATGCCAGTCCATCTAGGCGAATGCTTGCTCCATCCCAAATTCCCTTCATAGTGAATTCGGTTTCATTCGTTTCACCTCGAATTGTCAAATCCCCAACTACAGAAAATTCGAATAATTGATTAAGTCGCAGTTCCTCAGTCCACCCGCTCAGTTCTGTCAGTTCGAAAGTTGCTTCTGGAAACTGAGCGACATCCAAGTACTCGCTTTCCTTAATATGTCCGTCGCGCTTGCTGTTACCTGAATCAATGGAATCTAGCTGCACGGTGGCGGCTGCCTCAGTGTAAGCACCAGTCCGGTCCGGTATGATCCAGTTGCCCGTCACCTCACTTGCCTCAATGTTCACTTTTTCCTTAGATGTTGTAACCGAGAAGAAGACGCTGGAATCTTCTCCAATGCGCCATTCTGTTGGAATGGCCTCGTCCATCGTTGACGAAATCGTGGCAGCACCTTCATGGCTCTGACCAAGCACCGACTGGATTTGGACATGGTTGCCGACAAAGTAATCATAAGTGACATACCCGATAATGCCGATAATGAACATACCGATAATGAGTCCTGACCAAACTTTTTTGCTCAATAAATTCCCTCCTTTATGAGTGTATCTTCACCCGAGCTCCCGCTAAGGTGTTCTTTCAATTATACATGAGTGATGTGAAGAAAGTGATAGGGTTCATGCAAGTTTTCCCATATGTCCAGTAATTTCGGGCGAAATCGCCAATCATGCTGAGCATGAGTGCATAATTAGCTTACAAGTTTAGCAAATTATGATACTGTGCTGACATAAAAATGTTGAAACCTGCTATCCAGCAACATAATTTGGGGGAAAATAGTGATTGACGGCTAATTAGTTTGGTGGGTAAAATACTTAGTAGATGAATTAAATGATTTAATCTTATTTAGAAGGGCGGGTTGAACTTGGGTCCATACACATTGGATCAATTGGAAGCTGTGTTCACGGACGTATTTCGCGGGATGAAGCGGGAATTTCTGAAACGGGTGGAACGGGAATTGTCTGGCTCACAGGCCATGATTCTGCAGAAGCTACATCAAGATGGTCAGCAGAGGATCACACAGATAGCGTCTCACTTGAATATTACGACAGGCGCGGTTACCGGCTTGTGCGACAAGCTCATCTCAGCCGGATATGCGGCTAGGCATCGCGCTGATAGCGATCGGCGTGTCGTACACGTAGATATTACCGATGCGGGGAGAGAAGCATTGGAGCGGGTGAGTGCTCTGCGCAAACAAATTGTTCATCATTTTTTTGCAGGCTTGAGTAATGAAGAAATCGACAGCCTATACAATATTTTCGAGAAAGTATTACTAAATTTACAGAGAGAGAAGGATTCCTAATATGCAACATTTGGATAGGAGAAAGAAGCTGACGATACTAGGTGCGATGATGGCGGCGATGTTATTTGCCGCACTGAATCAAACAATCGTCGGTACCGCATTGCCGAAGATAGTGGCAGACCTTGGTGGGATGGAGTACTATAGCTGGGTGTTCACGGTATATATGCTGGCGGCGACAGTTACGACGGTGTTGGTCGGCAAGCTGTCTGATATTTATGGACGCAAGCCGTTCGTTGTAATCGGGATTGCAGTTTTTATCGTAGGTTCCTTTCTGTGCGGTCTGGCACAGGATATTATTCAACTTATATTGTACCGCGGCTTCCAAGGTTTAGGCGGCGGCATTATTATGGCGACAGCCTTCACAGTTGTTGGTGATCTGTTCGCGCCGCGTGAGCGCGGCCGGTGGCAAGGGGCGATGGCAGCTTCCTTTGGTCTGGCGAGTGTGTTCGGACCGACGCTCGGCGGTTATATTGTCGATCATACGGATTGGCATTGGATCTTCTGGGTGTTCCTTCCGTTCGGATTTGTTGCGTTAGCTCTAATATTGTTCTTGTTCCCTTCCGTACCGAAGCGAAAAGGGGAATCCGTTGATTACTTGGGCTCCGCCTTGCTCACAGTCTTAATCGTCCAGTTGCTGCTGGCTTTTTCCTGGGCAGGTGCGAAGTTTGCTTGGGATTCTCCGATTATTATAGGACTGTTTGCCGGCTCGTTGATTGCATTGGTCTTATTCTTGCTTGCGGAGAAGGCAGCCCGTAATCCAGTATTGCCATTAGGCTTGTTCAGGGACAGCGTATTCACACTCTCTAATGTGATCGGCTTCCTGATGGGAGCAGGCATGTTCGGGGCGATTATGTATATGCCATACTTCGTGCAAGGCGTGATGGGCACTTCCGCGACGATCTCCGGATACGTGATGATGCCGTTGACATTGAGCATGGTTATCGCCAGTTCGCTCAGCGGACAGCTCGTGAGCCGCAGCGGCAAATACAAGTTATTGGCGATTGTTGGCCTGTTTATTATGGTTGCAGGCATGCTGTTGCTGTATACGATGGACCGCTCCTCGACGAACTGGACAGCGATTTGGTTCAATATGGTAGTTGGCATTGGCTTAGGAATCGCTTTCCCAATCTTCACATTAACGATTCAGAATGCTGTGCCAGATCGCGAGCTCGGTGTGGCGACTTCTTCGGCGCAGTTATTCCGGCAGCTCGGCGGAACGATTGGCGTGTCCATCATGGGGACTGTATTGACCAATCGCATGAACTCAAGGATTACTGAGCAAATGACTCAAGTGACTGGAAGCGGAGAGAGTGCGCGAATGTCTGATGGAGCTGCTGCTAGCCTGACAGAGATCGCGAACCCGCAAAATTTGATGGATCCGGAGAAGATGGCAGCAGCTCGTCAATCGCTTGCACCTGAACTGCATGAAATATTCGAGCAGGTGATTGGATTGTTGCGCGAAGCGATGAGCTACGCATTGTCCGGTGTGTTCCTATTGGGGGCGATTGTTGTATCGCTTGCTCTCGTCCTTACCTTCTTCCTGAAGGAAATTCCGCTGCGCTCTGCGAACAACAAGCCGGAGTCATTAGAAGAAGAGTCAAGCAATCCACAAGTATATGCGAAGACCCGATGAATCAGAACGCCCAATTTCAACGGCAAAAGCACCAACCTTGTGACCCCTTCATACACTAAATTTGACTGTATCCCTTGACCTTGTCACGATAAGGCCCGAAGCAAGGAGGGGTGACTAATTGAAGGGTAGCGACCATCATAACAAATTTTTATTGACTAACCGCGAACGTGAAGTGTTCGAATTATTGGTGCAAGACAAAACGACCAAAGAAATTGCACAGCAGCTGTTTATTAGCGAAAAAACCGTTCGCAATCATATATCTAATGTGATGCAGAAGTTGAACGTGAAAGGTCGTTCTCAAGCGGTTGTCGAGCTAATCAGACTCGGAGAACTATCGATCTAAGCACCATCCGAAACTCGTCCAAACCCTCTCACCGCCGATACGTCAGCCGGTCCTAGACGAATCGGTGGCAGAGAGGGTTTCCTGAGTTGGGGTATAGGCAGGGAGATGCAGCTGTGTTATGTAACTTTACTTGCAAATCGTTCACTGTTTTGGACGTATACTTATCCTTTTTGTGTAATATAACTAAAAATACCCATGAAAAATAGACCACGCAGTTGCTGTCCATTGATGGACGGTATCGCTTGGTCTATTTTTGAAGTTCGATATTCATGGTTTCGAAATTCACTTTGCATTTGGTTCTCATCATAAAATCAATGCCAACAATTCCATCAAATCCATACGGCTCCTGAATCGAGCCGAGCTGAATGGAAAAATCACTTAAAGTAACCTGTTCAATACGAAGTTCGGAGATTTGCTGTTCATAGCAAATCTCGCTGGTTCCCCCTATCCCATACATCCGCTTGGCTCGCCCATTGATAAAATCAATGTGAATGCCTATTGCCGCTAATGCATCGGTATCAAACACTGTTGCAGCACAGCCCGTGTCAAATAGCACATTGTGCAGAACGATGGAATGGTCATTTCGAGATAAAGTTAAAGAGACGATAGGTAATCCGTTTTGAAGTTTTATCTTCACAGTTGATGCCGAACTCCAGAGAAAAACTCTTCTACAACTTCTACATCTTTCCTACTCGTATGGAATACATACAACTCACGAGACGGATGTAACTTGTGCAGCTTTTTATAGCCGCTCCACGCTTCCTGCGGATTATCGTAATCCTGAATGACTGCCATTTCTTCTAATTGACGTACACGATTGCTGGAGCTTGCTTTGATTGCCTCCACCAGCACAAAACGACTTGGATGCAGTTCGGTAATTTCTCCCCACTTCATCGGCTTCACCTCGCTTGGAATTGAAGTAATTCTAGTATAACATAGGTGCCTTATTTGACAGTCAGCTTTTCGTATCTCCACCCAGCAATTTCGATGTCAGTTGTGTGCGATTTTTCAACCCGAATTTCGACAGCATGGCATTCACATGCTTCTTAACCGCGGCTTCGCTGATATAAAGAGAGGATGCAATCTCTCCATTCGTACTCCCTGCCATAAGAAGCTGGGCCACATCTTTTTCCCTCTTCGTCAGACTATCTAGTTGGACACTTTCGGACAGAGAGATCTGTCTTGAGTCACTTCCTTCTATCCCAATCATTCGCTTCACGTAAGCTCCGAGTTTTCCGTTTCGCGTATCCAACCAGTAGGTTGAAGCGGGACGGGAACTCCCGTAGTCATCATGCTCCGCTTTCGGGACACGTTCGAAGCCTAGTCCCGACATAGCTTGTTCATAATAGTCCAGCGGTGGAGGAGACGTGACGATCAGATTGCCCGCCGAAATATAATCGAACAGATGGTTGACGATGTCCGATCGCAATTGCTCGTTTTCCAGATCCTCTACGTCAGTACTGAGCAAATACCAAGCTTTGCCCTGGTCTGTAGCAACAGTTAATTGCTGACGTCGATCCGGTGTCATCGACTGGAACAAAGCTCTGGAGACTCGAGCAGAGGCGAGATATGCCCATGTTTCTGCGTTTATGGCCACCATGACGAATACGCCGATTATGCGCCCCTCAATGTTCCGCAGTAATTGAATGGACCTATGACAATCTGGAATTCTCACTACTTCCGACCAGTTCACGGCCGACAATCTGAGCAGGCTTTGTTCCGGAGTGAAGGAGTATCGGTACATCGCTTGCGAGTCCGAATCCGAGCAGAGGACGTTCCAAGCACAGGGGCGACTTTTTCGTTCTGCAATATAACTCTCCAGCTCCTGCAAGTTCTCTCCGTTCAACGGTTCGCGGTAATTGTGTGAGGAACGTGCATGGCGGTAATGCGCTCTAAGTATTGGGTTGCCGGTATAATGAAGCAGTTCGGCAAGCTCCTGTGAAATATCCTTATCCTTCGTCATACCGTCTTCAATCTTTCTCTCGGCAAATGCAACGGCAATTCGGCCGTACCGTTCGAACTGTTCAGGCATACGTTCGCGGAACGTTCGGCGCATATTTTCCCAGACAATCTCATGAAGCTGCCATCCGCCTGCCGCACGGTTTACGAAGGAGAGCTTGATCAACTGATCGAACGAGGTAAGGCTAATCGGCTTTCCGATTAACTCCTCAAGTAGTTCATGCTGGAAGGTTCGTACCGCGGAAGCGGCAAATAACAGCCGCCGCAGCTCGTCATCCGGCGCTTCCTGAATCCATTGATCCAGCATGGCTTCAACCGGTTCCTTCTCGGCAAGAGAAGAGAAATCTTGTGCCTTTGCCAGTTCGCTGGGCGAAGGAGCAAGCAGGGAGACGGCAAGCGGATGGCCCAGCGTCCGCAGCCAAACTGTATCGATCTCTTCCTCGCTTGTCATTCCCCAATGAAGCAGGTATTGCCGGATCTCTTCGTACGTTAATGAGGATAGCGGCAACCGTACGATTAGCTTCTTCCAGGCGGAGTAACTCCAAGGCCCCTCAAGCGAATAGCGGCCCGCTACAACGATGAGGATGTTCGGAGGCAACTGGGGGTAGTAATAGGTGCGCAGCCAGTAGTCCAAGGAGCCGGCTTCCTCGTACCCGTCAATTAGGAGAACGGCCTTCTTGTCCTCGCGCAATCCGCTAAGCTCCTGGAGGCTTTGATTGGGTGCTGCTTCGTTGTCTGCGCCTATTCCCATGCCATCCAGAACGGCTCGATCGAATGCCAGGCTGTCACTGTTTATTTCCTGTAGATTGACTTGTATGGGAATGGCATTCATTTCAATTGCTATTGAGGCTAAACGTGTCAGCAAATACGTCTTGCCTATGCCGGCTGTTCCGTATACGTTGAGAATTCGTTCCGTCCGGTCGGAAAGGTTATTCACATACTGCCGAAAGAGACCTGTCTCAAATGAACGCCCGACGAAATGGTCGAACATAAGCTTGCTCAACCGTTGACCGATCGTTTGACTCATCGGAACCCCTCCATTTGGCCAAATTTTTATCTAAAAGTATACCAGCAAGGTAATCGAAAGGGTAGCCTCAACTCGATTCTTCTATAGTACTGTAAATGGATCGGAAGAATAAGGAGGTTATCACAAATGAATTTTATTTCAGAACAGAAGGTCACTCCCCTAACAAGAAATGGAGAAATGCTTTCGGGTTCGGAGATTTTACTGCGCACGCTACTTGCGGAAGGTGTTGAATGCGTGTTTGGGTATCCTGGAGGGGCGGTGTTGTACATGTACGATGCGATGCATGACAACCCTGAGTTTCGTCACATCCTCACACGTCATGAACAAGGGGCCATTCACGCCGCGGATGGGTATGCTCGCTCCACGGGTAAGACAGGTGTCGTCCTAGCAACATCTGGACCAGGCGCTGCCAACTTGGTGACAGGTATTGCAACCGCTTATATGGACTCGGTGCCACTTGTCGTGATAACGGGCAATGTGTCGTCTAACCTGATTGGAACCGATTCGTTTCAAGAAGCCGATATCATTGGCATCACGCAACCTATAACGAAGCATAACTATTTTGTCAGGAAAGTGTCCGATCTTGCCCAAACTATCCAGGAGGCATTCCATATTGCTTCAACTGGACGGAAAGGCCCGGTCTTGATTGATATTCCTAAAGACGTAAGTGCAGCCGTGACGGAGTTCATATTGCCCGACCAGGTCTACGTACCAGGTTATACGGAGGAGGTTGCGTCCCAATCTGTCGATAAAGATGCGGTAGATAGTCTTATTGACGCACTTAGAAATAGCAAGAAACCGTTACTTCTAGCAGGAGGGGGCGTTATTCAATCTGGGGGCAGCGACGCTCTGCTTGACTTCGTAAATCGAACAAGAATACCTGTAACAACGACTCTCCTTGGTTTGGGAGCTATTCCAGCGGATCATGAATGTTGGTTGGGTATGCCTGGCATGCATGGTACCTACGCAGCTAATCAGGCACTATTGCAATGTGATCTTCTAATTGCTGTCGGAGCCCGGTTTGATGATCGTGTCACCATGAGGCTGGACAGCTTCGCGCCCAACGCAGAAGTCGCTCATATCGACATAGATGCAGCAGAAATCGGGAAATTGGTTCCTGCCCTGATTCCTATAGTTGGCGATGCCAAGCTCGTCTTGGAGCAACTAAATCGAGTCGTTCCCGCCGATTGGGAAGAGAAGAAGGGTTGGAATAGTCATCTTCATAAACTGAAAAAAGATTATTGGTTCCGATTCAAATCGTCCGATAAGGAGCTAAAGCCACAGTATGTGATCGAAATGATATCGCGAACGACCGGTGGAGAAGCCATCGTTACAACGGATGTCGGCCAGCATCAAATGTGGACTGCACAGTATTATCGTTTTCAAAAACCGCGTTCTCTGATTACATCGGGAGGGCTTGGAACGATGGGTTTCGGTTTCCCTTCGGCCATTGGAGCGCAAATTGGCAATCCAGATACGACTGTCATATCTGTGAATGGGGATGGGGGGATACAGATGTGTTCCCAAGAACTGGCGATCTGTTCGATTCACAATATTCCCGTGAAAATCGTCATCCTGAACAACCAAACGCTAGGCATGATTCGACAATGGCAAGAACTGATCTACGAGGGCAGGTATAGTCATATCGATCTGTCTGGCAGCCCGGATTTCGTCAAACTTGCTGAAGCATACGGAGTCAAGGGACTTAGGGCAGAGACCCCGGCAGAAGCCGAGAACGTGTGGCAAGAAGCGTTGTCCACGGCGGGCCCTGTACTAATCGATTTTGTCGTGTCCCGTGACGAGCTTGTCTATCCGATGATCCCGCAAGGACAAGGATTGCAAGATATCATACTAGGACCGGATATTGGAGGCGATACAGATGATGAATAAGAGATTGCTCTCAGTTCTGGTCCATGATACACCAGGTATACTCCAGAGAGTTGCCGGATTGTTTTCACGAAGAAGCTATAATATTGAGAGTATTACTGTAGGCTCATGCGAAGAGGTAGGTCTTTCACGTATGGTTGTAGTCGCTCGAGGAAACAATGAACAATTTCAACAAATGTGTAGCCAACTTAGTAAGATGATCGACGTCCTACATGTCGTCCAGTTGCAAGATAGACCTGTAGTGAGCCGTGAACTCATGCTGGTCAAAGTCAAAATGGAACCTACCAAACGTTCGGAGATTCAAAATTTGACAGATACATTCCGTTGTTCCGTCATCGACGTTAGCCCAAGTACAATGATCGTGCAAATTGTAGGTGATTCGGAAAAGAATGATGCTTTTCTTCAACTGCTTCGGCCATACGGTATAGTAGAAATTACCCGTACGGGTGAAACGGCCATGAACCGAGGGGATTATTGAAATAGGGACACTAAAAATTCAGTTGTCGATGAAGATAGGCTGCCCCTCAGTCATATGATGACACAGGGGACAACCTTACCTAGTTGGATCTGCCTTCACATAATTGTCGCCCTGCGAAGGAGCAGCTTCGGCGGCGCAGGTATTCTTGCGCCATATGCTTGGGTGAAGCTATCCCGATTCTTGCCTGGAAGCGAAGGGGTAGAGACGGTCGTATTGTTCTGGATCATGATGCCGCGCGCGCGAGCATTCAGCTTGGCTTTCTTCCCGTTGACCCTGCAGGCAAGGAAGGGGAACTTTTTGTACCGCGCAAGTGTCGTTGTCTGACCATTGATAGATGGGGCCTCGGCAATCCATTCTGCAGAATTCGCCGGTCCCGTGTAGGTGGTTGTTTTTCTAAACGTCCAACCCAAGGTGCGATTTTGCAGTAGAATTCGCCATTTGTTCTTGCGCAGTCGTGTGATGCGCGCAATCATCAGGTTGCCGGGAGACACAGGATAAGGAATCCGTATAGCAGCAGCGGGCAGAATTTCCCACCATGCATAGTAGAGCGGCTTGCCGTTCACATAATCATGTTCTGTCCCGGTTTGGATCAACGACGAATTGGTGAATCCGTCGATACCGATCCATGCAGAGGAATATTGGTTGCTCCTACTGGACCTTACGCGAGGCACAATCCAGAAGCCGGAGACGCTGCGGAAAGCCCCTTTCCTGGATCGACTGAGCGCATAGCCCGACCAATTGCTGGACTCCCACCCTGGTTCGACGTTTTTTCTACGATGCTGTGATCGGTTTCTCTTGTGTCTGCATGCAGCAGAACCTTTGAATACTTTGAATTTCACCTGGTGCCCACCTTTCCTATTCGTGACATATTATTGAATGCTGGAACAGGGCTGATGGATATGGGCATGCGTTGAAATCCTCGAATATGTATGATGAGACAAACAAAGAAGCAAAAGTTTTCGAGATGACACCGCAGCTAATAGCCACTGCCATCCCACTTGAGCGCCTGCAGCAGTTCCTCATCCACCTCAGCGCCGATCCCTGGTTCGTCAGGAACCACGACGTGTCCTTCCCTCGGCTTGATGGAGAGCAGCTCTCCGAGCGGGTTCTCCATCGCATCCCATTCTACGGGCTCAAGCTCATCTCCCTGCATCTTGCTCCAAGCGGGCAGACAGGCTTGCGCAAGCACGGCATAATGACGGCTCAAGGCCCCGTCGAAGGTGTGCGGGGATACGCGCAAGCCGTGTGTGCGTGCCAATGCCAGCATATGCCGGTAGGCTTCGATTCCGCCAAGGTGCATAGGGTCCGGCTGAACGATATCGAGTGCACGCTCTTGTAGTAACGGAAGGTAATCTTTCGACACGGTTAGATTCTCACCACCCGCTATCGGAATCGTGAGCTGCCGCTTCAGATCGCGGTAAGCCTCAGCATGCTTCAAGGATATCGGCTCCTCGAACCATAGCCATCGGTTACTCTGCGCAAGCAGAGGCAGCCATGCTTGCGCTGCTGCGGCATCATAGCTTTCATTGGCATCGATCGCAATGCGGGCATTGGCAGGCAATTCGTTGAGCAGTAGCTGTATATGCCGCTGATCCTCTTGTAAGGTCCGTCCCCCAACCTTGACCTTACATTGACGGAAGCCTGCTTCGTAAGCGGCAAGTACTTGGTCAACCGCCAGTCTATCCCACCTCTCCTTCTGTACATATGACTGAAAGGAAGCATACACCGGTACTCGCGTATGCAGCTTTCCTCCCCACCAATCACACATGGAACAGCCAGCCTGCTTCGTTGCGATTTCCGATAGCGCCATGCTGACAGCAGACGCCGCTCGTCGATTCCATCTCGCTATTTTCTGTACCCACTTCTGGATATGTCGCGCGTCTTGATGCATGATCTCAGGAACAATTCTATGCTCGAACAAGCGCATGAGACTGGGGAGCCAGTCAACAGCTTCTCCCCAGCCGCTTATGCCGGAGGCTGTGTGTATGCGGATGATCAAGGCAGCACGGTGCATCTTCCAGCCGTTCGCATCACCGTACGGACGCTTCAATAGGACAAATAATGGATAGAGATCGACGGAATGAATCGTAGACATCCTATGTGTTCACTCCTTTTTTTGTGTAGATTCGGGTATGTTACCAGTGTTGCCTGGAAAATCTGTTTAATGCAGAGTCTAAATTTATGACAGGAAGGAACGAATGGCCAGCATGCATTGGGACACATGGTCGCTGGACCGGATACTGATATTGTTCACCGCACTTGCGTTTATCATGGTCGGCATTCAAGTAACGCTCTTCCATTATCGGCAAAACTTCCATAACAAGTCTATGTGGCTGCCGGTTGTGCAAGCTCCCTTGTTTGCGTTGATTGGCTTGCTGTTCGTCTGGGTAGATGTGAATTGGTTGCGCATTCTGTTCGCGTTAATGATGGGGATTGGCATCGTGTCAGGAATTGTCGGTTTTAGCATGCATGTACGCGGGGTAGGTCAGCGTGTGGACGGCTACAAGTTAAGGAATTTCATGATAGGTCCGCCAGTCATGCTCCCGTTAACTTATGCAGCCATCAGCGGGCTTGGATTGCTCGCAGGATTATGGGGCCGGTTATGAAAGAAGAGATAAGAATGACAAGTCAGTCCCGCTACCCCTTCTATAACGTGATGAATGAACAGGAAGCATGGGATGCGCATACGCGCAACATTGTGCGCAGCAGGCTGGAGCCGTCGTCACAGCTGCGGTATTTGGAGATGGAAGAGCTGCAGCTGCTTCGTTCTGTATGCCGGGTGCTGCTGGATGAGACGCGTTCCGAGATGCTTGCGTTCGTAGTTTCGCACATAGATCAGGTATTGGCTTCGCCTGTTGGTGAGGCACAGCGGAAAGCAGCAGTGCTCCCGCAAGGGAAATTGATTCGCGACGGGCTGCAGCGGATGCGTCTTAGCACCTTGTTATACGATTTCGCAGCTATGGATCAGACGGAGCTTGCGGCTCTGGAGCAGCTGTTGTCTCAGCTGAGTGAAGGCTGTGCGGAGTCTGCTGAAGTGTGGACAGGTTTCGATCAGAAAGCCTTCTTCAAATCGCTGCTCTCGATGGCAGCAGACGGCTATTACTCACATCCGGATATTTGGTCAGAGATCGGCTATGGAGGCCCCGCTTATCCGCGCGGGTATGTTCGGGCTAGTCTCGGTCAGATCGACCCATGGGAAGCGAACTCGCCCATGAATCATCCATAGCATTATTGTACGAGTATGGCAGTTAGAAAGGGAGGGTAAGATGACCTTACAACGGAAATATGCGGATGAAGAAGTGGATGCTTGTATCGTTGGAGCCGGTGCAGCAGGCGGTGTGCTTGCGAAGGAGCTGAGTGAAGCTGGCATGAAGGTTGTCGTGCTGGAAGCAGGACCGATGCTCGATCCGCAGCAGGACTTTGCAAGTGATGAACTGGCTATGCGCAAGCTAGGCTGGCAGGACACCCGTATCGTGGACGGCACGGACCCATTAACGATGGGACATAACAATTCCGGGCGTTCAGTGGGAGGAGGCACCGTGCATTTTACAGGTGTCTTCTTGCGCTTCCACGCAGATGACTTTCATACATACAGCACAGACGGCATAGGCGAGGATTGGCCGCTTTCATACGATGAGCTTGCGCCATACTACGATAAGATTGAGAAGGAAGTGGCCGTCTCAGGACCTAAGCATTTTCCTTGGGGAGAATATCATGGTCCCTACCCTTACCCTGAGCGGGAGCCGTTAAGCCCGAACGCTTACTTGTTCCGCCAAGGCTGCGAGAAGCTAGGTATTCGTTCCTCCGTTCCGCCGCTTGCGATCTTATCTGCTCCGTTCGAAGGCAGACCGCCATGTATTAATCGCGGATTCTGCAATCAAGGTTGTATGCCGAATGCGAAATTCAGCACATTGCTTGTTCATCTACCGAAAGCGATAAATTCGGGTGCGGAACTATTATCTGATTGTATGGTCACACAAGTGCTCATGCATCCGAATGGCAAGGCGTCCGGAGTTGCGTTCACACATAATAAAGTATCTTATGTACAAAAAGCGCGGATGGTCATTCTCAGCGCTTATGCGGTGGAAACGCCGCGTCTTCTATTGAATTCTGCCACTGTGCAGTTTCCTGACGGGTTGGCCAACAGTAGCGGCTGGGTGGGACGAGCCATTATGCCGCATTCCAGTTACGATGTGATGGCTAAGTTCGATAAGGAAATTCGTATTTATAAAGGGACACCTGTACTTGCAACGACGCAAGAATTTTACGCTTCGAATCCGGCTGAACGAGGCTTTGCGCGTGGGTACAGCTTACATGCGCATGGTGCGCGTCCGCTGGAGACGGTGAAAGGGATCATCGGCGATGAGCGCGGTCTAGTATGGGGCAAGCAATTGCGGGAGGCTATGCTGGAATACAATTTCTACGGAAGAATTACGATGGTTGGCGAAGTGCTTCCCAATCCAGACAATCGTGTTACACTGGCTGAGGACACAGATGAATATGGTTTGCCGCGTGCCAAAGTGACGTTCAGCTATGGAGAGAATGATCGGAAGATGATCCAGGAAGCGATTGGCAATATGAGTGCGATACTCGAAGCGGAAGGTGGCAAGGTTGCGTTCGTACACCCTGACACGGCACACTTGATGGGCGGCTGCAGGATGGGAACGAATCCGGACAGATCAGTTGTCGATGCCTATGGACAGACACATGATATTCCGAACTTGTTCGTATGCGACGCCAGCGTATTCGTTACGTCAAGCGGGAGCAATCCGACACATACGGTGATGGCGTTGGCAGCCCGAACGGCAGAACATATCGTGAATAAGGTGAAGCGACGAGAGTTATAACAAGCAGCTAATATGCTGCGATGTCTTCAACTTCTTCTCCAGCGGGATGGCGTATAGTGGCGGCATCTCTTCAGAGAATGTACAATAGGAAACAGACACCTAAGCGCTGTACTGCTGGAGAGGAGTGAAGCATCGTGGATCAATCTTATGATCATACAAATGAGGACGTAGAGGAAGCGTGGTACAATCGCAGCTTCGGCCAAGACTACTTGCTCGTATACAAACATCGGGACATGGAGGGTGCTTATGAGGAAGTGCGCGCTATGGTCGGATGGCTCTCATTGCCGCAAGGCGCCAGCGTACTGGATTTGTGCTGCGGCATGGGCAGGCATGCGATGGCACTCCGAGATTTCGGCTATAACGTGACTGGCATGGACTTATCCAAAACACTGCTTAGTGAAGCTGTGAAGCATGATGATGGCGGGGCGGACAATCGTCCGGTTACTTGGGTACACGGCGATATGCGCAATGTCCCATTAACCGGTCCCTTCGATGCAGTAGTGAATTTGTTCACATCCTTCGGTTACTTCGACAATCACGATGAGAATGCTCAGGTAGTTGATGAGATTTGCAGACTGCTTCAACCGAATGGGCGCTGGATTATCGATTTCTTAAATCCGGTCTATGTTCAGCGTAATCTCGTCCCGCGATCCGTTCGATCAGAAGGAAGGACCCGAATCGAGGAGGTTCGGTGCATTGAAGCCGGTTATGTACGTAAGTCGATTACCCTTCGCGAACCTGGTAAGAAGGAACGCTGTTATGAAGAACAGGTTCGACTGTACGAGCTGGATGACTTCAAGCGAATGATAGCTGATGCAGGGCTTGAACTGGAAGCTGTATATGGCGGACCAGACCGATCAGGATATGACCGGCAGCAATCGTCTAGAATGATTCTAGTCGGTCGCAAGCTCGGTGTAAGGGGAAGGAGTCGATCCAGTGAGTCTTGAACGTACAGATACGACTATGCTCCAGCATGTTCAACGTTTGAAAGTGCCTGTTCCCTTCCCGCTACGTTGGGTGAACAGTTATGTGATTCGCGGCAGCTCCGGCTATACGGTGATCGATCCGGGTATGCATACTGAAGCTGCACGTGAAGTGTGGCAGGTCTGGTTGCGAGAGCAACGCATTGAGATGCAGGACATTCAGCAGATCGTGCTTACCCATCACCACCCCGATCATTACGGATTAAGCGGCTGGATGCAGGAAGAGAGCGGAGCGCCCGTGTATATGTCGGCTAACGGCTATGAACAAGTGAAGCTGCTTTGGCAAGAGCCGTTCGAGATGAACGGCAGATTGCTGCAATGCTACCGGGAATATGGGATGGATCAGCACATGCTCGATCGAGTTGAGGAGAACATGCATACGTTCGTAGCGCAAGTGAATCCTCAGCCGAAGCATGTGCGTATAGTGGAGCCGGGGCAGACGCTGCTTCTCGGGGATGACGAATATGAAGTCATGGAGACGCACGGACATGCATTCGGTCATCTCAGCTTCTATCATGCTGAGGAGCAAGTATTGTTCTGCGGCGATCATGTATTACCGGTCATTACACCTAATGTAAGCTATGTGCCTGGACTTGACGAGAATCCGTTGGCGTCATTTTTGACCAGCCTTCAATATCTCGCATCGCTGCCGGTTCGCAGTGCGTTCCCAGGTCATCGTGATCCGTTCTCAAACTTCGGTGAACGCGTATTGGAATTGATTCGTCATCATGACGAGCGGCTGGAACATATAGAAGCCTTGCTGGAGCCAGGAATGACCGGCTATGCGCTGTGTCAATCGCTATTCGGCACGAGGCTGTCTGTTCACCAGCTGCGATTCGCGATGGGCGAGACGATTGCGCATATGGTCTACTTGGACCGCCGCAACAACTAGCTGCTTGCGAATTGGCCGCTGGCTTATGCCGGAATTGTGCGAGTGCGAATCGGAATGCGAATGCGAATGCGGATCGGAATGCTCAGAACGTAACGGAAATGAGAGACCTTTAGGAGCTTATTTTTGCATTGTTATAATTCTAACGGAATCAGGAGTACCTTAATCAGCCAGATTACAGCCATTTGTAGCAGAAAAGCATCAATAAGCACCTCTCACTTCCGTTACAATCTTAAACTAGCCTAAAACAGCATAATAGTGGTCTCTGACTTCCGTTACAATCACAAAACAGCACAGTAGTGTCTCTGACTTCCGTGACAGTCACAAAACAGCACAGTAGTGTCTCTGACTTCCGTTAGCGAGGCTGTATCAACTATGTAGCTGTACCAGCTAGCTAGATTATTACCGCATCGATTAGCAACGCTGCATCAACTAGCGTCCCTTCACCACTTATCATCGCTGTCAGGCTAGCGCTACTGGAACTAACTAGCGCTGCACCAACCATCGTCGTCGCACCAACTAGCTGGTGCCGGCATTGGCGTGTGCAATGCGGCTGGAAGCGGCTGCGGCGATCGCGCCGACGATATCGTCCAAGAACGTATGGATAGGTCCGTCGTGCTTGTCGTTCAGCTGCTCCAGAATGCCGGGCTTGAGCTTGTCGATGTAGCCGAAATTCGTAAACCCGATGCTGCCGTACACATTCACGATCGATAAGGCAAGCACCTCATCAACCCCGTACAAGCCTTCGTCATGCCTAACCATATCCTGCAACGGATTGAACAGTTGTCCTTCCTCTGCCAGCATGTCAAGTTGAATGCCGGTTAGTACAGCATTCTGCACTTCACGCTTGGTCAATACACGTTGGACATTGTCCAAGCATATCTCCATGGTTAATCCTTCCACGTAGTCCTTCTGTAGAAAGTAGACTAGCTCGGCAATACCTTCAAGCTTCACCCCTCTCTTCTCCAACATACGGAACGTTGCGGCGGTGACTTCCTCACTGTTCAACTGATAGTTCATCTACACTTCTCTCCTTCATGAAGATCACAGATAAAGAGCAGTCCTTAGTATGTCCGACGTAGGCAAAAAGTAGTTATAAAACAAGTCCGGGCTCGTATACATAGTAGTACCAAACATGTGGGGAGGAAATGAACCATGAAACGTTCCAAATGGATTCGCTTGACGCTGGCGATTACATTAATCGGCATCACAGCGACAGGCTGCTCGCTCGGCGGTTCCGGGAATTCCGGTGCGATCGATCCGCCGCCTGCAGGTATGCAGACAGCCCTAGATAGCGTGACCCCGACAACTGCGCAGGTTGAGAACGTACAGGAACTGCAGCAAGTGACGCTGTATTTTGAAGATGGGAACGGCTTTGTCGCACCGGTAACGATGGAGATGCCGAAAGTGGAGGGCATTGGCAAACAGGCATTGTCCTATATGGTGGAAGGCGGACCGGCTGCGGCTGAGTTGCCGGATGGCTTCCGGGCGCTGCTGCCTGATGGAACAGAAGTGATCGGTATGAATATTGATGAAGAGCGGAAGCTTGCGACAGTCAATTTCTCGCGAGCGTTCGAGCAATATGCAGAAGAGGATGAACGTAAGATTCTGGAGGCTATCACCTGGACGCTGACTAGCTTCCCTTCGGTTGAATCGGTGGAGCTCTGGGTGGAAGGTCATCCGCTTAAGCAAATGCCGGCAGTGGGAACTCCGCTAGATGCCCCATTGTCTCGGGTGATGGGCATTAATCTGGAGCGAGGCTCTGGTGTAAGTATCGGTCATGCGACACCGGTTACGGTGTACTTCGAAGGAGTAGCTAGCGATTACCGCTATCTCGTTCCGGTCACACGGTTAGTTCCCAGAACAGATAATGTGGCTCGCGAGGTCATGCAACAGCTGATTGCAGGTCCTGTTGATGAGAGTAACCTTGCCGCGGTCATGCTGCCAGATGTAGAGGTGCTGGATATGTCGCTGCAAGACGGTCTCGTCACTGTCGATCTGAGTGAGGCGATTCGCGGTCCTAGTGATCGGGTGCCTGCCGAGAGCTTGCGGGCTGTGGTGATGTCACTGACGGATTCCATGCAAGCTGAACAGGTGCAGATTAAGGTGGAAGGCAGTACACAAGTGATCAGTACAGACGAGGAGTCGTACACACTTCCGGTGAATCGACCTGTACATTTGAATAAGCTGGAATTTTGATTGGGATATTAGAGGGAGCGTTGCATCCGAGCCTGTGAAGGGAGGAGACGCTCCTTTTGATTTTTGGCACAGTTTGTTACAATAGAAGGCAGTGAGTTTCTGGAAGCGTGCAATAGTTTGAAGGTATTGTATTGATGTTTACATCCCAAAGGAGGAAGCAGCTAGTGAGATCAGACGGCAGACAAGCGAATGAAATACGGGAGATGCAGCTCGTTCCAGGGTGGAGCAAGCATGCGGAAGGCTCCGTCTTAATCGAAGTAGGGGACACGCGTGTGCTCTGTACGGCAACTGTTGAGGATCGGGTGCCGCCTTTCATGAAAGGACAGGGACGAGGCTGGGTTACCGCTGAATATGCGATGCTGCCGAGAGCGACGGGATCACGCAATCAGCGCGAGTCAGCCAAGGGGAAGCTCGGAGGCAGAACGATGGAAATTCAGCGTCTGATCGGAAGGGCGCTTCGCTCAGTGGTAGACTTGAGTGCGCTTGGTGAACGCTCTGTGACTTTGGACTGCGACGTATTGCAAGCGGACGGCGGTACACGTACGACATCTATTACCGGTGCATTCGTAGCGATGGTGATCGCTATGCAAAAACTGGTCGATGGAGGACAGTTGAAGAAGCTGCCTGTTACGGATTATTTGGCATCGGTCAGTGTTGGGATTGTCAACGGCAAGCCTGTGCTTGATTTGAATTATCCGGAGGATTCCCAGGCGAAGGTGGACATGAATGTGGTCATGACAGGCAATGGGGCATTCGTAGAAGTTCAGGGAACTGGAGAGGAAGCTCCGTTCACTCGCGACGAATTGAATGCGCTGCTCGCGCTTGCCGAGGAAGGCATCGGTCAGATGATTACGAAGCAAAAGGCTGTTCTCGGTTCAACAGGCGATCGCATTGGGGAGGCTGCGACTTATGCCGGCCGTTCCTAATCCAGTGGTCATTGCCACTCGCAATGCCGGTAAGGTGAAGGAATTCAATGCCATGCTAAGCAAGCTTGGACTGGAGGTGCACAGCCTTGCTGATTATCCTGACATCCCGGCGATCCCCGAGGATGGAGAGACGTTCCGCGACAATGCCATTATCAAGGCAAGTGCTGTAGCGAACAGGTTGGGTTGCGCTGTCATTGCTGATGATTCCGGCTTGTGTGTCGATCGATTGAACGGAGCGCCCGGCGTCTATTCTGCCAGATTCGCCGGTGAACAAGCGACTGATGCAGACAACAACGCCAAGCTGGTGCACATGCTGCAGGAGCTAGCGCCGGATACTGCCTGGCCGCAGCAAGCGGAAGCGTTCGATGACTCGAAGGTGCAATTGCTGAGTACAGCACAGTTTGTTTGCGTGCTTGCATTAGTTGTGCCGGGGGAAGCTGAGCCGATCACTGCTGAAGGGACTTGCACCGGTACGATACTTGGAGAAGCGCGAGGCAACGGCGGATTCGGCTATGATCCGTTATTTTATGTACCGCAGCTTGGGCGATCGATGGCGGAGTTATCGATGGAGGAGAAAAACCGCCTCAGCCACCGTTCACAGGCGCTTCAGCGGTTTATGGCGCTTATTTCACACTAATTCGGTATTCTTGGAGCCAGAAATTGACCTGTGCTAAGTATGCAAATAGCTGAGGTCCGGTCATAAGCTGGCCGAACCAAGGAATATCGAAGCTATCATTCGCTGACGCCGCCAATTCTCTAAGCTTCGGAACGTTGACGAACGGTAATATGGGTGAAGCAGGATCATCCAGTATGTCAAGCATCCAAGCCTTTACTGCTTTCATATAATTGGGATTGTGTGTTTTCGGATACGGACTTTTTTTGCGATAGAGAACATCCTCTGGAAGTATCCCTGCTAAGGCTTGGCGCAGTATGCCCTTTTCCCTGTTGCCCGCTGTCTTCATTGCCCACGGAATATTGAATACATATTCGACTAGACGATGATCGCAGTAGGGTACTCGTACTTCCAAGCCGACACGCATACTCATCCGATCCTTACGGTCTAATAGGGTCGGCATGAATCTAGTAATATTCAAATACGACATTTCCCTCATTCTGCGCATATGCTCTGCTTCGCCAGACAGGGCAGGCACCTCGGACAATGCTTCCTCGTAGCGCGCCTGGACGTAAGCTCCCGGATTCACGAAGTCGATCAACTCAGGCGACAGAACAGATAAGCGGTCTTTAAGCTTAAGCGACCAAGGAAAGGTGTCTGCTTCAAGCGACTCATTGCGGTGGAACCAAGGGTATCCGCCGAAAATTTCATCTGCGGCTTCACCAGAAAGCGCCACAGTGGCGTTTTGTTTGATTTCACGGGAGAAGAGCAACAGCGAAGCGTCTACATCTGCCATACCTGGCGAGTCGCGAGCCAATACGACTTCCGTCAAAGCGTCTACAAGTTCAGGGGTATCGAATTCCACATACGTATGGCGGGTGCTTGCATGCTCCGACATTCGTTTTATCCAAGGAGCATCATTGTTCGGGGTGAAGGCACTTGATTTGAAGTGCTTCTCATTGTCAGCGTAATCAACAGAATACGTGTCTACCTTCCCAAGCCCGCTATCGCGGTAATGTGCTGAAGCGATGGCAGTCAATGCACTGGAGTCTAGTCCGCCAGACAGCAACGTACATACGGGCACATCGGAGATAAGCTGCCGATGTACGGTATCGAGCAGCAGCTCGCGAACGGCAGTCACCGTTTTGTCCAGATCATCCGCATGCTCACGGCTTTCCAATTGCCAGTATGCATATGTTCGCAATCCGCCGCGTGAGAAATGTAGGCAATAGCCTGGTCTTAATTCTTGCATATGCTTGAATATGCCGTGTCCAGGTGTGCGTGCAGGACCGATGGCGAATATTTCGGCCAAGCTGTCTCCATCCGCTTCTGCGTGAAAGCCGGGATGGGCAAGTATCGCCTTAGGCTCTGATCCGAACAGCAGTGTTCCCGTTCTGCAAGAATAGAAGAGCGGCTTGACACCGAGCCGATCACGCGCCATGAATAACGACTCGTCCACATCGTTCCACACCGCAAAGGCAAAGATGCCGTTCAACTTCTCTACACATGGCGGTCCCCATTCCATATATGCGAGAAGCAGCACCTCTGTGTCACACTTCGTATGGAAGCGATGTCCCCGACATTTGAGCTCATTACGAAGCTCTCTGGCATTATAAATTTCGCCGTTATATACAACCGTATACGTTCTAGCTCCCATCTTGCGGGACATAGGCTGCATCCCGTTCTCGGGATCCATGACACTCAATCTGCGATGTCCCAATGCGCAATGAGGGGAGAGCCACGTCCCGTTGGCATCTGGTCCGCGTGGCGTCAACGTCTCAGTCATTGCTTCTACAATAGTAGGGAAGTGAGTCAGATCCTTCATCCAATCGACCCATCCGGTAATTCCACACATAAGCTTTCTTCCTCTCCTCCGCGTAATCTGCTCTGCACGGTGCACAAGTGTCAATACCTTATGCCTATGCATCTGAATAACAGAGAATGACTCGTGAAATAGAAAAAAACCGGCTAGCAGCCGGAGAGGAATCGGTTACTTAAGAATGGGAACGACGGGCGCGCGCAGCATGAATGACAGCATCAATCGCAAGTCCAATTAAGAACCAAGTGATGACGGTCAACGCATAGATGACGGGTTTGCTGATGAGCTGTAAGCTCGTAAATAGAGGGATCACCCATGCAGGCGGGCTGAATATGATCAGTACGATGTGGTCATGATCGTAACCCATATAGTGGTAGATGCACAACAGTACTGAGAATAATGTGAGCCAGAACGTTACCTTCCACCGCACACTGCACACCTCCTTCTTCATGTCTAGCCTACAGTATGTCCAAGAAGGTGGGAATTATGAAGCGGCAACGAACGGGGTATGCTACGAATAGCATGATGAGAGTAAAGGAGGGTGACGATGAAGCCGTTTCAATCAGCGCGGTTTCTCCGTATGGGAACATGGCAAGGACAGCCTGTTGCCGAAGTGGAAGCGAACATGGAAGGAGAACAAGATCCGCTAACGATCAGCTTGGCGTGGGACGGTACAGCGTATCAGGCTGTACAGGTGTTGCGCAATCACGCGGATCGTGAGTTGGACTGGTATGACAACGATCTTCACCAGGCGTTCGAACAGGTGAATGCGCCGTCGAATCAGACGGAAGTGCAGGAGTGGGTGCTGGCTCTTCTTGCCACGGACGGGCTTCAATCTTATTTGGAACAAGTTGCCGACATGAAGCAGAAGCAGTCTACAAATATTCGCGGTTAACTTGTTCGTTGCGCACCATTTGCTCAAGTTTTTCTGTTAATCGGTGGTGAATAGCGGGTGGCTTTCTCCAGAAGAGAAGTCCCCGTCTTTTTTGCTTGCGCAGCAGCCGTAATAAGTAAGATTTCTCCTCAGCAGTGAACACTGCAGCCATCTCCTTTCGTTTCGTTGATATATGTTGCAACCAATTCGCACATTCGTACGTAGGTAATAGAGTGTTGTTACCGATGATTGACAATCGTTGTAATGACCGAATCTTCCTTTGACAAATCGAGTCATCATCCAGTAGAATTAGGCGTATGTTAACTTAGTTGTTAACGTTCGCAACGAACTGAACCACAACTAGAAGGGAGAAGTAAATGTCTAATTCCATGGACCAATTTTGCGAGAAATTGCAAAATCGCATGGCGGTCGACTTTGAGAAGGACATGTTCGCGCCTTTGGCCGGGCGAATTATTAGTCAATTGATTTTTGCGACAGAGCCTATGAGCTTGACACAGCTGACCGACAATCTTAGTGTATCGAAAGCAGCGGTGAGTGTACAGGTTCGCATCTTAGAAAAAACGGGTTTATGTGTACGTACGGCCAAAACAAACGACCGCAAAGATTATTACGCTATTCGTGACGACTTCAGCACCCGGATCATGAATATGGTTATGGAGAAAACACGAGAGAATGTTACGCGGCTCCAAGAGATTCTTTCTGAATTCCCAGACCGCAAAGCGATCGATCAGGAAGAATTGGCTGCTTATGATATTGGTAAGGACAGATTGCAAGAGATTCTAGAGATGCATTCCTTGTTCTGGGAACGAATTAGCGACTTGGATGAAGTATGGGAACGCAAGAGGCACAGGTAGACAGGATTACGTGTTATTATCACTAAAATATAGAATTTGTCTGAATGGAGAGGACATACGGATGAAGAAATCTAGTAAGGTATTGGCAATTGTATCATTGGCATTGATGCTGTCAGCTTGCTCTGCAGGGATGCCGACAGGAGAGGGAGGCCAAGCAGACACGGCGACCCCGGTTCGTGTCGGTCTCGTTCAGTCAGGTCAACTGACGCAAGACGCTGAGATTATCGGATTAACGAAAGCTAACCAGGAAGTGTCGATTATGCCGCAGGTTTCTGCTAAGCTGGTTGCCTTGCATGTGAAGGAAGGCGAGCAAGTGGAGGAAGGTCAATTGTTAGGTGAACTGGACGATGAAGATTTGCGCACGGCCTTGGAGCTTGAACAAGCGACTTTAGGACTGCAGCAGAAGCAATTGGCATCTGCTCAATCGAGCTTTAAGCAGATGGAAGCTTCAGCGAAGGCAGCAATCGCTCAAACTGGAGAAATTGACGAGCAATTGGAGCAAAATATCGTTCAGGCTAGACTAGCTGTAGAGACGGCCCAATTGAATGTAGACGTGTCTGCGGTTCGTGTGCGGCAGGCGACCTCACAATTGGAGGATACCGCGATCTATGCGCCTGTAAGTGGACGAGTACTGGATATCGCTGCTGTGGAGAATGAAATGGTTAGCATGCAAGCGCCATTGTTCACTGTTGTAACGATTGATCCGCTTCTTGTAGAAGCACAAGTCAGTGCAGAGCAGCTTCCGCTGCTAGTGCCTGGTGAGGAGCGCAGTGTATACCTCCCGACGTATGAAGAACATAAGCCTGGCATAGTAGATTCTGTTTCACCTGTCGCCAATCAGAGCGGATTGTATCCGGTGACGCTGACTGTAGATAATGCGGATGGTCAGATCCGGCCAGGAATTCCTGCCAAAGTAATCATTCCGCGCGTGCTAGCAGAGGACACACTACTCGTTCCGACAGAAGCGGTCGTGGAGCAAAGTGGTGAAACTTATATTTATAAGGTGGAGAACGGCGCTGCGAAGCGGGTAGAGCTGACGATCGTGCATTCCCTGACTGATGTGACAGCTGTTCAGGGAGAGCTGCAGGATGGCGATCAAGTCATTACTAAGGGTCAGTTGACAATCGCGGATGGCAAGAGCGTGAACATCATCGAAGAGGGGGCTTAATCTATGAAGCTCTCTGATCTTTCTATTAAGCGGCCCGTAGGCCTCATCATGATTGTGCTAGGTATTCTGGCATTAGGTTTTGTTTCACTTAGGGATTTGACGATCGACCTCTTCCCAGAGATCGATCTGCCGGTCGCTGCGATTACGACAACATATAGTGGCGCGGGACCACAGGAAGTAGAGCAGTTGGTAACTAGACCGATTGAATCTGCGATTAGTTCCCTGCAAGGAATTGATACCATTCAATCAGTCTCACAACCCAATGCATCACTCATTATTATGCTGTTTCAGAATGGAACGGACTTGGACAACGCCTTGCTGGAAGTTCGTGAGCGGGTTGATCAGGTGAAGGGCATGCTGCCGGAAAGCGCTGGTGATCCGGGTGTCATGCGCTTCGATCCGCAGCAGACTCCCATCATGACGCTTGGTCTTGGCGGCGCAGATTTGTCCCAAATGGAAGATCTGGCCGAAAATCAGGTAGTTCCATTTTTAGAGCGCGTGGATCATGTTGCATCCGTCACTACGATGGGTGGACGTACAAGGGAAATCCAACTTGTGCTCGATCAGGCGGAACTCAAGCAATACGGGCTGTCTGCGGGACAGATTACGCAGGCGTTGCAATCGGAGAATCGGTCCGCTTCTGCCGGTGTCGTAACGAAGGGAACCCAGGAGCAGCAGATTCGTATTAACGGAGAATTTACATCTCTCGATGATATAGCTGCGACGATCATTCCGCTGCAGACTGGCGGGCATGTCACTGTTGGTGACATTGCAGATATTCAGGACACCTTCACGGAAGAAGAAACGATTACACAGGTGAATGGGAAGCAGGCTCTCGTGCTATCAGTCATGAAGCAGTCGGGCGGCAACACTGTGGAAGTGGCCGAAGGAGTAAGCGATGCGATTGGCGATATTCAGGAACGACTGCCTGACGGTGTGGAGCTGTCCGTAGTTATGGATACATCGGATTTTATTCGAAGCTCTATTAGCTCTGTCATACAGAATCTGATTGTTGGCGGAGGTATGGCGGTACTTATTTTGATTTTGTTCCTGCGCAGCATTAGCCCAGTGCTCGTCATAAGTGTGTCGATTCCGATCGCGGTCATTTCGACCTTCACCCTTATGTATTTCACAGGGCAAACCTTGAATATTATTTCGATGGGCGGATTGGCACTTGGTATCGGGATGATGGTCGACAGTTCGATTGTTATCTTGGAAAATATATTCACCCACCGCCAACGCGGTGAAACTGCCATAGAAGCAGCGAAGAAAGGTGCGTCAGAGCTCGGTTCTGCGGTAGTTGCCTCGACGCTGACGACGATGGTCGTATTCGTGCCTATCGTCTATGTTGAAGGGCTGGCCTCCGACTTGTTCACGCCTATGGCGTTAACGGTTACGTTCTCATTATTCGCGTCCATGGTTGCAGCACTCACGATTGTGCCAATGCTGTCCTCTAGACTTCTCTCTGACAAGTCGGTGCAAGCACAGGTCAGTAATAAAGGGTTCAATCGTCTGTTTCACAAGCTGTCCAATTCTTATCGGCGTGCATTGAAATGGGTGCTGGGTCATCGCAAAACGACAATATTCACGACTGTGGCGCTGTTCATCTTCAGCTTCGTCCTTGTTCCCTTCATAGGGTTTGAGCTTGCACCGGAATCGGATCAGGGCTCCTTGCAGATTACGGTTGAGACGCCGGCAGGAACGAAGCTTGAGGAAACCGAGAAGATAGTCGATCAAGTACAAGAGCAGGTTCAGAAGTTTGAAGATATTACACAGTCGAGTTATATGACAATTGGTAATGCGGATGGCTTCGCTCTCGGCGCAACCGCAAGTCAAGCGACCTTCTTCATTCAGTTGGTACCATCGACTGAACGGGATATCTCTACGCAAGAGGTAACCGAACAATTGAATGAGACACTGCCATACTTGCCAGGCGCGGAAATTGAAATTAGCTCGATGGGTGCCAGCTTCTCTACAGGCGCGCCGATACAAGTGAGCTTGTCGGGACCAGAGCTAGATACATTGAATCAGCTCTCCGAAGAGATAGCTATGCTCATATCCCAGATTGAGGGGACGAACAATGTCACTAGCTCCCAAGAGCAGGGACGTCCGGAAATTCAAGTCGAGATCAAGCGAGATATAAGTCAGACCTATGGTCTGTCTTACATGCAAATTATGCAGCACTTGGATCTGCACTTTAACGGTCAGGTAGCTACCTTATATCGGGAAGACGGGAATGAATACGATGTTCGGCTAGTGGTGCCTGAAGAACAGCGGACGACGATCAGTGATTTGGAAACCTTGGTCATTCCGACACCAAGCGGTGCGCTTGTTCCGCTTCATGCTGTAGCTGATCTGAAGCAAATTCAAGGTCCGACAGCGATCAATAGGGAAAATCAGCAGAGACAGGTAAATATTACAAGTGAAGTGATAGGCAGAGATCTGTTCAGCGTAACGAACGAAGTCAATCAAGCGTTGAACAACTTGACCTTCCCGGAAGGCTATGACTATTCTACTGGCGGCGAGACGGAGGATATGCAAGAAACCTTCGTCGATCTCGGATTGGCATTGGTCTTCGCGATCTTCTTGGTATACGTCGTTATGGCGGTCCAATTTGAATCCGTGGTTTATCCGTTCGCTGTTATGTTCTCCATCCCGACGATGCTTATCGGTGTGCTGCTTGGCAGCTTTATAACGGCTACCCCAATCAGCATGATGACCTTTATCGGCTTGATTATATTGGCTGGTATTGTCGTCAATAATGCGATTGTCCTTATTGATTATATTAATCAAAAGAGAGGACACGGGATGGAACGGAAGGAAGCTATTATCGAAGCCGGCCCTGCACGCTTGCGCGCGATTATGATGACTGTGCTTACGACTGTGCTCGCGATGGTGCCGATGGCGCTTGGATTCGGTGAGGGCAGTGAGCAGCAAGCGCCTATGGCGATCACCGTCATCTTCGGCTTGCTCTTCTCCACCTTGTTCACGATGTTCCTTGTCCCTGTCGTCTACACGTACTTGGACGATATCTCCAACTGGGTCAAACGGAAGGTATTTCGTATCAAGCCTGCTGCTCCTGCATCAACAGGAACGGAAATCGAGGGGTAATGGTGCGGATGGTAATAGTATAGATAGTGAAAAAGCAGGTTGTCCGTGTAGGACAGCTTGCTTTTTTTCACGTGAGCTACGCATGGCGACTAACTAGGTGGTGGAGGCGAGTAATTTGCATGTGCAATCAGGGTTTCTTCTCTGGAAATATGAAGTTGGAGATTGTGTAAGATAACCGCCCTTCTATCGTAATCGTCTTAACATTGACAGATATTTCAGTGGTGTCCAATGACAATCTTGTAAGGTCATTACTTAGTTCCGTCTTAGAGCCTGCCGGAAAACGCTGCTGTCGATTGAACCGATTAGAAAGAACTCTAACGGACACGGGTGACCATTAGAGGGCTTATGGAATGATTTTGACAATGTAACGGTCACGGATGACCGCTAGCGCTGAATTGACCGGTTAATACGAGGGTTATTGGCCTTTAATGGACATCCGCGTCCGTTATAAATCAAAACAACGCATTTATACGCTGTAACGGACATCCGCGACCGTTGCAGTTTCAACTGCTCGTTGTCTATTCATTCTTTCCGCTCATCCCCGCCACTCTGTCTGCTCGGGATTTTGTTGCTTACTCTCTCAGCAGTAGTTCGATAAATCCACTTCTAGCGCAGAGGCAATCTTTTCAAGTGTCAATTAGGTTATGTTTTGTTGTTTGAGAGAGTCCCCAACTTGACAATGCGATGAGTAAGTATTATAGTTAATTGGCGAATAGTTAATCACTAAACTATATGAAGGGAGGTCAAACCGTATCGAGCAGTGGCGTCCATTTGAACAACCTCTTCAATCGGTCAGTGTTTTTCTGTCACTTTATAAAACGAATCATCACTTGGTTCAACAATTAGAGTTACAGCTAGGGAAGTTCGAACTGACGTTAGGGCGGTGGTGCGTGCTAGTTGCTCTCAAGTCTAATGGAAGAGCGATGGTTCCGTCCGAGTTAAGTGACGATCTTGCCGTGACAAGGGCGAATATAAGCAATTTATTAAACTCTCTTGAATCAGCAGGCCGTATCCGAAGAAATTTCGATCCAACTAACAGGAGAAGAATTTTAGTTGAATTAACACCCGAAGGTCATGAGCTCATATTGAACGTATGGCCCGTATATGAACAAACGATTGATCAAAGCATCGGAAGAAAATTGACTTTAGATGAACAGAAACAGTTAGAAACTTTGTTGAAAAAATTAGGTTCGTAAAATTCGCCTGCCCTGTAAAATGGGGTAGCTTCCCCCTATAGTTAATTAATTAATTGTTAGTTAGAAAATCATAAAGATACTAACTATAGTGGGAGTAGGGACGAAAGTACAAAAATATAATTCAAAGGAGAAGTGAACATGTTTCAAAACAAAGTTGCGATAATTACAGGTGGCGGTGGCGGAATCGGATTAGCTGCGGCTCAAATGCTAGCTGAAAAAGGAGCAAGCGTTCTCATTACTGGACGTACCAAAGCCACATTGGATGAGGCTGCGGCTACGCATCCAAACATTAAGGCATTCGTGGCAGACGCCAGTGATCCACAATCAGCAGCCAAAACGGTTGCAGAGGCACTTGGACATTGGGGGCGTATTGATATTCTCGTGAATAATGCAGGCGGTGGCTCCATTCAGCCGCTCGACAATGTGAATGCCAAATCGATAAACAATATATTCGCTATTAATGTCACTGGACCGACATTGCTTGCCTCCGCTGCGTTACCGAGCCTAGAAGCAACGAAAGGTACTATTATCAATATATCTAGCACTTACGGCAGTAAGGCTGGAGCGGGGTTATCCTTGTATGGCGCAAGTAAGGCCGCAATTGAACATCTGACGCGTTGCTGGGCACTTGAGCTCGCCCCGAAGGGGATTCGTGTAAATTCGATTGCGAGTGGACCTGTCGAATCGGCATTTCTCAAAGAACGTATGGGACTTAGCGACGAGCAGATTGAAGTAGTGAAGGAGCAGGAGCGTAGTGCAATCCCATTAGGGCGTCGAGGTGTACCGGATGACATCGGAGCATGGATTGTTCATGTGGCTGAATCAGGTTGGATCACAGGACAAATTATTGCAGTTGACGGCGGACTTGTGATTACTTAATCCTCTTTCTACAAACCCCTCCTCGACGAACCCCGGTGTACGAATCTGGTCCTCCCGGAACGCAAAAAAGACCGTTACACGGTCTTTGATAATACGTCCCAGGAGGGATACTCTCCTCGCTCAAGCAAGCGCTTGCTGGAACAGTCGAGACCTGCGAAGCAGATGCAACGAAGGGAAGCTCCGACGAACCCCGGTGTACGAATCTGGTCCTCCTGGAACGCAAAAAAGACCGTTACACGGTCTTTGATAATACGTCCCAGGAGGGATTCGAACCCCCGACCGACGGCTTAGAAGGCCGTTGCTCTATCCAGCTGAGCTACTGGGACAACATATCATATAATAGCACGATGTGAATCGGTATGCAACACTTATTCTTGCCCGCTTCCATCCACTATTTCGGCGATGAGAATCGAACGATGAAACACGAGTAATGCGCGGCATTCTGGGCTATGATGATGGTGATGTAGGGGTGCGTAAGGATGGCGCTGGGACGATGCTTAACAGTTTTCTGAAATTCCTGCGATTGTGCAGGTTCTTTCGCGGCGAATGAGGTGTTTTTCTGAAATTCCTGCAGTTCTACATCTTTGAATGCGAGAGATCGCTATAAAAGTAAGCTTGGCAAAAAAAGCCTGCAGTTTCGTAGGAATTGTGGTATCAGAGACGATTTGTCATGCAAATTCCTGCAGTTTCGCATCTTCTAACCCTCACGGTAACATTCGCACGGCAACACCAGTACAGCAACACCCGCATGGTAACATTCGCACGGTAACACCCGCACGATCGAACAGCACCGCAACACCCGCACCGCAACACCGGCTCTGCGACACTCGCTCCGCGATACGCGACAGTGCTGTATACGTTAACTTCTACTTCTCACGATGCGTTCCGCCTATATAGTAGTAGAAGTAACAATTCCTGCGCGAATAAACCCGTTTTTTTGCATGCTTTTTCTCTCGCGTGTTATAATCCGATCAAAGTATCAGGTCGGATGCATGGCGGCTTGAGGAAACGAGGGCTACTTCATATGAATAATAGCCGGGAGAAATCTGCGCGTAACGGAGTTAACGTGGTCCTGCTCCCCAAGACAAGAGAATACTATCAAGTGCAGCTCACCCGACTGCTGGAGAAGGAAGCTTACACAGAAGCTCAGGAGCTATTGCGATTTTTATTGAGCTGCGAGACTGAGGATTCGGAAGAGCGAGGCGAATGGGAAACATTGCTTCAATGGCTGGAGAACCATCTTGAATCGATACCAGCAGCAGATGCAGAGGAAGAGGAAGTGTCAGAAGCCGAGCTGACAAGTAAGCATCTGAATGAGAAAGCTGAGCGCGATGATCGTTTCGTAAGGCAGCTACTTGGCGCGTTGTATGACGACTCTGGTATAGAGCAGAAGCTCCTGTCACTGGAACAGCTTACGCACTTACATACTCCAGATAATTTGTCAGACATCGTCGCTGATTGGTTGGAGTCAAAATCGCAGCATCCGTTAGTGCAATTCAAAGCGCTGCAAATGTTAAAACAGCGAGGAATTGACAGGGTACTACTATTAAAAAGAGGGAAGAGGGAGTATCGCTGTTCTGTGAAAGACACACCGACTGCGCCGGACGAATTTCCTTTTGCTGTACAAGAGGTTCCCGATCGGGTTAGAGAAGTGTGCGAAGTTATGAATCCGTCCTTGGCGTATTTTGCCGAACAGGCATGGTCGCAATTTGTCGCGGCAGTATACGGTAGTGAAATTTATGAAGAGATCGCTGAATCAACTGCTGATGACGTGCGTATTTGGGCAGCTGCGCTGCATCAGGCTGCGGTCGATGCGATGGCGGCAGATTCTCGTCCGAGTGAAATCCGATCATACTATCAAGTAATAGACGAGGAAGTATTCCAGTGGGAACAGGTTTATCGTGCGATTATCGAGACCTTTCATGCCTTGTAGAGATTGTTGCAATGCGCGTAAATTATGTTAGAATAGTTGAAGTGATACCGAGCGGCTTATCGAATAGGGACAAGTTGCGATGGGTGGAACAGACCGTTGGCATAGAAGCGGCACCATTTTGTTTAGTGTTGGAGGTTAGGAAGAGATGAAAGCTAGCTGGGAAAAGCTCGAGAAAAATGAAGGCATACTGACCGTTGAAGTAGACGAACAACAAGTTGCCAAGGCGCTGGACGGCGCTTTTAAGAAAGTAGTAGCTAAAGTGAACGTGCCGGGATTCCGCAAAGGCAAAGTACCTCGCCAAATTTTCGAAGCAAGATTTGGTGTGGAAAGTCTGTATCAGGACGCCATCGATATAGCGTTGCCTGAAGCATACATGCAAGCTGTGAATGAGACCGGAATTGTGCCCATTGACCGTCCAGAGGTGGATGTTGAGCAGTTTGGCAAGGGCGAACCTATGAAGTTCACTGCTAAAGTTCAGGTTAGACCGGAAGTAGAGTTGGGCGAGTACAAGGGTCTGGAGATCGAAGAGAAGGACTTCTCCGTGAAGCCAGAAGAAGTGGAAGCTGAACTGGAAGCCATGCAGAAGCGTCAGGCAGAGCTTGTCGTTGTAGAAGATGACGCAGCGCAACTAGGCGACACTGTACAATTTGATTTCGAAGGCTTCGTAGACGGAGTAGCGTTCGAAGGTGGCAAAGCGGAGAATCACAGTCTGGAGCTTGGCTCTGGTCAATTCATTCCTGGCTTCGAAGACCAGATGGTTGGTCTGAAGAAGGACGAGGAGAAGGATATCGAAGTTACATTCCCAGAGGATTATCACGCTGAGGAACTGAAGGGCAAGAAGGCTGTATTCAACGTGAAGGTGCATGAAATCAAGCGCAAGAACTTGCCAGAGCTGGATGATGAATTCGCGAAGGATGTTAGTGAATTCGATACACTCGAAGAATACAAACAGGATATTGAGAAGAATTTAGCTCATCGCAAGGAGCATGAGCAAGAGCATTATATTCAGGACAGTGTTGTGGAAAAGGCTGCTGCTAACGCAAAAGTAGAAATTCCGCAAGTCATGATCGATAATGAGCTTGAGCAGATGGTGAGTGATTTCGAAAACCGCCTGCGCATGCAAGGAATGAACTTGGAGATGTATGCCCAATTCACAGGTCAAGGCGAAGATCAACTGCGCGAGCAGATGAAGGGCGATGCAGAGAAGCGCGTACTGAATCAGCTAGTGCTTGACGCCATTGCGAAGGCAGAAAATGTAGAAGTAGGCGATGAGGAAGTCGAAGCTGAACTGGAGAAGCTTGCTGAGCAGTACAAGCGTCCGGTTGATGAGATTCGCGGCATCTTCACATCCGAGGGCAACTTGGAAAGTCTCAAGCAAGACCTCATTACGCGCAAGACAATCAAGCTGCTTGTAGAAGTAAGCAAAAGTAATACCGAAGTTGCTTAAAACATACGAATATAGGGTATAAATAGGAAAGGGGCACGTGAACCATACTGCGTGCCTCCTTCTTTAACCAAGACATACATAACTTTGAGAATGGTTCTGAACATGCTACAATATGACTGTACAGTCAGGACTTTTCTCTCGCAACGCACTTTCCTATTGATGAAGGAGTTGAAGATGCTGTGAGCTTGATACCTATCGTAGTGGAACAGACGAATCGTGGAGAACGCTCCTATGACATTTACTCTCGGTTGCTGAAGGACCGGATTATCTTTTTGGGCAGTGCGATCGATGACGACGTGGCGAACTCCATTGTAGCACAGCTTCTGTTCTTGGCTGCGGACGACCCAGAGAAGGATATTCATCTGTATATCAATTCTCCAGGGGGATCGGTGACAGCCGGTCTTGGCATCCTTGATACGATGGCATATATCAAGCCCGATGTGTCTACGATATGTGTAGGCTTGGCGGCAAGCATGGGGTCTATCCTGCTGACCGCCGGAGCGAAGGGCAAGCGATTTGCCCTGCCGAACAGTGAAGTCATGATCCATCAGCCGCTCGGCGGTGTGCGAGGGCAGGCCGCTGATATTAAGATTCATGCCGATTGGATTATCAAAACCCGTCAGAAGCTGACACAAATTTATGTGGATCGGACGGGGCAGTCTTATGAGAAGATTGACCGGGATATCGACCGCGACTTCTTCATGAGCGCTGAAGACGCTCAGGCATATGGTCTGATCGATAAGGTGATCAATCGAGCCGATCTGAACTAGAGGAGGGACGCGAATGTTTAAATTTAATGATGACAAGGGCCAGTTAAAGTGTTCGTTCTGTGGGAAATCCCAGGATCAGGTGCGCAAGCTGGTAGCCGGTCCAGGTGTATATATTTGTGACGAGTGTATCGAGCTTTGCACAGAGATAGTGGAGGAAGAGCTGGGACAAGAGGAGGAACTGGAGCTTGTCGACATTCCGAAGCCCCAGGAAATCCGCTCGATTCTAGACCAATATGTTATAGGTCAGGAACAAGCGAAGAAGTCCTTATCCGTAGCGGTATACAACCACTACAAGCGCGTCAACACATCCAGCAAGATTGAGGACGTTGAGCTGCAGAAGAGTAACATTATGCTGCTCGGTCCGACAGGTAGCGGCAAGACGCTTCTTGCACAGACGATGGCGCGCATATTGAATGTGCCATTCGCTATTGCAGATGCTACATCGCTCACTGAAGCCGGATATGTGGGTGAAGACGTAGAGAATATTTTGCTTAAGCTGATACAAGCTGCTGATTACGATGTGGAGAAGGCCGAGCGCGGCATTATTTATATCGATGAGATTGATAAGGTGGCGCGTAAGTCGGAGAACCCTTCCATTACACGTGATGTGTCTGGCGAGGGTGTACAGCAAGCGCTGCTGAAGATTCTTGAAGGAACGGTTGCATCTGTTCCGCCGCAAGGTGGACGTAAGCATCCTCACCAAGAATTTATTCAAATTGACACGACCAATATTTTGTTTGTATGCGGCGGCGCTTTTGATGGACTGGAACAAATTATTAAGCGCAGAATCGGCAAGAAGGTCATCGGGTTCAATAGTGACGGTCAGCAGAAGGACTTGAAGGTTGGCGAATATTTGTCCTTAGTGTTGCCGGAGGATCTGTTGAAGTTCGGTCTCATTCCTGAATTCGTAGGCCGTCTGCCAATCATCTCTACACTAGAGCCATTGGACGAGGAAGCGCTTGTACGTATCTTGTCTGAGCCGAAGAACGCCTTGGTGAAGCAATATCAGAAGCTGCTGGAGCTCGACGAAGTGGAGCTGGTGTTCGAGCAAGGGGCGCTGGAAGCGATCGCAAGGGAAGCGATTAAGCGGAAGACAGGGGCTCGCGGCTTGCGGGCGATTATCGAAAGCATCATGCTGGAGATTATGTTCGATGTACCGTCTCGGTCAGATGTGGAAAAGTGCATTATTACAGAGAAGGTCATTCAGGACAAATTGCCGCCAGAGCTTAAAGTCAAGGACGGCAAGAAGAAAAAAGAAGAAAGTGCGTAATTCGTAAGGAATTGAAGGTTGGGCGTCCTCTCAGGACGTCCAACCTTTCCGACGTTCGTTCAGGTGTACCTCATACAGTTGATTCATTAAGGGAGAGAGAACGATGTATCATCGTCAAGATACACGGCCGGTCCGCGTTGGGGAATTAACGATCGGCGGCAACAATGAAGTCATCATGCAGAGCATGTGTACGACGAAAACCGCAGACGTACAAGCTACAGTCGCAGAAATTCACCGCCTGGAAGAAGCAGGGTGTCAGATTGTTCGGGTTACCGTGAACAATCAGGAAGCGGCTGCTGCCATCAAGGAAATTAAGAAGCAAATTCATATTCCGCTCGTTGCGGACATCCACTTTGATTATCGATTAGCATTGGCTGCTATCGAGAACGGGATTGACAAAGTGCGTATTAATCCTGGCAATATTGGCCGGCGGGAGAAAGTTGAAGCGGTCGTCAAAGCTTGCAAGGAACGGGGTATTCCCATTCGCATCGGAGTTAATGCGGGTTCGCTGGAGAATCATCTGCTGGAGAAATACGGGTATCCAACAGCAGAGGCGATGGTCGAAAGCGCCTTGTTCCATATCGGCATATTGGAAGAATTGGATTTCCATGATATTATCGTCTCTCTGAAGGCTTCCGATGTGCCGATGGCCATCGCTGCTTATACGAAAGCAGCCGAAGTGATACCGTACCCGCTGCATCTTGGGATTACGGAATCAGGTACGCTCTTCGCCGGTACAGTGAAGAGCTCAGCTGGACTTGGGGTGTTGCTCAGTCAGGGGATCGGCTCTACAATCCGGATTAGCTTGAGCGCTGACCCAGTTGAAGAGATCAAGGTAGCTCGCGAGCTGCTGAAGACATTCGGTCTAATCGCGAATGCGCCGACACTTGTCTCCTGCCCGACTTGCGGGCGGTTGGATATTGATTTGTTCGCGGTAGCCAATGAAGTAGAAGCTTACTTGGACAAGATCAAGGTGCCGCTCAAGGTATCTGTGCTGGGCTGTGCAGTCAACGGGCCTGGTGAAGCAAGAGAGGCTGATATTGGCATTGCCGGAGCACGTGGTGAAGGTATGCTGTTCCGATATGGCGAGATGATTCGCAAAGTACCCGAACAAGATTTGGTCAATGAGCTGAAGAAAGAAATTGATGTCATTGTAACAGAATACGAGCGTACTGGAGTTATTCCCGGCCGCAAGCATTAGCAGGAAGCCAACCGTCAAACCTAGGTTCATTGGGGTTTGACGGTTTTGCTTTTGGCAAAGACTTCCCGGATGCCTGGCTATTCTGTACGTTGCCTGTGAATGGGGAGAATCATGGAAAATGTAGTTTCACTCAATGGATCACTGCTAATATGTACCTTGCCATGATGGGCTTCTGCGACTTCCTTCACGATAGACAAGCCAATGCCGAGACCTTCCCCTTCCCGTCCCTTCGATCCTCGATAAAATCGCTCAAATAGGAGGGGCTTTTGTTCCCTAGACACGCCCGGTCCGTGATCCGTGATGCTAATGTTATACGCTGTTTCTCTTACATCCAGAGACAGGCACAAATACCGAGCGGAGCCTCCGTGCTGCATGGCGTTATCCAGCAAATTTCGAACCGCTCTATCAATCAAGTGGGGATCGCCCCAGACAAGCAAAGAAGGCTCGGGAATGTGAACCTCAAAGGCGAACTCTTGATTTTCCAGTACAGGCACATAGTCCGCAGCCGTCTTTCTCAATAGCTCGGATACATTGATTTTCGCCCAGCGCAGTCGCTCTGAGGGGGTATCCAGTTGGGAGATGTCCAGCAATTTCTGTAGCAACCGATCCATATAATGGGAACGGAGAAGAATGATTTCCGTGCATTTTCTTCTCTCTTCTTCATCTTGAACTACGCCTGCATGCAGGGTTTCCGCATAGCCTTGAATCATGGTCATCGGTGTGCGCAAGTCATGAGACAAGTTGGCGATCAGCGCCTTCCGCTTCGTCTCATATTCCTGAATCTGCCCAATCTGCTCGCGAATGCGCTTGGACATGCGATTGAAATGGCGGGTCAGCTGGCCTATCTCATCCTTAGAAGACTCCTCCAAGGTGATGGCAGAGCCCTGTGCATCCACAGCATTCATCGCCTTGTTCATCTTGCCCAATCTCCGATTGATTCTGGCGAAGAAGAATAGAGCGAAGCTGTATAGTGCGGTCAAAAAGAGGACGAATGGAATTAGCAATTGAACGTAGGTGAGATTATCCCGCACGTAGAAGAAGAATTGCTTGTTCTGCATGGCATTGCTTGGCAGGGACATAAACAAGAATTGGCTCCGCGTGTCCTGCTTCCAGTCAAAGACAAGGGTAATATTTCGATCATCCTCCCACAAATTTGCGGGCATATTCAAAAATCGCTTCGCGATTGATGCGAAATCGTAATCATGCATACGGCCATCGGAAGCATACTGCAGGCTACCGTCCTGATCGAACCAATCCAATTGAACAGTGGGGTGCTCCATTGCAAAACGGTCAAATATGGCATCGACTTGGGAGGGCGGGACTTGTGCCGCTTCCTTGGTTAGCTCAATCCCCAGCTCATTCAATTCTTTGTGTGTATATCCATGATTGGTCAGCTCGCCCGTCACCCAAGTTGCAATGGAGAATAAACATATCCCTGTGAATGTGCTGGCCACGATCAACAGCCACAGCTTTGTACGAAGGTTCATGATCTTTCTCCCACAAACCGATACCCGATCCCGCGGATCGTCTGAATGTACTGAGGTTGTGCGGGGTCATCCTCTACCTTCTTCCGCAGCAGATTGATGTATACCTTCACGGAGTGTTCATCCTCTTGGTCCAGCTTCCATACATGACGGAAGATTTCTGCCTTGGTAAACACACGACCGGGAGAGCCCATCAGCAGTTCCAGCATGACCCCCTCAATGGGAGACAAGGAGATCGTACGGGTCGGCTTCTCCAATTGTTGGATCGTTCTGTCATAGACAAGTGTTCCACAACGAATCTGCGTTCCCTGTAAGCTTGGATTGACCCGTCGCAATGTTGCTTGGATGCGAGCCACCAGTTCACCGATGCTGAAAGGCTTGGTCACGTAGTCGTCCGCACCCAAACCGAGTGTTTCGATCTTATCCGATACTAGGTTTCTGGCGCTTAATACAATGATCGGCGTACTGTTGTGATGGGACTGCATATTGTGTAGCACCTCCCAGCCGTTGATATCCTCCATCATCAAGTCCAGCAAGATTAAATCAATCTTATAATGTTCAAATAGAGATAGGGCATCTCTTCCTGAAGCTGCCTCTAGCGTGTCCATGCCGGCGTTGTGGAGGTGCAGTCTCAGCAGTTTCCGAATATCCGGTTCGTTGTCCACGACTAAAATTTGAGGCTTTACCATCTGTCATTCCCTCCTCCATTTTAACAGCTTTTCTTCATTATAATGCATCTATCGGCACTTGGCAGTTCTCTCGAAAATCCTTTAACCGTTCTTTTACCGTTCTGCGAAAAGAGTGATGATACAATTATTTAAGAAAATGATAGCATCCCCTTCTTCACTAGACTTGGAATTTGTCGGTTGTGAAGAGACGCTGTGAGGTCATACGATTTCAGACGGTTTCACGATCCCTGTGACCGCAGTGGAGAAGGCCGTTTGTGTGATATCAATTGTGGTGCTAAATGATTACGGTTATGGAAAGAAAGGAAGTGTGTCATGAGTAAGTGGTGGAGATTGTGTGGACTTATCTTTTTGATGATGATCAGTGCATCGTTAATTGGACAAAAAGTAGAGGCTGCCGAACCAGGGGGAAGCGAATCGGACATCCATATTGTCGCTTCTTCAGAGCAAACACGTTTGAAAACGACGGATGCTCTGAATGTGCTCGTAGACGTCACTGTACCGGGAGGAGATATGAGTGTTGTCACCAGCGTCTATTATGAGTGGAATGGCATTGTTGCAGGAACATTGACCACGTCTATTAAAGAAAATGCAGGCAATGCAGAGATCAAGGGCTTGCGGGCGGATACAGAAGGGACGCATCGGTTGGACATTACGGTGTCAACGACCGATGATGCTAAGACATCAAGCTATTTCTACGTGTTCGATGATACAGCGCCGATACTTTTCCTTGAATCGGCAACAGATCCGAATACAGCGCATCAATCGCATACCGTGACCGTCAATCTGGACGACAGCGATGCGGACGATCGGTATTTCGTATCTCATTTTTGGTCCCGGGATGAGTTGGATCTGATTGCGGATTCCATTACGTGGCCCGATCAGTCCGAACAGACGAGCAATCCAAGCTACAGCTCGCCTGCGGACGAGGAAGGATTCTGGTATCTGTATGTGAAGGTGAGTGATGAAGCAGGGAATGACACGACGGATGTTTTCGGTCCGTTGTTGCTAGACAATACGCCTCCGGAACTCACACTGATTAATGGACAGGCCCCGGCTTGTGAGGCAGCGATACATATATCGACGATCATGGATTGCTCGGGGACGGCATCGGCCTACCCGACTCCATTGTACCCACTATTCGTAGATCTAGAGGTGGATGGCAAGTTCGGCGATGATCTACAAGGTTACAGAATCTATTATCGCGTAGTAGAGTCTCCAGAATTGGAAAGCCGGGGTATGGTGGTGTCAGGGTGGAATTACAGAAATAATACGGGTCGGTTCCAGTTAACAGGCTACACAAATCCCGAAGTGCTGCATGAGAGGTATGTTCAATTGCAAATTGTCGATCCGGCAGGCAATGAGAGCCTGTATTTGAGCGACAAGTTCACGATTGATCCCGATCTACGAGATTTCTTCTTGCGTCCGGCGGGATACGACAACATCCAGTATATCCATGGTTCAACGATAGATATGCAGGTTTATTTCTATAATGGTGGCAATCCGATCAGTAACTTGCGTTTTTTCTATGGGTTAAATACAGTCGCGAATGATGACTTCGCAGAACATGAAGTGCTGAACTTAACGTTATCAGAGGAGGAGGGTCTGGAGGAATATTATACGGCGAACGTCGCACTGGATCTAGGGAGATGGACAACCTTGCCAGCGTGTGACGTCCCGTCAAATCCATGGGAACTTGATCAGGAGTGTCCTTTGATAGAGGATTATGAATATTGGCTCTTTGCTTACTATCAAGATCCCGATAGCGGTGCCTCGATCATGCCGTTGGAGACTCTCTTCTATTATGATGTGACGCCTCCTCAGATTGACTCTGTTACATACAATCCCCCGTCTGATTCGGATGCAGACGAGGTGAGCAGCGTGACGGCTACTATCGCATACAGTGATGATCGGATGCTGCCTAATGGGGAGAAGACAGATGAGGAGACGATCACGTTTACCGCGAATGACACGCGGACGGTTACGATTATGGATACCGCGGGCAATTCAGTCGATGTTGAACTGGTTGTGGACTGGATCCAATCCACATACACTGTGGCATATTCGCCAGTGCCGGGTGAATGGACGAACGAATCCGTCACAGCTACGATTACGTTTGATGCACCTGTATCGTTCGATGATATGGATGCACCGGTGTTGGAACGGGTCTATACGATTGAGGAGAACGGCTCCTATATGCTTGGTTACCAGGACGGTTCCGGTATTGCAGGGGCGGTCGAGCTTACCGTCGATTGGATCGACCGCACAGCACCAATCGGAACGGTATTTTATGCGATTAATGACAGCGGGCCCGGCATAGTGGCATCCGTAGTCACATCAGACAACTCCGGGGAAGCGACGGTATGGGTCGATGCGAACGGAAATGAAATTGCCGAAGGAGGGACGCACATCTTTACGGCAAACGGCACGTATGTGTTCTACTTCAAGGATGTCGCCGGCAATATAGGTTCCGCTATGGCGCAAGTGACGAACTTCGATACGACTCCGCCGGTTCTATCCGTGCAATACAGCACGATGGAGCCAACTAATGCTACGGTTCGCGCAACGCTCAAAGCTGATGAGCCGATTAAGGTACTGAACAACGGTGGAAGTATTTCCTACGATTTTGAAGAGAACGGCACTTATACATTTGAAGCGGAGGATCGCTTCGGCAATCGAAGCAGCGTGGCCGCCACGGTCACGAATATCGACAAAGAGCCGCCATCCGTAGTGATTGTGTACAGCACAACGGAAACGACCAAAGACGATGTGGTAGCAACTGTATCTCTGGCACCGGAGGATGCCGGGGGCGAATTCTCCGTATTGAACAATTACGGAAGAAAAAGTTATGTGTTCACAGAAAACGGCACGTTCACGTTTATCGTGGCCGATCCTGCGGGCAATCGGACGGAAGTGACGGCAACCGTGAGCCATATTGACAAGTCGAAAGTGAGCTATACGTTGGCGTACAGCGAGACGGCACTGACGACAAGTGACGTGACGGTCACTGTCGTGCCGGAGGCTGGAAAGACGCTATATTATCCTGATAATGGCGGCAGTCCTTCCGTCACCTTCTACGAAAACGGGATGACTTGGCTGAGAGCTATAGACGACCTAGGCAATGAATACTGGATTACGATGATGGTGCAGTGGATCGACAGGGAAGCGCCTACGATTTCCATCGACAGGGACTATATGATGGCCCAGGACGGATTGATTCCCGATCTGGATCAAGGTGTAATGGTTAGGGATAATTTTGGCGATTATACGTTGACGCGTACGGGGGAGATTGATTCAGCCGTATTAGGAGAGTACATCGTAACTTATACGGCGACAGATACCGTCGGCAACGTGTCAACGGCAGAACGGAAAGTCCGAGTAGTAGATTCATCGGCGCTTGTAGTTTATGTGAACGGCCAGTTGGCAAGCGATGCGATGAACCTTCCCGCAGATTCGCTGCGAATCGAAGTGTTCGGGACCAGAGGGGCTTGGGAACTTCAGGGCGCTTACGGCCAACATCAAGCAAGCCATTTCAAGACTGGTCGGTACATGCTTGATCCCGCCAGTGACCACACCATTGACCGGCAAGGCTATTACACGTTGTTCGTGCGCGATCAGGAGCTTCAGCAGCAGGTGATTTATCTTTACGTCATACCGCTCGCAGAATAGGAGGAGTACACATTGGGGAGATCCATTAGAAGTTTATGGAAAAAAATGACTTTGGCCGCAACAGCGGTGTTGTTGGCAGCAAGTGTGATTCCATCTTCATACGTATTTGCCGATTTCGGCTTATCGCAAGTTTTCAATGACAATGTATCGGTATATGTGGACAATGAGACAGGGCGATTCGTTATCCAAACGCTGGATGGCCAACCACAGAGAAAGACGGATGATGACAAGCCGCTGTTATTCGGCGGTTCCCAGCCCAAGACGTCCTTCACTACATTTCGCATCGACGGAGAAGATTTCATATACGGGAATGATTACGGATTCGTGGGCATGGACAGCTCCTTCGTTCAGCGTCCGCAGACAATCGGAATGATGAATCATTCCGTCTGGCAGAAGGACGGGATTGAAGTTACCCAAAACTTTACGTTAGTTGATGATCCGGGGAATGAAAATCTTGGCAATGTCAAAATCACGTATGAAGTGAAGAATACGACGGCATCCGCGGTATCGGTCGGCAGCCGGATTTTGCTGGATACGCAAATGGGGGAGAACGATGCCTCATTGGTGACTTTTGCAGGCAATCCAGCTTACATTGAGCATGAGACGGAGGTGACGGGTGGCGATGTTCCGCAATATTGGCGCGCCGTGGAGCACCCGAATCAATGGTTCGATTCCGGCGTCGTAGCATACGGGATGCTGAATGGATGGGGAAATACCATTCCAGACAGGCTGACGGTCGCACATTGGCAAGGGATCGGCCAAACCAAATGGGAATATGCTGTTGACTCGGATGTGAATTTCGGCACAGCGGCCAACAAGTACGAAAGTGCAGACAGCGCCGTGGCCATGTATTGGAACCCGCAGTCACTGTCGCCGGGCGAAAGCAGGATTTATGAAACGTATTACGGCGTCGGCACGATTATTTACGACGGGGATACGGCGCTTCCCTACAACGCTGTACTCTCCGCGCCGCAGAAACTGACGGTCAATGTGGATAAGGATGATTATGATGACGGCACTTTTCAGATTCAACTGCTCATCGATAACACGTACAAGCGTGAGTTGATGAGTGGAGTAGAGGCCGAATTGTTGCTGCCCAAAGAACTGCAGCTTGTATCCGGCAAGGAATCTGAGTTCGTGGGCGCGATTGGAGCAGGCGGGACAAAAATCGTCACTTGGACGGTCAGAGCTATGCCGCAGCAAACGTATAAATCCGTTCGATATACAGTGAATGTATCCGCCAACTTGCATTCAGGCGGAGATACGGAGGTGGCCAGAACGGGTTATGTGCTGCTGCCGTCCGTAGCCGGAGCCCCGCCGCTTGTGCAGGTACAGGATTTGCTGCCAGCGAAGAAGTTTACGAACGATGAGGAGCAGAAGCTGACACTTGTCGGCAAGGGCTTTAGTCTATTTCAAAATGACGGGAGCGCCACTCTAACCCTGAACAGGGAAAATGATGTGTGGTCCCGCACGTTCTCGCTTGCAGATGTGGATCTGCTAGATGACCAAATCACCATAGATCTGGCTGACATCTTGGGAGGAGTGCCGGAAGCGGGTATATATGAACTGAAGCTGAACACGAGCGAATTCGGGACATACACGCGGAAAGTTGAGTTTACAGATGATGTGGCCTACCGGTCGCGGAACTATGGGTTGCTGGCTGTTACGAAGTCCGGCACGAATTACAAGCTAGCGCCGCTTGAGGATGAAGCCGGGCTGAAGCGGCTGGCCGACGAAGCGCTGCTCGTGTTCCGGGGGACGGTCAAGGAAGTGAAGACGGGTGAGCAGTTTGATATTATGCCAGGCTCGACGATTAACTCGATTGTTTCGTTCTCTGAATCTGCGGATGTGGAGAATTGGTTTGGCACAGCGCAGAAGATGATGATCAGCCAAACCGACAATGGCATAGAAATGACCGGGATGGGTGTGCTGTCCATTCCGAAATTCACCTTTACGCATGGTGAGTTTGCGATCAATTTGAAGAACGGGACGTCCTACTCCCTAAATCCGGATCAAACATGTCTGAACACGGGGACGTTTCCGAAGCCTGTCTACCAGTGCCAGGAGAAAGAGTACGGCTATACGGATCCCGATCCAACTGGAAGTGATAAGCCGATTCAAATTGAATGGCCGGTTTATAGCTGGCTGGAAAACAACAAAATGTTGGAGAAGCTGCCGGTTACGCTCAAGAGTGTAACAATCGGTGAGGGCAGTGTATCGTTCGGGGGTTCGGTGGCGCTTAAGCTAGGCGGTTCCAAGAGCAAGCAGGTGGACCATTGGCCGTCGGAAGATGCGGAATGGCCGCCGCCGCCGATCTATACGGAAGAAGTAGAGGGGACAGATCCTTTCACGCTGAGCGTCAATATGCAAGAAGCACGCTTCGGTATGTTGGATAATCAGCAATTCGGCTTGCAGGGCGTCATTGCGAACGGTCAAGTCGGCATGCCGGATGGGTTAGTACCCGGACTCAATTTCGGAGCGAACGGTGCGGTGTCGATCAATACGTTTAAACCAGAGTACATTATCGAGGTAGGCGCCTCTTTCGAAGTGGTGGAAGTAGAAGGTAAATTGGGACTTCGCTTCGATCAGCACAGCGTGCCTATTATTGACAGTTTTGTGTTTGCAGTGGGCGGACAACCGGGTATTCCGATCACGCCGGCCACCCCGGTCGCCTATTTGACAAAAGTAGGCGGCGGTTTTGAAAAATTGTATGATACGGCGATGGGCAACTATGAAGTCATTCCGCCGTTGACGCTCATTTTGATCGGCGGCTTGGATGTTGCCAAAGTGGTAGAAGCTGATGACATGCGACTGTCCATGTCTTTGCAAAACATGCAGTTTAATGGAGACTTCTCCATTGTGAAATTTCCGATATTGAATGATGTGTTCGGACAGATCGCAATTGCGGATTCGACCGCATATACCGGCGTCGACGTGCAAGTCGGCGCTACCTTGACGGTCTTTGAGATCATCAACGGGAAAGTTGCAGCAGTCTTCTCCTATGATTCACGGCGCAGTGGATTGTTCGGGCCGGTGTATGTAGCAGGGAAGGGTCAGGTGGTTTTCGGTTTGCCCAAGTCGTTTCCTGTAGGCGGCGGCTTGAAGTTCGCCGGTGTTGAAGCGGAGTTGAGCTCCGAGCGACTGTTGGGTCGCATGGAGATCATCGGTATGAAGATTGGCGCGGCTTACAACTGGTCCACCGGAGAGGTCAAGCTTGCGTCTCACCCGAGTGGTGTGAAGGGAGCTTCGCCAGTGCAGATTGCTTCCGCCGAGACAGGTGTTGTGACGGGGATAAAAAATGAGATGGTATATGATCCAGAGAGTGGCGAGCAGGTCGGCAGCCTAGTCTTCGGGACAAACCTGTCGCAAGGCGCCGTCCTGAAGCGTGTAACAAGGGGAGCAGTTACGATTGCGTCCGATGATTCTTTTGTCTATACGTTGAATGTATCTGCCGATAATCCCTATGCAATATTTCAATTGAAGTACAATGGGACAGTGCCGAACGTAACCGTCAAGACGCCGTCTGGCAATGTGTATCCGTTAATCGAAGAGCAGCGGGATGAATCTGGAACTATCACGCAGGAAGGGAATTTCCGTCTGCAGGAAATCCCTGCGGAAGCAAGTGAATCCGGCCTGGACGAGCAATGGATGTATATCTCTGCGCTAGGTACGGATGCGGGCGGCAATCCGGTATCCGGCAATGCGGCGGAATCGGGCAGTTGGATGATCGCGTCCGATCAGCCACTGGAAGGTTCCGCCCTGAACGTAGCGGTCATGCCGGAGATCGGGAATGTAGTCGCAAGCCTTACTGACAATCGAGTGGATGTGACGTGGAACGCAACGGGAGCCGAGGGTAAGAAAGTAGCCCTGTATATCACAGATTCGGATCAAGAAGTGCCGGAGCTTACAAGTGAGCAGGCAGATGTTAGCCGGTTGATGATTGCGCCGGATAACGGCGTTCTGGCAACAGCCGGAACGGCATCCTTCACGTTACCGGACACGCTTCCTACTGGGGACTATTACGTGAAAGCCGTGCTGGTGGACGGGGACCTTAATCTGCACAGCACGATTAGCACTCATCCGATTGCCTACGTGAACACGGCTGCGCCGACAGCGCCGGAGCCTCCTGCCGTTTCGGCATTGGGCAACGGTTTTATCCAAGTGGACTGGGACTATGATGCGGATACGCATGGAGCCGTAGCCGGGTTTGCACTGCAAGCACTTGACGCCGATAGCAAGCCGATTGCCGGAATTGGGGCTTCCCTTGTGGAAGATGGCGAACGACGGACAGCCAATATCGGCGGCGTATTTATCGCATCGGAAACGGGGGAAGAACTGGGCATTGTGCCGGGCAATACCTATAAGGTAGCCGTTAAGGCATACAACCTCGTCGGGGATCAGAAGGTTTACGGTCCGTCGGTCATTTCCGAAAGTGTATATATTCCGGTGCCGAATCCGCCGGTGGTGGATCTCTCCTTGGATGCATCCTGGTACGAGGAGGATGGTCTCTATTTGACTAACAAAGATGTTGTCAACTTGGAGTTTTCTGCAGATCAATCCGTTCATGCCGATGTTTTTGTCAATGACAAGTTTCGCTTCAATCATAACGGCTATAGCTGGAGTGACACTGTAGAGCTGCAGGAGGATGGCGAGCATATCATAGAGATTCTGGTTACAAATGAGGCAACCGGGGATACGACGACCAGCGTGCTGCATGTGCAGCGGGATATGAAGGCGCCTGATTTGATGATCGAGTCGCCATCGCGCGTCGCGCTGGTCAGCGGCTCATCCATTGAGGTGAGAGGAATTGCGGAGCCGGCCAGTGTTGTGACGGTCAATGGCGAACCCGTTGAATTGGCGCCTAACGGCACTTTCCAGACTAAGTTATCAATGTCAGGTTATTTCTCCAGAACGGTAGAGGTAACTGCTACTGATGAAGCGGGCAATCACTCAGAATATCAAGCTGACGTCATTGCTAATGGACATTCGTTCGATAGAATCGAAGCGCGCATTGTCGGAGCAGAACTCGGCGACGATGGTGGTTATTTCTTGGCACCCGGCGAACTCTGGGATATGCAAGTAGCAAGCGTGAGTGCTGATGGTGTCAAGCGGATCATAGAGGATGCAGCGCTTGATTGGAGAACGCTTATGGGTGAAGCCTACGGCCATGTGACGGCAGACGGGCAATTGGATCTGCAGTTGGGTATTGCGGAAGCGTCGCGGTCGGAGGGCGAGCTTGTCGTCAAGGTCTCTTATCCTTTGTCTGATGAATATATGCTGGAGGATGCTCTCGTGATTAAGGTTGGAGAGGGAGGTCAGGAGGGGCCGCTTGACCCGGGCGATCCAGGCAATCCGGGCGATCATGATGGAGGCGGCGGATCATCCCACACTGGCGACAGCCCTGCGAGCAGCATTGATCAGGAAATGGAGGACTTGCTGCGGTCGTTGATTGAGGCGGATGGTTATTTCACATACATGGATGGCGTTATGTTGTCCGAGAATGGCGGAACGATCATAGAACTGGACGAACAGGCTGTTATATCCTTATTCGGCAGCGGAGCAGCGTTCGGCTACGGGAAGGCAGCGAACCCGTCTGCCTATCTCTATGGCAATCTCATATTGCTAAGTGATGTTTATGATTTTAGATTGAGTGAACCGATTAATCTCAACAAGCCTGCACTGCTTGCAATCCGACTGCAGGAGGATGCAGGGTCAGATGCGGACAAGGCGGGAATCTACTGGTACAATGAGCAAAAGCAGCGCTGGGAATATGTCGGTGGGGATCATGATACCGGGACGGCAATCGTGTCCGCAGAACTCCCGTATTTCAGCAAGTACGCGCTGCTCATTAATCCGGAGCGAAGGCTCTTTAGCGATATTGACGGACGTTGGTCGGAACATGCCGTGTATCGTCTGGCATCGATTGATGTGATTCATGGTTATGAAACAGACGAAGAACGTTTCTTTAAGCCGGAGCAAAGCATCACCAGGCAGGAGTTCGTCAAACTTCTCGTTGAAGCAGACAGCCTTGCTCCAAGCACATCTGATGCGATTGCGTCATATCAGGATGCGGATCAAGTCGGCAAATGGGCTATCCCCTATATCAATGCAGCCCTAGATCAAGATTGGCTGTCAGGGGTGAATCGGGGCGATGACTTGGTGCTGGATCCGAACAGAGAAATTACAAGAGCGGAAGCAGCCGTATTGATCTCACGAATGCTCGGAGACGAACTGGAAACAGTCGATGCCGCTGTAAGCTTTGTCGATGGGTCTGCTGTGCCGCCATGGGCGGCCAAAGCCGTGGCGATGATGCAGTTGGAAAAACGGATCAGCGGTTACCCTGACGGTACATTTCGACCGAACAATGTGATCACGCGCGAAGAAGCCGCGCAAATGATCGTGCAGCTACTGGATTGGCAGTATGATCAGTCCCAGAAATAGATGAGAACGGACTATAGCGGCTGGTCAGAACGACTAGCCTGACAGCAAGGGAACCCCCTAGGGTTCCCTTTTTTTAGTTGGGTGGAAGGATTCTCTCACAAGAGATTAGCATCGGTGTGAAGGGGAAATACTAGCAGGTATGAAAGAACGTGGGGGTGGCGACGATGAGAGCTGGGTAAGGCACGCTTTGGGGAACGTTAATTCGCGGGGGAGACCAAGAGCGTACGAAAAAAAGGGCAGGAAGGAGATCTTGGGTATGAATATGATGATGGTATTAATGATCGTTCAAGTGTTTTTTGCTGTAATTATCGGGTTGTATTTTTGGAATCTGCTGCGCAACCAGCAGTCCAATAAATCGGCAGTGGATCGGGAGTCGAAGAAGGAAATGGAGAAGCTCCGCAAGCTGCGCTCCATCCAGTTGACACAGCCGCTTGCGGAGAAAACCCGTCCTCAGTCTATGAAAGATATTATCGGTCAGAAGGAAGGGCTGAAAGCGCTGAAGGCTGCCTTGTGCGGGCCGAACCCGCAACATGTGCTTATCTACGGACCGCCGGGCGTCGGGAAGACAGCAGCAGCCAGGGTCGTTCTGGAGCAAGCGAAGCAGCATGCATCATCCCCGTTCTTGCAGGATGCCAAGTTTGTAGAGATTGATGCGACGACAGCGCGCTTCGATGAACGAGGCATTGCTGATCCATTAATAGGCTCTGTGCATGATCCGATTTATCAAGGAGCAGGAGCGATGGGGGTTGCAGGTGTACCGCAGCCGAAGCAAGGAGCTGTGACGAAGGCGCACGGAGGGGTCTTGTTCATTGATGAGATTGGTGAATTGCATCCCGTCCAGATGAATAAACTGTTGAAGGTGCTGGAGGACCGTAAAGTCTTCTTGGAAAGCTCTTATTATCATGAAGAGGATACGAATATTCCGAGATATATTCATGATATTTTCCAGAACGGACTGCCTGCTGACTTTCGGCTTGTAGGCGCAACGACACGTACGCCGGATGAAATTCCTCCTGCGATTCGCTCACGCTGTATGGAAATTTACTTCAAGCCGCTGCTGCCTGATGAAATCGCACAAATAGCGCAGAGCGCCATTACAAAACTAAGCATGCCCGATAATCCAGAGGCCGTTCGGGTTATAGTCAATTACGCATCCAATGGCAGAGAGGCAGTGAATATGATTCAGCTGGCTGCTGGACTAGCCATTACTGAGGGACGTGATCGCGTCCGGGTTGAAGATGTGGAGTGGGTTGTGAACAGCAGTCAAATTTCCCCGCGTACACAGAAGAAGGTGCCGAAGGAGCAGAAGATCGGATATTGTAACGGCTTGGCCGTGCATGGTCCGAATGTTGGAACATTATTGGAAATAGAAGTGACGAGCATAAATGCGGAAATACCAGGAGCAGGCAAGCTGACGATTACTGGAGCAGTTGAGGAGGAGGAGCTTGGCGGAAGCACGCGCAAAATTCGCCGCAAAAGTATGGCTAGGAGCTCGGTGGAAAATGTATGTACGGTGCTTCGCCAGATTGGTCTCAATCCTTATAACTATGACATTCATCTAAATTTCCCGGGTGGGGTGCCTATTGACGGTCCGTCTGCCGGTATTGCCATCGCTTGCGCAGTGACTTCCTCGATTCGTCGTATACCGATCGATCATCGCTTGGCTATGACCGGTGAAGTGAGTATACATGGACGTGTGAAGCCTGTCGGCGGTGTAGTGGCTAAGGTAGAGGCAGCGATGCAGGCTGGTGTCGAGAAAGTGCTCATTCCGAAGGACAATTGGCAGGAGATGTTCGCCGGGCTGGACGATATTGATGTGATTCCGGTTGAAACGGTGGAGGAAGTAATCTGCTACGCGTTTCCGGATTGGGCCAAGTCGATATCTGAACAGAGAGAAGCGGAACACGACTGGATGGACCCGAATATTGAACCTGCCGTACAACCGATATTGCCGTTCATGCAAGCCAAGTCTACTACAGAATAGGCTGTCTATCCGTATAAGCGTTTTAGATTCGTTGCAGTTATGTAAGGGCGAGACTTCCGCTTATTGGTGTTTTCAAGACGGTTTTGCTACAATGAGACATACAGCAAAGATAACGAACCGATTGGGGGTTACGGAATATGGCAACCAACAAAGGAAAAGTACGACAACTACCTCTTTTGCCTTTGCGGGGTCTCCTTGTTTATCCCAGCATGGTGCTGCACTTGGATGTGGGCCGGGAAAAATCGGTCAAAGCTTTGGAGAAAGCTATGCTGGAAGAGAATCTGATTTTTCTCTGCTCACAGTCTGAAATGAATATTGAAGATCCGAAGCAGGATGATATATATCGTGTCGGCACCGTATCTAAGGTTCGACAAATGCTGAAGCTGCCGAACGGAACGATTCGCGTGCTAGTGGAGGGATTGTCCAGATCGGAAATCACCGCGTATACTTCGGACCATCCGTACTTTGAAGTATCTGTGCGAGAGCTTGAAGAAGTGCAGGATGCTGATTCCGAGATGGATGCGTTAATGCGAACGGTATTGAATCAATTTGAACATTATATTAACCTTTCGAAGAAGGTGACGCCTGAGACGTTAGCGGCGGTTTCAGATATTTCGGAGCCGGGTCGGCTTGCAGACGTGATTTCTAGCCACCTCTCCTTGAAGATTAAGGACAAACAAGAGATTTTGGAAACTGTAGATGTAGGCAAGCGATTGGAGAAACTGCTCGATATTCTGAATAATGAACGAGAAGTGCTGGAGCTGGAGCGCAAGATTAGCCAACGCGTCAAGAAGCAGATGGAGAAGACGCAGAAGGAATATTACTTGCGCGAGCAGATGAAGGCGATTCAGAAGGAACTCGGCGATAAGGAAGGCCGGACCGGCGAAGTTGAAGAATTGAAGGAGTTATTAGAGAAGAACGAGATCCCGGACAATGTCAGGGAGAAGGTTGAGAAGGAAATCGATCGACTGGAGAAGACACCCGCGACATCCGCAGAAGGAGGCGTCATTCGCAATTATATCGACTGGCTGCTCACCTTGCCGTGGAAGAAGCAGACTGTAGACGATCTGGATATTCGCAAAGCCGAGGAAATCTTGGATGAAGACCACTACGGTCTTGAGAAACCGAAGGAACGGGTTTTGGAATACTTGGCTGTACAGCAATTGGTCAATAAACTGAAAGGTCCGATTCTGTGCTTCGTCGGGCCGCCAGGTGTTGGCAAAACCTCATTGGCCCGTTCGATTGCTCGTTCACTTGGCAGAGAATTCGTACGTATCTCGCTCGGGGGCGTTCGGGATGAAGCGGAAATTCGCGGGCACCGAAGAACATACGTAGGTGCGATGCCCGGCAGAATTATTCAAGGCATGAAGAATGCTGGTACGAACAACCCGGTATTCCTGCTTGACGAAATTGATAAGATGGCAATGGATTTCAGAGGCGATCCGGCATCTGCGCTGCTCGAAGTGCTGGATCCGGAGCAGAACAGTACCTTTAGCGATCATTACATTGAACTGCCTTTTGACTTATCTAACGTTATGTTTATTACAACGGCGAATGCTGTGCATAACATTCCGCGTCCGTTGCTGGATCGGATGGAAGTGCTATACATCTCGGGTTACACAGAACTTGAGAAGATGCAGATCGTGCTCCGCTATTTGTTGCCCAAGCAGAAGGAAGACCACGGACTAGCAGACGAGCAGCTGATCATGAAGGAAGCCGCGATTCTGAAGGTCATCCGCGAATACACGCGGGAGGCAGGCGTGCGCAACCTGGAGCAGCAGATTGCGGCTGTGTGCAGGAAGGCTGCGAAAGAGATTGTGTCTGGCGATCGAGATCAACCGATTGAGATTCGCGAGGATAACTTGCACGATTACTTGGGTGCTTCCAAGTTTCGCTTCGGTCAAGCGGAGGAGAAGGATCAGATCGGATCGGTTACGGGATTGGCATGGACCGAGGTTGGAGGAGACACACTGAATATAGAAGTAAGCATATTGCCGGGTACTGGCAAGCTTACATTGACGGGCAAGCTGGGTGACGTGATGAAGGAATCGGCTCAGGCTGCGTTCAGCTATACGCGTTCGAAGGCGCAGGAATTCCAGCTCCCCGAAGGATTTCACGAGAACAATGATATTCACATTCATATTCCAGAAGGTGCCATTCCTAAGGATGGGCCATCTGCAGGTATCACGCTCGCTACTGCACTGATTTCTGCCCTGACCAACATTCCAGTAAGCCGCAAGGTGGCTATGACCGGGGAGATTACGCTTCGCGGACGCGTACTCCCTATCGGCGGCTTGAAGGAGAAATCATTGGCTGCTCATCGTGCAGGCATATCGAAGGTGCTGCTGCCGAAGGACAATGAGAAGGATTTGGAGGATGTCCCCGACAGTGTGAAGGAAGCGATGGAATTCGTTCCCGTCGAACATATGGATGAAGTATTGAAGCATGCACTTGTCACACCGGTGCACGCGAAGTAACTTGGTGGAGGTCGGAACATGAAGATAACGCAAGCTGAATTTGTCATCAGCGCGGCCGAACCGCATCAGCTTCCGCAAGATGCCCTGCCGGAGATCGCTCTGGCAGGGCGTTCCAATGTGGGCAAGAGCTCGCTGATCAATCGGCTGTTGCAACGCAAATCATTGGCGCGAACAAGCTCACAGCCTGGTAAAACACAAACCTTGAATTACTACCGCATTAATGAACAATTATACTTTGTAGATTTCCCTGGATATGGTTATGCCAAAGTATCTAAGGTACAGCGACAAAAATGGGGGCAATTAATTGAAGCTTACTTGCGTGAACGAGAACCGCTTCGTCTCGTCTTGTTGATCGTTGATTTGCGTCACCCCCCGACCGAGGATGATTGCCTGATGTATGATTGGATGCGGCATTATGCAATTCCTTGTCAGGTCGTAGTGACGAAGGCGGACAAGCTCCCGCGTTCGAAATGGGCGAAGCATATTCGCATTGCACGAGATACGCTCGGTATGCCCGAAGGTCAGCAGCCGCTGCTCTTCTCTTCAATAAGCGGACTTGGCCGTGAAGAGTTATGGAGTATATTAATAGAAGCGGTCACAAGCGATTCGACCGATACGGACCTATCGGAAGAAGATAATGGTTAGGGATTGCTTGAACATTCGGCAACAAGCAGAGGAATTTGCTTGAAATCACGGGAGGATGCGCAACCAACCGTGATTTTTCCTGTTTTTGCGGTAAAATCGCGCTCCGTTGGCAGGAATAATGACTCCTCATATAGTATAATAATTGATGAGAAGGTATCTCTTTTTTGAAAAAAATGAATCGAGGGGTATTTATGGCTAAGCGGTTAGCGACGCAATATGTCAAAGCCTGCTTTACAGTGACAGAAGCCGAATTAAGAGCATTGATGCAGTTGTTCACAGATCACCAGATCTCCTTGCAGATGAAGGTATTTGATAACGGCAATCAGGAAGTGGCATTCTTGGAGCATGAGAACGGCGAAGAAGGAACCCTGACGTTCGAGCGTCGCGGAAGTAACTATTGGGTAACTGGTTCATTTCGGTTAATACGCCCGGCGCTAGTTAATGCTATGAGGAAGGCAGTTGCACAATTCAAGGGTGATGCGCTCGTTCATCGGATTTATAATGGCTATGTGATGGTGTATCAGTATACGCACGGTGCAGTATCGAAGATCGAGGAAGTGCGCGGACAGGAACGCAAGCTCATATTCGAATATAAGCATACAGTAGGGAAGTTGGAACAATTATACCGGAAGCAAGACGTTGAGGAAGAAATTATGCTCGTTCGATTGGATATCAATATGTTGTTGGATCAACGTAATGTGGCCGTTGACGATGCGGAGCGGGATCGGATAGACAGTGAGCTTCGTATTCAGACGAACCGCTTGTTTATTCTGGAAGCTTAATAAGGTATACAGAAATTGAGCCGTCGGGAACGAATGCACATTCGTACTCGGCGGTTTATTGTGAATAAGCATATGAAAGCAGTTGTGGGGCGCTGTGCAAGCAAGGAATGATATGACAGCAATTCCGAGATAGATAGCGTATGCGTGCGTATATTAGAGTATAGGCGAATATCACACTTCCCTTTACTGGATATTCAAAAAAAAAAGTATTGCAATTCGAACGGATAGATGTTATTTTTATCTTCGTTGACAACATTATATTAGGAACCAGGATTCACTCAGGATCTCAGGACAACGTAAGTTGTGAGAGAGTTCTTCCCTCGAGAAGTGAATGACGTAGGTCCTAGCGGATGAAATTTCCAAACATTTTATTCCTAGGAAGGGGGAACCGGAAGATGGAATATTCAACTTTCGGAAGACATGTTGCTGTTGACACTTGGGGTGTCGATTTTGACAAATTAGACAATGCGGAATGGCTGCAAGCCCATATGGTGGAAGCGGCCGAAGCATCCGGTGCAACGGTGCTGTCTGTACAAGGCAAGCAATTCGAGCCTCAGGGCGCGACAGTGTTGGTGCTGTTATCAGAAAGTCACCTCTCCATCCACACGTATCCTGAGAAAGGATTCGCGGCAGTAGACTGTTATACCTGTGGAGAAACTGTAGACCCGCAAGTAGCGATCGACTACTTGGTATCCGTCTTGGAACCGACTACAGTTCATGCGAAAAAACTCATTCGCGGCATCGGCGAGCTTCAAGTAGAGACACCGGTATTGAAGCAATTGCAGACCGTGAAGTAAATTTAAGAATGTAAGCAACGAAAGCCATGGAGCGATCCGTGGTTTTTTGTTATGTCACTATTTTGTAGGTGATTGTTTGCACATGTTTCCCCTACTTTGTCCATATGCATATACAAGCGTATGTATGGGAGGGGAGCTTATGTCCAAGAAAAGAGCGAGAGCATTGTTTTATTTGCTGCTGATCATGCTGATCGGATGGCCGGTAGTTCAGATGTATCAAGTATATGTAGATGTACCAGAACGTGAGAATGCACTTGTGATGCTGCATCAAGTATCCGTATTTCAGCTGCAGATTCTGAACAGCAGCACAGCTGAAGCTGGACGAGTCGATTCGACAGGGGCTTTGGATTCGTTGCAGCAAGCAGTCTATACGGCGCAGTTCGCGCATCAGCGTCTCATGATGGCTGTAGGAAGAGGAGAGGTCACTGAATGGGGAGCTCTGAATGACTTTCTACAGTATGTACTTAGCTTGCAGATTACCGGCAACCGTACACTCATGCCTGAGGAGATTCAGGTGTTGGAACGTATGCATGCTTATGTGGTTGCTGTGCAGCCTGTATACAAACAGCTTATTACTGATCAGGGAAAACTACATACATCGGTTAGTGAAGAGCTTGCAAAATTAGATGAAGAGATGCGCCTGTTCTTACAAGCGGCAATGTTAGAGTAGCCTGTATTCGGGTATACTAGCACACAGTGATAAAATATATTTTCAAACTTTATTCAAAACTTTGTCCGCTTGATTTCGACAAGTATGCTATAATCAATACTGATTTTAATTTATAGAGGAGGTGAGCGAGAACATGCATATTCTAGCGGTTGGCCTGAATTATAAGACAGCTCCTGTTGCAATTCGCGAACGCTTCGCCGTTGCGGAAGCAGACTTGCCGGAAGCGCTTGAGCGGTTGAAGGCGACGAAGAGTATCCTGGAATGCGTGATTGTCGCCACCTGCAATCGGACAGAAATTTACGCGGTAGTAGATCGCCACCATGTATGCGGCTATCATCTGCGCTCCTTCATGGAGCAATGGTTCGGCGTGCCGGTGCAAGAGTTTCATTCTCATCTATACATTCATGAAGATGAGAAGGCCATTGAGCACTTGTTCCGCGTTGCAAGCGGATTGGATTCCATGGTCGTCGGGGAAACACAAATTTTGGGCCAGGTTCGCGACGCATTTCTGACAGCGCAGGAGCAGCAAGCGACAGGCACTTTATTTAATATGCTGTTTAAGCAAGCTGTAACGATGGCAAAACGAGCACATGCGGAAACCTCAATTGGTGAGAATGCGGTATCGGTTAGCTACGCAGCGGTAGAACTGGGCAAGCGCATATTCGGCAGCTTTGCAGGCAAGTCGGTATTGATCCTCGGAGCGGGCAAGATGAGTGAACTGACAGCCAAGCATCTGCATTCGAACGGCTGCGCGAAAGTTGTCGTAGCGAATCGATCGATAGAGCGTGCTGCGTACTTGGCAGGCAAGTTTGATGGAATCGCCTGTACGCTGGAGGAGATTGAGGGGCAACTGTCAGAAGCGGATATTGTCATTAGTTCAACAGGCGCAGCAGGTTATGTGCTCACACGCTCGCAGCTAGAGCAGACGATGAAAGGGCGGAAGTCTCGTCCGTTGTTCATGATTGATATTGCAGTACCTCGCGATCTTGACCCTGCCATTATGGACGTACAGAATGTATTTCTCTATGATATCGATGACTTGGAAGGAATCGTTGAGAGCAACATGGAGAAGCGGCGTCAAGTGGCTATGAAGATCGAAGCGATGATAGTACGGGAGATGGATGCGTTCGATCAATGGTTCAAAACTTTGGGTTTAAGTCCCGTTATTCGGGCTTTGCAGGAGAAAGCAGCCCATGTGCATGAAGAGACGATGGACAGCTTGTTCAAGAAGCTCCCGGACTTGTCAGAGCGAGAAGCGAAAGTGATTCGCAAGTTGACCAAGAGCATCGTCAACCAGATGATGCATGACCCCATCCTGCGAATTAAGGAAATGGCAGCAGAGAAAGACGGCGATGAAGCGATTGAGATGTTCACTAAGATTTTTGCTCTGGAGGAACAGCTGGATCAGCTGGCCGACCAGCAGCAGCCGCTTAGCAATAAGCAACGCGCTGCAGCTGATTCTCGTGATCACCAGGTTATGCTGCGGCCTCGTCAGGCGATGGTACGCTCCTAAGGAGCGGGCGGGGGTGCTTTCATGATTACGAACAATTGGATGTTTGATATCATTATGTATGTATACGCCCTGAGCCTTCTGTTCTTCTTTTCCGATTTTATGCGACACGATCGGCATGTGAAACAGATGGGCACAGGGCTGCTTGCTTTTGTGTGGCTGTTAGAAGCTGTCTTCTTCTTCACGAGGATGTTTGTTGGAGATTATGTGCCTGTGTTGACTATGTTCGAAACGCTGTTTTTCTTCGCATGGGTGCTGGTGACGCTTTCTTTGGTGTTTTCCGTGTCGAAGCTGTTTGGCTATGATCTACTAGTGTTTGCGATGAGCTGTGCCGGGTTCGTCGTGCTCGTGCTGGCTTTATTCAACAGTGAGGCAACAGTGCCGAGCGGTGAAAGTTTGGCCTTCAGTGACAAGCTGCTCATGTTCCATATTATCGTGGCGGTATGCAGCTATGCGGCTTTTACAATATCCGCTGTATTTGCTTGCTTGTATCTGTTCATTCATCGGCGTCTCAAGTCTAAGCGCTGGTCAGCTGTGCTGCATCGGACACCGAGTCTGGAGAGGATGGAGAAGTCAGCCTTCCACACTGCTGTCATAGGGATGTCGCTGTTGCTCCTGTCCTTGCTAATCGGCATAGGGTGGATCATTGTGATGGGGGAGTGGACACTTATATACGATCCGAAGGTACTGAGCTCGTTGCTGCTGCTTGCGGGTTATACCGCCTATCTGGTGCAACGCTCCGCAGCCAAATGGTCGGCATGGCGCTTGGCTCAATTCAACCTTGCTGCTTATGCGATCATCATATTGAACTTTATCGTGTCCATTTCTCTGTCTGATTTTCACAGTTGGGTGTGGCGGTGAGCGTATGAAACCTTATTATGCATTGATGGCCGACATTGCAGGTAAGCTCTGTGTTGTAGTTGGAGGCGGCAAGGTGGCAGAACGCAAAGCAGCTTCCTTGCTAGATGCGGAAGGGCATGTTCGTCTGATTAGTCCAACAGCAACAGAACAGCTTCAATCCTGGCGTGAGCAAGCGAGATTAGAATGGAAGCGGAGAGTATTTCAGGAAGGCGATACTGCTGGCGCATGCCTTGTCATTGCTGCATCGAATGAACCCAGCGTGAATCGTCAAGTTGCTGAAGAAGCGAAGCGACAAGGAATTATGGTCAATGTAGCAGACGAGCCTAGAGAAGGAAGCTTCATCGTACCGGCTGCCTTCCGTCAAGGGCCTATACATATTGCAGTTACGGCTTCCGGCGCCAGTCCGCATCTTGCGGTGGAAATTCGCCGTAAGCTGCAAGGGATTGTAGGAGAGGACTATGCGGTTCTTGCTCTGTTTTTGGAACGCGTTCGAAACATGTTAAAATCTAGAGTACAAGAGGAATCAACCCGCCGAGAGCTGATGCGACGCTTAGTAGTTGAGCATGCATCAATATGGCTGGCGGAAGGTACGGTAGCAGAGCGTACCGAGGAATGGATCAACAGAATGGAGGATCATCCATGCGCACCATTGTGGTAGGAACGAGACAAAGTCATCTGGCCATGACTCAAACGGGTCATGTCGTTGCAGCATTGGAGAAGATTAGCCGAGAGCAAGGACTGGCTTACACCTTCGAGGTGAAGAAGATCGTCACGAAGGGCGATAGAATCTTGGACGTGACACTATCCAAGGTAGGCGGCAAGGGATTATTCGTCAAGGAAATTGAGCAAGCGCTCATGGATGGCGAAATCGATATGGCGGTTCACAGTATGAAGGATGTGCCGTCCGAGCTGCCTGCTGGTTTCGTATTAGGCGCCGTCTCTGAACGGGAAGATCCGAGAGATTGCTTGATCTCACTTGTAGCAGACAGCTTGGATGCCCTTCCGCAAGGAGCGAAGATCGGAACTAGCAGCTTGAGACGTTCCAGCCAACTGATGGCATATCGGCCAGATTTCCAAGTAGACTGGATTCGAGGCAACATTGAATCACGGATGCGCAAGCTAGAGTCAGAAGGATTCGATGCGGTCATTCTCGCTGCGGCCGGCTTGCATCGCGTAGGCTGGCAGGACAAGATTACAGCCTATATATCCGAGCAGATCAGCATCCCGGCAGTTGGTCAGGGCGCATTGGGGATTGAATGCCGGGAGGACGATAAGGAAGCACTAGCGCTGCTCAGCAGGCTGCATCATACAGATACGGCACGATGTGTAGAGGCAGAACGGGCATTCCTCGCTCGATTGAACGGAGGCTGTCAGGTGCCGCTTGGCGCCTATGCGCAATTGAAACAGCAAGATGGTGACACTATCGTCGAACTGCATGGAATGGTGGGCTCACCGGACGGGAAGACCTTGTTGAGAGAGAGACAATACGGTATGGATCCTGCGAAGCTGGGTGTTCAAGTGGCTGACAAGTTATTGGAGCAAGGTGCTGCCGCGATATTGGATGAAGTAAGGGGAGGATGACGGGTGGAGAAGGGGAGAGTCTATCTGGTTGGCGCAGGCCCTGGGGATCCGAAGCTGATTACGGTGAAGGGACTGGAGGCGCTGCAGCGGTCAGATGCTGTCGTCTATGATCGATTGGCAGGCGCGGCACTGCTCATGAAGACGAAGCCGGGGGCGGAGTTGATATATGTCGGCAAGCGTCCGGATCGGCATACGATGAAGCAGGAGGAAATTAATCAACTGCTGGTAGACTTGGCTCTGCAAGGGAAAACCGTAACCCGATTAAAGGGCGGAGATCCGAGCGTGTTCGGAAGGGTCGGCGAAGAAGCGGAATTGCTCGTGCAGTATGGCATTGAATTCGATATTGTGCCTGGCATTACGTCTGCTGTGGCGGTTCCAGCATATGCGGGCATTCCAGTGACGCATCGTGATTTCAATTCGTCTTTCTTAGTTGTGACAGGGCATGAGCAACCGGAGAAGCTGGATACAACTATTCATTGGGACAAGGTGGCCAATGCTGCCGATACGTTGATTTTTCTTATGGGTGTCGCCAAGATACGTTACATTAGTGAGCAGCTGATACAGAATGGGCGTTCCTCGGCAACTCCAGTCGCTCTAGTGCGGTGGGGGACGCGACCGGAGCAGGAGACGTTGACAGGCACGCTCGCTACGATAGCAGACCTTGTCGAGCAAGCAGAATTCAAGCCGCCTGCGGTCATTGTCGTTGGCGAAGTCGTACGGCTGCGTGACAAGCTGCAATGGATTGAGAAGAAGCCGCTATTTGGGAAGCGGGTGCTGGTGACACGCGCGCGTTCGCAAGCGAGCACACTTGTGGACAAGATAGCCGAGCTGGGCGGCGAACCGATTGAATTCCCTGTTATTCAGATCAAGGAGCCTGCTGATCCGACAATTGCTGAGCGTCTAGATGATGCTGTACAACAAGCGGACCGCTACGATTGGCTTATGTTCACCAGTTCAAATGGGGTTTCGCATTTCTTCGAACGCATGATGAAGCTCGGAGTAGACGTTCGCAAGCTTCATCAGGTGAGAATTGCAGCTGTTGGTCCGAAGACAGCAGAAGCTTTGCGTGCACGCGGCATTATCGCCACTAGTATCCCCGATCAGTTCCAAGCAGAGGGAATGCTGGCAAGCTTACTCCCCGAGCTTCAGGCAGGTCAACGCGTGCTGCTGCCGCGTTCGGCGATCGCGAGGGCGTGGCTGCCTAGAGAATTGGAGAAGCTAGGGCTGGAGGTTGTTGAGGTCGATGCCTATGCAACGGTTCCCAGTGCTGACGGTGCGGAGGTAATCATTGATCTGCTGCTGAAAGGCAATGTAGACTATATTACGTTCACGAGCAGCTCGACCGTTACGAATTTGTGGAACGTTCTATCTGATTACCATGCCAATCCGCTGGAGCTTCTCGGCAAGGCCAAGGTCGTATGTATCGGTCCGGTTACAGCGCAAACAGCAACAGACAAGGGATTGATTGTATATCGTATCGCGACAGAAGCGACTGTGGACAGCATGTTGACGACAATCATAGAAGATTGAGTGATTAGGAGGCAATGCAGCATGAGTTATCCAATTAAGCGACACCGCCGGCTGCGCGGTTCGGAGACATTGCGCAACATGGTGCGAGAGACAAGCTTGTCATTGAATGATCTGATTTATCCGATCTTCGTTACAGAAGGTGCGAATATTCGGGAAGAGATCAGTTCCATGCCGGGAATGTATCAGTGGTCATTAGACAGGCTGGAGGAGGAGATTCAAGAAGTAGTGGAGCTTGGTCTTCCTTCGGTTCTGCTGTTCGGCGTTCCGGCGGAGAAGGATGCTTGCGGCACTTCTGCATTCGTCGAGACAGGAATTGTCCAGCGGGCAACGCGGATGATTAAGGAGATAGCACCTAACCTGATCGTCATTGCAGACACTTGTTTGTGCCAATTTACTGACCACGGTCATTGCGGTATCGTAGAGCAGCATGCACACAAGGAAGCGACTGTGGCGAATGATCCATCGTTGGAATTATTGGTGAAGACAGCGGTATCTCAAGCGCAGGCAGGCGCCGATATGATAGCGCCGTCCAATATGATGGATGGCTTCGTTCAGGCTATTCGAAGCGGATTGGATGAGGCCGGCTTCGAATCGGTGCCGATCCTATCCTATGCGGTCAAATATGCATCGGCCTTCTACGGTCCATTCCGAGATGCAGCCCATTCCAGTCCGCAGTTTGGCGATCGCCGCACGTATCAGATGGATCCGGGCAATGTACGTGAAGCGCTGCGCGAGGCAGAATCGGATGTGATCGAAGGCGCCGATATGCTGATGGTTAAGCCGGGACTCGCCTATCTGGATATTGTACATATGCTGAAGGAACAATTTGATCTGCCTGTAGCAGTCTATAACGTAAGTGCGGAATATGCGATGATTAAGGCAGCGGCAGCTAACGGTTGGATCGACGAGAATGCCGTCATCCTTGAGACGATGACGGCATTCAAGCGGGCAGGTGCAGATTTGATCTTGACGTACTTCGCCAAGGATGTGGCAAGGCTGTTACAATAATTAGCCGTGTACATAAGTCATACTCGAATTGTAGCACAGCAACAATAGACAGGAAAGGCGGTTGTGACATGAACTTACGAGGGAAGCGACGCACTGCTGCTTCGGAGGATGCATTCAGCGAAGCTAAGCAATACATACCGGGCGGGGTGAATTCACCGGTTCGCGCCTTCAAATCTGTAGGCCTGAATCCGTTGTTTATCGAGCGCGGCGAAGGTGCGAGAGTATGGGACATTGACGGTAACAATTATTTGGATTACATCGGATCCTGGGGTCCACTCATTGTAGGACATGCTCATCCGGCCATTGTGGAAGCGCTAACCCATACGGCAGCACATGGCACAAGCTTCGGTGCGCCTACGCTGCTTGAGACAGAGATGGCGAAGCTGGTCTGTGAGCGTATGCCGTCGGTCGATATCGTACGGATGGTCAATTCCGGTACAGAAGCGACGATGAGCGCACTGCGTCTCGCCAGAGGGTACACCGGGCGAAGCAAGATAGTGAAATTCGAAGGCTGTTATCATGGACATGCCGATTCCTTACTTATCAAGGCAGGATCGGGTGTGGCTACATTAGGCTTGCCCGATAGTCCTGGCGTGCCCGAGCAGATTGCAGCGCATACCCTAACGTTGCCCTACAATGATGTGGAAGCGGTCAAGCTCGCCTTTGAACGGTTCGGAGAGGAAATAGCGGGCGTCATTGTTGAACCGATAGCAGGCAATATGGGTGTCGTGCCCCCGCTCCCAGGCTTCTTACAAGCTTTGCGTTCCATTACCGAGCAATACGAGAGCCTGTTAATCTTCGATGAGGTGATGACTGGATTTCGCGTAGGCTTGCATAGTGCCCAAGGGCTGTATGATATTTCGCCAGACTTGACCTGTATGGGCAAGGTCATCGGCGGAGGTTTGCCGGTAGGCGCATATGGCGGGCGGCGGGAGATTATGGAGCAGATGGCGCCGAGCGGACCTGTCTATCAGGCAGGGACCTTGTCTGGAAATCCGCTGGCGATGGCAGCAGGACTCGCAACGTTACAGCTGCTTGGTCAACCAGGCGTCTATGAAGAGCTGGAGCGGAAATCGGCTGAGTTAGAGGAAGGCTTGCGGATGAATGCGAAGGAAGCGGGTATTCCGAGCACGATTAATCGTGTCGGTTCCATGGTCTGTCCTTTCTTCACGGAGCAGAATGTAATCAACTACGAAACTGCCAAGTCGAGTGACTTGAAGTTGTTCAATCGATATTTCGCAGCGCTTCTGGATCAGGGTGTGTCTATTGCCCCGTCCCAATTCGAAGGCATGTTCGTATCGACAGCGCACAGTGATGAGGATATTGCCGTTACTGTTGATGCCCATCGACAAGCTTTGAAACAACTGTAAGCGAACAGGAGCGTCAGGATAATATTAACTGCAAGGAACAGGATATGGTTTCGCTTGGTGGTTGCCGTTATGGTCTGACCTTTAGTATGATAAGAGAGATATGACGAATCGGCACAGCTCATACTGTTACATGAGTATGTAGGAAGGTTTGGAAGCATGATGAAGCCGGAATTGCCCTCGCATTGGCTGCAAGCAGTGAATGCATCTACCATCTCAAATCCGAATCAGCTGTCTGCTATAGAGCAGGGCTCTTATTCGGAGTCTGAATTTGCGACATTGTTGGAGCGAGTGACACAGACAGCTGCTTCGGCAGCGGGAAGCAATGGCATGGAGACAGCAACGCAGCTTCCGCAGCTGCGTGTCATACCAGCCAAGCTGGCTCTGGAGGCGCTTGCGCAACAGGTTCCTGTTGCGACTTATGTGGGCAATGAACATGCGGGAATTCGTGCAATGACCGGGATAGGTACATCCACGCTCTCTGCTCCTGTAACACCTTCCATCTTCCATGCGAAGATAGAAGAGGCCTCCGCGCAATTTGGTGTGAGCGCCCGATTAATAGATGCGGTCATCCAAGCAGAATCTGCGTACAATCCATATGCGATCTCTCATGCAGGTGCCAAAGGCCTGATGCAGCTGATGGACGGGACTGCCCGTCAGCTAGGTGTTGTGGATGCATTCGATCCACAGCAGAACATTGAAGGCGGCACCAAATTTCTAGCAGACTTATTGCGTAAGTATGACGGGAATGAAGCGGTCGCATTGGCAGCCTACAATGCAGGACCTGGGCGCATAGATCGACTAGGTATTGTGAATGACGAGCAGCTGCATGCCCGTATCGAGGAGCTGCCGATAGAGACGCAAGGGTATGTTAGCAAGGTTCTAGGTCTAGTAAACCGAGAATAGTATTCACCATTCATAGGAAAGTAACAGTCCGTTAGGGAATTCCTCCTGACGGGCTTTTTCTCGTCATGATAGCAACAGTAAGTAAGATTACAGCGAACACAGAGGTTGTCATAGGATTGTCAGAAACTCTGTACTGTACTGGTTGTGTGCATGTAGGAAAAAGGTCATAATAGACACTAACAGACACATTGAACCACAGAAACGGGGATAATCGACATGCGTACGAATGAAGCGTTTTTGCAAGCTTGCCGCAAGCAACGGACTTCGCATGTACCAGTCTGGTACATGCGGCAAGCGGGGCGTTACGATCCGGACTATCGCAAGATTAAGGAGAAGTACAGCCTGCTCGAAATTTGCAGACAGCCTGAGCTTGCCGCTGAAGTAACCATGATGCCGATACATAAGCTCGGGGTAGATGCGGCGATTTTGTATTCCGATATTATGAATCCGGTTGCGTCACTTGGCATTCAATTCGATATTGTGAAGAATGTCGGCCCGGTCATTGACAATCCGATCCGGAGTAAATCTGATGTGGAACGCTTGAAACCGATTGACGTGGAAGGGGATTTGGGCCACGTGATCGAGACGATCCGACTGCTGGACAAGCAGCTTGAGGTGCCGCTCATTACCTTTGCCGGTGCTCCATTCACGATTGCCAGCTATCTGATCGAAGGGCGCCCGTCGCGAAATTACTTGCGTACGAAAGCGCTTATGTACGGAGAGCCAGAAGTGTGGCATGCGCTAATGGACAAGCTTGGCGATATGGTCATTGCTTATTTGCGCGCCCATATTGCTGCAGGCGCAGATGCTGTGCAGCTGTTTGACAGCTGGGTCGGCGCTTTGGCGCCAAGAGATTTCGACACATTCGTTCTACCAGTTATTCAACGCATCTTCCATGAGCTGAGCGATGTGCCTCAGCCGAAGATTTACTTCCCAGGTGTAAGCTCCGGTGAGTTGCTGCCTTCCTTGCGCTCGTTGGAAGCTGATGTGATTGGCTTGGATTGGCGAGTATCCCTTGCCCAAGGCCGCGAACGACTTGGCGATCGGTTCGCCGTTCAGGGCAATCTCGATCCGACGGTGTTAACCGCACCTATGTCAGTAATCGAGCAGCAGGCGAAGCGGATTATTGACGAAGGCATTGCGCGTCCTGGCTACATCTTCAATCTCGGACACGGGTTGTTTCCAGAAGCATCGCTGGACAAGCTGCGTGAGTTGACAGCATTCGTACACAGCTATTCCGAAGAAGCGCTAGCCCGTGCTACAGCAAGCGAAGGGAGTTAGTAACTATGGCAGCAGCAGAGAAGATCGGCGTCCTTGTCATGTCCTATGGTACACCTGATAGCATGGATGGCATTGAGCCTTACTACACGCATATACGCAGGGGCAATCCGCCAACGCCGGAGCAGCTGCAAGAGCTGACGGATCGATATGAAGCGATTGTGGGAGGTGTGTTTCCGCTGCGCGAAAATACGAACCGGCAGGTTCAGTCTCTCGAAGAAGCCTTGAATACGGTCTCAGCAGACTCCAGACGATTCGTGTGCTATCAAGGCTTGAAGCATGCTTATCCGTTCATAGAAGACGGTGTGCGGCAAATGGCCGAGGACGGTATACAACGTGCGGTAGGTATCGTGCTTGCACCGCATTATTCGGTCATGAGTGTAGGAGGGTATATCAAACGTGCTCAAGAGGAAGCCGAACAAGCGGGTATACAGTTAACGTGTGTCCAGAGCTACCATATGCATCCACTGCTGATTGAGGCGCTGTCTAGACGTGTGGAGAAGGCGCTAGACCTCTTCCCTGCTGAGCGGAGAGAAGATGTGAAGGTGTTATTCACAGCACATAGCTTGCCTGAGCGTATACTAGAAATGGCCGATCCGTATCCAGAGCAGCTGCTGGACACCTCGCGTGCCGTTGCGGAACAGTCAGGTGTGAACAATTGGCAATTCGCTTGGCAAAGTGCTGGGCGAACGTCTGTCCCGTGGTTGGGACCGGATATTCTGGATGTGCTTCAGCAGCTGAAGGAAGAACAGGTACGAGCAGTGCTCGTATGCCCAGTCGGTTTCGTCTCCGATCATCTTGAGGTTTTATACGACTTGGATATCGAGGCGAAGCAAGCAGCGAAGCAGCTTGATATGCAACTGGAGCGAACAGCATCGCTTAATACGGATCCCTTATATATGAAGGTGCTGGCTGATGCTGTCATCGAGCAATTGGCAAAGGAATGAGCACAATGGAGCGTACATCAGCGAAGAGAATTGTCATAGCCGGGGCTGGGATTACTGGGCTGAGCGCAGCCTATTACACGTTGCAAGCGCTGGAGAAGCGGGGGGAGCACGCGGAGATCATCGTGCTGGACAAAGCAGAGCAGCCCGGTGGGAAAATCCGCACGCTTCGCCGCGACGATTTCGTAATCGAACGCGGACCAGATTCTTTCCTTTCACGCAAGCTGCCAATCATAGAACTAACGAAGGAGCTCGGTATAGAGGACGAACTCGTTCCCATGAACCCCAATGCGAAAAAAACATATATTCTCCACAACAAGCGGCTGCATAGCATGCCGCCTGGTCTCGTGCTGGGTATCCCTACGAAGCTGTCTCCATTCATGAAGACAGGTCTCGTATCGCAGGCAGGTAAGCTGCGGGCAGCTATGGATTTGCTGCTGCCAAGGAGGCACGGATCGGGGGATGAGTCGCTCGGTGATTTTTTGGAAAGACGTCTAGGCCGGCAAGTGCATGATCACATTGTTGAGCCGCTATTGGCGGGCATCTATGCCGGGAATACACGCACATTGAGTGTACAGGCGACGTTCCCGCAGTTCCATGCGATCGAGCGCAAATACCGCAGCTTAATTCTAGGAATGGTACAGAGCCGGAAGCAGACACAGGCCTCTACACAGCTCCCGCCAATCGCCCAAGGGAGCATGTTCTTGAATTATCGCAACGGCTTAGGGACACTGGTCGAAGCGTTGGAGGCCAACCTTCAGGGCAAGGCAACGTTCCGGTATCAGACTTCGATTGAATGTCTGGAGCGTGTGCAAGATGCAGATGCAACACCGCGTTACTTAGTAAGCTTGGACAATGGGGAGAGCTTGACTGCGGATGCAGTAGTCATGGCGCTGCCAGCCTATGAAGCAGCCAGCATTCTTAAGCATCTTCCCGAAGTCCAGAACTTGCGCAATATTCGCTATGTATCGGTGGCGAATGTGATTCTGGCGTATGATCGTCCAGCCGGTCAACTGCCAATGGATGGATCGGGCTTTCTCGTTCCACGCAAGGAAGGGCGGTTCATTACCGCATGTACGTGGACCTCGTCGAAATGGCTACACGCTGCCCCTGAAGGTAAGCTGCTGCTGCGCTGTTATGTAGGTCGTGCGGGGGATGAAGCATGGCAGCGGATGAGCGATCAGGAGATTGCAGATGGTGTGCGCCGAGAGTTGAAGGAGCTGCTTAACTTCGAGCTAGAGCCGCTATTCGTCGATGTGAACCGTTGGATGAAGGCAATGCCGCAGTATCCGGTCGGTCACTTGGAACAGATGACGAAGGTCGAGCAATCGCTTGCGAAACAGTTGCCGGGCGTAGTGCTGGCAGGTTCAGGCTATTACGGCGTAGGCATTCCGGATTGCATTCAGAGCGGCAAGGCAGCCGCTGAGCAAATAACGGCATCTTGGAGTGGAATATGAGCAAGAAAGACGTTCCCTATGAACGCAGAGGCGAATGGGCCGTCCTCTCGACATCACGTCTGACGGATGTCTTATTCCCGCAGAAGCTGCAGCGCGAGCTCAAGTCGGCAGGTGATTGGGTGGAGCGCGCAGGCAAGGCGCACATTCGCTTATTCCCTGCTGAGGAATACCGCTTCGATCCAATATGGTCGAACATCGAGATATTGTACGAGGATGATTTCTGTCTGGTGGCGAATAAGCCTGCGCGTATGGCTGTTCACCCAACGGAACCAGGAGAAGCAGCGGTTACGCTGGCAGGAGCAGTGGCTGCTTATTATGAAAGCACCGGCCAAGCAGTGTGTGTTCGTCACATCCACAGGCTGGATGCTGACACGACTGGGCCGGTGCTCTATGCGAAAACGCCGCTTGCTCACTATCGTCTGGATGAGGCCATGCGACAGAAGCAGATTACTCGTATATACCTTGCTCTAGTTCATGGTCGCGTAAGGGAGGACAGCGGATCGATCGATGCGGCTATCGGTCGGGATCGGCACCATTCGAAGCGACGCCGAGTTTCTCCGTCAGGACAGCGTGCTGTTACTCATTTCACTGTAGTAGAGAGAAGCCGTTCTGCTACCTTGCTCCGTCTTCAGCTAGAAACCGGACGCACGCACCAAATCCGTGTTCATCTCAGCGCACATGGCTGGCCCATCCTTGGCGACCTGTTATATGGCGGCAAGCCGCAGGCTGGAATGGCGAGGCAAGCGCTGCACGGGGAGAAGCTGCTATTCCCCCATCCTTGGACGAATGAGCCAATAGAAGTAACTGCTCCTCTCGCGTCAGATATGCAGCTAGCATGGGCAGCACTGTCATTGTAACGAATGACTTCAAAGTTTCATTAGGAACTGCATTTCTTTGTTGCCAAATCCACGCAAATGCTCATGACCGAAGTCCGGGTATACTTCAAGGCGCTTCGGAGAGCTGATCTTGTTGAATGCTGCGAATTGCGCAGACGGCGGACAGATTGCATCCATGAGGCCGACTGCCATCATCACCTCGCCTTGTATACGCGGTGCCAAGAACTGCACGTCTATGTAGCCAAGCTTGGTGAAAATTTCGTCCTCTCGTTCATGCTGCGGATCGAAATGCCGGAAAAATGTCCGCAGCTCCTCATATGCATTAATGTCCAAATCCATCTCCCATACTCTCCGATAGTCGCATAAGAATGGATAGACGGACACCAGCCGCTTGATCTTCGGCTCTAATGCTGCGCACACCAATGACAGCGCACCGCCTTGTGAGCCCCCCATCGTACCGACTCGCTCTGGATCAACCTCGGGCATGGACATTGCGATCCGAGCCAGCTGCGCAGTATCGAGGAAGATATGCCGGAATAGCAAGTTATCCGGGTGATCGTCCAGGCCTCGAATGATGTGACCGCGCAATGTATTACCCTTCACACCGCCAGCATCCTCCGAATATCCCCCTTGACCGCGACAATCCATAGCGAAGACAGAATATCCGAGCGCTGCGTAAGTCAGCTTCTCCGGCCAGTCTCCTGCATGCATGGAATAGCCGTGGAATTGCAGTACAGCTGGATGCGGACCTTGCTGGTTCTTCGGACGAGCATACTTGGCATGAATGCGCGCTCCGCGAACACCAGTGAAGTACAAGTCGAAGCAATCAGCGACTGGATTATCGAAGCCGCTAGGGACAATCTCGATCTGAGGGTCAACGGCTCTCATCTCGTCAAGGGCTCGTTCCCAGTAAGCATCATGATCAGCAGGCCGCGGGTTAGTTCCCTGATAGGCGTATAGCTGCTCAAGCGGCATGTCTACAATTGGCATGGATTGATCTCACCTTTCACATAGTAGATTCCTTTCAGTATATCATTTGGATGCTGGGTAGGACAGTTTCCATTGCTAGAAGCATAAAAAAATGGCATGGACGTTGGTCCGATACATATATATATATCGAGTAACAACTACTGAAGGGAGGATTTTCCGTGGTAGAACAAGCATCCGGCTTGAGATTTGATATTTATGAACGGGTACCCCTCAACCAGGAATTGAACGGTCTGGAAGATCTCGAACAGCTTGAATTGATTCCGAATATTGATGTGCGTTCAGAAGGAGAACAAGCTGTCTTGAACGGGAGCTTAAAGCTGGAGGCACTGCTGGCGCCTATGGATGCGAGGAGCGGTTCGACATTCGAACATGACATTCCTGTCGAAATTACACTGCCAATGGGACGTATTGCTAATCTTGACCAGGTAGGGGTAGAGATTGAGCACTTCGATGTAGATTTAGCTTCCCCCCGCAGCTTGAATGTGACAGGCGTGCTTTTGTTGAAAGGTGTGGAAGTTGCGAGGAGCAGCGCCGAGCAGCAATGGGCGGATCAGGAGGAACTGTTCGTGTATAGCTCTGAGCAACAGGGCCAAGACAAGCAGGGACATATCAGCAATCGACAGGATGAAGTGTTGGACGAGGAAGAGCAGCAAAAAGAAGCAGAAGACGAATTAGAAAATCCGCCGGTCGCCTCTAATGAAGCGAATGCGCAGCAGGCAGAGAACGAATTCGGGGATCTGTCAGAGAACATAATGCCAGAAGACATGGAGGAGGAGAATGAGCAGGAGGAGACGGCAGCACTGCAAAAAACGGAGCCGCGTGAACCGAAAATCGCATTCTCAAGCAAACCGGCCGAGGAGTCGCAACACTTTGATCAATCTATGCCAGCTCAGCTTGCTCCGAATGTATATGAAAGTAACGTTCAGATAGATCATACACAGGAGATGCAGCAGCAAACACAGCAGCAGACTCAGGAGCAAAATCAGACACAAGAGACGATCCCGGCTACTGATCAACTCGAATGGAAGAAGCTGTTCCTATCGCGAGATCAGGAGGAGCAACCATTCTCAAGGATGCGAATGTGCATCGTGCAGAAGGAAGAGACATTGGAGGACATTGCCTCCCGCTATGAGATGAACCCACGGGAAATTCTGCTGTGCAATCGACTCGCCGAAAGCCAAAGCGTCTATGAAGGGCAAATTATTTATATTCCGAAGTGATGATATCGTACATGGGGGAATATATCCAAGAAGCCTCTGCATTGCAGCAGGCTTTTTTCTCTGTCGTTATGCTAATCATGACTGAATCTGAACACTGTACACGGTATGTGATAATGGGGTCCAAGACTATGTGATGAAACTATATAGTTCGCAGGAGCTTGTAGCGCGGGTCAAAGCAGTATTGCGCAGAGTTTCGATTTCTTAATTGGAGGGTAATTTTAAGTATAAGAGACGATATCTTATACTACAAGGAGGCGTTCAAGCAATGATTATTTTTTATTTGCTGGCTGCTCTTGGGATTATCGGTCTGGTCATGTTGATGTATAATCGTAAACGGAATCAATCGTGGCAGCTGTTGTTCGAGGATGAAGGCTATTCAACAGAAACTTCCAAAAAAATCGGACACTTGAAAGAAAGAGGAGTGCGCTATCGATTGCGCAATGAGAAGGACGGCGGAATTCCACTGAAGAGATCACAAACTCCGAATGCAGACGAAAAAGTGATTGTTGAGGTGCACGAACAGGATGCCTTGTTCGCCCAAAAGCTTATGGAAGAAGTTGAAAACCCTTACACGATGAAAATATAATCATTGAGTCAATTTCATCATGCAGTACACTTTACATGTTGTTCATCAATGTTAAAGAAATAGGAGAAGAAGCTGCTTAACCAGCAGCTTCTTCTCAATGAGCATTCATATGACATCCAGCAATATCCCAATGTACAGCAGAACAAGAGCAAAGCAGATGAATACATCAATCGGTGTCGGCAAGATGAGGGTGCGGAAAAACTGTATACAAATGAGCGGGAACAGGACCGCTTTGGCTGTATATCGAATTTTGAGCCACCAGCGCCACATGGCATCCTCTCCTTAGACGATAGTTTCACGATATTAGAGCCTCTTCCATGTTTATGAACGAGACGGTTTCGGTTATGCTAGTAGTAGCATATTTTCTTGTTATCGTATTGACGTGTCGCAGCATCATAGGTATGATAAATCTTAACGACTGCGAAAGGGAGTAGTACGCAGCATTGCCCTTCAGAGAGTGGAGTCCATTATGGCTGGGAGGCTCCATAGGATGCGAACTGCGGAAGTCGTCCTGGAGTTGCTTGTGTTCTCGCAAGCCGGCTAACGGCCGTTATCCGTGATGAGTGCCGTGTCCAGTATATGATGACTGATGCGGAATAAAGGTGGTACCACGGAAGCATGCTCTTTCGTCCTTTGCGGCGGAAGGGCTTTTTTTATGGGAATCCACATGCAAGTTCATGTGGTGGATTGAAATAAAAGGAGGAGCAAGATCGATGAGTGAAACAAAGTCTGACCAGCAAATTCAGCAGGAAACTTCCATGCCTACAACGTATGACCCGAAGGATGCCGAGCAGAAGTGGTCGGCGTTTTGGGAGGATAATGCTTTTTTTGAAGCGGGCAACCGACCTGATGCCGAGACATATACGATTGTCATTCCGCCTCCTAATGTAACCGGCATGCTGCATATCGGCCATGCGCTTGACTTCACCTTGCAAGATATCCTGATCCGTATGAAGCGGATGCAGGGCTACGATACATTGTGGCTGCCGGGGTCTGACCACGCAGGCATAGCCACACAGACGAAGGTAGAGCAGAAGCTGCGTGAAGAAGGGCAAACCCGCTATGATTTAGGAAGAGAAGCATTTCTAGAGAAGGTTTGGGAGTGGAAGGAGCTATACGCCAGCACGATACGCGAGCAGTGGAACAAGATGGGCTTGTCGCTCGATTATTCACGCGAACGCTTTACTCTCGATGATGGCTTGAGCCGCGCGGTGCGTGAAGTGTTCGTCCGCTATTATGAGCAGGGACTTATTTACCGCGGGAATTATATTATTAACTGGGACCCGGCTGCTCGTACAGCGCTGTCGGATATTGAGGTTGAATATAAGGAAGTACAAGGTAAGCTCTACCATCTGAAGTATCCGTTGAAGGACGGCAATGGTTCGATTACAGTGGCGACGACGCGACCGGAAACGATGCTCGGTGACACAGCCGTCGCCGTACATCCGGATGACGATCGTTATCGGCATCTGATTGGCAAGATGCTCTTGCTTCCGATAGTCGGTAGAGAAATTCCGATCATTGGCGACGAATATGTAGAGAAGGAATTCGGAAGCGGCGCGGTGAAGATTACGCCGGCTCATGATCCGAATGATTTCGAGGTTGGCAAGCGGCATGATTTGCCGCAGGTGCTTGTCATGGATGAGGGCGGTAAGATGAATGAGAATGCTGGTCCTTATCACGGCATGGATCGCTTTGACTGCCGCAAGCAGTTAGTCACAGACTTGCAGAAGCAAGGCGTGTTAGTGCACATCGAAGACCACGTGCATCAAGTCGGTCACAGTGAAAGAAGCGGCGCTGTAGTGGAACCGTATTTGTCCACACAATGGTTCGTTAAGATGAAGCCGCTTGCGGAGAAGGCTATTCAAGTACAGAAGGCAGGGGAAGGGGTTCACTTCGTTCCTGATCGCTTCGAGAAAGTGTATTTGCAATGGATTGAGAATGTGAGAGATTGGTGTATCTCGCGTCAGCTGTGGTGGGGACACCGCATCCCTGCTTGGTATTGCGAGAATTGCAGCACAACGATCGTTGCGGCAGAAGATCCGACACAATGCTCTAGCTGTGGCAGCACTAAGCTCGCGCAGGATGAGGATGTGTTGGACACGTGGTTCAGCTCTGCGTTATGGCCGTTCTCTACGCTGGGCTGGCCAGCGGATACAGCGGATATGCAGCGCTACTATCCGACGAATGTACTCGTAACGGGCTATGACATCATTTACTTCTGGGTGTCCCGTATGATCTTCTCCGGCTTGGAATTTATCAAGCAGGCTCCGTTCCGTGATGTTCTGATTCACGGCCTCGTGCGTGATTCAGAAGGACGGAAGATGTCTAAGTCACTCGGCAACGGTGTAGATCCGCTTGAGGTGATTGACAAATACGGAGCCGATGCGATGCGCTACATGCTCTCTACAGGCAGTACGCCGGGGCAGGATTTGCGATTCCGCTGGGAGCGGGTAGAGCAGGCTAGAAACTTCGCGAATAAAATTTGGAACGCATCCCGATTTGCACTGATGAATCTCGAGGGCTTCCGACATGAAGATATTGATCTGAGCGGGGAATTGTCGACAGCGGATCGTTGGATCCTGCACCGCTTGAATGAAACAGCGGCAACGGTTACTCGATTAATGGAACAATACGAGTACGGGGAATCCGGCAGAGCGCTTTATGATTTCATATGGGATGATCTGTGTGATTGGTATATCGAATTTGCCAAGCTGAACCTGTACGGTGATCAGCCGCAAGCGAAGCAGAAGACACAGTCTGTGCTGGCATATGTATTGGATCATACGATGAGGCTAATGCATCCGTTCATGCCTTTTATTACCGAAGAGATATGGCAGCACCTGCCACACAGCGGTGTGACGGTATCATTGGCAGCGTGGCCGCAAGCGGACGCAAGCTGGGAAGCGCCGGAAGCTGTGAAGGAAATGGAGCTGCTGATGGATTTGATCCGCGCTGTCCGCAACATCCGTGCTGAAGTCAACGTACCGATGAGCAAGAAGATTGAGCTGTTGATTAAGCCGGGTCAAGCGGAGGTATTGGCTTTGATCGAGAAGAACCGCACGTTTGTCGAGCGCTTCTGCGGCACGTCCAATCTTGAAGTAAGTGTACAGCTGACGCCGCCAGATAAGTGTATGACAGCAGTTGTAACTGGTGCGGAGCTGTTCTTCCCGCTCGCTGGTCTCATTGACATTGAACAGGAGATTGGCCGTCTGGAGAAGGAATGCAAGACGTTGACCGCAGAAGTGGAGCGGGTGGACAAGAAGCTCGCGAATGAAGGCTTTATGGCCAAAGCGCCGGAAGCAGTCATTGCCGAAGAGAAGGACAAGAGAGCAATGTATGCAGAGAAGAGAGACAAAGTTCTAGCACGCATAGCAGAATTGAAGGGTTGAGTGAAAGATGAAGCAGCAATCAGAGCAGGATAAGAACATCAGCAATGGAACGAATACTTCCTTCGAAAGCTATGATCAAGCCGTTGCCTGGATTACTGGTCTCGTTAGCTTCGGTATTCGGCCTGGACTCGAACGAATGGAGCATATGCTTGCGCGGCTCGGACATCCAGAGAGACGGTTGAAATTTATCCACGTTGCTGGTACGAACGGCAAAGGCTCCACTTGCGCCTTTTTGACGAAGGTGCTGCTGAAGGCAGGCTATGATGTAGGGATGTTCACCTCTCCCTATATGGAGCGGTTTACGAGTCGTATTCAATACAATGGGCAAGATATTCCAGATGCGGTTGTGTTGCGCATTACGAATGAGTTGAAGCCGATTTATGAGGAGCTAGCTGCAGGCGAGCTTGGCGCGCCGACGATGTTCGAGGTTTGCACCATGCTTGCTATCCTCTATTACGCAACAGAGGCGTACCCTGATTATGTCGTATGGGAAACCGGAATGGGCGGAAGGCTTGATTGCACGAATGTGGTTATGCCGATCGTGTCAGTCATTACGAATGTTGGCCATGATCACGTTGATGTGCTCGGAGAGGATCTCAAGGCCATTGCCGGCGAGAAGGCGGGCATCATTAAGCCAGGAGTGCCGGTTATTAGCGCTGTTGATCAGCCGGAAGTCGTAACGATTATCGAGGAAGAGAGCAAGTCGAACAAGGCGAAGCTGTACTTGAAGGACAGGGAGTATACGATATCGGACACGGTGGTCCAAGAGAATGAGCAGCGTTTTAGCTTTACAGGACCGTATCGTAAAATATCGGATGCTCGCATCAGCTTGAACGGTCTGCATCAGATAGATAATGCGGCTGTTGCTATGATGACGCTGGAGGTGCTGCGTCAGTTCTATGCGTTAGTTGTGGATGATGACATACTGCTGGAAGGCTTTGCCGAAACGAGTTGGCCGGGCAGAATGGAGCTGCTTCAGCAGCAACCGAGACTGCTCGTTGACGGCGCGCACAATCCAGAAGGAGCGGCCAAGCTTGCGGACACGCTGAAGCAAGTATATACGTACCGCAAGCTTAGGCTTATGCTCGGTTTGCTTGAAACCAAGAATCATTCTGAGTATTTGGCACATATACTACCAATAGTGGATACGATCGTGATCACAGAGCCGGCGTTCCGCAAGGCAAGGAATGCAGACTCATTGATGCAATCGGTGCAAAGCTGGCAACAGCAGACAGGCAGCGAGTTGGAAATTATCCGAGAGAACGATTGGAAAGTCGCGCTGGAACGTCTGCAATCTGTCACGAACAAGGATGATCTGGCTGTTGTGACAGGCAGTTTATATTTGATCTCCGATGTGCGCACATGGGTGCTCGGTAGAGGCGAATCTGAAAAAGGCTGGTGATAGCGAGTTGAAAGCATCGGAACACGTACATTTTATCGGAATTGGCGGCTACGGTATGAGTGCAATCGCCAGAGTGATGCTGGAAATGGGGTATCAAGTTTCAGGCTCAGACGTTGCTCGTCAGGAGCTGACAGATAAACTGGCATCCAAGGGAGCGCAAGTATACATTGGTCATGAGAAGGATAACGTGCAGGGCGCAGATATCGTCGTGTATTCGACAGCTCTGTCCAAAGACAACGTAGAGATTGCAGAAGCGGAGAGGCTGCAAATTCCAGTCATTCATCGTTCACAGATGCTGGCTCGCCTAATGAACGCTAAGAAAGGGGTAGCGGTAGCAGGCGCCCACGGCAAGACGACCACTTCTTCTATGATCGCTCTTGTCATGGAGGAGTGTGGACAGGACCCCACCTATATTATTGGCGGCGAAATCATGAATATCGGAAGCAATGCCAAGGCTGGCAGTGGAGACTATGTAGTCGCGGAAGCAGACGAAAGTGACGGTTCGTTCCTGCAGTATCATCCCCATCTAGCAGTTGTAACCAATGTGGAAGCGGACCACTTAGAGAATTATGACGGAAGCTTTGATAATCTGAAGCAAGCTTATGTGAAGTTCTTGAGTCAGATACGTGCAGACGGGAAGGCGGTCGTTTGTGCAGACGATCCATACGTGCAAGCAATGCTGCCGAACATCACCAGTGACACAGTCACTTATGGTATTGAGCAGGGGGCTGATTATACCGCGCAGCATATTGAGCTAGGTGATCGCAAAGTAACTTTCGCCGTTTATCATTACGATACGAAGCTGGGTGAGATGAAGCTGTCCGTTCCTGGTTTGCATAATGTATACAACGCACTGGCAACGACAATCGTCTGTCTGCAAGCTGGCATCGCGTTCGCAGATATTGCACATGCGATACAAGAATTCCGAGGGGCGAAGCGCCGCTTCCAAGTGCTGAGTGAATCCGATGATGTATTAGTCATCGACGATTATGCGCACCATCCGACCGAAATACAAGCTACGATTACGGCTGCCAAAGCTACAGGTAAGCGAATTGTCGCCGTATTCCAGCCGCAAAGATATACACGTACCTTCTTCTTGTTGGACTCGTTCAGCCGTTCCTTCGGTGAAGCGGACGAGGTCATTATAACGGATATTTACTCACCGGCAGGTGAGCAGCAGATCGAGGGGATCAGCTCCTCTAGGTTAACCGCTTTAATTCATGCCAATAGCAATCCGAATGCGCAGTTTATCGCAACGAAGGAAGACGTATTGTCTTATCTGTTGGAGCATGTGAGAAGCGGAGATTTGGTCATAACGATGGGTGCCGGGGACATATGGAAGGTGTCACATGAATTAGCCAGAAGGCTGGAGGAAACAACGGCCCGTTAAATGACTGTGAAGGTAGGAGAGCGAATTGCCGCTTTCCTTTTTTTTATATACTCTGGCATACATGGAGCAGGCAATAAGTTCTCTAATTCAGTGACATAATGAGCGGGATTCTCTCATAGTCTAGTAACAAGAACAAGGATAAGGAGAGAATCCGATGAGCAAAGCTAGAATCACGTATCGCTTCGACAAGTATGGAAATCGCGATCAAGAAGATGCGATCATCGTTCCCGTTCATGATGAACTATCGGAGGCAGTGCAATCGAATCATGCGGATCGGCATTCTCCTAGCCGTATGGATGAAGCGGACAAGCTAGGAGCAGATGAGAACATCATAGGCGAAGATTATGCTCAAGAACGAACCGCTATCACTGCGTTTACACAAGATTTCGGAAGCTGGACAAGCCCATTCGATACAGAGGTCGAACGGCTGGAGCGTATTATTCGTGGCGATGATCGGAACTCTCGCACAGAAGCACCCCATTCAGAAGTCAGGACAGTCAAGGAGGAACCTTGGGATACAGGGTGGAGCAGCGAGACAAGTAATATGCGAGACTCCCAGATGGAAGGGCCTATTATTACAGACGATGCTTACTTGCCTTATCGGCATACGCGGAACGGAACGCCGTGGTACAAGCTTGTTGCTTCGGTATCTGCTGCTGTCATAACTGGTATTGTTCTTGGGTTGCTAGTATTGACTGTTTTCACGAATGGAGGCGATACAGAACCTGTTGATGCGGATGTAGAGTCCGCAAAGATGAACGACACAGCAGCATCGCAGGTTCCGGCAAGCAATGAGGACTTAGGCGCAATGTCAGATGGAAGCGGTAATTCGGAGGTTAATTCCGTTTCGGAGTCGAATTCTTCTGAGAACAATGCACGGGGGAATGAAGTCTCTCTCTCAGGTCGATCTTATCATATGATCCAATACGGTATGTTCAGTACTGCGGAGGGCGCTCAGACGGCGGTTCAGCAGCTTGCCGAATTAGGCCTGGCTGGTGCTGCAGGAAGCATGGGGGATAACTGGTATGTCTATGCAGGCGTTTCTGAGGACAAGGATGACATTCTCGGGCTGGCACAGCAACTCAAGCAAAGGGAGTTTGAGGTCTATGTCAAGCAGCTGGACATACCGGCAACGAACAAATTACTATGGCAAGGTGAGGATTCGAGCAAGGTGACATCCTACTTCAATCAGGCGCAGACGCTAGTATCGACAGTTAGCGCTATTACATTGTTGCACTTGCAGGAAGCGCAACCGACTCCGTTGGAAACCTCATCAGTTGAATCAATTAAGGGAACACATCAGCAGATGATGATTTTGTCCTCGCAGATTGCCAATGGATTCGATGGAGCAGAAGCAACTAGATTCCAGTCGATGAATAATGCCTTGAATACAGCGGTTGATTCTATGAATGCGTACGATCGCAGTCCTTCCCGTTCATTCCTATGGCAAGCACAGTCGGCTGTTATGCGGTTTTTGCTGGAGCAACATCAGTTGGTGCAGGCATCTATATAAGCGGAATGAAGTTAAGAAAAAAAGGCTGCATACCGGCTCAGTGCCGAATGCAGCCTTGGAAATGTTTAGAGATTATAAGGTTCCTGACGCAAATAACGTTCAATGACAACGGCCATCTGTGCGCGTGTCATCATTTGCTTCGGACCGAATAAATCAGGCTCAATACCGTTGATTAATGCTGCGCTTGCCATCCGGTAGACCGATTCTGTAAACCAGCTTTGGGCGGGCACATCAGAGAAGGCGGCTGGCGCAGTAGGAACACTGGGATTCCCATCTTCCGTCAATTGTGCTTCCTTGGCTTGCCATATCCGATCGAATAACACGCTCATCTCTGCGCGGGTAACGGCTTGATCCGGTCGTAGCGTTCCGTCTGGATATCCTTCCAGAATACCTGTCGATACAGCGCTTTCGAGCAGGTCGTATGCCCAATGGGATTCGGTTAGGTCAGAATAAGAATCACTTGACTCAGCTTGTGTGTCAACGTCTGGGTTAGTCATAGATTGATCCTCTTGCTCATTCTCAGCCTCATGACCATATGTAGCCTCTACAACACTATTTTGTGCTGAATCCTCTTTGGCAGCTGCCAATGTTCGCTTGTTTTGAATGACTGTGATAGACGGACTTTCATCGAGTGAATCCGTAATGATTTCCTGATCTGCTGGATGAAGACTATTCAATTGGAAAACCCGGTCTGTCATAGCAAGAAATTCAGCTCGTGTAATTCCACGGTTTGGTTCGAATTTTCCGTTGTTCCCAGATACCAACCCTTCTTCCTTGAGATGTATGATGGCGCCTCTTGCCCAGTGACCGGTTATATCCGGGAATCCGATTGGCATAAACCGATATATCCCTTCAGCTATTGCATCAGCGAAGCTGTTCTTCGCCCATTCCGATGCCAACAAGGCCGCGTCCTGCGAGTTGCTCAGAAAGGCGGTTTCCACTAGAATACTAGGCACAGTGCCGGAACGAACGACATAGGCAGCACTTGGGACGAGACCGCGGTTTTGGGTATTAACCTTATGGACCATTTCGTCAAGCACATAGGATGCGAGCGCTTTGCTCTGAGGGGTCAGCGCGCTCATTTCCGGGCTTGCAGGATACTTGGCTTGCGGATAGTTCCGATCGTAATAGAGCACCATAGAGCCGCTTATTGATGAAGAGGGGTGGGCATTCGCGTGAACGGATACGAAGAGGTCCGCTTGTTCACGGTTCGTTCGTTCCACTCGCTCCTGCAACGTCAAATACACATCATTGTCTCGAGTCATCGCCACTTGATAGCCTCTGTCGATAAGCGCTTGCTTCAGTTTCCTTGCGATGTCCAGATTTACATTCTTCTCGTAGAGTTCATTGACGCCTATTGCCCCGGGGTCCTTACCTCCGTGACCTGCATCGACGACCACTGTAGCTGCATCGACCTGTGTGCTGAACAGTACGGCTGAAATACCGACTGCAGCAACAGCCCTCATCCATTTTCCCATCATGAATCTATCATCCTCCCATAACATTGTACTAGGCAGAGAGAGAAAAAGTTGCAGGGAAATAGTGGCTATTGTAAAATAGAAAAAGAACATATATTCGCATTCAGGTATAAGCATCCCTTAACAGAAAGGACGTACAGTCATTGAAGAAAAACACATTTACGCTTCTCCTGTTCTTAGTAATCGGCCTCTTGATTGGGACCATACTTTCCGAACTTCTAGCACCTGTTCGCGCGTTGGCCTTCTTGACGAAATCCGCGGAGATTATGTGGCATCCGAAAGCGGATTTCCAAGTCATCCGATACGATTTTTACATTATGGTTAAACTGAATCTAATCAGTATTTTTGGTTTAATTGCTGCATTCTGGTTTTATCGAAAATTGTAGGGGAAAAGGAGAATTTAGATGAACTTGACAGAACACAGTCCGCTCATATTGGCGTCTTCCTCACCGCGCAGACAAGAATTGATTCGGATGCTGCATCATCCGTTTCGCATCGAGCCTGCCGATGTGGATGAATCGATGCCTTCGGGCACTCCGCCGGATCAATTAGTAGAACAGCTTTCATTACGCAAAGCGGCTGCGGTATTTGCACGAAGCAAGCAGGCGGGCGAACGAGGTGTTGTTATTGGTTCAGATACGGTGGTGGTAATAGACGGCATGATACTTGGTAAGCCGGCGAATGAACAGGAAGCCGAATCCATGCTGCAGCAGCTGCAGGGCAGAGGGCATGAGGTGTATTCAGGCGTTGCTTGTCTAGATGTGCACAGCGGTTCGAGCATCGTACGCCATCGCAATACACGCGTATTCATGAAACCGCTGAGCGACGAACACATTCGTAAGTATGTCGATACGGGGGAGCCAATGGACAAGGCGGGAGCCTATGCCATTCAAGGAAGAGGTGCATTGTTCGTAGACAGGATTGAAGGCTGCTATTTCAATGTTGTAGGGCTGCCGCTTTCATTGCTGGCGGATATGCTGGAAGAACTTACTTCTTAGCATGGGGTCATCCATGATGAAATCGATGCAGTGAGAACAATATGTAACGAGGAGAGGGATATTGATGACGATTGCAATGATGTTGAGAGAATTGCCTGCAGATGAGCGGCCGCGGGAGAGGATGTTGAAGGTCGGCGAACAGGCGCTGGCTAATGCTGAGCTGTTAGCTATATTGATCCGCACAGGGACACGGTCCGAATCAGCGGTCGTACTGGCTCAACGGCTTCTGAGAGAAGCTGAAGGCTTGCACAATCTTGTGGATATGAGCGTTGAGCAACTAACAGCTATCAAAGGTATCGGAACAGCTAAAGCGCTGCAAATCAAAGCGGGCATTGAACTTGGCAAGCGCCTTGCGCGCACTGCAAAAGCCAAAGCCTTCCGTATCCATTCTCCTCAGGATGTGTCAGACTACATCAAGGAGGATGTCCGTTATTTGCACAATGAGCACTTTATTTGCTTGTACCTGAATACGAAGAACGGTATCATCGGTCAGGAGACGTTGTCTGTCGGCAGCTTGAATGCCTCGATCGTTCATCCGAGAGAGGTGTTCCGAGCAGCAATGAAGCGGGCGTGTGCTGCGATCATCTGTGTTCACAATCATCCAAGCGGTGATCCGACGCCAAGTCCTGAAGATATTCAGATTACACGGCGCCTTGCTGAAGCGGGACAAATTGTAGGAATTGAACTGCTGGATCACGTCATTGTGGGCGATCAAGAATTTATCAGTTTGAAGGAGCAAGGCTTGTTATAATATAATGGATACACAGACCGTAATTCATATATAGACGGCTTGCCGAATGACAGGAAGGGGATTAACCATGTTAGGTGGTTTCACAAGAGATTTAGGCATCGATTTAGGGACAGCGAACACACTGGTATATGTGAAGAGCAGAGGTATAGTCGTCAGAGAACCATCCGTAGTCGCGTTGCGTACAGATACGAAAACAATAGAAGCTGTCGGTGAAGAGGCTAAGAAGATGATTGGCCGCACACCGGGCAACATTCGTGCAATCAGACCGATGAAGGACGGCGTTATTGCAGATTTCGAAACAACGGCAACGATGATCAAATACTTCATCCGCAAAGCGCAAAAACAACGCATGCTGTTTCCGCGGCATCCAGATGTTATGGTTTGTGTGCCATCAGGCATCACCGCTGTAGAGAAAAGAGCAGTTGAAGACGCAACTCGTCAAGCAGGAGCCAAGCAAGCATTTACGATTGAAGAACCGTTTGCTGCAGCAATCGGGGCTGATCTTCCCGTTTGGGAGCCTACAGGCAGCATGGTAGTGGATATTGGCGGAGGCACGACGGAAGTGGCAGTTATTTCCTTGGGCGGTATCGTGACCGCTAGGTCTGTTCGAGTTGCTGGAGATGAGATGGATGATTCCATTATCCAATACATTAAGCGCACGTACAATCTGATGATTGGCGAGAGGACCGCAGAGCAGATGAAGATGGAAATCGCCTCGGCAACTAGGCTGGAGCCGATGGAATCGATGGAAATACGAGGCCGTGATTTGGTGTCTGGGTTGCCGAAGACGATCACTATTACTTCCCATGAAATTACAGATGCGCTAATGGATACTGTTGGCAGTATTGTTGAGGCGGTTAAGAATACATTGGAACGTTGTCCGCCCGAACTAGCTGCTGATATTATGGATCGGGGGATTGTGCTTACAGGAGGCGGTGCACTGCTTCGCAATTTGGATCGTCTTCTAGCAGAAGAAACTGGAATGCCGGTAGTCGTCGCTGACAATCCGTTGGATTGTGTCGCTATCGGTACTGGACGGGCATTGGAGAATATTCATTTGTTCAAGACAAGCTCCGGTCCAACTTCCAAAGTGCGCAGATAAGAATACATGAATCAAACAACTATGTTAGCAGGTGTTCGGTTTGATGAAATTTATGGGGAACAAGAGGCTCTTCATATTGCTGTTTGCGTTAATCTTTTTTATCGCAATTATGGGTTTGACGCGCGGTGTGCGAGAGCCTGTCACATGGCCGGAGAAATTTATGAACGATACGATAACGTGGACGCAAGGTGTTATGTACAAGCCCGCTGGCATGGTAGCGGGCTTCTTTCGAGATATTGGCGAGCTGAGGCGTATTCATGCTGAGAATGAAGCATTGAAGCATACGCTTGCACGATATGCGGGAGATGTGGCGCGCTTGAATGCGCTCGAGGAAGAGAACGCACGGCTGCAGGAAATGCTCGCATTCACGGAAAGACAGAAGCAGGCCGACGATTATGTATATCGGATTGCTAATGTTGTAGCCGTAAGTCCAGATGCCGAATCGCAGACGATCAAGATTGATTTGGGCTCAAGAGACGGAATTGAAGAAGATTGGGCTGTAGTGACGCCAGAAGGGTTTGTAGGCAGAATTACGAGGGTATCGCCGTTCTTCTCGTTCGTTCAACCTTATACGAGCATCGATGACAAAGCACAGAATACGAAGGGTATTGCGGTAACGGTTAGAGAGAATCAAGACACGTTCGGCGTAATTGAGAACTACGATCGTTCTACCGGAGAACTCATTATGGCCAAGATCAGCAGTCAAGACGCGTTGAAGGCTGGGGACACCGTCGTAACATCCGAATTTGGCCATGTTTTTCCCGCTGGTTTGGTGATCGGCGTAGTCGAGCATAGAGAAGTTGGCGAGGGATTGACTCATATTGCGCGGGTGAAGCCTGCTGCAAGTCTAGATCATCTGCGCGAAGTCTTCGTCGTGGAAGTACCGTGGTTGGATGAGGGTGAAGAATGAAGCGTTCAATGATTTGGTGGATTATGCTGATGCTATTCTTGCTTGAAGGCAGTTTGCTTCCTTGGGTAATACCAGGCGGTCTACAGTCTCAAATTGCTCCGCATCTTGTTTTGATTGCCGTCATTTTTTGCGGATTTTTCGTAGGGAGACATTATGCGATGGCGGCAGGTCTCCTATTCGGATTTATGCATGACATCCTTTATTATGGCTATATGCTCGGAATTTATGCTTTCGCTGCAGGATTGACTGGATATGGTGCAGGGTTGTTTCCGAATCGGCATCACTGGAATGTTATGCATGTCCTTGCAGCAACGGCAGGTGGCTTGATTTTTTTTGACGCAGTAGTGTACTTGCTGTATACGTTTTTTGTCATCAATGAAGAGAGTTGGACATGGTTGTTGCTACACCGCTTTCTCCCCAGCCTCGCCTTCAACTTGCTGATGGCTTTGTTGTTATACGTCCCGATTCGAACTTTGTTGGAACGAGTCGGGTCCACATCCAAACAGGAAGATAACGGGTAGAGGAACACGGTTCTCAGGCAGGATTTCACAGGTGAGAAGCGAATTGGTTAGTCTGGGGAGGGAATAGGGAGAATGATGGCCGCGAAACATCATGTGACGATAAAAGGGAATAAGGAAGGCTTGATCTTCCTGTTGGATGACTCCTGTACGTTCGAGACACTGCTTCAGGAGCTTCGCTATAAATTGGAAAAAACTCATCAAAAAATATTGACTGGACCGATTGTTCATGTATTCGTGAAGCTTGGCAATCGCAGCGTCTCGGAATCTGAGAAGCAATCGCTGATCGCTGCGATCAAGAGCAAAGGGAATTTAATCGTACAGCGAATCGAGTCGGACGATGATGATGCAGATCAGGCGCACGATCATTTGTTCATTCACAAGGGAATTGTACGTTCCGGGCAAACCTTCGAATGTGCTGGAAGCGTATTGTATGTCGGAGACATTAATCCTGGCGGCTCCATCGTTGCCCGTGGAGATATATTTATCATGGGATCACTTCGAGGATTGGCTCATGCCGGTTCAGATGGCGAAGAATCGGCGGTTATTGCCGCATCCCATATGCGCCCAACGCAGCTTCGCATCGCTGGAATTATTAGCCGCCCGCCTGATGAGTGGGGATTCGACGAAACCCATATGGATTTCGCCTATCTGAATGAAGGCAAGATGGAAATTAACAAGCTGAATCAGCTTCACAAGATCCGACCGGATATCCGAGAGTACAAAGGAGTGTGAACAATGTGGGAGAAGCGATTGTTATAACCTCCGGCAAGGGAGGCGTTGGGAAGACGACGACCTCTGCCAATATTGGAACTGCGCTTGCGCTGTTAGGCAAGAAAGTCATCATGGTCGATACAGATATTGGCTTGCGCAATCTGGATGTCGTCATGGGTTTGGAAAACCGCATTATTTATGATCTGGTGGATGTAGCAGAAGGCAGATGCCGATTACCGCAAGCATTAGTGAAGGACAAGCGATTTGACGAATTGTACATGCTTCCGGCAGCACAGACCAAGGACAAGCATTCCGTAACGCCCGATCAAGTGAAAGAAATTGTAACGCAGTTAAAACGTGAGAGTGATTATGTGATCATCGACTGTCCGGCAGGTATTGAACAAGGATTCAAGAATGCGGTGTCTGGCGCAGACCGCGCGATTGTCGTTACAACTCCGGAGAATGCTGCTGTACGCGATGCGGATCGCATTATTGGGTTGCTTGAAGGGGAGAATATCAAATCGCCGAAGCTAGTCATTAACCGTATCCGCGCGAATATGCTGAAGTCAGGAGATATGCTGGATATTGATGAAATCTGCCAAGTTTTAGCCATTGACTTGATCGGTATTGTGCCTGATGATGAATATGTCATTAAGGCTGCTAACAAGGGCGAACCGACTGTGGTGAACCCGAACTCCAAAGCTTCGATTGCTTATCGCAATATCGCTCGCCGCATACTGGGAGACAGCGTACCGCTTATGCCTTTGGAGGGCAAGGAAGGTGTAATGGCCAAAGTGAAGAAGCTATTCGGGTTAGGATGATCGGGCTAGTGATTGATAAGATAAAACGGTTCGACTGGGTCATTATTGTCATATTGCTATTGTTCTCCGTAATAAGCACAGCTTTGATTCACAGCGCGATTATTAGCTCGGGTCCAGCATACGCAGGATACGAAACCAAGAATATGATCTTTTATGCGGTAGGTCTTATTGGCTTGTTCTGCACTGCGTTCATCGATTATCGATTGCTGCTGAAGGCCGCGCCTATTTGGTATGCCATCGGTATTGGCTTGCTGCTTGCTGTTTATTTCTTCGGTGTAGAGCGCAATGGCGCCAAGGGATGGTTCGAACTGCCCATCCAAGGTTTACTCTTTCAGCCCGCGGAATTAATGAAGTTGATTTTGATTGTGATGCTTGCCTACATGATTAATCGGAGACGCGGGGAAGCGCTTGAGCTGGTGGGCGATTTGCTGCCCATCGGATTGTGTGTTGCAGCAGCGTTCGTGCTTGTGCTGATACAGCCTGATTTGGGTAATGCCATTATTTACTTAATTATTATGATTGGCATGCTTTGGATTGGGAATGTCAGGTACAGTATTGTGCTTATTGGATTCGTAATACTAGCCGTAATGCTAGCTGGATTCCTGTATTTCTATAATGCTTATCATACTGAGATTGAAACGTTCCTGAAGGAGCATAATAGCGTGCATTGGATGTCGCGGATCGATACATTTCTCGATCCGGAAGCTGCTTCAGACGATGAACGCTATCAAGTAGAAAATTCGCAAATTGCAATTGGCTCCGGCGGTTTGTATGGCACAGGCTATTTGGATGGAGACTGGTCGAAACAAGGCTTCGTGCCTTTTACGTACTCGGACTCGATCTTTATCGTCGTAGGTGAGGAATTCGGCTTTGTTGGCGCGTCTGCACTTCTGTTGCTCTACTTCCTGCTGTTGTACCGGATGATACTCATTGCGATACAAGCTGATCATCGAGGCGGCTCGTATATGATTATTGGAATCGTCTCCATGTTTGTCTTCCAAATATTCGAGAACATTGGTATGTTCTTAGGCTTAATGCCGCTTACGGGAATTACGCTTCCATTTATCAGTTACGGTGGTACGTCTCTGTTGATCAATATGCTGTCCGTCGGTTTGGTGCAGAGCATTCGAGTGAACCGGGAGAAGGCATCGATGTTCAAATCTGGCGGTTCATCCGTGTGACAAGTCATAGTTGGACAGGTTCGCTCATACCGTTATAGTAGGCACGATTACTATAGCGGAGGGAATCTGGTTATGAGAACTTTAGATAAAGTGCGCCAGCGAAGACAAGAACGAATTCGATCGATCCGTTACTCCGGAAGAGGAGCAGGGAGTGAACGGTCGAGGTCACATCAGGCTGAACCTGTTCCATTCGACGATCCGGAGCTAGCTTGGAAATATCGCGATAATCCATGGGAACTTCATCGTATTAACCCTAATGGAGACTCCTGGCGCCCAGGCGGCGGGTATAATCCATTGACGGGAGAACTAGGCGGCAAGCTGATCGTTAGCGCCGTCTTATTCGCGTTGGTCTGGGGGCTGTTTCAGCTGGAACGGGAGTGGGCGTTGCCGGGACAAGAGCTCGTTCGGCAAACCTTAACCGAGCAAAGTGACTTCTCAACTGTGGCGGTGTGGTATGAGACTTGGTTTGACGGCGCCCCTTCCTTCATCCCATCCTTCCGTGATACAGATAATGAACAGGTAGAGAAGGCGAATGCCTCGGTGTCAATGGCGGTGTTCGTGCCTATGCGTGGGGAGACGGTGTTAGCGGATGCGAAGCAAGGGATTTGGCGCATTATTGGCAGCAATCGTGACACTGCGGTTGCAGCTTTCGCAGAAGGACGTGTGCTTGCTGTTGAAGAAGGAAGCAATGGGTACCAGATCGTGATTCAGCATATAGATGGATATCGCACATTATATGCCGGGTTAGCTGACACATCACTTGCCGTTCATGATTGGGTGCGAGGAGGGGAGAAGATTGGAACTCCCGGAATAATGAAGGAGAAGAGCTCTATTCTCTTCGCCTTGAAGCGAGACAACAAGCCGTTAGATCCAACGGATGTGGTTGCGTTTGAGTAAAGGAGTCGTTCACAAGCTATTGGGCTTTCGACTTCGTCTTCATCCATTGTTTCATTTTGTGCTGGCATTCTCTGTTATGACAGGCGCCTTCGTAGAAGTCATTACGTTGTTCGCCATTGTAGCCGCTCACGAGATGGGACATGTAGGCATGGCGAAATCACTTGGTTGGCAGGTGCAGGAAGTACAGTTACTGCCATTCGGCGGTGTTGCGATTGTGGAAGACAAGGGTACGGTGCCGGTTGTAGAGGAGCTGGCAGTTGCTGCGGCAGGTCCATTGCAGCATATTTGGATGATTGGCTTCGCGTGGTTCATGCAAGAGGCGGGATGGTGGTCGGCAGAGTGGAGTCATTATTTCATTCATGCCAATCTAATGATTGGTATGTTTAATCTGCTGCCAATTTTGCCGCTCGATGGGGGGAGAATGCTGCAAGCTATTATTAGCTTGCGCCTCAGCTACTATCGAGCTCTGCAGGTCGCAGCATGGGCGAGTTTGGTCGGCAGTGTCTTGTTTCTCGCAGCTGGGGTCGGCTATTCCATCGTGAACAATATTCATCTGAATGCGATCGTGATTGGCATGTTCCTCTGCTATGCGAATTGGGAGCATAAGCGAGGCTTGCCTTATCATTTCGTTCGGTTCCTCATGAAGCGTGAGCAGTATGCGCTCAGAAGCGGCATGGCACTGCCTATTGTTGTGCATCATCAACAAACAGTCGGACAGGTCGTACGCATGTTCATGCGAGAACGACAGCATCTGATCTATATTGCAGACGAGCAAGGAGGGGTTCGACGTATTATTCGCGAACAGGCCTTGATCCGCCATTATTTCCATAGAAATAACGGAAGAAGTGCAGTCTCCAGTCTTTTCATGTAAAATATAAAAAAAGGCTGCGGACAAGAGGTGTAGACAATGAAACAGATCTTGGTCGAAGGCGGAGACAGCGTCGTGCGATTAGCATTGCTGGAGCAAAATCGGTTGGCAGAGGTTTTTGTCGAGAGCGGTGCGAAGGAATATGGTGTAGGAAGCGTCTATAAGGGTAGAGTGGTCAACGTATTGCCAGGTATGCAAGCAGCATTCGTTGACATTGGTCATTCGCGCAATGCCTTTCTGTATCGGGATGACCTGCTTCCAGCTCACTTGGAAAAGCAACCGAAAGTAAAGCCATCCATACAAGAGCTCGTAAATGAAGGCCAAGAACTCGTCGTTCAAGTTTCCAAGGAAGCGATTGGTACGAAAGGCCCACGGATTACGACGCATGTTGCACTGCCGGGTCGATGGCTGGTGTATATGCCGGAAGCAGACTATGTGGGTGTATCCCGTAAGATTGAAGATGATGCGGAACGGGAGCGGTTGAAGGAATTGGCTGAGCAGCTGCTGGATCAGGAGGAAGGGCTTATAATCCGAACGGTGGCAGAAGGGGAGAATGAGTCAGCGCTCTTGCAGGACTTGCAGCGATTGCGGGGGACATGGAATGAGATTGCTGCTCATGCGTTGCGAGCCAAAGCTCCCCAAGAGCTGTACAGCGAGCGTAATGTACTGAAGAAATGGATGCGGGATTTGCTGACTGTCGATGTCGAGGAGATTGTGGCGGGGAACGAAGTGCTGTATGAGGAGCTGCGCCTGCAAGTAGCGGACATTGACAAGGAATGGATAGACCGGGTTCGATTGGAGCGGGGAGTTAGTCTGTTCGAACGGTTCGGGGCGAAGAAGGAGATGGACCGTATCTTCAAGCCGAAGATTTGGTTGGACAACGGCGGGTACTTGATGATAGATCATACGGAGGCGCTGACAGTCGTTGATGTGAATACTGGAAAGTTCACAGGGACAACGGATCTGGAGGAAACCGTCTATGCGACGAATATGGAGGCGGCGGAAACTATAGCGCGAGTGCTACGCTTACGTGACATAGGCGGCATCGTGATCGTGGATTTTATCGATATGCAAAGTGAAACCCACAAGGAAGCTGTCCGCATAGCATTGGAGCAATATTTGAAGAAGGATCGTACGAAAGTAACCGTAATTGGCTGGACGAAGTTAGGGTTGCTGGAGCTGACACGCAAAAAAGTGCGTGAGCATGCCGAGCCGTTCGAACGAAAGTGTCCGCAGTGCTCGGGAACAGGATGGATTTAATGATGTATTCAAGGTAGAGGTTGCCTAATCTTGTGTCATGTGGTATTGTTATTTATTGAGTGTGTGCCACGCACATGCTGTAACCGCACCGATCAGGTATGACAAGCAGACGTTGTGCAGTAGCAAGCGTTTCACCTGATTTGTCGGGCGAGTCTGAGACATGAGGAGGTGCAGACCATGTACGCAATTATTGAAACTGGCGGCAAGCAATACAAAGTGCAAGAAGGCGATGTGCTGTTTATCGAGAAGCTCGATGCTGCTGAAGGAGAAGCGGTGAACTTCGACCGTGTGCTCGCCGTGTCCAAGGGCGAGGGCTTAGTAGCAGGAACGCCGCTGGTAGCAGGCGCGACTGTTTCCGCGAAGGTTGAGAAGCAAGGCAAGAACAAGAAGATTATTGTATATAAGTACAAAGCCAAGAAGAATTACCGTCGTAAGCAAGGCCATCGTCAGCCGTATACGAAAGTCGTCATTGAGAAGATTCAGGCTTAAGGACACCGTATTGTGATTGAAGTGAATATATACCGTCAAACTGATGAGCGTATCATAGGCTTCCGGGTGAGCGGTCATGCGCATTATGATGATCCGGGTAAGGATATCGTATGTGCAGCTGTTTCTGCAGTGACTGTAGGTGCGGTGAACGCTGTTGAGTCGCTTGCAGGTGTTGTGTCGGAGACAGTTATGGAGCCTGGATTATTGCATGTACAATTGCCGAGCATTGCAGCGGCGGGTACAGCTGAGAAGACCCAGACCATTCTGGAGACGATGGAGCAGATGCTGCTGTCGATCGCTGACAGCTACGGCGAATTTGTTCAAATAGTGAATGCAGTAATAGAATAAACTGAATAAAGGAGGAAATCCTCATGCTTAAACTTGATTTGCAGTTATTCGCATCGAAGAAAGGTGTCGGTTCTACTAAGAACGGACGTGACAGTATTTCGAAGCGTCTTGGCGCCAAGCGTGCAGACGGTCAGGTAGTGAGAGCTGGCAACATTCTCGTTCGTCAGCGCGGTACGAAGATTCATCCGGGCACGAACGTGGGCATCGGTTCGGACGATACACTGTTTGCCAAGGTAGAAGGCACAGTGAAGTACGAACGTTGGGGACGCGATCGCAAAAAAGTGAGCGTTTATCCTGTCGAAGCAGCAGTAGAAGCGTAAGCTGCGCGAATGGGACGGTAAAAATCCTGGTGGTTGATTCTCGCCAGGATTTTTTTTACATATTGGCAATCAATATGCTCTGATCTGTTGTGTTGGGAAGGGGTGTAAGGCTTCGAGATGAACCAGAAGGTTTGGTCAGGCTTGCTAGCCGGAGCCGCAGGTGTTGGATTATGGATAGGGTCGTGGTTGACAGCGTCTATCATATTGCGTGCTGTCCTGTCTGCTGCGGCTATCGCTTGCTGTGTGCTGGCTGCCTTGGTACTTCTTAAACCCGACCGAAGCACACCGAGTCGAGATGAGAATGCGCATTGGATGGACGGGGAGCGGGCTTTGAAGGAAAGTTTTGTCCAGGCACTAAGCATGCGGCGGCACGATTACATGAATGACATTCAATTATTGATGGGTTATTTGCAGTTGAAGAAGTTTGATAAACTTAAGGACTTTGTGGAAATTCTAAAGGATAGAGCGACACAAGAAAGCCACATGTTCCGCTGGGGGATACCGGATCTCATTGTGCATATGTATATGTTCAGTGCATTGAGCCGTAAGCTGCAAGTTTCGATTGAAACAGAGGAGCATATCCAGCTGCATATGCTGCCCTTAGACAGTGAGTACGTAGCAGCGCGAATTATCGAGCTGTCACAGTTGTTCGAGCAATTTGCCATTGTCGGACAAGCGACTAACTCTTTAACAATAGCTGTATATGAAGTGAATGATGAAGTGTGTGCGATCTATGAATATGAAGGTAGCTATGATTCGGAGATGCTGCAACGCTTGGCGGATGGATTCCTTGATCAACATGATTTGCAGCTCGGTACGAGTGTGCAATGGGAGGAGCAAGAAGGGTGGCTGGAGGTCTCAATACGCTTCCCTTTTGCCGATGAAGAACGTACAAGCGCATGCGATGAGGTGACGGATAACGATGTTTGTAGATAAAGCGAAGATTTATCTGAAGGGCGGCGACGGCGGAGATGGCCTCGTTGCGTTCAGAAGGGAAAAGTATGTAGCAGAAGGCGGACCCGCAGGCGGTGACGGCGGAGATGGCGGCAATGTAGTATTTCGTGTGGATGAAGGCTTGCGTACCTTGATGGATTTTAAGTATCAGAAGCACTTCAAAGCGACACGTGGAGAAAAAGGAAAGCCGAAGAACCAGCATGGAGCTAACGCCGATCATATGATTTTGCGGGTGCCGCCTGGCACTGTTGTGACAGATTCGGATACCGGTGAGCTGATTGTCGATTTGGTGGAGCACGGCCAGGAGGCTGTTGTAGCACGCGGTGGACGCGGGGGGCGCGGGAATGTGCGGTTCGCGACACCTAGCAATCCGGCACCTTACATTGCGGAGAACGGTGAAGAAGGGCAGGAACGCTATGTAGAGCTAGAGCTGAAGGTGATGGCAGATGTCGGTCTTGTCGGATTTCCGAGCGTCGGCAAGTCCACCCTACTCTCAATCGTATCCGCAGCCAAGCCTAAGACGGGCGCGTATCACTTTACGACGATTACACCGAATTTAGGGGTTGTAGCTGTTGCGGATGATCGAAGCTTCGTCATGGCTGACTTGCCTGGCTTAATTGAAGGTGCGCATGAAGGGGTCGGGCTTGGTCATGAATTCCTTCGTCATGTGGAGCGGACGCGCGTCATTCTTCATGTCATTGACATGGCGGCTACAGAGGGGCGAGATCCAGTTCAAGATTACAAGCAGATTAATCAAGAGCTGGCGCTATATAATCCGAAGCTGGCGGAGCGGCCGCAGATTATTGTAGCGAACAAAATGGATATACCGGAGGCTGAGGCGAATCTTGAGCAATTCCGCGAGCAGCTGGCTGAGGATGATGATGCAACGGAAATTATTCCGATATCGGCTGCGACGAAGTCTGGCGTACAAGAGATGCTGTATAGAGCGGCAGACCTGCTTGAATCCATTCCTGTAGCTCCGGCGGTAGAAGAAGTTGGTGAGCTTGAGGAACGCAAGGTGTATCGCTTAGAGAAGCGCGATGAGCTTGAAGATTTCGAAATCAAGCGTGATAATGAAGTGTACGTGGTAGAAGGTGTAGCGTTAGAGCGACTGATGAAACGGACACAGTTGCAATCTTACGATGCTTTCGTCCGTTTGTCCCGAATTTTGCGCAAATCAGGTGTGGAGCATGCTTTGCGGGAACGAGGCGCGAGGGATGGAGATACGATTCGAATCGGTGAATACGAGTTTGAATTTGTAGAAAAGGATTAAGGAAACAAAGCCAATTCATGTGAATATAGCTCACTGAGTGAAGATATATCAGACTTAAATAAACCCGAATGATCAATCTATTGAATAGGTTGAATGTTCGGGTTTATTTTTGTTTTTTATCCATGATCGCATGTCAATTTCATTTATTGATGAAGAAAGTAGTACATTTTTAAGTTGATTGCCTTGATTAATCGTAAAAGGACAGTTATTATATATGTTAGGAAACATAACATTATTATTTGAATTCAAGTTTGTTTTTTGGTCAGATGATGGTTTATTGATTTTATATGTTATATAATATGACATTAATAAAAACAGAGACGGAGGGTTGGTGATGATTCATGATTCTTATGAGCAGCATCTTCCTTTCATGCATCCGTGGATTAAAGCGGTAGGAACGGGGAAGAGAGGTTCAAGAAATCTGGATTATGAGGAGGCAGCAGAAGCTGCTCGATTAATTGCTGACAATCGGGCAAGTGATGTGCAGATCGCATCGTTCTTGATGGCACTCCGCATGAAAGGGGAGTCGGATGATGAGATTACGGCGCTCATCGATGTGTTCCGCGAACAGACCATTCCCTATAGGAAATATCCGAACTCTATTAATTGTGCAGGACCGTATGACGGCAGATATACGATTCCGTTCACGATACCAGTCAGCTTATTGATGGCTTCTGTAGGCATTCCGCACGTGCTCCATGGCGGTAAGTCACTTCCTCCTAAGAAGGGTGCGGCCATTATGGAGGTGCTTAGAGGCTTGGGCGTCAACCTGCATATGGATAAGAAATCATGGGAACAGGAATTCAGCAGTTTGCATATCGGATTTATTCAGACGGAGCGTATTTGCCCTCCAATAGCACGAGTGCGAGCACTCCGCGAGGAGATTGGCTTGCGAACGGTAATGAATACGGTAGAGAAGGTAATGAATCCAGTTCATTCTAAATTTATGTTGATAGGTGTTAACCATGATACAGCGATGGAGCACATGATGCATGTGCTGGCAAGAGCGGGCTTTACTAAGGCTTATATCGTGCAAGGTATAGAAGGATCTGAAGATTTGCCGCTTCACAGGAGAAGCGCTATACGGAAGGTAACTGCGCACGGTGACGAAGCCTCCTATATTGATCCGCGCATGTTTGGCTTTCAAGGATCGCCCGTCGGCAAGTATTCAACTGAAGCTCAGATTCGCTTATTACAATCGTTTTTGGAAGGGGATTCTGCGGAAGATATACAGTTTATTGAGGATCATGTTGTATTTAATGCAGGCTTGCGTTTTTTCTGGTATGACCGTGTAAGCTCGTACGAGGACGGCTTCCAACTGGCCAGATCGCTATTGCGCAGGAAAGAGCCGCTTAAACTGCTTCGCAGATGGATAGAACAAAGTCACACCGTAATGGAGCAGCCGGTGCTAGAGAAAGAACGAGGACAATGATGCTTCGAACTGGCAGGATTAAGCGGGGAGGGGAAGAGGATGGCTAAGAGTCACTGCTGCTTTTGCAGCATGCAATGTGGGTTGGAAATTGAAGTTGGAGATGGAGAATGGACGGCAAAACCACGGAAGGACTTCCCGGTTTCGACGGGGAGATTGTGTCAGAAAGGATTTCAAGCACCCGTACATGTCTTTCATGAATCAAGAGTGCTGTCACCGAGAAAGCAGCTAGTGACTGAAGGTGAGCAATCAGGGGAATGGCATGAAGTAGCTTGGAGCAGTGCGCTCGAACAGATCGCACAGGACATTCGCGGACTGCAAACGAAGCACGGTAAGGAAAGCATAGCTGTGTTTGGCGGGGGTTCGCTGACGAATGAGGTTTCCTATTTATTAGGCAAGTTTGCTCGAATCGCACTGCAGACACCTTATATCGACTATAACGGGAGATATTGCATGTCATCTGCTGCGGCTGCGGGCAACAAAGCATTCGGTATCGATCGAGGCATGACGATGCCGCTTGAGGAAATTTCGAATGCAGATTGCTTGATCTTGGCTGGTACGAATATTGCGGAATGTCAACCGACGATGATTCCCTATGTGATGGCAGCGAAAAAACGAGGCGCTTTTATCGTCACGATTGATCCGCGTAATACGCCGACTTCCAAGCTAGCGGATGTACACGTTCGCTTGCAACCTGGTTTTGATTCGATATTCGTTAATGGATTATTGCATGTGATGATAGAGGAGGAATTAATAGATGCATCTTTTATCGATGCACGAACTGCAGGCTTTGATGAATTGAAGGAAGCGGTGAGGTCCTTTACACCGGATCGGGTGGAGGAGTTGACGGGTGTCGTTGCAGCAGTGGTGCGAACGATAGCGCGGAAATTTGCCTCATCACATTCAGGCATCGTGTTAACGGCTAGAGGGGTCGAGCAGCAGGTGAACGGTGTAGAAAATACGTTGAATTATATGAACCTGTGCCTCATTACGGGTAAGATCGGGAGAAAGGGCTGTGGATTCGGTGCTGTTACTGGTCAGGCGAATGGACAGGGAGGCAGAGAACACGGACAGAAAGCCGACCAATTACCGGGCTATCGCAGCATTGCGGAACAGAGCGCACGCGAGCATGTCAGTGCGGTATGGGGCGTAGATGCAGAGACGCTGCCAGGACCAGGTGTTTCGGCCTATGAACTGTTTGAGAAGATAGATGCGGGGGAGATTAAGGGACTGCTCGTTCTCGGCTCTAATCCGGTTGTGTCGAGTCCGAACAGTTCATTGGTGAAGCAAGCGTTGCGAAAGCTGGAATTGCTCGTCGTAATTGACCTGTTCGAGACAGAGACGGCGCGCATGGCCGACTGGCTGCTTCCGGGTTCCTCCTTCATGGAAGCAGAAGGGACGCTGACGAACTTAGAAGGCCGTGTGTTCTACCGGGAGAGAGCTATGCAACCGCCAAGGGGAAATCCTGAAGATTATCAGATTTTGTGTACGTTGGCGCGCTTATTGGGCAGGGGCGCATACTTCCAGTACGAGAAAGCGGAAGATATATTTAACGAATTGAGGCGCGCGTCGGCTGGCGGGAAGGCAGACTACTATGGCATTACGTATGAGAAGCTGAAGGCGAACAACGGTGTGTTCTGGCCGTGTCCAGATCCATCGCATAGTGGAACGCCAATGATGTTCAGCGAATCCTTCGCGCACCCTGATGGGAAGGCAAGAATTCATAGCATCGTTCCGAAGCTGCCTGCTGAACCGGTAGATCAGCAGTATCCATACGTATTGACGACAGGGCGGTTAGCTAATCATTACTTGAGCGGGGCTCAAACTAGACGAACAGAACCATTGAACAAGAAAGCGCCGCAACCGATAGCAGAGATTCATCCTTCTGTTGCAGATCGTCTGAAGCTGAAGTTGAACAGCCGATTGCGTCTTACTAGTCGAAGGGGAACGATGATAGTTGAAGTTAAGGTTAATGAAGGGATTCATCCAAGTACCGTCTTCCTTCCTTTTCATTGGGGAGATGAATTGTCGGTGAATCAGCTCACTGTTCCAGCGCTAGACCCCGTGAGCCGCATGCCTGAGTTTAAGCTGTGTGCCGTTCAGATGGAGCGGGCAGATTCTGTGAAGGAGGCAGGTGCGTATGCCGAGATAGCGGCAGAGCGCCAATCGTGATTGAGCAATATTATGAAGTTTGCAGCGTGTAAGATAATTTGATACAGAACGCGAAGCATGGCAGTTCTTCATGATGAAGAACTGCCGTGCTTGTATATCGTTCGGACAGATGCGCATGCACGAAAAGCACATATTGCGAAGAAGCTAGTTCAGCCTATTGCTACTGGTTCTGAATTCGATTATAATGTCCACTATACGCAAACAAATGTCCACCATGAGAGGACTGATTGCCATTGTCTATGCAGGAAACACCAAGCGGCGGAAATTATTACTTAGTTCGTGAGGACATGCTTCCCGAAGGTGTACTGAAGACGATTCGTGCCAAGCAGCTGCTTGCTTCCGGCGAGGCTAAGACGGTCCATGAGGCTGTCGAGGGAGCGGGACTGAGCCGCAGCGCCTTCTATAAGTATAAGGATGGTGTTCATGAACTGAACCGCCATGCACAGAGCAGTCTAGCAACGGTGTCCATGGTGCTCCAGCATCGGTCTGGTGTGTTGTCTAATGTACTGCTGATGATCGCAGCTTGGCAAGGCAATGTGTTGACCATCCATCAGACGATTCCGCTACAGGGGATGGCTAATGTAGTGGTAACGATCGATACATCGGGGATGGAAGCATCGCTTGGCCGTCTGCTAGAGGAATTGAGGCAGTTAGATGGTGTCAAGCAAGCGGATTGGATCGGACACGGGTAGTTAAGTTATCGAGGCTATGCGCCAAGCAACCATACACATTGCGTTAGCTACGTCTCGAAGGTACAATTAATAGGTCTATGGCTAATCCGGAACGTAGAAGAGATAGGAGGAGAAGCGATGAAAGCAATCAAAGTTGGGCTTCTCGGTTTAGGCACTGTTGGAACTGGTGTCGTTCGGATCGTGGAAGGGCATCAGGAGGATCTGGAGCGCCAGGTTGGCTGTCCGATTGAGATTGAGCTCATTCTGGTCAAGGATAAGCGCAAGACAAGATCGATTCCGTTGCCGCAAGCCAAATTGACAGAGGACCCTGCCGATATTATAGACAATCCCGCTATCGACATCATAGTTGAGGTGATGGGCGGCATTGAACAGGCGAAGGAGCTCATGCTGAAGGCGATCGACCGCGGCAAGCATGTCGTAACGGCGAATAAAGACTTGATGGCGCAGCATGGTGCTGAAATTGTAGCACATGCAGCAGATAAGCAATGTGACGTGTTATACGAAGCGAGCGTCGCGGGAGGAATTCCGATATTGCGCACACTTGTCAACGGCTTCTCGTCAGATCGTATAACGAAGATTATGGGTATTGTCAACGGAACGACGAATTATATTTTATCGAAGATGAGTCAGGAAGGCGCCTCATATGAGGATGTTCTTAAGGAAGCGCAGCTGCTGGGCTATGCTGAAGCTGATCCTACTTCAGATGTGGAAGGGCTCGATGCCGCGTATAAAATGGCAATATTAGGGACACTTGGATTTCATGCGCCTGTATCTATGCAGGATGTTTCTGTGCAAGGAATTAGCCAAGTGAGCAAAGAGGATATCTTATATGGCCAGAGACTCGGTTATGAGATTAAGCTGCTCGGTATTGCAGAGCGCAAGGAGGATGCAATCAGTCTGAGTGTGCAGCCGACGATGGTCAAACAATCGCATCCTCTTGCCTCTGTGCATGGCGTATTTAATGCCGTCTATGTGTATGGGGAAGCTGTTGGCGAAACGATGTTCTACGGTCCCGGTGCAGGAGAGATGCCTACTGCGACTTCTGTAGTTGCCGATCTAGTTGCCATCGCGCAGAACATTCAATTAGGCGTCAGCGGGAGAACTGGCCTAGCCCCATATAATGAGAAGAAGCTAATGAGCGATGATCAAGTGGTCAGCAAGAACTTCCTGCTGCTTCATGTAGCAGACCGAGCCGGCGTCCTGTCGCAAATTACGCAAATGTTCGCCAAGCATAATGTCAGTCTTGAGTCGGTATTGCAGCAGCCGAATGAGTTTAATCCGTTGGCGGAAATTATTATTATTACACATGATGCCAGCAAGGAAGGGATGACTCGGGTATTAGATGAGTTGGAACAGCTCGATGCGGTACAATTGATCAAGAGTGTGTATCGGGTGGAAGGTTAATCGAACCGAGATATCGGTCATGCAATAACAGGAACTATGAATCGTGGAGGACAGCAATGAGCAGTGATCAACGAGTATACGTGCGGGTTCCAGCGAGCACCGCAAACTTAGGTCCGGGCTTCGACACACTGGGCATGGCTTTGCAGTTGTATGCTTGGGTGGAGATGTCTTGGTCGAATAAGCCGGATATAACGCTTTACGGCGACCATCTGGAAGGTGTACCTACGGATGAAAGCAATCTAATGTATGAAGTGGCAAGCCAGCTGCTGAAGGAAGCGGGCGTACAAGTGCGCCCGTTGCGTATCGCCATGTACAGTGACATCCCATTAGCAAGAGGGCTAGGCAGCAGCGCAGCAGCGATCGTAGGCGCGCTTGTAGCAGCGAATCAGTTGGCAGGGTGCCCGTTTACCGATGATGAACTGCTACAGAAGGCGACACGCCTAGAGAACCATCCAGATAATGTAGGTGCTGCCTTGTATGGCGGTATTGTCGTGGCGAGCTGGGACAGAGCGAGAGCAGAGGCGATTCGGATTGAGCCCGATCGCAGGCTGAAGTGTCTTGCTGTCATACCGCGCTTCCACCTGCCTACAGCGAAAGCACGCAGCGTGCTTCCAGACACTGTTACCTTGAGCGAAGCGGTGTCTAATGTTAGCAGTAGTTCACTGCTAGTCGCCGCCCTTAGTTCGGGCCGATTGGACATCTTGAGTTATGCGATGAAGGATAAGCTGCACCAGCCTTACCGCATGCAGCTTATTCCCGGTATGCCGGATATTCTAGCGCACGCTACAGAGCATGGCGCGCTTGGCGCGGCGCTTAGCGGTGCCGGTCCGACCTTGCTTGCGCTAGTCGATCAGTCTGCGCTAGCACATGATGAGCTGGAGCGCTATATGTTGGAGACATTCCAATTGCATGGCGTTGAAGCAGAGGCGATCTGGCTCGATCCGTGCACAGATGGAGCCAAAGTGTTGACACAATTTGACGGAAAGTGTACATTAATCGAAAACATTAAAGGAGAAATTCATTCATGATGCGGATCGCGTATCTTGGTCCGGAAGGCACAGTCTCCCATGAAGCGACCGAATGTTTCTTTGCTGGTCAGAGCACATCATTCATCCCGTATCCGTCCATTGCAGATGTATTCCATGCGACCGTGCAGGGGGATACGGATTTGAGTGTTATCCCGATCGAGAATACGATTGACGGCTCTGTTAATCCGCATCTTGATTTCCTCGTGCATGAGAATGACCTGCCCATTCAAGCGGAATGGGTTTATCCTTCTGTACAGCACTTGATCGGTCATCCCAATCCGGATGGAGACGGGATCGAACATGTGCGCCGGATCGTGTCTATACCGGTTGCCATTGCGCAATGCCGTGACTTTCTGAAGCGGGAGTTGCCACATGCGCAATATGAGCATGTAGCAAGTACGGCTGAAGGTGTGCGGACCGTACAGCGGATGCAGACAGCAGATTTGGCTGCTATCGGTACACAGCTTGCAGCAGATCGATACGGACTGCATGTATTGGCGCATAATATTACAGATCATCATAACAATTTCACCCGATTCATCCTTGTAGGCGGTCAAGCATTCAGCCATCCGTCTGCCGGACAAGCCAAATCCACCATTCTGGTAACTCTTCCGGAAGATTATCCAGGTGCACTGCACCAAGTGCTGTCAGCGTTCGCCTGGAGGCGGATCAACTTGTCCAAGATTGAGTCAAGGCCGACGAAGAAGAAGTTAGGCAGTTATTATTTCTATATAGATATTGAAGAGAGTATGGATTCGGTCTTGTTGCCTGCTGCTTTGCAGGAAGTGGAAGCGATAGGCTGCCAGGTGAGAATTCTCGGTTCTTATCAAAGTTATTCTTATGAAAGTGTAAATTCGGAGGTGTAAGGGTAGATGGCGCAATGGATTTACCTCAATGGGGAATTCGTCACGAAGGAAGATGCCAAAGTTTCAGTATACGATCACGGTTTTTTGTATGGGGATGGGATATTCGAAGGGATTCGTATTTATAATGGGAATATATTCAAGTGCAAAGAACACTTGGATCGGTTATACGATTCAGCGAAGTCGATCGATTTGAACATCCCATTGTCCTATGCGGACATGCAGCAGGCGCTTGTCGAATCTGTACGTCGCAATGAACTGCGCGATGGATATATTCGGCTTGTCGTATCACGGGGTCCTGGTGATCTTGGGTTGGACCCGCGGCGATCGCCCAATGCTAATGTCATCATCATTGTTGAGCAGCTCGCTATTTATCCGGAAGAAGCTTATGTGAACGGGTTGAAGATTGTATCTGTATCGACGAGACGGAATGTGCCGGATGCATTGAACCCGAAGATCAAGTCACTCAACTACTTGAACAATATTCTGGTTAAGATTCAGGCGAATTTGGCCGGTGTTGGCGAAGCGTTGATGTTGAATGCCCAAGGATATGTGGCAGAAGGCTCCGGTGACAATATCTTCATTGTCAAGAATGGCGTGCTTACTACACCTCCAAGCTACGTAGGGGCATTAGAAGGAATTACCCGCGCAGCGATTATCGACATTTGTGCTAAGGTTGGCTACAAAGTGAAGGAAGAGCCGTTCGCCCTGCACGATGTTTATATAGCGGATGAAGTATTCATGACAGGTACTGCCGCTGAAGTGATTGCAGTACGCGAAGTAGACGGCCGTATTATCGGCGGAGGCAAGGCCGGTCCGATAACGACTCATCTGCTGCAAGAGTTCCGTGGAATTGTTGATCAAGATGGTGTCAAAGTGTATGAATAGTCTATAATGGAGTATTGTTGGCGTACAGCCTGTTTCGTCGCGCGGCAGCGTGATGGAACAGGCTGTTTGCATGAGTAGGACAGGTGCTTCACGGTATATGAATCACGCGACTTGAAAAAATATGATGTCAAATGCCTATTTGGCGCATAGACTGTAATAGATTTTTCGAGGGAGGTTCCAATGTGAAAATCCATATCGTGAAAAAAGGAGATACCTTAATCGGGCTGGCAGCCAAGTATGGCATTGAAGGAAATGCTATTCGTTCGGCTAATCCCCAGCTCGTTGATCCCATTCAACTGTTGCCCGGCTCTAAGCTGAAGGTGCCGTCTGCTTCGCAGCAGGCTGCTGTGGCTCAGTTGAAAGAAGCGGGATCCAGAAGAGATGCTAAGTCAGAACTGGATTATGAGTACGAAGTGCTCGATGCGCAAGAACTGGTTGACCTTGCTGAAGAAGAAGAGGAGGAGTCTGAGGACAATAAGTCTCCAACAGCAGTGCAGGATGATAAGGACCAATCGGGGCCGAACGGGAACGATGCAGCGCATCCGTATCAACAAGAGAATGTTCCAACCTATGAAGCTGGTTCCTTTCATGAACTTCCTGAAATTCCAGGCATGAAGGAACGTCCTTGGGGCATTCCGTACGAGTGGCCGGGGATGGCACCGTCTTATCCGGGCTTAGGGCAAGAACAGACATACGAACAGGAGCCGAGACAGTGTCAATCTTGTATGGGTACGCCGACTGTTGGTTATGCGGAGACAATGGCTGTGCCGTATCCGATTGCGGCGTCACCTTATTCTTATCAAGCCTCCGTAAATTGGATGCAGCCTATCGGTTATTCCCCGTACTTGTCCCAGATGCAGCCTTATGTTCATGATGCGGCCTATTATGAGTCATTGCCTGCAGCTTATTCCCCTTATGCAGCTTATCTTCGTGGTAATGATGAAAGGCATAACAGCAGAGCAAATCAAGAACAGGAATTGAATCAGGAACAGTCGACGAATGAACAGCATTCAGAACAAAATCGTCACGAAGCCGTGTCTAATGATGCGCCTCCGAAGCAGCTGCGTGTAAGGAAAGCGAAGCGGAAGTCACGTAAGTATTCACGGGCAGTGAAGGCAGAAGTCAAATCGCACAATTCCCCTTGGATTAATTTTTAGACGAACGAGACAATTTCATAATGTGAAACGGCAATGATGAAATTGTCTCGAACACGCATATTTTATCATTCCCTTGCTCATACTGTAACAAAAAGCAGGATAAGAAGGGGATTGCAGTGAATGTTTCCCGGCTATGGCGGCAAATTAAGAAAAAATTCCGAAGAAAAAGAAGCTGGCTCACGCTAGCCGCTGTCTTCATTACAGTAGCAGCTATAGGGGTAATGAGTATGGCGCGACAAGGTGAGGACGTCGTTCACGTATGGGAACCCACTGATATACGTGAGGATACAGTTATTGAGGTATGGTTGAAGAAACAATACGTATGCGGTGAAGATGAGCAATTGCTTGGTCAGCTAGATGCTGCTGAAGTGGATCGAATCTCTAGTGAGCATCCAGAGTGGCAGCTCAACCGGACAAGTAATGAGGTTCGCTTCGTCCAGCAAATAGAAGATTTGTCCCCCTATTGCAAATCGAATGCGTATTTCGGGGTGGACGGCAGCGGTCACTTGTCCTTGTTCGATGGCAAACCTGATGAGGAGAAGGTGCTGCAGACTTTCTTTCAACTGAATGTTGAATATTTGGAAAGCAGTCTCCCTCATGCAACTGTTGAACAGCTGTATACAGGCATAAAGGTGAATGATTTCGCTGAATATAGCAGTGTACTTTCGACATTTAGCGATTATGCGGTGGAAGTTGCCGAGAAAGTGTTGAAACCAGATTCATAACAATTGCGTAGAGAAAAGAGATAGCCAGTAGGAGGCTATCTCTTTTTCTGTACAGCGAAGCTTGGTTGTCTAAGGTTGCGGTGGGAATGTCTCGCGTTCACCGTCGCCGTCTTGCTTCCACTCGGCTCTGTGGATGCGGATATATTCACGCGGTCCGAATGCTGCATTGTCGGCATCTACCTGCAGAGTACGTGATTGCTCGGAATGAGGCAGCGGGTTGCGATGATCTGTGAGCTTGCCGTGATAATACCAGACGATGATCCACATCATCAAGAAGATGCCGAGCCCGGTTAAGACTTTGGACCGCTTCAGCATGATGAAGGCAACTCCTTTGCTTGCGTAGTCGGTATAAGCTTCGAGGATTCGAGTTTGCTTCTAAGCATGTGCAAGGGAGGGGGAGATTATACATGCAGCTTTGGTTACTTCGTAACGGTTCGGAAGCAGGTGAATACGTGATGTGCATCTGATCTTGATATCATATATAATGAGGAACAGCCAAACTATAACTGGAGGGTTTCGACTGTGTCGTGGTTGCATCTGATCGTGCTTGCGCCATTCTTGGCGACGGTTCTCATACCGGTCATACATAAGGTTTCTCCAAAACTGCATATAGGCTGGGCAGTGCTTCTGCTGCCTGTGGTGCTGTTGATTAGCCTACTCTCACAAATCGGAGCGGTGTCTAAGCATCAGGTCGTGGAGGAGACCATGCCGTGGATTCCGTCTTATGGTTTATCCTTCGATGTGTATTTGGACGGATTAAGCATGCTGTTTGCGCTGCTTATTACGGGAATCGGCACGCTGGTCGTGCTGTATTCCATTTATTATCTAGATAAGCATAAGGAACGGTTGCAGGCGTTTTACGTCTATTTACTTCTCTTCATGGGCGCTATGCTCGGCGTGGTGCTCTCTGACAATCTTATGCTGCTGTACTTGTTCTGGGAAGCGACCAGCTTAGCGTCCTTCCTGCTCATTGCGTATTGGACGCATCGTGAGAAATCGCGTTACGGCGCGCAGAAATCGATGCTTATTACCGTCTTTGGCGGCATGGCAATGCTGGCGGGCTTTATTCTGCTGTATGTGATGGGCGGTACATTCAGCATTCGCGGACTAGTCGAACAAGCTTCACAATTAGCAGCTGACCCGCTGTTTGTTCCAGCAATGCTGCTTGTGCTGCTCGGTGCTTTTACGAAGTCGGCACAGTTTCCGTTCCATATTTGGCTTCCGGATGCGATGGAAGCTCCTACACCGGTTAGCGCCTATCTGCATTCGGCGACTATGGTCAAAGCAGGCTTGTATTTGGTAGCTCGAATGACCCCGATATTTGCCGGACAAGCGGAATGGTTCTGGCTAGTTGCCGGCTTCGGTCTGCTCACCTTGCTGTGGGGATCATTCTCTGCTGTCAAGCAGACTGACTTGAAATCCATATTGGCGTTCTCGACGATTAGCCAGCTCGGTCTGATTATGAGCTTGCTCGGTGTCGGATCGCTTGCGGTATTGTACGATGCTGCTGACGAACGGCTGTTTTATGCGGCAGTTCTGGCTGCTGTATTTCATCTGTTTAACCATGCAACGTTCAAAGGCGCACTCTTCATGGTGGCAGGCATCGTCGATCACGAAACCGGTACACGTGATATACGGAAGCTTGGCGGATTGATGTCCTTGATGCCGGTAACCTTCACTGTCGCGGTAGTTGGCGGTCTGTCTATGGCAGGCTTACCTCCATTCAACGGATTTTTGAGTAAGGAAATGTTCTTCACAGGCATGCTGAAAGTGCTGGCTGCAGACATATTCGCACTGGAGACATGGGGAATTTTGTTCCCGGTTATCGCTGTAATCGCTAGTATCTTCACGTTTGTGTATAGTCTGATGCTCATCATGCGCACATTTCTCGGTAAGCTGCAGCCGGAGAAGTTGGAGAAGAAACCGCATGAAGCACCGATTGGCATGCTTATTTCGCCGATTGTATTGGCCTCGCTTGTGTTGCTGGTCGGCTTCTACCCGAATCTGGTCGCTTATTCCTTGCTCGAGCCTGCTGTATCGGCGATATTGCCAAGCTTGCTCGCACCGGGGGACCATTTCGAAGCGCACATCAGCTTCTGGCACGGCTGGAATACGGAACTGTATATGACAATTGGGGTAATTGCTGTTGGCCTGCTGCTTGTTCTAACATTACGGAGATGGATCTCTCTCTATGATCAACTGCCTCAGCGGCTTACCTTGAATCGGTTGTATGACGGTATGCTTGTAGGGTTGCAGAAAGGTTCCTCCAAGGGAACAGATTTATACATGACGGGTTCTCTACGTACTTATCTCGTCTATATTCTGATGTTCTTCATCTTGGTTATTGGCGGAAGCATCGTCGGTCATCGGCCGACATTGGACATGTCAGGCAATGCGCCAGTCGCGGCTTATGAGTTGCTGCTTGCGTTGATTCTTGCTGGCTCAGCGGTTGCGATCGTCTTGGTTTCTTCACGGATGTCAGCGATTCTGGCAACCGGTGCGGTCGGCTATATGGTGTCGTTGTACTTTGTTATATTACGAGCTCCAGATTTGGCGTTGACGCAGCTTGTTGTAGAGACCGTATCTGTCGCGCTGTTTCTGCTCTGCTTCTATCACTTGCCTAAGCTGCGGCGGGACATGAATCGCGTTCGCTTCCAATCTGCTAACTTTGTCATTGCGATCGGAGTAGGGGCGATCATTACGTTCCTCACATTGGCAGTGCAAGGAGTAAGGCCGTTCGCCAGTATATCGGATTATTTCCTCGACAACAGTTACAAAGAAGCTGGCGGCGACAATGTTGTCAATGTCATCCTCGTCGATTTCAGGGGATTTGATACGATGCTGGAAATTTTGGTGCTCGGTATCGCTTCGATTGGTATTTATGCCTTAATCAAGCTTCGGATGACAGGAGGGGAATCCCGTGAACATGAATGATGTGATATTGCGAACGGCGACGAAGGTTATCACGTTCATCATTTTGACGTTCTCCTTGTATATGTTTTTTGCCGGTCACAACAATCCGGGAGGGGGCTTCATCGGCGGATTAATTACAGCGTCCGCACTTGTCCTTCTATACTTGTCCTTCGATCTGGAGAGCATGAAGAAGGTTCTTCCAGTCAATTATATTGCGATGACGGCGATTGGCCTGCTGATCGCAGTTGCAACCGGCATGGGTTCGTTCTTGTTTGGCGCACCGTTTTTGTCCCATGCATTTGGTTACTATGACCTTCCTCTATTCGGTGAGAAGACGGAGCTTGCGACTGCGGTATTATTCGATCTTGGTGTATATTTGACAGTAGTGGGCATCACCATGACGATCATTCTGGCAATCGGGGAGGATCAGACCTAATGGAGTTGTTGGTTGCGATACTAATTGGTGTTTTATTTATGATCGGCACTTATTTGATTCTGACCCGCCGGTTGCTGCGCATCATTCTTGGTACGGTACTGTTGAGCCACGGCGCTCATCTGCTGCTAATGACGACAGCAGGATTGAAGCGCGGTGCGCCGCCGCTGCTCGGAGAAGAAGCGGCGGCCTATACCGATCCGTTGCCGCAGGCGCTCATTCTGACCTCTATCGTTATCAGCTTTGGGGTCACTTCGTTCATTCTGGTACTAGCCTACCGGACTTACAAGCAATTAGGGACTGACGATATGGAACAACTAAGGAGACAGGAAGATGAATAATGTAGTCGTATTGCCGATCCTGATTCCCGTGTTGACTGGAATCGTGCTTATACTGGTGCGATCGCTCACTTGGCTGCGTATCATTGGGGTTGCGAGTCTGCTGATCAATATAGGGGTCACCGCATACTTAATTAGTCAAATCGACGCCACAGGTATTCAGGTGCTGGAGCTCGGCGGCTGGTCTGCCCCATTCGGGATTGTGCTCGTCGCGGATATGTTCGCTGCCTTGCTCGTCGTCACTGCGAATGTGACGGCTGTCATTTGCCTGCTGTTCGCCAGCAGGACGATCGGGGAGAAGCGCGAACGGTTTTATTTTCACTCCTTCTATCAATTTCTGATCGCTGGGGTTTGCGGATCGTTCTTGACGGGGGACATCTTCAACCTGTTCGTCTTCTTCGAAGTGATGCTCATTTCCTCTTATGCGCTTATCGTACTCGGCGCGACGAAGCAGCAGCTACGGGAATCGATCAAATATATGCTCGTCAACATGCTTTCCTCTGTGTTCTTCGTCGTATCGGTTGGCTTCTTATATGGCGCGGTCGGGACTTTGAATATGGCAGACTTATCGCTGCGCATTGCAGAGATGGGGCAGGGTGGATTGTTGAACATTATCGCGCTGATGTTTCTCTTCGTATTCGGCCTGAAGGCGGGATTGTTCTTATTCTTCTGGCTGCCCGGCTCATACAGCGCTCCGCCTGCCGCCGTATCTGCTATCTTCGCGGCCTTGCTTACGAAGGTAGGCATTTATGCGCTCATTCGCACGTTTACTTTAATTTTTTATCAAGATCCCGACTTCACCCATGAACTGCTCGGTTGGATGGCAGGAGCGACAATCGTGCTCGGAACGATCGGTGCAGTTGGTGCGAAGAACGTGAAGGGCATACTCGTATATAATGTAGTCGCTTCTGTTGGTTTCATTATTTTCGGCTTGGCGGCTTTTACCGAAGGTGCGCTGCAAGGCGTTGTGTATTACTTGCTGCATGATATCGTAATCAAGGCGCTGCTGTTTCTGTTAGGCGGTGCGTTCCTGATTGCAGCAGGAACAGGCCGGCTTAGAAGCACGGGAGAATGGATTAGAACGTATCCACTGCTCGGCTGGCTGCTGTTCGCTACGGCATTTGCTGTTGCAGGGGTGCCGCCGCTGAGTGGCTTTCTTGGCAAGCTTCTCATTCTAGAAGGGGGCTTGCGAGCTGGGGAATATGTGCTTGTCGGTATTGCGCTGCTCTCTAGCTTGCTGCTCCTGTATTCGATTATTCGCTGGTTCATGGAAGGCTTCTGGAAGCCACGTCCTGAAGGTGCTCCAGCAGGCGGAGAGACTCGTGTAGTCCGCAGCTTGCTTATGCCATGTGTGCTGTTGCTAGCAATCTCCGCGGCACTTGGGCTCGGCGCAGAAGGCTTGGCTGGATTTGTGGATCAGGCGGCGCACACGATGGCGGAACCTTCCGTCTACATATCCGCGGTATTGGGGGAATAGTCGATGGCCATACAGCTGTTGTTGAATCTGTTGATCGCATTTATATGGATGTTTTTCCATAGCGCATGGAATTTCGGAACGTTCGTTCTCGGATATCTAGTAGGGCTCGGATTGTTGTTTGTTTTGCGGCGTTTTTTGCCGGGGGAGCTTTACTTCCGCCGAGCGTACGCCATTATGAAGCTGCTGCTGCTGTTTCTCAAGGAGCTCATCTTGTCCAGCTGGTTTGTTGCCAAGGAAGTATTGCGACCGAAGCTCAACATTCGTCCTGGGATTATCGCGGTGCCGACACGGTTGAGGAACGACTGGGAGATTACAACCTTCGCTTGCTTAATTACATTGACCCCCGGCACGCTTGCGCTCGAGGTTTCTCCGGAAGGGGATGTGTTGTATATTCATTCGATGGACATCCCGGATACGGAGGAAGTGGTCAAACAGATGAAGGATACGTTCGAAGAGGCGATTATGGAGGTGAGCCGATAGGATGCTAGATACATTACTATGGATTGCGCTGTTTATCCAAGCACTGGCTGCTTTGGGCTGTATGTATCGAGTAATCAAAGGCCCTTCTGTATCAGATCGTGTCGTAGCATTGGATTCCATTGGCATCAGCCTAATTTCGATTACGGCGATGCTGTCGGTGCTGCTGCGCAGCCAATCGTTCATGGATATTATATTGTTGCTCGGTATATTGGCTTTTATCGGGACGATCGCTTATTCCAAATTTATCGAAAGGGGTGTCGTCATTGACCGGAATCGAAACTGCGGGTGAATGGGTAATCGGCTTGTTAGTCATTGCTGGCGCTTTGTTCTCGTTGCTCGGTACGTTCGGTTTGATTCGCCTGCCTGATGTGTACACACGCTCGCATGCAGCGACCAAAACCGCGACACTCGGCGTTATTTGTGTACTGAGCGGCGCTTTTCTGTACTTTTGGGCTGTAGAAGGGCATATTAGCGCAAAGCTCGTATTAGGCATCGTGTTCGTCTTCGTCACGGCTCCAGTTGGCGGTCACTTAATTATACGTGCAGCCTACCGGTCAGGCGTTCCGTTATGGGAAGGAAGCTCACAGGATGAGCTGAAGAAGAGATTGCATGCTAAATCCGGCGCGAAACCAGAGTAAGCGAATAGCTGGAATTGACACTATACACCCGCTTATGAATAGATGCCTAAGGCACATATTCAAAGTGGGTGTATTCTGTTATAATGGAAACCAACATATGTTCGTAGTTGACGGGAATGGGGAGAGTATTCGTGCGCATCATGGGCATTGATCCCGGCATTGCTATTGTCGGATTCGGTATCGTAGACAAGAAGGGCCATCAGCTAGTTCCGGTTCAGTACGGTTGCATACAGACCGAAGCTGGAACGGATACGGCAGAGCGGCTGAAGAGTATATATGAGACATTGTTGGAGCTGATCGACCGCTACAAACCTGAAGCAGTCGGCATTGAGAAGCTGTTTTTCAACCGCAATGTGACGACTGCAATTACGGTTGGACAAGCGCGTGGCGTTATTATGCTGGCTGCTGTGCAGCGAGGGCTGGCGATTGGGGAGTATACGCCGCTTCAGGTCAAGCAGGCGATTGTAGGATATGGACAAGCGGAGAAGAGACAAGTACAGGAAATGGTTCGCATGTACTTACGATTGCAAGCTATACCGAAACCAGACGACGTGGCGGATGCGCTGGCCGTTGCGATCTGTCATGCGCATTCCTTTACTTTGAATGAAAAACTTTCGCGCTAGAAGGAGCGTACAATACTATGATTGATTATTTGCGAGGACAGATTGCTCATACGGAGAGTGACTATACGGTCATCGATGTCCATGGCGTGGGGTATCGGGTGTTCTGTCCGAATCCCTATGAGTGGTTGGAGCAAGATGGAGACGTTACGATATATATTCATCATCACGTTCGTGAGGATGCGATATTGCTCTATGGATTTGGATCGCGTGAGGAGCAATCTCTCTTCCGCAAGCTGTTGGATGTAAGCGGCATCGGTCCGCGTGTGGCGCTTGGCATGCTCGCTGGCGCAAGGCCGGAAGCTGTAGTGGCCGCTATCCAACGTGAGGATGTAACCTTCTTAACCAAGCTGCCGGGTATTGGACGGAAGACCGCGCAACGGCTTGTGCTCGATCTGAAGGACAAGCTTAAGCAGTGGGACAGCCAGTTCGGTGTTGATGAGGCTGCAGCCGCCGGGAACATTGCAGCTGCCCGCACAGGTGCGGTCACAACGCACGCTTGGCACGAAGCAGCGGAAGCGTTGAAGGCCTTGGGCTACTCGGAAGCTGAGATTGACCAGGTGTGGCCGGATGTGAAGGAGAAAGAAGCAGATGATGCGCCTGCCGATAAGTTGATGCGGACAGCGCTTCAGCTGTTATTCCGCGGATAGAAGAAGGAGGAGGACGATGGAGGAACGTCTCGTTTCAGCCAATTTGATGATGGAAGATGACACAGTCGAGCTCAGTCTGCGTCCGCGCTACCTAGCAGAGTATATCGGCCAATCTCAAGCGAAGGAGAATTTGAAAGTATACATAGAAGCAGCCAAGCTGCGCAATGAGGCGCTGGATCATGTGTTGCTGTATGGACCGCCTGGATTGGGGAAGACGACACTGTCGAACATTATAGCCAATGAGCTCGGTGTCAATATTCGAACGACAAGTGGTCCTGCCATTGAGCGTCCTGGCGATCTGGCAGCGATTCTTACGAATTTGCAAGAACATGATGTGTTGTTTATAGACGAAATTCACCGGTTGAATCGGAGCGTCGAAGAGGTACTGTACCCAGCGATGGAGGATTTCGCATTGGATATTATTATCGGCAAGGGACCGAGCGCGAGAAGTGTTCGTCTTGACCTGCCACCGTTCACGCTCATTGGTGCTACAACTAGAGCCGGCTTGCTGTCTTCGCCGTTACGCGACCGATTCGGCGTCGTCAGCCGATTAGAATACTATACGATTGATGAACTGAGCTTCATCGTCAGCCGTGCGGCAGATATATTGCAGGTACAGATGATGGGGGAGGCAGCAGCTGAGATTGGTTCTCGTTCCCGAGGAACACCAAGGATTGCCAATCGGCTGTTAAGACGTGTCAGGGATTTTGCTCAAGTTAGAGGGGACGGTATCATTACAGAAAGCTTGGCAATGGAAGCAATGCGTCTGATTCAAGTCGATCCGCTAGGCTTGGATCAGATTGACCACAAACTGATAGAAGCCATTATTAAGAGCTTCCGAGGAGGTCCAGTCGGTCTTGATACCATTGCTGCGATGATCGGCGAAGAAAGCCAGACAATCGAAGATGTCTATGAACCGTATTTATTACAGATCGGGTTCTTGCAGCGAACACCTCGCGGCAGGATGGCAACAGAGGTTGCATACCGTCATTTAGGTATGACGCCGCCGTCCGAAGCTTCCTCTTGATTGATTACAGAAAGGATGACGATTCCATGATTCAGTCCAAGCAACGCTGTTCTGTCGCCGTTCATGTCCGTATAGCAGTAGTCCTAATATTGATGACCACTATGCTGTTTCATCCAGGTGGGACGGCTCCCGTGCATGCGGATGTTCCGGGGTTGGACCGCATCAAGGTTTCCCTGTTTATTGCTGCGCGCGGCTCCGTGTCTGCTGTGACAGTCAGATCTGCACAACCGATGACGTTCATCCATGGCAACGGTCAGTCCCAGAATGTCTGGATGACGGTGAACGGACCCGCGCGGGTTATGCTGGACGAATATTATGTTCAAGTACTGGAGACTACAGATTACGCAGCGGCATCCAGCATGCACGAGCGTGTCTTATCCACGCGCGCCGATGCTGTGATCTGGCGGCATCAGCGCGCGGATAAAACCTTGTATCGTGTTGTCGCAGGTTTCAGCACTACAGCTGATGATGCAAGGCAAGCAATGGCCGAAGTGCGGAGCTTGAACGGTGCGTTGCCTGTATTGTCTGGCCCGCTGCATTGGCAGTCTGGTTCGTACGCTTCGCTAAGTGAGGCAGAGCAGCATGCGGCGAATCTTGCAAGCGCCGGTATTGATGCAGAAGTAGCTTATATGCGCCAAGCGGGCAGCGTACTGTATACGGTGTTCGTAGGTAATGCGCCAAGCACTACAGCATTAACAGCCGTTCGTGAGAAGGCCTCCGCGCTGATGCCTAGTCTGCAGCTGCAGCAAGCGGATATGCAAGCAGCATACTTACTGCGCAGGATGGATGTAACCGCCGGAAGCGGGAGTGCTGTTCCTTCCTATGCGATCCAATCAGACGATCAACGGTTGCGAATTACGGCTGCTAACAATGGGACAATTCAGGTCGATGAACGTTATGAACGTTCCTATCGGGGGGCTATTGAGATCTCGCAATACGAGAATCAGCTTGCGGTCATTAATGACGTGCCGTTCGAGCAGTATTTGGCATCTGTAGTTGGTGCTGAGATGGGCGCAGGGTTTCCGTACGAGGCCCTAAGGGCTCAGGCAGTTGCTGCTAGAAGCTTCGCCCTATCATTAGGAATGAAGTACGGCATTGCCCATATTTCGGATACTACGTACGATCAAGCATATAAGGGAGTTGACGGGGAGTCGTCGGTCGTGACACAAGCTGTCCAATCAACAGCCGGAGAAGTGTTGCTGGATGAGGCAGGCAATGTAATCGTCCCATATTATTCATCGAATGCAGGGGGATACACGGCACATCCGTCTGAAGTTTGGCAAAGCGAGATTCCTTATGTGAAGCAAGTACCTAGCCCGGATGACAATGTACAAGCAGGTAAGCTGCTATGGGATCGAGTCATCCTGTCTGATGGTCAAGTCGGCTATATTCGAACTGACTTTACAACCGAGAGCGGCAGTAGCACAGGCGGTGGATATCCCATTGTTACCGTAACGGGAAACGGTGTGAATGTGCGTCCAGCGCCTAGAGTAGACAATACAAACAGTGCGCCGATTGGCCAGGTTAATCAAGGTGACAGGCTTGTGCGCATTGATCAAGTGATGGAATCTACGGCATATAGCTGGATACATGGACCGTTACCTGCAGAAGATCTGTCAAGCATCATTCAGAATAGAACTGATACCACCATTCAAGGAACGTTGACAACGCTAGAAGTGACGAAGCGCGGACCAACTGGAAGAGCAATAGAAGTTCAGGCTAACGGGCAAATCATCGGCGTTTCGACACCTGACCAATACCGATACGCGCTTGGCGGGTTGAGCAGTACACGATTTGAAGTGGAACAGACAGCAGACCTCACAATACTTGGAGCATCCGGCCAAATGACCAGCATGCAGCAAGACGGAGGGACGTTACGTGTCTTGACTGGCAATAGCACAGAAGCAGTACCAGTGAATCAGGACAGCTTCTTGCTATTGAACGCAGATGCGGATACGCGTGTAGTTACGTCACAACCGCAATATGTCTTTATCGGATCGGGTTACGGACACGGTCTTGGTATGTCTCAATGGGGAGCCAAGGACTTGGCCGAGAACGGGTATGACTACAAGGAGATACTGCTATACTATTACCAGCATGTAAAGATTGCCAAAGGATGAATGAACAGCTATGAATGTAGACTTATTTGATTTTGACTTACCTGAAGAGCTTATCGCGCAGACACCGCTTGCAGAGCGAACAGCTTCTAGACTGCTTACTCTGAACAAGCAAACAGGTGAATACCAACACGAACAATTCGAGCAATTGGCGAATTACTTGCAATCTGGCGATGTGCTAGTGCTGAACAATACGAAGGTGCTTCCAGCTCGACTGCAAGGTGTGAAAGCCGATACTGGCGCTCATATCGAGCTGTTACTGTTGAAGTCATTAGGCGAGGATCGCTGGGAGACGCTGGCGAAGCCGGCTAAGAGGCTGAAGCGGGGGACAGTGATCGTCTTCGGTGCAGAGGAGGAAGGCGGGGAGCCGCTCCTTCAAGCTGTCGTAGAAGCAGAAGGTGAGATGGGGGCGCGTATCGTTCGATTTGCCTACAAGGGCATCTTCCATGAACTGCTCGACCGATTGGGACAGATGCCGCTCCCACCGTATATCCGAGAAACCTTGTCAGACCGAGACCGTTATCAGACTGTCTACGCGGAGGAAGAGGGCTCAGCAGCGGCTCCGACTGCAGGGCTTCATTTCACCAAATCGTATTTGCGCAAGCTGGAGCAACAAGGTATAATTATAACTTATGTGACGTTGCATGTAGGACTGGGCACATTCCGCCCTGTGTCAGCTGAGCAGGTTGAAGAGCATGAGATGCATGCGGAATACTATGCGATATCGGAACGGACAGCTGCTGTGCTGCGCGAGGCGAAGCAGCAGAAGCGTCGTATTGCCGCTGTTGGCACCACTTCTGCACGCACATTAGAAACGTTGGCCAGCCGATATCCTGATGCCGACTATGAAGCGTGCTCTGGATGGACGAGTATTTTTATTTATCCAGGTTATACATACCAGCTCGTCGACATGTTGCTTACGAATTTTCATTTACCGAAATCTACGTTGTTGATGCTAATCAGTGCCATGGCAGGGCGGGAACATATCCTGAGCGCTTATCGCGAGGCAGTACGGGAGCGCTACCGCTTCTTCAGCTTTGGCGATGCGATGCTGATCTATTAAAGGAGCACACTATGTCAGCCATACGTTATGAAGCGATCAAAACTTGCAAGCAGTCAGGCGCCCGATTAGGCAGGGTGCACACACCGCATGGCATTATTGAGACGCCAACCTTTATGCCGGTAGGCACGCTCGCTACTGTCAAAGCGATGAGTCCAGATGAATTAAAAGAACTGGACGCGCATATTATTCTAAGTAATACATATCATCTCTTCTTGCGCCCTGGACATGAACTGATCCGCGAGGCAGGCGGGCTTCACCAATTCATGAGCTGGGATCGGCCAATCTTGACCGACAGCGGAGGATTTCAAGTATTCAGTTTGAGTGAAATGCGCAAAATTAGTGAGCAAGGTGTGGAGTTTCGCTCCCATCTGAATGGGGATAAGCTGTTCCTCTCCCCAGAGATTGCGACCGATATCCAAAATGCGCTCGGTTCTGACATTATGATGGCCTTCGATGAATGCCCGCCGTATCCAGCTGAATATGAGTATGTGAAGCAATCTACCGAGAGAACGTCCCGTTGGGCTGAACGCTGCTTGCAGCATCACAAGCGTCCGGATGATCAGGCATTGTTCGCGATCGTCCAAGGCGGCATGCATCAAGACCTGCGCGAGCAAAGTGCGCGAGAGTTGACTTCCATGGATTTTCCGGGGTATGCTATTGGAGGATTGAGCGTAGGAGAGCCTAAGCACCTTATGTACGAGGTGCTGGACTACACGGTGCCTCATCTGCCTGCAGGCAAGCCCAGATACTTGATGGGTGTCGGCTCGCCTGATGCATTGGTGGAAGGCGCTATCCGCGGGATTGATATGTTCGATTGCGTACTTCCTACCCGCATTGCCCGCAACGGGACAACGATGACAAGCCAGGGTAGACTCGTTGTGCGTAATGCCAAGTATGCGAAGGATTTCGGACCGCTTGATCCGGCATGCACCTGTTACACATGCCGAACGTTCTCCAGAGCTTACATACGTCATCTGTTCAAGTGCGACGAGATTCTCGGATTGCGCTTGACGACATGGCACAATTTACACTTCTTGTTAGAGCTGATGCGCAATGTGCGCAAGGCGATTCAAGAGGACCGATTGTTGGATTTCCGCGATAGCTTCTTCCAAGCCTATGGCTTGAACCAGAATGATCGAGGGTTCTGAGAATCGCTACATGTTGGTATTACGGTTGGATACTATATAAGGAGGATGAATACATATGTACAATTTTTTGGCTGCAGAACCGGCTAGTGCTGGCGCATCGTTGTTCAACTTGTTGTGGCCGCTCGCGCTGATGTTTGTGATCTTCTACTTTTTGCTCATTCGTCCGCAGCAGAAGCGACAGAAGCAACGCAACATGATGTTGTTGAACTTGTCCAAGGGGGATAAGATCGTCACGATTGGCGGTCTGCATGCTACTATTGTGGAACTGACGGATGATACAGCTGTTATCCGGGTGAATGATGCGACGAAGCTTACAGTGGATCGCAGCGCGATCAATACTGTGCGGAGTCAAGAAGATAAGAGCGAGGCATAGTTTCGAACAAGAATTTACTCCACGTGCCGGTTGTTGGCATGTGGAGTTTTTTCTATATTTGCTTAACCGATACGGATAATCGCTACAGATGACATATTGTTTGCTATTTCTCTTCGATGATCGTTGTGACGGATCACCTGTAACGATATCGCCGTTATCGTCTCAGATTCACACCAATCATACCTCCAACAGCCCCGATTACGAACGACATGACTGCCAATATTCCAGTATGGATGCTCAGTCCCGCATCAAAGCCAAGAAAACTAATAATCATGATCAACAATGTGTACAAGATCCCAGTAACCCCGCCAAAGTACCACCCCTTGAAGCCAGACCGCCTTCCAGCAGTCATGCCGCCCATGAACAAAGCAATGCCATGTATCCCATAAACATAAAGTGACAGATTATGCTCACGCATGTTAGTGAACACCAGCAGCAGAGAGACGAGCAGTGTGCATACGATCATAGCGGCGAATGCATGCAGCAAGCCTGCTGGTAGCGGCGACGTAACGCGTAGCGACCGCATTCTGTTCAGTGGATTCATTCCGGTTCCCCCCTTTCATGAACGATGTGCTTATCCCATATGTATGGAACAGACGAGCTTTTTAGTACAAAACTTCCAAGCATGAACGAGCCATGCCTCAGGTGACACTAGGAGCAAGGAAAGGGGACGGTACGAATATGGAATGGCAATCAATTCTGTTTCGCACAGTGCTCATATACTTTGTCATGTTCTTAGTACTGCGGCTGATGGGGAAGAGAGAAATCGGCAAGCTGTCGGTATTCGATCTAGTGATTTCGATTACGATTGCTGAGATGGCGGCTATCGTGGTGGAGAACCCAAGCGATGAAATGATAAAGGGTTTACTCCCGATTGCAACGCTAGTCTCGATTCAAATAGTGATCTCATGGATTACGCTGAAGAGCCGCAAGCTGCGTGTACTGTTCGACGGTTCGCCCAGCTATCTGATACGCAACGGTAAGCTGAATCGGGAAGAGATGAGGAAGCAGCGCTACAACCTCGATGATCTTATGCTGCAGCTGCGCGAACGCAATGTGACCAATGTAGCAGACGTGGAGTTCGCGATCTTGGAAACATCGGGCAAGTTAAACGTTGTAGAGAAAAAGTTCAGCATGGACAATTTCGAAGCCGGCAAAATTCGATACGAAGGCTTGCCTCTCCCGATCATCATGGATGGCAAAGTGCGCGATGACAATCTGGAAGCGATCGGGAAGACTCGATTTTGGCTGAAGAATGAGCTGCAACAGCACGGTGTGCGAGAATTCAAGGACGTATTCTTATGCACGGTTGACCACCGTGGCAAGCTATTCGTCAATCGCATCGACCATACTTAGAGGAAGCGAGCTATTGTGCGACCGAGCCACGGAATGCGGGCTAAGTCGTGCTTGTCAACTAATCCCAACGGGAAGAGCGCTATCACATACAGTCCCATTCCGGTTAGACCGGCAAGCAGGAATCGTATCGTTTCATTGGATGGGATGAAAGGCAAGGTTGCATTCATGAGCACGTAGCAGATGAATCCCATTCCTGCTGCAGCACCAGCAACCTTCATGAAGTCTGAGGCAGGGAGCTTTACTCCGGTTGCCCTTACGACGCTTTGCCAATGCAGCAGCGTCACTAGTATGATGTTCAAGCCAATCGCGATTACGGCTCCCTCGATGCCAAGGGGGGTCTTGGCTGCCAGCAAGTAAATCAGCAACAGCTTCACAATCGAACCAGCCAGGGTATTCATTAATGCGGCGCCTGGCTTGTCGAGCGCTTGCAGTGCAGCTTGTAGCGGAGCTTGGAAATACATGAAAATAGCGGCAGGAGCAATTAGACGAAGCATATCGCCTGCTTCAAGATCATGGTACAAAAAGTTGCAAATCGGTTCAGCGAGCACATACATGAGCACGGCAAAAGGAGCCCCAGTGACAAGCGCCAGTCGAAGGGATTGGTGTAATCTCATATGGATGAGCCGCATATTGTTCTTGGATGCCGCTTCGGACAAGGACGGCACGAGTGATACCGCCAATGAATAGGTCAGTGCGCCTGGCAGGAGCAGGACTGGGATAACCATCCCTGATAGCATGCCGTACTGGGCAGTGGTGACGGCTGCTGCCACACCTGCAGCAGCCAAGCTACGTACGATGACGACTGATTCGAAGAAGTAGGAGAAGGAGCCGACAAGCTTACTGCCTGTAACGGGAATGGAGACAGTGAGCAGCTTCCTTAATGCAAGGAAGTGGAGCTTGAGGCTGCTGGCATGACCGATCGATGCGGCGGAGGTTGGCAGCTTCTGCTTGCGCGTACGAGCATAGTGCCACATGAGTACAGTCAACCCTAGCATCTCGCCTAGCAGAACACCCGCCATTGCCCCGGCTGCCGCATATTCAACGCCGTATGGCAGCATCGCACAGGACAAGACCAATGTCGCGATGCTTCGTGCAATGGTTTCAACAATTTGCGATGAGGCTGTAGGGATCATATTGTGACGTCCTTGGAAATAACCGCGAAATACGGAGGACACACTTACCATAATGATGATCGGACTCATGACAGAGAACGCGTACAGTACCCGGCTGTCGGTAAATACACTCGTTGAGAGCCACGGAGCAATCCAGAGACATAGAAGGGCAAAGACGATGCTTAGCGGTACGGTTAAGCATAGAGAGGTAATTAGAATGCGTCGGACTGCCGCTTCGTTCCCTTGCGCTTCTGCTTCTGCGACGAACTTGGATACAGCAAGTGGGATGCCGCCTGTTATGAGTGTAACGAGCACGATAAAAGGCGGGTATGCCATCTGGTATAACCCAAGCGCTTCCTTGCCAATGAAGCGTGGCAGTAGGATGCGCGGTACGAAGCCAAGCAATCGGTTCAAGACACCAGCGCCTAGTAAGATCATCGTACCTTGTATGAACGTTTGCTTGTGTGTTGCTGTATGCTTGCTCACCATAGTCCGTCCCCTTTCCCTCCTAATGAATATGCAAGTCCATACTTGATTTAGACTAAGCGCTGCTACACTACAGGCAGGAATTACGGTGGTAATCGCGAATAGAGTATAGACGCAGTAGATAGGCAGTGGAACGGGGGTTAAGAGTATAATGGCAGATGAACAGCTTCCTGTTGCAAGCGAACAGCATGAGGAGCCTCTCTTGGAGGAAGAATGGGACGAAGCGTACATGAATCGAGTGATCGAGGAGCTTTGTATGAGTAAGGCGGAGGAGTTCCGCTTGCTCGGCTATGAACATGTGACAGGTGTAGAAGTTTGGCATTGTGTCAGTGAAGCTTATGCGAAGTCGGGGACACCTAAGCTGCATCGAATCGTCAATGATATACTGACGCTGAAAGTTACGAAGTTTATGAACCAGATGACATTGAACGCTTACAAAGGAATTGAATTCTAAGCTGTGATGAGTTCCCTGTCCTGCTGGCGGACAGGGTTTTTTTGACTTGTATTTTTGCGCTGGTTTATAATAGGGCTATTGAAAAATAAGGGACGTTGGGAAGGGAGCTCGTTATTTGTAATGGATTTCAAGCGAATCGCCGCATTGTTTATTCTTGTGGGCGCCGTGTTCGCCACGATCGCTGTCACGAGTCCGCATATCGTGGACAACATCAAACTGGGTCTTGACTTAAAGGGCGGGTTTGAAATTCTGTATGAAGCGGAGCCGGTCGATGAGAATGGCACTTTGACGAAGGATGTTCTCCGCGAGGCTGCGCGAAGTATTGAACAACGGGCTAATGCGAACAAGGTAGCAGAGCCCGAAGTGACACCAGAAGGGGAGAATCGGATTCGAGTGAAGCTGGCGGGCGTGGAGAATCAGGAGGAAGTTCGCCGGATTCTGAAGAAGCCGGCCGAGTTGACCTTCCGCAGCAGTCAGGGCTGCGAATCTCCAACTGATTACTGCAAGATTGAGATGAACGGCAACGATTTTGTAGAAGGCGGTGCGAAGGTTGAATTCCATCCGGATACGAATCTGCCGATCGTCGCCATTGAAGTGAAGGACCCGGACAAGTTCGCGGAGATTACAGAACGGCTGCTTGGTCAAACTTTGGCCATTTACATGGATGATCAACTGCAATCCGCACCAGTTGTACAAGGGATACTGCGGGACGGGACAGCAACTATAACAGGCAGTGATACGATTGAAGAGGCGCGTCAGCTTGCCCAGACTATTAATTTAGGAGCGCTGCCAGTTCGGCTGACGGAACTGTATACGCAAAGTGTTGGAGCTACGCTTGGCCAGATGTCATTGGAACAGACACTTCTAGCGGCAACGATCGGTTCTGTTGTCATCTTGCTCTTCATGTTATTTTTCTATCGTCTTCCAGGGGTAGTGGCCGGTGTAACCTTGGTTGCATATACGTGGATGCTGCTGCTAGTTATGTACTGGATGAAGGCGACACTAACGCTTCCGGGGATTGCGGCGTTGGTACTTGGGCTAGGTATGGCGGTGGATGCGAACATATTAACATTCGAACGGATTAAGGAGGAAATTCGCAGCGGCAAGTCGCTGTTCTCCTCCTTGCGTGCAGGTTCGCGCAATTCGTTGCGGACAATACTCGATGCGAACATAACGACGATATTGGCTGCAATTGTGCTGTACTACATTGGAACGGGTCTCGTACAAGGATTTGCCTTGACGCTGATTTTCAGTATTCTAGTAAGTATGGTGACGAATGTGTTGTTGTCCAGATGGCTGCTGCATCTCTTGATACGCGGTCGATTGACAACAAAGCCGGCATACTTCGGGGTTAAGGAGGAGGAAATCAGTGAATTATAATTTGAAGTATGACTTTGTTAGTGTTCGCCGCAGATTCTTCCTTATCTCTTCGGTTATTACACTTATCGGGATTGTAGCATTGCTCGTTGCCGGTTTGAGCTACGGAGTGGACTTTACTTCAGGCTCACGATTGGATATTTCCGTTGGCACTTCTCTTACGAAAGAGGAGGCTGAAGCCACATTCCAGGATGCAGGGATGGCGGTACCGCCTGAATTGACGATTGGCGGGGATAATGACCGTGTCAGTGTTCGGTTTGACAAGGTGTTGACAGATGATGAGCGAACAGGCTTAATTGATTCCTTCAAATCAACGTTCGGTGAGGCCGTTTCTTATGAAGAGAATACGGTTGATGCGGGCATGGCGAAGGAATTAGGGCAGAAGGCTATTATTGCTGTAGCCATAGCAAGCATCGGCATTATCATTTATGTCAGCATTCGCTTCGAATGGCGCTTTGCGTTTGCATCGATCGTCGCATTGTTCCATGATGCATTCATAGTTGTCAGTATATTTTCGATCTTCCGCTTGGAAGTGAATTTGCCGTTTGTTGCGGCTGTATTGACGATTATCGGGTATTCGATTAATGATACGATTGTCGTCTTCGACCGAATCAGAGAAAACTTGAAGAAGGCGAAGATCAAGCATGTGGATGATTTGGCCGCATTGGTCAATCAGAGTATATGGCAGACACTCACGCGTTCGATCAATACGACGGTCACGGTTCTGTTCGCAGCATTAGCCCTGTTCATCTTCGGCAGCGAATCATTACGGCTGTTCTCACTTGCTATGCTTATTGGTTTAATGGCCGGCGCGTATTCATCGATCTTCATTGGAAGCCAGATTTGGCTGGAATTGAAGGCCAGATCATTGAAGAAAATCGCTGCCGCAAAATCAGCATAAGGAATCAATATCAGACTTTCTGAACAAGGAGTGACCTCATGACAGATCAACGCTTTCCTAAGGCGGAGTTCGCCGCTTGGATCGGAATTGTCGGCAATCTTGCACTGGCCGCGCTGAAGGGCGGGGTAGGCTATGTGTCGAACAGTAAAGCGCTGATTGCTGATGCGGCGCACTCTGCCTCTGATGTCGCCGGTTCAGCTGCGGTGTTGATCGGATTGAAAGCAGCGAAGAAGCCGCCTGATTCTGATCATCCTTACGGTCACGGCAAAGCGGAATCCATTGCAGCGATCATCGTCTCGATGCTCTTACTGCTGGTCGGCATTGAGGTGGGTATTTCTGCTGTCCAAGCCATATATAACGGTATGGAGGCGCCATCCGCTTATTACGGCTGGGCGATTGCGGTAATTGTATTCTCCATTATCGCGAAGGAAGCAATGTTTCAATATAAGATTCGCTTGGGCAAGAAGCTGTCTAGTCAGGCTTTGATTGCGAATGCTTGGGAGCATCGATCAGACGTATTCTCATCGATTGCAGCACTTATCGGTGTAGGTGGAGCGCTGCTAGGTGTATACTTGGGCTATTCATGGATGTATTATCTGGATCCGATCGCGGGCATTCTTGTGTCACTGCTCGTACTGCGTATGGGATATCGACTAATTATGGACTCGATTCATACAACGATGGATCATGTTCTGCATGAGGACGAGGCCAAGGAACTGACAGAAGCAGTTGAACGGGTGAAGGGCGTGATCGCGGTGAATGAACTGCGGGCACGTGAACATGGGCATTATGTGATCGTTGACACGAAGATTAGTGTGAATCCGAAGATTACGGTAATGGAAGGTCATGATATTGCCAAGATGGTAAAGCATTATTTGCTCTCGAAGTTTTCGCATGTGAGTGACGTATTCGTACATGTAAATCCGTACGATCCAGGTTATCCGTACAAAAGCACGGTAGATACCGACCGCAATGACCAACCGACGATTATTCATTAGTCTGACGAGGGGTTGGCCTGAAGCCGGAATTGTGGCTTGAGGCACAGCCCTGTCTTTGTGCTTAGCCGATGAAATACGGATGGTTGAATGGGAAGGAGGCGATCGGTTGCTACATGCAAAGGCAAGATGGAACATACAGACAACAGATCAGTCTGCGGTGAACAAGCTGGCCGAGGAAGCTGGAATCTCTCGCTTGTTGGCCCATTGCTTGATGCTGCGGGGTATACTTTCGGCTGAAGAAGTGAAAGCGTTCTTGTCGGGTACGGACGATCCATACGAGGATCCTTTCACCATGCGCGACATGCAGCAAGCAGTAGATCGTATCCGTTCAGCAATTACGCGTAGAGAACGGATTCGGGTCTATGGTGATTACGATGCGGATGGGGTTAGTTCAACATCATTGATGGTGTATCTGTTGAAGGAGCTAGATGCTGAATTCGACATCTATATCCCGCATCGTCAAGTTGAAGGATACGGCTTGAACAAGCAGGCAATCGATACTGCGAAGGAGCATCAGATTGATCTGCTGATTACGGTGGACAATGGGATCAGCGCGGTAGAGCAGATCGCCTATGCGAATGAGCTTGGCTTGGAGGTCATTGTGACGGATCATCATGAACCGCCGGATCAATTGCCGGATGCGCTGGCACTGATCAATCCGAAGCGTAAGGATTGTCCGTATCCGTTCAAGGGCTTGGCAGGTGTCGGTGTTGCGCTGAAGCTGGCGCAAGCACTGACAGGGGAGCTTCGACCGCAATGGCTGCAGGTTGCGGCAATCGGGACGGTAGCAGATCTGATGCCGCTCGTAGACGAGAACAGGGCGATTGTCAGAGCAGGTCTTGCTGCGATGGAGACCGATCCGCTCCCTGGTATTCGCGCATTAACTGCGGTTGCGGGCTTGTCTGGCAAACGACTGACTTCCACGCACATCGGCTACTCTCTTGGTCCCCGTATCAATGCGGGAGGTCGATTGGACAGTGCGCTGCCAGCAGTGGAGCTGCTTACGACTGCATCAGCGCATGATGCAGATCAGCTTGCGCAAGATTTGGATGCATGCAATACGGAACGGCAGCAGCTCGTACAGGATATGCTGCAAGAAGCTAAGGCAATCATAGTTGATCAAGGGAATTCGCCAGAACACCGAAGCATTGTTGTCGCGAAGGAAGGCTGGAATGTTGGTGTTGCCGGTATCGTTTCTTCGAAGCTGACAGATTTCTATTATCGCCCGTCAGTCGTGCTGTGCATCGATCAGACAACAGGTTTGGCGAAGGGATCAGCGCGTTCGATTGACGGCTTCGACTTGTACGCTGCGCTAACAGCATGCAATCATCTGTTGGAGCATTACGGTGGGCATCAGGCTGCTGCGGGCATGACGCTGAAGGCGGAGCGAATTCCGGCATTCGCAGAGGCATTGGAGCAGTTAGCAGTCGAGCAGCTTAGCAAGGAAGACTTACAACCTACGTTCATAGCGGATGGGGAATGTCAGCTTAACGATATAACGCTCGAAACTGTTGCTGAATTAGAGAAGCTGGCCCCGTTCGGCATGAACAATCCGCTTCCGCGCTTTGTCTTGAGACAGGTTGCTATTGAAGAGCTGCGCCAGCTAGGGAAAGACGGCAGTCATTTGCGGCTCAAGCTGCGCTCCGCATCTGCTAGAGCAGAGGCAATTGCTTTCGGTGCGGGTGAGGCTGCAGGGCGAATTTCGCCTTCGGCCTCACTAGATGTATTGGCCGAAATCACGATCAATGAGTGGAACGGCAGCCGCAAGCCGCAGCTCATGGTTCAAGACATGCAGGTGCCTCATGTGCAAGTGTTTGATTGGCGGGGGGATAGGAAGGAATCTCAACGGATCAGTCGGTTGCTGAGGGAGCTAGACGGACGATCAGGCATCATTCTGCTTGGCCATCTTGGACAAGACGAGGCGGTATATTGGCGCGGACAAGCTGATGCTGTGAATGCAGACTTAGCTTGGCTTGCTGCTGATGGGCAGCTGGCTCCATCTGCTCATGATATGGAATCTCATGTCTCTGTGCAAGCATACAGCTTTACAGATCTAGTGCTTGTCGGGCTTCCGCACCGCTTGGAAGACTTATCCTTGCTTCTGTCAAGGTGCAGTTGCGTGGAACGTATTTATGTACTGCTCGGCGAACCGGATCATGCTGCATGGCACATGCCGGACCGTACCATTTTCAAGCAAATTTACGGTTTGCTCTGTACGAAGCAGGTATGGACGAACGAAGAAGCTTGGCTTAGCGCACTTGCTAGAAAGTGCAGGGTTTCTCAAGAGGTTGCAAGTTTTACTATTGAAGTTTTTGCAGAGTTAGGATTCGTAGAACGTGCGGATGCCAGCCTTCATATTGTTGCGAAGCCGGCCAAGAAGGATTTATCCGAATCGCCAGCATTCCGAAGACGGAAGGCGTTAGCCCGCACTGCAGAGCTGCTCGTCAGCTCATCAGCAGATCAAATTCGTGATTGGGTTCTCGATTCGATCCCGGCGCATGATCATCAATCGGATGCTATTAATTCATCAGTAACGGAGGATGCAGTATGAATTTCAAAGAACATATTCGCGTGATTGAAGATTTCCCGCAACCCGGTGTTCGCTTTAAGGATATTACGACACTATTGAAGAATGGCGAGGCATATCGAGCTTCAATCGACGCAATAGCCGAGCAGGTTAAGCACTTGGACATTGATGTTATCGCTGGACCTGAGGCAAGAGGCTTCGTAGTAGGCGCACCGCTCGCTTACGCGTTAGGCGTGGCATTCGTTCCGATCCGCAAAAGCGGCAAGTTACCGTGGGATACTATTGAGGCGAGCTATGAACTGGAATACGGCAAGGATAAGCTGGCTATGCATAAGGATGCCGTGGAGCGGGGGCAACGCGTACTCATTGCAGACGATCTGCTGGCGACAGGTGGTACGATTGCAACCTGCCTGGACTTGGTCGGCCAGCTAGGCGGCGAGGTTGTAGGCGCTGCTTTTATGATCGAGCTGAGTTATTTGGACGGGCGAAGCAAGATGCCAGGAGTTGATATATTCACATTAATGCAATACTAAGACACCCACAACAAAAGTGAAGTGAAGCACGGAGGCTTATTCCTATTACTTTTGCGGGGCCCGAAACAAGATCCCACGAAAGTGAAGCCTATTCTCTGTAGCAGATTCTGAATACTTTCGCGGGGACCATACAAGGACGACAGATGAGGAGGCGAATCATGATGGATGATACGTCTCCTTACTTAATAATTGAAGCAAGGAGGGGATGAACCATCATGAAAGCAGCAATTGCTAAGTTCGTGGATTCACATAGAACTGAGTTAACAGCTGTAAGCCGAGCAATCTGGGAGCAACCGGAGCTAGGTCATCGTGAGCATGAGGCTTCTTCCCGATTGACGGAATTGCTCGCTGGTTATGGCTTTAAGATAAGCAAGGGCACAGCAGGACTGGCGACCGCATTCACAGCTGTGTATGATTCGGGAAGGTCGGGTCCAGCTATAGCCTATTTGTCGGAGTATGATGCGTTACCGGAGCTCGGTCATGCATGTGGTCATAACTTGATTGGCGTTGCGAGTGTGGCTGCCGCTATTGCGTTACGTGAGGCCGTAGACGAGCACGGTGGACAAGTCTACGTATTCGGCACACCTGCTGAGGAAACAAGCGGTGCCAAGGTGACGATGGCTGAACAAGGCTTGTTCGACGGGATAGATGCTGCGATGATGATCCATCCATTCTCCCATTATGAGCGAAGCGGCAGCTCAATGGCTATGGAAGCGCTCCAATTTGATTATTACGGCAAAGCAGCGCATGCAGCGGCAAATCCCGAGGAGGGGATCAATGCGTTGGATGCGGTCATCCAATTGTTCAACAGTGTGAATGCACTTCGTCAACAGCTGCCAGGCACTGTTCGGGTACACGGTATCATTAGTAAGGGTGGCGAGGCACCAAATATTATTCCAGATTGTACGCAAGCCAGGTTCTACGTGCGAGCCGGCAGTAAAGCCACATTGCAGGAGACGGTCAATAAAGTAAAGGCTTGCGCAGAATCTGCAGCAATAGCAACAGGTTGCCGCTGGCAAGTATCGAACTATGAGCTGAGCTATGATGACATGCGCACGAATGAGGCATTGTCGCAATGTTTTACGGACAATTTGATTCAGCTTGGTGTAGAGTCTGAAGCCATTCAGAATGGGCAGGCAGGCGGCTCCATTGATCTTGGCAATGTCAGTTACCGCACAGCTGCCATCCATCCTTACATTCAGATTGCAGACTGTCCCTTTGCGCTTCACACACCGGAATTTCGCGAAGCGGCTGGCAGTGAACGGGGCATGGATGCCATGCTGATGGGCGCGAAGGCTTTGGCTTGGACCGGCTGCGATCTGCTGGAGAACCCATCGTTGCTGCAACAAGTTCGGAATGAATTCCAGTGTCTTGCTTAACTCGTACCACTAGATGTATTTTGTGCAGGTAGTTTGGTAGATATATGGCGATTTTCCTCATCTACCTGCACAATGTACATTTAGATTCCTGGATTCCTCTGGAAATGTTAAAATGCCGAAAACTAACTGCAGTTTTTGCAGTTAATATCGTAATTTCTTTGATTCCGAATAAAACTAGATGTATGAAATACACTTAGCATCCCTGTTTCCTCATTTTACAGAAGACCGTTGTCCAATCCTTGCTTCGTCAATTCGTAATACAGAATACGTTGACCTGTAGAACGAGTAATAGGGTGCAGCCATCCCTTCTGACAAAGCTGTTTGAGATGCCTAACTGTCGTTCGATGGTTCATGTCGAACCGTTGTGATACATCGATCGGGCGGAAGGGTTTCGCTAGGAATGCTGCATATCGTAGTATTTCGCGCTCCATAGGTGCAGTACGGTCTAAGCTGCCCCTGTCAGCAGACTCGAATCTGCTTAGCACCATACGCAGCAGATTTATACATAGCTCTGGACGATGCGCGACATCGTCGTAGGCGAATGAAATGACATGAAACCCCATGCTGCATAGGAACGTCTCCCGATTCAGTTCATTGCAATACTTCCTGCGGTCCATATTCGTGACATGTGATTGAAACCCCTTGATTTCTATCAGTACTCTGCATCTCTGCGGAGCATACACATAATCAGCGAAGTAAGACTGACCCCGCCAATCGATCACTTCGTATTCTGGATGCAAGTCTTCGAAGTTTTCCTTGAGTGGCCACCATATCTGCTTGGCAAATAAAATTTCTGCGTGCGCATGTCCTCTATCCAGCCTGCCTCGTCGTTCTCCTGTTCGCTTGTCCAGATGATTCTGCACAAAGCTCTTATGTGCTTCTTCAAATTTCTCCACCGTTCATCCCTCCTTGAGCCAATAAAAAAACGCCCTCACCCATCTACAGATGGATAAGGACGTTCTTCGTCTCTACATTCCAGTATAAACCAATCGCGTGCAAAAGAAAAGAGTTGGATCAAGTTATGCTCCAATCACTCCAGACTGAAATCTGGATTGCAGCTTTGTTAGCCCTACACTCGGACTAGATTATGACCTCTAGCATATTTTCACCATACTCGGACTACATTCTGAGCTGCAGCATGACTTCAAGAAGTCATTATTTACTTACATGAACTTGTTTCGCACATAACCACATTGCAACAATGACTATACGGCTCGGCTTATAGCAGTTGACGCAGGCGGCTTTCGACAGGCATAATGGTAGATAAATCGAAATAGCAGAAAGGACTGCGCCATGGGCATCGAGCAATTGATCGAGAAAGCATCTGCATATATGAAACAACAGGACCTGGATCGCATCCGAGCCGCTTTTGAATTTGCGGAACAGGCACATCACGGTCAAGTGCGGAAATCCGGGGAACCGTATATCCTGCACCCGCTCGCTGTTGCTGAAGTGATCGTCAATATGCAAATGGACGTCACAAGTATCATAGCTGCCTTGCTCCATGACGTAGTGGAGGATACGACGGTTTCGCTGGATACGGTACAGCGGGAATTCGGCGAGACGTGCGCGATGCTCGTCGACGGTCTGACCAAGCTGGAGAAGATCAAATTCAAGTCCAAGGAAGAGCAGCAGAACGAGAATTATCGGAAAATGTTCGTAGCGATGGCACAGGACATTCGTGTGATCTTGATTAAGCTGGCAGATAGGCTGCACAATATGCGCACGTTGAAGTTCCAGTCGCAGGAGAAGCAGCAGCGTATTGCGGACGAGACATTGGAAATTTTTTGCCCGATTGCGCACCGGCTCGGGATTTCCGCAATCAAGTGGGAGATGGAGGACATTGCGCTCCGTTACTTGAACCCACAGCAGTATTACCGCATCGTCAACCTGATGCAGAAGAAACGGGCCGAGCGGGAGCAGCATATTCAGGATACGATCGGGACGATTGAGCAGAAGCTGTCAGAGATGAGCATTAAAGGCGATATTTCCGGAAGACCTAAGCACATATACAGCATTTTCAAAAAAATGACGACCCAGCACAAGCAATTCAATGAAATCTACGATTTGCTTGCTATTCGCATTATTGTAGACAATATCAAGGATTGTTATGCGACGTTGGGCATCATTCATACATTGTGGAAGCCGATGCCGGGACGATTCAAGGATTACATCGCGATGCCGAAGCCGAACATGTATCAATCGTTGCATACGACGGTAATTGGACCGAACGGCGAGCCGCTCGAGGTGCAGATCCGAACATGGGACATGCATCGAACATCGGAATATGGGGTGGCAGCACATTGGTCCTATAAGGAGAATACGAGCGCATCGGCAGACAGCATTGGTGAGAAAATTAATTTCTTCCGTGAGATCATGGAGCTGCAGCAGGAAGCTCACGACGCAGCCGAATTTATTGAATCGCTCAAGATGGACTTCTTCTCTGACCTTGTATTCGTGTTCACACCGAAGGGAGAGGTCATCGAGCTTCCGGCAGGCTCGGTTCCGCTTGATTTCGCCTATCGCATCCATACCGAGGTCGGCAACCGAACGATCGGGGCCAAGGTGAACGGACGCATTGTTCCGCTGGATCATCAACTGAAAACCGGAGACATCGTGGAGATCTTAACCTCCAAGCATTCCTATGGTCCGAGTCAGGATTGGGTGAAGATCGTGCAATCCTCGCACGCCCGCAATAAGATCAAGCAATGGTTCAAGAAGGAGAAGCGGGAGGAGAATGTAAGCAAAGGCCGGGAGGCCATTGAACGAGAGGTCAAGCGTCTCGGCATCGACCCTCCTACGGTCATGACCGAAGACAATATGCTGGAGGTTGCACGTAAATTTAACTTCCAAGACATTGAAGATATGCAGTCTGCTGTTGGGTTTGGCGGCATTACAGCTGCACAGATCTGTACCCGCTTGACGGAGAAGATTAGGCGTGAACATGAGGAGGCCAAGGCAGAGGCGCTGGAGCTCACCTCAGAAGTGAAGGATATGCGTCCGCCTCAGCCGCGCAAGAGTAGACCGACACATGGTATCAAAGTGAAGGGTGTGGACAATTTACTCGTTCGCTTCGCACGCTGCTGCAATCCGGTTCCAGGTGATGCGATTGTCGGTTACATTACTAGAGGACGAGGCGTATCGGTTCATCGCGCAGATTGCAACAATATGATGATGGACCAGCCGGAAGAAGGAGAGCGTCTGATCGAGGTTGAATGGGAAGAACGTGCTGAAGCTAATTACAATGTGGAGATTGAAATTACGGGGCACGATCGGCGCGGGCTATTGAACGAAGTGCTGCAGGCTGTCTCCGAAAGCAAGACCGTCATGTCTGCTGTCTCCGGCCGTTCGGACAAAAATAAGATGGCGCTGATCCATATGACTATTTTGATCCGGAATTTGGATCATCTGCAATCCGTTGTAGAGAAGATTAAGCGAGTGAAGGATGTTTATTCCGTACAGCGTATTATGCAATAAGCAGAAGCGGCGACGAGGAGTCAGGAGACCAGCAACGGAGGAAAGGATGCAACAATAGGATGCGTATAGTCGTTCAGCGATCGAAGGAAGCGAAGGTGACTGTGCAAGGAGAGGTCGTCGGACAAATCGCTTGCGGATTAGTATTGCTAGTTGGTCTGACCCATACGGATACGATTGAGGATACCCGATATTTGGCTGAGAAGGTTGCACATCTTCGCATCTTCGAAGACGAAGCCGGGAAGATGAATCGGTCCGTGCTCGAACACGGCGGACAGGTGCTGTCCATCTCTCAGTTCACCTTGTATGGAGATTGCCGCAAGGGACGCAGACCGAATTTCATGCAGGCTGCTGCACCTGATCTGGCAGAACCGTTGTATGAGACCTTCAATGAACAGCTGCGGGAGCAAGGCTTGCATGTAGCAACAGGCCGCTTCGGAGCGATGATGGATGTACAGTTGAATAATTGGGGACCGGTTACGCTGCTGTTAGAGAGCCGCTAGCCGGTTTTTTTTGTGGGGAGACTTTCATGCGTATAAATCGACCTGCACAGGCAAAGCTAGTGGGAAAAGCATGAGGAGTGGAAGGTTATGCGCCAATCGCGCAGACAACAAACAGCAGGGACAGCGCAGCATCAGCTGCTGCACAATACGATTCGGGAGTCGCTGAATATGGAGGAGCAGATGAATGCCGAGGCGGGAGCAGAGTGGGGAGCGGGTCATCGCATAGTGCCGGAATTGCCGCGATCTCACCCAGTTCGAGCTAAGCAGTAGCCGCTACATAAGGCTTAGCTGAATAAAGCGCTTACGAAATTGTCATCAAGCTGTAATGCTTCTATCATCGTCCTTTAACATAGGCTGTCTATAATAATAGTCGACCCCCTTTTTTAATTATATATACCTATATGGACGCCTGCAGGAATGTGCTGCAGGCTTTTTTCTGCGCATGAATGCGTCCACATGGATCAACCAGTTCGACTGCACATTCATTCCCACGTCTTGACAAGCGAATGGGGTCAAGTTAAAATCAAATTTAATGTGTAAGGAATAACAATCCAGTGATGGGACAGAGTACTTCGGACCCACATATTCAGAGAGGGACAGCCATGGCTGCAAGCGTCCTGATGATGACCGAACGAAAGACCTCCCGGAGGAGACACAGTGAATCGCATCATTCGTAGTAACTGTGTACGTAGGCGGGCGTTAACCGCTTGAGCGTGAAATCTACAGCCAATCGCTGTTTCATAAGGCATAGATTTCAAATTGCGGGTGGCACCGCGGGTGATTCGTGTATCGATCTCTCGTCCCTGACTTCATCATTGAACAGGGATGGGGGATTTTTTTATTCAACGGCTTATAGGAATGGAGGAGGAACAATGAGCTTTCAAAAACCGAAGGGCACACAAGACCTGCTTCCAGGTGTTGTGGAGAAGTGGCAGCGGTTTGAAGCGACGGCACGCGGGCTATGTGACCGTTATGGATACAAGGAGATTCGCACCCCTCTCTTCGAGCAGACAGAGTTGTTTCAACGCGGTGTAGGGGAGACTACGGATGTGGTATCCAAGGAAATGTATACGTTCGAGGATAAGGGGAAGCGGAGCATGACCTTGCGTCCAGAAGGCACCGCAGGCGTCGTCCGCGCGTACGTGGAAAATAAGCTGTATGGGGATCCAGACGTGACGAAGCTATACTACATCGGTCCGATGTTTCGTTATGAGCAACCGCAAGCTGGGCGCTATCGGCAGTTTCATCAATTCGGCATCGAGGCGCTAGGATCGGCTGAGCCGTCCATTGATGCTGAGGTTATTGCATTCGGTTATCGATTTTATCGGGAGCTAGGCTTGCAGGGAGTGCGAGTCGAGCTGAACTCGGTCGGCAATCCGGACAGTCGCGTTGCCTATCGCGGAAGCTTACAGAACTATCTCCGACCGATGCTGGATACGCTATGTAAGGATTGCCAATCACGATTTGAGAAAAATCCGATGCGCATCCTGGATTGCAAGACTGACGCGCATCGGTTCGATGATGCCCCTTCCATATTGGACAGCTTAGATGAGGAAAGCGCAGCGCACTTTGCTGAAGTGAAGCAGCATCTGGAGGCAATGGGCATTCCATATTCGATCAATTCGAAACTGGTGCGTGGACTGGACTATTACACGCATACGGCTTTTGAATTCAAAGCTGATGGGATCGGAGCGATCGACACGATTGGCGGCGGCGGACGGTTCAATGGATTGGTAGGTCAGATTGGCGGTCCAGACCAGCCAGGCATCGGCTTTGCCATCGGCATGGAGCGCGTTCTGCTCATTATGGAACAGCAAGGAGTAGCTGATCCAGCTGCGCTTCCGTTAGATGTGTATGTGGTTGCTATGGGAGAGCAGGCAGCGAAGTATGCTGTGCCGCTGTTGTACAAGCTGCGGGAGCAGGGGGTTCGAGCTGAGAAAGATTATCTCTCACGCAAGATGAAAGCGCAGCTGAAGTCTGCAGATCGGCTGAAGGCTCGCTATGCGGCTATACTCGGCGATGATGAGTTGAACCGCGGTGAAATTACGGTGAAGCATCTGGAGAACGGTGAGCAAGCTTCCATACCGATTGACCAGCTTGGCGACTATGTGAAGCCACAATCGTGATTGAAGGATCAAGCAACGTGTAACGAACTTAAAATAGTGGAACAGTGAAAGGGGAAGCAAAAACGATGTTATTACGAACAAACCAATGCGGTACTTTAACGAAAGCCAATGTAGGAGAGACGGTTGTTCTGAACGGATGGGTGCAGCGCAGACGCGATTTGGGCGGTGTGCTATTCATCGATCTTCGGGACCGAAGCGGAATTATGCAGATCGTCTTCAATCCAGAATTCTCAGGCGAGGCGCATACGATTGCGGACAAGGTGCGTAATGAATATGTATTAGCGGTCAAGGGGACGATTATCGAGCGTTCGCCAGAAACATACAACGCCAACCTTCCTACCGGTGAGATCGAAGTGCGCGTAACGGAAATCGAAGTGCTGAACGGTGCTAAGACGCCGCCATTCTTCATTGAAGACGGTATCGAGATCGACGAATCGATTCGCTTGAAGTATCGTTATCTGGACTTGCGCAGACCGGAGATGCAGCAGACACTAGTGCTCCGTTCCAAAGCAGCGAAGATATTCCGCGATTACTTGGATGAGAACGGCTTTATTGACGTGGAAACCCCGATCCTGACGAAGAGTACGCCGGAAGGGGCGCGTGATTACTTGGTGCCGAGCCGTGTGCATCCTGGTGAATTCTTCGCGCTGCCGCAATCTCCGCAAATATTCAAGCAGCTGCTGATGGTGAGTGGCATCGAGCGCTACTATCAGATTGCTCGCTGCTTCCGTGACGAGGATTTGCGTGCGGACCGCCAGCCGGAATTCACACAGGTGGACCTTGAGACGTCCTTCGTGTCGCAGGAACAACTGCATGAGATGATGGAGCAACTTATGGTGCGCTTGTTCAAGGAAACGATCGGCGCAGAGCTGACCACACCGTTCCAGAAGCTTACCTACAAGGAAGCGATAGACAAGTACGGCTCGGACAAGCCGGATTTACGATTTGGTCTAGAGCTTGTTGAGCTCTCGGATTTGCTTGCTGATTCAGGTGTCAAAGTATTCGCCAATGTTATTGCTGGCGGCGGTCAAGTGAAGGCGTTGAATGCCAAAGGCTGCGGTACATGGAGCCGCAAGGAGATCGATGATCTGCTGCCGTTCGCCGCGCGTTATGGCGCGAAGGGACTTGCTTGGATTCAAGTGAAGGAAGGCGAGATGCGCGGTCCGATCGTGAAGTTCTTCAGCGAGGAGGAGCTGCAAGCGATGAAGGAGCGAGTCGGCGCAGAAGATGGAGACCTGATTCTGTTCTCCGCTGACAAGCCGAAGGTCGTTGCAGACGTGCTTGGTAACCTGCGTCTGAAGATCGGTCGCGAGCTTGGGCTTATCGATGATTCGGTATACAAGTTCGCTTGGGTGGTAGACTTCCCTCTGCTCGGCTATGATGAGGAAGCGAAGCGCTATGTAGCAGAGCATCACCCGTTCACCCGCCCGCGTGAGGAGGATGTGGCATTGTTCGACAGTGATCCTGGGAAGATTCGCGCACAAGCGTACGATCTAGTCTTGAACGGCTATGAGGTTGGCGGCGGTTCGATGCGAATATACCAGCGTGATATACAGGAGAAGATGTTCAAGGCACTTGGCTTTACGATGGAGGAAGCACACGAGCAGTTCGGCTTCTTATTGGACGCGTTCGAATATGGCACACCGCCGCACGGCGGTATGGCTTTCGGTTTCGACCGGCTCGTCATGCTGTTGACCGGCCGCACGAACCTGCGTGAGACGATAGCGTTCCCTAAGACACAGAGTGCATCCGATCTAATGGTCGATGCCCCGTCGGAAGTGGCGACCAAGCAGCTGCAGGAGCTGTCTGTTCGTGTAGCGTTACAGAAACCGGCAGAAGCGAAGTCCTAATGCGGTATTGCTGCAGTCAGCACAATTCGGCTGCGTAGATCGAGTCGAGCAACAGGAAGGAGGCACAATCCATGCTGCACCAGTATTCAAGAACAGAGCTGGCGATTGGTCCGGAAGGGCTGGAGAAGATGAAGAGCAGCACCGTCGCTGTTCTAGGGATCGGCGGTGTTGGCGGCATAGCGGCAGAAGCGCTCGCACGTACGGGGATCGGACGCATTATTCTGATCGATAAGGATGTCGTTGACATCACGAATGTGAATCGTCAAATTCATGCATTGACGACGACAGTCGGACAACCTAAGGCTGAATTGATGCGCGACAGGATCAAGCTGATTGATCCAGACTGTGACTGCATTGCGTTGAAGATGTTCTACACGGAAGAAACGTATGAAGAAATCTTCGCCTATCCGCTCGATTACGTCGTGGATGCTTCAGACACGATCTCTTACAAGATTCATCTCATCAAGGAATGCTTGAGTCGGAATATCCCGATCATCTCTAGTATGGGAGCGGCGAACAAGATGGACCCGACACGCTTCCAAGTGACGGATATTTCTAAGACTCACACGGACCCAGTTGCGCGGGTCGTGCGGCAGCGGCTGCGCAAGGCGGGCATTCCAAGAGGAGTCAAGGTCGTCTTCTCAGATGAGGAGCCGTTGAAGCCACGAGTTGATGTGACGCAGCGGATCGTTCCGGACAGTGCGCCGGAAATTCGCAAGGCGCAACAGCCGCCGGCGAGCAATTCGTATGTGCCGCCGGTTGCAGGTCTTATTATGGTGAGCGAGGTTGTCAAGGATTTGTTAGCGAACACATAGATGGTATGGCTGCGGCGTCGATGTTTGGCGAAGCAGCCATTTTTGTATGACTGAAATAACAGGAATACATGTGACTAACGTATGTTCGTATAGTATAATGGGAGCTGCAGATTGGATCATAAAGGAGAACTGACTGTGGATTTGTTTTCATACAGCGAAGTCCGTCAGACAGCGCCCAAGCTGCTGGCTGATCGCATGCGACCAGAGCGGATCGAAGAATATATCGGACAAGAACATATCGTTGGCGAAGGGAAGCTGCTGCGCAGAGCGATTGAGGCAGATCAAGTAACTTCCATCTTATTATATGGCCCGCCCGGCTGCGGGAAGACGACGCTTGCGCATATTATTGCGAAGCGAACGAAGGGAGACTTCGTGCGGCTGAATGCAGTGGATGCTTCGGTCAAAGACGTGCGTGAAGTGATTGAGCAAGCGAAGCAGAACCGTTCCTTCTATGACAAGAAGACGATCTTGTTCCTCGACGAGGTGCATCGCTTCAACAGCGCCAGACAAGATGCCTTACTGCCGGCAGTTGAACAAGGGACGATTATATTCATTGGCGCTACTACGGAGAATCCGTTCCATTATGTGAACGGTGCCTTGCTATCGCGATCTACATTGTTTCAACTAGAGCCTCTCGGACACGAGCATGCCTTGGCGGCAATGCAGCGAGCTCTTCAGGACAAGGGACGAGGTTTAGGAGAGCTGCCTATCGAAGTGGAAGATGCGGCGCTGGAGCATCTGGCCAATATGGCTAATGGTGATATACGCAGAGCGCTCAATGCGTTAGAGCTCGCTGTCACGACTACTGCGCCAGCTGAGGACGGCACCATTATTGTCACATTAGCTGTGGCAGAGGAGTCGATTCGCAGACCGACAGTGCGTGCGGATGAATCGACACAGTATGACGTGCTGTCGGCCTTTCACAAGAGTATTCGCGGTTCGAGCGATGCTGCGTTATTTTGGTTTCTGTATGCGGTTGAGAAATTGGGCATGGATCCAAGGGTGTTCATCCGCCGCCTCATTGCTGCTGCGAGTGAGGATATTGGTCTCGCGAATCCCCAAGCGTTAGTACAAGCTGTGACGGCGCTGCATGCTTATGAAGCGCAAGGCTGGCCGGAAGGGCGGTTGAACATTTCCCAGGCAATATTGTTTGCTGTCGAAAGCCCGAAGTCGGATGCTGTCACGAATGCGATAGGTAAAGCGATGGCAGCTATAGAACATGTTCGTTCGGCAGAGGTGCCTCATCATCTGCGGGATACGCATTATAAGGGAGCCGAGAAGCTTGGACATGTCGGCTACAAGTATCCGCATGATTATCCAGGTCATTATGTGGATCAGCAGTACTTGCCAGATGACATTCGAACATGGCAATTCTACGATGCTACCTCACAAGGAACCGAGGAGAAAATCCGACTGAATCAGGAAAAGCGTAGGAATACAAAGTGAGGTCTTGAACTGAGAAGAACAAGTTAAACTATCAGGAATTATAAATTAGGAGCTGCCCCAAGTGTTTTGACTCAGGTGCAGCTCCTTTCGTTGTTCACTGATGAACAGCTGGCTGTTGCTTCCATACTGTCTCAATTGTACCGCCGCCGAGACACTGTTCCCCTTCATAGAACACGACAGCTTGTCCTGGTGTTATGGCTTTCTGCGGATTCGCGAAGGTGACCCGGTATTTCCCGTTGTCTGTCAGCTGTACAGTGACGTCTTGATCTGGCTGACGATACCGGAATTTCGCTGTGCATTGGAAAGGCTCGGCAGGTGCATGACCGCTAATCCAGTTCACACTGTCAGCATCCAGCGCATAGGAGAACATCGCAGGATGATCGTCACCTTGTACGACGATAAGCCGATTATTCGTCAAATCCTTGTCAGCAACGAACCAAGGCTTGCCGTTCCCCGATCCGCCGATCCCAAGTCCTTGCCGCTGTCCTAACGTATAGTACATCAGCCCGTCATGGCGGCCCTTGACCTCTCCTTCTGGCGTGATCATCTCACCTGGTTTGGCAGGCAAGTATTGACTGAGGAATTCCTTGAAGTTGCGTTCCCCGATGAAGCAGACTCCTGTGCTATCCTTCTTGCGGGCAGTCGCTAGGCCAGCCTCCTCGGCGATGCGGCGCACTTCCTGCTTCGGCAAATGTCCGATCGGGAACATCGCCATCGCTAGTTGATCTTGATTCAGGGCGCTTAAGAAGTAAGTCTGGTCTTTGCCAGCGTCTACGCCGCGCAACAGAACTCTTCCTTCATCGCGATCCTCGACTCTGGCGTAGTGACCGGTTGCTAAGTAATCAGCGCCGAGCTCCTTCGCCTTCTTCAAGAAATCACCGAATTTGATTTCGCGGTTGCACATAACGTCCGGATTCGGCGTTCGCCCGCGGCGGTATTCTTCTAGGAAATACTCGAATACTTTGTCGTAGTATTCTTTCTCGAAGTTGACGGTATAGTTGGGAATGCCGATTTGTGCGCATACACGCCGCACATCCTCTGCATCCTCTTCAGCTGTACAGTGTCCGAACTCGTCTGTGTCGTCCCAATTCTTCATGAAGACACCAATCACTTCATAACCCTGCTGCTTAAGCAGTAAGGCTGTAACGGAAGAATCAACACCGCCAGACATACCTACTACTACTCTATGTGAATGGTTTGGGTTGGTTGCTGTCATAAGATCCTCGCTCCTTTTCCCTGCTATTGTAACATACGCACAGATTTTTTTATAAAAAAAAGAGGATTTTTATATCCACACTTCATGGACTGTGTTAACATAGATACGACATGGAGATAATGGAGATTTATGGACATTGTTTTGGATTCACAAAGCTGAACATTCTTAAGCGTAATGAGGTGTAACCTTGAAGATATCAACGAAAGGCCGTTATGGCTTGACGATCATGATGGAATTAGCAGCGAATTTCGGAGAGGGTCCTACCTCCTTGAAGAGCATAGCCGAGAAGCATCAGCTTTCTGAGCATTATCTGGAGCAGCTTGTTGCTCCGTTGCGCAACTCCGGCCTTGTCCGGAGCATCCGCGGGGCATACGGCGGCTATATCTTGTCTAAGGAAGCAGATAAGATTACAGCTGGCGATATTATTCGTGTCTTGGAAGGTCCGATTAGTCCTGTCGATTTCGAGGAAGAGGACGACCCGGCCAAGCGTGATTTGTGGCTGCGCATTCGCAATAGCATCGCCGATGTGCTGGACTCTACGACATTGGCTCATCTGGTGAATTATCAGGATGAGGGGAAATATGAGAATTACATGTTCTATATTTAAGACAGGTGGCTGAAATGAATAGCATATATTTGGATCACGCTGCAACGACGCCTGTTCACCCTGAGGTTGTGGAAGCGATGCTGCCTTATTGGACCGAGCATTACGGGAATGCGTCCAGTCTACACGCTTATGGAAGAATGGCCCGGAATGCAGTCAATGACAGCAGGGATCGGCTGGCTGCGCTTCTGAACTGCCAACCGAACGAGCTTGTCTTCACAGGCAGCGGTACAGAAAGCGACAATATTGCGATATTGGGTGCCGCACGCGCATCGAAGCGAGGGAAGCATGCTGTTACGACTCAAGTGGAGCACAGCGCCGTGCTGGAAGCATTCGCACAATTGGAACGTGAAGGGTTCGAGGTGACTTATGTCCCTGTACAGCCAGACGGCTGTGTCGACGCCGAACAAGTCCTTGCTGCAGTCCGTGAGGATACGGCTCTAGTCAGCGTCATGCTAGGCAACAATGAGACTGGAATGCTGCAGCCCGTTACAGCGATTGGTCATGTGTTGCGCGAACGTGGCGTACCCTTCCATATTGATGCTGTACAAGCTCTTGGCAAGCTGGCAATCGATGTGTCCGCATTGCCTGCAGACTTCGTAACGTTGTCAGCGCATAAGATCAACGGACCGAAGGGTGTGGGTGCATTAGTTGCGAAGCGTACTGCGATGCTCAAACCGCTTGTGTACGGCGGATCGCAAGAGCGCAAGCTGCGGCCGGGTACGGAGAGCGTAGCTGCTATAGTCGGATTTGCCCAAGCGGCACAATTGGCATTGCAGCATATGGAGGACAACATTGCACAGCTTCGCCAGCTGAAGACGACATTCTGGACAAGCTTGCAGGCTTTGATAACAAGCGGCGATTGCCACTTGAACGGCACGCTTGAGGACAGTCTGCCGCATATTGTGAATGTGAGCTTCCCTGGTACTTCGACAGAAAGCTTGCTGATGAACCTTGACTTGGCTGGTATTGCAGCGTCGGGCGGTTCGGCCTGTACAGCAGGTGCAATACGTCCGTCCCATGTCCTGCAGGCTATGCATGTGCCTGAGCGTGTGCTCGTTTCTGCGGTACGATTTAGCTTCGGAACAATGCAACGTTCACAGGATGTTCACAATGCAGCGGAAATTGTTGCAACGTGTGTGAATCGTCTGCGTATGTAAGGGTAGAACAAGAAATTTACCTGGTAACGTTTATTCACGTGCCGGATTGGTTACAAGGATAATATACAATTTTGATGGATAGGGTGATGAGGGTGAGATGTCCGAATTGCAATTCGAAAGACATTGGAAAAATCGGTTCCCACCAGTTTTACTGCTGGGGTTGCTTTATTGAGTTGACTGTGAATGGAGAGAAGATGTCCGTCTATCAAGTAGAGGAAGACGGCACGCTTAGCTCATTGGATGATCTGTTCTTCGAGGATGATATTGCTGGTCAGGAAGTACATGTAACACAGTAGCAAGCTAGAGCTGTTCGCGGTTGCCCATACTGCCGCGTTCGGCTCTTTTATTGTTATGTGCCGCCAGATTAGATCATGATGCGATTTCTCGATTAAATTCCATAGGTTGGACATATACTTGTTAAAGAGCAAGGAGGTCTGTCTTATGGAACGATTCTGGTACAATCGAACATTAAGGTTTATGGCGTATGTGCTGGTCGGATTGGCGATTATATTTATGCTGCAGCAACTGTCTCCGATTTTGAATGGATTTTACGATGTGATCAAAGCCGTTCTTGCGCCTTTCTTGATCGCTATGATTATCTCGTACGTCTTGAATCCGATCGTTAATCTATTGCACAGAAGAAAGGTGCCGAGGACGGTAGCTGTCTTACTGATTTACGCCAGTTTTATCGTATCGTTGACCGTATTATTCATGAACATGATTCCAATGTTTATGGAACAGCTGCGTGAATTGAACCAGCACATGCCAGAGCTGACTATGCGCGCACAGGACTTAGTGAATGGCATTCATGACAGCAAAGCGCTGCCTGACAGCGTTCGTGACGGTATTCAGCAATCGCTGTCAGGGTTGGAACGTGCGATCAGTCATGGAATATCAGGCTTTATTAACCGAATTGGGAGTACGATTAATACGTTGTTCCTCGTATTTATCGTACCGTTCCTTGCTTTTTATATGATGAAGGATTTCCAGCTAATTGAACGCTCTGTGCTGACTTTTGTACCGAAGAGCAAGCGACTGGAAATCATCAAGCTGCTGAAGGACATCGATCATGCGCTTGGCAATTACATAAGGGGACAATTTCTGGTGTGTCTCATTGTGGGGGCGTTGGCCTACGTAGGGTATATGATTATTGACGCGCCATATCCGCTGTTGCTTGCGAGCATCGTAGCCGTATTTAATATTATTCCGTACTTGGGACCGTTCTTCGGAGCAGCGCCAGCGATTGTGATGGCTTCCACAGTGTCGCTCAAGCTTGTGTTGTTAGTCATCGCAGTAAATCTGATCGTCCAAGTGCTGGAAGGCAATGTAATCTCCCCGCAAGTGGTCGGCCGTACGCTACATATGCATCCGTTGCTTATAATCTTTGCCGTGCTGGTGGGCGGTGAGCTGGCAGGTATCCCAGGCTTGATACTAGCTGTGCCATTATTCGCTGTATTCAAGGTCATCATACAGCATGTGAGCAGCTATTATTCGCGGAGTCGACATGCTTGATCTCATTATAATCTGCGAGCGTATACGGTCGAATACGGATAGTCATGTTCGAATCAACTCCTCTGATGTATAGGATCGCAATAGTGCTGCCGTATGCGATTAGCTAGCGATGGCGCTTGTTGACACCTCAGGTAGCCGCAGGTATAATTTTGGCTAGGACTTTTGCCGCTCCATGCACTTAGAATCGTCCCTGCAGACAGGGGCTTTTTTACATTATAGATGATCACATTCACGGTCGCGAAAGTAATAGGAATATGCCTCTCGGAGCATCACCATCACTTTCGTGGGTTTTCTCAATCACCGGACCCGGCGAAAGTAACAGGAATAGGTATCGAAGCATCAACCTCACTTTCGTGGGTTCAATAAAAATTATATCATGCGGAGGCTTGACTATGAAATCCAGTGAGATTCGCCAGAAATGGCTCGATTTTTTTGCAAGTAAAGAGCATAACATTGAACCGAGTGCGTCGCTCGTTCCCCATAACGATCCTTCCCTGCTGTGGATCAACGCCGGAATGGCACCGCTGAAAGCATACTTCGATGGTCGGGTGAAGCCGGACAATCCGCGCATCGCCAATGCACAGAAGTGTATTCGAACGAATGACATTGAGAATGTAGGGAAGACCCGCCGTCACCATACATTCTTCGAAATGCTGGGAAACTTCTCGATCGGCGATTACTTCAAGGAAGAAGCTGTGTTGTGGGCATGGGAGTTTCTTACAGATAAGAAGTGGATTGGCTTCGATCCAGACAAGCTGTCTGTGACGATCCATCCTGAGGACGACGAAGCGTTCCAATTATGGCATGAGAAGATTGGATTACCTGCTGAACGGATATATAAGCTGGAAGAGAATTTCTGGGATATCGGGGAAGGTCCGTGCGGACCTTGTACTGAGATTTTCTATGACCGCGGCGACGCATACGGTGATCTGTCTGATCCGGAATGCTGGCCTGGCGGTGAGAACGAGCGGTTCTTGGAAATTTGGAACCTCGTATTCTCACAATACAATCATAATAAGGACGGCTCCTACACACCGCTGCCGAACAAGAATATCGATACTGGAGCTGGACTGGAGCGATTCACATCGATCTTGCAGGATGCAGCTTCCAACTTCGATACGGATCTATTCCTTCCGATTATGGAGGAGACCGGACGTATTGCAGGTAAGCGCTATGGTCAGAATGAAGAACAAGATGTCGCTTTCAAGGTTATTGCTGATCATATCCGCACCGTTGCCTTCTCTGTAGGTGATGGTGTGCTTCCTTCGAATGAAGGCCGCGGTTATGTCATTCGGAGATTGCTTCGTCGCGCAGTTCGTTACGGTATCGTGTTAGGTATTCAAGAGCCATTTATGTATAAGCTTGTTGCAACGGTAGGCGATATTATGGGCTCTCATTATACAGCGATTACCGAGCAAAGTGCTTTTATCGTCAAGGTCATTCGTACAGAGGAAGAACGCTTTCATGAGACATTGGCAGAAGGATTGGCAATTCTCGGCCAAGTTGTGGACCAAGTGAAGAGCGAAGGCGGAGAACGGATAGATGGAGAAGCTGCCTTCAAGCTATATGATACGTATGGCTTCCCATTGGATCTTACCGAAGACTATGCTGCGGAGCATGGTTTACTCATCGATACTGAAGGCTTCGAGGCTGCGATGAACAGGCAGCGGGAGCGGGCTCGTGCAGCACGCCAGGAATCCGCAAGCATGAACGTGCAAGGCGGCGTGCTAGGGGACTATACGGATAAAAGTGAGTTTGTCGGGTATACTGACTGGGGAATTGAGGCAACCGTGCAGGCAATCATTCAAGACGGCCAGTTTGTGGATCGTGTTGATGAAGGCGCGGCATGCCAGGTGATATTGGATCACACCCCGTTCTATGCAGAGAGCGGCGGACAAGTTAGTGATAAGGGACGTATGACCAATGCGCAGTTGCAGGCAGTTGTAGAAGATGTGGTCAAGGCACCTCACGGTCAGCACGTGCATGCAGTCAAGATTACGACTGGCACGCTGCAGCAGGGCGACCGTATTCAGGCGTTGGTGGATAGATCCATGCGTGAGGATATAGTGAAGAACCATACGGCAACGCATCTTCTCCATAAGGCGTTGAAGGATGTGCTTGGCACGCATGCGAACCAAGCCGGCTCGCTTGTAGCTCCGGAACGTCTTCGGTTTGACTTCTCTCACTTTGGCTCTGTAACGCCTGAGGAACTGGGTCAGATTGAGCGAATGGTGAATGAACAAATTTGGAGCAATCATCCGGTTCAGATTGAGCACAAGTCGATTGATGATGCGAAGGCGATGGGTGCTATGGCATTGTTCGGTGAGAAATATGGCGATATTGTCCGAGTTGTGCAGATTTCGGATTACAGCATCGAATTGTGCGGCGGTTGTCACGTTAACGCTACTTCACAGATTGGCTTGTTCAAGATTGTTAGCGAGTCCGGAATCGGTTCGGGCGTGCGACGGATCGAGGCAGTAACCGGTCGCCATGCATTCCGTTATATGGAGGAGCAATTGGAAGTGCTAGACGAAGCAGCAGGATTGCTCAAGGCGAAGCGGGCGGATGTGCCGAAGCGAGTAGACGGATTGCAACAGCAAATTCGTGAGATACAGCGAGAGAATGAATCACTTCGTGCGAAGCTGAGCCAATCGGAGGCCGGTTCGCTCACTGAGCAGGTTAGTGAAGTTGCAGGCGTTAAGCTGCTAGCTGCATCCATTGATGGAGCTGATATGGATGCGTTGCGCAAGCTTGCTGATGACATGAAGCAGAAGCTCGGCTCTGGGATTATCGTATTAGGTGCGAATGCAGATGGCAAGGTAAGTCTGGTAGCAGCTGTGACAGAGGACTTGACGAAGCAAGGATTCCATGCCGGCAAGCTGGTTAAGGAAGTCGCTTCTGTATGCGGAGGCGGAGGTGGAGGCCGGCCGGATATGGCGCAAGCCGGAGGCAAGGAACCTTCCCGTCTGGCAGATGCGCTGAAGCGAGCAGAAGCCGTTGTGCAGGAGCAAGCCTCAGCAGCAAAGCAATAGAAATCTCTTCGCGTTCATGCTATACTGATGGAAAGATAATGAAGGTGTGAGTTGCATCGAAGCGCCTAATCGGAATGTGGACGGGAGGTACTGGCTATGAGTTCCATGGACAAGACTATGAAGTACAGCGGTAGAGCGGATGATGTGACGACTTCGCCTAATGAGGTGCTCTTGGCAGTGTACGATGCTTTGCAAGAGAAGGGTTATAATCCGATCAATCAGATTGTCGGTTATTTGCTGTCTGGCGACCCCGCTTACATTCCTCGGCACAACAATGCCCGAAGCCTGATTGGTAAGCATGAACGCGATGAATTTATTGAAGAATTGGTGCGATCCTATTTAAGTCAAAAAAGGTAAGGCCGAATACAGGCCGGTGGGCTTGCCCATCGGCTTTTTGACGGAACGGAGCATGGGATGAGAGTATTAGGTCTCGATTATGGTGATCGTAACATAGGTGTGGCTGTCAGCGATGCATTCGGTTGGACTGCGCAAGGGGTGGAAGTGCTAAGGCGTACATCTCCCGAGCGCGATATGCAGCGCATGCAGGAGCTTGTGTCGGAATATGATGTGACTGAAATTGTACTTGGCTTGCCCAAGAATATGAACGGTTCCATCGGTCCGAGAGCGGAAATGTGCATGGCGTTTGCGGAAGTGCTTAAGCAGGAGCTGAACCTGCCCGTCCAGCTGTGGGACGAAAGACTATCGACTGCGATGGTTGAACGCACGCTCATTGCAGCTGATGTCAGTCGCAAGAAACGAAAGCAAGTCGTAGATAAGATGGCTGCATCGGTTATTTTGCAAAGCTATCTAGATACCAAACCGAAATGAGGTGTTCATGTGAACGGGAAGCATAAGCCCGAAGAGAGTCCGGAGTTGATCTATATTCCAGATGAACAGGGCAATGAAGAGGAATTCGAAATCATCATGACCTTTGAGGTGGATGATTCAGACGCGAAGTATATGATGGTTGTGCCGACGGACGAGAACAATGAAGAAGAAGACGATGTTTACGCCTTCCGCTATGAAGAGGATGGCGACGATCTGAAGCTGTATACGATCGAAGATGAAGAAGAATGGAAGATCGTTGAGGAAACGTTCAATACTTTGCTCGAGGAAGAGCTATAGAGCGGCGTGCCGCTCTTTTTTCTTGACTTACGTCACTTTCGCAGGTGTTTTGTATGGGCCCCGCGAAAGTAATCGGAATTAGCTTCGGAGGATAGACGTCACTTTCGTGGGTATCTAGGAGGGGATTTGTATTGAAGGGGAAAGAGGACAGGGAGCAGCATGATGAAGCTGTAGTTCGCCGTAAGCCATGGAAGGCTATGCTGACGGTGCTGTTAGTATTGTTCTGCTTAGTAGCTGGAACCATAACTGGGCTTGGCATGTTTGTAGCGAATGCCTTAAAGCCTGTTGATATTGGGGAAAGTGTAACATTCGAGATCGAGCCTGGCATGCATTCAACGGCTGTGACCAAGAAGCTTGAGCAATCTGGACTTATTCGCAGCTCACTTATATTTAGTTATTATTTGCGTTATAAGGATGAAGGAAGCCGCTTTCAAGCCGGGGAGTATGAACTGACACCTGGCATGACATTGGATGATATGATTGAGAAGTTCAATACAGGCGATACGATTCCAATAGAGATGGTGAGATTTACTGTCCCTGAAGGCATGACTGTCGCACAGATGGCTGAGGAATTCAGCAGTCAGGGTCTTATTCAGCAAGAGGAATTTCTCCGGCTTGTCAGCGAACCGCAAAATTTCATGGCTACATCCATTCAAGATATTCCGGCTGACGGAGATTATATGCACTGGCTGGAAGGCTATCTGTTCCCGGAGACGTATGAGATTGTGAAAGAGGGATTCTCTGAACAAGTCATGGTGCAGCGCATGCTGGAGGAGCTGGATCACAAGCTGGAGGAACTGCCGGAAGATTGGCCGCAGCAGCTGGAGAAGCTTGGGTTGACCTTTCATGAAGTAATGACAGTTGCTTCCTTGATAGAACGGGAGGTCATTCTCGATGAAGAGCGACCGATTGTAGCCGGTGTTATCTATAATCGACTCGAGATTGGACAGAAGCTGCAAATTGATGCAACCGTTCAATATGCATTAGGCGAGCACAAGGATCGGGTAATCTATGAGGATTTGGAGATCGATCATCCGTATAACACATATCTGTATGCCGGTCTGCCTCCTGGACCGATTGCAGCGCCTGGCTTGGCATCGATTCAAGCAGCGTTGTATCCAGAGGAGTCGCCGTACTTTTATTATGTGACGAAGAAAGACGGCAGCCAGGAGCATCTATTCGCAGAAACTTATGCACAGCATTTGGCCAACATCGAACAAAGCAAGCAGATGGAAGCGAATGCTCAATAATGATTGAAGCGAGCAGCCGAGCAGGAGGGGACCGATGGAGATTGTTCACGAACAGATTAATCGTTATGTAGAACAATTGCTAGACAATCAGGAAATGTGGGATCGCAGTACAACATTGCTTCGATTGGAGCAAGAGGGACGTGCCGAAGGAATTCCGAATATCCAGCGCAGTGGTATTGCACTTATTCGCATGCTGCTTCAGCTCACGTCGCCCAGACGTATCTTGGAAATCGGAACAGCGATCGGCTACTCTTCGATTCACATGGCATTGGCAGTGCCTGATGCTGAAATCATAACACTGGAACTGGATGCGGAGCGGGCTGAGCGGGCTTCAAGGAATTTCGCTGAGGCAGGTGTGAATGAACGTGTGCGCTGCATACATGGCGACGCATTGCATACGATAGGGGAAGTTGCAGGCCCGTTCGATGTGCTGTTCATTGATGCAGCCAAAGGCAAGTATAAGGAATTTATGCAACTTGCTCTGCCGAAGCTGAGAAGCGGCGGGTGGATGGCATCAGACAATGTGTTGTTTCAAGGACTGGTGACAATGCCAGTGGAAGAACTTCCAGCGAATAAGCGTTCCATGATCCGCAAGCTGCAGAGTTATAATGACATGCTATCGACGCATCCTGAACTGGAAACGTTGATCATACCGACAGGAGACGGTGTTGCAATTAGTCGAAAACGTTAAAAAGGAAGTGAGTGGCATTGAGAACGTCACCGGAATTACTGGCCACAGCTCGTTCAATAGAAGAGATCAAGCAGGTAGCACAAGCAGGGGCTGATGCGGTCATTGTTGGAGAAAGCCGCTTCGGCGTTCGTCTGTCAGGAGAGATCACAGCAGATGAGCTTGGCGATGCGATTGCTGCTGCTAGAGAGCATGGGATTCGCATTTATGTGGCGGTCAATCATGTATTCGCCAATGATCAGCTGCCTGAGCTGAAGGAATATATTCAATTGTTGAAGCAGCTGCGGCCGGATGCGTTAGTGTTCGGTGATCCAGCTGTCTTGATGATTTGCCGTGATCTGGGCTATGAACCGGTGTTTCATTGGAATCCAGAGATGACTTCGACGAATTATGCAACGGCCCAATATTGGGGGGCAAGAGGAGCGAAGCGCGTCGTACTGGCCAGAGAGTTGAACTTGGAGGAAATCACGGAAGTTACCGAGCATGCAGGGATGGAAGTGCAAGTTCAGGTGCACGGGATGACGACACTGTATCATTCCGGCCGCAACCTGATACAGAGCTATATGCACTATCAAGGAACCGAGGCCTCGGATGAGATTCAAGGCAAGGAACACGGATTCTACTTGGTCGAACAAGAGAGGAAGGATTTGCGCTTTCCGATCTATGAAGACCGAGACGGCACGCACATTATGAGCGCTGAAGACATCTGTCTGTTGGAGGTTCTGGACGAACTGCTGACCGCTCCCATTCACAGCTTGAAGATGGAAGGGCTGCTTATGTCAACGGAAGCACACGCAGCTGCAGTTCGTTCTTACAGGGAAGCACTGGATGCCTGGACTAGCGACCCGGATAACTACGAACCAAACCCTGTTTGGCTGGAACGTATCCAGCACTATCAAGATCCGCATCGTGAATTGACTTATGGCTTTCTGTTCAAGGAGCAGGTTTACTAAATCATCTAGAGGGAGGTGCATCCGATGTCTATTCGGTTGGAAGAAGCGCCGGCAGCAGTCGCGAATCGACGCAAGCTGGCACGGCCGGAGTTGCTAGCACCCGGCGGTAATTTGGAGAAGCTGAAGATGGCTGTTCATTATGGAGCGGATGCTGTATACATTGGCGGTCCGCAATACTCCTTGCGATCCAATGCAGACAACTTCACGTTGGATGAGATGCGGGAGGCTGTGCAATTTGCCGAAGGATACGGAGCCAAGGTGTTCGTAGCAGCCAACATCTATGCGCATAACGAAGATTTGGCCGGTATCGCTGATTATATGCGCGAGCTGGAGGCTGTCGGCATCGCGGCGATCATCGCGGCAGATCCAATTATTATCGATACTGCGATGAAGGTGGCCCCGAAGCTGGAGGTTCACTTGTCAACCCAGCAATCCACGTTGAACTGGGAAGCTGTTCGCTATTGGAAGGAAGAAGGGCTTCCGCGTGTCGTCCTCGCTCGCGAAGCATCCATGAAGGATATTATGGAAATCAAGCAGAAGGTCGATGTCGAGATCGAAGCGTTCGTCCACGGGGCTATGTGTTCCTCCTTCTCTGGCAGGTGTGTCTTGTCCAATCATCTGACCGATCGTGACTCCAATCGTGGCGGCTGCTCACAGTCTTGCAGGTGGAAGTATGACCTGTATCAGTCTGCAAGTGATGAATCTGGTCAGCTTCTAGCAGAAGGCGTTCCGCTGTTCGCAGATGAGGAAGAAAGCTTCACGATGGGGTCTAAGGACTTGTGCATGATCGAGCATATTCCACAAATTATTGATGCGGGCATCGACAGCTTGAAGATCGAGGGACGCATGAAGAGCATGCATTACGCAGCAACGGTAGTGTATGCGTATCGACAGGCGATTGACGCGTATTTGGCCGATCCCGAACAATATGAGCTGAAGCCGGAATGGCTGGAAGAGATCCATAAAGCAGCGAATCGACCGTTGAATGAAGGCTTCTTCTTTCAAGTTCCAGGTGCCAAGGAGCATATTTATGAAGAAGAGGACAAGCAGGCGCCGTTCGATTTTGCCGGGATTGTACTCGAATATGATGCAGCTACGGGAATGGCGGTCATTGAGCAACGCAATTATTTCAAGCCCGGCACAGAGCTTGAAGTATTCAGTCCCGATGGCGTTCGCTTCCGGCAAACAGTGGAAGAAATATGCGACGAGGAAGGAAATCCATTGGATGCGGCCCGTCATCCGCTCCAGAAGCTTCGCTTGAAGATGGAAGGCCCAGTGAAGCCGATGGACATGCTGCGTAAGAAATTCATGTTGAAAAAATCGAGAAAATAATCATGGAGGAATCATGTCGCTTTTGTCGAATATTGACTAGTAACACAATTGACATGATTCCTTGTATTATTTAAGTGAAGGGGTGCAGAACATGAAGCTATGGAAACAGCTGACGCAGCGTATTCAATCTGTTTCGAGGACTTCCAAGAAAGCGTTACCATCAGAAGACAACTCGCATCAACCGGATAATGAACAAAGGAACAGGCCGATACATAATGCGCCATCAGGCAAACGCACCTTTTCTTTGAATCCATCTCGCTCAGTAGGTGCCAAGCTGTTTATCTTATTTTTCGTAAGTGTCATTATTTTAGTCTCCATTTCAGGATTCACCTCCTACCTGACTTCCAAGAGCACCATTACCGATCAGGTGTCTGAATTTTCTCAGCAGGCGATCGTTCAGGCTAAGGAAAAAATGGATTTGGTACTGAACAAGTATACAGAGCTTTCCCTGCAATTTCTGACAGATGCTGAAATCCAAGAGACGATTGGTACTATTGACAGAGGAACGGAAGACAATTTCGCGTTATATGAGATGAAGGCATCATTGGATAATAAGCTGAACGGCATTACAATGGCCAATAACGAGCTTCACTCGATTTTCTATTTTGATTTGGAAGGTAATCTCGTTTCATCCGGCGGCAGCGTAACTTCGGCGACCAAAACCGGGATTGCGGAACAGGCATGGTTTCAGCAAGCGCTGGAAACCGGGAACATTGTCTGGTTAAACACGATACCTGGCGGTGTCATGGGCAATAGTCAGGAATCCACGTTCGGTCTTGCGCGCTTAATTCGTACAACCTCAACGAACTCGGATACAGGTGTGTTGCTCATAGAGATCAAGGCGTCTGCATTCCAACAGCATCTCGCCAACCTAGAGCTTGGTGAAAGCGGTGTGAAGTATATTGTGAATGCGAACAATGAGCTGATCTACAGTGAGAATCAAGACGACATTGGCACCGTTCTAGAAGAGATTGCGTTGGCTAAAGAAGATGGACAGGTCATTACTGAGGCTCATTATTACGAGAACGATGGCAATTTGATTATTCATGATAAATTCCATGCAGACAATAATGATTGGTTCCTGATAGGGTCTGTTGAAGTTGATGAATTAACGGAGGAAGCTACAGGCCAGATCATGACGATGACGTCGCTCATTATCGGACTTGCAGTTCTGGTCGCTATAGGGGTCGGCTATGTGATGGTTCATATGATTGCTCGACCACTTATCGGCTTGCGAAACTTGATGAATGAGGGCGAGCAGGGCAACCTGTCTGTTCGCACTTCGATCCGAAGCAAGGATGAGATTGGACAATTGGGCGAAAGCTTCAACCGTATGATGGAGCAAATCTCCCTGTTGGTCAAGCAGACGAACCAATCCGCTCTGGATGTGCTGGCGACTGCAACAGAGCTCTCGAACGTATCGAAGCAAACAGCGCTTTCATCCAAAGAAATTTCGATGGCGACTGAGCAAATCGCCTCAGGCGCTTCTACGCTGGCGTCGGAAGCGGAGAAGGGCAACGGCATTACGATTGAGCTTGGGGAGCAGATGCGCATCGTAGTGGATGCCAATATGGATATGGGCAAAGCAGCCCACAACGTTCGGGGAGTCAGTGAACAAGGCACAGGTACAATGAGTGAGCTTATCGGCAAGACAGAGCAAACGGAGAAGATGACCCGCTCAATGGTGGAGAAGGTTGACAAGCTGAAGGAAAGCACCGACTCCATTCGGAAAATTCTCGATATGCTCAACGCAATCGCCAAGCAGACGAATATATTGTCACTGAATGCCACGATTGAGGCAGCGCGGGCAGGCGCGGCGGGCAAAGGCTTCATGGTTGTCGCTGATGAAATCCGCAAGCTTGCGGACCAATCGAGACAGTCTATCGATGTAGTAGGCCAGATTACAGATACGATTCAAACCGAGATCGCGGAGACAGTCGATGTGCTGTCAGATGCATACCCAATCTTCCAAGAGCAGATTTCCTCTGTTAAGGATACAGACAAGCTGTTCAGTACGGTAAGAGGCGAGATGGAATCGTTCATTACGAAGCTGGATGATGTCACGCAGTCGCTGCAGACACTTGAGTCCTCACAGATGACTTTATCAGAGGCAATGTCTAGTGTCAGTGCCGTGTCGCAGGAATCTTCGGCGACGTCGGAGCAGGTAGCATCGCTATCCAATCAACAGCTTAGCTCTAGCGATGGCCTTGTACAGATGGCTGAGAAGCTGGAAGCATTGTCGAAGTCATTACAGGAAATCTTGCAGCGGTTTAAGGTGGAAGAAGAGAATGGATCGAAATAAACGAGTGGATAACCTGTGACCACATAGCACGGCGATATATAAGCTGCCCCATCCTATGGATGGAGGCAGTTTTTTGTCGTCAGCGCACAAGTGTGAACGTTATGTATGGAGTTGAAAGTGGCAATGCTGGGGATAGATGATCCGGGAAGGGAGGTCCTCGTATTGCAGCCAAGGCGAATATTCTGGACGCTATTGATCTTTACCATGGTCATGTTCGTATGGCTAGGAAGACTGGGCTGGATTCAACTAGCGGCTCCGGTTGATTGGACGAGTGCTGCTGTGCGCCAGCGTGAGCAGGCTTTGGTGCTGCATGATGGTCGGGCAGATTTCGTAGATCGTCATGGTGTGCCGCTGACGGGTCGGAATGTAGCTGCGGCAGCGGTATTCCCGCTTCAGAGTGCTATCGGTGCAGGGAATGACATTCGTTACGACACGATCTCAGCAATTCTAGGAGATCCTGCGTATGTGAACAAGGAGGAGCCGTTTCTGTGGCAATTGTATGGGCAATTGGCGCCGCAGGCCTTATCTGTACAGCAGCGTGAGCAGTTGGTGCAGGCTGGATTGGACGGTGTGGAAATTGTCCCCTATTCATTGCGATATGCGGAACCTTATCTGGCAAGCCATGTAATTGGATTTGTTGGACAGCATCCGCAAGCGTTGCAAGCCCTATATGCGGATCAACTGCGAACGGGAAGGATACGGTCCGATCAACGAATCGGAGTAGCTGGTCTGGAGCGTACACTTGAGCCAGTTATACGCGGACGCACTTCTGAATCTATCTCGGTGCATGTGAGTGGCGACGGTAGGTTGTTGAAGGGATTAGGTTTGCGAACACAAGTCAATGACAACCCTTATTATCCGCTGCAAGTAAGCACGACGTTGGATCGCCGCCAACAGCAGCTTGTAGAGCAATTGATGGATGAGCATGGTCGTTCACATGGCAGTGCAGTTGTGGTGCTGGATGCGCAGAACAGTGACATTCGGGTCATGGCCAGCAGACCGAATTTCAACCCGTTGCAGATCAATCTCGCTAACGAGAATTGGCAGAATCGAGCTATAACGGCATATACACCGGGCTCGATCATGAAGCTAGCGGTAGCTGCGGCCGTATGGGAGCATCATACGCTTCCCGATGACCACAAGTTCGAGTGCAATGGGCATTATGGCGATTATGGTCTGTCCTGCTGGAAGGCAGGGGGACACGGGAAGCTTACGCTTATGGAAGCATTAGCACACTCTTGCAATGTGGCGATTGCGCAAGCGATGCTCTCTTTGACACCGCAGCAATTTGAGGACACAGCGGTTAAGCTTGGTCTGAACCAGCAAGTAGGACCTGTGTTGGAGTTAGATGAAGGTAAGGTTATTCGATTATTGGACCAAGAGGAGTCCGGTTCGTTATTCACGGCGGCCCGTCTGGCAGGGGATGAAGGAGCGCGTGTGCAGACCGCGATCGGACAGCGTGATGCGCGCATGTCACCGCTCCAGTCTGCTGTCATGATGCAGACAATTCTCCACGACGGGAAGCGAATCACGCCGCAGATCGTGAAGGAAATCCGATATGCGAACGGTTCGACCGCCTACGACATGGAGGAGAGACATGTAACAGATATGGTTTTGAGCCGACGAACGGCAAGGCGCTTGAAGCAAGCGATGGAGAAGGTGGTGGAGGAAGGAACCGGACGAGCGTTAGCAGATATGCCCTGGTCAGTTGCAGGCAAGAGCGGTACGGCTCAGGTTGGGTTGCATAAGGAGCGGGTGCATCATTGGTTTACGGGTTATGTACCTGCTGCTCGACCGCGTTATATTATCACTGCAGCCGTGTATGATCAGCAGCCGAACACGGTCCATCAAGGAGTGAGGCTGTTTCGAGAGGTAGCTGAGGCGCTGATGACCGCAGATGAGCAGATAGTTACTCCTGCCCCCGATGCTGAATAAGGCGCTCTGTGCCTTGCAGTTCTTGGATGCTGGAAGCGCCGATTCCGAACATCGCTGCTTTCAGCTCGAAGGTGAAGCGCGCCATTGTCTCATCTAGCTCGCGCTCTGATATAGACGCAGCTTGGAGTAAGGTGCGCCCAGTGCCTGCTACATGAGCGCCCAATGCTATGGCCTTCGCTGCCTCAACGCCATTATGAATGCCACCGCTAGCAATGAGCGGTATGTCTGGAAGGGTGCGGCGAATTTGCTGAACGCTCGCAGCAGTCGGAATGCCCCAGTCCGCGAATGCATGGGCTGCCTGCTGCTTGACTGGATCGGGAGAACGATGCCCTTCCACAAGAATCCATGATGTCCCGCCTGCTCCAGCTGCATCGATGAAGGCTACGCCCGCTGCTGCTAGATGACGGGCCGTCTCGTCGTCGATACCCATCCCGACTTCCTTCACGCCAACGGGTACTTCGAGCTTGCTGCACAATTGTTCAATCTTAGCGAGCAGACCGGTGAAGTTGGTGTCACCATCGGGTTGGAAAATCTCTTGCATCGGATTCAGATGCAGGATAAGACCGTCCGCCTCCGCCATGTGGACCAGCGTCCGACAATCATCGACCGTAACGCCTTCATTCAATTGAACTGCGCCTACATTCGCGAGTATAGGAATCGACGGCGCCCATTGCCGCACGCGGAAGGTTCGTGCAGTCTCTGGCTGCTCCAGCGCAGCGCGCATCGAACCAAGCCCTAGCGCCCAGCCGTGGGCTTCGGCTGCAACAGCCAGCAGCCGGTTCAGCTGCCATGCTTCCTCTGTGCCGCCAGTCATGGAGCTGACGAGCAGCGGCGTCTTCAGCGGCTTGTCCAGAAAGTGTGCGTGCGTCGATACATCAGCGAAGCGGATTTCCGGCAGTGCATTGTGCACGAAGCGGTAATCGTTCCAGCCGCTGTCTATACCGCATCCTGCCACATCCTGATGCAAGCATATATCGATATGCTCCGCCTTGCGCTGTGTGATCCGTGACGGAGAATGTTGGGATTCTTCCATGGGGGAGCTCCTTCCTGTTGTCCGTTGACCTAGTGGGACTCGATTCATTCTCGCTTATTCCCACCAGCGTTGTCAAATTTCTCACTAGTCAATGAATCTTCTTATGAACTACACACCAAAGATGGCCGAGTTACACCGCTCTTGTACGCGACTACATGCATTTTGTACATTTATTTTCGGACATTTGGCACGATTAGAGTAGACTAACTGCATTATGTACATTTACATTGGCGCGATTCAGTGGAATGTGGTGATGATGATGAATCTAGCTGCACTTTTTGCATGTAATCCGTCCATTTGCGAGGTTATTGCTAAAACTAACTGCACAAAATACAGTTGCTTATCAAAGATCGGCGTCGGGCATATACCTTGCAGCAATCTTTCGATAAGTAGTGGGAATACTCGGCATTAAGTAACTGAGAACAACCCAAAGGACTCCGAAGAATCCCTTGGTTTTGATATGACTATTACTTGATCTTATTCACGATACTCGCGACATCCTCTTTCAGAATATCCAGAGAAATTTCGTCGTACTTGGCAGCAAATTTGTATGGAGATTGGGATAGCAACTTGTTCTCTGGAAGGATGGTGAAGACGCCTTCTTCAAAGGCAATAGATGTGTATCTCCCGTCCTCTTGTGACTTCTTTAGAAATAATACGACTTGGTCTCTTTTTTTCACTTTGGTTTGCTTACTGTGACTTTTGGCATTGCCTAATTGACTATACGTGATCTCTTGTTGGTCGATTTCACCATACAGCACTTCTTCCACTTGAACTTGAACAGCTGCAGTTGTATAGGTTGGTGTTTTATTAAACTTGTCCTCGAATTTCTGATCCAAAGGGGTACCACTTCGAATAGGTCGCTTTATATTGATAGCATCTGTGGTAACAGTCCCAATGACGATAAATTCGGAACGATCAATCAACTCTTCCATGGATTTTGGAGGGAATCGGGTACCGGAAGAATCGAGTGAACCTATAATCTTGCTAGATACGTCGGGATTTTCATTGTATCTGCTAGTAGTCTGTCCGCTAATGACGTGCCAGGCAAACAGCAATGCTGCCAATATTAGAATGGACATAACAGACCACTGTGCTTTTTTGGTTATGGTCATCAGTCATCACTCCTTTAGTTTAATAGTAGTTTGCTAGGTCGCTTCGGTCGTGATTTTGAGGGGTATCATAAAAATCAACTGATATTCGTATCACTGTAGCAATTCAAACCAACTATCCCGCATCAGACGAATCAACCGGATACATGCGATACAGCTTGCTTGTGGAGATGACGATGATCTTCGGCTTCCATCGTTCGTCAGCACGGCGGTCCTGCGGAGAACTGGCAGGCTTCCGGCTGTTCCTTGCTCCGTTCTCCCGCCGAAGACGATTGGGTTCCGACCTGCGGTCTGGCTGATGCCGCTGTTGCACTGCGCCGGGCCGTAGCAGCCGGAGCACGAAACGCAAGTACCAGCTGCTTATCCGCGAGAATAGTAGGTTGTGCACGTCCAGCACGGTAAAGCCGAAGCGCTCGGCCGGTTGATGGAGCAGGCTGATGCCGTATACAGCCTTCACCTGTGCGCCCATCGGATGGCGGCGCAAGTAGGCGGCCAATTGCGACAGAGCAGGCTGGAATAGGCGCAACAGCGTTACCATCATCTGCATGATCGAAGGAGACGACTGCCCGATCGTATAGATCATACGGTTGTTCAAGTGGATCTCTGCAATGTGATCACCTTGTTGAACGACGGTGCCGTCGTTCAAGTGCAGCGTATGCTTGCCGGTGTATGCTCTTATACGCACTTGGAGGAAAGGATGCTGTGGGTGTACGGGTTGAATGCGCAGCAGGCGGAGTACTGCACGGTCCCAAGCGAGCCATAAGGATGCAAGCAACGTATGAATGCGGTGTTGCAAGGAAGCGGCATTGTTAGATGGAGTTGCTCGTGTATGGGTAGCGTGCGTATATACAACTCTCTTGCTGTCTTCTAATTCATCTGCCGCAGCAAGTCCTTCTTGGACTGTGACGAAGCTCCACTTGTCCTTACTGTTCTTCAGCCATTCGGACAATGCTTGCAGCATGAACATCGGAGCGTTGCGTCGTGCTCCGATTGTACGCCCGCAATCGTGAAGCAGGACGATGGCGCCGTCGACCACTTGTTGCGACAACCTGCGCTGTATGGTGTCTACGGTACTGGCTCTCGCTCGCCAGTCGTTAACCATGACAGACCATAGCACATACTGGACATGTGAACGAAATATATCGAAGATATTGAGCAATCCCCAAGGGGGTCTATAATGGATCGGCCACTTGCCTGTCCGTTCATGTATAATGGTAGCTGTGTGAGCAATTTGTCTGCTAGTTGACCAAGGCGGAAGCAGCCAATTCGACCAATGCTGATAATTATGAACGCCTATCTCATGCCCTTCTTCCGCCATTCTCTGGATCAATTCAGGTTGCTTCAACGCCCGTTCCCCCACTACGAAGAAGGTGGCGCGAATATGATAGACTGCAAGCAGATCAAGCAACATAGGGGTATAGATAGGATCTGGACCGTCATCGAAGGTCAATGCAACGTTGTCGCGACCGCGAGGCAGACTTCGCACAATTCGCGGAGAATGCATGGGGGAGTGGTTCATATTGGCATTGCGCTTGTTTCTTCTGAACTTGCTGCTCAACCAAGGAACGACTCGGCTATATAGGTACGGTAGAAGTATGTATATACCCCAGACAGTGAACAAAATCAGCATGAAGACTCTCACACGGACATCCTCCCTTTATGTGCTAACTGTGATTCCATCATAGCCTACTGAACCATATGCTTGCTAGTGGATGTATATATTTCATGAAACATATATAGCTGGGTTTCGTATGAAAAGTAAATGTTTTTTGACGAAAGGGGTTTCCGATGAGCGTGAAAATTGCTATTGTGGAAAAGAAACTGTCCGGTGAAATGACCATCATTCATCAAGCGACGTGGAGTGAATCGCAGCTGTCTGCGTTGCATCATGCCAATTACTTGCTAGTGGACGGTCAAGAATTCGAGATGCTGGAAGGGCGGATGAATGTGAATGCCGGACTTCTGGAAATATTGGTTGCGGTAGTTGCAGATGAGAAAGACAAGAATAAGGACGCGACGGAGTGAAAGGGAAAGGAGAGCGGATTATGAAAGAGCGCAAATCACGGCTCGAAACATGGACGTATCAAGGCAAGCCGCTGCGGGTGCTGTCTACTTCAATAGGCGTAGCCTTAGCGGCTAACCTGCTGCTAATGCCACCGGCACGCGCGGAGACGACGGATGCGAATGCCGCCGGTCCTGTATTGGTTGAATGGTCTACAGAAGCGGTGAAGGAATATTACGATGCTGAGATAGATTGGAACTTGCCGATTTCGCTGAGAGAAGCGGATGAAGAACAAGCAGGTGATTCAACGGGAGACTCGGAATTAGATGCCGGGACTGGCGGTACTTCGCCAGTAATTGTGCACAACGGTTTTGGCTGGGATGATTTATTGCTGTATCACTTGATCTTCAATAGCGGCAGATCCTACTCTAGCCGGAACTGGTCGGATTCTCGACCCGTGTACAATTCTCGTACGAATGAGCGTTACAGACCGAAGTCATTCGATAGCGGATCCTTCCAGAGCAAGCCAACTGCAGGTTCAACCGTTCGACCGAAGACAACGAACTCTTCTGGTTCTATTACGAGAAGAGGAACAAGCTCGAGCAAGTCGACTTCCTCTTCACCAGGCGGGATAGGCGGCAAGTCAAGCAGCTTTAGTTCGAGCGGCAGCAAGAGCTCCTTCGGAGGGTAGCCGGTATGATTGAGATTGTCGGCTTGCCGCAGCCGAATCGGAAGGAGCGCGTGGCGGAGCTGGCAAGACTGGGCTTCACTTGGGCGGATATGGACGACGAAGCATATTGGGTCGATCAGCTTGCTGTGATGCCTGAGACGATGTATGAGGATCTCAAGCGGGCAGCAACTGAACTATGGACGATATTCGACAAGGCCGCACGATTTGTCCTCGGGCGCAGAGATTTGTATGAGCTGCTAGCCATTCCGGAGGTGCTCTGGGATTCCCTTGACATGATCGAACCCGGGCCAGTGGGACGGATCAGCCGATATGCGCGCTTTGATTTCGCTATTGCGGAAGACGGGAACATACGTCTGCTTGAATTGAATGCAGATACGCCGACCGGCTATGTAGAGGCGAGTGTCGCCACACCTTGGATGTGTCGTCAGCATGGGGTGCGCAGTGTCAATGACGGCATGAAGCGCAAGCTTGCTGAAGCATGGCTGGCAGAACAGCCGGAAGTTGTTGCATGCATCGCTTATGGCGAGCATGAGGAAGATTCGGGCACTATTCGCATGCTGGCACAACACAGCGGTCTGCCCGTACGTTGCCTGGATTGTCTGGAACTGTGGGTGGATGAAGGCCAGCTAAGGGATAAGGAAAGCAAGCCTGTGGACCGACTGTTCGCTCTGTATCCGAAGGAATGGATGGCGGTCGATGAAGGCGGCGAAGCGCTTGCTTATGCACTGGAAAGCGGGAAATTACAGCTGTTCAATCCGATCCATGCCATTCTCTTGCAATCGAAGGGACTGCAAGCGCTCATCTGGGGGCTGCATGAATTGAACAGCGGGTTATTCTCGGAAGAGGAGCATACGGTCATTGACCGCTATATGCTGCCAACCTATGATCAACCTGTGCTGAAGCATACGTATGTGAGCAAGTCGATGTTCGGTCGTGAGGGCGGCTCAGTCAAGCTGTATGATGAGAAGGGAGACATTGAGGTTGAAGACAAGGACGGATATGATACGAGTGTTTGGTTCCCGCCCATTTATCAGCAGCGAGCTGACATGCATCCGGTGAAGCTTTATGACGGCGATTATCATTTGCTCGTAGGCATGTTTATGCTGAATGGACAGTCGTCCGGACTGTTAGGCAGAGCGGGTGGACTGATTACGGGGAACACCAGCCATTTTATAGCGATTGGGGTGAAGGAGACATGATGAAAGGTAAGTTTTTGCAGCTTGTTGTAGTAGCAGGTGTCATCTTGGTTGTGTTATATATGATTGGTCAAACGCTTGACAGTACACCCCGCGTCATTCAGACTGCGGGAGAGTCAAGCGGTGCAATTGGAGAGGCCAGTGCTGGCAATGCGAACGTGGTTCCATGGGATTACCGCATTGCGGAGCGTGAAGTCGGCGATCTGATCGGCGGTGATATGGTATTATTGCCGGATAATGAGCTATTGCCGAATGACAACAATTATGCAACCGGTGACGCTATATGGGTGCTGGAGCATATGAACGCAACGATGAGATTAACGGGAGAAGGCCGCAATCAGGTAACATTGTCGGAATGGAAGATGATCAAATCATACAATTCCAAGGAAGCGGCTGAAGAGGATTTGGCGAATTTGAAAGTACTGGTGGATACTGAGGTCGATCTTGTCGGTGTGTACAAGACTGAGAATGCAGGCGAGACAAGACAGTTTGCCGTCGTTACCCTTCCTTCCGGTCATGACATCAAACAGCCGATTGATCCAGAACGCTATGAGAGCTTGAAGTCCCAACAGTCAGTAGAGGTACAATTGGAAGAAGTACATGATTATGAAAATTATGATATGGCGATGGCCAAGTTCAGGGGGTGGGCAGAATGATTGTGCTTGACTTGTTAATTAGTGTGCTGGCTATTGCCGTATTGCAGCTGGCAGGTATGTTCTTATTTGCCTTGATGACACCGTTCAACGACTTGGAAGAACTGCGGAAGGGTAACACGGCAGTTGGTGTAGCGTTGGGAGGCAAATTTCTGGCGACAGCTATTATACTTGGGGTAGCCGCCTATACGAATTCATCCATCCTTCATATGGGATTATGGTTTTTTGTTGGGTATATTTGCTTGATTGCTACTTATTGGGTCTTTGATTGGGCGACGCCGGGTATTAAGCTATCGGAGCATTTGCAGCAAGGGAATGCTGCAGTAGCTGCATTGCTTGCCTTTGTCTACATCGGCATTGCCTTTGCCGTGTCCAGTCTTATCATCTAAGGGAAAGGTGATTATGGATGAGTATATGGGATCGATTGAAGGGTATACTGCGCCGTCCAGAACCGCCAACCAAACCGAAGACCTTGCTGGATTGCGGACCTGGCGATGCCCTTGAGGTATCGCTGGTTATGTACGAAGTAATCGGCAAGATGTCGAGTTCGGTTCGAAGGGAAGCCGTGATTACATTAAAGGACGGAGCAGCCCTCAAATATTTGTACATCGAACAGAGAGAAGCGTCAGATTGTATCCTGTATGAGGAAATCGATGGGCGGTTGGATCAATTTCATGAAGTACCTGCAACGATTGACCTCGATGATGTAACGTATCACTTGGAGGAAGAGTATACCGCTTGGTCGACGATGTCTGGTCGGACTCCCTTTACAGCGGCAGGGGACATGCACGTATGGCGGTTTCAATCTGATGATCGGCGTCTCTTGCGCATTGAATGGATGCAAGGGCGGTTCATGCTATATCAAGGTGAACGATTATTGCGTAGTGATGTTCAATTGTTTGGCGGCAGCTGATGGTCGTGTTGTGACTTGATGCCGTTCAGGCGTTCATCCTTAATGCGATACAACAATATGCAAGATTAGCAGATTAAGCAGCATAGGAGGAAGGAATGTCCATGAAATATCGTACGTTTGGAAGCATTCGTTATAAGGTATCCTCACTTGGGTTCGGAGCGATGAACTTGCCGGGCGTACCGTTCGAGCAGGCGAAGGAAGCGCTGAATTACGCATTGGATCAAGGGATTAACTATATAGATACAGCCTCAGCTTACCGCAATAGTGAGGAAATAATTGGGAATAGCATTTCCCATCGCAGAGATGAGTTCTTCCTAGCAACGAAGACGAACAAGCGGGACTACAAGACGGCGAAGGAAGAAATTGAACGCAGCCTGACCTTGATGAAAACCGATCATGTCGATCTTCTGCAAATTCATTATGTGAACTACCCGCATGAAATCAAACAAATTATGGATGAGGGAGGCGCTTATGAGGCAGCATTGGAGGCGAAACGGGAGGGCAAGGTGCGCCATATCGGCATTACCGGTCATCGTCCGGAGCTGCTTGCCAAATGGGTGTCCGGTGGCAAGTTCGAGCAGGTGCTCTTTCATCTGAATCTCGCTCAACCGTTCGCTCTGGATGAATTAATCCCGATGGCAGATCAGCAGAATATGGGACGGACAGCGATGAAGCCGCTTTCGGGCGGATTCATACAACCTATCGACAAGGCGATTCGTTATCCGTTCAGCCAAAATATCCATACGTTAATCTCAGGTATGACGAGTGTAGAAGAGGTCAAGGAGAATATTGCAGCGATGGATCAGGAAGTGGAAGAGTCTGAGAAAGCGGAGCTAGAGCAGCTCGCGCAGGAGATGGGGGCACACAATTGCCGCCGCTGCAATTATTGCTCCTGTCCAGTGGACATCAAGATTCCGGACGTCATGATTTCGAGTGAAGCGACCCGGGCCTTGGGGCTGTTGCCGAAGGGACAATCGTTCTTCGCGAACCATCTGGAGAAAATGCAGGCTTGTGCGGAATATGAACCGTGTAAGGAGAAGCCGTTGTGCGAGGAGAAGTGTCCGTACCATCTGCCGATGCAATCTGTCATACAGCGCGCGGCATCGGAATACGCGGCCAAATAAGTATAGTCTGTTTCATAGTGCTGCTATAAGCAGATTTCATCACCTGACAAAAATCAATGCCTTGACGCGTGATCAATAATTGGTGATGGAACCGGTAGTAATCTTAATATTGAAATGGGAGTGTGTTTAACTGTATTTTGTGCAGGTAGATTGGCGGATACACAGTGTATTTCGTTTCTACCTGCACAAAGTACACTTAGAATATGGATTTTCGGTGAAACAAGGCTGAATCGGACAAACTAACTGTAGGTTTTACAGTTAGATTGGACATACGGTGCGAATGAACGTAGACTAGCTGTATAAAATGCACTTACAACTATGCCTATGCTTAGTTACAATGGTTCGTGCAGACTGATGTGTGTCACTACGCAGGATGTGGTTACAGGCTTAGGTTACGACCGTGACCTATAAGAACAAGGAGGGATCGTCGTGAGTAAGCAGGAGAAATTGGATGAGACTGCGATTGCGCAAGCATTATCTGAACTAGAAGGCTGGAAGCGTGAGGACGAGAAGTGGATAGTTAGGCAATATCGCTTCCCGTCCTTCCGACATGCGGTGGCGTATGTGAATGAAGTCGCAGAAATTGCCGAGCAGATGAACCACCATCCGATGATCGCCATTGATTTCAGAAGGATCACGCTGCGATTGACTACCTGGCATGCCGGGGGCTTGACTGAGCTCGACCTGGAATCGGCAACCCGCTATGACGCATGCTATCGGAATGGCTATGCGGGAGAACAGGCCGACAATCCGTAATAGTGACTATTCGGTTATTGCGGAGGCAGACAAGGATAGGTCATCAGCAGTGATGTGATAGAGGACATGTCGTCTTAACGGATGTCCGTCTGGCACATTGGGATGATCGAATGTGTGCGATAATCTCATGCCGATTTTGTTCATAACCCGTTGCGATGGTTGATTGATCTCCGCCGTAAAGCTGAAAATCTCCGACAGCTTGCATGCATTAAATCCATAATTCAAGCACGCAGCTGCTCCTTCTGTAGCATATCCCTTGCCCCATGCTTCCTTCTTCAGCCGCCAACCGATTTCTGTGCAGGGCGTAAAGTCGGCTGCGAATGTTGCTCGGTGCAACCCGATGAAGCCAATGAATTCTCGGTTTTCTTTGTCCTCAACCGCATACCACCCATATCCGCATGTTAAAAATTCGGTTTGAATCGCATTATAGAAGCGATCAGTCTCGGCGCTAGTTAATGTTGCTGGGAAATACCGCATGACCTCTCTGTCCGCATTCATCTGTCTGAATGTATGGAGATCGTCTTCCTTCCAGGTGCGCAGCAGCAGCCTGGGTGTTTCGATTATATGCATGGGAACACCTCCGCTGTAATGTCTAGTATTCACACTGCTTATCGTATGGCAACTCTGCTGATGAAGCGCCGTGTCCAGACAAGCAACAGCCCGAGCGAAAGCGCATATATGCCCAATAATCCTATACTTACCAGTACGGTGCCATACGTAGCATATGCATGCTCAGATTGTGCGATGATGCCGATGACGATTACTGGAGCGATGCCGAATATCGTGAGCCCAATGCCTCGAATCCACCCCTTGTGATAAAAGGCAAGGCCGATAAACCATCCGCTAACAAAGGATAGGATCATGTCGAAATACATCTTCACACCATTATAAGCCGGATGTACCCAGACCTCTTGTGTAGAGAAGCGAAACGTATATACTTGATTCAACCAACGGGCAACGCCCCATTCCAGCATATGTGCACTCAGCACAATGATGACGAACAGTGCGGATACGGTGATACACTTGCGCAAGGCCGCATGGAAGCAAGTTCTGCGAGAAATACCGTAGATTAGAAGCGACGGCATGACCATAACAGAGAACAAGATACCGGTCACAAACAAGAAAACCTTGGGAGATTGTTCCAAGTGAGCCCAGATGCCGTATGTCCAATTTCCCGTTTCATTCATCTCTTGAAGCAGCCAATCTGCCCAGTCCGATGCCTGGAGTGTCCAACCGCCGATTGCGAGGACGAACAGCACACCCCAAAACCACATATAAATGCCTATATAGCTTAGCCACAGATATTGGAATACCTTAGTAGTCATGATACTTTACACTCCCTTTTGTTTTTTCGTCAAGTGAACGAATAAATCTTGCAATCCGATCGGTTCGATCTCCAGATTGAGCTGCTTGATGCTTTCCCTTGCTTCTGGACTGAGTATGCCAAACAACGTGACGGATTTAGTCGATCCGAGTTGTTTCTCGCCCAGTGCCGTCATACCTTGAGCAATCGCGTCTACATGCTCTGCAGGGCCAGTCACGGTGACGCCTTGTTGGCTTAATGCTTCAAGTGTCTCATGCATCAAAATCTTGCCTTGATCGAGTATGATCACTTCCTCGAAAAGTGATTCTACTTCTTCAATCAGATGGGTAGATAATATGATCGTTCGCGGATGCTCGATGTAATCCCGCAGCACCTCTTCGTAAAACTGATAGCGAGAAGGTGCATCCATGCCCAAGTACGCTTCGTCGAAGATTGTAATCGGTGCGCGGCTTGCCAAGCCCATCACAACACCTAAAGCTGATTTCATGCCTCGTGAAAATGTGTTTACACGCTTGTTGTAGGGTAGCTGAAACATGTTCATCAACCGATCGGCATAAGCGTTATCCCAGTTCGGACGGAAATTGGCCGCGAATGCAAGCGCATCCTTCGCCGTTTCCTCTTCATAGACGTTCTTATCATCTCGAATAAAGCATATTTGAAGGGTAGCCCGTTCATTGTCGAACACTTCTTCTGTGCCTATCTTTACGCTACCGCTGGTTGCCGGACGAAAGGAGGAGAGTACAGACAACATGCTTGTTTTTCCTGATCCATTGCGACCGAGAAGGGCGTAAATTTTATCACCTGTCAATCTCAATGTAATGTCTTCCAATGCTGTAACGGAATCGTACTTCAAGCTCATCTGTTCCATCGTAATATCAGGTGCTGTCATTGTGAATCCGCTCCTTCCCGTTGTTTGATATAGTCCATTAGCTCATCCCACGGTATTCCTATCGCTCTGGCTTCTGCCATCATAACATCGACTTTTTCTTGAAAAAAACGTTCCCGCCGATCCGCAATAATCCGTTCTCTAGCTCCTTGACTGACAAACATTCCGATCCCTCGCTTTTTGTACAAAATCTTGTCATCTGTCAATTGTTGAAATCCTTTGGCCGCTGTTGCCGGATTAATCCGATAAAACGAGGCGTATTGATTGGTAGACATCACTTGCTCGTCTTCCTGCAATTCCCCGCGAACAATCTGATCTTTGATCTGTCCTGCGATTTGGAGGTAAATCGGACTCCGTTCATCAAACATGTGGACACTCCTTTCCACCACCTTACATGGTTCATTACTTATGTAACTAACCATATAACAAGCGAACCTCAATGTCAACTTTTGCTGTTGCATTCAACGCAAAAAAGGCTGCAACAGGTCACATTACCTGTCGCAGCCTCCACTAATTTGCATCGGACGCAGCAGTATGGTCCTATTCTTCCCCCGTAGCAATCGGATTCTCGCTATATGAGATCCAGTCACTCCAGCTGCCGGCGTAGAGGCGGACACGTTCGAATCCGGCTTGCTTCAGTGCCAGCACATTCGGGCATGCTGTAACCCCCGACCCACAATAGACGATGACCTCGCTATCCTTAGGCAGTGCATGGAAGCGATCTGCCAGCTCATCACCTGACTTCCATTGCCCTTGTTCGTTCAAGTTATCCTTCCAGAAGTAATGGCGCGCACCTGGAATATGTCCTGCGACTGAATCGATCGGTTCTTCCTCGCCAATAAAGCGCTTGTATTCTCGGGAGTCGATCAGCAGCGTACTTGCTTCCACGCTGTTCATCGCTTGATCTGCGACAGCTTGAACCTCATTCATGTCTGCAAGCCATTCTGGCTGAGGCTCCCCTGCGAATTGCGCAGGAATGCCAATGACCGGTTCCCCTTCTTCTACGGGATAGCCTGCTTGCTGCCAGGCGGCGAATCCGCCGTCCAGAACAAATACACGCTCATGGCCCATATAGTTCAACAGCCACCAAGCCCGCGATGCCATAGCACCGCCTTGATTGTCGTATGCAACGACACGGGAGTCTGGATGAATGCCTGCCTTGCTGAACGTGGCGGTTAATGCCTCAGCAGTTGGCAGCGGATGACGACCGCCATGCTGTTCGACTGGGGCAGAGAGATCGGCCTCCAGATCGAGGTAGCGCGCACCAGGAATACGAGAAGTCTCATAGGCATGGCGTCCCGCAAGGGGAGATGCCAGTTCGAAGCGGCAGTCTACAATAACGAGATCTGGTTCATAGAGTCTAGCCAACAGCCAACGCATACTGACAATAGGATTCATGAATATCCTCCTAGTTTATTGAATTCGAATTACAGTCATACTTCGGATTGGCTTATTATACCATGAATAATAGACGTATGACAGATTGCCAGTTCAGAGGACGTCCGGTAAAATAGGATTATCAAACAATGAGGAGGGATTCCATGCTGCGAGGTGTGATAGGCTTAGGAACGGCGTTCGTTATCGCTGCAGCTACTTGTGCAGGGGCCGTCTATGCCGCACAATCACCGGCAAGTACAGAGGAAGCACCGAACTTACATACGCAAGGCACCAATGAGATACATGCGGAAGCGGGAACAGCAGAATTACAGCAGGAACAGCAGGCAGACCAGACATCCGCACAACAGCCAGAACTGCTAACGATGACCATTCGGGCTGGTGAAGCGGCATCGATGGAGGAAGCTTCGTTCATCGAGAACGGACGGCTGTACGTTTCCTTACGTTCGCTAGCAGATGAATTCGGCAGTGAGATGGTATGGGAAGCGCCGGAGATTTCGCTCCATACCGCGATCGATGACAGCATTACGTTCACTGTCGATCATCCGACAATGCAAGTCAACGGAAACACATATACGATGGATGTAGCGCCATTAATCAAGGACGACCGCATCTATTTGCCGCTGCGTCATGCAGCTGAGCTGATGCATGCTTCGATGGAATGGGATGACGAGACGAAGACAGCTGTGATCGAACAAGTGCCGTTGTATACGATTCAGCAGGGAGATACGTTGATAGAGATAGCGAATAAGCTCGGCATTAAGCGCGGCTTGTTGAAGGAACGCAACGGACTGAGCTCGAATGCGCTCGTTGCGGGAGCTACATTGAAGACGGTCATTCCACAGGCGATTGTTGAGAAGCTGCCATCGCCCGAGCTGGTGTTGCTTGCTAAGATTATAGAAGTGGAAGCAGGCTATGAATCGTTCGAAGGGCAAGTAGCAGTTGGCAATGTAATTATGAACAGAGTGAATAGCAGCGCATTTCCCGATACGATCCAAGAAGTGATTTATCAACCGGGTCAATTCCCGCCTGCTGCCAAGGGCATGCTGGAAGATTTGGACCCGGATGAAGATGCATTGGATGCAGCGAAAGCCGTATTGGATGGTGAAATGCTCGTCCCAGGAGCTCTGTACTTCCATAATCCGAATGTATCCGGCGGCTACTTCAATACATTAGAGACAGTTAAGGAAATCGGTAATCATAGATTTGTGAAATAGCACACCGCTTTATAATAACGACTGACAGCACTGTATGTTCGATCGCATAGCATATATGAATAAGGAGCGGCTTGCCATGGTGATATGCCTTGGCAAGCCGCTCCTTATTGGTGTCACGTCCAGCGTGCGCCCCACATCTTCATTTCCTTGATCATTTTCTTCAAATCCATACCTTTCTCTGTCAACGTATACTCCACGGTAACCGGAACGGTCGGGATCACTTTGCGTGTCAAGATTTCGTGCTCTTCCAGGTGCCGCAGCGAATCGGTCAGCGCCTTCGGACTGATGTTGGGAATCGCCTTGCGGAGTTCGCCGAATCGCCGTGTTCCGTTGAACAGCTCGCGCAGGATGAGGAACGACCATTTGCCGCCTATGATCGTCAGCGCCTTCTCGATAGAGCATTCCACTTCGACAACTTCCAGCTTGCGTGCGGTTTTCATCTGTACATTCTCCTCCTCAAACTGCCTCGTATAAAAAGGTTACTAGCTATACATCCTTACATAATGTGAAGAAAAGGTAATTTTGTTTAGAATATTTCACTTCTATTCATTGTATATCACGTTGTTTATAATGAACATGAGACAAATTATCAAAAAAAATTCGGGTATGGAAGGAATGAACTTGAGATGCAGTACAATAGACTTGGCAGAACTGGATTGAAGGTTAGCAACATCAGCTTGGGGAGTTGGCTTACATACGCGAATTCCGTTGAACAGGAAAAAGCAACGACGATTATTGACAAAGCTTACGAGCTTGGCATTAATTTCTTCGATACGGCGAATGTATATGTAACGGGTGAAGCAGAGAAGATTGTAGGCGCTGCGTTGAACAAGTATCCGCGGGAATCGTATGTGCTCGCGACGAAGGTATTCTTCCCAATGGGCGAAGGGCCGAATGACAAAGGACTGTCGCGCAAGCACGTATTCGAGCAGCTGCATGCAAGCTTGAAGCGATTGAAGCACGATTATGTAGATATTTACTATTGTCATCGTCATGATTCGGACACTCCGATGGATGAGACATTGCGTACGATTGACGATATGCTGCGTCAGGGTAAAATTCTGTATGCGGGTGTGAGCGAATGGTCTGCCGCTCAAATCCAGGAAGCGATGCAAATTGCCGATACGTATTTGCTCGATCGCATCGTAGTGCATCAGCCGATGTATCATATGTTCCAACGGAATATTGAGAGCGAAGTTATTCCGTTGTCTGAGCGCAACGGCGTCAGTCAAGTGGTGTTCTCGCCATTAGCGCAAGGAGTATTGACCGGGAAATATAAGAAGGGTCAGGCGCACCCAGCAGGTAGCCGCGCTACGGATCCAAGCTCTAACATGTGGATGGGACCCTACTTAACAGATGAAGTGCTCAGCAAGGTAGAGCAGCTGGAAGGCGTGGCGAAGGAGCTTGGCTACAGCTTGTCGCAGCTTGCGCTCGCTTGGGTGCTGCGTATTCCGAATGTGGCAAGCGCACTGATCGGTGCAAGCCGGCCAGAGCAGGTGGAAGAGAATGTGAAGGCAGCGGACATTAAGCTGGACCAAGCAACGATCGACCGGATTGAATCCATATTGACCGCGTAAGCGGTGCGTCAGAATATGGATTTGATGCAGTGAATGAATAAGCTAACAGCGAATGAGCTGTCCACTAGTATGAGGATACGGGGGACAGCTCATTTCTGTTTAGCATGATTTATCCTATTTGTGTAGGTTTTTCAATATGCTTCTCGTTCGACAGTATTCGGATGATAAGCTCAGCAATAGTCAGCAGAAATACAATGGAAGTGTAGATACCGAACGTGTAGCTTGCTTCGTAATCGTACCCTAATCCTTGATGAAGCAGTGCAGTTACAAGATGAATCGTTACATGAAATTGTACAGCCCAGCTGCCATAGCTATGCAGGCAAAAGCGATATGAATATACATGACATTTAACCAAACTGTGAGATTGAACTCTTGCTTGAACCCTGTTTTATGCTGTAAGAATCCTTCCATATGAGGATCAATCATAAAGTTTTTTATTACGGCATATAGGATCAATATTATACTGATTCCGACCCAAAATCGGTAATGTAATTTGGTGTTTAACAATGGATTGTAACCTCCGGTTCTAATTGTAGAAGGTTTAGACTTCCAAAGTCTTCAAAAAAACAGAAATATGATCCGTACTGTAATGAATATGGCGATTGTCTGCTTCTAGTTTACTCATCATAATGCCGCCTTCAAGCGCAGCCATAAGAAATGAAGCTGTGCCATCCAGGTCGATGCTGGATTTGAATTCCCCATTCGTAATTCCTTCTTGCAAGATATTCTTGATCAATGCTAAGAAGCCGCGCATACGCTCACGGGTTTGCTCTCGTAACAAGGGATGTCCGTCATCATGTTCAATGGCGGCATTCATGACTGGACAGCCTCCTACGAATGGAGGCAAGTCAACCACATTGCTATACAATGCAAATATACTGATCAATTTCCCCTTAGCAGCTTGCTCCGTTCTGACTGCCGCTGTAAATTTCTCGAACAACGTGTCTGCAGCAAATTCAAAGGCTTCCACCGCAATTTCATCTTTATTGACGAAATGTTTGTAGAGGCCCCCTTTCTGAATTCCCGTTGCATGTGTAATATCGTTGAGAGAGACACCGGCATATCCGTGTAGGTTAAAGAGCTCGGCTGATTTGTTAATAATGTGTCTGCGGGTTTTCTCGCCTTTCTTCATTTCATTCGCCTCCGGTGTGCGTTATTCATTGAAATAGGAGTGATGTTTGGCTGCTTCGATAATCGGAATTAATTTCGTATCGTTTTTTGTCTGAAGCTGGTAAGTAAAGTGTTCGATCATTTTGTGATTGATTCCTAGTCTCGGATATTGTCCGATAATCTGCTGAATTAGATCTTTGGGGAAAAGATCGACTCGAAAACCTGCATCAACCATAACGCCTAAATGTACCAGAGCTATTTCGGGCTGTTCGTTTTCCGCTTCGACGGTGGCGTGCAGTTCGACCGCTTTTTGCACGATTTCCGCTTTGTCAATGGGATAACCATGTTGAACCAAGTAGTGACAAGCCGCCTCTCCACCTTCGATCTCGAAAGAGCGTTCCTTGTCTGCGAACGGTTCGGTCAAGCCCAAATCATGCATGATGGCACCAAGATACAGCAATTCCATATCCATCTTCAGATCATTCTTCTGTGCGATCATATAGCCGAAAGCATACGTTCTCATTAAATGATTGAATAGGGTTTTGCTTGAGAGCTCTCGCACATATTGAGTAGCCTCGAGTGAGAGCTTGCTTTCTGGAACATCGAACAATGAAGTCATGGATTCCTCTCCTTTGTGTCTATAACTTGTAGAAAAAAAGGTACCGATCGGTACCTTTTATATGCTAGCATAGTTCTATTCGGTTTACAACACCTGTAATCTGTAGGGAACAGCAGCAAGGATAAGGATGCTCCTATTCGTATTCTTCTAGTAGATAAACGGGATAAATCTCTTTACATTCTGCTCATACTGTGCAAACTCTTCGCCGTATTTTCCTCTCAAATACCGATCATGATGTGGAATATTAAGCAGAACAAACAGCAAGAGCAAGAAGAAGGGGATCAACCCGGACCACCAATTTCTAGTGAGTAATGCAAAGCCGCTCACCCAGACGAAGTCCCCGAAATAATTAATGTGGATCGCATATTTGAACAATCCACCTGTGTAGAGCTTTCCTTTATTCGAGCTGTGCTTCTTCCATTGATCCCTTAGAACCTCAGACAAAGTATTGATTACTGAGCCTGCCAAGAACAAGAATACGGCGATACCATCAATCCAATCCAACGGCTTGTCCTGAATCCCGCCGAATATGGAAAATCCGAGATAATAAATGGCGAACGCAACAGACACACTTCCTGCTTCTCCCCAGGTGATCCCTCGTTTCAACAAATAAATGACCATGAAACTCATTCTGAAACATACGGCAAGGCAAAATCCAAACAACAGTACGTTGCGCTGAGCATTCCCTGTGGGCAGTTGAAAGACTTCATTGCCGTTCAAAAATAAAAACCAGTAGACTATAACGAGCAAAACAGACTCACTTGCCAAAATCGTTATTCTTTGCGGCCAAGATTGACTCGCTAATCCGTACATAATCAATTCGCCTCCAATTATGAATATGCCCATATATACGACTGATCGGTCGGTCAGTTTTACTACAAACGAACAGTTTATACGTAAATCATACAGGGTGATTGAGCAGCTTCAGGATTCCCTTCACATGCCATTTCCATATCTCCTCAAATCTTTCTCGGTCTTTGTTCAGCATGAAGTGAATACCAATCCCATCGATCATGGGCAATATTAAGCGCGAGACGGCATGAATGGTTTCCCGATTCACTGATTCAGGCGTCAGCAGCGTTAGTTGTGTGTAGAACATATCATTCATTTGCTCTGCGTACGAAGTTAGAATCTCGCGGTAATTTGGATTAAACATCCCTTCGTGGAAAAAAGATAAAAAAGCTTTCATATAGATGCGCGCATCGTCCGACACAGAGATCATGGCATGCCCCAGTGTATGTAAGAAATGTTCCACATCTCGATAATTGCCAATCTTCATCACTTGTAAGAGCTCATCAAAAACAACATTCAGTGTGCTTGTCAACAACTCTTCGTTGGATTTGAAATGATGAAAAATCGTGCTCTTGCTCACTCCAGCAGCTTCAGCCAGTTTCGCGGCGGACACGACATGCAATCCAGATTCTGCAATCATTACAATGGCGGTGTATACAATGTTCGCACGTGTTTGTTGTCCCTTCAGCATTCGCATATCTTCGAGAACCATTCGCAAGCCTCCTTCATAATAGGATATTAACACTGACCGATCGGACAGTCAACTATATGGATGTACATCCGCTTGCTCGAAGCAGCATACCCCAATGTATTCCCATAGGGAGGAAGCAGGAATTGCGCAAGTCATACAGAAGTATTCAACCATCTAATAAGCTTTGCATGGATCGAGACAGAGGAGGAATCGTCATGGCTGGCGACAGTTTATACGCAGCGAACGTCAGAGACGGAGAACTGCAGCCTGAAGTGGTAGCTTACTATTATCGGCAGTGGAACGGGTTCTCCATGCCGTTGCATACGCATAGAGCAGTTGAAATTATGTATGTCGCAGACGGAACTTGCGCGATCGATACAGAAGCAGACAGCTTCGAGTTGAAGCGTAATGAATTCATAGTCTTGGACGCGCATGTGCCGCATCGACTCACAGTCGATCCGAATCGGCCCTGCCGCATGTTGAACGTGGAGTTTGAGCTGGTGCCTCAACACACGGAGTTTCAATCGCTCGGCGCATTAGCACGTGAAACCCCGGAATGGTCTGCATTCCTGCAGGCTGCTCGACCTTACTGGCTGCTGCGTGATTCGAATGAGATATATGTCGTATTGAAAAATCTAGTGCTAGAGCTTGATCGACACGGTCAAGACAGTGTACTCGTTCAGGTACTGCTGACACAGCTGCTTATTTGGGTTGCGCGATTGGCGCAAGAAGCGAATCATCATGATACGAACCATGGACAACAATATGTCAAGGAGGTTATGAACTATATCCATAAGCATTACGAACAAGATCTTCGCATTCAGGACATTGCGAATGCTGTCGGACTTCATCCTGGCTATATGCAGCGCGTGTTCAAAGCGAATACAGGCGAGACCATTGTGAGCTACATGACCCGGTTCCGTGTGCATCAGGCAAGAATGCTTCTGGCGCGAACGGATATCTCCGTAGCAGACATAGCAGATTACGTTGGCATGGGCAGCAGTCAGTATTTCAGTACGGTATTTAAGAAGCATACAGGTCAAACTCCGGTCGATTATCGAAGGTCAATCGAGTCGATTCACTACATGCGAGGTTCGGATAAGTGAGAATTTTAAACATCAGTCGTTCGGATTGGTTACGATATTGATAACGCTTCCAACTTGTCGCTTGATACAATTAGAGCAAGTCATCGTAAGGGAGGAAGCAAACAATGTCATTTAAGGTAGCGTTCATAGGTGCCGGCAGTATAGGGTTCACGCGAGGCTTGCTGCGGGATCTCATGACAGTCCCAGCATTTCGTGACATTGAGGTCGCCTTCACAGATATTTCAGCGCGGAACCTCGATATGGTCACTCAGCTTTGCCAACGCGATATGCAGGAGAACGGCTTGAACATTCAGATCCAATCGACGATGGATCGGCGGGAAGCGTTGAAGGGTGCGCGTTATGTATTCTGTGTCATCCGGGTAGGCGGTCTCGAAGCGTTCCAGCTGGACGTAGACATTCCGCTCCAATATGGGGTGGATCAATGTGTAGGCGATACGCTGTGTGCGGGCGGTATCATGTACGGACAGCGGGGCATTCCTGTCATGATGGATATATGCAAGGACATTCGCGAGGTTGCGGAGCCAGATTGCCTGCTTCTTAATTATGCGAATCCGATGGCGATGCTGACCTGGGCATGTAATCAATATGGCGGTGTGCGGACGATTGGCTTGTGCCATGGTGTACAGGGCGGTCATCATCAAATTGCACAAGCGCTCGGTGTGCCGAAGGAAGAAGTGGATATTATATGCGCCGGCATTAATCATCAGACGTGGTACATTCAAGTGAAGCATAAGGGAGAAGACATGACAGGCAAGCTGCTCGAGGCGTTCGAGCATCATCCAGAATTCAGCAAGACGGAGAAAGTGCGAATCGATATGCTGCGAAGGTTCGGTTATTACAGCACGGAGTCGAACGGTCATCTAAGTGAATATGTGCCGTGGTATCGGAAGCGTCCGCAGGAGATTGAGGAATGGATCGACTTGGGCACTTGGATTAATGGCGAGACTGGGGGCTATCTTCGGGTTTGTACAGAAGGCCGTAACTGGTTCGAGACGGACTTCCCGAACTGGATGAACGATCCAGCTTGGGTATATGCGTCCGAACATCGCAGCGAGGAGCACGGCTCGTATATTATCGAAGGGTTGGAGACGGGTCGCGTATACCGCGGACACTTCAATGTCGTGAACAACGGCATTATTGCCAATCTGCCGGATGATTGTATTATTGAGGCGCCAGGCTATGCGGATCATAACGGCATCAGTATGCCGACTGTAGGGAATCTGCCATTGGGCTGTGCTGCTGTATGCAATACGAGTGTCTCCGTGCAGCGTCTGGCTGTTGAGGCAGCCATTCACGGTGACGATCAACTGCTGCGGCAAGCGATGATGATGGACCCGTTAGTTGGCGCAGTGTGCAATCCGAAGGAAATTTGGCAGATGGCAGATGACATGCTGATCGCGCAGGCTGAGTGGCTACCGCAATACAGTGATGCGATTACATCCGTGAAGCAGCGGCTTGCTTCGGAGCAGAGAGTGCCGGTAAGGGAAGGCTATAAGGGTGCGGCCCGGCTGAATGTGAAGACAGTGGACGAGATGCGGCAAAATCGCGATGAAGCGACTAAAAATGCGGCTGAAGCAGATAAGGCGAAGGCGCGCCCTGCAGCTAATTAGGTGAATAGGTGTGTAAGGAGTATCGAGGGGTTTTCGTTGCAACAGCTACAGCTGTTGTTCCGGACTCCTCGTTTTTTTTATTTGCTCTCATTGCGTTGCTCAGCACGGCAAATATCTGTATAGTGTAGAGAGGCTTATGATCATGAATTGACAGGTGAATGATACGATGCGCAAATGGATGCAAGCACTTTCTCACAAGATAACACCTACACAGTTTATCGTATTGAGCTACGCGTCAGCGATTGCTGTGACATTGCTGCTATTACTTCTTCCGATCAGTGTGAAGCCTGGCGTGGACCTAGCATGGGATGACGCGCTCTTCACAGCTGTGAGCGGGGTCAGTGTTACAGGCTTGACGACCGTGAATACGGCAGATACGTTCAGTATATTCGGGACGTTCGTGCTCATGTTCAGCTTTCAGTTTGGCGGGATTGGGATCATGGCTCTCGGCACCTTCCTGTGGCTGGTGCTCGGCCGGAATATCAGTCTGTCTTATCGCAGGCTCATTATGATCGATCAGAATCGTCATAATTTGTCCGGCTTGGTACAGCTCATTCGGATGTTGCTGTATATGGCGATTGGCATAGAACTGGTCGGTACGCTCATATTCGGTATTTATTTTTATGTACAAGGCTATCACGATACGTGGATCGGATCGTTCTATCACGCGCTCTTTCATTCCGTGTCCTCCTACACGAATGCGGGATTTGATATTTTCGGCAATTCGTTAGCCTCGTTCGCTAATGATTATTTCGTTCAATTTATTTCGATGATGCTGCTGTTCCTTGGAGCAATCGGCTTCCCAGTGCTAATCGAATTCCGTGAGTTTCTACTGAAACGTAACCGGCGCTTCCGCTTCTCGTTGTTTACGAAGCTGACGACGAGCATGTATGTGATTTTGATTGCAGCAGGCGCTCTCAGCATCTTCATTATGGAATACGACATGTATTTCGCAGACAAGGTTTGGCACGAGAAGCTATTCTTCTCGCTGTTCAATTCGGTTACGACCCGCAGCGGCGGTTTGTCGACGATGGATGTCAGCAGCTTCGATGAACCGACACAGTTTATACTGTCGATTCTCATGTTTATCGGGGCGAGTCCTTCCAGCGTTGGCGGCGGAATTAGGACTACCACGTTCGCCATCATATTGTTAACTTTGTACACCTATGCCAAGGGCAGAAGTGAAGTGCGTGTATTCCGCAAATCGGTAAGGGAAGAGGATATTCGGAAGAGCTTCGTCGTCTTCAGTGCGGGAGCCATCGTCGTAATTGGGGGGATTATTACGCTGGACTGGATTGAACAGCAGAAATTTTCCTTAATGTCGGTTATCTTCGAAGTAAGCTCCGCCTTCGGTACATCTGGACTGTCTACGGGTATTACGGCTGATCTCTCCACTGTGGGGAAGATCATTGTGATGGCGCTGATGTTCGCAGGCCGTGTCGGCATCCTCTCTCTCTTGTTCCTGTTCCGATCAGGGAATCGCAAGGAATATTACCATTATCCGAAGGAAGATGTCATTATAGGCTGAACCGCATAGCTATGTGCATAGAACGGCCCCACTGCCAGCGATGGCGTTGGGGCCGTTTGCTGTGGAGCGAAGGGGTGAATTTCAGATGTGATAGCGCTTTCAATTTTTGACTGTCCAATTTGGCCGAAGCCCGATATAATGGGGGGAGATGCGAGTTAACTAGCCTATGAGGAGGAGCCTGCATGAGCATCGAACGCAAGCCGGGGAGATTCGTACAGTCCTTGGTACTTGGCACGCTGCGTGCCTATATGAAGCACCGTTCGGAGATTATTGTGGAACGCAATGACACATTACGGATGAAGCCGCCGTACTTGATCGTCGGCAATCATGTTAACAATTGGGACCCATTGCTTATTAATGCTTATGTGAAGGAGCCAATTTGCTTCACGGCTGCAGATCCTCTCTTTCGCCATCCTTGGCTGCGTAGGTTGCTGCATTATACAGGAGCGATTCCCAAAGCGAAATTGAAAGCTGACACTTCTGCGATCCGTGCCATGCTCAGGGCGAAGCAGCATCGACGTGTCATTGGATTGTTTCCCGAAGGCAACCGCAACTGGGACGGCAGCACAGAGCCGCTTATTTATGCAACAGCCAAGCTCGTCCGCACGTTGAATATCCCAGTCGTCGCTGCTGTAATCAAGGGCGGACATCTCAGTCATCCGCGCTGGGCTGCAACGCCGCGAAGCGGCCCTATTGTGCTATCACTAGTTCGCGTATGGGATGAAGGGGAGCTGGCCGGTCAATCTACCGACAGCATCTACCAGCGGCTTACGGACAGTCTGCATCATGACGAGAGTGCGTGGCAGGCAGAACGCCAACACATCTATGCAGGGAAGCGGTTGGCCGAACATTTGGAACGGTATTTATTCCTATGTCCGCACTGCCAGACGATCGGGCATATGCGGTCGAATGCCGATATACTGCGCTGCCAAGCCTGCGGTTATACGGTGCGTTATTCGTTACAAGGTGTGTTCTCCTTAGAGCTGGATGGAACGCCGTTATACTTCGACACACCGCGAGAATGGAATCGCTGGCAATTGACTGTAATGGAAGACTCACTGTTTGCCAATGGAGAGTTGACTGAACTTTGGCGGACCGCGATGCGCGACCGAGTCAGGCTGATGTCAGCTGATGCTTCCGATCCACTGCACGACCATGGCAAGGGCTCCATAACGTGGCGCAAGGATAAGCTGGTATTCCGTTCTGAACGGGGGAGCAGCATGGAGTTCCCGCTGACGGAACTGGAAGGCGTGAATGTACAGATGAATAATAAAATGGATTTTTATATGGGGACACGATTTTATCGCTTCGTCTTCTACTTGCCGCATACTTCTGCGTACAAATGGGTGACAGCACTCCGGATGAAAGAGCAAGCAGGAGGAGCTTCATGACGGAGAATTGGGCCATGGTCGTTGATTTTGCTTGGCTATCCTTGTTTATTATTATGGCTGCTTGGTTGAAATCATGTGTTCGCTTGCTGCGAGCCTGGATCGTACCTACGGCTATTATAGCTGGCTTCCTCGGACTTGTTGCAGGGCCGGAAGTGCTTGGCTTGGTTCCGTTCGACCCGAATACACTCGGTACCATCGTCTATCACTTCATGGCTATCGGCTTCATTGCCTTGTCCTTGAAGGAGAGAGATCAGCGCAAGCATTCGCAGATGCTGAACTCCGGGATGTTCATCGTATCCACCTATTTGGTACAAGGACTCGTCGGACTAGTTCTGATGCTGCTGCTAGTTCAGTTGCTGTATCCGAATATGTTCCCCGGCATCGGCTTGCTTCTTCCGCTTGGCTACGGTCAAGGTCCAGGACAAGCATATTCGATTGGTTCCCAGTGGGAGGAGCTCGGCATTAGCGGGGGAGGCAATCTGGGCTTAACGATAGCAGCGATGGGCTTCCTCTGGGCAAGTCTCATCGGTGTGCCATTGATGAATATATGGATGCGTATGAAGCGGTTTGCTAGCGTTCATACCGATGCTGCAGAACCGCAAACTAAGCTGTACGAGGAGTCGGAGCCGAAGGAGATTCCGCTTGGAGATGCATTGGATAAGCTGTCCTTCCAGGTAGCGCTGATCGGTGTGATTTACTTGATCACGTATGCAACCATTGCTGGATTAGCTGCATTGTTAGAACCGCTAGGAACCTTCGGTGATACGTTAGCACAACTGTTATGGGGCTTCCATTTCTTGCTTGGCAGCTTGATTGCGCTCGCTTTCCGTTGGGGCTTCAATCGTAGGAAGAACATCGGGCGAGCTGTTGAACATCGTCCGAACAATTACTTGCTGCAACGGATTGCCGGATTTTCCTTCGATTATATGATAGCTGCATCGATTGCAGCGATTTCTATCTATGCGCTGCAGGAATATGGATCGGTTGTCATGCTGCTGACTACCCTTGGCGGATTCGTTACGATTGGATATGTTCTGTGGCTAAGTCCGCGGTTATTTCCGAAGGATCCCTTACCGAATGCTGTCGGATTCTATGGGATGCTGACAGGGACAATTTCGACAGGTATGGCGCTGGTCAAGGCTGTGGACCCACATTTCCGAACTAATGTGACAGACAACATGGTATTGGGAAGTGCGACTGCGATTATGTTTGGATTTCCGCTGTTGCTTATTCTGAACATGCCAATAATCGGGTATGTGGACAATCGGCCTATGATGTATGGCTTGACTTTGCTGGCGCTGTTGCTCTTCTTTGCTTTGTTGCTCGGAGCTATACTCTGGCGGACCAGGGTGAGTAAACGTTAAGCATCACACATGGATTAGAACGCTTGATACTTACCTGCCGATAGTGCGGTGAATCAAGCGTTTTTTATGTTGACTTGCCACACATACCGATATATCATATAGATATATATCGAATCGATACATTGGAGGACTTGCATGAAGTATGCATTATTAGGTTTTTTGTCGTTACAGCCGATGACCGGTTACGAGCTGAAGAAGATGGTGTCGATCAGCACCGGACAATTTTACAGTGCAAGCTACGGCAGCATCTATCCGACATTGCGGAAGCTAGAACAGGAAGGCGCGGTTAAGTCAGAAGAAGGAAACGAAGGCAATCGCGTCAAGATCACATATGCCATCACAGAGAAGGGGGAACAGGAGTTAGACGCTTGGCTGGCACAGCAAGGTGAGGAGGATTTCGTCCTGCGTTATGAATATATGACGAAGCTGTTCTTCTCAGGCAGGAGACCGACAGGCGAAATTGTCCGCATGATTCAGAAGCATATAGAGGAACTGGGAGCAGAGCGAGGCAAGCTAATTGAACTGCATGCTTCCTTGGACGAATCTTGCTCAGATGTGTACCAGATGTATCCGTGCGAGTTTGGTATAGCGCTGTATCAATTTCTTCAAGATTGGAACAGTGAGCTGCTGCGGAGGGTCGAGCAAAATTGAGGTTGAGCGAATAGGGAAGAGGGAGGGATGAGTATGCACGTCATATTCGGCACAGGTGCAATGGGTCTGGCTGTGATGAGGGAACTAATGCGCAAAGGTCAATCGGTCAGAATGGTGAATAGGCAGTCCGACGTACATGTACCGCAAGAGGTGGAAGTGCTGCGGGGAAATGCGGAAAGTGTAGATTTTTGCAAGGAAGCCTGCAGAGGAGCAGAGGTTGTCTACAACTGCACTGGCTTGCCGTATCCGCTATGGGATGAGCACCTTCCGCGCATTATGAACGGAATCATTGCCGGAGCGGCATCAGCGGACGCCAAGCTCATTTATGGTGATAATCTGTATGCATATGGTCCGCATGTGGGTAACAAGTACCATGAGGCTTTATCACTTCGACCTGTTGGCCGGAAGGCGAAGGTTAGGAAGGCTGTTGCCGAGCAGTTGTTGCAAGCACACCGGGAGGAGCGAGTACGCGGCGTGATTGGCCGCGCTCCTGATTTCTATGGACCCGAAGTGAAGCTTGCAATACTTGGCGAGCAGGTGTTCCGAGCGGTCATGCATGGCAAGCCTGTTGCGCTTATCGGCAATATTGATCTTCCTCATACACATATTTATATTGATGATTTGGCTTCTGGTTTAGTCATGCTGAGCGAAGAGGATGTCGCGCTTGGTCAGGTGTGGCACATTCCCGCCGCTGAGACAGTTACGACACGGCAGCTAGTAGAGCTGATCGGGGAAGAGCTTGGGAGGCGTCCGCGCTATCGGATCGCGAATGGCGCTATGCTGCGTATATTAGGATGGTTCGTTCCAACTATGCGGGAATTCGGGGAATTGATGTACATGTTGAATGAGCCGTTCCAAGTGGATCACAGCAAATTTGCTAATGCTTTCCCTGCTCAGATTACGTCACATCGTGCTGCGATCCAACAAACGCTGGAATGGATGGGAGCACGCACGATGCACAACCGTTAATGCATAGTCATGAAGGACGCGTCCCTCTAAATACTTAAGTTGTTGATGATTGTCGGATCAAGGATTGATAAAAATCAGCTATTTGGCAAACACTCCACATGACTATAGAGAATATCGTATACATGCTCATAACGGAGGGTTTCAATGATGCAACCAAGATCGACTCCATTCAACCTGATCGTCATACTGCTCGCTGGAATATTGTTAGTGTGGGCAGGATGGCCCCATTATTCACGAAGTGCGAATGCAGCGAATGACATACGCATCATAGCCCATCGTGGCGCATCGGGTTCGGCGCCGGAGAATACGTTGGCAGCGTTCGACCTCGCAGTAGAGAGGCAAGCCGACTATGTGGAGCTGGATGTGCAGTTGAGCCTAGATGGTGAACTGATCGTGATACATGATAGGACGCTTGAACGAACTACGAATGGTGTCGGCTATGTGGGCAGCAAGACAGCGCAGCAGCTCCGGACATTGGATGCGGGCAGTTCCTTCAGCGCAGCGTTCGCAGGTGAGCGGATTCCGCTGCTGGAACAGGTGCTTGACCGTTACTTAGGTCGAGTTGGCTTACTAGTGGAGCTGAAGGAGCCAGCGCTGTACCCGAAGATGGAGGAGAAGCTCGCAGCAGTAATCAAGGAACGGCTTACAACACTTAGTGAATCGAATATGGATCCGCTCATTATTCAATCCTTCGACCGTAATGCGGTGCGTCACATGCATGAATTGCTGCCTGGTATTGCGACAGGCGTGTTGATTCGACCTGAACAGAAGCGTATGCAGGCTGAGGATTGGGCAGCGGTCGCTCGATACGCGGACTATATTAACCCGCATAAATCGTTGGTGGATAAGTCGTTCGTGGAAGCAGCACATGCCCATGGGCTACTAGTCATGCCATGGACGGTTCACCGGTCCGGTGAAGCAAGAAGGCTCATTCGTGCAGGGGTCGATGGGTTGATAACGGATTATCCATAGCGTACAATACACTCTGGCAGCACCATACATATCTGATCACTGGTAATCTTATAAAGCTGGTGATGCTAAGAAGAGGAAGGGCGTGAGGGGAGAATGGAATTATGGAGATTGTTTATGTCTTTCTGCACAGCAACCTTACTTGGTTACGGGGGCGGTCCGTCCATTATCCCTTTATACGAGACGCAAGTCGTGGACAAATACGGCTGGATGACCTCTGAACAATTCGGACAGGCTCTTGCTTTCGGGAATGCGTTGCCAGGCCCGATAGCCACCAAACTCGCAGCATATATTGGGTTTAAGGTCGGTGGCTGGGCAGGTGCAGCTGTTGCGCTGGCAGCCGTTGTTCTGCCGACGGCTCTCTTAATGGCGGCATTGGCTGGAGTCATGTTGAAGCTAAGCAACAATCCATATGTGAAGGGAATGATACGAGGTGTTCAACCGGTTATATTCGTCATGCTGGCTATGTTAGCCTATGATTTTGCCAAGTACGCATTCAAATCCTCAGAGGGCCCCGTTGTGTTTTTGCCGTTTTTTATAGCGGGTGCTTTTTTTATCCTCGTCCATTATTTGCACATCAACGCAGTATGGGGAGTTATCGGGTCATTGGCGCTTGGGGCACTGTTGTTACGCGGATGACATTCATTGTTGTTCCGATTTAACGATCCGCTTCCTCGCTTGAACCCATTAATTCATCAATTTTTACTTTGAAGAAGTCGGCGATGCTTCGCAGGGTCATATAATCGGGGAAGCGTCTATTGTTCTCGTAGTGGGACCAAGCAGCACGGGAAATACCAAGGTATTCGGAAATTTCCTTCTGGGTATATTTATGTTTTTTGCGAAGCTGCGACAAGCTTTTGCCGAAGTTCATGATTTTCCTCCTTTGATGCAGTAACTGTGGACAATGAATGTACCGCCGGGTTACTTGTTCGAATTAGGCGGAAAGCGGATTCATCCAATCGTTTTGCTTCTACTGTATGATACAAATTGTATCAATGTCAAGGATGACCGGAGCTTTCCCTTGAAATCAAGGTGGTTTTCATCACATGTGACGAATAATTCAGCACAACAAAACACGTATTTGACAAAAAAATTGCACAAACCAGTTTTCAAATGAATCGAAATCTACTATAATGAAAACAAGACAAGATTATCGATAATCGGTAATCGAGAATCGAATGAGAAAGAGTGGTGGAAGACTTCATCTGTTTTCCGTAATTTTTTCAGAATGTCTCTGTCGATTTGGGAGACATTATCGATAATCGATATTATGTGATGGAGAGTGAGCACATGCTTGGCAACCAACTTACCTTCCGAAACAATTCCATCAGTGCGCAAGTGTACACCATGTTGAAGAAACAAATCCTTGAGGGCAACTTACAGCCCGGCGAGCGATTAATTGTTTTGGAAATAGCAGGTCGTTTTCAAATTAGCCAAGCTCCCGTTCGGGAAGCGCTGGAACGGCTTAAGCAGGAAGGCTTAATTGTCGGCCAGCCTAATAAGGGCTCTGTGGTATCGAATATTACTTCCAAAGAGATCAGAGATATCTTCGTACTACGTGAAATTATTGAAGGATTTGCAGTCCGGGAGTCGATGCCTCATCTGGATAAGGATGACTTTCGTTACCTGGAAACTTTGCTCGATGAGATGGACGAGGCGGCACACCAGGATGATATGTTGAAGATATTGGAGCGAGACATGGAATTTCACGGTTTCTTCTATAAGCGCTGCAACAATCACGCCATATTGGAGCTGTGGAACCATATGCGATCCAAGGTCATGCGTTTCATGGCGATTTCGAATCGCTACTACTCCACGCAGAAGCTTGCTGCCTATCACAGACCGTTGATTGAAGTGTTGAAGTCCGGTGATTCGGCGGAAGCGGAGAGGCAATTTATCGATCACATGAAATCATACAAAGTGATTCATCTGGATTAATGCATGGCGTCTTGAAATAGGAAAGCTTTCATAAAAGGGGAAATGTAGCATGCTGATGCAAGCTGAAAAGCTGTTGTTACAAGACGAATGTGTACTGAATTGGATGAGAGACCGTGTGTTGATTGATCTAGTATCCAACAAGCCGAGCAAGGGTGAGGATTTGCAGGAGAAGCTGTCCTTGTTCAATCTGAATCCATTCTATACCTTCCCGGCGATTGCAGTATTGGAGCCATCGGGTTCGAATACGGGAGATTCTGAGAAGCGCAGAATATCAGAGAAGATTCGCGAGGATTTGCAGCATCAACTGCAGGACAGCAGTGTCGTCTTCACAGACGAAGAAGGACGTACGGGCATCTTGTTCTCGTGGGCATCCAAGCATGTCATTGATCACATACAGCGAATGTTGAACGACAGATTTCCGTATCCGGTCAATATCGGTGTCGGCAAGCCGTGCAGTCAGCTGTCAGATGTTCATCAATCCTATAATCAAGCACTTCAGGCGTTGCACAAGAAGTTTTATAAGGGTGCGGGACAGGTTATTCACTTCAGTGAGCTGGGCAAGACGAAGCCGCTGCAAGATTATCCGGTCACGAAGGAGAAGGATCTGTACGAGCGCATGAGGTCGGCGGACAGTGACGCGGAAATCGAAAGAGCGGTTAATGAGTTTTATCATCGCATTTTGCAGCACGGTCCTATAGACGTGAAAGATATATATGAACTTACAATTCGGCTTTTGGTCGGTATGGAAAAACGAGCGCTGGAAGATGCGGAAAAAGCGAATGCAAGCCTCCATTATGAAATAATGTCGATTGTGAAGATGGAAACTTTGCAGGAGATTAAACGGTATGTAATCGAATACCTAAAGGAGCTAAAAGACGTGATTTCGCAAAATGAAAAAGAAAGCCACCGCAGCATTATTAAGAAGACGCTATATTTCATGGAGATGGAATGTCAGAATGCGACGCTTGGCAGCGTAGCCCAGAAGGTGTACATGACACCGACATACTTAAGCTTGCTCTTCAAGATGAATACAGGCAAAACCTTCATTGAACAGCTAACCGATATTCGGATTGACAAGGCGAAGGATATGTTGCGCAATTCTTACTTGAAAAACTACGAAGTTGCAGAGCGAGTAGGTTATCAGGATTCTCGATATTTCAGCCAACTGTTTAAGAAAAAGGTCGGAGTTTCCCCGAGCGAGTACCGGGCTTCTGTGGGAAAATAATCATATATAAATAAATCCGATGAATACGTAATGAAATGAATGGACTGCGGTCCAGAGAAAAAGCTGTTTCGCGTGTCGTACTATCGACTTGCGGGCAGCTTTTTTTCATTCGTTGGCAAAGAAAAAGAGAGGCTGTCCCGGGTCGTGGATGACCTGCGGGACAGCCTAGTGGCTTGGCTTAGTTCAAGATTTCGATATCCTCTACGTTCAAGCGCTCACCGGAGATGCCGGCGACTTGAATGCGGAAGCGCACCGGGGAGGACTCACTTACCGGAATCGTGTGCGCTGTCAGTGTAGTGGTTGCGACAGCGGCGGAAGTGACATCTGTCCAAGTTGATCCGCCGTTCGTCGATTTTTGCAGCTTCCAGGTTGCGCCGTTGTCATTATTGAAGTTGGCGACTTGCAATGCAACGCTCGTTGCGCTGTTCACATCGAAATTCATACTGATTGCACCGGCAGCACGTATACGGGCAGCTTGCGAGCCGTTCTTCCGATCACTGGACAAGTTGCCGATCAAGGCATTATGGAAGGACCAGCTGCCTGAATTTAATGTCACGGTGCCGTTCGCATAAGCGCCCTTCGTTCCGTTTTCGAACGATTCGTTCAGAACAACATTCACTGCTGCTGCCGTATGTGAACCTAAGTAAGTGTAGGTGTTCTGCGGATGAACGTTCCATTCGTTCGTATCGTAAGTAGTTCTGCCGCTCGTAACCGTTTCCTTTCGCACTAATGTCTGATTCTGTGCGAAGACGGTTCCCTCTATGCCGACGACGTCGACAGCAGTGCCGTTCTTCTGCAAGGTAACGGTGTCATTGCCGTTGTAGACGATATTGCCCGAGGTTTGATCGGCTTCTGCGAGAATGGCAGGAGCTGCGCTGGAATGTGCCAGAACATACACTTCGCCAGCTGCTAGCTGTCCGCTCAATGTGATGCTCGCGGTCGAGTTGGACTGTGTGATCGTGTAGTCAGCCAAGTTCACAGATTGTCCGGTACCGTTGTAGATTTCCAGTGCTTTGTTATAGCTTGAACCCTCTATATATTCGGAAATGAACAAATCATTCGTTGTCTCACCGCTGCCTGGATCGCCATCGTTACTGCAGGTCGGATCATATCCGTAAGAGCCTGGCTTGAAGGTGCAAGCATCCCACCACTTGTAGCCAGCCGCAGGAGCAGACCACGGTTCGGCTTGCGGTTCAGTCGAGGTTACAGGATTCTCCATAGGAAGCAAAGTAGTCGGCGAATCGAGCTGGAGGCCAGGAACATTAGACAGCTTCGTATAGCTTTCTTGTTCGGACAACCAGTCGATGATGTTAACGAGCAGGACGGCATCGTCCTGTTCGTGGAAGCCGTCATAGGTGCGCTTGCTGCCACCTGTCTCTTCACGGACATACTTAGGGGTGATATCCTCTACAGGTGATGAGTCACCGATGAATGCGGCTTTGCCAGCGCCAACCTTGGCGATAGCGGCGTATGGTCCTTCATCGATCCCGCCGCCTTCATAGACACCTTGGTCGACAGCGTGATTCCATGCTGCATTCGTAGTCGGCACATACACAATTCCCTTAGCGATCTCCGGATCAAGAATTGCCAGTGTGGACCCAGCATGCATGGCGACAGCAGATACGCCGTCAGTAATGCCGAACGACTGCGAAGAAGGAACAATCTGATTCGCTGTAACATCCCCTATCGCATTGTAACGGAACCGCACGCCGAAGTGATCGCCAAGCCAATCGGAGCTTGACACGTCTTGCATCGCGGCGGAATTTCGTTCTTCCTGGCTCATCCCCTGTGCAGGATCATGCCACGCGCCGCGGCGGTAACCGTTGAACGCTTCGGAAGAGTCCCAACGGTTCTTATTGCGATCTGCGTTGTAGTGGTCGGAGATGAAGAAGATGCTGCCGCCGTTCTGTACGTAGCTCAGCATGGCTGCTTGCTCGGAGGTCTTGAACGGTACGTTCGCTTCGGGAATGACAAACACATCATGTTGGTTCAGATCATGGACCGTTAGTGGTGATTGTGTACGCAGCTCTGTTACCGTGTACCCTTCTGCTGCCAATGCTTCAGCGAAGTCGGAGAAGGCGCCGTCAATAACCCAGTCCGCTGCACCTGCTGTTTGCCCGTGCGCATTGTCGAATAGAACGGATTTGCCATTCGAGGGGACGGTTGGCTGCAGAACTGGAGCAGGGTCTGCGGGACCTTCGGCATGAACAGGCTGTCCACCAGTTACTGCGGCAAGCATGGCAATTGTCATGACAATTGCTAGGAATGGCTTACCGAACGACCTTACCAAACTTTGAAATGTGTACATTATCTTGATTCCTCCTTCATAAGTGTGTGGCCTCGTCAGGAGGAGGCCAACCTCAGTCTAGCACAGGCTTGGCCTTCGTGATGTTAAGATATTATGTGAAACTTGTTAAGCAGATTTGAACACTTGTAACTTCTTAAAGTGCTAGATGTGCTCGGATATACACACTCGCCAGTTGTGATTACAGGTTGAACGGATAACGGAATGCTTGCTTATGTAAGCGGCAATAAGTTCGGTCATGTCCGACTGAATTTCGCGAATAACTGGTTTCCCCCGGAAGAAATCAAATCCCCCTCCGCCGCTAGCCCGATAATGATTCATAACGACATCATAAGTGGCATCGGCAAGCAGAGTGGCACCGTCCTTCTGAAGCTTGGTGACACGTTGGCCGACGGGACGGCATAATTCCAGCTCGTATTCGATTCCTTCCCACATATCATAATTGTAATGCTGCGGCTTCGGTGTTAGGAAGGTTCGGGCTATAGTTGGTCTGCCCGCAGCGTCCAGCGCGAAATAAGCGGCACTTCGTTCTAATGCATGCCGGATGTCTTCGCCAGATAGACGCAACACCTTCAACGTATTGGCGTACGGATAATTAGCCATTACTTCTCTCATCGTAATTTGTGCGCTGAAGCCTGGGGCTTCATTATGCATGAGTGCAGTGCATGAAATATCGACTCCAGCAGCATCCATCTGCACCCGATTGAGCAATTCAATGAACGGATGCTCCGCCAGCCTTGCTTGGAACGGGTCGCGAATACGCATATCTCCTTCTGTTGTCCCGAGAGGCTGATCAAGCCATGTTTGTGTTAGCAGCTCATCAGCGTAACAGAGAGCAACAATATCAGCTTCTGCACCGCAATCCGCATGCAGTAATTCTACGTGCTTCCCTTCGAGCATCCAGCCCATATTGGAACGGCGAAGATCGAGGCGGATCTTGCCAATTGCCTGTCCGAAGGAACCGGGTTGTATAACCGCTGTACCGTTCCATTCGCCTGCAAGCAGCCGGTGCTGATGACCGGTGATGAGAACGTCTATATCTGGAATAGTTGTCAGCATGGCGTAGCCTTGATTCTCTCCCGTAGGAGCTTCGTGTGACTCACCAGTATCCAGATCGCACTCGAATCCACCGTGATAGGCGGCAATGATTATATCGGGATTCTCTGTTATGCGAATATGGTGTACCCATCTCTGCAGGGCTTCCAGACTGTCCTCAAACTTCAATCCTGCTATATGTTCTGCTTGTTCCCATTGTGGGATGTAGTGGGTAGTCATGCCGACGATCGCAATGGTGATGTCCTTGATGCGCCGAAGGAGATAAGGCGGTCCGAAGGCAGGCTTCCCTGTGACGGCATCCGTAATATTAACTGCCAACCATGGGAAATTCGAATCTTCTACGGCCTGCATCAGCAAATCCTGCCCATAATTGAATTCATGATTGCCGATTACAGCAGCATCATAGCGAAGATGGTTGAGGATGCGAATCGCCGGATGAATCTTCTGCTGATGCAACGCATAATAGCTGGCAAGCGGCGTGCCTTGAATGAGGTCGCCATTGTCGATAAGAAGAAGCTGCGGATCTGTCTCGCGTTCGCGGCGAATGATCGCAGCAAGCTTAGCCAATCCCTTATGATGTTCGGATCCGTCGCGGTAATCAGTAGGGTATACACAACTGTGAATGTCGCTCGTTGCGAGTATCGTCACAGACACGGATTGTTCACAGGACAAGATTGAACACTCCTTTCGGCAAATAGCTATAAGATTATCATTCCCATTGTAGCAAGCTATCGATGAAAGAAGTATACAGCATACAAGTTTTACAAAATCTACACGTTGCGATAACAGTCGATTAACACTTTGTCCCAATTGTTGTGCTATATTTTGCATGTTCCATCCATTACAGAAACAGGGGAGAGATACTCATGTTGAAGCAAATGAGCAAGTTAGCAATTCCGCTCGTACTGACAGCAGCTATTATCAGCGGTTGCGGAAGCAATAATGCAACAGGCACAGAGGGAGCACAGGGGTCAGGCGGTTATGTTCCGGAACAATTGACTGTGCAGTTCGTCCCATCGCAAAACGCAGATACATTGGAAGCGAAGGCGAAGCCGCTGGAGCAATTGCTTCAGGATCAGCTAGGTATTCCGGTCAAGGTTAGCGTATCTACGGATTACAACACGATTATCGAAGCGATGGATTCTAAGCAAGTCGATGTCGGCTTCCTCCCGCCGACTGCATATGTATTGGCGAAGGAGAAGGGTGCTGCAGAAGTCATTCTGCAAGCGCAGCGCTACGGCGTTGAGGACGCAACTGGCGCTCCGACCGAGGAGTTGGTCGATTTCTACAAGTCCATGATTATCGTGAAGAATGATTCGGACATTGAATCGGTTGAGGATTTGCAGGGACGTAAGATCGCTTATCAGAATGTGACCTCTTCTGCAGGCTATGTATGGCCGGCTGGGAAGCTGATGGAAGCAGGGCTCGATCCGCTGAGTGATGTAGAAGCGATTACGGCAAAAGGGCATGACCAAGGTGTAATCGCTGTATTGAATGGTGATGTAGACGCTGCCGCTATCTTCCAGGATGCTCGCAATATCGTCCGAGGTGATTATCCGAACGTATTCGAAGAAACACGGGTACTTACCTTCACTGAGCCGATCCCTAACGATACGATCGCTGTTCGCACCGACATGGATGCAGAGTGGGTGACCAAAGTGCAGGAGGCGTTCATTGCAATCGGACAAGATGAGGAAGGCCGATCGATAGTGCGGGACATCTACTCCCATGAAGGCTACGTCAAATCAGAGGACAGCGTCTTCGACATCGTCCGCGAATACGGGGATAAAGTCAAAACGGAATAAGAAGCGATACTTCTTAACCAGCCAGTGCACAGGTATGGTGTGCACTGGCTGTGCTGTTCTTAGACTCGAATCTGGTTAAAGGAATGATGGAATATCGTGATCGAACTGCGTAATGTATCCAAATTGTACCCAAATGGCACCAAAGGGCTGAATGCCATTAACCTGCGTATTGAGAAAGGCGAATTCGTTGCCATTGTCGGACTGTCTGGAGCAGGGAAGTCTACCCTACTTCGTTCCATTAACCGGCTTCATGACATATCGGAAGGTGAAATATGGATCGACGGGCAATCGATTACGGCAGCTAAGAGTGCCCAGCTTAGACTATTACGGCGCAATATCGGCATGATCTTCCAGAGCTTCAATCTAGTCAAGCGATCCAGCGTACTGCGTAATGTGCTGGCCGGAAGAGTAGGGTATCATTCGACGTTGCGTACGATCATGGGGTTGTTTCCGAAGAAGGATATGGATTTGGCATTTCGCGCCCTTGATCGAGTCAATATTATAGAGAAGGCATACGCCAGAGCGGACGAGCTGTCTGGAGGTCAGCAACAGCGGGTTGCGATTGCTAGGGTACTGGCACAAGAGGCGAATATTATCCTCGCAGATGAGCCTGTAGCTTCTCTCGATCCGCTGACGACGAAGCAAGTGATGGATGACTTGAAGACGATCAATCAAGAGCTTGGAATTACGACGATAGTGAACTTGCACTTCGTCGATCTCGCTCGCGAATATGCGACACGAATAATCGGGCTTCGCGCAGGAGAGGTTGTGTTCGACGGTCCGGTAGAGGAGGCGACGGATGAGTGCTTCTCTGAAATTTACGGCAGACCGTTACAGGCGGATGAATGGCTTGGGGAGATGACTTCATGACAGCGGCACCAACACCAGTCCAACAAGCAAATCGTCATTCGGATAACAAGCGCCCGCAGACGCCGAGCCGATTGAAACACTATCTAACAGCGATGCTGCTAATCCTGCTCGTATGGGGAAGTGCTTGGAAAACAGAATCGACCTTGGGTGAACTTGTGCAAGGCGCTCCGAACATGTTGGATTTGCTGAAGGAGATGTTTCCACCTAGCTGGACGTATATGGACAATATTGCACCTGCCATGTTGGATACGATTCGAATGGCTGTCGTCGGTACGACCATTGGGGCTGTGCTTGCTATTCCATTCGCTGTTCTCTGTGCATCGAATGTGGTGAGGAATGTCTGGGTGTTTTATCCAGTCCGGATGGTACTCAACCTGATCCGAACGATCCCCGATCTGCTTCTTGCTTCCTTATTCGTAGCGGTATTTGGGTTAGGACTTGTATCGGGCATCCTTGCCTTATCTGTGTTCTCTATAGGACTTGTCGCTAAACTGACATATGAAGCAATAGAGAGTATTGACAACGGACCGCTCGAAGCGATGACCGCAGTCGGCGCGAATAGAATGCAATGGATCGCATTCGGAGTAGTGCCGCAAGTAATCGCTAATTACATCTCTTATGTATTGTATACCTTCGAAGTCAACGTACGCGCGGCTGCCATTCTTGGTTTAGTCGGAGCAGGAGGGATCGGACATTACTACGAGGTGACGCTTGGCTTCCTGCAGTATGACAGAACGAATGCGATCATTATATTTACATTAGTCGTTGTATTGCTTATCGACTTCATTAGCACGAAAGTACGGGAGAGGTTGCTATGAATCAAACATGGAGCGAACGGGTGGCGAAGCCCCGAACGAACTGGCCGTTACGCCTGCTGCTTATCGTGGCGATTGCCGCTCTTTATATATGGGCTTTTTCTGGTATACCTTTCCAAGGCTTGAAAGAAACAGCTGTTCAAATTGTACAGTCGATTATGGCAGGTATACTTTCCCCTGATTGGGATTATGTCTATTTGCCAGAAGGCGAGGATCTGTTGCGCGGCTTGTTGGACACTGCAGCGATTGCGATACTCGGAACAGCTATCTCTACGCTGCTGTGTATACCTTTTGCATTCTGGGCCGCATCGCGCAAGCACAAATCCGGAGCGATAACGGGAACGGGGAAGTTTCTGCTCAGCTTTATTCGTACCTTCCCCGAAATTGTGATGGCTATCCTGTTCATTAAAGCAGTCGGACCAGGGGCATTCGCCGGGGTACTGGCACTTGGCTTGCATTCGATTGGTATGCAGGGCAAGCTGTTCTCAGAAGAAATCGAGAATATCGATCAAGGTCCATTGGATTCACTACTTGCATCGGGTGCGAATCGCTTGCAAATTTGGTGGTATGCGATTATGCCGCAGGTGCTTCCGGGATTTCTGTCCTACACGTTGTATCGGTTCGAGATTAATGTCAGATCAGCAACTATACTCGGGGTTATCGGAGCAGGAGGGATCGGCACGCCACTCATCTTCGCGTTAAGTACTCGTAACTGGGATCGAGTAGGGATTATATTGCTAGGTATCATTGTAATGGTAACGATGATTGATCTGTTGTCCGGCTACTTGCGCAAAAAAATTGTGTAGCTCGAAATAGTAATAAATTCCTTGAAACTGCCCTCATGTTTATGCATGAAGGCAGTTTTATTGCGTTATTTACTCATGTTCATCATCTGTATTTTTTCCCCCCTGCATATTGATTTTTTCACCTATTGCTTGTAAGCGTTTGCGATTATGATTAATTTACTGAGTTAGAGAAACCATATACATCAAGGAGGTAAGAACATGGCTGATATAACAGCGGCATCCAAGCCGCCAGGCCGAGGTTTTTTTCGCAGAAAAAAGACATCAGACGAAAATAACTTGGCCGGTTACTTATTTATCTCGCCTTGGCTGCTAGGCTTTTTATTGTTAACAGTTTGGCCAGTCACACAATCGTTCTATCTGTCGTTCACGGACTATCCGCTCATTGCTGATCCAACTTGGATTGGAGGGGCCAATTACGATCGGATTTTCACATCGGACAAAACCTTTATTCAATCGTTGAAGGTTACTTTCACGTTCGTATTGATCGTTGTTCCGTTGAAGCTTGCATTTTCACTCATTGTGGCGATGCTGCTTAATCGTCAGATGAAAGGTATGAGCATCTATCGTACCGCTATCTATTTCCCGTCACTGATTGGTGCCAGTGTCGCCGTATCTGTTCTGTGGAGAAACATGTTCGGCGTAGATGGCTATATCAATGGCGTGTTGCAATGGTTCGGTATTCAAGGTATGGGCTGGATATCCCATCCAGATACAGCTTTAGGAACGCTTATTACATTGGACACTTGGCAGTTTGGTTCCACGATGGTTATCTTCCTTGCAGGTCTGAAGCAAATTCCTAATGAAATGTACGAGGCAGCTTCAGTTGACGGCGCGAGCAAGATCCGGAAGTTCTTCAGTATTACACTTCCGATGCTGTCGCCGGTTATGTTCTTTAACCTAGTCTTGGAGATTATCCAGTCGTTCCAAATGTTTACTGCTGCCTTCGTTATTACACAAGGCGGACCCGTCGATTCGACATACATGTATGCCTACTTCTTATATGAGAAGGCATTCCGACACTTCCAGATGGGATACGCATCAGCGTTGGCATGGATATTGCTGGTCATTGTCGCGATCCTGACTGCGATCAACTTCCTAGCGTCCCGTTATTGGGTATTCTATGAGTCAGGGGGGAAAAAATAAATGAGAAACTTGTACCCCAGAATTGGCAACCAACTGTTGATGATGTTGTTCTCCTTCATCATGCTGTATCCGGTCTTTTGGTGGATCGGCGCATCGTTGAAGACGATTCCGGAGATGAGTCTTCCGACAATTTGGCCATCAGAACCGATATGGGCCAACTATACAGAAGGCTGGCAGTTCTCTGAAAAATATACGTTCGCACAGTTCTTCAAGAATAACTTGGTGATGGAGTTCTTCAACGTCATAGGCGGAATTATCTGCTCCTCACTCGTAGCGTTTGGCTTTGCGAGAGTGAAGTTTAAGTTCCAGAACGTCCTGTTTGCCGTCTTGCTAGTTACGATGATGCTGCCGTTGCAGGTTACCATTGTACCGCAGTACATCTTGTACAATACATTCGGTTTCATCGACAGCTATGTACCACTGATTCTACCTCATTTCATTGGGGGGAACGCGTTCTTCATCTTCTTGGTAGTTCAGTTCATCCGCGGTATTCCGCGGGATCTGGATGAAGCAGCCAAGATTGACGGTGCCTCTGTATTCGGGATTTACTACAGAGTTATACTGCCGCTGATCAAGCCTGCATTGGTGACGGTAGCCATCTTCACCTTCATCTGGAGCTGGGACGATTTCTTCGCCCAGGTGCTATACTTGAGCTCGGTTGAGAAGTTCACAGTCGGTCTAGCACTGCGAATGTTCATTGACCAGTTCGATATTCAATGGGGACAGTTGCTTGCAATGTCATTACTGTCCATCGTACCATCCACGATTATATTTTTCCTCGCACAGAAACATTTTGTCGAGGGGATTGCAACAACTGGCCTAAAAGGCTAATACATGCAATAAGAAAGGGGAAAACAAAGAATGAAGAAGACATGGTCCAAAAGCTTGTTGTTCTTGATGCTTGCGTTCGTACTTGTTCTCGCTGCATGCGGTAACAACGGCGGCAATGCTGGCGGCAACGGCGGTAACGGCGGTAACGGCGGAGACGCTGGCAACGGCGGTAATGGTGGTAACGCTGGCGGTGCAGAAGAACTCACTATGATGTGGTGGGGTCCTGAAGAAAGACACAAAGCTACTTTGGAAGCAATTGACATCTATGAAGAGCAAACAGGTATTTCTTTCCAAACTGAACAACTGTCTTGGGACGGTTTCTGGCAGAAGCTTCCTACTCTTGCTGCTTCGAAGTCCATGACAGATGTGCTGCAGATGGATGCAGCATACATTAACGATTATGTAGCTCGCGGTACGCTTGCTGATCTGTCTGATATCGATCTGACAGGTGTAGTTGACGACGCAGTTATCGAAAACCTGAAGATTAATGGTAAGTTATATGGTCTTCCAATCAGCCAAAACGCTCAAGGTCTGGCATACAACAAAGCTGAGCTTGAAGCGAACGGCATTGAGTTGCCAAAAGAAGGCTGGACTTGGGAAGAGTACTTCGAGTGGGGCCGTACGGCAAAAGAAAAACTTCCTGAGGGCAAGTATGCCATCGGTGATGGTGCCTCAGCTTGGGATTGGATCAACTGGTACCAAACAGGTAACGGTGCAGATCCGCTCTTTACCCCAGACGGCTTGGAGTTTAACTTGGACAAAGATCTGTTCATGGAATTCCACCAGACGTTCGCTGACATGAGAGAGCAGGGCATCGTTCCTCCTCCAGAGAAGACGCTGTCATTCCTTGAGAATGATCCGACTGCTGATCCGATGGCATCCGGTACAGTGATGACTCGCGGTGCTACAACTGGTTCGGTTAGTGCATTGGAGACGATGATGCCAGGTCAGGTAGCGGTTATTAACCTTCCTGTCGGTGAAGAAGGCGGCGGTTGGGCACAATCGACGATCTTTCTGAGTGTTAGCGCTGACACGCCTAACATGGAAGAATCGAAGGAATTCGTTAAGTGGTTCATTACTGACATGGAAGCTGGTAAGGCGCTTGGCATGACTCGCGGTATTCCGATTTCTCCGGAAGTTTATGCAGAGCTGGAGCCTAACATGACTACTGGTGACAAGCTTGGTAAAGAACTGTATGATATTGCTGTACCGCATGCATTGCCATTCTACGCGATTGCAGCTGGCTTCACAGAGTGGGTTGACACTTATGAGTCTACAATGGAAGGCGTTATGTTCGGCCAAACTTCCATTGAAGATGCATATGAGCAGATGAATGAGCTTGGTAATCGTATCGCTGAGCAGAATGCTGCGAAGCAATAATTACTCAAGTTACCTTGAATAGAAGAAGCCGCCTGTTTACACAGGCGGCTTTTTTCTTCACGTTTTATACATAATTATGGACAACGATGATAAAAATTTCATGGACATTCATTACTTCCCTCTACTTCTTCTAGAAGCGATTTTCAGATAAAATAGAACCTATAGTGAAAGGGAGGGCGGATCATGCGGATCTGGAAACAAGCTTTGCTCACATTCCTTGTTCTGCTGCTCTGCTCAGGCTGCAACGAGCGACAGGAGGGAAGTCAGTCAGCAGCTGTTGAAGAAGCGTTATCATTGACGATCTGGCATAACTGGACGGGGCAGGACGGTAAAGCGGCGGCTATGCAATCGTTACTACGTAAGTTTAGACAGGAGCATCCGCATATAGAGCTGGTCGATGTCGGACTTCTTACAGACAATTATAAGTCGAGCTTACGGACAGCAGCAGCAGCAGATGAGCTGCCAGACTTATTCGTCATGTGGCCGGGCACAATGACGAGGGAACTCCAACAGGTCGGCTTGCTACAGCCGATCGATGAAATATTCAAGTTCCGACCGGATTGGAAGGCTGGATTTCATTCCGGTTCTCTGGATGCCTTTACGGTCGACGGTCAAATCTATGCAGTTCCTATGAATTTAGCGCCAACCTCATTTGTATATTATAATCAAGCAATCTTTGATGAGCATGGCGTGAAGGTGCCTGACACATGGGAGGAGCTGGAGGAAGCCGTTGCAGCGTTTAATGAGCAAGGTGTTATACCGATTGCGCTAGGCAATACTGCACCTTGGGTCGTGCAATCGACGATCTTTAGTACAATTGCCCATCGGATCACGGGACAGGCGTGGTTTGAACAAGCTGTCAAGCAAGAGGGAGCGGCATTCACGGATCCAATATTCGTAAAGGCGCTGCGCTTCTTGCAGGACTTTCATGCGAAGCAGCCGTTCCAGAATACGTACTACAGCTTGAATGAGAATCAAATGATGGACTTGTATTTGTCGGGTGAGGCAGCTATGTTCATAAATGGCGGATGGGCAGTTTCCTATATTGTGGAGCACGCGTCTGAGCATGTGCTGGACCATACACATATCATGCTATTGCCATCGATTGAAGGTGGACAAGGCAATCCGTTGGCAACATCGGGTGTCGTTGGGACTGGATTAGGTGTGAATAGCAAATTGTCAGGAGAGCGGCTTGCAGCTGCACTAGAATTGTATTACTTGTTTGCCGGACCGATAGGGCAACAGGCTACACTAGACAGCCATACACTAGTAAGCTATGATCTTGTGCTGGATGCTAGCAAGGCGAATCGGCTATTCAGAGAACTGCACCAGTTAGTGACGCAGATCGATATACATCCCGTATACGATTCCATGCTGAGCAGTTCTGCAACTGCAGCAATTCAGAACGGTCTCCAGGAACTGTTGACCGGTACTGCACCTGAACTGATTGCGGAGCGAATCCAACAAGCCCAGGCAGAAGCGGTTGGCCGATAAACTTAGCATGTTGTATTGCGGTAGCAGCGCAACAATGAGAGGGGGGATGAGGCATTGTTTATGAAATGGATACAGTCGTCGCTACAACGCAAGCTCTCTGTCATCTTATTGCTCTCTACGTTGCTTCCCTTGCTATCCCTCGGGGGATTCACGTACTATATTTCTTCACAAATTACGGAGGACAAGCTGATTCAATCAGGGCGGGATGCATTGGCCAAGATGGATGCGAACCTGCAGTTCATGGTGAATGATATTGAGAATACGTCGATCTTCCTCATTGGCCAGGAAGATATTCAGGATTTCCTGCGAAGTCCGAAGCGAAATGAGCTGCTCCATAGAAAAATCTTGAACTTGATCGATAGTCTAGTATCGTCCAAAGATTACTTATCGAATATTACGATCCATATTTACAATTCCAATGCGTTCTTGTCTCAAACCCGCGTATATGAAAGAGCGTTGCTGAGACAAATTGATTTCGATAATATGGATGAGAAAACCTGGTCCAATGTGTACAGAATTCGTGACTATACCGGTGAGCATAATGTATTTTCATTCGTACGTCCGGTAAGGAGCATTTATTCCTTCGAGGAGCTCGGCTGGCTAGCAATCAGCTTCGATGAAAGTGTCGTGTCACAGAATTGGACAGAGCCTGGTTTTGGTGACAATCAAGGCAATGTAGCACTGCTCAACAATACAGGGAAAGTATTGTCATCAACAAACAAGGAATGGTTGGGCGAGCCGATAGAGGAACTATTTCCTGGAATAACTTCGCGGTTTGACAACAGAGACGGGAACTTCAACTACCAGACTGGTCATGATAAGGAAACAGTACTCTACAAGCGGAGTACCATTAATGGATGGACCTTGATTGGGACGATTCCATATGAATTGTATACTTCGCAGAACAGTTTCATCTTGCAATTAACTGCGGCTGCAGTCGTCATTACAATCTTGATCAATATCGGACTTGTGTTATATATGATTAGGCGAGTAACGAATCCGCTGCAAGTGCTTGCCCGCTTGTTCACGAAGGTGAATCCGGAGGGACCAATGCCCATCTATAAGTCGTCTACGAATGACGAAATCGGTCGACTCGGCGAGGTGTATAATCGATTGGGCAGATACATTCGGGAACTGAAGGAACAATTGATATTAGAGGAGACACGCAAGAAAGAAGCAGATATGCGTGCGTTACAAGCTCAAATCAATCCGCATTTCCTGTACAATACGCTATCCTCTATACATTGGATGGCACTCATGAAGGATGAGAAGCAAATCGCTGACATGGTCGGTTCGCTTAGTGATTTTTTACAATTCAGCTTGAACAAGGGAAGCGATTATTGCTCGGTGTACCAAGAGTTTGCGCATATTCAAAACTATATGCAAATTCAAGCTATTCGATATCCGGATAAATTTGAATTGGAGATGTCTGTTGACCCGGCATTGCGTAATAAGAAGATGCTGAAGTTATTGCTCCAGCCTCTGTTGGAAAATGCTATGATTCATGGTGTTCAGAAGAAAGAGGGCAAAGGGGTAATCGGTGTATATGCAGAAATGAAGGATGATTGGATGCATTTTGCAGTTATTGATGACGGGGTTGGCATGAGTGAGCAACGTTTGGCTGTCATTCGAGCCAATCTTAGAATACCGATTGCGACAGAAGATGCGGAAGGCAGCTATGGATTGCGCAATGTGAATGAACGGTTGCGGTTGCATTACGGATCAGACTCTCGCTTGTCAGTCGAGAGCAGGCCGGGAGCAGGGACGCGCATATCCTTTTCTATTCCGCTCAAGGAGGGGTCCTGATGAAAATAATGTTAGCAGACGATGAAGTGATCATACGAACCGGGCTGGCGAAGGTGATCAAGTGGCGGGAACTAGGTCTGGAGCTCCTCGAGCCTGCTGCATCGGCAGAGGAAGTCATGGCAAGACTGCCAGTGGAGAAGCCGGATATATTGCTGACAGATATCCGTATGAATGGGATGACAGGGCTGGAGCTGGCAGCAGAAGTGAACAAAGCCTATCCGCAGATGGAAATTATTATACTATCCGGTTATGATGATTTCTCCTATGCGCAGCAAGCCATTCGCAATGGCATAAGCGACTACTTGTTGAAAACTAGCCGACCTGAGGAGATTATCAAAGCAGTTCTTAAGGCGAAGCAACGTGTTGAAGAAAGGAATGAACTGCATTCGCTAGATCGGCGGAAGCAGAAGCAGGAGCATCATCGTCAGCTTGAGCAATGGATTACAATAGAAGGACGGGCTGCTTCACTTGATGTGCCGCCAGACAGTCTGTTACAGCTGGACGACGTAGAGGGGCAGGGGCGAATACAAGAACATTATCGGTGGCAAGTATTGATTCTCACAGCAGGCGGTTGGGGAGATTCGCGGCCTGAAGGTGCGCTGTTGACATTTGCTATCGATAATGCAATTCGAGACTTGATGCAGTGCGTCAGCTTCATCCAGCAGGAACAGGTTATTGCTGTGGTTCGTTCCCATGCATCAGGTTTCGATGAACAGATCCAGCGCTCTGTCTATGAGAAGATCGAGCAATTGCTCAAGTGCGAAATCACTGCAGTAGCCGGCATCCCAGTCGAGGATATAGGCGAGCTGTATACGTCGTATGCAACAGCGAAGGAGGCGTTCGGTTACAGACGACTGATGAACCAGAAGCAGTGGGCGTATGCAGACATCGCTAACCGAAATGGCGGGAAGACGGTATGTACATCGGAGGAAGAGAAGGAATTGTCCAGTATTTTGTTAGACGATGATCCGATGGTGTTGAAATCTTGGGTGCACCGATACGTAGAGGAATTATTAACAGATCCCGATGTAACGCCCCAGTCGCTTCAAGCTGCTGTACAGTCTGTCGTGATCACTGCTCATCGTTGGTTGGATAGAGTGCTGTCCGCTATAGGGAAGGAACGTACTTCGGATGAGAAGCCTGAACCGTTCGACAGTGAACCAGGAAGACTTCCGTTGGAAGGTCTGTTTCAACATTTGTATAACATCATGAAGCTGTATCATCATAAGCTGGCGGAAGGCGGCAACACGCATATACAGAAAGCGATTACTTATATTGAGGAGCAAATCGGCAATGATCTTGGCTTACAGCAGGTCGCACAGCATGTGCACCTGCATCCTAATCATGTGAGTGATTTGTTCAAGAAGGAAACAGGCATGAAGTTCGTTGATTACGTGACCAAGAAGAAGATGCAGCGGGCGATGGATATATTGTCCCAATCCCCAATGAAAATCAGCGAAGTTGCGGCAATGGTAGGTTATGAAGATGTGAAATATTTTGGCCAGATGTTCAAGAAGCATACAGGGAAGACACCGAGCCAATTCCGTGAGGCAAATTCTTGACTCGATCGAGTCCATTTCATAATGTAGAGTGGTAAGCGGCTTCGTACATTGACTAATTCGCAGGACGCAAGCGGATTGGCTGGTACGAAGTTTTTTTTCATGCAAAAAAAAGGCCGGCCTGTCAGCAGATCATATCTGCTGTAAGGCCAGCCGCAAGTAACCATGCCACTGGTTAGGAAACCAAGATTGCCTTGCTACACGAACATGTAAAGCAGCTATATCTGAATAGGTAACACCTATCCAGACAGTTCAGAAACTCTTACAGACGTACGTCGCTGGAAGGACCGTCGAGATTTTGCTTCTTCGCTTCTTCCAACTCTTCGTCCCACTTCAAGTGACGATATGGTGCTGCAGCATCGTCGGTATTGAAGAAGTTCACGAAGTCTTCCCACATTGCAACAGACCACGTGGAGTCAATCTGTGCAGTCGTGTACGTACCTTCTCTCAGGCGTACGAATCCGAAGATGTCACGAACCTGAGACTTCTCCGCACGATCAACAACTTCTTCTGCCAGATGAGGAGGGATGAAGATAACGCCAGCTGGCGTACCCAATACAACGTCGCCTGGCAAGCAGATTGCTTTGCCGATACGAGTAGGCACGTTCATGCCTGTCATCGTTACGTCTTCGATTGCAGTAGGGTCACTGCCGCGGAAGTAGACGTTAATGTTGTCGATTTCCACTACTTGTTGGTTATCACGGATACCGCCCCAGATGACAGCGCCGCCCCGCTTCGTACGAGTGGAGATCGCTGTACCCAAGTTACCGCCAATGTAGGTGCCCTTGAAGATCTTATCGAACATATCTACAACGACGACGTCGTCCTCTTCTAATTGGTCAATCACCCATTGGTTGAAGAAACCGCCGCGGCCTTCTTCTTCATGACCGTAGTTAAGCAACGTTTCATGCAGGTCAGGACGCTTCGGAACCATAACGGCTGTTACTGCACGACCAACCGTAATTTTATCTGCATGAATGCTTTGGAATTCACCTTGAAATTGGAATTGGTAGCCATTCTGCCAAAGCGGACCCCAAGCTTCCTCCAAAGTAATTTTGCGCATACGCTCTAGGATGTCTGCGGAAACTTTAGGACGGCCATTCTCAAACCGCTCGCCTTTCCACAAGGGTGTCAGTTGGATGATATCTTCTTTGTTATCAAATTTCAATCGTAGCACCTCTCTCTTCATAATGGTTCCCGCAAGAGGAGAGGAGACACGTGGTCGCGATTCCTCTCACAGGCTTCAAACTTAGGATGTCACTTTCGTGGGCAATGTCTCCGGGCCCCGCAAAAGTAATCGGAATCATCTTCGTAGCTTGACTTCACTTTTGTGGGTATTGTTTCCGGGTCCCCGCGAAAGTAATCGGATTACGCTTCAAAGCTTTGCTTCACTTTTGTGGGTATAACTTAGCTCCACAGACGGTCATTGCCGACAAAGTCGTTCCACTCATCAGTGGACTCCCACAGACCCGGTACTTGCGGGTGCAGGTGCTCAGCAATGACTTCGTCGTTCAGATCTTCGATGCCTAGTCCTGGTGCGTCAACGACTTCGATGAATCCATTCTGCAGAAGCGGCTTCGGCAGCTTAGGCGCCTTGATGATGTCATCCCACCATGGTACTTCGACAGAGTGGAATTCAAGCGCTAAGAAGTTTTCCGTAGCTGCAGCAGCATGTACAGCTGCCAAGCATGCGATCGGGCTTTCGGCCATATGAATCGCCATAGCTACGCCGTACTCTTGCGCCATGTCGCCAATTTTCTTCGTTTCCCAAATACCGCCAGTTGTCAGTACGTCCGGATGAATGATCGAGACAGCACCGGCTTCCAGAAGCGGCTTGAAGTTTTCCTTCAGGTAAATATCTTCGCCTGTACATACTGGTGTAGATACAGAGTTAGTCAAACGAACATATTGATCCGTCAGCTGCCAAGGAATCATGTCTTCCATCCATGCCAGGTTGTACTTGTCAATACGGCGTCCAAGCTTGATGCAGTCTTCTACGCCGATATGACCGAAGTGGTCAATACAGAGCGGCACTTCGTAACCGATGACCGAACGCACGTCAGCTACATACTGCTCAAGCATATCCAAGCCCTTCTCTGTCACATGAATGCCTGTGAATGGATGTGCTACATTGAACACGTCATAATGACGGTTGCGCAGATAGCGAAGCTCTTCCTTGGATACGTTTCCGCTCTTGCGTGCTTGGAAGTAAGCTTTGGAAGTGCTCTTCATTTCATCCAAGAAACCAAGTGGAGCGCTCAGTGTTCCAGGCTCGTTGATGATTTGACCGATACCAAGGTCCATCTTCAGGAATGTAAAGCCTTGCTCCATACGCTTCTTGAGCGCTTCACCCATCGCTTTGCCTGTATCTTTGCCGTCCACATCAGTATCGCAGTACATGCGGACTTTGTCGCGGAACTTGCCGCCGAGCATCTGATAGATCGGCACGCCGTATGCTTTGCCTGCCAGATCCCACAAGGCAAGCTCAATACCGCTCACACCGCCGCCTTGACGCGCATGTCCGCCGAACTGCTTGATGCGGCGGAACAGCTTGTCAATGTTACAAGGGTTTTCGCCGATCAAGCGCGACTTCAGAATCTGAGCATAGACTTTATCAGCGCCGTCGCGTACTTCGCCGAAGCCGACTAGACCTTGATTCGTATATACTTTGATCAAGCTGCAGTGCATAGGAGCACCGGAGATATCCGCGAATCGAATGTCTGTAATCTTCAGTTCGGACGGATTGGAATTCGTATTGACGTGCGCTAATGTGCTTTCATAGGTTTCTTGATTAGCCAATGTTCTTCTCACTCCTTATAGTAGATGGACAAACTTCTTACAAGTGGACGCTTGCGCCGTCCAATCGAATCGCAGAGCCAGTAATGAATTCGGATTCGTCAGAGGCAAGGAAGCAGACTAGGGAAGCTACGTCAGCTGGCTTACCGACACGCCCCATCGGGAACTTCTTGAGAAATTCATTCGGCTTCCGGCGTTTCACCTCTGCTTCATCCAAGAATGGCTTGGATTCTCGGGCGCTTTGCTTGCCGACGTCAACGGCTCCCGGCTCCAGCGTATTGACGGTTATCCCGTACTTCCCGAGCTCGACAGCCGCTTCACGACCAAGCATGCGAATGCCGCCCTTGGTCATCGAGTACACAACATCGAAATCCCCTGGGCGCTTGCCATGAATCGAGGACATCAACATGATGCGTCCGGATTGCTGTTGTTTCATATAAGGAACGACAGCCTGTATACACTGCCAGTAGCCTTTGAGGTTCGTCTGCATCATACGGTCGAAAGTCGTCTCATCGTGCTCGAAGAAACGGTAGTTCAACTGTAGTGCAGCATTGCTCACTAACACATCGATGCGTCCGTAATGATCGACAACTTCCTTCACCATCCGAACGATTTCATCCTTGTTCTGCACATTCGCTTGAACGATGATGGCATCGCCGCCGATCGCTTGGATTTGTTCCAGCGTATCCTTGGCGCCAGCGTCGCTGCGGTTGTAGTGTACCGCTACCTTAGCGCCTTGCCGGGCTAATCCGATAGCGACACCTTTGCCAATGCCTGTACCAGCGCCTGTGACGAGCGCAATTTTGCCTGAAAGATTCATGTTGCACCTCCTTCGGGCCATGGCTTGTTCATCTTCACGTCCAGGTAATGCATCAGGAAGCCGCCATCCATACGAATGTCTGAGCCATTCATATAACGCGAGGCATCACTAGCAAGGAAAAGCACCAAATTGGCCAAATCCTCGTACGTTCCAAGTTCAGTGCTTGGCACCTTGTACTGGTAGTCCTCATACAGATGTGATACTTCGCTAGCGAAGCGATCATTATCGCCTTCAACCGGACCGAGTTCAATCGTGTTGACTTGAACACCGTCTCGACCAAGCGTTAATGCTGCTTCGTGGGAGAGCATCTTAACCGCACCTTTGGACGCACTGTACACGAAGGAAGAACCAGTCGGTTTCTCCGCGTGGATGGAGCTGACATAAATAATCTTCCCAGATTTGTTCGCGGCCATGATTTCACCAGCAGCTTGTGTGCACATGAGAGCTGATTTGGCGTTGTAGTTCAGCACCTCGAAGAACGTCTCCTCGCTGCTGTGCTCTACACTTGCCGGCTTCACCAAATTGTTGTTGTGGATCAAGACGTCCACGCTGCCAACTTCTTCAGTAGCCTGCTCAAGCGCCTTGGCGATTGCTGCGCGTTGGCACAAGTCCACGTTGATGACGATAAACTTGAGTCCTTGTTGCTGCATGCGTGCCACAATGTCTTCGATGTTTTTGCCATCTGAAGTGCTGTTCAGGATGAAGCGTGCGCCGGCATCTGCTAGGGATTGGACGATTGCTTGGCCTGAACGGCTATCCGCATCTGTAACAAAAACAGTTTTGTTGTGTATGTTCATAGATCCCCTCCATAACTCCCTTGGGCGTTTTTTCGTATCCGTTCACATGTCAAACATCATGTTTGTTGAACAAACGCCATCGCTGTCCTTGGGTATGATTTCTACACACCATTAATCTTACAAATTTAGCGTCCTGCTATGCGATGCTATAAAATTATGATTTTGTTTGTTTTTTTTCAAAGTCCGAATTTTGGCGTCTGATGAGTGAGTAAGCGATTCCAATGTGAGTTAGCAGAAGTGTGGGATGAGGCAACAAATCAAGCCGACAAGCGTGAAAGCTCTTGTCGGCTGTGATCTTGCTCTGATTGGTGCATGCCAGCAATGTTGATGGACAGATTAGCAGGAGATACTAGTCTTATCATGTAACTGTAGGTGAATTTATCGCATATAGCGGGAATTTCCGGACTTGTTCATGTCATTCATCCTGGAACCCAAGAGGTCTGTGCGAAATAAGACCGTTTATGTCCACTATTGCATTCAACATTGCATGATAGCTTCATATAAGAACAATATTGTCAGTTATTAGGTACAGCGGGCGTCATTCGTGTATTCGCCAAGCTATGGGCAGCAACTAAGCTCTAACCCGAAAGCTCGTGTATTCCTTCAGGTTCTCGATGACGAGACGCAGTCGATACTCGCCGCCGTCCAATGCAGTCGTCTCCTTGACCTCGATAGCGCCATCGGTGTACATAGCTTCGACGGCAGGCTCCGCATTGGCTGCTAGCGTCAGCACCACTTCAACGTTGTGCAATGGAATAATCTCCAACACCGGTCGGAACGGCGCAGACGTAGTGTTGATCGCATGGACGGCATAATCGTTGTTGTCCGCAATTCGATTCACCTGGAAGTGGACACTTTGCGGCGCATTGGATGTCAGCATCTGCTTGCCATCAAGCGCGCTGTGCAATGCATTCGCAAGCAACGTTCGGAAATCCTGATGCCCGTGCATCCATATATACTTGTCGATTCCGAATGGGAAGTAGATCGACTGTCCCTGCCCGTAATCGTGAACGACACAGGTCGGGAATTTGGTCTCGAAGCTGCGCGGCCATGCTCGCTCGGGCGATTGCGGATAAATTTGCGGTACGAAGGTAGCCGGACATTGCGCCTCTTCAGTCGGCTGTACGAGCAGGTTCGTGCCCCAGTTGGCAAGCAGCTTCGTATCCTCGAAGCCATGTGTCATCGGATGATCTTCAGCATGCTTCACATACTGATAGCCGTAATGGGAGCCGTCCTTGCGCATGCCGGTGAAGCTGCAGCCGAACACTTCGCGTAAGCCGAAGTCATGGCGTTGCTCACCCAGCTCATTATATAGCGACGTTTCGTATGTGGAGATGATCTTACCACCCTGTTGTACGTATTGCTTAATGAGGCGCAGCTCTTCGTCTGACAGGCAAGCTCCGTTCGGAATGACGAGCACATTCACTTTGCTAAGTGTTTGCTCGGATAAATCTTGATCAAGCAGGAAGTTGTACTGCAGCTTCTCGGCTAGCAGCAGTTGCTCCAAACCGATGATGTGCGTAATATACGCATCCTTATGACGATCTGCCTTGTTGAATGTGTTGTTGCTTGCGCGTGAATACAGGATGGTAACGTCTGCTTCTGCTTGCTGTGTAGCTAGCAGCTCCTCGTATTGCTCCATATACGCATATATATCTTGGCACATGAATGCATTGCGGCGATCATAGGTGGCATCGGCATGCTGACCGTTGAAGGTGACGTCCCATATTGAACCGCCTGAGCTAATCGCCTCCCATAGCCAAATACGCGATTCAGGGACAGATGAAGAGACATAGCGCAGTTCGTTGTTCGTTCCGAGATGGCCGAACAGCATGACAGGTGTCTTATTCGGCTCTAGTCCTTTCAAGAACTTGATCAATGTAGATGGAGCGTTGAGCGGTTGGTGATTGGCTGTGAACAGCGGCGTTACCAAGAAGTCGAAGTGGTCCTTGACCTGATAAAGATCCGAGCTGTTCTTCGTATATGTCTCATAGAACAAGCCGAAGATTTCAGCACAGTATATCTTGTCTTCCCCGTACTTCTTAATGATCTTTCGATAGTTGGCCAGATGCTTATTCAGATTATGTGCCTTCCAAGCGCGGTATTCGTTGTAGCTTGCATCCGTGAAGTCGCCGCCGCGAGGCAGCTCCTTGCCCACGTCTTGACGGTAGTGCGTACTGCATCGCTCACAATAGCAGACACGGTTCTGGAACGGCGCATTCTCCCAGATGCCGTCGATATCATAACGCTTCAACAACAATTCGGATAGCTGAAACGCGTGCTCGTTACGATAATAGCTTAAGTAACAAGGCGCATACAGCGGGTTCGGAATATGAGGAAGATCGGCCCAGTACATCGGTTCACCGTTCTCGTCGATGGCGAACCAGTCTGGATTCAATTCATAGATTTTCTTATCGACGCCGCGGAAATCCATCCGCACAATCACTTTGATGCCACGCTTGTGACAAGCTTCTGTAATGTCCTTGAGAATGTCTTGTTCAGGCTGCATGAATGAATTCGGATTGGCGGTTGCAAGGTCATGGCGGAAGAAGTCGATAATGCCGCCGCCATTAATGATGAACGTATTGGCATGAACACTTTCCAAATATGCGGCAACAGCTTCTGCATCATAATCCGTAATATCCGGTTCGCGAAGTACAGTTTGAATCATGCGCAGCTGCTTTTCGTACCATTTCTTCTCCATATTGTGTGTTCCTCCTTGTGGAATGATAAGTGTCTAGCGCACTGCTTGTACGGGATTGCTGAGACTGCCGATTCCGTCTATCGTGCACACGACGGTATCTCCATCACGCACGAGATCTGCACCGGCTGGTGTTCCGGTTAGAATAACATCACCAGGCTGCAAGGTGGTAAAGCTGCTGATGTAAGCAATCATTCGGTCGATGGGCATAATAATTCTGTCCATTGAACTGTTCTGCATCGTGCGGCCATTGACTGTCGCTTGGATGCGAGCCGCTTCATATTCGAAGCTTGTTTCGATAGCTGGACCGAGCGGACAGAAGCTGTCGAACGACTTGCCGATCGTCCAATGGCCTTCCGGATGGAAATACTGCAAGGCAGCAACGTCATTCGCTACTGTATAGCCGAAAATGAATTCCTCAGCCTGCTCCGGGCGGATACGGGAGGCTGTGCGGCCGATTACAACAGCAAGCTCTGATTCGAACTTGATTTCATCAATACCCGGCGGAAGTACAATCGGGGCATTAGGTCCGACGACGGTCGACAGAGGCTTCATGAACAGGATCGGCATGTCAGGAACAGGCGGTTTGGCTTGCCCTTCCGCTACGAAATTTTTGCCGATTCCGATAATATTGCTAGGCGTGAGCGGAGCATGCAGCTGAACTTGATCGAGCGGATAGCTTTCTCCAGTCAAGCTCCTATCCCCGAAGAGATCACCTGCATAGGGGCGTACGGTTGTTCCTTCCAGTATGCCACCGTGAATTTCGGTGTGACCCGGAAGAGAAAATCGAATCAGCTTCAAGATAGACATCTCCTTACGTATACGTATTTGCGATAAGGTTCAATATGATGAACACCGTTTCCAATACAACACTAGCTTAATAGTCCTACAATTTGAATACGTTGTCAATGCAGGTTTTCTCCAGACAGGTGATCGTAAATTTGAATATTCTTCCCCTATTATGGCAGCAATCGCGTATTGACATACAACAATGCAGATGCCTACAATGGTGGCACATGAATACGTATTCAAAATCTGACTAACACACACAAAGGAGACGAGCATCATGGCGAACGTATGGAAGAGCGGCAAGACGCAGGAGCAGCTGCAGTCAGAGCAAGCGCAAGTGACTGCGACTGTTCAGGAGATGATACGCGGCATAGAGCTTCACGGAGATGCAGCGGTGAAGGAATATTCCAGCAAGCTCGATAAGTGGGAGCCAGAAGCATTTCGTCTGACGGAGCAGCAGATTGAAGAAGTGGTACAGGCTGTATCGCCTAAGACGAAGGACGATATTCAATTTGCGCAAGCGCAAATTCGCCGATTCGCTGAATACCAAAGAGAGAGCATGCAGGATGTGGAGGTCGAAACATTGCCTGGTGTCATTCTCGGTCATAAGCATATTCCTGTGAACAGCGTCGGCTGTTACATTCCAGGCGGCCGCTATCCGATGGTCGCATCTGCGCACATGAGTATACTGACAGCGAAGGTAGCGGGTGTGAAGCGGGTTATTGCATGCACGCCTCCGATTGCCGGTCAAATTCCGCAGGAAACGGTATGTGCGATGGCGATGGCAGGAGCTGATGAAATCTATATATTGGGCGGCGTTCAAGCACTTGCCGCCATGGCGATCGGAACGGAATCGATCGCGCCAGTCGATATGCTGGTCGGACCAGGCAATGCCTATGTCGCGGAAGCGAAGCGGCTGTTGTTCGGGCGGGTCGGTATTGATCTACTGGCAGGTCCGACGGAAACACTCGTCATCGCTGACGAAACGGCCGATGCGGAAATGGTTGCCTGCGATATATTGGGACAGGCAGAGCACGGTCCGACATCGCCTGGTGCGCTGATTACTACCTCTGAAGCGCTGGCACATGCGACGATCATAGAGATTGAGAAGCAATTGGAAGTGTTGCCGACAGCAGATGTTGCGCGTAAGGCATGGGAGGATTACGGCATTGTCATTGTGGCGGATACAGAGGAGGAAGTGCTTAAGGAAGCGGATGCGCTAGCCTATGAGCATGTCGAGGTGCTGACGAAGGACCCGTCCTATTATCTAGAACGATTGACTAATTACGGAGCATTATTCTTGGGTCCGGAGACGAATGTAGCGTATGGCGACAAGGTCATCGGTACGAATCATACACTTCCGACAAAACAAGCTGCCCGCTACACAGGCGGATTGTGGGTAGGTAAATTTCTCAAAACATGTACGTATCAGCGCTGTACGCCAGAGGCGAGCGCCCACGTTGGCGAATATGCGGCACGTCTGTGTGAGATTGAACGATTCATGGGTCACCGCGAGCAAGCCTTGCTGCGCGTTCGTCGATACGGCAACGAGGAGCAGCTGAAGTGGGCGACTACATCTTCACAGGATTGGCGTTAAGCGTGCTGCCAAGTCCGTGATCGCCTCTATCGTATCTGCTTGCTTCACTTCCCATTGGTGAATCGGCATGGAGCAGCTGACGGCAGCGACTGCTTCGCCGTTGGCACGGCGGATTGGCGCGGCAGCGCAGCAAAAGCCCATCACACCTTCCTGCAGATCGAGGGCATAGCCGTCGTCGCGAATACGCGCGAGCTCTTGGAGCAGCGCGGTGCGATTGTCGATCGTATGCTCCGTAACCGACTGCAGCTTCTCGTCAGGGAAGATGCGACACACCTGGTCGTTTGCAAGACATGCGAGCAGTGATTTGCCTAGACCTGTAGCATGTGCAGGAAAGCGAACACCAGGTCCAGCAACCATCTGCACAGGCGACGGCGCTTCGATCTTGGCCATATAGAGCACATCGGCTTCCTCGAGACGGGCAAGCTGGATAGTTTCTTGCAATTTGCGCATGACAGGCTGGGCAAGGCGGCGGAATTCCTCGATTAGATCGTATTGTCCGGCATAGGCGCTTACGAACTTGCCGATCGCTCCGCCAAGCGCGTACGTATCATGCCGATCACGGTTCACCCAGTGAAGCCGTTCCATCGTCATGAGCAAGGAATACATGGTGCTTTTGCTTATATGCAAATGTCTGGATAATTCGGATAAAGTCCAAGTGTAAGGCTCTATGGCCAGCAGGGCAAGTACGGCGTTAGCCCGTTCCAGCGCGGGCACAGCATATTTCTCTGACATCCTGTCACTCTCCTGTATGGGACTGCATGCGACAACTTGTACATGCTGTCATAGATCGTACCACTGTAGCAGGAATGACGTCAACGTATCTGCATTGGCGTTCGCAAGGATTCGCCGTTGCAAGGGAAGGGGGAGAGGAAGATCGTATCTTCCAAAGATGTGGCTAGACTTGCGGGATGCTCGCAATCGACTGTATCCCGTGTATTGAATCGGCCGGAATCTGTACATCCGGACAAGCGGGAGCGAGTGCTGCAAGCTATTGAGGCCTTGCAGTATAAGCCGAATATGGCTGCGCGCAGCTTAGTTGCCAAGCAAACATATACGATTGCCTTGATTTCGGGCACATTGCGTAATGACTTCTTCGCGGAGTCGACAGACCGCATTGTGGAATACGCCCGCAAGCAGGGGTATCGAACGATCGTCTACTTCGAGAGTGAGGGAAGTCTCGGCGACATTCTGGCGCAAGTGCGCAGCTATAAAGTAGACGGCATCCTCATCTCCTGCATGAAGCTGGAAGACCCGCATTATGAAGCGTTTGCGACTTGCGGTATTCCGTGTATCTGGTTCAACCGCCGCCATAAGCGCGGAGGCAATTATATAAGTATGGACAATATTACGGCAGCATCGATGCTGACCCGTCATCTGCTTGATCTCGGTCATCGCAGCATTGCCTATTTATCCGGTCATCGTGATATCTCTACACTAGATGAACGCTGGACCGGCTTCGAAGCAGCAATGCAGGACGCAGGTGTGCCGATTGCGGAGGATCAGGTGCACTTCTTAGATCCCGAGGACTCTGCTATTCAGAAGCTCACTTGGAAGCTTATGCAGCGGCTAACGCCGCCGACTGCTCTTGTGTGCGGTCATGATGAGCTGGCGATTGTTTGCATGGATGCCTTGTTGTCCATGGGGTTGCGCATCCCTGAGGATGTTAGTGTAGCAGGATTTGACGATATACGTATGTCCGGTCACCAGGCCATTCAGCTAACGAGCGTAGGTCAGCATCGGTTCGATATGGGCGAGGTGGCTGCCGAACAGTTAATCGCACTGATGCATGCGGAAGCGGGCAAGGAGCAATCTGTTATCCAGTTTCGCTGTAAGCCTGAGTTGTTCGTTAGGAAATCTACGGGCCCAGTCCGTACAGAACAAGAGAAAGCGAGGAACGGGAGGATATGACAAAGCAAGTGACGGTGGATGCATATGCGCATGTCGGATTGCCGCGGTTCGGCAGCTTGCAGCAAGCGTTACAAGCTATGGAGCGGCAAGCGATAGCGAAAGCAGTGCTAGTGCTAGGTCCGAGGGTGCCTGATGTACATACATTGGTAGTCGCGATGCAGACCTATCCGGATCGGTTGCGCGGAGTAGGTATTCCATTCGGGGATACGGAGCAGCAACGGCTTGCGTTCAGCCGGTGGATGCTAGATGCTGGTGCAATCGGTATTCGGCTTGAGTCGCAGGAAGCGCTCGATAATGCTGAGGTGCTGAAGCTGCTCGGTGAGCGCAAGCGTTGGGTATTCGCGCCGGGCAATCAGCTGTCTGAGCAGTTGAGCGAGACTTACTTAGCTTGGTTGATGCAGTATCCGGAAGGGCACATCGCTGCCCCGCACTTTCTGCAAGCGGGAAAGGAAGCTGTCAGCTCATTGTCCGAGGCTGCGCATGAGCTGATCGCTCACCCCCGCTTCTACCCCATCTTCTCGAGACATGGCGGTATGGGCAGCAGGCAACCGTATCCGCACATAGATTACTTGCCGTGGATACAGTATGTTGTCGGCCTGAGAGGCTGGGAGGGGGTCATGTGGGGAAGTGAGTATCCTGTGCTCTATTGGCGGAATGAAACGATGGAAGGCGCGCGTCAATGGTTGGATGCACTAGGCATTCCCTTATCGGATGAACAGTGGAACAAGGTGTATGGCGGAACCGCAGACCGCTTGTTTTTCTCAGCTCCTGCGCCGACTCCTGATCAAGTGGAGATCGCTGCATGGGTTGATGAACAATTCGATCGTTCGCGAACGGTCCCGCTATTTGCCGGACCGGGACTGGAGCTGCCAATGGTGGAATATGCTGCGTTATGGGATCGATTCAGTCAATCTGAGCTTTACCGAGAAGGCGGGACACTTGGTGATTATATAAGACTAAGGCTGATGGAATCAGAATAAAGGAGACGAACGCGAAATGGCACTACCAAGATGGATTAAGGTAAGACAGCAGTTGGCCGCAACCTCAGTGCCTGATATTGCGACAGAGGTTGCCGCTCAGTTGGATAGCGTCAACATGCATACACGCGTGCAGCCGGGAATGCGTATCGCGCTGACAGCAGGCAGCCGGGGCATTGCGAATATAGCATTAATTATGAAGACTGCAGCCGATGTATTGAAGGCGCATGGTGCACTTCCTTTTATTATTCCTGCGATGGGCAGCCACGGCGGAGCGACTGCGGAAGGACAAGTACAGGTGCTGGCGAGTATGGGCATTACGGAAGCGTATTGCGGCGCTCCGATCCATTCATCGATGGAAACCGTATGTATCGGCGAGACGCCGCAGGGCATTCCCGTGCATACGGACAAGCTGGCTTGGGAAGCGGACGGTGTCATCGTCGTGAACCGAATTAAGGTGCATACGGATTTTAAGTCTCCTGTCGGGATCGAGAGCGGCTTGATGAAGATGGCGGCAATCGGAATGGGCAAGCATAAGCAAGCGACATTGCTCCACCATCACGGTGTACATGGCATTCGCGATCTGATGCCCGATGTAGCAGAGGTTGTGCTTGCCAAGCATCGGATTGTATGCGGCATCGGCATAGTAGAGAATGCGCTGGACGAGACAGCGCTTATTGAAGCGATAGAGCCGGGGGCAATTCGAGAGAGGGAGCAGCAATTGCTGAAGCAGGCAGCTGCTTGGATGCCGAAGCTTCCTGTCGAAGATCTCGACTTGCTCATTGTCGATGAGATCGGCAAGGATCATAGCGGAACAGGCATGGATACGAATATTATTGGCAGAATGCGTATTCTTGGAGAAGCTGAACCTGCAGCGCCGCGCATCAAGTACGTTCTTGCAAGCGATCTAAGTGAGGCTTCACACGGCAACGCATTGGGAATTGGGTTAGCGGATATTACGACGAAACGATTGGTCGATAAGATTGATCGTGAGGCGATGAATGAGAATGTCATTACAAGCTCCTTCCTTGCGCGTGCCAACATCCCGATTACCTTGGACAATGATCAAGCAGCAATCCAAGCCGCTATGCGCGGTCTATGGGGGATCGAAGGTGCTGATGCTCGCATCATCCGGATTCGAAGCACGCTTCACTTAGGCGAAATGTACGTATCAGAAGCCGTGTTTGCAGATATTCAACATTCGTCTGCGATAGAGCCGATCGGACAATGGCACACACCGGCTTACAATGAACAAGGGTATTTGCCGCCATTCTGAACTGGAGTTCCAGCATGACTGTATCATGATTCTACTATTGATTAGAGGAGGGGCTACTGGTGGAGTACGCTATATTAGGCAAGACCGGAAGGGAAGTCAGCCGAATCGGATTTGGCGGCGCGCCTGCAGGGTTGAAAAACTACTTGAGCAGCTATGACCCGCAGAGTAATCAGGACCGCAGCAGTATCATTGCCGCCGTTGATAAGGCGCTGGAGCTGGGCATCAATTATTATGATACAGCCCCTGGTTACGGGAATGGACAAAGCGAAGATATTATCGGCGCGGCATTGGAAGGTGTGAAGCAAGCAGGTGACAAGCCGCTATTCATAGCTACGAAAGTGCACCTTCATCAGCTTCCTGAGCTGCGTCAGTCGCTGGAAGAAAGCTTGAAACGGCTGCGCCGTGACCATGTGCACCTGTTGCAAATTCACGGTACGAGCTACTCATCGGATGAAGTAAGTCGGATCTTAGCGGATGACGGTATGGTTCATGAAATGAGCAAGCTGAAGGAAGAAGGGCTCGTTCAGCATCTTGGCTTTACAAGTGAGGACAACAACGATGCCGTCTATAGGCTAATTGAGAGCGGCATCTTCGATATGATGCAAATTTGCTACAACTTTGTGTTCCAGCATCCCTATGAGCCGAGCCGTCCTTTCGGCAGCTTGCTGGAAGCCAAGCATGCGGGACTCGGAACAGCTGTAATGCGTGCAACGACATCCGGGACATTCCAGCGCTGGATTCAACAGGTGAATCCAGCGAATACCTTCGATTATACACCTGCGCTAATCCAGTTTGTCCTGTCGAATCCGCTTGTCGATGTCGCCCTGATTGGCATGCGGGATGCGGATATTGTGGAGAAGAATGTGGCTATCTGCAACAATGTGGAAGGCAGAGTGAATCTCCATGACATTCACGAAAGATTCGTATGAGCAACAAGCCGACTGACAAAATACTGGTTATCGCCGATGATCTGACTGGTTCAGGAGATACAGCTGTACAATATGCGAAGCGCGGGAGTACAGCTGTCATTCATCTTGATGCGACGGAACAGTTTGTCTGGCAGCAGCATGTAAATGTACATGTGGTGAATACACATTCACGTTCGCTGCCACCTGAAGCAGCGGCCACACGTGTGCGAGCAAGTGTCGATACAGTGGATTGGTCACAATTCACACATGTATATAAGAAGATTGATTCCACATTTCGTGGTAACATCGGCGCAGAGATGGACGCGCTGCTCGATGCAGGCGGATTTGATTGTGCGATACTTACTCCTGCTTATCCGCAACAGAAGCGAATCGTCGAAGGTGGATATTTGCTAGTTGACGGACGGCTGCTTGAAGATACGCCGGCTGTTGATGATCCGGTGCATCCTGTTCGCTCTTCCTACCTCCCTGAATTGTTGAAGGAGCAGAGCCAAGCGCAGATCATTCGTGTGGATGTGAAGGAGATGCGTCGCCATGCTGACGATGCCGACGCTCACTTCGATCAGCATGTTGCCGATTTCTTGAACAGGTTGACCCCAGTCCGCGCAGACGCAGACAACAGGAAGCTGTGTTACCTGTTCGATGCGGCGACTGAAGGCGATTTGCAGTATATCGCAGCTGCTGTTCACGCTGCGAATAGGCATGTGCTATGGATCGGTTCAGCGGGCCTTGCTGGCGCGTTGGCGTCATGTACGCATAGCGGGAATCGTTCCATCAGGCGATCTGCATTCGCTGACGAGCCTCTTCAGCAAACGGTAGCATCAGGTGCTGACATACTAGACGTATTAGTCGTAGCTGGCAGTATGCATCCGATTGCGCGCAAGCAAGCGGCTTATCTGCGCGAGCTTGGCTTCGGTTGGTTGGAGCTGGACCCTGTTCAGTTGGCTTGCGGTCATATGCCTCTGTCAGAGGCGCAGTTGCGCAGCTGGGCTGCTTCGCGCAGGAGCGGCGGCTTCGTGCTGACTACGGCGCATACCGCAGCTGTCCGTCACAAGTTGGCGCAGCTCTGTCAAAGGAAAAGGTGGACGAGCGTACAAGCAGGTGAACGCATCGCAGCTAGTCTCGGTAAGCTGACTGCTGCCCTAACGGTAAAATGGAATTTGAGCGGTCTTGTCCTGACAGGTGGAGATATCTCCTATGCGACAATGAAGGCGCTTGATATCCATGCGCTTGAAGTAATAGGAGAAGTCGAAGAAGGGCTTCCTCACTCTCGTCCGGTTGAGAAGAATGGGTCTCATCTAACAATCGTCACGAAGGCTGGAGGATTCGGCAACGAGCAGACACTTGGACGTGCCGCTTATGCGGCGGGAACAGTTAGGAGGATGGAGCAATGAGCGACAGTAAGGATAGAAGGAAACCTGCAATCGGCATTACGATGGGGGACGCCGCAGGCATCGGTCCGGAAATTATCGTAAAGTGCTTGCAGGATGCGAGCGTATACGAACAATGCAGACCGCTTGTAATTGGAGATGCCAAGCGCTTACAGCAAGTTGCGCGGCTGATGGGTATATCCATCGAAATCAAGACCGTGCAGACTGTAGCTGAAGGGAAGTACGCATGCGGCGCGATAGATTGCCTGGATCTCAATCTGTTGCCGGAGGATGTGCCGTTCGGTGAAATATCCGCTCGTAACGGCGATGCAGCGTTCCAATATGTGAAGAAGGCGATCGAGCTTGCGGAAGCGGGACACATTGAAGCGATCTGTACAGCACCGCTGAGCAAGGAGGCGCTGCATAAGGGTGGGCATGCTTATCCAGGCCATACGGAAATATTGGCTGCGCTGTCTGGCACGAAGGATTATGCGATGCTGTTGTCCACGCATGATCTGCAAGTGATCCATGTGACGACACATATCGGCTTGCTGGATGCAATACGCAAGATTACACCAGAGCGAGTCTATACAACAATCAGCATTGCCGATGCAACACTGCGCAGACTCGGCATCGCGAAGCCCAAAATTGGCGTGTGCGGGATTAATCCGCATGCCGGTGAGAATGGATTGTTCGGCAATGGGGAAGAGGAGGAGAAGATAGTTCCCGCTATACAGCAAGCTGTGTCTGAGGGGATCGATGCGCAAGGACCGCTTCCTGCTGATACATTATTCTTCCGAGCGAGGCGAGGAGATTTCGATATCGTCGTTGCGATGTATCATGATCAAGGTCATGGTCCTATCAAGGTGCTCGGCTTGGAGGCCGGGGTCAATATGACAGCAGGCTTACCGTTCATCCGAACGAGTGTGGATCATGGTACTGCATTCGATATCGCCGGCCAAGGGATAGCGGATGAGCGGAGTATGATGGAGGCGATCTATCAGGCGTTGCGGATGGCAAGCGTCGGAGGGTGAAGCAATAGGTTAGCACTGTCAACAGCGTTTTGTCGAGACAAGTACATGGGTCATCGGCGAAGCGCTATTGTTGTGTGCGCAGGCAGGTGGCTATGACGATGTGGTGCATCACGGCAAAGGGAGACTGGGAAAATGCAAATAAACGGATAACCTCTCACAAGTTTTCCATCCAAATTATAAAAAACGGGTACACAAATGCAATCCTCTATGATACAATACGTATCAAATAAACGAGTTATGGACGTTTCGAAAGAGATGATGATACGTATCGGATCGAAGAAGGGGGACGCAGCGTTGATTACGTCACAGGGACAAAATCTGGTTTTTCTGCTGTGTACACCTCGCAGCGGCAGTTCATTAACGACTGTCATGCTGCAAAATCACAGCCAAATATTCGCTTCACAAGAGATGTGGTTTCTTATGAGCTTATATGACCTGAAGCATCAATCATACCGTTCTTATGGCGGTACCTCAATCCTGCAGCAGTTTTTCAACGGGGTGCTGACAGAGGAAGCATTCGATGAAGCATGCCGGAGGTTCGCCCGTTCGGTGTATAACGGACTGCTTCATAGCTGTCATGCGCGTATGGTGATAGACAAGTCACCTAGATATTATTATTGCTTGGAATTTATCGATCGGCTCTTCCCGCAATCCCGCCGTATATGGCTGATTCGCAATCCGCTAGATGTGATTGCTTCATTCAAGAAGGTTAACCGTCATGTCCATGATCGGTTTGATCTGTTACACGATCTGCGAGGGGATAAATTTCATATCAAGATGGCAGATATTACGATTGGGCTGTTGCGGTACATACATTATTTCTCCGATAATCATCCGAATGCTTATCGGCTTCATTATGAACGATTAGTTCAGTCACCACAGAATGAGATGATTAAGCTGTTCGAATTTCTGGAGCTCACTTATGAAGAAGGAATTGAGAATTACGGCAATTTCGCACATACCGATAAGTCTGGCATGTTCTATAGTATGGGAGTCGGCGACCCGTTTCTGCACAGATATAACGAGCCTCATCAGCAGTCAGTGAACGGATGGCAGACGGTACTTGATAAGGATGAGGTGGCGCTGTACGGCGAAGTGCTAGGCGCTCAAGTGTTTCGCGATCTGGGGTATGCAGATGTGCTGGAGGAAGCAGAGCGCTGGACGGGCAAGCGATTCCCAGAAGAACCGGATCATGACCTGCTTGCCAAGCAGACCAGGCAGTTGGAAGAAGCGACTGGCTGTACATGGCAGCCGCAGTATCGCATGCAAGCTGAAGTCGGCATTGAACAGCTTGCGCATGCTATCGCTGCAGCACCTGAGCCGGAGGCGAATGTACAACAGCTGCAAAGCACACTTCGTTCGCTGGAGAACAGGCTGGAGAGGAGCTACATAGAACTGGACCGCTTTCGTAAGAAATATGAAAATTCTCGCCGTAAGCTTGACCGTATGAAATCCTTCATCCCCTTCAGTCGAACGCTGTCCCGCTTCGCGGCTTCCTATCTTCTGGGAGGGAATAGACGATGAGCGCGATTGCCGGATTCGTACACTTTCATGACGAGCCCATTCGCTCGGAGATTGGCGCCAAGCTCATGTGTGCGCTCCAGCGATTTCCTGCCGATCACAGTGCGGCGATATGTACAGATCATGCTTACCTCGGCTGCCACGCACGATGGATCACACCGCAATCGATTACGGAGGTGATGCCTATGCAGCACAAGGAGCGTTCACGCTACATAACAGCTGATGCGATTCTGGATAATCGAGACACATTGTGCGATCTGCTGCAGGTGGAGCACAGGCGGAGAAGCATCATCGGTGACGGTGAATTGATCTTGTTAGCCTATGACAAATGGGGAACGGACGCGCCTGCTCAGCTCGTTGGCGAATTCACCTTCCTTATATGGGATGAGCAGGAACGCACATTATTCGGTGCACGTGATCAGACAGGGATGCGGACCTTATATTATCATTTTGCACAAGGTCGGTTCAGCTTCTGTACAGCACTGGCTCCGCTATTTGCCCTGCCTTGGGTGAACCGCAGGTTGAATGAAAGATGGATGGCTGAATTTCTGGCGATCCCCGGTATGATGGAGTCCACGGACTTATACGCTACTGCGTTCGAATCCATAGTTCAGCTTCCTCCGGCCCATAGCTTCGTCGTGAAGGAAGGACGCATCCACTATACACATTACGATCAACTCATTCCGGAACAACCTCTTAAGCTCGGCTCCAATGAGGAATATGAGGAAGCGTTCAGGGATGTGCTGCGGTCTGCGGTTCATGCGCGCATTCGTACACACAGACAGGTTGGGGCGACGTTAAGCGGCGGATTAGATTCAGGAACAGTGGCCAGCCTTGCTGCTAGAGCGCTTAGTGAACAGGACAAATCCCTGCACACGTATAGTTATGTGCCGGTTGCGGATTTCGAGGATTGGACGAACAAGCGAATGGCTGCGAATGAACGACCGTATATTGAGCAGACCGTAGAGCATATTGGCAATATTAAGCCGAGTTATTTGGATTTCGAAGGAAGAGACCCCTACACAGAGATTGACAGCTGGTTGGACCTGCTTGGTACGCCATATAAGTATTATGAGAACTCCTTTTGGATTCGAGGCATCTATGAGCGTGCAAGCAAGGAGCAAGTCGGGGTATTGCTTACTGGCGCTCGTGGCAACTTCACGATCTCATGGGGACCAGCTATCGATTATTATACGGTTCTGCTAAGACGATTACAGTGGCTGCGGCTTTATCAGGAGCTGCGGTTGTATTGCGGGTACAAGCAGATCAAGCGCAGCCGTATGCTGTCTATTCTTGCCCGGAAGGCGTTCGGGCTAGCAGCAAGCAGCGGTACAGATAAGGAGGGGGCGGTCCTGCCGCTCGTCCATCCTGAATTGGAGCAGAAGTACGAGGTGATGACAAGGATTAAGGAACAGGAGCTGCACGGCGAAGCTTCGCTTAATTCGTTCGATGTAAGGCGAAGGAAATTTGCCAATCTCACTATCGCTAACAAGAACGGTGTCATGAGTACGAGTCTTTCGCTCCGGTACGGTGTTCGCGAGCGTGATCCGAGTGGCGATCTTCGCGTCATCCGATTTTGCCTCGCTGTTCCTGTAGAGCAGTTCGTTCAACAAGGGATGGATCGATCCTTGATCAGACGGGCAACCCGGGATTATTTGCCGGATTCTGTACGATTAAATCAGCGCGTACGCGGTGTGCAAGGTGCAGATTGGCTCCATCGCATACTGCCGCAATGGCCGCAGTTTGTAGCAGAGGTTCACGGCATGCTGCAGGATGATAAGGCTGCGTATTACATGGACCTTGGCACTGTTCGACAAGCACTCACCGAGATTGCTCAACCACCAAGTCCGGATTACGCTAGTCATCCAAGTATTAGGCTGTTGATGAGAAGTCTTATTGCTTATCGCTTTATCCGTGAGCATGCATAACCGGAATAGTACGGGAAGGGGGTGAGAACTATGCAAAACACGAAGAAAGAGTGGGCTGCTCCAAACCTAGAAGTGCTGAATGTGAACATGACGATGGAAGGTCCAGGCTGGAAGAACATTGACTGGGCTACCCCTAGTGATGCAGACCTGTACAACAGCTAAGCGCAATTGTCAGTCTACTTAAGCGTTGCCCTTATGCGGCTTCGGCTGTATAAGGGCCCATTTTTTTTCTTACTAGTTGGAGTGAACGAGATGAACGATGTTACTGCATCTGCCATGTATAAGGCATTCGGTCTGCGCATCTCCAGTGAGCTGCACATACCGGAATTGTCCGCTGCTTACGATGATGAAGCGGATGTTTGGATTCGATTCGTGGACTTGTCTAATTGGAAGCAGCGGTTGCATAATCGGAATCTGATAGTGGAACACAATGTGCTGGTCGTACACGTCGCAGGAGTCGCGGTGTTTGCTGTCGAGGAAGGACGGCGTATCGGGATATCGCCCGAGGCTAATGCGGATGTGGAGATTATGCGTCAATGCGTAACCAGCACATGTATGGCAGCTATTTTGTTGCAGCGAGGCATGCTGGCGCTGCATGGCAGTGCTGTTATGATAGAAGGCAGTGCCTATGCGATAGTCGGTGTATCAGGAGCGGGGAAATCAACTTTGGCTGCGGCTTTGATGCAGAGGGGATATTCGCTGCTTAGCGATGAAATTATCGCAGTGTCGCTGTCTGGAGGGAGCCCGGTAGTTACGCCGTCCTATCCCGCACAATATTTATGGTCGGACAGCTTACAGCGCCTAGGGCTGATGGAGCGAGTTGTGAGCGATACTGGCAAGCATCCTGACAAACTTAGGATTGCAGTGGACTGGCAATTTCAATCGCAACCGATTCCTCTGCGTGGTGTTATGGAGCTGGAACAATCACAGACGCTTCATCCGATAGCAGAAGAGGTGAGCGGATTGGGAAAGCTGAGAATGTTCATGCAGCACACCTTTCGCCCATTTTTGATTCCTGCATTCGGGATGGATCAGTGGCACTTCTCCTTCGTGACGGAGCTTGCCGATCATATTTCTGCGTATCAATTAAGGAGACCTAGCCAACAATTTCTTGCAGCAGAGGTGGCTGACACGGTCGTAGATACAGTTAGAAAGGAAGTAGTGAACAATGGATGAGAAGGAGATCTCACTCGACCGTACTGTCGTACAAACGGAAGGCTTGCTAGTTAGCAACATGGACGGTGAGAAGGTCATGATGAGTGTTAAGAATGGAAAATATTATAATTTGGGCAATGTAGGCGGGCGGATCTGGGAATTGCTCGCTTCTCCAATTCGGATCGAAGCTTTGATGGAAGCGCTTCTGGATGAATATGACATTGATGAAGTAACTTGTCAAGAACAAGTCGTAAGTTTCCTGCAGATGTTAAAGAAGGAAGAGTTGATCAAGGTTGCAGCGGAAATACACGGATAGCAGCAGCCGGTCGGGGGTTATTAGCAAAGCCTACAAGTTTCTCGCTGTGCCCGATCAGCAGAAACGACTGTATGTCGAGGCTTATTGTCTTCTCGGTTGGGCTCGCATATTGAAGTGGCTTCCCTTCTCCAAGATTGCGCCGAAATTAGGGGCATATATGCAGGAAACGCCCTATATGACTACGGAAGAGCAGCTGCAGATCCAAGTGACTGTCTCAAGAGCTGTACGCACCATGAGCAAGTATACACTGTGGGAGAGCAGGTGCTTAGTGATGGCTATCGCTGCGATGACCATGTTGGCGAAGCGCGGCATATCCAGCACGCTATATATGGGAACCGCCAGGGAAGCTGACGGCAGATTAACTGCACATGCTTGGCTGCGAAGCGGCAATCGAATATGGACCGGTGCCGAAGGAATGGAGCGGTATACCGTCGTTGGTCAATTCGCTAACTATGCGAACAAAGCTAGCGGGGTGAACAAGCAACGAGTCAATTAGCTACCACCCCAATAATGCCTACTTTCGTGCCAACTGACTTACTTGACTTCTTCCCTGTAACTCGCAATGTTATTTCCTTAGCGGAGGAAGCTGCGGGATGCGATATCCAGTGTATGGAAATGCGATTAGGGCCGTACAAATCAATTGAAGCGACCCTATGATCATCAAGGTACACATCTACAATGCCGCTCTCGTATGTGTGATAAGCCATAATTCCTAGAAGTTCATTGTTCATCTGAAGGGATAGTGATTCCTCAGCTTGGTCTGACCAATGGATGTTGTTAGTATGCTGGAAGCCGTCAGAAGCAGTGAAGTCATTGAGAAGAACAGGTTCGCCATCGAGCTGCTGCAGCGGGAGCTTGTCATTTCGATACACTGTTTTTTGCTGTTGTAATTGTTCCTCAATCGTCCGCAGGATGGCCCCGCGGTAAACCAGGTAGCCAACAGCGTTCGGCAAGCCACCATTAGAGGTAAGCGTGTCGATTGTCAATTCGGAATCAGCGAACGCTTCGTTCATATTGACCACTTCCAGATGGTAATATTCAGCAAGTCTCGCGATGATCTGGAGGTAGGTTTCGTCGTGAACCTGATGCCCGACTAATAAGTAAAACTCGGGATATTGCTTATCCTTACGAATTGTATGGATCAATTGCTCATAGGCACGGGCGAATTGCGCGTATGAAAGCTGTTCTTGATTGGGGTAGTCGTAGGACAGAATGACTAAATCGTACGCATCAGCTGTCGGTGTCAGGTGATAATCGACTAAGCCGTCCATCACCGTATCGCTGCCGGTAGCCAAGGTGTGGATGGAGCTGGTGGCGCTATATATGCTTGAGAGGGCGCTTGTTAGCTGGTAATGCCATGTATCCTGTACGTTAGTCACACCGGCGCTAGCTCCAATAGTGTCCCCTAGTACAAGAATGGTGACGTCATCCGATCCTGACCTCAGCTTCTCATACAGATCAGGTCTATTCTGAGCAGGGTTCGCGGAATGCTCGTAATAGGCTCTGAAGTCAGGGACGGAATGGGCTGTGGCGATAGCCGCATCATGACGCACATAAGCTCCTTCCGATTGTTGTCTCAAGACAGCAACGCCTATTAGGATGGCTGCCACTATCAGAGTGAGGCAACTGATTGCGAGCATATATCTTTTGATCGTTAGCGGCTGCTTCAGAGCATGCAGAATGTCCAGCATCTTAGTATGGAAAAATTGTGTTAACCCTTTCACGCAAGCCCACACTCCTTGTTTTTATTGAGATACATATTGTATCACACTTGCATGATGATCATACAGTAAGCGGATCTTTGAATTTGATTTTATAGTATGCGGCAATTCCTATCTCTTCCGAAACCCTGCTGTTCACCTGGGTATTCTCAAAAATACGACAAAATTACAAAAAAGAAACTTGACAACGATACTAATTGTATCTTAATCTAGAAATATGATTATGATACAAAACGTATCAATCGATTGCGGAATATTGATGAACTTTAGTATAGGTTACTTCTTGCTTCTATGAATTATGAGTCCTTTGGCACAATAACAGATCAAATAGAGGGTGGATGGAGAACGTATGGAGACGAATGAATTGAAGATGTACGGAACGATGTTGCGAAGAAGAGGATGGATGATTGCGCTTATCGTCATACTTGCTAGCACTGTAGCTGCGGCATATAGCTTCCTAGTTGCCAAGCCGACGTTCCAAGCGTCAACCAAAATGATTGTCAATAAGGCAGCTGACAGCTTCTTCCCTACACAGCCGCTGAATGCAAGCGAGATTACGGCCAATATTATGCTGGTCAATACATACAAGGAAATTATTAAATCTAGAGCGATTATGGATCAGGTGGAAGCACAGTACCCCGAGCTGAATATGTCATCCGATCAGTTGATTCGGAAAGTGAATGTCAGTTCATTGAACGAAACGCAGGTCATGACACTCAGCGTAACTGATTCGTCCCATGAGAGGGCTGTGAACATTGTGAACGCGGTGACGAAGGTGTTCCAAGAGTCTATCCCGGCAATTATGAAAATCGATAATATAGAAGTCTTGAATGACGCCAAGCTGACCGATCGCCCTGTTCCAGTTGGCACCAGCCCGTACTTTAATATATTGGTAAGCATTGTTGCAGCTTTCATCCTCGGGGCAGGTCTTACCTTCTTGCTCGAATATATGGATGATTCCATACGCACCGAGCAGGATGTCGCGGCAGTACTCGGGTTGCCTACATATGGGGTCATCCCGAAGATTAAGAAAAGAGATTTAGAACAAGGGAGAAGGCGGAAAAAGACAAAAAACCGGATGGAGGAACAACCATATGCAACGGTCAATCAGTGAGAGAATTCTTATTATGGAACGCAATCCGTATTCCACTGTATCAGAAGCTTATCGGCTGTTACGAACAAACTTGGAGTTTTGCTCTCCGGACCATCCGTTGAAATCTGTCGTCATTACTTCCTCTGTTGCACAAGAGGGCAGAACAACAACGGCGATCAACTTAGCTGTAGCATTCGCCCATAAGGAATTGAATGTGCTGCTGATCGATGCTGATTTACGGAATCCCGTCATTCACAAGCTGTTCAACAAACACAATCGGGGCGGGTTGACTACTGTGCTTGCCAAGCAAAGCAGCATAGCGGATATGGTACAGGATACGTCCATCGCCAACCTGTCGGTGTTGACCGCGGGCCCAATCTCACCGAATCCTTCGGAGATGCTGTCAGCAATCAGGATGACGGAATTGATGGAGGAGCTCAAGGCAGTGTATGACATGATCATATTGGATACGCCCCCTGTTTCTCATGTCACAGATGCAGCTGTAGTAGCGGCGAAGAGTGATGGTGTACTGTTAGTTGCAAGTGCAGGCAAAGTGAAGAAACAAGCAATACTGAAAGCGAAGGCTGCATTGAATCACGTTCAAGCTAATCTGCTGGGAGTCGTTCTGAATGATGTCAAACCGAAGCGATCGAAGGGTCGCAATACCTATGAGGCTGTGGAAAGTTAAGTGGAGGGTATTTGGCTGAAGTGTATTTCGTGTTGCATGTAAATAGGAAAAAACTATTAAATATGAATAATAGATAGGTAATGTCTACTACACCTTTATCCATGTAGGCACTCGGTCATGCTGTGGGTGATTCGACCTTAGACGTATATCGTCGAGGGTATGGCGTGAGGATGGGTTGAATGCCCGTTCATTTCTACTTCTGCCTCATTGGAATTTCGAGCTGTTCTGTTCGCCGGTGGGGACGGCAGAGCTGGGAATTCCAAATTACCAGCATATATGTAGAGAAAGGATTAGGAGGAATCCAGTAAATGAAAAAAGTGAGAAAAGCCATCATTCCCGCTGCAGGATTAGGAACCCGATTTTTGCCAGCAACGAAAGCGATGCCGAAGGAGATGCTGCCGATCATTAATAAGCCTACGATTCAGTATATCGTAGAGGAAGCTGTTGCGTCAGGTATTGAGGACATTATTATCGTGACTGGGAAAGGCAAGCGGGCAATCGAAGACCACTTCGATCACGCCTTCGAATTGGAAAGCAATCTAGCTGAGAAGGGCAAGCTGCAACTGTTGGAGGAAGTGCAGCGATCGTCTTCAGTCGATATTCACTATATTCGACAGAAGGAACCGAAGGGATTAGGACATGCTGTCTGGTGTGCAAGAAGGTTCATTGGCGATGAGCCGTTTGCTGTTCTGCTTGGCGATGACATTGTTGCTGCAGATAGACCTTGCTTGAAGCAGTTGATTGAGCATTATGAGGGGACACAATCTTCGGTTATTGGCGTACAGCCGGTATCCGATCAGGACACTAGCCGATACGGAATTATTGACCCAATCTCAAGAGAGGGAAGACTGTACCAAGTACGTAAGTTTGTAGAGAAACCGAAACCGGGCAGCGCGCCATCTAATCTGGCTATTATGGGCAGATACATATTGACTCCTGAAATCTTCGAATGTCTATCCTTCCAGCAAGTGGGCGCAGGCGGTGAAATCCAATTGACAGACGCGATTCAACAACTGAATGAGAAGCAATCTGTGTATGGCTATCATTTTGAAGGCACTCGCTATGATGTTGGGGAGAAGCTGGGCTTCCTTCTAACGACACTCGATTTCGCTGTTCGCAATGAGGAGCTTCGAACACCGTTGTTGAAAGCGCTGGAGGAGCTGCTTAATCGTGAAGCGGTGCGCAAGGAGATAGGTTAAATTCATCATATAAGTGGGAGTGACTTTCATGAATATAACTGTATTGGGCACGGGGTACGTTGGACTAGTATCTGGTGTATGCTTTGCCGATCTTGGGAATCAAGTCCATTGTGTCGATCGCGATGAAGCGAAGATTGCGAAGCTGAATCTGGGCCAGTCACCGATCTATGAGCCTGGTTTGGAGCAGCTGATTCGCAATAATAGGGAAGCGGGTCGACTTTCCTTTGTAACGGATCTGACAACACCGGTTCAGACAGCGGAATTGATCATCATAGCTGTCGGTACGCCGCAATCGCCAAGCGGCGAAGCTGACTTGCAGTTCATCGAACAAGCTGCGCGAGATATTGCGATGTCGATGAACGGATACAAAATCATCGCGGTCAAAAGCACGGTTCCGGTCGGCACCAATGACCGGGTACGTGCGATCATTCGCGCGTTGACCGTGCATCCATTCGATATTGTCTCCATACCGGAATTTCTGCGCGAAGGCTCAGCCATTCAGGATACTTTCCACCCTGATCGCATGGTAATCGGATCAGATAACGAGCGAGCAGCAGAGCGTGTTGCTGCACTTCATGATCCGATGCATACGAAGATCGTCATGACAGATATTCGCAGCGCTGAGATGATCAAGTATGCTTCCAACGCATTTTTAGCTACCAAAATATCGTTTATTAACGAAATCGCCAACATCTGCGATAAGGTTGGTGCGAATATAGAGCAGGTTGCCAAGGGAATGGGCATGGATCGGCGTATTGGCGAAGCCTTCCTGCAAGCAGGGATCGGCTATGGCGGATCGTGCTTCCCCAAAGATACACAGGCGCTCATTCAAATTGCAGGGAATGTCGAATATGACTTCAAGCTGCTGCGGTCTGTCGTCGATGTGAACCATGCACAGCGATACAATATTTTCAACAAGTTGTTGACCGTGCTTAACGGGCTGGAAGGCAAGACCATCGGAGTCTGGGGACTCGCCTTCAAGCCGAATACAGATGATGTGCGCGATGCGCCATCGTTGGAGATCGTACCGATGCTTCTGGCAAGCGGAGCGAGAGTGAAGGTGTATGATCCCGTAGCGATGGATCGATTCGCTGAATCGGTAGCAGATGATTCCCTGCATCGCTGCTCTAATGCGTATGAGGCTGCAGAAGACGCGGATGCGTTATGCTTATTGACCGAATGGGAAGAATTCGGCATTGCGGATCTGAAGCAGGTGGAACGCTCTATGCGTCAGCCAATATTGATTGATGGCCGCAATGTATTTACACAGGAACAGCTGGAGCAGACTGGATTCGCGTATTATTCGGTCGGAAGACCGTCGATGAACCGAAGCCCGCGGTCCGTTCAGGAAGAAGTACTGCGCGTGATCGGCTGAAAGGTTGGAGTGTAGTGAGTAAGGTTGAATTACCGGTTGCAGTTGATGCTTATTCGCGTGAGCTAAGACTGCTGCTGGCTTTGGTCGGACTGGACAACAATCCGTCGCTTCCTTCTGAGCTGCTGGACAGTACACCGCACTGGGATTGGGATGATTTCCTTCGATTGGTTGTTCATCATCGGGTATATCCGGCAGTCTATCTATCCTTGAAGCGCTTGAGTCACCCTGCAATCCCGCCATCCGTGATGCAAGCATTATTCGCTGAATATCGCAGAAATTCGTTCATGATGCTCCAGTTATGCGGCGAGCTGCAGCGGGTGGGACAATGCTTCGAGCAGCAGGGCATTCGCTTCTTTGTACTGAAGGGGCCGGTTCTTGCCGAAGCGCTGTATGGGGATCTCTCGATGAGAACGTCCAAGGACTTAGACATGTTGGTGTCACCGACAGATATGGAGCGGGCAGACCATCTATTGCAAAGCTGTGGATATGAGCAGTCCGTTGCGGAACCGACTCCCTTCATCTTCAGACTGCGGAAGGATCCAGGGCGGGATTATCACAAGTCCTACATCCATCCCGGGAATAAGGTGCAAATTGAGCTGCACTGGCGGATGAACGGCAGATCTGATCGTGAGCCGGCCTTCGATGAGCTGTGGGAGCATCGCAGACTGTTGTCGCTTGCACCAGCGTCGATCGCTTACTTGGGTCAGGAGCATATGTGCTTCAGTCTTGTGACACACGGTTCCCGCCATGGGTGGTTCAGACTGCGTTGGCTTGCAGACATGGACCGACTGTTCAGGCAACAGCGTGATCATGACCAGCTCATGCGCATCTTGCAAGTGTATAAGGTCGGTCATTACGGTGAACAGGCTATGGTCTTGTGCGAGCAACTGCTGTGTACGAACTTGTCAGATGTCAGGAACCAACCGCCAAGCGGCTATGTATTGAGAATCGTGCGATCGGCAATGGACGTTATTGGCGGAGCAAGTGATGTGCGCTATAAGCTGTTGCTGAAGCGACCGCTGCAGAAGGTTGTCTATGTGCTGGGAATGTTGCTCCCGCGGCGTCTCGATTGGGAAACCTTGCCGTTGCCTAAGCCGCTGCATATTTTGTATATCCCGCTGCGACCTGTCTTATGGCTGTGGCGAATGCGTAAGAAGCAGTCACAGGCAGCGGCATTGACTGGAAGCGCAAGGAATACGGTGAAGGATGGGATGAATGCTAGCCACACTGAAGAACAATGATTTCCTGAAAAACATTTCTGTCCTCATGTCAGGCACTGCTCTTGCGCAGCTTGTTACGCTAGCTTCCTCGCTGCTGCTAAGCAGGTTGTATGAACCGTCAGCATTCGGCCACTTTGCGATCTACACATCCTTGGTTACGATCTTGTCTGTAATCGTCACTTGGCGGTATGAACTGGCCATTGTGTTGCCTGAAGATGATGAGGATGCCTCTGTACTGCTTACGCTAGCTATTACGATCGTAATAGGTATGAGCTTATTGTTCGCCTTGTTCATCCTCCTGTTGGGCGGAACGTTCTCCCGCCTGTTCGAGCTGCCTGTTCTGCTGCTATGGTGCATGCCGATAAGCACTTTGCTTGTTGGTCTCTATCAATGTCTGAATTATTGGGGAACGCGTCATAAGCAATTCAAGAGCTTGTCTCTCTCTCAGATGTTCAGGAGCGGAGGTGTGACAGCCGTGCAGATTCCAGCCGGACTGTTCACCAAGCATGCACTAGGACTGATCGGCGGTCAGATGATGGGACAGTTCATCGCGACACTAGTGCTTGCTAGGCAGCTGAGCCGCAAGCAGGAGATGAAGCTTCGCGAAGGTTGGCGGTCCAAGCGGATGAAGAAGCTTGCTGGTCAATATTCAGAGTTTCCTAAGTACGGCATGTTTCAAGCTTTCATTAATGCCATTTCACAGAATATCCCGCCATTTTTCCTTATCTTCTTTTATGGCGCGGAGATAGCCGGCTTCTATGCGATTTCCTTGCGATTGCTGCAATTGCCTGTCAGCCTCGTCGGCCAGTCTATTCGCCAGGTGTTCTTTCAGCGGGCAAGCGAGATGCTGAAGAATGGGGAAGCTTTGTTTGCCGCGACGCGCAGGATTACGCTTACGCTTGCGTACATGGCTATTGTGCCTGCAGCAATCCTCGTTATGTTTGGACCAGATTTATTTGCTGTACTGCTTGGGGACAATTGGTATGAAGCGGGACAATATGCCCGTTGGGTTGTCGTATGGCTGTTCTTTGCTTTCATTAATCCGCCGTCTACCGTGCTGATGACTGTTTTGGGGCTGCAGAAGAAGTTTTTGGTATATGAGACAGGGTTAATGCTTGCGCGCGTGAGTACGCTTCTGATTGGTGGTTTATATGCTTCTCCATTGGAAGCGGTCGCGGCATACTGTTTGATCGGTGCTTTGTTTAATTTGGCTTTGATTGTGTACGCGATGTCAGCCTCAAGGCAAGGGGGTAAAGGGTACGCGGCACAAGAGAAGCTGCAGGAAGCGGGACGAATATAGTCAGATTCCTTCAAAATTAGAAAGAGTGGATGATAATATGAAGCTCAAGTCCTATCTGTGGAAGAAGCGGTTAGACTTGCAAGGCAATGTCACTGGGAAAGCAAATCAGCTGCGAGAATGGCAATGGCTGCCTAAGCGCGAACTGCATGCGCTTCAGAACGACAGATTAAGCAAGCTGCTGCAGCATGCTTATGAGTATGTGCCATACTATACGGACATCTTGGAACATAGCGGAGCGGTCCGTAACGGTCATATCGTGCTCGATCAATTCGGCGATCTGCCGCTGCTAGACAAGTCGATTTTGCGTCGCTATGCGAAGGCGCTCACCTCCACTGATCTGGATGAGCGGCGATGGTACAAGAATACATCCGGCGGATCGACGGGAGAACCGGTAGAGCTCATTCAGGACCAAGCGTACCATAATTGGATGCAGGCTATCAAAATCCTAGACGACGAGTGGAGCGGGCAGAAGATCGGTGATCGCATAGTGAAGCTGTGGGGATCGGAGAGAGACTTGTTCGCACACCGCAAATCGGTGAAGGTGGAGCTGGCAAGATGGCTGCGTAATGAGCTGGCCCTGAATACGTTTCGGATGACAGTGAAGGAGAAGCAGCAATACGCAGATCAGATCAATGCTTACAAGCCGAATCAAATTTTGGCCTATGTGGAGAGTATCTATGAATTGGCCCGTTATATGGAGGAGCAGCAGCTACTTGTTCATTCTCCGCATGCGATCATGTGCTCAGCAGGGACGCTGCATCCGCATATGCGGCAAGTCATTGAACGTGTATTTCAGGCGAAAGTGTTCAACCGTTACGGTTCCCGTGAAGTTGGCGATATCGCTTGTGAATGCGACCATCATCAGGGACTGCACGTCTCCTCCCCCACACATATGGTAGAGATTGTGCGAAGCGACGGCTCCCCTTGCGAACGAGGAGAGGTTGGGGAAATCGTCGTCACTTCACTTGTTAATTTTTCCATGCCGCTCATTCGCTATCGTATCGGAGATATGGGCGCATGGGCTGAAGAAGATTGCTCATGCGGGCGAGCGTACCCGTTGTTGAAGGAAGTAACGGGGCGGGTGACGGACACATTCAAGAATAAGCACGGTACGCAAGTTCACGGAGAGTATTTTACACACTTGTTTTACTTTCAAAACTGGGTGGACAAATTTCAAGTCATACAAGAACGCATCGACTGCATCCGAATATTACTAGTCGTCAAGCAAGATCATCAATTGGCTATGAAACAGAACGAGATTTTGCAAATTCAGGATAAAGTACGACTCGTAATGGGGGAAGATTGTGAGGTTCAATTTACAGTAGTAGACGAAATTAAGCCAACGGCTTCGGGTAAATATCGCTACACCATATCGAAAGTAAATGCATAGTTTCAGATTACTATAACCCGCTTAAGGAAGAAATTGCTGTTTCTTTGTCTTTGATATGATACATTTCGTATCAGTAAATTGCTCATTTTGTTACAGGAGGTAGCCTAATATGTCATTTGTCGGTGAACGAGACGGTTTGGTGAAGGATGTCATGGTGCAGAGGGAAGTTTCGGTTCGATCGAAGCCATTCTCCGTATATCGGGAGCTCAAGCGTCTGATCGATCTCATCGTTGCCGTGATTGGCTTGATCCTTGCAGCACCAGTAATCCTGATCGTAGCAGTGCTGATCAAGCTGGAATCACCAGGGCCGGTTCTGTTCGCTCAAGACCGTGTCGGGTTGAACGGGAAAGTATTCAAGATCTATAAACTGCGTTCCATGGTTCAAGATGCTGAGAAAAACGGGGCAAGATGGGCGGATAAGAATGATGCTCGCATTACGAAGGTTGGAAAGTTCATACGTCTAACGCGAATAGATGAGCTGCCGCAATTTCTCAATGTGATGAAGGGGGATATGAGCTTTATCGGTCCTAGACCAGAACGACCCGTCTTCGTTGAGCAATTCAATCAGCAGATCCCAGGCTTCGTCAATCGACTGCAGGTGAAGCCGGGCATTACAGGCTGGGCGCAGGTGAATGGGGGGTATGATATTACACCGCAGCAGAAGCTGGAGCTCGATATGGTGTACATTCATAGGCATTCCCCGTGGATGGATATGAAGATTATATGGAAAACAATCAAGGTGGTGCTGACAGGAGATGGCGCAAGATAAGGAAGTGGATAAGATGCAGCGAGCTGGCATGGAACCTGTAGTCAGTGTAATCATTCCGACTTATAAACGTTCGGGACGCTTCTTGAAGCGTGCCATCGATTCTGTGTTAGCCCAATCCTATCGTCATCTAGAGCTCGTCATTGTCGATGATAACGATCCTGAATCTCCCTATCGCAAGGAGACAGAGCAGTTCATGGAGAGCTACTGCGAAGAGAAGCGAATTGTCTATGTACGGAACCCGCGTAATTTGGGCGGCGGACCGGCTCGGAACACGGGGATCGCGCAGGCAAGTGGTGCTTATATTACTTTCCTGGATGATGATGATCGCTACTTGCCGGACAAGGTGAAGCGGCAGCTCCAATTCATGCTCGAGCATGATTATGATCTCACATTTACGAATTTGAAGATCGTCAATGAGGATGACAAATTGATCGATTACCGGGAATTCAAGTTTATTCGGGATTTCAGCAATGAAGCGCTTCTTCGAGCCCACCTGACACGGCATATTACAGGCACTTCAACATTTATGTACAAGCGTGAAGCGTTGCAACGAATCGGCGGATTTCAGAATATCCGCATGGGTCAGGAATTTCTCCTCATGCTGCATTCCATAGAGGGGAATTTGAAGATCGGTTACTTGCCGTATGCGGACGTGCTGCAATCCGTTCATCGCGGGGAGCGAATTTCGAATGGCGCCAACAAGCTGGATGGCGAACGGTATATGATTCGCTTCAAGCGGACCTACTTCCCGTGGTTATCAGGAAGAGAGCGAATGTTCGTTCGATTCCGGCATCACGTAGTGATGGCGGTCACAGCCTTGCGAAGCAGGATGTATGCAACGTGTGCGCAGCATGCATGCTTGGCCGTGGTGCATTCGCCGTTGGATGCGATTATCGAGCCGCTGCGGTTATGGAGGAAGATTCAACAGTTCAAGAGCAGAACGAACAGCTTGTCCGGCGAAACAAGTCGATCCGCAGAAGCTTAAAAAAATGTACCTAGGGAGAGATCACATGAAATGTTTGGTTACCGGAGGGGCTGGATTTATCGGCAGCCACCTTGTAGATGCTTTAATGGCAGACGGTCACGATGTCGTTGTCATTGACAATTTCGATCCCTTCTATGACAGGGCAGTCAAGGAGCGCAATCTTGCCGCTCATCAAGCCTCATCCCGCTTCCAATTGATTGAAGTCGACATCAGAGACCGAGAAGCGATTACAGCTCTGTTCCAAGAGTATCAGCCAGATACAGTCGTGCATCTAGCTGCGAAAGCAGGTGTTCGACCGTCCTTGCTTCATCCGCTGGACTACATCGAAGTGAATGTGAATGGCACCGTAAATTTGCTAGATGCGGCAGTGAAGTATAAGGTAGGCAAGTTCGTCTTCGCATCATCCAGCTCTGTCTATGGATTGAATGACAAAGTTCCGTTCTCAGAAGAAGATCCGATATTGCAACAAGCGTCGCCATATGGCGCGACGAAAGCAGCCGGCGAAGCTATATGCCGAAGCTACAGCAATTGCTACGATCTACCTATCGTAGCATTGCGCTTCTTCACTGTATACGGACCGCGGCAGAGACCAGATCTCGCTATTCATAAATTCGCTGACATGATGCTGGAACAGCGGTCGATCCCGATCTTTGGCAACGGCTCTACATGCAGAGACTACACCTATGTGGATGATATTGTGCAAGGCATCCAAGCGGCTATCCAATACTGCAAGAGCGGCTACGATATGTTCAATCTGGGCAACGATCGTCCTGTTCAACTTATGGAGCTAGTGAGAAGCTTGGAAGCTGCAGTGGGCTGTGCGGCACAGCTTGACTGGCTGCCGGAGCAGATCGGTGATGTGCCGCAAACTTGGGCGGACATTAGTAAATCTCGTACTGTGCTTGGTTACGAGCCAGAAGTAGAGCTCCAAGTCGGTTTGCAGCGATTTGCGGCATGGCTGGCACCGAGACAACTGCAAAAAAACTAATGAGAATTCGGATGTGTGTGGGATGTACAAAATAGGCGTGGTTGGTCACCTGGGGAACGGTATGCAGCTCGCTAACGGGCAAACCGTGAAGACGAAAATGCTAATTGACGAGCTGGAGCGCAAGCTTGGCGAGGAAGTGTCCACAATCGATACGCACGGTTGGATGAAGCGGCCGATTAGCTTGCTGCTGGCGTGCTTCCATATGATCCGAACGTGCAGGCATATCGTTGTGTTGCCTGCTTATAAGGGAGTGCGCGTATTTATTCCGCTTTTTATTATTTTGAATGTCTTGTTCAAGCGTCGTATCCACTATGTTGTCATTGGCGGGTGGCTCGTTGAATTCTTGAAGAAGCATACGTCGCTGCAGCCGTTTACCCGTATGCTTGCCAGTATTCATGTGGAAAGCAGCAAGATGCAGACAGGCTTGCAGGAGCTAGGGCACAGCAATGTTCATTATATGCCTAACTTCAAGCGCTTGCCGCGAATTACAGCTGAGGAAGTGATGATGAACGATCAGGAGCCGTATGCCCTGTGCACGTTCTCAAGAATTATGCGAGAGAAAGGGATTGAGGACGCCGTCGACGCGGTTACTGCCATTAACAAGAAGCGTGGTCGGGTGATTTGCACGCTCGATATTTATGGCGCGGTGGAAAGCGGCAGTGAGCATTGGTTCGAATCATTGATGGAGCGCTCCGAGTCGTATATCCATTATCGCGGTATGGTGTCGCATGATCAATCGGTTGCAACCTTGAAGCCCTATTTCTTGCTGCTGTTTCCGACCTACTTTGCAGGTGAAGGCTTCGCAGGTACGCTGTTGGATTGTCTGGCTTCTGGCGTCCCTGTCTTGGCTACAGACTGGAAGTATAACAGCGAGATTATTAAGGACGGGGTAACAGGCTTTCTCTACCATCGTGAGCATACAAGATTGGAGAGCAAGCTGGAGGAGTTGCTGGACAATCCCTTGATGGTGCAGACTCTGAGGATCAATTGTTTGCGGGAATACGAGCTGTATGATCCGGATCGTGTTGTCCAGAATTTTGTCAATACAGCTCTAGAGCAAGGTGGACGCAATGCTTCGGTGCAGCGTACATCTTAGCAAGCAAAGGTTGCCGAACGATGGCATGTGCCGTGTGTGTTGGAATTTATGAAGGAAAGGTTACGATCACGATGGCGAATAATTTCATGTATATGCTGATGAAATGGCGCAAGATGCTTGCCGGGAGAAGCGTCTTCCACGTGGATCAGGGTGCAGGACGGTACTATGCGAAGAATGAAGTGAAGGGCTACTACAATGATCTGCGCGGGAAAGTATCCGGCAGCACTATTCTGGATGAACAGGGTATCCCTATGAATATGAAGGCGACAGGTGAGTGGATATACTTTCCGATTACGATCTTCCAGTATGGTCTTGGCGCATATGACTTGTATTTGGAAACGAACGATGCCCAGTATGAGAACCAAATACGCAACATTCTGAAATGGACAGTCCAGCAACAGGCGGGGGACGGTTCCTGGGACGCATTCGGATATGTAGGAAGCTCGACCTTGTTGCCGATGTCAGCGATGGCACAAGGAGAAGGAGCATCATTGCTTATTCGCGGCTACCAGATGACGGGGGATGCAAGCTATCTGGAGGCAGCCCGCCGAGCGATAGATTTCATGCTCTTACCTGTGAAGGAAGGCGGCACAGCGGATTATCGGGACGGCGGCATTGTGCTGGAGGAATATATTGGAGAAGGCGAGTCCACCGTTCTGAATGGGTGGATATTTGCCGTGTTCGGACTGTACGATTATTGCTTGATCAGCGGAGATAGCAGCTACGAGCACATATTGCATCGCACTGTACAGACGATGACCGAGCAGTTAAGCCGATTCGATCGCGGCTATTGGTCCAATTACAATGCCAAAGGATCAATTGCCAGTCCGTTCTATCATAAGCTTCATCTCGCTCAATTGCGCGTCATGCATGAGCTGTTCGGACACGCCGCCTTCCTGTCCTATCATGACCAATGGTTGGCTTATCAGGACAGTGCTGTGAAGAGCCGTCTCGCATTCATCGTGAAGGCGTGCCAGAAACTGATGAACAGCAACCTGAAGGGTGCGCTTGTCAAATAATGCTTGGAGGTTCTCGGCTTGAAAAAAAACGTAGCCTTGTTTATCAAAGGATTGCCGTATGGCGGTGCGGAAAGAGTCGTCCAACGCCTGTCCTATATCTTAAAGCCGTACTACAATCTGTACGTTATTGTGTTTGACGATGCCATTACAGAGTACCCGTGCGGCTGCCAGATGATCAATATGGCGATTCCGTCGAATACATCTATGTTGAAGAAATTGACAGCTGTATATAAACGTACAGCTGCACTGAATCGGATCGTACGAGAATACGAGCTGGATGTTGTGATTAGCTTCTTGGATGGTGCGAACTTGGTTAATTTGCTATCTACACAGAAGTATCGAAGAATGATCTCGATCCGGAATTACAAGGGCAGCGAGCGGCGCCTCTCATGGGCGGCCAGGTTGGCGGATGCCTTCATCAGCCGCTTCTACCATCGAGCGGATCGGATCGTTCCCGTGTCACGACTTATTGCGAATAGTCTGGAGCAGGAGCATCAGGTTGATCCAGCCAAGCTGCAGGTGATTTATAATCCCTACGACATGGCAGAAATTACGCGGCAGGCTTCGATTGAACTGGATGCGCAGCATGCGCAATTTTATGAAGATGCACAAGTAATTACAGCCGTTGGCCGCAAGGCGCACCAGAAGGGGATGTGGCATCTGCTTAAGGCATTCTATCTAGTCAAGCAGCAAGTGCCGCAAGCGAAGCTAGTCATTGTCGGCGATGGCGAACATGATGCGCGCATCCGTCAGTTGGCGAGTGATCTCGGTGTCCATGAAGCGCTTCTTCTGCCTGGTCATCAGGAGAATCCGTTCAAGTTTGTTAGCAGAAGTGAAGTATTCGTCATGACCTCCTTGTTCGAGGGCTTCCCCAATGCGCTAGTAGAAGCGATGGCCTGCCGCAAGCCCGTCGTCAGCACAGATTGCAAGTCAGGACCGAGGGAAATTCTGTACCAGCATGCCGATCTCGATCGGACTGCGGCGAACATAGAGCTTGCCGATTACGGCATGCTTGTTCCGCCGCTTACAGATAAGGAGAATTGGGATGCGCGGGAATTGGAGCCATGTGAGCAGATGCTCGCTCAGGCAATTATGCAGCTTCTGACACAACCCGTACTGCAACAGCGTTATAGCGAGCGAGCGGCAGTACGAGCGCAGATGTTCGATTACGAACGATGCCGAGATGCATTCTGCGATGTCATTGAAGCCAATGCGGAGGAAATGAGGCGGCAGCATGCAGGGTAGCTTGATCCAACCTATTCGCATACAGCCGAACACGCGAATGTTAGAACAGGGAACGATCCTATTGTTACTTGGATACTTGGTTTCCTTGCATCTGTTTTCCTTCCGTCCTGATGCTGTTATGATTTCCCATGCTGTGTTGCTCGCGCTCTTGCTGTTGATCACACTTTATGTCGTGCTGACTGCCCGCTTGTCCATCGGTGTGTATGTCGGATTTTTAGCAGCCTTCTACTTCTGGTCGCTGTTGACGTTCTATTGGTCGCCGCAACCGTCCCTTACATTGGCCAAAGCAGTCACGCTAGGACAATTGTGCCTAGTCTCCTATCTGCTGTTCGCATTTATGGATACGAAGCAGAAGATCGAGCGGGCAATCCTGATGGTTACCTTATCTTATATCGTACTAGGTTTGTATACCGTATTCACTTATGGAATAGGCAACCTGATTGAAGGCAATATTGCACAGCGAATCGGTGCAGAGATCAGTCAGGAGAACATACTCGGTGTATCGCTGTCAACTGGTGCCGTCTTATGCTTTTATTATGCACTGTATCGAGGGAAGTGGATCGCATATCCCCTCTGCGTTGCATTGATTTTTGTATCTGCCTTTACCGGCTCGAGAAAAGCACTACTGCTCTTATTCGTCGGCTTTGTGTTCTTGCTAATTATGAAATACAAGCTGCGGCGATTCGGCAGAACAGTGGTCTTCCTGTCATTCCTAGGAGCTGCGCTGTACCTTGTCTTACAGCTGCCAGTATTCGAACTCGTGTTAAGCCGAGTGGAGACAGCTTTCAATTTCGTTGGAGGTGAGGGCAAGGTCGATAATTCCACATTAGAGCGTTCCAGAATGGCAGCATTCGGCTGGGAGCTGTTCAGCAATCGTCCGCTTATCGGCTACGGCCTGGATTCATTCCGCTATTACTTCGGGATGGAGGAGGGAGGCAGAGTGACGTATTCGCATAACAACTTTATTGAAATGTTGGTCAATGGCGGCCTAATCGCGTTCCTTGTCTACTATGCCATTTATTTATACGGCATTTGGAAGCTGCTTCGCATTGCCGATGGTCTTGCCCTAATCTTGTGCACCCTTCTCTTGCTTCAATTGGCGGGGGATATGGCACAGGTGTCCTACTATTCCAAGATGACGTATATCATCTTCGCCCTTGCCTTCGCCTACATTCGCATTGCCGCAAGTAAGGATAAGACTGCCATGTCCGCAACAAGCAGTGAAAGGGCGGGGCTGCCATGAACAGCCTTAATCAGAGGGTGCAAGATGAACAATGATGCGGTATCGGGAAGGCTTGCTGTTTTACTTGGCTGGTTTGCAATGTTGTATCCTTATTTCATCTATCCCATGGACCAGACCTATTATTACGCGAACACCAAAGCTTATTATCTGATCGGATTTGCATGGTTATTGTGGACGGTACAATGGTTCAGAACCGAACCTGTGCGATGTACTCTCTCTAATGTCAAACCAGCAGAGTGGCTGCTCCTATCGTGGCTGCTGCTTGCTGGTTTTTCTACGTTGCAGGGCATCCGCCTTTCACTTATCGGGTATCAGACGGAACATCAAGGCGTTGCGGTGCTCTTGGCCTATGTTGTTTTGTATTGGGCGGCTTCCCGTTGGATAAGCCGAAGTATGCAGCAGAAGTTGGTGCGCTGGATCGTCCTTAGTTCGACCGTGCCAGCGTTGTATGGGATTGCCCAGCACTTCGGCATGAAGCTGCTGCCTCAGGATGCATTGCCTGAAGCACACCTGCCGCAATATCACTTTGAGCTAAGAAGCTGGTCCTTATTCGATAATCCTGACTACTTCGGCGCCTATCTGGTCATGATGTTCATCCTTGCGCTGACTTGTTATTTGACTGCGCATAAGCGGCTAGACGTTCTCCTATACGCTGCTGTGATAGGGATCTTGTGTACAGCCTTGCTGTATTCTTCGACGCGCAGCGCATGGGTAGGTGCGGCAGCAGGTGTGATCACGCTTGTTGCGGTATTCGCCCAAAGCCGTGACCGAAGGCGCCAGTGGAAGCGATGGTCGTTATTCGCTGTGACGTGTTGCTTGCTGTTAGTCGTGCTGGCTCAAGCATCGGACACCGATTTTGTCAGCAGGGCTGCGACAATTCCGGCGGATATCAAGAAGCTCATCGATCAGCCGGATGATGGCTCAGCAGGCGCCTCGCGCTGGTATATATGGCGCACAACCGTCCCGTTAGTGAAAGATTATTTTTGGCTCGGATCAGGACCGAATACGTTCGGTCAGTTATTTCATCCGGGTATCGCAGCGGACTACTTCGCATATATCCGTCATCCTGTCTATGACGCGAACAATGACTATGTACAGATTGCCTTGACAATGGGTATCCCGGCACTGTTGGCCTATCTGTTATTTCTAGTTGTTGTTCTCTATACAGGTGTCCGTGCCGCGCGGCATGCCGAGAGAGAGCCGTACAACATGTTATCGGGATTGCTTGCCGCAGCAATCGGTTATTGTGTGCAGGCGTTATTCAATATTAGTGTCGTATCGGTTGCTCCGTATTTCTGGATCATTATGGGGTTCATTGCTGCGCATGACATACGTTCGACTCAGCAGGGACAATGAAAAAATAGAAGGGTGGAGATCAGCATGCCAATACTCGTGACGGGTGGCGCAGGCTATATCGGCAGTCATACTTGTCTGGAACTGCTGCATGCGGGAATCGATGTTGTTGTGGCAGATAATTTGCATAACAGCAGTCTGGAATCACTGAGGCGTGTTCAAGAAATGACCGGAAGCAGCTTGCACTTTTATCCTGTAGACTTGCTCAATCACAGTGGATTGGAGGAAATCTTCACGAATCATCATATCGAGGCAGTCATTCACTTCGCCGGCTTGAAAGCAGTCGGTGAATCCGTACAGGTACCGCTCTACTATTATCAGAACAATATTGCCGGAACGCTCGTGCTCTGTGAGATGATGCACAAGCACGGTGTCAAGAAGCTTGTGTTCAGTTCCTCTGCGACTGTCTATGGTGTTCCTGAACAAGTCCCGATCCCCGAGCATGCTCCTCTGTGTGCTACGAACCCGTACGGCCGCACCAAGCTAATGATTGAAGACATTCTGCGTGATCTTCATCGATCAGATCCGGAATGGAGCATCGCTCTGCTGCGCTACTTCAATCCGATCGGTGCTCATCCTAGCGGCCGCATCGGGGAGGACCCGAACGGGATTCCGAACAATCTGATGCCTTATATATCGCAGGTAGCCATCGGGAAGCAGAAGCAATTGCACATATTCGGCGCCGATTATCCAACTGCGGACGGAACGGGCATCCGTGATTATATTCATGTAGTAGATCTGGCTACCGGTCACCTTCATGCATTAGACAAAGTGATGATTGGAACGGGCATTGATGCATACAATTTGGGTACAGGGACTGGCTACAGTGTACTGCAAATGGTTCGTGCATTCGAGCAAGCTTCCGGTATTAAGGTGCCGTACAAGATCGTTGATCGGCGGCCGGGAGATGTAGCGATCTGTTATGCGGATTCGACGAAGGCTAGAGAGCAGCTCAATTGGCAGGCAGAGCGCGGAATCGAGGAGATGTGCCGGGACGCCTGGACTTGGCAAATGCATAATCCATACGGGTATAGAAGCGGAGCAGAGGAGAGTGACAAGAACACTGTGTTCGCTTGATTAGTTTGCCAAAAAGTTGGAAGACGTCATTCAGGAGGTGATGGATGGATTTGCAAAATGTCAAAGCACGTTACAACGCAAGGTGGGTCATTACGTACAAGGGAAGAGCCTATGTGACTGTGTATGGGAAGAAAAAAGCATATGAGCTGTTCGTACGTCTAAGCCACTGCATGATAGGACTTGAGGTAGAGCCTGCACCAAGGCGTGTCAAGAAAAGAAGCGCAGCAGATATCGCCGCGTACAATCAAAGGTGGAGGGAGCAAAATCCGGATAAAGTAAAAGCCTATAATCGTCGCAGTTATCTGAAGAGACAGCATAAACAGCATGACGAAAGCAGAAACGATGCGGAAGGGAGGAAAGTTGATGCAAATAAGGAAGCATAGGTTTCCTAGTGGAAACTTAAAGCAGATTGAACCGTTGAAGAGCAATGTATATATCAATCCTGCTGACCCTCATTATTATGAGAAGATCCTTCAATATGTAGATGCGCATTCCTGCAAAGCGCATTACTATGTTGGGAAGAAATATCTGGAGCGGGGAAATCGGGATCAAGCCTTGTATCATTTGCGGCGAAGCGCTGAAGGACAAGACTCGTTCGCTCGGTTAGCTCAAGCAGCAATCGCCGAAATAGGGAAGACGAGTGAATCTGTCCCTTCTCCAACGGAAACTGTCGAACCTTCCAGCCCAAGAAGCAAACTTATTCTATACGTTGCTATATCTGGATTTCTACTATTGCTACTGCTTCTGCTACTCGGAACTCTCCATCCAAGTGTACGCGCGGTCGTCTCGCAGTACGTATCGGATACGGTAGGGATGCATGTCGTATATGAAGCAGGGGAGCGCCCGTTCTATTTGTATTTTGATGCTTCCCAATCTACACGGGTCATTGAGCAGACATTGTATGACAAGGCACTCGAAATGGGTAAGCAATACCCGAGAGACAAGATTGTCCTCTACGGTTTGTATGGAACAGGAGACGATGTGAAGCTGTCACGCGCATACCCGGTGGCGGTCACCAGCGTGATCGAGCATGCGTTCGTCACCGCACAATTCCATGCGCAGAGCGACAGTCATGTACACATTCGCTTCATTCATCCGCAGGTGGAGAAGGAAGCGGACGAGCAGCGCGCTCGGATACAAACCGCTGCGAATATAATTCGAACCGCACTTAGCCAATACCAGAAGGAGCATGGGGTCTATCCGAACAGCCTTGAGACATTAGCTGGCGAATACCCGAACAATTACCTCAGTTATGTGCCGCAAGTGCCGAGCGAATCGGTAGCGTTCCAGCATAACCCGCCATCGATAGAAGGATGGTTGTATGAGCCGACTGCCGAACGATTGGAGGACGTACTGCAGCCTGAAGGATACAGCAATGTGCCGTTCGTTCCTATGGAACTATTCATTGTGAAAGGTGAGCATAAACTGCTGCTCGTGAATGGCAATTATATCTTGCATCAAACCGAGGTTGGCTTAGGGCGGGATGATCGCACCCCGATTGGCCAGTTTGTCGTCGATCAGCGGGTGCGGCAACCTGAAGGAAGGGAGCCGGGGGTATACGGTGCGGCTGCGCTCGGGTTCGGCGCTTATGCTATCCACGGTACGAATGAACCAGCGTCCATCGGTGCCAACGATTCACTCGGATGTGTGCGCCTTATCAATGATGAGATGGATGCAATTTTCTCTTATGTGCCTAGTGGCGCACACATTCGTATTGTAGATGCAATGCCGGATACTCCTCAGTTATTAGCTGCAGGCAGCCTGCCGACAATGCCTAGCATATACCGTGCAGGTGAAACAGCAGAAGGTCAGGTTTTTTCGTGGCTGTTATGATTATGATCGAAAGCGGTTTCTTAACTTGGATGGAACGATGAAATGTGAAGAAGGAGGATCGTTGTCATGATGAAGCGAATAGAAGGGAAGATCACTCTGGATGTACAGTCGATTTTGCAGCAAATGGGCATCGAATATACGAAGTGGGAAGCTGAAGTTCAGCAAGCAGAGGAACAACGAGACGAGTGGCAGGCTAAGAAGTCCATTTAATATGAGCTTCACGGGTAAGCCCACAATAGCCGCCATTCTCCTTCGGATTTCGTTGCATATACCTCTTGCTGTAAATCGAAGGACCCGAAGGTTTGTCCGTGGAAGCGCTGTGTCACCGAAACGCAGTACACATTCGACAAGGTCGGTGTGTCTAAGGACATGCTCCAATCTCCAATAGACTTAACTTGACTAAGTGTGAAGTCGAACGTATTCACACCGAAGTGCTCCATAATGATATGGTTGCGTACTTGAATATAGCGTGATTTGGTGAACTTCTGCTGCATATAGGGATGGAACATTGCCCAAGAGCTCCCGAAATCACTTGCCTGCTCCAGTGAATAAAACTGGTGAACGGCATTGCGGGCTGCATCCGCATCAGACGGCAAAACAACAAGCACGACAGAGCGAATCACGAACACCGTTGCCGCGAACATTATGATAAGCAACAGGAGCTTGCCGTAACGCAGCTTCCGCAGTCGTAAAGGTCTCCACTTCCTATTTTTGAACTTCATACCTATCCTCCTGTCCCGCCTCCTACAACAACCTATGAATATTTGGACGTTCGTATGTCCGTTGCTGATGAATCGTCGATTTTCCATATGACAATCAGGGAACTGTCATAAGCTCGTTCAGATTGGCAGACAATTCCCTGATAGTTATTGCGCATATCTATTGAAGCACACTTCCGCCATACAAGAAGCGATGTTCCCATGATCCGTCAATAGCGTCTATTCGTACACCGCCGGAATCCTTGGAATACGTATGCAGCATCTCTCCATTACCCAAGTAGATACCGACATGTGTTACTCGTTCCTTGTCGACGTTCACGTTGGCATAATCCGATGCTCGCGAGCCTTCATAGCTCATGAAGAAGACGAGATCGCCTCGTTGCAGTTCCTTCATGCTGTACACCAAGTTGCCTAGATCCTCTACATAATCTGCTTGCGTACGTGAGTTGGTCGGCAAATATAGTCCAGCTGCTTCGATGAAGGAGCGGCGCACGAAGTCTGAACAATCGAACGTACGAGTGGAACTCCGGTCGGACCCGAATTCATACGGGGTTCCCCAGTAGGAACGACCCTTGGCAATGACATCTTCGATTAACGCATTGTCGCTTGCAGTGAAGGTCGAGGCATTCTCTGCTACGGTATAATCTGTATCGATGAACGTATCACTCGTGCTGACATAGCCTGTCGTGCCTCTATTGTCCTTGATCTTATACCAGTATTCGTTGACTTGCTGAAGGATCTCCACTTGCTCTCCGTCCTGCAAGTAACGAATGCGACCTGCGCTTGTAGTTGGTCCCTCGCGGAAGGAAACATTGCGAATGATCGTTGCCTTCTCAGCATTCTGATCTCCATCGTCGTGTGCTTGATCAGATTGATCCGTATGCGGTCTTGACCAATCGTAAGCCCACTCGTAGGGGTGTCCCCAATAAGGATTCCATAGCGCTCGGCTGTCTGCCGCCTCTGCTTGAGACGTGCCGCCGGCCACCATTCCCCACGATGAAAGCAGAATAGCTGTAGATACGGTGATTTTGCCAATCTTTGTTGCGTTCATGGTTTTCTCCACCTCCGACAGCCATCGTACCATGAATCATTATGCTGTGAACAAGCAAGTGCTGGCAGCATTGGGAACGAGTCATCGGTCGGTATCATCCAGCAGGCACTATCAGATGGATGACAAAAATAAGAAGACTGTCCCCCAAGTGGATCATAAACACAGGGACAGTCTCCTTCTATACCTCGCGAAGAGGAAGTATTAATTGCGGATCAGATAATCAAACGCGCCCAAGGCTGCATTCGCTCCAGAACCCATTGATATAATGATCTGTTTATACGGCGTGTTCGTACAGTCGCCAGCAGCGAAGACGCCTGGCACGTTCGTGGCGCCGCGGTTATCTACTACGATTTCGCCGAAGCGGCTGCGCTCGACAGCGTCCTCTAACCATTCCGTATTCGGAACTAATCCGATCTGTACGAATACGCCTTGCAGCTCCAGATGCTTCGAAGCGTCTGTATCACGTTCTACATAGGTAATGCCGTTGACCTTGTCATCGCCTGTAATCTCCTGAACCTGTACATTCGTCATCACCGTTGTATTAGACAGGCTGTTGAGTCGCTCCTGCAGAACGGCATCTGCCTTCAATTCAGGCATGAATTCGAACACTGTTACATGGCCAGCGATACCAGCAAGATCGATTGCCGCTTCAATACCGGAATTACCGCCGCCTATGACCGCCACATGCTTCCCTTCGAATAGAGGTCCATCGCAGTGCGGACAGTAAGCGACGCCTTTGTTCTTGAATTCCGCTTCACCGGGAACGCCTAGATTGCGCCAGCGAGCACCGGTAGAGAGAATGACAGTCTTGCTCTTCAGAACAGCGCCATTCTCGAGCTCGACCTCGATCCAATCCTTCTTCTCCAGCCGCTTGGCCCGCTGCAGATTCATGATATCGATGCCGTACTCCTTCACATGCTCCTCTAAGCTGGCTACAAGCTTAGGACCCTCTGTATATTTCACACTGACGAAGTTCTCGATACCTAAGGTGTCCATCACCTGTCCACCGAAGCGTTCAGCTACAATTCCGGTACGAATGCCCTTGCGAGCGGCATAGATCGCAGCGCTTGCTCCTGCAGGGCCGCCGCCCACAACGAGAACATCATACGGATCCTTGTCGGCGAAGGCTGAAGCGTCTGGCGCACTGCCGATCTTAGCCAGGATTTCTTCTAATGACATACGTCCGCTATCGAAGAACTCCCCATTCAGGAACACGGACGGTACTGCCATAACATCCTTGCTCTCGGCTTCTTCCTTGAAGGCTGCACCATCGATCATCGTGTGCGTAATGCCTGGATGCAGGACACTCATAACGTTGAGTGCCTGCACGACATCCGGGCAATTATGGCAGCTTAGACTGACGTAAGTTTCGAAGTGGTATTCATCAGGAAGCGCCTTGATCTGCTCAATAACGCTCTGGTCCACCTTGGGTGCTCTGCCGCTTGCTTGCAGCAGAGCTAGTACCAATGAAGTGAACTCATGGCCTAATGGAACCCCGGCAAATGTAATCCCAGTGTCCTCGCCTGCACGATTAACGTTGAAGCTTGGTGTTCTGGACAGCTCAGTTTTCTCTACAGAAATTTTGGCTGACATGCTGGATAATTCCTCGACCAGATCCAGCATCTCTTGAGATACAGCATCGGAGCCAACGCTGACTTGCAGCACAATATCGCCTTCCAGCAGCTCGAGATATTGCGCAAGCTGTGTTTTGATCTCTGCGTCCAGTGCCATATTCGGATCCTTATATCTTTCCTACAAGATCCAAGCTAGGCTTAAGTGTTTCTGAGCCTTCTTGCCACTTGGCCGGGCAAACTTCACCTGGATGCTTGCGCACATATTGGGCTGCCTTAATCTTATTAATCAGCGTGCTGGCGTCACGGCCGATACCGCCGGCGTTAATTTCAACAGTTTGAATAACGCCGTCAGGGTCAATGATGAACGTACCGCGGTCAGCCAATCCGTCTGCTTCAATCAGAACATCAAAGTTACGGCTGACTGTGTGAGAAGGATCACCGATCATCGTGTACGTAATTTTGCCAATCGCTTCTGAGCTGTCATGCCAAGCTTTGTGTGTGAAGTGCGTATCTGTGGATACGGAATACACTTCAACGCCGAGCGCCTTCAAGCCTTCATATTCGTTCTGCAGATCTTCAAGCTCAGTCGGGCATACGAAGGTGAAGTCTGCCGGATAGAAGCAGACAACACTCCATTTTCCCTTCAGATCTGCCTCAGTAACCTCTACGAATTCTCCATTGCGGAATGCTTGTGCCTTAAACGGCAGTACTTCAGTTCCAACTAGTGACATAGTACATCGTCCTCCTGAAAGTGTATTTTGTATGATCATTATAGTGACCAGATCGGCAAGTGATCGAACTGTAACTATAATGATTACAATTATGTAATTATTATTACTTACATATGCCTATTGTGTCAAGTGACTTCACGTATTTTTTTCGTGAATGCAGGTGTGAACATCATTTTCACGGCCTCCATAGTATATGCCAAGGAACCGGGGACTAATCTTCCTTGTGTTCAGATACGCTTAAGTATGCACCCACATATAATGCTCGAGAGAATGGTTTCGATTTGATTATGCTATACGTGGGACTTGGCGATTACCGACTTAACATTGAGCGGTGGCTGCAAGAGTTCGAGCAAATTGTTTGGCAAGCGGAACGTGGGGTGCGTTCTAGTCTGGTTAAATCTGTTCCATACTGAGTTCACACCATTACGGAAAAATGGAGTGAGTCGATGCAACTCCAATAAAAAAAGGCTCGCCTTATCGGCGAACCTTGGCAGCAGGTCGAACCTGCTTCAATTTAGCTATAGCATCGCTGACCATTTGGTCGCGTTCGGGATTGGGACCGGGCATCGATTGCTTAACGTAATGACCGCCTGCATATCGACGAGCAGCATCATCAAGACTCATTGTCTTTTTCATGATTAATCACCTCTTAGGATAAGTATAGCATAACTAGACGCTTAGCGACAGGTTCTTCGATAACCATAAGGCCACCTCCAAAGTGTGCAGCACCAACGTCGTTTATGTAATACATCATGAGTCGCGAACGCGTCTTCGATTGAAAAGCAACTACACCATCAAGCCCAAGCTCCATGCTTCGTTTGCATGCGATTGCCAACAGATGCTCGCCTATTAGATCGAACTCCTTGCGCTCATCAGGTAAGCTCTCGATAAGATGAACCCAAACATGATCCTCTTTACGCTCAAGAGCAATAACCCCTTGTATTACATCATTGCCACGGATAACCATCTTATAGACTTCAACACCACGGTGGCCAAAATAAACTGTCCAATCGAACGAATCGTTCCAATCCTGCATCTGATCCTCTATATCATATGGCTGCAACGCAAGGAACGAAACAGGGTATGTCTCGCCGCTGCGGAAATGTAGTAACACGCATCTACCTCCCGCTATATAGATTAACATATAGGGATTGCTCGGACGTCCCTAAAGTTGTGGCAGCTATGCAAAACTTTATTGCTTCACATTCGGGCTGGGAAACTTTCGATCTAACACTGACGCAGAATGGCAAGGCATTTCCTGCGAACGTAGTTTAGTCGTTTTTTTTCATCATGAGGATCAGTGTTCAAGAGTAAACAACCTCCTTTAATGTGAGGATTCTTCTTGAATGGATCATTTCGCACATTTACAGCTAACACTTCAAATCTGAATCTCCTACGTACAGGCACACATAGGCACGCACCCACATACAATGGTAACAGTCCGCTCGGCGAAGAGCGGCGCTGTTGCCTTTTTTTGTTGTAAGGCCTGTCGCTTCTATCAGGTCACATTCCGGGTAAGTCAGACTTCAAGGGAAACCGTGCGGCGGTTCGTTCCGCCGAGATCATGATGGAGGTGTCACTGCGTGCCTGGATTATTTGCTGCCATTGCCATGTTTTTGAAAGAATTGATGCTTCTCGTCTCATACGTAAAGAGCAATGTGTTCCCCCAGCCATTGGAGGAAAAGGAGGAGTCCCTGCATCTGCAGCGGATGTCGGAAGGTGATCCGGTATCCCGCAACCTTCTGATTGAACATAACCTGCGCCTTGTTGCGCATATCGTTAAGAAGTTTGACAATACGGGTGAGGATCAGGAGGATTTGATTTCAATCGGGACCATTGGACTCATTAAGGCGATTGAGAGCTACAGTCCGAATAAGGGCACGAAGCTGGCTACCTTCGCTGCACGCTGTATTGAGAATGAGATTCTCATGCACTTGCGATCGCTGAAGAAAACCCGCAAGGATGTTTCCCTTCACGATCCGATCGGGACTGATAAGGAAGGAAATGAAATTACGTTGCAGGATATCCTTGGCACCGAGCATGATGAGGTTGTGGATCAAGTACAGGTCAAAATTGAAAAGACGAAAATATACAGTCACTTGCATATTCTAGATGATCGAGAGCAGGAAGTGATTCGCGGCCGCTTCGGATTGGAGAAGGGTGGGGAAGAGCGTACGCAGCGCGAGATCGCCAAGGAGTTAGGGATTTCACGTTCCTACGTCTCACGTATTGAGAAACGCGCCTTGATGAAGCTATACCATGAGTTTTACAAACAGAAGCAAAGGTGAACATAGGTTTCGCTATGAATTTGAACAACAACGCCCGACCGCTGCTACCTTCGGTCGGGCGTTCTGTTCATGGCCATAATACGGTGCAGCTTCCGTGACACGGCATACTTGATGCGGTTCCTTGTTGATGAGATGGGAGAATTCGGATGCTCCTTGCTGATGGGCAACGTAATCGAGAATGTCGTTCCTTCTCCTACTGTACTGACAATATCTACAGATCCTTGCATCGTATCAATGATACTGTATGCGACCATCAGTCCCAATCCAGTTCCCTTGCCAGCATGTGCGTAGAACGGACTGCCGAGATGTTTAATTTGTTCTTCGGTCATGCCGGTTCCCGTATCAGTTATCGAGAATACAGCTTGCTGTTGATTGTTGTTAGAAGTGAGATTGATTAAGAGCTGACCGCCGCTTGGCATCGCTTCAATCCCATTCCTCATCATATTAATAAGGCATTGCCTCAGTTTTGGTTGATTGCCGCAAATAAATATATTCTCGGACATCTGAGCAACGGTTTGAACATTGTGTAATTTGGCATAAGGTCCTAGCATCGTCATGCATGCTTCTGCCTCTGCCTTGAGATTAAGTGTGTCATTGACAGTGGTGTCAGAATGGGATAAGGACAAGTAATCCGAGACGATGGACTCGGCCTTCTTCAGTTCGTCGAGCGCGACTTGTATGTATAGTTCTCGTTTGGCAGCAGGGAGCTCTTGCTGCTTGAGAAGCTGTAGGAATCCTGTAGTTGCTGTTAATGGATTGCGTACCTCATGCGACACACTGGCAGCCAGTTGTTGGACGACTTTGCTTTTTTCACTTTGCCATAATTTCATACGCAATGACTCATTGCGCAGCATCTTCTCAATCAAGAAGAAGACGAGTGCTGTGCTTGTTGCTTGAATGCCAGCTATCCCGCTGAACAATTGCACATGCTTCAGAGTAAGCAGCTCTGGATGATAGAGCCAATACACGATGACGAATACGAACGTGTGAACAAGGCTCAGCACCACCCCTGTGGTAATTCGAATGCTGTGATTCAGCTTCTGGAATGTTCCGGTGTACAAGTAGCCAATCAATAGTACAGGAAGGATAACTTGAAGCACGAACCAGAATCCCTCTCCTCCGGTAATGAAGCTCATGCATATATATATGAAGGTACTCAACAGACCAGCTAAGGGTCCTCCGTACAAATAACTGATCAATAACGGAATGATACGCAGATCGTACGTATAGCCAAAATCGATTTCATACGGAAGCAGCATGCATACAATGACACCACAGCTGCATAATGTCCCGATCAGCAGGGGAGGGGGAGCACTGCTGCGCACAGGTCGCTCGTGCCAAAACAGCTGATAAATAAAAATAGGGAAAATTAGAACCAATACATGGAGAAGCAATGTTTCGAAATTTTCGCTCACGCGATCACCTATTTTTTTAATGTCTTACTTAAGTATTACTTTGTCCTATTTTAGCGAATTTTGCAACTGATATTTTAGCTTGTGCCGAATGCTGCTCCGCACCTTAGCTAGCGACGGAGCAGCCAAGCGCACAAGACCTTGTTTAGAAGCCTTCGTACTGAGGCTCCTCGCTTTCCAATTGTTGCACGCGGGTGTTCACTTGATCGACGACTTGTTGTGTAGATTGAGCTGCTTGCTCGAATAATGATTTAGCCTCTTGATTTTGCGTACTTAGTGCGAATTGCTCTAGACTCGCCTGCGCGCTTTTCAAGGATGCCAAGCATGTTTTGACATCAGATGCGACAGTCACTTGTTCACCACTCCTTTCCTGAATCTTATCTATAATTTGTCTGTTCTACGGGTTTTTATCAATGACAATATTTCACTACTCATAAGCTTGTTGCATTGCGCTCATAATGTGTATATCAAATGCTGCAATAAGGGAGAGACTGTATCGATGCCACAATGGTTGGAGGTTGCGCTGCGGACAGCGTCAGCTTTAGTATTGCTGTTTATTATCACGCGCTTTGTTCTTGGCAGCCGCCAGATTACGCAGCTATCGTACTTCGAATACATCACAGGCATTACATTGGGCAGCATGGTTGGCTTTATCTCTCTGCATCCTGATCGCAACTGGATGTACGGGTTTGTTGCATTAATTGTATGGGCTGTCGTGATGGCTGGCATTGAGTTTTTCAGTTTGAAGAGTAAGCGGCTCCGTGATTTGGTGCATGGCAAAGGAACGGTGTTGATCAAAGACGGCAAGATCATGGAAGACAATATGACGAAAGTCCGATATACGACAGAAGACTTGCTGGAGCAATTGCGGCAGAAGAACGCCTTCCAATATGCCGATGTAGAATTCGCGTTGTTAGAAACGTCAGGTGAGCTCTCTGTATTGATGAAGCCGAATAAGCAGCCGATTACTCCTGCTCATCTCGGTGTGAAGGTGCCGAATCAAGTAGAGCCGCAAACCGTTATTATGGATGGCGAGCTCGTATTGGAAGGTTTGGCAACGCTAGGACTGAACCCCGGATGGCTGCAGACAGAGCTGGACAAATTGGGGGTATTACAGGAGAACGTCTTTCTGGGACAAGCTAATTCTTACGGTGAGTTGTTCGTGGATTTGTATGATGACCAGCTGAAGGTGCCTGCTCCTTCTTCAAGAGAACTGTTGTATGCGACCTTGAAGAAATGCCAGGCGGATCTTGAATTGTTCGCCTTGTCTACGCAAGATGAGGCAGCCAAGCAGCAGTATGAGCAAGGCGCAGGTCGAATGAAGCTGATTATGAATAGCATAGAGCCTTACTTAACGACTTCCTAAGCAGAGAGGAGCAGGTCCGATGGCGAATCAGCAGATGAAGAAGACGACACAGGTGCAGCGGAAGTATCAAGCGTTAGCTAAGGGCAAGGAGCCGCCGAGACCGATTGTGCTGAATTGCATTCGTGCGTTTGTTGCGGGCGGCGCGATCTGTGTCTTGGGTCAAGGGATTATGGAAGCTATGGTCCATTGGTTCGATATGGAGCAAGACAAGGCGAGTGATCCAACTGTGGCAATTCTCATATTTATTTCAGTCTTGCTGACGAGCTTCGGGGTTTACGACAAGATCGCTCAATGGGCAGGTGCTGGAGCGGCTGTTCCGGTGACTGGATTCGCTAACTCTCTATGTTCTTCTGCGCTGGAGCATCGCAGTGAAGGGCTAGTGCTTGGTGTTGGCGGCAATATGTTCAAGTTAGCCGGTTCAGTTATCGTATTCGGTGTTGTTGCTGCCTTCTTCATCGGAATTCTGCATCATATTCTCGGCGGGGGTGCGCATTAATGTTAACCGGGCATCAAACATGGACCTTCGACAAGCAACCTGTCATTCAAGCGACGGCAACGGTTGTTGGTCCCTACGAAGGCAAGGGACCGCTCGCGGCAGATTTCGATATCGTGCATGAAGACAGCATACTGAAGCAGAAAAGCTGGGAGCAAGCGGAGCGAATGCTGTTAGAGGAAGCTGCCAAGCTTGCAATAGAAAATGCGAAGCTAACGAAGGAGGATGTGCAGTTTTTCGTCGGCGGTGATCTGATGAATCAGATTATTAGCGCGACGTTCTCTGCGCGTACCTTGGGCATCCCGTACATCGGTGTATTCGGCGCTTGCTCGACTTCGATGGAAAGCTTGGCAATTGCTGCGATGATCGTGAATAGCGGGGGTGCCAAGTACGTTCTGGCAGGTACGTGCAGTCACAATTCGTCGGCGGAGAAGCAATTTCGCTATCCGACGGAATACGGGGCACAGAAGCCGCCGACTGCACAGTTTACTGTAACAGGCGCTGGCGCTGCAGTACTTGCGGCAGAAGGAAGCGGCCCGCGCGTAGCATCAGCTACGATCGGACGCATTATGGATATGGGCATTAAGGACCCGAACAACATGGGAGCCGCAATGGCACCAGCTGCGGTCGATACGATCCAAGCTCACTTGAAGGACACGGGAAGAGCGCCTGGAGACTTCGATCTGATTGTTACGGGTGATTTGGCACAGGTCGGTCATGATATAGCCGGTGAATTGCTGCGCGAGCATCGAGTACCAATTGCCGACACAACCTTCCATGATTGCGGATTGATGATCTACGATCGGGAGCGCCAAAGTGTATGGGCAGGCGGCAGTGGGTGTGCATGCTCGGCTGTCGTGACATACGGACATATTATGAAGAAGCTTCAACAAGGCGAGTTGAAGCGGGTACTCGTCGTTGCAACCGGAGCGTTGCTTTCGCCGCTCACAAGCCAACAAGGAGAGAGCATTCCGTGCATTGCGCATGCGGTATGCTTGGAAAGCGGGGTGATATAAGATGATGCAATTTGTATGGGCATTCCTTGTTGGCGGTGCGATATGTGTCATCGGACAGCTCATGTTCGATGTGGCGAAGCTGACGCCGGGTCATACGATGAGCTTGTTAGTCGTCGCAGGCGCAGTGGCAGACGGACTAGGTCTGTATGACCCGCTTGTGGAATTTGCCGGTGCTGGAGCGAGTGTTCCGATTACGAGCTTCGGCAATTCGCTAGTGCACGGCGCGCTGTCGGAATTGGAGCGGGACGGGATCATGGGCGTCGTTACCGGTATATTCGAAGTGACCAGCGGAGGGATATCTGCTGCGATCATCTTTTCCTTCCTTGCTGCCCTTGTGTTCAAGCCGAAAGGCTGAGCACGCATGTTAAGGGGGAAATTCCTGCGATTCTGCAGCCTTGTCCTCCCAAACATGCCCGAAAGTTATGAATACCTGCGGATATACATCCTTCTGAGGCTCAGAAGGTCTGAACGAGTGTTGCCCGTATGCAAAGATGCACATTCGCAGGTAATTCAGGAAATCACCTTCTCTGTACGCTCCAAGCATGCACTTTTGCAGGTATTTGTTACTATTTCAGAGCAAGCACGCAGAACAGCAAGACTTCACTTTCGTGGGTGTCTTAGTAGATTCTGACAACATTTTTTTGATAATTTGCCGATGTACGTTACGGCATAACTTCGGTATGATGATAAGGAGGAACCTTTTATTATACTGGAGGTATGACCATGACTCTGCAGCAAGCCGATATGGACAATATTCGGCAACTAATCGACAACCTGGATACCTGCATCATGGGCAAAAAACAAGAAATAGAATGGATCGTTACGACCTTGCTGGCAGAGGGGCATATGCTACTCGAAGATGTGCCGGGAACGGGGAAGACGGTATTAATTAAAGCGCTCTCCAAGTCTATTGACAGTACATTCCGTCGTGTGCAATGTAATCCCGACTTACTGCCGACTGATATTACAGGCGTATCGATTTTTCACCCTAGGGATGAAACCTTCGTATTCCGACCGGGACCTGTTATGACGAATATATTGTTGGCAGATGAAATTAATCGCGCCACTACGAAAACCCAATCCGCATTATTAGAAGCGATGGAGGAAGGTCATGTCACTGTGGACGGCGAGTCTCACAAGCTGCCGCAGCCGTTCCTAGTCTTTGCAACACAGAATCCAATTGACTTCGAAGGTACTTATTCACTGCCAGAGGCGCAGCTAGATCGTTTCATGATGAAGATCAGCTTGGGTTATCCGGATGAAGCAACCGAGACTCGGCTTGTTAGCAGCCAGTCTGTTCGTCATCCATTGGATACGCTTACAGCTGTGATGTCTCTGCAGCAAGTTCAACAGCTGCAACAAGCAGCTAAGCAAGTGCATCTGGATCAGGCAGTCCTTGAATACGGCATTGCGATCACCCGTCGGACCCGGCAGCATGCCGGTGTATTCCTTGGGGCCAGCCCGCGTGCTTCATTAGCGCTGATTGCTGCGGCCAAAGCGTTCGCACTTGTTCAGCAGCGTGATTATGTTATACCGGACGATGTGAAGAAACTGGCCTATCCTGTGTTGGCTCACCGAATGATGCTGCGAGCAGAAGCGCGGATGGAAGGTGCTACAGAGGCTAAGATATTGGAACACATTATTGAGCAGATAGCCGCTCCAGTGCGGCTTGGGAGATAATCAATGAATCCGATTGCAGCTAGAACTGCCCTCCGTAAGGGCAATGTGAAGCGTGCAGCTGTCCTGATTGCCTTAGCGATCTGCTCTTTGTTCTTCGTCTTGTTTCAGGGTGGTAAATTGGCATTTATGTTGTTTATTTTCGTCATGGTGCTGGGTACTTACTTGTATCTTGGTCGCTGGAGCGGGATAGCCCACGTCAAGGCAGTCAGGATTCTTAGCAATACCGGTCACGGGAATCAAATTTCGGCTGGGAATCCGCTGAAGGTGAAGGTTGATGTTGACATCCCTGGGTTCTATCCGATTCCTTATGTACTGTTCGAAGAACAGATTCAATCAAGCAAGGGCCGCGCTATTCCAATTTCTTCGACATTCATCCCAGATTATCGACGCAGAGGCGAAGTAACTTATGAAACGGCTCCATTAGAGCGCGGTATATATACGTTACAGGAAATGATCTTCGCAACAGAGGATATTTTCGGCTTGTTCGAGCATCGCGGTACGGTGAAGAAGCAGCAGCACATTCGTGTATATCCGCGTATGACGGACATTCCAGATTGGGTGTACTATAAGCAACTGAGCAAAGGCGCACATGCTCATACAGCTACCTCTAGAGCGAACCGGGAGACAACCCAGATTAATGGTGTGCGTGAATATGTATATGGTGACAAGCTTTCCCGCATTCATTGGAACGCTACAGCTAGAACGGGTGCTTGGAAGTCTAAGGAGTATGAGCGGGAGGCGATGCCGAGACTCGTCTTCATTCTTGATAGAAGGAAGCAAGTTTATACAGATCAAGCGACCGTATTCGAGCTTGCCGTATCAGCCGTTGCTTCGTTGATACGATATGGCAGTCGCCAACAGATGTTGATGGGTCTTGTATCGGGAGGGAAACAGGCGACTGTATTCACCGCCAAACGGGGGGAATTGCATGCGGATGCAATGATTGATCATCTCGTTGAAGCCGAGCCTGATTCTTCTTATTCTCCTATGCAGCTAGCAGAAGGATTTGCCAGTTCGCTAGGTAGAGGTGCGATGATCGTGCTTCTCTCTCCCGTGCAGGATCAATCTATCATGGATACACTCGCATGGGCAGCACGCAATCATATGAGTGCCTGTCATTTCCTTCCTGTACGCAGCGGTGAAGAGGATCAGGCCAGACAATGGTCTGCGATGTTGCGTGCACGCGGGTTTGTCAGCTATCCGTTCGCTCAACTGAAGGAATTACCGCAGTTGCTGGGGGGACGACACATATGATCAGGACAAAGTTGACAGCCATGCTTCGACGAATTGGGAAGGGCTGGCTGGCAGAATGGACGGATCGGCTGGCTGCAGCAGCTTGGATCACGATTGTGTTCCAATTTGCTTATTGGTTAGGGAGCGAGACGTACAATGGATATGCTTGGTTCTCGGAGACGAGAACGGTCGTCTTCACATCGCTTATCGTATGCGGCATTGCTGAGGTGCTGCTTCCATTGAGGAAGAGCATTCGCGTATTCGTACAATTTTTCTTCATCTTGTGGATACACAGTTCTATACTCGGCTTTGAACCTGTTTGGTATGAAGGAAGGCCGCTTGCGGATAACCTGCTGCAGCTTGTGCAGCCATTTCTTCCTTATATTTGGTATACGCTGGCCTTCTGGTGCGCTTACCAGTTCGTATTGGCTTGGGCTAAGACGAAATATAAGGTGATTGGACTTGTGCTCGCATCGATCCTCGTGTTTGCGATAGCCGACAGCACAGGGAAAATTTATCTATGGCAAGAGACAGCGCTAATCGTCTGTTGCGGACTCGTATTAGCTATTTTGTCCCACTACAACGATTTTCGCAAGCGACACCCGCAAGCTTGGGCATATATCGGAGACTATCCTGGCACGATCATATGGCCGGCAGTGATCGTGATCGCTGTAACAGTAAGCATCGGAACGGCGGCGCCAGAAACTAGACCATTGCTTACCGATCCTTATACCGCCTGGCAAGCTTGGCAGGGGAACGAGGTGTCCAAGCTTGGGCAGAAACCGATTGTAAGCTCAAGCGCAACGGTGTCTAGCAGGAATGCCTCGTCTGGTTATGGTCGAAATGATAGCGCGCTTGGCAACGGCTTCGACTATGATCATAGTGAGGTTATGCGCATCGTTACAGATCGCAGAAGCTATTGGCGCGGTGAGAGCAAGCAAGTATATACAGGTGAAGGATGGGAGAGCATCTCGGCAAAAGAAGCTGTTACGGTTCGCTTGCAAACCCCGTTCGAGTCTGAGAATCTAGGCGATTATGTGGAAGTTAGACAGTCAGTTTCGATCTTGTCCGAGCAAGCCTATCCGGTCTTATTCGGCGCTATGAAGCCAGCGGTATTAGAACAGGTCAATGGCAATGCGGAGGGGCGAACGACTGACATAGCTTGGTCGAACGCAGATGCTGCTTTGTTGTATCTGGGAGATGAGGACGAGTATCCGCGAACGTACACATTAGTTTCCCATATGCCTGCTGCGTCCGGCGAAGCGTTAAGACAAGCAGAGGAGTCTTATTCGCTTGATCTCGCAGCATATACGAGTGTACCGGATACGCTTTCGGATAGAGTGAAGGAATTAGCTGAGCAAATAACAGCAGAAGCGGATAATGACTATGACCGGGCCAAAGCGGTAGAAACATATTTGCGTGAGACGTTTCCTTATACGAATCAACCTGATATAAGCAAAGGAGAAAGCGAGGACTTCGTAGACCGCTTTCTGTTCGAAATTAAGGAAGGGTATTGCGATTATTATTCGACTGCAATGGCTGTAATGCTGCGCACTCTGGACATCCCAACCCGTTGGGTCAAAGGATATACGTCAGGCACGAATCAGCTGGAGATATACGGATATGAAGGCGCGATCGACAGGTATACAGACCCGAACGGAGCTGGAGAGTACCTGATTCGAAATTCTGATGCTCATTCATGGGTTGAAGTTTATTTTGAAGGATATGGTTGGATTCCATTCGAACCGACTGCGGACTTCTATATGCCTACTGCTGACGCTGTTGAACAGTCGCCACAAGCGCTCGACCTGCCCGAAGTGGAGTCGCCAGAGACAGCGGGAAGCGAGAGTGCGGGTAAGGATGGACGCACAACTGTGCTGTTCATAGCGGGGGCTGTGCTTCTAATCGCTGTGCTGCTATACTTCTTGTATAGAATCGGTGTGCTTGGCTCTCTCTTGAGACAAATACGGCCCAAACCGCATGGGTACAGCGAACGCGTCATCTATATGTTCGATGCATTGTTAAAGCTTGCTCGCAAGCGAGGCTATTCGCGGCGTGATTCGGAAACGGCGAGAGAAGCGGTAGAACGGTGGATCCAGTTCAATGGAAAGCTTGAATCTGAACTAACCGATGTCCTCGAGCTGTTCGAGCAGGCGAAGTACAGTCGAGTTCATGTGCAGGAGCAAGATGTAGAGCGTATGAACGAGTTGGTCGAACAGTTGAAGAAGGCGATGTAGGCATCGAGCCGCCGATTCGCACACCCGCTGCAGCCGAGAGCAGCATCAATGCTCCGGCAGCAGCGGGTTATTGTCTTTGCAACAAATTGGCGGGATGTGGTATAGTTTGATGCATGAAAACTGTTCTGAGGTGAACGGATATTGCTGAATAAGCTAATACCGAAAGAAATGGTAGAATCCATTTATGAAATAGATTTGGACCGACTGTGGACAGAAGGCAAGCGGGGAATTATTACCGATCTGGACAATACGCTGGTCGGTGCTACTGATCCGCTAGCCACTCCAGAGTTGGTTGCTTGGTTGAACAACGTACGTGAGCGGGGCTGGAAGGTAGTCATCGTGTCGAACAACAAGCAGACACGCGTTTCGACATTTGCCAATCCCTTGAATGTCTCTTTCGTACATGGCGCACGCAAGCCTTCACCGAAAGCATTCCTTCGGGCCATGCAAGTGCTGCAAACCGAGACGAGTGAAACGGTTGTCGTTGGCGATCAAATGCTGACTGATGTGCTTGGCGGCAATCGGCTTGGTTTGTATACGGTGCTAGTGAAGCCTGTTTCCCTTACTGGAGAAGGAATATTCACCCGGGTGAACCGAAGGCTGGAGAAAGCTGCTGTAGCGCGTTTGAAGAAGAGTGGACATCATATGTTCAAGGGGGATGAATCATGACAGCAGCAAATATGGGCAGCAGTTCACGTTGTGTGGGTTGCGGCTCTGTCTTGCAGAACGAGCATTCGGACAAGCCTGGATTTGTTCCGGCCGCTGCGATGGATCAGGAGAACGTAATATGCAAGCGCTGCTTCCGTATTCGACATTATAATGAGATTTCATCTGTAACCGTGGACCAGGCTGCTTTCGTGAAGCTGTTGTCTGCTATTGCAGATACGGATAGCTTAGTCGTTGCCATTGCCGATATTTTCGATTTTGAGGGCAGCTTGATTGCTGGACTGCACCGATTCGTAGGCAACAATCCGGTTTTGCTGGTGGCTAACAAGATGGACTTGCTGCCGAAGGGGCTGAATTGGAACCGCATCTTGAATTGGATCCAGCAGCAAGCGAAAGCGCAAGGCTTGCGGGTAGTAGGCGTAGAGATGTGTAGTGCCAAGCGCAACCTTGGGTTCGACCGTGTTGTGACCGGTATTGATCGACATAGAGCTGGAAGGGATGTATATATCGTCGGCGCAACGAATGTAGGCAAGTCGACTTTAATCAATCGCTTGATCCATGATTACAGCGATATGGAGACGGAGCTAACCACTTCACCGATTCCGGGAACTACACTGGATGCCGTTCATATTCCATTGGAGGACGGAAGTGCGATTATCGATACGCCTGGGATTGTATATCCGCACAGGTTAACGGAGGTCGTCCCGAAGCGAATATTAGGCAAGCTGATGCCGGATAAGTCTGTGAAGCCGCTCGTCTATCAGCTGCAAGAGAAGCAGACATTATTTTTCGGTGCCTTGGCCAGATTTGACTTCATACAAGGTGAGCCGCAGTCATTCACCTGTTACGTATCGAACCAGATCAAGGTTCACCGTACGAAGCTGGACAAGGCAGAGACATTGTACGCGGAGCACAAGGGAGGCTTGCTCTCTCCGCCAGAGGTAGACGAATTAACAGAGCTCCCGCCATTGGTGAGGCACCGTCTATTTATACCGAAGGGCAAGAAAGCAGATGTCTATATTTCAGGACTTGGTTGGATTGCGCTGAATGCGGACATAGGCGCGGAGCTGGCCATTTATATTCCTGAAGGCGTCCTGTATGCGGTGCGTGATCGTCTGATTTAGAACAACTTGGGAGGAGTATCATATTGAACGAGCGAGAGAAGCTGGAGGGCGTGCAGTTGAATAGCGATACAGTGATGTACGGTGTGCTTGGTCATCCAGTACGGCAGTCGAAATCGCCCGTTATGCTGAACAGTGCCTTCCAGGCAGCAGGATTAAATGCTGCCTATGCGGCATTCGACATTGCTCCAGAACAGCTTGGTGCGACAATGAACGGCATCCGTGCAATGGGCTTTGGCGGCTTGAATGTAACGATCCCGCACAAGGTCGCTGTCATGGATTACCTAGATGAGATCGATCCTGCAGCGCGCATTATCGGAGCGGTGAATACGGTAGTGAACAAGAATGGGCGGCTAATCGGGCATAATACGGATGGTATCGGTTATGTGCGTTCCCTGAAACAAGAAACGAGTATGTCCCTACAAGGGAAGCGCATACTGGTGTTGGGCGCAGGCGGGGCTGCTAGAGGAGTCGTGTATGCGCTGCTGCAAGAACAACCGGCCGTCGTTGCGATTGCGAATCGAACGGAGCAGAAGGCACAGGAGCTAGCGACAGCACTGACAAGTTACGGTATGATCGAGGTGGTTCCGTGGACGGCGTGCAAGCAGGCGTCCTATGATCTGATTGTTAATACGACATCTATTGGTATGCATCCGGCCGCGGAAGAACAGCCAGCGAACCCTGGTGATTGGCCAGCTGCCGAGGTGTTCAGTGACTTGATCTACAATCCGCTGGTCACTCGGTTCTTGCAGGAGGCCAAGCAGCTAGGCCGCACCATTCACGGAGGACTCGGTATGTTCGTGTATCAAGGTGCATATGCGTTCGAATATTGGACAGGCGTGCCGGCTCCAGTCGAACAGATGCGGAGCGCAGTATTGCGCTCCTTCGAATAGTGAGGTGAATCGATTGCTAACAGGAAAACAAAAACGGTATCTTCGCTCACTTGCGCACCATTTGGACCCGCTATTCCAAGTAGGCAAAGGCGGCGTCAACGATCATTTGATCCGGCATGTGCAAGAGGCGATAGAGAAGCGCGAACTGATGAAAATAAGTGTGCTCCCGAACTGCATGGATGAGCGGCATGAAGTGGCTGCCGAGATAGCGTCTAAGTCAGGGGCGGAGCTTGTACAAGTGATTGGCAAGGTGATCGTGTTGTATAAGGAGTCCAAGGATCATAAGGAAATTAACTTGGCGGGCTTGCGATGAAGATCGGCATATTGGGGGGGACGTTCGATCCCGTTCATATCGGTCATCTGATTGCGGCTGAATGCGCCAAGGAAGGTCTACAGCTGGATGAAGTCTGGTTGATGCCAACTTTCGTTCCTCCCCATAAGCGGCAAGACGGGGATGCAGCTGCAGCAGAGGAACGGCTGGATATGCTGGAGCGGGCAACAGCCGCCTATGATGATATCTGTGTTACGGATATTGAGCTGAGGCGTGGCGGGATTTCGTACACAGCTGACACGATGAAGGCCTTAACAGAAGCTTACCCCGATCACCAGTTCAGCTTTATTATAGGAGCGGACATGGCGGCGATATTGCCAAGCTGGAAGCGTATTTCTGAATTGGCGAGTCGTGTGCGGTTTGCTGCATTGGACAGACCCGGATTTCCTCATATCCATGACATCATGCTGCCAGAGAAGCTTGCATCCCGGCTAGACTGGGTAGAGATGCCGGCTGTTGATGTGTCCTCCACATTCGTGCGCTCCTTGCGAAGAAAAGGGCGCTCTGTCCGTTTCCTCGTGCCGGATTCGGTCTATGATTATATAAAGGAGCGTAGATTGTATGAAGCTTGAATTGCAAGCGGTCATGGAAAGTGTGCGTGCGCAAATGCCGGAGAAGCGGTGGCTGCATACAATCGGCGTGCGAGATACAGCGATCCGACTCGCCCGGAAGTACGGCGCGGATCCGGTTCAGGCGGAGTGGGCTGCCGTGCTGCATGATGTGGCGAAATATTGGCCGGTAGAGAAGCAGCGCCAAGCACTGCTCGATGCTGGCGATACAGAACCATGGCTGCAATATGAGAAGCCGTTGTGGCATGCACCTGTAGGAGCTATTGTAGCAGAGCAAGAATACCAAGTAGCGGACGAGCTCATTCTAGATGCGATTCGGTATCATACGTCGGGCAGACCCCAAATGACATTGCTGGACAAGATTGTATGTCTGGCGGATTATATCGAGCCGGGTAGAAACTTCCCAGGTGTTGATCGACTGCGGGAACTGGCAGATGTTAGCTTAGAGTCAGCCTTGATTGCCGGATTCGACAGTACCATCGTTCAATTAATGAAACAGGGTGCGCGTATATTTCCGTTAACTGTACTGGCGCGCAACAGCTTGCTGGAGGAACTGGATTCCACGCAGCAAGACACAAAGGAGGCAGGACGTTCATGACGCAATCGATGCAGTTAATGCAGACGATATGGAAAGCGATCGAAGAGAAGAAAGGGCATGAACCTGTGGCGCTTGATTTGCAAGGATTGTCCACAATAGCAGATTACTTCGTCATTTGCCACGGTAATTCAGACATTCAGGTTCAATCCATCGCGACTGAAGTGAAGCAGCAGGCGGAAAAAGCCGGCGCGCGTATTCGAGGGATGGAAGGGTATGACACCGGTCGTTGGGTATTGATGGATTTCGGTGATGTGATCGTGCATATTTTCCATCGGGAAGACCGTCAATTTTACAATATTGAACGGCTTTGGTCCGATGCCCGAACTGTGGAAACAGTATGAAACTTCAAGCTGGCACCTATGCGAGTATGATCGTTGCGCGAGAAGTTCGACCTCACGGATTTTTCCTGACGTTGCCGAATGTGCCGGATGTGCTCATGCATTATAGCGAAGTCGTCGGTGAAGTAAAGATCGGCGAACGGGTGGACGTCTTCTTGTTCCACGACAGTGAAGACCGATTAGCTGCAACGATGCGAGAGCCGGATATTGAATCTGGTAAGGTATCACGATTGCAGGTAGCGGATATACATCCGCGCTTTGGCTGCTTTCTCGATATGGGATTGAGCCGTCATCTTCTGTTGCCGGTTAGAGAACTGCCCGAAATGAAGGAGCTGTGGCCTCAGGTCGGAGATTATGTATATATTCTGCCGACACATGACAAGCAGGGGAGGTTGCTGGCCAAGGCTGCAGGCGAGGACGATCTATCGGCACTCATGTTCGAAGCTCCGCAAAGCTGGAAAAACCAATTCGTCCAGGCTACCGTCTATAAGCCATTGCAAATGGGCGACTTCGTTGTTGTAGATGGCGGTGTGTTAGGGTTCGGCGCATTCGGATTTCTGCACGAATCGGAACGTACACGGCTGCTGCGCATGGGCGAGGAAGTAGAGCTGCGCGTCACTTATGTGCGTGAAGACGGACGTGTCAACTTATCTATGCGCGCGCGTAAGCAGGAAAGACAGAGTGAGGACGCAGAGAAGCTGCTTGCGGCACTGCAGGAACGGCCGAATGGTGCGATGCCGTACTCAGACGAAACACCGGCAGATATTATCCAGAAGCGATTCGGTATGAGTAAATCAGCTTTCAAGCGAGCGCTCGGCAAGCTGATGAAGGACGGCCTTGTTTCGCAAGAGGGCAGCTGGACGAAGCTGGGGAGCGATGACCAAGCTGAGCAGGAGGAATAGCTGTGGCCTACAATCAATTTGCATACGTATATGACCGTCTGATGGCCGACATGCCGTATGACCAATGGGTCGATTATGCTGAGGCGATGTGGGAGCTTCTCGGCAAGCCGGAGCGCATAGCAGATATAGGCTGCGGGACGGGCAACATAAGCATTCCGCTCGCGTTGAAAGGATATACGGTGACTGGAATCGATCTATCGGAACAAATGCTTGAGGTCGCAGCCGGGAAGTGGGCGGTTACCGCCCGTCAGCAGCCGTTCGGCGTACAAGGCTCCTGTGAATGGCAGCAGCAGGATGCGCGTGATTGGCAGCTGGCCGATTCCACGGATGCGGTCATTTCGTTCTGTGACTGCTTGAATTACTTGCTGGAGCCGCATGAATTGCAGAGCGCCTTCCGCGCTGCCTATCTGGCGTTGAAGCCGGGGGGCACCTTCCTGTTTGATCTGCATCATCCGAACCAGCTTCAGGCGTATGCGGAGGAACAACCGTTTATATGGAATGAGCCGGATCTTGCTTATTTGTGGGCGTGTGTATTCAATGAGAAACGTTGCCAAGTGGAGCATCAACTCACGATCTTCCGCTGTGAGGACGATGATCGCTATGTGCGCATTGATGAGGTGCATCGCCAGCGAACTTATGAACCGGAAGTAGTAGTCGAATTGCTTCGCGACTGTGGCTTCCGCGATGTGTATGTCCATGCGGATTTCACTATGGAGCCGCCGGAGGAGCATACGCAACGGGTTTTTTACACAGCTGTCAGATGAACGCTGGACGGAAATCTTGACAGAAGGAATGGAAGTTTTTTATAATCGAATACATATGAATGGTGATGAATGGCTTAGATGAGGAGCAGTAGGTAAGGATTAGCTGTACAGAGAGCCGGCGTCAGGTGCAAGCCGGTCAGTTGCCTTAGTGAACTCACCTCGGAGCCGCATATGCGTATGCTTGAGCGATTGAGCGATGCAGTGTGCCGATTTATCCGCGTTAAGGATTCGAGTGGGCTTCCATGACCAAGCAGGTCGGCAAGCCAACTAGGGTGGTACCACGGGAATTCGAACCTCTCGTCCCTAGCGATAGCAGCTAGTGGCGTGAGGTTATTTGTGTGTAACAGGAATAGAAATTCGAAGCTTATTATCCATTTCGCAGGTAACTAGAGGAGGTAAATGGGATGCAGGAAGGATCAGGAAACTACTACAACCCGCAATCGATTGAACCGAAGTGGCAGAAATATTGGGATGAGAATAATACGTTCCAGGTTCAGGAAGGCACGAACAAGGCGAAATTTTACGCATTGGATATGTTTCCGTATCCGTCAGGCGCCGGACTGCACGTCGGTCATCCGGAAGGCTATACGGCAACGGACATCGTCTCCCGCTATAAGCGAATGCGCGGTTATAATGTGTTGCATCCGATGGGCTGGGACGCTTTCGGGCTGCCGGCAGAGCAGCATGCACTAGATACAGGAGAGCATCCGCGAGACATTACCGTGACGAATATTAATAATTTCCGGCGGCAGATCAAGTCACTCGGTTTCTCCTACGATTGGGATAGAGAAATTAGTACGACCGATCCGGCTTATTACAAGTGGACCCAGTGGATATTCCTTCAATTGTACAAGAAGGGGCTGGCTTATGTTGCAGAAGTGCCGGTCAACTGGTGTCCTGCGCTTGGTACTGTGCTTGCGAATGAGGAAGTTATTGACGGCAAGAGTGAGCGCGGCGGTCATCCGGTCATCCGCAAGCCGATGCGGCAATGGATATTGAAGATAACCGAGTATGCAGAGCGGCTGTTGGAAGACTTGGAGGAGCTGGATTGGTCAGAGAGCATCAAGGATATGCAACGCAACTGGATTGGGAAATCTACGGGAGCGGAAGCCCGATTCGCGATAGAAGCAGAAGCCGGCACAGCAGAAGAACTGACCGTATTTACGACCCGCCCAGATACGTTGTTCGGGGCTAGCTACTGCGTACTTGCTCCTGAGCATGAGCTAGTGGAGCGAATCGTATCGACTGAACAGCAGGCTGCTGTCAAGGCGTATCAGGAGCAGGCTGCGCGTAAGAGCGATCTGGAGCGAACGGATCTGGCGAAGGATAAATCCGGTGTGTTTACCGGAGCTTACGCGATCAATCCTGTCAACGGAGCCAAGCTGCCGATCTGGATTGCTGATTATGTGCTTGCCGGCTATGGGACTGGTGCCATCATGGCAGTACCGGGTCATGACCAACGGGACTGGGAATTCGCGAAGAAGTTTGATCTGCCGATCATCGAAGTTATTGAAGGCGGCGATGTGACGAAGGAAGCTTATACAGGCGATGGTCCGCATATTCGTTCCGGTCTGCTGGACGGCTTGAACAATGAGCAAGCGATAGCCACCATGATCGACTGGCTGGAGAAGAACGGCAAGGGTGCAGGCAAGGTAACATACCGGCTGCGCGACTGGCTGTTCAGCAGACAGCGCTATTGGGGCGAGCCGATCCCGATCCTGCATCTGGAAGACGGGACGATGAAGCCGGTTCCTGAGGACCAGTTGCCGCTGTTGCTGCCGGATGTGGATGAGATCAAGCCGTCTGGCACAGGAGAGTCCCCGCTCGCCAATGTGACGGATTGGGTGAATACAGTCGATCCTGAATCCGGTCAACCGGCTAGACGAGAGACGAATACGATGCCGCAATGGGCAGGAAGCTGCTGGTATTATTTGCGGTTCATTGATCCGCATAATGATGATGCGCTATGCTCTACGGAGAAGCAGAAGGAGTGGTTGCCGGTCGATCTGTATATCGGCGGCGCAGAGCATGCCGTGCTTCACTTGCTCTATGCCCGGTTCTGGCATAAGGTGCTGTATGACCTTGGAGTCGTATCGACGAAGGAGCCATTCCATAAGCTCGTCAATCAAGGAATGATTCTCGGGGAAAATATGGAGAAGATGAGCAAATCCCGCGGCAATGTCATTAATCCGGATGAGATCGTATCGGAATTTGGCGCGGATACACTTCGGATGTACGAGATGTTCATGGGCCCGCTCGAGGCTACGAAGCCTTGGAATGCCAGCGGTGTTGAGGGCACGTATCGGTTTCTCAGCCGTGTGTGGCGATTATTCATTGGGGACAACGGCGAGCTGAATCCGAAAATTCAAGAATATGCAAGCTCAGTTCCATTCGAACGCGTATGGCACCGTACGATTAAGAAGGTAACGGACGATTTCGAGCATCTGCGCTTTAATACCGCGATCAGCCAGTTAATGATATTTGTGAACGAAGCTTACAAGCAGGAGTCGCTTCCGAAGGAAGCGATGGAGCACTTTGTACAGCTGTTGTCACCGCTTGCGCCGCATGTTGCTGAGGAGCTGTGGAGCCGTCTCGGCTACAAGGAGACGATTACGTATGTGCCTTGGCCGACCTACGATGAATCATTGACGGTCGATAATGAAGTGGAGATTGTGGTGCAAATAAGCGGCAAAATCGTTGACCGCATCCAAATTCCAAGTGACATGGAGCAAGAAGAGATGCAACGTGTAGCTATGGAAGTGGAGAAGGTGAAAGCAGCGCTAGACGGTAAGACTGTAAGGAAAGTCATAGCGGTCAAAGGCAAATTAGTTAATATTGTAGCCAACTAAAGAGAGTCGCAAGGCCCACTTAGATAATCAGCAGCAGTCAGGCATTTCCGTGAACAGCACGGCGCCTGGCTGCTGTTTTTTTTGGGGGGATCAGATTAATCGACACGTGTGGAAAAGAACAGCGATTCGATCTTATCCACATCCTCCTTATACTTCCTATGGGTCGTTTGAATAAGACGATTGAACATGCCATGAAGCTCTTGGTCCATCAGGCGCAAGCCTTCCGCCGTAATGCCGCCTGGGACGGACACCCGTTCTCGCAATGCATCCGGCGTAAACTTGCCTGATGTCAGCAGCATTCCGGTACCGAGCGTCATTTCCGATGCCAGTCTCTCTGCCTCCATCTTAGGAATCCCGGTTTCGGCAACGGCAGCGTGAATGAATTGCTGGATGAAGTAGGAGAGAAAAGCAGGTCCGCAGCTGGATAAATCAGATGCTACGCGCGTATAGTCTTCCTCGATTTCGATAGGTGCGCTTATATGACTGAACAGCCGCTCTAGAAGATCACGGTCTGTGTTGCCAATCCGGCTTCCGTATACGCACAAGGTGGCGCCGCTGCAGACGAAATTCGTAATGCTTGGTACAACTTTGGCGATCTTGCAAGGGAGCAGCTCCTCTAAGTGGCGGATGAGAACAGGACTGGTGATGGAGATGACAATATGGGAATGTGGGATGATCGCTCCAATTTCATCAATGACATGCTTGTACTCGCTCGGCTTGACGCATAGAAATACAATTTCGCTTTCTGCAATCACCTCCGCATTCGATTTCGCGGCGCACAAGCCTGGATACATCTCAGCGAGTCGTTCTGCCTTCCAGTATGAACGATTGCTTGCTGTAATGTTCTCAGGAAGCAAGGCTCCAGAGCGAATGAATGACTCAATCAGGATGCTCCCCATACTGCCCGTGCCAATAAACCCAACATTCATATCCTAACACCCTCCTACGAGCAAAAATTGCAGTCTACCTCATCTATATGCCAGGCAGCCGATATTATACAAGAAAGGGGAAAGAAATGGTGAATCAAAGAAAGGAAAAAAAGAGGACTTCCGTCCTGGGATGGGGGATGTCCGTGTCAGGCAAACAAAAGCAAATGACAGGTAAAGTAAATATGCGGATAGAAGTACGGCAATGGCTGCTTTGGTTGATCCTGGCAGCAGCACTTGTCTGTATGTGGCTGCTTGTAGTGACCGAGCAATCACCTAGTCCTGTAGAGCTAGGTGATCCCGCAGGTACGCCTATAGTCGACGCAGGTGAAGCAGAGGGAACGAAGGAGCCGCCGATTGACGAACCGGAGAATAAGGAGGAGCCTTCCCCGTTCCCGGTTCCTATTAATCGTGCCGGCACAGAGGAATTGCAGCATCTGCCAGGCATCGGACCGGCGAAGGCACAAGCGATCATCCAGCATCGTATGCTGCACGGGTTGTACGAATCGAAGGACGACTTGCAAGAGGTGAAGGGCATCGGTCCCAAGACGATGGAGAAGCTGGCAGATCTGATCACGATAGAGTAGGGAGGAACATCGATATATGCGACGGCTTATGACAGCCATGCCGTCAGCTCGGCAAATCGCTGCTTGGCCGCTGCATATCCTTCCTGGTAGAAAGCTGTGAGCTTGCGCTTGTCCTTCTCCATCCGTCCGACAACAGGAGCCGTTGCCGGTCGGAATACGAACGCAGTACCTCTCTGCTCCATCTCAGCTATGCGTTCCAGCGTGTCATTATACTGCTTGTATCGTTGAAGCATCGTCTCTACAAGCCGTGGATAACGCCGGTAATAACGCCGTGTCAGCCAAGTCATGCTTGGTGGTGTTTTGCGATAGCTTGCTTCACGAGTCAGAATGATAATATGCTTGTCATTGCCGTCTTGCTCCGATTTCACTAGGGGTATTGGCTCTGAGACGCCTCCATCCATATACGGGATACGGTCTATTTCTACAGTGGGTGATACGAACGGCAAGCTGCAAGAGGCGCGTACGACACGCAGCACATCATTCGTTTCGTCCTTATGAACAAATCGAGCCTGACCTGTCAAGCAGTCCGTAACACCAATCCAGAACTGCTGTTCAGATGACCGGAATGTGTCGTAATCTAACGGTACGAGTACATTCGGCAGCTCGTCGAAGATGAAGTTCATGCCGAAGAGGCTTCGCTCGCGGAACCAATTGCCTATTCCAATGTACCGCGGATCATCAATATAGCCGATCGTGATTCGTTCGTTGCGTCCAAGCTGACGGGAAACATAGGATGCGCCAATCGACGCTCCAGCGGAAACACCGGTAACATGCGGAATGTACAATTCTTGCTCCAGGAAGAACTCAAGCACACCAGCTGTATAGACGCCGCGCATGCCACCGCCTTCCAATACTAAGCCTGTTCTGTTCATAGGTATCGCTCCTCTGGCATCGAACATCCGAGAATGGACATACACTAGTTATTGCGTAAAGGATTCTACCTTTTATTTTACAGGAAATTATGAGAAAATAAATGACATGAAGTGGAATAGCTTATTATGAAGAGAGGATGAGGCTTTCATGGCAGAAGAACGCAAGCTTTCATTGGAAACTTTAGCGGTGCACGCAGGACAGGAGATCGATCCGACTACGATGTCCAGAGCGGTGCCGATTTACCAGACGACTTCGTACGGATTTCGTGATTCTGAGCATGCCGCGAACTTGTTCGCATTGAAGGAGTTCGGCAACATCTATTCACGCATTATGAATCCGACGAATGATGTGTTCGAGCAACGTGTCGCTGCATTGGAGGGCGGGGCGGCTGCGCTGGCAACAGCATCCGGACAGTCTGCGATTACATATGCATTGTTGAATATTGCTGGAGCAGGGGACGAGATTGTATCCGCTTCCAGCTTGTACGGCGGTACGTACAATTTGTTCTACATTACGTTGCCTAAGCTCGGCATTACGGTCAAATTCGTTGATCCTACTAATCCGGAGAATTTCCGCAAGTCGATCACCCCGAATACGAAGGCCATCTATGCGGAGTCTGTGGGCAATCCGCGCGGTGACATTCTGGATATCGAAGCCGTCTCTAACATCGCACACGAGAATGGAATTCCTCTGATTGTGGACAATACATTGCCAAGTCCGTATTTGCTTCGCCCTATTGAGCACGGTGCAGATATTGTGGTCCATTCGGCGACCAAGTTTATTGGCGGACACGGTACCTCAATTGGCGGTGTCATTGTTGATGGGGGTAAGTTCGATTGGCAGAGCAGCGGCAAGTTCCCTGGGCTGACAGAACCGGACCCAAGCTACAACGGTGTTGTCTACACGGAAGCGGTCGGGCCGATCGCTTATATTATCAAAGCTCGTGTTCAACTGTTGCGCGACATGGGTGCATCGCTGTCGCCATTCAACAGCTTCCAGCTGCTGCAAGGATTGGAGACACTGCATCTGCGCATGGAACGCCACAGCGAGAACGCATTGAAGACAGCCCGTTTCCTCGAGGATCATGAAGCAGTGGAGTCAGTCAGCTATGCGGGGCTTCCGAACCATCCATCCTATAAGCTGGCACAGCAATATATGCCGAAAGGCCAAGGTGCGATTCTAACTTTCGAAATTAAGGGCGGTGTTGAAGCAGGAAAGAAGATCATTAACGCCTGCAAGCTATTCTCGCATTTGGCCAATGTTGGCGATTGTAAGTCCTTGATTATTCACCCTGCAAGCACGACTCATTCGCAGCTGTCGGGAGAGCGGCTTGCCTCTACAGGTGTGACACCTGGGATGATTCGTCTTTCTGTCGGCACTGAGAACATTGACGATATTCTCTTCGATCTGGATCAAGCGCTGAAGGCCAGCCAACAATAAGGGGCATTCCGTGTGGCAGAAAGGAGAGGCAGGCAATGAGTGTTCCTCCGCGCAAAGATTGGGATACTTACTTCATGGACATCGCCTACATGGCTTCGACGCGATCACGTTGTGGAAGGCGACAGGTTGGCGCTGTTCTAGTGCTAGGTAAGAAGTTATTGGGAACAGCGTACAACGGTGCGCCTACAGGTGTAGAGGATTGCTCTGAGGCAGGGTGCATGTTAGTGGAGGAGTACGAAATTGTCCAGCATGACGGGAAGGAAGATATGGTCAAGAAACAGCGCTGCATCCGTACGATTCACGCAGAGCAGAACTTGCTGCTGTTCACAGATCGGAGCGATCGAGAAGGTGCTACCGTCTATGTGACAGACCAACCGTGCTGGACCTGTGCGAACATGTTGGCGAACAGCGGTGTGCATGAGATTGTCTATCATCGCGGCTATCCGAAGGATAGCGACAAGGTTACGAGATTAATGAAGCAGTGCGGGATTGCTTTCCGCCACTTGGAAGGCTATTCGATTCCGCTAGGCATTCAGGCGATCGAACCGCAGCATTGAGCATTCCCGCTATAAGATAGAATAGCATAATTCCTGCAATGGGAAACATGAGGAAGAACCTCTGTTTGCAACAAGCAAAGTCTGAGTATCAGAACGTGCTTGTTGTGGATGGAGGTTTTTTTGTGTATTAGGGAGGGTTGATGATATGAAGCACAGTAATATGATCGCATTATCGGCAGCAGCTTGCTGTTGGATTGGAGGCACGGTTGCGAGCTTCATACTGCCTAATTTGGTAACAGCAGCAGTTCTAACAGTATTAGCATTCGGACTTCTATGTGTCTGGAACAGGATGGTGTATTCGGCGCGTATTCTCGCATGGACTGGACTGTTGATCGTCGTTGTGTCGGCTGTTTATACGATGGTTGTTATACAATGCAATCGAACGACGTTTGATTTGCCTGCTGCGGGAACAGAGCGGTTCGTCGAGAGCATCGATGGCACGATTGCGAGCAAAGTGAAGCGCGACGGAGATCGGGTGTCCTTCGTGCTGCGAACTTCTGGAGGCGAGAAGGTACAGAGCTTCCTCTATTTGTCCAGCGAGCATGAAAGTCATACCGTGCAGACATGGGGAAGAGGTGACCGACTGCGGTTAACAGGATCGATAAGCCGCCCGGATTCCGCTCGCAATGAAGGATTGTTCGACTATAGCCGCTATTTGCTGCGGCATCGTATCCACGCGATACTGCGTGTAGAAGGGCTGAGTGCGGTCGATTGGGAAGCAGCGCGCTTGCGCAGCACAGGTCCGCATACAATGCTGCTTCGAGGTCTGGACAGCATGCAAGACGCGATGGCCGCCAAATTGGAACGTATTTATCCAGCAGCATGGGGAGGCTTAATGCGCAGCTTGCTCGTTGGAGACCGCAGTGAACTTGATCCCTCGCAGTTTGAAGTGTTTGCAGCATTAGGACTTACGCATTTGATTGCGATATCCGGTTTACATATCGGCGTATGGCTGGCAATATGGTATGGATTGCTGCGCCGGATTGGTGTGCCAGACGAATGGGTGCGCGCCTGCGCATACGGATTAGTGCCGTTCTATGTGCTGTTGACGGGTGCAGCACCGTCTGCGGTAAGAGCGGGCTGCATGGCGCTTGTAGGACTATGGTTCTGGAAGAAGCGTGATCGGCGAGGCGGGCTGACTGCAGTCGCCTTGACTGCTTGCGGGATGTTGATGTATGACCCCTATTATTTGCAGGATATTGGTTTTCAGTTGTCCTTCACCGTAACGCTCAGTCTGCTTGTTGCAGTACCGCCATTAGTACGAAGCATCCCGCTGCCAGGTGTCGGATTGCGAGGGTTTTTGGCTGTGTCTGTTGTAGCTCAGGTCGCCTCCTTTCCACTTGTGCTCTATCATTTCAACAGTATTTCTCTGCTCTCGCTCCCGGCGAATTTAGCAGTTGTTCCGATATTCACAGGAATCGTGCTCCCGCTTGGGCTTGCTTCTGCTGCGGCAGCGCTAATTTGGGAGCCTGTCGGGCAGTGGCTGTCACTGCCTGTTTCCTGGATGTTGTCGTTCGTGTTTGATGCCGCGGCGTGGATGGAGGACATGCAGTTGATGCTTCTGGTCGGACGTTCACCATCTTATGTATGGATCATCCTGTTCTGGGTGACGGCAGCATGCTTACTCCAATTTGCTCTGAGGAGGAAACCGCTCCCGACGATGCTCGCTGGTCTGAGCTTGCTGGCTCTTGTCGGATTCGGCTTCCAGGCAGAACGATGGAGCCGTGTTGGTTGGGTAGAATTTATTGATGTCGGTCAAGGGGATGCTGTTCTGATTCGTACTCCTCAAGGCAAAGTGTTGCTTGTAGATGCAGGCGGTACGATGCAATTTGGTCCGCAGGAAGCATGGAGAGCGCGGCGCGATCCATACGAGGTAGGCAAGGACGTGATCGTGCCATTACTACGCAAGCGGGGGATTGCTAAGCTCGATGCCATCATCGCTACACACGGCGATCATGATCATATTGGCGGAATGCTGGCAGTCATGAGTAGAACGAAGGTTGGTACACTGATTCTGAATGGACGAAGTCAGAATAGCCTATCGTCTACTGCCTTGTACGAAGCTGCGACAGCAGAACAAATTCCCATTCGCATCGTGGAAGCAGGACATGTGCTTCAAGCTGATGCTCGAACAGAGCTTCGCGTAGTATGGCCGAACAATTCTGCTCTAGTGAGCGACAGCGAGAACGAGCATTCCGTCGTACTATGGATGCGAATGGGTGAAGCGAAGTTGTTATTCGCAGGAGATGCAGGCCAAGTCAGCGAGTCAGCTTGGTTATCTCTGTATAACAGTGGAGATCTCATTCCGGCATGTGAATCCAAGCCTGTATGCGGGGTAGATGTGCTGAAGGTTGGTCATCACGGAAGCCGCTATGCTTCAACGCGTGAATGGCTTCAATATTGGCAGCCGAAGTATGCGGTTATATCTGCGGGTGCCCGCAATATATACGGACACCCCCATCCTGATACATTGGGGCGATTGAAAAAAGCAGGGGCGGAAATATGGCGAACCGATAAGCATGGCGGAATTCGGATTATTATGGAGCACGACGGACGCAGTTTGCTTATACAGTCTACACTTCCAGACGTATGATGATATTGGAAGCTTGCACTCCTGCTGCTTGGGATTATAATAGGAATGTGAAGTGATAGAGAAAAAACGGATACATCATGCAGTTCATGCAACATATTCGGAAGGCTTTCCGTCTAGAAGGTTGCAAGAGAGGAGGATCAGGGTGGTAGAGCAGGACCAAATTAAAGCTGCTCAATCGGGCGATCGCGACGCTCTCGTCACTCTTTTGCGTGATATCGAGACCCATGTTTACCGCACAGCTTATTATATCTTGGGGAATGAGCAGGACGCGATGGACGCTGCCCAAGAAGCGCTCATCCGTATATACACGAAGATTCAAACCTATGAAGAGAAGGCCCAATTCAAGACGTGGGTGCAACGGATTGTTACGAATATTTGTATTGACAAGTTCCGTCGTACGAAACCGACCGTGTCTATAGATGAACACAATATGGTGTTCCAGACAGAGCGCGATGTCGAGGATGAAATTGTGTCTACCTATATTGCCAAGGACATTCACGAAGCTATACAAAAACTGCCCGAGCACCATCGCGCCGTCGTGGTACTCCGGTATTTGCAGGATTTTTCATATAATGAGATTGCTGATTCGTTGAACCTCCCCTTAAATACGGTGAAGTCTTACTTGTACAGGGCGAGGCAACAGCTGCAGTCTTTACTTCATGAGTATCAGAAGGGCGGTGTTCGCGGATGAAGTGCCAAGAGGTGATGGAGCTGATACAGAGACATCTGGATCAGGAATTAACGAAACAGGAATTAGAAGCTATGAACGGACATCTGAAGCAATGTGCTGCATGCGCGGGAATGTATGCCCGAATGGAACAGCTTTCCGAAGATCTAGTCAGCCTGCCCAAAGTCTCGCCTGCTTACAGTCTGGTAGATCACATATTGCCGCGTCTGCAGGAAATCGATGAGCTTCGCAGCCAAGGGATGGACTTAGATGATAACGGCCGTCCGCTGAACGAACAGTCTGTTGCAGAGCGTGAGTCAGGATTGCTTGGACGTCTCAAGCGGGCCACGTTCGTCAAAGCGGCAAGCGGTATCGCAGCTGCAGCCGTTCTGGTACTCGTCGTAGTAACCGCGGTTCAGCCTAGCGGCAGTCAATTGGATAATGCGGGAGAAGCGAGATTAGATGCTGCGGATTCAGCAAGTGCGAATCAATTGGCTTACGACTCGGATTCGAATAATAGGGTGAAAGCTACTAGTGGCTCCGACAATTCGCAAGCGTCCAAGAGCAGTGCGTATCCCGAAGACAGCGCTCCTCCAGAGGCTGAAGCGCACTTGTTCCGGCAGGCTCCAGACAGCGGAACGGAATCAAGTGGTGACACAAGTATGGATTCCTTCGGAAACGCAGGAGGTCAGCCTGATGTGGCTGTTGAAGACCAAGGTCCATCAGCGCCTGTATCCAGTGATGGAGAGCCAGCGTCACAGCAACCCCAAGAAGGGTATGTTCCTCTTGCCGATGACAAGTTAGACACTTCGGAAGAAGGACAAGGAATTTCTTCGCAAGAAGCTCCGTCTGAACCTGGACTCATGGAACCGAGGTATGCTATGAATGATCAGCCGGTCGAAGCCTCATCCTCCTCAGAAGTGGAACGTCTGGAGACTAGTATGTCTTCATCTGGTGAACTGACTGCCTATATTGAGGAATCCAGCGGCCTGTACAGGCTTGCAGTCCATGAGACTTCTACCGGGGCGGCGCTATACGTTGGCTCGTTCATGGAAACACAGGATGTCCCTGTTCTGACATGGAGTGAGGAAGAAGACAGTTTAGTCATCATGCGTTATAAGCTCGAGGATGAGACATATCGGCTTGCGGTGAACGCAAGGGAGAGGTCCGAAGACAATATACAAGAGTAAGCTGCACATTTTGCCATTGGCTGACGTATAGTGATAGCAACAATAAGGAATCGACAACACTGCACGGCATGTCTTGTATGGCCACTGCCGGGGATGATCCTAGGCAATCTCCCGGCGTGTTAATATATATGTGCCGACGAAAGGACGTCACCTGTATACCAGGGGCGTCCTTTCGTTGCTCGTTGTCAGACATTGCAACGCGATGTTAGAATGAGTAGAGAAGCGATTCATGTACAATGAAGTACGAAATGAGGATGTCTATGAGTGACCGCACTGTGTGGAAAGAGATGACAAGAGGGCAACTGAAATCTGTGTACGTATGTTACGGCTCAGAAACATATCTAATAGAGGAGTTTAGCAGACAATTGATCGCTCAAGTTGCGGAACCTGGAACAGAGGAACTCGCTGTAAGTAAGTATGACTGCTTAGAGACGCCGCTGGTGCATGTGCTTGAAGATGCAGAGACGCTTCCGTTCATGACTGCCCGCAAACTAGTTATAGCTGCGAATGCGCGCTTTCTGACAGGGAGCAAGGATAAGAGCAAGGTCGAGCATGATCTGGATCGTCTTCATCAATATTTGGAATCTTCAGCTGATACGACCGTGCTGCTGCTCACTGTTTATGAAGATAAATTAGATGAGCGGAAGAAGATTGTCAAGAAACTTAAGAAGTTAAATTCCTTAGTGCCTTGCAGCTCATTAACTCCTGGTGAGTTGGCTGTCTGGATTGAACGGAGAATGGAGAAGCTGGGAACCCGAATGGAAGAGGATGCCTTGGAAGCCGTTGCTGCTGCAGGCGGCAGTAACTTGCAGCTGCTGGCAAGCGAACTAGAGAAACTAGCCGCGATGGCTGGTAGGGATGGAACGATTACACTGGATATGGTGATGGCGATCATGACCCGCACGGTGGAGCAGAATATCTTCCAGATGGTTGATGATATTGTGAATCATCGTATGGAGAAGGCCTTCGCCATGCTAGATGAGCTGCTTAAGCAGAAGGAGGAACCGATTAAGATTGTCTCCCTCATTGCGAGACAGTATCGGATCATTGCGCAAGTCAAGGAGCTGAGCCGCAGAGGTTATTCGCAGCAGCAAATGGCATCGTCAATCGGTGTGCATCCATACGCCGTGAAGGTGGCGTCCGGTCAAGGCCGTATATATGAGGAACAACGGCTAGCGTCTATTATGCAGTCGCTTGCAGAGCTTGATTATCAGATGAAGACAGGGCAAGTGGAGAAGCCGCTCGGTCTTGATATGTTCCTGCTGAAGCTTGCATCTGAAGCGACGACAACATAAGGAATATATAACGAAGGGGCTGTTTCTTAAAGTCATCTTGACTTTAAGAAACAGCCCCTTTGCAATCTCATAATGGATTACTTAGCAAGCTTGTTGATTTGTTTGGCAAGGCGGGACTTCTTGCGAGCCGCCGCATTTTTATGAATCAAGCCTTTAGTTACGGCTTTGTCCAATTTCTTGGTCGCCTCGATTAGAGCTGCCTGAGCTTGTTCAGCGTCGCTAGACTGGATCGCGTTGTCCACGGCTTTAACCGAAGTTCTAAGCGCGGATTTTTGCGATGCGTTGCGAAGACGACGCTTTTCGCTTGTTTTTACCCGTTTGATAGCGGATTTAATGTTTGGCACTGCATTCACCTCCTAAACTGCTTTACACGGGAATTGCCCGTGAAGGTGGATTTCCGTGAATACGCCGGTATGCGATGCTGGCAGCCGCTTTGCAGACAACGAATCCTAGCGTTTTCTAGTCACAACTCTGTACATTTTACCATGCAGAATGCGAAAAATCAATAGATGACCTAAGTGTCGCTGCAGAGAGTCGGATGTGTGAGGAAGCAGAGCTGCACTTGTGCATAACAAGCAGTGGATAATCGCACAATAGGGAGACAAAACTATCCTGGAGGTAGAACATAATGGACAATATGCCGCACGATCAGGACAACTTCGAAGAAATTCGCCTCGACCTTGCGTTGGAAGCGCGCGAGCTTGCAAGTCAAACATACGGTGAGCAAATTCCTGGTGTGACTATGGAGCAGCTTGATGAAGATGGCATTCGCATGTCTCGCATTGATGTGGAATCAGATGAAGGTGCTCGAGCTATGGGCAAGCTGAAGGGGCATTATTTCACGATTGAGGTGCCAGGTCTGCGCAACAAGGATTCGGATTTGCAGGATCGGGTGGCAACGGCGTTCGCCAAGGAATTTGAACGGTTTCTGAAGAAGGTGAACATCCCCACAGATGCCAAGGTGCTAGTGATCGGCTTAGGTAATTGGAACGTCACCCCGGATGCGCTCGGTCCGAACGTTGTAGAGAATGTGATGGTCACACGACATTACTTCGAGTTGATGCCTGAGCGTGTGAGTCCTGGTTATCGGCAAGTAAGCGCCATCGCGCCAGGCGTGCTTGGCACAACTGGAATAGAAACGAGCGAAGTCGTACAGGGCGTAGTCGAAAAGTCGAAGCCAGATCTAGTTATTGCTATTGATGCGCTAGCATCCAAGGCGATCGATCGCGTCAATACGACGATTCAAATTGCCGATACAGGCATCCATCCAGGGTCAGGTATTGGCAACAAGCGCAAAGGTGTGACACAAGAAATTGTTGGCGTTCCTGTCATTGCAATAGGTGTGCCAACGGTCGTGTATGCTTCTACGATTGTGAATAACAGTATCGAGATGGTGATGCAGCACTTTCGTCAACATACGAGCAATACGGAATATATCTTCGGAGCGTTAGATAAGATGAATGAGCAAGAACGCTTGGCGATGGTAAGAGAAGTGCTGAATCCGCTTGGCCACGATCTGTTAGTTACGCCTAAGGAAGTTGATCAATTTATCGAGGATATTGCCAATATAATAGCGAGTGGCTTGAATGCCGCATTACATGAAGCGGTTGATGTCAATAATGTATCGGCTTATACACACTAGCCTGTGATGCTGCCCTGCAAGTCCGCAATGGCATGGGTAGCATCTTATCCGTTACATGTAAGTACATGCTGCCTTCGGAACGTGAGTATAGTTTTTTTCAGTTCTATTCGTTTCTACCTGCTCATAGATTCATAGTAAATAGATTACGAGCTTAGGCGGCTAGCTTCACTGCTGCTGCAAGAAACGGAGGAACAATCGTGAACCGAAAGCACAATTGGCCATTGCATCCCTTCATACTACTGTCTATCAGCACGCTGGCATTGATTATCGTGTTGGGTGTAGGGGGCATCGTACAGGCGAGATGGATCCATCCCCCACTATCCTCGATTCAAGGCGCAGCAGCCTCATTGTCAGGCAAATTCTTCTCCGACATGCTGGCGATGGAAATCCCTTACTTGGATGAGCAGCAGACGAAATCTTCCTTCTCAGGAGATACTATCTTCAGCTTCGCTCTTCAGCTAGCGACGAACATTAACCCGCATGATCCGAAGACGTTGTTGGCAAGCGGTGTGCCTGGACTAGCTGCGGAGAAGACGGTAAATCTGCGAAGTGCTGTCGGCAATCCCGCGTTTCATGAACCGGCTGATTATGCGCCGCCCAAGAATGCCCTTGAACCGTCGGATCTGCACGTCAGGGAAGAGCCTTCAGGACGAGTGGCTGTGACAGATGAGAATCTTCCATTGGATGCTGATCGCGGAGATGCCAGTGACGGGCCTAACGGGGATAGTCAAGGGACAGAGCAGCCGCCGGTATCACCGCCTCTAGCAGCATCATCGGACCTGGTGCGCGCATTCATATACCATTCCCATAATCGTGAATCCTATCTGCCCGAATTAGAAGGGAAGAGTGAGCTGAACGAGGCATTCGATGATGAGATCAATGTTACGCTGTTAGGCAAGCGCATGGCTGCTAGGCTGAAGGAGCTTGGCATTGGTGCGGCTAGCTCCAACAAGGATTATTCGACGGCAGAGCCGGCGTACAATTGGAACTATTCCTATAAATATTCGCTCAAGACGGTGAAGGAGGCGTTCGCTTCTTTTCCCCAACTGAACTATTTATTCGATATTCATCGTGATTCACAGCCGCGGGAGTTAACTACTGCAACGATTAACGGTAAGGATTATGCACAAATCTATTTCATTATCGGGAGGCGCAATCCGAATTGGGAGGAGAATGAAGCCTTCGCCAATGCAATTCATTCCAAGCTAGAAGAAGCGTATCCCGGCTTGTCTCGAGGGGTATGGGGGAAGACAGCGAGCAGCGGCAATGCGGAATATAATCAATCCCAGTCCGAGAACAGCATTCTGATTGAGATTGGCGGTCCGGAGAACTCCTTAGAGGAGTGCTACCGAACGGTAGATGTGCTTAGCAACATTATTGCAGAGCAGATTATGGAGGCAGAGAGGGTGGATCAAGAACAGCAGCAATCCAGTCAGGAAATCTAATAGGATGGTTCACCCGATGGATACTTCAATGGAAAGGAACGATCGGGAATATGCAATGGAAGGGAAAGTTGGCGTCAGCCTTCATTGTGTTAGTCATGGGGGTGTGGATCGGTATGAATACGGTAACGAACGGTGTAGAAGAGATTCACGGTCCTTTCAGTGAGACAATCGATCAAGCTGCCGTTACGCAATTGCCAGAGCTAGAGTTGATTGAGACTGAACTTGAGCAAGATGAGCGCCGCAATGCAGCGATGAAACTTAATGAGCCATGGAATACGGAACCGCGTCAATCGTTCATGGAGAAGGCGGCCGATCAGACAGGTGAACTGGTACAGCGCACTGCTCACAAATCGCTGGAAACACTAGTAGCGTGGTTTGAATCAGCAACGGATTGATGCTGAGCCCGACAACTGCTATAATGGATTGTATTTACGACTAGCAATAGATTCGGTTCATTTTGGGTTGGAGGGTAAGCATGGATCGCACAGAACGGCAAAAGAAAATTAGAAATTTCTCGATAATCGCGCATATCGACCATGGAAAATCGACATTGGCGGACCGCATTCTGGAATATACGGGTGCGTTGACCAAGCGGGAGATGCAAGAGCAGGTGCTCGATCAGATGGACCTGGAGCGAGAGCGCGGCATTACGATCAAGCTGCAGGCTGTGCGCTTGACCTATAAAGCTGACAACGGCGAGGAATACTTGCTGAACTTAATTGATACACCGGGGCATGTCGACTTTACGTATGAAGTGTCGCGAAGCTTGGCTGCCTGCGAAGGGGCTGTGCTAGTTATCGATGCCGCACAGGGCATCGAAGCACAAACAATGGCTAACGTATACTTAGCCTTGGACAATAACCTTGAGATATTGCCTCTGGTGAACAAGATAGATTTGCCTAGCGCCGAGCCGGAACGAGTGAAGCAGGAAGTGGAAGAGGTCATCGGCTTGGATACGAGTGATGCTGTACTGGCATCAGCTAAGAACGGGATCGGTATCAAGGAAATTCTAGAACAGGTCGTGCACAAGGTTCCTGCGCCGACAGGCGATCCGGAGCAGCCGCTCAAAGCGTTGATCTTCGATTCGCATTACGATGCTTACAAAGGTGTAATCGTGTATGTCCGTGTGATCGACGGCACGATTCGTGCAGGCTCCAAGATCAAGATGATGGCCACGAGCAAGACATTCGAAGTTATCGAGGTAGGCGTGTTCGCTCCGCGTATGACAATGGTGGACGAGCTAACGGTCGGCGATGTCGGATTTGTCGTTGCCGGTATTAAGAATGTGAAGGATACACGCGTCGGCGATACAATTACGGAAACGAAGAAGCCGGCACTTGAAGCGTTGCCAGGCTATCGCAAGATTAACCCGATGGTGTTCTGCGGTCTATACCCTATTGACACGTCAGATTACAACGATCTGAGGGAAGCGCTGGAGAAGCTCGAGCTGAATGACGCTTCACTGCGATATGAACCGGAAACATCGAGCGCTCTAGGCTTCGGCTTCCGCTGCGGCTTCCTCGGTCTCCTGCATATGGAGATTATACAGGAGCGCATTGAGCGAGAATTCAACATCCCGCTAATCACGACAGCTCCAAGTGTCGTGTATCAGGTGACGAAGACGGATGGTGAGAGGATAAGTATCGACAATCCGTCGCATATGCCCGAAGTTGGCAAGATCGACTATATTGAAGAGCCGTATGTGAAGGCATCGATCATGGTTCCGAATGACTTCGTTGGAACGATTATGGAGTTGTGCCAGAGCAAACGCGGTGATTTTATTAATATGGAGTATTTGGACGCTAACCGTGTGACATTAACATACGATATGCCGCTATCGGAGATTGTTTATGATTTCTTCGATCAGCTGAAGTCGGGAACGAAGGGCTATGCTTCGTTTGATTACGAGTTTTCTGGCTACAAGACGTCCAAGCTTGTGAAGATGGACATACTGCTGAACGCCGAGCAGGTAGATGCGCTGTCCTTTATCGTACATCGAGACAAGGCGTATCAGCGAGGCAAAGTGATGTGCGAGAAGCTGAAGGAATTGATTCCGCGCCAAATGTTCGAAGTTCCGATACAAGCAGCAATCGGTCAAAAAATTATTGCTCGCGAATCCGTCAAAGCGATGCGTAAGAACGTACTTGCGAAGTGCTATGGCGGGGATATCTCGCGGAAGCGCAAGTTGCTTGAGAAGCAGAAGGAAGGCAAGAAACGCATGAAGCAAGTCGGCAACGTAGGAGTGCCGCAGGAAGCATTCATGGCTGTTCTCAGAATAGACGATTAAGCTGGGCTGTTATCGAAGCGGGTTTTGGAGGAAAACCTTCAGAATCCGCTGTTTGCCTTAGAGAGAGGAGGGTAGCGTGTGATGCATAGACAACAGGTGCCTCGTTCTGTGTATGTTCACATACCGTTCTGCAAGCACAAGTGCTATTATTGTGATTTCAATACGTATGCAGTCCAAGGTCAGCCGGTATCGGATTATCTCCATGCGCTTGAACTAGAGCTGCATCAGACAGTGGAACAGCTGCCGCCTGGACAGATCGATACGATATTCGTCGGAGGCGGTACACCTACTATTCTAGATAATGAGCAAATGAGATATTTGATCACGATGCTGGAGCAGGCATTTCCAGATCGGAGTCCGAGCTTGGAATTTACGATGGAAGCGAATCCGGGTACAACCGCTCCGGACAAGCTGCAGGTGATGAGAGCTGGGGGCGTCAACCGGATCAGCTTCGGCGTGCAGTCGTTTCAGAATGAGTTGCTCGAAGCGATCGGTCGTATCCACCGTGTTGACGAAGTTTACGAAAGCATCGAATGGGCAAGAGAGGCAGGGTTTGACAACTTGTCGATTGATCTCATGTTCGGTCTGCCAAGACAAACATTGGACAATGTAGAACAAAGCGTGAATAAGGCGCTGGCGTTGAAGCTCCCCCATTATTCGTTGTACAGTCTGAAGGTGGAGGAACAAACGTTATTTCATACGTGGTATGAGCAGAACCGTCTGCCCCTTCCAGCAGAAGAAGAAGAGCTTGCGATGTATCGACTCATCATGCATAAGCTTGAAGCTGCAGGGTATCACCAATATGAGATCAGTAATTTCGCATCACCAGGCAAGGAGAGCCGGCACAATATCGGATATTGGTGCAATCACAGTTATTATGGATTAGGCGCCGGCGCGCACGGCTATACCAGAGGCCGCAGGCATGTCAATGTGAAGGGCGTGCAAGAGTACATTGCAGCGGCTACAGCGGGGCTTCCGATCGCCGAACAGTGGGAGGTCAGCCGCGAAGAAGCGATGGAGGATTATATGATGGTCGGATTGCGAATGAATGAAGGTATTCATCAAGCGGCGTTCAGAGAGCAATTCGGCGTGCATGTAGATACGGTATTCGCCTCTCAGCTTGCAGCTTGTATAGAGAACGGTTTGCTGGAACGTACAATTACAGGGTTTCGGCTCACGGAACGAGGGCGTGAGCTTGGTAATGAAGTATTCGCCGCATTCGTAGGCGTACATGTATAGAAAAAACAGTTTGCAGAAATGTGGTGAGGACGATGAATGTCACATGCCGAAAGGCAAAAACAGAAGATATTGAACAGTTGTACGGTTTGATCGCCCACTACGCGGAACGGGGCATCATGCTCCCTCGTTCCAGAGAAGCGCTGGCCAGACAGCTGGACAGCTTTGTCGTAGCAGAGGAAGAAGACTCAGAGCAATTGGTCGGCTGCGGATCCCTGTGTCAGCTTGGCAGCGATCTAGTTGAGATCAGATCACTCGGGGTTAGTGCGGATTATAAGGGGAGAGGGATCGGCAGCAAGATTGTAGCCATATTGGAAGAAGAAGCGCGAAGACAGCATATTCCGAAATTGATGGCACTTACGTACGAGGTGCAATTTTTTCAGCGCAATGGCTTCGGAGTGGTGGAGAAGGAAATCTTCCCGGAGAAAGTTTGGCGCGATTGCGTACACTGTACAAAACAGCATTGCTGCGATGAAATCGCAGTATTGAAAAGGCTCGATTGACTTGACAACGAGCCTTTTGTTTTGGTATTTTTGATATAAAGCTTAGCACTCGGCAGCGATGAGTGCTAATGATTCAGTTGGAACATTCATGTCCATTCGGGGGTGAAAGGCGATGCTGTCTGACAGACAACGATTAATCTTGAGCGCGATAGTTGATGATTATATTCGCTCTGCAGAACCAGTAGGTTCCCGCAGCATTTCCAAGCGTGAAGATGTGACATTCAGTCCGGCGACGATCCGTAATGAGATGTCTGATTTAGAAGACATGGGTTTTCTAGAACAGCCACACACATCAGCGGGACGTATTCCGTCTCACAAGGGATACCGCTATTATGTGGATCACTTGGTCGATCTGGCACGGATGAACAACTTGGATTCTCGAGAGCTCAAGCAGTTTTTCACCGTTCAGATCCAGCAGACAGAGAAGGTCATGCAGCAAGTCGCCGCAATCTTCTCCAATATTACGAGCTACACATCGATTGCACTCGGACCTGAGATGTTTCATACAACCTTGAGACACTTGCAGCTCGTTCCCATGTCAGACGAAGCTGCTGTAGTCATTATCGTGACGAATACCGGTCAGGTTGAGAATCGCATGGTTTCGATCCCGAAGGATGTGCCGGTCTCGGAGATTGAACGGTTCGTCAACTTCTTCAATGCGAAACTAACGGGCGTGCCATTGTTGCATCTGAAGTCTAAGCTTTACAATGAAATTGGCGATGAATTGAGCCGTCATGTTGCCGGTTACGAGGAGCTGATTCACCTTGTGGAAGGTGTGCTCAACGAGAGCAAGGAGGAGAAGCTGTATACTAGCGGTATGACGCATATGCTGGCACAGCCTGAGTTCAAGGATGTGGAGAAAGTGAAGTCCTTGCTTGAATTGTTCGACGAGAGCCGGACGCTCGTGAGGCTGCTGTCCAGCCAGCGAGAAGGTATACAGGTGCAGATTGGTGCTGAGAACAATGTAGAAGCGATTCATAACTGCAGCTTGATTACAGCAACCTACAGTATGAATGGTATGCATATAGGAACGATTGGCATATTAGGACCTACGCGCATGGAGTACGCCAAGGTTATGAATTTACTCCAATATTTATCTGACGATATCTCTGACATTTTGTCCAGATGGTACAAATAGTTGCTCATAGGGAATACTAGGTCCTGGTGATCGTTCCAGCTACATGTGGTAACAGTGCGCTGAGCCGGTTCACCGGATCGGCGCTTGACTTATTGTTCTCATATTTACAAGGAGGTGAGGAGTGGAGTGAAGCAGCAAGAAGAAACGATGCGGGAAGAAGCTAAGCAAGACGATTCCGTACCAGAAGAGAATGTTGCGAAGGGGAATGGAGACAATCAAGCCGCGGATGAAGCCGCTCCGGATGCTACATATAGCGATCAGGCGGATGTATCCGATCATGCAGAAGTGACTGCGGCAGATCAGGATGAAGCAGCTAAGTTGCGTGCAGAGAAGGAAGATCTCAACCAGCGACTGCTTCGTCTGCAGGCCGATTACGATAATTTCCGCAGAAGGTCCAGGCAGGAGAAGGAAGACTTCGCGAAGTATGCGTCCAGCCGATTGCTTGAGCAGCTGCTGCCTGTCGTCGACAATTTCCAGCGCGCGCTGGAGGTGAGCTCGTCGAACGATGATTATGAAGCACTGACCAAAGGGGTGGATATGATTCACCGCCAGTTTGCACAAGTGCTCGAACAAGAAGGATTGCAAGCGATCGAAGCAGTCGGTCAGCCGTTCAATCCCGAGCTGCATCAGGCGATCATGCAGGTAGAATCTGAAGAGTATGAGGAAGGCGTAGTCGTGGAGGAAGTGCAGAAGGGCTACAAGCTGAAGGACAAGGTGCTGCGTCCTGCCATGGTGAAAGTGAGCACGTAGTCGATGATAACAACAATAAGGAGGAACATCGTATTATGAGTAAGGTCATTGGTATCGACCTCGGTACAACAAACTCTTGTGTAGCAGTGATGGAGGGCGGCGAAGCTGTTGTCATCCCGAACGCGGAAGGCAACCGGACGACCCCTTCGGTCGTTGGCTTTAAGAAAGACGGAGAGCGCATCGTCGGTGAAACCGCGAAGCGTCAAGCGATTACGAATCCAGATCGCACCATTATTTCGATCAAACGTCATATGGGAACGAACCATAAGGAATCGATTGATGAGAAGGACTTTACACCTCAGGAAATTTCGGCCATCATCTTGCAGAAGCTGAAAGCAGATGCCGAAGCCTATCTTGGTTCAGAAGTGACGCAAGCGGTCATTACTGTTCCGGCTTACTTCAACGACAGCCAGCGTCAAGCGACGAAGGATGCTGGCAAGATTGCCGGTCTCGAAGTGCTGCGGATCGTGAACGAGCCGACTGCAGCGGCATTGGCATACGGCTTCGAGAAGGAAGAGGATCAGACGATTCTCGTCTTCGACTTGGGCGGCGGCACGTTCGATGTGTCGATCCTTGAGCTTGGTGACGGCTTCTTCGAAGTGAAGGCTACAAGCGGCGACAATAATCTCGGCGGGGATGACTTCGACCAGAAGGTTATCGACTATCTCGTAGCAGAGTTCAAGAAGGAGCAAGGCATTGATCTCAGCAAGGATAAAGCTGCTGTACAGCGTCTGAAGGACGCGGCAGAGAAGGCGAAGAAGGAATTGTCCAGTGTAATGACAACTACCGTATCGCTGCCGTTCATTACGGTCGTAGACGGAGTTCCGCAGCACTTGGAGTTGAACTTGACTCGCGCTAAGTTTGAAGAAATCTCTGCTGATCTTGTAGAGCGTACGATGGGACCAAGCCGTCAAGCGCTGAAGGATGCCGGATTAGATCCGAGTCAGATTGACAAGATTGTGCTCGTCGGCGGCTCCACGCGAATTCCTGCAGTTCAGGAAGCAGTGAAGAAGCTGACAGGCAAAGAGCCGCACAAAGGGGTAAATCCAGATGAGGTTGTGGCACTTGGCGCAGCCGTGCAAGCAGGCGTTCTGACAGGCGATGTCAAAGACGTTGTGCTCTTGGACGTTACGCCGCTCTCCCTCGGTATTGAGACTGCAGGCGGTGTATCGACGAAGATGATTGAACGCAATACAACGATCCCTACTAGCAAGTCTCAGGTATTCTCTACGTATGCAGATAGCCAGACAAGTGTAGAAATCCACGTGCTGCAAGGGGAACGTGCGATGGCTGCAGATAACAAGTCGCTCGGCCGCTTCATGCTGAGTGAGATTCCACCTGCACCGCGCGGTGTTCCGCAGATTGAGGTTACCTTCGATATCGATGCGAACGGTATCGTGAATGTGTCTGCGCAAGATAAGGGCACAGGCAAGTCACAGAAGATTACGATTACTTCCTCAAGCGGTTTGAGTGATGAAGAGATCGATAAGATGATGAAGGAAGCAGAATCCAATGCAGAAGAAGACCGCAAGCGCAAGGAAGCAGTAGAAGTGCGCAATGAAGCGGATCAGCTCGTCTATACAACAGAGAAGACGCTTAATGATCTTGGTGACAAGGTGGATCAAGCCGAAATCGACAAAGCTAACGAAGCGAAGGACAATGTGAAGAAGGCTCTGGAAGGTGAAGACACAGACGCGATCAAGCAAGCGACTGAAGCATTGACCGAAATTGTGCAGCAGCTTTCCGTTAAGCTCTATGAGCAAGCAGCGAAGGATGCTGAAGCAGCGCAAGGCGGAGCAGATAACGGTGAAGGCGACAATAAGAAGGATAACGTCGTTGATGCAGATTATGAGGTTGTAGACGATAAGAAATAATGACTGGCTGCTGAGCAGGCAGCTGAACAGTGAGCATGGATGACCGCGATGCACGGTCTGGATGTTCCAGACGAGCAGGGGCGCCAGCGAGCGGGAGTCAAAGCCGAAGTTGATCAGGCTTTGACTTTCGCTTTGTCTCGGCCTCAAATGGGAGTGGAAGTAATGTGAGCAAACGTGATTATTACGAAGTGTTGGGTCTCGACCGGAACGCTTCGACAGATGAAATCAAAAAAGCATACAGAAAGATGGCTCGCCAGTATCATCCGGATGTCAATAAGGCGGAGGATGCTGAGCAGAAGTTCAAGGAAGTTAAAGAAGCGTATGATGTGCTGAGTGATTCTCAGAAGAAAGCGACCTATGATCAATATGGTCATGTAGATCCCAATCAAGGCATGGGCGGTATGGGCGGCTTCGAAGGCGGCTTCGGCGATATCTTCGATATGTTCTTCGGAGGGGGAGGCGGAGGTCGCCGCAATCCGAATGCGCCGCAGAAAGGTGCTGATCTGCAATATACGCTGCAAATCGAGTTCAAGGAAGCTGTATTCGGTAAGGAATTAGACATCCAAATACCGCGAACAGAAACGTGTGATCGCTGCGCAGGATCAGGTGCCAAAGCTGGCACGAAGCCGGATACTTGTTCCGTATGCGGCGGCAGCGGACAGCAAGAGGTTGTACAAAACACCGTATTTGGCCGCATTGTCAATCGCAGGGTGTGCTCGTCCTGTAACGGACAAGGGACAACCATCAAGGATAAGTGCGGACAATGTCACGGCAGCGGCAAGGTGAAGAAGCAACGCACGATTCATATTAAGATACCTGCAGGTGTGGATGACGGCGCACAGATGAGAGTGTCCGGCGAAGGGGAATCCGGCAGCAAGGGCGGTCCTCCCGGCGATCTATACGTCGTCATTCGGGTGAAGTCGCACGATTTCTTCGAACGGGAAGAAGATGATATCTATTGCGAGGTGCCGCTTACATTCGCACAGGCATCACTCGGCGATGAAATTGAAGTGCCGACGTTGGATGGTCGTGTGAAGATCAAAATCCCGCCGGGTACGCAGACAGATACGTACTTCCGCTTGAAAGGCAAAGGTGTGCCAAGGCTGCGGGGCTACGGGCAAGGTGACCAGCACGTGAAGGTCGTGGTCGTAACGCCGACGAACATTAGTGACAGGCAGCGTGATCTGCTGCGCGAGTTTGCAGAGCTGAGCGGAGAAGATACGCATGACAAGCAGCAAACTTTCTTTGAACGTATGAAGAAAGCATTTCTAGGCGATTAACGATATCAGTAGCAGCAGATAACAGCTGTCTCTATCATCCCAATGATTAGAGGCAGCTGTTTTTTGTGATGGCATTACATAATACATAGGTGAATGGGGAAGAACATAGAAGAAATTATATGCGAGGTGACCAGTTATGACGGAGCGATTAGCTGTATATTTCGACACTGAGGATCATGCGCAGAGAGTGATCCCCCAACTGCAAGCTTGCGGCGCTCGAGATATTATCGTAGAGCGGCTGGCGGGGGAGGCGGCAGAGGAAGAACCGTTCTTCGCAGGATACAATAGAAACCTTCCATCGTCTTATTTGAACACCATTCCATCTACGGGTACGCTCCCTAGCGTTGGCGGCGTATATGCGGCTAATGGAGCATTTGGATCGAATCTTGATTCTGATCGAAGGCAGGAAGGCCGCAGCTCGGGGTATTTGCTCGAATGCGAAGTAACAAGCGAGCTTGCTCCTCAAGCAATAGCGCTATTATTGAAGCATGGCGCCAAGCTAAGCGAATGAATGACATTGGTACAGGAGGGTTTTGCTGAATGGCAGAGAAGAACATATTAGCCTATTTCAAATCTCCAGAAGAAGCGCAAAGTGTACAGGCGAAGCTAGAGGCACTGCGGGCTGTTGCTATCCGTATCGATCGCTTTAACCGTTATCCAGGAGAAGGGACAGATCATGTGCAGCATCCAATTACTGGTGATGTAGGAAGCTTGGCTGATATGACAATGGGGGCTAATGTGAGTTCCCGATCGGCGGGAATTCTTGCTGCTGCAGATCCGAGTGCAAGCGGGATGAGCGATGGCGGTCAGGACGAGCTTGCAGGACGTGATATTCTGCTAACTGCAGTCATGCCGGAGGAAGTTCACCACCAAGCACTTCAAGTGATTGAACAGGCGGGCGGCATTTATTAATTACAGTATAGCGTTCGAGGAACTGGCGTATCCATATCAATTCATATAGGCTGCAGGCGGAATAACCGTAGGCAGCCTATTCGTTGTGTGTCTAGGGCAGCTTTTCAAGCGGCAGCTCATAAGGTACAATAGGACAATGCTACTATGGATCTTAAAGGATGGTGCACGATGCTTTGGCATGAAGTGACGATATATACACGTGAGGAAGCTACGGAAGCGATTGCAGACCGCTTGCATCAGATGGGTGCCGGAGGCGTCACAATCGAGGAATCAGGTAATCTGGAACGGCCGCGGGATACTTCACTCGGGCAATGGTACGAGATGCCGCTCAATAATATTCCGGAAGGCGATGCTGAAATTAAGGCATATTTCGCAGATACATCAGATCCGGAAGCACTCATCACACAGTTGAAACCATTCATACAGGAGTTGTCTTCCTTCGGTCTCGACCCGGGTGACGCGCAATTTAGTTGGCGCGCTGTCGATGAAGAGGATTGGGCGAACGCTTGGAAGACCTACTTCAAGCCGATTCGGATTACAGAGACGCTGACGATCAAGCCAACGTGGGAGCCATACGAACCAGCAGAGGGCGAACGTATTATCGAGCTCGATCCAGGGATGGCTTTCGGCACAGGAACGCATGAGACGACTGCGCTATGCTTGAGAACGTTAGAGCAGACGATCAAGCCTGGAGATCAGGTTATAGATGTAGGTACGGGCTCTGGTGTGCTGGCAATCGCCGCTTCCAAGCTCGGGGCATCTCAAGTGTTGGCGATTGATCTCGACCCGGTGGCCGTTTCCAGCGCAACAGAGAACGTTCGTCTGAACGGATTGCAACAGGAAGTAACCGTACGTGAAAGCGATTTGCTCGGCTTGCTGAAGTCAGATGCACATGAAGCGGCAATCCGGCAAGAAGCTGGGCTGGGTGTTTCCTTGCCTGTCGATCTAGTTGTGGCCAACATATTGGCTGAAATCTTAGTCTTGTTCGTCGATGACGTCTATGAAGCGCTGAAGCCAGGCGGGTACTATATAGCCTCTGGCATCATTAGTCAGAAGGAAGAACTTGTGATTGAAGCGCTTGGTCAAGCCGGATTTGACGTGATTCAACGAAATGCCGAGCAGGATTGGATCGCATTGACGGCGCGCAGAGGGGAGTGATCGTATGGAAGGCTTGCAATCCCAGATGGCCTTTGTTTTGGAATATTGGCCATTTCTGCTGCTCAGTGTCATTATTGCGTTCACGGTTCATGAGTTTGCCCATGCTTATACGGCTCATCGATTTGGCGATGATACGCCGCAGAAGCAAGGGCGCCTGACGTTGAATCCGATGGCGCATCTGGACTGGCTCGGCTTGGTGCTCATCTTCCTCGCTGGCTTCGGTTGGGCGAAGCCGGTCATGGTCAACGCTGCGAATTTCACTATGCCGCGTCGAATGAATATGGTTGTTGCTGTAGTCGGGCCGCTTAGCAATTTGCTGCTCGCCGTGCTAGGCGCTGCCTTACACACCGCTTTGTTCGGCAGTTCATGGAGTGATAGCTGGTCAGCTGGGACAGCATACGCTGTAGAATCGTTTTTCGTTCTGTTTGTTTCTATGAATATTCTGCTGTTCTTCTTCAATCTGCTGCCCCTTCCGCCGTTGGACGGGTACCGCATTGTAGTGGAGCTTCTGCCGCTTAAGCTTAGCTATCGCTTGCGGCAGGTAGAGCATTGGTCATTTTTTATTTTCTTGCTTATTGTGTTCATTCCGCCGCTAAGGAAGGTTACGATCGATCCGTTATTCGGATGGGTTACCCAGCTGCACACGGCTCTGTTACTGTTTTGGTCCGATGTCTTGTAACAGGAGTATGGCAATCATTGCGAAAAAGTTGTAAGATGTAGGTTGAGCATCAGCTGGGATGAGAGAGCGGTTGCTGGCAGTAGACGAATTCGCTTCATGCACAAGAAGGAGAGAGCTGGTTTGCAACGGTATTTTGTTCCGGCAGAACAATGGCAGGATGACGGTGTAACGATCACGGGCGATGATGCTCATCATGTGATGAATGTGATGAGAGGGCGCATCGGCGATCGTTTTCTTTGCTGTGCTCCGGACGGGCGGACAGCTGTTGTGGAAGTTGCCGCCGCTATGAAAGGGATCGTTGAGGCGAAGATTCTCGAATGGATCGAGGAGAGCCGTGAACCGGGGATTGATATTTATATAGCGCAAAGTTTACCCAAAGGGGATAAGATGGAGACAGTCATTCAGCGCTGTACGGAAATCGGCGCAGCTGGCTTCATTCCGTTCGTGTCTGCGCGGACGATCGTACAGTATGATGATAAGAAGGAAGCGAAGCGGCTGGAACGCTGGCATAAGATCGCCAAGGAAGCTGCCGAACAAGCCCACCGCGACCTTGTACCTCATATCGACCGGATTGTATCCTGGAAGGAGCTGTTGCAGCGCTTTGATGAAGCTGACCTTGTACTTCTGTGCTATGAGCAGGAGGTGGATAATGGGCTCGGTCAAGTGCTTAGGCAATGGCGGGAGCAGGCAGATCGATCTGCCTCCGGCAAGCAGCGAATTTGGGTTATTATAGGCCCTGAGGGCGGATTTACAGAGCAGGAAGCAGAGCAAGCGCAGTCTGCTGGAGCGAGCCGGGTTCATGTAGGTCCGCGCATCTTGCGCACCGAAACCGCTGCTCTGGTAGCGTTGACATGTGTGTTATATGAATATGGAGAAATGGGGGGGAGCCGATGAAGCCGACAGTAGCATTTCATACATTGGGCTGCAAGGTGAATTTCTACGATACGGAAGCCATATGGCAGCAGTTCAAGCAAGCTGGCTATGAGCAAGCAGATTTCGAAACAGATGCGGACGTGTATGTTGTCAATACATGTACGGTTACGAATACCGGCGACAAAAAGAGCAGACAGATTATTCGGCGCGCTGTTAGGCGCAATCCGGAAGCAATCATTGCGGTGACGGGCTGCTATGCCCAGACTGCTCCTGCCGAGATATTGGAAATTCCAGGTGTCGATATTGTGATCGGCACACAAGATCGTGAGCGGATCATGGAATATATCGAGCAGTTTCAACGGGAGCGTCAACCAGTCAACGCCGTGCGTAATATTATGAAGACACGCAGCTTCGAAGAGCTTGACGTACCGGATTTCTCCGATCGTACTCGTGCGTTCTTGAAAATTCAAGAAGGCTGCAACAACTTCTGCACATTCTGTATTATTCCATGGACGCGGGGCTTGAGCCGCAGCCGCGAACCGCAAAGTGTTCTTGCACAGGCACGTCAGCTCGTCGCTTCAGGTTATAAGGAAATCGTATTGACCGGCATTCATACCGGCGGTTACGGCGACGACCTCGAGAACTATACGCTAACGAGCTTGCTTCGCGATCTTGATAAGATCGAAGGGCTGGAGCGTATCCGTATTAGCTCGATTGAGGCAAGCCAGATCACTGAGGATATGATCGAAGTGCTCAATCAATCCGACAAGATGTGTCGTCATCTGCATATTCCGTTGCAGGCTGGAGACGACGATGTGCTGAAGCGTATGCGTCGGAAGTATACGACTGCGGAATTCGCTGAGAAGATTCGCAGATTGCATGAAGCTATGCCTGGCGTAGCCATTACAACAGATGTTATCGTCGGGTTCCCTGGAGAAACCGAAGAGATGTTCGAGCGCGGCTATCAGTTTATGAAGGAGATGAAGTTCGCAGAGATGCACGTGTTCCCCTATTCTAAGCGAACAGGAACACCGGCTTCGCGAATGGAGGATCAGGTCGATGAAGAAGAGAAGAACCGTCGTGTACACGCGCTGATCGATCTGTCGGAGCAGATGCAGCTGGAATACGCTTCGCAATACGTCGGAGAAGTGCTTGATGTTATTCCAGAGCGTCTGCAGAAGGGACGCGAGCAGGACGGTATCGTTATTGGTCACACAGATAACTATTTGCATGTAGCATTTGCAGGTGGAGAGGAGCTCATTGGTTCGCTCTGCCGCATCAAGATTGAAGAAGCGGGCGTGAATGAATGCCGCGGCAAGCTTGTCCGTGTGTTGGAGGAGCGGGTGCAGGCAGTGTAGCTCGGATACTGGAGGATTTCCTTGTCGCAATCAGCCCTGTACGGCGCGTTGCTCGAAGGGGAATCCTCTTTCATTTCACATTCAGGGTAAGTTCAGACAAAGGGGCGAAGCTATATGGAGAACAAGGAAGTATCAGCTGGCGGCGTTGTGTACAAGAGAGTGGATGGCGAATTAGTCGTTCAACTTATCCAGGACAGATTCGGACATGTCACACTGGCGAAGGGCAAGATGGAAGATGGGGAGACTATCGAACAGACCGCGCTGCGGGAGATCGAAGAAGAAACAGGGACAATCGGTCGGATCATCGAACCGTTGGATACGACTGCATATGTGTATAATCATACGGACAAAGGTGAAGTGGAGAAGGTTGTCCACTATTTTCTTATTGAAGCAGTCGGCGGTCAGGATCGTGTGCAAATGGAAGAGATCGGCAATGTGCTGTGGTTATCTCCGATCGAAGCCGAAGAGCGTCAGCGAGCAGCTGGGTATGACAATATTACACCGGTACTGCAGCTAGCATTGCATAAACTGGCAAGTTTATAATCGTCTCGTTTGTATGCGAAGCCAGGGCAAGTAGCATAGCGGCAACGCAAGTAAGGAACAGGCAATGTTGAAAATGGTTTGCGCATGGGCGATCTGGCTTGCAGGATTTGACGCAAGTGCAGCAGACCAATCCGCAAGCAGTGGAATGAACGGGAGAACAAGCAGGGTGCCTGCTACGTTGAGCACCACTTGTGCCCAAGCGACCATCTTACCCGCACGCGTGCCGCCAATAGCGGCAATTAATCCGGTAGCACACGTGCCAATATTGGCTCCCAGAACCATAGCAATGGCTAGCTCGGGGCTGATTGCCTGTACAGCTGCCAAACCCATTACGATTGCCACTGCCGCTGAACTGCTCTGGATGATAGCTGTCATGCACGTACCGGCGGCGACTCCCCACAGCATGCCGGATTGTGACATTTCCAGAAACCATGCGAACACCCCTCTTGCTTGAAGTCCAGGAACGATCGTGTTCATCACTTGCATCCCGAGCAGAATACAGGAGAAGCCAGCAGCAGCCATTGCGAACAGCTTGACTGGACGCATCATGTTGCTGATCAATCGAGATGGACGGTTCGACTTGATTGATCGGCTTGGGACACGTCGCGGTTGCAAGACGGAGCGAATGAATATCGACCTGCCGTCAGTTATGCGAGCTTCGCTGTCATCCGTGTCTGCGTGCAGCATCCATGCTACTAACCATATAGCGGATGAGCCAATAAGCATAGGTATAGCAGCATTATTCAAGTTCAGTCCAAGTAGTTCTGTTGTTAGGCAGGTGCCTATATTCGTGCCAAGAATGATTCCCAAGGTGCGGGGAAAGGTGAGCATACCTGCGTTGACGAGTCCGATCGTGATGACGGTAATGGCACTGCTGCTTTGCAGAATGGCTGTCAGAATAGTGCCGGTTAGCATACCGCGCAGCGGAGTGGATGTGAAGGTGCCTAACGCGTTTTTCAAATAATCCCCTGCCCAAGTATGCAGCGCAAGCTCCATTACTTTCATCCCGAATAGGAACATGGCTAAACCTGCAATCAAGGGGAGAATCAGTTCTGCCATCATGGAGAGACATCTCCTTCATTGAATGTACGGATCGTAATGCCAACACTTGTAGCGGCTCTGCAATAGACTGGAACGAACAACCAATAACGAAGGAATGCTTGCAAATTGCGGGTTACCATCATCATATGAACAAGCCTGAACAGGCATGACAAGGAGGAGCAACAGGTATGATGACTACGATACATATAGATGAGCAACAGACTAGAGCTTCGCTAGTATTAAGCACGAAGCGCAAGAAACGGCTCGAAGCCGGACATCCATGGGTTTATGAGAATGAAGTGGAGCGGTTGAATGGGGAAGCTGAACCAGGGGATCTCGTTGACATTGTGGATCACCGCGGCAAATTTCTCGCGACAGGAGCTTACAATCCGCATTCCCGAATTCGGGCTAGAGTCGTTGCCTATCAGCGATTAGAGGTGATGGATGAAGCGTTTCTAACAGATAAAATCACTTCGTGCAGGCGTTATCGTAAGCGCTTCTTAGGACAAGTAGAGGCTTATCGGGCAGTATATGGCGAAGCGGATGGGCTTCCGGGATTGATCGTGGATAAATTTCATGATGTATTGGTCGTACAATTTCTTACGTATGCCATGGACAAGCGCAAGTCGCAAGTGACGCAGGCGTTGATTGCAGTATTCCAACCGCGATCGATCTATGAACGCAGCGATGTAGGTGTCAGAGAATTGGAAGGATTGACTGAGACGAAGGGATTGTTGTACGGCGAATCGGTACGGTATGTGGAAATAGAGGAAAACGGTCTAAAGCTTCAAGTTGATATTGAGGAAGGACAGAAGACCGGCTACTTCTTCGACCAGCGCGAGAATCGGGCTGCGATTGCGCCGCTTATGCAAGGTTGGGGATGGCGCAGCGGCATTGAACGGAGAGAAGTGGAACTGGATGGGCGGTTGCAGCTCGCGCCTGTGAACAAGAATGGCAAACCAGTCACGTATCCGTACTGGGACGGGGCGACCGTGTTGGAATGCTTCTCCCATACGGGCAGCTTCACGCTGCATGCTTGTCACTACGGGGCGAAGAAAGTGACTTGCCTCGACGTATCTGAGCATGCGATTGAGAGCGCTCGTCAGAACGTTGTGTTGAATGGGTTTGAAGACAGGGTGGAATTCGTTGTTGCAGATGCGTTCCAATATTTGCGTGAACAAGTTGCTGGCTTGTCAGCTAGACAGAAGCGTGGTGACTTGGCGAATGTACCGGCAAAACAACGTCCAGATACTTCGACTGCACTCGAATCGGGCGGAAGAACATGGGATGTAGTGATCTTAGATCCGCCAGCATTCGCGAAGAACCGTGCTGCAGTAGCTAGTGCATGCCGCGGCTACAAGGATATTAATCTTCATGCATTGAAGCTCGTGAATGAGGGGGGATTTCTCGTAACGGCTAGCTGTTCCTATCATGTTCGGGCAGACCTATTTCTGGAAACCGTTCGTCAGGCTGCGCAGGATGCAGGAAAAAGGTTGAGACTTGTAGAATGTAACGGTGCGGGCAAGGATCATCCGCATATATTGGGCGTTGATGAAGGGAACTACTTGAAGTTTGCGATATTCGAAGTGACAACCTTATAGGAATCAACATAGAAGCTCTGCAATACTAGCAATTTTCATCGAAGGTAATACATCACTTTTGTGGGTAATTGAATCGGGCCCCGCAAAAGTAATAGGAGTCATCTTCGAAGGCATGCATCACTTTTGTGGGTATATAATCGGGCCCCGCAAAAGTAATAGGAATTATCATCGAAGGTTATGCATCACTTTTGGGTGTAAGGAAGGGGAGGAGTCGAATGACCGTTTATTTGGTTATCGGTCGTGCAGGAAGCGGCAAAAGTCGATATTGTCTAGAACAAATTCGCGAAGGTCTGCGCCAAGATCCTGCAGGTAAGCCTATCGTATGGCTAGTGCCGGAGCAAGCAAGCTTCTCGGCGGAGAAGGCATTGGCCTCCACTTCCGGACTTCATGGGGTCATTCGTGCGCAGGTGCTGAGCTTCCGCCGAATGGCCTTTCGCATTATGCAAGAAACCGGCGGTATGGCGAAGCCGCCGATCGGCGATATCGGTAAGAAGCTGCTGCTGTACACATTGATGAAGAAGCGCCAAGATGAGCTGCAGACATTGCGTGCACAAGCAGATCAAGTAGCTTATACAGAGAAGCTGTTGCAATTTATTACAGAATGCAAGAGGTATGAGATCGATCCTGCGAATTTAGCTTCGCATATGCTAGATACGGGATTGGCAGAAGGTGCAGGTGGACGGGACTTTGCTGCGAAGCTAGCCGATTTGTCTATGCTATATGCCGATTATGATGCTGCTGTGAGGGAGCGGTATTTGGATACGGAGGACGCGTTGGAGCTGCTCGCTGAGAAGCTTCCTGCATCCACCTACGCCCGTCAGATGGAAGTTTGGATTGACGGCTTTAACGGCTTTACCCCTCAGGAATATCGCGTGTTGGGCGAGCTGTTTCGAGTTTGTCCGAAGGTGACGGTTACGTTATCCGTTGATCGTGATCGTGAGCTGGGCGAGCAGCCGGATGAATTGGACCTCTTTCATCCTACTGCCATTACGCTGATGAAACTGAAGCAGCTTGCGATGGACTGCGGTGCAGATCTAGGCGAGGTGACGGCTATGCATGAACAGGCAGCCGCCACGCACCGCCATGCAGCAAGTCCGGTATTGGCCCATCTCGAATGCCATTATGCAAGCCGCAAGAAATGGACCGATCAGCATACACATGAATGCGGTGCGGAGCCGAAGTCATCGATTCATATTGCAGCTGCTGTGAATCGCAGAGCGGAAGTGGAGGGGATGGCCCGCGAGATGATGTCGCTTGCTCGGGATCACGGCTATCGCTGGAGAGATATGGCCGTCTTGCTCCGCCAACCGGACGTTTATGAAGAACTGATCTCACTCGTACTCGGAGACTGCGGTATTCCGCATTTTGTCGATCGCAAGCAAGCGGCAATCCATCATCCGCTGTTGGAGTTTATTCGCTCTGCTCTGGAAACTGTCATGCATTATTGGCCCTATGAGGCTGTGTTTCGCTGTGCGAAGACGGGTTTCTTCAGTCCTGCAGCCATGCATGCCGAACTTTCATATCGTGAGCGAAGCATGGCGCACAGAGCAGCCCTCGATCGACTGGAAAATTACGTATTGGCATTCGGTCTGCAGGGAGCTGCATGGTTGAATGACAAGCCATGGACTTATAGACTTCGCTATTCGCTGGAAGACGAAGATGCAGAGCATGATAAATATGATTTGAACGAAATCCATACCCTTCGCATGACCATATCCACGCCATTGATGCGATTTCAGGAGCGATTGTCCAAGGCGGCCACTGTCCGAGAGCAAGCGGAAGCATTGTTTGCGTTGTTAGAGGATACAGATATCCCGGCTCATCTGGAGCAGTGGAGTGAACAAGCGGTGGCGGACGGCAGTCCAGATCGAGCGCGTGAGCATATGCAAGTATGGGACAGTGTTATAGATATGTTGGAGCAGATGGTCGACGCAACCGGTCAGGAAGTGATCTCCACCGCTACATTTGCCGATTGGCTGCTTGCAGGATTAGAGCAGATTAAGCTCGCATTAGTTCCCCCATCACTGGATGAGGTGCTGGTAGGGAGCATGGAGCGGACGAGACCGGGACATGTGCGTGCGGTATTTGTTCTCGGTGCCAATGATGGTGCTATGCCCGCACGTCCGACGGAGGACAGTGTGCTGTCAGAGCAAGAACGCGACCTGCTTGCCGAAGGCGGTCTTATGCTCGCGCCAGGAAGCAAGCGCAAGCTGTTGGACGAGCAGTTCTTAATTTATTCAACATTAAGTGTGCCGCAAGATAAGCTGTGGCTTAGCTACCCGGTTGCTGATGAGGAAGGGAAGGCGCTGACGCCTTCTGAAGTAGTGCGTCGTGTCAAAGGCATGTTTCCTACCTTGTCTGCGCATTGGCTTGCAGGAGAGCCAGAGCCGGCTATGCCGGAAGATGTTCAGCTCACCTTCATACATGCTCCGGATCGAGCGGCTTCCTATTTAGTCAATCAGATTCGTTATTGGCTCGCAGGTGCGCACATTGCTAATTTTTGGTGGGACATCTATTCCTGGCATCTGACAGAACCAACCCGCAAGTGGGCGCTGCAAACTAGACTGGGAGGATTGTTCTACACGAATCGTGAGGAAGCGTTGTCCGGCACGACAGCTAAGCTGCTGTACGGGGATAGGCTGAAAGCAAGTGTGTCGCGCATGGAGAAGCAGGCAGCGTGCCCATTCGCTCAGTTTGCCGCATACGGCTTGCGCTTGGAAGAACGCGCTGTATATCGACTTGAAGCTCCGGACATCGGTCAGTTCTTCCATGCAGCACTTAGTTGGATTGCAGGTGAGATGCTTGCTGCCGGCATAAGCTGGGGCGAGCTGCAGGAGGAAGATTGCGAGCGGATGGCGGAACAGGCTGTGGCACATCTGACGCCGCGCTTGCAAAGCGAAATTTTGCTAAGCTCTCATCGTTATCGCTATATGGCCCGCAAGCTGAAGGATATCATCAGCCGCACGACAGCGATGCTCGCCGTGCAAGCAGCAAGAGGCGAATTTACGCCTGCTGGCCTAGAGATTGAGTTCGGACGTAAGGGGCGCATTCCGCCGCTGCGATTCACGTTGGCCGATGGTACGGAGATGGAAGTAGCCGGACGAATCGATCGCGTCGATCAGGCAGAGCGTGGAGACAGCTTGCTGCTACGGGTGATCGATTACAAATCAGGCTCTGTCCAGTTGAACCTGGCAGAGGTGTATTATGGACTGAGCTTGCAGCTGCTGGCTTATCTCGACGTAGCAGTGAGCCATGCTGAACAGTGGCTTGGTCGCCCCGCAGAAGCTGCAGGCGCCTTCTATGTACATGTACACAATCCGGTCATAGCCTTTGCAGGTCCGGTGGAACAAGAGAAGGCAAGCAAAGAAGCATTGAAGCGATTCAAGCAGCGCGGTCTTATCATGGGACGCAATGATGTTATACAAGCGATGGACCGTACGTTGGATGCAGGCTACTCGGAAATTATTCCGGTTCGGCTGAGAACGTCCGGAGAAGTCGTAGAGAGCCAGTCGTCCACATTCACTCCGGAGCAATGGCCGAACTTGCGCAGAGCGATAAGGGGCAGCATGCATCATATCGGAAGCAGCATTGCTGCCGGAGAAGTTGCCATCACTCCTTATAGGCTAGGGACGAAGACCCCTTGCGGTTTCTGTCCGTACAAGTCAGTATGTCAATTCGATCCGTTATATACGGGCAATGCGTACAACCAGCTTGCTGGAATTGGGAAGCTGGACGTCTGGAGCAAGCTGGAGAAGGAAGGGATGAACGATGAATAAGGACAGCAAGCGTGCCTCATATACTGATGTGCCTAAGCCGCCAGACGTTGCATGGACAGATGAGCAGTGGGCTGCTATCACAGCACGCGGTACAGATATTTTGGTAGCTGCGGCTGCCGGATCTGGCAAAACAGCTGTACTCGTTGAGCGAATTATTCGCCGCGTATTGGATGAAGATGACCCGATCGATATTGATCGGATGCTCGTCTCCACCTTTACGAAAGCTGCCGCGGATGAGATGCGCGGACGCATACGTGAAGCGTTGGAGGACGAACTGGAACGGAATCCGGATTCTCCACATATACGCAGGCAGCTTGCCTTGATTCACCGAGCATCTATTACGACGCTGCATTCGTTCTGCATGGAGGTCATTAGCCGCTATTATCAGCTTATTCCGCTTGATCCCGGCTTTCGCATTGCCGGCGAGCATGAAGCTGAGTTGCTGCGTGCAGAGGCGATGGAGACATTGCTGGAACGCTGTTATGAGTCGAAGCCAGAAGACAGCTTGTTCTGGCAGCTTGTAGATGTATTCGGCGGGGAGCGCAGCGATGCTGGTTTTATGACACTTACTATGCGACTGCACGAATTTTCCCGCAGTCATCCGTGGCCTTCACACTGGCTGTCGAGTATGGCTAAGCTGTTCGCTGATGCCGCACACGACAAGCAATTGACACATTGGACATCAAGCTTGTTTGCTGCGGTTCGCTTGCAGGTGGATGCTGCAATTTCTCTGCTTCGACGGGCGCTTGATCTGTGTGCAGAGCCTGGGGGACCTGTACCGTATGCGGAGCAAATAGAGTCTGAACTGGAGATGGCGTTGGTTCTGCGCGAAGCTTGCATGGAACAAGATTGGGAGTCCATGTACAGCGCCTTCCAAGCTGTAGCTTTCGGCAGGCTGAAGGCGTGCAGAGGCGATGAATATGACAAGAGCTTGCAAGATAAGGCGAGCGGCTTGCGGAAGAAGGCGAAGGAGAAGCTGGAGAGAACGAATCGGGAATGGTTCGCCCGAACACCTGACGACATGCGCAGCGAGGTGCTTGCATTAGCTCCCCTCATGGAAGAACTCGCCGAATTTGTCGAATCGTTCGATGAGACCTATACGTTGATGAAGCGAGACAAAGGCTTGCTGGATTTCTCAGATCTTGAGCATTTGGCATTGTTCATCTTGCGTCATCCAGAGTCAACGCCTAGTGACCTAATACCGTCAGATGCGGCTGAGACATATCGCGAGCATTTCGCAGAAGTGCTAGTCGATGAGTATCAAGATACGAATTTGGTTCAGGAGACGATTCTATCCTTATTGGCTGGGGGAGCGGGTAAACGGTTTATGGTTGGAGATGTGAAGCAGAGTATTTACCGCTTCCGACTTGCTGATCCCGGCTTATTCCTTGCTAAGTACAAACAGTTCGAGCGTATCGACCAGACTATGCTGACGGAAGTATCTGTCGAACCTGATTCAATTGCTAGTGGAGGAAGCGCGGCTCAGCTTGATGCGTCATCAGGAGTGCGCATAGATCTTGCTCGTAATTTCCGCAGTCGACAAGAGGTTATAGACGGTGTCAATTTTCTGTTCAGACAAATGATGCGCGAGCAAGTTGCCGAAATTGAATATGATGAGGGAGCGGAGCTTAAGTACGGCAAGGGCTTCCCGGCTCCTATGAATGATCTGCAGGATCTTGATGTGGAGCTGCTCGTAGTTGATCGGGAAGATCATAACGCAGAACGCGGTGATGAACAAGAGGAAGGTGAGGATGGAGAAGGAGAAGACACTTCTGATCTGCTGGCGGCTCAGCTTGAGGCTAGGCTGATCGCCCGCCGTATACGTCAGTTCATGGGAGCAGACGGTTCGGCACCTATGCAAGTGTATGACAAGAAGCTGAAGGGATACCGTCCTGTTGCTTATCAAGATATGGTCATCCTGCTCCGTGCTACACAGCAATGGGCACCAGAGATGATGGAGGAATTCCGCTTGATGGGCATTCCTGCTTATGCAGAATTGCAGACTGGTTATTTCCGCGCAGGCGAGGTGGAGTGGGCGTTGTCTCTGCTCTCGCTGATCGACAATCCGCAGCAGGATATTCCGCTTGCGGCTGTTCTCCGCTCGCCTGTTGTCGGCTTGCGGGCAGAGGAGCTGGCTGTAATCAGAACAGGGCGCCAAGGCATGAGCTATTATGATGCAGTTACAGCCTATGTTGGCGATGAGGATGGCTCTGAATCTGCATTGCGGGATAAGCTGAAGCTGTTCTTGCAGCGGCTGCGTGCATGGCGGCAGCAAGCAGCGCTAGACGCCTTGTCTACATTAATCTGGGATCTGTACAGGGATACCGGCCTTTACGACTTTGTAGGAGGATTGCCGGGAGGCGCGCAGCGACAAGCGAATTTGCGGGTATTGTATGACCGTGCACGACAATACGAAGCCACTTCGTTCCGCGGCTTGTTCCGATTTCTGCGATTTATCGAGAAGATCCGTGACAGCGGGAATGATCTGGGTGCAGCCCGAGCGTTAGGCGAGCAAGAGGATGTTGTGCGGATAATGTCTATTCATAAGAGCAAAGGCTTGGAATTTCCGGTAGTGTTCGTTGCAGGTCTTGGTAAAAAATTCAACCAACAAGATGTCCAGTCGCCATTTCTATTGCATAAGGAACTCGGCTTCGGACCGAAAGTGGTCGATCGCGAGCTGCATGTCAGTTACCCATCTCTGCCGTACATGGCGATTCGTCATCGCATGCGGTTGGAGATGCTGGCAGAGGAGATGAGGATTCTGTATGTGGCCTTGACGCGACCGAAGGAAAAATTAATTATGGTCGGCACTGTGCAAAATCGCGAGAAAGCGTTGCAGCGGTGGGATGCTGCTGCAGAGATTGCTGAGCTTCAGTTGCCGTCCACACTCCTTACGGAAGCAAGCTCCTTCTTGGATTGGCTAGGACCGTCCCTCATTCGACATCCTGCCGCTGATTCGTTGCGTCAAGATGCTAGCCGCCATGCAGCGCCTGCATGGCTTCGTCAGGATACGTCCTGTTGGAAAGTGATTACGTTAGGTCCGGACGCAGCAGGACAAGCAGCGCCTGCCAGTGAGTGGATGGCGGATGAGCACACGATGGCTGCGATTCGAAATGGCGACAGTCTGCCCGATTGGAGTGAGAGTGCCCATAGTCGGCGAATTAGCAGCATATTGCAATGGCGATATCCGTATGAAGCGGCGTCAGGCCTGCTATCCAAAACGTCTGTATCTGAATTGAAACGGATGGGCGAGCGCCACTGGCAGAAGGAAGAAGAGTATCAAGCAGCAGGCGTTCTGCCTGACGGAACAGTCGTCCATAGCGAGACGGCGGCTTCCTTCCGGCACAGACTGCTGCGGCGGCCTCGCTTCGCAGAGGAACGCGGGATGACCGCAGCGGAGAAAGGAACAGTCTATCATGCTGTCATGCAGGCGATTACGCTTGCACCAGAATTGGGTGAAGAGCAGGTTCATGTAGAACTGCAACGCATGGGGGAGCAGTTGATGCTTCGATCCGATCAGCTGCAAGAGATCAATCCACAAGTCATTGCGGCTTTCTTCGCAACAGATCTCGGTCGTCGGATGCTTGCATCGTCTGATGTTCGACGGGAGCTGCCGTTCAGCTATGCGCTTCCAGTCGAAGAAGTATACGGGGAGCACGACGCGAGCCTTGCTGGCGAATCCGTGCTGATGCAAGGGGTAATTGACTGCTTGTTTCGCGATGAGCAAGGCTGGGTATTACTTGATTACAAAACAGATTCATTACGGGGGAGAACACCGCAGCACGTAGCAGACAGCTATCGCATGCAATTGCAGTTATACGCTAGAGCGATCGAACGAATATGGGGCGAGCCAGTTGCAGAGTCCTATATTTTCCTCTTCGACGGAGCGCATGTCGTTCGTCTGTAGGCAGGAACGTGTGCTAATCTATTGGACTTCACCTTGCTGCTTAAGCTATGATTGCTATAGATTATGTAATGAGAAGGAGGTCAGAAGATGTCAGATTGTATTTTTTGTAAAATTGTGAAGGGTGAGCTGCCTTCAACAAAATTTTATGAGGATGAGCGTGTCATCGCCTTTGCGGATATTGATCCGAAGGCTCCTGTGCATGTGCTGATTGCGCCTAAGGAGCACATCCCGACTATGAATGACGTGTCGGACTTCTCCATCGTGGCTGACATACATAGGGCAGCCCAGATTGTGGCAGATGAGCAAGGGATAGCGAGCGGGTATAGACTGCTCAACAATTGTGGTGCAGACGCGGGACAAATCGTGTTCCATCTCCATTACCATTTAATGGGCGGGGAAAAACTAAGTGCCTTTTAACGGTTGACACGGCTTTTCTCTATCACATATAATGAAGTGTGTTACACCGTTTCAATTGGACGGTCTGTTCGGAGGGAGGGAAATCTGGTGTCTGAAACTAAAGTTCGCAAAAATGAATCTCTTGACGCTGCGCTTCGCCGCTTTAAGAAAGGTCTCGCGAAGGACGGGGTTCTCGCCGAAATCAAGAAGCGCAAGCATTATGAGAAGCCAAGCGTTAAGCGCAAGAAGAAGTCGGAAGCAGCGCGTAAGAGAAAGTTCTAGGAGGAGTTTCGACTCATGAGCTTGACAGAACGATTAACCAACGATATGAAACAAGCGATGAAGAACCAGGATAAATTCAAACTCTCCGTGATCCGAATGATCCGTTCATCGATCAAGAACATCGAAATCGACCAGCGTAAGGAATTGGGAGAGGAAGACGTTCTTGATATCATAAATCGTGAGCTCAAACAACGCAAGGATTCCCTCCAGGAATTTCAGAAGGCCGGGCGCGATGATCTGGTCGAGCAATTGCAGAAGGAAATTGAAGTGATTCATGAGTACCTTCCTAAGCAGCTGACAGAAGAAGAAGTCAAGGCAATTGTACAACAGACCATCCAGGAAGTCGGTGCTTCTTCTAAAGCCGAGATGGGGAAAGTGATGGGAGCTTTAATGCCGAAGGTCAAAGGACGGGCAGACGGCAAGATAGTGAATCAACTAGTCCTACAGCAATTAAGTTAATGCTATGTTCCGTAAGGACATGCTGTATTGAATAGAGGTCGGCTCTGTGGCGAGAGAATGCTACGAGGCGATCTCTTTTTATTTGTTTCGCCAATGCTATCATAAATCATGAAACATGTTTTCCCATGTAACGTAATACATAGTATTCCAAGCGATAAAGCGGCATACAGAGGGGAAACTGAATATGTCGACATCTACACAGAAGGAGGTTATGGCATGAGGCTGTTCTCCAGACGTTCGGCCTTCTGGATGGTGGCTGTAGCCATTGTGCTTGCAGCACTAAGCTTGACTCCCATGGCTGTCGAAGCCGAAGAGCAGACGAATGAGCTGATCTATGTCATTCCGGTCAAGCATGGGATTGAGAACGGATTAGCACACTTCATCGAGCGTTCAATCGAAGAAGCGGAGTCCAACTATGCGGCCTACATTGTATTGGATATCGATACGCTTGGCGGCAGGCTCGACTCAGCGATGGGTATCGGCGAGTCGATTCGTGAGGCGACCATACCGACAGTAGCGTTCGTCAATGGTAAGGCGATCTCAGCAGGCAGCTACATCGCATTGAATGCTGACCAAATCATAATGGCTCCCGGAAGCACAATCGGAGCAGCTGCGATCGTGGACGGAGCAGGCAATCGTATTGAGGATTCCAAGCTAATCTCAACTTGGGCAGGCAACATGCGCGCAGCTGCCGAGATGAACGACCGTAACGGTGATTATGCGGTGAAGATGGTTGATGACAGCCGACCATTGGAAGTTAAGGAACTCGACAAGACATACGGACCAGGCGAGTTGATTACATTTACAGCACAGGAAGCAGTAGCGACAGGGTATGCCGAAGGAATAGCCGACTCGCTAGAAGGCGTTCAAGAACAACTGGGGATCACACAGATGCAGATCATTACAGTTGAGTTGAGCCTTGCCGAGAAGGTTGCCACCTTCTTGACGAATCCGATTGTCATGACTATCTTGATCCTAATCGGCATTGTTGGCATAGGGATAGAAATCATTGCACCCGGATTTGGCATACCGGGGATTGTAGGGCTTGCTTCGTTCGGCTTATACTTCTTTGGCAATTTCGCAGCAGGGTTCGCCGGCTCCGAACATGTGCTGTTATTCGTTGGAGGGGCATTGCTGATGATATTGGAATTATTTATACCGAGCTTTGGCATACTTGGCACATTGGGTATTCTCAGCTTATTGAGCGGCGTTGTCCTAGCAGCGTACAGTACAGAGCAGGCGCTGTTGTCGCTTGGCATCGCCGTGCTCGTAGCGATTGTTGTCCTCGCTATTGTAGGCAAGTACTTTGGCAAGAAGGGTGTATGGAAGCGATTCATTCTGCAGGATCAGATGACTCGGGATGTCGGTTATCGTTCGGCGAACGATCGCATGCACTTGCTTGGTCAAACAGGCTTAGCTTCCACTGCATTGCGTCCGTCAGGCACTGCGTTCATTGGAGAAGAGCGTGTCGACGTCGTGACTAGTGGAGAATTTATCGCGGCGCACACAGAGATTGTCGTGATCCGAATAGAAGGAAATCGGGTTGTCGTGCGCGAACAGAAAGAAGAGTCTAATTAATTGAAAATAAATCAATTCAAGGAGGAACTATGGATCCATTAGTGATGTATTTGTTATTTGGTGCCATTATTATTATTGCATTGTCGGTCTTCTTCAGCTTCGTGCCAGTGATGCTCTGGATTTCCGCGTGGTTCTCAGGCGTTAGAGTCGGTATCGTAACCTTGGTTGCGATGCGAATTCGGAGGGTTATTCCAAGCCGCGTTGTGAATCCGTTGATCAAGGCAACGAAGGCAGGGCTTAACCTGTCTACGAATCAATTGGAAAGCCATTACTTGGCAGGCGGTAATGTGGACCGTGTCGTCAATGCATTGATCGCTGCACAGCGTGCAGATATTGACTTGGAGTTCGAACGGGCAGCTGCCATTGATCTCGCGGGGAGAGACGTGCTGCAAGCTGTGCAGATGAGTGTCAATCCGAAAGTCATCGAGACGCCGATTGTAGCAGCGGTTGCCAAGGACGGCATTGAGGTGAAGGTGCGGGCGCGTGTTACGGTTCGTGCTAATATCGACCGCTTGGTCGGGGGTGCCGGTGAAGAGACGATTATTGCCCGCGTAGGGGAAGGGATCGTCACGACAGTAGGTTCGGCCGGAAGCCATAAGGAAACGTTGGAAAATCCAGATACGATTTCACGCACCGTGTTGGAGAAAGGGCTTGATGCGGGAACCGCATTCGAAATCTTATCCATAGATATTGCTGACATCGATGTCGGTCGGAACATCGGGGCAACGCTCCAAACCGATCAGGCGGAAGCAGACAAGCAAATCGCACAGGCGAAGGCCGAAGAGCGCAGAGCGATGGCTGTGGCGCAGGAGCAGGAAATGTCCGCGCGCGTCGTTGAGATGAGAGCGAAGGTTGTAGAGGCTGAATCGCAAGTACCGCAAGCTATGGCCGAAGCGTTGCGTAGCGGCAAGCTTGGTGTTATGGATTACATGAACTTCAAAAATATTGATGCTGATACACAGATGAGATCATCCTTCGGCCGCGATCAAGAAAAGGATGAATAAGTATGCTTGATGTACTATTCGGCAATCCGCTAATCTTGTTAATTGTGATTGGCTTGATCAGCGCTTTGTTTCGAAAGCGCAAGGAAGCGGAACCGGTACGTCCTCGGAGGCAAGGATCAGGCATGCCGACATTCACGAATGAAGAGCCGCAGCCGTCGAGAGAGCTGGATCATTGGGAGACAGAAGCCTACGATGTGGAACCTGAGAATAAATATATGGAGGCACTTCAAGCTTATGAATCAGAAGGCGCAACACAACCAGTACCGGATTCGAAGCCGCTTCGTCCGTACCGGATACGTCCGGAATCCGCGAGTCCAGTCCGAATAACGGCTGAACATCGTCCATCGGCAGATGATGCTAGGCTTGGAATGATGTGGTCCGAAGTGTTCGGACCGCCGCGAGCGAAGAGACCGTACAGAAGATAGCATGAAAGAAGATGGTCGGAACCGGCTTCAAGTCGGTTATGCCATCTTCTTTTTTTGTTTATTCGTACGGATCATTGTGAAGCAAAGGTTGCCAAGCCCAAATCTGCTTATTACAATAGGAGTAGCGCCTATTCGAACCAAAGGGGAACCTACATGCTGCAATCCGTGAAACTCAGAATTTTAGCTGGTTTTTTATTGGTCACCATCCCATTAGCGATTTTTTTGTATTACAGTAATTATTACGCGATCAATATCGTGCGCGATCAAATTTCTAAGAATCATAGCAATTTGCTGGATCTCTATACGAAGAATACGGACAATGTTCTATATCAGACGAACTTGTTCTTATATGGCATGCTTAATGATCAGGATGTCAGTATTATTAATGCGTATGTGTCGGACAGCAATGAATATATGCTGACCAAGTTGCGAATTATTAATAAACTGAATATTACGATTGGGTATTACGAGATGGTGGATTCGATATTCGTCTACTTGCGCAAGAACAATGATCTAATCTTATCTACGCAGAAGAATACATATCAAGAACGAGAAGTTATATATGATAATATTGACACGCTGCTTACGTCCGCAGAGGAGCCGCCGGATAAGGAGTGGCGGGTTGTAGAGACTGCGGATGGCTATGCGATGTACAAAATGATTGCCGTGAATGCGAACGTTTTTATTGGTTCGTGGATTAGTGTAGAGAATTTAATGGAACCGATTAGCAATTGGGAGCTTGGGGAAGACGGCGGAGTGATGCTGCTGTCTGGAGATCAATCTATCGGCGGAATCGGAAGCTCAGCGGACCGCTACTCGATGATGGACGTCAAGGAAGGGGAAGCTAATAAAGATTACCGTATAGTTACAGATCGCGACAATGGCAGTGATTATTTGATTGTGGAAGAACAGTCCTTGATGGCAAATATTAAGTATGCCATTATTGTAGCCGAGAAAAGTATTTTACGAAATTTACCGTATTTCCAACAATTTATTTATATGATTCCGCTAGTCGTTGTGATCATTCTCGTATTGTACTTTGTCTTCCTGCAGCGAACGTTAATTAAGCCGCTGTTCGAGCTCGTGCGCGGTATGCGGCGGATCGGTCAAGGGCGGCTGGATGTGCGCCTGCATGAAGGAGGGACAGGTGAATTTCGCTTTCTGAATACGACATTTAACGAGATGGCACGCGAGATAGAGCATCTGAAGATCAATGTATATGAAGAGAAGCTGAAGGTGCAGGATGCGGAATTCAAGCATCTTCAGGTTCAGATTAATCCCCATTTTTACATGAATACCTTAAACATTATATACAACCTGGCTGCGCTGAAGGATTTCAAGTCTGTGCAAAAAATGTCGCTGCATCTTGCAGACTACTTCCGCTTTATTATTCGAACGAATCGTACGAAAGTGACACTGGAAGAAGAATTGCAGCACATTAAAAATTACTTGGAAATCCAACATCTTCGTTATCCGGATCTGTTGTTATACAACTTGGAAATATCTAAGGAACTTCAAGGCGTATTAATTCCGCCATTGATTGTACAGCCTTTCGTCGAGAATTCAATTATTCACGGATTCCAAAATCGGCGGGAGCCGTTCGTCATTCATGTGCAAGCAACGCAAGACGAGGCCGATTCAGATCATGTTATGAAAGTAACGATCCAAGATAATGGGAAAGGATTTGCGGATGAGCTGATGGCACGTCTGAACGCCAAGGAGTACGTTGAAAGCAATAGTGATGAGCATGTTGGTATCTGGAACGTATGGAGAAGGCTGCGGATGGATATGGGGGATGAGGTCCAGATATCCTTCGCCAATGCTGAACCGCATGGAGCAATCGTTACGATACGCATCCCATTGTTAACTGAAAGAAGTGAGGTGAAGGCCGATGTACAGGCTCTTGGTAGTGGACGATGAACTATTCGCAATTAAAGGAATTACACAGGGAATAGACTGGAGCGATCTGCAAATCGAATCGGTGATGGAAGCGATGGATGTAGATGAGGCGAAGGAGATTTTGCGCTCTGAACGGGTCGATGTGCTAATCTCCGATATCGAAATGCCCGGGGAAAACGGATTGGAGCTTCTGGAATGGCTGCAAGTCCATTCGCCGAACACAGAGACGATATTCCTAACAGGTCATGCTAATTTCTCCTATGCGCAGCGAGCGATTCATTTAGGCAGCTTCGATTATGTGTTGAAGCCGGTTGATCACAATCAGCTTAAGGAAACAGTGCGCAAAGCATTGGAATTGATCCGTGAGGAACGCGAGATGCTGGACTTTCATGAAACGTACAAGATGTATTATCAGCAATGGACACAGCAGCTTCCAGCGCTTGTTGAACGATTTTGGCAGGATGTGCTGGCTGGACGAACAGCGCTTCACGGTCAGCGGCTGCAAACCGCGTTAGATATGTATGAAATTCCGCTGTCTATGGACGGTAATTTACTGCCGATCCTCATCAGTGTGGAGGAATGGAAGGAAGAGCTATCCACAAGAGATGAAGAAATTATGGAATACGCACTGAGGAAGGCGGCTACGGAAATTATATTACAGGAAGGACCAGGTGCAGTTATCCAGGATCGGGGCGATTATAATCTTGGGCTTATTTATTTGGCTCCTGGTGAACGGTTGGAGCGCAGTATTGTAACAGAACGTTGTCGGGAATATGTGAAGGCTTGCAATCGTTACTTCTATTGCTCAGTCTCTTGCTATGTCGGGGAGGAGGCTGGCATTAACGAGCTGCAATCATCCTTAAGTAACTTGTTGGATATGGAACGGAGCAACTTGAAAGTGATGAACGAGGTGTTCTTGCAGGAGCAAGTGAAAGAAACGGCCGACGGTTTGCAACCTCCTCCGTCATTCGCTGATTGGTTAGTGTTATTCGAAGCAGGCAAGAAGGATGAGCTGTTGTCCCGTATTGAAGAAAAGCTTGATAGCATGCAGAAGGAAGAGGTCGGACAGGAGTCGCTTGCAGCGTTTTATTTTGGCTTCATGAACATGATTTACTTATTCGCGCATAAGAAAGGTCTGTCGGTGAATGAGATCTTCACCTCTCCTGAGATGCTGGATATGAATTCGGTAACACGCAGCTATTATCATTTGCGCAATTGGGCGACTCGTATAGTGACTGCTGTCATCGAGACGACCGGCTCCAAGCTGAAGGACGTGTCAGCAGTCATTGCCAAGATCCAACATTATATCCAGACTCATCTGAACGAAGAATTGCATCGGGAGGAGCTGGCTGCGCTCGTATACCTCAATCCTGCCTACGTATCACGGTTATTCAAGAAGGAGACCGGCGTCTCGTTATCTGAATATATTCAGACCGTCCGGATGGAGCAAGCCAAGCAGCTGCTTGCAGAATCGAATGACAAGATCAGCTCCGTAGCAGAAGCGGTTGGCTATTCGCATTTCTCCCACTTCGCCAAGTTGTTCAAGAAGATAACCGGTATCACACCGCAAGAATACCGCAAGAGATTCCAGGAATTCGCCGAATAACAGGCGGATTCCTTTTTAGCATTTGCAACAGTATTTTTTGTGGACATGTCACAATAGTGTCGAAGTGGTCACCTTGGTATGTAGCAGGATGGATGAGAAAAAATTATGATGAATAAAGTAAATCGTCGATATTATGAAAGGGGTGACAGCATGGCAACACAAGATGCGACTGCTGCATTGCAGCCGGGGAAAAGACGTACCATCCCTTTTTTCCGCACTGTCCGCAAGTATTGGATTTTCTACGTAATGTTGCTGCCTGCGAGCATTGTGCTAATCTTGCACAATTATTTGCCAATGTTTGGCGTTATTATCGCCTTTAAGAACGTCAACTACGCTGACGGGATATGGGGGAGCCCATGGATCGGGTTAGATAACTTCAAGTATTTGTTCTCAACCGATACCGCATGGCAGATTACGAGGAATACAATTGCCTATAATGTTGTGTTTATTATTCTGAATTTGGGGATCGCGATTGGATTGGCGATCATGTTCCACGAGATGCGCAATAAGGGTTGGGCGAAATTTCACCAGAGCGCGATGTTTCTCCCGTATTTCCTCTCCTTCGTTGTCGTAGCCTATCTCGGCATGGCTTTCCTGCAAGGGGAGAACGGCTTTATCAACTCCACGATTCTTCCAATGCTTGGCATTGAGAAGATCAACTGGTACTTTGAACCTGATTATTGGCCATATATTTTGCCAGTTGTCAACACATGGAAGAACATCGGTTACTTTGTCGTTATTTATCTCGCTGCGATAGTCGGCTTCGATAAGGAATACTATGAAGCGGCATTGATCGACGGCGCGAGCAAGTGGCAGCAAACTATGAAGATTACGGTACCGCTTCTGACACCGGTAATTGTAGTCATGACGATCTTGCAGATTGGTCGAATTTTTTATGCGGACTTCGGTCTGTTCTTCCAGTTTACAAGGAACCAAGGCGCATTGTACGATACGACACTAGTTATTGAGACTTACGTATACCAGACGTTCTTGGCGATGGGTGACATCGGGATGTCCTCCGCAGCCGGTCTGTATCAGTCCATTGTCGGATTTATCCTCGTACTCGTGTCTAACTTGGTCATTCGTAAAATTAGCCCGGATAATGCAATTTTCTAGAAGGGAGGGGTAACATATGAGCAGTTCTGCTACGAATCCCACTCTTGGAGTGGATCCGCTGAAAAAAGCAAAGCGTGAGCGCAATCCGAATGAAATCGGGAAAAAGGCAAACTTTTTAATCAATGTATTTTTCTGGCTTTACACTGCAGCCTGCGTGTTGCCGCTGTTTCTTGTTATAGCTGTCTCTTTCTCTAATGAAAGAGATGTGGTAGTCGATGGCTACAAATTTATTCCACAGACGTTCAGTCTTGACGCGTACCGTTTTCTGTTTGAAGATTGGACACCTATCGTGAACGCATACGGCGTTTCTATATTTGTTACCGTAGTCGGCACAATTTTGAGTGTTATCTTGATGTCGCTCTATGCGTATCCAATATCTCGGGATGATTTCCCGCACAAGAACTTCTTCTCGTTCTTCTGCTTCTTCACGTTACTGTTCAACGGCGGTCTTGTACCATTTTATCTGGTGTATACGCAGACGCTTGATCTGAAGAACAGTCTGTGGGCGTTGATCATGCCGTACTTGGTCGGTGCGTTCTGGGTGTTGATTATTCGTACCTTCTTCAAGACGACAATACCGGTAGCCTTGCTGGAGGCGGCCAAGATTGACGGAGCTAGCGAATTCCGGATCTTCGGCTCGATTGTGTTGCCGCTATCGATGCCGGTGCTGGCGACTGTTGCTCTATTCCAGACACTCGTATATTGGAACGACTGGTTCATGAGCTTGCTTTATATTACGAAGGATACGAACGTATCTGTTCAGTTCTTGATGTATAAGACTATGTTGAATATTCAATTCTTGTCGACGAATACGCAAGCAGCTGCTGGTATTGCTGCAGGCGGCGGCATTCTGTCATTCCCGACAGAGACCGTTCGGATGGCTATGGCTGTCGTCGGTGTTGGGCCGATTATTTTCGCCTATCCGTTCTTCCAGCGGTTCTTCATTCAAGGCTTGACTGTAGGTGCAGTTAAGGGCTAATTACATCGCAAGCTTCATGGGTGTATCTAATCATACTGGCTATATCCGGCACATATACAGACAGCCGGTTAGCAAATATACAGACATACATCAAAGGGAGGGAACACCATGAAGACAACTAAGAAAAGCATGATGCTCATGCTGGCTCTTGTCTTCGCTATGTCACTAGTCCTCGCGGCTTGTGGCGGCAACAACAGCGGTAATACTAACAGCAACACAGGCTCTGAGAATGCAGGTGGAAGCAATGAATCCAGTGAAGGAGCGGCTGGATCAAGTCTGGAACCGTACGTACTGAAGATGGCATATCCAGGCACGAAGCAACAAGACCATGACAAAGTTATGGCGGAAGTCAATAAGTATTTGACGGAAAAGATCAACGCAACATTGGAGTTGCAACCGATCGAATGGGGACAGTGGGATCAGAAGGTTAACTTGATGATCGCTTCCCGAGAGCCGATGGATATTTACTTTACAGCTCAGTGGTCCGGCTACGCCGTAAACGTATCCAAAGGCGCATTCCTCGACCTTGCCGAGCTGCTTGAAACAGAGGCAGGCCAAGCAATCGTGGAAACACTGGACCCTGCTTACTTGGAAGGTTCCAAGATTAACGGTAAGAACTACGGTGTTCCGACGAACAAGGAAATTGCCGGACAAGGCGGATTCATATACCGTACTGATATTGCTGAAGAGCTCGGGCTCGATATGTCTACGATCCAATCTGCTGCTGATTTGAAACCGATCTTGCAGGCAGTCAAAAAAGCGAAGCCAGAAATGATTCCATTGTTCATGCGCGATGGCGAAACGTTCAACGTTCACTATTACGCACAGTTTGACTTCTTGGGTGACGCTAACATTCCAGGCGTTGTCTTGAAGGATCAGGACGATGCTACAGTGAAGCCGCGGTTTGAATTTGACCGTTACAAGGAAAATCTGCAAATCGCTCGTGAGCTATATGTCGATGGATTGATTAATCAAGATGCAACGACAACTACGCTGTCAACGCAAGATGCAATGAAAGCTGGTAACGTCTTTATGACAGTTCAACCATTGAAGCCAGGCAAAGCGGAAGAAATGGCTGCTGTCACGAATTTGACTGGCAAGCTTGCGCAGATCGCGATTACGGAACGCACAATTGCAACTTCTGAGACAGCCGGTTCTATGCTGGCAATCTCCACGACTTCTGAAGACCCAGAACGTGCGATGATGTTTATCAATCTGCTGCATACCGATCCATATTTGAACAATCTGTTCAACTTCGGTATTGAGGACGATCACTTCACACGTGAAGGCAACATCATCTCGCCGACTGAAACGACGAGCGCATATTCTCCAGGCGGAGCTTGGATGTTCGGCAATCAGTTCCTGAACTATGTATGGGACACGGAAGATCCGCAAAAGTGGGAGCAGTTCAAGGAGTTCAATGAAGGTGCGAAAGTATCGCCTGGACTTGGCTTTACGTTCGATGCTGAACCAGTGAAAACACAAGTAGCTGCTGCGGTTAACGTGCGTAAGGAATATGATCCTGCATTAGATACAGGCTCTGTAGATCCGGATGAAGTGTTGCCGGATTACATCGAGAAGCTGAAAGCTTCCGGTCTTGACGAGATCATTGCAGAGAAACAAAGCCAGTTCGACGAATTTTTGGCTAACAAGTAAGTAACCGAGACAGTATCCGAGTTATTTTTGGATACTGTCTTTTTTTTAATTAGTAATTATCAAAAAAGTGATACAAAAGTCATAAAAGTGTCACCTCGCTCATGATTGTGATAGATGATATATAGAGAAGTGAATAAAATAGAAGATATAGGAATGGAAATCGTTTTCTATCTTGCAATCCTCACATCACCACAATGCATCAAGCCAAGCCTTATACAAATCACTTTTAACGCGCGTTCACGATTTTCTTGTGCTGTCTGAAAACTTTGCAGCTATTCCCGGCCGAATGCCGGATTAGCATATACAAAAAACTAGGGGAGGTTACTTTATCACATGAAGTCGACGAGAAAGAGCATGTTGATGCTGTTGGTCTTGGTCTTCACGATGTCATTGGTGCTTGCTGCATGTGGCGGCAACAATGAACCAGCGAGCAGCGGAGGGAATACTGAGGCGAATGCTGAGAGTAACAGCAACAATGGCAATGGAAGTGACGAGACAGCTGGAGAACCGGCAGCTAATGATTTGGAGCCGTATGAGCTGAAGTTCGCGTTCCCAGCTACGAAGCAGAAGGATCATGACGCAGTTGTAGCTGAAATCAATGCTTACTTGACAGAGAAGATCAATGCGACGATCGATATTCAGCCGATCGAATGGGGACAGTGGGATGAGAAGGTCAATCTGATGATCGCTTCCCGTGAACCGATGGATATTTACTTTACTGCACAATGGAGCAACTATGCGGTGAATGTGTCTAAGGGTGCATTCATGGATCTGGGCGAGCTGTTGGCGAATACAGATGCAGGACAAGAGATTACTGACAGTCTTGACCCTGCATTCCTCGAAGGCTCTAAGATTGACGGCAAGAATTATGGCATTCCGACGAACAAGGAGCTTGCTGCATCCGCAGGGGTTATATACAGAACGGATATTGCGGAGGAATTGGGTCTTGATATGGATTCCATTCAATCAGCTGAAGATCTCGGCCCGATCCTGAAGCAAGTCAAGGAAGCGAAGCCTGAGATGATTCCATTGTTCTTCCGTGAAGGGGAGAATTTCAATGTTCATTATTTCGCCCAATATGATTTCCTCGGCGACGCTAACGTTCCTGGCGTCATCTTGAAGGATCAAGAAGACACCACAGTGAAGCCTCGCTATGAATTGGAACGTTATACGGATAACCTGAATCTTGCCCGTGAATACTTCCAGGCCGGGTATATTAATCAGGATGCAACGACCACCACACTGTCTGCACAAGATGCGCTGAAAGCCGGAAATGTTTTCATGACAACAGCTTCATTGAAGCCGGGTAAAGATGCTGAGGTTGCGAGTGCAGCAGGTCTCGTAGGCAAGCTGAAGCAGATCGAGCTGACTGAGAAGACAATTGCAACATCTGAGACAGCAGGTTCCATGCTGGCCATCTCTACGACTTCGGAAAATCCGGAACGTGCGATGATGTTCATTCACTTGCTTCACACGGACAAATACTTGAATAACTTAATCAACTTTGGTATTGAAGATGTGCACTACTCCCGTAACGGTGAGGTTATTTCACCTACTGATAATCAAGCAAACTATGCGCTAGGTTCAGCATGGATGCTCGGCAACCAATTCCTGAACTATGTGTGGGACTCTGAAGACCCGCAGAAATGGGAGAAATTTGAACAGTTTAACTCCGAAGGTGTACCTTCTCCCGGACTTGGCTTTACATTCGATGCTGAGCCAGTCAAGACGCAGGTAGCAACACTAGTTAACGTACGCAAGGAATATGATGCGGCGCTCGATACGGGCTCTGTCGATCCAGATGAGGTGCTTCCAGATTACATCGATAAGCTGAAGGCTGCTGGAATTGAAGAAGTAATTGCAGAGAAGCAGAGTCAATTCGACGAATTCTTAGCGAATAAGTAAATCAAAACCGCATCATTGGGACATGTAGGGGAGCCATCCCATGCAAGCTAAACTCCCATACTTTTCTCATAAATATGAAAATTGTCACAAATGAGATAAATGAGCGATAATCGAGATAGCTAAATAAAAGATTCAAGTATATGATAAAGCAGTAATCCGAGCGGAAAGCGCATACAAATAGAGGAATGACATTAGAAGTGCAAGTACACGGATTAGATATTCAGGTTTACAATTTAGGGGAGGTTGAAGAAGACAATGAAGAATACCAAGAAAAGCATGTTGATGCTGCTGGTGCTCGTATTCACAATGTCACTAATATTAGCGGCATGCGGCGGCAACAATAACGGAGGGAACAGCGGCACGAACAGTGGTACGAACAACGGTTCGAACAATGCTGCTGAATCCGGGAACAATGGGTCAGGTGAAGAGAGCAGCGAAGCACCGGAATTGGAGCCTTACGAATTGCAGATGGTCTTCCCAGCTACGAAGCAGAAGGATCATGACGCAGTAATGGCGAAGATCAATGAGTATTTGCAAGAGAAAATCAACGCAACAATTGACATTCAACCGATTGAATGGGGTCAATGGGACGAGAAAGTGAATCTGATGATCGCCTCTCAAGAGCCAATGGACATCTATTTCACAGCTCAATGGAGCAACTATGCAGTGAATGTTTCTAAGGGCGCATTTCTTGAGTTGGACGACTTGCTAGCGAATACGGAAGCTGGTCAATCCATCGTTAATTCATTAGATCCTGCTTTCATCTCAGGCTCTAAGATTAACGGCACGAACTACGGTATTCCGGCAAACAAGGAATTGGCAGCATCTGCTGGTTACATCTACCGGACTGACATTGCCGAAGAGCTCGGATTGGACATGGCTTCTATCAAGTCCAATGCTGACTTGGGACCGATTCTCCAGCAAGTGAAGGAAGCGAAGCCAGAGATGATTCCGTTGTTCTTCCGCGATGGCGAGAATTTCAACGTTCACTATTTAGCTGAATTCGATTATCTTGGCGATGCGAATATCCCAGGTGTATTGCTGAAGGACGATCCGGAAGGCTTGACTGTCCGTCCGCGTCACGAAATTGATCGCTATTTGGAAAACCTGCAACTGGCGCATGAATATTTCCAAGCTGGTTATATCAATCAGGATGCAACGACTACTACATTGTCTGCTCAGGACGCAATGAAAGCTGGTAATGTGTTCATGATTCCTTCCTCTCTGAAGCCGGGTAAGGATACTGAAACGGAGAGCGCAACTGGTCTGGTAGGTAAGCTGGAGCAAATTGAGGTAACAGGAGCAACGATCGCGACTTCCGAAACAGCCGGTTCGATGCTTGCGATTTCGAGAACTTCCGAAAATCCAGAACGCGCTTTGATGTTCATCAACTTGTTGCATACGGATAAGTACTTGAACAACCTGCTGAACTTCGGTATCGAAGGTGAGCACTATACGCTGAATGGTGACAATATGATGGCACCTACAGAGAAAACTGCAGATTATGCATTAGGATCTGCTTGGATGCTTGGAAGCATGTTCCTGAACAACCTGTGGGAAACAGAAGATCCACAGAAGTGGGAACAGTATAAAGAATTCAATGCTAGCGGCACTGTTTCCCCTGGTCTTGGCTTTACATTCGACGCGGAGCCAGTGAAGACGCAAGTTGCGCAGATCGTCAACGTACGTAAGGAATATGATCCGCAATTGGATACTGGCTCAGTGAATCCGGATGAAGTGCTGCCGGACTACATTGAGAAGCTTGAAGCAGCTGGATTGAGCGATATTATTGCTGAGAAGCAAAGCCAGTTTGACGATTTTAAGGCTAATCAGTAATTGATCTAATTTCATGTAACACTAAGCTGTTCAGCAGTCGGATTCTCGATTGCTGGACAGTTTTTTTGTTGTCAATACAAATGGCCTCAAGGACGTAGTCATTGATGCGCGAAAGGCGTGTTGCGGCTATGTCCTTTTCCTCATATTTGCCCTCAGCTCCGCATAAGGTGATAGAAGCGATGTCAGACAGGAGGGAGCACGCTGAATGCACCGTTTACAACGGAGATTGCGACGATTCACCGCTAGTGTTCTCGATTTGCCTCAGGATGTTATCTTTGACCTCCCGCGTGTGACTATGGTAGGCAATATGCAACTATATATTGAAAATCATCGAGGTGTGCTGCATTTCTCTTCCTCACAGCTTCGCTTGCAATTAAGTGTAGGCAATATGGAGGTGACAGGTGAACAGCTTGTTATACGTACCATATTGCCAGAAGAAGTGCTCATTGAAGGGACCATCCAAGACATTCGCTATTTGCCAGAATAATGCATGAAAGTAGGGGGCTGATACGATGCGCACCGGATCGCTGGAATGGTGGTTGGGTTACATACAAATTGCAATACGAGGTGATCATGTTGAAGCATTGATCAACAGGATGCTACAGGCGCGTATGCGGTTTTGGCAGATGGAACGGGAAGAAGATGAATTGATGTTGTACATACGGCTATCCCATTTCTACAAGCTTCGTCCGCTCCTTAAGCAGACAGGCTGTAGGGTGCATGTGACAGAACGTCACGGTGTTCCGTTCGAGTTAGAGCGCCTATCATCAAGGAAGGTGTTTATTAGCGGCGTCATTTTTTTTGTGCTCGGATTGTACGTGCTGTCTAGTTTAGTATGGCGTGTGGACGTGAGCGGTAACCAGGAACTAAGTACGGATAAGGTCATCCAAGCGGCACATGCTGCCGGTGTGTATCCGCTGCAGTGGAAGCTGCGCCTTCCTGAACCTGATGAAATCGCCTATCAGCTCTCTCGAGATTTGCCGGAAGCGTCTTGGATAGGGGTAGAGCTGAAGGGGACGACGGTTCGGATTCACATTGTGGAATCGACGATTCCAGAGGAACAGAAGCTGAAGAGCCCGCGTCATGTCATTGCCACGCATGATGCGGTCATTACGAATATTCATGCGGTTCGCGGTCTCCCTAAGGTTCGGGTTCATGACAGGGTTCGCAAAGGAGATCTATTAATATCTGGCATTCTTGGCGATGAGGAGCATTCGGAAATCGTTGTTGCAGACGGGCGTGTAGAAGGATTAGTGTGGTATGAATATGAGTTGGCTATCCCATTGAAACAGAAGCATCGCGTCTATACTGGCTCCAGCACAAATCGGAAGTATATCTTGTTCGGCGGTCGCGCTTTGAAGGTGAAAGGTTACGGTGAGACAACGTTTCCTGAGCAAGATCTGATTCAAGAGGTGTATAAATGGAGCTGGCGTAAATTCAAACTTCCGATAGGCTGGATGGAAGAGAAGGTATTGGAGGTTCAAGAGGAGGAAGCACTGTTATCTGTGGAAGAAGCCAAACAAATCGCGCTGCAGCAAGCGCGTGCAGATTTATTGTTGAAAGCTGGCGAGAATGCAGACATTCAAGAGCAAAATGTTTTGCATGAACGCACCGAGAATGGTAAAGTTTATATGAAAGCACATTTTGAAGTGAACCAAACCATTTCGGGAGAACAAGTTATTGTGCAAGGAGAATGAGGCCATTTGATCGAACAAACAGATCTAGTCAAAATTCCACTTCAGAACACAGCAGAAGGTATGGCATTGTTTGGCCCGCAGGATAAGCTGCTCAATCTAATTCTGCAGCAGTTCAAGGCCAAGGTAGTAACACGGGATGCGGAAATTGTCATTCAAGGAACCGAAGCAGAGACGGCACAATTGAAACAGTTGTTTCAAGTACTATTGGAGCTTGTTCGTATGGGGTACGAGCTGTCGGAGCGCGATATTCAATATGCTGTGGAGTTGGCGAAATCAGGTCATGCTGATGAATTGCTAGACCTGTTCAAGGGCGATATAGCAACAACGCAGAAGGGCAAGGTCATTAGACCGAAGACGATCGGACAGAACCACTATGTGACCACGATCCGCAAGAAGGATATCGTATTCGGTATCGGACCGGCTGGTACAGGGAAGACGTACTTAGCTGTTGTTATGGCGGTGGCTGCGTTGAAGGAAGGGAAGGTTCGGCGTATCGTTCTCACTCGTCCTGCGGTGGAAGCAGGGGAAAGTCTCGGATTTCTGCCCGGTGACCTGCAGGAGAAGGTCGATCCTTATTTGCGTCCGTTGTATGATGCCTTGTATGACATGCTAGGAACGGAGCAAGTGGCGAAATCGATGGAGCGCGGACTAATTGAAGTGGCACCGCTAGCTTATATGCGCGGCAGAACGTTAGATGATTCCTTTATCATCTTGGACGAAGCACAGAATACGACACCGGAGCAGATGAAGATGTTCCTGACCCGTCTTGGATTCGGCTCGAAGATGGTTATAACCGGTGATGTGACGCAGATCGATCTGCCTCGCGGCAAAACGTCCGGACTCATCGAAGCTGAACGTATTCTGCGATCGGTGGACGAAATCGGCTTCATCGCATTCTCGGAACAAGACGTTGTACGCCATTCGCTCGTTCAGAAAATTATCGTGGCCTACAACGAATCTACGCTAAATAAAGGGTAGAGAGAGGACTGACCGCATATGGCCCGCAAATTATGGCAGTGGAAATGGAAATATTCCGGTTGGAAAAACAGCGGCACTGTGCGCTTTCTACTGTTTTTTTTGCTCGGTATTTTTTTGTATGTAACACTGGTCGGCAACATTATTGTTGAGACGTATGACATAGAAGCAGGTGCGGTCAGTGACCGCACGATTCTCGCTACGAAGGAATTACCAGACGAAGCTGCGACTGAGAGAGCGCAGGATGTAGCCGTGCGCCAAGTAGAGGATGTCTATACTACGCTTAGTCCAGAAAGTTTCGAATTGGTGGATACCATATTGGGGAAGCTGGAGCAGATCAACGGGGACGAACAGTTCAGTACCAGCGAGAAAGTTGATATTTATAAAGGCTATTTCGAACAAATGTATGCAGCTACACTGGACAGGCTGATCGATAAGGCTGGCACGAATGAAGCTCTTGTGAACGAAGTGAAGCAACGACTTGCCGAGCAAAAGTATCGCATTCCCGAGGAAATTTATTTCAAATTTCCTCGTCTGTCCCTAAATTCGATTCAGGAAATGCGAAGTGTATCGAGAGATATCGTATCCAGATTGACGATCGACAGGTTGAAGGATGTGTCTGCGGCAAGAGGCAAAGTGCCGGAAATGGTCAACGCTTCATCCCTGACAAGTGCGAATGCAAGAGAGCTAGTTCAGGAAATTATAAGATTCGCTGTGCTGCCCAATCAATTTTATGATGAAGCAGCTACATTGAAAGCCCGCGAAGAAGCGCGCACTGCTGTAGAACCGATCTTCATTCATGTCGGCGACGTAATCGTGAAGGAGAACGAAACAATAACGGAAGAGGCATATAACAAGCTTGCCCAGATGGAATTGTTGAAGGATCGCGTCAGCTATTGGCCAGAGCTCGGTTTGTTTGCGCTAATTTCCTTGGTTATTTTAGTGATTTATTTGTTTGTGCGTCGCAGCCAGCTTCCGATTCGTCATAACAATGCTCAGCTGCTTATGCTGGCACTCATCTATGTCATTAATGTACTCTTGATGAAGATCGTCTCGATCGGACAAGGTATGGAATATCCGTATATCGGTTATTTAGCACCTGTTGCTCTAGGCAGTATGCTTATTGCTATTTTACTAGACGATTCACTTGCTTTTTTATCCTCTGTTTTGTTTAGCATCATGGCTAGCCTAATCTTCAATACACAACCGGGTCAGCTGCTGTTCGATTACCAGTTTGGCTTCGTGTCGCTCACGGTCTGCTTTGTGTCGGTATTCGCGATACACAAAGCGAGTCAGCGTTCTACGATATTGCGGGCAGGCTTGCTTGTTTCTCTGTTCTCTGTCTTCTCACTATCTTCTATTACTTTGCTCTCTGGGCAGAATGAATATGTGGTATCTTCTCTGATATTCGCATTATTGAGCGGATTGGTGACGGCTGTTCTCGTTATTGGCCTTTTACCGTTCTTTGAAGTGTCCTTCGGAATATTATCATCCTTGAAGCTCGTGGAGCTATCCAGTCCGAATCACCCGTTGCTGCGCAAGCTGCTCACAGAGACGCCTGGATCGTACCATCACAGTGTCATGGTGGGGAATCTGTCGGAAGCAGCAGCTGAATCGATCGGTGCGAATGGGCTGCTCTGTCGGGTAGGGTCGTTCTACCATGATGTAGGCAAGACGAAGCGGCCGAGCTATTTTATCGAAAATCAAGGCAATCGGGAAAATCCGCATGATCATATGGAGCCGGCGCTCAGCGCCTCGATCATTCATGCGCATGCGCGCGATGGGGTGGAGATGCTGAAGGAGTATAAGATGCCGAAGCAGCTTCAAGACATTGCTGAACAGCATCATGGTACGACATTGTTGAAATACTTCTATCACAAAGCTGTTAAGCAGGCAGAGCAGGAAGGTGCAGACGGCGAGGATGTGAAGGAAGCTGATTACCGCTATCCTGGACCGAAGGCACAGACGAAGGAAGCTGCTGTAGTCGGCCTTGCGGACTGTGTCGAAGCTGCGGTGCGCTCCTTGCGTAATCCGACTATTGAGCAAATTGATGTGATGGTCGATAAGATAATTAAGGACAGGCTTGAGGATGATCAATTCAATGAATGTGATTTGACGATGAAGGAACTGCATACGGTAGGCCGGAGTTTGAAAGAATCATTACTGGGGATCTTCCATTCAAGGATCGAGTATCCGGAGCTGCCCAAACCAAGCAAAGTAGGCGAATGAGGAATGAATGTGAAGCTAGACTGGACCAATGAACAGGAGCAAGTTTCCTTGCCGAGTGAGCTGGGGCAGCTGTTGGACAAGCTGCTGCAGAGTACGGCTAGTGAGGAAGAACTGGATACGGGCATTGTGTCGCTAACCTTAGTAGACAATACCGCCATCCAAGAGCTGAATCGGGAATACCGCGGGATCGACCGTCCGACAGATGTGTTGTCCTTTGCCATGACCGAGATGACAGAGGATGACCTGTCTATTAACTATGACGAACTGGAACCTGTCGAACAAGCTGATCCGATTCACGATGCAAGCGATGACGACGGGGAGCTGTTAGGCGACATCTTGATCTCTGTTCCGAAGGCGTTGGAGCAAAGTGAGGAATACGGACATTCGTTAGAGCGCGAATTAGGATTTTTGTTCGTTCACGGCATGCTGCATTTGCTCGGTTATGATCACGGCGATGCACAAGAAGAGAAGCGAATGTTCGATAAGCAGGAACGTATTTTGCAGCTAGCGGGGCTAGTGCGTTGAATACGATCAAGTCTTTTGCCCGCAGCTTTCGGTGGGCTTTCCATGGCGTAGCTTATGCCCTGTCCACACAACGCAACATGCGTTTTCACTTTGCGGCGGCCATTGCGGCCGTCGTTTTTTCGCTTGTACTTGGAATCGGTCCGCTCGAGTCGCTCTGGGTGCTGCTGGCCATTGTGATGACGATAGCGGCGGAGCTATGGAATACAGCAACGGAGAAGTTAGTCGATCTGTCTATGCCGAAGCGGCACCCATTGGCGAAAGCAGCCAAGGATACAGCTGCTGCAGCTGTTCTAGCGGCTGCGGTATTTGCCGTTGCCGTGTGTATCATTGTATTTGGGTCTGTATTGCTTGATCGAATAATGGATGACGCCTACATGAGTGGGACAATTGCCAGTCAAGCTGCGTTACTCGGAGTTCTCGTGTTACTCATAGGCGCAGTGATTTATGTGAGGTTTGCTCAAGCCTACCAGACAGGATATACTAGGAAACAACAGGAAGGGGAATATAAGATGAATGCTGGTGAAGGAAGGGCAGAAGAACTGCTGCAGCACGCACGGGAAGCGGGTAAGCGCGCTTATGCGCCTTATTCGAACTTTTGGGTGGGAGCGGCGCTTCTGGATCAGCATGGTCATATACATTACGGCTGCAATGTGGAGAACAGCGCTTACGGTCCAACCAATTGCGCGGAGCGTACCGCTCTATTTCGTGCAATTGCTGACGGTGTGAAGGCTGGTCATTTCCAAGCGATTGCCGTCATGGGAGACACCGAGGAGCCTATTACACCTTGCGGGACATGCCGCCAGGTAATGGCTGAACTATGTCCCCCGGATATGCCGGTTATATTAGGGAATGCAAGCGGCAAGCAGCGGCTGACAACCGTCAGCGATCTGCTGCCTGGTGCATTCAGATTGACGAAGGAGGAACAGCTATGACCGACCAAGCTTTCAAGTCAGGCTTCGTCACGATTATTGGAAGACCGAATGTTGGCAAATCGACATTTATGAATGAAGTGATCGGGCAGAAAATTGCGATTATGTCGGATAAGCCTCAAACTACGCGCAACAAGATTCAGGGCGTGTACTCGACAGAGGAGTCCCAGATCGTATTTCTCGATACCCCTGGCATCCATAAGCCGAAATCCAAGCTCGGACAACGAATGATGATGAGTGCAGAGAATGCGCTGCAAGAGGTAGACGCGGTATTGTTCGTCATCGATGCTGCAGCAGGAATCGGGGCAGGAGACCGTTACATTATTGAGCGATTGTCTGGTATACGGACACCTGTTTTTCTTGTCATTAACAAAATTGATCTCGTTCACCCTGAAGATCTGCTGCCGCTTATTCAAACTTATAAGGATCTGCACCCGTTCAGGGAAGTTGTGCCGATCTCTGCGCTGCACGGCAATAATGTCCGCACATTGCTTGCGTTGATTCAACAAGTATTGCCGGAAGGACCGCAGTATTATCCTTCGGATCAGATTACGGACCATCCGGAGCAATTCGTATGCGCAGAGATGATTCGGGAGAAGATTCTGCATAAAACTCGTGAGGAGATACCGCATTCCATTGCCGTCTATATTGAAAGCATGGAACGTCAGCATAACGGTGTCGTATCCATTGGCGCCGTCATTATGGTGGAACGCGATTCGCAGAAAGGCATTATTATTGGCAAGCAAGGCGCACTGTTGAAGGAAATCGGCAGGCAAGCGCGCGAAGATATGGAGCGGCTGCTTGGTTCTAAGATTTTCCTTGAGTTGTGGGTTAAGGTGAAGAAGGACTGGCGCAATCGTGACAATGTGTTGAACGAATTGGGTTTTACACTGGAGTGACAGGCTGCATGAGGCAATAGACGTGTAGCTCTATGTTTTATACGTGCCACTAATTGCATCGGATACTTTGCAAAGACCGGATCATCCTATAAGGGAAATGCGCGAACATTTCTCCGGAAAGGATGATGATCAATGCGGGATTTCACTTGGCAGGTTTTCACCATGACAGGAAATGTGGATGCGTACTTGCTGTTCAAGGATTTACACGAGACAGGTACAGAAGAGGAACTGGAAGAAGCTGCAGATGCCGCTAGCGATTGGGAAGATTAAGCGCGATTATGCTTGCGGGAGGGGAGACCCGGTGCTATATCAAGCGGAAGGCGTCGTCATACGGACGACAGATTACGGGGAAGGTAATAAAATTCTAACCGTCTTAACGCGAACACTCGGGAAGGTCAGCATCATGTCTCGCGGAGCCAAGAAGACGAAGAGCCGCAATGCGGCGGTTTCGCAAATGTTTACATACGCTGATTTTCATTACTTCAAATCCGGGCAGATGGGAACGTTGAATCAAGGAGAGTTGGTCAAGACGTACCGCGTGCTTCGTGAGCAGCTAGAGCTGTCAGCCTATGCGGCTTATATGGCCGAACTGACAGACCGGGTGTTGGAGGAGCAAGATACGTCAGCTTACTTGTTCGAGCAGCTGATCGCTTGCTATGACGCATTGGAAGAAGGCAAGCACCCGCAAATTGTCACGCATCTGTATGAGCTGAAGATTATGCAGCTCGGCGGCTATTCACCTGGATTGGACAGCTGCATGTCCTGTGGAACACAAGCTGAGCTGCAAGCATTCAGCGCCGCAGCTGGCGGAGTGCTGTGCCGGTCATGCAACCGCACCTATCCAGATGCGTTAGCATTGCGCGCTAAGACAATGAAACTGTTGTATGTGCTGCAACGGATGGATGCGGGAAGGCTCGGCAAGACGAATGTATCAGAGGAAGTTATGGTCGAGATGAAGCAGACGTTGCGCAGTTTTATCGATACGCATATCGGTATCCGCTTCAAGTCGCGAAGCTTTCTCGATCAGATGGAGAAGCATGGATTTTAACACCCCGAACAATCACTTTGACGGTGAATGATCGATTTGGTATAATCATACTTACTGTAAACGAATGAATCGGAATCGATGAAGGAGAAAAGTATCCGGAGGCATGGCTGCTAAGCGAATCGGGGATGGTGCTAGCCCGGTCAGTCAATTCGGAGAACAGGCGCTCCAGAGCTTCCTTAATGAGAGTGGGCGATTCGTGTGCTTGCGCATCGCCAAGTAGGGTGGAACCGCGGGAGATTCTCTCGTCCCTATGTCCGTCTTGACGGATATAAGGACGGGAGTTTTTTTGCATATTCGAAAGAAGGGGATAGGATGATGAATGTTCAACGGATGATCTTGACACTCCACCGCTTTTGGGCGGAGCAGAACTGCATCGTTATGCAGCCTTACGATGTCGAGAAAGGGGCGGGGACGATGAATCCGATGACGTTCCTGCGCAGTATCGGACCTGAGCCTTGGAATGTGGCATATGTCGAGCCCTCACGGAGACCTGCTGATGGACGATACGGCGAAAACCCAAACCGTCTATATCAGCATCACCAATATCAGGTTATTATGAAGCCTTCGCCTGATAACATCCAGGAGTTATACTTAGAGAGTCTCAAGCAACTTGGCATTGATCCGCGGCACCACGATATTCGCTTCGTGGAAGATAACTGGGAAGCGCCGACGCTTGGCGCATGGGGGCTCGGCTGGGAAGTGTGGCTGGACGGCATGGAAATTACGCAGTTTACGTACTTTCAGCAAGTAGGCGGCATTGATGCGCAGCCAGTTGCGGTTGAGATTACGTATGGATTGGAGCGGCTTGCCTCTTATATTCAAGACAAAGAGAATGTGTTCGACCTGGAATGGGTGGAGGGGGTTACGTACGGCGATGTGTTCCTTCAGCCGGAATATGAGCATTCCAAGTATACGTTTGAAGTGTCAGATGTAGACATGCTCTTCTCCTTGTTCGGCATGTATGAGCGCGAGGCGAAGCGGGCGATGGAGCATAATCTCGTGTTCCCTGCTTATGATTATATATTGAAATGCTCACATGCGTTCAACTTACTGGACGCTAGAGGCGCGATCAGTGTGACTGAACGGACGGGGTATATAGGACGGGTTCGTAATTTGGCGCGAAATGTAGCTGCAGCTTATCTGGAGGAGAGGGAGAAGCTTGGCTTCCCGCTGATTAAGTCAGATGCGCGTGCGGTACAAGGAGGTGAACAAGCTTGAGCGGTACACAACTACTGATTGAGGTCGGTATGGAGGAAATGCCCGCGAGATTTATTCGCGGTGCGGCAGATCAATTTCAAGACAAGTTCGCAAGCTGGCTGCAGCAATCGCGAATCGCATATGGCTCCTTAACGAGCTATGCTACTCCACGCAGACTAGCGCTGCTAATAACAGATGTAGCGGATAAACAGCAGGATCTGAGCGAAGAGGTGAAGGGACCGTCTAAGAAAATTGCATTAGACGATCAAGGAGCTTGGTCGAAGGCCGCGCTTGGTTTTGCCAGAGGGCAAGGCGTTCGTCCTGATCAGCTGTACATGAAGGAATTAAACGGAGTAGAATACGTATATACGCTTAAGGAAAGCGTTGGCGCGGCAACTTCCGAACTTTTGCCGGATGCCATAACCTCGGTCGTTACTTCTATGACCTTCCCTAAGAACATGCGTTGGGGCGCACGTGAGCTGAAATATGTGCGACCAATCCGCTGGTTAACCGTATTATACGGAACGAATGTCGTACCGCTGCAAATTGCTGGAGTCACGAGCGGAAGGTTGACGATGGGTCATCGTACCTTAAGCAGCGGGGAAGTTGAACTAGCCTCTGCTTCGGAGTATGCGGAGCAATTGCGCAGCCACTATGTCATGGTTGACATAGACGAGCGCAAGCAAGCGATCCTCGACCAGCTGAATCTGCTGGCAGAGGAGCGGGCTTGGAACATTCCGGTTCAGGATGATCTTCTGGAGGAGGTGCTGTTTCTAGTTGAATGGCCGACAGTACTAAGCGGCTCCTATGATGATTCCTTCTTGAACATCCCGCATGAAGTGCTGATTACGTCCATGCGTGAGCATCAGCGCTATTTCCCTGTTATGGATAAGGCGGGCAAGCTTCTGCCTCACTTCGTAACAGTGCGCAATGGCGACAGCGTCTCGCTGGAGCAGGTAGCCAAGGGCAATGAGAAGGTGCTCAGGGCTCGCTTATCCGATGCGAAGTTTTTCTATCAGGAAGATCAGAAGCTGGATATTTCGGATGCACTCCAGCGCTTGGAGAAGATTGTCTATCACGAGGAGCTTGGCACGGTTGGCGACAAAGTGCGCCGCGTAACGGCGATCGCAAGCGGCCTTGCAAATAAGCTTCATGTCGACGAGAAGACATGTGCCGATGTGAAGCGTGCTGCGGAGATTTGCAAATTTGATCTCGTTACGCAGATGGTGTATGAATTTCCTGAACTGCAAGGCGTTATGGGCGAAGACTACGCCCGCATAGCTGGCGAACGCGAGCAAGTGGCTGCTGCTGTGAACGAGCATTACCAGCCGCGCTATGCCGGTGATGATGCGCCTGCTTCGCTTATAGGCGCAATTGTTGGACTTGCGGATAAGCTGGATACATTAGTCGGATGCTTCTCCATTCATATTATTCCGACTGGTTCACAGGATCCGTATGCATTGCGCCGTAATGCTTCTGGCATCGTGCAAACCTTGCTTGCGCATAAGCTCCCGCTATCGCTAGCCGAAATGTTAGAAGCAGCGATCGCTGTATATCGATCAGGAAGGTTACAGCGTGATGAAGCGGAATTGCGTACAGATCTGCTGGATTTCTTCAAGCTGCGTGTGAAGCATGTATTGTCCGAGAGCACGCGTTACGATGTGGCTGACGCTGTGATGGGAAGCGGTCTGGACTTGGTTCATGTCACGATCGGGAAAGCGGAAGCACTGCAGTTATTTATCGGGGATACAGCGAATAAGATTGTGCTGGACTCATTCGTTCGGGTGCTCAATTTAGCTGCTAAATCCGAATCAGAACGTTTCGATTCTGCTCTATTTGTTGAAACAGTAGAGGAGGAGCTGCTGCAAGCATGGCAGCAATCACGGAGCAAGCTGAACGAAGCGTTAAGTGCGGGCGATTGCAAGGAAGCACTGGCACAGTTATGCATCCTCAGTGAACCGATTAATCGTTACTTCGATGCAGTGATGGTGATGGTGGAAGACGAGCAGTTGCGCAACAGCAGACTTGGCTTTCTGCGAGCGATTGCCAGTGACCTGCTTCGCTATGCCGACTTCACCAAGGTGGTCTGGTGAATGCCGGACGCCTGCAAGTCAGTCGTGTATGTGATCTCAGATGCAGCAGGTGATACAGGGGAAGCGGTAGTGAAGGCTGCTGCTGCACAATTTCACCCATTGGACACAGAAATTCGCCGCATTCCGTTCGTGGATAGCACAGAAGTGATTGATGTTCAATTGGCACACGTGCGTGAGCAGCCGGGTATTGTCGTATTTACCCTTGTCATACCGGAGCTTCGCGATCATCTGATTGCGCGGTGTATGGAACGGAGCATTCCGTTCGTAGACATTCTGGGTCCTGTCGTCACTGGTATGGAACAGCAGCTTGGACGAGAATCGAAGCATGTGCCAGGTGTGATACACCGATTGGACGAGGATTACTTCAAGAAGGTAGAGGCCGTTGAGTTTGCCGTTAAATACGATGACGGCCGTGATCCGAACGGCATCCTGCTTGCCGATCTAGTATTAGTCGGTGTATCTCGGACATCGAAGACACCTCTCACGATGTACCTGGCTCACAAGAAGTACAAGGTAGCTAATGCGCCGCTCGTCCCAGAAGTAGCCTTGCCCGAACAGTTGTTTAGCATTTCGAAGAAGCGTATCATTGGATTAACGATCGATCCGGACAAGCTGAACTCGATTCGCAGAGAGCGCTTGCGTCATCTGGGATTAGCTGACGATGCACAGTATGCCAGGACCGAACGAATAAAGCTGGAGCTCGAATATTCGCGGCGTGTGTTTGAGAAACTGGGCTGTACGGTCATAGATGTATCTAATAAAGCGGTCGAAGAAACTGCCAGCATGATTCTTGAATCGCTGGAAGATAGCCGTTAACCGGCGATGAAGAGAGGTAGAGCGGTGTCCAAACGTATTTGGGTAGATGCAGACGCTTGTCCAGTTAAGCAAGAGATAGTCGATGCGGCAAAGCTGTTCAAGGTTGAAGTGATCTTCACAGCATCCATCGCTCATTCTCTGGAACGCTGGATAGAGGAAGGTGTTCGCGCGATTCAGCTTGACCCATCAGATCAATCCGTAGATATGTATATCGCTAACCATCTGAAGGCCGGCGATATTCTCGTCACGCAGGATTTGGGTCTTAGTGCGTTGGCGATGGCCAAACAAGCGATTGTTCTATCTAACCGGGGACAAATCCTCCAGGAAGACCAGATGGATTACTTGCTTGCGGCAAGGCATGCGCATGCCAGGAAACGCCGCGGCGGAGGCCGGACGAAGGGTCCCAAGGCAATGTCGAAATTGGATCGCACCAATTTTCAACATACATTGACAAAAGTTTTGACTGAGCAGCAGGAAACAGAAGCAAGTTATCGAATAAATATACGTGTTTACTCGGATGAAGGTGGTATAGATGAGTAACGGTAACATACCGGAAGAAGTCATTCAAGCCGCGCTGAAGGCGTACGATATTGTAGAGCTAGTAGGCAGGACCGTTCATCTGACCAAGCAAGGGAAGAATTATAAAGGCTTGTGTCCCTTTCATTCGGAGAAGTCGCCTTCATTTACAGTTTCCCCGGACAAGCAAATTTTCCATTGTTTTGGCTGCGGTGTTGGCGGCAATGCCATCAAGTTTGTAATGGAGCTGGACAGCTTGTCCTTTCCTGAGGCTGTGAGACAGATCGCAGAGGAAGTGCAGCTTCCTTATACTTGGTCTGATGCGCCCGCAGTGGAGACGGAGGAACAGAAGGAACGTAATGCTTTGCGTACAGCTCATGAATGGGCTGCTAAGTGGTATCATCATATTCTTATGAATACAGATCACGGTCAACAAGCTGCAGTGTACTTGCGTGATCGTGGATTCACGGACAAGCTTGCGGAGACGTTCCAGCTCGGCTATGCACCAGCAATGCGAAGCTCACTTGCAGAGTTTCTGGAGAAGAAGCAATTTGCAGTTGAACAATTGGAACGAGGCGGACTGGCTCGCATAGGGGATTATGGTGTCGCTGATTTGTTCCGGGATCGTATCATGTTTCCGATTCACGATGCGAGGGGGCGTATATGCGCTTTCTCAGGAAGGACGATCGACGGCAGCCAGCCCAAATACTTGAATACGCCAGAGACACCGATCTTCGCCAAGAGCAAGCTTCTGTACAACTTGCATCAAGCGAAGACCGAAATTCGTCGGCGCAAGTCAGCTGTTCTGTTCGAAGGATACGCCGATGTGATCAAAGCTTGGGAGGCAGGTGTGCACAATGGCATTGCCACGATGGGAACGGCCTTAACAGAAGAACATGTGGCTATACTCAAGCGGATATGCGATGAAGTGATCATCTGCTATGATGGTGATGATGCAGGACAGAACGCTGCGTTGAAATGCCTGCCATTGCTTGCAAGGGCCGGTATTCGAGCTAAGGTCGCTATGCTGCCGCAAGGCCAGGATCCCGATGATTATATGAAGAGCTATGGCAATGAAGCGTTCGTGCGAGGGATTGTAGAAGCGGCTGTTGCTCCTGTTTCATTCCGGCTCCACCATAGCCGGCGCAACTATAAACTGCAGACGGAGGAAGGAAAGTCAGCGTATTTGCGTGAAGCTTCCAAACTTATAGCGCGGCTGACATCTCCGATCGAACGAGAGTTGCTGCTCAAGGACCTTGCGAATGAATTTGACGTATCGTTCGAAACATTGAAACAAGAAAGTAACGAAGTCAGGCAGGAATTAGAAAAAAAGAAGCGAATAGGGGATAAGAACGACAATTCGTGGAATAATGTATGGAATGACAGGGCAGCTCCAGATAGAGCCCCTGCGCTTTTACCTGCTTATATGAACGCGGAGCGCCATCTGTTAGCGCTCATGATGAACAGCAAAGATGTAACGCTCTATGTGCAGGAGCATATAGGTGACGCATTCAATGTGGAGCGGCATGCAGCATTAGCTGCATATTTGTATGCCTACTTCGCTGAGCATGACGAGCCGGATTTCAGCCGCTACTTGGCATCGCTGGATAATCCGGAATTGGAAAATGTGGCGACCGCTATCTCCATGAAGGCTGTTTCGGATGAGAATCATTCTGCACTGCTGAATGATTACATACATGAAATTCGAAAAGCCCCGACGTTAAAGGAATTGGAGAAGAAGAAGAGAGAGATGGTTCAGGCAGAACGATCTGGAAATCTGGAAGACGCCATGCGGCTTGGCGCAGAGGTCATCGCGCTGAAGAATCAGCTGAAATCCACTTGATATAGATATGACGCCAGAGGATACAGGGAGGAGGGAGCCCGCGAATGGTGAATGATCAACATACTGGTTTAGAGACAGAGGAGCTTACACTGGAGCAAGCCAAAGATCAATTAATCGAGATGGGCAAGAAGCGCTCGTCGTTGACTTACAAAGAGATCATGGAGAAACTCGGATCTTTTGACCAAGATGCGGAGCAGATGGATGAGTTTTTTGAGAGCTTATCCGAAATGGGAATTGAGGTAGTGAATGAGACAGAGGAGGAGTTAGTTCTCAACCCTGATGAACAGGATCCGGAGGATTTCAGCATCGAGGATGATTTGGCACTGCCCCCCGGTATTAAGATTAACGATCCGGTACGGATGTACTTGAAGGAAATCGGTCGAGTGCCGCTGCTCTCTGCAGAGGAAGAAGTGAATTTATCGAAACGTATCGAAGAAGGCGACGAAGAAGCGAAGCGCCGGTTAGCAGAAGCGAACCTGCGTCTTGTTGTGAGCATTGCCAAGCGATATGTCGGTAGAGGCATGCTGTTCCTCGATCTCATTCAAGAAGGTAACATGGGCTTGATCAAAGCGGTGGAGAAGTTCGACCATACGAAGGGATTTAAGTTCAGCACGTACGCAACATGGTGGATTCGTCAGGCGATTACCCGTGCTATTGCGGATCAGGCAAGAACGATTCGGATTCCTGTGCATATGGTCGAAACGATTAATAAATTAATACGTGTATCCAGACAGCTGCTGCAAGAGCTGGGACGCGAGCCTGCACCGGAAGAAATTGCGAAGGAAATGGAATTGAGTGTGGATAAGGTTCGTGAAATTATGAAGATCGCGCAAGAGCCCGTGTCGCTGGAAACACCGATTGGCGAAGAGGATGATTCTCATTTAGGCGATTTCATTGAAGATCAAGAGGCTTTAGCCCCTTCGGATGCAGCTGCTTATGAGCTGTTGAAGGAACAGCTTGAAGATGTGCTTGATACACTGACAGAGCGAGAAGAGAATGTACTGCGCTTACGCTTCGGATTGGATGACGGCCGTACGCGTACATTGGAGGAAGTAGGCAAGGTGTTCGGTGTTACGAGAGAGCGAATTCGTCAGATTGAAGCCAAAGCATTGCGCAAATTGCGTCATCCAAGCCGCAGCAAGCGTCTTAAGGATTTCTTGGAATAAGCATGATCCTGATTGTTTCACACGACCTTTCTGTATTTTTTGCAGTAAGGTCTTTTTTTTCCTCTAAGCAACTCAATAGGTGAGGTGATCCCTATGGAACCTGCACGTAGAACCCTTATTGTGCGAGAAATCGAATATTGGCGACGAAGTAAGCTTCTGCCGGAGCAATATTGCGATTTTCTGTTGAATTTGTATGCAGATGAAACCGTTCAAGTCGATCGCAAGCAAGGGCAGTCTGCATCTGCAGAAGCGGTTGTCAATTCCAGCGTATGGCTGTGGCTCGGATGCAGCTTGCTGCTGGGTGGCTTAGCATTCCTTGTCATTTATTTTAATTCTTTTCCTGTTCCAATGCAAATAGGGTTGTCCGCCATCATTATCCTATTCCTGTACATCGTTGCAGCAGTTCTGAATGGCAAGCGTAGAACGGTTTCAGTCATCATAGCCGCAGCAGGCTCATTGCTGCTGTTGTTCGCGGGGGTGTATTTGCTTCGATTGCATGAAGCTGATTCCGCAGCAGCATTGGCCAGCTATCTGTTATGCACGGCTATTGTATGGTTGCTTGTGGGATGGGCGCTTCGTCAGGCGGTGCTGCAATTTTGCGGTTGGGCATCGATTATGGTATTTTACGGATGGACCCTGTCTCGCACGTTGGAGGAGCTCTCTTGGTTCAGCAGTCAGCTTGCATGGATACCGATATCTGGCTTGTTGCTATTACTGGGCTGGCTGTTCACTAAGCGTTTCCAATCGGCGGGCACTGTGTTTTTGTTGCTCGGTTTATTCGTATGGTTTGCACCTGAATTTCAGTTATTAGCAGATGCGAGTAAGCGAGACGGAGTGGCACTGCTTTCCTTGACAGCGAAGGGCTTGCTTACGGGGATGATATTATTTGCTTGGAGAAAAATGTGGATAAAGTGGGTTGCAGCATGATTAAAATATCGAAGCGATTAACGACAATTGCCGAGCACATTGAGTCAGGCTCGCGAGTTGCGGACATTGGCAGCGATCACGCGCTGCTGCCTGTTTATTTGGTCCAATCAGGAATAGCTGTGAAGGTTGTAGCTGGCGAAGTGAATGCTGGTCCACTGCGGGCTGCTAAGCGGCAGGTTGAGAGCGCGGGACTTGCAAGCTGTATCGATGTACGGTCAGGTAACGGTCTGCAGGTGATAGCTCCTTATGAAGCAGATACCGTCACGATAGCAGGAATGGGCGGCAGCCTTATTCGAGATATACTGGAAGCTGGCCGCGAACAGTTGTCTGGGGTGAAGCGCTTAGTGTTACAGCCGAATGTTGGGGAAGATTCGGTTCGTTACTGGTTAGCGGACAATGGCTGGTTCTTGTCAGCGGAGCGCATTGTTGAGGAAGATGGCTTGACCTACGAAATATTAATTGCCGACCGTGTAGATAACGCTGAGGAGAAGAATCGGGTCTTGTATGAACAACGAACGATCGCGGGCCGAAGCCTGTCTACAGCAGTTTTATTCCGATTAGGCCCATATTTAATACAGGAAAGCTCTGACATATACTTGGCGAAGTGGCGGAGTGAGCTAGCTAAGCGGAAGTCGATCGTCAAGCAAATAGCACAAGCGAGTTCACCGGAGGCACAAGCGAGAATGCAGAAGCTGCAACAGGAGATTAATGAGCTAGAGGAGGCTTTATCATGTTAGCAAACGGCCAGACGGTCATTCAACAGATGGAGCAATGGGCGCCGAAGCGTCTTGCTGTACCGGATGATCGCATCGGCTTGCAGGTAGGTACATTGAATAAGAAATTGAAGAAGGTATTAGTCGCCCTTGATGTGACCGAGGAAGTAGTCGATGAGGCGATAGCTGAACAAGCAGGCTTAATTATTGCTCATCATGCAGTGATTTACCGGCCGCTGAAAGCACTGCGCACGGATTTGCCTGGCGGCAAGCTGCTGGAGAAGCTGATCAAGCATGATATTGCTGTCTACATCGCACATACGAATTTGGATATTGCCGAAGGCGGTGTGAACGATATGCTGGCTGACGCGTTAGGTTTGCAAGACCGTCGAATTTTGTCAGAGACTATGCGCGAGCCGTACCGGAAGCTCGTCGTCTATGTACCGGACAGTCATGCGGAGCCTGTTAGCGAGGCGTTGTTCCAAGCTGGCGCAGGTCAAGTCGGTCATTATAAGGAATGCAGCTTCCAATTGGCAGGAACAGGCACGTTCACACCGCAAGAGGGCTCGCAGCCTTATATCGGTCGCAGCGGACAACGCGAGCATGTGACAGAGAAGCGGATTGAAACGATCGTTCCGGCTTCATTGGAACGTAAGGTGCTGCAAGTTTTGAGGTCAGCGCATCCGTATGAGGAGCCTGCCTACGATCTGTTACCGTTGGAGCTTGATGGACATGCATACGGGCTTGGTCGTATTGGCAAGCGTGAGCAACCTTGTACGCTTCGGGAACTGGTTGAGGATGTGAAGCAGGCATGCCAAGTACCTTATGTTCGTTTCGTAGGCGACGAACGGCAGCAGGTGAGTAAGGTTGCTGTATTGGGCGGTGCGGGCGGTCGTTATTTGGCACAGGCGAAATTTGCAGGAGCAGATGTCATGATAACAGGAGATGTCGATTATCATGCGGCCCACGATGCTCTTGCGGCAGGCTTGTGTGTCATTGATGCCGGTCATAATATTGAGAAGATAATGAAGCACGGCGTTGCAGACAGATTGGGCAGCCAGCTTCGTCAGATGGGCTACTCAACAGTAATGGTTCCTTCCCGGATCGATACAGAAGTATTTAAGCTCGGTTAACGAAGCGCTGCTTGAAGGCATACGCTAATGTCTGCTTGTTCTTCCATGAGATTGGAGTTGTCATTTGATTGTATGGAAGCTATACTATAGGTTGCACATGAGAAGTTTGACAGACAATCGCTGGCAGCGCACCCGCGCTGCGAGAGGAAAGTCCGGGCTCCATAGGGCAGGATGCTGGATAACGTCCAGTCAGCGCGAGTTGAAGGATAGTGCCACAGAAATGGACCGCCGATGGCGAGACTTATGTCTATCGCACAGGCAAGGGTGGAACCGTGGTGTAAGAGACCACGAGGAAATATTGGTGACATATTTCCTGGTAAACCCCATCTGGAGCAAGACCTAATGGAACGCATCAACCCTTGCCCGGGGGCGTTCGGGTTGGTCGCTTGAGCCGTTCAGTAATGGATGGCCTAGATAGATGATTGTCGCTTCAATGGTGGGAGGGTAGTTCCCGTTATACCACTGGAAGTACAGAACCCGGCTTACGGCAAACTTCTCTAACTTCACATGACCGACAGCTGTTGATTGGCGCATTTTTGTGCGTTGTATCAGCAGCTGTTTTTCATTTTAGGAGTCTTTTTTCGTATTCTTGGCCATTATTCCTTATTATTATGACTATTGGGGACAAGCTTTGGGTGTGTTGACACTTCCCACTTGCGAAGCTGCATGCTACGCTGTTTTTTGAAACCTTGCCATATAGGGGGATTGTGATGAGAAGGATATTGCCAGTTACAGTGCCGATGATCTCTGGTCGCATGAATTACGGTGTTCCGCTTTCCATTATAGGGTGCCATCCCAATTGGATGCCCTGGCTAGTCAGTCATTTTGTGAACTTGCATTTCCAATCTCGAGATCAGTTCGATTCATTCAATTTTGCAGAGTTTCCATTGTCCATTGAGAATGAATACTACAAGCCTTTTCTGGAACGGTGGGCTGAAGATCGGTCAGCTGTGAAGGAGATTGTACCTTTTCTTACCCAACATGTACAAGCAGGGCATTACTTAATCTTGTTCGTGAACAAATTCCATATCCCGCATAACATATGGTATGGACAAACTTATCATCCTCATCCTGTGTTTGTATACGGATTCGACCAGCAATCGGAGAAGTTCTATACGAAGAGCTTCGATGAAGGGTTTCGTTTCATTGATGTGGAAGTGACATTCGATGAGATGCGGGACGCCTTTCACACGATTGAAGAACAGTCCTTGCCCAATCGGCTGATTCGCTTCATGCGATACGATGAATCAGCGAGTTGCGCGTTAGACGTGTCGGCCATTCGTCAGCAGCTTGTGGAGTTTCGTCAAGGCAGCAGGGAAGCTTCTTCACGTGTTGCAGGTTCAGACATATATGACGTGTTAGCAGACAAGGTTGAGGAGATGACGGCGCAACCGTATCACCGGTTCACCTCCTTCCTGCTACGTAAGAACACCCATATTGTGTGGGAGCACGCTCTCATTATGGAACGAAGGGTGCAGGTGCTCGAACAACAGAAGGTTATCAGCGAGCGCTTGCTGGATCAAGCGCAGCAAGCAACTCAGCAGTCGCTAATCATTCGGAATTATCTTATTAAGTATCATGTAAGACAGAATGAACAACTGCTGAGTCGTGTAAGCAGCCAATTGAACAAATTGAAGGGCATGCAGCTGGAGCTCGTCACGGAGTTAATGTCCGAACTATGATGACGATGCCTCTCCAAGCCACTTAGACCAGTACAGAATGCTCGATTTGGCTTGTGCGGCCCGTTCCAATGCGCGATTGACGTCAATTAGTCCGTGCCCGTAGTCTTTGTCCTTGCCTTCGATGCCTAAATCCACCGCTGTCTCCCGCATAAGATTCATCACTTGCTCGTTAGTGAGGAGCGGATTGACAGAACGAATCAACGCGGCCAATGCAGCTACATGCGGACTAGCCATCGAGGTTCCGGACAGCGACGCGTACTGATTTTGCATATAGGTGCTTGCAATATTCTCTCCAGGCGCTACAACATCCACATAGTTTCCGAAATTTGAAAAGATGGCGCGTTCGTTGTACGGATTGGTGGCGGACACAGCGAATACCTCAGGGTATGCAGCCGGATAACCAGGCTGTTCGGTATTGTCATTCCCCGTCGCCGCGATCAGCACGACATCTCGATCATAGGCGTAACGTACTGCATCATGCAGAAATTCAGCATCAGCATAGTTGCCGAGACTCATATTGATAATCTTCGCCCCTTGATCTGTTGCCCATATTATCCCTCTGGCTACATCATAGGTGCTTCCCGCACCAGATGCGTCGAGTACCTTTACCGGCATAATTTTGTTGTACCAGCTCATCCCTGCAATTCCTTCCATATTGTCGGTCAGTGCAGAGATTATTCCAGCTACATGGGTGCCATGTCCGACATCATCATTCGGTTGCGCCTGTTCGTCTACAAGATTAACGCCAGGCAATAATTTGCCTGCTAGGTCAGAATGAGTCAGATCGATGCCTGTATCAATGACCGCAATAGGTACGGCTTCACTGCCTTTGGAATACCGCCATCCCTGCAATGTTGCAATGTTGGGGAGATTCCACTGATACTGGTCGAATAATGCATCGTTCGGCGCGGCGTCGCTGTACATGTCCATTCGTTCTTGCTCATTCGTCAAGTACAAGTAATGCGGCTCGATATAAACCGGGTTCCACTGTTCCAGATATCGCATCATATCTTGGGTATGGAAGCTTCTAGATTGTAGTACATAGGCATAACCTAGCTGTTCGATTGAAGCAAGATCCAGCTCTTGGTTAAGCAGATCGACATCGCTGTTGGTTAGCGGTTCAGCGAACCGAACGACAACTTGATCGACATAATAATGACTCGTTCCTTCATTCTCCTCTGGATGATCGACTTTGACATCCTGTCCGCTGTCGAAATCTACAGATTCTACTTTGAACCGCTTGTCGCTCGGATAAGGCACGATGCGCAAGTTTTTCCTTTGATGAACTTCAACCTCCTTCAGCAGCAGCTGTTTGACTACAGCAATAAGCGCTATAGGTTCTTGTTGGGAACGGCTTGCACGCTCACGAGGATCGTCTGGAGAAGGTGCTGCGCGAGATGTACCAATACGTTCCTCGCTCGAACTAGAAGAAGCAGGTACAGCCAAGATGAAATATGGGGAATCGTCAATGTCAAAGGTAGGCGATGCATAGTTACGTCCGTTCTGCACATGCCGCTTCGCCTGTTGCATATAGCGAGACGCGGGAGCTTGCCCGGTTGTAGGCAGCTCTATCCCATGGCGCTTGCTGATCCCAGTTCGATCCAGTACTTGTAACTGAACAATGTGAGGATGATCGGACATAAATGTCTGTAAGCGAGAAGCGTGCAGTTGCTTACTGGATGCAAGCATATGAAGATCATGCTCACACTGCGTTCGGCACAATATATTCGTGTTGGCGATATCCTGACGCATGAGCTGCTGCTTCCATTCTAATTCATGATGGGCTTCAGGTTGCGCGGGCTCTGGCGTATGATCATCATCACCGGGCATAATGATCCACAAACCAGCGGCAATGATTAGAACAGCGGTAATTCTCCGCAGCATATACTTCTCCTCCGTTCGTTGTAGAATAGTTGTAGCATGGGGAGGAGCAAGCTGATTTATTCTTTGGAACATAGTTACGTTTTGAGGGTTTTTATGTTACGATCTAGTCTAGGATGTCCATATGGAGAACATGCTTTTTGCTGGAACAGCGAATGGCAATGTTTGTCTTAGAATGAGGAGGTCATAATGTGGCAATCCACGATGTGAAGAACTTGTGCGAATCAACTAGAACAAAGCTGAAGGAAGCGATTGCGAAGCTGGAGATTTTCTTGAACCATCACTCGATTGCGGAACTTAACGGGGAGCAGGATGAGGCGATGGATGAATTTTACCGAGGCTTCCTCGCTGATATGAGGCATCTGCTCGTATTCTCAGAAGTATCGTATGAGAAGCTGGGAATTAGCTTGCGCAGGCCAAACTTTAACGTCGAGTATGCGGAGAAAGTACTTTATGATGTGTACCACAACTGTGTGAACCACTTTTTCTATCCGAAGAATGAATGCTACTCAGAGGATGGGCGCTATGCGTACACAGGCCAAGACGCCATTCGCTTCCGGAAGAAGCCGATTCGTTCTGTGCGCGATATTACACTGGATCTATCGAAGATCTTCGAGGAGCTCCGCGAGGAGCTGACATACTATGAGACCGATTATATTACACAAAAACGGATGCAGGGTGAACGTATCTGAATATTACCAGCCAAACCGCTATGCTTTGTGCGTAGCGGTTTTTACGTATTCCTAACTTCTCCCGAAGCGGGTATGATCGAATAACGGCGACGGCGGGAGGGGAAGCTGTTAGTGGGGGTGATGAGCAATGCCAGAAGTCAAGTGCAGTGTAGCAAATTGCACCTATTGGAGTGAAGGGAACAATTGCAAAGCGAATGCCATTATGATCGATATCGATCAACATGCTGGTGCGCAATTCAATGCGGAATTCGCTGGTGAATCTTATGATACGGAGCATCAAGACAAAGCGAGCAAAAGCTCTGCGACATGCTGTCACACATTTGAATTAAAGCGCAGCTAGACAGCTCATGAAGGAGGTCTGACAGATGGACCGAAACAAGGATGAGGTCGAGCAACAATTATTCGAACCGAGAACGAATGCATTCGACGGATCGGTGAATGCAGTATCTGACAACGAACGGTACACGAATGAATTCGCTGAGGATTTGGATGGCGAATACGAGGAGGAATTCTCACCTATTCGTGATGCTAAGGTGGATACGGAGGAAGCGCTCAATCCTGCAGGCAGCGCAAGGCTTGGCTTGGATCAATCAGAAGATGAGGAATATGCAGCAGAAGTAGCACCTGCCCAACGCGGCCTCGTCAATCCCGAGGAAGAGCGTCCGGAATCCGGCCGAACTGCCGCCAATGAACAATCCGAGCAGTCGCAAGGGGTAGGTATGGGATGGGCTGCACTGATTCTGGCTATCGCCTCCTTGTTCTTACTGCCGCAGTGGTTAGGACCGGCAGCAGCGGTCGTCGGTGCGATAGCATGGACGAGAGGAAGCCGCGCACTAGGCGTATGGTCCATCGTGATCGGTCTGATCTCGCTCGTTTCTTACTTTATTTTGGTTCCGCTTTACGCATAGCGCTACACCTATCGAGGGGACTTTCCCATATGAACCGAATGGTTCAGCGGAAAGTCCTTTTCGTTTTATTGTCACGTTAGGGAAAACATTGTACAATCGTGAGAGATTCTAAACCGACAAGGGAGTCGACTATACGTGAAGGGATACTTTGACCACAGTGCCACAACACCGCCATATCCAGAAGTGGTGAAAGCGATTGGAGAGGTGATGCTTCAACATATTGGCAATCCGTCTTCGCTTCACCGACTAGGCATGCAAGCTGAACAGCTGGTAACCCGTTCGCGTCAAGTCATCGGCCAATCACTCGGCGTGCCGGAAGCTTCGATCCTATTTACATCCGGCGGAACGGAAAGCAATAATTTGGCGCTGAAGGGGATAAGCCGTTCATTGCGAGATCGCGGTAGGCATCTGGTCACAACGGCTATTGAGCATGCATCTGTCTATGAAGCGTGCCGGCAATTGGAGCAAGAAGGGTATGAGGTAACCTATATCCAACCGGATAAGAACGGGATCGTCAGCGCAGATGCGGTTATGGCAGCCGTTCGGGACGATACGATATTGGTCAGTGTGATGCATGTCAATAATGAAACAGGCGCCATTCAGCCTGTTGAACAAATCGGGAAACAGCTGCAAGCTTTGCCGAAAACTGCGTTTCACGTAGATGCTGTGCAAGGAATAGGCAAAGTACCATTCTATCCGCACAAGTGGGGCGTGGATATGGCGACGCTATCTGCGCATAAATTGCGCGGACCTAAGGGGATTGGCTTGCTCTACGTGAGAGAAGGACTAGTTCTTCAGCCGCTAATGGGCGGTGGCGCTCAGGAGAACGGGCTTCGCCCAGGTACGGAGAATGTGCCGCTCATTGTAGGTACAGCGAAAGCCATACGACTAAATATGGAAAGTATGTCTGGGACTGTCCGACATATGCAAGAGGTGAAGGAAGAACTCATTCGCGAGCTTCTACACATTCCCAGCTGTGTGCTGAATAGTCCGGAATCGTTGGAATCCGGAGCTCCGCATATTGTGAATGTTTCATTTCCAGGCGTGAAATCTGAAGTTATGCTCCATGCGTTAGAGCAGGAAGGGTACTATGTGTCTACACAATCGGCTTGTTCGTCCCGTGATGCCAAGGCGAGTCGCATTCTGAAGGCTATGGGCGTCAATGAACAACTGGCAAGTTCAGCTATTCGAATTAGTCTGTCGCCAGAGCACACACTAGAGGACGTACGAGCGCTGGCTCATTCATGCGGAACGATCTATGAAGGGCTGCAGACAGGGGGAGCGATCAGATGACACCGCAATTTATTCTAGTACGATTCGGAGAAGTTACCTTAAAGGGCAGGAACCGAACGAAATTTGAACAACAATTGATCCGGGACATGAAGCGGAAGCTGGCGCCATTTCCGAATACGGAAATTGAGCATACATTCGGTCGTGCGCTGATCGCGCTGAACGGAGAACAATATGACAGTGTAGCAGCTGCATTGAAGCGGGTGTTCGGTATTTATTCATTCAGTCCTGTGCTGCGCACGAGTCAGGAATTGGATTCCATACGCGAAGCAGCCTTGGCTGTGATGCAGCAGTACGACCCCGAACCGAAGACGTTCAAAGTTTCAGCACGGCGAGCGGACAAATCGTATCCTCATGATTCACAGAAGATGAATCACTTGGTCGGTGGTTATGTGCTGAAAAATATGCCTGGATTGAAAGTGAATGTCAGGGAGCCGGAGGTTCAGCTATGGGTGGAAATCCGACCTGAAGGCGTATTCGTGTACGCGCAGATCGAACAGGGGCTCAAGGGCTTCCCGGCAGGTTCAAGCGGCAAGAGCATGCTAATGCTGTCAGGCGGGATAGACAGCCCTGTAGCCGGCTGGCTCGCCATGAAACGGGGGCTTAAGGTAGAAGCTGTGCATTTTTACAGCTATCCATATACAAGTGAGCGAGCCAAGCAGAAGGTCATCGACTTGGCTCGAACACTTACCCAATATGTGGATGATATCACGATCCATCTAGTGCCGTTTACGGACATTCAAGTGCGCTTGAAGCAAGAAAGCAATGAAAATTTGCTGATTACATTAATGCGGCGAGTGATGTTCCGCATTACCGAGAAGCTGGCGCATGCGCGTGACGCCAAAGCGATCATTACGGGTGAGAATTTGGGGCAAGTGGCTAGCCAAACATTGTCGAGTCTATATGCTATCGAACAGGTTACGACATTGCCGATCCTTCGCCCGCTTATCATGATGGAGAAGGAAGAGATTATTCGTATCTCGGAACAGATCGGGACTTATGAGACTTCCATTCTCCCGTATGAAGACTGCTGCACGGTGTTTGTTCCGAAATCCCCGAGCACGAACCCGAACATGAAGATCATTCGCCAGCTTGAGCGATCGATGGATTGGCTCGAAGATTACATGGATCAAGCCGTGGAATCGACCGAACGGCTCACGATCCGATCTGAAGAACAGAAGCTAGAAGAACTGGAGCACTTATTCTAATTTAGCGGAAGCATGCTAGTTATTCCGAAGCAGCTTCCGCAGCTGCTTTGCGGGCTGCACGGCGGGATTTCACCATGTAGCCAACGATAATAACGCCTAGAATAATGAGAGCATCGAATCCGTACTTCATCCAGCTGCTGTCGAATACGCCCGCAAGCTTGCGTTCGCCAGTAATCATCTTCGCAGCTGTGTAAGCTAGCACGCCGCCGCCAATATATAGCACCCAAGGGTGTTTGTTTATTAGCTTAACGAATAACGTGCTCCCCCAAATAATAATCGGAACGCTGATGAGGAGGCCGATTACGACAAGTACGTATTGGTGCTCCCCTTCTGCTGCGCCTGCAACAGCGATAACGTTGTCAATCCCCATTACCGCATCAGCGATTATAATGGTTCGAATAGCGGCGAACACATTATTTTGCGCCTTCACCTCATGTTCATCTTCTCCCACAAGCAGCTTGAATGCAATCCAGATAAGCAAGAGACCGCCTGTAAGCATGAGCCAAGGCAAATTCAACAAGCTGACCATCAGAATGGTAGCGGCAGCACGTATCGCAATCGCTCCGAACGTTCCCCACAAGATAACGACCTTTTGCTTGTTCTTTGGCAAGTTGCGTGCAGCCATCGCAATGACGATTGCATTGTCTCCAGCCAAAATCAGGTCAATGAAGATAATAATCGCCAATGCACTAAGGAATTCCCACATGTTAATTAGCCTCCATCATAGATTTAGGCTCCTTTTCCGCACATAAAAAAGACCTTCACCACGGAAAATCGATGGCAAAGGTCTTGCGAGCAACATGAATGAGCATGCTGCCAGCAAAGCCGGGGCATATACCCGTAATGACGACTTTGCTGCTGACGCTACTCCCCTTTGGGAACTGATTACCAGCCTATGTATAATAATTATTATATGCATGTGGACAAGCAGACGTCAAGTTGATGTCTTAGACTGCAGTTCGCCAGCTTTTGATTTGTCATGGACAACATTCATAACCGCTACTGTTTGGACATATAGCAGTACAAGGGAGGTGGTCCAACAAATTGGAGGAGCTAGTGCTGTTGACCGAGATGATGCTGATCAATATGGTGCTTAGCGGGGATAATGCAGTCGTCATCGCGATGGCATGCCAACATCTGCCGCCTGAGCATAGGACCAAGGCAGTCTGGTGGGGGGCTGGGGGAGCCGTAGTGCTTCGCTTGTTATTAACTGCAGGCGCAGTCATCATTCTAGATATTCCGCTCATTCGTGCAGTAGGTTCCCTGCTTCTGCTCTATATTGCAGTTAAGCTGCTGATCGACCATCATGGCGTGTCCGCCGTTCGACAGGCAGGTTCATTGCGCGGGGCTATATGGACCATTATGATGGCTGATTTGATTATGAGCTTGGATAACGTGCTGGCGATTGCGGCAATAGCGAAGGGAAATATTCCGCTGCTCATTGCGGGTATCGGCATGAGTATACCGCTCATTATTTGGGGAAGCTCCTTGATCATGCGCTGGATGAACCGCTATCCAATACTGATCGTGCTAGGCGCGGCCATTCTCGGCTACACAGCTGGAGAGATGCTGGTGGAAGATCCGATCGTGCAACCGCATTTGCTGCAGTTCCACACCGCTTCCCTGTGGCTCATACCGGCATTGTTCGCAGGGTTTGCGCTTGGCGTAGGATGGTGGCACAAAAGACGAAATAAATTGTAATTTTGTATACGCATCTGGCATTCCTCGCAGTTTTCTATTACACTGGAAGGAAGAAGGCTGAGGAGGATGTCCTATGCGAAATCGTCAATACTCGGCAGGCATGCTAATAATCCTGCTTGGAATCGTTATTTTGTTAGGGAAGACCGGTGTGTTCTCATTCGCTGCCGGAATGTTCTGGCCCTTGTTCGTGTTAGCGCCCGGTTTGCTGTTTCACTATTTCTACTTCGCTAGAATCATGCCGTCTGGTGTGTTGATACCCGGTGGTATTCTGATCAGCGTATCGATTATTTTCTTTATTTGCAATGTATTTGGCTGGGATCATATGGCTTGGATGTGGCCTGGATTTCCATTAGCAGTAGCATTAGGCTTATATGAATATTACTTGTTTGATCATGACCATCCGAAGGGTGTGTTGACGGCGGCAATGATTTTGGGAGTATTGTCCATCGTGTTCTTCAGCTTCACCATTTTGTTCACACCTGGTATTTACTTCTTGGCGATCGCACTCATCGTAGCTGGAGCTGCCTTGATGCTCAGACGTCCGAAGTATTAAGGCAACGCAAGGAAAGTACAGTTGCAATTCACATAACTGCATCGTATAATGAAGGGTGAATTGTCAAGCGTCGGCGCATCGGTTCCGACGCTTCTTTTATGGACACAAGCAAGCTATATGAAAGGATTGTATAAATACACATGCATAATCGGGAACAAATTCGCAATATCGCCATCATCGCGCACGTAGATCATGGCAAAACTACTTTAGTCGACCGTCTCCTTCAGCAGTCTGGCCAATTCAGAGAGAATGAGGCGGTGCAAGAACGCGCCATGGACTCTAACGATTTGGAACGCGAACGAGGCATTACCATTCTAGCCAAAAACACCGCAATATCCTATAAAGATCATCTGATTAATATTGTAGACACGCCAGGGCATGCTGATTTCGGCGGCGAGGTTGAACGTATTATGAAGATGGTAGACGGCGTCCTGCTTGTCGTAGATGCATTCGAGGGTTGTATGCCGCAGACGAAATTTGTTCTGCGCAAAGCGCTGGAGCAGAACTTGACGCCGATTGTCGTCGTCAACAAGATCGATCGTCCGAACGCAAGACCAGAGGAAGTCATTGATGAAGTGCTTGAGCTCTTCATAGAGCTGGAAGCGAACGACGATCAGCTGGAATTCCCAGTCGTCTACGCCTCTGCCTTGCAAGGGACAAGCGGTCTGGAGCCAACAAATTTGCAGACAACGATGGAGCCATTGTTCGACAAGATCGTTGCGCACATTCCAGCACCAACAGAGAATCCGAATGAGCCCTTGCAATTTCAAGTAACCTTGTTGGATTACAATGAATATTTGGGCCGTATCGCAGTCGGTCGTGTGAATCGCGGGACGATTCGTCAAGGGCAGAGTGTAGCAGTCATGAATCGGGAAGGTAAGATCAAGCAGGCTCGCGTAGAGAAGTTGTTCGGCTTCCAAGGGTTGAAGCGGATCGAAACAGAAGCAGCCGGAGCAGGGGATATCATCGCGATTGCAGGCATTAGAGAAATCAATATAGGGGAAACAATCGCTGACCCGCAGCATCCAGAGGCGCTCGAAGTGCTGAAGATTGATGAACCGACTATGCAGATGACATTCGCGGTGAACAACAGCCCGTTTGCAGGCCGTGAGGGCAAATGGGTGACGTCGCGCAAGCTGCAAGAGAGATTATACAAGGAACTGGAGACGGATGTAAGCTTACGGGTGGATGCGACAGACAGTCCAGATGTATTTATCGTGTCAGGCCGGGGAGAGCTTCACCTAGGCATATTGATCGAGAATATGCGTAGAGAAGGCTACGAGCTGCAAGTATCCAAGCCGGAAGTCATTATTAAAGAGATCGATGGCGTTCGTTCCGAGCCGCTTGAGCGGCTGTTAATTGACGTCCCAGAAGAGAGCATGGGTGCAGTTATGGAGAGCTTAGGTACGCGCAAGGCGGAAATGGTTAATATGATCAATAATGGGAACGGCCAAGTTCGCTTGGAATTCTTGATTCCAGCCCGCGGATTAATCGGGTACCGTACTGCATTCTTGACGATGACAAGAGGCTACGGCATTATGAACCATGCATTCGATAAGTATGCGCCTTATTTCGGACAAGGTGTAGGCGGTAGACACGAGGGTGTCCTAGTCTCCAACGAAACCGGTTCTTCCACACAATACGGCATGATGAGCGTCGAAGACCGCGGCATCTTGTTCGTGCAGCCGGGAACCGAAGTGTATGAAGGCATGATTGTCGGTGAACACAATCGTGACAATGATATTATCGTGAACATCTGCAAGGAGAAGCAATTGACGAATGTTCGCTCTGCTACGAAGGAAGAGACGGTCAAGATGAAGACACCGCGTATCCTCTCCCTAGAGGAGGCTCTTGAGTATCTGAATGATGATGAATATTGCGAGATTACACCGAAGTCAATTCGTCTGCGGAAGAAAATTCTGAACAAGAATGAACGCGAACGAGCAGAGAAGCATAGAAAATTATCAAAGTCTGGCGTATAAATTAAGCGCCAGTCTGATTGGACCGTGGAAGAAAGGAGAACGATCAGCATGTGGGCAAGTGTGCCGCCGAACACGGCGGAAGAAGTTGAAATCCCTGCGTTTGACTGGGGCGCTTTCTTGACAGACAAGGAAGAATTCTTGGGAATCGCGCTGCCGAACTGGTTCACTTGGATATTGATTTTCCTATTCTTGACTTACATTTATAACAAAGTGTTTCGCGTGCGGAAGCTGCCGATCTTGAAAGACTTGATCGTGTATGCGATTATGCTGGCAGGCGCTTTCCTGCTGCTAATCTTCCAGGTCGATGCGGGCTTGCCGATCGTGTACAGCTTGGCAGTCGCCGTTTTGCTCATGTTCACTGTTCGTGTAAGATATTGGGTGGAAGCGCGGCGTAACCAGTCAGATGCGGGCAAGGAGAAGGACGCATGAAGCTGCAAGAAGCGCTGTTTAATTGGTTGCAAATGCGTATCGTTGCTGCTGCTCGCCCAGATGACTGGGCTGCTGGCGAAACACTTGAATTTTTCGACGAAATTTTGCGTGAGGATCATAAGCTGACAGAGCTTGAAACTGCTGTACTGGAGGCTGATCTAATAGAGGTCAGCTACCGAGATGAAGCCGGAAGTCATCAATCGATGCGCTTCCCGCGGGAAATGGCGGAGAAGCTGTTGGAAGAAATTATGGCCGAGCCCAAGTATAATCAATAGGCGGACAATTTAAATAAATGTGGAGTTGAAGCCGGATGAGTAATCTTGAGAATCCGTTGCCGCCCCGTACGAAAGGTAAGCAGACGAAGAAGCCGCGGAAGAAGGGCACTTCGATCCGTAAAGGAATTGTGGGCTTGCTGTTGTTCTTGCTATTGGCCGGCGGTGTACTTGTCGGCTACTATTATCTCAAGTTCGAAGAGGTAGTATCTGATATATCCGTTGGTCCAGACATTGAGGTTCCGAAGGAAGAGCTGGCTTCGCAGAAGCCGTTAACGATCATGTTGCTCGGAATGGACAGACGCGAAGGTCTCGGCTTGATGAACACCGATGTGATTATGGTATTTGCCCTAAACCCTGAGCGAAAGACTGCAACGATAGCTTCTGTCCCAAGAGATACATATATGGACCCGACAGGTTGGAGACCGCGCAAGGCGAACGGCTTTTATTCTGCTGCATACCATGATAATAAGGATACGGTATTAACAGAAGTGAAGAATATTTTCGGTGAGATGCTGAGCATCCCGATTGATTATGTTTCTGTCATTGACTTCAAAACTTTCGAAGAGATCATTGATGCGCTTGGCGGACTAGAAATTGACGTGGATAAGGATATGTGCTACAAAGACGAAGCGGACGGCACATTTATTAATTTGGAGGCGGGTCCCCAGCACCTGAACGGCGAGGATGCACTCGACTTCGTTCGTTATCGCACGTCGAATTGCGGGACGGATCCTTCGAGTGATTTCGAGCGAAATGAGCGGCAACAGCAGGTCATCTCGAAAATCGTCGAAAAGGTGAAATCTCCAACGATCGTATTACGTGGCGGTGGTGTGTTAGATGCAATTGCAGACCATGTCCAGACGGATATTCCAGAGTCGCAGATCAAAAGCTTAATAAAGACATATGCGGGCATCTCGAACGATAAGATAAATTATATCCCGCTTGAAGGCGTCTGGCAAAGTCCATACATTTATTTGGACGAGGAAGGCTTCGAGGCTGCAGTGAACCGGTTGCAGGCTGAGCTTGATCTATTACCGGCAAGTTCAGAGCCGCAAGAATCGGATGGAGCGTCGTAAATAGGAAGGGTACGTGCCGGCTGGAAGCGCGGGATGAGCTATGCTATACTTAGCATAGGAAGGAAATCTCTGTAGAGGATGTGTCTATCCGACACATGCTGTAAAGGAGGAAGTGATTGGATGGCAGAAGTCGCAACGACTCTGAATGAAGCATTATTCACCCAGCTGCAGCATGAAAAGCTGACGTTACTGCATACGATTGACGCGGAGTCGGGAGCGCCGACAAGCAGTGCAATCTCGTGGATTTATGCGAAGACTCCCGAGACAATCCGATTTGCATTGGATCAGCGGTCACGCTTAATCGAGAATATGAAGCAGGAAGCTGCGGTTAGCTTGACGATCTTCGCCTCGAACACAGTCAATATCGTGCAAGGCAAGGCAGCCATAGTGACGGATGCCCTTGACGAGGTGCCGTTCAAGCTCACCTGCTTCGATGTCACGATTGAAGCAGTTCGTGACGGCATGTTCTATGGCGCACGTATTTCAACAGAACCAGAATATGAGAAAACGTATGATAAACGCGCGGCGGAAAAGCTGGACAATCAGGTATTCACCGCTATGAAAAAAGCCTAGGCTACTATCGCCTGGGCTTTTTTCGTTATACACATTCTATTGCCGAAGTTGTCTGCGATCTTCCGTTTCTGCCGGAGCGTGATGCTGCGGCTGTACATCCTTCGGAAGCTGCGGCATGACACGACCGATAATATCCGACAATTCTTCGGCGAAGCCTGACACGGGATGCCCTTTGCGGATGTCTTGTCCGATTTCCTGAAGGCGGGAAGCAATATCCATATCTGCAGTCACGATGGCGTGTGCGCCGTGCGGGTCTTTGCGAAGCGCTTCAGCTACAGAATATTTGATTGTGCCAACCATGGAACGGTCCAAATTTCCTTGCACATTGATACCGACGATAGCTGTATCGCCGAATACGACACAATTTGCCGATTGAACCCGCGGTATAGATTCCGCAAGCTGCTCGAGCCGATTTGCTACTTGCTCAGGATTGTGAATTTCCGGTTTTTCCGGCACGCTTTGCCGGACTTTAATCTCATGATTCGTTTGCTGTGGAGAAGGGGACCCTGCATGATCGCGGTTTTGTCCGCATCCAGATACGAACAACATGACTAGCAGGAGAGCCAACAACATTTTCGTCATATGCATCGTCCTTTCTTTCCCGGTTGATTAGATTTATTGTTGCCTGTAAAGGGCTAAACCATGTATCTTTCCACCAAACGCCAACGGAGGGACTAAACATGAAAAAAATATTTGTTCTGGACACGAATGTGCTTCTGCATGATCCGATTGCACTATTTGCCTTCGAAGATAATGAGGTCATCATACCTGCAGTGGTGTTGGAGGAAATCGACAATAAGAAGAGGAACGCAGATGAGCTAGGTCGCAATGCGCGCTACGTCTCGCGCTTGATGGACAGCTTCCGGTCGAAGGGACGACTGCATGACGGTGTTGCCTTAGACAGCGGGGGTATGGTTAAGGTTGAATTAAATCACCGCAGTTTTATGCGTATGCAAGATACGTTCGCCGAGAGTACGAATGATAACCGCATACTGGCTGTAGCTCTCAATTATCATGTGGAGGAGATGGAGAAGCAGGAGCCGAAGCCGGTTGTACTTGTCAGCAAGGACACCTTAGTACGGATCAAGGCTGATGTGCTTGGACTTACCGCTCAGGATTATATGTCAGATCGGATCGTCAACCATTCTGAGCTGTATGCTGGCTACACCACATTGAAGGTTCATCCTTCGGTGATCGACGATTTTTACTCATTTCGCAGCCTTTCTGTGAACAATCTTCAGGTCAGTTATACACTCAATCCGCATGAATTCGTCATATTGAAGGATGAGATGGGAACGAATAAATCTGCTCTGCTCAAGGTGTCGGCAGATGGTAATGTATTGGAACCTCTCCACTTGAGCAATGAGCAAGTATGGGGAATCGGCGCTCGTAATGCGCAGCAACGCATGGCGTTGGAGATGCTCTTGAATGATGATATATCTCTAGTCACTTTGACCGGGAAGGCAGGAACCGGTAAGACCTTGCTTACGCTGGCAGCAGGCTTAATGAAAGTCGAGGATGAGCATAAGTATAAGAAGCTGCTCATTGCCCGTCCTGTTGTGCCAATGGGCAAAGATATAGGGTATTTGCCAGGCGAGAAGGACGAGAAGCTGCGCCCGTGGATGCAGCCGATCTATGATAATCTGGAATTTCTCTTCGATACGAAGAAATCTGGGGATATCGATAAGATTCTGGCAGGACTCGGAAGCATACAAGTAGAGGCGCTTACGTATATACGCGGCCGTTCAATTCCAGGACAATTTATTATTATTGATGAGGCGCAAAATTTAACAAAACATGAAGTCAAAACGATCGTATCTCGTGTAGGCGAGGGCAGTAAGATCGTCCTTCTAGGCGATCCGGAGCAGATCGATCATCCGTATTTGGATTCAGCTAGCAATGGCTTGACGCACACCGTGGAGCGCTTCAAAGGGGAGCGAATCAGCGGACATGTTACTTTGGAGAAAGGGGAGCGGTCTCATCTAGCTCAGTTAGCTGCTGACTTATTGTAAGGGAGTACGATGTGGATCAGGTCAATCTGAATGAGATCAGGTTGACCTGATCACCTGTGCTCGTTTCCTCTTTATAGCGCTGCGACTAGTGAGCAGCCATATGCTCGAGAGATGCCTTGCATTAGCTCGCAATGTTCAGCTGGCACAATCCAAGTCGGTGATGACGCTTCCCGTTCGATGGCTGCTAACATATATTCATCGACCTGCAGTTCAGCTTGCTTCACGTCGCCTCCGAAGAGTCGGAAGGCGTAGATTTGATCTGCGTACATATAGGTGCGATCCGAACGTGCAGTGAAACCATAGTCATCTAAGTAACGCCCGAGATCACTGTTCTCTGGCAGCTCCAAGAGCTGCATAGGTTCATAAGGGAAATGATACCGTTCCACGACTTGACGGATGTCTTGCAGCTGATCTAGATTCTCCGCAATCAATAGATCTTTGTCCCGATCGTACAATCTGGCATTACTAGCCAGCTCCTTGACGAACTGAGCATAATAGCCGGGCCGTTTGCCCTCCTGTACATCAATCGAAACGGCTGGACGCACATAGCTTGCAAGCTCCATTGTAACCTCTCCTCCCCCTGTGTCCATTCAATATTTCTACCGTCATTATAGAATAAAACAAGCTGTTTTGCTATGATGGAGAAGGAGGCGATTCCTTCATGAATAAAGGTAAGAGTGTCTCGTTCATGCTACTGTTAGGTGTCATGCTTATTACGGTATCCGGCGTGTTCTTCAAAGGTGTTGAATATGAGATGCCGATGGATGATAAGGTAAGTGGTGAAGTGACTTCCCTTAGCGGACCGCCTGTGGAAGTGCGCAATGCTGAACTGCATATTGCTGCGGCGATGCATGAAGAAGAGTTCGAAGTGTTGAAGAAGAAGCATCAAGCCTACGCCGATACACGTCCTCAGCATGTATACACGCTTGAACGGTTAGAACCTTCAACAGCATCAATAGAGTTGAGAGAGCGCGCAAGAACAGGGCTTGTACCAGATGTTCTGCTGCTCCAGAATACCGCGCTGATTGAATTTGCTGCAAGGGGCTATTTAGTGAGGACAGAGAATCAAACAATAATAGATGACAGACCTGAACCTGTGTCGACGGCTGTCGATGCGCAGGTGCAATGGAACGGTTCATCCTGGGGGATACCTATGGACATTGATCCCTATGTTCTCGTCTACCGGTCGGACATTGTTGTGGGAAGCAATGAGCGGGACACACCTGCCACGTATGGTGAATGGGCATCTGTGCTCGTTGAGCGTCGTGAACGTGTAGAGCAGCCTGAAGGTGGGGAGTGGATCTTGCTTACTAAGCAAGATCCAGCGATGCTGGCAGCTATAGGGGTTCCTATACTCAGGCAAGTGCGTTCGGCAGTCGAGGTTGATGCTGAAGCAGATGCGGAGCTGCTTGCAGACTTGCAGGAGCAGCAGCTGATTAGCGGAGACAGCTTGCCGGTTCGCCTAGTTTCCGAATCGCATGAACAAGTGCTTGAGCAAATCGTCGATGGAGAAGCGTTGCTGGCTGTTGTGCCACTGTCCGCGTTGCAACGAATGAATGGTCATGCGGGCTTACACGTTCATGTTCTGCCGGAATCCCAGGATGGTTGGTCCGGCACTTGGCAACCGGGCAGAAGCTTTGCTGTTGCTTCTAAGACCGCGTATGAGCGCGAAGCGTTCGAATGGATTCAAGAGATTAACGACGCATCGTTTCAACTTTCGGTTATGGAACAAGGCGGAGGCGTGCCAGTTGCTAGCAGCGCCTCCGCCTTGTATAACAGTGTCTCCCCAGTGTCGCCTTCCATTATCTCGGCCGCAATGAAGCAGTTGGAACCGTATCATTCCTCGCCGTCGTTTCACCAACAGTTAACTGCAGTTATCCGTGAGCTTGAGCTGCTTCATGGAAGTGAGAATACGGAACTTGACGCCTTAGCAGATGCCGTCGAGGCCATACAGCGTTCGTTCACCCTAAGCGAGTCCGAAACTTGAGCCGACTCAGAACCACAAGCTGACATTAATCTGCATGTCAATCGTCAGCTTGCCTGGTTCAATCTGCACATCTGTAATCTGTACACTATCCATTAACTGCTGCGGATAGAAGCCAAGCCTGTATCGTTCAGCCAGATCATTCGCAGTAGTATCCGGTAATTGGAAGCCGTTATAAGTCAATTGTTCCAGTATGAATCGAATGTGATTCTCCGGTTCATCCTTCACGACATATGTCCCGCTCATGCTAATCATCGTGTCATCTTCTGAGCCGAATGCCTGAAGTTCGTCTTTTTCGAATGAGAAGTATAAGTTGCGGAATATCGGATCGAAATCCTGCAGGAAGCGGTTCAATTCGTCGTCCGTCATAGAAAAGGAAACAGTGCTTCCACTTCCTCGGCTCAGATGATCCGAATGCTCTTGGATGAAGCTTGGCAATGTCTCCATGGCATCGGCCAGCGTGCGCATGTATCGGTTGAACATCGGCAGTCCGATGTGATCCCATTCCTCAGTCAATGATTCAATTTGAGCTAATACAGCTTGTGCTTCCTCTTGTTCCGCTAATTGCTCATCCAGTTCGGCTTGCAGCACTACTGCTCGCTGACGCTGCTGCATAAAGGCGTGGCGTAAGCCTTCCAATTCCCGTTCGGTCTGTTGCAGTTTCTTACGCTCTTCATTCAACAGAGCTAACTCCTGCTGGTGATTGGTTAATTTCCTGCGATCGCTTTGGAAGATAGCATCTGCGAAGTCCCATATCAAGAGCAGCTCCTGGAAGGAGTCAGCGGAGAAGACTAGCATGACAATAGAATCCCGTTCCCCCCTATAATAAGCACGCAGCACATCACCGGATTGTTCGCGGACGGCTGCGACGACTTCCTCCTGAACACGGATGCGCGCTTGTGTCTCTTCCAAGAGCTGGCTTGTAGTCAACTGCTTCCTCTCTAACCGGGCCAATTCCCGATCTAGTTCATGAATGGACAGTCCTTTCTCCAGCATCTGCTGAAGCTCATCGACGGATGGGTCGGCATCGGCAGGCTGCGAACAGATAAGCGTCGTAAGGATAGCTGCTGCGGTGAGCCATAAGACAGGCTTGGACATACGTTGTACCGCCAATTGTCCCCCCTCCTTATATTACAGCGTATCATAAGAGCGGGATTTTGATGAATGATTTTTTGGAATAGGAGATGTTAATGAATGAGCGGATAGATCGTATCCAATGTTTTGGTCTGAGCTGGACGAGATTGGTTGAACTTGATTTCCTCGTTAATTCGATCCCATGTATAATGGATAGAGATTAGCTGTTCGTTCGACTGTTCTTGATTATTGCCATCGCTCAAGAAAGGTAAATAGAGCTCGACATCTTGAATATAGTCGTTCTCATTCAGCGTGAAGCTGAGATGACCCTCTTCGCTGAATGCTGCTTGGCGCAAATATTCGCCGAATGCGGCATTGTCTAACGTAGTTGTATCCAATCCAGACTCCGTTAACTGTACGATCAACTGCTCCCATTGATCTGCAGCGGCATTCATGAATAGAGGTAGCCGCTCTTCGTTGATCGTAATATGAATGGAGCGTTGCTCTGGGATGTCTGCTTCAGATTCTGTCAGCCAAGCAGGCTCTGCGATGGAGGAGAACCCTTCCAGCCAGCTCGCGAATATACCTTGCACTTGACCGGCCGTATTAACAAACTGTTCGCCTAGCGGTATTTCCATATATTCATCTGCTTTATTAATCATAGGCAAGTGGAAGTACAACATGCTTTCTTCTATTAGAATCGGTAAGTGAATGGAGATGTCTGAATCAGCTGGCGTAAGCGTCATTTCTGTTTCGAAGCGAGCTGCTTCTGCATCGCTGGCTCCCTCCCATTCATACTTGCTGTGCAGGAGTGACTGCAAAATTGCGCTCGTCAGCGGCTGTTGCTCGGCATCAGATAAGGCGAGGTCCAGTTGCAATTCAGCATTGCCGCTCATCTGATGGGCATGAATCTCTTGCTGGTTCGACCATGCAGCTTGCAGCTCTTGTGCCAATAGTTCTCCCTTCGGTGTACAGCCTGTGATGAGAAGTGTGAGCGAGAGCAGGAAGACGGACAGCAGAGCATTGAATTTCATAGTCATAAGCGCGAATTCTCCTTCATTCAATTGGTTGGTTCATACGAGTCAATCCATTCTTATTATACTGGCTATATCTGAAAAGGGAAAGGAGACAGAACATGCACAATGATGGAAAACAAAGTACAGTCATGCTGGATTATATTCGTAAGATTATGCGGCAAAGTTCTGTTGGAAGTATACCATTTCATAAATATATGGAGCTATGCTTGTACCATCCAGATTACGGGTATTATACGCGTCCTGGTGAAAAATTGGGGAGGTCCGGCGATTTCTATACAAGTGCCCATTTGGGTACGATCATGGGTGAGGTGCTTGCTAATTATTGCGCATTGCTCGATGAACAGGCAGGCTGCCCGTCAACGCTCTATATAGCGGAATGGGGCGGCGGTGACGGACGGTTGGCCGAAGCCTTGTTAGAGGCATTGCGCTCAGCGCATGCTCATGTGTATAAGCGGTTGCGGTATATATCTATAGAGCGAAGCTCTGTGCATCGCTCGCAACAGTCGGATCGATTGCAAGCGTTCGCGGACCGTTGTACATGGATAACTGAAGCAGAGTGGCTAGGCGAGTCCGATAAGCCGTACACGATCGTATTAGCCAATGAATTATTAGACGCTTTCCCCGTTCGCCGTCTGCGTGCGGGCGAGCATGGCTATGAGGAAATGTGGGTAAGCTGGGACGAAGAGCATCAGGTGTTGGACAGGGAGTGGAAGCCGCTCAAGGATGAGGCCATTCTGGAAAGGTTGCATACATGGGGTGTCAATTGGATGCCATTGCAGCAGTTCGAGCTGCATGAACAGTCGCTCGATTGGATTCACAGCGTTGTGCAATCGCTCTCAGCAGGATCGCTGATCCTATTGGACTACGGGGATGGGAATGATGAGCTGTACAGTGCCCACCGGATGGCCGGGACATTCTTATGTTACAAGCGGCATCAGGCGGCTGATCTTCCATTCGCATGGCCGGGTGAACAGGATATGACGAGTCACGTCCCATTCGATCAGTGCCAAGAGGCAGCAGAGGAAGCCGGGCTCAGACAAGTGAAGGTAGTGACGCAAAAGCAGTTTCTAGTCGATAACGGTATCCTCGAGAAGTTGCAGGCTCATGCTGGAATCGATCCGTTCAGTGAAGCGGCTCGTCGCAACCGTTCGATTCGGCAGCTGCTGATAAGCGATGGCATGAGTGAGCTATTCAAGGTTATGACAGCAGTCAAATAAAACAGCAGTCCATATGAAAACAGCCTTCCGGCAAAGCGCCGGAAGGCCATATGTGTGTAATCCTATTCCTTATGCAAGAAGCGGCTTCATATGGAAGAACGTGTAATACGTGAAGCCCATGAAGCACACTGCCATATAACCCCAGAAAATCATCATATAAGCCTTCTCGGACAAATTCATGTATCCGAGGAACATGAAAACAGCCGTCTGGAAGAAGAACAGCAGCGCCATCGATGTCATGTGACCAGCCAGCGCCATCAAGCCGATAACCAGTGTCCAAAAGCCGAGAACGCGAAACATTCTTGCCACTAGTGAAATCCCCCTCTCATCTGCACAACATCATCGATTCTATCCATTCACTACGAAACATTATACCTGTTGCACGCAGTACTGTAAACGGTCATATATGACGAAATCGCAAACTTTTGTGACGGTCTGATTGACTCATCCGTTCCTAGTTTTTCCGAATGATCGGCGTTTTATGTGCGAGTTGAGGTATGAACAGCCGATTTTTTGGCTATATATGTACTATAAAATAGATTCTATGAAATCTACTATGCGCATAAAGATAAAGCAAGGTCTACTTATTACGATTGGGAGGTTACAGGTATGACTGCAGTTAGACAAGATGCATGGACAGCAGATGATGATCTGATATTGGCGGAGGTGACCTTGCGGCATATTCGCGATGGGGGAACACAGCTTTCCGCATTCGAAGAAGTAGGCGAAAGGATCGGACGAACCGCGGCCGCATGCGGGTTCCGGTGGAACTCGAGCGTACGCAGGAAATATGAAGCCGCGATACAAATTGCCAAGGCACAGCGGCAAAAGCGGAGTCAACTAAAGCGTCAATCCGGTAATGCTGAGCTTGCCAGAGCTAGTCTGGATCCGGAGTCAGCGAGAACAGGAATGCATGCTGAAGAACATATATCTATGGATGCAGTTATTCGGTTTTTGCGGCAATGGAAGGGAAGCTATCAAGAGAATGAACGCAAGGTGAAGCAACTGGAGCAGCAGCTAGCAGACAAGGAAGAAGAATTGAGAATGCTTCGCGAGGAGCATGAGCACTTGAAGGAGAATGGCACCTTTAATGAAGATTACAAAGCGCTTCTGCAAATCATGGAGCGCGCACGCAAGATGGCTTTCTTAACAGAGGAGCAAGAAGAGCAGAAGCCGCGCTTCAAGATGGACGCTAATGGAAATCTGGAACGAATTGAATGAAGAAACGGACGAGACGCTCGGGTGAACCGGCGTCTTTTTTCGTGTAGTGCTCATTAGTTCGTGCTCTGTTCCTTTCCCCTCGCAAATTTGCTATGTTAATAGAATAACGGCAATGTATCGGAAGACGAAGGGGAGATACCTTACATGCGTATTATTATTGTCGGTGCCGGTTCTATGGGGATGTTATGGGCAGGTAAGCTGCATATGGCTGGCGCGAACGTTCACTTGATTGCCCGGACACAGGAGCAGGCAGCAGCCATTCAAGAACATGGGATCGCAATCGAGACAGCAGGTAAGCAGCCCAGTCATACCCGTGTTCCCGTACAATCAATGGAAGAGGCTAGTATTCTGTCATCTGAGCTTCATGCAGATTGGCTGTTGCTTACAATGAAGCAGCATCAGCTAAGTGAGAAGCTTCTGCTTCAGGTGAATGCTCGTTATGGCAGCAGAGCAAGATGGATCTTCTTCCAGAACGGTACCGGACATATAGCGATGGCTTCAACAATATTAGAAGGGCGGAAGATATACGCTGCTGTATCGACAGAGGCTGCATGGCGAATATCTGATTGTACAGTTATGCATACGGGCAAAGGGCGTACGGAATGGGGGAGAGCTGAGCCAAGCGAAATGGACGATGATGAAAAAAAACTAGCAGCTTTGTGGAGAAAGGCAGGATTTGAGAATGATGTGTCGAATGATATCGATACAGCGATTTGGAATAAATTGCTGGTTAATGCCTGCATCAATCCGCTTACCGCTATTTTGCATATTCGCAATGGGGAGCTACTGCAGCATCCACATGCTTACGCCATGATGCGCGAGCTATCGGATGAGGCGTGTGTATTAGCACGAGACATGCAGCTGCCGATTGATTGCGAGCGCGCATGGGACAAGCTGATAGACGTATGCAAGGCAACAGCGGACAATCGGTCCTCTATGCTCCAAGATATCAGTCGAGGTCATACCACGGAAATCGATGCGATTACAGGCGCACTTCTCTGGGAGGCCGAGAAGCGACAGCTCAATCTGCCGGCACACCGTACAGTGTATCGGATGGTGAAGGCGCTGGAGAGTAGGGACACAACCCGCTGAACGGTGGAAAGGCTGGTGGCTGTCTAATGCTCGAATGGTTGAGTAGCATTTATATTTTTTTATCTATCCTTCCGTTCTTTACATTCTTCCTCCTTTATGTGATACATCGAATCATTCAGCGTAATCAGAAGTTGGCCGTTCAGTTCGCCATGGATGTTACGACTTTCTTCTTAATCGCTTGTGTTTCTGTGATGTATGACATTGTCGTGGCTTCAACGGTGAACGGCTTCGCATGGATATTGCTGTTCTTGATATTGACAGCAGCCCTTATCGGCAATGCGCAGAATAGATTGAAGGGCAAGGTAGACGTCAGACGGCTGATACGGGTCGTATGGCGATTGGCATTCGTCCTTCTGAGCTGTTCGTACATAATTTTGTTCATTGCAGGGTTAGTCAAATTTTATCGAATGGTATAGCTGCACGGTAGAGAACGGTTCGCTTGCAAACAGGTGAATCGCTCTTTTTCGTTGTGCTGAATAACGAGGACACTTTCCTATCACGTAATTCCGCCATGAATGGCTGGAAACTGACTTTGACGGTTGGCTGTTGGATGTGTACAATCGAATGGAGAGAGTGAGGGATCGCGATGAGAATGGAGATGTTTCGATGGCCCGTTCCATCGACTCTATCCGCAGACTACATACATGTATCAGACAATACCGCGGAGCGTTTCGAGTTTCGTTACGATCGCGATCAGGATTGGCAGTCACGTGCAGCATGGTTGGACAGCACCTCACACCTGAAAGCAGACAGGCTAGCGCTGGCAGACGTGCTGCAAGTATACAATCGCAAGGTCGGCAACACAGCGCCAGAAGTTGCAGATCACATTGACCGATTAAGAGGCGGTGCATTCGCTGTAGTCGGCGGCCAGCAAGCCGGTTTGTTCGGCGGGCCGTTGCTTGTTATATACAAGGCTGCAACGATCATCCGTACAGCGAAGGAAGCCTCGGCCAAGCTGAGGCGCGATGTGGTGCCGGTATTTTGGATTGCCGGTGAGGATCATGATTTCGACGAGGTCAATCATACGTATGTGACGGCTGGAGAAGCGGATGGCACCCCTAAGAAGATATCCATATCCAGAGAAGCGGCTTTCATGCAGGCGGCTGTAAGTGATACACCTATTACGCCTGAGCAGTGGCATGATTGCTTGGATGAACTGTCATTGCTGCTGCCTGATACGGAATTCAAGCCGCGATTGATGGACAAGGCAGCACAATTAGCAGCCCATGCCGATACGTTGAGTGACAGCTTCGCGAGCTTGCTTGGCTGGTTATTCGGCTCGTATGGATTAGTCGTGATGGATGCTGCCGATGCAGGCATACGTCGATTGGAACAGCCGATGTTCGCCGCTATGCTGGAATCCAGCCATGCTGTCCAACAAGCGGCAGTTAAGGGCAAGCTAGCCGTACAGAGTCTCGGGTATGAGCCGCAGGTCGTCTTCGATGACGCTATGGCCCATCTATTCACTGTGGATGCGCAAGGCCGCAGACCGCTGCTTGCGCATGACGGTGTGTTCCAAGTCAAGGGAGAGAGCGCAAGTTACAAGCTCGATGACATGCTCGATCGTCTGGGTAACAATCCTAGCGCATTCAGTAATAATGTCATGACTCGTCCTGTCATGCAGGAGTACTTGTTCCCAGTTGTGGCAACTGTGTTAGGATCTGGGGAAATTTCGTATTGGGGCATGTTGAAGGAGATGTTTGCTGTATTCGGTATGCGGATGCCTATCGCTGTACCGCGAACAGAAGTAACGGTGATCGATACTGCAACGTCCAAGCTAATGAACAAGTACGGCTTGTCGATCGACCGTGCAATGTTGCAGCTCGAGGAAGCGAAGCAGGCTTGGTTAACAGCCCAGAAGCCGCCTCAGCTGACTGATCGATTCGCCGATACGAAGAAGCACATTGCCCGATTGTACGATCCGCTGTTCGATTCGTTGTCTGGTATACACACAGGAATGCGGCAGTTAGGCCAAGCTAATCTGCGTAAGCTGCTGGAGCAGGTAGATTATCTCGAGCGTCGCACAGATGCGGAGATTGCAGCGAGACATGCGCAGTCACTAGAGCAGTGGGATTATATGGCCGCTCAGATTCATCCGTTTGGCAAGAGACAAGAGAGGGTGTTGAATGTGTGGGGCTATCTGAATAGCTTCGGTTCCACATTCATTAAGGAAGTAGTAGAACAGCCTATGCAGCCAGGGGCTCACTACGTGCTGTATATATAAGAGGAGGGTACATGTATGTCAACGACATCTACTAGCATCGTAACCGATATGAAGCTTGCGTCAGAAGGACATTTGAAGATTGATTGGGTGCAGGCACATATGCCGGTATTGAACAAAATTCGCGAGCAATTCGAGAAGGAGCAGCCGTTCCAAGGCTTGAAGGTCGCTATCTCGCTTCATCTTGAGGCGAAGACTGCGTACTTGGCCAAGGTCGTGCAGGCTGGCGGTGCAGAAGTGACCATTACCGGAAGTAATCCGTTGTCGACACAGGACGATGTTTGCGCCGCGCTTGTCGAGGATGGCATTACTGTATTCGCGAAGTATAACCCTGACCCGAAGGAATACAAGGAATTCATGATCAAGACACTGGAGACGAAGCCGGATTTGATCATTGATGACGGCGGTGATCTGGTTACGATTCTTCATGCCGAGCGTCCTGATCTGCTAACTCAAGTTCGCGGCGGTGCTGAAGAGACAACGACCGGCATTCTTCGTCTGAAGGCTCTGGAGAAGGATGGTCAATTGAAATTCCCGATGATTGCGGTTAATGATGCCTTGTGCAAGTATTTGTTCGACAACCGTTACGGCACGGGACAGTCCGTATTCGACGGCATTAACCGTACGACGAATCTAGTGGTGGCAGGCAAAACAGTTGTCGTAGTCGGTTACGGCTGGTGCGGCAAAGGTGTTGCTATGCGAGCGAAAGGTCTCGGCGCACAGGTCGTCGTTACAGAGGTGGATGCGATCAAAGCAGTAGAAGCCTATATGGATGGATTTACAGTATTGCCAATGAGAGAAGCAGCTAAGGAAGGCGATTATTTCGTCACCGTAACCGGCAATCGTGACGTCATTCGCGGCGAGCACTACGATGTCATGAAGGATGGAGCGATCTTGTCGAACGCCGGACACTTCGATATTGAAGTCAACAAGGTAGAGCTGGAAGAGCGTTCTGTATCGAAGCGTGTCGTACGCCGTAACATAGAAGAGTATGCGATGAAGAATGGACGCAAGCTGTACTTGCTCGCAGAAGGCCGCCTGGTCAACCTTGCTGCAGGTGACGGTCATCCAGCAGAAATTATGGATATGACTTTCGCGCTGCAGGCGATGGCATTGAAGACGGTCAATGATCAGTACAAGGAATTCGGACCGAAGGTGATCGATGTGCCGCATGAGGTCGATGAGCAAGTTGCACGCTATAAGCTGGAGTCGCTTGGTATTTCGATCGATTCACTTACGGAAGAACAGCGTTCATATCTGGATAGCTGGACCGAACACTAAGCGAATTGCAACTGTATGAAGCTGCGTCCTTGACTCAGCAGACGGTGAGATGTACCACATATCAGGAATGAAACAAGTATGGGTCAATCAAACAATTAAAGGCTGTACCTGCTGTCAGTTTGCATAGACGGCGGGTGCGGCTTTTTTTTTGTAGATCAGTCGTTCTCGTGAGTGAGAAACAAATATCCGGACATCAGGTGTGAAATTTTTAAAATTTTTTTTCGCGAAATAGAAGGAAATGAGGATGTGGTGGCGAATAGTCATGCGTATGTGGAGGAAAGTGGTGTAAAGTGGGGAGAAAGGGTGGAGATGACCCAAATTGGTGGGTGGCTTCCATATAGTCTGTTCCTACTGCGAATTCGAGGGGAGGGGTCGGGCCGATGTTCATGGGTGAATACCAGCATAGTGTGGATGACAAAGGACGCATGATCATACCGGCCAAATTCCGCGATACGCTTGGCACCACGTTCGTCATTACTAGAGGGTTGGACAACTGTTTGTTCATCTACCCGATGGAAGAGTGGAAAGTACTTGAACAAAAGCTGAAATCACTCCCGCTCATGAAGTCTGACGCCCGCGCATTCACCCGTTTCTTCTTCTCAGGTGCGACCGAATGTGAACTAGACAAGCAGGGAAGGGTAAATATACCCGGTAATTTGCGCGAGCACGCCAAGCTGGAAGCAGCTGCTGTTGTAATCGGTGTTTCCAACCGTGTGGAGGTCTGGAGCAAAGAAATGTGGGAGCAGTATGCGCAAAGCTCGGAGGATTCGTTCAACGAAATTGCCGAGAAGCTGGTGGATTTTGATTTTAACTTCTAATGTCACGACCGGGAGGCGGAGCAGTGTTTCATCATGTGACTGTGTTGAAGGAGGAAGCCGTTACCGCTTTGGATATTCAAGCGGACGGCATATATGTAGATTGTACATTAGGCGGAGCGGGTCATAGTGAACAGATAGCGTCACGACTCGGTCCGAACGGTTTGCTCTTATGTCTGGATCAAGACGAGCAAGCATTGGCGCATGCTGAGGAGCGGCTAGCACCCTATAAGGAACGTGTTAGGCTCGTCAGAAGTAACTTTCGAGAATTGCAGCAAGTGCTGGAGGATCAGCAGCTGCCCCGTCGGAACGGTGTTCCGATGGTGAATGGTGTTCTGTATGATCTGGGCGTATCCTCCCCTCAGCTTGACGAAGCTGACAGAGGTTTCAGCTATAATCATGACGCGCCGCTCGATATGCGGATGGATCAATCCGCAGCATTGACAGCAGCAGATGTTGTGAATGAATGGACGGAGGGAGAGCTTCGCCGTATCTTATGGCAGTACGGCGAGGAGAAATTTGCCAAATCGATTGCCCGCAGAATCGTTCAAGATCGAGCAGAAGGAACGATTCGTTCAACAGGGCAGTTGGCGGAAATTATTAAGCAAGCGATTCCGGCTGCAGCGAGACGTAGCGGTCCGCATCCGGCCAAGCGAAGCTTCCAGGCGATTCGGATTGCCGTCAATGATGAATTAGGAGCATTCGAACAGTCGCTGGAGCAGGCTATTGCTTGTCTCGATACGGGAGGAAGAGTGGCGGTTATTACGTTTCATTCATTAGAGGATAGAATTTGTAAGCATATGTTCGCGAAATTTGTTGAATCTTGTACATGTCCGCCGGATTTCCCTGTCTGTGTATGTCAGCAGAACAGCATCCTGAAGCTGGTCAATCGGAAGCCGTGGACAGCAGGGGAACGGGAATTGGAAGAGAATCCGCGCGCGAGATCAGCGAAGCTGCGTGCAGCCGAGAAGTTATGAATCTAGCGGTATTGGGTATTTTACTCGGGAGAGGGGTTTTGGCAAGTGGCTTATATGCATGGGAACTTAGCGTTTAAAGAGAAAAAAGAACAGAAGTCACGCTACAAAGAAACTAGAGAAGTTGTTAGCCGCAAGGTGCCCTTGCCGGCTGGAGAGAAGCTACTATATTTATTTACGATTATGCTGTGTATGACAGTTGCAGGAACGGTACTGTGGAAGTATGCGCAGATCTATGAAGTGAACACAAAGATGCAGCAGATTGAGTATGAAATTGAACAGCTGGAGAAGGAGAACAGCATCCTGAAGGTCGAAAGCCGCAAGCTGCAGGAACCGAAGCGGTTGATCGAGCAAGGGAGAATGATGGGTCTGATTCCGTCAAGTGAAGACAGCATTGAACAGGTTTCGGCAGAGCATAGTTACTATGCATCGAATAAGGCTAATGTAGCTGCAAATCAATAATAGGTGGGAGACGGCATGAAGAAGAAAGTTGCACTGCGCTCCTTGTTAATAGGAGGGGGATTCACCCTCCTTTTTGTTGCCTTGATGTTCCGAATGTATTACTTGCAAGTGGTAGAAGCTACCGTACTGCTTGATGGAGCCAAGGATGTGTGGTCAAGCTCACGTGAATTGAACCCGCAACGAGGAGCTATTATGGATCGTAACGGCAAGGTGCTCGCACAGGATGGGCCCGCGTATACAGTTGCTGTGAATCCAGCGCTTGTCCATCAATTGGATATGGAAGATGCCGTTGTCAATGTACTGGCACCGGCATTAGGTCTGGATAATCCGAGCGGCCGGCTGAAGTTGATGGAGAAAGTTACAGAGAAGAATGGTGAAGGCGAATATTACAAGCAGAGAGAGATTCGCAGCGAAGGCTGGAAGATTGACGGAGATACTGCTGATATCATTCGCGAAGGGATTAAGGAGAAAGAGCTGGAGGGAGTTTATCTCATAGAGGAACAGAAGCGCTACTATCCGGCAGATGAGCTTGCAGCGCATGTTATCGGGTATTGGCGCAAGGACGGTGTTGCTATATCAGGGCTGGAATATGAGTACGATGCAATCCTTAACGGTGTTCCCGGTATGATTCGCTATGATCGAGATCGGTTAGGGTATGAATTGCCGAATTCGAAGGTGTTATATGAGCCTGCGATTGACGGCAAGTCATTGCGGTTGACGATCGATGAGAATATTCAAGTGTATATGGAACAAGCAATGCAGGCTACGTGGGAGCAATATCAGCCGGAGGCAATCACCGCCATAGCAGTAGATCCGATGACGATGGATGTGCTTGGCATGGCTAATATGCCAACCTTCAATCCGAATACATATTGGGAGTTTGATAGTCAGAGCGACTTCTTCAACACAGCAGTATCTGGTATTTATGAGCCGGGATCGACCTTTAAGATTGTCACCCTTTCCGCTGCTGTAGAAGAAGGAATATTTAATCCGAATGCCACTTTTGAGTCAGGATCGATTCGTGTGCCTGGGGCGACGATTCACGATCACAACTGGAGCGGTTGGGATGAGATTACGTATATGGAAGGCTTGAAGCGTTCAAGTAACGTAGCCTTCGTTAAGCTGGGCTATGAGCAACTCGGCTATGAGAAGCTGAATCAGTATATTCACGATTTCGGATTTGGTGACCAAACCGGAATCGAGCTGCCCGGAGAACAAGCAGGTCAGATCAGTATTCGCGGCAATATCCCGTCAGAGGTTGCGACCGCAACGTTCGGACAAGGGCGTGTTTCCGTGACAGCCATGCAGCAAGTAGCGGCCATCTCTGCGATTGCCAATGGCGGTAAGCTGATGAAGCCCCATCTTGTGAATGAAGTGCTGGAGCCTGAGACGAACGAAGTGCTGTCTCGCACAGAACCGGAAGTAGTTCGGCAAGTGCTGCAACCAGAAACTGCTGCACAGGTGGCGGAGTACTTGGAAAGTGTCATCTCCGATCAGGAGATAGGAACAGGGCGCAGAGCATATATTGAGGGTTTCCGAATTGCAGGCAAAACAGGAACAGCACAAAAGGTTATTGATGGGAAATATTCAGAGAATAATCAGTATGTCGTCTCTTTTGCCGGATTCGGGCCTGTGGAAGATCCGAAGATTGCACTTATCGTCATTGTAGACGAGCCGAAGGTTGCAGATTATAGCGAAGGCAGTGGCGTAGTTGCGCCGCTGTTCAAGGAAATTATGGCTAAGAGCTTGCGTTATTTGGGTGTTGCAGCCAAGGAGCCGACTGAGAAGATTACCCTTGCCGACGTAGACACAACTGTGCCGGATGTCGTCAGTTATACGAGACTGGCAGCGGAGAATGAGCTGCTGCGCCAATCTATGGAGGTTGAATGGATAGGCACAGGCGACACTGTGCTTAGGCAGTTCCCCAAAGCAGGTGATGCAGCAATTCCAGGGGAGTCCATTCTGCTTCTGACCTCCGAGCCTCAGGATACGCATTTGCCCGATTTAACTGGGAAGTCATTGCGGGATGCCCTGCAGACAGCCGCATTATTGGAATATCATGCAGAGATTGAAGGACAAGGCTACGTAGTCAGTCAATCCGTGACGAATCAGAATGGCGAACGAATGGTGCATCTGAAGCTTCAAGCCCCTGGTCAGTCAGCTGAGGAGGGTCAGACTGAGGAGGAAGACCTCGGGGACCAACTAGATGAAGAGGAGAACGGAGGAAGTGAGGAAGAATGGGGAGAACTGCCTGATATGGCGCCGGTTCCAGGTGCATAGCTTGTTCTAAGTGTCCGGCCCCTCGAATATGCATGATATGAAACGACGAACTAGCATTGTACGTCTATCATGCGGATTAGGAGGGCGGTAATGAAAGTATCCAATGTTACAGTCAGGCGGCGTTTATTGCTGGTGCTGCTTGGCGGGTTGCTGCTGTTCACAGCGTTAATGATCCGCCTTGCTTATGTTCAACTCGTAATGGGATCACAATTGGCTGAACGCGCAGAGGAATCATGGCGGCGCAATATTCCTTTTGCAGCGAAGCGCGGCGAGATTATGGATCGTAATGGCATTCGATTGGCTCACAATATTAGCTCACCGACTGTAATGGCAGTACCGGCTCAAGTGCGGAATCCAGCGGATACGGCCAGAGAAGTGGGGAAGGTGCTGGGTATGCCGCAGGAGAAGCTCATTGAACTGATTACAAGAAAAGCGTTGATCGTTCGTATTCAACCTGCCGGGCGTAAAATATCTGTGGAGAAAGCAGCACAAGTCAAAGCGTTGAATCTGCCTGGAATTGTCGTCGGCGAGGACAACAAGCGCCACTATCCATATGGCAATCTTGCTTCCCATATTCTAGGATTCACTGGCATAGACAATCAAGGACTCACGGGTATCGAATTAAGTCATGACCCTTATTTGCAAGGTGTCAACGGCAGCGTATCCTTCCTTGCAGATGCCAAAGGAAGAGAAATGCCTGGCAGCACGGAAAGGTATTCAGAACCGCGCGACGGTATGAATTTGCAGTTGACATTGGATAAGAACATACAGACTATTATCGAGCGTGAACTGGATCAAGCGATGATCAAGCATCAAGCGAGCCAGGCACTGGCGATCGCCATGAATCCGAACACAGGTGAAATCCTAGCGATGGCTTCTCGGCCTGACTATGATCCGGCGAATTTCCGAGAGTACCCCGCAGAGATTTACAATAGAAATTTGCCAATATGGATGACTTATGAGCCTGGTTCTACATTCAAGATCATTACGCTTGCGGCAGCGCTGGAGGAAGGGAAGGTGGATCTCGATCGAGATAGATTCCACGATTCCGGTGAGATCGAAGTAGCCGGTACTCATCTGCATTGCTGGAAAGGCGGCGGACATGGCAGTCAAACGTTCTTGGAAGGGGTACAAAACTCATGTAACCCTGGATTTGTTATTCTGGGACAACGGCTTGGCAAGGAGGCGTTGTTCAATTACATTAGAGATTTCGGCTTCGGACAGAAGACGGGGATTGATCTGCTTGGCGAAGAGAATGGGATATTGTTTAAGATTTCACAGGTTGGCCCAGTCGAGCTGGCAACAACATCTTTCGGTCAAGGTGTATCGGTAACGCCTATTCAACAAGTAGCTGCAGTATCCGCAGCAATTAATGGTGGGAAGCTGTATCAGCCGCACGTTGCTAAGGCGTGGTTGGACCCGCTCACTGGGAAGATTGTTGAGAAGATCGAGCCGACAATTGTCCGCAATGTTATCTCAGAAGAAACTTCGAAGGAAGTAAGGCGTGCGCTGGAATCTGTTGTCGCGAGAGGGACCGGCCGGAATGCTTACATAGATGGATACCGTGTTGGCGGCAAGACAGGCACGGCGCAAAAAGTCATTAACGGACGATATTCGAAGAACGAATATATCGTGTCCTTCATCGGATTTGCTCCTGCTGACGATCCGCAAGTAGTCATCTATGCTGCTGTTGACAATCCGAAGGGCTTGCAGTTCGGTGGATTGATAGCGGCGCCGCTCGTGCGCAATATGATGGAGGATACGTTGCGTTACATGAATGTGAAGCCGCGGGCAGAGCAGATTGAGAAGAAGTATCAGTACTTAGATACGCCATTAGTAGAAGTACCGAACTTGGTCGGCATGTCCAAATCTGATATTTATCGTACGCTGCAATCCAATTTGAATCTCGCGCCATCCGGCAGCGGTAATGTCGTCGTCAGTCAAGCGCCCAAACCTGGAACGAGGATTGAAAGGGGATCGACAATAAGAGTATACTTATCCGGAGAGGCATTAGACAAGAAGACTGAATGAAATGGGAAATGTCAATACTGGATGCTACTGTATCCAAGCGGGAGGAATCGGCATGCAATTGAAGCAACTGACAGAGCTGCTGCTGCTGTCTCGTATATCGGGAGATCCGAATACGGAATTCACTGGCGTGGAGACAGATTCACGGAAGGTTCGAGTCGGCGACTTATTCATCTGTATTAGCGGACATCGAACAGACGGGCATGCATATGCTGCTCAGGCGGAGCAGCGGGGAGCAGTCGCATTCGTTGCGGAGAAGCCGCTGTCCACGACACTTCCGGTTCTACTCGTGCCAGACAGCCGATTTGCTATGGCGCTAATCGCCACCGCTTTCTATCACAATCCGAGCCAGGAAATGAAAGTTATCGGCATTACGGGCACAAACGGAAAGACCTCCACGACATATATATTGGAGAAGATTTTGCGCGATCAGCAATTTCGCACAGGTCTTATGGGTACGATAGCGATGAAAATCGGCGAGCAAGAGTATGAAGTGCTGAATACGACTCAAGAGGCACTCGCCATCCAGAAGTATTTTCGCCGAATGCGCGACGTCGACACCGAATATTGTGTCATGGAAGTGTCCAGTCATGCGCTGGAGCAAGGCAGGGTACGCGGCTGTCGCTTCCGAACCGCGGTATTTACGAACTTGTCACAGGATCATCTGGACTACCATCTGACGATGGCGAATTATAAAGCGGCCAAGGGTCTGCTGTTCTCAAGGATGGGCAACACGTTCGATCCTGGCTTCTCTCAGTTTGCTGTGTTGAATGCGGATGATTCTGCTTCCGAGCTGTATCGGCAACAAACCTCGGCACAAGTGATTACCTACGGTATCGATCAACCTGCTGACGTAGCGGCAAGCGATATACGCATTTCAGCGCAAGGCACTGCTTTCCGCATGCGAACTTTCGCAGGTGAACTTGATCTCCAACTTAAGCTGATCGGTAAGTTCAGTGTATATAATGTACTGGCGGCATCCGCCGCAGCGTTGGCGGAAGGGGTGCCGCTATCTGGCATTCGATCTAGCTTACAGGCAATGGACGGGATATCTGGACGGTTCGAAGCGATCTATGAAGGACAGCCGTTCCTCGTTATTGTAGATTATGCGCATACTCCTGACAGTTTGGAGAATGTGCTGACAACGATTCGTGAATTCGCTGAGGGACGTGTTATCACGTTGTTCGGTTGCGGCGGTGACCGGGACAGAAGCAAGCGTCCATTAATGGGTAAGATTGCCGGTCATTACAGCGACTACTGTATCGTCACCTCTGATAATCCCCGTACCGAAGATCCGGAAGCGATTCTTCGAGATATTGAACCTGGCGTGCGTGAAGCAGGTCTGGAACAGGAACGGTATGTATTGCTGGCCGACCGTAAGGCAGCGATTCAAAAAGCAGTTGCTCTGGCAAGCCCTCAAGATGTAGTATTGATTGCGGGCAAGGGACACGAAACTTATCAGGAAATCGGGGAAACCCGCTATGACTTCGATGATCGACTTGTTGCCAAGAAAGCCATAAGGAGTTTGGGACATTGATTCAAAGAAAGTTACACGAAATCGAAACGATGATTGCTGGCGCTTCTGCAGCTGTTGAATACAGCGAGATACGAATTGCCGGCGTGACAACGGATTCAAGGTCGGTTCGCAAGGGGAACCTGTTCATCCCGCTCATAGGTGAACGAGTGGACGGTCATCAATTTGTGAGCAGCGCAATCGAGCAAGGGGCAGCGGCTGTACTTTGGCAGCGTGACCAAGGGACTCCGCCTGTTGCACAAGTAGTATTAGTAGATGATACGCTTCTGGCTATGCAGCAATTGGCCGCAGCTTACTGCGAACAGACACAAGCGCGAGTAGTGGCAGTCACCGGAAGTAACGGCAAGACGACTACGAAGGATTTGATCGCCTCTGCATTGGCTTCCACATACAAGGTGCATAAGACGGAAGGGAATTATAACAGTCATATCGGATTGCCGTTAACCTTGCTGTCCATGCCGGCGAACACAGAGATGGCAGTACTTGAGATGGGCATGCGCGGACGAGATGAGATTGCGCTGCTGAGCCGAATAGCGAAGCCGGAAGTGGCGATCATTACGAATATCGGTGAATCCCATCTGGAGCAGCTTGGCTCCCGAGAGGAGATTGCTAGGGCGAAGCTGGAGATCGTCTATGGGCTTGCCGCAGACGGGTTGCTCATCTACAACGGGGATGACCCGCTTCTGCAACAGGAATTTGAGAAGTTGCTGCACACGCCGCCCTCTGGAATTTCCGTGAATGAGTGGAAGCTGCTTCGCTTCGGCGAGAGCACGAACAATGATTTTTATCCGGAAGGTCTCATGACAGATGGCAGCGGCACACACTTCAGCTTGAATTCGATTCGTTCGACATCTTTTACGATCCCACTATTGGGAAGGCACAATGTAGTCAATGCGTTGGCTGCCGTAGCAGTAGCCAAGTATATGGGCGTCAGTACGAAGGACTTGCGCAGAGGATTAGCGCAAGCGAAGCTGTCTGGCATGCGAATTGAGCTCATACGGTCAGCAGACGGCTATACGATATTGAACGATGCCTACAATGCGAGTCCGTCCTCGATGAAGGCTGCGCTAGCATTACTTGCTGAATTGCACGGATACAACCGCAAAGTTGCTGTGCTAGGCGATATGCTGGAGCTTGGAGAGTGTGAGTCAGAATACCATCGTGAGATAGGGGAATCGCTTGACCCTTCCGACATCCCTTACATCTATACGTACGGCAAGCTTGGAGCCGATATCGCAGCGGGAACTATAGGTCGATACAGCCCGGAGCGGGTGCTGGCATTTCGAGATAAGCAGAAGCTGATTGATGCGCTCAAGCAGTTTCTTCGTCAGGATGACATTATATTAATCAAAGGCTCAAGAGGCATGAGGCTGGAAGAAGTTGCGAATGCGCTGCAGTAGGGAGGTGACGGCATGGAATTGACAGCTGTATTGATTACGATGGGTGTTTCTTTTTTGCTGGCAGTCATCCTTGGACCTTTGTTCATTCCGCTGCTGCGCCGCTTGAAATTTGGGCAGCACATTCGGGAGGACGGACCACAGGGACATCAGAAGAAGAAGGGGACGCCCACGATGGGTGGGACGATCATCTTGCTGGCGCTGTCGCTGGCATTCTTAAGGTTTGCTGATGATTATTCGCTGAAATTTTATGTGCTTATGATCGCTGTGCTTGGCTTTGGGTTAGTAGGATTTTTAGATGATTATATCAAAATCGTATTTAAGCGCAATTTGGGGCTGACGGCTAGACAGAAGCTGTTCGGCCAGTTGTTTGTTTCGGTCATCGTCTGTGTACTGCTGCACCAGCTGGGGCATGCAACAGACTTAGCGATTCCTGGTACCAGTGTGTCATTCGAGCTATCCTGGTTTTATTACGTCCTCGTCATTGTGATGTTTCTAGCGACGACGAATGCGGTTAATATTACGGACGGTCTCGATGGACTGCTCGCCGGATCGAGTGCGATTGCATTCGGTGCCTTCGCTGTCATCGCTCTAGTAGGCACAGAGCATGAGGCCGGCTTCTTCAGTGCGGCGATGATTGGTGCTGTGCTCGGATTCTTGGTGTTCAATGCGCATCCTGCCAAAGTATTCATGGGTGATACAGGATCGCTTGGCATAGGAGGAGGACTGGCAGCTGTCGCGATTCTGACCAAGACAGAGCTGTTACTAATTATTATCGGCGGGGTCTTCGTGTTGGAGATGCTGTCTGTTATTGTGCAGGTCATCTCCTTCAAAACTAGAGGCAAGCGAATATTCAAAATGAGTCCGGTACACCATCATTTCGAATTAAGCGGATGGACGGAATGGCGGGTAGTCCTTACGTTATGGGTTGTCGGCTTGATCTTCGCCGGTTTCGGACTATTCCTACATGAGGGGTTGTAAGCTATGACCGTACATCCAAGCGCATACAAGGGGAAGGAAGTGATCGTCCTCGGCCTGGCAAGGAGCGGACAGGCCGTAGCCAAGCTGTTTCATGAAGCAGGGGCGCATGTCGTTGTCAACGATCGCAAACCTCGTGGAGAATGCCCGGAGGCCGCATCGTTGGAAGAACTGGGCATTCGCGTCATATGCGGCGTGCATCCAGATCATCTCGTACAACCGACTACTTCGCTGCTCATTAAGAATCCCGGTATTCCTTATGATGCTCCTCCTGTTCGCCAAGCTAAGGAACTCGGCATACCAGTTGTGACTGAAGTAGAGGTTGCCTATGAACTGAGCGATGTGCCCATCATCGGCATCACCGGCTCGAACGGCAAGACGACAACGACGTCTTGGATCGGTCATGTGCTGCGCACAGCGAGGCAAGCTCCTGTAGTTGCAGGTAATATTGGTACACCGTTGTGTGAAGCGGTAATCAGCGATGAGGCGAAGCGAGCCGGATGGCTAGTCGTGGAGCTGAGCAGCTTTCAGTTGAAAGGCACACTAGCTTTTCGACCGCGTATTGCCTGTGTGTTGAACTTGTACGAGACGCATCTCGATTATCACGGTACGATGGCAGATTACGGTGACTCCAAGGCTCGCCTAATGGCCAATATGGAGCCATCAGATGTCGCGGTATTGAATGCGGACGATCCGTTCAGCGCTTCACTTGCGCATCAGACACGTGCAAGGAAGCTCATGTTTTCCAGACGGCAGTCGCTCGGAGAAGGGATTGGCTTGAAGGAAGAAGAGGATGGAGCCGTTATCGTATATCACAATCCTTCAGGCAGGACAGAGCGTATCCTGCCTATCTGTGAGCTTGGTGTGCCTGGAGCGCATAATGTAGAGAATGCATTAGCGGTTGCTGCTGTATGCTTGGCTGCAGGTGTGGACATAGAAGTGATTGCATCCGGTCTTGCGGATTTTCGCGGTGTGGAGCATCGGACTGAGGTCGTGACGGAGAAGGAGCAAGTTCTGTTCATTAATGATTCCAAAGCTACGAATCCAACCGCGACGGGCAAAGGCTTAGACGCCTTCGATCGTCCGGTAGTCCTGATTGCCGGAGGATTGGACAGGGGATCGGATTACATGGAACTGCTGCCGTACTTCGCCAATAAGGTCAAGGCTGTGGTAGCATTAGGGGAGACGAGACATAAAATTAAGCGCGTAGCGGAAAAGGCGGGATTGCATCAGATCATAATCGTCGATACTGGAGATGATGATGCTCCCAGAGCGCTGCAGCAAGCTGTAACAGAAGCTTATCGGCTTGCTGCAGCGGGAGACATCGTGCTGCTTTCTCCAGCGTGCGCAAGCTGGGACATGTTCCCTTCGTATGAAGAGCGTGGACGCATTTTTAAGGAAGCGGTGCATACGCTTTAATGAGGGGACCAAGCCTTCTGCTGTTCACTAGGTGCGGCTGCCCTGAATTAAAGATGAAGGGGTGTCGCAAGCATGGGCAAAGGTCGCACTGCGCCAGATTTCCTTATGATCTTATCCACGTTGGCGCTGCTTGCTATTGGTGTTGTGATGGTATACAGCGCAAGTGCGGTGACTGCGTTTCACGACTATGGGGATTCCTATTATTACTTGAAGCGTCAGCTTATCTTCGCTACCCTCGGCTTGATCGCCATGTATTTCACGCTGAATACGGATTACTGGGTGTGGAAGAAATTCGCCAAGGCAGGGCTCATCCTTTGCTTCGCTCTGCTTGTCATCGTCTTAGTGCCTGGCGTTGGCGTTGTGCGCGGCGGTGCGCGAAGCTGGCTCGGTATTGGTTCGTTGGGCATACAGCCCTCAGAATTTATGAAGCTTGCGATGATTCTGTTTTTAGCGAAGCTGCTTGCTGAACAACAAGGCAAGATTACGCATTTTACACAGGGGCTGCTGCCGCCGCTCGCGTTAGTTGGTGCAGCGTTCGGACTCATTATGCTTCAGCCGGATCTCGGTACTGGCGCTGTACTTGTCGGCGCTTCGATGATCGTTATTTTCATAGCTGGCGCGCGTCTGTCTCACATTGCATGGCTAGGTGCAGCCGGATTAGCTGGGATGGTCGCCTTGATTGCAGCTGCTCCATACCGACTGAAGCGCATAACAGCTTTTCTCGATCCGTGGCAAGATCCGCTTGGCGCAGGATACCAGGCCATCCAGTCGTTGTATGCGATCGGACCCGGTCAGCTTGTCGGTCTTGGACTAGGCTTGAGCCGGCAGAAGTACAATTATTTGCCCGAGCCGCAAACTGATTTTATTTTTTCTATCATTGCAGAAGAATTAGGCTTCCTTGGCGGGATGACGGTATTAATGCTGTTCACACTGCTGATTTGGAGAGGGTATCGAACAGCGCTGACAGCAGCGGATACGTTCGGCAGCTTTCTTGCTGCGGGTATCACCTCGATTATTGCCGTACAGGTTGTCATCAATATCGGTGTAGTCATCGGTATGATGCCGGTAACAGGAATCACCTTACCGCTAATCAGTGCGGGAGGCTCCTCTCTTACTTTGATGCTTACAGCCTTAGGGCTTCTTCTGAATATATCCCGATATGCGAGGTGATTCGATTCATGCGAATCGTCCTAACGGGCGGCGGTACCGGAGGTCACATCTATCCGGCGCTCGCGATTGCCCGACATTGCTTGAAGCGTAATCCTTCTTGTGAATTTCTATACATAGGTTCTGAACGCGGACTGGAGAAAGATATCGTACCGAGGGAAGGGTTTCGCTTCGAATCAGTGAAAATTACAGGCTTCCGCCGCAAGCTCTCATTCGAAAATGTGCGTACGATCATGCGGTTTTGGAAGGCGGTCAGCCGCAGCAAAAAGCTGCTTCAGCAGTTTCAGCCTGACGTAGTCATAGGTACCGGAGGTTATGTATGCGGTCCGGTCATCTATGCGGCTGCGAAGCTCGGCCTGCCTACACTATTGCACGAACAAAACGCCTTACCTGGTTTGACCAATCGCTTTCTCAGCACACGCGCTTCTCTGGTGGCAGTGAGTTTCCCCGATAATGAAGCGGCGTTTCCGAAGGCCAAGCGTGTCGTGTATACGGGGAATCCAAGGGCGACAGAGGTAGCAAGTGCCGACGCTGCCGCGGGAATGAAGTCCCTTGGCTTATCAGCAGATACGAAGCTGGTAGTCGTAGTAGGCGGTAGTGGCGGAGCCAAGTCAATCAATCATAGTATGATCGAGATGGCGGGCCGCGTTCGCGAGCTGCCGGGGACTCATTTTTTGTTCATTACGGGCAAGTCCTACTATGATGGCACCGCTTCGCGTATCGCTGAGCTGGAGGACATGCCGGACAACCTGACGGTCGTCCCTTATATAGAGCGCCTGCCGGACATTCTGGCTGCGACTTCGCTTATCGTCACGCGATCCGGTGCGTCGTCTATGGCAGAAATTACAGCGCTCGGCATTCCGTCCATCCAGATTCCGTCTCCTTATGTAACCAACAACCATCAAGAAGCAAATGCGCGAAGCTTGCAGCACAGCGAAGCAGCAGAAGTGATCGTCGAAAGCGAGCTGACGGGCGATCGATTATTCGACCAGATTCGCAAGCTGATGGAGGACCCGAGCCGGCGCGGGCATATGGCAAGCCAAGCTAGGAAATTCGGGCAGCCTGACTCCGCCGAACGGATTTATCAGCACCTGCTGGAAATCACCGCGAAGTCTGTTCGGTAGGTAGCTCCACTTGGTGGGCTTTTGTCACATCACTAGCTTTCAGTTCATAAACTGTGGTATCCGGTTGAAATGAGATTCCTCTCGATGACAGGAACACATTTCAACCAGCGGTGCGAATGAATCTGAAGTGGAAGGATTTATTCGTCACCCCGGTTGAAATGAGATTCCTCTCGATGACAGGAACACATTTCAACCAGCGGTGCGAATGAAATCCGAATTAAGGAGTGCATTCGTCACCCCGGTGCGAATGAACACCCTAAACTTATGGTGAACATTCGTCACCCCGGTTGAAATGCGATTCCAAGTCTCATGGGAACATCATTCAACCTTCGACTGTAAAGTTGTCATGTTCAGATAATGCTCCTCTTTTCAGTCGCAGGTGGCAGGTTACTCTAACGGAAATCAGAGACCTTATTTCGCTGTTTTGGAGCAAATTTCAATTCTAACGGATGCAAGGGACCCTTATTTAATGAAAATGAGGCTGATTGGGCTTAATTTTGCAAATTAAGGGCTGAGATTTCCGTTAGAATAAAATTTGTGATGAAAATCGGCGAATAACGACCCGATATTTCCGTTAGAGAGTAACTTGTCGCCTTAGCTATTCCCAACGGTCGAGCGATGTGCCAATGTGGCTTATCCGCTGGACCCCCGGTGCGAATGAATCGGCAAAAGAAAGAGCCATTCATTCGCACCAGTGACTATCTAACCTAGTAAGTATCCTGGTTCTACAAGGAGGTTCCTTCATGAACGCATGCATCACCGAGCTCAAGGAAGCGCGCATCGGCAAAGTGCTGGAGCAAGAGCCGCTAGCTGAGTATACGACATGGAAGATCGGCGGTCCTGCTGATGTGCTGATCATGCCCGATGGAAAAGACGAGCTGGCTGAGACCATGCGCATTCTGCACAAGCACAAGACGCCGTGGATGCAGCTTGGACGCGGCTCTAATCTGCTCGTATCTGACAAAGGGGTCAGAGGCGCAGTCATCAAGCTTGGTCCGGCATTTGAGCAGCTGCGGTTCGAAGGTGATCTTGTCTATGCCGGCGGTTCTTATTCGTTCATCAAGCTTTCTGTGATGACCGGTAAGCAAGGACTGACCGGCTTGGAGTATGCCGGCGGAATACCGGGAACGGTAGGAGGAGCCGTCTATATGAATGCAGGAGCTCATGGTTCAGATGTGTCGCGCATATTGCAGTCCGCTGAAGTGGTGACCGATCAAGGAGAACGGGTCAACATGGACAAGGAGGACTTCCAGTTCGCCTACAGATATTCGCGTTTGCATGATCAACCTGGAATCGTAACCGAAGCTGTATTTAAGCTGGCGCCTGGAGATCGCAAGGAGATCGCGGCTGCCATGGCTTCCTTCAAGGACAGGCGGCTTCGAACACAGCCGTTACAGATGGCTTGCGCGGGAAGCGTCTTTCGGAATCCGGATCAGCATTTTGCTGCTAAGCTCATTGAGGATGCTGGGCTGAAAGGCACGCGAGTCGGAGGCGCAGAAGTTTCCGTCCAACACGCTAATTTTATTGTAAACACGGGGAACGCCACTGCAGAGGACGTGATCACCCTGATCCGTAAAATTCAACACACCGTGAAGGAAAAGACACAGGTTGAATTGATTCCAGAGGTGTTGTTTGTGGGTGAGCGTTAACTCGGAGGTGAAACATTGGAAAAACTGGTGATCGAAGGCGGGAAACCTTTGCAGGGAACCGTGCGAATCGATGGAGCGAAGAACGCCGCTTTACCCATTTTGGCTGCAAGCATTATGGCAAAAGGTATACATGTCATTGACAATGTTCCGAATCTGTTGGATATACGAGTCATGCAACAGATTTTGGAGGCGCTGGGCTGCGATGCTGATTTCCGCGGGGATACGGTAGTGCTGAACACGGACGGAGCTAGAGAATTTCATATTCCAGAGCATTTGATGAGCAAGATGCGTTCGTCCATTTTTCTAATGGGACCGCTGCTCGCTCGGTTCGGCCAAGTACGTGTATATGAACCGGGCGGTTGTGCGATCGGATTGCGGAAGATCGACTTGCATCTGCGCGGGCTGGAAGCGCTAGGCGCGCAAATCGAGGAAGATGGCGATACAATCGTATGCAAAGCGAGTCGTCTGAAGGGCGCGGATATTGTGTTGGATATTCCGAGTGTCGGCGCGACGGAGAATATTATGATGGCTGCGGCTACAGCAGAAGGAATCACGACACTTCGCAATGCTGCTAGAGAGCCGGAAATCATAGACCTGCAGCATTACTTGAATGCTATGGGAGCTGAGGTTCTAGGAGCGGGGACGAATACGATCACGATCAAAGGCGTAGAGGCATTGAAGCCGTGCCGGTATGCGATTATTCCAGATCGCATCGTAGCTGGAACCCTGCTGGTTGCAGCTGCAGCTACGAGAGGGAGCATCTTACTGGAGAATGTAAACCCTGCTCACTTGCATGCAGTCCTCCATGTGCTGCGGCGGACTGGTGTGAGGCTGCAGACCGATGGTGACCGGATAGCGGTCAACAGTGCATCGAGGCCGAAGGCGATCGAACGAATTGTGACTGCGCCATATCCATCGTTTCCCACCGATATGCAGGCGCAAATTATGGTATTGTTATCCTTAGCAGACGGTGTCAGCATAATGAAGGAAACCGTATTTGAAGGCAGATTCAAGCATGTAGATGAATTGGTGCGTATGGGAGCGGACATACGCGTAGATAGGAACACCGCGATCATCCGCGGTGTACGTCGGCTGTATGGCGCAACTGTGGAAGCTACTGATTTGCGTGCGGGCGCCGCCCTAGTGATTGCCGGATTGGCTGCAACAGGTACGACAGTCGTGGAGCAGATTCATCATATCGATCGCGGTTATGATAGAATAGAACGCATCTTCCAGCATCTCGGCGCCAGCATTGAACGTTTCGCAGAAGCGCCCGCGGTCAAGCATTCTTCTTGATCATTCGTCGCCTGTCTCCTTCCGGATCATGCATGCATGTTCCGGAAGGGTTGTCCGGGCGAAACTGTCGGGTCTGTAACTTCGCGGGCTTCCGGCGTAAGTCTCTTCATGGAAGACAAGTCAGCTACAGGCGGCTTGTGCACGCTGATGTGACCATTGCGAGCCGGAATTGGCCGTAGAGCAAGGGGGAATATGATGGACAAGAATATCCCGGTTCTGAGAGAGAAGAAGGCGCGGAGCAAAGGTTCCAAGCGTTTGCTTGCTGTACTATTTCTTTTTTTTATTATTCTATTCATTGTACTATTCTTTCATTCCTCTCTTAGCAAAATCACCAACATTGAGATATCTGGGACAACATTCACAGAAGATGCGGATATTCTTCAGCAGTCGGAGTTGGCCGAGGGAGATCAGTTCATACCGGTTCAAGCGGCGAGCCTAGCAGCACGAATCGAACAATTGGATACGATCGCAGAAGCAGAAGTGCGCAAAACTTTCCCTGGTAAAATTGAAATCGTCGTGAAGGAGCATCCCCATGTGGCGAATGAACAGCTGCTGAACGGTACGTGGACAGCATTATTAGCGAATGGCTATGCGGTTGCAGACTTGGCGATTCAGAGTAACCCGGCATACATGGACAAGCCGGTGCTAAGCGGGTGGCATGGCGAACCGGAATTGAAACGTGAATTAACTGCGACTTTAGCCGAAATACCGGAGGAGCTGCTATTGGACGTGTCTGAGATTGTACCGAATCTTCCTTCTGCTTCTTATCCCGACCGAATCTTGCTCTATACACGAAGCGGATATGAAGTCATTACAACAATTGGAAAATTGCAAGACAAGCTTCCATACTTGACTGGTGTTGTTCATAATTTGAAGGAAAACGATACGGACAAAGCGCGAATTACGATGCTGGAGGCGATCACTTCAGATGCGCTGGATACGGAGCCTAGGGAAGAGGAAGCCGTTGAAGAAAGCGAACAGGAATAGGAAATCTGCATCTTTTGTACCAATTTGCACGTCATTGTGAAAAGAGACTACTAAACTGTTCGTTTTTTTGATAGAATTGAGTTTATGGCATGAACCGTACGATAATTGTACAGAAATGCTTTACAGGCGTGCGCAAATTGTCAACAATCGAAAAAGATTGTAGAAAAAAGAGGGAAACTACTAAGCGTGTGGAATATGTTCTAGAAGATTTTGATATATGTGTTCCTGATCGATGTTTGAAACGGGAGGTGCCACAGGTTGAACGGCAACGACATCTTAGTTAGTTTGGATATTGGTTCGTCCAAAGTAAGAGTTATAATCGGTGAGATCAACAACGGAGCGATGAATATCGTCGGTGTTGGTTCCGCAGATTCTGAAGGCATTCGCAAAGGCGCGATTGTCGACATAGACCAGACAGTTCAATCCATACGCAACGCGATCGACCATGCGGAAAGAATGGTCGGGGTTACGATATCGGACGTACATGTCGGTATTAGCGGTAATCACATTGCGTTACAATCCAGTCATGGTGTTGTGGCTGTATCGAATGAGAATCGTGAAATAGGTCAGGAAGATATTGAACGAGTGCTGCAAGCAGCCAGAGTTATAGCCCTTCCGCCTGAAAGAGAGATTATCGGCGTTGTGCCCAAGCAATATGTGGTTGACGGGTTGGAAGAAATTCATGATCCGAGAGGCATGATCGGCGTTCGATTGGAAGTAGAAGCCACGATTGTGACAGGTGCCAAGACGGCGGTACATAATCTGGTTCGTTGTGTGGAGAAGGCCGGTTTGAACGTTTCCGGCTTGATTCTTAATTCGCTTGCATCGTGTCAGCTCGCACTTTCCAAGGATGAACGGACCATGGGAACCGTGCTAGTCGATATCGGAGCAGGCGCTACTACGATTTCCATCTTTGATCAAGGGAATCTGGTCGCTACATCAACATTGCCAATCGGCGGAGAATATATCACCAACGATATATCGATCGGATTGCGTACACAGACGGAGGTCGCGGAGAAGATCAAGTTGAAATACGGGTGTGCGATTATAGGGGATGCTGATCCTGAACAGACCTTCAAGGTGACTCGGATTGGCAGCAACACGGATAAATCCTACACACAGGAAGATTTGGCTCATATTATCGAGCCCCGCGTTCAGGAGATTTTTCATCTAATCGATGCCGAGGTTCAGCGTCTAGAGATTCAAGATCTGGCCGGCGGGTATGTGCTGACAGGCGGTACGGTATCGATGCCGGGAGTCGCTGCGGTCGGACAAGCAGAGCTGCAAGCTCCTGTCAGGGTGGCAGTGCCTGACTTTATCGGGGTAAGAGACCCAGCATATATTAACGGGGTAGGCATTATTCAGTATGTGACGAAGTATTTGAAGGGTCGTCCTTCAGGTTACGGCAAGAAATCAGTCGCCAACAAGCTGGGAACGTCTAACACGGATAAGCAGGGTTTTTTCCAAAAGCTCAAGAATTGGTTCAAAGAGTTTATCTAAGGGGGAAGCAGGTTATTATGTTAGAATTCGATGTAGAAACCAACCAACTTGCCCAAATTAAAGTCATAGGTGTCGGCGGCGGCGGCAGTAATGCGGTTAACCGAATGATTGACTTTGGATTGAAGGGCGTAGAGTTTATAACGGTGAACACTGACGCGCAAGCGTTAAATATGGCGAAGGCCGGCACCAAGTTGCAGCTTGGTGAGAAGCTGACCAGAGGGCTTGGCGCAGGAGCGAATCCGGATATCGGCAAGAAAGCAGCCGAGGAGTCCCGTGAATTTATTGCTGAGGCGTTGCAAGGATCAGACATGGTGTTCGTCACCGCAGGTATGGGCGGCGGTACAGGTACTGGCGCAGCAGCTGTTATTGCGGAAGTTGCAAGAGAAGTTGGCGCGCTGACAGTCGGTGTAGTGACACGTCCGTTCTCCTTCGAAGGACGCAAGCGAGCGGCGCAAGCAGAGCTAGGCATTGAAGCGCTTCGCGAGAAAGTCGATACGCTGATTATTATCCCGAATGACCGCTTGCTGGAGATTGTGGATAAGAAGACGCCAATGCTGGAAGCATTCCGCGAAGCGGATAACGTATTGCGTCAAGCGGTGCAAGGTATTTCCGACCTGATCGCCGTGCCAGGCTTGATCAATCTCGATTTTGCTGACGTGAAGACGATCATGTCAGAGCGAGGCTCCGCGTTGATGGGAATTGGCGAGAGCACAGGTGAGAATCGGGCATCAGAAGCAGCCAAGAAGGCGATCATGAGTCCGCTGTTGGAAACTTCGATCGATGGTGCGCGCGGCGTGATTATGAATATTACAGGCGGCTCGAACTTGAGCTTGTTCGAAGTGAACGAAGCGGTAGAGCTCGTCACTGCTGCGGCAGATCCCGAAGTCAATATGATCTTCGGCGCAATTATTGATGATGATTTGAAGGATGCGATTAAAGTAACGGTTATTGCCACTGGCTTCGAGCATCGCAAGAGTGAGGATGCGCAGCCTGCTCGCAGACCGGCCTCGTCTACGCAAGGGAATACGGAGTCCAAGGTAGGGAACTTGAAGCCGTTCGGAACGCAATATCCGAACGATCAGCTGGATATCCCGACATTCCTGCGCAATCGCAAGAAGAACCCTGAATAAAAATAAAACTTAAATAATAAAGATATAAAATTACAAGGGGAGTTGTCCCGATTGTCGAAACATTCGACGATCGCGGACAGCTTCTCTTTTTACTTCCCTTCACTTTCGTGGGTGTTTTGTCGGGCCCCGCAAAAGTAATCGGTATACGCTACAGAGCTTCGCTTCACTTTTGTGGGTAAAGAATGATGGGTCCCCGCGAAAGTAATCGGAATACGCTACAGAGCATCGCTTCACTTTCGTGGGCGTTTTGTCGGGCCCCGCAAAAGTAATCGGTATACGCTACAGAGCTTCGCTTCACTTTTGTGGGTCTATTCTCGACAAAAAAAGAACGGATCGACAGTCAAGTTTAGACAGACTTTGGAATACGTATTTACTATACTAGGGACACAGCAGGAGCAATGGTAAAGCAAGCTCCTATCAAACCGCTGCACGCCTTGAATCCTATAAGACAGAATTACTTAAGCAAGTAAGGCTCGAACGCAGCTAGGAAAGGGGAAGAGATCGTGACCGTTTATGTCGATCTCGTTTTCCTCAGCAACTTCGTCATCGATGCGGCACTCATACAAGCGACTGCATGGACTCGCCGCATTCGAGTGAAGCTATGGCGCGTGGCAGTAGCATCGGCGCTAGGCGCTGCGTATGTACTGGTACTGTTTATGCCGGAAGCCCAGATCCTGTTCACGTTTTTCGTGAAGGTCTGCGTTTCGCTTATCATGGTCTGGATTTCCTTCGGATTCGGAAGCCTACAGCATTATGTACGCAATTTGGCTGCCTTTTATGTTGTGCATTTCGCTGCGGCGGGCACTTTATTTGCGGTGCATTATATGCTGTTGGATTCTGTTGAAGTGCTGCGAGGGTTAGCTTTTGCCCAATCCGGGGGACTACAGTTTTCCCTTCAGGTCGGTCTAGCCTTAATTATCTTCGGCATTCCTGCCGGGGTTTGGCTGTTTCGCTCAGTTGTCGCTACAGCAAGCCAAAGTGTGCGTATCTTGCACTATCAGGCAGATGTCGAAGTGATCATTGGCGAGCATGCTATTCACTGCAGAGGTTTGATTGATACGGGGAACCGACTGTATGAGCCGTTGACGCGAACACCTGTAATGGTCATGCATACAGATGTATGGCGTAAACTGCTTCCAGAAGCTTGGATTGAAGCGGTAAGACAGGGCAAGGCGGATCGTATACTCGAAGAGCAGGCACCCATTCAGCATCTTGAAGGGGAGGCTGTACCGAAGTCTGTGCTCGATCCCGCACACCAAGAGATGATGGCTCGTATTCGATTCGTACCATACAGAGGCATACAGCAAGGTACTCAGTTTATGCTGGCGATTAAGCCGGACCGTGTCACCGTTACACAAGATGGCGCAGAACCGATAACGACGAGGAAAGCGCTGATCGGATTGAAAGGGGATGCGATCAGTTCAGACGGCACTTACCAGGCAATTATCCATCCAGATATGGCCCAACAGGGAGCGATGCCTGCTTCCGGACATTCAGGCGCTGTTGCGGTGCAAGGCGCTGGACAAAGCAAATCATAGCAGGAGGTTATTCGAAGCGATGTATGTGAAATGGAAATTGGTCTTGCAACTTAATTACTACCGGCTGCTGTTTTTGCTTGGTCTCAAAAGCGAGGAGATCTATTACATCGGAGGGAGTGAAGCGCTTCCCCCGCCGCTAAGCCGTGAGGAAGAACAGTATTTACTGGAGAAGCTCCCCTCTGGGGATACAGCAATTCGCGCTATGTTGATAGAGCGGAATTTACGGTTGGTCGTATACATCGCACGCAAGTTTGAAAACACCGGCATTAATATCGAGGATCTAGTGTCTATTGGGGCAATCGGACTGATCAAGGCTGTTAATACGTTCGATCCACAGAAGAAAATTAAGCTCGCTACATATGCTTCGCGTTGTATTGAGAACGAAATCTTGATGTATTTGCGGCGCAACAACAAAATTCGTACAGAAGTATCCTTCGATGAGCCGTTGAATATTGATTGGGATGGCAATGAGCTGCTCTTGTCGGATGTGCTCGGAACAGACAATGATATCATCTATCGGAACATCGAGGAGCAGGTTGACCGCAAGCTGCTGCTGAAAGCGTTAGAGAAGCTGTCTGACCGGGAACGCACGATTATGGAGCTGCGCTTCGGCCTGCAGGATGGAGAAGAAAAAACACAGAAGGATGTAGCGGATATGCTCGGCATTTCGCAATCGTATATTTCACGATTGGAGAAGCGAATTATTAAGCGCTTGCGAAAAGAATTTAACAAAATGGTTTGAACGTGCTTCTATGCCGTGTCCGGCGTGGCATGCAGCGCTTTCATCACGAAATATGCATAGCTCGAAAAGCCCGTCGTTACACGGTTTTGGCCAAATTCATGCAGAGGTTGAAGCGGGAATAAAACACCTTGCCAAGGGGATACTGTACAGTAATGTTTCTCCATGGGAGGTAATCACCAATGACCCGTAATAAAGTCGAAATCTGTGGAGTGGATACTTCCAAGCTGCCGGTACTTACGAATGCGGAGATGCGGGAGTTATTCGTAGCGCTGCAAACTTACAACGAGACGTCAGCGAGAGAAAAACTAGTCAATGGCAACTTGCGTCTCGTACTTAGCGTCATCCAACGCTTTAACAATCGAGGAGAATATGTGGATGACCTGTTCCAGGTCGGTTGTATAGGATTGATGAAGGCCATCGACAATTTTGATTTAGGCCAGAACGTTCGGTTCTCTACATACGCCGTGCCGATGATCATCGGAGAAATTCGGCGCTATCTGCGGGACAACAATCCGATCCGTGTATCGCGTTCGCTGCGCGATATCGCGTATAAAGCACTGCAGGTGAGAGACAATCTGACGAACAAGCATTCCCGTGAACCGACCATTGTGGAAATATCTGAGGCCTTGAATGTGCCGAAGGAGGATGTTGTATTCGCATTGGATGCAATCCAGGATCCGGTATCGTTGTTTGAGCCGATCTATCATGATGGGGGAGACCCGATCTATGTGATGGATCAGATTAGCGATGACAAGAACAAGGACATAAGCTGGATCGAGGAAATTGCCCTGCGTGAAGCGATGACGAAGCTGGGCAACCGAGAGAAGATGATCTTATCCATGCGATTTTTCGAAGGGAAGACACAGATGGAGGTTGCAGACGAGATTGGCATCTCGCAAGCACAGGTGTCTAGACTGGAGAAGTCCGCCATTAATCAGATGCAGAAGCATGTGAAGACGACAACATAACGAACGAAGAACGAATCAAAGTGAATAATACGATAGAGCCAGCCTCGCGTTGTTCGAGTACTGGTTCTATTTTTTTGTTCGTCTAAATTCATGACACTTTTACGGGGTAAGGGACATATAGTAACAGTAGCACTTACTTCAACCGTGTGGTGATTTCGGCATGAAGATATCTGATTTTCAGACGAAGGACGTTATTAATATCGTAGATGGGAAGAAATTAGGGCAGATTTCTGATTTGGAGCTGGACTTAAGACATGGGAGGATTGAAGCGATTGTTGTACCGAGTGCCGGGAAATTCTTCGGGTTGTTCGGCAGCAGCGGTGAGATCGTCATCCCGTGGCGAAGCATTGTCAAGATCGGCATGGATGTCGTTCTCGTCAAGCTAGACGACTCCCGCATGTACAAACCAACAGAGGAGAATGAGGCAGGAGCGGATGTATACCGGGCTTACAAGAATGGGCAATAAGCTCGGTGCTCCGCTTGTATTGTTCTGATGTATGGTAAACTAAGATTGGAGGGAGACGTGCATGTATGGAACCATTCGTGTCAACTGAGCAGGGACAAGCCTCCTCATTGTTATCGATAGAAGCTTGGCGGCAGCAGTATCCATGGCTTCGGGCAGGATTCACAACGAGACTAGGCGGCAGCAGTTATCCGCCGTATGCCAGCTTGAACGGCGGCTTGCATGTTGGCGATGAAGCAGATCATGTCCGCAGCAATCGTCAGTTTATCGCGAGCCAAGCAGGCTTCAACTTCAGGGATTGGACTTGCGGTGAACAGGTTCACGGCGCGGCAGTATATATCGTTCAACCAGAAGATAAGGGCAGAGGGAGGAAGGAGAGAGCAGACGCGATTGCCGATACCGATGCACTGGTTACGACAGTGCCAGGCGTCATGCTTACATCGTTCTACGCAGATTGTGTACCGCTGTACTTCGTGCATCCAGCTAGCAGGACGGTAGCACTGGCACATGCAGGATGGAAGGGCACTGTTCAGAAGATTGCTGCCGAGACGATTCGCGTCATGCGCGATCATTGCGGCTGCCCGCCCGCTGAGCTTCATGCGGCAATCGGCCCATCCATTGGCGGCTGTTGCTATGAAATTAGCAGCGACGTTGCCGAGCAATTGGATGCGACTATTGGAGAATTATTCATTCCTAATGATGACGATGAGCAAGGGAAATTCGTACTGCAACGAAAGTCCCAATCAGCAGATCGCTATGTCGCAGACTTGAAAGAAATCAACCGACAGATTATGATAAAAGCAGGAATTCAGCCGACAAGTATCGAAATAAGCCGATACTGCACCAGCTGTCGAACGGATTTGTTTTTTTCCCATCGCAAGGAACAAGGGAGAACAGGTCGCATGGTAAGCTGGATCGGCTTGAAGGAAGAGGTGGAAGACTAGCGTTGCGTATGCACAATCGAGTCGAGCATGTAGCTGAACTTGTCGAACAGGCTTGTCGCAGAGCAGGGCGAAGCAGTGAGGATGTGAATATCATCGCTGTTACGAAATATGTATCCCTGGAATCGACCAAGCATGTATTAGACAGCGGTCTGAGACACATTGGTGAAAATCGCTGGCAGGATGCGAAGGCGAAGTGGGAGTCGCTTGGCGATCGAGGCCAGTGGCATTTCATCGGACATCTTCAGACGAACAAGGTGAGAGAAGTCATCGGAAGGTTTACATACATTCATTCCTTAGACCGGCTCTCGCTGGCTAAGGAATTGGACAAGCGAGCCGAAGCAGGGAATACGAAGGTGCAATGCTTCGTTCAGGTGAATGTCTCCGGTGAAGAGAGCAAGTACGGATTAAGACCGGAGGAAGCGGAGCCCTTCCTGAGGGAGATTGCTGCCTATCACAATTTGGACGTGATCGGATTGATGACGATGGCTCCGTATGAAGCGAATCCGGAGGATACCCGACCGGTATTTCGAGGTTTGCGGGAGCTGCGTGATGAGTTGAACGAGCGTGCGGCTGGCCGCGATCCGTTGACACAATTGTCTATGGGCATGTCTAATGATTTCGAGGTAGCGATCGAGGAAGGCGCTACCTGGATACGACTAGGCAGCATATTGGTAGGGAAGGAATAAACGAACCAAGATTGGAAGCAAGCGAGTCGACCGAACAGATCGGCTCACAGATGCAAGGGAGGGGGAAGGAATGGGCGTGATGAATAAATTCATGAATTTTCTGGGGCTTGCTGAAGAGGAAGAGATTGTTCGCCGAGAACGGATTATGGACAATGATGAGGAAATGGAAGAATATTCGTCTGAACAACGGAAGAATAAAGGAAATGTAGTAAGCATACATTCACAAAAAAACATTCGACTCGTTCTGAGTGAGCCCCGTTCCTATGATGAAACGCAAGAGATTGCAGACCATTTGCGTTCACGTCGTCCTTGTGTGGTCAATCTGCAACGTGTCCGGTCCGATATTGCATTGCGTATTGTTGATTTCCTGAGCGGGACGGTGTATGCGCTGAGCGGCTCGATTTCCAAGATTGGACCGAATATTTTTCTGTGCACACCGGAAAATGTTGAGATACACGGAGCTATTTCAGAAATACTTGCAGATCAGAGTTAATTGCATCATCCGCGAATAAGCCGATTGTGAATTGACTCTTTCAAGCAGAACATATGAATACGAGGTGATAGTGGTTTGGGTTCTCTTTTTGGTTTCGTTGACACATTGTTTCAGATATATCGCTATATGATCATCGGTTATATATTGCTATCTTGGTTGCCCAATGCGCGTGAAAGCTTCATCGGTCAGTTGCTTGGCAAGCTAGTCGAGCCGTATCTTGCCCCGTTTCGCAAGATTATTCCGCCGATCGGCGGCATGATTGATATATCTCCGATCGTGGCGCTGTTTGCTCTGTTCTTTATCCAATACGGCGTGTTCGCTATCCTGGGCATGCTGTTATGAACAAACCGCACGATGCGATTTATGAGCACTTTCATCCAGATGAACGGCATTATGTAGATCGCGTGCACGATTGGGTGGAGCGTGCGGGAGAACGGCACGAGACAATCCGAACGGACTTCTTAGACCCGCGTCAACTTCAAATTGTAGAGGCAATGGCGAACCGCAACATCGATGTTGCGGTCGATTTTTTCGGAGGATCGGAGCAGGCGGAACGCAAGCGTGCATGGATTGCGCAAGATTATCGTCAGGCATCGCTTGAAGACTTCGGCATTGCATTAATAGCCATTACCTCACCGGAAGCGCAATTTGATCAACTTGATCATGGAGATGTGCTCGGTGCTGTATTGGGACTCGGGATCAAGCGAGACAAGCTTGGTGACATCCATCTGCACGCAGACTTCTGTCATCTGCTCTGCGCGGATGAAATGGCTGATTACATCTCTATTCATCTGAATCAGGTGCACCGGCTGAGCGTTACTGCTGATCGAGTCCCGTTGGACGAGCTGCAGCCTGTGCAGGTTAAGCTGGAAGAAGTGAGCCTGTCTGTCGCTTCCTTGCGGTTGGACGGCATAGTGAGCGACGTTGTGCGCATGAGCCGGGCGAAGGTACTTCAGCCGATTAAGACTGGTCGATGCAAGGTGAATTGGAAGGTGGAGGAGAATCCTTCCGTACAGCTTCGGGAAGGCGATGTCGTCTCTATGAAAGGCTTCGGTCGGTTCAAGGTGCTTGCGATCAGCGGCGTTACCAAGAGCGGTCGAATGCGGGTGCAAGTCGGAAAATATGTATAGGCCGAGACAATTTTAACTTGTGCTATAACGACGATAGCTAGATAAATTTGACTTGGTTTGCAGGATTTTCGTACTCCCTGTCGAAAGGTAGTACATAGTTTACTAAAACAAGTTTGATCAGGAGGTGCCCCAATGCCGTTGACGCCATTGGATATTCATAATAAAGAATTTTCTCGCGGGTTCCGCGGTTACGATGAAGATGAAGTGAATGAATTTCTGGATCAGGTCATTAAGGACTTCGAGGTTCTAATTCGTGACAACAACGATTTGAAGGAGAAGGTAGCGACGCTGCAGGAGAAGCTTGACCACTTCTCGACGATCGAAGAGACGTTGAGCAAGACGATCATCGTCGCCCAAGAGACAGCTGATGAAGTGAAGAACAACGCCAAGAAGGAATCGCAGCTGATTATCAAGGAAGCGGAGAAGAATGCCGACCGCATCATTAATGACGCATTGGCGAAGTCCCGCAATATTGCGATGGATATGGAAGAGTTGAAGAAGCAAGCGTCGATCTATCGGACGCGCTTCCGTTCTCTGCTAGAGGCACAGATCGAGATGTTGAAGGAAGACGGCTGGGATGCGTTGGAATCTCCAATGGACAAGCAGCATGCAGTGAATGACTAAGTAGTTGAAACTGTATGCTAGCTTCGTGTATACTGCTTGAATAAGAGATGCATGCGTGAGCAGCATCAGGATCGTATCAAAGCGATGACTGGGACGAGTACACGGCCGCAGCCGCCACAGCGAGTCAGGGATTGGTGGAAGCCTGATGAGAAGCGGGTCATGGAAGATCACCCAGGAGCGCAGCCCCGAAGTGTGTCATGGCACACAAGCAGTAAGGGCTGCCGGGTCATGCCGTTATGCATGAGAGAGTGATTCAAGGTTAAGAAGCAACCGCAAGCATCTAGCAGCGGGTGCCGTGCTGAGCCTTGAATCAATAGGGTGGTACCGCGAGCAGCCTCTCGTCCCTATGGGATGAGGGGTTTTTTTGATGTTGTTATTGGATACGCAATCAGGAAAGGAAGAGTAGCGATGGAGAAGATGGATTACAGCAAAACATTAAATTTGCCGCAGACGGCATTTCCGATGCGCGGTAATTTGCCCAAGGCAGAGCCGGATATGCAAGCCTGGTGGGACGAGATCAACATGTATGAGAAGGTTCAGGCACATCAGAAGGGGAAGCCGAAATTCATCTTGCATGACGGTCCTCCTTATGCGAACGGTGACATCCATATCGGTCATGCATTGAACAAAATTTTGAAGGACATGATCGTGCGCTTCAAGACGATGCAAGGATACGATGCGCCGTATGTCCCAGGCTGGGATACGCACGGTCTTCCGATTGAACAAGCGATTGCCAACAGCGGCAAGGCAGACAGGAAGAAGATGTCAGTTGCTGAGTTTCGAGAAGCATGTAAGCAGTATGCGCTCGGATGGGTAGCTAAGCAGAAGCAGCAGTTCAAGCGTCTGAGCATCCGCGGAGATTTCGAGCGTCCCTATATCACGTTGGAGCCTGAATATGAAGCACAGCAAATTCGCGTATTCGGCGAGATGGTGAAGAAGGGGTATATTTACAAAGGCTTGAAGCCCGTCTATTGGTCTCCATCTTCGGAAAGTGCGCTGGCTGAGGCTGAGATTGAGTATAAGGAGAAGCGCTCCCCTTCGATTTACGTAGCGTTCGATGTGAGAGACAGCAAGCGTAAGCTGCCCGCTGACGCCGCGCTTGTCATCTGGACGACAACACCTTGGACGTTGCCTGCGAACCTGGGCATTTCGGTCCATCCAGAGTATGAATATGTGTTCGTCAAGGGAGAAGGCAAGACCTACGTGCTTGCGGAAGGGCTGCTAGAAGCAGCAGCGAAGGAAATCGGCTGGGAGCAACCCCAAGTCATTGGCAAGATTACAGGTGCGGAGCTAGAAGGCGTCCTCTGTCGTCATCCGTTCTATGAGCGTGACTCTCTCGTCATGGTTGGTGATCACGTCACACTAGATGCCGGTACAGGCTGCGTACACACTGCACCTGGACACGGGGAAGAGGACTTCGCCATCGGTGCGAAGTACAACCTCGGCGTATTGTGCCCAGTGGACGATCAAGGCAAATTCACGTCAGAAGCACCGGGATTCGAAGGTGTCTTCTATGACAAGGCCAACAAGCAAATTACGGAGATGCTTGATGCAAGCGGTCATCTGCTGAAGCTGGACTTCATCGATCACCAGTATGCCCATGATTGGCGTACGAAAAAGCCGGTTATCTATCGTGCGACAGAGCAATGGTTCGCCAGTGTCGAAGCGTTCCGCCAGCAAATGCTGGACGAAATCAAGCAGATCAACTGGACACCGCATTGGGGTGAGGTGCGCTTGCACAATATGATCGCCGATCGTGGTGACTGGTGTATCTCTCGACAGCGTACGTGGGGCGTTCCAATTCCGATTATGTATTGTAAGAGCTGTCAGGAGCCGCTCGTGAATGACCATACGATCGAGCATGTAGCGAAGCTGTTCGAGAAGGAGGGCTCCGGTGCTTGGTTCATTAGGGAGGAAAGAGAGCTTCTGCCGGAGGGAACGGTATGTGCTTCCTGCGGTCATGATGCCTTCCGTAAGGAAACGGACATTATGGATGTCTGGTTCGATTCGGGCTCGAGTCATAAGGCAGTGCTGGAATCCCGCGAGGAGATGCAGTGGCCGGCAGACCTGTATCTGGAAGGCTCCGATCAGTATCGCGGCTGGTACAATTCTTCACTGATTACTGGCGTAGCGACTCGCGGCAATGCTCCGTACAAGGGCATACTGAGCCACGGCTTCACGCTAGATGGCGAGGGACGCAAGATGTCCAAGTCGCTTGGCAATACGATTGATCCGAACAAGGTATGCAACCAGCTTGGCGCGGATATATTACGCTTGTGGGTCGCCTCTACGGACTATCAGGCAGACATTCGGATCTCTGATAATATTTTGACCCAAACGTCCGAGGGCTACCGGAAGATCCGCAATACGCTACGCTTTCTGCTTGGCAACTTGACCGGCTTCGATCCTGCGAAGGATGCAGTCGATTATCAACAAATGAGCGAACTGAATCGGTTCGCATTGGCTCGGCTTGCAAGTATGGTCGAACGGGTTGTGCAAGCGTATGACCGTTACGAATTTCATATGGTCTACCAAGCGGTCCATCACTTCTGTGCTGTCGAGATGAGTGCATTGTATCTGGACATACAGAAGGACTGTCTCTATGCAAGCGCACCTGATGCACCTGGACGCAAGGAAGTCCAGTCAGTATTGTACGAGGCGCTATTAGCGATCACGAAGCTGATTGCACCGATACTGCCGCATACGGCAGATGAAGTATGGCGTGTTATTCCAGGTGTGGAGGGAATTAGCGTTCAGCTTGCCAGTCTGCCCGACGTGCAGACCGCATGGCGCGACGAGAAGCTCGAGTCTCGTTGGGCGGCGTTCATCGAAGTGCGGGATGAAGTGTTGAAAGCGCTGGAGCAGGCACGCAAGGACAAGACGATTGGCAATTCACTTGGCGCTTCGCTCTGCATCTATCCTTCCACGAAGGAATCAGCCGAGCTGCTTGCTTCGTTCGAACGGCTCGACATCCTGTTCATCGTCTCACGTGTGCATCTGCATGAGGCCGGTGAGGAAGCTCCTGTAGAAGCGATGCAACTGGACGGCTTGTCTGTCCATGTGCGGACTGCCAAGGGAGAGAAGTGCGAGCGTTGCTGGATCGTATCCAAGGAAGTTGGCAGCAACGACACACATCCGACGCTGTGCAGCCGCTGCGCCTCAGTCGTAGAACAGCTGTAGAAGTTCATACCACACTCATGAACAGTCCCTTGACGGGATATATTAGAATACAAGAACGAGAACGAGCCGCTAAGCGCTCGTTCTCTGTGTCTTAGGGGGTTATGATGAACAATAACAGTGAGCCAGATAAGCCGTGGACATCCACCTTGAACGCAATTGATGAACGAGTGAAGAAAATAGCGATTCACTTGGAGAAGACCGACATTGCCGATTACGTAGAGCTGATGAATCGACCGGGCAAGCTGTTGTTTCGCAACTTATTGGCCGGTATCGCCAGGGGTGTTGGGGTGGCGATTGGGTTCACCGTATTCATGATTACACTTTTGTATTTTTTACGCGCGCTTGGCGCGTTGGATATTCCGATCATTGGTGACTATATCGCAGATATTATTGAGATCGTTCAGAATCAATTGGATGGACGGCGCAGCTATTATTAAGACAGCTCATTCTCTTCCGGATTAGATTCAAGCCCATGATCTCCTTCAAGATTGTCCATATAGGAGCGGTATTCATCATTTCGCACAACGGAAATATAACGTCCTGTAATATCGGTAGCGAGGAAGCTTTCAATCGATTCGACATAGCCTTCATGATCGGTTTCCTCAAATTCTGATTCATTGTAATTGTCCATATTTCGGTTTTCGGCAAGTGCTGGACTGTTCGACGTTCCCCATTCGGAGACGATCTGCCAGGCATCTTCACCGTCGAATTCGGTTTGATCTTCCCGTTCATCGAGACTGGAACGTCCGAAAGGAGGCTGCAGGAACGATTCTTCAATCGGTCTGCGATGCGATGTGTCATGTTCGGCGTGCTCTATACAAAATCGTGTAGCAGGCACAACAACTAAGCGCTCGTAAGGAATCGCTTGCCCGCATGTTACGCAATCGCCATAAGAACCTTTCTCCATACGCTCCAGCGCCTCACGAACCGCAATTCGATGGAGCTCGGTATGCTCGTTCAAGGCTATATCCTTCTCCCGTTCATACAGCTCACTTGCAAGATCACCAGGATGATTGTCATAAGCCGACAACTCTTGGGTCATATATTGCGCGGCGTGCCCCATTCCATAGTGATCGTTAGCGGCAAGCAGCTCTTCGGCTTCTCGGTATTGTTCATTTAGCTTCTCGCGCAGTAGGTCGATCTGATGCTTTGTTAAGTGGGACACAGTAGCTCAGCTCCTTTCGATCCTCATGATTAGCTTACTCGACGGACATTTTTTTTACCGCGGTAATTCCTTGTACATAAGCCATTGCCAACCTTGTATTGGACGGTCAATGGACGAAGCTGAACAGGCTGTGATACAATGAGCGATGGAACAGGAGGCGACCGGATTTTGAAAAAGTGGTTATGGATCATCGCAGCGTTCGTATTTGCCGTGGATCAACTTACGAAGTGGATTGTTAAGGAAACGATGGTCATTGGGGAACGAATTACAGTGCTTGGTCATTTCTTCACATTGACCTCGCATCGCAACAAAGGCGCTGCATTCGGCATCTTGCAGAACCAGCGATGGTTCTTTGTAATCATAACAGTTATCGTTGTGATTGGAATCATATGGTATATGCTGAAAAGCGTCTCACAAGGAAAGCGGATGCTGCCTGTTGCATTATCACTCGTACTAGGCGGTGCGCTAGGGAATTTTATTGATCGGCTATTGGCTGGGGAAGTCGTTGACTTTTTCCAATTCCGATTTATGTTCGATCTGCTTGGCAAAGCTGTAGATTATACGTATCCAATTTTCAATGTCGCAGATGCTGCGATTGTCGTTGGCGTTGCATTCATATTCGTCGACGCAATCTTGGACTGGCGAAGGGAAGGAAAGGAATTGAAGCCCGATGGATGAGCAAGAGCTGGAGAGCTACGCTTGGGAATCGACTGCGGACGAGACGGGCGACCGTATTGACAAGGCGATTGCAGCGAGATTGGAAGAACGCTATTCCCGTTCCCAAGTTCAACAGTGGATCAAGGAAGGTGCAGTTACGGTACAGGGTCAATCGGTGAAGAGTAACTACAAGCTTACCCAAGGGGACAGTGTGGAGATTGTTGTACCAGTGCCGGAGGATATCGATGCGTTGCCGGAGAATATTCCGTTAGATGTCGCCTATGAGGACCAAGACGTTATTGTCGTCAACAAGCCGCGAGGAATGGTCGTCCATCCCTCTTACGGACACCCGAACGGCACCTTGGTGAATGCGCTGCTGCATCATTGCAACGACCTGTCCGGTATCGGCGGTGTGATGCGGCCTGGTATTGTACACCGTATTGATAAGGACACATCCGGCTTGATTATGGCTGCTAAGAATGACAGGGCGCATGCCTCACTGTCTGCGCAGCTGAAGGAGCATTCGGTTGTGCGCAAGTATATGGCGATCGTACATGGCGTCCTGTCGCATAAGGAAGGAACAGTCGATGCGCCGATCGGCCGTTCGATAGAGGATCGCAAGCTGTATCGCGTCACAGACAAGAACGCGAAGCATGCGGTGACACACTTCATCGTTGCTGAACAGTTCGCTGATTATGCGCTGTTGGAGCTTCAGCTGGAAACAGGGCGAACCCACCAAATACGCGTACATATGAAATTTATCGATCACCCGCTAGTCGGTGATCCCGTATACGGGCGCAGCAAAGGAATGAAGATGAACGGTCAAGCGCTGCATGCGGCAGTTCTAGGCTTCAAACATCCGGCAACTGGGGAGCAGTTAGTATTTCATGCAGACATGCCAGCTGACATGCAAGAGCTGCTTCACATATTGAGAACTGGGTGACGGGTAAGGTATAATGCAAGTATCATATTGGACTAGGAGGCGTACATAATAATGGATCAAACGATGGAAGTCATTAATCTTATCAAGAATAGCAAGAAAACAACGCAGGTGAAGGTATACTATAAGGGAACAGTGGCGGAGTCGGAAGCAGTCAAGGTGTTTGACTTTGGCGACGGCGGCGTCCTGATCGGAGATTGGGCTGACGTTCAGCCGTTATTGGAAGGTGCAGGCTCCTCCATTCAGTATTATGAGATTGAGTCGGATCGCCGCAATTCGGCCATTCCGTTGCTTGACATGAAGGGGATTAACGCGCGTATTGAACCAGGTGCTGTTATTCGCGATAAAGTAGAAATTGGCGACAATGCTGTAATCATGATGGGAGCAGTCATTAATATCGGTTGCAATATTGGTGAAGGCACCATGATCGATATGAATGCTACCCTTGGCGGCAGAGTGCAAGTCGGCAAGATGTGTCATATCGGTGCAGGAGCTGTTCTGGCAGGGGTCATTGAACCGCCTTCCGCACAGCCGGTCACGATTGAAGACGATGTCGTCATCGGTGCGAATGCTGTTGTACTGGAAGGGGTACGCATCGGCAAGGGCTCCGTTGTAGCAGCTGGCGCTGTTGTCATCGAAGATGTACCGGCCAATTCTGTAGTAGCAGGTATTCCGGCGAAGGTGATCAAGACAGTTGATGACAAGACGAAATCGAAGACGATGCTCATTGAAGGTCTGCGCAGCTTGAAGTAATACACTATGATGGATTGCGCAATGAACAGGGGTTCCGAGGCTCTCTGAATGAAACAGACTTCATAGTGTGGAATCCAATACGCGGGCCGCTCTCTTATTCGAAGAAAGCGGCCCTCATTCTCATGTATGCTTCTTGTTAGCTGTTGCAGGCATTCGTGTACCAATTCGAATGATCATCATTTTGGAACATTGGGGAGGATATTAGTCATGGGAAGCGCCTATATCGACATACGCAGACAGCTGCATCAAATCCCGGAGCCTGGCTTCGAGGAATTTAAGACGCAGGCGTTCGTACTTGATTTTCTCGCGAAATTGCCGCAAGAGCATCTGGAGGTACAAACCTGGCGAACAGGCGTGCTGGCGCTGATTCGAGGAACCGGAAGCGGAGATAAGCGAATTCTTGCTTATCGTGCAGATATGGACGGACTGCCAATTGAAGAAGAGACTTCGTACCCGTTCCGCTCCCAGCACCCTGGATATATGCATGCATGCGGGCATGATATGCATACGACCGTAGCGCTCGGAGTAGCTGAACACTTCGCAAGTCACCCGTTGGAAGATGATGTGCTCATTGTGTTCCAACCCGCTGAAGAAGGACCTGGCGGCGCTGCGCCGATGATGGCGAGCGAACCATTCGCAGCATGGCGGCCAGATTTCATTATGGCGCTGCATATTGCGCCGGAGTATCCAGTAGGTACAGTAGCGACACGTCCGGGGATCTTATTCGCGAATACGTCAGAGCTGTTCATCGACGTGATTGGCACAGGCGGACACGCCGCGTTCCCACATCAAGCGAACGATGCGATGATTGCTGCGGCGAATCTGATTGTGCAGCTACAATCGATCGTGTCGCGCAACGTGAATCCGCTCGATTCTGCTGTCATTACACTTGGCAAGATTACCGGTGGAGTCCGGCAAAATGTAATCGCTGAACGCGTTCGCCTCGAAGGTACGATTCGCACATTGTCTGAACAGGCTATGAATGAGGTGAAGGGTCGTGTAGAAGCGATGCTGCGCGGTGTGGAGACTGGCTTCGGCATTCGAACAGAATTGGACTACGGGGCTAATTACCATCAAGTATACAACGCACACGATGAGACAGCTGCATTCATGAACTGGGTGCAGGAGAGTAATTGTGCCACGCTCGTCGAATGCACGGAAGCGATGACAGGTGAGGATTACGGCTACTTCTTGAAGGAAATTCCGGGATTTATGTTCTGGCTAGGCGTGGATACCCCTTACGGGCTGCATCACAGTAAGATCGAACCGAGCGAGGACGCTATTGAGGTTGCGATCTCTATAGTTACCCGCTATTTGACGGCTAAGTCTGCAAGTGACGAGTAGGTTGTTGCAGCGATGTACTGATGCCCGGTGAGCGATTGGGATATATCTACAAAAGAAAGGTGCTCCATCCGCTGGAAAGCGTGATCGAGCACCTTTTTTTGCTCTTCCCGTTGGGAAGCATTTCTTTTTTCTGATTCGACCGATGGAAGCATGATCGAGCACATAGTATTGCTCCACCGCTGGCAGCCGCAACTGAGTCCTTTTTTTCACAACGGATATTAGGAATATGGAATGAATGCGGTTATAGCTTTCGTATGAAAGTCTCTATTCGGTCGAGTGCCGCTTCCAGCGTATCCATCCCGCATGCGTAGGATAGTCGAATATAATGATCGCCGTACGGGTTGAATGCACTGCCTGGGACGACGGCTACATGCTGTTCGTCTAAGAGACGGTAAGCGAATGTTTCAGCATCAAGTCCGAACTTGGCAATCGACGGGAAGATGTAGAAGGCGCCTTGCGGCTTGATTGCGTCAATTCCCATAGTTGTTAAGCGATCATAGATATAGTTTCTTCGTTCGCCATACGCTTCCCGCATCGGTTCAGCATCGTTACGGCCGTTCGTAACTGCGGCAAGTGCAGCATGCTGGCTAATCGAACTGGCGCACGTGACATTGTACTGGTGAACTTTGATAATATGTTGGGCAAGATAGGCCGGTGCAAATGCGAAGCCAATTCGCCAGCCTGTCATGGAATGAGATTTCGACAGACCGTTGATTACGATTGTCCGCTCGCGCATCGCCGCATTCGAAGCAATCGAAGTGTGTGCCCCGTCAAACACTAGCTCGCTGTAGATTTCATCCGATAAGACGAAGATGTCGCGGTTGTCCAGCAATGCGCTTAATTCACTTAATTCCTGTTCCGTAAGCATACAGCCAGTAGGATTGGAGGGTGATGCGAGAATGACACAGCGAGTACGGGCAGTCAGTAACGGTTCAAGCACGTCTGCGGTCAGCTTGAATCCGCTGCCTGTAATATCCGCATGTACCGGTGTTGCGCCGCACATTCTAATAATCGGCTCATATCCAGGGTATACTGGTGCTGGTAGAACGACTTCACTGCCGGGCGTTAATATAGTGCGCAGTGTAATGTCTATAGCCTCACTCGCACCTGACGTTACGATGCATTCGTGATCGGGATCATACGCAAGTCCGTATTTGTCATGCAAGTACGATGCAGCGGCTTGGCGCAGAGCCGGCATTCCGGCGTTTGGTGTATACAAGGTATGTCCTGCATCCATCGCCTGCTTGGCGGCTCCTATAATATGTCCAGGCGTAGGGAAGTCTGGTTGTCCAAGCGTGAGCGAGAGCACATTCTCATACTGGGCGACACGATTCGCCATCTTGCGAATGCCTGAAATTTCGATGCTGCGCACCTCCGAACGGATGTGCTGTTCCAAGTTTACTGTCATATTCGAACACCTCGTTATAAGCTTGTATTGTAATTTGGTGGGGCGTGTAGAAGGTCAATGTATGGGTGCAGGGAAATTCCTGCGATCGTGCAGGCTTTCTCACCAAATGTGCCGCTAAGTTGAGAATGCCTGCGAATATACATCCTTTTGAAGCGTAAACCGCCTAAACCGATGATTATCCGAATACAAAGATGTAGATTCGCAGGAATTGTGGGAAATCATCTATTGTGTACGCTCCAAGCCTGCACATTTTGCAGTTATTCTCGTTACGACTTATCTGCTCGAAATCTGCTGGGTAGGTAATTGTATCTGGTGCAGCAAGAGTAGCTCTGGTTAGCAGAAAGAATAACTGAACTAGCTAATCGAATCGAACTGTTACGGTCACATGGGCAAGGTCGATCGGCAGCAACCAATCAACAAGCTTGGGACTAAATCATCATTCATTCTCACAAAGATCTGAATTGCCAAGTCCATCTTACCATATCTAACGTACTGTGGGCATATAACTGTGTATTTGAAAAAGAAGTTGACTTCTCTTGTCGAAAGTGGCATAATCCACTTAAATAGCTTGAACCTTTAATGACAGTCCCGTGAGGCTGGAAAGGTGACCGAACTGATATATAGGATGCAGCAGAAGCCTATCGAAGGTGCCGTTATGGCCAGATCGGGATAGGTGCTCTCTGCATACATTCGGCGCGCCGGCTCCTTGCCCTCTGGGTAAGGAGTTTTTTATTGCCCCGCGGAAGTAACAGGAATAAGCTGCGAAGCATCACCTCACTTTCGTGGGAGTAAGAATCGGGCCCCGCGAAAGTAACAGGAATAAGCTTCGGAGCATCACCTCACTTTCGTGGGTATCTAAGGAGGGTCTCCTTTGAATGAGCACGTAATGATTATGGACGAGACGGCAATTCGCAGAGCGCTGACCCGTATAGCTCACGAGATCCTAGAGAAGAACAAGGGTGTAGACGGCTGCATGCTTGTTGGCATTCGCACGCGCGGGATTTACCTCGCGAGAAGAATTGCGAAGCGGATTCAGGAAATTGAAGGTGTAGACGTAGCCGTTGGCGACCTAGATATTACACCATACCGTGATGATGTGGCCCCAAGCAATAGTGAGACACCTCAGCTGGAGCAGTTGCATGTGCATGATAAGAAGGTCATCATCTTCGATGATGTGCTGTATACAGGACGAACAGTAAGAGCAGCGATGGATGCGCTTATGGAATCAGGCAGACCGAAGATGATTCAGCTTGCCGTATTGGTCGATCGAGGGCATAGGGAGCTTCCGATTCGTCCGGATTTCATCGGCAAGAACGTACCCACCTCCAATGATGAACAAATTGAGGTGCACTTGACTGAAGTCGATCAACAAGATCAGGTGATCATAATGAAAAGCAGGGGGGAAGGAGCATGACTATGATCAAGACAGCGTCCGATCGCCACCTGCTGGGGCTGAAGGGTCTAAGCGCTGGTGAAATCAGCGCAATTCTGGACCGCTCCGCATACTGGGATCAACATCCGGAGAAGGTGTCCAATCTGTGCCGGGATCGTTTCGTGGCGAACATGTTTTTTGAGAATAGCACAAGAACGCGGTTTTCTTTCGAAATTGCGGAGAAACGACTAGGGGCGGAAGTGCTGAACTTCTCGGCTGCCGTCTCCAGTGTACAGAAGGGCGAGTCGATATACGATACGGTCAAGACATTGGAAGCGATGGGGATTGATGCAGGCATTATCCGGCTCAAGCCTTCGGGGATATTACCGGAGCTGGCAGCTAAAATATCGGTGCCGCTTATTAATGCCGGGGACGGCAATAATGAACATCCGACCCAAGCACTGCTGGACTTGTATACGATGCGCAAGCATTTCGGGTATTTGCAAGGCTTGACCGTGTCCATCATCGGCGACATCAAGCATAGCCGGGTCGCTCGTTCCAATCTTTGGGCGCTGCGGACACTCGGTGCGAACGTTCAGTTCTGCGCACCCGCTAACATGCAGGCAGAGGAGCTGGCCGATTACGCGCCTTACGTCACCATAGACGAAGCGCTGGAAGCGGATGTTGTGATGATGCTGCGTGTACAGTTAGAACGCCATGAGTCCGGAATGATTGCGACTGCAGAGACATATCGCGAGCATTATGGGCTCACAGAGGAGCGAGCAGCACGTCTGCAGCCGCATGCGCTGATCATGCATCCCGCCCCGGTGAATCGCGGAGTGGAGATTGATGACGCTGTCGTCGAGCATCCGCAATCACGGATTTTCAATCAAATCGCGAATGGGGTGCCCGTACGCATGGCCGTCATCGAACGGGCTTTGACATAACCGATAGAGTGACGAAGACAAGTGAATGTCGCAGGCAACTAGCATAATAAGTACAGGAGGTACGGTATGGGGCATTGGATATTGAACGGAAATGTGTATGACACCGATAGCAGACAAATTTCGAAGCAGCATGTATGGATCGAGAACGGCAAAGTGGAGCGTATCGTCGCAGAGAGTGAGGCGCCGGATACGACAGGACATGAAGTAACAGACGCCAAGGGAAAGCTTGTTACAGCAGGTCTGATCGATATGCATGTTCACTTGCGCGAGCCGGGATTTGAACATAAGGAGACGATCGAGACTGGAGCAAGATCAGCTGTTCAAGGCGGATTTACTACGATCGCATGTATGCCGAATACGCGGCCAGTGATCGACACTCCTGAAACGGTCAATTTTGTGTATAATCAAGCGAAGCAAGCGGGATTGGCCAAGGTGCTTACTTATGGATGTATCACGAAGAATGAGCTGGGACGCGAGCTGACAGACTTCGCCGCATTGAAGCAGGCTGGTGCGATCGGATTTACCGATGACGGTGTCGGTGTTCAGAACGCGCAGATGATGAAGGACGCGATGCGCAACGCTGCTGGCCTCGGAATGCCAATCATCGCTCATTGCGAAGATGACACACTGGTAGAAGGCGCATCGGTAACAGACGGAGCTTTCGCCAAGCGTCACGGCTTGAAAGGGATTCCGAATGAATCGGAAGCGATACATGTCGGACGCGATGTGCTGCTCGCTGAAGCGACTGGCGTGCACTATCATGTATGCCATGTCAGCACAGAGCAGTCCGTTCGTCTCATCCGTCAAGCGAAGAAGGTCGGTATCCATGTAACGGCAGAAGTATGTCCGCATCATCTGCTGCTGTCCGATGAGGATATCCCGGGTATGGATGGCAATTGGAAGATGAATCCACCTCTCCGGTCGCCGAGGGATGTGCATGCTATGATAGAAGCGCTTGAGGACGGCACGATCGACATGATCGTCACCGACCATGCCCCGCACAGCGAGGAAGAGAAAGCTAAGGGCATGGATCTTGCCCCGTTCGGCATTGTCGGATTAGAGACTGCATTCCCGCTGATGTATACCAAGTTTGTGAAGAGCGGACGCTGGACGCTCGGATTTCTGCTGGATCGAATGACGGTTAAGCCGGCAGATGCGTTCGGACTGAAGTCTGGAAGGCTGAAGCCAGGAGCAGTAGCGGACATCACAATCCTGGATCTTGATGTAGAGCGTGAAGTGAATCCAGAGCAGTTCGCTTCGAAGGGGAAGAACACCCCCTTCACCGGTTGGAAGCTGAACGGATGGCCGGTATGGACGATGGTGGACGGGAAAGTAGTGTGGCGGGAATCCAACGAATAGGAGTGAGAATGCATGAAGGCAAGATTGCTATTAGAAGACGGAACATTATTTACAGGTAAAGCATTCGGAAGCGTCAATGAATCGACTGGAGAGGTTGTTTTTAATACAGGCATTACTGGCTACCAGGAAGTGTTGTCGGATCCTTCCTACTGCGGCCAGATCGTGACGATGACGTATCCGTTGATCGGCAATTACGGCATTGCGCGTGATGATTTCGAAGCGATTCGTCCTTTCATTCACGGCTTCGTTGTGCGCGAGCATGAACAACTGCCAAGCAACTGGCGGGCCGAATATACGTTGGACACGCTCTTGAAGGAATACGGTATACCGGGCATTAGCGGTGTCGATACACGCATGCTGACTCGCAAAATACGTCATCACGGCACGATGAAGGGTGTTCTGACAACTTCGAACGACCCGATCGAAGTGCTTCAGGAACGATTGACGGGGTCTGCCTTGCTGCGTGATCAGGTTAGCCGAGTATCCACGCAATCCGTGTTCTCTGTGGCTGGAAGACAGGAGCGTATTGTGCTCGTAGACTTCGGCTCTAAGAGCGGCATCTTGCGTGATCTGACACAGCGCGGCTGTGATGTTGTCGTCGTGCCGCATGATGCGACAGCAGACCAAATTCGTCGTCTGCGTCCGGACGGCATTCTTCTGTCCAATGGACCTGGGGACCCGAAGGATGTGCCGCATGCTGTAGCTATGATCCGCGAGCTTCTAGGTGAAATTCCGATCTTCGGCATCTGCCTGGGTCATCAGCTGTTCGCGCTTGCATGCGGGGCAGATACAGAGAAGTTGAAGTTTGGCCATCGCGGCGGCAATCATCCGGTGATGGACTTGGCGAACGGCCATTGCTACATTACATCCCAGAACCATGGCTACACCGTGTTGCAGGCATCGATCGAAGCAACAGAGCTTGAAGTGACCCATATCAATAATAATGACAAAACAATTGAAGGGCTCAAGCACAAGACGCTGCCAGCCTTCTCCGTTCAGTATCATCCGGAAGCGTCGCCTGGACCGTTCGATTCGAGCTATTTGTTTGACGACTTCTTGGACATGATTCGCGCCTATAAGCGTGACAATCCAGCCAAAGCTCGTCAGGCAGTGTTCGCTGAAGCGGCGCAAGTACACCAATCAGGGGAAGGAGAGCTCGCATATGCCCAGAAATAATAACTTGAAAAAAATTCTAGTGATCGGCTCGGGTCCAATTGTCATCGGCCAAGCAGCTGAATTCGACTATGCGGGTACACAGGCATGCCAAGCGTTGAAGGAAGAAGGCATTGAAGTTGTCTTGATTAACAGTAATCCGGCAACGATTATGACCGATACGAATATCGCAGACAAAGTATATATTGAACCCATCTCGCTTGAATTTGTCACACAAGTCATTCGCCAAGAGCGTCCGGACGGCTTGCTGCCAACACTTGGCGGACAGACAGGGCTCAACATGGCAGTAGAGCTGGCGAAGGCTGGCGTGCTGGAACGTGAAAATGTGAAGCTGCTCGGCACACAGCTGGACGCGATTGAGAAAGCAGAGGATCGTGATCTGTTCCGCGATCTCATGAATGAATTGAATCAGCCTGTACCGGACAGCACGATCGTCACGACGGTTCCGCAGGCAGTTGATTTCGCAAGTGAAATTGGCTACCCGATCATCATCCGACCGGCTTATACACTCGGCGGAACAGGCGGCGGCATCGCGCAGACAGAGGAAGAGTTGATCGAGATCGTCTCCTCCGGCATTCGCTACAGTCCGATCGGCCAATGTCTAGTAGAAAAAAGTATCGCGGGCATGAAGGAAGTTGAATATGAAGTCATGCGTGATGCGAACGATAACTGTATCGTTGTGTGTAACATGGAGAATATCGATCCAGTCGGTGTCCATACGGGCGATAGTATTGTAGTTGCGCCGAGCCAGACGCTGTCTGATCGTGAGTACCAGATGCTGCGGTCTGCTTCGCTGGACATTATTAGCGCGCTGAAGATCGAGGGCGGCTGTAACGTACAGCTCGCGCTTGATCCGCAAAGCTTCCAATACTATGTCATTGAAGTGAACCCAAGGGTGAGCCGCTCGTCTGCGCTCGCATCGAAGGCGACAGGTTATCCGATCGCCAAGATGGCAGCGAAGATTGCGATCGGCTATACGCTTGACGAGCTGGTCAATCCGGTAACAGGTCAAACTTATGCGATGTTCGAGCCTACACTCGATTATATCGTCAGCAAGATTCCGCGTTGGCCGTTCGACAAATTCATCTCCGCTAATCGCAAGCTAGGCACACAGATGAAAGCGACTGGAGAAGTGATGGCGATTGGCCGTACGTTCGAGGAGTCGATTCACAAGGCTGTTCGCTCATTGGAAATTGGCGTGCATCGCATGTACTTGAAGGGTGCCGAAGAGCTGGATAAGGAAACATTGGAGTCGCGCTTAGTGAAGGCGGACGATGAGCGCATCTTCCTGCTTGCAGAAGCATTGCGCCGCGGCTATACGGTCCCGCAGCTGTATGAATTGACGAAGATTGACTGGTGGTTCCTGCATAAGTTCGAGGGCATGATTCGATTCGAAGCTCAGCTGCTTGCGCCTGTGCTCGATGAAGAATTGTTACTCGAAGCGAAGCGGAAGGGCTTCACCGATAGAGCGATTGCAGAGATTCGTGAGGCAGCGAATGCGGAGCTTCAGCTTACCACGGAGACAGCTGTACGCAGCGCAAGACTGGCACTCAATATTAAACCGGTCTATAAGATGGTGGATACTTGTGCCGCAGAGTTCGAAGCGTCAACACCATATTATTATTCCACTTACGAGACAGAGAATGAAGTGCTGCATACAGAGAAGCAGAAGGTGCTCGTGCTAGGTTCTGGTCCGATCCGGATTGGACAGGGGATCGAGTTCGACTATTCGACTGTGCATGCGGTATGGGCTATACAAGATGCCGGATACGAGGCCATTATTATTAACAATAATCCGGAGACTGTATCAACAGACTTCAACACGTCAGACCGTCTATACTTCGAACCGCTGTTCTTCGAGGATGTCATGAACATTATCGAGCAGGAGCAGCCGATCGGTGTTATCGTTCAGTTCGGCGGCCAAACAGCGATCAATCTGGCCGCACCGTTAGCGAATGCTGGTGTCAATATTCTCGGTACAAGCTTGGAGAGCATCGATCGAGCGGAAGACCGCAAGAAGTTCGAGGCATTGCTAAGCAGCTTGAACATCGCGCAACCGCCTGGCAGCACCGTTACGAGTGTCGATGAAGCAGTAGGCACCGCAAGCAAGCTTGGTTATCCGGTACTCGTTCGTCCTTCCTACGTGCTCGGAGGGCGTGCCATGGAAATTGTATACTCAGACGAAGAGCTGCTGAACTACATGGAGCATGCTGTTAAGATCAATCCAGAGCATCCGGTATTGATTGACCGCTATATGCTCGGTAAGGAGCTTGAAGTAGACGCGATCTGTGATGGCGAGACCGTCCTAATTCCAGGCATTATGGAACATGTCGAACGCGCCGGAGTCCATTCCGGTGATTCGATCGCCGTGTATCCGCCGCAATCAATCACACAGGAAATCAAGGATCAGATCGTCAGCATTACGATTAATATTGCGAAGAAGCTAGATACGATCGGATTAGTCAACATTCAATTCGTCGTGTTCCAAGGACAGGCATACGTGATTGAGGTCAACCCTCGCTCATCCCGGACGGTACCGTTCCTGAGTAAGGTAACGAAGGTGCCGATGGCGAATGTCGCTACACGGCTCATTCTTGGTCAGAAGCTGAAGGACCTTGGCTATAGCGAAGGGCTATGGGAAGAAGATACGTATGTATCTGTGAAGGTGCCGGTATTCTCCTTCGCCAAGCTGCGCCGCGTGGACACGACCCTCGGTCCTGAGATGAAGTCAACAGGTGAAGTGATGGGGCGCGATATCAGCTATGCCAAAGCGCTGTACAAAGGGTTAGTTGGCGCAGGGATGAAAATACCTACGACGGGTACGATTATTGCGACAGTCGCAGACAAGGATAAACAAGAAGCAGTCGGCATTTTGCGGGGCTTCTACAACATGGGCTTCAAGCTTGTTGCGACTGGCGGAACGGCGAAGGCGTTGGAGGAAGCGGGCATGTTCGTCACACGTGTGAACAAGCTCAGCGAAGGCTCGCCGAATATTCTCGATATGATCCGCACGAGTGAGGCGCAGATCGTAGTGAATACATTAACGAAGGGCAAGACACCGCAACGCGACGGCTTCCGTATTCGCCGCGAAGCGGTAGAGAACGGCATAGTTTGTATGACATCGTTGGATACTGTCAATGCCCTGCTCACTGTTTTGCAGACGATCAATTTCTCTACCCGGCCGATGCCGGCGTTCCAATAAGCAATGCGAGTGCCCTGTCTCCGCGAATGCTGCTGTTGGGCTGCAACTGGCCCTTCGGCAGCACTCGGAGAAGGGCATTCTTGCTGCATAGACAATCATTCGAACTGACTAGGGAGGTGCGCATATCGTATGACAGACAGAAGCCGGAATAGTTCAGAACAGACAAGTTCAAGTGCGACAAGCTCACAATTAGCGGGCCGCATCATGGTGGCACTTGACTACGACACCGCTGCGCAAGCAGAGGAGCTAATCGTGTCATTGCATGGTATCCCTTGCTATATGAAAGTAGGCATGCAGCTGTACTTCGCGGAAGGTCCGTCTTTTATCGAGCGCTTGAAGCGGGACGGCTATAAGGTTTTCGTCGACTTGAAATTGCACGATATTCCGAACACGGTGAAGGGCGGCGCCAAGAGCTTGACTGCGGTCGGTGCGGATATGTTCAATGTGCACGCTGGCGGCGGAGTGCGGATGATGGAAGCCGCACTTGAAGGGGTGACAATGGCCAAGTCCGCAGGTCAAGCTTCGCCACTTGTCATTGCCGTCACGCAGCTGACGAGTACGAATACCGCTATGATGAATGATGAAATCGGCATCCCAGGCTCTGTAGAAGATGCCGTTATCCGTTATGCAAGGCTTGCGAAGGGAGCCGGCCTGCAAGGAGTCGTATCATCGCCTTGGGAAGCCCAGTCAATCAAGGAAGCATGCGGCGCTTCCTTCGTTACCGTAACCCCTGGCATCCGGCCTGCCGGCTCTAGCGCCGACGATCAAGCACGCATCATGACCCCTGGCGAAGCGCTCGGCGGCGGCTCTGATTATATCGTGATCGGCCGTCCGATTACAGCTCAAGCCAATCCGCGCAATGCGCTGGAAACTATATTGAAGGAGTTGGAGAATCTATGAGCGAACAAGCTGCATTGGCTTCATCTATCGCCCGTTCCTTGCTGGACATTGGCGCTGTTCATCTGCGCCCGAACGATCCGTTCACTTGGACATCGGGTATTCAGTCCCCGATCTACTGTGACAATCGCTTAACCTTATCTTATCCACAGGTGCGTAATGCTGTTGCCGAAGGCTTCTGCCAAGTGATTCGTGAGCAATATCCGACGGCGGAAGTTATTGCCGGCACGGCTACAGCTGGTATTCCCCATGCAGCATGGGTTGCCGATAGGCTCGGTCTACCGATGATCTATATTCGCGACAAGGCGAAGGGCCACGGCAGACAAAATCAAATCGAAGGCTTGCTGAAGCCGGGTCAGAAGACTGTCGTCATTGAAGATTTGATCTCCACTGGGGGGAGCTCGATTCAAGCTGCAGAAGCGGCACGTGCTGCGGGAGCAGAGGTGCTCGCAGTGGTAGCAATCTTCACCTATCAGTTCGACAAGGCGGAACGTGCGTTCAAGGAAGCTGGCATCCCGCTGCGTACGCTTAGCAATTATACCGTTCTGTGTCAGGAAGCACTCGAATCTGGAACGATTGCGTCGAGTGATCTGGAGATGCTGAAGCAATGGCGGGAAGACACAGGGAAATAGAAGGTTCTGCATATAGCGTAAGGGAGCTGTCGAACTAGAGTCGGCAGCTTCTGCTGTTCTATGAACGGAATGAGCAGCTTATAAAGAGTAGATAGAATCGTCCTTTTAATGAGATTATTGGCGAATGAATCGTTTTTTTCTCGTAATCTTGTAACTTTTTTGCAAGCGATCGCGTCTATATAACAGTTAATTATCCGAACAGGAGGGAATGGCCATGGCCTGGTTCCGGAGAAGAGGTAAGGCAGCTCAGACGGTCGAACATATAGCTGATGATCAGACATCTGTAGAGGAAGCGGAGGATACAGCAGTAGCGGACAATATCCAACCTTCTACTGATTCTGTCAAGGCTGTGAGCAGCAAGCCCGTTCTGCTCGTCAAGGGGGTGGAACGAAGCTTCCCTGTTGGCGGACAGCAACTGCATGTTCTGAAAGGCATCCATATGGAGCTGAGGGAGCAACAGCTTGTTATGCTAAGAGGACGTTCAGGTTCTGGCAAGACAACCTTGCTGAATCTAATAGGCGGACTAGATTTGCCAACGAAGGGAGAGATTGTGTTCCGCGATCGCCCGATACATACATGGAGTGATGACCGGCGCACCCATATTCGGCGGAAGGAGATTGGCTTCATCTTCCAGAGCTTTGCGCTAATGCCTCTCTTGTCCGCGTGGGAGAATGTGGAGCTATCCTTGCGCATGGCTGATGTGCCGCGTTCACAGTGGAAGGAACGCGTGCAGCAATGTCTGGAGCTTGTCGGTCTCGGCAAGCGCATGCACCACCGTCCTTATGAGATGTCAGGCGGTGAGCAGCAGCGTGTAGCGATCGCTAAGGCGATTGCGCATCGGCCGTCCCTCATATTGGCGGACGAACCGACAGCGGAGCTCGACTCTCAGATGGGCGCGCAAGTCATGAATGTGTTCCAAGATATTATTCAGAAGGAGCAAATGACAATCTGTATGACGACACACGACCCGACTATATTGGAGGTAGCTGATCATGTTTACGAAATGGTGGACGGGAAATTTATCGCAGGGTAAGTACAGCCGATTGTTGAAGAGTGCAGCTGTTATGACAGCAGTTGCAGTGTTTGCCAGCGGCTGCGCCTTGTTGCCGGACGAGACGATTGAAGAGGATATTCCGAACATCACAGCGCCGAAAATCTCGCAAAAGCCGGAATACAATGTGACGACCAGCACGTTGGAGCTGAAGGTTAGCGGAATTGGCAAAGTGATGTCCATGAGAGAGGAATCATTATTCTTCCCCGAATCGGGATCTGGAGAATTGCGTGTCAAGGAGCTGTATGTAAGCTCTGGTGATGCCGTTGCCGAAGGGGACGTCATTGCCGAGCTGGAGGTTAAGGATCTGCAGGATCAGCTGAGACGCAAGGAACTGGAGTTCAAGCAGCGGGAGCTGGATATGAAGCAGACATTGCGCAATCGCAGTGAGATGTCAGATGAAGAGTATGAGCAGGCTGTTATCGACTTTGAGATCGAACGTCAGGATATTGTAGAACTGCGTGAAGATATCGAAGCTGCCAAGCTGCGTGCCCCATTCAGCGGCACGATTGTATCGGTGTCGGCTGAGAAGGGGCAGACCGTCCAAGCCTATGAGGAAGTCGCACTGATCGCTGACTTGTCTCAGCTTACCGTTGCGGCGAAGATGAGTGTGGAAGATCTGAAGAAGATCGCTCCCGGCTTGCCGGCTAACGTAGATATTAATGCGAACGGTTCGTTCAGCGGTATTGTAGATCGGTTGCCCGTACAGAACGATGATAATAACAACAATGGCGGTGGGCGCTATTATAATCCGAATCAAAATGACAAAGAAACGATCGATGACTTCATGCTTGTGAGAGTTGACGGCTTGCCAGCTGATATCCAGCGCGGTACACCGCTTAGTGTGTCGGTCGTTACGGAACGCAAGGAGGATGCTGTGGTTATTCCGCCATCCACGCTTCGCACTTACGGGGGACGCACGTACGTGCAGGTTGTTGAAGAAGATGGGACCAAGCGCGAGGTCGACATCGAAGTTGGGTTGCAAACCTCCACTGAAGTCGAAGTCGTGAAAGGTCTGGAGCCGGGACAGAAAGTAGTGGGCAAATAATGAAATTGCCGATTATGCGCTTTTTGTTCCGCAAGATGTGGAACAACCGCTGGCTGACGCTAAGCACCCTTGGCGCACTAGTGTTGGCGGTAGCATTCACTACGAGTATTCCGATGTATGCGAACGGTTCCTTGAAGCGTGTTGTCTCAGAATCGCTCCAAGAGCGCAATGCAGGCTTGCCTGCGGGTTCGTTATTGTTCCGTTACCAAACTGTAGGGTCGGATGCGCCGGACTTGGAATCTTACGAATCTGTCGATCAATACATTGAAGAAGACGTGCGGAATCAAATCGAATTTCCGGTTCATAATTACGTCAGTCTGACGCAGCTGCGCAACAGCCGTGTTGCTCCTGTTGATACGGAACAAGTGGATGCCAGTATTCGCCGTCAGATGTCCGTCATGTCGCTCAGCGGACTCGAAGACCGGATTGAGATGAATAACGGCGTTATGTATAGCGACGAAATGCAGGACGGCGTCATTGAAGCGGTCGTGCTGGATGAAGCGATGTATCGCAATTATTTCCGAGTGGGCGATGAATTCTACTTCCCTGTGAATGCGCCTGGGCAAGCGCCGCTGAAGATTAAGGTAGTAGGGTCATTCCAGGCGAAGGAACCCGAATCCCCTTATGATGCGTATTGGTTTCAAGGGTTGGACGGCTATGTGAATGCCTTCATGATTAGCGAGAAGGTGATGAAGGAACAGCTCATGCAAGAGATGAACGTTCCGTTAGATACTGGATTGTGGTACTATAATTTTGATCTGCGTGATATTCAGACGAGTCAATTGAGTCCGCTCGCACGTACGTTGGAACGTATGAATATTGATGTGTACCAGTTGTTGAAGAATACGCGTGTCGATCTGTCCTTCAGCGACATGCTGCAGGACTTCAAGCGACTCAGTCTGCAGCTTCAGACGCTGCTGTTCACCTTAGCTGTTCCCATGATTGCTATGGTATTCTACTATATTACGATGAATGCCCGCCAGACGCTGGAGCGCCAGCGCAGCGATATAGCCGTGCTTAGAAGCCGCGGGGGGAGCACGAAGCAGATCATCTGGATCTATACGTTAGAAGGCCTCATTCTTGGCTCCGTCTCGCTCGTGATCGGGCCTATGCTAGGCTGGTTTATGGCCAAGAGTATCGGCTCTTCGAACGGATTTCTGACCTTCGTTGATCGCAAGTCCATTCCTGTAGATGTGGACACTTCCATCATCTTGTACGGGGCGGCAGCTGTAGTCATTGCGCTTGCCGCAAGCTTGATTCCTGCCATTATCTATGCACGAAGCTCCATTGTCGGGCTTCGTCAGCAGATGGCTCGTTCGGATCGCAAGCCACTATGGATGCGCTGGTATTTGGACGTATTGCTGATCGCCCTGTCAGGTTATGGCTGGTACTTGTTCAACGAACGGCAGTTCTTGACTGCACAGGCCGGATTGAACAGTGAACAGCTGCAGGTGCAGCCGCTGCTGTTCTTCGTGCCGGCACTGACGATATTCTCACTAGGCTTGTTCTTCCTGAGGCTATTCCCTTGGATCTTGCGGTTAGTTAATATGCTGGGACGTTGGTTTCTACCGCTTCCTGCTTACTTGACGCTCACGCAGCTGTCTCGCTCAGCCAAGGCGTATTATCCATTAATGCTGCTGCTGATCTTGACACTTGGGTTAGGGGTGTACAATTCTTCTTCTGCGCGTACGATCGACCTGAACTCAACAGAACGTACAATGTATGAGTTTGGTACTGATGTAGTGCTGCAGCCGGTATGGGAAGGATTCGCAGAAGTACAGCCGCCCGAGCCGCCGCCAAGTGGTGATGGCGAGGATGGAGAAGGCGGGGGACAACAACCGCCTAGTAATCCAGGCGCACCGAGCGGACCGCCACCTACGATCCGGTACGCAGAGCCGCCATTTGAAATATTTAAGGAATCCGCTGGTGTAGAGACAGCAGCCCGTGTGCTGAAGACAAGGGGCAATGCAGTCGTGAGCGGTCAGACCGCGGGGCAAGGTGTGCTTATGGGCGTAGACAATATAGATTTCTCTAAAGTTGGCTGGTTCCGGGATGATACACTGCTCCCGCATCACCAGAACAATTACTTAAATTTGCTCGGCTTGTATGAGCAAGCTGTGCTGATTCCGGACAATTTTGCAGACAAATACTTACTTGAGCCGGGCGACATCATGACGATATCCGTGGAGCAACAAGCGATAGAGTTTGTTGTAGTAGGGACGATCCCTTATTGGCCTTCGCTCTATCCGCAGGAGGAACCGTTCTTCATTGTGAATTTGGACTATGTGTACGACCAGATTCCGTTAATTCCGTATGAAGTATGGATCAAGATGAAGGAGGATGCGCTCCTGACTCCGATGTTGGAGGAGCTTGTGGATAATGGAATTGAGCTGACGAACATCAAGGACGTTCGCATTGAGCTTGCTCAACAGCAACGTCTTCCGTCGCGCGGAGGTGTGTTCGGGATACTCAGCTTGGGCTTCCTCGTCTCGGTGCTCGTGTCCTTCGTCGGGTATTTGCTCTATTGGTTCTTCAATCTGTCCAGCCGCTTGCTGCAGTTCGGCGTGCTTCGCGCGATGGGCTTGTCGCGCCGTCAGTTGACCGGCATGCTGCTGTTGGAACAAATATTCACTGCGGGATTGTCGATCATACTCGGGGTATTGATCGGCAAAGCGGCGAGTTACCTGTATTTACCGTTCCTCCAGACGACGGAGGATGCACAGAAGCAGGTTCCGCCGTTCCAGGTCGTGTTCAATTCTCAGGACACGGTGAACATCTATATCGTCGTAGCTATGATGATGCTAACTGGTGCAGGTCTGTTGTTCATGCATATTCGTAGACTGCGCGTGCATCAAGCGGTCAAAATGGGAGAGGAGCGATGACCATGATCGATTGCGAAGGCTTGGTGAAAATATTCAAATCCGACAATATCGAGGTTGTCGCCCTGCAAGGCTTGAATATTCAGGTGAAGCAAGGCGAAATGATGGCCATCATAGGCAACAGCGGCAGCGGCAAATCGACTTTGCTTAACATACTAGGCGGGCTTGACCGCCCGTCTGCCGGACAGGTACACGTCGGTGAATGGAACTTGCTGAAGATTACCGACGATCAGTTAGTGGAATATAAGCGCAAGACAGTCGGCTTCATCTGGCAGAGCAATGCCCGCAACCTGCTGCCGTACTTGACAGCTATCGAGAATGTCGAGATGCCGATGCTGCTGAGCGGCACCTATGACAAGCAATATGCGCGTCAGCTGCTGGAATGGGTAGGCTTGGGGCATCGGATGCACAACAAGCTGCAGCAGCTCTCAGGCGGGGAGCAGCAGCGCGTGGCAATCGCGATATCGCTTGCGAATCGTCCGCAGCTGCTGCTTGCAGATGAACCAACCGGCTCCGTCGATACGCAGACGTGCGACATGATTATGGATATATTTCGCCGCCTCAATCGGGAGCTCGGGGTTACGATTGTCATCGTAACTCACGACTTATCCCTCGCCAGCAAGGTAGATCGTGTCGTCGCTATTCGCGACGGCTTAACGAGCACAGAATTCGTGAAGCGCAACCCGAATTTGGATCTAAGCGCACCAGGCGACCACAAAATCAACGATGTGCATGAAGAGTATGTGGTAGTTGACCGTGCCGGGCGCTTGCAGGTTCCGAAGGATTTCCTTGCTGCGCTCCAGATCGATAACAAGGCATCTATGGAATTTGACGGAGAGAAGATCTTGATCCGATCTCCGAAACAATTGGAGGGGAATACGAATGACAATGACGAATAAGACAGGAATACGCAAATTCACGATGATCGTAATCGTGCTGACGCTTCTGCTGACATTGCTCGCAGCTTGTTCAGGCGGAGGCAATGCTGGAAGCGAAGACGAGACACGCGTGCTGCGCATTGCAGTCATGTATGGCGACAGCAGCCAATCCGACTACTTGAAGACACAGTATACGGACTTATACGAATTCACACATGACAATATCGAAATTGAATTTACACATGCGGTCGACTACAGCGCTCGCCGCTATACACGGTTTAATGATAACGGCAATGAAGAAGAGCCAGATCCAATCGAAGAGATGACGAAGCTTATCGAAGGACCGAATCCTCCGGATCTCGTCATGCTCAGCTACGATGAGCTTGGCCAGCTGATTGATGAGAACTTGCTCAGTCCACTGGATTCTTACATCCAGAATGATGAGTTCGATACGAGCGACTTCGTTCCGACTGTTATTGACGGGATCAAAGCACTAGGGAACAATCAGCTGTATGCACTTGCGCCGACGTTCTCTTCTACAGCATTGGTCTACAACAAGCAGTTATTCACCGAACGGGGTGTGGAATTTCCTACTGACGGCATGAGCTGGGATGAGGTATTCACATTGGCTGAGCGGGTTTCCTTCGGAGAAGGCGAAGAACGCCAATACGGCTTCTCTTTCAGCACATACTCCTACGGCGACAGCTTAATGAACGAAATGAACTTGTACACAGCGCCGCTGCAATTACGAACGTATGATGAGGATTATGAAAGTCTGATGGTCGATTCCGATGGATGGGAACGTGTATGGCAGACCATGCTGGACTTGAAGACGAAGCAAATATTGCCGGAGCCACCTGACTATAGCCAGGGTCCCCGGAATCCATCGCCGTTCGAAGGGAATAATTTCTTAATGGGGCGTGCAGCCATGGTGCCGATGAGCTATGGCAACTTGAATGAGCTGATCAACGCTAATCGCAACGCAGATACGATCGAAGGATACGAGCGAATTGACTGGGATGTCGTAACATTGCCGATTCATCCGGAGGTTGGCAACGTCGGCGGTCAAATCTACATGGAGCCGCTGATGGGGATTACAGCCAATGCGCAAAACTCTGAAGACGCATGGGATTTCCTCAAATTTATTAACGGACCGGAATGGGCTGAATTGAAAGCGCGCAGCTCTTATAACATGGTGTCTCGTCAGTCTTACATTGAACCGCATGCCGGTGAGAATTATAACATTGAAGCGTTCTTCCAACTCACACCTGCGCCAAGTAACATGGAGAGTGAAATTTGGAATGAAGTGCCGAATTATTGGGAAATCCAAGAGATCGGCTCTCGCAAATTCCAAGAGGTTGTAGACGGGGATAAGGAAATTCGTCAAGCCTTGCAGGAATGGGCCGTGGAAGGCAATCAAGCTTTGCAGCGTATGAAGGAAAATATGGATGGGAATATGGGCGGTAGCGTAGAAATCGCACCATTCTAATTCTGAGCGGAGACTCCCTTGCTTGTAAGGTAAGCAGGGGAGTCTTGCTGTAATTGCACGAACAGAATTGTAATCGGCATTCCCATGTTATAATAGATGCAGGAATGGAAGGGAGCGATCAGGATGAAGCGCAAGGTACACAGTGCAGAAGTGAAGCAAGCTGTTATGGGGAAGCTGGCAGCAAGGGGCGTAACCGTAGAAGATATCGCCTATATCGTGCATGAGATGCAATCTCCCTACGATACGAATCTGACGATAGACAGTTGTATCAACAGTGTCAACGCTGTATTGGGCAAGCGGGAGATGCAGCACGCCTTGCTGGTCGGGATAGAACTGGATATGTTAGCGGAGCAAGGCATGCTGTCTGAACCGCTGCAATCCATTATAGAGAGTGATGAAAGCTTGTTCGGCTGTGACGAGACATTGGCGCTTGGGTCCGTACTAGGCTACGGCAGCATCGGTGTAACTACATTCGGACATCTGGACAAGCACAAAGTGGGCATTATTAAGAAGCTCGATACGAAGATAGGCAAGGGTGTGCACACCTTCCTAGATGATCTGGTAGCCAGTATTGCTGCGTCTGCCTCGAGCCGTATTGCACACCATACGCGTGATATCGAGGAACGTGAGGCCGAGGCAGATGACACGGAGGAAACTGCTAGTTAATTCACGATGCAGGGAACCTCGTGTCTAATCTGAAGCGGATTGGGGTACGATAACGGCATAGACATTCGCTTCAGAGGTGAACAGGCATGAGATGGGTTTATTGGATGCGGCTGTACGACAGCAAATTTCAAGCAGGCTGCTTAGCCAAGCGTATGCAGGAAGATTGGTGGATATACGGCTACGAATGCCCGGAGGAAGTGGAGATATTTCGATCCAAACGGGGTCGGTTCGGTGTGCGTTACAGCCTGTGAAGAAATCGAGAAAATAATCCTTGACTTACTTTGGTCCGATGGTGTATAGTTATCTTTGTCGCCGAAAAGGGATTTGAAAGGTACATCCTACTTTAGGCAGACATCGATAACGACGCGGGGTGGAGCAGTCCGGTAGCTCGTCGGGCTCATAACCCGAAGGTCGCAGGTTCAAATCCTGCCCCCGCAATACTTGCTTCCCAAGTCGTCGGGGGCCTTTAGCTCAGTTGGTTAGAGCGGTCGGCTCATAACCGATTGGTCGGGGGTTCGAGTCCCTCAGGGCCCATCACCTAATACCCTTGATTACACTGGAATCATACAAATGCAGATCCCCGTTGCAGGCATGCTGATCATGCTAAGCAGCGGGGGTTTTTCGTTAATTCGCTTGCACTACCGGCTTAACAACAATGGCGGTATCGAAATATAGGCAGATATGTCGTTCTTTATGAAGCTTTGTCCTATTCTGACTCAGACTTTCACTTTGCGACAGGTAAATTCTGATCTGCGGCATTTATACGTTGACGGATGGCGTTGCACTGTATTACCCTAATAACTAACAGGTACAAATGCGGCGCTTTCTGAGGGGCCGATGGCAGTGGCTCAAGAGCTAGGAATGTGTGTGCAGCGGTGTTGGTTTCCATCACTTAGCTGCTTGTGATTAGACAGAGAATAATTATTATTGCTGCTAGCGTTAGCAGGCTGGAGTGATCGGGGTGCAATTGACAAAGCAAGAGCTCTTACTTCAATATGAACAATACATCCCTTGGCTTGAGGGTTTAAGCAATCTTGAGGAACAAGCTTTCCGGACGCCGGTAGGACCGGGCAAGTGGTCGTGTGCGGAGATTATTGGACACTTGCTGTATTGGGACCGTGTGCTGCTTCACGATGTGTTCCCGAATGTGCGTGAAGGCGCTGCTATCGAATGTCCAGAGTTCAGTGATTTCGAGATGGTGAACGGCGTTGCTGCGCAATATGCCCGTGAGGAAGCATCGCTTCACACCTTGATTGCAGAGTCGATTGAGATTCGGAGTAAGATCATCGCTTACTTACAAGATAGAAGTGATGAGGAGTGCCAACAAACCTTCTATATGAATACGAGCGAGCAGACGCTGTTGCTGCTGATGGAGGACTTCATCAGCCATGATCGGCATCATCGCCAGCAAGTTGAGTCACATCTGGATAAACTGCTGTCCGCATAAGCTAACAGAGGATGTTAAGGCAAAAACCCCTTCCCATTAGGTCAATGTCGGTTCATTGAACATCATGACATTGCCTATAGGGAAGGGGTTTTCTATCATCAGCGAGGTTGATCTTCTGTGTTCGTTTCTTCAAGCTCTATCGTATACTGGCTTGATACGAATGTCTCTGCTTGTGGATAGGAGATGACTTGCAAATACATTTTGTCTGGATCAGGGTACATGCGATCATAGTGCACGATGGCTGTGTCAGCCTCGAAGGTAATGCTCGTAATCGCCACACCGTAGCCGGGATGCGGCTTCGCTCCCCAATCGACAACTACTTTGTTCACTTCCTCATTGACTTGCTCGATATTGTAGCTTACATCATCTTCAATGCTTAACGGCTTCTCTTCTTCTTGTTCTGGAATCTCCGGTACATCCGGACCCTCGTCAATGATTGGACCCTGTTCGTTATCCTTCTGACGTTCCTCAATGAAGGACAAGCTGTCATAGAGGAGTACGGCCGCATCGAGACGATTGATTGCCTGTGTCGGATGGAAGCGCTGTTCCTCATCAAGCGAAATAAGACTTGTGTTCAGCAATGTCTGGATACTGTTCTTGTAGGCTTCGTTAATTTCGTCTTCATCTTCAATGATATAGTATCGCTTCGTTACCGGGAATGGACCGTGTAATTGTAATCCATTGAGTAAGTAATGGACGAATGCAGCTTTGCTCATAGCAGCGTCCGGATCGATGTCTCGCGGAAGCTCCCAGCCGTAATGCGCGGCAATATTGAAGCTGTCTGCATACCATGCGTCCTCAGGAATGGTGTCATAGAATGGTGTATCATCCTCAGGTTTTAATACCGTGACACGATCCAATGACATGTCGAAGCCCTTCACCAGCATCGCGACCGCTTGCGCGTTAGTCAGTTCGGCATTAGGCAGGAAGTGATCATCCCCCGTTCCGCTGACGATGCCCATTCGCTTCAGCTCCTCCAGCTTGGATTGACTTTCCCCTTCAGGTAGATCGGAGAATGCGAATACACTACTGCCCATCATCAAAGTGAGTACAACCAACAACAACAATGTTCTTCTCAAAAATGCGTGTTTCATCTTCATTCCACCTTTCATCATGCTGTATCTTTTGCATTTTCTTGTTCTCATAGACGGACGATATGTTTGAAAGGTTGCTTTTATGGCGAAATTATCGATAGAATAGAGGAGTACCTCATAATCACACCCTACTCTATAGTATTCAGAATGAGGAATTCTGATGAAGGTGCGAAATCCGAGATTTCGGGAGGGAAAAGCATGGCACAAGCGTTTCAGTTAGTGTGGGAGAGAAACCGGATTATCCGGGGCGACCTGTTCCCGTCCCGCAGCCAAGCGTATGGCACGATTGTCATTTGTCACGGCTATAAGGGCTTTAAGGATTGGGGGGCGTTTCCCTATGCGGCAGAACGATTGGCCGAGAACTTTGATGTGGTCACCTTTAACTTTTCCCATAACGGAATTGGTGACGATTTGATGAATTTCACTGAACTGGAGCTATTCGCGACGGCCACTTACACGAACGATCTGGAGGATCTGGCTGAAGTGACAGCACGTATCCGATCAGGGACCTTGCCGATAGAAGGACAGGGACCTGATCCTGATGCTCCCTTATACTTGCTCGGTCACAGCAGGGGAGGAGCTACAAGTCTCATATTCGCCTTAGATCGACCAGATGAAGTTGACGGTGTGATTGGTTGGAACAGCACGGTTAACGTAGATTTGCTGAACGACGAGCAGCGAGCAGCGATGCGTGAGGGCAAGCGCGCTTATGTGAATAATGCGCGCACCGGCCAACAGCTGCCGCTCGACCCTGTCATTCTGGCAGATATGGAGGCGAATCGGGAACGGTTCGCTATCGTGGAGCGCATCACGACTGCGCAAGTGCCGATTGCTCTCATACAAGGCACAGAGGATCATAAGCGCCTGCAAGATGGCAATGCACAGCTCGTCGAGCGAAATCCAAGCATTCGTTGGATACGGGTTGCAGAGGGCAACCATACCTTCAATGCGGTTCACCCGTTCCAAGGCTCTACAGATGCGTTGGAAGCAGCCATTGCGGAAACGAATAACGTTCTGCTCCAATGGAGTACTACGCACGAATCAGTAACGGATACGTACGGATTATAAGCGGAGTTGCATGAGCCTATGCAGCACAACGCGAAGGTGCTTGTACAGCCGGTGGGTTCTGAGCCTGCCGGCTTTTGCGCTGGGATGAGACACATTATGTATGTACGGTCATGCAGGAGCTAGCACACACAGAGAGGAGCCCGGATGAGATGGCAGAGGCACGCGAATTCAGGCCGAACTGTACGCATTGCGCCTATTATTATGTCACTTGGGATGCTCGCTTCCCGCGTGGCTGCAAGGCATACGGCTTCAAGACTCGCGGGTTGCCGTCTGCGACTGTATTCCGCGCATCCGGTCAGCCTTGCTTGCAGTACAAGCCGAAGCGAAAGTGACTGGAGGGCATGATTGGCGGAAGCGCTCGACCCAGTTGACTAGATGCAACTAGGGGCGTGGATGCTGACAAGTATGAGAACGACAGTCAATCTCGGTTGACAAATGTGCATGCATGGATTAACTTGTATACAAGTATACTAGCAAGGTGGCGGCCGTTACTAAGCCTTGTGCGCAGGACAGCAATTCAGTTATATGGAACAGGCAAGGAACTGGTGGAAAGGAGGATGAACTATGATTCATGAAGGGGTAACGATCGGCAAATCGTCTAACAAAGTGCGGCTACCGCCAACTCTGCTTCCCACTCCCCGCAAGACGCTCGGGGATCAAATCTACAAGCAGCTTCGCGACCAAATTGTGCATCTGCAGCTGGAGCCAGGTCAGATGATCTATGAGAATGTCATTGCGGAGTCGTTGCAAGTGAGTCGGACTCCAGTGAGGGAGGCATTTCGTCTGCTCGCGAACGAGGCTCTGATCGATATATTGCCACAGCGGGGGACGAGAATATCGCTTATTTCTATACGCAAAGTGACGGAGGTGAGATTCGTTCGCGAGCATCTGGAAGAAGGAGCATTCCGTTATGCGGCCCGCCATTGGAATGAGCAGATTGCAGCACATTATGAGCATAAGCTTCGCGACTTGCTAGAGCGGCAACGGATTGCCGCCAAGCAACAAGACGTCCAAGAGTGGCTTGCATGGGATGAAGCCTTTCATAAGACCGTGATGCATACGACGGGGAATGAGACACTGCTGCAAGTGATCCACCATATGCGGGCGCATATGAATCGCGTACGGTACCTGTCCTTGACTGCGAATCATCAGATGGATCAGCTCATTGAAGAGCATGATCGGCTTCTCGATGGCATCTGTGCTGGTGACGAATCGACAATTACAGCTGTTCTGCAAGCTCACTTCAGCAAGCTGGACACGCATCTTCCGCAGCTGCGTGCTGCATATCCGCATTATTTCGAAGATTAGCAGGTGTCAGTTGCAGAGGATATTGTTATATGCGTTCACCCGAATAAATTCGTGTTTATGCATAGGGACGAATGAATGAATATAGGTGAGGAGTGAGGACGATTGAGAATGGTGTTCCGTTGGTTTGGCACTGGCAATGATACCGTTACATTGACACAGATCAGGCAAATTCCTGGCGTAGAAGGGATTGTATGGGCTTTGCATGATTTGCAAGCAGGTGAAGAGTGGCCGCAGGAACACATTGCACATATTCAGCATCAAGCGAAGGAGCACGGGTTTCACCTTGATGTAGTGGAAAGTGTGAACATTCATGATGATATTAAGCTTGGCTTGCCTTCGCGTGATTTGTACATAGAACGCTATATTCGGACGATTCGTAAGTTAGCGCATGTTGGCGTGAAGACAATCTGCTACAACTTCATGCCGATCTTCGACTGGGTACGTACCGATCTGCACATGCGAATGGCAGATGGATCGACTGCGATGTATCTCGATCGACAGGCACTGGACGACATCCAACCAGAGGAGCTTATCCGGCGCATTAATGAGAATCCGACCTTCTCTATGCCGGGATGGGAGCCCGAGCGGTTAGCGCATCTGTCCGAGATGTTCGAAGCTTACCAAGGGATGACCGCAGATCGTTTGCGCGACAACTTGCGTTACTTCCTAGAACAAGTGATTCCGGTTGCAGAAGAATGCGATATTCGGATGGCCATTCATCCCGATGATCCGCCATGGCCGCTGTTCGGCTTGCCGCGCATCGTCAATTCAATGGATAACATACGACGCATCCTGCAGCTTGTGGACAGCCCATATAACGGCTTGACACTGTGTACAGGTTCGTTATCTGCGAATGGCTCCATAGATATCATTGACATGATTCATGAATTCGCAGACCGAATTCCGTTCGTGCATATTCGCAATATTAAGGTGTATGACAATGGAGATTTCATCGAGACATCCCATCTCACAAGCGATGGCACAGTAGACATATGCGGCGTTGTGCAAGCCTTGCACGACATTCAGTTCAGCGGGTACGTCCGTCCCGATCACGGCAGGCAGATATGGGAGGAGCACTGTCGACCCGGGTACGGCTTGTATGATCGCGCATTGGGGATTATGTACTTATGGGGAATATGGGATTCCTTACAACGAACGAAAAGGGGAGAGGCGCAATGATACCTATTCATGAGCAATTGAAAGGCAAAGTCGCAGTAGTAACAGGAGGCGGCGGTGTCCTGTGCGGCGCGATGGCTATAGAGCTTGGCCGACAAGGCGTGAAGGTGGCGATCGTGAATCGCACAGCCGAGAAGGGTGAGGCTGTTGCACAGACCATTCGGAGCAATGGAGGGGACGCGATTGCAGTAGCTTGTGATGTGCTGGATGTTGAGCAGGTCAAGCGCGCCAATGAGCAAATAACGAATACATTCGGTCCGTGTGATATTCTCGTTAACGGAGCCGGAGGCAATCATCCGAAGGCGAGCACAACGGCAGAGACATTCCGCCCAGAGGATGTAGATGACCCGAACGTGATGTCCTTTTTCGATATGGAGAAGGATAACTTCGGCTCTGTCTTCGATGTGAACTTTATCGGGACGTTGGTCCCGACACAAGTATTCGCCAAACAGATGATTAACAAGCAGGGTGCGACTGTGATCAATATTTCGTCAATGAGCGCATACAGCCCGATGACGAAAGTTCCAGCATACAGCGCAGCCAAAGCAGCGATCAACAACTTTACACAATGGATGTCTGTACATATGGCGCCTGCTGGCATACGAGTCAATGCGATAGCGCCGGGCTTCTTCCTCACCGATCAGAACAGGACACTGCTCACGAATGAGGACGGTTCCTTGACCCCGCGTTCGGAGAAGATCATGTCACAGACACCGATGAAGCGATTCGGTGATCCCAATGATTTATTAGGTACTTTATTATGGCTCGCCGATGAGAGTATGTCCGGCTTCGTAACAGGCATTACAGTTCCGGTCGATGGCGGATTCATGGCATATTCAGGCGTCTAGCGTCTGTTGCAGCATAGCTGCTTCATGGAAGCGAGATGTACAATGTTATATGCTTGCAGGGATTGACTTCGCCTGTGACGAATACGTTGGGACGAACAATGGCGCTGGTGTGACCAGTTGGGAATGCCAGAGCTCGGTTCGATCGACTAGGTCACCGTTGCAGGAACACTACACCACTACCGAGAATAGGGAGGAACACCATGCACAATCGAATTATCATCAATACGGATATTGTAGAAGGGAAAATTAGTAAGCATATTTATGGGCAGTTCGCTGAGCATCTGGGTCGCTGTATTTATGAAGGGCTGTGGGTAGGTGAGGATTCCTCCATACCGAATACGAAGGGGATTCGCAACGACGTCATTGAAGCGCTGAAGAAGCTGCAGATTCCAGTTCTGCGATGGCCGGGCGGCTGCTTCGCCGATGAGTATCATTGGAAGGACGGCGTAGGACCGAAGGAACACCGTAAGCGCATGGTCAACACTCATTGGGGCGGTGTGGTGGAGAACAATCACTTCGGCACACATGAATTCTTCGATCTGTGTGAGCTGCTTGGAACAGAGCCGTATATCTGCGGCAATGTAGGCAGCGGCACGGTACAGGAAATGTCTGAATGGGTAGAATATATGACCTTCGACGGCGAATCGCCAATGGCGAACTGGCGCAAGGAGAACGGTCGCGAGAAGCCATGGAAGCTGAAGTACTTCGGCGTTGGCAATGAGAACTGGGGCTGCGGCGGCAATATGCGCGCTGAGTATTATACTGACGAATACCGCCGTTACCAGACATACGCCCGCAATTACGGAGACAATAAGTTGTATAAGATTGCTGGCGGACCTAATGTAGACGACTACCATTGGATGGAAGTGATGATGAAGGAAGCTGCTCATCTGATGGACGGTGTCAGCTTGCACAACTACACTGTTGCGGGAACCTTCGAGCATAAGAAGTCGGCGACTGCATTCGACGAAGCAGATTGGTTCGAAACGATGGAGAAGTCTTACTATATGGATACGCTGATTAGCCGACATACATCGATTATGGATCAATATGATCCGGACAAGCGGGTAGGCTTGATCGTCGACGAATGGGGGACGTGGTTCCTCGTAGAGCCAGGCACCAATCCTGGATTCCTGTATCAGCAGAATACAATGCGCGACGCGTTAGTTGCTGGAGTGCACTTTCATATATTCCATAGGCATTGTGACCGTGTGCATATGGCCAACATCGCTCAGATGGTCAATGTGTTGCAAGCGATGGTGCTAACAGAAGGGGACAAGATGCTGCTCACGCCAACGTATCACGTGTTCGAGATGTTCAAGGTGCATCAGGATGCGGAAGCACTGGCCATCTCGGTTGAAGGTGATAATTATGACTTCGGCGGCAAGACTCTTCCGAAGATATCTGCATCAGCATCCAAGCAGGCAGGTGGCAACGTACACATCAGCTTGTGCAACATTGATCCGAACGAAGGAGCAGCAGTTGACTTGTCTGTACGGGGGATAGCTGCAATGGGTAACGTGACCGGACGCGTACTGACTGCTGCGGAGATGCAAGGGCACAACACATTCGAGCAGCCTGACCGTATTCGTCCCGAGGCCTTCGATGCATGGGAGATCGATGGAGATCAGCTGCGTATACAGCTTCCAGCGATGTCTGTCGTCGTGCTGGAGCTCCAGCCGTAAGGTGCGGTGACCTGTTATGAGCAGAACCTCTAACGGTTGCAAAGGCTGTGAGCGGGACATCCATGTAAGCGAGGAGCAGATTCAGCGCATGCTGGATAAGCTGACCGACGCATTCGATTGTGTGGACGACGCGCAATACGCGGAGCGAATCAATGCTTGCCAACAGTGCCCCGCCTTGATCGCATCACACACATGCCGCTATTGCGGCTGCATCGTGCAGGTCCGCGCCAAGCTGACCGAGCGGGACTGCCCGCATCCCGACGGCTCCATGTGGGCGGCTCGGGTGTGAGTCGTGAGCCGGTCGGTTCATCGGTGAGAACTGTGATCGTGCTGCTTGAGCGGCTCGGGGGTCGCGTGGGATTCGCGTACGCAGCATGCGCCTCCCGTGTGGCGTATACGTCGCGTGCGTCCTCGTTGTAATCGAGTCTCTTGCGGCAACCGGACCTCATGCGATCTAAGTAACTTTTGCCTCCTTGCGGCAATCGGATCGCGCACGGCTTAAGTAACATTCTCGACTTTTGTGTCACTCTTGGCAATCGGACCTCTCGCGACCTTAGTAACCTTCGTGTCCCCCGTTGGCATGTACGTCTCTCGCATCCTCACGGCATTAGTATCCTTGGCGGCTCTTCGCGGGCATGTAGGACTTTCGCATTCTTGCAGCATTTATAGATACTAGTACCGTTTATTATGGGTAGCAACTTCCCTTAATTTATACGAATGTTGGGCGATTCTCGTGATTAGTTACCCAACTACCATTAATCGGGAAGCTGGCTTCCACTATTATAGGTAGTTGGGTAATAAATGAGCTCATTTGTGATATTTTCGAGTAAATTAGTTACTTTGCTACCCATAAATAAGGGCAGGAGTATCCATAACACATGTGACAGGAGCATATTTCGGCAATTCTTCCGAGTTCAGTTGCTTGAAAGCAGATTGATACTCATAATCGATCTATTGATCTGCCACATAATCTGAAACCTCGCTTGCACTTTAGCAGGCGAGGTTATTTGTACAGTTGCTCTAATACGATGACAGCCCTCTTTAAAACATAGTGTGCCGTGGCGTGTATACGGGTGTATACAGCATAAGTACCCGATATAAGTTCATTCTTGACTTTTCCGAATTTCCTTGCTAAGATAACACTTGTCACTTTCATAAGACCTGTTAGCTCAGCTGGGAGAGCACCATCTTGACAGGGTGGGGGTCAGTGGTTCGAGCCCACTACAGGTCATAGCCGGGAAGCCTTGATATGTAAGGCTTCTTTTCTTTTTGTCTAGGGATGTAGCACCTGCCAAAGTCATTATTGGGGACATTTTGGGGACGAACGCTTATTTCACTCTTCTTAGTGTAGGGCGATACGATCAAGGGTAGGTCTACAATTTGTCCTATAACTCTGCCGTGTAGCGAAACTGTAAATAAGAATACTCATAAATATGTATATGAAAGGTATAGTCACTATAAATAGAAACATATCCTAATTATCTGCGAAGAATACCTCTGCCCACTCTTCGGGGTGGGCATGCAAATCGATCGATGTTGTCAAAAATGATATCGCATTGTTCGGTAGTAAGTTCCGTTCCGACCGGGAGGGAACTATTCATTAAATTGTTCACATCATTCACGTGATCCAAGCCGAGTGCGTGTCCTGCCTCGTGTGCAGGAATTGTATCAGCGTGTTCAAATACCCGAACAGGATCGATGGCAGAGAGATTACCGCCTGTAGTGGCTTTGCCAGACACTTGAATTCCATCTTTGGTTATTTCATTAAATCTTATTAATACAATGTTAAGGCACGAATCAATCAGGCATGATTGTATTTGTTCCGTCTCAAATAGATTATTGAAATCGTCATCTGAAGAGAGTGCAGGTTCATCTGAACCGGCTTGTGTTATTGGTGTTATGGCTTTTGTCCAGTCTGTTGGATTTAGTACGCAGGTTGAGACTTCCGTTCTAATAAGGGGACAACACTTTTCGAAATTCGAATTAATGATTCGCCGGATGGATTCTTCAAGTAGATTGGACTCAACCACTGCAATAGCATCATAGTCTCCCTGCCTATAAATAATATTAATACACATACATCGGACATTTCTCCTTTTCTGGATCGTACACCTACCGGATCTACTGGGCACTACTATCCACTCCTTTCAAACTTTAGACAATTGGCGGCGTAGTTGGTTCGGGAGTCGGTTCGGGAGTCGGTTCGGGAGTCGGTTCGGGAGTCGGTTCGGGAGTCGGTTCAGGAGTCGGTTCGGGAGTTGGTTCGGGAGTCGGTTCGGGAGTCGGTTCGGGAGTCGGTTCGGGAGTCGGTTCAGGAGTCGGTTCGGGAGTCGGTTCGGGAGTCGGTTCAGGAGTCGGTTCAGGTGTCGCTCCGAGAGTCGGTTCAGGAATCGGTCCTGTCGTAGGTCCAAGAGTAGCTCCTGGTGTTGGCTCAGGAGTCGGTTCGACAGGCTGATTCACACTTGTCGTAAAACAAGACACTCCTTCCCCCAAACATGACCAAAAAAGCGTGACGAGGGGGATGCCATTAGGAAAGTTTTGTGCCGCAATCGGTTCCTCTGCCTCCGCAGAAATGGTGATTGTGTCATTGCCGCGGCTAATAGAAGTTGAGAGTAGCGGGCCACCTGGAGGAGGCGGGGCTTGACTATGAAAGGAGACTAAATCTGGCATGAAATTGATGTCAATCAATGATGATTGAACAGGTGAATTCGGGCGAGGAATTCCATACAGAATGGTTCTGAATATTTCCCCGACATTAACAGAGTCTGGGACATCAAGCCAAGCAGCTGAGAAGTTAATCGTTCGTTGAAGGGTTACATTGGTTTGAATATCGGAAAATTCAACAAGCACATCCCCGGACCCGATAAATCTGACAAGATATCGGGCTTCTCCATTCACTAGGGTCTGTGGAGAGAGGGGTAATCCGTTAGTATTTGCACGAATGCGATGTGGGTCAAGCACATTACCGAATCGGTCCTCCAATTGTACACGCAATACAATTTCGCTAAATGGTTGCCGAACGCGGGGGTCGGTTTCGCCAAGAAGCTGAAATTGTTGCGGTTCTCCAGGAAGCATATGAATACATTGATTTGCGGTTATCCCTGTATCTCGATCTTGAACATGCAATATCCAATCGCCTGCAAGATTCGTTTGCAGCCTGCCTTCATATTCTCCATTTCCCAGTTCCCTAACAGAGCCCTCTATACTTGTATCAACACCGGTTGTAGCAGACAATGCAAGGTTCGCTCCATGAACAGGAAGTAGTCGGGAGTCTAGAGCAACGATGCGTATTGTGATCATTCCAGGATCTACAGGATACGTCGGGTCAGAGTAAATATATATTCGGTTCGTGACATCTTGAGTCCGAGCATGAAAGAACAAGGTCTGAAAGGGGTCATCCTTTATCTCTGCCAGGATTACTGCGGAACCGATGCTTGTAAACATCGCGTCAACACTTGCGATTCCTCTTTCACCAGTTTTTACTTCAACGGTTTTTCGTACTATTCCATCACAACCAAATTGCAATGGTCCTTCCACGATTTGATATCGAATGACAGCTCCTGGCAGGGGGGCGAAATCCTCTCCGATCACAATGGTTCTAAATCCATTCGTTAAGCAAGTTCCTAAGTCCGAAGCAATTGAGATCGCTCCGGCAGGACGGAGTGTCGCATCAAGTGCAGTTCTTCTGGGAGTTCTTATTCCCAAACTTCACAGCCTCCTTATTATATACACTGTGTGTGGAAACCTCTACCACCATTCACTACGCTAACTTATCAATATGTGTATACGATTTGTCTCATTCTACTAGTCAGCGTATGTACAACCAACCATTTTACGCCCCGCCGACTTTTTGAATCGGCAACAGCCTTTCCACCTTTTCTCCCAAGCACATAACATATGGTACTTGCCCTTTTCCCATCATTCATTGCATTGGCATGAAAAAGGAGGGAAGTGTGTATGGAGATTACGAAGGGAAAGTGGAACAAGCACCTATTGATGAGTCGCTCGCCAGATTTGAATTTTTTTTTGCCTGAAACCAAAAAGATGATGAAACATACCTTCTGGGGTATGCTGGAAAAGTACGGGGTCATTATGGCGAAGCCGGATCAAGGTTGTATGGGCAAGGGTGTCATTCAAATTAGCGACAAAGATAATGACAAATTTTTGATACATGAGGAGGGCAACAAGGAGGAGATTCAAGGCAGGGAAGAGACCTATACGTTTCTCAAAAAAGCAATGGGAAAACGAAAATATATCGTCCAATACTGGATACCGCTTGCTACTGTAGGCAGGCAGCCCTTCGACATACGTGTCTTGGTGCAACGGAGGAAGAATTCACGGAAATGGGTTGTTACCGGCCAATATGCCAAAGTGGCACATAGTGGTTATATCATTACCAATGTAGTAACAAACGTGCATCCAGTAGAAGAGGTCATGGAATCTTCATCCCTGCAAAACATCTCAATACCGATAGCCAAATTATTGAGGGAATTGGAAATGCTCTCATTGCGTACAGCTAAATATATAGGAAAAGTCAATAAACGGGTACGGCTCATTGGGTTGGATATGGGAATAGATCATCACGGGAATTTATGGATTATTGAAGTTAACCTGAGGAACCCCGCCATAGCCCCATTTCGCGATATGGATCGGAATGTGTATCGCCGTATCCTATCCTATATCAAGGGATAAACCAAGGGAGATGAAAAGATGCTATGCGCACAATCTGAAGTGCCGGAGGTTTCACTGATTATTCCTGTCAAAAATGAGGGGAGCAACGTAACGGAAACGCTAGAGTCGGCCATGCGTGTTAAAACTGATCGTTCTTTTGAGATGATTATAGTAGACGATGGCTCCACTGACGGTTGTTGTGATGGTTTATCCGCTTTGTATAGGCAGGATGCAGTGCGGTTTTTCAGAACAGAGGGAATAGGGGTTTCGATGGTGCGTAACAGAGGGGCTGACCAGGCAAGGGGACGTTATCTCATTTTTTGCGATGCACATTTGGGATTCGAGGATTACTGGATGGACCGGATGCTCCATGTCATCGAGTCAGACGCTGCAGATGCGGTCTCGCCGGGGATTGCCCGTTATGATAACCCTGACGTAGTCGGCTATGGTCTAACTCTGAACGAAAAGTTTGAAGCTAGATGGTTGGGCAAGCCAAGCTCGGTATGCCACACTGCTATATTGCCTGGGGGGTGTCTAGCGGTTAGCAAGTCGGTGTTTGATGCCGTCGGGGGCTTTGATAATGGATTTCGGGTATGGGGCTATGAAGATATTGAACTTACAATGAAATTGTGGTTGTTTGGTTATACCTGCAGCATCGAGCCTTTATCCAAGGTTAGACATAAATTTAGGAAAAAGCATCCTTACCCAGTTACTTATAAACATCTCTATTATAATATGCTTCGACTTGCCTACAGTCACTTCAATGAAGAAAGAATTGAACAATGCAAGGGGTTAGTGATACATGCTGACGCATCTCAAATCGAATCCGAGGTACTATCCGAGGGTGTTATGGAACAGCGGAAAACATACTTAGCCATACGCAAACATAGTGACGATTGGTACATGGAGAAGTTTGGGATTCCTTTTGGCTCACGAGGTAAGTCCTTTATAAGGAGGGGGTCATCATAGGGAAGAAGGAAACCTCATGATGGGGGCATAGCATGCATATCCGATGACCGCCCTCGTCCTTTATTGCGGGATGATGCGTGCTGAGAAAAGAGTAGCTGTATAGACGCTGCCGTCGGCAAAACGGAAGCGTAGTTCAAGCCCGAATAATTCAGGACGAATAAGATGGATAGATGCTAGTGTGGAAGATTTCACAACAGATTGAATCAGACGACGTAATGTCTTCTGATTTCTAGATAATATTGCAAGGGCAACTTTTTGCGCAAAGCGTCGGCTTTGTCTAAGCTTTAGGAGAAAAGGCAGCAACGAAGCGGCAACACTTCTCAGTTTCCCCGCGTTAAATGGCATTTTTCTGCGTTTCGATTGGATTTCCAGGCAATAGATAAGAACGGGCGATGGTGCTGCGAAGCAAGTATCAAACCCTCTTCCGCTTGTGGACACGCCCTCCTCAGAGATTCCGGGAATTTGTAGCCTTATTAGATTCAGTAAAGCGGATTGGTTTTTCCTTCTAACCTCCGAGGCAACGACCGCCGCGTAATCACGTTCTTTGACAAGTCGCTTGTAAAAGGGAATGGCCTGCCTTGCTACTATTTGTAGTGACCTAGTTAAGGGGCCAAGTGTGGAGACCCCAGAAATTTTCAACATCAGCAATTACCTTCCTTTCTTGTCATGATAATTTTATATATGTAAGACAAGCAGAAGGTGAAAGGGACAAACACCAAGGCAAGCAAATTTGGGATTCCTTATTGATACATGTATCCATGCTTTTCGATTGGATACGAATAATAATAAAGTATTCTACTTTAAAGGGGAGCCATTCAATGCGTACAACCAGAACGGGGAAATGGGAGAAGTACACCATCATGAAGCGTGAGAACAAACTCCGCTCCTATCTGCCGAATACCATTTTAGTGAAACGGTCGTCCTTTTGGAGTATGGTCAGCAAATATAAAAGGATTATGTTAAAGCCATGCAACGGATTCAATGGGAAAGGTGTCATCCAGGTTTCAAAGAAGGGCACCTGTTATGAAATTCGTCATGAACTTAGAAAAACAAATGTGCAAGGGAAAAATAAAGCTTCTCTCTATTTGAAGAGGAAAATAAAAAATAAGAGGTACATTGCGCAAAGGTATATTGATTTGTCTAAAATCAATGGCAAACCTTTTGATATTCGGGTCATGGTGCTTAAGGGAAAAAACAACACCTGGAAGGTTCAAGGACAGTATGCTAAGATCGCGATCAAAGGATATGTAGTTACGAATAATGCGGAACAAATTTTGCCGACCGAAACTGCTTTATTAAAGTCACAATTGAACAATAAACGGAGACTGCTGCAAGGGATCAATCGTATCGCTTTGCTGACAGCCCGACAGTTGGAGCGATATTACCCGAATCAACAATTATTCGGGCTTGATATCGGCATCGATAGACACGGAAGAATGTGGATTATAGAAGCGAATACGAAGCCGACTCTTCTTCCATTCCTTCTATTAGGCGATCGTAAGACGTACCGTAAGCTGCTGTCTTGCAAGTAGGGGGCACTACTTCAAATTAGTTGAATAAAAATAGTAAGCGTTCAACATGCAGCAGAGTAGAAGGCTCGGAAGCTGCATGTTTGTTATGTGCTTGTTCCTCTTGACATATACAGTCCAACTGTATACAATACAACTATACAGTTTAACTATATAAAGTCTAAATGAATAGTTAGGCGATATAGTCGAGAAGATATTGTAGCCTGGCAAGGGAGGTGTCCGATTGAATCGGGATAAGCAATTGCCGTTGACGGAGACGACGTATTATATTTTGCTGGCTTTGGTGGAGCCTGCGCATGGGTATCTTATTATGCAGAAGGTCGAAGAATTAAGCGAAGGCAGTGTGAAGCTGGCAGCAGGCACCTTGTACGGCGCGATCGAGAATTTGTTGAAGCATCAATGGATCGAAGCTGTTAAGAGTGAGGAGAAGCGGCGCAAGACGTATGTGATTACAGAAGCAGGGAAGGCCATGCTTCACTTGGATGCTGAGCGTATGCAGCATATGCTGGCGATTACAGAACGGTTATTGCAGAGATGAAGGAGGAGGATCAAGGATGAGGAAGTTTAAGTTTTTTATAGATTTTGACAAGGAGGAGAAGTGGCTGGAGGAGATGGCCGCTCAGGGCTATCAGTTGGTGAAGAAATCTCTAGGATACAAGTTTCGTGCGGCAGAGCCGGAGCAGGCTATTATTAAGATCGATTATCGGTCCTTCAAGCGCCAGGAGGATTTCATGGAATACTGTACGCTGTTTGAAGACAGCGGTTGGCAGCATATAGCAGGCAGCAGAGGCTCTGGCTCGCAATATTTCAAGAAGGTCGGCGGTGATCCGCACGATGATATTTTCTCCGACCAGCTGTCGCGCGCAGGTAAGTACAAGCGGGTTTCGAAAATGTTCAAGGATCTAGCGATTTGCTACATGCCGGTCTTCATTGCGTTGATGTCGACTGGTGCGCTTGATGCAAGTGCGATGCTTGATCCGCAGCAGCTATACTTGACGGAAGGTTTGTGGGAGAAGAGCGGTGCAGACTTCTGGAAGTCATTTCTGTTCGAGACGCCGTTCGCGCTATTCCGTGGGTTTATCTGGTTAGTATTCCCGGTGTTTATTGGCGTGTATTTATACTGTGCGCACAAAGCGAATAAGCTGTATGATAAACAGATACAGGCATAATGCATGAAGGAGCTGGTCCGACTGAAGCATTCCTACCGAACTTACGAAGAGATGGTCGCGATCTGCGAACGAATCAACGAAGGGTTGATCCCGGACGGGAGCCGTTTCGATTCAGCGGTGGATACGCTCTATGCACATGAGGAGTCGACTGCTGCTGATGAGCTGCTGTATGCGTACCGGCACTTGCTTGAAGTGGTCGATCAGGAGATTGAGACGATTGAACAACAGACGGAGCTTGCTCCAAGTTGCCGGAAGGGCTGCGTGCACTGCTGCTATTATCCGATCGTGATTACACCGATGGAGGCGAAGCAGATTATCGCTTATATAGCGCAGCTTCCAGCGCTGCAGCAAGAACACATCATTCAGCATCTGAATCGCTATTATGCGCAGTATCGTGATCTATTGCATCAGCTAGAGCAGCATTCTTATGATGAGGAGGCGGACAAGCGGCGGTATAAGTCTCTTCAGCTTCCATGTCCGCTGCTCGATACGGAGTCAGGCAGCTGTCTAGCGTATGCCGTGCGTCCGATTCCGTGCAGGACGTACTTGAACTATAGTGATCCATTGGTATGTGAGCAGGAGCTAATGCCGAAGGAACCGTTCAGCTATGCGTTCCTCGGTGAATATTATATGCAAGCGTTGCATGCATACATTCAGGAACTACTAGTGGACGGCGAGGACGACGAAATCCTCGGCATTGCTTACCCAGACGATAGTATGGACATGGAGCTGCTGCCGTTGCTGCTGGAGAAGCTGCTTCCGGAGAGGCTGGCGAAGTAAGCGAACTGAAGCGGATTCGATTTGCTTCGATCATAAACGCCGTTATCCGAAATTTTGGCTGTGAGAATAGGCTGAGAACAAGAGTGCACGCAATGTAATATCTTCCACACTAACGGACACACTACAACTATTCTAAGGGAAAAAGGGTGGTTCTTGTGTCAGAGCAGCAGAGGGAGATGTTGGAGCAGCTTGATGAGATGCAACAGCAGTTGACGTCAACTTGGATCGATTACTGGTCGCAATATTCGGATCTGTCCACATGGCAATTCTGGGTGCTTTTGCTTATGCTGGTCGTGCCGTTGATTATTTTCTTCGTTTGTCTGGATAAGCGCAGAGCATTGCAGATAGGGTTCTACGGCTTATGTGTCCATATGATCTTCTCGTATATCGATGCGACAAGTATTCGTCTAGGGTACGGTCAGTATCCCTATCAGCTCCTGCCTATTGTTACAGGGAATTTGGGACTAGATACCTCTTTCGTACCAGTGACGTATATATTGATGTATCAATGGACGATTAGGAACGGGCGCAATTATTATGTGTATGGCACCGTATTATCTCTGCTGCTTGCCTTCGTCTTCAAGCCTGTCATGTCCGCGATTGGTCTATTCGATGTGACGAATGGGATGAGATATTATCATCTCTTCATCGGTTATATGTGCATTATGCTGGTGAGCAAATGGATTGTAAGCTTGTTCATCTGGTTGCAGAGGAAAGGCGGCAATCCAGTGTGAAGTAACCGCACTAGTTACGGCGTTCACAGTTATGCGAGTAGGAAACAGCGCATCTAGACGAACAAGGGCCACTCATCGGAAGTATTCCGAGGGTGGCCCTAGTTCTATGTGTATCGATTATTGGAAGAAGGTGAGCAACTGCTGCTTGACTTCCTCGTTCGAATTGCCGATGATCTGCTGCTTCTGAGGCTTGTCGAACAGCGCTTGGATCGGTTCTGGGAACGTCTGTGTCAGACCGCGGCGATCGATCGCCTCGTTGAACTTAGCCGGATGTGCTGTAGAGAGTACGACGGCGGCTTCGCCGTCCTTCGCAAGCTTGTCTGCTGCCGCTGCGCCACAGGCTGTATGCGGATCAAGCAAGTAGCTGAATTGCTCATGGTAGGCGCTTATCGTATCCAGACATTCCTCATTGCCGACGCTGTACGCTGCGAAATCGTGCTGCACCTGTTCTAGCAGCTCGCCTGCAATCTTCATGCTTCCTTCACGCTTGAATTGCTCCATCAGCGCGGCTGCTTGCTCGCCGTCTTCGTTGTGGAGATAGTACAAGTAGCGTTCGAAATTGCTGGCTACTTGAATGTCCATCGACGGACTGTACGTTTCCCGGAATGTGCCCGGCTCATAGACACCTTCATTCACGAATCTCGCCAGAATGTTATTCTCGTTCGTAGCCAGTAGGAGCTGCCCGATCGGCAGCCCCATGCGCTTGGCCAGGAAGCCTGCGAAGATATCGCCGAAGTTGCCTGTAGGAACGCTGAAGGATATAGGGCCGTCCACGCCTTGCTTCCGCAGTTGGAAATAAGCGTAGAAGTAATAGACAGTCTGTGCTAATACACGCGCAATATTGATAGAGTTAATCGCTCGCAGATGGTACGCTTGCTTGAAGCTTACATCGGCGAACAATTCCTTGATGATGCGCTGGCAGTCGTCGAATGTACCTTGTACAGCTAAGTTCAGTACGTTCTTGTCATCTACCGTAGTCATCTGCAGCTCTTGCACCTTGCTGACCCGTTCGTGCGGATGAAGAATACAGATACGGATGCCGGCTTTGCCGCGCACACCTTCGATTGCTGAAGCGCCTGTATCGCCGGACGTTGCACCGAGAATATGAATAATCGATCCTGTACGTTGCGAGATGTACGAATACAGGTTGCCGAGAAATTGCAGCGCGACATCCTTGAAGGCGAAGGTCGGCCCGTGGAACAGCTCTAGCACATAGCGCCCGTCGTCGAGACGGCGAATTGGTGTCACCTCTTCATGCCGGAACGTCGCATAGCTGTCTGTGACAAGCTGCTTCAGATCTTCGCGCGGGATGTCCTCGCCTGTGAACAAGGCGAATACTTCTGTTGCCAGCTCCGGATAAGTCAAGTTGCGCCAGCTCGCTAGTGTAGCTTCGGAAAGCTGCGGAATACGCTCGGGCACTAACAAGCCGCCGTCGTTCGCCAATCCCATGAGGACGGCCTCAGTAAATCCTATAGGGGATACCTGTCCCCGTGTGCTCGTATACTTCATTTCGATTGAACCCCTTGTCATAGTTTATGAATACTTACTATTGTACCCTATTTCGACGGCTGCGGTCGACCTGAAACTTGTACGAGCGGAATATCGTATATATTAAAGAATTTCGCAGTGTTCAAAATGTGCTGCATCTGCCTATAATGAAGGCAAGTATATGTCTAGTGATGAAGAGGGAGGGACGATGATGGACAACCGGCATGCTGGTGGAAGCTACGAGGAGCTTGTGCGGCGCGAGATTAGGCGATGGGAATGGCAGCTTCACAAGCCGCCTCACGTGCTGGAGCGTGCATCCAAGTCCGTGCAATCGAGCTTGAATCGCCGCATACCTGAGCGTGTACACAACTCGATAACGGCTGCTGTGAAGAGTATCGTTCACACTGCGTTGTTCAGCGCTGAATATTTGCCCAAGAGCAAGCCGTTCTTCGGGGCAACGCTTGCGCAAAGTGACGAGAGAGCTGATGAAATACTCGACCGTTATAAGAAGTGGGCAGCTGCGGAGGGAGCAGGGACCGGCGCAGGAGGTATTTTGCTTGGTATGGTCGATTTCCCGCTATTGCTGGGCATTAAGATGAAGTTTCTGTTCGAGCTGGCACAAGCTTATGGTTATCCGACGAAAGCGCTGCATGAACGGTTGTTTATTTTGAATACGTTCCAATTGGCTTTCTCCAGTCCCGAGAAGAAGGCTGCACTGCTAAAGGTCATTAAGGATTGGCCGGTGCATGAGCAAGTGCTAGTATCAGCCAGCAACTATGAAGAGCACATTGACTGGCGTCAACTGCAGCAGGAGTATCGGGATACGATCGATTTCCGCAAGCTGTTGCAGCTTGTGCCTGGGGTCGGGGCGATCATAGGCGCATGGGCGAATTACGGTCTGCTGGAGGAGCTGGGCAATACCGGCAAGAACTGCTACCGCTTGCGGAGGTTGCATGTACCAGATACGAACTAGCATGACGTACACGGGAGGAATACATCATGAAGAGACAGCACGGATTCCTGTCAGCAATACTCGGGATCCTATTCCTATTGCAAGCATGCAGCTCGAATAGTGCCAGTCACACAGGGATGGCGGGATGGTCCTCCTCGCTGCTGGAGAGAGAAGGCGAGGTCTCTGTTTATGTCGATGGTCGAGTATGGCCGTCCGTCGCTTATCGCCAGGATGACGTTGAACAGTTGCTGCTGCCAATCAATATATTGGTGAATCAAGGGGCGCACATCGTACCAGATACGAAGGATGCTGATACAGTTAGCATCGAGTTGTCTGGTGAGCGGGAGACGATGCAGCATGTAGCGGTTACACAAGTTGACGATCAGCTGTATATGTCCGACGCCGGTTTCCGACAAGCGGGACTGCTTGTAGGGTGGGATGCAGCAAGCGATATTGCTGTGATCAGCACCTGCTCCCCTATTGTGGGCGAAGTGACACATGTCCGAGATGGTGATACGATCGAAGTGAGCTTGGACGGCCAAGTCGAGGCAGTTCGCCTTATCGGGATTGACACTCCGGAGAGCGTCCATCCGTTCAAGGGTGTTGAGCTTTATGGCAAGGAAGCGTCGGCATACGTGAAGCAACTGCTGGATGGCAAGCAGGTTGCTGTATGTCTGGATGTTGAAGAACGAGACCGCTACGGTCGGATGCTCGGCTATGTTTATATACAGGGCGGGGTGTTCGTCAATGCGCACTTAGTTGAGCAGGGGTTCGCACAGCAGGCGACATATCCGCCTAATGTGCAGTGGGTTGAATTAATCACGCAGCTGCAGGCTGTTGCGAAGCAGCACAATCGTGGCTTGTGGGCAGCTGAAGACGACATGCTGAACGGGAATAACAACGATGAGAAAGCAGATCGAGACTGTGGTGATTTCGCCACACAACAAGCCGCCCAAGCATTCTATGAAGCGAACGGTCCGGGTGATCCGCATCGGCTAGATGGAGACGGGGATGGAACGGTATGTGAACAGCTGCCATAAAAGTTCGATAACAATTCCTTCGGTAGTGATCGTTGACGACGATAGTCATGCAGAAGCTCCTATATATCGGTGATGGAATCCGGTTAAGGGAGCTTTGTTGTGTGCTGGCATGCCTCTGTGCGAGTATGCAGGTCACAGCATCCTCCTTTCGTCAAGGATGTCGTTCTCATGGGCGATAAGGGGAAGGGAAGGAGATTATATACGGATGGATGGTGACAGACAGCCTTGACCAGCAGGAGGATGCTTGCGGCCAGACAAGGCTGTAAGGATGTCGAATGATCCTGATCGCATTACGATTTCGGATTTCTTCGCATCATTTTGCGGTATACGAGTATAACAGCGATGAGCATAATGATAAAGGCGATGTTGCTAGCGGTTTCTCTGGAAGTGTCGAACAGCAGGACGATTAGAAAGCTGGACAAGCTATTGACGAAGAAGGCTACAGCTAGCAGCAATATAGGACGAGCGAAGTTGAAGCGTCTCAATGTATTCCCTCCTGTGGCTAATTCACTTTTCTCAATTCTCACGGTATGATCATTCCATACTATTATAGCGAATTCTATGGGAAACCTCCATTCGGAGTATGCTCCATGCAGAGGTTTCCTTCGCTAGTTACTGCCAGTGAATGCGATAGCGGACTGTTCCGCCGCTCCCAGTGAAGCTGATCTCCATGAACGTCTCGAAGAACGGCTCATCCCAATATGCAGGTGCTTCAAGATCGTGCTTGAGGGTGAACTTGCGGATCGCATCCGTGAGCGATTGGGCGGGGATTACGTGATCCCGTTCGCGAAACTCTGGTATGGTGTTGTGAAGCAAATCGAATGTATATTTCTTCATAATCTCTCCTGTGGCAAGAACTTTTCCTTCTATTCTACCAGAGTGAGGGTAGGGGATGGCAAGATGGGCTGGTGTTTTTGACAAAATGTAAGGAATACGGTCATAATGCGAAAAGAAGAAAAGCATACCATACAGGAAAGAGGGCTACGATGAAACAAGTGCAGCTAGACGGAATATGGAAGGGTGTCAATGAACGAACCAAGCAATGCTATTCGCTTCAGGTTCCCGGTTTCGTACAGCAAGACCTGACCGATGCAGGCGTTCTGCCGGACGCTTATTATACGTTGTTCGAGCCGGAAATCGAGTGGGTGGAGCACGATGATTGGACTTACCGCCGTACGTTCAAGCTGGAGCCGGAGATGCTGGCAACTGCCAAGCTGGAGCTAGTATTCGAAGGGATAGATACCTATGCGGAAGTATATGTGAACGGACACCGATTAGGGCAGACAGACAATATGTTCATGCCGCATCGCTTCGATATGTTGCATGCCGCAGAAGCGGAGAACGAGCTTGTCGTGCGCATCGCTTCGCCGACACGTGTGCTGCAGGAGAAGGAACGAGCCTTCGGCGAGCCGATGCAGCTGTGGAACGGTATTCCGGCAAGACTGTTCGGGAGGAAGGCGCAATACGGATATGGTTGGGATTGGGGCGCGCGTCTAGTCACTGTCGGGATTCATAAGTCCGTATACATAGAAGCAGGCGAAGCTATTAGGACTGAGCGATTAGGCTATGCGATCGCTTCCTTGAATGAGGAACAGGCAGTAGTGATCGCCAAGCTTCCCGCCGTCATGTCGCAACAACAGGAGCTTGCTTCAGAAGTCTCGTTCCGCTTGTATGACGGGGATCGCTTATGTGCAGAGTACCAAGGGCAACGTACATTGAAGCCGGGGGAGCAGGTTGTCGAAGCTGCGCTTACGGTTGAACAGCCGAAGCTATGGTATCCTATCGGCCATGGAGATCAGCCCTTATATCGGCTGGAGGCAGAGCTGACCGCTGCAGGGGAGCAGCGAAGTGAGAGTTGTACGGTAGGGCTGCGCGACATGAAGATCTCCATGCCGTACGATGAGCAAGGACGCAAGTTTATCTTCGAAGTGAACGGCATTCCGATTCTATGCAAGGGTGTCAATTGGATTCCGCTCAAGCTGTATCCGAATCTGGACACGAAGGAGGAGTACAGCAAGGAAATTGCGCGTATTGCGGCAGCGAATATGAATATGATTCGCATCTGGGGCGGTGGTACGTACGAGAACCATGCATTTTATGACGAGTGCGATCGTCTTGGCATTCTAGTGTGGCAAGATTTCATGTTCGCTTGCGGCGATTATCCAGACGATGACGCATTCTGTGAGCTGGTTCGGCAGGAGGCGGAGCACGTCGTGCGCGAGTTCGGCTATCATCCGAGTATTGTACTCTGGTGCGGCAATAATGAGAATCAATCGTTCATCGAACGCAGCCGTAAGCACCGCAGTCAAGGCTATGGGGAGAAGCTGTACTTCGACATACTTGCTCGCGTATGTGAGAGCGACACACTACGTCCTTATTGGCCGACGAGCCCTTACGCGCTGCAATATGACCGGGTCGGTCCAGAGGGCGACTACGGTGATGAGCATTACTGGGCTGTCTGGGGGAGAGGAGAGCCTTATGAGAAGTATCGCCAGTCTCGCGGCCGATTCGTCTCCGAATTCGGCATGCAATCTTATCCTTCGATGCGTGTGCTCGACCAAGTAGATGCTGACGCGAGCTTGCGCGATCCGCAATTCGACGCGATGCAGAAGTCACCGCATGGCTTGCAGAAGCTGCTGTTCTATACAGCAGGAGACTACCGTCTGCCGCAGGAGAAGCTAGCGTTCGTCTATGTGAATCAGCTGATGCAGGCGAATGCGTTGCGCTATGGCGTGGAGCATTGGCTGTCGCGCATGCCGGATACATCGGGCGCGTTGATCTGGCAATGGAGCGATCTGTGGCCTTCGATCAGCTGGTCGTTGGAAGATTATGCGAAGGTGTTGAAGCCGTCGTACTATTATATGAAACGGAGCTTTCAATCGCCGAATGTAGTTGCCAAGGTATTCTCGGATAGCCAACGTGCGGCTATTGATCTCATTCACGATCAAGGGGATTTCACCGGTACGGTACAGGCTGAGCTGTACGATATTCAACAAGGCGCAGTCGTACATACGCAATCCTGGGATGCGCGGGGGACTGGCTGCCGCTCTACACGCTTGACCGAGCTGGCGCTCGATGGATGGGATCCGGCTCGGGTGGTGATGCGGTTGACCTTGCACGATTCAGCAGGCGCTGCGCTGGCACAGCATACGTATGTGCTGGACAAGCCGTATAGGCTTCAACTGCAGCCGGCAGCTCTGAAGGTCGAGCATGCAACACTTGATGACGGCACTACCCGAGTGACGATTACGAGTAATGTGTTCGCTAAGGATGTATGCTTGCTGGACGTGCCAGGCCAGCTATCGGACAACTACTTCGATCTGTACGCGAATGAGTCGAAGGAGATTATCGTTCAGGAAGCGCTGACGGATGATGGAACATGGAACGTCTATTGTCTGAATCATACAGTTGCAGTTGATTACTTGTAGGGTTCTAGTTCGGATACAGGCTTGCTGACCAGAGCAGCTTGAATATAATAGCGTGAACAAAAGGCTGTTCCTCAGTATGTGGGGAACAGCCTTTTGGACTCCGTATATAGGGGTAGAACAGTATGCGTATGATCATTCTTGGGCATGCTGACGCCAGACAGCTATTTGCGCTGTCGATAATCATGCAATCGTTCTCGCAAGTAGAGCGCTTCATTCTCGCTGAGCGGAATGCGGCGGCCTTCTGTCAGCAGCATGTGGAAGTTCTCAGGCAGCGGATACAACGTAGGAAGCTCACGCACTCCAGGCGCAGGCTCTTCGTGATCCAGCATGTATCCAGTCGTAACTTGGAAGAAGTCTGCGAATTGCCTGATGAGCTCTAGTGACGGCTCACGCTGATTGCGCTCATACATCCCGATTGCACTTTCACTGAGCTGGAACATGCGGCCGAGTTCTTTTTGGGTTATTTGCCGGGAGAGCCGCAGCTCCCGTAACCGATCGCCAAATTGTACCAATCTGCATCACCAAACCTATCATAGCACACATTATGTGTGAATCCAATATACACCGCACAGTTTGTGTTTGACTTCAAGCAATCCATGTCATATAATGGGAAACAAAGCACGTAATGTGCGGAATTGTAATGGAAGTGATGCCCTATGAAGAATGAAACCCCTTATAAACAGCATATTGGCCGCAAGCTGTTACATCTAAGAGGGAGATTATCGCGAGAGGAGGTGGCGAGTAATTTGCAGATCAGTGTAAGCGCACTGCAAATGTACGAGAATGGAAGGCGTGTTCCTCGCGATGACATCAAGGTGAAGCTAGCCGATTATTATGGTGTAACGGTTCAATCGCTATTCTATGAATCTTCTCGACTATCGTAACGTTGTTCTTGTTCTATTATCATACGCGAATGCTCACAATTGCCACAAGCGGGGAATACATTGGCTTGTATTTCCCGGGCAAGCGCATCATTCGAGCCAATCTGCCTTCAACTGTCAACGCTCGGCACGGTTCGCTTAAGGCGATTCGACTAGATAGGTCAGCTTTATTTACGATTCATCCGAATCACCGTTCCTGCTGCTTGTTCCTGCTAGCCATCTATGCGCCATGACTGCCTTCGCTATCGATTCCTCCTTAACTGCTGCGGAGCTTGGACGTTATGCAGTTGACACCCATGATGTTGCGAGACATACTGAAAGAGAGGCATCACTGTACTTACGTTCATGGACAAGATTGCTACATAAATGAGGGATGGATCGTGAAATACGGGTGGAATTGGGCTGCAGCGCTGCTGACTGTCTGTTCAGCAGCAGGGTGGGCCTGGGTAGGCTTGCGTTGGCCGCCGGACAGCCGTGAATCGGCATTGCAATATATGTACGGTATCAGCCTAACACTGTTGGCGTTAGGTGTGCTCTGGACTTGCGCGGAGCTGAAGCGGCGCCGTTATGTGCGCACGCTGTCCGAATGGCAGCAGGCACTGCATGAACCTGAGCATGTCAGCCTTGAACAACGTCTGCTGCGTACTGCTGAGGATTCAGAGCTTGATGCGGAAGCAGCTGACTTGGTCTGTTCCTTCTATGAAGGCTGGGCTGTCCAGTGGCAGGAACGTGTGCTGCCATTGCGGGCTTTCTCCGGATCGACAGCATGGCAGATGGTACGGCTATACCGGATTGTGAGACCGTACATTCGACAGATGCGCAATGAGCGCAATCCGAAGTATGCGATTCACTTCGAACGGCTCGTCCGCCGCTTGCGCCGAAAGTACAAGCTGCGCGAATGGCAGCCTGGGGCAAGACGCAACAGAGGTGCGACATCATAGAGTTGGCAGGTCGATCACTGCATGATGCCGTAATCTCCGATACACAGCGGCTGTCTCCACTTACTTGCGCTTCACCGCACTCCTAATGCTGTCGTACGTAATCGCGCTGTGCGAGGCATGCCAGCTAGCTGTCTCGTTCTCGATGTAGAACAGCTGCGGTGATTCATGCCGGACCCCGAGATCATCAGCGATACGGTTCGACACCGGTCGCGATTCAATGACTTTGACCAGAACGGCTTCCGGCTCGTCCTCTGTGCCCCTTAGATCCTCTACATAGGAATCGAATTCCTCCTTCGCCGCTGCACTAATTGGACATACTGTGCTGTGCTTGAAGACGAGCCGCGGCTTGTGCTGCGATGCAGCCAGCTCCAGTTGCCACTCTTCGATACTCGTTAGTTCCCGATAGCTTGCCATCTGTATATCCGCTCCTTTTTCTATGTTCATTTTACTTTTCTTTCATTTTGCATTACCTTAGTTAAATAAGCAAGATATGTTGGTCATCAGATGCGTGTATGAGCGTTCATAAGCAAGGAGGCGAAGACGGATGGAAGGACCGTACAGTCAAGCGACGAAGCAAGCGGCAGACGGAGCGCTGCAGCCAGGCGATGCTGTTGTAGCGGAATATAAGACAGGTGTATACATTGGGGAGCTCGTGGAGCTCGCGCCAAGCAAGGCGAAGGTCAGAGTGCAGGCCGTTGTCAAGCATCCCGAGCAGGGCAACCTGCATGTCGGGCACCGGGCCGACGTATCGATGTTTCACCAGAGGCGGGCACTTGCCCACCGAGAGGTAGCGAACATGCCGCTTTCCTCTGTGCAGCGATACAGCGGCGACATTCCCCGCTATGCTGTATCGTTGAAGGAAGCTTTAACTCGCACGATTGCGGAGCTGGAGGAGCAGGCGAAATGGGCGCTGCAATCTGTAGAGTCGTTACGTGAGCTGCAGCGTGAGTACGAGCGTCAATATGGTGACGAATAGTCGGTTATGACTAGATTCGAATAAATATGAGGAGGCTGGACATAGGATGAACATCGTGTCGATCGAACCGACCCCGAGTCCGAATACGATGAAGCTGAACATGGATGAGCGGGTAGATGCAGGCAAGACATATACAGCAGACAATGCGCGTTCGGCGCCGACCTATATTCGGAGCATGCTGGAGATTGAAGGTATGAAGAGCATATTCCAGACAGCGGATTTCATAGCCTTGGATCGCGTGCCCGGTTCAGACTGGAAGCCGATTCTCGCGCAAGTTCGGGAGGTGTTCGGGCAACGCGGTGACACGAATGAGCCTACACCGGAATCTGCTGACGGCTTCGGTGAGGTGCGGGTATTCGTTCAGACGTTCCGGCGCATCCCTATGCAAATTCGTGTTCGTACTGAGCAGGAAGAGGTGAGGGAGGCATTGCCTGCGAGGTTTGCAGAGCAAGCGATGAATGCAGGCTTGGCGTCCCCGAACTTGATCAAGGAACGGAAGCTGGAGGATTGGGGCATTCGTTACGGAGATCCGCGCGATATTGCTGAACAGGTGCAGCAGGAGCTTGAAGCAGCGTATGATGATGAGCGCTTGACCGACATGGTGCGCCGGGCACAAGCTCAAGGAGATAAGGACGCAGACTTAGACATACAGGGCAGCCTTGACGACTCGGAAGTGCTGAAGCTGCTCGATGCAGATGATTGGCGCAAGCGTTACGCAGCATTGGAACGGTGGAAGCCTTCGGCAGAAGGCGCAGCTGTCATTGAGAAGGCGCTCGGTGACAAGCATATGTCCGTGCGTCGCTTGGCTGTTGTGCATATAGGCGAGCTAGAAGCCAATGCGGCATTGCCGCTGCTATACCGCGCGATGAAGGATGATTCCCCCGCAGTGCGGCGAACAGCAGGGGATACGATCTCAGACTTGGGAGATAATCGGGCGATACAGCCGATGATTGAGGCGCTTGAAGACGCGAATAAGCTCGTGCGCTGGCGTGCTGCTCGATTCCTGTACGAAGTAGGAGATGAGAGCGCTGTACCGGCGTTGAAGCGTACTGTCGATGATCCGGAATTCGAAGTGAGCTTGCAGGCTGCTTGGGCATTGGAACGCATTGAAGGCGGCGAGGAAGCAGTCGGTACGGTATGGCAGCAGATGACGCGTCAGCGGCATGCGGACCGCTAGGCGGTGTCTTATGTTGAACATGCTAACGCTGAGGTAATCTTCGAGGATGCAGGAATGCCGCATATACGCATGAGCCAACGCCTGGTCGGTTAATCCGATCAGGCGTTGGCATGCTCTGTCTCTGTCACGTCAGCAGACGAGGAATGAATTGGCAATTTCACACGAAACGTGGTGCCGTGTCCGAGCTCGCTGAACACTTCCATCGAACCTTTGTGATCCAAGATGATGCGGTGGCAGATCGATAGTCCGAGCCCAGTCCCTTGATCCTTCGTCGTATAGAACGGAAGGAATATCTCGTCCAGCTTGTCTGCCGGGATGCCCTTGCCTTCGTCGGCAATATCGATGATGGCCTGTCCGTGCTCAACCACGTTGCGAATCGTCACCTTGCCTCCTGGCTCCATCGCTTCGAACGCATTTTTCACAATATTAATGAGCACTTGAATGAGCTTGTCCTGATCCATTCTAACGAGCAGAGGTTCTGTATGCGGGACATATTCGAGCTGGAAGCCTAATCGAATCGCCTCCGCTTCGACGAGCGCCTTCACTCGTTGCAAGCAATGCTGCAGCGGTTCCACTTCGTACATCGTCGCTTGATTGCGCGACAGCTGCAGGAATTCGCCGGTCAAATCGCTCATCCGGTTAATCTCATCGAGAATCAGGTCATACCAAGGCTCGATATTAAAGTCGTTCGTCTTGGAGATTTGCAGGAAACCCTTGATCGTTGTAAGCGGATTCCGAATTTCGTGTGCCATCCCAGAGGCTAACTCACCAACGACGCGCAGCTGCTCGGAGCGCAGCATATGCTCCTCCCGCTTGAGCCATAGCTTGCGCTTCATCATGAATAAGTCTTCCTCGGCAATTTGCAACAATTCGTCCTTCGTATGCCCGTTCTCCGGATAGTACGCTTTCCCGTATGTAATTTGAATACCTGTCATCTCCGGCAGCCTGTTTTCCAAGAATCTCTCCAGACGCAGCATCATCTCTTCTTCGTCGATGCGGTGCAGCACGAGCGCGAACTCATCGCCGCCGCAGCGTGCAAGCAAGTAGGCGTCTGGGAAGGAGCGTTTCATCAGCTCTGCGACTTTCTTCAATAACCGGTTGCCCTCCAGGAAGCCCAACTCACTGTTCATCGATTTCAAATCAGCGCAGTCGATCAAGACAAGCGTTAATTGATTCTCCAGCTGGATCAAAGTGTGAAGTCGCTTATGGAATTCTTGGAAATTCAACAAGCCGGTTAAGGAGTCTTGACTGACGAGCCTCAGGTTCGCGTCTATCAGATGCTTGTTGCGCGATTCTACCTCTAGATAATGATAAGTTAAGAAGTAGGCTGCGATGAACGTGAGGGCGCATATCGCCATCTTGACAGGAGAGATCATGATCGATGTATGTGCAAGCATCTGCAACAGCAGGAAGCTGGCGCCATACACTGCGAATACCCACTTGGCCCGGTACGTCTTGGTCAGATCCTGGGCATGGATGAAAGCATACATTAAGAACAAGAATAGCACCCAATCGGATTTGGTTACATAAGCGAATGCGACCAGTGCGGCGAATCGCACGACACGAACGAACTTGCTCGCGGGCAACAGCAAAGTCAACAGCAGGACGACCGATGCGGTTGCTAACCACTGGAGCGACCCGATGTTGCGTTCAAATACGACATATAGAGCTATAAGCAGAACTAGTAATGGAGCGGTTATGCGGACAAACACCATCGTTCACTCTCCATCCTCGTCTATGAAATCTGCTGCAAGCGAAGCTGCGTGAGATTGCTTGCCGATATATTGCGTGCTTCATGCTCATACTATATAGCGAACAGCTCTTGGGAACTGTCATCATATAAGGAGGAGACGTTACATGAATGTGAATCAGGAAAGCTTCGTAGCAGTGCAGAAGAACGGGGATGGAGATATCACCGCATTCCAAACCTCTTCCGGACGTGTATTAGGTTATGAGCAAGCCCTGCAAGAAGTACAATACGGAAATGTCGTTGGTGTCAATAGCTTCAAGGGAAGAGATGGAGAGATGTACATTCGCGGCGATGCAGACGGTGATCCAAGCAATAACTTGGATCAGCTGCCGGAATTCTCGACAGACAGGGCGTGAATGCGTCCTGTCTGTTCAATGTGATACATAACGCCCTGTCGAACAAACGACATATTGCCGCTTCGATTGGCGTAGTCTTCCATGTTGTCTCCGTAATGCATCAGCATGATTTTGTCCTGCACATGTGCAGGCAGTGTTAGCAGTTCGTCCAATGTTGCATGGACGGTCGGCTTCCCTTCCAACTGACAATCGTGCAGTACGGCTCCGCATCGCTTGTCCTCAATCATGGAAGTGATCAGCTCTCGGTGAAATACCGTATCTGCACTATAATAGAAATTCCTGTTTAACAACAAAGAGAAGCTGTCCTTGTTCGGAATATGATCTGTTTGCATAATTTCGACGGAAATCCCCGGTAAGAGCTCCTGTTGCTCGCCTTCTGCGAGCGGCACCACATCGAAATAACTAGACAAGTCTGGTCCATATTGCGAATCCTCCAGACCAGCCTTAAGTGAATGTTCCCAGAGCGGGGCAATTAACGATTCCGGCACGAACAATCGGAGCTTGCGACCGCCCGAAAATTTCGTCACGAACGCAGCCTCTTCTAAGCCGCCGATGTGATCTGCGTGAAGATGCGTGATGAGAATGCCATCTAGCTCTTGAAAGGTTCTGCCTGCTTGATGCATGGCCATCGGGGCTGTAATGCCGCAGTCAATGAGCAGTGAGCGGTCCTGATTCATCAGTAAGGCGTTGTTGTTGTAATATTTCTTGGCAAAAGCACTACCTGTCCCGATCATTTGCAACCGAAATTCCATAATGCCCTCCTATTTGCTTATGAGCTCATCTGTACTCTAATTTAGCATTTATTTCATAAAAACAAAAGAGTATCGACGAAAAGGGCAGGAAAAATGTTGGATCACGAAGAAGTGTAAGGAGTGTTGATGGCATAACTGCCATTCAGAGGCATGGTGTCCGATATTGGTACATATGCGTAGGGACTGCCTTATCATATATTCGGGTTTGCAGCTGCACCTTACCTCTCTATGATCCACGATTGGTGAGGCGTACGCTTCGTTGGGGAGGGCTTATGGGGAAAGGGAGAAAGAAGAGGAAAAGGCGACGGAAGTTCTCCGTATGGAAAATGTCGTCTAGATTCATCGGTGTATGTGCTGCAATCGGGATGCTCTGGGTGCTCTATGTGCAAATTTTGCTTGCTACTCCGAGTAATGCGGATGTGCACGACTCGGCTGATGTGGCGATTGTGCTTGGGGCTGCTTTATGGCAAGGGAGGCCGAGTCCGGCATTGGCGGAACGATTGGATCGAGCTATTGACTTGTATAATCATGATCAGATCACGCATATCATTGTAAGCGGAGGCTATGATTACGAAGGTGCGGTCTATACAGAAGCGGAAGGAATGCGGCTGTACTTGCTGGAGCGCGGGATTGCTGATGAAGCGATTGTGTTAGAGCAACAGGCGACCAACACGTACGAGAATGTCAGCTACAGCCGAGACTTGATGATCGAGCATGGATGGGCATCTGCCTTCATTGTGACCCACGATTATCACGGACCGCGCGCACTTGCAATGGCGAATTATGCCGGTTATGAGCAAGCAGCCTTGGCAGTGACATCTACGAATGTGATGAATATGACCTATCATCGTGTTCGAGAGACGCTAGCCTATACGAAATGGCAGGTCGACAAGCTCAGCATGGAGCTGACACGTTGGCTATAGGGATAAGGAAGGGAGTTCTGTGTGAATATACGAATTTTGCATGGCAAGCAAGGCGCAGCACAAGCGGTCGGGCTTGCTGTCGTCATTGATGTGTTCCGGGCGTTCACTACTGCATGCTATGCGTATGCGGGTGGCTGCAAGGAAATTTACCCGATCGGTACGATTGAGGATGCGTTCACGCTTCGGAATGAGTTGTCCGGCTGCTTGCTAGTTGGGGAACGCGGCGGTGTGATGGTGGGTGGCTTCGACTTCGGCAACTCTCCTTCGCTCATTGCAGCAGCAGATGTGCGGGGACGCACGATCGTGCATACGACTAGTGCCGGCACGCAGGGGCTTGTCGGTGCGGTGCAAGCGGATGAAGTGATCACGGGCGCATTCGTGAACGCTGGCGCGATCGCGAGGTATATCCGGCAATCCGGCGCGGATGAGGTTTCTCTGATTGCGATGGGACTCGGAGGGACGGAGTTGGCGGATGAAGATACATTATGCGCGGCATACTTGCGTGATCTTGTACAAGGAAGGACGACGGATTTCGAGGAAATCAGGCGTTATCTGGCTGAGGATAGTACAACAGGTCGCTTCTTGGACCTAGTCGGTGAGGCATCAGCGCCTGCGGAAGATTTCGATTATTGTATGGCGTTGGACCGCTTCGACTTCGTACTCCGTGCGGAGCAGGGGAACGGACGGCTCGTGCTCCGCCAGATTGCTGTTCCTGCACGGTGAGCCTGTACATATGCAGTCGCCCAAAGTCTGCTTCGCAAGCCGGGAAGATTGTGCTATGATAGGAAAAGTTACTTGTGGAAAGGATTCGATATACTCATGATCATTCAACCAAAAATTCGCGGTTTTATATGCACGACTGCGCATCCCGACGGCTGTGCGCAACACGTGCAAGAGCAAATTGACTACGTGAAGGCACGCCCGAAGCAAACAGCCGGTCCGAAGAAAGTTCTCATCATCGGTGCTTCGACCGGCTTCGGCCTCGCTTCCCGCATAGCAGCGACCTTCGGTTCCGGGGCAGCAACAGTTGGCGTCTTCTTCGAGAAGCCGGCATCAGGTGCAAGAACGGCTTCGGCTGGCTGGTACAATACGGCAGCCTTCGAGCAAGCAGCACAACAAGACGGCTATTATGCTTCAAGCTTGAACGGCGATGCATTCTCGGATGAGCTGAAGCAGCAGACGATCGCACGCATCCGTGAAGACTTGGGACAGGTGGATCTTGTCGTGTACAGCTTGGCCTCGCCTCGCCGCACGCATCCGCGTACAGGTGAAACGTTCTCTTCGGTCATTAAGCCGATTGGCGCTCCCTATTCGAACAAAACCGTGGACGTCAACAGCGGTCAAGTATCGGAAATTACGGTAGAGCCTGCCACAGAGGAAGAAGTTCGCCACACGACAGCGATCATGGGCGGTGAAGATTGGATCATGTGGATGGACGCCCTGCAAGAAGCAGGTGTGCTCGCTGAAGGTGTTCGAACAGTGGCCTATTCATATATCGGTCCAGCTGTCACACATGCCATCTACCGCGAGGGCACAATCGGACGTGCGAAGGATGATCTCGAATCGTCAGCGCATGAACTGAACAACAAGCTGCGCGAGCTTGACGGTAAGGCGTATATCTCTGTAAATAAGGCGTTAGTTACCCAGTCGAGCGCGGCGATTCCAATTGTGCCGCTGTACGTCTCCTTGCTGTATAAAGTCATGAAGCAAAGAGGTGTGCACGAAGGGTGCATTGAGCAGATGGTGCGACTGTTAGAAGACAGGCTGTACACAGATGGCGAAGTGCCGGTTGATGAACAGGGCCGCATTCGCATCGACGATCTGGAGATGCGCGAGGACATCCAGCAGGAGGTCGCTGACCTCTGGACCCAAGTGTCGACAGACAATTTGGACAATATCTCCGACATTGCCGGCTATCGCAGCGAATTTCTCCGTCTGTTCGGATTTGGACTTGAAGGCATCAATTATGAAGCAGATACCGAAGCTGATGTGCCGGTGCTATCGCTGGCGCAGGAGAGCAAGTAAGACAAGCGGGCTTATTCTCGATTCGTTGAGAATAAGCTTTTTTTCACCTATAACACGATTCGATCGTGCGATGGAACGTCAGTGGGGGCCGAACTGTTCGCGAATGTCTGATTTGTAGTTCACTTCATACTGGGCATGCGCGTATACTAGAACACCTGCCTAAATAAATAAGAGGTGAGTTCATGAGCGATCAACTGCTGCAATCTGAGCGCAGAACGATAACGCGCAAGACGAGACAGATTAATGTCGTGCTCCGTAATCCGGAAGAAGCGGCGAAGCTTACTGTCCCTGCACCCGAACCTCCGCTGCACGACCGCCAGCTTGGTGCTGTCGGGCCGTTCAAGGAATTGTTTCGCGAATTGGATCAAATGATCGGACTCGATCACGTGAAAGAGCTGCTGTACGAAATTTACGCCATGCTCCAAATTAAGAAGTATCGTGAGCAGGCAGGGCTGCATACCGGATCGCACGTCTATCATATGCTGTTCCGCGGCAACCCGGGTACGGGGAAAACGACAGTTGCGCGAATTGTTGCGAAGATGTTCCAATCGATGGGCATGTTAAGCAAGGGGCACCTCATTGAAGCGGAGAGAGCTGATCTGGTAGGTGAATACATTGGGCATACCGCGCTCAAGACGAGGGAGCTTGTAAAAAAAGCGATGGGTGGTATCCTATTCATAGATGAGGCTTATAGCTTGGCGCGCGGCGGCGAGAAGGATTTCGGCAAGGAATGTATCGACGCGCTAGTGAAAGCGATGGAGGATCACAAGAACGACTTCATCCTTATTCTCGCAGGATACACGGATGAGATGGAGCAATTTCTGTTGACGAATCCGGGATTGCCTTCACGCTTCCCGATTCAGATTGATTTCCCCGATTATACGGTCGATCAATTAATACGCATAGCTGAGCTTATGCTGCAGGATCGACAGTACCATATGCTGCCGCAGGCATTGATGAAGATGAAGGAGCACTTGATGCAAGAGAAGCAAGCGTTCGGGCAAGTGTTCAGCAACGCGAGATATGTGCGCAATCAGATGGAGCGCGCCATGCGCTTCCAAGCGGTGCGGCTGATGAAGACTCATCCTGTTGTACCGACTAAGCAGGAATTGATGAGCATTCTGCCCGAAGATTTGAGATTCGAATAACAGGGAGGATTATATGGAGCAAGAGGTAGCAATCCTTATCGGTACGGCTATCGGTCCCCATGTGGATCGGATAGAAGCGGAAGCTTCCATGTATGAGCTTGCCGAATTGGCCGAGTCAGCTCAGGTCCGAGTAGCCAGCCGCTTGATCCAGCAGCGCCCGACTGCAGATGCCAGGTGGCTGATCGGCAAGGGCAAGGTGCTGGAGCTTCGCTCGCGCATGGAGCAGGAGGGAGCGGAAGTGGCGATCTTCGACTCGGAGCTGTCTCCTGCACAAGTGCGTAATTTAGAGGAGGCGCTTGGCTGCAAGATCATCGATCGCACCCAGCTCATACTGGACATCTTCGCACAACGGGCGACAACTCGGGAAGGCAAGCTGCAGGTCGAGCTGGCCCAGCTCAATTACTTACTGCCGCGGCTGTCCGGTCACGGCATACATCTGTCGCGGCTCGGCGGCGGCATCGGCACACGCGGTCCGGGCGAGACGAAGCTGGAGACGGACCGGCGCCACATTCAACGGAGGGTGCGCGACTTAGGTCGGCAGCTCCAAGAGCTGGAGCGGCATCGCTCGCTCCATCGTGATCGTCGGCGCAAGAACGGCGTCTTCCAAGTGTCACTTGTCGGTTATACGAATGCAGGCAAGTCGACCTTGTTGCGTGCACTGACTGGAGCGGATGCTTATGTAGAAGATCGCCTGTTCGCTACGCTCGACCCGACTATCCGCGCGATGCAGCTGCCAAGCGGCAAGGAAGTGCTGCTGACCGACACAGTCGGCTTCATCCGCAATCTGCCGCACGATCTTGTCGCAGCCTTCCGTTCCACCTTAGAGGAAGTATGTGAGGCTGACTTGATTCTGCACGTGATTGACGGGTCTGATCCGGAGCGGGAGAAGCGTATCGAAGTTGTCGATCACGTGCTGGAGTCACTCGGAGCGGGCGGCAAGGAGCAGCTGCTCGTCTATAACAAGCGTGATATTGCCGAGTCTCGCCCGGAGCTGCTTGCTCCTCCTGATCGTGCACTGTCAGTGAGCGCGTTGAATAGCCAAGATATGCAGCAGCTGAAGGTGCATATCGAACGATTGCTGCAAGGTGACTTGATCACGTTGTCGATTCCTGCGGCTGATGGGCGTACGCTTGCAGATGTATATCGCATCGGTGATGTCATCAGTCGCAGTGAGGACGGCGAGCATATCCAGATGCAAGTAAGGGTGAACGCTCGGGATTACGAGCAGCAGGCGTATCGCCTCACACCGTTCCTCATTGCATCGGAGTCAGAGCAGGAAGCGCAACGATAACTGCAGAGGGAGAGGACGTACCGAATACGATGAAGCAGGGAACAGAATTTACACACGGTATGAACAATAACAGCACAGACAGACAGAAGAAGCAAGCTGCTCATACGTCAAGGCCGCCGCGCTTCTCCGATGAGGTGCTCCGTCTTGCTGAAGAGGCGGAAGGGAAAGCAGCATCGCGATTCCAAGACCTGGAACGGATCGTTGACTACAATCAATGGAAGGTAATTGATGCGTTCCAGCAGCATCGCGTTAGCGATTATCACTTCGCCACATCTACTGGCTACGGCTATAACGACCGAGGGCGTGAAGTGCTGGACGAAGTATATGCGCAAGTATTCGGTGCAGAGGCGGCGCTCGTTCGCCCGCACTTCGCCTCTGGCACACATACAATTGCGACTGCTCTGTTCGGCGTATTGAGACCCGGCGATGAGCTGCTGTCCATGACCGGACGCCCTTACGACACGCTGCACAAAGTAATCGGGCAGCCTGGCGATGCGACAGGATCGCTGCAAGACTTCGGCATACGCTACCGCGAAGTGGGGCTTGCAGCAGAGGGCTCTGTCGATTGGTCAGCGGTTGAAGCGGTTGTTACGCCAGCAACGAAGGTTGTTGCTATACAACGTTCACGCGGGTATGACTGGCGTCCGTCATTTACCGTGGAACAAATTGGCGAGATGGTGCGTCGTGTGAAGGCGATCCGTAACGACCTAATCGTCTTCGTCGACAACTGCTACGGCGAATTCACCGAAACGAGTGAGCCTACGGAGGCGGGGGCGGATCTGATTGCAGGCTCGCTAATTAAGAATCCAGGGGGCGGTCTTGCTGCATCAGGCGGTTATATAGCGGGGAGACGTGATTTGGTTGAACGAGCGGCATACCGCTTAACCGCACCGGGAATCGGCGGCGAAGTAGGTGCGATGCTCGGTCAGTCCCGTGCGATCTATCAAGGGTTGTTTCTCGCGCCCCACTTGGTCGGACAAGCTGTGAAGGGCGCAATTTTCGCCGCAGCAGTATTCGAACAGCTTGGTCTGACAACGCATCCTAGCTGGGAGGATCAGCGTACGGACTTGATTCAAGCTATCCGCTTCCCCGGTTCTGAGCCGCTCATTGCCTTCGTGCAGGCGATTCAGGCTGCGGCAGCTGTAGACGCGCATGTCATTCCGGAGCCATGGGACATGCCGGGTTACGAGCATCCGGTCATTATGGCAGCAGGCACGTTCATCCAAGGGGGCAGTCTGGAGCTATCTGCGGATGCGCCGATCCGCGAGCCTTATGTTGCCTATATGCAAGGAGGACTAACATACTCGCATGTGAAACTCGGTGTGATGACCGCCATCGATCGACTCATTTCGCAGCAATTGTTGTAATTTGATGTCACCTTTCTTGACATGAAGTGTTTGCTCGGTTACAATAAGTGCAAATGCTATACTGGAAGGGTGATAGGGATGAACGGGGATATCCGACGGAACATGGCGCTTTTTCCGATTGGCATCGTCATGAAGCTGACGGATTTGACAGCTAGGCAAATTCGTTATTACGAGCAACATGAATTAATCGTTCCGGCAAGAACGAACGGGAATCAGCGGTTGTTCTCCTTCAATGATGTGGAGCGGCTTCTGGAGATCAAGAATTTGATCGAGAAGGGTGTGAACATCGCAGGGATTAAGCAAGTGCTGCCTTCGGTGTCGCAAAGCTCTGAGGAAGCGACCTATATGAACGAACAATCGGAAGTAGCTCGCCGTGAAATGTCCGTGAAGGATTTGCGAAGAATGCTCAAGCGGCAGCTGCTTGAGAAGCGGCCCGGTCAGGTAACGTTGAATCAAGGCGATTTGTCCCGATTCTTCCAGTAGACTTGTGATTAAGTTTTTTTCACCATCAGTGGGAAAGCTATTTTGACCAACCGCATAGCATAGGGAGCTAGCGGACTGGCAAGGAAGCTATCTGCATAGATAAAGACTAGTATTCTAAAGGAGAGATGCATGTTGAGTTTAACTAAAGAAGATATTATGCGTATTGCACAAGAGGAGAATGTTCGTTTTATCCGCTTGCAGTTTACGGATATGCTCGGCACGATTAAGAACGTGGAAATTCCGGTGAGTCAGCTGGAGAAGGCGCTGGATAACAAGATGATGTTCGATGGTTCTTCCATTGAAGGTTATGTGCGGATTGAAGAATCGGATATGTACTTATACCCGGATTTGGATACTTGGCTGATCTACCCGTGGGTGACAGAGGATCGCATCGCACGCCTGATCTGTGACATCTATATGCCGGACGGCACACCGTTCGCTGGTGATCCGCGCGGTATTCTGAAGCGCAACCTTGCGAAGATGGAGCAAATGGGCTTCTCGGCGATGAACGTCGGACCAGAACCGGAATTCTTCCTATTCAAGAACGATGAGAAGGGCGATCCTACGCTGGAGCTGAATGACCAAGGCGGTTACTTCGACCTCGCACCTACTGATCTCGGCGAGAACTGCCGCCGCGAGATTGTGCTGACATTGGAAGAGATGGGCTTCGAAATTGAGGCTTCTCACCACGAAGTAGCACCAGGTCAGCATGAGATTGACTTCAAATATGCGAATGCTGTGAAAGCGGCAGATCAAATCCAGACATTCAAGCTGGTAGTGAAGACGATTGCGCGCAAGCACAATCTGCATGCCACCTTCATGCCTAAGCCGTTGTTCGGAGTGAACGGTTCTGGTATGCACTGCCATATGTCCTTGTTCAAGGGCAAGGAGAACGCCTTCTATGATGAGAAGGATGAGCTGGGTCTGAGCGATACCGCTCGCCAATATATGGCTGGCTGCCTGCGTCATGCCCGCGCCTTCGCTGCAATTACGAATCCGACAGTCAACTCTTACAAGAGACTCGTACCAGGTTACGAAGCGCCGTGCTATGTAGCTTGGTCGGCTTCCAACCGCAGCCCGATGATTCGTATACCGGCTTCTCGCGGACTCAGCACGCGGATCGAGCTGCGCAACCCGGACCCGGCTGCGAACCCGTATCTGGCACTTGCCGTGATGCTGGCTGCTGGCTTGGACGGCGTTGAGAATAAGCTCGCACAACCGAAGCCGACAGACCGCAACATCTACGTCATGACGGACGAAGAACGTATTGAGGAAGGCATCCCAAGCTTGCCGTCCAACCTGAAGGAAGGCATCGACGAGCTGCTCTTGAATGAGGTCATCTGCGATGCATTAGGCGAGCATGCGCTCACACACTTCGTCGAGCTGAAGGAAATCGAATGGGACATGTACCGCACACAAGTGCACCAGTGGGAACGCGACCAGTACTTGACGCTGTATTAATAGCTTGAAGGCCTGACGCATAGCGGATACTCGAAGAATTGTAGTTCGGGGGCATTGCATACAACTGACGGGTGAATGTACCGTCATTGTGGGCAATGCCCCTTCTGCTTGCATCATCGGCACTAACCTTATTGCTGCGCACTTCTGCTGGCTCTTAGGAGAACTAATTGGTCTTATAACAGGGGACATCCCCCAAATTAAGAAAATTGCGGAAAATTATGGACGTATTACGGTGTATGTAAGCTGAGAAAGCAACGTATGCTAGGAATAAGACCAATAAATCCCGTTTGCGTTCTACATTTCACCGTTCTGTAGTAGATAAGACCCTTATTTCCCGCTAAATACAAACTCGGCGGAATTGAGTGGAAGCAAGTGTGAAAAGTCCCGCCGGTATGCTGCTGATGGGACTTCTTCACGCTTGAGGATGATGTCTATTCCTAAACTCGCTCAGACTTATCCATTCTGCGAACGTTGCGAACGCAAAAACTTCTTGTACGCTTCGATCATGTTCAACTCTTCTGCTGTCCAATCCTCTTCCACTTCCGCTGCTTTATTCTGCACTTGCGTCAATACTGCGTCAGCATGAATCAACAGCTTGTTCACATGAACGCGCATCAAGGTGTTCCCCGCTGTCCCCAGAATGACCGTTTCTTCCGGTATGATCCCCGATGACAAATCGAGCTTAACGGTAAATCCGTGAGACTGAAACAGCTCGACAACGGACGTAAGCTTCTCATATATTTCACCTGCATCTTCCGGTTGCCCCAGCAATTCATCGATGGAGACATCGAACAGTGATGCCACTAGATGAATCATATCTGCTCTAGGCTTGGCAATGCCCTGTTCCCAAGCATTGTAGCGCGGTCGCTTGATACCGAGTCGTTGAGCAACTTCGTATTGAGACATACCAGATTGCTTCCGAAGCATCGTTAATTTCGCAGCCAAATCCAAGCGTCTCTCCTCCCTTCTATGAAAAATGTGACAAACTACCTTGACGGATAATATAGTTATCTACTATAATTCAAATACGAACAAATGTTCTAGGTTTAATGCGGCAACTTCATAGAAAGCTGTAAAGGTAGGATGAACTCTCAGATAAATGATTTATCTTGCGGATAGTATAAATGGGGAAGCTGACGGAGTCAAGAGACTTTCTATCTTCCCTTATCCAAAATGGATAATTTATTTATCTGTAAAGAACTATGAACTAGGGAAGGTGGAAGGGGAACATGAATGACACAAAGCTGCACAAGGACGTATTCCGACATGTTGAGGCAGAGCTGTACGCACATCCATTCCGTGATCAGGAATTGTCTCGACTGCGCGAGGAAATCATGACGCCATTCGACGAAGATCCGGTTGACAAGACCATTGTGAAGGGAGCGAGCTCTGCGAGGTTAGCGAGTGATCCTACTGGACAGATGGCGGTCAAGCTAGCCGGACATGCGAAGCTGATGCATATGGAGCGCGTATCTGTGGCTATCGAGCAAGTCTATGCACAATTGCCAGAGGTGAAGCAAGAGTTTGTTCGGGTCAAATACTGGACCACCTCTCAACATCTAACCGCCATCGGCATTTGCCAGAAGCTGCATATTAGTGATCGTACGTACAGCAGATGGCGCAAACAATTCGTTCAAGAGGTAGCCGTAATGCTCGGATGGAATTAACATGGCGGGTAGGTGGCGGATTTATACAGTAATTCCGTTATAAGATGGTAATGTACCAAATAGGAAATAAAACGGCAGTGCTCAGTCACTCGATACGGAGTGGCCTTTCTCGTTCGCCAATCTGACAATCGTTGGCTGGCCGCTATGAAGGAGGTGAGGAGTGATGGGAAACATGCAGTTCCATCCTATTCCAGCAAGCACTAGCAGACAGGAGGTGAAGAGTGGATGACGGCATATCTCCTGTTGAGAGCGATTCGCAGATTTCTGGAGCAGCAGGTTGCAGGCTACGCGGCTGCATCGGGGACAGCTGGTGAACTGCTGACACCGAGCGTATTCGACTGGGATCTTCCCTTTCCCGATCCTCTCCAGCCGGAGAACTTCACGAATCCATACATCTGTGTGCGACCTGTGAAGGGACTTGATCGAGAAGACGCCGTTCCGCCGGACGTGCCGGATGCGCTCTCGTCTACAGTCGAGATGGAGATGATATTCGGTATGTATCGTGGGGGGACAGCTGCCAGCGAGCCTGTATCTGCGTACGGATACGATTTGCTGAACCTGATGGAGCAAGTACGAGCGTCGCTTCTTCAGCAGCGGATTGTAGAAGGGAAGTTCGCAATCGAAAAGCCTTACCAATGGGAAATATCTCAGGAGCAGCCATCCGAATACTGGATAGGCCGCGCGAAATCTATCTGGACCGTGCAAAGCGTAATTCCGGTATGGGAGGAGGTGTAGTTCTATGATTGAAGAGCAAGGAGCAATGATAGACGAAGTCCAACAAAAGCCGAAGAGACGGAAGCAGAAAAATCGGGCACGACAGCACAGCGCAAGCGAACAGACTATTTATATTGGACCGAATTTACGCGGGCTTGCCCAATACACGGTGTTTCGCGATGCGATGCCGGTGTCTGTTGCACGAATGATGGAGAATCAGCCAGCGATCCAACAGCTTGTTGTGCCGATCGGACAGATTGGTGCAGGAACGAAGCGTATGAATCGAACTGGCACAATCGAACATAAAGCGTATAACCAACTTCGAAAGGACGTGAAGTAGCATGAGCTACCAACATGGTGTGTATACTTCTGAAATTCCAACATCTATACTCCCTGCTGTACAATCCGGTACGGTGCCAGTTGTATTCGGCAGTGCCCCGGTGCATCTGTCACAACGGGAATCGGCTCCTGTGAATGAGCCCATACTATGCCATTCGTATCAGGAAGCTGTTGAGGCTTTCGGGTATTCGGATGACTGGAGCTTTACTTTGTGCGAATTTATGTATTCGTATTTCGGTACGTTCCAAGCTTCCCCGGCCATTCTGATTAACGTATTGGAACCGACTACGATGAAGATAAGCGAAACGAATGTATCGGCTGTATTGGAACATGATCTTGTCGTAGTAGAGCAATCCGGTATTGTGCTGGCGTCGGTTATTGTGAAATCTGATGATGGCAGTACGACGTATGTGGAAGGTGTGGATTATGCCATTGGCTATGATGCAGACGGTTATCTGATGATCCAGCGATTGACGGACGGTTCCATGATTGCTAGTGAGTCACTCACCCTTGATTTTGACAAGCTCGATCCTACAGCAGTGACGGCCGAAGATATTATCGGCGGCGTTGACGGTAGCGGCAATCTGACTGGATTGGAGCTGCTTAACCAAGTATTCCCGAAATACCGGATCGTGCCCGGCATAGTGCTAGCGCCGGGATATTCGCACAATCCCGCTGTAGCCACGGTGATGACGGCGAAGGCCGGGAACATTAACGGCAGCTTCCGCTGTGTCGCACTAACGGATATTCCTGCGGATAGCGTTACATCGTACAGCGACGTACCTGCGTGGAAGAACGACAACAGCTACACCTCAGAACGCCAGATCAACAGCTGGCCGAAGCTGAGCTTGGGAGGTCGTACGTTCCATATGTCCACACAGCTAGCTGGCGTCATGGCGGTCACAGATGCCAACAATGACAACGTTCCGTATGTGTCACCATCGAACCAAGCCTTCCAGGCAGACGGGGCGAAGCTTGCTGACGGCAGTGAAGTGCTGCTAGGTCAAGATCAAGCCAACTACTTGAACGGTGAAGGCGTCGTCACCGCGCTGAACTGGATTGGCGGCTGGCGGGCATGGGGCAACCGGACTGGCGTGTACCCGACTGTTACTGATCCGAAGGATGCGTTCATTCCGGTGCGCCGCATGATGGATTGGATTCAGAACACGATAGTACTGACCTTCTGGCAGCAAGTAGACGCACCGATTACCCGCCGCCTGATCGCAGCCGTAACCGACAGCCTGAATCTCTGGTTGAACGGATTGGCTGCAGCAGGCAATATTGTCGGCGGCCGCGTAGAATTCCAAGCGTCGGAAAATCCGGACATCGCACTGGCCGATGGCATCGTCAAGTTCCATGTGTACGTGACGCCGCCTTCTCCAGCCAAGGAAATTGACTTTGTTGTCGAGTATGATCCCCAATATTTGAGCGGACTGTTCGCATAAAGGAAGGAGACGAATAAAACGATGAGTAGACAAATACCTGAAAAATTAATTAACTTCTCCGTCTATCGTGATGGCAAGGAATGGCTCGGTACAGCAAGCGTGGATTTGCCCTCCATCGCAGCTATGACAGAAACGATCAGCGGTGCAGGCATTGCCGGTGAGGTAGACAGCCCTACGCTGGGCCACTATGGCAGCATGACCTGTACGCTGAATTGGCGGACACTGGCTCGGCCAGGTGTCAATCTGTTCCAGACGAAATCACATGCGCTCACCTTCAGAGGAGCGCAGCAGATGTACGATACTTCCTCAGGCGAATATCGTTCAGCAGGATTCACAGTGGCGGTCAAGGCCATTCCGAAGACGGGCGCACTCGGCAGTCTTACGCCAGGAACGGCGACCAATTCCACCAACGAATTCGAACTGACCTATCTGAAGATCGATATCGACGGCCGTAATGTGTTGGAGATCGACAAGTTTAATTTCAAATGTGTGATCGACGGTGAGGATCAGCTTGCTGACGTTCGCCAACAACTCGGAATGTAGGAGGTAGAACCATATGGCTGAGCATAAGGTTCAGGGTAGCGAGTTTTCGCTTCGCTACCCTGTTGAATTCGAAGGGAATACAGTTGACTCGCTGCAAGTCAACTTCTCCGGTCTAACCGCAGACGATATTATCGCAGCAGAACGGCAATTCGTAGCAGAGACGGGGGAGAATCCATTCGTCAAGGAGACAAGTAAGCTGTTTCAAGCTTATATTGCCGCACGCGCTGCGGGCGTGCCCATTGAGCTGGTGAAGAAGATCAACGCTTCGGACTTCTCTCGTCTTACGCTGCGGGTGCAAAATTTTTTGCTCGGTGTGGACTAGGCCGGACGCCGATTCGGGACGTATTGGTTTTTTTGTCCTTGCACACGCACACCCCGATTTCATACTTCGTGACACAGTCATTAAGCGAGTTGAACGAGTATGTAAGCAGCATAATGCGCATCCGCGGGAAGGGAGGGGAGGACCATGGCTAACAATTCAGAGATAGCGCTTATGAACAAGCTGCAAGATGCGGTCGGTACATTTTCCGAAGAGCTGCAGACGCTGCAAAAAAACATGAATCAAAGTGATTCCGAATTTGACCGGGCAGCCAAAAGCGCGAATGAGTACGCGAAGAATATAGGCGTTGGCATGACGGCTGCCATTGCGCAGCTAGGAGTCGTAGCCTGGAATACCGCGAACGAGTATGACAAAGCGCTGAAATCTATCCAGCTAAGCACAGGATCCAGCGGACGGGAATTGCAAGCGATGGAGGGAAGCTTCCGCTCGATCATGCAGGAAGTGCCCAATGCGGCTGCGGAAGTTGCCGGAACGATCGCCAATCTCGATTCGTACACAGAGGCGTCAGGCGGAACGATGGATTCGCTTGCTCGGCAGATACTGGACCTGTCTCGCATGCTGAAGGAGAACGGTGCGGGCAACGCGAAGGCATTCGGACAAGCTCTGTCGCAATGGCAGCGCCCGGCAGAGGATGCAAGTACGTTATTGGATGGCATGTTCAAGATTTCGCAGCATACTGGCATCGGCTTCGGCCAGCTCGCAACCGACCTGAACAGCTACGGGGGAGCCATGCAACATGCAGGTTTCAGTATGGAAGAGACGGCAGACTTCTTCGGACATTTGAATGCACAAGGAATTGCCACATCTAAGGTGATGCCCGGGCTGAACAAGACGTTCCAGCAATGGGCAGGCGAGCAGAAGAATTCACGGCAGGAGCTGGCGAAGACAATGCAGGCCATGCAGGGAGCGGAATCATCTGCGGATGCTCTCGCCATCGCTACAGACGCCTTCGGCCAAGACAGCGCCCAACAGATGGTGACAGTAGCGCGCAGCGGTGCCTTCGCACTGGCGGATCTCGGCAGCAGCTTCGAAGGAGTGGGTGGAAGCATAGCCCGCTATGCTGATGAAACCATGACGCTGGATGACAAGATGCAACGGCTGAAGAATCAGCTTTTTCAGGTGCTGGAGCCTTATGGGGAGAAGATGATTGAGCAGGCGGAGAAAGCGGTGGATTACTTCGAGCAGAATGGACCGGAAATGATCGCTATTGCAGAAGATGTAGCGAAGGCCATAGCGGGCATCGGGATCGCCGCAGGCACGATTAAGATGGGCAAGGGTATTGCTGACGTGAGTACATTCATCGGCAATCTCGCGAAAGTGGGCAAAGAGACAGCGAAGACAGGAGCAGGTGTGGGAGGTGTCTCTGCCTCTGTGCGTATTCTGGGTACAGTACTCAGGGGGCTTACTGGACCTGTAGGTTGGGCAATCGCCGGTGTAGGCCTTCTATCGGCAGGATGGACTACGTATAAGAAGCACCAAGAGGATGCGCGGCAAGAGCTAATTCATATGGGGGACGATCTGGAGGAGGTGTCCTCTCATTATGATATAGCTGCGGAGAAAGCGACAAAGACGAATGATCTTGTGTGGGAATATGAACACTTACATGAAATCGTTAATAACAACACAGATGCTACTCGCGACCTGTCAACGCAAAAAGAGCGGCTTGCTGAAATAGAACAAATCTTACAGGATATGTACCCGGACAGGATTAGTCAATATGATATTGAGAATGGAAAAATTAATGAAAAACTGGAACTGCTGAAGCGAGAAAAAGATGCCGAACGGGATTTGTCCAAGTTAAAGCTGGAAAAGGAAGTAGCAGAAAAGCGAAGGGATCTTCCAAAGCTTGAAGAGGAAATAGCATCATTAGAGCTTCAGACAGAGGAACTTTGGGATCAAAGAACTGCCATAGAGAATGCAATACCTGCATTCAAGGAGTTCCAGGTGGAATTTGAGGAAATCATGGACATGCAACCGTCTGATGAGAGGACAGAACTACTGGATGATTTGCAGCAGCGGGCTAATGAGGTTGGACAAACAGTCGGTTATAGCTTTATTGGATATAACCACTTAGAACAACTTGATAAGAAAATAGATGAATTATCCGATGAAGAAATTGACAATCTCGATGAATACATCAAGAAGTATGAAGAACTCAAATCGGCGACTGCAAGTTACAAAGAACTATACGACCAACAGTTATCGTTACTTGAGCTTGATCTTGGTGGCACAATCGAAAGTATGATGGCCAATTATAGTAGTCTCACTGACGAGCAAAAAGTAGCAGTTGATTTAGCGCTTGCCAACATTGAGAAACTAAACGAAAACATGGGTCTCATGCAAAAGGAATACCAGATTGATGTCAATGTATTATTTAAGCAAGCAGGTCTAGTATCTGATCTTAGACTAGCTCAACAATACTACCCAAGCATTCCTATTCCGGAAGGATATGCCGATGGAGGCTTCTCCGACCGCCCGGCAATCTTCGGCGAGGCGGGGCTAGAGGCGGCTATTCCAATCAACAACAAGCCGCGCTCGCACGCGATTCTGGATCGGGTCAATCATCTGATGGGGCATGATACGAGCGGTAGCATGCAAGTGACCTTCGCACCGAACATTCGGTTGGCGGTGGGAGGGAGCACACATGATGTCCGTAGTCAGGTACAGTCTGCCATCCGCGAGTCGCAGGTGGAGTTCGAACGCCGCTTCCGCGAGATGGTTCAGCAGGAAAGGCGGTTGAGTTTCCATGCTTAAGTATACGACGATCCAAGGGGACACATGGGACGGTATTTCCTATAAGCTCTACCAGACTGAGGCTTATATGTCGGAGCTGATGGCGGCTAACCCGGCACATATGCGCACGGTTGTGTTCGCTGCAGGTGTTGTCCTGCGAGCTCCGGAGATTGCTTCCCGAGAAGCTGTGCAGTTACCGCCGTGGAAGCGGAGGCGTTGAGAGATGAGCACACGAAAAGCAATAGCACATCTTACTTATGAAGGCGTGGATATCTCAGAGGATATTGCGCCTTTTCTTATGTCTATGTCCTACACCGACAATGGCACCAATCGGGCAGATGATCTGAGCGTGACTTTAGCCGATCGGGAAGGACGCTGGCACGATGCATGGATGCCGAACAGTGGGGATGAGGTGGAAGCAGAGATCAGGCTAGAGAACTGGTACGGTCCGGGCATCAGTCGTTCCTTGTCATGCGGTACATTCACCATAGATAGCCTTAGTTTGGATGGTCCGCCAGATAAAGTAGTCATTCAGGCCTTGTCTTATCCCGGCAATGATGTCATCAAGAATGAGTTGCGTACCCGTTCGTGGGAAGAGGTGACCTTGCAGCAAATCGCCTCAAGCATTGCCGATTCAGCAGGGATGGCATTCATGTTCGAGACCGAGGATGTCCGCTATGATCGGCTGGAGCAGAGCAATGAGAGCGATCTGTCCTTCCTGACATCTATCTGTGAGAAGGAAGCTGTATCCTTGAAAATCACGAATAACACGCTCGTGCTGCTGGACGATCGTACCTATGAAGCACAGCCTCCGGTGCGTACGTTGACGCGTGGGGAGAGCGACATTCTCTCTTACTCCTTCAATCGCTCGGTGGTTGATGCGGCCTATGCGGCATGTGAAATCAGCTATTTCGATAGTTCCGCGAATAGAACCATTCAGGGTGCATTCCGACTGCCGGAAGCAACGGGTCCTACCTTAAAGCTGAACGAGCGGGTATCCTCTGAGGCCGAGGCAATCCGCAAAGCAAGAAAAGCACTGTACCAGAAGAACAAGAAAGCACAACGCGCGAGCGTTACCGTTCTCGGCGATTATGCGCTAGTACAGGGGCTGACAGTCTCACTTGTCGGGTTCGGCAAGTTCGATGAGAAGTATATGATCGACTCCGCAAGGCACGAGGTAGGCAGCTCCGGTTATAGAACATCACTGGAATTAAGAAGGGTGTTGGCAAACGGATGAGCGATGGGATGAACATAGTGAAGGTAGGCCGTGTATCCGCGATTGATGCGGCTCGCCGCCGCATTCGGGCAACGTTCCCAGATCGGGATCATCTGGTAAGTGGCTGGCTGCAGCTGGCAGCACCGCCTATATTGCTAGATGAATATACGGAGCTTCGCATGCCGCAAGTCGGTCAGACGGTGCTTTGTGTATTTCTCGGTAATGGGTTGGAAACCGGTTATTGGTTGGGGGTGATAGGATGATCGGTTCGTTCGGGGATGTGGTTTTTATAGCTTCAGCTAATCAGATCCGCACGTTCGAGAATTTCTCTCGTTCTACTTCACCGCGGTGGTCGGTGCATGATATCCATCAGCGGCATCCCAAACCGGAGTATATTGGACCTGGACAGGATTCGATATCGTTCACCATGCGTTTCGACGTCCGATATGGCATGAAGCCACGGTCCGAAATGACCAAGCTGCTTGTCATGTGTCGCGAAGGACGAGCGGAGACGCTCATAGTCGGCGGCATCCCAATGGGGGTGCACAAATGGTATATCGAATCGATTACGCAGGATTGGACGTATTTTGACGGTGCGGGGCGGCTGCTAGTCGGCATCGCTAACCTTTCGCTGAAAGAGTACGTATAAGGAAGGTGATGAATATGAACTATACAACGACAGCTGCTGGCAAGTCGATTGATTTCGGAGCAACAGGCATACAAGAGCTGGCTCAGAACATCCGGACAATCGTATCGACGGCACAAGGCAGTGCAGTGCTCAACCGCGGCTTGGGCATGAATACCTCGCTGCTGGATGGTCCTATGAATACCGTCCAACAAGCTCGCCTGACTGAACAGATCGTGACAGCGGTTCAGCAATATGAACCCCGTGTGGAAGTAGTGCGAGTAGATTATGAGGAGGATGGACAGTCAGGGCGGATGTTGCCTGGTATCACATTTCGTCTGAAGCAAGGGGTGAGGTTGGAATGAGTGTATACGATTTGTCAGACATTCAGTTTGTCGATACGGATACCGAAGAGATTAAGAATAGTATTATTGCAGTCTATGAGGCAGTCGCAGACAAGAAGCTGTATCCGGGCGATCCGGTACGGCTTTTTTTGATGACCATTGCGGACCTGATTATTCAGCAGCGAGTGCTGATCAACGAAACTGCTAAGATGAATTTGCTGCGCTATGCCACAGGGGATTATCTGGATCAGATCGGAGCTTTAACAGAAACACCGCGCCTGCAAGCGGAGCCAGCGACTGTGACCGTTCGTTATACACTGTCTGCTCCTCAGCCTGGGGCACTATTGATTCCGCCTGGTACGAGAGTGACACCTGGGAATGAACTGTACTTCGCAGTGGTTGAAGGCGGTGACATCCCAGCAGGAGAAATCGAAGGTGAGTTTCTATGTGAATGTATGGAGGCGGGTGTTGTCGGAAACGGGTATGCGCCGGGGCAGATCAATATATTGGTTGATCCGATTCCGTTCGTCTCTCAAGTTGCGAATGTGTCTGTGAGTGCAGGTGGAACCGATGTGGAGAGTGATGAGGCTTACCGGGAACGTATTCACATTGCTCCTGAGTCTTTCAGCTCGGCGGGTCCTCGTGAAGCCTATGAATATTGGGCGCGATCCGCATCCAAGGATATCTTGGACGTACTCGTCTATTCCCCCTCACCGATGGAGGTAGAGATCAGGGTGCTTCTAACAGGCGGTGAGCTGCCAGGGGTTGAAGTGCTGAATACGGTTGACGCAGCATGCAATGATCGCAGTATTAGACCGCTCACGGATAGAGTAACAGTGCTAGCGCCGAACGTCGTTTCCTATAACATTGACCTTACTTATTGTATCGCAAGCGATGATGTCACGTCTGCAACAGCTATTCAAGAAGCGGTACAAGCGGCTGTTACGGAATATGTATTATGGCAAAAATCCCGAATAGGGCGAGACATACTTCCATCAGAGTTAATACGTCGCGTCATGAACGCTGGTGCGAGACGGGTTGATATGGTTAGCCCTACGCATATAACAGTTGCGAATACGGATGTTGCTGTAGCGGATGCCATCCATGTGACTTACGGAGGGTTGGAAGATGATTGATGTATCCGAAATCAAGCTGATCGATCTCGTCCCTTCTCCGATGAAGAACGATTCAACCATTCGAGCGGCAGCCGAAGCGATCGACCAACAGCTGCATGCTACTACCGCACTGATCCCGCGCTTGGCAATTGTGCATCATATCGATACGTTGCCGGAAACTTGGGTAGATCAGCTTGCTTATCAGTTTCATGTGGACTTCTATGACCCATCACTTCCAGTCGAACGGAAGCGAGAGCTAGTCCACCATTCGCTCGCATGGCACAAGCGGAAGGGAACACCATCGGCGGTAGAAGAAGTGGTGAGCATAGCCTTCTCGGATGCTGAAGTAACCGAATGGTGGGAGTACGGCGGAACACCGGGTTACTTCCGGGTCTCGACTGAATCGGAAGTAACGGATGCCGATGCATTGAACGAGCTGATCCGATCGATTCACAGCGTGAAGAATGTCCGAAGCTGGTTAGACGGCATGATTATCGAACGGACCAAGGAGCTGTCCTTGCGCATCGGAGGCGTTGTGCAGCAAGTCAAAGTAAGGACTATTTTACCGGAAGGAGGAGCATAAATGGCCGAATTTAACGGAATGAAGATGACTCATGCCGGCATAACCTTACAAGCTAAAGCACTGGCGGGTGTGCCGCTGACATTCACCCGAGTGGGTATTGGGGACGGCTATGTGCCGGAGGGAACGGATTTGCAAGACTTGACTGAACTGGTACATGAAACCGAAGCTCTGAATATTGTTGAACTGGTGAATATCGAGGATGGCAAGGTCAGACTGCAGGCGAGAGTGACGAATGAGGGTGTGACTGAGGGGTTTTACATCCGAGAGATTGGCATATTTGCGAATGATCCGGACGCGGGGGAGATTTTGTACGCTGTCACGAATGCAGGGGAACGAGCGGATTACATTCCTGAAGAGGGCGGTGGAATCATTGAGGAAATTCTGAATCTGATCACCATAGTTGGCAATGCAGCCAACGTGACAGCCACAATCGATAGTGCATCAGCTGCCACAGTGCAGCAGGTGCAAGAACTGGATGCAAGAGTATCTCAGGTTGAAGCTGATCTGACCAACGATGCTGCCCCCATCCCGTATAATCTACAGCGCGGCCAGAAAATCGTCGATGCCGTACAGGAGTCGGGCTTGAGGCTGATAAGCATGAAGGGGCGGACGGATATTAACCATGTGCCTTTGTTTGATTCGGGGTTGTGGCTAACGTCAACGGGAACTTTTAACGATGTATCTCCTGTGCGGACGGAAGTTGAGGTGCAAGATGGCTCGCCTAATGTCAGAAACATTGTAGTCGCCGTAAAAGAAAATGAATCCTACACCTTGTCACTAAATCATAATGGGTATGTTGCGATATATACAAACGATGCGAGTCCGACTGTAATAGTAAGCTATAGAACAGATCAGGTGTTGACCTTTAACACTGGTAGCAACTCTAATATAAGAGTTTTTATATCCAGTCAAGGAAACAATGGCTCTTTCTATTGGGAAACCATCATGCTTACAGAAGGTTCCAAAGCACGTCCATTTGTCGCCAACATGAAGCCGTTGGGTACGGTGATGATTGAGAATAAGGGGAAGAATTTGCTTAAACCACACCCTGATAATATCGAATTGTCAGGAAGCGTTACTCAAAACGGAAATTACGATATAACTCTAACTGCAACCGCACTTGGACAGGGTATGTCTTTCTTAGTCCCTGCTATACCAGATCAGCAATACTATTTTAGGATTGCTGAACACGGTGCACGAACGTATATAGTTTCGATTGACAGTGACGGTACAGAGACGTTTTTGCAAACAACCACGGCTACAACACAATATTCAGTTGTGACCCCAAGTAACTCTGTAACTTTGAAAGTTGGGCTTACTAGCGGCACAGTGGGTGCAGGTACGTACAACTTCAAACATTATATTTTAAGTTTAGAGGATATCCCTTTCGAACCACAAGACCAGTCCGGACTAGTCATCCTCGAAGTCGGGCGCTCTAACGTTGACGGAACGATTTGCGATGAGGTGTATGAGAGGGATGGGAAGCTTTTTCGGTTGCAGAAGTTTGGGTATAGGGTTTTGGACGGTTCACTTGACTTAAATTTTTTTGATGATTTCGATCCTAGCTTTAAGACTATCACCATCTCAAATATAAACGGAATAGTTACAAGCTCGGGCAAATTGGTAGTTAGCAAGTATAACGGGCTAATCATCAGATCAGTAATCAGCACGTCCAGCGTACAGGAAGCTGATATGGTTTCTATTGGTGTGGCTAATATACTTATATCCATTGCAAACACCGACAGCGGTTGGGGCGAGTCTTATACTCCAACAGCGGATGAGGTAAAGGCTTATTTTAACGGTTGGTATATGTGGGAATACGGTACATCATATGAGTCTTACAATGGTACTGGTGATAAACGCTGGATAAAGAAAAAAGTTGGTGGTGGATATGTTGATGGATCTTCTGTACCAACGGTACCCACGGAAATGAACGATCAGGGATATATACCATACCAACTCCAATACCAACTCGCACAGCCAGTCGAAGTCGAAATTTCGGACGTTGGAGGTTTAGAGTTATACGCTGGACTGAACCAAGTCGAACTTTCAGAAGGGGTTATATTGGGAGAGCCTGTTACACCGCAATCTAGCGGCGATGGAACTACGTATCATATCAATAGTGGTATATCAGGATATGAGACCACCCATTTAGCGTACAGGGCAGATAAAATCCTAGTTGTGTATAGAAACGGGGAAGCAGACGGTAAATGGATTATTACAAGCGCAGGCACATCTTATGGGAATCAACGTGCGTATATATCTGCATCCGACTATGACCCAACCGCTACCTATTCCGTCGATTACATCATCTTGGACAAGTACCTACTCACGACCAACGCAGCCGAAGCTGATCTGGAAGGTCAAGCAAACCTTGCGACAGCAGTCGGCAAAAACGTTCGAGACATTGCTGATATCAAGCGTGACGTGACTGTGATCGAACGGGATTATGCACGGAAGCAGCAGCCAGATTGGATTAAAGCGACATTGTTAAATGGTTGGACAGGCTCGGTAAAGTATTACAAAGACGAATTAGGTAATGTAATGATCGTTGGTGATACGGTATCCGGAGTTGGCGCGACTAACGCAACTATTTTTAGACTGCCAAGGGGTTACAGACCATTGCTATATACGCCGTGTGTAGGGGCTGACGCTTCGGAAGTAGCTGAAAAGGTGTTTCAAATCAGGGATAACGGAGCGTATGTGGATTTTGCTGTCCTAAGCCCTATAACAGCAGGACATGTTGTGAGGTTTTTCGCTATGTTCCGAGCGGAACGATAAGGAGGGTTGAACATTGAAACTAGGCGTACAGTTTGACGAACAGGGGAACTTTGTAGGCGACTTCTTGGAAGGGATGCAGCTACCAGAGGAACATACGTTGTATCGGGGAGAGATAATCGAGGGATTGTACGTACCGAAACTCCTAAGAGGAGAGGTAGTCGAAGTACTGTCCTCCGAAGAAATCGAAGAAATCCGTAACCAGCCACAATCAGAAACCTCAGAACAGAAGATAGCACGCCTTGAAGCGGAGAATATCGCATTGCAAGCTGCTGATCTCGACAATAAAGAAGCCATAGCTGTGCTATATGAAATGCTAGTTGGAGGCGAAACTAATGAATGATCCTATTGTGAAAATTTATGTCGATCTAGTGAGAGCAGGACGTCGATTCATCGAGCAAGTACCTGATACTATTAGGTTGCAAGTCAATCAGTTCCTCAATGAATAGCTCTCTGACACTTGACAGTACGGAAGAGACCCGTCATGTGGCAGGTCTCTTTCGATTTTTTACCAGGTAGATCAACTTTGAAAGTGATGTGAAGTAATCCTCATCTTCCTATTCAAGTAAAAGCGGTGCGCATCATGTCTGTGGACACCAGAATCTAGATGGATGGAAACACAATTGTTTCGATGAAGTTCTTCTTCCAACCAGTCAAATAATTGAGCTGCATATCCATTCGTACGACTATCTTCATCGGTAATGAGATCATCCACATACAGATACTTCCCCCATGCCAAGGAGCTACTGATGCGATAACCAGCGGCTGCTTTGACTGCGCCATCCTGAATCATAGTGATTAGATTATAGCCGTATTGTAATTGAAGTTGCTTGATCTCGTTTACATAGCTTTCTTTCTGAAGATGAGGACGCAGTTGTTTCATTACGGTATAACTTGCAAGGATCTCTTCATCTGATTTAGCTTGTATGATAGGCATGCCATCTTCTCCAATCTATACAAAGATAATTCTACAATAATTGAATCGAGTCATTGATCATAGATCCATTGTGAACGAAATTACATGGACCAATCGGTTACAAATTGTTCGTAGATTTCTGTGTATATGAGGAACAGTTAACATTGAGATTGCTTCCTTCGGAGGCTACTCACTCGACGATTACTTCCTTCTACTTCTACGTACACAAAGAGCCGAGAGGATATCCTCTCGGCTCTTTGTACGTTACAATAACGATGGAGTATTCCTCAATGAATATCCCGATACAATCCGATAACCTTGCCCAGAATCGTAACGTTAGGCAGCAGGATCGGTGCCATGGACGTATTCTCAGGTTGAAGGCGGATGTGATCGCTCTCGCGATAGAAGCGCTTGACTGTTGCTTCATCATCCTCGGTCATGGCTACTACAATGTCACCATTGTTCGCGTGGGGCTGTTGGCGTACGACTACATAGTCGCCGTCGTGGATACCCGCGTCAATCATACTGTCCCCGATAATGGTGAGCATGAACACCGTATGATCGCCTACCATGTGGCTGGATAATGGGAAATACTCCTCGATGTTCTCTGTCGCCGTAATCGGCATACCTGCGGTTACCTTGCCGACAAGTGGAACGCGGACGATCGACATCGAGAAGTCTGCTGCTGTGTTGTCGTTCATGCCGATAATCTCAATGGCGCGCGGCTTAGTCGGATCGCGTCGAATTAATCCCTTCTTCTCCAGTCGATCCAGATGACCGTGAACGGTCGAACTAGATGCGAGACCTACCGCTTCCCCAATTTCTCTTACGGAAGGTGGATATCCCTTCTCGCGGACTTCGCTTTTTATGTATTCCAATATTGCCTGCTGGCGGCTGGAAAGCTTCGTCACAGTGCTCCCCCCAAATTCTCATTTAATTACAAGATAGTATATCATAGAACCGGAGTTCGCACAAACATAAGTTCTAAAAAACATTTGTTCGCTTTTTCATTGACACAAACACCCGTTCGTGTTACTCTATTTTCAGAACAAATGTTTGGAGTTGATAATCATGGCACATGCGAGCGGTGTACAATGGTATTCTTATTCTACTACTTCTGGAATGCAAGGTAGTTCAACACATGCTTCTATACATAATCAACAGGTGCGCAACAAGAGATTCCGTTTGTTTGCTGATAAGCAGATTACTGGCATTCGTGTAATTTTGGTAGCTGTGTTCATATTACTAAGCCTTATGTTCGGTGCATTTATTCAGAAGTCTTTCGGTTCAGAGGAGGGACTTGATTCAGATGGAGCGGTAATTGTAACATCTCAATCCGATCCCGCAGCTTATTCACTTCATTCTGGTGATGCTGAAGCTGCCTTGGAGCAGCATGTCGTGCTGGCGGGGGATACATTATGGGCAATTGCTCGGTCTCATGCACCGGAAGGCATGGATATCAGAGAATACATCTATAAGTTGAAGAACTTGAATGCTATGGAGCAGAGTGTGATTTATGAAGGACAGGTAATTCTGCTGCCATAACAAGTGCTACAAGGGAGTGCTGATTGGTAGTCGCATTTGAACAGTCTTCTGCGAAACAACTGAATATATAAGGGCACCCACAATATGGTCCGGGATGAAAGCTGGCAGAGCTATACGCTTTGTCAGTTTTATTTGTTTATGATTGTAGTTTTAGATTTCTTGTGGGTCCAGTTCCTTGCGAAATATAATGGGAAAATGTGGACTTATTGCGTGTGAATTGAGGTGCTGTCTCAAATTAGCGGAACTGATTGGTCTTGTTCGTGTTGAAAGTAATGTAAGTATAGTAGAGGCAGCAGTATAAGACCATATGCTCCCTTTATTGCTCCACTTTGTTGCGTATCGGTGACTATAAGACCGTATACTTCCTCTACTTGTGAGCAATGGACAACGCGGATAATCCTTATGTATCCCATCGAGTATCCCATCGAGCGAGTGTCTTATGCGAATAAGGTGAGCCAGTTCCATAGAGGACCAGCTGAATAGACTCGAAAAGTTACTAACAGCTCGCTTGTCGCTATCGGACGAGTAAGCTACAGCTATCTTGACAATCCTCCTGCATCATGGCAAAGTAGTACCTTAGGACAGGAGGGGTTGGGCATGCAATTCGATGAGATGGTTAAGCGGATTAATGAGCTCGCCAAGAAGAGCAAGACGAGCGGGTTAACTGCTGATGAGACGAAGGAGCAGAGCGAGCTCCGCCGCCGTTATATAGATAGCTTCAAGAGGAACCTCCGCTCGCAATTGGATAACATCGAATTCACGGATGAAGCGAGCGACGCGGACCGTAAGAAGAGGAAGCACTAGTACAAGGCAAGCATCTATACACATTAGCGAATGAATGCGGAGGGATGGTCAGTGTCGCGCAAATGGAAGCGCATGGTGGAACGCAATTATGATCAGGTGAGCAAGCAGCGCAGCAAGCAGGAGAAGACGTTGCCCGGTGTACAGCTGCAAGCAGACGGGACAGAGAAGATTCGAGGCAGGAGCATCATTTTGCCGATTACGATGATTGCGATCGTTTCGTTGTTTGTTTTACTGTACGGCTCGCAAGCTGGTGAAGATCCGTTGTTCTGGGTAACGGTCTCGGCCTATTCTTTTTTGGCAATTGTGTATTTTCTTCGTCGTCCTTATTTGAAAATTGGACGGTCCTTTATATCTACCCGCCGATTGGGAAGGGATCAAATCGTAGAGGCGAAGGATATTGCTTCTGTAACGGCTGGGGACGGTTATGTTGCGATTGACTTCAAGAGTAAGCGGCGCAAGTGGTTCTTCTCGCGTATGATGAACCTGTATCCGACGGATCGAATGGCAGAGCGACTGCTATTGTTTGTGCAGCGGCATGACATACCTATGTACAAGGAAGCCGGAGGCAATCAATCATAGAGAGGGAGAAACGGGATGACAATTGAGGCTGTAGTGTTTGATTTGGATGATACGCTGTTATGGGATGACCGCAGTGTGAAGGAGTCTTTTGAAGCGGTGTGTCAGTATGCTGCTGATCTGCGCAATGTGAATCCAGAGCAGCTGGAGGATGAAGTGCGTAAAGCGGCATTCTCCCTCTATGCGACTTACGAGACTTACCCTTTCACGAAGAATATCGGTATTAATCCGCTCGAAGGCTTGTGGGGGAATTTCCATGATGATGTGCATCCGATGTTCGCCAAGCTGCGGGACATTGCACCAGGTTATCGCAGAGACGCTTGGACGCAAGGGCTGAAGGCAGTCGGTGTGGATGATTCGGAGCTCGGTCACGAACTAGCTGAGAAGTTCCATGCAGAGCGCCGTACTCGACCGATTGTATACGAGGAGACGTACGAGGTGCTGGATGCGCTGAAGGGACAATACAAGCTTGTGTTGTTAACGAACGGCTCCCCAGACTTGCAGTCAGAGAAGCTGAAGGGAGAGCCGAAGCTCGCACCTTATTTCGATCATATTGTAATTTCCGGCGGTTTCGGAGAAGGCAAGCCGTCCCCGCAACTATATTCGCATGTGCTGGGAATGGCAGAGATTGATCCGCATGCCGCTGTGATGGTTGGTGATAAGCTGACGACAGATATTAAGGGTGCCAACAGTGCCGGTATGCCGAGTGTATGGATCAATCGGCACGGACGTCCGTTAACGGATGATGCGGTTCCTGATTACGAAATTCAGAATTTGCGCGAGTTATTCCCGATATTGGACAAACTGAACGGCGGATAATCAGTTGTGAAGCGGTATCTGATCTAAAATAAGCTGCTCGAGCCTCAACGGCCGAGCAGCTTATTTAGATGGTCTCGATGAAGCATTATAGCTTCAACTATGCACGACAATCGATTCCTTAGCCGTTCTGGAATGCAGGATCTTCGAATTTGTGCGCAATCCAACCCTCGGTTTCGATGAACAGCCGCACAGCTACGATCTGCTTGTTCTCCATTAAGGTGAAGAAGTGCGGCTTGCCTTCCGGTACGGATATGACATCGCCTGCAGTCAGCTCTACGTCGAAATAGCCGGTTTCATCATCACCCTTAATTATGAAGATGCCCTTGCCAGCTGTAATAGCGCGCACTTCGTCTTCGGTATGTGTATGCACCTGTTCGAATTTCTTCAACAGTTCCTCTAAGTTCGGCGTAGCCTCAGATAATGCGATCACATCCCATGTTTTGTAGCCGCGTCGTCCAGCCAGGTCGCGAATTTCCGCATCGAAGGTGGACAGGATCTGTGCCTTGTCTTCGTCGCTTAGTTGAAAGTTCTCCCGCAATGCTTCCGGCAACTTAGTTGGTTCCCAGTGCTCATACAGCACTTCTTGCTTATCCAAGAATGCTTTCACATTGTCCTCGCCGGATATGCGCTCATTGGTGTTGCGAATGCGAATTTCTGCCATGGTGGTTCCCTCGCTTTTCATAAAATTCTCTAGGATTTCAGTTCAGATATCCTTTATTATAGAGGAAAGGCTCACGGCTTGTCGACCATTAACAATTGAAATCCGAGTGAACAACTATGAATTCAATGGAAATTTTATGTGAGATTTGATAGACTAGTACTCACTACATGTATGCGCGAACCCTGTCACCAGCGGGATGCTGCTAATGACGGTGCGATAGACTGAGGAGGAGCAGTGGAATGGCGAAACCGACTTTGCAAGAACAGATGCAGAATAAAATCTTGGTATTAGACGGTGCAATGGGTACGATGATTCAACAGGCGAACTTGACTGCGGATGACTTCGGCGGGGAGGAATATGACGGCTGTAATGAGCTGTTATGCGTCACTCGTCCGGACTTGCTGCGGGACATCCATGAAGCTTATTTGGATGCAGGTGCCGATATTATTGAGACGAACACGTTCGGCTCGACGAGTGTCGTGCTTGCTGAATACGATATACCTGAGCGGGCGCGTGAGCTGAATCTCGCTGCAGCGAAGCTGGCGATCGATGCTGCGGAGAAGTATTCGACACCGACATGGCCGCGTTATGTGGCAGGCGCTCTCGGTCCGACGACGAAGACACTTGCTGTTACGGGCGGCGTCACTTTCGATGAGCTGGTGGACAGCTATTATGAGCAGGCACTTGCGCTCGTCGAAGCAGGGGTTGATGTGCTGCTCATGGAGACGTCGCAGGATACGTTGAATGTGAAGGCTGGAAGCATTGGCATTCACCGCGCTTTCGAGACGCTCGGCAAGAAGCTTCCGATTATGATCTCCGGTACGATCGAGCCGATGGGTACGACGCTGGCCGGTCAAGCGATTGACGCCTTCTATATTTCACTGGAGCATCTCGAACCTGTCTCGATCGGATTAAACTGTGCGACGGGACCGGAATTCATGCGTGACCATGTTCGTACACTGTCTGAGGTGTCGAAGGCTGCGATCAGCTGTTATCCGAATGCGGGTCTGCCCGACGAGAATGGGCATTACCACGAATCACCTGAATCACTTGCGAAGAAGCTGGCTGGGTTCGCTGAGCAGGGCTGGTTGAACATCGCCGGCGGCTGCTGCGGGACGACGCCTGAGCATATTCGCGTGCTTGCGGAGACGATGAAGCAGTTTAAGCCACGTCCGAGCGGTGGCACGCATCCGGCGGCTGTATCCGGTATAGAAGTGCTCTATGTGGAGGAAGATAATCGGCCGCTCATGGTTGGTGAACGGACGAATGTGCTCGGCTCGCGTAAGTTCAAGCGGTTGATTGCCGAAGGCAAGTATGAGGAAGCTTCAGAGATTGCCCGTGCGCAAGTGAAGGGCGGCGCGCACATTATCGATATTAACTTGCAGGATTCTGAGCGGGACGAGCATCAGGATATGACGACTTTCTTACAGCAAGTAGTGAAGAAGGTCAAGGTACCGCTCATGATCGATTCCACGGATCATGAAGTCATTGAACTGGGATTGAAGTTTTCTCAAGGCAAGGCGATCATTAATTCGATTAACTTAGAGGATGGCTTGGACCGCTTCGAGAAGGTCGTTCCGCTTGTGCACAAGTATGGCGCTGCTGTCGTGGTCGGGTTGATTGATGAGCAGGGCATGGCTGTTTGGCTCGAGGACAAGCTTCGTGTTGCGAAGCGTTCTTATGATATTCTGGTGAACGATTACGGCATCCAACCGGAGGATATCATCTTCGATCCGAATATGTTCCCGGTAGGCTCGGGTGATCCGCAGTATATCGGCTCTGCGAAGGCAACGATTGACAGTATCGCCTTGCTGAAGCAGGAGCTGCCAGCTTGCAAGTCGATTCTCGGCGTGAGTAATGTCTCGTTCGGGCTGCCGAATGCCGGTCGTGAGGTCATTAATTCGGTCTACCTGTACCACGCGACGAAAGCAGGCTTGGATTACGCGATCGTCAATACTGAGAAGCTGGAACGCTACGCATCCATTCCGGAGGAGGAGCGCAGGCTTGCTGAAGCGCTGATCTTCGATACGAATGATGACAATCTTGCTGAATTCGTCGCTCATTTCCGCGAGAAGAAAGTGGAGAAGAAGGAGAAGGTGTCCAACTTAACACTGGAGGAAAGACTCGCCAGCTACATCGTGGAGGGAACGAAGGAAGGCTTGTACAAAGATATAGATGAGGCGATGACGAAATACAAACCGTTAGACATCATTAACGGACCGCTCATGGCTGGAATGGATGAAGTCGGCCGACTATTCAATAATAATGAGTTGATTGTCGCAGAGGTGCTGCAGAGTGCAGAGGCTATGAAAGCAGCAGTCGCACACTTGGAGCCGCATATGGAGAAGGCTGATTCAGCGGCCAAAGGCAAGATTTTGCTAGCTACAGTTAAGGGCGATGTGCATGACATTGGCAAAAATCTGGTCGAGATCATCCTGTCCAACAACGGCTATGATATTATTAACTTAGGGATTAAAGTACCGCCAGAAACGTTAATAGAAGCGTTCCGCAAGGAGAAGCCGGATGCGATCGGTCTGTCTGGTCTGCTCGTTAAGTCCGCGCAGCAAATGGTCGTTACCGCACAGGATCTGCGTAATGCCGGGATCGATGTGCCGATTATGGTCGGCGGTGCAGCACTGACCCGTAACTTCACCCGGAATCGAATTGCCCGTGAATATGAAGGACTTGTGCTGTATGCGAAGGATGCGATGAACGGCTTGGACTTAGCCAACCAATTGAACAATCCAGACCATCGGCAACGGATGATCGAGGAGCTGCGGGAGTGGAAGGAATCGGACGTACAGGAATCGGGCAAAACTAAGAAACAACAGCAAGTGCCTGCCAAGCCGATGCGTTCCAATGTATCTCAGAATGAGCCTGTATTCACACCGCCCGACACAGAGCGCCATGTATTGCGGCAGTATCCAATCAGCCATGTGACTCCTTATATCAATCTACAGATGCTGCTTGGTCACCATCTCGGATTAAAGGGCAAAGTGGATGAATTGCTGGCGAATCGGGACCCGAAGGCGACCGAATTGAAGGAAGTTGTGGATGGCATTTTGCAAGAAGCGGTGAATGAGGGTTTCCTCGAAACGAATGCGATGTACCGGTTCTTCCCTGCACAGTCGCAGGGGAACACAATACGGATTTACGATCCCGCTGACCACAGTAAGCTGATCAAGACGTTCGATTTCCCGCGCCAGAGCAAGGAGCCGTATCTCTGCTTGGCGGATTTCTTGAAATCCGTGGACAGCGGCGTAATGGACTATGTAGGATTCATAGTGGTGACGGCCGGCAAGGAAATCCGGGAACGCTCTACGGAGTGGAAGGATAAAGGCGATTATCTGCGTTCTCACGCCTTGCAAGCAGTTGCGCTCGAGACAGCGGAGGCACTGGCGGAGCGTGTGCATCATATGATGCGGGATATATGGGGCTTCCCTGACCCAGCGGATATGACGATGAAGCAGCGGTTCGGTGCTCGTTATCAGGGCATCCGTGTCTCCTTCGGTTACCCGGCATGTCCGAATCTGGACGATCAGGAGCTGTTGTTCGACCTGATGAAGCCAGAGGATATAGGGGTGGAGCTGACGGAAGGCTCGATGATGGAGCCGGAGGCTTCTGTATCGGCGATGGTATTCGCCCATCCGGAGGCGCGATACTTCAACGTAGACAAAGGCGAATAAGTGCAAGTTCGAACAGACGGGACCGTTGGTTGCCGTCTGTTCGAGCCTTGACGTCGATCGTAATGTATGACGGATACAATCTGGAATCGGGGGTGAGGACGAGTGGAACTTGTGTTTTTGGGAACGGGAGCGGGCATGCCCTCGAAGGAAAGGAACGTAACAGCGATTGCCCTGCAGCTGAACGCGGAGCGAGGCAGCTTCTGGCTGTTCGATTGCGGGGAAGCGACGCAGCATCAAGTGCTGCACTCGTCTATTAAGCTCGGCAAGCTGGAGAAGATTTTCATCACGCATCTGCATGGCGACCATCTCTACGGCTTGCCCGGCTTGCTGACAAGCCGTTCCTACCAAGGCGGAGACACACCGCTCACCTTGATTGGCCCTCCCGGGGTGCGGGAGTTTCTAGAGACAGCTATGCGTGTCAGCCAAGCGCATCTGGATTACGAGCTGGTCATTGAAGAACTGGATGTGGACGAACAGGGACATGTGAAGGGAAATGGGCGAGTATTCGAGGATGACGGTTTCATTGTGGAAGCAGCGCTGTTAGAGCATCGCATTCAGAGTTATGGCTATCGGGTTCTAGAGAAAGACAAACCCGGTAAGCTATTAACGGATAAGCTGAGGGGCGAAGGACTTACGCCGGGCCCCTTGTATGCACGATTCAAGAAGGAATCGAGCATTGCGTTAGAGGATGGGCGAGTACTACAGTCCGCACATTACTTGTCCGATCCGATACAAGGCCGTATTGTGACGATACTTGGGGATACCCGGCTGTGTGAAGGATCGAGGAGGCTGGCGCAGAATGCTGATGTACTAGTGCATGAAGCGACCTTTGCCAAGGATGAAGCGGAGTTAGCCCATCGTTATTATCACGCAACAAGTGAACAGGCTGCCAAGCTTGCTGCGGATTGCGGGGTTCAATGCCTCATCATGACGCATTTCAGTTCCCGCTATAAAGGCGATGAGATGGAGCAGCTGGTTACTGAGGCAAGGGCGCATCTGACCCATGCCTATGCCGCCCGTGATCATTGGACGTATGTCATTCCGCGCAAGGGAAATCGTTCAGAATAAGGCTGTTCGCAATCGTGGCGAACAGCCTTATTCCTTGTTTAGGTTGGCCTGCTAATGCTCGTTTGCCTCGTCCTTGATTTCTTCACGGAAGCCTTCTACACTTCGGCAGCGACGTTCATTCTTCTCACGCATCTGTTTGGCTTGGGAAGCGGGAAGCTCGTCTGCAAATTCAGCCAAGTACTCCTCGCTCTCCTCGGCGTTCTCTAATGTGTTCTGCACCATACTTTGCAGCTTCTCCACATTGTCAGCGCGATTGTCCGGTTTAGCCATCCGTATACACCCTCCTGAATTGTAAGGTTTGGCATCGCTCATTAGCTCGCGACCAGTAGTAAGATGTCACAATCAGGAGCGTTCTATGCTGGCAGAACAAGGAGGGAGCCCGATGAGGCATGATGACATTACGTTAACACAATCCTCGTATAGCCGTTACATTTCAGCATTATAATCAGGGAAAGCTGGTTGAAAGCCATGCAGACGGGAGGAGTATAGGGATGGATACTGGCAGCCATTTGCTGTTTGGCACGACTCTTGCGGGGTTGGCGATGCTTGACCCGGTTGTGGCTGCTCAGCCTCAGCTTGCGCATGCTGTATTGGCGGGCACGTTAATCGGCTCGCATGCGCCCGACTTTGACACGTTGACCAGATTCAGAGGGTATTCCGTATATGTAAAACATCATCGCGGTTTGTCGCATTCCTTGCCTGCTATGCTCATCTGGCCAACGCTCATCAGTTTGCCGTTCATTGGGTTAGTTGACTTGCAAGGGGGATGGCTGCATTTGTTCCTATGGACGATGGTCGCGGTTTGCTTCCATGTGTTTCTAGACGCCTTCAATGCGTATGGGGTTCAATGCTTCCGTCCGTTCACTCGCAAGTGGGTGCATCTTGATGTGCTCTGTTTGTATGAGCCATTTTTATTCGTTCTCCATGCAGGCGGTCTCGCTGCTTGGCTGTTCACTGAATGGGAACCGGGCATGTTATTTGCCGAGATTTATGCGGTTACTTTCGCCTACATTGCACTTCGCACGCTGCAGCATCAGCGAACGCGATCCGGCTTCCTGAAGCGATATGGTATGCAAGGTACCTGCCATCTGATTCCGACGCTCAATTGGTTTCGCTGGCAATATATTGTGGAGCATGCTGGTACCTTTCACGTAGGCTTGTTGTACAAAGGCTGTATCGAGACGCAGCATGTATTCGTGCGGGAGCAGGATAATCATCCGGCCATTCAGGCGACGAGAGGGGTGGACGGCGTGCGCGCGTTCTTGCAGTTTGCACAGCGCATACATGTTTCTTGCACAGAGAATGCGGAAGGCTATGAGGTGAAGTGGAGCGATGTGCGCTTCAGTCATAAGCACAAATTATCGTTCGGCGTAGATGTAAGGCTTGATCGGAACTTGCAGATCGTCAGCCAGCGAATGGGGTATCGGAAGAAAGGCTATGAGCCTCCTTATCTGTGATGTGACCATGATGTAAAGAAGGATGAGTATTGCCCTGAGCACTGATGATATTCGTATGTTGCGAGGTTACTTGTAGCGGACGCAAAATAAAAAAAACAGGCATTCTTGATTGGAATGCCTGTTCCTACATGTGCAAGCAGGTGGTATTCTTAGCCCTGCATAGTTCATGACTTGGAATTACATCAATGAATTATTGTGCCTCAATGGTGAGGTGGTCGTAATTGAGCCAGTTGTTACTGCCCAGTGAACTATTGAAGATCAAGGATACCGTATTGCTTCCTTCGTTCAAATAAACGTTGGAAACATGGATCGTATTGTAACTGTTCCAGCTTCCTGTATCACTGAAGACCAAATTGTTGACAATCCCAGCTCCATTGATGTACAAGTATCGGGAAGCATCCCCAGCTCCACTAGCATATCGGAACTGAACAGTGTAGTTTCCAGCGGATGGTGCATCGACGTTAATGTCGACCCATTGTCCGTCTGTATGCCAACCAGCTACATAACCGGTTCCAGTATAGCCGCTATGACTATTCTCCGAAGTAAGATTGTATAAGTTTCCATCTTCCGCCTCATACTGTGCATTCGTAACGGACTGATCTATATGCATGTGATCAAGATTGATATAATTGCTGCTTCCGGCGTTGCTGTCATAGGCTAATCTAACGGTATTGTGTCCGGAGTCCAGATGGACGCTGGCATATACATTCGACCAATTCCCCCAGCTTCCTGTATTCGGGAAGCTTAGATTACTGTTAGCTGAAACTCCATTTACTTCAAGATACCTAGAGGCATTTCCGGCTCCCCCGGCATAGTGGAATGAGAGCTCATAGGTTCCACTTTGAACAACATTAACGTGAAACACAACCTCCTGCCCATTATTATTCCACCCCGCGAGGTAGCCCCTTCCAGTAAAGCCAGACTCACTGCTTTCGGATATGATATTTTTGCGGGCATTCTCAGCTTCAAACCTTCCAATCCCTTCAACAGTGCCTTGATATCCATCGGGTGCAACCATTTGCAGAAGGGATGCACCTGCGGCAGCCGTCAAACTTTGGATGTAAGTATTCGGTGCGGGCGCAGTCCAGTCTGGACCTATGATCCCACCCGACATTCTTCTATGATTCCATGCTTGTGTTGCATTATGTTGCAAGAAACTGACATATTGGGTTTGTCCTGCTTCCTGGATTAACTTATTCATATTACGCGTGAACACCATTTTGAAACCACCACCGTCATTGACGCCTTCGTGCAGTAGGGTGCCATCTAAAGTCATGTTGTCAATAACCCAATCTAAAGCGTTGACCGCATTGGATAAGTAAGCTGGATCTTGCGTTACTTTATACATAGCTAGTGAAGCTCCAGCATACGTTCCAAAGTTATAGGTGAAGTCCCAAGCGACCACTGTTCCGGACCCAGTTCCTTCAATATGGTCATACACATACCCATTGGAACCGACTAGACGACTTTCGATCCAATTATAGATTTGTTCTGCTTTAACCAGATAGGCACTTTCTCCCGTGATCGTATACAAATTCACAGCAGTTTCCAAAGCAGGTGCATTGGTTGCCATGTTTTTTTGAGGATCTGTCCCATCCCGCTTCCACCAAATTCCGCCGCCATAGGTGCTATCCCAGTAATTCCACATATCTTGAAATAATTGAATAGCAGTATCTTTGTAAGTGGTGTCATTCGTCAGTTGATAGGCGCGTGTACTGGCCAAAGCCCACCAGCCCAAATCGTCGTTGAAGTTATTAGAGAAATTAGGATAGTAAGATACAAATCCATCATATACGTCATGAATCATTTGCTCGTATTGACTGCTGCTGGTTCGTTCATAAGCATCCATAACCGTTTCCCACATTTGTGCTTCCCACCAGAAGTCCGTATAAAGTCCGTTCTCAGGTCCATGTGCATGCGTATGGATTTGTTGGTCACTGTTTGTGTAAAAGTATTGTTTGTTCGAGTCCCAATATACGTTAATCAAGGCATTCATTGCGTCGTCCGCATCCGATGCCGTAAACGCCTGAGCGGTCTGCTGTGTTGAAGAGAACGGTAGAATGGATGCTATCAAGAAGAAAATAATGACAAGAAAGCAGCTTTTTGTTCTTTGTTTCATTTCATTCCCACCTCTTTTTATAAGATTTCAGCCTAGTTCGTGTCGTCAGGGAAACGCTTACATGTTTTCTCACTCCCCTTTCCCTTCACTTGAGTCAGAGTATATACATGACATAATGATATGTCAATTACTACAATCCATTATTTTTTGTAATCAAGCTGCATTTTGTCAACTTGAACGCGAATCAAATGCTCATTTCAATGAATGAATAAAGCTGGACACCTGTTTGTACTAGTAAAACGGATCCCAAGATGATATAATAACCATATTAACTTAAGGGAATGGTTGAAATGAGTGTGCCTTTATATGAGAAAATAACACATCATATTATTGAACAAATAAAGAGTGGTGAATTGAAGAGCGGAGATAGGGTTCCATCGGAAAAGGAATTGTCTGAGGCATTTAATGTCAGCCGTATCACATCGAAGAAAGCGTTAGATATACTGGCTCAAGAACAAATCATTGAACGTATAAGAGGGAAAGGGTCCTTCGTATCTGCAGATCTGCCGTTTTTGAATATGTCTAGGTTACATGGATCAGAACCGGTCCATTCACGCTCTGGCCACAAGAAAAACTTGATTGGCCTAATATTACCCGATTTCTCGAACTCATACGGATTAAAGCTATTGCATGGCATAGAAGAACAGTGCTCACACAATCAGGTGAATCTTCTGTTGAGAAGAACCTATGGAGGACGCCAGGAAGAAGAAATAGCTATTCAAGACTTTACCGAAATAGGAGTAGATGGACTGATTGTATTTCCAGTACACGGAGAGCACTATAACGCTGAGCTGTTAAAGCTGGTATTAGATGGTTTTCCGCTCGTGCTGGTCGATAGGTATTTGAAGGGGATTCCGACACATGCCGTCGTAACAAACAATGAACTGGCAGCACAGGAACTAACCGAGCACCTATTGGATCTAGGGCATGAACGAATTGCATTCCTATCACCGCCTACCAAAAACACTACGACCATTGAAGAGCGGTTAAGTGGTTTTCAAAATGCTTTTGCTCAAAGAGGATTAAATGTTCCGCAGGAATACCTTGTGACAGAATTGTATAGTACCCTACCCGCTTTATTTCATGCTGAAAATATTGAAAGGGACGAGGATACGCTGCGATCTTTCGTTCAATCCCATCCGGAGGTTTCCGCTTACGTGGTGAATGAATACAACTTAGTCCTTATCTTATCGAAGGTGCTAAGGGAATGTGGCGTGCGTGTGCCAGAGGATTGCTCAGTAACTTGCTTTGATTCACCTGAAGATCCATTTGGTCATCCATACTTCACACATATTGAACAGAGAGAAGAAGAAATGGGGCAAAAAGCCGTTCAGTTGCTTATAGACCAGTGGAAGAACGGGAAGATCTCGACGGGGAATATCACTGTAGATTATCGCATTGTGGAAGGATCGTCTACACGAAGTACAAAAAAAGAAACTGTATAAAGGGAGAATGTAACAATCGTACCGATGGTGCGATTTTTTTTTGAACTTTAAATGATATATAAAAAACATGTTGACATATAGTTGATATGCTAACTATAATATTTGTAAGCGCTTAAGATTTGACGGAAAGGAGTGAGAATGAATTGCATGTACAGCAGACACTTCCTAGATCGATGTATCGGATGATTGATGATATCGCGGCATGCATGGGTGACAAACCGAAACTCATTAGTATGTTTCGAAATTGTTACACGAATACTTATCTGACCACAATGGAAAGATTGCAGGATGATACTACCTTCATCATTACGGGTGATATACCTGCAATGTGGTTGAGAGATTCTACTTCGCAGGTGCGACCTTATCTTTCGTTGGCAGGGGAGGATCAAGATATTGCCTCTTTCATTAAAGGAGTCATACGGAGACAAATGGTTTATATCGTTCATGATCCATATGCCAATGCTTTTAACAAAGAGCCTAATGGAAACTGTGAAAATCATGATCAGACAGATATGACTGCATGGATATGGGAACGTAAGTATGAGGTGGACTCCTTGTGTTATCCGCTTCAACTGGCTTACATGTACTGGAAGGTGACGGGTGATACAGACCATTTTGACGACATGTTTTGGAAGGCTGTTCGAACGATAGTGAACGTGTGGACAACAGAGCAACATCATGAGGAGAAATCACAGTACCGGTTTCAACGTACAAATTGTCCGCCTTCAGATACCCTACCGAGAGAAGGGCTTGGGGCACCCGTAGCATATACAGGCATGACTTGGTCAGGATTTCGTCCCAGCGACGATGCTTGTCAATACGGTTATTTAATTCCTTCGAATATGTTTGCTGTTGTTGTACTGAAATATGTGGCAGAAATCGCTACGCAAATGCTTGAAAACGATCAGATAGCCGAACAATGTCACCATCTGACTGCTGAAATCGACAACGGTATCCAAACGTATGGGACGATAGAGCATCCGGTATATGGAAGGATCTATGCTTATGAAACGGATGGTTACGGTCATTACAATTTGATGGACGATGCGAATGTACCCAGTCTTCTGTCTATTCCTTATATTGGATATTGCGGCAAAGATGATGAAATCTATCAAAATACACGGGCTTTTTTGCTTAGTATGGAAAACCCTTATTTCTATAAGGGGAAGGTAGCAGAGGGTATTGGTAGTCCGCACACACCAGAACAGTATATATGGCATATTGCGTTGTCTATTCAAGGACTGACAAGCGATAATTTGTTCGAACGACAGAGACTATTGGATATGCTTGAAGCAACGGATGCGGCTACGCACTTCATGCACGAAGGATTTCATGTAGATGATCCGACTCAATTTACACGCCCGTGGTTTTCTTGGGCAAATATGATGTTCTGCGAATTTATTATGGATTGCTGTGGTGTCAAGGTGCATACTACAGCTTGACGAACATAAGGAAATGTTGTCTAAAGGGTTATGCCTTTCTGACATATACCAAAGACATGACATGTGAAAGGGGAATGAAACATGCAGAAGGTCAAAAGGTTGTCCGTTTTATGCATACTTGTGCTGTTCGTAACAGTTGTTAGTGCCTGTGGTGGGAATAATGGGAGCACCGGCAACACTAACAACTCGGAAGATTCAAGTAATCCATCTACGGAGAACACCACAGGTGCGGAGAAGACAAAAGTTACGTTCTGGGGTGATTGGGGCGGCGAAGGTGCTAAGCAGTTTGAGACGATGGCTGATGCTTTCAATGCATCTCAAGATAAGTATGAAGTAGAGTATGTCGTTCAGGAAGACATGATTACCAAGTTCTTAACATCATCTAGATCCGGTCAGGCACCGGATATTATGTTCTGGGATCGTTGGAGAACATCACTGTATGCGCCTAAAGGGGTTTTGCACCCTATTGACGATTTCGTTACAGAAGATGGGATAGACCAAAATGACTTTTATGAAGAGGCCCTGAAGGAACTTTCTTACAAAGATTCACTCTATGGCTTACCTATAACCGTGGATGCTCGGGCGCTATTTTACAATAAGACGTTATTTGAGGAGAAGGGACTAACTCCGCCAACTACTTGGGAAGAGCTTAGACATGCAGCTAGAGAACTGACCGTGTGGGATGGAGATAAGCTAGAACGAGCTGGATTTTCATTTGGACCGTGGGAATACAATATGTATCACTGGCAAGCTGGCGGCGAGATGATTACGGAAGATGGCCAGACCGGATTTAATACCGAAGCGGGTAAGCAGGCTTTGCAGCTATGGGATCAACTACTGAATGAAGATAAGGTTTATAAGCTTGGTTTCGAGCAAGGCATGGGAGAAGGCACAGATGCCTTTGTCACTGGCAAAGTAGCGATGTTGAATACAGGACCATGGATGATTAGCACGTATAAAAAATATGGCGATGAACTTGATTTTGGCGTAGTAGATATGCCAGCAGGACCAGGCGGAAAAGCGAGTGTTATGGGTGGCTTCGGACTTGTCATCCCTGAGGCGTCACAAGAAAAAGAAGGCGCTTGGGCGTTTTTGAAATGGTGGACAGCCAATCCTGAGAATGCGTTGCTATGGGCGAAAACAAGCTTCAATATCCCTGGCAACAAAAAAGCCGAAGAGGATCCTTTCTTCCAGGAAGATCCTTACTTGAAACCTTTTCTTGATATTTTGGACTATGCCCAAATTCGACCGCGCCATCCAGGGTACTCTATTATGGAGACCGATGCTCTAATTCCGAATCTCGAGTTATTCCTAAATGGAGATCAATCCATAGAGGATGCACTGGAGAAGGCAGAGAAGCAAGGTAATGACATTCTAAAGAACAATCAATTGGAATAAGGAACAGTATCCCGATAGTAGAGGAGAGGATGACTCTCCTCTACTATTGATATGGAATTAGGGTACACATTGCTTGCAATGAGGAGGGTTTTATATGGCAGCAGGAAGAGTTGGCAAGCACGAGTCGCGCATGGCCTATTTATTTATCTCGCCAGCGATGTTTCTATTTTTTGTATTTATGGTCGTGCCAGTCGGGATGGCGTTGTTTATTAGCTTTACCAATTATGATGTGCTAAGTAGATCAGACTGGATTGGGTTGGCCAACTACGAGCGGCTTATTGGGGATTATATTTTTTGGGTTTCATTTAAGAACGTGCTAATTTTTACTGTCATATATGTCCCGGCCATAGTGATCCTATCGTGTCTAATTGCCCTATTGGTCAACCAGAAAAAGCCAGGGATGAAGTTTTTTCGTACCATGTATTATATGCCTACGGTCACTTCGGCTGTTGCGGCATCTACAGTTTGGTTATGGTTATTGAACCCGGAATATGGTTTGGTCAATGAATTATTATCCTATATTGGCATTGTTGGACCGGCTTGGCTTGCCCAGACGAATACGGCATTGCTGTCTATTGTCGTCATCACATTATGGATGACCGTAGGCAGCAATATGATTATATATTTGGCTGGTTTACAAGGAGTACCTGATCATTTGTATGAATCTGCCAAAATAGATGGTGCTAACAAAGTACAACGCTTTTATTATGTTACGTGGCCGATGCTGAAGCCTGTTACATTTTTTGTGAGTACGATGAGTATTATTATGGCGCTTCAATTGTTCGATCAGGCCTATGTGCTAACGCAGGGAGGGCCAGCTAATTCGACGAAAACTGTAGTGTATCATATTTACAACATGGGCTTTAATCAATTGCAAATGGGCTATGCCTCCGCACAGGCCTTCATTCTAGCTATAGTTCTAGTCGTATTTACATTCGTTAATCTTAAAATGAACCGCGATGGCGCCAATATATGAGGAGGTGGCAGGAATGAAACAATTAAATGTGGTCGTGAATGCTACTCATATTCCACGATTAGCAAGGAAAAAAGTCGTCACCAACCTCCTTTTCTATAGTGTCTGCGTCTTAATTGCAATTATGATGACGCTTCCATTCATCTGGAGCTTTCTTACGTCTATTAGACCGGACCGTGAGATTTTTCAAATTCCAATGCAATGGATTCCATCTCAGTTGACAATCGAGCATTATCGAGAAGCATTCACATTGGTGCCTTTTGGCAGGTTTTTTTATAACTCATTCGTTATTGCGCTCGCGGGTGTTTGTCTAAATTTATTGTTCGGGTCGCTTGGGGGTTATGCTTTTGCTAAATTGCGGTTTAGAGGCAGAACTTTCTTATTTCGAATGTTGCTTATGGCGATGATGATTCCTCCGGTTGTTGTGTTTATTCCACAGTATATCGTTCTAGTGCATGTTCCGTTATTTGGAGGCAATAGTATATTGGGGACAGGTGGATATGGATTGCTTAATTCGTTTTGGGGGGTTATTCTTCCTGGTGCCTCGGGTACGTTTGCCATCTTCTTGATGCGTCAATTTTTTATGAGCTTGCCTAATGATTTAATGGAGGCGGCACGTATTGAAGGATGCGGAGAGTTTCGTATTTATTGGCAGCTTTATCTTCCTTTGACGAAACCAGCACTGGCAACCTTGGCCATATTTACGTTCCAGGCAGGCTGGAATAACTTTTTATGGCCATTGATTATATTGAATGATCCTAATAAAGCTACGGTACAAATGGGTTTGCAGGCTTTTTCCTATAACAGGAATACGGATTTTGGTCCGCTGATGGCTGCTTCGTGCGCTGTGATGATTCCAATTGTTCTTATTTTTATTTATTTGCAAAAGTATTTTATGCAAGGTATTGCTTTTTCTGGGATTAAAGAATAAATAGTCTAGCGCCTTTCCGATGGAGGGAGACCATGATAAAGATGAATGATTATTTAACTTGGACTGACAGGGCGGACGAAGCCTTCAATCGCCTAGTTCAGCATTATTGGAACGAAGACTTGAACATGTTTAACAATACGTATCCTTGCATGGATAATCGTTGTAATCTGACGTTCCATTACTGGTGGTATGCACACGCGCTTGACAGTCTAGTTGATGTGTACGAACGTACGAAGGACGGAGCTGTGCTGGAGATGATAGAGCAGGAATATAAGGGGATTCTGTTCCGTAATGGTGGAAGTATTATAAATGCGTTGTATGATGACATGGAATGGATGGCCTTGGCCTTATTGCGTGTGTACGAACAGACTCGAGACGATGTCTATTTGAAAGCAGTATTCGAACTGTGGGAAGATATCCAAACGGGTTGGAATGATCACCAGGGTGGCGGGATCGCTTGGCAGAAATCCCAACTTGATTATAAAAACACCCCTGCGAACGGTCCTGCAGCGATATTGGGAGCTAGGCTATTCCGGTTATTTGGCAAGCAATCAGATCTTGATTTTGCTAGGAATATATTCGATTGGCTCCGGTCAACATTGGTTCATCCAGAAACGGGCTTTGTTATGGATGGAATCAACCGATTGGGAGATGGCAGGATCGATTCAGACTGGAAGTTCACGTATTGCCAGGGCGTTTATATCGGTGCTGCGGTTGAGCTCTATAGGGTAACAGGAGAATCTAGTTATCTTGATCATGCACAGCTAACAGCAACACATACGATGAATATATTCGTTGATGCAGAGACTGGAGCTATGTATGGTGAAGGTGATGATCAAGGAGATGCAGGATTATTCAAGGGTATCCTGGTGCGTTACTTGGCTCAGTTGATCGCTGTAGATCCGGAGAGATCGCAACAGATTACAGCTTTTTTGCGACATAATGCCGAGCAGTTGTGGCATAGAGGTTCTTCCGAGGTTCATGGATTATTTCATTATCATTGGGGGAAACGGCCGCAAGACGAGTCGCTGGATTTAAGCGTTCAGTTGAGTGCCCATTTTCTAATGGAGGTTATGGCTATTCTAGATGATAAGTAGAACATGGGTAAGCTAAGCACCCCAAATCATGAGATTGATTCTTACATTGTCCCGCCTGAGCTAGTTGATGATGCAGCTCTTACAACTATCGCACGCATAGAAAGCTGTTAGGCTGTACAACCTAGTTGAAGGATATAGATTCAAGAAAGGGAGGCAGCAGGCATGGATCTGGATGCGCAAGATATGGCGGTTATTGAGCAGGCGCTGCAGGAAGGGATTAACAACGGGGTAAGCTATCAGTCAGCTTTGAATTATAGTGGGGTATTGAACAAGCTTCGGCAATCTTCGCACCAACTGCAGTCTGCGCAGAGCAATGATGCTAGCGTCCTGCAGGACGGATTCCGCTATGATCATGACGATTCCGCTACTTAACGGTCTACGCTCCCGCTTAAGAGACTGTCCTACTAGTCTGTAACCGGACTTTAGGTCAGTCTTTTTTTGTTGTGCAAGGCAGGGACCCATTTGAAGGTTTTCGTTGCTAGGGGAACGTATATTCTGTAAAATAGAAGAGAGTTCGTAATGAGTAATCATTCTACACGGTATATCATGCACAACAATTTATCGTTCATACGAATCGTTCACTATAGAGTTGGGGAAGGGATGCTGGAGATGAATCGACTTACAGGGAAGGTGTCGTCCATCCAGGAATGGATCGACCAGATGAAGAACAATCGTGAGCTGATGGCTAATGTGACATGCTGGCATACGATCCCGCCGCGCCCTGCGAGAACTGCGCCATTTCCGAATCGGCTCCATGCGAAGCTGCAGGAAGCGTTACAGCAGAAGGGCATTGGCGACCTGTATGTGCATCAGGCAGATTCATTCGAAGCGATTACTCGGGGGGATCATGTCGTAGCTGTAACCCCTACTGCTTCGGGTAAGACGATGTGCTACAATCTTCCGGTATTGCAAGGCGTTCTAGGTGATGATGAGGCGCGGGCATTGTACTTGTTCCCGACGAAGGCGTTGGCTCAGGATCAGGTTGCAGAGCTCCAGCATATGGTTGACTTCATGGAAGTGGACATTAAGACGCATACGTACGATGGCGATACGCCGCCAACAGTTCGGCAGGCGATTCGCAATGCCGGCCATATCGTCGTGACGAACCCAGATATGCTGCATGCTGCGATTTTGCCGCATCATACGAAGTGGGTCAAGCTCTTCGAGAACTTGAAGTATATTGTAATCGACGAGCTGCACGCATACAGAGGCGTATTCGGCAGCCATGTGGCGAACGTCATTCGCCGCTTGAAGCGAATATGCCGGTTTTACGGCTCTGCTCCTCAGTTTATATGCGCATCGGCTACGATTGCGAACCCGAAGGAGCATGCAGAGAGATTGATCGGTGAGCGTGTCACGCTCATCGACAATAATGGCGCGCCGACAGGGGAGAAGCACGTCGTCTTCTACAATCCCCCTGTCGTCAACCGTCAGCTCGGCATTCGCCGCAGCAGTGTGCTGGAGACGAAGAAGATCGCAGGCATGCTGCTCAGGCAAGGCATTCAGACGATTGTTTTCGCACGTAGCCGAGTACGCGTCGAGATATTATTGACCTATCTGCAAGAGCTGATTCGCAACGAATTAGGTGCCCGGTCGATACGCGGCTATCGCGGTGGCTATCTGCCGAAGCAGCGGCGTGAGATTGAGCGCGGCTTGCGTAACGGAGAGATTCGCGGCGTAGTCAGTACGAACGCGCTGGAGCTCGGCATCGATATCGGACAACTGCAGGCATGTGTGCTGAACGGCTATCCAGGCACTGTCGCGAGCACTTGGCAGCAGTCAGGGAGGGCTGGACGCAGACAGGAAAGCTCGATTACGTTCATGGTGGCGAGCAGCAATCCATTGGACCAGTATATGATTCAAAATCCGCAGTTTTTCTTCGATCGTCCACCCGAGCAGGCGCTCATTCATCCGGACAATCTGATGATATTACTCGATCAAGTGAAGTGTGCCGCGTATGAGCTGCCCTTCGAACAGGATGAAGCGTTCGGAGCTACTTCGATTATCGACATTCTCGAGTTTCTGACAGAGGAGCGCACACTGCATCATGCGGACGGCAGATGGTATTGGATGGAGCAGTCCTTCCCCGCACACAATGTATCGTTGCGAGCGGCGGCACAGGAGAACTTCGTCATCATCGATATGTCGGAGGGGAGTAAGGTAATAGGCGAGGTTGACCGTTTCAGCGCGCCGACCTTGTTGCATGAGGAAGCGATATACATTCATGAGGGTGTTCAGTACCAAGTAGAGAAGCTCGACTTCGAGGAGAAGAAGGCGTTCGTTCGGCAGGTTAGCGTAGATTACTACACGGATGCCAATCTTGCTGTGCAGCTTAAGGTGCTGCATACGGATCGTGAGGAGACGACTGGCATACTCTCCCGCTGCTTCGGCGAGGTGACGGTGAACGCCAAGGCGACGATCTTCAAGAAGATCAAGCTTGGCACGCATGAGAATATTGGCGCCGGGCCGATTCATCTCCCTGAGGAAGAGCTGCATACTACCTCCTACTGGTTCTCCTTCGATGAACGGTTTAGTGAAGGACGCAGCACTAATGACTTGCAATTCGCCCTGCTTGGGCTGGCGAATGTGTTAGTCCATATTGCTCCGCTGTACTTGATGTGCGATCCGATGGATATTCGTGTCGTGCCGCAGGTGAAGGCCGTGCATACGAAGCGGCCGACTGTCTTTTTCTACGACCGCTATCCCGGCGGTATAGGACTGAGTGAACGGCTGTATGAGGTACATGGCGAGCTGCTGGACAAGGCGATTGCGCATATGGAGGCTTGTACGTGTATGAGCGGTTGCCCGGCATGCGTCGGCCCGATTGAAGAAGTTGGCTTAACCGGCAAGTCGTTGGCGATGGAGCTGCTTGCGGCGGCCAAGGAGGGCGAAGCATGAGACTGCGTGACCAATTGTTGAAGCAAAGGCAACGCTCGCAAGCGCCAGACCTCGAGCAGCAGGAGGAAAAAGCTGTCGACAGTGGCGAGCGCGAAGGCCAGACGAACGCGCAAGTACCCGAAGCAGATGAGATCGCGCGTGTAGTGCAAAGTGCCGAGTGGGCGCCGCTTGATGCTCATCTCGCTGTCAATGCGTGCGGCAGCTTCATCCGCCGCAGGCGTCAGTTTCCGCTTGCGCATCGGCACGGTTATGCGAAGCTAGGTGATCTGCTAAGCTGCGCGGATGTGTTGGAGCAAGTAGCAGTGAAGCCGGGGGACAAGTCTAAGTCGAGGCTGCGCAAGGGAGCGCCGCTGCTTCCGGCATCAGCTGACGAGGAATTGGCGGAGTTGGCGCACTCGTCCTCTGCACCGCCGCTCTGTGAACGCATGCTGTTCCTCGACACAGAGACGACAGGGCTTGGTGTAGGGACGGGGAATGTTCCTTTCATGATCGGTATCGGCTACTTCCGGGAACAGGTCTTTGTTGTCGATCAGATGCTGATTCGTAATCCGGCCGAAGAACGGGCTATGCTGCATGAATTGAAGCGGTTGCTTGCGACGTATACGCATCTCGTCACTTACAATGGGCGTACCTTCGATTGGCCGGTCGTACGCAATCGGTTTGTTATGCATCGCATGGAGGTCGGCGAGCTGGATCGATTTGCCCATCTGGATTTCCTATACCCTTCGCGAAGCTTATACCGCAAGACATTGCCTAGCTGTCGATTGAGCATGGTCGAAGAGAGACGATTAGGCGTATATCGTCATGACGATGTGCCCGGATCTCTTGCTCCTGAGCTGTACGTGAAATACTTGGCCGAGCAGAAGCCATCCATCCTCGAAGGGGTGTTCCATCATAATGAGTGGGATATTCTAACGCTTAATTTGCTGGCTGCGCACTTCGCGGCGCTGGCTGACGGCTCGGCGTCATTCGATTCGCTGGAAGCAAGCGAAGTGTTCCGCGCAGGCGTATGGTTCGACAATCAAGGGATGCACGATCGAGCAGAAGCGGCATATCGCTATCTGATGGAGCTGCAGCCGGAGGCAAGGCAGGGCATACAGTACGAACTCGCTATAGTGCTTAAGAAGAAGGGGGAGCTTCATACAGCTGTTCAGCTCTGGAAGGAAAGCTTGCAAGACAGCGATGCTTCCCCTGCTGCCGCTATTGAAGCGAGGGTACAGCTCGCGATGACCTATGAGCATCGATTGAAGGATATTCCTCTCGCGCTCCATTATGCGGAGCAGGCGAAGGAGCTAGCCCTGCGCCGCCTGTCGCTTGCCCGCGGACGTGACAGCGGCAAGCAGCGTGCACAGCTGAACGAGATTACGAAGCGTATTGATCGCCTGCGCCGCAAGGCGGCGTCGCAAGACCGTACCGGATAACGCGTGCGTTGTCGCTGACATGTCACGATCCGTCTATCCATAATTTCAGCTTAATTAGGGAAGCTTAATCAGTACCGGCAGTCCCGCAGACGCATGGCCAACAGGCCGCAGTCGGCGGGACTGCTGTCTGTTCGGGTACGGATGTACATGAAGTACCGAATTCGCACGAATGAACGTCACACATTCATCTGAGGTACGGATGTGCCAGAAGTACCGAATTCGCACGAGTTGAAATCACACCCTGAAAAAAATGCGAAAGTGCAGGAATTTGCCGTAGAAATATGGTTATTCTGCAAAAGCCTGCGATTATGCAGGAACCTTGAGTGTGAAATGGCTTATCCGGCGGTATCGTGCTGAGAAAGATGCACAATCGCAGGAATTTCGAGATTTCCTCGAATTTGAGAAGCAAAGCCTGCACAATCGCAGGAATTTCGGACTCCCCCCGAGATTCGAAAGCAAAGCCTGCACAATCGCAGGAAATATGTACTTTTATGTATCATGAGAAGCCGGGTCGAACGGATTCATTCTAAACGATGGAAAGAAGGCTATGATGATGCCGGAGTTGCCTGAGATGGAGACGTATCGGCGGCTGCTGACAGAACAGCTGAGAGGATATGTCATCACAGACGTATACATAGGTCGAGAGAAGTCGCTGAACGTGTCGACCGTCCACTTCACCCGCAAGGTTATAGGGCGAACAGTGACAAGTATTAGACGAAGAGCGAAGCATCTCATCTTTACGCTTGATTCAGGCGAGCATTTGCTTCTGCACTTAATGCTTGGCGGCTGGATGTTCTGGGGTAAGGAAGCAGACAAGCCGGATCGGACTATTCAGGTTCGCTTGGATACGGTCAAGGGCTCCTTGTATTTCATCGGATTGCGACTAGGTTACTTGCATTTGCTAGACGCAACCGGATTAGCGGAACGGCTTCACCCGCTTGGTCCGGAGCCGCTTCAGCCCGAACTGACCATGGAGCAGTGGCTAGTGCGAATGGCGAAGAAGCGGGGGCGGTTGAAGCTGCAGCTGGTCAATCAGCATGTGATCGCCGGTATTGGCAACTGCTATGCGGATGAAATATGCTATGAGGCCGGTATTCGTCCGGCTCGAGCTTGTCCATCGCTATCGGAGAATGATTGGGAGCGCTTGTATGATTCGATCCAGCGTGTGTTGCGCACTGCTATTCAATATGGCGGTTACATGGAGCAGCCATTTTATACAGGTGATCGATTGACTGGGAAGTATACGGAACGCTGCCAAGTCTATGATCGGGAGGACGAGCCATGCCCGCGCTGTGGTGCTGCTATACAGAAGGAAACTTCATCTGGGCGCAAGATGTTCTTCTGCTCGGTATGTCAGCATTAAGGGGGGGACTGTGATGTTGTTCGGCAGTCATGTCAGCACCAGGCGCGGTTATTATGAAGCTGCTCGCTTCGCACATAGGCTAGGAGGACGCGCCTTTCAATACTTTCCGAAGAACCCGCGCAGCCTAGCATTAAAGCCGTCATTCAACGAACAAGATGCTGCGCGCTGTCGCTTCTATTGCGCAGAGCACGGTATTCGTTCCATTGCGCATTCGGCTTATCCGATTAATATCGCGGTACCTGAGCATGCGCGTGTGAGTATGATGGCGTCTCTCGTCAATGATCTGGTTATTGCAGAGGCTTGTGGATCGCTTGGCGTCGTTGTGCATTTTGGCAAATTTCATAATAAAGACCCGTTGCAAGGATATAAAAATAGTTTACAATGTATAGATGAGGTTCTGGATCGGTATGAAGGAGAAGTATTGATTCTTCTGGAGAATATGGCAGGAGAAGGTTCAGAGAAGGGGACTGCCTTCGAGGAGCACGTGCACATACGCCAGCTGTCCAAGCATGCGGATCGGATCGGATTCTGCCTAGACACCTGCCACGCCTATGCCAGCGGTCTCTGGGACGAGCAGGGCTGGTCGGTCACATTCGAACGCGGTATGCAGCTTGGGTATATTCAGCACGTGCATGCTGTGCATATGAATGATTCTCGATTCGGGCACGGTTCAAGGCGAGACCGCCATGCACCGATCGGGCATGGAATGATTGGCGTGGAGCGGTTTCGGCAATTTTTGCGCTGCACATGGTCGAACAATCTGCCCATGATATTGGAAACACCAGTGCCCAAGGGGAAGACGCACCGCGATGAGCTGGAGCTGCTTACTGCTTGGACTACTTGACTGCCCGGGAGAAGGGAGCGCATGCGAGATGGCTGAGAAGCTGAATGTGTATCTAGATGATATTCGCCGTTGCCCGGAAGGGTTCGTGCTTGCACGCAACGCCGATGAATGCTTGCAGCTGCTGGAATCGTGCGAGGTGCACATCTTGTCCCTCGATCATGATCTCGGCTGGGGTGAGCCGACGGGCTTCGACCTTGTTCGGCAGATTGTCGAGAGAGGCTTATATGCGGAACATGTGTATCTGCACACTTCGAGTGTTACCGGCCGGATGAACATGTATCAGCTGCTCTATTCCTCGAAGCCAGAGCATGTTGCTGTGCACAACGGACCGATGCCGGATGCCTTGTTGCTGGAGCTGGCACAAGCACATCGAAGCAAGCCATAATCGAGTATTCGTTCGGTTAGGTAAGAAAGCGTAGAGGACTAGAGGGGAAATGATTCCTATGATTACATTCGATCAGGTCAGCTGGAAGCGGGATACCCGCACCATCCTGCACAATGTATCGTTCACGATGAACAATGAGGAGCATTGGGTCATTCTTGGGCGCAACGGCTCGGGGAAGACGACGATGCTCGAAATGATCAACGGTTATTTGTTCCCGACATCGGGCACCGTTCAAGTGCTCGGCGAGACGTATGGACAGTGTGATGTACGAGAAGTACGCAAGCGTATCGGCTACATTAGCCAATCGCTGATGGATAAGCTGGCGCTTCGCGACCCGGTATGGGAAGTAGTTGCCAGCGGTGTTCATGCTTATTTGCGACTGTATCAAGCTGTGCCAGCTGAGGTTGAGCATCGTGCAAGAGAACTGCTGAAGGAACTGCGTATCGCCCATCTGACTGATCAGGCGCTTGGTACTTTGTCTCAGGGTGAGCGTAAGAAAGTAATGCTGGCAAGAGCGATGATGGCCAATCCGAAGCTGCTCATTCTCGATGAGCCCTGCTCCGGTCTGGACTTATATGAGCGCGAGCGATTTCTCGCAGATTTGCAGCTGCTCAGTGACAGAGGGGTTCAGTTTCTATATGTGACACATCATATCGAAGAAATCATGCCGTTATTCACCCATGTGCTGCTGTTAGGCGCCGGACGCATTGAAGCCGCAGGAGCGAAGCATGAGGTTGTCACTAGTGATCTCATTGCCCGAGCCTATGACGTGCAGGCAGAATTGGAATGGTATAAGGATCGGCCTTGGGCCAAGGTGAGAGAAGGATAGGAAGCAACTGGACATCAAGGGGAGGAGAAATCATGGAAAAAGCGATTGTAATCGGCGCTGGACCATGCGGGTTGGCAACAGCTGCAGCGCTGCAGGATCGAGGGATTGAACCACTCGTCATTGAGAAAGGCTGTATTGTGCAGTCCGTATATGAGTACCCTACATTTATGCAATTTCATAGTACGCCTGACCTGTTGGAGATCGGCGGAGTACCATTCGTGACACCGAACGACAAGCCATCTCGGCGGGAGGGGCTGGAATATTACTCTACTGTCGTACGCAGGCGAGGGATTCGTGTCCGCACCTATGAGGAAGTGAAGCAGGTGAGCAAGCGGGACGATGGGACATTCGCTGTGCATACGGAGGATCGGCACGGCATTCAGGCCTGTTATGAGACAGCTAATATTATCGTGGCGACAGGGTATTTTGATTGGCCGAATTACTTGGGCGTATATGGCGAAGACTTGCCGAAGGTATCGCATGTATTTCGCGAAGCGCATCCGTATGTCGGCCGTAAGGTAGCGATTATCGGGGGGCGTAATTCTGCTGTGGATGCTGCGCTTGAGCTGTATCGCGCGGGAGCGGATGTCACGGTCGTCTATCGCGGTGAGGAACTGACAGAGAACGTGAAGTCATGGGTGAAGCCGTTATTCTTGAGTCGAGTAGAGAAAGATAAGATTCACATGTATTGGAAGACGAAGCTGTTAGAAATTAAGCCGAATTCGATTGTTGTGAGCAGAGACGGGACACGTGAGGAGCTCCCGAATGACGATGTGCTGGTGCTTACTGGATTTCGTCCGGACCGCAGTTTCTTGCAAAGTATGGGTGTGCAGACTGATTTGGAGACTGGTCAGCCGGCTTATGATTCGGAAACGATGGAAACGAATGTACAAGGTGTGTATATTGCTGGTGTAGTTGCGGCAGGCAGTCGTGCGAATGTGATTTATATTGAGAACGGACGATTTCATGGTGAGCAGGTTGCAAGCGCGATTGCTGCCAAGGAATTGAATCAACCTGTATAAGCGCCCAAACCGAACAACCTTCTTCCGCATAGATATATCCGGAGGAGGGCGATATGAATGGACCCGAGACACCGTCTGTATGTATCAAGCAAATGGGAAAAGCACGCCGCCCTATTGAACGAACTGCTGCTGAAAGACGCGCTGCCTAGGATGGAACGGTTGACCGAACAGTCCATGTGCGAGCTGTTGGATGAATTCGATGCCGTATATGTCAAGCCAGAACACGGTATGGGCGGACGCGGTGTGATGAAGGTTTCCCGCTTGAACAAGCAGTTGATTCTGGATCAACAGGGCTATCCGACTCGCACGTTCGCTACGCCGCAAGCCTTGTATCGTGTAATCCGCCACCGGAAGCAAAGGCGGAAATACGTGATCCAGCAAGGGATCACATTGATCTGCAACGAAGATCGGCTTATTGACTTTCGGGTATTGCTCATGAAACCAGGCTCCGTCTGGCATTGCATGGGTGCGATGGGGAAGATGGCGCCGCCTGCTCAAATTACGACGAATCGAACGCGCGGCGGCGTGCCCATCACGGTTCGGCAGGCGTTGGCAACAGCAACGGAATTCGATGTTGATCAGATAGAGAGAATCGAGCACGAGCTTATCGCGATTTCGAGACATGTCGCTGGCGCGTTAGGCGAAGCCTACCCTGGTCTTCGTAGTCTCGGCTTGGACTTAGCCGTTGACCAAGATGGCAAGGTGTGGCTGTTGGAGGCGAATACAGCACCGGGCGTACGCTTGTTCAAGCATCACGAGAATGAGAAGCTGTATGCGAAGATTAGCCAAATTCGGCACAAAATCAATAGTAAACGGCGAAGAAGGACGAAAGTGAACAAACGTATATAGCTGTATCGCAAATGGAAAAAAAGCTGACCGCGTGTAAAGCGCAGTCAGCTTCTTCGTCATGTCATCGTTATGTGGATGATTTCGCATGATGCGTGTGATGGAGTTCTTTCAGAAACTTGTTCATTAAGATTTGTTGATGAGCATTCAAGCCGGATTGATTGTCAATTTGAATCAGTGAGTCGATACTCTTCTTCAATACTTTACTTCGCTTATCATCTGTAGCAGGTTGGGACATGATTCATGATCCACTCCTTTTGTGTATCTGTTATAAGTATACAGGGAAAGAACGGAAATTATAAACTAGCATTTGCATGCCTTGAACGTCATCTCATACATTGGTGATGGCTGACCGGAAGTGAGAACCCGAGCATATACAAATCCGGCATGATGCTCCCAAATACGGAGGTATATACGAATCGCTCTGCGACAGACCGTGTAAGAATACTTGTACATACGAATGTTGCAAGCTATACTCATGGAATAAGGAAGAATGTCCCAACCATTCTGAAGGGAGGGGTATGATGAAGAAGATGGGAACGTTGCTCGGTGGCCGCTATGAAATGGTGCAGCCGCTAGGAGCAGGCGGTATGGGCAGTGTATTTCTCGTGAGGGACTTGAAGGTGCATGGTAAGCTGCGCGCGGCCAAGCTCGTTCAAGGCGGAAGCCTGACACAGCGAATATGGGAGCGGGAGGCGAAAGTACTCGTCACGCTTGATCATCCGTATTTACCGGAAGTGATCGATGTGTGGAAGGAAGACGAAGAAGGCTGGATCATTATGGAGTACGTCGAAGGAGAGACGGTCGAGCAGCGGTTTCAACGTCATGGACGCAGACTTCCGCTTCACGAAGTCGTTCGTATCGGGAAGCAGCTGAGTGAGTTATTAGCATATTTGCACGACACCGGACCGACTGCTATCATGCATCGTGACTTGAAGCCTTCGAATGTCATGCTTGATAAGCAAGGGCATGTGCGGCTGATTGATTTCGGCATTGCCAGCTTGCAAGAGAGATCACTGTCAGTCGGCTTGACAGAGCAATCACAATCAACTAGGACACTGGGTCGTTACGGCACACCGCAATTTGCTTCGCCGGAGCAGCTTGCAGGGAGAGCGGTAGATACACGCAGCGACTTGTACCAGCTAGGTGGACTGCTGTATTACTTGGTGAATCGCGGGGTATCGCCGGCAGGTCGGTCTGCTCTCAGCTTACCGACCGATGAACTGCCGCAACTTATGGATATCCTACTTCGCTTGCTGCAAGGTGATCCAGCGCTTCGATTCCAATCGGCTAGTGAAGCAAGGCGTGCATTTGAACAGTTGGATTCTCATCTAGCCGCAGTATCCTTGGCTACATTACATGAAGACCGCTTGCCATCCTTGATTCTTGTTGGCGGCTTGTATAGCGGAGCGGGTTCAACGTTCTTGACGATGGCGCTTGCAGCGGCATGGATGCGTGCAGGAATGCCATGCGGTGTGCTTGAGCTGCCCGGAGGCCGTGCAGAGCATTATCACTTACTTAACGGTGAAGAGCATCGCCCGAGAAGCTATCGGTTCCTGTGCAATCGGGCGCTTGAGCAAGACGGGCTTCGTGCGGCCGCACGCTGGCAGCAGTATGGGACATTGTGGTACCCGCTTCCCCCAGATCGTCCTGCCGGTATGAAGACAGATGCTGTGCAGCTGCGCCGCATGATCGATTTATGTGAGAGCGGGCTAGTGTTCGCAGATATCGGTACTTGCTGGGACCAAGATACCATTCGAGCGCTGCTGCCTCGCGCTGCGGCGATTGTCTGCGCTGTTGATCCTTTCCCGGCTAAGGCAGGCAGCAGAGAAGCGAATTGGGCTGCGGCGATGCTGGAATCATACACGGAATCTAACATACCTATACACTGGGTTGCTAACAAGGCTTCCGCTGATATTGTTAAACCATGGTTGAGAACGATGCCAGTGCGCCCGTCATGTGTAGTTCCAAATATTCCGCATGCCGCTGTTACGAAGGCGATCTGGAACGGCGGACTTGTTCAATTTGAGAAAGCAGCAGGACAGCGCATAGATGCTGCTCTCGCTCCTCTCCTTCAGCAGCTAATGTCGCTGCGGACACATGCTGTAGACAATTGCGCAAAATCATAATAGACTGTTTTTTTCGAAAATAAGGACTTGTCAACGCTTGGAAGCTAGGCTATACTGTTGGTGATTAGGAAGTAGCATGACCCATATAACTCAATAAACAACAAAGCGGAAGCACCGCTGATGACTATGATGCCATCAGTGTGTGCTTTTTTTGTTGTTTCTTAAGAAAAGGAGGAATGTCATGCAAGTGACGAATAATCGCGTGCTTCATCTGCTTCTATGCTCAGAGGAGCGTGAGTTCGTGCAAGCCTTCGCCTACTTTGTACACACGCATCCAGACTGGTGTCGGAGCTTGAAGGTTACTTCCTTCGCCGCAACGGAACAGCTAGAGCGTTATGTAAGCGGCAAGCCGCTGTGGGATGTTTGTCTCTGTACACCTCAGTTCCTGCCAGTCATAGAGAAGGTCGGCGGCCAGCAGGATTGTTTGTTGTTAGTAGGTGAGAGGATCGTGAACGCATCCAGCAATGGATCGGGGAACGAGTCAGGACAGCCTCGCCGTCTGTATGCCTACCAACCGCTGCCTGCATTGCTTGAAGAAGTACAGAAGCATGCGCACACAGCAGAGAGCTTGCACCGTCACCGCCTGAGCGAACATACGGCATCCGGTCGTACAATTGCGGTGTATTCCGCTGCCGGAGGTACAGGGAAGACGACGTTGGCGCTAACACTGGCTAAGGTGTGGGGTCGCACTAGGAAAGCGGTGTATCTCAACATGGAGGACATGCCTTCCATGCCTCTATTCGGGACGGACGATCCGTTAGCTGAATGGCTCTACATTGTACGTTCCAGGGAGTCGAACAGTTCAGAAGCAGGGAGCAGTCTTGCTGAAGAAGCATTGCGAAGAGCGATAGGAAGATTGCAGGAAGGTGCTTGTGATTGGGTCAAACCGTTGCGACATCCGGAAGATTATGCGGAGTTTGGCGGTAACGAGTTAGACCAGCTACGCCGTATGCTGCTAGACAACTTGCAGTACGAGGTCGTCATTATCGATTTGTCCAGTGCTTGGCATAAGCATGCTCAGGACGCATTGTCTCAAGCTGATACGGTTATCTGCTTAGTGGACGGAAGTACAGGCTGTCGGGAGAAAACCGCCCATCTGCTGGAGCGCATGCAACTGCGCAAGGAACGCCGCCCAGAGAAGGCATGGCTGTTCATCAACGGTAAAGCGACGGATCTGCAATCTATTGACGAGCCTGATGAGCGCTTGCCGTACCGGGTTCACACTGCGCTTCCTTATGTGCCGGCATGGAAGTGCAATCGCGGCCGACTGCTACAAGATCAATCTGTCTACACACAAGCGGTGTGCAAGGTAATTGAATCATTGGAAGAACGAAGAAGTATTACACATGCCGGAGATCCGTCTGAGGAAGCAAGGTTGTCGGTATTCCGAGGTACGAGGATGGGGCTGGCATGAACAACAATGAGCTATGGATGGTGCTGAAGCAAGCAGTGCGCAATCAACTGATGGACACAGGAGACATGTCCGAGTCGGCGATTCTGCGGCTCATTGAGCGGCAAGTGTTCGACAGTGAAGAGAGCGCTGCGCTAACGCTGGAAGAGAAGAAGAGGCTGATCGAGCGTATCTATGCTTCGTTCCGCGGTTTGGACGTGCTGCAGCCGCTCGTCGATGATCCAGAAGTAACGGAAATTATGGTCAACCGGCATGACGAGATTTTCATAGAACGCGCTGGCAAGAGCATACAGATCGCCGATCGCTTCGAGAGTCAGGAACGGCTGGAGGATTTGATTCAGATGATTGTCGGACAGGTGAACCGAATTGTCAACGAATCGGAGCCTATCGTAGATGCCAGATTGCCGGACGGATCGCGGGTACATGTTGTCTTGCCTCCGATTGCGTTGAAAGGCCCAGTGCTTACGATTCGGAAATTTCCGGAGCAGCCGCTGCGGATGGATAAGCTTGTCGAGCTCGGTTCTCTAACAGATGAAGCTAGTCAATGGCTGAACGTATTCGTGCAAGCAGGGTATAACATATTCGTCAGCGGTGGCACTGGCTCAGGCAAGACGACTTTCTTGAACGCCTTATCCGACTTCATTCCTCGTCATTCCCGCATCGTGACCATCGAGGATGCTGCTGAGCTGCAAATTCGCAATGTATCGAATCTAGTCAGTATGGAGACACGTAATGCCAACTCGGAAGGGAAAGGTGAGATCAGTATTCGCAACCTCATACGCGCTTCGCTACGCATGCGGCCAGACCGTATTATTGTCGGCGAGGTCAGAGGGGCGGAAGCACTGGACATGCTGCAGGCGATGAATACAGGTCACGATGGTTCTCTCTCGACTGGTCATGCGAACAGCCCGCAGGACATGATCAGCAGATTGGAGACGATGGTGCTTAGCGGTGCTCTGCTTCCGGTTGAAGTCATTCGCGCGCAGATCGCTTCCGCAATCGAAATCATCATCCACCTTGCCCGCATGCCGAACGGGAAGCGGAACGTGATGGCGATCTACGAGGTTTGCGGTTGTGTAGACGGTCAAGTTCAGATGCATCCGCTGTTCACACGCGCTGGCGATGGCCGTCTGCAGCATACAGGCGAACCGTTGCAGCGCAGACGAAAGCTGGAGCTGGCCGGCTTGGATCTGCCGAATCCAGCGCACATTGGCAGCAGCAGAGAGGGAAGGAGCATGAACACCGGATGAGAGATTATCGTGAATATCGGTTGCAGCCTTGGGAATGGGTTGCTGTCATCTTAATGTGCACGCTCATGGCATTCGGAGCAGGCTGGCTATTCTTCGATGTCTGGTACGCAGCTCTACTATTCATGCCGGTGCTCTGGTTTGCTCCGCGACTGTACAGAAGCTGGTGTGTACAGCGTATGCAGAGCAGTCTTGCCATGCAATTCCAACAGATGCTGGACGTATTGGCTTCGGCTCTGTCAGCAGGACGATCTGTGGAGAGTGCGCTGCAAGCAACGTATCACGATATGCAGCTGCTGTATCAAAGCCCACATATACCGATCGTGAAGGAATTGAAGATGATGGTGGGACGTCTGGCAGTCGGGGATACTGCCGAAAGCGTACTGAAGGATTTCGCGGATCGATCCGGCATCGAAGAGATTGCTGAATTCGCAGAAGTATTCATCATCTGTAAGCGCAGCGGCGGCAACTTAATCGAGGTTGCAAGGCGTGCTGCCTATACGATCAGTGAACGCATTAGGGTCAGTCAAGAAATCCAGGTGCTAGTCGCACAGAAGAAGCTCGAAGCTCGGATGCTCGCCTTTACTCCCATCGTATTTGTAGTTTTGTTGAGAATGGCGTCCCCAGACTATATGGCCCCGCTCTATAGCGGATTTGGATGGATGGTCATGATGGGTGCGCTCGTGCTGCTGACTGCAGCTATCGCGATTATGATCCGTATAACGAGGATCGAGCTGTAGGAGGAGGGGGAAGACGAAATGTTCAATATGAGACATTGGCTAGTCTTGTGGGAGCAAGCCGTATTCCGGAGAATGCATCTTCTGTACGATGTAGGCGAAGCCAAGCGCGTAGCTAAGCAATTCTCACGCCAGAAACTCAAGCTGTTCGCGTATATAGCTGGAGCTGGACTGGTGTTATATGTACTTTCAGGATTTCAGGTCGCACTTCTATTCATACTTGCTCTCGTATTGGGACTGCTTCCTATGGCTGCGTTGAAGTCACTTGATCAACGCATTGCCCATTATAGACGGGCTATTCGACTAGAGCTGCCGCTTGTGCTGTCGAAGCTGACCTTACTTCTTGAGGCGGGGGAGACGTTGCGCAAAGCGTTAGCCAAGTGCTCGAAGCAGGAAGAGACGGCCAATCGCAATCAACCTGTGCTGCGAGCAGTTATCCAAGAGGCGCATTATCGTATGGATAAGGGCGCTTCCTTCACAGAAGCGATGGAATGGCTAACGCGTCGGTGTGCTGTTCAGGAGATCTCTCTATTTGTTCATACGCTTATGCTTCACCACCGAAGGGGAGGACCGGAATTGGCGCATTCCTTACAGACACTTTCGGTCAAGATGTGGGAGGAGCGCAAGTTATTGGCGCGTACGTTAGGCGAAGAAGCTTCCTCTAAGCTGTTGTTTCCGATGATGATGATATTTATAGCTGTGCTGCTCATTGTGGGTGCGCCGGCTGTCATGATGATGCAAGGAGGTGATATTGGATGAAAGTTAGCGAGAAGCTTACTGCGGGCTGGAAGCGATTCTGGAAAGAGGAAGACGGGCTAGGTACGCTGGAAATATTGCTCATTATAGCCGTGCTTGTCGCGATAGCGATTGTGTTCCGAAAGTGGATAATCGAATGGGTGAATTCCTTGTTCGAGAACACGCAGTCTGAGATGGATAAGCTGGAGGGTGAGGATATTCTTGAGCCTGGAACAACTTAGGTTGGTTGTACGGCACTGGCGGTTGTTGGTAAGGAATGAGCGTGGTAGCTTCATACTCGAATCGTCGATTGTCGTTCCGGTTATGCTGTTCAGTCTTATTTGCTTCATGGTGGCAGGATTGTATATGTATCACTTTATCGGATTAAGCAAGACGGCGCATGAAGCGGCAGAACGGACAGCCTTCGCATGGAATCATCCTCACAGTAACTGGCATACAGGTTCTGCTCATACTCCCCGTAACAGCTTATATTGGCGATTAGGCGCAGACGGAGTCGGGGGGATCTTCAAGCTGCTGACTGGAGAAGCTTCTGCTTCCGTTACGCTGCCACAGCATAGCAATAACGAGGGAAATGGACCTGTCGGCAAGCTAGCTGAAGCAGCTAATCATCTGCCTGAATCCGTTCAAGGGAAGCTGCTCTACAACAATTCGCTCATTCGCCGGACAGTGCAGGCGGAGTTGGCTGCAACAATGCCGGTCATTTTCGGACAAGGTAACGATGAGCTTCGACTAGCTACGAGAGCGTCTTCTATTATCGTTGAACCGGCGGAATTCATACGAAATGTAGATTTGGCGGTGCGGTATGGCAAGGCATTGCGCGATCGGCAAATTACGAATCGACGTGCAGGTGATGCGGTTGCGCGCTTTATCGGAAGAGAGGAGCAAGCATCGTTCGCCCGACATGGACAAGCAGCCGCTTATTTGCGAACGGTCGTTGGGGGTAAGGAGACGCAATTCGACACTACGCACGGCAAGCGGCGTATCGACGCATTGGATGCAAGTGGAGTTGTGCATCAGGCGTACTTGACGTTCACGTCCAAGCAGCTAGAGGAGGTTCAGCTTCCGAAGGATGCGGAACTGATCCAAGGTCATCCAGATGTGACAGGTGTTGTTTGGCATTTTTTCCGCAGAACAGGACAAACCGGCAAAGTCGGACCGCCAGACCACTTGCGGCGTAAGCTTGAAGCAAGAGGAATCACCGTGGTCATTCATGATATAGAGGAGCAATGATTCATGCGTGCAAGAGGATCGAGCAAGAGACGAAGAAAGCGCAAGCAGCTGCGTTGGATAAGCAAGCTGGCTCGGGGGGAGTCCGGAGCTGTATCGGTCATGATGATGATCACATTATCCGCCTTGCTGCTGTCTCAAACTGTGTTATTAGAACTCGGAAAAGTATGGACTGCCGAACGCGAGGCGGAGTCTGCCTTGAAAGCAGCCGTTCGTTCTGCACTGTCCGCTTATGACCATAATTTGCAGCAATACGGACTGTATGGCGTAGATGAGAAGCAGGCAGAATCCGTCTTCGACGAAGTATTGGAAGCGAATATGAGCGTATTGCAGCCGGCATCCTTCTGGTCGGCTTCTCCTATCGAGGTTCAAGAGACAAGTATCCAGTTCGATCATTCACTCGCGAACAAGGAAGTATTCGAAGCGCAAGTGCTGGAGGAGATGAAATACCGTGCTCCTGTTGAATATGTACTGCGAATTATGGAGCCGTTCCAGGACAAAGGTGTTGCGAATCAGCTAAGCAATGGTTCACAGCTTCGCTCATCATTGAAGCAGCTCGAATCATTGATTCGTCAGCGTGAAGAGGCATTGGACGACACGAGCGATCAATTAGGACGAATGCTGTCCCCGCAAGGTCGTACAAGTACGGTGTTCCTGCAGTTGACGACGAATCTTACAGAGCTGTATGAGCTTGCAGAACAAATTGGGCTACTGGACATCGATGTCATCCGCCAAGAGCTGAAAGCCTTGCAACAAGAGCAATCTGAGCTAGAAGAGAGCAGAAAGGGGCTGCAAAATCAAATGCAACAGTTGGCGATGTCGATGCAAGGGGGACCGAACCCTGGTGCTGCTCAAGCAATAAGTCAGCTCGGGGAGCGGATCGCTACACTGAATGAAGCGATCCGTAACCTATCCGTTCGCATGCAAGAGCTGTCTGAGCAGTTGGATCGATTAATCCGGTATTGGGCGCTAATTGGCGAGGTAGAGTTTCAGCTCAATGAGCACTATGATTGGCTAACGAGTCGATTGGAATCGATTGAGCGCCATCTGGACCAAGCAAGGGAACGGAATGAACAGCTGCGCAGCAAGGTTGAAGAAGCGGGTGAAGCTGCTGAGCGAAGTGTATCTGTATATCCCGGTTCTCTGTTCACAGATACAGCGATCGGCGCAGCAGAAACTGTCGGACAGTTCGGCGCCTTGCGCTCGAGCTTCCTCACAATGGAGCTTGCAACTGGAAAGGATTTCGTCAAGATTCATGATCGGCTAGTACAGCTGAGTGAAGCGTGGCGGGATAAGTCTTCGTCGGAATGGAATGCTTGGAATTCCTTCGATCAGCAGAGGAAACGGCAGCAAGCGAAAGTAGCGAATCAGAAGCAAGCCGAGAAGGAACGAACTGAGAAGGCGCTTAGTCAGCTGAAGGAGCTGTTCTATGATTGTCCTGGTATGAATCAAACTGTGTATGCGCAGTTGGGTCAGTACAATCAGCTATACAACGGCTTTGGGGAGGAGCAGGAGCAGGAGGATGAGCAGCTGGACTCAATGGAAGCCGAAACAGCAGGCAATCAAGCATTCTCCCTCGCTGATCAGCTGTCAGGCGTAATGCTTGGGGCACGTGACAAAGCCTATGTTAGCGAGTTTGTAATGAACAAATTTACTTACCGCACGTATGATGGGCTGTCCCATGAGAAGGCTCACGCAGGAGCGCATATGCTCGCGAATCAGGAAGCGGAATATGTCATCTACGGACTTGGCAGCTGTGCTGCCAATCATAGTGCTGCCTTCACTGAGATGTTCATGACGCGGCTGGCCATTCGCACCGTGGAAGCTTTATTTGAACCGGATCGGCAAGTTCTTACCTTCCTGTCACCGTGGCTTACGTTTCTATGGGCACTTGCAGAAGGAGCCGCGGAAGCCTTGAACGATATGAGAAAGCTAGTTCAAGGAGAGCGCGTGGAGCTTTCAGCGAGACTTACAGAAGCGTTAGCATTTGATTACAAAGATTATTTGCGCATGTTTCTACTGTTGCATCCACAATCTGAGAAGTGTATAGCAAGGATGCAGACGCTGGTTCATGCCAATACGGGTCAGAATTTGCACGACGCCTATACGTATGCGCATGCAAAGTTGCGAGGAAAAGCCGTTGACCGGCTGCCTGGTCAGATCATAATCGGGAAGGAAGCGGCATGGTCTTACTGAAGGGAGGGGATGAGGTGGTCAGACAATTCCGGAAACGAACGGATGGCGGCATTACGTTGGAAGCAGCTATTGTGTTGCCTGTCATTATTGCTTTGCTGTTGTTATTCTTGTCTTTCGCTCAATCGATTGCGGTCCAATTGGCATTGCGTCATGCAGCTGCTGAAACTGTGAAGGAAATCGCAGCGAATGCGTATGTGCTTACCTTCATTCAAGAGCCATCATTCCTGACACGACTGGAAGAGCTGGCCGCTTCCTTGCCTGCTCCCTTGCAGGAAATCGTTCGTGCTCAGGGCCGACAATTGACGGAGGAAGTATGGAAGGCAGCCTTGCTGCCACTAGTGCGCAGTCATATAGAACGAACATTGTTGGACCCGTCTCGGCTTGCCGTTCATTCTGTTGCTATTCCCGATTGGCAAGGAACTGGATCAAGAATGTTCGGCGTACATCTGGTGTATACCCACCGATTGCACGTTCCGTTCTTCTCTAGAGATGTAGACTTGCACGCGCATGCCTATGAACGCTTATGGACAGGGGAGGGGGGCTGATCGGATGGGGATGCTGATTGGGGCAGGCTTCACCCTGTTATGGAGTCTGGCACTATGGACGGATTTGAAGGAGCGCAAAATTCCGAACTGGCTGACTTGCGGCTTCGCCATTGCGGGAGTCACATTGCAAGTATCGAGTGATGGATGGACAGGGCTTCAGTCGTCATGCTTAGGAATGGGGATTGGATTGGCAATTACGCTTCCGTTTTATTTGTTCCGGGCAGTTGGGGCAGGAGATGTTAAGCTGTTTTGGGCTGCAGGTGCATGGATAGGCGCTTGGCATGCGATTTTGTTATGGGGATATACGATTCTGCTTGCTGGTTGCATCGGTATTGTGTGGTTGATTTGGGAAGAGCATAGGACGAAACGGATGCGCAATTGGTGCTTACAGCTGCTGTTGCTTGTCAGTACGAGAGACCGAGCTTGGTTAAGTGGTCCAAGCCGGCAGCGGGTGGCGAAGATGCCCTTGATGCTGGCAGCAGCACCAGGAGCCGTATTGCTCTATTTGCGCCATATATTCGAATGAACAGGAGGAACCCATGCTGCGATTTGATTACGATCGCTTGCGCGAGCCTTGCTTATTAATTACTGGACAATTCTCGAACGATGCAGATCATCTATCTGAATTGCAAGCGGCAATGCTGCGAGAGAATGAAATTACCGGCTTGATGCCGGCTGTCCTCGATTCCGATGCAGATAGGAGTCGATTTCGCTGTTACTTGCGGGAGCGGCAGCCCATAAGCAGGCAGTTAGGACGCAGCGGTCTGACGTTAGCGCAATATTATAAGCTGCTGTATGATGTGACGAGCATCTTGCTATCAGCGAGAGCGCATATGCTGCTGGAACGCAACTTTGTATTAGCTGAGGAGGTTATCTTCGAACTCGAAGGGAGACCGCAGCTTGTATACTTGCCGCTCGCTGTACCGCATACGGATAATATTGGAGAGGCGCTGCTTAAGTTAGCTGTGAGATGGACAGCTTACTTGCAGGTTGAGAATGGCCGCGGAGTCGCTGAATTGCTCGCGCTGCTGCAAAGCCCGGGCTGCACAGCTGAATCAGTGCACAAGAGATTGAAGCTACTTCTCGAAGGTACACCGGGCAAGCCTTCTCGTGATGCTGTGATTTATGCCGTGACAGATCAGCCTCCAGCAAAACAAGAGCATATTGGAGATAGCTCATCACTGAACGCAGCACATGCCGATAGATTGTTCCCATCCGAGGAACTGCGGCAGGACAGTAGGGGAACGGACAATCGACAATCCGCTTCGACGGATAACGGGATTCCGTGGTGGCGTCAACGAGAATTGTGGGTTCGCGTTGCGCTTGCGGCAGTTGCCGTTATCATCTTATTGCAGGTTTTCTGGTGGAAGCCTACGGAGATGATACTGTATGCTTGCCTAGCATGCGGCATTGCGGTCATGTTGTTGTTATTCGGCAAGCTCCCTTGGACACGCAACAAAGTAGTGTTGGTTCATACGGAGGAGGAAGGCTGGGAAAGCTTCGACGCTGTTCTGCCGGAAGCGGAATACTATGAACAGCTTCCGAATCAGACAGTCATATTGAAGTCGAGTGAAGCGGTAGTTGCAGATCATGACCATCCATCGAGTGCTGCAGAAGCTCCTCCGTCCACAAGGGATGCACCTGCAAGCACTCCCGCAACTGTATTGTTATCTGATGAGGAGTGGGCGCCACAGCCATTCCTTGTCCTTGAACAGGAAGGAGTGCAAGCAGATACGCTTCATACGATTGCGCAATCGGGTACTGTACTGGGGAGATCAGTAGCGGAGTCAGATTTGCTGCTGGAAGAGCCGGGGATTTCCTCGACCCATGTAGAGTTCCATTGGCATGCTGAGCAGGGTTGGTCTGTCCAGGATTTGGGCTCACGGAATGGGACACGTGTGAATGGGGAATGGCTGGCTCCTTACAAGCTAACTCGATTGCAGCAAGGCGACCGCTTGGAGCTTCCGGGAACATGCCTCATCGTTAAGGACTTGAACGCGGGAAATCAGGAACGGTATAATGAAGAGGAAGCTATCCCATTACACAATCGCCGAAAGGATGAGTAAAGTGGCTAGGACACCCTCTAACATGATCCCGCTCGGTTCCAAAGCGCCTGACTTCCAGCTTATGGAGCCGTTGACTGGACAAACCCGTTCTCTTAGCGAGCTGAAATCCGATCAAGCAACGGTCATCATGTTTATTTGCAATCATTGTCCGTTCGTCAAGCACGTAGAGGAGCAACTCATTCAATTGAGTGCCGACTATCAAGCAAAAGGTGTATCCTTCGTTGCGATCAATGCGAACGATGTGGAGCAGTATCCAGACGATGCACCTGACAAAATGGCGGATTTGGCCAAGGAGAAGGGCTACTCGTTCCCGTATTTGTACGATGAGACACAAGACACAGCCAAGGCATACGATGCGGCTTGCACACCGGATTTCTATATTTTCAACGGTCAGTTAGAGCTCGTATACCGTGGACAACTGGACGATTCCCGTCCGGACAGCGGCATTCCTGTAACCGGCAAGGATATACGTGCGGCACTAGATGCCATTCTCGCAGGCCAGGCTGTAGACTCTAACCAACGCCCAAGCCTTGGCTGCAATATTAAATGGAAGGCGTAGACGCCTCGAGAGGGAACACGCGAGATTATACGGAAGCGCAGCTGCTGGAGCGCGTGCGGGAAGGTGGGCGCTTCGCGGTGTTCATCCATACGCCGTTCTGCGGAACTTGCAAGCTGGCAGATCGCATGATCGCTATTGTCATGACCATGGACAACACGGTGCCTGTAGTGCGGGCGAATATTAATTTCTTGCCTTGGGTTAGGCGGAAGTGGGAGCTGACTAGCGTTCCCTGTCTGTTATTGTTCGACAATACGCAATGTGTGGACAAGCGCTATGCGTTCCAGAGTGTGGACACCGTATATCGTATGTTGAAGGTAGAATGATGGAAACGAAGTGCCCCAACCCGCGTCGCCATTGTGTTGATGCTGCGGTAGTGGGGCGCTTTTTTTTGATGACGCATTGGGATTGCTCGAATTCGTAGCAGCTGAACAAGGACTAGTGACTTAGCTGCAGAAGTTATGATGATGATTGGGACACGAAGGAAGGAATTCGCGAACCGAAGCCGAAGATGTTGGGTAATCACACTTGGAACGGTAGAGGTGGCATGCAAGGATGAATGCGCCGAAGATGAACGACGATGCACTTGCCCATGCGGACTTGGATCGAGAGTGGATTGGTCCAATTGCTCTCCGCAGGTTGAGGAAGCTGATTGCTGGCAAGCTTGACGGACGCGATGCACAAGAGCGCGCGGCTGTATTTGCCGATGCGCTGCACCGCATGGTACAAAGCCGGCTTCCTGAACTCGCTGAAGCAGAGAAGGAAGCGCTGCGGCTTAGGCTCGTTCATCAGCTATGTTCGGAGAAAGGCAGTCTAACCGATCGTGATGTGCTAGAAGAATGCTTGCGCATGCATCAACTTAAGGGTTCGGGACTAGAAGCAGTAGCTGATTGGATAGCCGCTCGCACAGGAAGCAAGCCGACTCCACACGAATTGTCCAATTGGTCTGAACTAGCACGCGCGAATCTGCCTTTGCTGAATATAATGCCGAGAGCGAATGCCGATATACAGGCCGACGTGGCGGTAGAACCGAACGAAATGGGTAAGTGGCGCAGCCCAGGATGGTTTCGTCATGCTGCAGTTGCCGGGTTACTGCTTGCGCTCGTCGGCTTTGGTGTTGCCGTGCTGACCTATGAGCAAAGCTCGGACACGCTCGTTCTTGCAGAAGAGACGACCATTCAGACAGACATCATCTTCCTGCCAGCTGCGCCGCAAGCGCCCCTCATGGAGAACGGGCTGCCACGCCACTTTCAGCACCGGTATGTGAATATGGAGCAGTTGCAGAACTGGCTGATACGCAAACAGTCCAAATTGGCTGAAGAACCGTATTTTACAACGATGCTGGATATATCGGAAAGCTTCAATCTGCATCCTTATCTGCTGTTTGCAGTATCTGGGCAAGAGAACGGCTATGTACAAATCGACAATCCCGAAGCTGAACAAATCGCGAATAATCCCTTCAATGTGTATCATAGCTGGTGGGAGTATAATACAGATATAGCGGATTCCAGCCGAATTGCAGCGAAGACGATTGTACGGTTAAGTCTAGACCAGCCTGAAGATATGCATCCGTTCCAATGGATTAATCGAGAATATGCAGAGGATCCGAATTGGTGGCAAGGCGTTAAGGCGATCTTCGAGCAGATGGAGCGTGACATCCCGTTGCGCACACCAAATTGATCGAGCGAATATTTTGTTGCATATGTCATGGGCAGGAACGAATCAACTTATCGATGCGCTTCAACACAGAATTGTCAGAAAGGTGAGTAGAGAGATGGAAGCTGTATCTTTTCGTACCATGAACAAAATTCCAGGGGAGCTACTCGAAGATAGACTGGAGACGGTGCACCAACTGGAAGCTACTGAGCTGGAGCAATATTCCGTGGAGAAAGATTGTATGACCGGGGAGCATTATTTGTTATATGCATATGTGCATCGGGATGCAGCTGCTGGCATGCAAGAGGAAGTGTACCACCAGCTGCTGCCGCTGCATGCAGATGATGTGCTTGCGCTTGTGCTAGGCGAGCAGTCCTATGCGTACCCTGACTGTTGGCAGAGTGCCTTCCTGCGCGATGGTCCAGATGGCAGCTTGGTCTGGTTCTCCCCAGCAACATCAGAATCCGAGGAGGACCAGCTGTTCCAACGCGAGCTGCTCGAAGGCTTGACCGAGCTGAAGGCAAAAGGCGGGTCCGAGGAAGATATTCGCAATCTGCTGAACCGTCTTCACCGTAATGAAGATCACTAGCGTGAACGATCAATCACTCGTCAGATCAAGTGTGAGGCTTCACAGCTGAAATTCGGATACGCACGTAATCTGCATGCCAGATGCCATCATCATACAGCAAGTGTCTGGTTTTAGCTTCAATCTGCTCATATACGTCCGCAAGCTCTTCTTCGGTCAGCCCGCGCAACAGAGATCCGGCGAAGCCGGTTAACCAATGGCGCAGTCCGCGCTCTTCATCACTTAACACAGTGGGGCGGTCGAAGTGTGCAGCTTGTACAACGCGAAATCCTTGTGCTTCAAGCAAGCTGCTATATTCGCCGATCGTCGGGAAGTACCACGGGTTCCTTGGACGTGTATCGACAGCATACCGTTCAAGCATAACAGATTGAATCGCTTGAATGATGACTGCGACATTCCCGCTTCCGCCGAATTCCCCGACAAACCGGCCGCCCGGCTTGAGCGCTTGCCATACACACTGCAGGACAGCAGCAGGTTGTGTCATCCAATGAAGCGCTGCATTGCTGAATACGCCATCGTAAGGCTCTTCAACGGTGAATTGCTCGGCATTCGCTACATCGAAGCGGATGTGCGGATACTTCCTTCTTGCCTCTTGAATCATCTCCTCATCCAAATCCATCCCGTTAACTTGCGCACCATACTGGTGAATCTCTTCGGTCAAATCGCCAGTTCCGCAACCGATATCCAGTATACGCTCTCCCGCAGCTGGCGCTAGCCATTGGAGGACATCCTTGCCATATTGTGCGACGAAGCCCAACTTCTGATCGTACAAATCTGCATCCCATCGTTGCTGCATCATAGTACATCCCTCATTCCATCACTTATTGAACTATATAATGACAGAATTATCACGATAATAAAAATATATAAAATCTATATACTTAATAGGTTATATCTATAAACTAACAAATAATGATTGCTTTTATGACGAATAATCGAGATTTGTAAACAAATTGTTAAGAGAATGTTAGCGGAATGTTAACAGCACTATGCATGAATAGCATATAATAAACATATAAATGATAACGCTTACAATATAAAAAAATCCGACTATGGACATTTTAGGCAGGAGGTGGCTGTACATGAAATTTCGTCTGCATCGCTTATTCCTCTGCTTCGTCCTGATCATCAGTCCTTTTTTATACTTGTATGGCAAGGCGGATTTTCGCACAGATGAGGTCGTCATTGCGGTATTGGATACAGGCGTTGACGATTCCCACGAACTGCTGAAGGGGCGAGTGATCCAAGGATTTGATTTTATTGATTTCGACTGGAACTCAGAAGACCAGGACGGACATGGCACCCATGTTGCGGGCATCATTGCCAGTGAAGCACCGGGAGCTCGCATTCTGTCTGTGCGTATGATCGATAACGATAATGATGTGAAGCACTCACATGCAGCTATATTGTATGCAATTAGTCAAGGGGCCGATGTAATCAATATGAGCTTTGTTGAACCGTACCAGCCTATGACGCAATGGGCAATTCATTATGGATTGGCGAAAGGTGTCACCTTCGTTGCGGCATCCGGCAACCAAGGAATCGATGATGTCGGCTATCCGGCTAAATATGACGGCGTGTACAGTATTTCCGGCTATGAGCAGGAAGGGCATCAGTTCTTCGGCAATTATGGGGAGCATGTAGATTACGTAGCAACAGGCTGGTTAGTAGAGAGTGCGGCGTTGGATGGCCAATATACAGTCAAATCTGGAACTAGTATGTCAGCTGCATATGTATCAGGTGTGCTGGGGTATATGCATATGATGAACTCTCCAGACAACAACCGGGAGTTAGAGAAGATGTTAGATGAGTACGCTTATCCTGTCACGAAGCAGGATGTCAGGTCGGACAATCGAGGCAATCGAATTGCGCAGCATGATGCTGTTGCGGCATATGCGAATTTCGTTCCTGTATCGTTGAGCAGCCTCGAGATCGGAGCGATAGAGCAATACAAAGTGATACAGAAGGAAAGAATCGTCAATGGCCGATGACAGGAATATTGATATACAAGGCAATACGTCCGTAAGCGCGAGACAATTGTTTTGAATGAAGGCCCATATTTTGTTATGATGCAACATATCTGATGCTAGCAAAGGCGTGATGAATGTGGGCCGATCAACAATGACTGACCCGACAATATTTGATAACCTGCGTGTCTTGATGGAAGGTGCGCTCTATGAGCTTGACTTGGCTGGTGAGCTTGTCGTGACAGAGCGTCAGGATTTGGTAGACCTTGCTGCATTGTCAAGAAGCTTTCGGATGACGGTAGAAGTACCTTCGTCTGAGATTGCGCCAAAATATCCGCCGAAGTTGGAGCTTCGCTTGTCCAGTCAATTCTTAGATTTTGCTGCTGAGAAGCTTGCTGCGTTCAAGGCAGGATCACCATCTCCTGCAACCGGTTGTCTGTTGGAAGCATTGCTTCTTTTGCCCGTCAATACGACGGAGCAATCTGCCAAAGTAGCGGAGCTGCACCCAGAGCAGCTGTCACTCGGCGCATTGAGATTAGCAGGACAAGCTGTGGAACGGATCGCTGCTCAAATCTGGCGGGAACGTCTTAACGCACCAGAGCTGCATCTCCATTATTCTGGTACATTAACCTCGTTGTCGAGCGGGGTCTTGTGGCTGGAAGCGCAGTTTCGTTATGAACACTCGCTCGTTGAAGAGGACGCATCTGCTATTCCAGGCATGATCGACGACTGTCTGTCTGTGCTTGTGCACATGCATCGAGCTTAAGGTCCGTGAGAGTGGAGTGCATTCCGAATGATGAGGAAGAAAGGTGGAAGACGATGGAAGGCAAGCTTACGAGCGAATCTAGAACAATCATGACGGAAATTATTTTGCCAGCAGATACGAATTATCATGGAACGGTGTTCGGCGGCTATGTCATGAGTAAGATTGACAAGGTGGCCGCGATTGCCAGCATGCGTCATTCACGATCCTCGGTAGTAACGGCCTCTAGCGATAGCCTAGACTTCCTCGCACCGATTCGGGAAGGCGAGGCGATGATTCTGGAATCATTCGTAAGCTGGACGCACCGCAGCTCGATGGAAGTCTATGTGAAGGTTGAATCGGAAAACTTGTACACTGGAGAGCGCAAGCTTACAGCAACATCCTACTTGACCTTCGTTGCATTGGATGACGCGAAGAAGCCGGTTCCCGTTCCTCCGGTAGTTCCGGAGACGGAGGAGGAGCGAAGGCATTATGAATCAGCCTCACAGCGATATGAACAGCGCAAGCGCCGCAAGGCTCTGCGAAGGTCCAATTCCGATTCTGAAGATGGATCAACTGCTTAAGAATATTAGGATAGGAAGAAGTGAGCATATATATTGGCAGATGCAAGGAACATATGCGTCATCGGCGCCATTGATGAACAGACTAGATGCAGTCATTACCACAGTGAACTAGACCGTATCGCCATTCGGTTCAAATGCTGTGACCGTTACTATGGTTGCATTTACTGTCACGAGGAAGCGGTTGATCATTCGCCTGTTGTGTGGCAGCGTTCGGAATGGAACGAGCAGGCGATTCTGTGTGGAGTGTGCCGAACGGAGCTAACGATTCAAGATTATATAGCTTGCGAGGCCGCTTGCCCCGAATGTCAGAGCTCATTCAATCCGAAGTGCCGGTATCATTATTCCTATTACTTCGCCATGAGTTGAAATGAATGAGAAGAGATGAAGATGGTGATGAAACAGAGATATAGAAAGCACTAAGCATGCTTAGTGCTTTCCGATGATTGTAGAAGATTTTTGCGCTTTGCGGTTTGAGCGGCTTCCATCATACTGCTAGCTTTGACCTTCTTCAAGATGTTCGTAATATGAGTGGCGAGTGTCTTCTCTGTGATCGGATGTGACCGTTTCGCATTGAAGCGATCCAAGATTTGCCGACGCGTCTCACCTGAATACTTAGCGTAATAAGACAGGATTGCCAGCTCGGTTTTCGTAAACAGAGATCGAGCCTTCTGCAACTCCAATTCCCGTAGCCGCAAGTGTGCTTCGATGCGAGCGAGCAGCTCCATCTTGGAGAATGGCTTGAGCAAGTAGTCATTCGCGCCAGATGCATAGCCCTTCGAAATATCCTCCGCGGTATTCATAGCTGTGAGCATAATGACTGGTAATTCTTCTGCAGGGAATGTCTGACGTATACGCTTGCACACTTCGTACCCCGATAGCTTCGGCATCATGATGTCTAGCAAGACGAGATCAATCTTGTATCGACTGATTATCTCTAAGGCATCAAGACCGTTGCTTACTACCTTCGTCCCCCAATTCCGCAAAGCTAAATGATTTTGGATGACCTGCACATTAATCGGATCATCCTCCACAATGAGAATATTCCCTTCCACATCGCTTCTTGCCGATTCATACTCCATACATGTGTCAGATGCCGAGATCCAAGCAGAGGAGCGGGCAGGCTCAGTATTAGTGCGCTCATCTATTTCGGTTAATTCCTCAGCCGATTCGGAACAGGGGAGGGTGAATGTAAAGGTAGAACCTTGCCCTACATGGGATTGCAGGTGAATCTCACCTCCATGCAATTCGACTAAGTGCTTCGTGATCGACAAGCCGAGTCCTGTACCATCATAGGATCGCGATGCGGAGCCGTCTGCTTGCTCGAAGGCGACGAAGATACTTGCCCATTTGTCTTCCGGTATGCCTATACCCGTATCCTTGATTTCAAATATGATTTCACTGCCTTCATTCTTGCCAAGTACTTCTATCGTTCCTTCATGCGTGTATTTGATCGCATTGCCAATCAGATTGTAGAGAATTTGCTGCAACCGATTTTTGTCTGCTTGAATGTTTGGCAATTGCGATATATGACAGCTCAGCTGTAATTGCTTCTTCTCCGCTAAAGGCTTCAAGAAGGCAACGACCGTCTCTACAATATCGTGTACGCGAACCGGTTCGAGTATGAGTTGGATGTCCTTGTGCTTCAGCTTGGCATAGTCTTGAATATCATTCACGAGATTGGAGAGTCGCATACCACTCGCTGCAATCATGTTCAAGTTGCGTCGCATCGCTTCGCTGACAGGACCTGCTGCACCGTCTAATAGCGACTCGGCAATACCGATAATCCCGTTCAGAGGCGTCCGCAGTTCATGCGAGGTATTGGCAAGAAATTCATCCTTAAGCTCATCTAGCACCGCAAGAGACTGATTGTGCTGTTCCAGCCTCTTATATACCGCCCGTATCCGCATGCCGACAATAAGGGAGAGGGCTACAATTAATCCGAAAAATCCTAGTACCAATAGCTGCACACGTGAATCAACGATTCCTAGCGCCCGCAGCACATCATGAATACCGGTAATGAGAAATATAGTGACCCCGCTCATATAAATTTTGGCTTCTTGGTCGCCTTGGAACACTTTCCTAATCGTATAAAACAGCATAACAGATAATGAGAGCAGGCATAATAAATTAAATGGCAGGAAAGTTTGCGATAATTCAAAAATATTGAACTGAATAAACAGGATACTAAGCAGAGCGAATGTAATATGGACCTTCCAAGCAAGTCGAATAAAACGCTCCGCCCCAAATAGATGTTCGTAGAACAAATAGAGAACGACAGGCAATAAAAATTCTGTATATATTTTGATATGAATCCACACATCTTCATTGGAATAGAACAGTTGTTTGACGTTCGTAAGCGTGAAGGCGTAGATCGCCATTCCTAAGATGAACAGTCCCATATACATATACAGCTTTTGCTTATTGTAATAAGACAGGAAAAAAATCATACTTCCGACAAATAAAAAAATAGAGGATAAAACAATGTGCAAAAAATCCATATTGTGTGATTGTTCCCATACTTGGATAGCTGAAGCACTTGCTGTCAGACGCATCGCAGTCTAGATCCTTTCCATATGTTCTCGTAATTCATGAATACTGATTTGGGGATGGCGCAGACAAAGCTTCATGATCGTTACAATGTTGTTGTGCAGGGTACTCACTTCAGCAGACGTATACATGTCCAGACGGTAATCATATGCTACTTGTAATTCAGTCCACTCCTTAATAATGATATTCAAAGGGAAGAACTGGTGACCGCTGTACAACTCTACATTGTTCACGGAATAGCGGTCAAACTGAGGGGCTAGCTTCGTGTTGTAATAATTTACGGATATCGAAAATAAATCACTAAGGAATTCATGCGACGATCTGAGCTCCTTGATTAGCATGTCGTAAGGATATCTCTGATGGAAGTAACATTGCATAAGCTTAGAGCTGAGCGTATGAAGCATCTTGATGAACGATATGTCATCCGGTATCGCATATCGGAATGGCATCGTACTCGTAAACATGCCGAACATGCTCTTTTCCTTCGCACCTGACCGATTGAGTACAGGCGTTCCGACGATAATGTCTGTTCTGCCGGTAGTCATCCATTCATACAAGAAGAATACTGTAATAAAGAAAGAGTTCGTAGAGGCTTTGGTGCCGTCCGCTTGGAGCAGTTGATTCAGCTGCCGGGTAATCGTGCGGTCAACAGTATACACCTCTCTCCTTCCTCTTGTCTGTACTTGTTGTATGGAATGCTGACGCAGGCGAGCAGGCAGTTCAGCAAACATTTCAAGCCAGAACTGCTTGTCCTGCTGAGCGCGCTTGGATTCCAAGTAGGATTGTTCCTTCTTCATATAATCCAAATACGATTGTACTTTGAATTCGTAAGGTTGATTCGTTGACAATGCTGTGTACAAGTCGCGAATTTGATCTGTTATAAGCTGTATGCTCCAGCCGTCCGAAATAGCATGGTGTGTCTTAATCATGTAGCCGGACTGTTGATTGGTAAATCGGACAAGTGTGATCGCATATAATGGTGAGTCCACGATAGGCATATACAATTGAACGCTGTCTTCCAACAAGCCCAATGCTTCTTCGTAAGATTTGCTGGAATAGTCAACGAAAGGCAACGCTTCTTGCTCGTATTCGGCAACATATTGGGCGCCTTGTTCTGTGAACTGGAGTCTAATTCCATCATGCTGGGACAGAACAGTCTGGATGGCTGTTTGTAAAATGTCAAATTGAACGACGCCGTCTATGTGAATGAGTAAGCCCAAATTATGCATACCTGTCTTCTCTTCATTATAGATTCGTTCGATAGCCCATATTCGCTTCTGCGGATGGGTGAGCGGAAGCGAAATATGTGAAGTGGCTAGAGCGTGAATGTGCACAGCTTGCGTGCCTTCTATGTGCGTTCCTAACAGCTTGCCAGTATCATATAACTCTGAGACATAGTATAAGAAGACCGCGAGATTATCGTCTATGTTCATGGATAAAGGATCTTCTATATCTTCAGCATAAGGCAATAAGACTTCATAAATCGGCTTGATCAATTTTAGCGGCAGAATAATCTGAATACTATCTTGCGAAGCATGCTTAGTATGCAATGAATAATTGAGATTGACACCGTCACATTGTAGCATCATATAATCAAATGGTCCGATATAACTAGATACGATCGAATTGTATGCATAACGAATCGCTGCTTGATTAATGGATTCCTTTATATTATAGATCGATCGTTCATAGTTCGAGGTTTCATGCGAATTCATTGTAATCAATTCCCTCATTTCTTGTTCAGGATAATTTCATCGTAAATATTCCTACATATGAAGTCAATCCCTAATATCAAAAAAGGGTGACGATTGGCATGGGTGAAATGTGCGGGTGAAAGAGACAAAGGAATGAACCTAGTGAGATGAATAGACCCGTTTATAGAATGGGGTTCGTCAGATGAGAAGGGTGGAGTCCGTAGATGGGACGTGCCTCCACCAAGAGGTAGTTGTACCACATGATCTAAGTCCGTGTAGCGGGTGATCAATTCGAGTCTTATATTCGTCTACGACTTCTGGAATGAGGTTGTAGGATGAATTAGGGATTAACAGATTTACTGTTTTCTGGTTATAGTGTGATAGAAATGCTGGCCAGCTTTCAATCAACTTTACTGGGAGGTCAGAAAATGAAATTGAAAAGGGTATTTTTCTTTGTTCTACCGCTAGTACTCCTCTTGCAAGTCAGCACATATGCAACCAATAATTTAGGGACTCTAGATCATTGGCACGCTTACCATGGAGGAAATGTGTTTAGCGAAATTGCACGTTGGCAATTAGCGCCAAAAACTTATTCGGAAACACTTAGTGGTTTTTCAAGTATCACCTTTATAAGCCATGTGAATACAGCTAGAAACGCCTGGAGAAATGCTGGGATATCTATTGATAGCGTAGCAAGTGAATCCAATTCAAACTTTAGAATATATGGCGGCAATATTAGTGATTTAAGGGATATCGAATCTGGTTTGCCATCATCATTTGATGGTTGGACCAAATGGAGCCATTCCATTTTTGAAGGAGTATGGGCATATAATAACACCAATAAATATGGTCAAATTCAATTAAGTATTGAAATTTTCATTCCATATGATTCGAATGAAAATTCGCAATTCTATGATAAGGTATTGACACATGAGTTTGGGCATGGTCTAGGATGGAGAGGGCATTCAAACAATGATGACGATTTAATGTATCATAGTACGTATAGCAACACAAACAGCTTAACAACTAGGGATAAAGAACATTTGGTACAGGTCTACTAAAATATAAGGGGGGAATTCCCAATGATGAAAAAAGGAACACGTCTGTTTTATATATTAGCATTATTGACCCTACTCCTTGCTGCGTGCACTCATGCGGCCACTGAAGAGGAAGATATGTCAACTTTGCCAAACGCCCTAGTCAGTGAAAAATATCGCGAGATTGAAGGATTGACAGAATTGGCTGACGAGATCATAGTTGGTGCACTTACCCGACCCGTTGAATATGGAAGCAAGAATCAAACAAAGTATATAATCGAAGTAGAAGAAGTTATCAAAGGTTCATTGAAGAAAAAATCGCAAATCGAAGTCTATGCGGTCACTGCATTTGCCAAAGAAAAGGAGTCGGAGGTGCTGTTCCTAGAGCAATTTGATTCCGAAAAATACCCGAACAGCATATATATATTGGCCAATCCGCATCTAGATATTCCTGTGGAAAATAAGACGATTACTTCCGGGCCCCATGAAGGGGAGAAATTAGACGATATTATCGGGAAAATAAAGAAGTCCCCGGGGTATGAGAAGATAAAGGAAAAAAGAAAGATTAAAGAAAAACCGGATAGCCTTAGCCAACTCATTCAGGAATCAGACTATATCATCCATATTCAGACGAATGATTTTACTTATGAAAGTGACATGATCCGAAGGTTCAATTATGATCTTATCCAACTCTATAAGGGTGATGAACGTATACACAATTTCGAAAAACTCTCACTTCCCAAGCAATACAAAGCGAATCATGAATATGTTGTATTCCTGCATATCGTAGAAAGCCCTGAGTCCGAACATCCTTCGGTGAGTTTAACGACCAGAAAAGGGAGTGTCGTAGACCAGGATCATGCTAAACAATGGGAAGAAGTCATGAAAGCATTAATTGAAATAAATGAGTGAGACTAGATAGTTTCGTATAGACATGATTTCCAGGTCTTTTGCCGATTGGCAGAAGGCCTGGAAATCATGAGGTGTTCTTAACGATTCTGAACGAAGATACTGCAATTAGCCGAAAGATTTGATTCGTCGTACCTTACCGTCTGCCGATTCTTTCGCTAGTAATTTGCCTTGCTCGTATAAATCTAGGATCAAGTATAAGAACATGATCAATTCATCGTCAATTTCCATTTGCAGTGGATCTACCATTACTTCAGCAGGGAAAATAAACACATGGTAAATGGATTTCATGAAAGAATGGGGCAACACAAACTGTATGCCGTTCAAAGAGAGATGTTCACCGTAGATCGCATAGGTGATATTTTTTTTGTCACAATGAAGCTGCATGTAGTCGAACGGATCCGTGTAGTGCGCGAGACGGGCGTTATACGCGTAGCGAATGGTCCCGCAATTAATGACATCTTTCAAGGTCGAGATGGAGGCAAGCGGCGATTGTAATTGTTGAGCTGACATGATCATCTTTGGTCAGTTACCTCTCTTCTTGGTATAGTAGCTCTATGTTAAATGTTTCAGGCATCATAAGGAATACCCTAATTAAAAGTAAGACTAAAAAAAGGGTGAAAGTGGATATATCATGAGGTTACTTATGTCGTAGATTTGTCTAAGAGTAACCTTAATAAAAGCTTCAAAATGCTATTCTAGGGGGAAACTACGCTTTCTTGTCCATGTCCAATCTAGTAGATGTTTCCTTTTCAAGATACAAACTGCGCAGCACATCTTCTATTTTCGACTCCATAATCTTAATGTCCTGAATGATTGTAAGCTGAGATACTTGATTCACAATTGTCGCTATATCCTTGTTCTCTGTAATCTCAAATTGCAAGCTATTCCGTTCATGTATGAAAAATGGCGGACCATTCCATTCATTCTCATTAAAGGTAGTGGATACTTCAATTAGTAGACGTTTTTTCTCTCCGAATGAACGCAGCAGCTGGCAGGTCTGTCCGTTGAACACAATCTTGCCGCTATCGATTAAGATGACGCGGTCACACAATTTCTCCACGTCGTCCATGTTGTGTGTAGTCAGCAGTACAGTGACGTTCAATTCCTGATTGATTTCCTTGAGGAACGTCTGAATCTTCTCCTTAGCTACAATATCTAAGCCGATAGTCGGCTCATCTAGGAACAGGATATGGGGATTATGGAGCAAGGCAGCAGCGATCTCACCGCGCATGCGCTGTCCCAGACTGAGCTGTCTCACTGGCGTATGCAAGAAATCATGAAGGTCCAATAGTTCAACAAACTGCGCAATATTATGCTGTTCTACGGAACGAGGCACGTCATACACTTTTGCGAGCAGTTTGAAGGAATCAAGTAACGGAAGATCCCACCATAATTGGGTCCTTTGTCCGAACACCACCCCGATACGTTTGGCATGCTCGATGCGCTGCTTATGCGGCACCGCTCCTTCTACTTTAATCGAGCCTGCAGTGGGGGTAAGCACACCGGACAACATTTTTAATGTGGTCGATTTTCCTGCTCCATTCGGGCCTAGGTATCCTACGAATTCCCCTCTGTCGATGGCAAATGACAATCCGTCCACTACACGCTTGTCAAACCGCTTTCTGCCCCAAATGGACTGAAGCAGGCGAAATGAATGGTTTGCCTTCTCGAAAACAGGGTATTCTTTCACCAAATCTTGAACTTCAATACATTTCATATTAAGAACCAGCTCCTTTGTAAACTTTCATACCTTGATTCCATATCCAAACGGTCAGTGTAGCCATGAGAATGGCCACAAGCGGTGACAAATAGGCGAGAGCTTGGAAGAATGGGGTGCTTTCTGTATTGCCAAACAACGCTTGCGACGGATAGAAGCTCATAAACCCGATTGGGAAAATAAATGTCATGATCAGTTGGATCTTAATGCTGTATATATTTTGCGGAAATCGTGTAAATGTGTATAGGAATGTCTCCATGATGGAACGAAGTCCGTTCGACTGAAGTGTCCAAAAGGCGAGAGAAGCGATCATGGTAAAGAGAGACCATTCAATAACAGCGCCGTTAATAGATAGGAATAATATTAAAAAGACAGTGGCGACATGCCATTCAAATATATGTGAGTACGCATAGTAAAGTCCCGTTAGTCCGGCCAGAAGGTCTCCGATACCGCCAATATTGATTCTAAGGGTAAAAAAACTAAATAGCACTGGAAGCGGTCTGACTAATAAACGGTCCAATTGCCCTTCTCTCAGAAAATAGTCGATCGAACTAATATGATTGCCAAATATATTAAAAAGCGCGTGTGAAACCCGCCACATGGAATAGATAAATAACATTTGATAGAAATTCCAACCGCCAATGACCGGAATTTGTCGTGTAATGATCCAAGTAATAAAGACGGTAGATAAGCCAAGGATCGACACACTGACTATGCCGACGACAAAGTTAAACAGGTAGGTTGTTCTTGCTTTTAAATTTGCATGCTCCAAGCTGAGCCATAGCTTAAAGTAACGTATCTTCATTACCCCCCCGCTATTTGTAATTGACGTCTTAAAAACACGTACGCACTTTGAGAGAGAATTGCCAATAGGACTAGCCAAATTGCTTGCACTCCGATATGTTTCAATGCTTCCAGTTCTGAAAAACGACCGATGAAGATGGACAAGGGTGTATGGTAGATAGCTTGGAATGGCAGCATAAAAAGTATTCTACTCGCGGCTTCGGGAAAGAACCAAATCGGAATCCATAAGCCAGAAAACACTTCAATCAGTACCCATTTCACAAACTCAAATCCCCATACAGACGTAAACAAAAAGGCCAATAAGGAAATGAGAAAGTTGATCATAAAGTTAATGAAGAACGCTAGCGTTACGCTAATCAGGACAGTCATAAGTTGTAGCGGATCATCAGGCGACTCAAATGGAAACATCAATGAGCATGTCAAAAGTAACGGGATTACGATGAACAGCGTGCTGTACAAGCTTTGGCCGATAACTCTGGATAGTTGCATGATCATATAATTCCATGGCTTCATAATGTCGAAGACGATATCACCGTTTCTGACGCGATGCTCGACTTCAATAGACAGATCCTGTGCTAGAATGGCACGCAAAATATGAGATGCCATGGCATAAGTTGTCATGGATACAAGGGAGACGCCACTGGAGTCGGCTACATTGTCTCCGCTGTGGTAAATGACGGTCCATAGCTCCTTCAGAGCAAAAACGGTTAAAAACGCAGTGATTAGGCGGAGAAGTATATCCAATTTATACACGTACAAATGCTTGAAAGCTATAATGGAAATCGAAACGTACTTAATCAAGTCGTTCACCTTCTTTGGAATGGATCAGATTTGTAACAGAAAAATCCAAAATGTGGGATTCACATGTTTATTACATCCGGTTTATAATGAAAGCGTTATCAAAAGGTGTCAAGAAAAATTCATCATCATGATTTTTAATTCGCATGATTGTATTTATATTGACATGATAACGAAAAGTTGGAAAATTGCAAATACTATGAAATCGGATTGAAGGAGGAAAATCCATTTGAGCGGATTATTTGTGACGATTGAAGGTATTGATGCGAGCGGGAAATCCAGTACGGTGGCGCAGGTAGTGGAGGCTCTCAACGAGCGGGGATATGATGCTACGCAGATTACCAGAAAGGATGTTCCTGAACAAACGCCATACATTCATGCGTTTATGAAGCAATTCAAGGAAATTTTCTGGAAATATAACAATGATGATCCACTTCGGGAGATGCCGGATGAGTGTTGGTTGTTCATGCATGCGCTCTGGTATCAGTTATTGGATCAATACCATATTTCACCTATGAAAGCGCAAAATAAAATAGTTGTCATTGATGCATGGTATTATAAAATTTTGGCTCGATTCATGACAAAAGAACATTTCAATAAGACGCTGTTACACAGTATCTTCTCCGGTTTGCAAACTGGCGATGCAGTGTTTCTGTTGCATGCAGACCCTGCGATTTGCTGGAGCAGAAGAACATCCTTCTCCAAGCCGGAGCTGGGCGAATTTGATAACCACATTGGCGATGCGCGTGAACGATTTGTTTCGTTTCAGAGCAAGGTCTCAGAAACGTATTTAAAACTCGCCGCGGAGAGCAATTGGAATGTGCTGCATACAGATCAACTAAGCCGAAGTCAGATTGTTCACACCATTGCAGACCGAATTTCAGAGATTAAGGCTGCTAGCACCGAACGATCGCATGTAGTTTAGTATCAAGCCTTATATGGCTGGAAAGGAGCTTGTATGATAAAACGATTGATTCGAGCAGCATTGGATTTACCTTATAAATCTCTGACCGCCAATGATGTAGACGAATTGAAGGATTTGTCTGTGACATTCAAATCAGAAGGATTAGCAGCCAGGATGATTGCGGAGTCGCCGGATATGGATATGCACAGCATCCGCTGGTCCAGAGAAATTTGGTTGCTGAATCGACAGAGGCATGTGACGTATCTGCAAGAGACCCGACGACTGACTCAATTGTTGATGTCAGCCGGAATCAAGTGTGTCTGCTTGAAAGGTGTGGACTTTTCGGAGAAATTATATCCGGATGCAGGAGAGCGATCTTCACGTGACATTGATATGCTTGTATCGAAGGACGAATTATTGAAAGCCAGAGAAGTCTTGTTGTCCAACGGCTATTACCATCGTCCGCTCATTCATAGTCTCGAAGCGATGGTTCGTTGGCAGCACGATGCAGTCGTTCTAGTAAGTGCTGAAAAAAACGAATATCAAGAAAGATTCAAAGTAGAGCTGCATCAGACTCGTAACTTTCATGGTTTACAAATAGAAAGCGTTTTCCATGATGCCGTTTATGATCACGAGAAGGGATATACCAGTCCTGGTGCTGTCGATACACTCATTCTGTGCGCCTGGCACGTCTACCATCATGTAACCGAGATGGAACCTAACGATACGCTAGTGGCGCCCCGAGTTACTGTCAAGAAACTTCTGGACTTTTGGAGAGCGTTGCAAATGTATTATTTCAATGCCCCTGACAATCTCAATGTCATCACGTCTCGATCTGAAATACTGAATGCCACTGTTATCATGCGTGTCGCTATTAAGAGGCTCCTAGATCTGTATGCATATGTGGGGGCGAGCAATGAACGGTTGCTAGTGTTGTATCGGCAGTTTGCAGCATCTTGCTCCATAGAGCGGTTGCTTGATGATACTTGGAAATATGGAAGCTATACGACATCTTTCTGGAAATTTGCGTTCCATCCGTCAGAAGAACTGCAGGCAATTAAGCAAGCCGCTCGAGAAGAACGCCTTTGCAGCTTCCCAGCATATAGAGCAAGCCCGTACGTACAAGACCAGTTCGCTGACTGGATTACGGTTGGTTCTGCCTATGAAGCTGGTATGGACAGGCTTGAATCATGTATTCAGGAAGGAAGGGAAGGGAGTAAGGGACTACCAGCCTTCTCTTGGTGCCTTCAATGGGATGAGCAGTTCGTTCATATGCAACTTCGTGTTCATACTACCCGGGTCATCGGGCTGGCAAAAGAGGATCCGTGGCGCTTTCCATGGGGATTTACGGATGGGATAGCGATCCAGTTTTACGCGAATGACCGCAACGCGTCGGCACAATTTTGCGCGGGTCTGTGCGATCAACAAGCCCAGTTGAGACGACTGATCGGTGAGACAGGAGAAATCGTACAAGATCACGACTGGCATGTGCAAGGGTTGCATGCATCCGGCTATTTGCTAACGGGAACAATTCCTTGTAAGGAGCTTCCTTTTACCTTGCATCATGGAAGGTGCTTTAAGTTCAGGGTCAGGTATTTTGATTATTTATCTGACGATTGGGAGTTGCACACACATTTAGTCTGGCCATCGCCATTCTTCGAAGGAGAAATCGAGTTGAGTCCGCTCACATGACAGGAATCAGGGTGTTAGATCGGAGGAGGTGAATCGAAATTGCGCCAATTCGTCCCAATCCAGTTAACAAGTGCCGCTCATTGCAATCGGACAGTAAGCGGCGTAAGTACGTCGCATTATGCGGAGACCAAGAAGATACTAGATGACGGCTGTTCCATACAGGAGATTACTTATGTACTGAGATATCCTGAAGTCATGCTCTGTGATATAGGCAATCCGGAATACCCGCTCAACTTGTGTGACAGTCAAACCATTATCGATTGCTATGATTTGATACAACTTGAACTCGATCGTTATTTAAGTAACACCGCATTGAAACGAATATACGGAGATGGACTTGATACAGAAATTGCGATATGTGGTCCTTCCAACTCGGAACTTCATAAATTCAAGCAATGGGTCTTGACGGAAATTTACGAACGGCTCAGTCTACATCAAAAAATTTCGTACATTCCATACGATGGGAGGGGGCTGCATGCTATTAAAAATTTTACATCTCTTTCACCGTTCGCCCAGCGTCTAAATGAGCATATCGTTCATAAATACAAAGAGGGGATAATTCCCGAGTACTGGCCACAGATAAAGATGTTTCATCTTGACAAGGTTTATCAGAATCATCGGGTATGGTCTCAAATTGCTGAGCTGGGGAAGAACAAGCTGTTTGTTCTGACTGCGGGGTTGTCTCTAGCATTAGGGTACGGAAATGGTACGCATGACCCGCACATATATTTTACCGAAGTTCACCGCCAGAACGATCCCTATCAGCTTTACCGGCGCGATAGAGAAGAAGAATTCAACTATTCGTTGCTGCTCCCTGAGGAGGGAGACTGGATTGTGATTGACAAAGTATATACGTCAAGACTCTTACATTCCTTCTGGAACACGAGCAAGTAGGTCCTCACCAACATTTGGTGTTCATGGCAGGCAATTTATCCGATGAAAAAAGTGTATGGGATTTCACATATGATATTATGCATACTTTGAATCAAGCAATTCCTCTATCCAGATTTGACACCTATTTGAATATTTGCCCGCACGATAATATGGAGCAACTGCACGCTGCCAAGGAAACTGGAGTGAAGTGGGTGCAGTACAATATGGAGGTTGCAGGGGAGAAAGACTATACGAAAATTTGCCCCGGCAAGACGCCATATCACGTTCTCCTTAACAAGTATAGGGAAGCTGTGGATGTATTTGGATTTGGGAAGGTGCGAAGTAATTTTGTATTAGGATTGCAGCCCGTATATGTACTCATTGATGGCGTTAGAGAATTATCTGAATTGGGTGTTGTTCCGGATTACAGCATCTTTCAACCTAAAAGAGGAACGAAAGCAGAATTCATGCCGATTCCTTCTCTTAATGAAATCTTTGCATTTAATGAAGCCTTAATGGCGATTTACCGGAAGCACAACTTTGATCCTATTTATTGCAATATGAGCAGTCGGTCTAGTATCATTAATGAAGGTTTCACTTTACAGCATCATAATACCCCACTCGCATAATCTCATGGAGAAGATTTCCTTCACAAATAGTTAATCACATGCTTGCCTTTAGCGTTGCAGGACCGACCGAAAAGGGTGGAGCATTTCAAGTCGGTCTTGCAAGGAGGCGATGTTGTGTTCGGTTGGTTATTTCGTTCTTCAAAATGCTATATTTGCGGCACTAAAGCTGTGGAACCAAGGAACTATGTCAATGATGCAGGCAAGCCTGTCAAGGTATGCTTCAAGTGTGTGGATTATGCCGAGCGCAGAGCGATGCGGAAGAGGTAAGTATCATTTCTGTATAGCTGATTAGTCTGCAGAGGACATTTGTACTATTGCAGTACTTGTGGGACTTTGCTATGCTAGTCGTTGACAGAAAACGTTTTCCTTGAGCGGACAAATGGAGGGATGAAGGATGAGGTACGGTTTTTTTGACGGGGTGAACAAGGAATATGTCATTACGCAGCCGAATACACCTGCTCCTTGGGCCAATTATTTGGGCTCGCCGGACTATGGTGCGATTATTTCCAATAATGCCGGGGGATACAGCTTCGTGAAGTCAGGAGCGAATGGGCGCCTGATCCGCTACCGCTTCAATAGTACACCAGCCGATCAGCCGGGTCGTTATATTTACATAAGAGACAGTGAAGAGGGCGATTATTGGTCAGCTGCTTGGCAGCCGGTAGGTAAGGATCTGAGTCAATACGAGTCAGAGTGCCGCCACGGTACTGCTTATACGGCGATCAAATCCAAATATAAGAAGATTGAAACCGACACGCTGTACTACGTTCCGCTTGACAAGACGTATGAAGTATGGCGGTTCAAGGTGACGAATCAGGACGACAGACCGCGCAAGCTAGCTCTGTTCGGCTATGTGGAGTTTACGAACGATGCTAACTATGAGCAAGATACTGTTAATCTGCAATATACGCAGTTTATTAGCAAGACCTATTATCGGGATAATATGATTCTTCAGGCCATTAATGAGCACGTATCGGAAGTGGATGGAGGGACTTCTGGACTGAGTGATGCAGCCGGGGACGGCATCTGGCGGTTCTTCGGTGTGCAAGGTTCCGAAGTGAGCCGATATGATGGAGACCGAGATATCTTCGTCGGGGATTATCGCGGTTACCAGAATCCAGCTTCTGTCGAGTACGGCGCCTGTACGAACACGTTGAATTATAATGGCAATTCATGCGGTGCCTTGCAGATTGATGTGGATCTAGAACCAGGTGAGACGAAAGAGATGGTGTTCATGCTTGGCGCATATGCGGAGGAGGATGCTAGAGCAATCATAAGCCGTTATGAGAATATGGCGATCGTCGAGGAAGAGCTGCAGGAGCTGAAGAGCTATTGGCACAGCAAGCTGAATCGCTTCCAAGTGCAGACGCCGGACGATAACTTTAACCAAATGGTGAATGTCTGGAATGCCTACCAATGCTTCATTACGTTCATCTGGTCGAGGGCAGCTTCCTTCCAATATTGCGGCTTGCGCAATGGGTTGGGGTATCGCGATACTGTGCAGGATATTCAAGGGATTATGCACTTGGAGCCGGAGCTGGCTCGAGAACGGCTGACGCTAATGCTGTCCGCCCAAGTGTCGAACGGCGGAGGGCTCCCTTTGGTGAAGTTCGACCACAGACCTGGTCATGAAGGAACGCCGGATGATCCGGAGTATGCGCGCGAGACCGGACATCCGTTCTACCGTGCAGATGATGCGTTGTGGCTATTCCCGACTGCCGTTCGTTATTTGAAGGAAAGTGGCAACTGGGCGTATGTGGATGAAGTCATTCCGTACTCGGATCAAGGTGAAGGGACTGTCTATGAGCATTTGCGCAGAGCGATTCAGTTCAGCATCGATCGTCTGGGTGAGCACGGTATGCCTGTCGGGCTGCATGCTGATTGGAACGATGCGCTCCGGTTAGGCGCTCGCGGCGAATCGTTGTTCGTGGCTTTTCAGTTGTACCTAGCACTGCGTGTCTATATGGAAATTGCCGCGCATAAGCAAGATGATGAGCAGGTCCGTTGGGCTGATCAGCTGCGCACATCGTTGTATGATCATATTCAGAAGCATGCGTGGGAAGGGGATCGATTCGTCCGCGGATTTACGGAGGACGGCTACGTAATAGGCTCTCGCGAGAATGAGGAGGCGAGTCTCTGGTTGAATCCGCAAACGTGGTCCATCCTGAGCGGGTGTGCCACACCGGAGCAAGCATTGACAGCAATGGACCGGGTTTATGAGCAGTTGAATACGGCATATGGCGCGATGCTGTTCTACCCGCCGTTCAAGAAGTTCGGTCTGCCTGTTGCGCGCATGGCTCTGTTCAATGGGACTACGAAGGAGAACGCGGGCATCTTCTCACAGCCACAGGGGTGGCTAATTCTCGCAGAGACGATGCTTGGACGCGGGGAGCGGGCATATGAGTACTTCACTGAGAGCAATCCGGCTTCGATGAATGACAGGGCGGAAATTCGCAAGCTGGAGCCCTATGTACATGGTCAGTCAATTGAAGGTACAGACAGTCCATTCTACGGACGCGGTCACGTGCATTGGCTGACGGGTACCGCATCGACTGTCATGGTTTCATTGGTCGAGGGAATTATGGGCGTGCAGCCTGAATTCGATGGATTGCGACTGGATCCGTGCATTCCGTCGGCATGGAGAAGCTTTACGATGTATCGGGAGTTCAGGGGCAAGCAGCTTCAGATCAAGGTCGAAAATCCGAACGGTGTGGAGAAAGGTGTTGTGAAGCTTATCTTGAACGGTGAGGAGCTTAACGACAATGTGCTGCCAGACCGCAAGCTGAATGAGAAGAATGAAGTGCTAGTCGTGCTTGGTTGAGTATGACTAGCACTGTGTACAAAGATTAGATAGGGGTAAGTTAGTGGCGCGGTGCTCATTGATAGTTGTGCATGACGACTTGTAATCGATCGGTTGCCGCGCTTGCAGTTTGGAGAACCGGCGATTGACGTTGTAGATAGGAACTCGCTTTGAAGCTCGATGGCTTCAAGGCGAGTTTTTCACTTGGGTAGGGAGTAATCGGAATAACGGGTAATATTGTTCGTATTCTCATTAATGTTGGAAATTTACTGAAATAGCAGAATAAAGTGGTCGTATATGCGCATTCGACTAAGGAAACCAGCTTCGAAGTACGCAATAAGTCCATAAAATTCCGTTAATCGCATCCTATGTACCAATCTGTCGTGAATAAAAACACAATTGTCCGTTATTGCAGAACACGCCTGTATGCTGAGCTGACGGATCAAGGTGGCAAAGCGCTTACTTGCACACTATTGAGACCGGTGTATGGTAAGAAGCTGTAACAGATGCAGAATGGGTGCAGTTGGGCAACCGATAAATGTGCTTTTGTGATATACTGATTGCATACAAGACGGACGGGTGAATACGTGGTGAGATTGATTAAGGACTGGCTTCAAGCATACAGATAGCTATAGACGGAGCTTCGATCGGTTGGCGCGCTATTATCTGCATGGCAATCCGTGCGAATACCCGGTATCAGCGCAAGCATAATACAAACTTATACAATCAGGAGGCTACCAATGAGCGCGGAATTAAGGAAGAAACTGCAATATAAGGGGGGCAAGGCGCTGTTGCTTCATGCGCCAGAAACCTTCACTTGGGACATAGAGGCCTCAACAGACTTGCAGAAGGGGGCAGATTTCATCCTGTTCTTCGCACGCAATGCAGCAGAAGTGGAGCAGTGGAAGGAAGAAGTTGCGGCTTCATTAGCTGAAGGAGACAGCATCTTGTGGTTAGCTTATCCGAAGAAGTCGTCCAAGTTGAAGTCGGATATTCATCGTGATTTGCTATGGGATACATTCATCGCTTATCAGCTGCGGCCAGTTCGTCAAGTGAGCTTGGATGAAACTTGGTCGGCGCTTCGTTATCGTCACGAAGATCGGGTGAAGAAGAAATCACCTTAATCTGAAGCCAGCTTACAAGGAGACTCGTATGAGCATTGTATTTTTCGACTCCGGCATCGGAGGATTAACTGTCTTGCATGAAGCCATAAGGCTGATGCCGAATGAAGACTATATTTATTATGCGGATACCCGTCATGTTCCTTACGGAGTAAGAAGCAAGCAGGAAGTAGAGCATCTCGTATGTCATGCGATACAAGCAATGACTGAGCAGTATGACGTGCATGCTGTCGTCATTGCGTGTAATACAGCGACGAGTATAGCCATACAAGCGCTTCGAGACCGATACCGGATGCCGATCATTGGCATGGAGCCTGCAGTCAAGCCGGCCGTGCAGCTCGTACAGGCAAGCCGCAAGCGTGTGCTTGTGTCGGCGACACGGCTAACGTTGAAGGAGAGCAAGTTCGCTGAGCTAGTAGCCGGCATCGAGGCTGAGCAGCTGGTTGATCCGCTTGCATTGCCTGAGCTTGTTCGCTTCGCAGAGAAGGAGCAGTTCACCGGACCAGAAGTGGAAGCATACTTGCAGGAAGCGTTAGCTCCGTATGATGTAAGCCAATACGGCGCATTCGTGATGGGTTGTACGCATTATGTGTATTTCAAGCAAGTCTTCGCCCATTTACTGCCGGTAGAAGCTGCATTGATCGATGGGAACCGCGGGACCATTCTTCATCTGATGCGCAAGCTGGAAGCTTACTCAGCTGCTGGCAACGGGATAGGGAACGGTGAGATTCGCTTCCATTCCTCCTCGTCGACAGATGAGGTGAAGCGCTTGTCGCGAATCTTCGAGCACTTGCAGCAACAATATGACGAATAGGATGGCAATGATTGAAAGGATGAGCGCGAATGGAAAGCATATCCAACAATCAGGCTGTGCGACGAGGCCGGTTCGCGCCTACTCCGTCTGGTTTTTTGCATCTGGGCAATGCTTTGCCCGCACTGCTTGGCTGGCTGCAGATGCGGAAGGCAGGCGGGCAGTTCCTGCTTCGCATAGAGGATATTGACAAGCCGCGGTGCAAGCCTCACTACGTTGAGCAAATCTATAGAGATATGGACTGGCTGGGATTAGACTGGGATGAGGGTCCGGGGCTTGAAGGTGATTGCGCGCCTTATATTCAGAATGAGCGGTTGCAGCTATATGAGCGAGCGCTGGACAAGCTTCTCGCACTAGGACACTTATATCCGTGCTATTGCAGCAGAGCAGAGCTGATGGCGATTGCCAGCGCGCCGCACGGACTGGCTTCGCTAGGTCCAGTGTATCCTGGATTATGTCGAGAGTTGACGGAAGAAGAGCGCAAGCAGAAAGCACAGCTCAAGACACCATCCCTGCGCTTTGCCATGCCCGACCGTTCCCAATCCTTCTTAGACGGGGTATTGGGAGAACAGTGCTTCGCCGCTCCTGCAGGCGGTGATTTCGTCGTGAAGCGGGCCGATGGCATCATCGGATACCAGCTAGCGGTTGTAGTTGATGATGCGTTGATGGGGATAACAGATGTGCTGCGCGGGGGAGATCTATTGGATTCTACTCCTAGACAGCTGGCACTCTTCGCAGCTATGGATTGGGCTGCGCCGCAATATGCTCATGTACCGCTCCTAGTAGGCGAAGACGGCCGCAGGCTTGCCAAGCGGCACGGCTCGATCACACTGAACGCGCTGCGTGCATCTGGCACGCAGCCGCAACAGATCATCGGCTTGCTAGCCTACTTGGCTGGTTTGCTGCCTGAACCTGAACCTATCCAGGCAGCAGATTTGATAGACGAGTTTGAGATGTCCCTTATTCCTAACCATCATGTGACACTCGATCAGCAGGCATGGCAGGTGTTAATATGATAGGGGAAAGCGAGGTTGGTTAACAGTGGACCGGATAGCCATTATTTCAGATATACACGGGAATATGCCTGCACTGGAAGCTGTACTAGCAGATATTGCAGATCGCGGCATTACGCATGTTTATTGTCTTGGGGACCTAGTAGGCAAGGGGCCACAGCCAGATATGGCGGTAGATTGCATCCGCGAGCGATGCGATATTGTTGTACGGGGCAACTGGGATGAGAGCATCAGCCTGCAGCAAGAACGACCTCATGCCTTGTGGCAGCAGGAACGATTAGGAGCGGAGAGGATGCAGTACTTGCGCGAGCTTCCGTTTAGTCACGAATTTATGATGAGCGGGAGACGAATCCGCTTGCTGCATGCATCTCCCCAAAGCTTGTATCATCGCGTCCAACCATGGGATGAGCTTGGTATGCGCACTGCGATGTTTGCCAATACGGAATGGACGGAGCATACGGATCACGAGCCGGACATTGTCGGATACGGCGATATACACCACACATATATGCAGCACTTGCAGCACAGGCAGCTGTTTAATACAGGGAGTGTAGGCAATCCGCTGGACAGTCCAGAGTCTGCCTATGTCATCCTGGAAGGGAAGCTTGAACAACAGCAGCGCTCCGCGTTGTCCGTGCAATTCATCCGGGTGCCATATGACATCGAAGCAGCAGTACGATTGGCAGAAACAGCAGATATGCCAGAGACGGTCCCCTATGTGATCGAGCTGCGTACAGCCGTGTATCGCGCATTCCACAAGACTTAAGGAAGATTGAATACAAGATTCATGTCAGTCATATTTCGTCTAATATGTGGTCGCTTGTGAATCGAACGCAGATGATACCGTGCGTATGGATGAAAGCAAGAGAGGATGGACGTATAATGGGTGTAGAATGGATAGCAATCACAGTTGCAATGGCAATTGGCGTCATATTTCTGCTTGGAATAGCGCGTATCGTTCAACTGCGTCAAAGGTTTGCAAGGGAAAGCATCATTCGACTTGCTTATGCAGGCAGCTGCTTCGGGGTCGATTCTGGTACCGACAGTGTCAAATCTTGGAGCGGCGCCGGCATATTCGTTCTCACCACAGCCTCCATCCAGTTCAAGCGGTATGTGGGCAACGGCTCGCTCGATATCCCGCTGTCCACTCTGATTGGGATCGATGAAGCCCATACATTCAAGGCAATGGTGAGTCTTAGCCGACTGCTTATTATTACATACCGTGAAGCCGACGGCAGCTTATCTGCTGCAGCGTTCACCAATGTGGACTGTGCAGCGTGGATGGAAGCCATTCAGCGGCAGCGTCAGGCAATCTTACTATAAGCAGATTATTGCATTTATGAACACTTTCAGGCGGGGAGGGTAGACTATGTTGATGTTGAAACTGCCGAAGGAGCAGAAGGACGCATGGATTCGTGAAGTGCAGCGTTTTTTCGCAGAGGAGCGAGGCGAGGAGATTGGCGCATTAGCGGCAGAAACTTTGCTCGACATGATGCTTGAGCTTATCGGTCCTGCTGTCTACAATAAAGCGTTGTCCGATGTGCGCGGCATGCTCAGCGAGCGCTGGGCAGGAATTGATGATGAGCTATATGGAATGGAAAAATCGGACAGGAAATAGAGGCTAGGGAGAGGAGCTGTGCAGATGACCGTTATTGCATGCGTTCGACATGGTATCACGGACTGGAACGTCACAGGGAAGGCGCAAGGCTGGACCGATATTCCCTTGAATGAAGAAGGACGTGAGCAGGCGCGCCGATTAGCGGAACGATTGGCTACTGAAGAGTGGGATGCGATTATTTCAAGTGATCTTGGCAGAGCAAGAGAAACTGCGGAGATCATTGCAGCTCGACTAGGTATCGCTGCTAATGTGATGCTAGAGCCGGAGCTGCGTGAAATGAATTGCGGGCAAATTGAAGGCACGACCGAAGAGGAACGCATAGCTCGCTGGGGCAAGGAATGGTGGAAGGTAGATCTCGGGCGCGAGCAGCCGGTTCAGATCATGGTCAGAGGGGAGACAGCCATTCGCCGATTGGCTGATGTCCACCAAGGGAAGCGGATAATAGCAGTCAGTCATGGCGGGTTGATTGGCTATGCCTTAAAGCGTCTTATCCCTGAAGTGCCAACGGAGGAGAAGTTGCACAACACTTCTGTGACGCTGTTGAAATTCCATCCCGAAGGCATCGCATGTAACTTGTACAACTGTGCTGCGCATTTGAGCCCATAAGCGTATCAGTCATTCCTCTCAGTAACTACAACGGCTTGGCTATGGACAATGGTCGAAATTTTTATTAGCTTACAGAATAAAAGAGGAGCTATTGCTTCCGGGGTCGAATACATGGAGCGCATATACGGATTGCCGTTCATTTCGCTGTCTTGCGGCGTGAATCGCTATACTACAAGAGGAAAGGGCAGATAGTATGAATGTACATTTCGAAGGTACGAAAGTAGTCGTAACAGGTGCGGCAAGCGGAATCGGCCGAAGCATGGCAGTCGGATTCGCAAGAGAGGGCGCAACGGTAGTCGCTTCAGACGTGAATCAGGACAACTTGCAGGCGCTGCAAGCGGAGATGAAGCAGGAGGGACGGCATATTGACATTCAGGTGTGCGATGTCAGTTCTGAGGAGCAAGTCGCTTCCTTGTTCGAAGCAGATGCCTTGCAGGACGGCTTAGACGTGCTGGTCCATTGCGCTGGCTTTACATACTTCAAGCACTTCACGGAAACAACGCCGGAGGAATACCGCCGACTGATGGATGTGAACTTGTCCGGCACTTTCTATTGCATGCAAGTTGCTGCGGCCAAGATGAGGCGGCATGGGAAGCAAGGCTCGATCATCGTCACCAGCTCCATTAATGCGCATCGGACTTTGCCGTCGCAAGCCGTCTATACGAGTACGAAAGCAGCTATTGAGTCTCTGGCACAATCATTGGCTGTTGAGCTGGGACCAGAACAAATTCGTGTCAATTGCTTGGCGCCAGGGACGGTTGCAACAGCATTGACGAACTTATCAGAGGAGAGCAAGCAAGCAGCAGGAAGAGGTATCCCGCTCGGACGAGTAGCTGAACCGGAAGATATGGTAGGGACGGCCCTGTTCTTGTCATCACCGTTGTCTCAATATATTACAGGCTCGACGATTATCGTGGACGGCGGTGCGATGCACAAGCGTTGATTGACGCTGTTGGATTATGGAATACAATACTGCGAACAATGAAGAGTTCCGTGAAAGCTGCGGGATTCTTTTTTTATGCAGAATGGGTGAGTAAACATGTAGGGGCGGATAGACAGATGAGGTTATCTAGCAATGGCGGTCAAGCGGTTTAACCTTTTGCTAGGCGGCGGCATACAATGGAGAAGAGGTTATGGGGAAAGGTGAGTGAACAGCGTTGAGGAAATCTGTGCAAGTCATGTTGTGCTGCATATTGTTGTTGCCGCTTGTGCTAGCGTCCTGCGGAGACGGGAATAAGGAACTGACTGTTGTACGTGTCGGGGAAGTGACCCGATCTATCTTCTACGCCCCTCAATATATAGCTATCGAGCAAGGTTATTTCGCAGAGGAGGGACTTGACGTCGAGCTGACTACGACTTGGGGCGGGGACAAAACGATGACTACCCTGCTGTCTGGCGGTATCGATGTGGCATTAGTCGGATCAGAAACTTCGATATATGTTTATTTGCAAGGCTCGGATGATCCGGTGGTGAATTTCGCACAACTTACGCAAACAGACGGTACGTTTCTCGTATCGAGGCAAGAAGCGAACAGTTTTGATTGGGAACAGCTGAAAGGTAGCACTTTCCTCGGTCAACGCAAGGGCGGCATGCCACAAATGGCCGGTGAATTTACGCTAAAGCAACACGGCATTGATCCTCAAGAAGATTTGGAGCTTATCCAACATATTGATTTTGCCAATATTGCCTCATCGTTCGCCTCTGGAACGGGCGATTATGTACAGCTGTTCGAACCGCAGGCTACTGTGTTCGAGATGGAAGGTAAAGGCTATGTGCTTGCCTCGTTCGGTGTGGAGAGTGGACTGCTTCCTTATACGGTGTTTATGAGCAAGCAGAGCTATATAGAACAGAATGAAGTGATTGTTCAGAAATTCACGAATGCTGTGTATCGCGCACAGCAGTGGCTAATGGAGGCGGATACTGCTGAAGCAGCTAAGGTTATATCCCCATATTTCGAAGATACAGACACGGAAGTGATCCGGCTTGTCATCGAACGCTATCGCGATCAAGATTCATATGCGCTGCATCCAAGCATAGATGAAGCAGAATGGAATCGGCTGCAGGATGTTATGGAGGAGGCTGGAGAGCTGCCGAAGCGTGTCGATCACGCCATCCTGGTTAACAATCAATATGCGGAGAACGCCGTGGAGCATGTGAAGTAGCGCAAGCAACAATCGATGGAAGCTTGTCTTCGTTGTCTGAAAGGAGGAATTGCCCGTGGAGGCTGCTGTGCATATGCAAGACGTAACCTATGTGTATGTAACGGAAAGGGGAGCGACTCTTGCATTAGAACATATCGATCTCACTGTACAACCCGGACAATTCGTTAGTCTTGTCGGCCCCAGCGGCTGCGGGAAGACGACACTGCTGTCCTTGATTGCCGGATTGCTGCAGCCTACGCGTGGTGAAGTTCAAGTTGGAGGGAACAAAATTGTGAAGCCTTCTCCGCAGGTTGGCTATATGCTGCAGCACGATTATTTGTTCCCATGGAAATCCATTCTCGATAATGGCTTGACTGGATTGCGGCTGCTGAATCGCCTTACTCCGGACACGCGTCGGTATACACAGCATTTGTTGCATGAGATGGGGTTAGGTCATTGCGAGTCATTATATCCGCAACAGCTATCTGGCGGGATGAGACAACGTGCGGCCTTGGTGCGTACGCTGGCTACCGAACCCGACTTGCTCTTGCTTGACGAACCATTCTCAGCACTTGACTATCAGACGAAGCTTCAGCTGGAGGATCTTGTATCAGAGACATTGAAGACCCATTGCAAGACGGCGATACTCGTGACGCACGATATTTCGGAAGCGATTGCGATGAGTGATCGCGTCATTGTACTTGACCGCGATCCTGGTACAATTCGCAAGGAATTTGCAGTACCTGACGCCATGCGCAGGGCGATCCCGTTCGCAGCAAGAGAGGTAGCGGGATTTCATGAACTGTTCAACGAAATTTGGAACGAGCTGCTGGTCATGAACGGGGAGGCTGAGAAGGATGGCGAAGCAACTGGACAATAATCAAACCGTATTATCACTGGCTGATCAAGTATATACCAGCTATCGGCAACGAAAACGCAATGAACAAACTCGGGTGCTGACTGTCCAGTTGGTAACTCTCACCTTCTTGCTCAGTCTATGGGAAGTCGCAGGGAGGAATGCATGGATCGATGTGCTGTTGTTCAGCTACCCAAGCAAGATTGGAACGTTATTGCTTGACAAGCTTATCGATGGAACATTGCTGCCGCACGTTGGGATCACAGTAGCTGAGACGATTGCCGGCTTCCTATTAGGGACGCTGTGCGGTACGGCGATGGCTGCATTATTGTGGTGGTCGCCATTCTTAGCGAAGGTGCTGGACCCATTCATCGTAGTGATGAACAGTATGCCGAAGGTCGCATTGGGTCCGTTGCTCATTGTCGGGCTCGGTCCTGGCATGCCTTCGATTATTGCGATGACGCTGGCAGTTACGGTTATTATCACGACACTCGTTGTGTTCAACAGCTTCAAGGAAGTGGACCCGAATTATGTGTTAGTCGTGCGCTTGTATGGCGGAAGTCGAGCCAGTCTCTTCACAAGCGTCATCCTCCCGGCATCGTTACCGACGATTATTTCGACCCTTAAGGTGAATGTCGGTTTATCCTGGATTGGTGTCATCGTCGGGGAGTTTCTAGTGTCGAAGCAAGGTCTCGGGTATTTGATTATTTACGGTTTTCAAGTATTCAATTTCACCCTAGTCATTGGCAGTCTTGCCATTATAGCTATTGTAGCTACATGTATGTATCAGGCCGTTTCGTATCTTGAGAAGCTGCTCATGCGCAGACGTTGATGTTTCAGTAGAACGCAAGGAAATATCTAGTAGGCGGTGTCGATTCGTGATACAATAGGCGCTAATTGAAGTATTCAGGATGATGCAAGTGAAACGGACGGGCATAATCCGCAAGTGGCGAACGTGGACGACAAGGAGGGAATGACCTGATGGCAAATGATATTGTACAATATTACGTAGTAAACGAGGAATTAAGTATGTCACCAGGCAAGCTTGCAGCACAAATTGCGCATGCTGCAACCTGGATGGCGCTAGATTTGGCTAGTCCGGTATCTTCGAAATTTCCGGAATATCATGATTACTTCAAGCAATGGTTCCGTGAAGGCATGAAGAAGATTGTATTGCGCGGGAAGCAAAGCGAGCTGGAGGCGCTAATTCAACACGACTTCTACCATATTCAGGACAGCGGATTGACAGAAGTGCCGAGAGGCGCGCTAACTGTCGTAGGCTTGCCGCCAATGCCGAAGGATCAAGCGCTAGAATATGTGCAACGATTAAGCTTGTATTAAGGGATGAGGGGTTAGGGAGGAACTGGCGTTGTTGATCGTAGGGATGAAAGGATTCTTGTATTCGTTATCGTTATGCATGGATTTGGGGCTTGTTAACATTGCGATTTTGAAGATGGGTATGGAGCGAGGATTTCGATCATCCTTCGCTATCGGGCTAGGTTCTGGCATCGGTGATTTGATTTACCTTTCACTGGCATTAGCTGGTCTTGCAGTCGTTTTTGAATACCGAGCGGTGAGCTGGATATTATGGCTTCTCGGGACTCCGATCCTCCTATGGCTTGCTTGGCGCATGCTGCGAGAAAGCATGCGCGCACATAAGGTACGGATAGATGATGAGATGTCCTCAGCAATTGACCGTACGGTTGGCAAGCGGAGTGAGTGGAAGCTGTTCGCAGCTGGAATCGGACTTGCCCTGTCTTCGCCGTCATTGATTCTCGCTTTTGCAGCGACGTCGGGCGCGATTGTGGCGGATGTGAATGTGCGAGATTCGCAAGTTTGGCTTCCTTTTATAATCGGATTTTTTGTTGCAGGGCTTCTATGGTCGGTCGCCATGGCCTGGATCAGCAGCAGATCGGGGAAGCTGCTCGGTGCGAAGGTCGTTCGAGTGCTTTCATTTATTTCTGCGGGAATTTTTCTATACTTTGCTTGGCACGTATTCTATCATGGGTTGCAGACACTGGTCTAGTCAGCCTATTCTTACATGCAGTTTTCATACATATTTATATTCATCTGGTTGGGAGGATATCATGTCTAGTCCCGTTACGATTGCAGCACGCAGACGCAGTCCAGTGAAGATTGCTGTATGGATGCTAGTTAGTGTAGTGCTGCTTGCTGTATTGGCAAGCTGTGCTGTATCCATCTACGTAGGGTGGAATTTGACCCACCCGGTTAAGGAAGCCTTAACAAGTTCGCCTGCTGAATATGGACTGTCCTATGAAGAGGCTGAGTTTACGAGCTGGGAGGGAGACATTCCCTTGCAGGGCTGGTATATGCCTGCAGCGGATCGGGAAGACCCTATGACCTTAATTATCGCCCATGGCTACGCGCCCTGTCTTATTCATTCACAGCTACACTGATGATAAAATCCCATATACCGAAAGTGTGAAGATGGCTGGTCATTATCCCGATACATTCATCATGTGGCAGTCGACCGGAGCCGGACATGCAGACACCTATCACTTGGATCGGCCCAAGTATGTGGAACGAGTAGCTGCATTCTTCGAGCCGCTGCGCTAACTTTTTTTTCGGATTGTCGCAACTTCCGGAGGGGAACAAGCGTATAAACAACAAAATGAAGCAATCTACATGATGGAGGTATATGCATGAAAATAGGAAGAGTGCTGTTGCTCACTCTTGCGCTTGTCTCCCTGGTAACGATGTCTGTATGGGCGGATGACGTCTATGAGAGTTATAAAGCTAAACCTGTGAAGATTTCTATTAACGGAAATGAAGCAAGTGATTCGAGCTTGCAGCTGGAAGCCGGCAAAATCTTGCTCTCACTGCCTGCCATGAAGGACACACTTCAAGCGCTGACGAAATGGAATGAGAACGAACAATCCTTGCACATTTACAAGCCGAACGTTCATATCTTCCCTTTCCAAGTATCCAAAAAAGAGCTTGTCCGCTTCGGCACTGTGTTCAAGGGCAAATATGAGTTCTTTATCGAGACTCAGGTCGATAATTTACAGACGGATATCTCATCGTTGAAAATTAATATCGTTGATCCGTTCGGAAGCACAGTTTATGGCTACATATACGAGGATCAACTGAAGGATGTAGGCCAAGAATTCTGGCTGACAACAGAGCCTATTAATCTTGATTTCAAGCATACGGGCAAATATACTATCAAAGTATATATGAAGCACAGTTCGGACAGTGACTATGCGCTCGTGTCGGAGAAGGTCATTCGCAGCAAGAATAAGGGCGAGTAATTGGCAACCCCTTTCTCAGATTGACCTGCCCTTGTTGTAAATGGTACGATGGGTGCAACGTCACGTAGAAATGAGGGTAACTATGAGCGAGCACAATCACGAGCACGGACCAGATTGCGGATGCGGTGAAGAAGAGCCGTCCTTTATTATTACGGATGAGAGCGGCGTTGACCATGAGATGATTATGGTGTACACGTTCGAATCGGATAATCGCAATTATGCTGTCCTTCTAGAGAAGGACGCGCCGGAAGCGGAAGGCTTGATCTTCCGAATTGAAGAGGAAGGCGATGATGTGTACTTGGTAACCATTGATGATGATTCGGAATGGGAACAAGTAGTAGAAGTGTACAATCGTCTCGCAGAAGCAGAATCGGAATAGTGATTTCATGAAGAAGGGGCTGTCTTGGCCGGGTTTACCGGTTAGGACAGCCCCTGTTGCTATGCGTTAGAGAAGCGTAAGCTAACTTACTTGCGCGGATTGAAATACATGATCCTCCCATTGAAGAGGTGGGTTTCAGTCTTCAGGTGCTTGCCCAAGTATTTCACAAATTCGTTTGCTTTGGCTTTGTCGCCATGCGTGCTGCCATCTGGAAGCACTACTTGTATGTAATGGACTTGCTTACTCTCTTCGGCTTCAGCGTTATCGTCAGCCGCTTCATTATCGACTGCTTCTTCCGGTTCTCTGGAACCGATTCCAAAAATAATGTGGTTGTATAACGGTGTTTTGCCTTTCAAATAAAACCACTTGTCCTCGGCTTCTGGCTTCGTCTCGATCGTATAAGGAAACGCTGCATCCGCATAGTCCCAGCCAAGTTGGCTCCCGGTAACGGATGTTTGCTCTACATAGCGGTTCAGCCTTGCCTTCAACTCTTCCAAAGTCATGGAGTCAACCTCTGAGCCATCGACAAAATATAAGTATGCACTCTGCGCCATTGTCTCTCACCTCTCGTGAATTGCTGACCATGATCATCATAGCATTGGACACGCGCTTTGACAACAGCGCTTTATGAGATTGCTGTCGTCTCTACGATGACCTTGACGTTCTGGATAGTCTTGTCCTCTGGACCCTGTACAGGAAGTCCTACCTTCAGATGTTCGTTAATATATTCGATATTGTCTGGGGTGACAACTTCGCCCGGCAGCAAGATCGGGATGCCCGGCGGGTACACCATGATGAATTCGGCTATGATTCTGCCGACACTTTCTCGAAGCGGGATCACTTCGGTATCTGCGTAGAACGCATCCCGCGGTGATAAGGATAAGTGCGGGATCTCCGGTGTCTTAATGACAATTTCGTCATCGGTGTCGCGTTGCTTGTGCATCTCAGCAGATAATCGAGTAAGCGCACGGACAAGCAGTTGTACGGTATTGCGATCATCACCCGGCGTAATCAGACACAGAATGTTGTACATATCGCTAAGCTCTACTTCAATGTTGTATTCGTTGCGAAGCCAATTCTCGACCTCATACCCGGTAATGCCAAGTTTGCGCACATGAATGGTTAACTTCGTCGGATCGTAATCGTATGCTGCCTCAGAACCCAATACTTCTCTTCCGAAGCAATATAAGTTAGAGATTTCATTAATCTGGCTTCGTGCTTCGTTGGCTAGCTCAAGCGCCCGATCGGCAAGCTGCTTACCGTTCATAACGAGATGACGGCGGGCTGCGTCTAAGGAAGCAAGCAACAAGTACGAAGTGGAGGTCGTCGTTAGCATACTAATGATCGATTGGACTCGCTTCGGATTAATGAGGCCTTCCCTTACGTTGAGCACTGAGCTCTGAGTCAAGGAGCCGCCGAGCTTATGTACGCTTGTTGCAGCCATATCGGCACCAGCCTGCATGGCAGATAAGGGAAGGTCGTCATGAAAGTGAATGTGTACGCCGTGCGCTTCATCCACTAATACCGGCATACCGTGCTTGTGAACCGTATCAACGATTTCCTGCAAGTTCGTACAAACCCCGAAGTAGGTCGGATTGATGACTAGTACCGCTTTGGCATCGGGATGAAGCTGAAGTGCACGTTTCACTGCTTGTAGTGTGATCCCATGGGCAATTCCCAGCCGCTCATCCATTGCTGGAGAGATGAACACAGGCTTCGCTCCTGCGAAGATAATAGCGGACATAACGGATTTGTGCACGTTGCGCGGAACGATGATCTTGTCTCCGGGTTCGCAGACAGTCATGATCATGGTCATAATGGCACCGCTAGTTCCCTGAACGGAGAAATAAGTATGATCAGCGCCGAACGCTTGCGCGGCAAGCTCCTGTGCGTGGCGTATGATCCCGTCAGGATTGTGTAAGTCGTCAAGCGGTGCAATATTAATTAAGTCGATGGAAAGAGCATTGTCGCCGATAAAGCGGCGGAAGGTCTCGTCCATGCCTGCGCCTTTCTTATGGCCGGGAATGTGAAACTGTATCGGATTGCGCTCGGCATGACGCATCAATGCATCAAAGAGCGGGGTGTTCGCTTGATCCATGTCATGATCTTCCCTTCGGACAACAAGTAGCAAGTTTATCGCATAGTTGCGGATGTCGAACTACTTAGTATATGATGATGAAACATGCTTGAGTATAACAAATATCGCACATAAAAAAAAGCGGAAACAACGACGGTTTGAGTAGAGAAGTTTTTTACGATTTGTTCACATAATAGCGCTCGTCTATTGATTGAATTATGATACGATATGGAAAGGTTTATACAACAGATAGGGGGACACATTCGTCCATGCGTAAGCAGATGTCGATCATTATGATATTATTAGTCACCACATTTATTGGTTTCGGCATCATTATTCCAATATTGCCGGATGTGGTGTCTCACTTTCATCTCAATCTTATGCTCGCCGTATATTCGCTAGTCGGTTTTATTGTATCACCGTTATGGGGACGGCTGTCCGACCGTATCGGCCGCCGACCGGTATTAATGACTGGCATTCTCGGTTTTAGCTTAAGCTTCTTCGTATTCGCAATTGGCTTGGACAGCTTGTTCCTTATGTACTTGTCACGAGTATTAGGGGGACTGTTCTCGGGTGCAGTAACCGCGTGCGCAGTAGCGTATGTTGCAGATATTACGTCCCATGATGACAGGACCAAAGGAATGGGGCTTGTCGGGATGTCGATTGGACTCGGCTTCATCTTCGGACCTGCAGTTGGGGGACTGCTTAGTGTGTATGGGAATGATGTGCCGTTCTATATGTCGAGCGTGCTAGCCTTCCTGACGTTCCTCTTCGTTGCAGCAAGCCTGCGTGAATCGCTGCCGCCAGAACGCCGGAAGCAGATCGATGCACCGCGTCAATCCAGATGGATCGCATTCAAGGGACGGATGAAGCATCTGTATATGATTGCGTTCATTGTTACGTTCACACTTGCGGCATTAGAAGGGACGCTGCAGTATTACTACATGGTGCAATTTGATATATCGAAGGTGCAGATGGGGTGGATGTTCTTAATTAGCGGCATCGTAGGCGCGTTGATTCAGGGCGGTGTCGTGCGCCGCTATATCAAGCGCGGCGATGAGCCGAAGTATATGCGTCTCGGGTTAGTGCTGTCCGCATTGGGCTTTGTACTTATGATCTTCTCGACGAACTTTTGGACCGGCGCCTTGTTTCTCGCTGTCTTCTCCGCAGGCAATGCGCTCGTCCGTCCTTGTGTCACCTCGCTGATCACTCAGAAGACAACAGTAGGACAAGGGATTGCCTCAGGGCTTAGCTCCTCCATGGACAGCTTGGGACGCATTGGCGGTCCGTTGATTGGAACTGCGCTGTATCATCTGAAGATTGCTCTGCCCTTCCTCTTCGGCGCTGTCGTATGCCTATCTGCACTGTTCATCCTGCACCGCTTCATCGTACTGGATCGCAGCACGCAGCAAGCTGACGCATGATCCGTACCGAACAAGAGCTGCACACCCACAATCGGGTGTGCAGCTCTTGTTGTATTAGACAGCAACTTATGAATGCACCGCCAATCGATAGAGCGGCATCAAGGTTTCGAATACATTCGTAACCGTATCTCCGAGTTCTGGTCCGTTCGCAGCAGTTGGATCGTCGCGTTGTATGTGAATGCCGCAGAGCAGCTCGGATGATTTCACTTCGCGCAGCCGCTTGGCCATCGCTTCAAAGTCAGAGCGGGTAAGCGAATGGTGTGGGGTAGCTTCCGGCTTCATATGGTTCATGGACCAGACATAATGGTCTGGAACGGCATGCATTATTTCGTCGAGGTGCTTGAGCCAGCGGTCGCCGAACAGCGGCTTGCGGTCGCATTCGTATATTAGTGCAAACTGGATGAAAAGGTGACTCTCCCATAAGCCGAACTGAAAATGGGGATGAGCCTTGTAACCGCGCTTGTTGGGCGCCCATGCGACCCAAGTATCATGCGGCGGATGTACAGTACGGCGGGCATGCTTGGCTACATGAGCGTACATGACTTCTCCGCACAAGGCGGACAAATAAGGACTTATCAATTGGCCGGCGGTTTCAAGCTTGGGGCGCACGTGCGCTATAAGCGCTTCCATGCGCGGCTCGAGGCCAGGGACAGTAAACACATCGAATTCCTGTTGTGTAAATGCTGGAAACTGGCGCAGTTCTTGTTCTGGCAATATTGTATTTATGGTCACCGTCGAGTCCTCCTCGTGAAGTATGGAGTTGCGTTTGCTTATAGGCATAACATTGAAGTAATCGTATCGTATTATAACATGTTTTCTTCTCCGTACTAGAATGGGTCAGGTTTTTTATGGAAATACCCATAAACCAAGTTGCGAAATCATACATTGAAGTATAAGATAGTACTAAGACAAATTGTCTGATATTTGTAAGAAGGGGCTTTTCATCTCAACCGGGAGGGGAGTGCCGTGAACCATAGCTATGAAGCGGAATACTGCAATTTGGATTTGCGATTCGATCGTCGGCGAATCCGTGACTTCATCAGCGACCTCATTGAAGAAGGCTACTCATTGTATTGGAATGAGAATGAGCAGCAATTCATCGTTGCCGTTCGTTCTGGTCGCAAGCTGATCAAGCTTCGGTTTGAACGAGCCAATGAACGCTATAAGTTGGTGGGCACTTACGCTATCAAGGATCAGAAGCTGGGGGAGTTGCTCGAGAAGATGATCAATGATACTCGCGGGCATGCAGTCGTCAAGCGTTTCAAGGAACGTCAAATTACGATCGAGAACATTATGTTCGGCGAGGTCATCCGAACAGTTGAAATTAACGGTGTTGATCATAAGGTCATATTCCAGAAGCAGCCGGCTATTACGACAGACACGATTATGAAAGCGCTCAAATCTCAACGGGTTGAAGAGAGAATTCCAGTACTGCGTCTGGAGATGGATTACGAGCTGTCCCGCTTGCATGAGCTGCTTCGTCAGGGCGGTGAAGCAGATATTGCCGCTAGTAAGGCGAAGTTGGCCGAGCTTCGTAAGGAGATGCTGTTGTCTGAGATGTGACACGATGGATTGGACGATGATCAGCATTGCAAGATACACAATTATACACGCAAGCGAATGCCAAGCCGTTGCTCTGCTAATTATGCGGAGTGCGGCTTTTTCTCCATGCTTACCTAGGTTTAGTCAATGTATCGGCTGCATCGGGTGAAGCGTCACCCTGCCACTGCTCTGCGACGAATGTACATGATCTGTTAACAGGCCGGTCTCGCGGAGGGAAGTTGGTGATCGTTGGTGATTGTTGAATAGATGCGAATATACAGGAATTCAAAACGAGAATCGTGCCATTGTGAGAATTGCCTGCGAATATACAGTTTTAACCGGACTATTTAGCCTATATAAGTGATTATGAAAGAAAAAGATGCAGATATGCAGGGACTCCAGAGAAACGTCTCTTATGAGGTAGCGAAGCCTGCACGATAGCAGCAATTTCCACAAGCAAAAGGCAGCGGCATCTATTGGAGCCAGATCGTACGTGCGCACAGTTTATTGCGGGAAGGATTGGCGATCGATTGGCGGTTTTTTGCTCGGTGTACGTGTCCAATCGGACCGTCACATGATATAATGGCTGAGTATTCATAGTTCGCAGAACAGGAAGGAGCCGATGAAGGTTGGGGCAACCAACGGGAAGTGCCGTACCTCACCCGGATTATTGGGTTTCTGTCGATTTGGGCACTACAGCGGTGAAGACGCTACTGGTGAAGGACGACGGAACTACAGCAGCATCTGAATCCTTGGAATATCCGCTGCACACGCCTGAGCCGGGAGCAGCAGAGCTAGATCCGACAGAGCTGCTGCATGCTGCTGAACAAGGTGTGCGCGCGTTGTTGAAGCGCAATCATGTGCGTGCGGAGCAAGTGCGGGCGGTTAGCTTCAGTGCTGCAATGCACAGTCTAATGGCAGTGGACGAGCAAGGACAGCCGTTGACAAGGCTGTATACGTGGGCAGACAGCAGGGCTGCAGGAGCAGCAGCTGCACTGAAGCAGAGTAAGCAAGGACTGGAGCTATATCACAGAACAGGCGTACCGATTCATCCGATGTCGCCGCTTACGAAGCTAATTTGGCTGCGTGAAGCAGAGCCGGCATTGTGGGAGCGTGCAAGCAGGTGGATCGGGATCAAAGAATACTTGTTCCACTCATGGTTCGGTACATATGCAGTAGATTATTCCCTCGCGAATGCTACAGGCTTGTTCCACATGGCTGCACTCGAATGGGATGCACAAGCGCTGCAGATGGCAGGGCTGCAGGAGGATCAGCTAAGCAAGCCCGTTCCACCGGAAACGATCGTGCGAGGCTTATTACCCAACAAGGCGGAGGAACTCGGTCTGCTGCCGGAGACACCGTTCGTGGTAGGATCATCAGACGGTGTGCTTGCTAATTTGTCTGCTGACGCATTGCGTCCGGGCGAAGCTGCTATATCGATTGGAACAAGCGGTGCAGTGCGTGCTGCAGTAGATCGTCCATCGACAGACAAGGAAGGGCGGTTGTTTTGCTATTACTTGTCGGATCAATGCTGGATCGTAGGGGGACCGGTCAACAATGGTGGGATCGTATTGCGCTGGATGCGCGACGCTGTCGCTCCTCGGGAAACGGCATATGCGAAGCAATGCGGAATAGAGCCGTATGAGCACTTTACTGCTATGGCGCAGGAAGTGCCTCCAGGCAGTGAAGGTCTGCTCTTCTTGCCATACTTGACAGGGGAGAGAACACCATATTGGAATGCGGATCAGCGCGGAATGTTCTTCGGTCTATCGCTGCAGCATGATATTCGACATATGGTTCGTGCTGCAATGGAAGGGGTTTTATTCGCCATTGAATCAGTCGTAGAGCCGTTGAAATCAATGACCGGCGACATTCACACTGTACGCGCTTCAGGCGGATTCGCCAATTCTCCATTCTGGTGCCAAATGATGGCCGATGTTCTAGGCATACCTGTGCGGATTCCAGATTCAGTAGAAGGATCGGCTATCGGCGCGGTCAAGCTGGCCATGCTGGCAACCGGAGCGGTGAAGTCCTACGATGAGCTGGCTGACTGGAACGGCAGGGAGACCGTCTATGAGCCAAACTTCCGAAATCACGAGGTGTATAAGCAGCTTATACCCGTTCATCGGGAGCTTGCCGAATCATCGTATGATGCGTTCCAGAGCATCGCAGCCTTTCAACAGCAAAAACAAATTTGAGAAAGCTGCGCGAAATATGTAAAATAAACGGTAGTGATTGGCTGCAAGTACATGTTAAACCTAGACTGAATAGAAAGAAGGAAGGGTAATGTCGAAACAACAAATTGGCGTAGTAGGATTGGCAGTAATGGGGAAGAATCTGGCACTGAATTTGGAGAGCAAGGGCTTCTCCGTATCGGTGTTCAACCGTTCTCCTGAGAAAACAAAGGAACTGGCAGCAGAAGCAACAGGGAAAAACCTTGTTGGTACTTATTCGGTGGAGGAGTTCGTCCAATCGCTTGAAGTGCCGCGCAAAATCTTAATCATGGTCAAAGCGGGTGCGCCGACAGACCAAACGATTGAACAGCTGATTCCACACTTGGATGAAGGCGATATTCTTATTGACGGCGGCAACGCATTCTTCCCAGATACACAGCGCCGCAATAAGGAATTGGAAGAGAAGGGATTCCGCTTCATTGGCACAGGGGTATCCGGCGGTGAAGAAGGCGCGTTGAAAGGACCTTCCATTATGCCAGGCGGTCAACAAAGCGCTTATAAGCTCGTTGAGCCTATGCTGACAGCTATTTCGGCCAAGGTGAACGGCGATCCATGCTGTACATATATCGGACCTGACGGTGCCGGCCATTATGTGAAGATGGTTCACAACGGCATTGAGTATGGAGATATGCAGTTGATTTGCGAAGCGTACCATCTTCTATCATCAGTTTGCGGATTGTCTGCCGAAGAGCTTCACGAAGTATTCACTGAGTGGAACAAGGGCGAACTCGACAGTTATTTGATTGAAATTACGGCAGATATCTTCTCTAAGAAAGATCCGGAGACTGGGAAGCCGATGGTGGAGGTTATTCTGGATACAGCTGGTCAAAAAGGAACAGGCAAATGGACTAGCCAAAGCTCACTTGATCTAGGTGTTCCGCTCTCCATCATAACGGAATCGGTATTCTCTCGATTCATCTCAGCGATGAAGGCTGAACGGACGGCTGCGAGCAAAGTGTTGAACGGTCCTGCTTCGAAGGAGCTCGGTGTAGATAAGCAAGCATTCATCGAGATGGTTCGACAAGCGCTGTACGCGAGCAAAATTTGCTCTTATGCACAAGGGTTTGCTCAGATGCGCGCAGCTTCTGAGGAATACAACTGGAACCTGGAATACGGCAACATCGCTATGATCTTCCGCGGCGGTTGCATTATCCGTGCGCAATTCCTTCAGAATATCAAAGATGCTTATGACCGTGATGCCAATCTCGCGAATCTGCTGCTCGACCCATATTTCCAAGGTGTCGTTGATAAGTATCAGGATGCGTGGAGAAAAGTCGTGGCAATTGCTGTGGAGCAAGGAATTCCGGCTCCCGGATTTGCCAGTGCAATCGCCTATTACGATAGCTATCGCACAGAGCGGCTCCCTGCTAATCTGTTGCAAGCACAGCGTGATTACTTCGGTGCTCACACGTTTAACCGTGTCGACAAGGAAGGCGTATTCCATCATCAATGGTTCTAAGCAGATGTGTGAACAAGTAGGGGGAGTTCTCCCTGCTTGTTTGCCATTATGATGTGATGTGTGAATCATCAGATTGCACGGGAACTAAGCCGTGCACAGCTTCGACTAGACAGATGCGGAGCCGTTCAGCTTCTGTTTCTCCAGGGTGGTTGTTAATTAAAGTGAGCGCAATTTCCGCATAGTGAAGGAAGTTTTGCAGCAGTCTCTCTGGCGAAAGCTCCAGTAGTCCGGGGTCATTCGCATATACTCTAGATTTGACAAACTCCATAAACCAGACCATGTCGTTCTTACAGAGCACATGAGTCGGCTGAAGCAATTGCTCTAGCTTCATTACTGTTAGATCCGAGGGCGAGTACGCTCTCATGGATTTTCAACTCCTTCATAAGTAAAGGCATGAATGCCTATTCAACTAGTATCATAGTTACTCCAATCGTTCGTTTTTTATACATAGGAGCCGCATTGAATCGCGGGAATTCCTGCGAATTCATGCGCAATACGTTGAGGTGGAATTGTGTCAGTATTTGTTAACAATATTATTCTCATTGGTTTCATGGGGACAGGCAAGACAACATTAGGCCGGCTGCTAGCCGAGCGCTTACAGTGGTCGTTCGTAGATTGCGATGAGCGCATTGTGGACAGAGCGGGTATGAGCATCGCGGACGTATTCACCAAGCAAGGGGAGGATGCTTTCCGTGCTCTGGAATCTGAGGTGATCGATGATGTGCTCCGTTCCACGCAGCAGGTTGTTTCGACAGGCGGCGGAAGTGTGTTGCGTGCGGCTAACCGGCAACGAATGAAGCAAGGCGGGCTAGTCATCGCGCTGACAGCAGACAAGGCGACCATTCTGCGGCGTGTGCAGGGTGATGCTGCTAGACCGTTGCTGCAAGGAGATGCCGAGACGCGGATTGAGCAACTGCTGGAGGAACGCAAGGGCGCTTATGACTTCGCACATCTGTTCATCGATACAGCGCAACTGACTGTAGATCAAGCGATAGAGCGTGTCGTGCGGTCGTTGGATAAGGGATGAATCTCAGTTCCCTTCGTATCTCATTGCTTGTCGGGGTGGCAGGGGCAGCAGGAGCAGTTAGCCGGTACTTAGTCTCGTTGCTTGGTGTCCATAGCGCTTCAGTATTTCCTTGGCCTACTCTTACGGTGAATGTGATCGGTTGTTTCCTGCTTGCGTTCTTGTTCTTCTCGGAGCGGCTGACAGGTCGTTGGAGCGAGCAGGTGCGTATTGCGTTATCTGCAGGATTTCTCGGCTCCTTTACGACATTCTCTGCATGGAGTGTGGAGACGGTCATGCTCTGGAAGCAAGAGCTGCAATGGATGGCAGGCGCTTATTTATTGCTCTCTATCGGTGCGGGTTGGTTCATGGCTGGTCTTGGCTATTGGTCTGCGGGAAGAGATAATGTCCGCTATCGACAGCATCGTGAGGTGGAATCATGAGTGCAGCTGCTCTGTTGCTAGTATGCACAGGGGGCTTCGCGGGCGCCATATGCCGGTACTGGATCGGATTGGCAGCGAAGCGCTTAACCGGTCAGTTCCCTGCGGGAACGTTCATCGTTAATGTAGTCGGTGCGCTGCTGTTAGGTTACTTATGGACAAGCCAAGTGCCGCATGCGGTGATGCTGTTCATGAGCAGCGGATTTCTAGGTGCGCTGACGACGTATTCGACACTGCATCTGGATATACTGCGGTTATATACAAGTGAACGCCGACACATGGCCATTGTTTACTTGATACTTACATATCTCATCGGTCTTGCTGCTGCTGCGGCTGGATTCGTGCTTGGTCAGTTATAGTTAGGTAAAAGGAAATGTGGGAAGGAGCAACACTACATGAAAGCGATAGTTCATCCGACAAATATATTAAAGGGGGACATTCAAGCATTATCCTCCAAAAACTACACGACTCGCTACATGTTAGCAGCTGCATTGGCACAAGGCGAGAGCACCTTGTTGTATCCTGCGCATAGTGAGGATAGTGATGCGATGCGCCGCTGTCTTCGAGATTTGGGTGCTCAGCTGACAGAGGAAGGTCATCGCTTGCAAATACGCGGATTCGGACGGAATCCAGCACCTGTGGAGCAGCTGAATGTGGGCAATGCCGGTGCTGTGCTGCGCTTTTTGATGTCGGTAGCAGCCTTCTGTCCGGATGTGACGTTCGTGAACACGTATCCCGATTCGCTCGGGAGAAGACCGCATGACGATTTGATCGATGCCTTGCAGCAAATGAATGTACGAATAGAGCATGACAGCGGCAAGCTGCCGATACGGATTTACGGCGGATCGCCAAAGGGCGGTCACATTCGTGTATCTGGAGAAGTAAGCTCGCAATATTTAAGCTCGTTGCTGTTTATGACCCCGTTGTTGGAGGAAGATTCGGAGATTGAAGTGACGGGGGATCTGAAATCCAAAGTAGTCGTCGGTCAAACGCTCGAGGTGCTGGAGCAGGCAGGTATCCAAGTTGAGGCTGCTGATGATTTAAGCCGCTTCCGTGTGAAGGGCCGTCAAGCATACCGAGCGCAGCAATACGCAGTGCAAGGCGATTATCCGGGTTCTGCCGCAATATTGGCTGCAGCTGCTGTGACGGACTCAGACGTCTTGCTGCATCGGCTTTCGGAAACGAGCAGACAAGGAGAGCGCGCTGCGGTTGACGTGCTTCGCGCTATGGGTGTTCCGCTGACGCATGAACAGCAGATCGTCCATGTGCAAGGCAATAGCAGGCTGAAGGCTGTTGAGTGTGATGGAGATGCATTCACAGACGCTGTTCTAGCTATGGTAGCGGCAGCCGTATTCGCAGAAGGCACTTCGCGCTTCTATAACGTTGAGAATTTAAGATACAAGGAATGTGACAGAATTACAGACTACTTGCGTGAATTGAAGAAAGCAGGCGCTGATGTCGAGGAACGACAGGACGAAATTATCGTGCACGGCAAGCCTGAAGGAGTGGAAGGCGGCGTGGAGATCGACGCCCATTACGATCACCGCGTCATTATGGCGCTGACAGTGGTCGGCTTGCGCTCGAAGCAAGGGCTGGTCATTCGTGATGCGCATCATGTAGCCAAGTCCTATCCGCAATATTTCGAACACTTGACTTCGATTGGCGCACGCATCGATTTGGAGCAGAAGGGCGAATAACAGTAGCAGCTGGGAAATGGGATGGTGGACATGCGGACAATTTCGGTCTTCAAATGGATATCGACAACTACGCTCATTGCTGCGTTGATGTTTGCCAGTGCAGTATTTACTGTTCTCGTCTATGGCAAAATAACCGGACAAATCGGATACGTGGAAACGCCTGTCCATGCGGAAGGTCAGCAGGTGCAAGTAGCGGGAGCATCCGCTGAACAAGCTGAGCAGGAAGAAGCACCGACTAATGAGGAACGACCGCTGCCCGCACAAGCAATGCTGGATGCGCCGCATGTGCTTCAATACCCTGAATTGCCGAGAGGCTGTGAAATTACAAGCTTAAGTATGCTGCTTCAGTATAAGGGGCTGGATGTGGATAAGATGGATTTGCTGGAGGACATGCCAAGAGATGATACGCCGATTCGTTGGAATGAAGACGGGTCCATTGCTTACTGGGGGAATCCGCATAGCGGATTTGTCGGAGATATCACATTAGATAACACGGGCTTTGGTATGTATCACAGTTCCTTGTACGTACTTATGAAGCAGTACGTTCCTACTGCAGTAGATTTGACTGGCCAGTCCTTCGATGAATTGTTGGCTTATGTTGCGGACGGCACACCGGTCGTCGCATGGACAACTGTGCATCACGACGAACCAACTTCCTGGGTAAGCTGGGAATCACCGATCGGACCAGTCAAGACAACTTACCAAGAGCATGCTGTATTACTTGTTGGCTATGATGAGCATCATGTATATGTCAACGATCCGTTGAAATCTCAAAAAAACTTGAAGGTCGAGAAGGAAGCGTTCCTGCGCAGCTGGAAAGCACTCGGGAAGCAAGCGCTTTCCTATACGACGGATGAGTTCAAGTAAACAATTAGGAGGCTTCATCGATGAGCTATGAGAATCCTACCAGGGACCAGATTAGAGAGTTGCTTCAACAGAGTAAGACGATTGCGGTTGTCGGCTGCTCCGACAATCCGGAGCGGACCTCCTATCAAATTGCACAAGCGATGCAAGCCAAAGGCTACCGCATCATTCCTGTAAATCCGAATGCAGAACGAATCTTAGATGAAACTTGCTATCCCAATCTTGCCGCTGTGCCGGAACCGATCGATATCGTCAATGTGTTTCGCCGCAGTGAGACAGTCGTACCGATAGCCAAGGAAGCTGTGCAAGTCGGAGCGAAGACCTTCTGGCTGCAGCTAGGCATCGTCAATGAGGAGGCAGGTCGTATTGCGAAGGAAGGCGGGCTCGCTGTCATTATGGACCGATGTATTAAGGTGGAGGATGCGATTCTACTTCCACAGCGTAAATAAACCGGAAAGTAAAATTCTCGTCATAATATAAGGACTTCTTCGGAAAACTAAGTAACGGCTTCAGCAACACGAAGCACATCTTTCCTTAGGAGGAGTCCATCTTGTACCAACCACAATCTAACTTTGGCCAACAACAGCAATTCGGCCAGCAGGCAGGCGCGCAAAACCGCGGCATGCAGAAGTCATTCCAGCCGACAGGGTATGTACAATCTGCATACAATCCGAATGCCTCCTACTCGCAAAGCTATGCGCAAAATCCGCAAGCAGCAAGCTACCATACTGCTTCTTACCGCGGTAACCAAGCAGGTCATGACCAATACTTGCGCTCGGATTCCGCACAGCCGAATGCAACGAACGCTCTCGGCCAGCAGGCGCAGCCGCAAGCGAACCAGAATGCTTATGCAGCGCAGCCGCAAGCAAACCAAGCTTTCGGCCAAGGTGCCGCCGCATTCGGTGCAGCGAATGCAGCCGGTTATCAGCAGCAACACAATCCGCAAGCCTTCCATATGGCCAATTATCGCGGCGATCAAGCAGGTCATGACCAGTACTTGCGCTCGGATTCCGCACAGCCGAACGCAACGAACGCTTTCGGCCAACAGGCGCAGCCGCAAGCTTATCAGAACGCTTATGCAGCGCAGCCCCAAGCGAACCAAGCTTACGGCCAAGGTGCCGCGGCATTGGGTGCAGCGAATGCAGCTGGTTATCAGCAACAGCAAAATCCGCAAGCCTTCCATATGGCTAACTATCGCGGCAATCAAGCGGGTCATGACCAATACCTGCGTGCTGATTCCATGCAGCCAGCGCAACAGCAAGCTCAGTATTTCGGTCGTTAAGCTAGAACTGCTTATGATAAGGACTCGCCATTGTGCGGGTCCTTTGCATTTCCTTTGACAAAAACCGGAGCAACCTTTACGATCAATGTAGAGAATAGGAGGATGTTCCCCGGTGAACTGGATGGGTCCCTTTCAACAATTCGGACGCTCGCTGATGCTGCCCATGACAGCTTTGCCAGCAGCGGCAATATTACTATTTGCAGGTAATGCGATTCCATGGACGATGTTCGGGCTGGAGCATTTCGGTCAAGTACTCATATACGCCGGCGATACCGTATTCGCTTATTTGCCTTATTTATTCGCAGTTGGCGTTGCGATGGGTTTGACGGATAATGCTTCTTCAGCTGCGCTTACTTCATTGCTTAGTTATTTCCTCTTCACTCGCATCACGGTCTATTATGCGGATCACCCGTTGCAAATTGGTGTAAGCGGGGCGATTATGATAGGCTTGCTGACTGCAATTGCTTACAATCGATTGAAGCATATTAAGCTGCCGGAACCGATACAGTTTTTTGGCGGTCCAAGGTTTGTCCCGCTATTTATGTCGATTGCGACAATGATGTTCTCTTATTTTTTTGCCAAGCTTAATCCTCGAATCGAACAATTACTTGATGGGCTGTCTTCTTTAATATTAGACATGGAAGGGTTCGGTGTTTTTTTGTACGGCATGCTGCATCGATTGCTTGTGCCTACCGGTCTTCATCATATATTAAACAATGTGATCTGGTTCCAGGTTGGCTCATTCGAGCGCTCAGACGGTCAGACGATGTTCGGTGATTTGCCAAGATTTTTCGCAGGTGATCCGGATGCCGGCATTTATATGGCGGGTTTATATCCTGTTATGATGTTTGCGTTGCCGGCAATTGCTTTCGCCATCATTAAGGAAGCGCGCGAAGACTTAAAGCCGAAGATCAAAGCTATGTTTCTGACTGCCGCGCTCGGCTCATTCTTAACTGGAGTCAGCGAGCCGGTGGAATTTGCTTTTCTGTTCGCCGCACCCTATGTGTTCGTCATCCATGCGATCCTATCCGGATGCATTATGTGGTTGGTGTATGCCCTCGACATTCATCACGGCTTCGCTTATTCCGCTGGCGCCTTCGACTTTATTCTGAACTCGCACTTGGCGAGAAGAGAAGTGTGGCTGATACCGATAGGAATCCTGTACGGGCTGTTCTATTATCATACATTCAGATGGATTATCCGCCGGTTCCAGATACGAACGCCTGGCAGAGAAGATGAGACGGAGCTTGATGATTGGTCAGGTGATATACCTTACCGCGCTCCGCTTGTGATGGAAGCGCTCGGCGGCAAATCGAACATTGCTCGGATGGAAGCGTGTATTACCCGGCTCCGACTTACGTTGCATGATGATCGTCAGATGGATATTTCATCATTGAAAACTCTTGGCGCTGCCGGCGTGATTCGACTCGGCGGAGGGAATGTGCAGGTCGTATTCGGTACATACTCAGAGCTGCTCAAGGAGCAAATGGGCCGCATTATGCGACAGGACTTGAATCAAGTCAGCTTCTTCTCCCCTGTACAAGGACGTATGATGAAGCTGGATGAGGTGCCGGACGAAATATTCGCTAAGGGGCTTGTCGGCATGGGTGTAGCTTTTGCTCCAGAGAAGGGAGAACTGGTATCACCAGTGGCAGGGAAGGTCATTCATCTGTACCCTACGCTGCATGCGATTGGTATTCGCACGAAGGAAGGACTCGAAGTGCTGCTGCATATCGGTATAGATACGACGCAATTAGAGGGCAAGGGCTTCACTGCGCATGTGCAAATAGGCGATGAGGTCAAGCCGGGTCAATTGTTAATCCGGTTTCAACTGGCCATAGTACGGAAGCAGGCCAAGTCACTCGTTACGCCGATGGTCATCACCAATCCGGAGCGTGTTAGATCGTGGAACTTCGCTCCTTTCAAAGCGGTGAAGAAGGGGCAGGCATCTGTCATGACAGTAGTGTTAAAAGGGGAAAGAGCTAATGGGGGGAAACAGCATGGTTAGAGGGATAGGAGCGTCACCCGGCATTGCAGTCGGTCAAGCATTCGTCTTACCGAATTGGGAATGGGATGTGCCGGATAACACGACGGTAGACGTATCCGATTTAGCCGCAGAGTTTGAACGATTGTATCAAGGCATCGATACTTCGAAATCCGAAATCCAGTCGATTAAGAAAGAGATCTTCGAGGTGATCGGGGAAGCGGAGTCGAATATATTCGATGCGCATTTAGCTATCTTGGATGATCCGGTGTTTATGAATGAGATTCATGGTATCATTCGCAGACAATACAAAGCAGCTGAGGTGGCGGTAAAGGAGACAATCGATCACTTTGCCAGTATGTTCGATCTGCTCGATGATCCCTACATGAAAGAACGCGCTGCAGACATTAAGGATGTTGGCAACAGGTTAATCAAGCATCTGATCGGAACACCGGATGTTACGCTCCCTAGAGATACGAATCCTTTCGTGCTCGTAGCTCGTGAGCTGTCACCCTCGCAATTGGCTCACTTGAACCCGGATCATGTGCTCGGTATTCTGACATTAGTCGGTGGACCGACATCTCATTCTGCGATCATGGCGCGAGCGCTTGGAATTCCGTTGGTGTTAGGACTTGAAGGCAAGCTGAATACGCTCATTCAGACTGGCGATATCATTGCATTGAACGGGGAATCTGGCGAAGTGCATGTGAATCCAGAGCCGCATACCGTTCAGCACTTTCAATCCTTGAAAGCAGATTGGCAGCAATATGAGGAAAGATTGCAGGATCTGATTGAGGTTCCTGCTGTCACCAAGGATGGTCGAGCTGTACGACTGGATGTCAATATTAGCTCAGCGAAGGAAGCTCCGGACGCATTCAGTCAAGGAGTGGACGGTATCGGTCTGTTTCGCACCGAATTTCTCTTCATGGATCGCGAACATCTTCCCGATGAGTCAGAGCAGTTTGAGGTATACCGAGAAGTCGTTCAGCAAGCGAGTGGGAAGCGTGTCGTCTTTCGCACGATGGACATTGGCGGTGACAAGCGCCCTGATTTCGACTTCTCATTGGAGGATGAGGAGAATCCGGTATTAGGCTATCGCGCTATCCGCATTTGTCTGGATCGACCAGAATTGTTCAAATCCCAGCTGCGTGCGATCCTTATGGCAAGCCATTATGGGCCGGTTAGTCTCATGTACCCGATGATTACTTCGATCGCAGAGCTTCGTCAAGCGAATGCTGTGCTGGAGGAAGCGAAGACTGAGCTGGCTGCGGCGGGCATTCCATTCGACAAGCAGCTTCGTGTAGGAATTACGATCGAGGTCCCTTCTGCAGCGCTGATAGCGGATTGGCTTGCCGACGAGGTTGATTTTTTCAGTATCGGGACGAATGACTTGATTCAATATACGCTGGCAGTAGACCGGATGAATGAGCAAGTTGCGCATTTATACGAACCTTTCCACCCTGCCGTGCTTCGACTGCTGAAGCTGATAGCCGATGCTGCGCGGCGTAAGCGCATCGGTATCGCAGTATGCGGTGAAATGGCTGGAGATGCTCGCGCGGTCCCGATCTGGATCGGATTAGGGGTATTCGAATTAAGTATGTCGGCTGGTTCCATTCTCAAGGTGAAGGATCGTATCATCGCCAGCGATGAAACAACGTGTCAGACATGGCTTGCCAACATCTTAGAATGCCGAACGAGCGAAGAAGTCAGAGAACAGTTGGTGCAATACGAACAGAACGTTATCTTAACAAGGAGGGAACAGAACAATGGAGCTGAACAATCATAAGGTGTTGGCTTTTGTAGATGAAGAATTCGAAGATCTGGAAATGTGGTATCCCGTATTGAGGCTGCGTGAAGCAGGTGCCGTCGTAGACGTTGCCGGTCTGGAAGCGGGCCGCACTTATACGGGGAAATATGGGGTGCCGATTCAAGCGAATGTGTCCTTCAACGATGTATATGCAGAAGAGTATAGCGGCTTATATGTACCAGGTGGTTGGGCGCCGGATAAGCTGCGCCGATATGAGTCCGTGCTGACACTGACTAAGGACTTTCATGAAGCAAGTAAGCCGATCGGACATATATGTCATGCCGGTTGGGTTCTCGCTTCTGCCAAAATTTGTGATGGTTACACAATGACTTCTACACCAGGCATTAAGGACGATTTAATTCATGCAGGCGCGACCTGGGTTGATGAAGAAGCCGTTGTGGATAGACATATCGTATCTGGCAGAAGACCGCCTGATCTTCCAGCTTTCATGCGGGCATTTATTCAATTGCTGGCTCGTCAGCAATAAGCAGCGGCCAATGAAGCGGATATTCGAACGAAGTGTGCGCTGGGGGCCGGCTGTCATCTGGATGGGCGTCATCTTCGCCTTGTCTCATCGCACTGCAACTGATTTGGAGTCGTGGCTACCGTGGTTTCAACGGCTCATACCTGGCATGAATGGATTCGATTGGGGACATTTTGCCGCTTACTTCGTATTAGCGATTACGTTGGCGTGGGGCTTCGGCAAGTTACATGCATCTTGGCGGTCGAGAATCGCCATTGCGGTTATTTGTTTGGTCTACGGGATTAGCGATGAAGCTCATCAGCATTTCGTAGAAGGCCGGCATCCAGATTGGAAGGATCTGCGCAATGATATGATTGGTGCTGCAGCTGCGCTGCTCGTGCTTGCGCTTCGTCCGATTAGGCGCACCTTCAGCAAGTTGGCTGATTCCATCAAATTCTAGCTGTTCGCAAGCAGGATTCCAGCCGGTGAAGTCGAATTTCACTGCTATGGAGAATAAACCTGCTGAAGAACAGGAGTGTTAAGATGTTCAAAACATGTACCTGCGGAAATGAGATGGATATTCGTCTGCGGACTGTTATTTATACGAATAAGGTTTCCATTGCGAATGTGCCGGTCTTCTGTTGCGAGAATTGCACGAGCAGTGAGGTTATGCCAGAGATTAAGAGTGACTTGAAGCAGCTGATCAAGCGGCTTGGCAGTCGTCCAGATTTGCAGGAGCTGGACTTCGGGGAATGTAACGAATTCGCCTATTTGCTCGGTATGGCTACTCGCAAGGAACTTCATCTTCGGGCAATGGATGACTTGGTACAGGATCGGATCAATCAATTGCTTGACCTGTTGATCCTGGCAAGCTCGCTAGACGATCCAACTTGGACGAAAGATATTGAACGGCGCTTGCTGCAAATATCGGATTTGACGTGCTCTACGTAATGAATCGATACGAAATTCCGACGGCTTGCTGACCGTCGGTTTTTTGTGTGCATGATGTGTTAGCATTGCTTCTGCGCACAATTTGTCGTATCATAGCTGTATCGGCAAAGGTTCGAAAAAAATGGCAAAGATGGGGAGATGTATTTTGACCGTCACAATATACGATGTGGCCCGTGAAGCAGGCGTGTCCATGGCTACGGTGTCCAGAGTCGTCAATAACAATCCGAATGTGAAACCGCAAACACGCAAGAAAGTATTCGAAGCGATCGAACGATTGGGCTACCGGCCGAATGCAGTTGCCCGTGGCTTGGCAAGCAAGAAGACGACAACGGTTGGCGTTGTCATTCCGGATATTTCGAATATGCTCTTCTCCGAAGTGGCAAGGGGTATAGAGGATATTGCCAATATGTATCATTACAATATTATTCTATGCAATGCAGATAAGCGCAAGGAGAAGGAAATCAAAGTCATCAATACGTTGCTAGAGAAGCAAGTGGACGGCTTGCTCTTCATGGGCGGATCGGTGACAGACGAGCATGTACAAGCGTTCCGCACTTCGTCCGTGCCGATTGTGCTGTGTGCAACTAGAGATGAGACGAAGCAATATCCGTATGTAGATATTGATCATCAGCAAGCTGCCTTCGACGCTGTATCGGCGCTAATTGAGGACGGGCATCGGGATATTGCCATGATTAGCGGCAATCTGCAAGATACGAACAACGGGTATTCTCGTTATATGGGTTACAAAGAAGCACTCGAGGCGAACGATCTTCCATTCAGGGAAGAGTACGTGCGTGTCGGCAATTATCGGTATGATTCCGGTATTGAGAGCATGAAATACTTTTTGGAGCTTGAGCAGCGGCCTTCTGCGGTGTTCGCTGCTAATGACGAGATGGCAGTAGGAGCCATACATGCGATACAGGACAACGGTCTTCGCGTTCCCGAGGATATCTCGGTTATGAGTGTAGACAATTCTCGTATCGCTTCTATGGTGCGCCCGCAGTTGAGCGCCATTGCACAGCCGATGTATGACATCGGTGCTGTCTCGATGAGATTGCTGACGAAGCTGATGAAGAATGAGAAGATCGAAGATACGACAGTTGTGCTGCCGCATGAGCTGGTCAAGCGCCAGTCAACGCGGTAATGTATGCCGCATGCGTAAAGGAGTGAGGAAGTGAACGGTACGATAGGCATTATTGGCGCAATGAAGGAAGAGGTTGAACTGCTTCGGCATGCTATGCAGCTGGATCAATTAATTGAGCTGGCAGGTATTGAATTTCTACAGGGGAAGCTTCACAATTGTGATATAATCGTGTGCCAATCTGGTGTCGGCAAAGTCAATGCAGCGGTATGCACACAGCTTCTGATCGATCGATTCGCTGTTCAATCTGTCTTGTTCACAGGCGTTGCAGGTGCACTTGATCCGACGATGGACATCGGTGATATCGTCATCTCTCGTGATTGCATGCAGCATGATATAGACGCTTCGCCGCTTGGTTTCGCCAGAGGGGAGATTCCATTCGCACCTCGATCTGTATTTGCAGCAGATGACCGTTTAATCGCCATAGCTGAGCAAGTAGGTCAGGCACGCTTTCCCGGACGGATGCGAGTAGGAAGAGTGTTGTCCGGCGATCAGTTTATTGCGGATCGTGCTATAGTCGAGCAGCTGTTCCATGACATGGGCGGAACTTGCACAGAGATGGAAGGCGCTGCAGTAGCACAAGTTTGCGATATGAACACAGTACCGTTCCTGGTCATTCGCTCCATGTCGGACAAGGCTGACGGAACGGCTGATGTGAATTTCGCCGAATTTACTGTGGAAGCTTCGCGTCGCTCTTATGATATGATCGACGGGATTGTTCAAGCATGGAGCAGTGTGGGATAGCCGCACTGTGCCTCAGTGCAAGTCTATTATTATGGTTGGGCAGAGGTGAAACTCTATCCAACCATTTCTTCGTTATATGAGGGAAATCCGCTTTCTTAACCGTCAGCATCAAGCAGCCGGCCATCCCAATTTTAGTTGCACATGCATCGATGGTAGCACGCCCTTACGTATACTGCAGAGCAAGCTGTAATATTTCCTTGTTCTTCGCTGTAATTTCGGTTCTGCGCGGCATTGCTTCCCATGTCACTGGATCGTCGAGCCAGGTTAGCGGAAGCGGTACTGGACTGTGTGACTGCCACTTATTCAGCCACTGCTCAGGCAGAAGCAAGCTGCAGTTATGCTGGAGCTCGGTAAGAAGCGGGTGGTCTGACATGGTAAGCCAGAGTAGGCTCCAAGCTCTTGGGACGACACGCCAGATGTCGTAGCCTCCGCCGCCCAGCGCGATCCATCTGCCTTCACACCATGTATCAGCAGCAGCCCGAATGAGCTGCGGCATGTGAAGGTATATGTCCATGCTGCAATGTACGTGTGATAACGGATCGTAGGCGTGGGCGTCACATCCGTGCTGACTGACGATTACATCCGGGCGGAAGTAACGGATTACCTTGTCAAGCATAGTTTCAAAGCATTCGATCCAGGACGCATCCTCCGTGTAAGGCTCAACAGGCATATTCAATGCGTAGCCGAAGCCTTCCGCATTGCCTCGCTCATGCACATATCCGGTACCGGGAAATAGGAACTTGCCTGATTCATGAATGGAACAGGTCATTACATTCGGATCCGTATAGAAGCTCAGCTGAACACCGTCGCCATGATGCACGTCTGTATCGATATACAGGACGCGTGCGTCGTATTGGCGGCGAATGGACGCAATCGCAACGGACGCATCATTATATACGCAAAATCCAGCACCGCGATCCGGCATGGCATGATGCAGTCCGCCGCCAAGATGAAGCGCGCGACGGGTACGACCGCTCATCACTTCACTTGCTGCACGGAGAGAGCCGCCTACTACGTAGCTCGTAATTTCGTGCATATGATTGAAACAAGGGGTATCGTCTGTGTTGATACCATATTGTGCCGCACGGTTCAGATCGTCCTTGCTCCGGTTTGGTGCGCTCGCTGCTTGCACAGCTTCGATGAACCGAGGCTCGTGAATCGTTAGTAATTCCTCCATACTGGCTGAACGCGGCTCCACAATTTGGCCTGCATCCAGCGCACAGACATCGGCGAGAAGTTCATTAGTGAGCACCAGCCGTTGTTGATTGAACGGATGCTCGCCACCAAACCGATAATCGAGTAAATGCTGGTGATAGATGTAGATGGCTGAAGTTGACATACGTACCTCCTAGTACATGAACCGTCTCCGAAATCTTACGCGGTCAAATTGCTCAAGCGAGGAGAGGGGAACTTCCTTCCCAACGCGCACCATCAGGCAGTTGGCAGGGTGTGAGCATATCTCTGGGTCATCTGTTGCATACCAGACCATATCGACGGCCTTCATCAATGATTCCATCATCTTGCGGTAATCCCAGACATTCAATCCGCTGCCTTCCAAGTCCCAGTGCCAATAATATTCTGTCGTGAACACAATCCTATTTTCCAATTGATTGTTAGAGAAAGCAATGTGCAGCATATGCTTGCCTAGTCCGATCCCGCGATATTCCTTGGCGACTTCAATAGCGCCAAGCTCGATCAAGTCTGCCATGGATGCGGAGGACCAGGTCTCCATTTCATCGGGATAATGAAAGGTGACATAGCCGACGATGACATCTGCTTCTCGTGCGAGCACGATTCGACCTTCCGGGAGCGATGCGATATCGGCAAGCGCTTCCTTCTGCTCTTCAGGGCGGCGAAATGCCTTCAAGCCTGCATGCATACGAAGCTCCTGAATATGCTTGGCAGCGACCGGGCCTTCAATTATAAACGGGTTGTCTAGATATGCAATCTCATGTCTTGTATATAGCTTGCGGTGAAGGTCAGACATAGCAGCACCTCGTATTCATTCTATTTCCTCATTCTAGCAGAATGATGTGCGCTGTGCTATAATATACTTGTTCTGAACGTTCACATTTTATACATGTTTGCAAGCGCTTCATGGAAGCGTTTTTATTCCAATGAGGAGGGGTATCATGCTGCAAGGCGAAGTTCTATCGGCAACAGCGGACAAAGGTTATTTAGGCGACTATGAGAAGGCGAGAGCCACGTTCGACTGGTCGACCATCGAGCAAGCATTTTCCTGGCATGAGAGCGGGAAGATGAATATGGCATATGAAGCGATCGATCGCCATACTTTGACGGATCGCAAGGATAAAGTAGCCCTGTATTATAGTGACACAACGCGTGATGAGGCTTATACGTTCGAGGAGATGCGTAGGCATAGTAATCGAGCTGCGAATTATTTGCGTCAGCTTGGAATTGGCAAAGGGGACAGAGTATTCATCTTCATGCCGCGCACACCGGAGCTGTATTTCGCTCTGCTTGGCGCATTGAAGATTGGCGCTATTGTCGGTCCGCTGTTCGAAGCCTTTATGGAAACGGCTGTTAAGGATAGGCTGCAGGACAGCGGCGCAGTGGCTATCATCACAACGCCAGAGCTTCTGCCGCGCGTGTCGAGAGCTGAACTGCCAGAATTGAAGCATATTCTGCTAGTGGGCGAGGACATTACAGAGGGAGCCGGCCTTTATGACATGCTGCAAGGACTGCAAGCACAGTCTGAACAATGTGAACCGGAATGGCTGGACCGTGAGGATGGATTGATTATTCACTATACTTCAGGCTCCACTGGCAAGCCTAAGGGTGTCTATCATGTGCAGAATGCGATGGTCCAACATTATTATACAGGCAAGATCGTACTCGATCTGCAAGAGGATGATATTTATTGGTGTACGGCCGATCCTGGTTGGGTAACAGGTACATCTTATGGCATATTCGCACCTTGGCTGAACGGGGCGACGAATGTCATTCGTGGCGGACGATTTAGTCCTCAGGACTGGTATGCGACGATCCAGAAGTATAAGGTGTCAGTTTGGTACAGTGCACCGACAGCATTTCGCATGCTTATGGGGGCAGGAGAGGATGCGATACAAGCGCATGATCTGTCCAGTCTCCGACATGTGATGAGCGTAGGGGAACCGTTAAATCCTGAGGTCATTCGTTGGGGGCAGCAAGTCTATGGCAAGCGCATCCATGATACGTGGTGGATGACAGAGACAGGTGGACAGCTCATCTGCAATTATCCTTGCATGGACATCAAGCCCGGCTCTATGGGACGTCCGATTCCTGGGGTAGAAGCTGCCATCATTGACGACCAGGGGAATGAACTTCCACCTAATCGAATGGGCAATCTTGCAATTAAGACACCATGGCCGTCTATGATGCGTACAATTTGGAACAATCCAACGAAGTATGAGGAGTATTTCCGCATTGAAGGATGGTATATCTCCGGTGATTCAGCGTATCGGGATGAGGACGGATATTTTTGGTTCCAGGGCCGCATCGACGATGTCATTAATACATCCGGTGAACGGGTCGGCCCCTTCGAAGTAGAGAGCAAGCTTGTGGAACATCCGGCTGTTGCAGAAGCAGGAGTCATCGGCAAGCCTGATCCGATGCGCGGTGAAATTATTAAAGCGTTCATTTCGCTGCGGGAAGGTTATACGCCTTCTGATGAATTGAAGGAGGAAATCGCTAAATTTGTGAAGGTGGGCTTATCTGCGCATGCAGCGCCGCGCGAAATCGAATTCAAGGATAAGCTGCCGAAGACGCGAAGCGGCAAGATTATGAGACGTGTTCTGAAGGCATGGGAATTGGATTTGCCGACTGGTGACTTGTCCACGATTGAAGATTAAGGCGATGATCGCAGTCGACAGCATAGGCACATGAATAAGGGCTGGTTCCGAGCACAATACTCGGAGCCAGCCCTTTGTTTCGTATAGCGCAGTCTTCATACTGCTTATTCCTCTTCCGCCTGATCTTCATAATAGAGCGGTGAAGACCATGGAGACTCACTGCGTCCTGTTATCGCAACGACAATGTAATAGCCTGTAAGCGGTGAATTGGTGTACGTAAAGCGATTTGTATTGCTGGATCCGATCTTGCGATATCCGCCCTGTTCAGTTCCGCTATAGTAAATGTCGTAGCGAACGATCCCTTCACTAGAAGGATTGGAGCTCCAGCTTAGACGAATGGCGCTGCCATCCTCCTCAGGGTCGAGACTGAAGTTCTGCGGTGTAGTCGGATCGGCAGGCTCTTCATCTAATGGTTGTTCTGTCTCTTGATCGTCATCTTCATTCGAACCACCTGGGAATAAGTCATCCAGATCTACTGTATCGTCCTGCTCCTGATCATCATTCGCGGGTTCTCCTGGAGCAGGTATGTTGCCATCCCCATTCAATGTCACAAAGTTACTTGGCTGCGACTCCTTACCGGCAACGTCGACAGCAGACACATAATAGCCGTAAGCATACTCATTCGAGAAGTAATCAATCGCAACAAGATCTTCACCGGCAAGCACACTATTCTTATGCTCGTACGGCAGTCCATTGAAGGAACGGTACAGTCTATAGCCCACAACATCTTCACTGCTGCTGGAAGTGAAGTTGATCTTAGCCGTTCCATCAGCTATGACGGTTACCGTTACGTTAGACGGCGGCGCAGGAGGATTGCCGTCATCCGATCGCGGATCTACAGACTCAGGTGCTGTTCGATCTAGGTCTGGCACATAATAGTCTGCCAACGTCATAGCACGGCCGCCTTTGCGCGGTTTCAGGCTGTAAGGCAGCTGATTCAGCACGTCCTCCAGCTTCGTGTACAGCTCTTCTACTGATTTACCTCGTTTGAACAGTGTGCCCTCCCGGATCATATCCGACGGCGTCCCATCATGCGGGTAATAATTCAAGCCCTTGTACGTAACGTATTCATAAGTGTCCATCGAATCATCTGCCTCAGTAGGAAGGTGCTGCTGGTTGAACAAGTCCGTATGTGTTCTTCCGGCTGCTATCACTTCAGAGCTTGGCAGCTTGCCTGTAATGCTGGAGACGGTCTTGCTGACGATCTGATCCGGACGTTCGAAGCTCTCGGTAGGGAACCATTCCGGATGCAGCTCGATCGCTGAATCCATAATTCGCGACCATATATTCATAGCCCGCTGCGTACCAGCTCCCTGTGGCTCGTTCAATCGCAGCGTCAGTGTGTGGTTCTTATCATATCCCGCCCATACACCTACAGTAATATCTGGTGAGAATCCGACAAACCAAGCATCGCGGTCTAATTGCGTTGAACCCGTCTTGCCGGATATCGGGAGCTCACCGTAATGCTCGAACTCACGCTTGATTCTCGTACCGGTGCCGTTCTCAATTACTGTACGCAACATATCAGTCATGAGATAGGCAGTTTCGTTGGAGAACACCTGCTTAGGCGCTTCCTGATGCTCATAGATGATTTCACCTTGAGAATTCTCGATCTTGCGAATGACATACGGGTCTGTGAACAAGCCGCCGTTCGGAATCGCGGCGTATGCGCCGGTAATCTCCTCAACCGTAACCCCGTGTGCGAGGCCGCCGATAACGCCGGTTCGTGCGAACTTGTCTTGCTCTGTTAATGTGGTAATGCCCAGTTGCTTGACGAATTCCCAAGCTTGTTCAATGCCGACAACGTCATTGAACAATTCAAGCGCAGGAATGTTATAGGACTGATTTAATGCTGTACGAGCAGTCATTAAACCATGGAATCTATTGTTCCAATTATTCGGTATATGATAGCCCTTGCTGCCGTCCTCAAGTATAATCGGCAGATCGTCTATGACAGAGCCGGGGCTCCATCCATTCTCGATAGCAGGCAAATACGCTGCGAGCGGCTTCATCGTAGAGCCAGGCTGACGCACCATCTGCGTTGCATGGTTGAACGCACTGATGTCAAAGCCGCGTCCTTCCATCATGCCCAGAATTTCGCCTGTTTTATTATCCAAGATAATGCCGCCGATCTGTTCAATGCCTTTGTCATCGATGTTGTCAGGTGCGAAATTGTCAGGATTTGCAGCGATCTGCTGCATCCTCTCATAGATGTCTTTATCGATAGTCGTATAAATTTTGTAGCCTTGTCCCAGCATCTGTTCGATTTGATTCGCAACGAGCTCCTGGTTGTCAGTAATGCGGAAATCAGCCTCGGTCATCTCAGGATGCTTCTGCTTCAATAGCTGTATCGCAGCTCGCTTCTCCACTTCCTGCATAAGATACGGGAATGTGGAGTAGGCTTTCTGGCTCGGCTGTGCCAATGAGGATTGAATATCGAATGCCAACGCTTCTTCATATTGCTGGCTTGTAATCTTGTTCTCCTCCACCATCCGCTTCAATACGAATTTCTGCCGAGCTATGGCATTGGCAAATCCGCTCTCGTCGAATTGTCCGTATCCATCAAAGGCGGAGTATGCCGAAGGATTCTTCGGAAGCCCTGATAAATACGCAGCCTGAGCTATGTTTAGTTCATCCAGTCGGTTCGGATCGATATCGAAGATACCTTGTGCGGCCGCTTTGATACCGTATACGTTGTAACCGGTTGACCCGTTGCCGAACGGAATTTTATTCAAGTAAGCGAGTAAAATTTGTTGCTTGGAAAAGTGCCGCTCCAGCCGCATAGCTAACAGCATTTCCTTCAACTTGCGATCCGTTGACACTTCTAATGTTAGAAATACGTTGCGGGCAACCTGTTGGGTAATCGTACTGCCGCCTGTCTGCACGTCTTCGTTCAGCAGCCGTTCCTTCACTGCGCGAAGCGTACCTCTCCAATCCACACCGACATGCTCATAGAAGTCATTATCTTCAGTTGCTAAGAAGGCGTCAATGACGGTTGGCGGAATTTCATTCATAGTAGCAAGTCTGCGGTCAATGCCGCGAAGCTGACCAACAAGCGAATCGTCTCCGAAATAGACGAATCCGGTCGTGACATTCTCCTCCATCTTCGCTTGCATCTCTGACTCGGGACGTACGGGGTCATCCTTGACCAATGCCGACAAGTAGCCGAAAGTCAGCCCGCCAGCAGCAAACCCGCAGACGATAACGATAGCAAGCGTCCACTTCAGTGTGACCCAGAACATCCACAGGCTCGTTCTCAAGATGCGCGAAGCTTTCTGTTTATTACTTTGCGTTGACATGTAAAGTCGTTCCTCCCCTAATATAAACAGGATACATTATAACACAATTTGACTTTGTTTTCGCCTATATGCTATAAAAGTTGTAGCACAATAACGACAAATAACTATGAAGGACGCCAGTAAGCGCGAATTGCTTTCGTTACAGAGAGCCGGTGGCAGGTGTGAACCGGTACAGGCTTCGCTGCTGAATTACCGTCTGGAGTTGGAGAAGAGGAACAAGCTGCGCGTCGCAGCTGAGTAGTCTGCTCCCGGGTGAACATCCCGTTATTCCAACAGAGTGTTAGGTCTATGTAATGTGATACCGGCAGGGATTGCTGCAGGCAGCACAAGGCCTTTCAATAGGGTGGTACCGCGAGCAGCCGACTCGTCCCTAGTGACGAGTTGGCTGTTTTTATTATGCCATTGATCCTCAACAGAAGGGCTTGTACTAGTATATAGACAAGTATTGGATCGAGAAAGTTGCGGGGAATCGGGCGTTCATAGGCAAAAAAAATTCTTATCCATTGTCGGGAAGGGGAATAGCAATGAAAGCAATCGAATGGGATTCACTGACGAAGGAACAGCAACAATCGGTAGAACAGCAATTAGCCACACTGCGGCGCGGAGTCGTAGAAATCGTGCCAGAGGAGGATCTCCGCAACAAGCTGGCTCGTTCTGTCGTGACAGGACAGCCGTTAAACATTAAGCTTGGACTCGATCCTTCGGCTCCTGACATCCACATTGGACACACAGTTGTACTTCATAAGCTGCGTCAATTTCAACAACTGGGGCATACTGTGCAGCTTATTATAGGTGATTTCACAGGACGAATTGGAGACCCCACGGGCAAATCAGAAACGAGAAAGCAATTGAGCGAAGAGGACGTTCAGCACAACGCCGCAACGTATAAGGACCAAATATTCAAGATTCTCGACAGTGACAAAACCGAAGTGGTCTTCAACTCTTCGTGGCTGTCCCCGATGACATTCTCCCAAGTCGTGGAGCTGTCTGCTAAATTGACGGTGGCACGTATGCTCGAAAGGGACGACTTTACGAAGCGTTATCAATCCGGACAGCCTATTAGTATTCATGAGTTTTTCTACCCGCTGATGCAAGGGTATGATTCGGTTGCGCTTGAGAGCGATGTTGAGCTAGGCGGAACAGATCAGAAGTTCAATTTGCTTATGGGACGCACCTTGCAGAAGGAGTATGGCAAGGAAGCGCAGGTTGCGATTATGCTTCCGTTGTTGGAAGGTCTTGACGGCGTGCAGAAGATGAGCAAGAGCTTAGGCAATTACATCGGTATTAATGAGCAGCCGCAAGAGATTTATGGGAAGTCTATGTCTATCCCTGATGAATTAATGGTGAAGTACTATGAGCTGGTGACAGACCTGACGAATGAGGAAGTGGAACAGATTCGCAACGGCCTGGCGGATGGCTCGGCGCATCCGAGAGATATGAAGATGCGATTGGCCCGTACACTCGTAAGGATGTATCATGGTGAAGAAGCTGCGGAACAAGCGGAGGAACACTTCAAGACGGTGTTTCAGCAAGGTGCATTGCCAGAAGATATCGAAGAGAAGGTACTGTCTGCGGCTGATTTGGAAGAGGGGAGCATGAAGCTAATTCGCTTATTAGTTGAGCTTGGATTGCAGGCATCTAACGGCGAAGCAAGACGAAGCATTCAGCAAGGAGCTGTGCGCATCAATCAAGAGAAGGTTACAGATCCGCAAGCGGCAATAACAGTGAACGACGGCGATATTGTTCAGGTTGGCAAGCGGAAATTTGCCCGTATCTCGTTACAATAAATTGGGATTGTGATTGCGAAGGGATATAAAACAAACCTGCCCTCAAGCTCCATTCGGAGCACAGAGGGCAGGTTTGTTTGCTGTATGTGCGAACGATTAGCGGCTGTAAAATTCGACGATTTGCTTCTCGTCAATTTCCTGCGCAAGCTCTGCACGCTCAGGCAGACGAATGAATTTACCTTCCAGCGCTTGGTCGTTAAATTCCACGTATGCAGGCAAGTGATTGCGTCCTTCAATTGCCTCTTTGATCACTGTCAGGCTGCGGCTTTTCTCACGAAGCCCGATTATGTCGCCAATGGAAACAGCGTAAGAAGGAATGTCGACCTTCTTGCCATTCACTGTAATATGTCCATGCGCAACGAGCTGACGAGCGCCTGCACGAGTGTTAGAAAGACCGAGACGATAGACCAGGTTGTCCAGACGGCTTTCCAGTAAAATCATGAAGTTTTCACCAGCGATGCCCGGCATCTTCAATGCTTTCGAGAACAGGTTGCGGAATTGCTTCTCATTCAAGCCATACATATGACGCAGCTTCTGCTTCTCCATCAATTGCAGACCGTAGCCGCTAATCTTCCTCCGTTGGTTGGCGCCGTGCTGTCCAGGAGGGAATGGGCGCTTGAGTTCCTTGCCAGTGCCGCTCAAAGAAATGCCAAGACGGCGGCTTAATTTAAATTTAGGTCCTGTATAACGTGACATGTATCGACAGACTCCTTTGTATTAGAAATTTAATTTATAGGGAAGAGGTGCTATTGTGAGCGAATCCGCTATAGAGGAAGTTCAGCCGCTGCCCGTACAACATCCGCGCTCAAGGGTGTAACAATAGTTCGACCTCAACTTAACGATAATAAATACGTTCCGACAACATATTGTAACGGATAGAACCGACATCTGTCAAGATGGAAACCTTGAATGCGGTCAATGTCAGTTGTCAAGAGTTTTTCGTGATCGTGAAAAAATAATGCAGTTTTAAAAACAAACATGTACTATAATAAAGATAGTTAAGTACAGGAATGATACAAACTATGAATTGGTGAATGAGTCGCAAGCATGCAGCAATTATGTTGCTAACGATATCAGAATTTGCTGGAATGTGCTAGCGTAACAGGCTGTGCGAGTTCGATCTTGTGGCACTAGCACTGGCAGAGTGGAGGACATAGTTGTGTTATCATGACGTCTGCGCTTAAGACGATGACATCATGAGCGAACAGAGAATAGGCTGATCTTGACCCAAAATAGCGAAATTAAAGAGGGATTTGAATGCAAGACTATCTGGGCAGGGGCTTACTGCAATGGCTCGAACAACTATATAGGTACGGATTGGCATTCGACGGGATCGCCATTCTGGCGAATACAGACGGGGAACCCGTTGCTTGGGGCCCTGCGGGTGCAATCGCATCCTGCTTGCAGTCTGAAGCTGGCAATGCCGAAGAGATCGGCAAGCTGCTGACCACTATGCGAGATGATCTCAGTCAAGGTGATACATCCATCTTCGTTACTGATTTGGTGTTGTCCGGTGAAGAACGAATCGGTACATTGTATGTGCGGCATCATTCTGACACGGAATTGAAGCTTCCGAAGGAAGCGTGGACTGCAATGCTTGCAAGCGCTGTTGAAGCAGCCCGACGTGAGAAGGCAGGATGGGAAGAAGGATTCGCCCGATTGCGTAAGCAAGATGTGCTGTTTCAGGCGGTGCAGAAGCTGCATGCCACTATCGATGTGGACGCCGTACTTCAGGAAGTGTATGACAATATGAAGGAAGTATACCCCGCATCGAAGATCGATATTTATTTGTCGCAAGACTTTCACAGCAATGCTTATTTCATCAAGCCTTTAACGTTCGGACCGTTTCTAGACGATGCGAATACGAGAGCCTTCATGGAAGGCAAGATTCAGCTCGAGGAAGATGGCAAGCATGTGAAGTGGCTATCCGTTCCGTTGGCAGGTAAGCAGGGCATATACGGTGTGTTGCAGCTTGTGGCAGAGCAAGAATGGCTGGATCGATCCGATGTGCGCTTCATAGCGTTGCTTGCTGATTCAGCCGGCAGCGCATTCGAGAATGCGAAGCTGTATGAGCAATCCAATTTGTTGATTAGTGAGTTGCGGCTTATCAATGAAATTACGCGCCGGTTGAATCAAAGTTTGAAACTGAATGAAATATTTAATTTTGCATCACATGAGCTGATCGACATATTCAGGGCGGATTCTGTATGTATCTTGCAAGTAGACAAAGAGCTTGACACGATGATTGTCAAGGCAAGCAATGAACCAGTCTTGCTCAACGAACAATTTTCTCTCGAATACGGTTTTGCAGGTTCGGTAACGTCGACCAAAGAACCTCTCATCGTATCCGATTATCATCATGATTCACGGACACCTTCGCGATTTATGGAGCTGACAGCAGCGCGCTCGCTGATGGCATCTCCGATTATTGCCAGTTCAGAGGTGATAGGCGTTGTGCTTGTCGCTCACTGTGAGCCCAATTACTTCTCGTATGACAATTTCAAATTACTGCAGGTGCTCTCCGGTCATATCGGGTTGGCGATGGTCAATGCATCTCTGCACGCTGAAGTGAGACGGATGGTCATTACGGATCGCTTGACAGGTCTGTATGCGCGTCATTACTTGGATGAGCAAATTAATTTCATGCAGAAGAAGGATTTCTGCGGAAGTCTGATCGTAGTGGATATTGACCATTTCAAACAAATCAATGATACGTACGGCCATCAAGTCGGAGACAAAATTCTCATCCAGGTAAGTCAAATTATTCGCACTTGTATTCGCGACTCAGACGTTGCAGCGAGATGGGGAGGCGAAGAGATTGCCATCTACTTGCCGCAGGCGAAGATGCACCAAGCCGCGCAAGTTGCTGATCGTATTCGCTCACGTGTATTCGGAGAGACTGATCCCCAAGTTTCCATTTCGTGCGGATTGTCCGAGTGGAATTGGGAAGATGACAAAGTCAGTGTAGAAAGCTTGTTCTACCGAGCGGATATGGCCTTATATGAGGCTAAGCATGCAGGTCGGAACCAGATCAAGCTTGGCTAGTTCGTCCGCATATTCGTATAACTTCGCCTTAGCTGGATACGATAACATCGTATTCGCAGAAGGGGGAGTTTTTTTGTGTATGGAAGCGCATATCAGAGGCTAATGCTGTGCGGGGGATTGCTGCTCGCGATCATCGTGCAGCTCACAGCATGCACGCAAGCAGAGGATCATACTGCACAGGAGTGGGTTGACATAGCGTTCGAGTCGTTGCATAATTCGGCGTTGCAATACGATGGACAATGGGAAGGCAGGCGTGGGAATGAACGGATTTATCCACGAGAAACGGTGCACAGTGCTAGCTCTGAAGCTGCTTGGCAGCCTGTCGTGCCGCCGGAAGCCGTTCCATCTATGATGGAAGACTTCCACTTCGATACAAGACAGTCATCTTCCGAATATGCGGTTATCGATATGAAGATGGAGCAGAGCAAGTATACGAACGCGATGCAAGCTAGAATGCTGGAACAATTCGATGTGCTCGCGAATCAAGCAGGCACAAGGATGAAAGGGCAGCTCCCTGATTCTGCTGACGAACGGAGCTTGCTTGAAGCGCTGTGGAAGCATGTCGAAGTGGATGCCGTGTATAAGATGTGGATTCATAGACAATCAGGGGTACCAGAACAGGTTGAAGTGAATGCAAGCTTGCATTATACTATCGATGGAAACAATATGCAAGAAACAATCGCATGCCGTTATGTGCTAATCTCTAACGACGAAAGCCCTAGGCCGGAGACGGCACTATAATTTTAACTAGGATGAAGGAGGATGCCTTATGCGTGATCCGCGGTTCAACCAACTTGCGAACAATATTGTCGAGTACTCCCTGAACGTTCAAGCAGGGCATAAAGTGCTGATTGATATGATCGGGGAGGAGAGGGAGCTGCTTCTCTGCTTGATTGATGCTGTATATGCGCGAGGAGGCATGCCGTTCGTTGAGCTGGAGGATAAGCGTGTAACTCGTCGTCTGCTGCATCAAGCGAGTGAGGAGCAGATGAAGCTGTGGGCTGAATATGATTTGAAGCGGATGGAGATGATGGATGCCTATGTCGGCATTCGCTCGGGCAATAATGTGAATGAATTGTCCGATGTTCCGGGGGAACAGTCAAGACTATTCGATATTCATTATAAGCGGCCAATCCATTCAGAACGCCGTGTCAAGCATACGAATTGGGTCGTGATGCGTTACCCGAATGCTTCGATGGCACAATTGTCGAATAAGAGTACAGAGGCGTTCGAGGATTTTTATTTCAATGTATGTAATTTGGATTATCGGAAGATGTCAGAAGCGATGGATGCGCTCGTCGCATATATGGAGAAGACAGATCGTGTGCGATTAGTAGCACCAGGTACTGACTTGTCATTCTCGATTAAGGGCATTCCGGCAGTGAAATGCGACGGCAAGCTGAATATACCGGACGGAGAAGTGTTTACCGCACCTGTTCGTCATTCTGTTCAAGGCACAATTCGATTTAATGTGGCGTCTATATATAGCGGCACAACATTCGAGGACATATGCTTCAGGTTTGAGAATGGGAAGATTGTAGAAGCGAATAGCAATGAACCTGAACGGTTGCAAGACATTCTCGATACAGACGAAGGGGCACGGTATATCGGCGAGTTTAGCCTTGGCATTAATCCATATATCCAACATCCTATGAAGGACATACTGTTTGATGAGAAAATCGACGGAAGTCTCCATTTTACCCCTGGCCAGGCTTATGATGAAGCAGACAACGGCAATCGTTCTTCGATTCACTGGGACCTCGTACAGATTCAACGAGCCGATTACGGCGGCGGAGAAATATACTTCGACGACAAGCTGATTCGTAAGGACGGACGCTTCGTTGTTCCTGAGTTAATCGCTTTGAATCCAGAGCACTTGAAGTAGGAACTTGTGACAAATGCCAAATGAATTTGTGCAAATTCTCGCTTGCGCTTCCCGAGATTTCCAAGGTATGATGAGAAGAGCACATACGAAGTTTATATCAATCCTATGGAGGGATCGGCCTATGTCCAACAAAAATGCTGCAATTGTAGAAATTTCACAAACGGCAAACAAGTTTTCATCCTCTATCGTTCTGCAGTTGGAGAACAAATACATCGACGTTAAGAGCATTCTCGGACTATTCACAACATTGCTGAATACACATGCATATGAATTGCATGTACACGGTCCGGATGCGGAAGAAGCTAAAGCAGCAATGAAGGAAGTGTTCGCCAAGCACCAACTGCAAGTGAAAGTAGCAGATTAAGCACTTCCTTGCATGCATGAATGAAATACCGGTTCGTTCTCTTAAGAGAATGGACCGGTATTTCAATTTGCGCAGCAAGGTCCACTTGTTTCTGTGCGGAATTTCGTCTAATATAAACTATAGAACTGAAATTACAATGTGAGACAGGCAATAGCCTATGTCGCTGGCATGACGAGAGCACAGGGGGGACAAAAATGACATCATCCGAACTTCATACCGGATTAAATCGTAAAGCGATGGATTTGCTCCGCCAGGATGCCGATAAGATCGCCAATTTAATAGAGGTCCAGATGGCTCATCTGACCACTCGCCAATGTCCTCTTTATGAGGAAGTGCTGGATACGCAGATGTACGGGTTTTCCAGAGAAATTGATTTTGCCGTCCGCGCAGGATTGATCGATGAAGCAGCGGGGAAGGAAATGCTCAGTGATTTGGAGCGCCGCCTAGCTCAACTGTATGAGGCTTTGAGCAAGAAGGCAGAGTAGCTGGAAGGCGGAAGTGCCGTAGTTCGGACTTTATTTACCGCTATAGCTGCTCTTTTTTTGTGTGTCATACAACTAGCTGCAGCCAGATTTCATCGTCTTGCACTTTCCCTGTCGATCAGGGTACAATAATCGTAACTGGTTACAAGGAGTGAGAACCATGGCCGAAGTAGAACAAGGTGGAATGATCCGTATTTCAGACGACGTTGTGTCGACTATCGCTGGCTTAGCTGCGTTGGAGACATCAGGCGTTGCGGCAATGTCCGGCGGCATCTCGGAAGGACTCGCCAAGCGCTTGAGCGGCAAGCAAGTCCAACGTGGTGTTACGGTTGAAGTCGGGCAACTCGAAGCAGCTGTTGACCTGCGTATTATCGTCCAGTATGGAAGCAAGATTCATGAAGTATGCCGAGAATTACAGGAGAATGTAAAAGAAGCTGTTGAGAATATGACCGGTCTCACGGTCGTCGAGATTAATGTGAAGGTCGAAGGTGTAGCCTTCAATGAGGAAGACCAGCAGCATGATGAGGCGAACCGCGTTAAGTAACCTAGAATGATAGACAGGGCGTTTCTTTGATCAGATGCAGGCAAAGAATCGCCCTGTTTGCGTATGTTCTCAGTTACGCATGATTCGAATGGAAGTTGGCATAATAAGCAGGTATTGCCTATTCATATATAACTGATCGGGAGGATAACTACTATGGCTTTTTTTTCACGGCAGGCAGCTGAGCCAGTACCTGAGGCAGAGACGGATGTATGGTCATGCGACAACGAAGATTGCACGGGTTGGATGCGGCAAGACTTCGCATTCTCATCTGTGCCAGAATGTCCGTTATGTCATTCAACCATGAAGCAAGAGACGCGCATGCTGCCAGTAATTAGTGTGTAGCAGCCTATTGAATCCTGCCGTATATACTGGCTTGTGCCGCTGCGGCAGGTGACGAAAGGCGCGTTGCAACCAATACAACGCAGGGGGTAGGCGAATGTTAAGCGGCTTTAGCGAAGGATATTGGCTTCATGTGAAATGGTTTATAGGAGAGGAAGAAGGTCATCCTTTGCCAATGGCAGAGGTATTGAGCGGCCCGTTCTGGTTATGGTTTGCGGTTACGATGGCGGGCTTGCTCATTACGGCGATCTTCAACGAACCGTTGCAGCGGTTCGGTCTCATTGCGCGGCTCCATCATACTTTGGATCGGTTCAAAGCCTATGTTCCGATTATATTGCGTGTTGGCTTGGCGCTGTCGCTGGTGATGCAGATCGCCACGCATAGCTTTCTAGCGCCAGAACTGGCAGCCGATGCTTGGTGGATCATTGCGCTTCAAGCGATTGCGTTAGCGGCATTAATTTGGGGGCGCACAATGCCGATTGCTGGAGCAGCATTAGCTGTGCTGTATGGCTATGCTATCTATCAATATGGCTGGTTTCACGCATTGGATTATATGTTTTATGTTGGCATTATTTATTATCTCGTCATTCATCGTACATATGCTTCCTCATCAGCAACACCGGTATTATATTTCACATTAGGCTTTTCCTTGGCATGGGCAGGACTGGAGAAGATGACGATGCCGGAGCTGTCGTATGGCATTGTCCAGCAATATGCGGTTCCGACATTCGGCTTTTCAGTGGAGCACTTTGTTCTCATTAGTGCATTTATCGAATTGGGTTTGGCATGGAGCTTGATCGTAGGAATATTGAATCGCTTCGTATCTATCTTAGTCACGTTAGTGTTCATTGCCACTACTACTGTATTTGGCTTTACGGAAATTGTGGGACATACGATTATCCATGCTTTGCTGTTGATGTTCATCATTGAAGGAGAAGGCGCATTGAGGACGCCTTTTCAGTTCCACCGTTCCCCCGTTCTGCGTTACTCATTCGTGCTTGTCAACTTCTGCGTGCTGTTATTCGGCTTGATGGCGTTATATATTACACTCGGTTCATAATCGGCCGCATTTTTGCGGCGCATAAAGAAGCTGCTTCCCATTCTTCCGATGAATGGAAAGCAGCTTCTTGTTCGTTCATTTGCCGATTCGATTGACTTCTCGTGAGATGCTGAGCAGAATGCCCATACTCATCATACAGGTCAGCAAGGAGGAACCCCCAGAACTGATGAACGGGAGCGTTACCCCCGTCATCGGAATGGCGTTAGTGACGCCGCCGATATTAATGAGCGCCTGAATGGCCAGCATGCTGACAATGCCGATCCCGATTACGGTGCCGAACAAGTCTGGGCAGCGAAGTGCTATAATTATGCCTCTCCATAACAGGGCGAGATAAGTGAGCAAGAACAGCATTGTACCGACGAGACCCAGCTCCTCACCAATAATCGAAAAGATGAAGTCGGTATGCGGATAAGGGAGATAGAACAGCTTCTCAATACTTTGTCCGAATCCCGCACCCGTTAGACCGCCATGACCAAAAGCGTACATTGAATGAATAATGTTGTAACCGCTCCCTAGCGGGTCTTGCCAAGGATCGAGATAGGTGGTGAAGCGTTGGAAGCGATAATCATTGCCATCCGTTATTAACAAGTAGAGATTGATAAAGACGAAGCTGCATACAGCAGCTAATGCTGTGCCTGTCATAATATGCTTCAGATGTGCGCCGCCGGCTACAATGACACTCGCCGTAGTCAAGACGAATACAACAGCCGTTCCTAAGTCTGGCTGGAGCATAATGAGTCCCGTGACTACACCGACGATGACGACGACTGGCAATAGCCCTTTCTTGAGATCACGGAACATCTCCCCCTTCTTGTCGATAAGTGCCGCCATATAAATAATGGTTGCAAGCTTCACGAATTCCGAAGGCTGGATGCCAAGTTCTCCGATCGATACCCAGCTGCGTGCGCCATTAACGGCATCCCGAGTAAGGACGAACACCAATAGAATGACACAACCAAAGAAAAACGGCACAAACCACTTCTTCCATCTCGTGTAATGAATATTCATGAGGAAGAGCATGCAGATCGTGCCGAGAATCGCCCAGATTATTTGCCTTTTGGTGAAGTAAAGCGGATCGTCAAGGATATGTGCGGCACGCGGTGAGCTGGCGCTGAACACCATCAATATACCAAATCCAACCAATAACATAGTTAGCGCCAGCAGGATGAAATCAGGCGTGCCTCGTTTGGACGGGTTCATCGCAGCCCTAGCTCAAGTTGTCTTTCAGCTGCGATAATACCGATTCAGCTTGCTTGCGCACGGCATCAGGCACACCTGACTCATACTCTAACCCGTGCGGGAATGTAGCGCGTCCCAAATAGGCATCCTGTATTTCGAGCACAGCCGTTGGCGATTCCAGCTTTCCCTCGATTGCACGTGCATTGAGACGGAGATAATATTCATGACCTTCAGCTTCCAGCTTCCAATCATATGTAGCGCGATAATATTCCCATTGCCATCGAACGAAGCCAAGGTTTTCAGTTACGGCGTCCAAGTGGCTTAATTCACTCTTTAGTCCTTTTAGTTCGTTGTTTTCAATAATCATCTTTGGTTCCTCGCTTTGTTTTTTTGAATAATGGAATGGTTCACATGACGTATCTGTTCCCATGATAGTATGTTTTCACGCAGCACGCAAGCGCCAGAGGAATAGAAAAGTTACATTTCGCTGAACGTTATGTGATCTCGCACCTGCCAGCTCTGGTTGGAAATGGCCTTGATCACAAGGCATGCTTGCGCTCCTGTCGGGCATCTTATAGGTGTAGCCTTATTACAGCTACAGGACTGCACCTGAAAAGGGAGGGAACAGCAATGGGAAGAACCTTGCGTGACATTATGAGCCGGGACTGCGTAACGATTACGCTTCAGGACAATGTATTCGAAATTGCCGTGAAGATGAAGGAACATGATGTTGGATTTATTCCTGTAGTCGAGAACAAGAAGCTGATCGGCGTTGTAACGGACCGAGATCTCGTCGTCCGCGGGTATGCAGAGAAGCGATCTGGCTCGTTCGAAGTGAAGGAAGTCATGTCAACAGACGTCGTAACGGCATCCTCTGACATGACTGTGGATGAAGCGTCACACTTAATGGCACGGAACCAAATTCGACGTTTGCCTGTCGTGGACAACGGGGAGCTCGTCGGGATTGTTGCAATCGGCGACTTGGCGGTTCGACAAATCTTCGTGAATGAGGCCGGTGAAGCGCTTAGTGAAATATCAGAGCATCGTGCGCCGGTAACGGTGTAACAATGCGGATGAAGTAGGACAAGCAAGCCAACCGGAATGGATTCTGGTTGGCTTGCTTGTACAGTGCGGGTTTAAATTGTTAACGGATTATTCATACTGAATATATATAGGGTTGCCTACGAGCCATACAGGAGTGAAGAAGATGAGCAAACCTCTGATGATTCAAGCAGGACAGACGCTGCTGGCAGATGCCCGACACCCGGCCTATGCACAGATTCGGGACAAGCTCGGGGTATTCGCGGAGCTTGTCCGGTCTCCCAAGGATTGGCATACATATCGAATGACAGCAATCAGCTTGTGGCATGCTGCGGCTCTAGGTCACACTCCAGAGCATATCGTAGAAGTGTTGACCTCTAACAGCCGGTATCCCGTACCTATACAGCTGCAGCAGGAGATCTATGCAGTCATGCGTCGGTACGGGCAAATCCACCTCGCTAGTTCGCATGACAAGCTTGTGCTGTGGGCTGAGGATCGTGAAGCTTGGACAACACTTAGTCAAGTGGAAGAAGTGCGAGCATATTGGTTGGAGGAAGATGACAAGCGTATGCGGGCATATGTTCTTCCAGTCAATCGAGGTTTGTTGAAACAGGCTTGCATGCGGGCAGGATATCCAATTGAGGATCAGGTAGGGTACCGAGACAGTGAACGATTGGAAATTCAGTTGAGGAAATCAACATTGAACGGTGTAGCCTTGCAGCTGCGTGATTACCAGCGGCATGCCGTCGATCGCTACTACCGGGAAGGAGCGGTACACGGAGGCAGCGGGATTGTCGTAATGCCCTGTGGGGCAGGCAAGACGTTAGTTGGTATTGGGGCGATGGTGAAATGTCAATGTGCCACGCTGATCTTAACGACGAATACTACGTCCGTTAAGCAGTGGAAGAAGGAAATTGTGGACAAGACCGATCTGTCTCCAGATTCGATAGGTGAATATGCAGGGAAACAGAAGCAGGAGCGGCCTGTTACAATCGCTACCTATCACATGCTGACATATAAGTGTAAGGAGAAGCATGCATTCGTTCATATGAAGCTATTCCAGCAGCGCAAATGGGGGCTTATTATTTATGATGAAGTGCATTTGTTGCCTGCACCCGTGTTCAGAGCGACCGCAGAGCTGCAAGCAGCAAGGCGCCTAGGGCTTACCGCTACACTAGTTCGCGAAGACGGCAGGGAAGAGGACGTATTCTCGCTAGTAGGACCGAAAACCTTCGATTTGCCGTGGCGCTCCTTAGAGGCGCGAGGTTATTTGGCTGAGGTGCAGTGTACGGAGGTGCGGGTAGGGTTGAGTGAGCAGGATCGGCTGCGCTATTGGGACGCTGGGCCGAGAGTGAAGCCGCGAATAGCCGGGGACAATGTGGGCAAGGATGAGGTTGCTGCTGCACTGCTGCACTGCCATCCAGACAAGCCTGCACTGATCATCGGTCAATATTTGCAGCAGTTGCGGCGAATCGCCTGTAAGCTGAATGCGCCTCTCATAACGGGACAGACAAATCAGGAAGAGCGAGAGCGATTGTTCCAAGCATTTCGACAAGGTCAGGTGCCTGTGTTGGTCGTATCGAAGGTAGCCAACTTCGCTGTAGATTTGCCAGATGCAGCTGTAGCGGTCCAAGTTTCCGGAAGCTATGGTTCACGCCAGGAAGAAGCCCAACGTCTCGGTCGGGTGCTGAGACCGAAGCGAAATGGTGGCGAAGCGTACTTCTATTCGCTGATTTCGGCACATACTCGAGAGGAACAGGATGCTGAGAGACGCAGACTGTTTCTAACAGAGCAAGGATATCCTTATGAAAAGGTCACGGAGTTCGATGTATGGAAGCGAAGGGAGGAGGTATCGGGATGAGAATGGCTGATTGGTTGGCGCAAGCACCGCTTGCGATGCAGGAACGAATCGCTGCCCATCCTGTATACCAGGAAGAGGTGCAAGCAGGAAGCAGCCTTCTAGAATGCTTGACTGATGAGGAGGTTCTGCAGCGCAGCTATGCTAGTCTGACAGTCGTAGAACAAGAGGCATTAGCCGGGATATGTCGGAAATTCGGCTTGAATCGAATACAGTGGCGTGATCTGGACAGCCTGCCGACGCATCGTGCGAATGCGGAGTGGAGAGCAGCAGTTGCATCGTTGTGTGAGAAGGGATTGCTCTGTATCTGGCAGAAATCCTGGGGAGAACCTACCTTTAGTCTAGCAGCAGAAGCGTTCCCAATGTGGAGCCGGCAATTCATAGGCGCTCATATGGAGAGAGCTGTCGAATGGAGTCCGTTAGAGATGACGGACGCTGCTGGCGAGCAATGCTGTCTGCTCGTGAATCTTCTGCTGCTTGCCCGGTTTGTCGAATCAGATCAGTTGACACGGTCTAAGCAAGGCGGCTGGCATAAGAAGCCATGCAAGAAGTTTGAACAGCAGCTTCGATTGACGGCAAGTAGTAACCTTACGTTTGCGATAGACGAATTTACTATCCATGAACATGCCGACTGTCTGTCTCCAGGAGCTGCCGCAGTGTTGGATGTAGCTTCTCGGCTGAAACTGCTTCATTGGTCAGAGAACAGGCTGAGACTTCATAGTTCGGCATGGAGCCAGTTGCTAGAGCTAACGGGAACAGCACTCAGTCAGCACATTAGCCGACAATGGCTGCTATGGCATGCATCGGATTCGGTCTGGCAGCAGCACGCTGGCTTCGCTCTCCTCGCCATGCCAGATTCGGGGTGGTATGACCTGAAGGAGATGTATGAGTCGTTACGCATAGGAGATGGCTTACCTGCTGACGTCGATTGGAACTGCTTCGCAGACAGCTTGACAAGACGGCTGCTTGGCCCGATGGCCGCATTCGGCTGGCTGCATGTCGCGACTCTTCAAGATGGCCGTATAGTTGTTCGCAAATCTAGGCTGCTGGTAAGCAGGGCAGAAGACGAGATGGACATGCCCTATGTGTCTGCACATGGAGAAGTGATGCTCTCCTTGACGAATAAGCTTGCGCAACATTGGGAGCTGCTATGCTGTGCAGAAACATATGCATACAGCGAGGCTGTTCACACGTATCGGTTGACCAGAGAGAGTGTATGGCAAGGAATGGCACAAGGAAAAGCTGCAAGTAGTGTTCTGAATGGCATGAGGGGGGAGATACCAGACACCCTTCTTGAACAGCTGCGTGATTGGGAGTCACGCTATGGTGAGATCGAGGTTAGTACGCGACTTGTTATTCGGTGCCGTAACACTTCGGTTGCTGAACAGCTTCTGCAGCGGGAGTCAATCCGTCCTATCGCCGAAGCAGTCGGAGACGGGGTGTTGATCCTCGAAGCGAATGCTTCACAGTCAGAGCTGCGCAAGCTGCTTGCTGCAAGCGGGTACCAAGCAGCTTGGATCGAGCATACCGACGATCAGCGTAAGCAAGTCGTTCCAGCGGACCCGCAATACAGCATGATACAGGGATACGAGGAACAGCAATTGTCGGTACCTGCAACCAAGCTTCCCGACATCACAGATTTATATGACAGAATGAGCGCCATTCCGTCCAGTTGGCTGCACGAATTTCGCCAGTACCACCCTTCTACGGGCAGGCAGTTGATTGAACAAGCGATTCGATACCGATCGGGTGTACAGCTGCGCGTGCAAGGAGATGCGATCCGCTTTCATCCGGAACGGGTGATCGGAGACCGAACTGGATGGCGGGTGGAAGGATGGGTGGCAGCAAACCGACAGGAACGGGAAATCAAGCAATATTCTCCGAAAGATTGGGAAGAAATACAGTTGCTTTTGCCCGGCATTAATGATAATAATGAGGTATTACGTTCATGAGAGGGGATGAATCGGAAGATGAGTGTACAAGAACAGCAAGTCTTGGACATGACCGCCCTCTTAACTGAGAGTACCGAACTCGCAGAGATGATATTGGGCTCGCAGGAGATGGAGCGCTATTTATATTGGAAGCAGATAATGGAGCAAGACCCGAAGGCTCAGGAGGCGATTCGCCAGTTTGCCGTTGCTAAGGAAGCGTTCGCCGACTGTGAGCGCTTCGGCCATTTTCACCCGGACTATCATGCTGGTTTGGAGAAGGTGGAGAAGGCGCAACAAGCCTTGCATGATGTGGAGGCGATTCGATATTTCAAGGAAGCGGAGACGGCGCTCGATGAGCTGTTGTACGACGTGTCTCTTACGATTGCACGCAGTGTGTCCGAATCGGTGAAAGTCCCTTCGAACACATTGCTGCCAGATACGGGAACAGGCGGCTGCGGAGCCGGAGGCTGCAGCGGGAAGTGCGGCTAAGCTTGCTGCAGGGTGAAATCCGGCTCCATGTGACCAACTTCGAGACCTGTCTGGTTGTATAGTTTCGGCTTGTGGAAGAAGGTCAGCTCAGCTCTCTGACTGCTGTTCAGCTCGTCAAGCTGTACGAGTACCTCGACAGCAGCAGCATATACTGCCCGCAGTGAACCGTCCTCTGACTTCAGGGCAATAGCCTGCTGAGCTTGTCGAGAGGCTATAGCAAGTACGCCATCGGCACCCATCTTGGCCATCCAGCGTCCATCTGTAACTTCGATGAGTCGAGTATCGAAGCGATTGCTGCCAGCCAAGTAGAAGGGGTGCTTCACAATACTGTCATATAAGGTGCGGCAGCAATCGGCAACTGCGGCATCGATTGTGTGTGGAGAGCACCATTCCAAGTAAGCGCGTGCCAGCCGTTCTAACGGCATCCGGTATGCGGGAACACCGCATCCGTCAATGGCAACCGAGATTTGCTCGATGGGCATAGCGCTTAATGAAGCGATGATCGTTAGCATCTGCTGCTGCACGGGATGATCGAGCTGCCAGTATTTATCTATCGGCGTGTCCATCGCTTGTGCCATTGCCAGCATGCCAAGGTGCTTGCCGGAGCAGTTATGGTGCAATACCGAAGGCTGTTGTCCGGCTGCACGCAATGCTGACCGAGCAGAGCGGTCATACGGTTGCTGTGTGCCGCAGTGCAGCTGTTGCTTCTTCACACCAAGTCTGTCCATTAGTGATTGAGCTAACTCCACATGCGCAGGTTCACCGCTATGGGATGAGCAGATGAAAGCTAACTCAGCAGCGGACATCTCTTGTGCGCTTGCTGCACCAGACAGCAACACAGCAACAGCTTGAAGCGGCTTGGCGGTCGAGCGAATGAACGTTCGACGCTGCGCATTACCGAGCTTATATTGCAAGCCGCTGTCCTGTCCAACTACAGCTGCATGGATGAAGTGGCGGTTTTCTACATATGTGCCTCTCCAGGCTTGAACGGAATGTTGCCATATTGGAGACATAGTCATAATAATTACTCCTTTATTCACATACTTATGTAATAAGAAAACGAGGTGTGCTGGACATGTTTTCTGAAAGAATCGGATTGATTGTTTGGATTAGCGATGTGAAAGCAGCAAGGAATCAGCTTGACAGATATGGTTCTGTGCATTTCATCTCGCGGAAGATGCACTACGCTGTACTCTATATTCATGCTAACAAGGAAGAAGATACGACGAAGCAGCTGCAGCGCTTGCATTGGGTAAGACGAATTGAACGTTCATATCGGAACGAGATTAAGACGGAATACAGTAGTAATATGCCGGACAAGACCAGATTTTACTCTTTGTAGGTGTGAAATTCAAACAGTGGTCGAAATTTTTATGAAATTCTTCCAATATAGTTGGATTCCTGTTGAGAATCCGTTAAAATAAGAGTAACGTCATAGTCTCAAAGACCCACAGTTTAATTTGTCCTACTATTACTGGGAATGGGGTGTGGAATATGAGAGATAAGATTATGCAGCGCTGGAGCACGTATGAGCCGTTTTTTGTCGAATTAGGCGATAAAAAAGTTGCTGATGTGGTGATTACGAACCATGCCAAAATGCGTTGGAAAGACCGGGTTGAGAGTGAGAAGACGGGATTCGAGGACATATGCGCATTTTTATGGGAACGTTTGAAGAAAGACCACGTTGAACCCTATTACCGTAATGAGCAGGACGTATACCTAATTGATGAGGATCTAGTGATGGTCGCGGAGTTCTCTACAATCGAAGGGGAAACAGACATAGCTGGCAACCCGTTGCATAAGATGATCGTTGTCACATTTCTTGGAAGAATGTCGGAAACGATCGAATTGCGCGACCTTAAGTCCTATTACTCATGGCTGAGACATTCAAGGAGAATGACATTGATGAAGAACAGCCGCAAGCGGAGATGATCATCTTCCATATACAGGAGTTCAAGCATGCGTTCCGAGGAACGCATGTTTTTTTTATCATCACGATATGAGCTGGTTTGGTATAATAGAAAGCATACGATTCGTACATCAGGAAAGGTGGAAGAACGCATTGGCCCTCAATTTTCATCAGCTTCACATTTTTTATACGGTTGCGATGAGAGGAAGCTTCTCAGCAGCAGCGCATTCGCTGCATATGACACAACCCGCGGTTACAATGCAAATCCAGGCGTTGGAGGACTATTTCGGTACGAAGCTGTTTAACAGATCGACGAAAAAAGTAGAGCTGTCCGAAGCTGGCAAGACATTGCTGCCGTTCGCTCGGCGAAGCATTGATTTCATGAAGGACACGGACATGGCAATGTCGCGCTATACACATATGCTGCAGGGGCGTCTGCAGATGGGGGCAAGCTTGACGTTCGGCGAATACATATTGCCGCGCATACTTGGTCCATTCGCCCAAGAATACCCGAACATTACTGTGAGCATGAAAGTGATCAACACCTCGCAAATTTTGGAGGAAATCCAAAACCATCAGCTGACCTTCGGTATAGTCGAAGCGCCGATCCAGCACCCCGATGTGGTGACGGATGCGGTGTTGAACGACGAATTGAAGCTTATACTGCCGTCTGGTCATCCGCTGCTGGAGCTGGATACGATTCGCATGAAGGATGCGTTAGCTTATCCGTTCGTCCTGCGTGAGAAGGGCTCGGGCACACGGCTCGTGATGGAGCAGGAAATGCTGCGCAACGGTGTAGATCCAGGCGCGTTACATATTGCGATGGAGCTTGGCAGCACCGGTGCGATCAAGTCCGCAGTAGAATCGGGGCTCGGCTTGTCGGTCATTTCCTCATCCTCGGTTAAGCACGAAGTAACACTTGGTCTGCTGCATGTTCGCTCCATTGAGGGTTTTACGTTTACACGTGAGTTTTATTCAATCTATTTAGCGTCAACCTTGCTTCCGATATCAGCAGTGACTTTTTTGTCGTTTTTGCGGGAGCGCGATATTAGTCAGTGGCTGTAAGCACATAAGCGATACAATTCAATCATGCTAGAGAGAGGAGCTTACGGATGCCAATTGCATATGTAGATTTGCATACGCATACGACTGCGTCAGACGGAACTTGCACGCCAAGTGAGAATGTGAAGCTTGCCGCAGAAGCAGGACTTGCTGCGCTGGCGATTACGGACCATGATACGTTCGGCGGGTTGGCTGAAGCGATAGAAGCGGGGAAGGAGCTTGGCATTGAAGTGGTGCCTGGCGTTGAGATCAGTACAGCCTGGGAGGGCCAGGATATACACATTCTAGGGTACTACATGGAGTGGGGGGGCGAACGGATGCAATCCCGGCTTGCGGGACTGCGTGATGTGCGTGCCAAGCGTAATGTCAGACTGGCAGAGCGTCTTCGGCAGTTAGATATAGCTATAACGGTTGCTGATGTCGAAAGATTGGCACAAGCCAATGGTGCTACAGGTTCTGTCGGACGTCCGCACTTTGCAGAATGGTTAGTCCAGCACGGATATTGTACAGATATGGGTGAAGCTTTCGATAAATACTTAGGGACGAATGGCACAGCTTACGTACAGGTTGATCGGATTTCGCCGTTCGAAGCAATTGATTTCATCCACGAATCCGGCGGCGCAGCTGTCGTGGCTCATCCTGGATTGTACGATGCCGATGAGCTGGTAGAGCGATTGATTCAGCATGGCGTTGACGGAATTGAGGTTGCACACGCCGATCATACTAGTGAGCAAGAGCTGCACTATCGAGAGATGGCGGAACAGGGCAATGTTGTCGTGACAGCCGGTTCGGACTTTCACGGGTATCGGGATGGTGTCGTATTCCATGCGCCGCTTGGCTCTCGGCGTACTTCACTTGATGTAGTGCGAGAGCTTGAACGGAAGGCTAGAGGCTATAGGGACTCTTCGAGCTTATAGAGCTCGTGAGCAGTGGTTATGCATATGCCCAATATGCCTAATACTAAAAAAAGAACCGCACAGCACAAGGCTTGCGGCGTTCAATTATCGGGGGCCGCTTGCGCAGCCCCCTTCATGGGAGAGGAGAAACCGGATGAAGAGCTTATGGGGAAACGTAAGTCTTCTCCGCGGTTGTCCACGGCACTTTCATGCCGCTACTCCTATAATGTCCGGCACATCCCGATTCTATACAGGGGAACCAATATTTTTTCTTGTCAGGCAAAAATATGATAGGATAAACCCATACAGAGGTTGAACATCAAAGAACAGGTGATGAACGGTGCGAATTATAGCGGGAAGTGCAAAGGGTCGATCACTTAAAGCTGTGCCTGGCAATGGAACACGCCCGACAACAGATAAGGTGAAAGAGGCGTTATTCAGCATCATCGGTCCGTTCTTCGACGGCGGATGTGTACTGGATTTGTTCGCTGGTACGGGAGGATTGGGTCTGGAGGCATTGAGCAGGGGGATGGAGAAGGCGATCTTCGTCGATTCAGACTTGCGTTGCATCTCCGTCATTAAGGACAATGCGAAGCAGGCTGGTTTGGAGCAATGCTGCGAGATTTATCGGAATGATGCAGCACGGGCAGTCCGGGCTCTTGCCAAGCGTGAGCAGCAATTCGATCTAGTGTTCTTGGACCCGCCATATAGGAGAAAAGATATGCACGAATGGTTGGTCCGCATGCAGGAGCAGGGGTTGCTTGCACAAGGAGCAGTAGCGGTCGTGGAGCATGACGCACAGATTGTATACCCTGATGAAGTCGGGGATTTGCGGTGCGTCAGGAAAGCGAGCTATGGCGATACAGCCATTACGATATACAACATGCAGGGAGATGGTGATCAATGAGTCGCAAGGAACGAGTTGCCGTATATCCCGGAAGCTTTGATCCGGTTACATTCGGACATCTTGATATTATTCAAAGGGCTGCCAAGCAGTTTGACTATGTGATCGTCGCGGTGTTGAACAATGAGCGGAAGAATCCGTTGTTCTCTGTGAAGGAGCGCAAGGAGCTTCTGTATCAGGTCACCTTGGATATGCCGAATGTAGAAGTGGACAGCTTCAACGAGTTGTTGATTACTTATATGCGAAGCAAGCAAGCGCATATTATCGTCCGCGGCCTACGAGCAGTCTCAGATTTCGAATACGAGCTGCAGATGGCATCGACGAATCAGAAGCTGGATGATACGATTGAGACGGTCTTCATGATGACCAATCCGAAGTACTCCTACTTGAGCTCCAGCATTGTGAAGGAAATTGCCCGGTTCCAAGGTCAGGTGGCGGACTTGGTGCCAGATGTGGTGGAAGCAGAGCTGAGGCGCAAGTATGCACTCACCTCTCCATTAGAATAGTCGGAACCAATGAGTCATTCGTTGTCCGGCTTTTTTCATGATAATCAGAAGTGTGCTGCATGCAACAAAGAAGACAAATAGTAGGATCGTAATGGCTGGAGCGGCAAGTGCCCATACATACAAAGGTGCGACGCCATAGCTGCTCTGTTCAATTAGCGGGAATTCATAGGTTATCGTAGGGACAACCGCACGATGAAGGAGATGCAGTAGCGGCTCCCATATTGCCAGCGTCAATCCGAATGCCAATACAGCATGCATGAGGCGGGTCATCAGGAACAAGTGCAAGCGAATGCCGGATTTGCTAAGGAGCGCTCGTACTTGCAGCAACATGCTCAATCCGCTGAAGCCTAGCAGCGCTCCAATTGCCGCCATCATAATAGTGAGCTCAGGAAGCTGCCATTGTGCCAGTTGAGAGGCGCCTAGATGTACCTCGAGCACAACAACAGCCCATGCTCCCCAAGCTTGCAGATGCAACAAGTTCAGGATCGGATGCAGCATGACTGCCGCAACCGAGCAGAAGATGATAATGCCGCCAATGGCAAACAGCTGCTCGATCACATGCTTCACCGTATCTCCTAGCAGTTGGCCGAACGAGCGGCCGTCTGCTTGGCGGGCACGCCGCATATCGCGGAGAGCCTGCTTCCAGATTGAAGCGGCTTGCTTCGGCAATTGTGCTGTAGGGGATCGGACTGACCAGGCAACAAGGAGTATAACAATCAACTGAGCTGCCCAGTGAATGAGTAATAATGGGAGCGCAAGCTGAGGCATATGGAGAAACCCCGCAGCAATCACCGTTGCGACGAGTGCGGGAGATGCGGTGTGTGAATAGGCGAGTAATCGCTCGCCTTGCTGCTTGTGAATGATGCCTTGCTGTGCCAAGGATGCGGTTGCTTTGGCACCAGCAGGATAACCGCCAATCCACCCCGATAGCAGTGCCCAGATGGCTGCGCCAGGAAGGCCTAACAGCGGTCCTGTCACTGGAGTTGCCAAGCGGCCGCAGAAGTGGATCAAACCGGAGGCTAGCAGCAGCTCGGTAAGCATAAAATAGGGCATAAGTGCGGGGAAGACGACCTTCCACCATATTTCCACACCTTCGGTAGCTGCTTGGAACACTTGCTCCGGATTAGCTAGGAAAATACCAGTTCCCATAACTGCCAATATGGCAGGCAACCAAGATAATGCAAACATTCGATGGATGAACAAATGCCAAGCACCTCCTTACAGAGCGGCTGGTTGTACATGTTTACGCGGAGGGTTGTTCGAATATGACCAATACACGTATTCCTAAGAAGTGGTTCCAGTTCGGATTGCTGGCAGCTGTCACAATCTCAATGATGGTGTATGCGTACTGGCCTTCTCCCTATATTATATATAGGCCAGGAAGTGCTGAAGAAGTGCGGCCGATGATTCACTTGGAGGAGGCTTATACAGAAGAAGCCGGCGCCTTCATGCTTACAACTGTGAATGTGCTGTCGAATGCGAATACGGCCACATATTGGTACATGAAGTGGTTTCAAAAGCATGCGCAATTTTTCCCTGAGGAAGAAATTTTCCGAGAGGGAGAGTCGCATGAGGAGTATCGCGAACGGCAAGGCTACAATATGATGAACTCCCAGAGCATGGCTGCGCTGGCTGCTTATGAAGCTGCTGACGTTGCTTATGCGTTGCATACAGAGCAGGTTATTGTTCTCGGCGTGCAGGACGGATTCCCGGCCGAGAAGGCGTTAGATGCCGGTGATATCTTGCTTGAAGTGAACGGCGAGCAAGCAGAAGATACGGAGACTGTGGCGAAGCTGATCCAGCAGCATGAGGTCGGGGATGATGTGAAGATTACGTTCGAGCGGAACGAAGAGGTTCGTGAGGCAGCGATTACTCTTGTTGAGTTATCGGGAGGAACAGACAACGCCCGACCGGGAATTGGCGTGACAATGGGCAATGTAGTTGAGGTTGTCCCTGATGATGAAGGGAAGATCGTAACGATTGATGCAGGCAGCATTGGCGGGCCTTCCGCCGGCTTGATGTTTGCTATGGAAATTTATAATCAACTTGTTCCCGAAGATGTGACGAAGGGGTATCGAATTGCTGGTACGGGTGAAATAAACGGCAGCGGTGAAGTCGGTCGTATCGGCGGTGTTCGCCACAAAGTGTTAGCGGCGGACAGGGAGAACGCGGATTTGTTCTTCTGTCCTGCATCCAATGGGAAGGAAGCAATGGCGGCTGCTGCTGCAATTGGGACCAAGATGAAGGTAGTGCCTGTATCGACAATGGATGAAGTGTTGGCGTATCTGGATCAACTCCCTACTAAAGTGGAAAGAAGCAACTAGGCAGCCCGACTTAGCCGCTCATATTTGGATAGGGGGTTGACGAATGTCCCGTTGCCATTCATCAGGAGAAGGCTGCGGGTAGCCGAGCGCATATAAATAAGAAGCACGCAGATCAAGCTCGAGCTGACTAGATGATAATTTACTGAACCGGGTATAGACAGGTACTGTTGCTGTATGCTTCATTCGCTTCAGCAGCTTGCGTCCGTTATCGGAAAAACCGAGTATGCGCAAATAAGGAACACCGGCTGCAAGTTTCTCCCGCTCTAGCAAGTGAGCGGGGTGGTTCAGCAAGATGCGGAGCAACGTTCGCTGCAGCTTCGTCCGTGTGTAACGCTTCGTCTTAAGACCGCCAATCAGTTGCTCGAAGCTTGTACAAGCGCGTTGTTGGAAGAGGAGATCCTGGATGCGGAACTCAAGTCCTTCGCTCACTTCCGCAAGCTCACGCAGCTGTTCTGCAGAGGTAACAGACAACCGCCCAAGCAACTGCATATAGAATTGCTCCCATTCCATCGGTGCTCTGCCTTGCTGTTGCTCCTGCTCAAGGATCGCATAGGTAGAGTCAGGAACATATTGGCGTACAGCTTCCAGCTTGCCTTGCTCCAACCACTTGCGGCGAATGGACGTTGCGCTTGCTATAGATGCATGCGTAGGCATCTGGTCCCGATAATCGGAATGAATACGGGGAATTGTATAGCACTGAATCCGGCTGGCCAGCCGATGCAGCGCGATCAAGTAATGAAGGCCGAGTGTGTTGTTCGGCTTGTCCAATTCGCCTTCTGGAATGGAGAGTCCATTCTGTCGAGCAAATGCAGTAAGAGCAGCTGCATACGCAGAAGGATAGTTCATACCGGTCTGCAGCAATGTACGCAATTGATTGCTCAACGCAACCGGCTCTTCATGAATATATTGTGCCACTTGCTGCAGCCAATCGATATCGCCGCTCTCGCTTCCGAAGCACAGAGCATCGACGACCCCTGTTGCATGCAAGGCGGATACAGCGCCATAAGCGAACCATTCTGCAGGCTGGCAAGCATAGAGTACCGGCAGTTCTATGACGAGATCGACACCCATACGGAGCGCCATCTCTGTACGTGCCCACTTATTGACAAGCGCCGGCTCCCCTCGTTGCAGGAAGTTGCCGCTCATGACGGCAACGACACAATCAGCTCCGGTTACGTCTTTGGTTCGGCGGTAATGATATACATGACCGTTATGGAGCGGGTTATACTCGACTATGATGCCTGCAGTTCTCATAGTTAGCCTTCTTCCCTTCTGTAATGAGAGCGTGAATAGATGGCTTTCTCTTGCATATTACCATGAATGCGATGGATTCGCATCCGCGCGGGCGAATAAAGGGTATGATCCTGTCATAGACAGAATAGATGCCGATCGTATAGTGTGTGAAGGAAAATTGGTTGACAAATGATGCTTCCAATCGATATAATTACTTTTGTTTGTTTGGAGTGAATAGTGATGACTTGGATAATCAATCTGCGAGACCTTCTTCGCATGAACAAGCCGATCGTAATCGACGATCAGCTTGAACTGAACGAGGCAAGCAAGTTGCGGCAAGAGCTCCTTCACGCCGATCCGCTTCGAGTGAATCTGACTGCTTCAGCGAAGCTGGGAACCGTTGAGGTCGAAGGGGAAGGACAAGCCGCACTGGACATGCAATGCTCGCGGTGCTTGGGTACGTTCAAGTTTGAATTGCGCTTTCCGATCTTAGAACGATTTCGATTACAGCAAGATGAATCAGAGCTAACAGAGGAAGACGATATTCATCTTGTGGACACGGATCAAGTTGATCTTCGTCCTTTTGTGGAAGAGTCCTTTTGGCTGGCATTGCCTTTCGTGTATGTATGCCGGGAGGATTGCCAAGGTCTGTGCCAAGCATGTGGAACGAATTTGAACGAACGTGATTGCGGCTGCACGCAGGACAACATTGATCCTCGTCTTGCGGCATTGCAGGATTTTTTCAAGAAGGAATAGGCGAATCCGAAGGCGTATGCTGTTCGGTATGCATAAACGCTCAACTTGGTATTTGGTTAAGGAGGTGGGGAATCATGGCAGTACCACAAAGAAGAACATCCAAAACCCGTCGCGACAAGCGTCGTACGCATTTTAAGCTTGAAGTGCCGGGCATGGTTAAATGTGAGCAATGCGGAGAGCTGAAGCTTGCGCATCATGTGTGCCGTGTATGCGGGACGTACAAGGGCAGAGAGATCGTGCAACAATAATGAGGCAATGAAAAAAACGTTCTGTCGTTTGCGGCGGGGCGTTTTTTTGCATACTAACAGCAGTTTGTTGCATCACTGCAGCAATACGGGAAAATTACATCTTTTCTTTTGATCGTATTTTCTATATACTACATCATAGTACCTGGTAATAAACGAAGTGAGATCGGAATATGCTGGGAGTAAAGGTGGTGGGTCAGCCATAGAACGACTGCCCAAGCGTCAGCGTCAGCAACAGCTGGCCAAGGCGCTCAATGATAATCCATTCGTGACCGATGATGAATTAACCCGCATGTTCAGCGTCAGTATTCAGACGGTAAGACTGGATCGCATGGAGTTAGGTATTCCCGAATTGCGGGAACGCATCAAACTGATGGCCGAGCACTCCTACGACCAGATCCGATCACTCCCGTTGCACGAAGTGATTGGAGATGTTATCGACCTTCAGTTGGACAAGAGCGGCATCTCATTATTCGAAATAGCTGAGGAGCATGTATTCTCGCGCACCTCAATTGCACGCGGCCACCATATTTTCGCGCAAGCGAATTCATTGGCAGTTGCTGTTATTAATGAAGAAGTGGCGCTGACAGCCTCAGCGGACATTCGATTTATCCGTTCGGTCAAGCTAGGCGAGAAGTGTGTCGCCAAGGCCTATGTCCGTTCCATCTCCGGAGAGAATGGGAAGGCGAAGGTTGAAGTGTTTACATATGTCGGAGATGAGTTGGTCTTTCAAGGGAACTTCGTTGTGTACAGGACACCTCATGTAGAAAAGGGAGGAGACAGCAGTGCGAATCGCCATTGATGCGATGGGCGGCGACCATGCTCCTCATAGTAATGTAGAAGGCGCAATGAGAGCGGCGAAGGAATGGCCAGATACGCAATTAATATTAGTAGGTGATGAGCGTCAGCTTGCCCCGCTTGTGAGCAATGCGCCTTCCAATGTGGAGATTCTTCATGCATCCGAGGTCATTGGGCCTCATGATGAGCCGGTTAAGGCTGTTAGACGGAAGAAGGATGCTTCTATGGTTGTAGCAGGACGGTTGGTGAAGGAAGGCGGAGCGGAGGCGATGATCTCTGCAGGCAATACAGGGGCACTGATGACGACAGGATTGCTCGTCGTGGGACGAATTTCAGGAATAGATCGACCCGGGTTGGCTACGATGCTGCCTACATTAGACGGAAGAGGCGTGCTGGCACTCGACTTGGGTGCGAATATGGATGCGCGGCCTGAGCACTTGCAGCAATACGCGCTAATGGGAAGCTTGTACCGGAAGAGTCTGGAACAGCTTGATGCGCCGCGTGTTGGCTTGCTGAATGTTGGCACGGAAGCGGGCAAAGGGAACGAGCTGACGAAGGACGCATACCCGTTGCTTGCAGACATGCCAATTTCGTTCGTTGGCAATGTAGAGGCTAGAGACGTGATGGACGGCGCATGCGATGTGCTAATCTGTGATGGATTCGCCGGCAATATATTGCTGAAGGCAATGGAAGGGACCGCTGGTGCAGTATTTGGCGCGCTGAAGTCAGCATTCACCCGAACAATCATGTCGAAGCTGGCAGCATCCGTGCTTGCTCCGGGTCTACGTGAGTTTAAACAGAAGATGGATTATACTGAACACGGCGGCGCCCCGCTGTTAGGTGTGGCCGGTGTCTGCATCAAGGGGCATGGCTCTTCGGATGCCCATGCGATGAAAAATGCCGTTCGGCAGGCGCGTCTAACGATTCAGTCAGAGCTTGTGCTGCGTCTGTCGAAGGAAATCAGCGGGAAGTGAGTGAGGCATAATGAATGGACGTCCGGTAGGAATTCTGGGAACAGGCAAGTATGTGCCGGATCGCGTGTTAACGAATGAACAATTGGAGCAAATGGTAGAGACGAACGATGAATGGATCACGTCTCGTACCGGAATCAAGGAACGAAGAATAGCGAGCGATGCGCAAGCTTCATCTGACTTGGCCTATGAGGCAGCAGTGCAGGCAATGGCGGCTGCGAATGTAACGGCTGAGGACTTGGACTTGATTGTTGTAGCAACGATTACGCCGGATATGGCCTTCCCATCAACAGCGTGCATTCTGCAGGAGAAGCTGGGCGCGAAGCAAGCGGCTGCCTTCGATCTTTCAGCAGCTTGCTCAGGTTTTATATATGGGCTTGCTAATGCCTCCTCGCTGATTGCATCAGGACTATACCGCAATGCGCTCGTTGTTGGAGCGGAATGCTTGTCCAAGATTACCGATTATACTGACCGCAATACATGCATCTTGTTCGGTGATGGTGCAGGCGCAGTTGTGATCGGCGAAGTGCCGGAAGGAAGGGGATTTCGTTCCTTCGAACTAGGTGCCGACGGGAGTGGCGGAGAGCTGCTCAGAGTTAGCGGCGGCGGTTCCCGCAATCCAGTATCGCAGCATACGATCGACGAGAAGCTTCATTATATTTATATGGCTGGCAGAGATGTCTTCAAGTTTGCTGTGCGCATAATGGGCTCTGCCGCAGAGGAAGCGCTGCGCAAGGCTGGGCTCGGCAAGGAAGACATCGATCTGCTCGTTCCGCATCAGGCGAATATACGTATCATTCAGTCAGCCTTGGAGCGCTTGGACCTGCCGGAAGACAAATGCGTCGTGAACGTGAACAAATACGGGAATGTATCGGCAGCCTCGATTCCGATTGCACTAGCTGAAGCGGTCGAGGAAGGCCGGGTGCAAGAAGGTGATGTGCTTGTGCTGGTCGGCTTCGGCGGAGGATTAACCTGGGGTGCGTCCGCACTTGTCTGGTAAGAGTCAGCAGTTGACGATAGAAACAAGGAAGAGGGTGGATCCAGAATGGGGAAAGTAGCGTGTGTGTTTCCAGGTCAAGGAGCGCAGTCAGTCGGCATGGGCAAAGATTTGTACGAGCACCTGCCGGATAGCCGGAAGATGTTCGCCGCGATCGATGCTACGCTCGGATTTGATTTGACGGCAACGATGTTCGAAGGTCCGGAGGACAAGCTTCGTCTTACTTACCATACACAGCCGGCATTGCTGGCTGTAAGTGCCATCCTATTCCGCGCTATGGCAGACAGTGGTTTCCGACCGGATTACGTAGCTGGTCACAGTCTTGGCGAATATAGCGCGCTCGTTGCAGCAGGTGCCTTGCGCTACGAGGATGGACTGCGAACGGTCTATGAACGTGGTCGCCTGATGGATCGCGCCGTACCGGCAGGTCAGGGGGCGATGGCAGCAGTACTTGGCGCAGAGCGTGACGCGCTACAGCAGTTGTGTGAGCGGATTAGTATCGAATCAGGACTCGTCGAGCTCGCCAATGTGAATTCACCTGGACAGATTGTCGTGTCTGGCAGTGCGGCAGGTGTGCAAGCCGTAGTGGACAGCGGTAAGGAAGCAGGTGCCAAACGTGTCATTCCGCTTGAGGTTAGCGGTCCGTTCCATTGCTCGCTGATGAAGCCTGCGGCAGATGGGTTGCAGCAAGTGCTTGCCGGCGTTGACATTCAGGCGCCGTCGGTGCCGCTAATTGCGAATGTAACGGCACAGTCTGTAGAAGCTGCCGATGATATTCGTCAGCTGCTCGTGCAGCAGGTCGTTGCACCCGTACTGTGGGAAGATAGTGTGAGACAGCTGCTGGAGAACGGTGTAGATACGTTCATTGAAGTCGGCACGGGCACTGTTTTGGCCGGCTTAATCAAGAAGATCGATCGCAAGGTCAAGATTATATCTGTTAATTCTTATGAAGCTTTACAAGCTTTTAACGAGGAGGGTGCTTATGCTTAAGGGGAAATCAGCCTTAGTTACAGGTGCATCCAGAGGAATCGGCAGAGCGATAGCGATTGCGCTGGCAGAAGCAGGCGCTGATGTAGTAGTCAATTATGCAGGAAGTGAAGCGGCAGCGGCCGAAACGGCTAAAGCTGTCGAGGCACTCGGCCGCAAGGCTGTGCTGGCGAAAGCCGATGTCGGGCAATCAAGCGAAGCGGAAGCTTTGGTGAAGACCGCATTGGACACATTCGGGAAGCTGGACATTCTGGTCAATAACGCAGGGATTACACGTGACAACCTATTGATGCGAATGAAGGAAGAGGAGTTCGATCAAGTGATCGAAACGAATCTGAAGGGCGTATACAACTGCTTGAAGGCTGTAACGCGACCGATGATGAAGCAGCGTACGGGTACAATTATCAACATTTCGTCTGTCGTCGGTGTATTAGGCAACGCAGGTCAAGCGAATTATGTAGCTGCCAAGGCAGGGGTAATCGGTCTGACCAAGTCAGCAGCTCGTGAGCTTGCGTCCAGAGGCATTACCGTCAATTGCGTTGCACCCGGGTTTATTGAGACAGATATGACAGACAAGCTGACTGATGAGATGAAATCATCGATGCTTGGGCAGATTCCACTTGCCAAGCTGGGACAGCCTGAGGATATTGCGCGTGTCGTAACGTTCCTTGCAGGTGATGGCGCTTCCTACATGACGGGACAAACTATTCATGTAGATGGCGGTATGGTCATGCCTTAAGACAAGATGCAGTGAATAGTTGTGCGTATGTTAGCGCCGTTCACAGGAGTTGTAATCCTAATCTGATGAAGTATGGTAATTTGGATAGGTTTTTCGTATAATACCATGGAGGAGGTGAACCGGAAAATGGCAGAAGTACTGGAGCGCGTAAAGCGAATCGTCGTAGATCGTCTAGGCGTAGAAGAGTCCGAAGTAACGCTGGAAGCTTCCTTCAAGGATGATTTGGGCGCGGATTCGCTGGACGTGGTAGAGCTTGTTATGGAGCTCGAAGACGAATTTGATATGGAAATCTCCGATGAGGATGCAGAGAAAATAACGACGGTTGGCGAAGTTGTGAATTACATACAATCCCATACCTAGTGTCGTGGTCCCGTTATCTGCATAACGGGACTGTTCCTCATTATAAGTATTTGCCGGTTCCACTCGCTCCAAAGAGAGCAGACTTGTTTATTTCATAGATTAGCTACGATAGTTGATTGATACAATGCGGCATTGGAGTGATACGCATGATGCAGAGAGTTGTCGTGACGGGGATGGGTGTTATGACCTCGTTGGGAAAAGATATTGATACATTCTGGAAGCACTTGATGGAAGGGAAATCAGGGGTCGGTATGATTGAAGCATTCGATACGAGTGATTATCCGACCAAGATCGCTGCCGCTATCCAAGACTTCAATCCTGAAGATTATATGGAGAAGCGGGATGCGCGCAAGATGGATCGATTCGTACAATTCGCGCTTGCTGCTACAGTCGAAGCGCTGAAGCACGCGGACTTGAATATACGTGAGCAGGCAGATGCCGAGCGGGTTGGCGTCTATGTCGGCAGCGGCATTGGCGGACTTGCTACTTGGGAAGAGCAGCATCGGATATTGTTGGAGAAAGGACCGAAGCGTGTGAGTCCATTCTTCATCCCGATGATGATCGCCAACATGGCAAGCGGCCAAATATCTATGAAAACTGGAGCCAAGGGGCCGAATAGCACAGCAGTTACAGCTTGTGCGACGGGCACGCATTCCATTGGCGAATCTTATAAATTGATACAACGCGGCGAAGCAGATGTGATGATTTGCGGCGGAGCGGAAGCAACGATTACGCCGACGGGTGTCGGCGGATTTTGCGCACTGCGTGCCATGTCAACCCGCAATGACGAACCAGAGAAGGCAAGTCGACCGTTCGATGTCGATCGGGACGGTTTCGTCATGGGTGAAGGATCAGGCATTCTCATATTGGAATCGCTCGAACATGCGCAGCAGCGCGGCGCACGTATCTATGCAGAAGTAATCGGTTACGGGATGAGTGGGGACGCTTACCATATGACCGATCCTGATCCGGACGGAGCTGCCCGTTGTATGACTAGAGCGCTCCGCGATGCAGGGATAGAGACAACGGCTGTTGACTACGTCAATGCGCACGGTACATCTACACCGGTGGGAGACACTTCGGAGACGATTGCGCTGAAGAATGCGTTAGGCGATCATGCGTACAACATTGCGGTCAGCTCTACGAAATCGATGACGGGGCATTTGCTCGGTGCAGCTGGTGGTGTGGAAGCGGTTATCTCTGCGCTTACGCTATACCACGGTGCGATCGCGCCAACGATCAATGTTGATCAGCAGGACCCGGAATGTGATTTGGATGTCGTGCCGAATGAAGCGCGTAAATCTGATGTGCAAGTAGCGATGTCGAACTCGTTCGGATTTGGCGGGCACAATGCTACAATTCTATTAAAGAAATTTGATCAAGTTAGCGGCACATGATCGAACGGGGAGGGCTACGGTGAAACCGAAACCGGGAAATATGACGGAACTTCAGCGGCAATTGGGCATGCAATTCGGTAATCACGAGTTATTGCGGCAAGCCTTTACCCATTCGTCATATGTCAACGAGCAAAGGCTGAGAAGCACATCAGACAACGAGCGGTTGGAGTTCTTGGGCGATGCGGTGCTGGAGTTGACTATATCCGAGTATTTGTATCATCTGTATAGTCACTGGTCCGAAGGTGCGCTTACGAAGTTCCGTGCATCTATTGTATGCGAGGCTTCATTGGTTCAATTCGCAGAACGTCTTCAACTTGGCAAGTATGTGTTGCTGGGCCGAGGAGAAGAGATGAGCGGGGGACGTACGCGTCCTGCTTTGCTTGCTGATGTGTTCGAAGCATTCATCGGAGCGCTGTTCCTTGACAGTGGATTGGAGCAAGTCAAGGTGTTCTTGAAGCAGCATGTATTCCCGCATATTCCCGAAGCATCCGGATTGCCTGTACACGATTATAAGACGCAGCTGCAGGAGAAGGTGCAGCATGGCGGAGGCGGTGCTCCCGAATACCGGATTGTAGAGGAGAAGGGGCCTGCTCACGATCGTGAATTCGTAGCAGAGGTTTGGCTGAACGATACGCAGCTCGGATCGGGCAGCGGCCGTTCGAAGAAGGAAGCCGAACAGAAGGCAGCAGCGCAAGCGTTGCAGAGATGGACATCATAACAGGTAGACGAGGGGCAGTTAGCGTGCCGTAGCATCATGCGGCATGACTGCTCCTTTGTTATGCGTGTAACAGGGGGAACTAGTGCATGCGGTGCAAGCAATTGCGAGCTGCTTTCCTTCTTTCATTCTGGAACGGGTGTGATACAATAGGCTAGAGGTGAGACGATTGTTTCTGAAACGGCTAGAGTTATACGGTTTCAAATCATTCGCTGACAGGACTGAACTCGAGTTCGTTCCTGGCATCACGGCTGTTGTCGGTCCGAATGGCAGCGGCAAGAGCAATATATCCGACTCCATCCGATGGGTGCTCGGTGAGCAAAGCGCCAAGAGTCTGCGCGGCGGCAATATGCAGGATATTATCTTCGCTGGCAGCGATACGCGCAAAGCGGTCAACTATGGCGAAGTTTCATTGACATTAGACAATAGCGATCAGTCCCTTCAATTGGATTATAATGAAGTAACGGTGACGCGGCGCATACACCGCAGCGGAGAAAGTGAATATTTCATTAATAAACAAGCATGCCGGTTACGCGATATTACGGAATTGTTCATGGATACAGGCATCGGCAAGGAAGCATATTCGATTATTGGCCAGGGTCGAATCGAGGAAATCTTGAGTACCCGATCTGAGGATCGCCGGGGCATATTCGAGGAAGCGTCCGGCATTGTGAAATATAAGAGCAGGAAGAAAGAAGCGCAGAAAAAACTCGACGATACGGAGCAAAACTTGCTTCGCTTGCATGATCTAGTATCAGAATTGGACGATCAGGTCGAGCCTTTGCGGGAGCAATCGGAGAAAGCGCTTCGATTCCGCGCATTGAAGGAAGAGTTGAAACAGAAGGAAATTTCGCTGTACGTACATCAGATTGAGCACATTCATCAATCCTGGAGTGAGACAGGCGAGCGCTTGAAGCGGCTTCAAGAGGAGGAGGCAGGTCTTACAGCGATCGTAAGCGGTCATGACGCTCATCTGGAGAGCTTCCGTCTGGACACACGCAAATTGGAGGAACGGCTAGAGCAGCTGCAGAATGAACTGCTTCAGGTGAGCGAGGAGACGGAGAAGGCAGAAGGCCATACAGAGGTGCTGAAGGAAAGAGGGAAGCACCTGGAGGCGGAAGCAGAGCGCCATGCCCAGACAGCTGAGCAGCTGGAGCAACGTAAGCAAGGCGTGTCCGGTGAGCATGACGAGGTACGCGCGAAGCTGGAAGAAGCGCGCCAGAGATTGGCTGCGCTGGAACTAGCGGCACGCGAGGAGGAAGCGCGGCTTGCCGGTATAAGCGGAAGTGCCGCGACGGAAACAGAGGAGCGCTTGAAGGGCGAGCTGCTCGATCTGCTTAATGAGACTGCTGGCTACCGCAATGAGCTTCGCTATACGGAGCAGCAGCTGGAGCAGTCGGCAAGACGCCGCCAACGGCTGGCAGAAGAACAGCAGGAGCTGGAGAAGCGGATAGCGAGCTGCCGCGAGCAGCAACAGCAATGGGAAGCGAAGATGAAGAAGCTCATGCAGCAGCTCGAGGACGTGAAGCAGCAGCATACTGAACAACAGGAGCATATTCGCTCTACCCAAGGATTGTACAATGAATGGGGTCTTACCGTACGTAAGTGGGAGCAGAAGCGAGATTCATTGGTTTCCCGCTGTGAGACGTTGAAGGAGCTGCAGGACGATTATGACGGCTTTGCGCATGGTGTGCGAGAAGTATTGAAAGCACGCAAGAAGGGCGGGCTGTCTGGCATTCACGGTGCAGTTGCTGAACTGATGAAGGTGCCTGCTGATGTAGAGACAGCTATCGAAACTGCGCTAGGCGGCGCACTTCAGCATATTGTGATGGAGAATGAGGCGGCGAGCCGTGAAGCGATTCAGTACTTGAAGCGCAGACAGCTCGGCAGAGCTACCTTCCTGCCGTTGAATGTCATTAGAGGACGATCCGTACAGGAAGGGGACCGCCGTCAAGCTGAGAATGTCGAAGGCTATATTGGCATTGCGGCAGATTTGATACAGACTTCACCGGAATATGACAAGGTGATACGTAGCTTATTAGGCAATGTCATCATAGCCAAGAGCTTGGAGCAGGCGAACCGGATTGCTGCACGCTGTCAATACCGATATCGTGTCGTGACTGGCGAAGGAGATGTAGTGAATGCCGGCGGTTCGATGACCGGCGGCAGTCAGAATAAGCGTAATGCGGGCTTGCTCGGTCGCAAGCGTCAACTGGAGAGCATCGAGAAGGAAATAGTGAGCGCCGATCAGCAGCTTGTGCAGCTTCGCGAGAAGTGGAACGGCTTCAAACGCCAAATGGAAGAGCAATCGGAGCGTCTGGAGCAGCTGCGCGGTCAAGGTGAGCAAGTTCGGATTCAAGAACAGCAGATGAAAGGCAACTGGACACAGCTTGAGCAAGCGTTGGAGAACTTGAATAGCCAGTATGCGGTAGCGATTGATGAGGACAAGCAGCAGCAGGAGGAGACAGAGCAGCTGGAGCAGAAGTGTGCGGAGCTGCAAGCGTCCTTGGTTCGCTCAAGTGAGGCAGAGCAGGAGCTGCAACGCCATATAGAGGATGCAGAGAAGCTGCGTAAGGCAAGCTTGAGTGCGAAGGAGGAAATGCAGGAGAAGTTAACCTCACTTCGGGTAGAGACGGCTTCTGCTACGGAAGAGAAGCGCGGACTGGAGGAACGGACTAGCCGCTTGCAGGCGGAATTGACCGATGTGGAGGATGCGATTAGGAACAATGCGTCACATGCTGAGCGCGTAGCACAGGAACAGGAGACGCTGCGCGAGGAATTCGTACGAATTACCGAGCTGCTGAATGAGCTGCGAATTCGCAAGTCGAATCAGACTGCAGAGATCGAAGCGAAGCGGATGGAACGGATTGAACGGCTACGCAAGCTGGAAGAAGAGGAAAGTGAAACGAAGGAACAGCGGGTACAGCTGAAGCACATACAAGAACAGCTGCATCAGACGGAGGTTCGGGTGAATCGGCTTGACGTGGAGCTGGAGAACTTGCTGAAGAAGCTTGCTGAAGACTATGAGCTCAGCTTCGAGCTGGCGCAGTCGCGCTACCCAATTCCAGAAGATATTCAGGGCACTCAGAACGAAGTGCGCGAGCTGAAACGGCAAATTTCGATGCTCGGTGATGTGAATCTCGGCGCGATCGAGGAGTACCAGCGGGTGAAGGAACGCTATGAGTTCCTAAGCACCCAACGCGATGACTTGGTCAATGCCAAGCAGGCGCTATACCAGGTTATTAAGGAATTGGAGGACGAAATGTCCAAGCGGTTCATCGAGACCTTCCAAGAGATTCGCGAGCACTTCTCTGTCGTCTTCGCCAAGCTGTTCGGTGGCGGGCGAGCGGACCTGATCTTAACCGATCCGAACCGACTGTTGGATACAGGTGTCGACATTGTTGCGCAGCCGCCGGGGAAGAAGCTGCAGAATCTGCAGCTGCTGTCCGGTGGAGAGAGAGCACTGACAGCGATGGCGCTGCTGTTCGCGATCTTGAATGTCAAGCCAGTTCCGTTCTGTGTACTGGACGAGGTGGAAGCTGCGCTGGATGAAGCGAATGTCAGCCGCTTCGCTGAATACTTACGGGAGTTTTCGACGAGTACACAGTTTATCGTCGTTACGCATCGCAAAGGAACGATGGAGGAAGCTGATGTGCTGTATGGAGTAGCGATGGAGGAAAGCGGTGTCTCCAAGCTTGTGTCTGTACGTCTCGATGATGAAGAGGCTGTATCGGCATAGTCGTACAGGGCATAGCTAGCAAATAGATGGAACAGGAGGAAAGAGGACCTTGAGCTTTTTTAAGAAACTGAAGGAACGTATATCGACGAAGACCGAAGAGGTTACGACGAAGTTTAAGGAAGGTCTGACGAAAACAAGCACCGCGTTCGTCGAGAAGGTCGAGGATCTGATTAGCCGGCGCAAAAAAATCGACGAGGAATTTTATGAGGAGCTAGAAGAAATTCTTATCTCCTCTGATGTTGGTGTGAATACGGTTATGACGATGATTGACGATCTGCGCAAGGAGGTGCGGGTGCGCAAGCTGGAGGAACCAGCCGACTTGCAGCCTGTGCTTTCTGAGAAGCTGGTCGAGATGCTGTCTGGTGATGCAGGCAACGACAGCAAGCTGCATCTGCCGGACAGCGGTCCAGCGGTAGTGCTGTTCGTCGGTGTCAACGGTGTCGGCAAGACGACAACAATTGGCAAGCTGGCCCACCGCTTCAAGCAAGAAGGGAAGAAGGTATTGCTAGCTGCTGGTGATACGTTCCGTGCCGGCGCGATCGAACAGTTGGAAGTGTGGGGCGAGCGGGTTGGTGTTGATGTCATCAAGCACCAAGCCGGTTCGGACCCTGCCGCTGTCATGTTCGATGCTGTACAGGCTGCGAAGACACGCGGTGTGGACGTGCTGCTGTGCGATACAGCTGGACGACTGCAGAACAAAGTGAATCTGATGGAAGAGCTGAACAAGATATACCGCGTCATTGGCCGCGAAATTCCGAATGCTCCGCATGAGGTGCTGCTCGTACTCGATGCTACTACCGGACAGAATGCGCTGAGTCAAGCAAAGTTGTTCGGCGAGAAGACTGGCGTGTCCGGACTCGTGCTGACGAAGCTGGACGGTACAGCCAAGGGCGGGATCGTCGTCGCCATCCGTCAGGAGATGAATATCCCTGTGAAATTCGTAGGCTTGGGCGAGAAGATGGACGATCTGCAGGAGTTCGATTCCGAGCAGTTCGTCCACGCGCTGTTCGCTGGCCTGATTCGAGAGCGAGAAGCAGAGGAAGAACAGGATCAAGCCGAAGTTTAATTGGCTTATGTTCATACGCGTCTGCAAGTTACATTGCAAGTAGGTGAGATTGACAAGGCAATTGCCTTGACAACGAATCTGGAATCGTGTACGATAAGGCATGTTGCTGCTGTTAAGGTCAATACCTTGACGACAAGGGATGGCTGAACGAAGCAGCTGCGGGAACGGAGGTCCGGCTGGAATGGAGCGAAATGCGCTGGAGAAGACGAACCGCATCAATCTGTTATTCGACTTTTACCGTATGCTGTTGACAGATAAGCAGCAGACGTTCATGCAGTATTATTTCCACGAGGATTATTCTCTCGGTGAAATTGCAAGTATATTCGAGATCAGCCGTCAGGCTGTATATGAACATATCAAGCGGGCTGAGACAACACTGGAAGATTACGAAGGCAAGCTCAAGCTGCTGGAGAAACACGAACAGCGTTCCGTGTTAGTGCGGGAAGCAGCCGGACATGTGGATCGATTGTCTGCAGCATATGAGGCGCTTCCAGCTGCAGCAGCCGGCCGCGAATCTCTGTCCAGACTGCGGCACATTGCTGAAGAACTGATGGAGATGGAAGACGATTCGAGCGAAGGAGGCGATTCGCATGGCATTTGAAGGGCTGTCTAGCCGCCTACAGAATGTGTTCGGCAAGCTGAAGGGCAAGGGCAAGGTGTCGGAAGAAGATGTGAATGAAGCGATGCGCGAAGTGCGTCTTGCTCTGCTTGAAGCGGACGTGAACTTCAAGGTTGTGAAGGAGTTCGTCTCCAAGGTTAAGGAGAAGGCGATCGGACAAGAGCTGGAGAAGAGCTTCACGCCTGGCATGACCGTCATTGACATTGTGAACAAAGAGCTGACCGAGCTGATGGGCGGATCACAGAGCAAGCTGGCCAAGGCTAACAAGCCCCCGACAGTCATTATGATGGTAGGCTTGCAAGGGGCGGGGAAGACGACAACATCAGGCAAGCTGGCCAAGCTTCTGCAGAAGCAGAATCACAAGCCGCTCTTGGTAGCGGCAGATATTTATCGGCCAGCAGCCATCAAGCAGCTGCAAGTGCTCGGCGAGCAGATCAAGGTTCCTGTGTTTGCGCTAGGCGATCAAGCGAGCCCTGTTGATATTGCGAAGCAAGCATTGGCCCATGCGAAGGAAGAGCATCTGGATTATGTCATTATCGATACGGCGGGCCGCTTGCATATCGATGAAGCGTTAATGGACGAATTGCGCCAAGTGCATGAAGCGGTCAGTCCGGACGAGGTGTTGCTCGTCGTGGATGCGATGACTGGTCAGGATGCAGTGAATGTGGCCGACAGCTTCCATCAACAGCTTAGTTTGACGGGAGTCGTTCTTACGAAGCTGGACGGTGATACGCGCGGCGGTGCGGCATTGAGCGTCAAGGCTGTAACAGGCTGTCCGATCAAGTTCGCCGCGATGGGCGAGAAGATCGATTCGCTGGAGCCGTTCCATCCGGAACGGATGGCATCGCGGATATTGGGCATGGGAGATATGCTAAGTCTGATCGAGAAGGCGCAGAGCAACATTGATTCGGAGAAAGCAGCAGAGCTTGAGCGTAAGATGCGGCGAGCGGAATTCTCGTTCGAGGATTTCCTTGAGCAGATGGAACAGGTGCGCAAGATGGGACCGCTTGATCAAATTGTCGATATGCTCCCCGGCATGGGCAAGGTCAAGGGCATGAAGGATTTGAAGGTTGACGAGAAGCAGATGGGGCGTGTGGAAGCCATTATCCGTTCCATGACCCACGAGGAGAAGCAGCGTCCTGAGATGTTGAATGCAAGCCGGCGCAAGCGTATTGCAGCTGGCAGCGGCACTACTATTCAGGATGTGAACAAGCTGATCAAGCAGTTCGAGGACATGCGCAAGATGATGAAGCAGTTCTCATCGATGATGGGCGGCGGCAAGAAGAAGGGCAAGATGCCTAAGGGCTTCAAGTTTCCTTTTTAACGATCAGGACGCATTGTAGTATAGTTCGTTCATTCCAACAAGGAGGTGATTTGGTATGGCAACACGTATTCGCTTGAAGCGTATCGGCGCTCATAAGGCTCCGTTCTACCGCGTAGTCGTTTCCGATTCCCGTTCTCCTAGAGACGGACGTTTTATTGAAGAGATCGGTACCTACAATCCGCTGGCGAAGCCGGCGCAGACGAATATCGACGAGGAAAAAGCGTTGAAATGGCTGCAAAACGGCGCGCAAGCTTCCGATACTGTTCGTTCGTTATTCAGCAAGGCTGGCATTATGCAAAAATTCCACGAGTCGAAGCTGCAGAAATAATCGGTTTGCGGAGGGATTACCATGGAGCAATTAATTCTGGTCATCGCCAAAGCGCTTGTGGATCATCCTGACGAGGTTACGGTTCATGCGGTCGATGGCGAAGGTGCCGTCACGTATGAGCTGTCTGTACATCCGTCAGACATTGGCAAGGTCATTGGCAAGCAAGGCCGGATTGCCAAAGCGCTGCGAACCGTTGTATCATCCGCAGCAGTCAAGGAAAACAAACGCGTCAATGTGGAGATCCTATCCTAATAGACGCACCAGACAGAAGGGTTAGGAGCGAATCTCCTGGCCCTTTTGCTCTAATCATAGCAATAAAGCGAGGCTCCGGAAGACATGGATAAAGCATTGTTCGCTGTAGGCAAAATCGTCAATACGCACGGTATTCGCGGGGAGATCAAGATTGTTCCGCAGACTGACTTTCCCGAAGTCCGGTTTGCCAGCGGTAGTGAGCTTGTGTTAGTACCGCCTGAGACTCTCCAGGAACAGCCGTTCCCAGTTACCGTGAATGCGACGCGCGATCATAAGACGTTCTTGCTCGTGCGGCTTGAGGAGTTCGACAATATCAACCAAGTGGAAAAATACAAGGGTGGCCAACTGAAGGTGACCGAGGATCAGCTGCTCGAGCTGGATGAAGGCGAGTATTACTACTATGAGGTTGTCGGCTGTTCCGTTGTTACGGATGAAGGTGAGGATATCGGCGTTATCAAGGAGATTCTAACGCCAGGCGCGAATGATGTATGGGTTGTCAAGCGGCCGCAAGGTCCGGACCTGCTGCTCCCGGTCATCGATGAATGCGTGCTGGACGTTAATGTCGAGGAGAAGAAGGTCACGATCCATCTCATGGAAGGGCTGCTCTAATATGCGCATTGACGTGCTGACTTTATTTCCTTCGCTGTTCGATTCATTCTTCCAGACTAGTATACTTGGCAAGGCGCACGAGCGCGGACTGGTTGACATGCGTGCTGTGAACTTTCGGGATTATGCGCAGAACAAGCATCAGATCGTCGATGATTATCCGTACGGCGGAGGCGGGGGCATGGTACTGAAGCCGGAGCCGATCTTCGCAGCTGCCGAAGATCTCATTCCGAATAGCGGAACGCCTGAGGCTGAACAGAAGCCGCCGCGCGTCATTCTGATGTGTCCGCAAGGAGAGCGCTATTCACAGGGGAAGGCAGAGGAATTCGCCCGTGAAGAGCATCTGATCTTTATTTGTGGCCATTATGAAGGCTATGACGAGCGTATTCGCGCAAATTTGGTGACTGATGAAATCTCTATTGGCGATTACGTGCTGACCGGAGGGGAGATTCCTGCGATGGCTGTCATTGACAGTGTAGTCCGTCTGCTCCCAGGTGTTCTCGGCAACGAAAGCTCAGCTGTAACGGATTCATACAGCACAGGATGGCTCGAGCATCCGCACTATACACGACCGCCGGAATTCAGAGGGTGGAAGGTTCCAGATGTATTGTTATCTGGGCACCATGAGAATATCGAGCGTTGGCGAAATCGTCAGTCGCTTTACCGCACTTGGCAGCGGAGACCGGATCTCATTGACGAGCGGTCATTGACGAAGGAAGAGCGAATGTGGCTGTCTGAATTTGAAGCGGAGCGTTCACAGGTCGAGCAGCAGGATTGAGTCGGATCTACGGGATCTTATCTTGCCAATTGTAACGGCATATGGTACAATTCTTTTGTTGTGGTTTTTTAATCTGGTGGTCCGCTGCACGTATCCGCTGAAGCTCTGGCTTCAGTATAGACGGTATGAACACCTGTGTGGAAGGAGGGGCACTACCTATGAATCAAGCACTACTTAAAGCGATTACGGAAGAACAGATTCGCAAGGATCTTCCAGCATTTCGTCCCGGCGACACGTTGCGTGTACACGTGAAGGTTGTCGAGGGCACCCGCGAACGGATTCAGGTCTTCGAAGGCGTCGTTATCAAGCGTCGTGGAGGCGGAATCAGCGAGACCTTTACTGTACGGAAAGTGTCTTATGGTGTGGGCGTGGAAAGAGCATTCCCTGTACATTCACCGAAGATCGATAAGATCGAAGTGATGCGCCGCGGTAAGGTTCGCCGTGCGAAGTTGTACTACTTGCGCAGCCTGCGCGGGAAAGCTGCTAGAATTCAGGAAATCCGATAATAACGCTGAAGGGGCTTGCGATCAAGCCTCTTTCGTTTTAAATAGGTGAGGTGGAAGGAATCGATGGAACAGACGAATCCGCAATCCGATCAGGAGAAAGTAGAGCGAACGGAGCAGCAACAGTCCGCTAAGAATGAATGGTGGGAATGGATCAAAGCTTTACTGATTGCCTTTGTCATCGTGTTTTTGGTTCGTCATTTTCTGTTTACACCGACCGTAGTTTCAGGCCCGTCGATGGAGCCGAACTTCGAAGATAAGGAGAGACTCATCGTTAACAAAATCGTCTACGACATTCGGGAGCCTAGACGCGGTGAGGTGATCGTCTTCCATGCTCCGGAGAAGAAGGATTATATTAAGCGAATCATTGCGCTTCCTGGCGAGACGGTTCAGGTAGACGGTGACCGTATCTACATAAATGGAGAACAAATTGATGAACCTTATATTGAGGAAGTAATCGCCAACGCTAATGCCAATGGTATGCGGTATAACCGATTGGCTGATTTTCCCGCTACTGAAGTACCGGACAATGCTGTATTCGTACTTGGCGACAACCGACCGAACAGCAAGGACAGCAGATTCGGAGAGGTAGGATTTGTAGCGTTCGATCAAATTGTTGGCAGAGCGGATTTGGTGTTCTGGCCAGTAACGGACTTCAAGATTCTATCCCATCCAGATTATGAGGTGGAGCCGTGAGTGTACAGTGGTTTCCAGGCCATATGGCCAAAGCAAGAAGACAAATTGAAGAAAAGCTGAAGCTGATCGACATCGTCATCGAGCTGTTGGATGCCCGTATTCCGATGGCGAGCCGCAATCCGATGATCGATCAGATATTGAAGCAGAAGCCACGGCTGATCTTGTTGAACAAGGCAGACTTGGCGGATGCGGATGTGACAGCAAGATGGGTTGAAGCGTTCGCAGCAGACGGCTTGTCTGCACTTCCGATCGATGCGTCCAGCGGCAAGGAAGTTATGCAAATTGTGCCAAGGAGCAAGGAGCGGTTGAAGGACATGCGTGATGCGCAGCTGCGCAAAGGCATTAATCCAAGAGCAGTTCGTGCGTTGATCGTTGGCATACCGAATGTGGGCAAATCTACCTTGATTAATCGTCTTGCTGGCCGCAGCATTGCTGCGACAGGTGACAGGCCAGGCGTAACGAAAGCGCAAGCATGGATTAAAGTGGGTACCGATATGGAACTGCTTGATACACCGGGCATTCTATGGCCGAAGTTCGAGGATCAGCAAGTAGGAATTAGCCTGGCTGCTACGGGTGCGATTAAGGATGAAATATTGAACATTGAGGATATCGCGTTCCATACGACTAAATATGTCGTGGAGCACTATCCACAATTGTTAATGGAGCGATATGATCTGGACGAGCTTCCGACAGTAGAACAGCTGGAAGAGCCCGATCAGGTTGTAGCGGTTATGGAAGCAATCGGTAAGCGCCGAGGCTGCTTACAAGCAGGAGGATCAGTCAATCTGGAGAAAGCGTCACAGGTATTGCTTCGTGATTTGCGGTCGGGTAGACTCGGGCGTATTAGTCTGGAAACACCTTAGCGCGTAAGCTTCCTTGTTGCATGAAAGGGGAGAAAGCATGCTTGCCTATGAACAGGAGTACTGGGAATGTTATGGCGAATGGGTAGCTGGAGTGGACGAAGTCGGTCGCGGGTGTCTGTTCGGCGACGTCGTAGCAGCAGCGGTAATCCTGCCAAGAGATTGGGTATGTGAAGAGATTACCGATTCGAAGAAGCTCAGTGAGAAGAAGCGCGAGGCGTTGTACGAGCATATTATGGAGCATGCTGTTGCTGCTGAGGTAGGCAGTGTTGACGCTGCTACCATTGACAAGGTGAACATTAAGCAGGCGGCGCGGATCGCTATGAAGCAAGCAGTCGAGAAGCTCGCATGCAGGCCGCATGCGCTGCTCGTAGATGCGGAGAAGGTGGACGTCGATCTTCCTCAGCTTGCCATCATTAAGGGAGATGCCCTCAGTCAGTCGATTGCGGCAGCTTCGATCGTCGCGAAGGTAACGCGGGACCGGATGTGCTTAAGATGGGACGAGCAATTCCCCGAATACGAGCTGGCCTTACATAAAGGTTATGCAACGAAGAAACATCGCGAGGCGCTGCAGCAGTATGGGGCTAGCCCGATGCACCGCCGCAGCTTCTTGAAGGGAATTCTGAATGAGCAGCAGCAATTGTTTTGATGGAAGAGTCAACCGCTCGTATCGGCGGCAATGGCTCTCTTTTTTTTGTGTGCGGACACGGTCCTCCGGTAATCTGATTTGGCGAAGCTGTTGCCAAGTAAGGGGAAATATTGGTCTTATATCAAGGAATAGTGGATAGATAAATAAAATAAAAGGAAAACGTGGACCTATCATTGTATCAATAGGTTGGATTCGCAATCGAAATGATGAGTAAGACCAATGATTACCACTATGAACCTTCATGGCGAAGATTTCGTTGCGTTAAGAACAGTATTTTCCTTTATATTCGTGGGGAATTTCAACGGACCTGCTTCTAAAGATATTCATGTGAAATGCCGATAATTAGGATAACAACTGGCAAGGTGGGACAGCAATGCAAATCAGCCAAATGATGCGGTCGGTTATAGGTGATGCGAAACCGACAGATGCGAAAGCGTTGGAATTGAAAGCAGGGCAAGTCGTGCGCGGTATGGTCATGCAATGGCTGTCGAATCAGGATGCGTTGGTGCAAATTGAAGGTGTGCAGGTGAAGGCACGGCTGGAGGCAGCGCTCGAGAAAGGGCAGGCTGCGCTATTGCAAGTGATGGCTAATTCTAAGGACGGTACTCTGGCGCTCCAATTGCTGACTGCCTTGAACGGAAGCAATACGGCTTCGATTGATGATCTGCTGCTCAAGCTAGGAATGAAGCCGAATGACGTATTGCGAGAGATGGCGTTAGCATTGCGCCAGGCAGGTCTGGACGTGTCGAAGGAGAACATGCAGGCGATGCGCAACGTGCTGGAGGGTGCGCCACAGCAAGCAGCACGATCGGAATGGCTGCAGACAGGAGCACTCGCTCTGGCTAAGGGCTTGCCGCTTGAGCCGCAGCCGCTTGCTGCTTTATCGCGCGCTGTATTCGGTCCTCCTGTCGGACAGTCGCTTGCTAATTTGGCAGAGGCTGTCCAGACGTTGCTCGCGAAGCCCCAATCGGGTATGACGCAGCAGACAGGGGCGCTACTTCAGGAGCTAGCAGGTCGGCTGCACAGCCTTCTGCAATCGGTAGAAGGCTGGTCTGGCGGTCGTCAGAACACGCAGCAAGCTCCGCCGCAAGCCCCAACTGGGAATACGGCTCCAGCCGCCTCCGCTTCTGGCTCCGTGCAGGCTGCAGCGGCAACAAGTGTGAATAACAATACGCTGCAGCAGCAAGCCAGCATGAGCAGCCAAGCTACGCAGGGAAGCACCGCAGCGTCTCCTGCTCCCCAACCAGCTGCAAACTCGGGGACTGCAGCGCAGACCGGAAGTGCGCCAATTCAGCAGCAAGCGAGCAACCAGACTGCAGAGCAAGCTGCCACAGCTCGTTCTGTTGGGCAGCCAGCAGCTGAGGGCACAGCTAGAACGGGTTCAGCACCTGTCACTGCGCCGGCATCGGAATCGCAAGCAGCTGTGCGTCCAACTTCTGCTGACAGCACCTCTCGGACAGCTTCGATGAACACCGAAACCGCCACCAATGCTGAGCGCACGCAGCCAACTCAGACTGCTGCAATGACTAGCAGCGCACAGGCGTCTGCAACCGAGCAAAGCTGGCTGCCCCGGATGTTGAAGCTAATCGGCTTCGATCACGAGAATCAAGCGCTGCGTATGGTACAAGCAGCAATGCAAGACGGACCTGAAGGGAACACAGCTCCGTTAGCGGCACTTCCTGATAGCGGTGATGGTGCCAGGTTGAACGAATTGGCTTCGCTGAAATCTGTTCTGCTGCAGCTTGGTGCCGCGGATGATCTCCCGCTGACTCTGCGTGAGCCGGTTCAGCAGTTGTTGCAGCAGGTGACAGGGCAGCAACTGCTCCTCACACCGGACCGGAGCGGCAATTTTGCTCATGTTACCTTGTTCGTTCCTTTCCATGACAAGGACGGGCAACAATCAGCGGCGATTCATATTCAATCACGCAAGTCTCGCAATGGCGGAATAGATGCGGATAATTGCCGATTGTGGTTCGACTTGAACATGTCTGCATTAGGACCGACGCTTGTCGATGTGCAAGTGACAGATAAGCGTGTGAATGTGCGTCTGTTCAATGATCATCCTGCGATGGCTGTGTTCGCTGATCAAGGCAAAGAACATCTGACAGCGGTGCTCGCGGAGACGGGATTTCAATTGCTGACATTCAGCCAATCTTCTTATCCAGAGGCACGAGGGGAATCTGGCTCCGATCCAACATCCGGCGAGCAAGACAAGATTCAGCAGCTGCTAGAGCGCAACAAGCCGTACAAGGGAGTGGACTTTCGCATATGAAGCATACAGAACAGAGCAGTCTCTCTCCGACCAATGGCATGCGCAAAGCGGTAGCTCTGAAGTATGATCCGACTAACCATGATGCGCCAACTGTCGCAGCCAAAGGGAAGGGGGTAGTCGCCGATCAAATTATGGAGAAGGCCAAGGAGCACCAAATTCCGATGCATGAGGATGCTTCGCTCGTCGAAGTATTGTCGAAGCTCGATCTTGATCAGGCGATTCCGTCAGAGCTGTATCAGTTAGTGGCTGAAGTATTGACCTTCGTCTACCAATCCGATCAGAAGCTAAAGGGCAGTGAACGAGGGGGGCTATTGTGAACAGCCGTTACGATGGGAGACAAGCGCTTGGACAAGCAGGAGAGAAGGCGGCAGCGGCTTTTCTCGCTACGCGCGGATACCAGCTTCTAGAGCGGAATTGGCGTTGTCGAAGTGGTGAAGTAGATATCATTGCGCAGAACGGACCCCTTCTCGTATTCGTAGAGGTGCGGACTCGTCAGTCTGCGCGATACGGGACTGCAACAGAGTCCGTTGATGTTCGCAAGCAACGGAAGCTGCGGCAGCTTGCTTCTATATACATGCAGCACACCTCCAGACAGACAGAGCAGGTACAATTCGATGTGCTCGCTATGATGCGGAACGGTGAAGAATGGCGCATTCAGCATATTGAGCAAGCTTTTTGATCCGTCATGTAAGCAGCTTCAGCTTCACCTCTGAGGCTTCCCGTAATTCTTCCCATGCAGATACGCTTGCTCCAGCAGTTGCTCTGCTTGTGCAGGTTCCGGCTGAATCGCTTCATAGAGAAGCGCGACGCGAGAGCTGACAATCCCGCAGTATTGGGCCATCCCTACATTAAAGTAATGATCAATCATATGATCGTATTTCCACTTCTCGAATCGTTCTGGCGGAGCACCCGCCAAACTAAGCCAGAGTGCATGCTGATGATGCAGCTTCCCGGGTCCGTAAGCGAGCCCGAAATTCCACACACGGTCTATATATCCCTTCATAACCGCAGGCATACTCCACCACCATAGCGGGAACACGAATGCGAGCGCATCGTGCCGCTGCATACGAGCGAATTCCGCTTCCACTTCGGGTGAGTAATGTTGGTCCGCTCCGGCAGACCAGTCCGGTTCATCGGCTTCCCGAAGGATGGGATCAAATCCGCTTCGATACAAATCCAGTACCTCCGTAGTATGTCCAGCTTCATGAAGTCCTTGAATGAATCGATTGGCAACGGCGAATGTCAAGGAACCCTTTCTTGGATGCGCAATGATTGTCAAAATGTTCATGTTTCTTTCCCCTTTCTAGTTCAAATGGACTTTTCCTTGTTGGGAATCGGTTATTTGTAGTATAGTGAATATATAAAGTTCAGTAAAATAGATAGAAATGATAAATTCGTTCAGTTATTATGATATATAAGGGGAGAGTAAGATGGAGCTGCGACAGCTTGTAACCTTCAAGACGATTGTTGAAGCAGACGGCTTCAAGCGAGCAGCAGATCAGCTTGGCTATGCCCAATCGTCGATAACTGCGCATGTGAAGGAGCTGGAACAAGAGCTTGGGCAACCGTTGTTCCATCGACTAGGCAAGAAGGTGTCACTTACACAGGCTGGACGAAGCTTCCTCCCCTATGCAGAACAAATCTTGCAGCTGTATATAGAATCCAAGGATGTACTACGCAACACCGATGAACCTTCCGGTCCACTAGCTATCGGTGCTTCTGAATCATTGCTCATCTATTGCTTGCCGGATTGGTTGAAACGGTTCGTCGATACGTATCCGAAGGTTGAGTTACACATTCGTTCCGTTCCATATCCGGATGTGGCAGCCCCGTTCAAACGAGGGGAGATGGATCTTGCGCTGCTCGTTGAGCAGGCAGACTGGGCACCGTCTGAATTGACGGTACATCAGATTCGGCGAGATTCCTTAGTATTGGTTCGGAAGGCAGATGCTTCCCCGCATAGGTCGACGATGCTCTATCCTGAGCATTCATGCAGCTGGCGTTCGATGTTGGATGAGTATGTGCTTAGTCAGGGAACCGACTCGATAAGTAAAGTGGCATTGCCTAGCGTCGAGGCGATTAAGCAAAGTGTGCGCTGCGGCTTGGGAATGTCCATACTGCCTCGCTTCACGGTGGAAGGGGAATTGAACAGTGGGGAACTTGAGGTGGTAGATGCGAATTTGCCGGACGCGCCGATTGCGGTTTACGCCGTGTATCACAAGAACATGTGGCGGTCGCCCAGCGTTGAAGCTTTTGTGCAAATACTCTTGTCTGCTTCGAAATAAGCGCGTCCGCAGAGGTTGTCACTATTGAATGCAGCTATGATGTCTTAAGCTATAGCGAGCGTAAAGCATCCGCTACGGGAACATCCCCGCTTACGAGATCGAAGGCTCGGCGATACGTTCGTTCTTCCGTTAGAGCGGCGAACAATGTCAGAGCCACGTCCTCACGAGGTATGGTTGCTCTTGGCAAATTGTCAGCGACTTGAATCGTACCGGTACCTGGATCGTTCGTCAAACCTCCGGGGCGAAGTATCGTATATGTCAGGTTCGTGTGCTCCAGCATTTTGTCAGCGTAATGCTTGGCTGCAAAGTACGGTCGGATCGCTTCATGCCAGTTATCTCTGACGTGTGCTTGGATGGCGCTCACTAAGAGAAATCGATCAATCCCTGATGATTGTGCAGCTTCCATCGTTTTGACCGCACCGTCCAGATCGATCAACAGTGTCTGCTCCGCACCTGTATGACCGCCAGAACCAGCTGTGAATACGATAGCGTCACACCCGTTTGCCGCATCGGCAATTACGTTAACAGGATCATGCAGGTCGACGACTCTCGACTCCACGCCTGACTCCTTCCATGCGCTAGCTTGATCTTGCTGACGGACCATAGCAATAGGGGTATGCTGGTCGCTCTCTGCCAGCAGCCGAACGAGATGTCGGCCGATTTGACCGTTTGCGCCTACGACGAATACGTTCATCCGTTCCAACTCCTTATTTGATGATCGATACTAAACTTATATCTCTTGTTAAGTGTAGACGAATGAAGTGAGAATTACTACATGATGATGCACAGATTTATTCTGTTTTCACAATAGTTCTTATCCTTTCTTTTAAGTCACTGACGGAATCAAATTGAAAATCACTTGTACGTAAGAACGCAGGACCACCACGACTAAGTTTGATGATCGCCAGGTCGCATCACTCTTACACCTTCAACGGCTAACTCAACTGGAGTTTGTTGCTTGCTGTTTTTCTCCTCGCCATTAAGTTCTGGATAGAACACACCACCAGTTTCAACGATGGGGATGATATCGTTTTTTGCTAGATCCCCTTTAAATACTTGTAATACTCTAACTCTGGAAACGGTAGAAGGACGATTATGTTTTACAAATGTTTCTTGACCTTTCAGAACTACTATTTCAACTATATCTGAAGCCGAATTTGTTAACTCGTCGAAAGTTTGATAAACAGCATAAGAAGATTCTGATTTCATCATAGGTATTTCATCATTCGTCGAACCACTAGAACAGTCAGTTACTACTGAGAGTGAAGATATAGATAGTAATATAATTAGTACTTATCTCATGAATACACCTCACCTTTCTTATGAATAAATGATCCCACCTTTCAACTAATCGAGCAAATCCCGATCCAGACAGCGGAATTGCAAGGCTTCGGCGAAGTGCTCGAATTGGATCGCTTCGCGTCCTTCCATATCGGCAATGGTGCGAGCGATCCGGATGATGCGGCTGTGCGCGCGCATGCTTAGGCCCAAGGACTCATAAGCGGCTTGCAGCATCTCCTCTGCTTCTTGAGGCAGGGTACAAGCGGCAGCGAATTCTCGCCCTTGCATGCGGCTGTTCCATTGCTCGGCAGGGTTCTGCCCGCGGGTGCGCTGGGTCTGGTGAGCGGTCGCGATCCACGCCAACATGTCGGTGTTGGATAGCGGCACTGCGGGTTCCTTGATTTCCTCCGGCTTGAGGCGCGGCACTTCGACATGCAGATCGATGCGGTCAAGGAGCGGGCCAGAGAGCTTGCCGCGATATTGCTCCAATCGACTCGCCGAACAGCGGCAGGCGCGGGTCTCGCTATCCGCTCCAGCGTAGCCGCACGGACAAGGATTCATCGCTGCGACGAGCAGGAAGCGGGAAGGATACGTATAAGCGGCACGCGCGCGGCTGATCGTCACCTGATTGTCTTCGAGCGGCTGTCTCAGCAATTCCAGCACGGTCCGAGGAAATTCAGGCATCTCATCAAGAAACAGGACACCGCCGTGAGCGAGACTTACTTCGCCTGGCTTCGGTGGCGTGCCTCCGCCGATCATACCAGCCGCAGATATGGTGTGGTGCGGTGAACGGAAGGGACGGGTGTGCAGACGATTGCCTCGCTGATGAAGCAGATTGGCTACACTGTAAATTTTGGTAGTGTCTAATGATTCATGTGCTTCGAATGGCGGCAAGATGCCAGGCAGGCGGGTGGCGAGCATCGTTTTACCAGTTCCTGGCGGGCCGATCAATAGCGTATTGTGCATACCTGCTGCGGCGATCGCCATCGCGCGCTTGGCGCGCTTCTGTCCGCGAATATCAGCATAGTCGCCAGCTGACGGATCGGAGGGAGCAGATTGATGTGAATGTGCTGCCGTAGCATCTGTGCTAGAAGCAGTGCTGCCTGGCCATTCCTTGAGATGAGTGAGCGGCTGCAAAGATAATTCACTTAATCCGATTGCTTCGTGCAGATTAGCTTCAGGAAGTATAAGCTTCTCGAAGCCTTGTCGTGCTGCGTCATCTGTCACAGACAGCATGCCAGGAATGGGGCGCACTAGCCCATCTAGCGAAAGCTCACCGACGATCATCGTCTTCTGCTCAACAGGTGGGAGCTGCCCGCTTGCGATCAATAAACCTGCTGCAATGGCTAGGTCGAAACCAGTCCCCTCCTTGCGCACATCCGCAGGCGCCATATTGACGGTAACGCGTGACATGGGGAACTGATAGCCGCAATTTTTGACAGCTGCACGCACGCGTTCCAGCGCTTCTCTAACGGCAGAGTCCGGCAAGCCGACGATAGAGAAGGCAGGCAGACCGTTGCTAATATCTACCTCGACCTCGATTGGCACGGCTTTGATTCCTTGCAAGCAGCAGCTGTATACTTTGGCAAACATACGTAAGAAACACCTCTTTCCTAAAGTTCAGGTGTTCATCTATAGCGAGAAATTTGCATCCACTATGATGAGCACACTGCTTCAGGACAAGGGTGCTTCCTCATTGTCCGCACATAATATTTGCTAACATTTTACATGATTGATGGCGGCTTCGCAAGGGGATGGGTCATATTTTCAATTTTATTGGGGCAGAGGGATGAAGTGGTCGTTAGTTCGAGTTCGTTAGTTACCTGCTTCCACTTATTATGGGTAGTAAAGTAATGAAAAAATGATGAATTACGGTGATTTTGGGTCATTAGTTACCCAACTATCATTAATAGTGGAAGCTGGCTTCTCGATTATTGGTAGTTGGGTAACTAATCGCACGGTTTCCTTGCTGAAAGTACTGAATTAGTGAAGTTGGTACCCATCATTTGCGGTAGTGCTATCAATAAGGACGAAGTCGCATACGAATCCTCTAGTTTCGGGCATACTGGATCGTAAGAGGTGAATTGTGATGCAGGTAAAACCGTACTTTTGTCCAAATTGCCGTTCTAACCGGGTGAAATTTAGTCTGTTAAGCAGTGCTCGGCAGCAGATTATGAAGGATGCGATTAGCGGTGAAGTGACCGATCAGTATGAGACAGAGCAGGTGGATCAGGACGAGCCGGACATTCAATGTAATGTCTGTGGATTTGTTGGGAATGAGATGCGCTTCGTCAAGCAGGCAGAACGTGAGCCGAGGATGTGAGTATAGCAGCAACGGCATCGAGACTACATGATACGCCATACAGTCAACTGAAATTGCCTGCGAATAAGCAGGAAACAGGTCGTCCAGTGCTGCAGAGAAGGAGCACAGCTGTGGACGGCCTTTCCCACTGTCCAAAAAAAATGTCGCTTTTGCAACAAATTATAAGGAAAGTTGAGCGAATTAGTGATACAATAATGAAGGTTTGGATTTGGTTGTTTTCACACTTATATACGAAGGTCGCAACTTAGCGGCCCGATCCAAAAGATAGGAGGATATCTGAATGAACATCCATGAGTATCAAGGCAAAGAGGTTCTCAGGCAGTACGGCGTTGCTGTACCTGTCGGCAAAGTGGCGTTCACGCCGGAAGAAGCTGTAGCAGCGGCGAAGGAGATCGGCACAGCTGTGTCGGTTGTGAAAGCACAAATCCATGCGGGCGGACGCGGTAAAGCCGGCGGTGTCAAAATCGCCAAGAATGTAGATGAAGTGCGTACATATGCAGAAGAACTGCTCGGCAAGGTACTGGTCACGCACCAGACTGGACCGGAAGGCAAAGAAGTGAAGCGCCTGTTGATCGAACAAGGCTGCGATATTAAGAAAGAGTATTATGTCGGCATCGTGGTAGACCGCGCGACAGGCTGCGTTGTGATGATGGCGTCAGAGGAAGGCGGCACGGAGATCGAGGAAGTCGCTGAGAAGACACCGGAGAAGATCTTCAAGGAAATCATCGATCCGGCTGTTGGGCTGTTGCCGTTCCAAGCTACACGGCTTGCGTATGCGATCAACATTCCGAATGAGCTCGTGCGCAAGGCTGCGAAGTTCATGATTAGCTTATACACCGCTTTTGTGGACAAGGACTGCTCGATTGCAGAGATCAACCCGCTTGTCGTAACAGGCGACGGTGATGTGATGGCGCTGGATGCGAAACTGAACTTTGACTCCAACGCTTTGTACCGTCACAACGACATCTTAGAATTAAGAGACTTGGACGAGGAAGACGAGAAGGAAATCGAAGCTTCCAAATTCGATTTGAGCTATATCGCGTTGGACGGCAACATCGGTTGTATGGTGAACGGTGCCGGTCTCGCGATGGCAACGATGGACATTATTAAGCATTATGGCGGAGACCCGGCCAACTTCCTAGATGTAGGGGGCGGCGCAACAACGGAGAAAGTAACCGAAGCATTCAAGATTATTTTGTCTGATGCGAAGGTGAAAGGCATCTTCGTCAATATCTTCGGCGGCATTATGCGCTGCGATGTAATCGCGAACGGGGTTGTGGAAGCGGCTAAGCAGGTTTCGCTTGATAAACCGCTCGTTGTACGTCTGGAAGGGACGAATGTAGAGCTTGGCAAACAGATTCTGAACGAATCCGGCTTGAATATTGTATCTGCGGACTCGATGTCCGACGGCGCGCAGAAGATTGTTTCCCTCGTTAAATAATTCTACTACTTCGGAATGGGAGGTCAGGCATTAGCCATGAGTATATTGATTGATAAAAACACAAAAGTGATCACGCAAGGGATCACAGGCGCTACGGGTAAGTTCCATACGCAAGGCGCATTGGAGTACGGTACCCAGATGGTGGGCGGCGTGACGCCTGGCAAGGGCGGTACACAAATCGATTTCGAGCTGGATAACGGCAGCAAGGTGTCGCTTCCGGTATTCAATACAGTCCAGGATGCAGTGAAGGAGACGGGTGCAACGGTATCGGTGATTTATGTACCGCCGGCATTCGCGGCTGACTCCATCATGGAGGCAGTGGATGCTGATATGGATCTTGTCATCTGTATTACAGAAGGCATCCCTGTGCTTGATATGGTCAAGGTGAAGCGATATATGGAAGGCAAGAAATCGGTTCTCGTAGGGCCTAACTGCCCAGGGGTTATTACACCAGGCGAGTGCAAGATCGGCATCATGCCCGGATACATTCATACTCCAGGGCATGTCGGGGTAGTATCCCGCAGCGGCACACTTACTTATGAAGCGGTTCATCAGCTGACGACTCGCAATATCGGGCAATCCTCTGCAGTCGGGATCGGCGGTGATCCGGTCAAGGGGATGGAATTCATTGATGTGCTGAAGCGATTCAATGAGGATCCGGACACTTATGCGGTCATCATGATCGGCGAAATCGGAGGCACAGCAGAAGAAGAAGCTGCTGAGTGGATCAAGGCAAACATGACGAAGCCGGTAGTTGGCTTTATCGGCGGTCAAACAGCGCCTCCAGGCAAGCGAATGGGCCATGCAGGCGCGATTATCTCCGGCGGCAAAGGTACAGCTGCTGAGAAGATTGCAACAATGGAACGCTGCGGTATTCAGGTGGCACCAACACCATCTGACATGGGCGCAACACTTGTTCGTGTTCTCGAAGAGCAAGGTCTATTGGAGAAGTGCCTGACGAAATAAAGAATACAATATCGTTATTTGTGAAGGTAAGCAACCTTCCATTTCCTTATTCATAGGGAGTGGAAGGTTTTTTTATGCACTTTGCTGTGGAATATTTATGGAGTTCTTGTGACAAGGAAAGGATGAGATGAGATGGATCAGAAGTGGTTGTTGTTCGGTCTGCATGAAGTAGACGGTGTCGGATGGAAAACGATTGATCGCATTATGAAGATAACGCATAATTTGGAGCAATATGTCGAATACGAGAAGCAAGGATGGTTCTCCCCCGCATTGCTTGCGCAGGCAGGAATTCGACGAGATATCGCAGGTAGGCTGCAGCAGACTTTATCCAATACGTACTTAGAGAAGCGTATAGAAGCATATCGTCAAGAAGGTATCAGCATTGTGACAAGATTGGACGATGACTATCCAAGCTTGCTGGAGCATGCGGATAACCCGCCGTGGGTATTGTATTATAAGGGGGATCTAAATCTCTTGAAGCTGCCCAGAATTGCGATTGTCGGCACCCGCGTGCCAACTGCTTACGGCAAGTATGTAGCGCAACAGCTTGGACAAGAGCTGGCGGACAGCGGATTTACTGTCGTTAGCGGTATGGCACGCGGGATCGATGCAGCCGCCCATAGCGGCGCATTGTCTGGCTGCGGCCGAACGATAGCTGTATTAGGTACAGGTGTAGAACGGGTGTACCCGCCTGAGAATCGCGTATTATATCAACGTATCTTGGAAAGTGGTCTAGTTGTGAGTGAATATCCGCTTGGTTCTATTGTTCATCCTGGGAGGTTTCCGAGACGCAATCGTATCATCGCCGGTCTTAGCTTCGGAACAGTCATTGTAGAGGCTGCAGAACGAAGTGGCGCACTGATTACAGCTGGAATGGCAGTTGATGCCAACCGAGAATTGTTCGTTGTTCCCGGTCCGATTACTTCACCGAAAAGCAAGGGTGTCTTGAATTTGTGGGGACAGTTTCCGGTAACACCAGTATGGAGTGCTGAAGGTGTAGAAGCTGGAATTAAACATTACCTAACACCCGAATGGAGAGAAGCGATGAACGCTCGAACAGGCAAATCAGATACAAGCATGACAAGGGATCGCGAGCGGTCATCAGCCTTCGATCTGTTGTCTGAGGACGAACGGCACATCCTGGATGTGTTGGCTAACAGTCCGGCGACGGTCGATGAATTGGAGGCTGCAACGAAATTCCCGTTTGGACATTTGCATTCAGTTCTGCTATCTTTACTAATGAAGAAAAAGATTGAGCAAAAATCCGGATCTTATTTCCAGTTCATTACGTATTAGCCCGGCAACCGCGAAATAGAATCGCACGAGGGGGGAAACCGCCTATGGCCGACAATCTGGTCATCGTAGAATCACCGGCGAAAGCCAAAACGATAAGCAAATACTTAGGCAAACAATTTATTGTGAAGGCCTCTATGGGCCATGTCCGCGATCTCCCGAAAAGTCAAATTGGCGTTGAGGTAGAGCGTGACTTCGAACCGAAATACATTACAATACGGGGCAAAGGCAATGTGCTTAAGGAATTGAAGGATGCGAAGAAGAAAGTCAAGCGCATCTATCTTGCAGCTGACCCGGATCGGGAAGGGGAAGCTATCGCTTGGCATCTTGCCCATTATTTGGACATTGACGAAACAGATATTTGCCGAGTAGTCTTTAATGAGATTACGAAGCAAGCGGTGAAGGATGCGTTCAAGCACCCGCGCCCTATTAATATGGATCTGGTCAATGCTCAACAAGCGAGGCGCATTCTGGATAGGCTCGTCGGTTACAAGATTAGTCCGCTGCTGTGGAAGAAAGTGAAGAAGGGCTTGTCCGCAGGCCGTGTGCAATCTGTAGCGGTGAAAATTATTATTGATCGTGAGAATGAGATCAAAGCCTTCGAGCCGGTAGAATATTGGAGTATAACCGTGCAGCTGACGATTAACGGCAGCACATTCGAGGCGAAGTTTCACGGTATTGCAGGCGCGAAGAAGGAGCTGTCCAACGAAGCGGACGTTCAAGAAGTGTTGTCCGCAATTGCAGACAAGCCGTTCGTAGTCAGTGAAGTGAAGGAGAAGGAGCGGCTTCGTCATCCGTCTCCGCCGTTCATAACGAGCTCCTTGCAGCAGGAGGCTGCCCGGAAGTTGAATTTCAGAGCAGCCCGGACGATGTCCGTCGCTCAACAGTTGTACGAAGGCATTGATCTAGGGAAAGAAGGCTCTGTCGGTTTAATTACATACATGCGTACGGATTCAACGCGCATATCCCCAGTTGCCCAAGAAGAGGCAAGTGAGTATATCCAAGATAAGTACGGTGTCGATTACGTGCCCAACGAACCGAGGAATTATGTGAAGAAGGGCTCGAACGCACAGGATGCGCATGAGGCTGTGCGGCCAACTTCTGCCATGCGTGATCCAGTGTCTGTGAAGTCTTACTTGTCACGTGACCAATTCCGGCTGTATAAGCTAATTTGGGAACGGTTCATTGCGAGCCAGATGGCGTCTGCTGTGCTGGATACGATGAGTGTAGACTTGAAGGCCGGGGACGCAGTATTCAAAGCGAACGGCTCTAAAATTAAGTTCCATGGGTTTATGAAGGTGTATGTGGAAGGCAATGATGATGGCACGAAGGATGAGGAGAACTTTCTTCCGCCATTGAAGCCGAATGATCTCCCGCAGCTGGAACAGGTAGATCCGAAGCAGCATTTCACCCAACCGCCACCGAGATATACGGAAGCCCGGCTTGTTCGGGCATTGGAGGAGCAAGGGATTGGGCGTCCTAGCACATACGCGCCAACTCTGGAAACAATCCAGAAGCGGGGCTATGTTGCAATGGAGGACAAGAAATTCATTCCTACAGAGTTAGGCGAGCTGGTTATACAGCTTATGGAGGAGTATTTCCCGGAAATTCTGAACGTTGAGTTTACTGCGAATATGGAAGACGAATTGGATCACGTAGAGGAAGGCAGTGAGGATTGGGTAAAAATTCTTAAAGGATTTTATTCAACCTTTAAGCAACGGTTAGATGTTGCAGAGGAAGAGATGGAAGAAATCGAGATTGAAGATGAGGTTTCCGATGAAATCTGTGAGAAGTGCGGTCGTCACTTTGTGTATAAGATGGGGCGGTTCGGTAAGTTTCTCGCTTGCTCCGGCTTCCCGGATTGCCGGAATACGAAGCCGATCGTCAAGGACACCGGTGTTGCGTGCCCGACCTGCGGCAAGGGCAAGATCGTCGAACGCCGCAGCAAGAAGGGGCGGCTGTTCTATGGCTGCGATCAATATCCGGAATGTGAATTTGTATCATGGGATAAACCAGTTGCCGAACCGTGTCCGGAGTGCTCCGGTCTGATGGTGGAGAAGCGATCGAAGGCGGGCATATCCCATCAATGTGTGTCTTGTTCACATAAAGTAACGAAGGAAGAACAAGAAGAAGCATGAAGCACAAGCTGTGAAGGAGGTACATTAGGATGAGCGCTGCACAAGGCGTAACGGTAATTGGCGCAGGACTGGCGGGGAGTGAAGCTGCATGGCAGATCGCTTCGACCGGCGTCCCGGTCACACTTTATGAGATGCGACCAGTTCGCAAGACGCCAGCCCATCATACGGAGCGATTCGCCGAATTAGTCTGCAGCAATTCCATGCGGGCGAACGGATTGACGAATGCGGTCGGCGTGTTGAAAGAAGAGATGCGACGGCTTGATTCGCTCATTCTGCGTGCCGCCGATCAGCATGCCGTCCCAGCTGGCGGTGCTCTGGCAGTCGATCGAGAGGGGTTCTCCGACGAAGTGACTCGAACGTTGAAGAACCATCCCTTGATTACGTTCAAGAATGAAGAATTGACCGAAATTCCTGAAGGTATTGTTGTTATCGCTACTGGACCGCTGACGTCGCCTGCATTGTCCGAGCGGCTTCAAGTATTGACAGGCGAGTCGTACTTTTATTTCTACGATGCTGCTGCACCGATTATCGAGAAGGATTCCATCGATATGGGGAAGGTATACTTGGCTTCTCGCTATGACAAGGGCGAGGCTGCCTATTTGAACTGTCCGATGACCGAGGAGGAGTACAATTACTTCCATGAAGAGCTGATTAACGCAGAAGCTGTGCCTTTGAAAGATTTCGAGAAGGAAGTATACTTCGAGGGATGCATGCCGATCGAGGTGATGGCTGGGCGCGGCAAGCAAACCGCGCTGTTCGGTCCGATGAAGCCTGTCGGACTGATTAATCCCCACACCGGAGAGCTGCCGCATGCGGTCGTTCAGCTGCGTCAGGACAACTCTGCGGGTACGCTATATAATATGGTAGGGTTTCAAACTCATCTAAAGTGGGGAGAACAGAAAAGAGTATTCTCACTCATACCGGGACTTGAGCATGCGGAGTTCGTTCGATTCGGCGTCATGCATCGCAATACGTTTATTAACTCTCCTAAGCTGCTAGATGCTACGTATCAGTTGAAGAACGAGAAGCGGATCTTCTTCGCCGGGCAGATGACAGGGGTGGAAGGGTATGTTGAATCTGCAGCAACTGGACTCATCGCAGGCATGAACGCAGCCTTAGCTGCACGAGATGAACAATTGCTCGTTCTGCCGCAGGAAACAGTCATTGGTAGTCTGGCGCACTACATCACGACAGCTGAGTTTCGTCACTTCCAGCCGATGAATGCGAACTTCGGACTGCTACCGCCGCTTCAGGTCCGCATTCGGAAGAAGCAAGAGAAAAATGAAGCATTGGCCAAGAGGGCGCTAGAAGCATTGCAACCTTATCGTAAACTTAGCGTATAAACTTAATAAGGAGGGAATAGCATGAAGGATAGTCGATGGATCGACAGCTTTCTCCAATATCTTGAAGTTGAGAAAAATGCATCGCCTTACACGCTGGAGCATTATGCTGCCGATCTGAGAGACTTCTGTTCATTCCTAGATGCGCAGCGTATCGATCGCTTGGCTCAGGTTGCTTATTCTGATGTTCGCATGTACCTCGCATCGCTCCATGCGAAGTCCTATGCGCGTGCCAGTATTGCTCGCAAGCTGTCAGCACTGCGTTCGTTCTATCAGTTTATGATGCGTCAAGGTGAGCTGGATGCGAGTCCCTTCCACCACGTGCGAACTCCGAAGCTGGAGAAGAAACTGCCGACCTTCCTCTATGTGGAGGAGATGCAGGCGATTCTCGAAGCAGCGGATCGTGAAGGACCGCTTGGCCTGAGAGATCGAGCAATCGTCGAAATACTCTATGCAGGCGGGATGCGTGTTAGTGAGCTCGCGGCACTGGATATCGTACATCTAGATCTCAATATTGGGACAGCTTTAGTATTTGGCAAAGGTGCGAAGGAACGCTATGTACCGCTTGGCGATTATGCCTTGCAGGCACTGGCCCGATATTTGCAAGATGGAAGACCTGCATTGGCCCAAGCTGGCAGCGGCTCGGCCTTGTTTTTGAATCATCGAGGGACACGACTGACTGACCGCAGTATACGCAGGGTGTTGAACAGTCTGGTGGAACGAAGCGCACAAGGGAGACGGATCTCGCCGCATACGTTTCGTCATTCGTTCGCAACACATTTGCTGGAAGCCGGTGCGGATTTGCGGACCGTTCAGGAGCTGCTCGGTCATGCGAATCTGTCGACGACACAAATTTATACACATGTGACCAAAGGCCACCTGCAATCCGTGTATAATCGGGCTCACCCCAGAGCTTAAGGAGGATGAATGGATGAACGCAAGCTTTCATGCTACTACGATTTTTGCAATCCGGCACAATGGCAAGGGAGCCGTCTCAGGAGACGGACAAGTGACATTCGGCAATCAGATGGTTATGAAGCAACACGCGAAGAAGGTACGGAGATTACACAGAGGTAAGGTAGTGGCTGGCTTTGCCGGATCAGTAGCGGATGCGATTACCTTATTCGAGAAGTTCGAGGCCAAGCTGGAAGAGCACGGCGGAAATTTGCAGCGTGCAGCAGTCGAGCTTGCTAAGGATTGGCGGTCGGATCGCGTGCTGCGCAGACTGGAAGCGATGATGGTCGTAATGGACGAACAATCTCTGCTCCTGATCTCGGGAATTGGTGAAATTATCGAACCGGATGACGGCATCGTTGCGATTGGTTCGGGAGGAAGCTTTGCACTCGCTGCTGGTCGTGCGCTTAAGCAATATGCGCCGCACATGGAAGCTAGTGAAATCTCCAAGGCAGCTTTGCAAATGGCCGCGGATATTTGTGTATTTACCAACCATAATATAGTAACAGAAGAAATATAATTGTATCGTAGGAGTACGAACGGAGGGTGGACGCATGATTCGAAAAGCCATGACCCCGAGGCAAATCGTGGCTGAGCTAGATCAGTATATTGTCGGGCAAAAAGAAGCGAAGAAATCCGTGGCAGTGGCGCTTCGCAATCGTTATCGAAGAAGTATGCTGGATGATAGCATTCGCGATGAAATTGTTCCCAAGAACATCTTAATGATTGGTCCGACTGGCGTCGGCAAGACGGAGATTGCCCGACGCTTAGCGAAACTAACAGGGGCGCCATTCGTGAAGCTGGAAGCAACCAAGTTTACGGAAGTTGGCTATGTCGGACGCGATGTGGAATCGATGGTGCGCGATTTGGTGGAAACCGCAATCCGCATGGTGAAATCCGAAAAGACAGAAACCGTTAAGGAAAAAGCAGAACAGCAGGCGAATGAGCGCATAGTGACCATTCTGATCCCGTCTCCGAACCGCAATCGCAGCGGCAAAAATCCGTTGGAGATGATATTCGGCGGCGCAGGGACACAGGACGATACGGATGCTGAACAGCAGAGCACGAATCAAGATTTGCAGGCGAGACGAGCGCAGATGCGTGAGCGTCTTATGCGCGGAGAACTGGAAGAGCAAGTCATCGAAATTCAGGTTGAAGACAACTCACCGTCCATGCTGGAGATGTTCACGGGTCAAGGCAATGAGCAAATGGGCATCAACATGCAGGAGATATTCGGCAACATGATGCCGAAAAAATCAAAGAAGCGGAAGCTTCCGATTAAGGAAGCGCGCAAAGCGTTAATCCAGGAGGAAGCCAATAAGCTCATTGATATGGATGAAGTGTACCAGGAATCGATCGAACGCGCAGAGCAAAGCGGTATTATATTCTTGGATGAGATTGATAAAATCGCAAGCAAGGATCGCGGCAACGGGCCGGATGTTTCCCGAGAAGGCGTGCAACGGGATATTCTGCCTATCGTAGAAGGATCTACGATTATGACGAAGTACGGTCCTGTGAAGACAGATTATATGCTTTTCATCGCTGCAGGCGCATTCCATATTGCCAAGCCGTCTGATTTGATACCGGAGCTGCAAGGACGATTTCCAATCCGGGTAGAACTGGACAGCCTGACACAAGATGATTTCGTACGCATCCTGAAGGAACCGCAAAATGCGATGACCAAACAATACATTGCGTTGTTGCATACAGAAGGCATTGATGTGAAATTTTCAGAAGAAGCGATTGCGGAGCTGGCCCGCATAGCAGCGGAGGTGAATCAGAATACCGATAATATCGGCGCCAGAAGATTGCATACGATATTGGAAAAATTGTTGGAGGACCTCTCCTTTGAAGCGCCTGACATCACAATGGAATCCATCGAGATTACACCGGAGTATGTCAGGGAGAAGCTAGGGGACATAGTACGCAACCGAGATTTAAGTCAATATATCTTGTAAAAAACTAGTGGGGGCTTTAAGATGAGTCTGCTGAGTAAGACACGACGATTAAACCGAATGCTGCAAAAGGCAGCTGGACATGCTGTGAACTTCATGGAAATGGCAGAAGCGCTGAAGGAAACAGTGCGCGCGAATGTGTATGTGGTAAGCCGGAGAGGGAAGATATTGGGACACTCTGTTATTACGCCTATTATTTCCGAACCTATACGGCAAATGATCATGGAGGAACGGCAGCTGATTCCAGAGCTGAATGAAAAGTTGCTGGCAATTCGGGAGACAACAACAAACTCCGGGATGGACCCGGAGGCAGGCGGTGAGCAATGGAGACAGGAACTGACCCGCGCTTTTGAAGATAAGATGATGTCGGTCGTTCCGATATTGGGCGCAGGCTCCAGATTAGGTACGCTGGTGCTTGTGCGATTCAATGAAGAATTTATTGATGATGATTTGATATTGGCTGAGTATGGCTCTACGATCATCGCAATGGAAATTCTTCGTGAGCGAACCGAACGCATGGAGCAAGATGCACGGAGTAAGGCAGTCGTGCATGTTGCAGTAGAATCTCTCTCCTATAGCGAGCTCGAAGCAGTGGAACAGATTTTCAATGAGCTCGACGGTCCGGACGGACTATTAGTCGCAAGCAAGATTGCAGATCGAGCCGGTATTACTAGGTCTGTTATTGTGAATGCGCTTCGGAAGTTGGAAAGCGCAGGTGTCATCGAGACTAGATCACTTGGGATGAAAGGTACCTATATTAAAGTGCTTAATAATAATTTAGTGGATGAGATTGCTAAGGCGAAAGCTTAGCAGCTGAGTACAATGCAGCATGACAATTAGATACATTAGCCTATAGATTTTTGAAAAAAGTCCTGTCTTTCGAAGAAAAGACAGGACTTTTTTCTTATTGTCTCCTTTTCACATTTCGACCATTATGAAATGGACTGTACATATACTCTTGTTGGAAGGTGTCGAATCACATCGTTTTTTTATGGTTTTTCTGTTTGAAGGGAGGAATTGTGCTTCGTATGTTGAATATGTACCTAGTCTGAATGTCCATATTTGTCGTTGTAAAAAAGGGGGGCGAAAGATGGATTTTCTCAATAGCAGTCTGATTCATCGCTTAGAACGTTCCTTGGATGCGACTTCGCTTCGCCAGAATGTCATAACACACAATATTGCTAATGTGGATACACCGGGATTTAAGCGATCGACGGTCAAATTCGAGGAGTTCCTGCAAGCGGAGCTGAACCAGCATTCGACAGGCTTGGAGGGCAGACGCACGCATGAGAAGCATATTCGCTTTGGAAGTACATATGCACAGAACAGCGATCCTGTTATTGCAACGGATCACACAACGATCATGAACAATAACAAGAACAATGTGGATGTGGACGCAGAGATGTCATTGCTTGCGAAGAATCAGCTAACTTATAACATGCTTGTGCAGCAGATGAGCCATGAGATGCGCAGCATCAGAACTTCGATCGGAAGGTAGGTATACGGATATGAAGTTAACGAATGCTTTTGATATCAGTTCATCCGCACTAACTGCACAACGGTTTCGCATGGATGTCATCTCATCGAATATTGCGAATGCTGAGACGACGCGCGGGGAGTACGTTGATGGACAATGGGTTCCTTACAGACGGAAGCTGGTCGTGATGGAGCCGACTCGGACACAATCATTCGACAGCATTCTTCAACAGCAGTTGGATCAGCACACAGGCAGCGGTGTCAAGGTGAGCAGGGTGATAGAGGACCAATCTCCGTTCAAGCTAGCTTACAATCCTATGCATCCTGATGCGGACGTGAACGGATATGTCCGATTACCGAACGTTGATGTTGCCAAGGAAATGATCGATATGATCTCTGCTACCCGAAGCTATGAAGCGAATGTGACAGCACTGAATGCATCCAAGAGTATGTTTATGAAAGCTTTGGAAATTGGGAAATAAGGCTATAGGAATAAGTTCGTAACTGTTTCAATCTTTATGACGGTTGGAGGCAGTAAAAAGTTTTAAAGTTTGTAAAAGGCAAAGGAGGGTGAAAATGATCAATTCAATTAACGGAATTGGACTGGACAGAGCGGCTTCACTTGCTGTGGAGAAAGACAAGTCTTCTGGTGCAATCGCATTCGGAGAAAGCTTCGCCTCCTTCCTCGACAATGCCATGGGTAACCTGCAAGCGCAGCATCATACCGTTGAACAATTAGGGAATCAGTTCATGGTAGGGAATTTGGACGATATCCATCAGCTGACCATTGCGAATGAAAAAGCGCTGCTTGGGTTGGAGCTGACGGTTCAAGTGCGTAATAAAGCAGTCGAAGCCTATCAAGAAATCATGCGTATGCAAATTTGATTATGTGTCGGCATATAGCCAGGTAGTTGGATGAGGTGAAACAGTGAACGAAGCTTTGAGCCGAAATTGGGATAAAACCAAACAATTCTGGAATCGAATGGACAAGAAGCAGAAGATACTTTCTGTTTCCATTCTTGTCCTAACCGTACTTGTCATCACTTTGGTCATTTTCAATTTCTCTAAGACGGAATATTCATGGGCTTTCCGTGACTTAGATGCTACAGATATGGCCGCAGTCAGAGATTATTTGGACACATCAGGTATTCCGTACAAGTTCGGACCGGACGGCAGCAGTATCGCGGTGCCTACCACAGAAGTAACGAAGGTTAAGGTGGAGGCAGCATCACAGGATTTGGTGCAGAACGGCTCGCAGGGCTTCGGGATATTCAAGGACAACATTTCGAGCTTCGGCATGACAGACAATCAATTTGCTGTGCTGCGAGATGACGCCCTTGCTGGTGAGATCCAAAAACAAATCAACACCAAGGAAGGTGTAGTCAGTTCTAAGGTGTTGCTGGCAATGCCGGAGGATAGTGTGTTTATTAGTGAGAATGAAGCAGATCAAGCATCAGCTTCTGTATCGATCACTTTCCGTCCTGGTTACCGAGCAAGTCAGGAGTATATTGACTCCTTGTACAATATCGTCCGCCTTAGTGTGGGCAACGACTTGCTGCCGATTGAGAATATAACGATTACGGATCAACAGGAGGAATTGCTGCCTTCCTCTAAGCTTAACGGAGGGATAGGCAACACGGCGAATGTAGTATTGCAGCAAATGCAGATCAAGAAGGAATATGAAGAGGATATCAAGCGGAATATAGAAAATTTCTTAGGTACGATATTGGGACCGAATAAGGTTGTCGTAAGTGTTGTATCCAGCCTGAACTTCGATCAGCGCAACCGGCAGGAACTTTTGTTCCAACCGGTCAACACGGAGGATCAGACAGGAATAGCGCGCAGTGTTCAAGAAATTCAAAAAACGTATACGAATACAGGCGCACCTGACGGCGGTGTGCCAGGAACAGGAGCGCCGGATGTCCCTGGATATCAAGGGACTGAAGGACAAGGCGAGTCCAGTTCAGAAGAAATTAGCTCTACTATTAACTACGAGATTAATGAAATTTCGCAATCGATTGTGTCGAGTCCCTATGTAGTGACGGATTTGACTGTGTTCGCCGGAATAGAACCGCCGGACCCGAACAATCCGGATTCGTTGTCACAGGATGTTGCGGATGAAATCGAAGCAATGTTAGTCGGTATCGTGAATACATCACTTGCTGACAGCGGTCGATCTTTCACTGCTGAGGAATTAGAGGGCAAGGTATCCGTCATCACCCAAAACCTCCTTGGCGTAAACGGCTTGGACGGACAAGCAGATAGCGGCAGTAATAATGCGCTCTATTTCGGTATTGGAGCGGTCGCTCTGGCAGTCATTGCGGCACTTGCATTCTTCGCTTTACGCCGCAGAAGAGCGGCTAATGCTGAGGAAGAGTTCGATGAAGATGTAAATGGCGCTATGGAGTATCCGTCTATTGATCTTGATAATGTCGGCAATGAGAATCAGGTGAAGAACCAGCTGGAGTCTCTTGCCAAGAAGAAGCCGGAGGAATTCGTCAATCTGTTGCGCACATGGCTGGCAGATGAATAGAGGTGTCTGGGAGGGATGGCAAACATGCAGCAAGGATTGACCGGCAGGCAAAAAGCGGCTCTCCTGCTCATTTCGCTCGGACCTGAGGTGTCTGCTAATATTTTCAAGCATCTCCGAGATGAAGAAATCGAGCAGTTGACATTGGAAATTGCCAATGTACGCAAGGTCAATAGCGAAGACAAGGAAGCCGTACTGAATGAATTTCACGAAATATGCATTGCTCAGGAATATATCTCGCAAGGCGGTATCACCTATGCGAAAGATATACTAGAGAAAGCGCTAGGGTCGCAGAAAGCAGTCGATATCTTGAACCGACTTACTGCTACGCTTCAAGTGAGACCGTTCGACTTTGCGCGTAAGGCAGACCCTGCACAAATACTAAACTTTATACAGAATGAAAACGCACAAACGATCGCGCTGGTGCTGTCTTATTTATCACCAGATCAATCATCAGCTATTTTGTCATCCTTACCGCAGGAGAAGCAGGCAGATGTGGCCAAGCGGATTGCGATGATGGATAGCACCTCGCCTGAGGTGATTGGGCAGGTGGAGCGCGTGTTAGAACAGAAGCTTTCCTCGACTGTGACGCAGGATTACACGAATGCGGGCGGTATCGAATCGATCGTTCAAATCTTGAACGGTGTAGACCGAGGAACAGAGAGAACGATCTTGGATGCGCTGGAGATTCAAGATCCTGAGCTTGCAGAAGAGATCAAGAAGCGGATGTTCGTATTTGAAGATATTGTTGCGATCGACAACCGGTCCATACAACGAATTATTCGCGATATTGAGAATGCGGATCTGCAGCTTGCCCTCAAGGTGGCCAGCGAAGAAGTACGTGATGTCATCTTTAAGAACATGTCCAAGCGTATGGCGGACAGCTTCAAGGAAGAGATGGAATTCATGGGTCCGGTTCGGCTGCGTGATGTGGAAGAAGCACAGACTCGGATTGTATCCATTATCCGTCGACTTGAAGAAACTGGCGAAGTCATTATAGCACGCGGCGGGGGAGATGATATCATTGTCTAACTTGATCAAATCCTTTCATTATGTGCCTGTGGATGACAAGAAGATGATAGAGTCTGTTATGCCGGCGAATGACCATCGATCTGTCAAGGATGGAGCAGCGGAACAGGTTGAACCTGAATTGACGGAGGAAGAACAGCGCAAGACAGAGGCTTGGCGGGAGCAAGTAATTCAAGATGCTGAGGCGCTTGCCGAGGAGACGATCCGACAAGCTAAGTTGGAAGTTGAGCAGCTTCGTCAAAGCGCTGAAGTGGAGATTGCTTCCTGGTGGGAGGCGAAGCGTGAAGAGGATGCAACTGCAGCATCCGTTGCTCGTGAACAAGGCTACACGGAAGGCTATGAGCAAGGAAAGGCCGAAGCCGAACAGGCTGTCATCGAACAAAATCGTGAGCGCATTAATGAGGCGACTGCAATCTTAGAAGCAGCTGTTCGGATGAAGCAAGAGATCATTCAGGAAGCAGAGCCTTTCTTGATAGAGCTGAGCGCTTCGATCGCTGAGAAGGTCATTGGCAAGCAGCTTACGATTACGCCCGAATGGACCATTGACATGATACAGCAAGTGTTAGCTCGGCGTAAGGACAAAGGGATTGTGTCATTATGTGTCGCGCCTTCGCAATTTGCATTTGTACAAGGATATAAGGATGAGCTTGCCATGTGTATCGACTCGCAAGCAGAGCTGGAAGTGTTGCCGGATGCTACAGTTTCGGAGCACGGTTGTGTCGTACGAACCGCGATGGGCAGCTTGGATGCCCGAATAGATACCCAATTGAGTGAGGTCAAGCATGCGCTTGTGCAGCTTGCAACTACGAGCGGGGAGTTGGATAGCAATGGCATCGATTCCTGATATCCGCAAGTATGTCGATGAGCTGAAGCACTTGGACCCGATCCGAGCTAACGGCAAAGTGATCCAAGTCATTGGCTTGACGATAGAGTCTGAGGGACCGGATGCTCGGATCGGCGATATATGTCATATCTATCCGTTCAAGTCCAAGTATCCGCTTGCAGCTGAGGTCGTCGGCTTCAGGAACAATCGTGTATTGTTAATGCCGCTAGGTGAACCTCATGCGATCGGTCCAGGCTGTGATGTCGTAACGACCGGAAGACCGCTAACTGTTAATGTCGGCCATGAGCTGCTTGGCAAAGTGCTGGATGGTCTAGGGCAGCCGCTGGACGGCGGTCACTTGTCATCGAGAATGGCTCGATACTCGACGCACAATGTGCCGTCCAATCCGCTTCAGCGACCACGGGTCTTGGATCCGATCAGTGTCGGTGTGCGATCTATCGACGGTTTGCTGACTATCGGCAAGGGTCAACGTGTAGGTATCTTCGCTGGTTCCGGTGTCGGCAAAAGTACGCTGCTTGGCATGATTGCACGGAATACTTCGGCGGATGTGAATGTTATTGCATTGATCGGCGAACGGGGCAGGGAAGTGTTAGACTTCATTGAGCGCGACCTTGGTCCGGAAGGACTAGCTCGCTCCATCGTCATAGTTGCGACCTCTGACCAACCTGCTCTCATTCGCATTAAGGGCGCGTTGATCGCAACATCCATTGCGGAATACTTCCGTGACCACGGCATGAATGTCATGTTGATGATGGATTCGGTTACACGTTATGCAACAGCGATGCGCGAGGTTGGCTTGGCAGTCGGAGAACCGCCTGCGACACGAGGCTTCACACCAAGCGTGTTCGCTAACATGCCGAAACTGTTAGAACGAGCAGGCACTTCACCTACAGGCTCAATTACAGCTTTCTATACCGTTCTTGTTGACGGTGACGACATGAACGAGCCGATCGCGGACATGGTGCGGGGGATTCTGGATGGACATATCGTTCTAAGCCGAAGTCTGGCGAACAAGGGGCAGTATCCAGCAATTGATGTTCTGGCCAGTATAAGCCGGGTCATGAACGATATCGTTCCTCCTGAGCATCAGGATGCCGCTGAACAGTTGAAGAAATGGCTGACAGTGTATCGTGACTCTGAGGACCTCATTAATATAGGTGCTTACCGGCAAGGATCGAATGCGGATATTGATAGAGCGATAGAGTACTATCCTGCTATTCAATCGTTCATGCGGCAGAAGACGAACGAAAAGGTGACGCTTCAAGATTCTGTGAACAAGCTGCTTGAGCAGTTCGGCGGAGGTTGATCAAGACAATGATGTATCGCTATCCTTTGCAAAAAATTGTCGATTTGAAGGGCAATGAGAAGAAGCAAGCAGAGTGGCTGTTGGCAGATGCGATGGGACACTTGCGTTCAGAAGAACTAGGCTTGCAAGGAATACTGGAAGAGAAACAGCGTGTGCAAGAGGCTATCGAACAATCAGCAAGCGCAGCTGTATCGATCCAAAGCTTGCAACAGCTTCAGGACTACGTAGCACATCTAGAGAGATTGGCCGAGGAACAAGTCGTTCAGATTAACAAAGCACAACAGCAGGTTGAGCACAACCAGGATCATCTGAAGGGCTGCGTGCTTGATGAGAAAGTATGGGATACAAGCAAGGAGAAGGCGTACCGCCATCATGTGCGCCATCTCGCGAGACAGGAACAAAACGAGCTGGATGAAATCGCGGTCATGCGTTTTGCCGGATCGAATTGATGCTTGTTCGCGCACAATTCGGGATGGTAGTGGGAGGTGGCTATAATGGCTGAAGCAGATATCGAGAAAACCTCATACGGCGTCATGGAACGCATCGTCGGGATCGTTATTATCCCTGTGTTATTCACAGTGATCTTGACCGTAGTGCTACTCTCTCTGTTCGGTTATGATGTGTCCCGTTCTATATTAGATGCGGCTAATCAAGTGCCGTTATTGAACAAGGTTATACCCGACCCCAAGCCGGAAACAGATCCAACGGCTGACGGAACTGCGGACAGCGGTTCACAACCAATGCCGAATGCAGAGGATTTGCAGTCGTTGAAGCAACAAATTGCGGCGCTTACACAGGATGTAGAGGCGGGAGAAGCACAGCTGATTCAGCGTGAAGATCAAATCCGACAGCTTCAAGAACAGCTCGAAGCGATGGAGAACGAGCAGCAGCAAGACAGCATTACTGCCGAGGAATACGATGCGCAAATAGTCAGTGTAGCGAAGATTTATACAGATATGTCAGCAAGTAAAGCGGCGCCGATCATGGAGAATCTGACCTTGAATGAGCGGGTATTGCTGCTGTCTAAGATGAAGACCGATGAGCAAGCCGCCATATTGGAAAAGATGAACCCTGAAATGGCTGCAAGTACTTCTGTAGCGATCAAGGATATGGCAACTGTTAAGGACATTCAGATCGCTGCTTTGCAAGAACGACTAGAACTTCAAGGTCCCGTCACGACAGATGCATTCACGATGGATGAGCTTGCCAGAACGTTCGCTGCTATGGAAGCGGGAAGTGCTGCTCAGATGTTGCTGCTGATGGCGGATACGAATGAAGGCGAGGTTGTTACGATTCTCAAGCGTATGGAGCTGCAGCCGCGATCGGCTGTACTGACTGAGATGAATGCCCAATCCGAGACGGATGCAGCAAGAATTTCGGACAAGCTCGCAGATTAATGGATCTCGTACTCCATTGAAAGGAGGTGAACACAAATATGACGATGATGATTCATGGAGCTATGCTGTCAGGTGGTGCAGCTGCTGTATCAGGTATGGTCAACGGATCACAAGGACAAGCATCTGGAAGCAAAGGTACTGCAGGTGGATTTGCAGCTTTGCTCGGCAACATTCTTGGCAGTCAAGAAGGAGAGAGCGCCGAAGCATCGGTTGCTGGCAACAGCTTGCTCGCCATGCTTGCAGTCAACATGCTTGGCAGTGAATCCGATCAGCAGATTGAATTGACCATGACTGATGCGGAAATTGAAGATGCGTTAGCGCAGCTGGAACAATTGTTGATGCAGTATACAGCAGAGACTGGCGAGAACCCGGTTGACGCACTGCTCGGATTGCCGGTGATTGCTAATTGGATGGCGCAGGTTATGCAGTTACAGCAAGCTATGGGTGAGACGGCTGGTGCAGGCGGTGATCGTTCTGCGATGGCGTTGATGGATGGCGAAACGAATGAAAGCTTGAGCAAGCTTATGGCATTGGTTCAATGGTTGGATCGTGCAGCAGCAACGCAATCAGGCAATCAACAGCTGCAAGGTTTGCAATCTGCATTGCAGAAAGTCATTATGCCTGTGCTGGAGCATGCGGCCAAGTCGATTCCAGAGCTGCATCAGATGCTAGGGAAATTCATGCAGATCGATTCTGGGAGTCATTCAGCAGAACATGCTGCTATAATTCGCAGAGGCAATGCGGATAACCTGTCTGCAGAGAAGCAAGTATCGGGAATGCAAGGAGTTGCTGCTCAGAGCAGTCAGCCCGCACGTGACGGACAAAGCGCTCTGCCTCGCATTTCGATTGTAGATCTGCAAGGATCGGCAACGTGGAGCCGGCAACCGTTCATGCAACAGGCAGTACAATCGACCCCTGTTGCTGGCAGTGAATCGGTGTTGCATACGCAGCTGACACAAGAGGAAGCGAGTCAACCGCTGACTACTGCCCACGATGTGAAGCCTGCAATGACAGCAGAAGCAGCTAAACCAGCAGCACCTGTTGTGCATGCTAGTCAACTAGCTAAGGACATGGGCGATCTGATGGTGAAGCAGCTTTCCTTCCAGAAGGGAGACGGCTTCAGTGAGGCCAAAATCACTTTGATGCCAGAGCATCTGGGACAAGTGACAGTGAAGCTAGCTATGGTAAACGGTCAGTTAACTGCGCAATTCATTGCTGACACATTCGTCGGCAGAGAGTTGCTGGACAGCCAGCTTTCCCAACTTCGAGCCTCATTGCAAAACCAAGGCATTCAGGTTGAGAAGTTAGAGGTGACGCACAATTCATCAGCATCAGCTTTCTTCCAGGATCAGCGTGACCGTGATCCGTCTCAACAATTCCAACGACCGCAACAGAACAAGTCGGCTGGATATGGAGATTGGGATGACAGCTTGGACGCAGCGTTAGAGGAAAGTGCACAATCAACGTGGCTGCGAAGCGGAACTTCATTCGAAGTAACGGCATAGCAGACAGCAGAGTCGGGAGGTGAGAAGATTGAGCGGTCCAATGTGGCCAGTATACAGTTCGCAGAATATGCCGATGTCCGTAGATGAGAAAAAATCAAACGACACACTGGGTAAGGACGAATTTCTGAAAATCTTACTTACACAGCTGCAAAACCAAGATCCGAGCCAGCCGTTACAGGACAGAGAATTCATTGCACAGATGGCGCAGTTTAGTTCCGTGGAGCAATTGATGAATATGTCTAATGAAATCGGCGCGCTTCGTCAATCTCTCGGTATTTCATCCGATCTAATTGGGAAGGAAGTATCTTGGTTAGATGCCGATACAGATGGTGAGTCGATTATTGAGGTGTATGGCGTAGTAGATGCCATCTTGTTCGATAACGGTATGCAATTCGCCAAGGTCGGGGATATGGCAATTCCGATTGACGACATCGTTCGAGTGACGGAGCCGGGGCAATCCGATCCGACAGATCCGGGTGAAGAGGATGGTGAGAGCCCGCCGGAAGATGAGGTGCCAGAGCAAGAGGGCGATTCGCCAAATACGGGTGAGACACCATGAAGCCGGTTCAATTCCAACCCTATGTAGCCGGGCGAGTAGCGCCCGTAGGTCAGACAACCGGCAAACAGACGGCGTCCAACAGCAATCCGTCTACTTCCTTCAGCAAGATGTTGGAGCAGCGATTGCTAACATTCAGCAATCACGCCGAGCAACGGCTTGAACAACGCGGCATTCGGCTACAGCCGGAGCAGCTTGTGAAGTTAAGCAATGCTGTTGACAAAGCGGAGCAGAAGGGAGCCAAAGACTCTCTGTTGTTTATGAAGGACTTAGCCTTTATCGTCAATGTGAAGAGCCGGACCGTCATTACCGCGTTAAGCGGCACAGCTATGAAGGATAACGTATTCACACAGATTGATAGCGCAGTAATCGTCGAATAGAAGGGCTGGACCATACAGGAGGCCCGTGACTTGTGGAGCGACTGAAGCAGTCATTCGACACAAAAAGAAGGAATTCGTCAACTATAAGACGAAAAAGAACAGGAGGAACCCGCATGTTAAGATCATTATACTCAGGCATTTCAGGAATGCGTGGATTTCAAACGAAGCTAGATGTCATTGGTAACAATATCGCTAATGTGAACACAGCCGGCTTCAAGGCTGGTCGTGTCATGTTCAAGGATATCTTAAGTCAGAAGATATCCGGTGTTACAGCGCCAACAGACGATAACGGCGGTGTCAATGCGAAGCAAGTAGGGCTTGGGGTAACGATTGCGTCTATCGATACGATTCACACACCGGGCAGTGCAATGACGACGAATGTCCCGACTGACCTGCGTATTGATGGCGACGGCTTCTTCGCAGTTGCGCCGAATGCTGACGGGGAACAGGCGCTTCTGACGCGCGCAGGCAACTTCACACTGGATGCCAACCGCAATCTGGTCAACGCTGACGGCATGTTCGTATTGGATGCTGACGGCGGTGTCATAACGCTGGAAGAGGAAATTACAGCATTCTCCATCGCACAGGATGGAGAAATTGTAGCAGTCGATGAGGACGGCAACGCAGAAGGGACAGACATTCGCGTTGGTGTCGTCGTAGTGACGAATCCTTCAGGCTTGGAGAAAGTTGGCGGTAATCTGTACCGCGGAACAACGAATGCTGATTTAGAGGCAGTACTGGATCTAATCGGTGAAGCAAGCTCTGCGGAAACTGGATCGGGTGCGATTATTGCCGGACAGTTAGAAATGTCCAACGTCGACTTAACCAATGAATTTACCGAAATGATTGTCGCGCAACGCGGATTCCAAGCGAATTCCCGCATCATCACTACTTCTGATGAAGTGCTCCAGGAAGTTGTTAACTTGAAGCGATAAACATAATTAATGGATTCGGGATGAAGAGCTGAGCCTCTTCATCCCGCATTCCGATTGTTTGGAGGATATTATGATAACGGTGACTCGTTTGAATCATTCACGCATTACTGTCAATGCATTAATGATCGAATCTATCGAAGCAACGCCGGATACATTGATTACCTTAGTGAGCGGTAACAAGTTTCATGTTCTGGAGAAGGTAGACGAAGTAGTACGATTGATTCAAGATTATATGCGCGCGATCGGGCCGATTCAAGCGATGGTGAAAACCGGGGAGGGAGTGGATCATCATGTTTAAGAAGATGTTGCCCTGGATAATCATGATCCTTGTCGTCATCACCTTGATTACGGGCGCTGCTTTTGTATTATGGTATTTCGTGATTGATGACGGTGGCTCACAGGCCAGTCCGGAGAAGCAGATCGAGCAAACGCTCGAAGGCGAGGAAGCACCGCAAATATCGGCTGAGGAGCGAATGCTGCTAACGGTTCCCCTCGACAATGTTGCAACGAATTTGGCGGACATGAGTTATGTGGTTAGATTAAGCTTTTCCTTTCAATTAGACAGCGAGGAAGCGAAGCATGAATTCGAATTGCTTCAACCTTCGGTGAAGGCTACAACGGTTCGCATCCTACGGGATACGATGCCGGAAGAAATCCAAGGAAGCCAGGGACAAGATGTTCTGGTCACGAAAATGATGAATCAACTGAATGCTTTGCTGCTAGAAGGCAAAGTCTTGCAAATCGAAATCACAGACATTATTGTGCAACAGTCTTAATCCATACATTGATTTTACGGCGTAGGGGGTGAGGGATCGTGGTTGATGTATTATCTCAGAACGAAATAGATGCCTTATTGACGGCCCTGTCTTCAGGAGAAATGGACGCAGAGGAGCTGAAGAAGGAAGAAACGGAGAAACGAGTCCGTATTTATGATTTTAAGCGGGCAGTGCGATTTTCCAAGGATCATATTCGAAGTCTTACACGGATACATGAGAATTTCGCGCGTTTTCTAACAACTTTTTTCAGCGCTCAGCTGAGGACTTTTGTGCAAATTCATGTTGTTCAAGTAGAGCAATTGCCCTATGATGAATTTATTCGCTCCATTCCGAAGATGACGATACTGAACATCTTCGAAGCGGAGCCGTTAGAAGGACGCATGGTGCTGGAGGTTCACCCGAATATTGCCTACGCTATGCTAGACCGGTTGCTTGGAGGCGTGGGTTCCACTCCCAACAAAGTCGGTTCTTTAACTGAAATCGAAACAATCGTGCTGGAGCGGGTTTTCAATCGTGCCTTCGGGAGCTTGCAGGAAGCTTGGAAAACAGTGCTCGATATTGAACCGAGAATGGAAGCGCTGGAGACGAATCCGCAGTTTATGCAGATTGTGTCGCCGAACGAAACGATTGCACTCATATCTCTCAGCACGAAGATCGGAGATACGACGGGGATGATTAACCTATGTATCCCGCATGTAGTCATCGAGCCGATTATGTCCAAGCTATCGGTTCATCATTGGTTCGTTTCCCAGAAGAAAAGCCGTGCTCCCGAAGAGGTGGATGCGCTGGAGAAGCGTGTACAGAAAGCGCAGCTCCCTATTATCGCAGAGCTAGGCAGCTCCACGATTTCCGTTCATGAATTTCTGCACTTGACTGCCGGAGATGTCATCAAGCTGAATAAGCCGGTGGGGAACGGACTTGACATCAAAATCGGGGAGAAGCGGAAGTTCATCGGAACTCCCGGTGAAGCCCGGAACAAGATGGCGGTCAAACTTGTGGATGCAATCGCGGAAGAGGAGGACGAATATGATGAGTAAGGATTATTTATCACAAGAAGAGATTGATGCGCTGCTGAAGCAATCTTCGGATGACAGCACACCTGCTGCTGAACAAGGTCCGACAGATGTTGCCGACTATTTGGACGGTCTGGAACAGGATGCGCTTGGAGAGATTGGTAATATTACTTTCGGCAGTGCAGCCACGGCCTTGTCCACGCTGCTTGGCAAGAAGGTGGATATTACAACACCTGTCGTATCTGTTGTAGCGCATTCTGAATTGGAAAGCGAGTTTCCACAACCGCACGTTGCTGTCCATGTGAACTATGTTGACGGTTTCGAAGGGATTAACCTGCTTGTCATTCGCACTGAGGATGCCAAAGTTATTGCTGATCTAATGTTGGGCGGGGACGGGACGAATACGGATGGAGAGCTTAATGAAATTCATGTCAGCGCTGTGCAAGAAGCGATGAATCAAATGATGGGCTCGTCCGCTACTTCCATGTCCACGATCTTCAATCGTTTCGTCAACATATCACCACCAGGTATCGATGTGTTGAATTTCTCAGATCCGTCGGACACTGCTACGCTTCCACATGAAGATGTGTATATTAAAGTATCGTTTCGCCTCATAATCGGCGATTTGATAGATTCTAGCATTATGCAGTTATTGCCTGTGCCATTCGCCAAGAACATGATTCAGTTACTAATGGGAGGAGGCGATTCGGCACCAGAGGATGCGACAGCGCAAGCTGCTTCACCTGATCAGGCGAACATTGGCGCAGCTGAAGCACCAGCGCCAGCACCTCAAGCACCGCCTGTTGCGCCGCCGCAACAGCCTGCCGCAGGAGCGCAATCCGCGCCGCCGCCTGCTCCTTATCAGCAGCCGGCGATGCCGCAAGGGCAGCCTGCCGCCGCCTATCCCCCGGCTGGTTACGGGAATATGCAGCAAGGCCGCAATGTGAACGTGCAGCCTGTGCAATATGCGAACTTCACGGACAGTCCATCTGTGTACGCGGAAGACCCGAATCTGAATATGCTGTTAGATATTCCGCTGAAGGTAACGGTAGAGCTTGGCAGGACGAAGCGGCAGGTGAAGGATATACTAGAGCTTTCACAAGGCTCTATCATCGAGTTAGACAAGCTGGCTGGTGAACCTGTTGATATTTTGGTGAATAACAAGCTTATTGCCAAAGGGGAAGTCGTTGTCATCGATGAGAATTTCGGCGTTCGCGTAACAGATATTATCAGCCAAGCGGATCGCATGCAAAAAATACAATAATCGAACACAAAACGTAGGAGGATAAGGGATTATGGCGAACAAAATTCTAGTTGTTGACGATGCAGCTTTCATGCGAATGATGATTAAGGACATATTGACGAAGAACGGTTATGAAGTTGTTGGCGAAGCAAGTGACGGGGCAGTAGCCATCGAGAAGTTCAAGGAGCTCAAGCCCGATCTCGTCACGATGGATATCACGATGCCTGAGATGGACGGCATTACAGCACTGAAGGAAATCAAGAAGATAGACGGGAACGCGAAGGTGATCATGTGTTCAGCGATGGGACAGCAAGCAATGGTCATTGATGCGATTCAGGCAGGAGCGAAGGATTTCATCGTGAAGCCGTTCCAGGCCGATCGTGTTATCGAGGCCATTAAGAAGACGATGGGGTAATGAGTGGCGGTTCGGTATTTGGGACAATCACTACGATGAGCTCTCCTTCTTATATCCTGAACTTTATATGGGTGCTGTTTGTCCTGTTAGTGATCATCGTCTGCATAGTCGTACTGATCAAGTTTCTAGCACAGAAGAATAGGGCGTGGCAATCTACGCAAGGTATGGACTTGCTGTCAGTCATCACAGTCGCGCCCGGCAAGTCAGTGCAATTGATAGAAGTCGGCCATTCCCTCTATCTCATTGGCGTGGGCGAAGATATCCAGTTGATGCAGAGAATAGATAGTGTGGAAGAAATCGCAGCTATCAAAGCAAGATTGAAGATAGAGCAAGAGCGGCAGCCCTTCCCGTTATCGAATTTGTTCCGGCGCCGATCTTCTCACAGTAGTGATCAACAACAATCTGCAGCTTCCGGGCAGAATGATTCATTCGAGGAGCTTATCGCGAAGCAGATGAATCAAGTAACAGATCGTAATCGTCGAATCGAGCAATTGCTTCAGGAGGATACACGCAATGATTAAGGGACTAGCTGTACTCCCTGATATTCCTGGCGTTGAGCCGTCAAGCACAATTACGATTATATTGTTAATCACTGTGCTCAGCATCGCGCCAGCCATTCTGGTCATGATGACCAGCTTCACACGAATCGTCATCGTACTAGGATTTGTGCGTACTGCACTTGCTACGCAGTCGATGCCTCCGAATCAGGTTATTATAGGATTGGCTATGTTCTTAACTTTCTTCGTCATGGCGCCAACGTTCGGTGAGATGAATGAAACATCCTTTCAACCGTTGGCACAAGGCGAGATTACACAGCAGGAAGCTCTGGATAGAGCGATCATGCCGTTGAAGGAATTCATGGCGAAGCAGACGCGACCGAAGGATTTGGAGTTGTTCTTGGAATATAGCCAAGCGGATAATCCGACGGATATTCAAGATATTCCACTGACAGCGCTAATCCCTGCATTTGCCATTAGCGAGTTGAAGACAGCCTTTAACATGGGATTTGTCATCTTCATTCCGTTCCTAGTCATTGACATGGTCATCGCGAGTGTATTGATGTCTATGGGGATGATGATGCTTCCTCCGGTTATGATCTCACTGCCGTTCAAGATTCTGTTATTCATATTAGTAGATGGCTGGCATCTGGTCGTGAAATCTTTGCTGTTAAGCTTTCAGACATGACGGGGAGGTAAGCAATGAGTACGGATGAAGTCATTCATTTGGCCGGCGAAACGGTGTATGTCATTCTCAAACTGAGTGTACCGCTCATGCTGGTTGCGCTCATTGTAGGTCTTGCAGTCAGTATATTCCAAGCGACCACGCAAATTCAGGAACAGACGCTAGCGTTTATACCTAAGATTCTAGCTGTGTTGATTTCGGTTTTTCTGTTTGGACCTTGGATGGTTTCTACTATAGTGGATTTTACAGAGAATTTATTTCTGAATCTGTATAAATTCATAGGTTAGGTTGGTTGAAGAATGGAACTGGGGTTCATGGATCAGGTCCTGCAGATTCTTCCTATTTTTTTGTTGGTTCTCTGTCGAATCACGGCTTTTTTTGTCACTGCTCCAGTGTTTTCAACACGGGGTGTGCCGTTGCCATTTAAGATAGGAATGTCTGTATTCGTCTCGTTGATTACGTTCATGGCAATGCCGATCGAAACGATGCCGCCGATTGATACTGCCTATGTACTGCTCGTGGTGAAGGAAGTACTGATTGGTTTGCTTTACGGATTTACCGCTTATTTGTTTTTCTCAGTCGTTCAGATTGCTGGCTCATTCGTGGATACGCAGATGGGGCTGGGGATTGCGAACGTCATGGACCCGATGACAGGTGCCCAGAGTCCAATTACGGGTAATTTCAAGTTTTTCATTGCGATATTGCTTTTTCTGGCATTGAATGGTCATCACTACTTGTTGAAGGGGATTATGGACAGCTATACGTATCTCCCTATAGTCTCTGATTCATTATTTCGGACAATCGCTAACGGCAACTTGAGCACGTTTTTGGTACAGGCGTTCGTATCAGCGTTCTATCTTGCCTTCCAATTAGTGGCGCCTATGATCGTCTCCTTGTTTCTCGTCGATGTCGCGCTTGGGATGCTGGCAAGAACATCACCTCAATTTAACATCTTCGTTATTGGTTTGCCTGTTAAGCTCATGGTGGGGCTGTTCTTATTGTTCATAATGGTGCCAGGTTTTGCTTTTCTGTTCCAGGATCTGTTCGCGACGATGTTCAAGCATTTGGATGAGATGATGTTAATGTTTCAGGATGGCGCGCAATAATTTTCATTAGATTTGCGGGGTGCTAGCTGTGGTTGGACATAGAAGACTTAGGCTAGATCTGCAGCTGTTCGCGGGAGAGAAAACAGAAAAAGCGACACCGAAGAAAAGACAGGATGCCCGGAAAAAAGGTCAAGTTGCCAAAAGCAATGAGATCCCTTCAGCTTTCATCATGCTGTTTTCTTTTTTGGCTCTCATGATGTTTTCTGGGTTTTTCCAAGATCGGATTACGAGTTTCTTCACCGTTGCTTATACCGATTATATGAAGCTGGAGATTACTTCCGCTAATATTACGATACTGTTCAGCCAGCTAGCCTATCAAGGAACGATCATGCTGCTGCCTATTATGTTGATCGCCTTAGTAGTAGGGATCATCGGGAATTATATTCAGATTGGCTTCCTGATGACAGGAGAGCCGCTGAAGATGAAGCTGAACAAGCTTAATCCGATTGAAGGCGCCAAAAAAATATTTGCGATTCGCGCACTTGTTGAATTTTTGAAGTCGATATTGAAGTTTCTTGTGATCGGGTTTGTTGTTTGTTTTACCATATGGTTGGAACGAGACACCTTGCTCTCCTTAAGCTCAATGCCGTTAGAGAACATCTATGTGTATGCGGCGAGAATTACGGTGTTGATAGGATTGCAAATTGCTGTGTTGCTCGCGTTTCTGTCTATCTTCGACTATATCTATCAGCGATATGAGCACGAAAAGTCATTGCGGATGTCGAAGCAAGACATTAAGGATGAGCACAAAAAAGCGGAAGGTGATCCGCTAATTAAAAGTAAAATTCGAGAGAAGCAGCGCCGCATGGCGATGCAACGCATGATGCAGGAAGTACCGAATGCGGATGTAGTCATTACGAATCCGACGCATTATGCTGTAGCGCTGAAGTACGACAAGGAACAGATGGAAGCACCGTTCGTTGTAGCGAAAGGGCAAGATTACGTCGCATTGAAAATTAAAGAAGCTGCTCAGAGCAGCGGCGTTATGACAATGGAAAATAAGCAGCTGGCACGAGCGCTCTACGCTCAGGCGGATATCGGGGACCCGATTCCCGATGACTTGTTCCAGGCGGTAGCGGAAGTGCTGGCCTATGTATATAAAGTGAAGGGTGCTGGATAAGCGGATGGGCGCAAAGGAGGGGCGAAGCGGTGAAAGTTAGAGATCTATTTGTACTGATTGGCATTATAGGGATCGTCATGATGATGGTTGTTCCATTGCCGATACTGCTTCTGGATATTTTGCTGATCATTAATATATCGCTCGCCTTGATCATCATATTGGTGGCAATGAATACAACAGATGCGCTGCAGTTTTCTATTTTTCCTGCGCTTCTGTTAATTACGACACTGTTCAGATTGGCGTTAAACATCTCTACAACTAGAAATATTCTGGCGAAGGCAGAAGGGGGAACCGTCATTGAAACGTTCGGCACCTTTGTCGCCGGCGGAGAAATGATCGTAGGCTTTATCGTGTTCCTGATCTTGGTCGTCGTTCAGTTTATCGTTATTACGAAGGGCTCGGAACGGGTTGCCGAAGTAGCGGCCCGCTTCACATTGGATGCAATGCCGGGCAAGCAGATGAGTATAGATGCGGATCTAAATTCAGGCTTGATTAATGAGCAACAGGCGAAGGAACGCAGAGAGAAGATAGAACGGGAAGCCGACTTCTATGGAGCGATGGACGGTGCCAGCAAGTTCGTGAAGGGTGATGCGATTGCTGCCATCATTATTCTGATTATTAACCTGCTTGGCGGATTTATCGTCGGCATGGTCGTGCATGATATGTCGCTCGTCGAGTCTATGAGCCGTTACTCGATCTTAACGATTGGCGATGGCTTAGTCAGTCAAATTCCGGCACTTCTGATATCAACAGCAGCCGGCTTGATTGTAACCAGAGCAGCTTCCGAAGGGAATCTGGCTCACGATTTGAGTACACAAATATTCGTCAATCCGAAGCTGCTATACATAGTCGCTGCCACGATCGCCATTCTCGGTTTATTTACCCCGATAGATACGATTACAACACTTACGATTGCAGCTGTGCTGGCATTCGCAGCCTATCGCTTGCAGCAATCGATGGCGCTTAAGCAATTCGAGGATGAGTCGATGGAAGAGGAACAAGAAATCGAGGAGGTTCGGAGCCCGGAAAGTGTTGTCGGTCTGCTCAAGGTAGACCCGATCGAGTTTGAATTCGGGTACGGCTTGATTCCGTTGGCGGATACACAGCAGGGCGGGGACTTGCTCGACCGAATCATTATGATTCGCCGTCAATGTGCGCTTGAGTTGGGCATTGTCGTTCCGGTGATTCGTATACGCGACAATATTCAACTTCGTCCGAACGAATATGTCATAAAAATTAAAGGGAATACCGTGGCAAATGGCGAATTATTACTGAATCACTACTTGGCGATGAGTTCTGGTGTAGACGATGAAACGGTCACTGGTATAGAAACGACGGAACCTGCATTCGGGCTGCCGGCTATGTGGGTGGACGAGTCTAACAAAGAACGCGCTGAACTCGCTGGGTACACGATTGTCGATCCGCCATCAGTCGTTGCGACACATCTTACGGAGATTATCAAACGGCACGCGCATGAGCTGCTTGGTCGTCAAGAGGCTCAGGCGCTTGTTGATAATTTGAAGGAAAGCTATCCAGCGTTGGTCAACGAGCTAATCCCGAATCAGCTTGCGCTTGGCGAAGTACAGAAAGTGCTGATGAAGCTTCTTAGAGAAAAAATCTCGATTCGCGACCTTGTCACGATTTTTGAAACTATGGCTGATTACTCCAGTTATACAAAGGACCCTGACGTGCTGACTGAGTATGTGCGTCAAGCGCTCTCTCGTCAAATTAGCCAACAGTTCTCCGGCGGGACAGATAATACGTTGAAGGTCATTACTGTCGGACCTGGGTTGGAGAAGCGCATAGCGGAATCGGTTCAGCAAACCGATCAAGGCTCGTACCTTGCAATGGATCCGACTGTGTCACAGCAAATTTATTCGCGGGTCAATGAACAAATCAATAAATTAATGCAGATGGGCGAGCAGCCCGTCATACTGGTCTCACCAACGATCCGAATGTATTTGAGGCAGCTAACCGAACGCGTCTTCCAGGACGTGCCTGTGTTGTCCTATAACGAATTGGAGCCTACGATCGAAATTCAAAGCGTCGGGGTGGTGAATGTATGAGGGTCAAACGTTATGTTGTAGATACGATGCCGGATGCGCTCGGCCAAATTCGCAACGAATTAGGCAAGGAAGCGGTCATTCTGAATACGAAGGAGTTTCGATCCGGCGGATTCCTCGGCTTGTTCAGCAAGCGCAAGATAGAAGTCATTGCTGCCGTGGATGAGTCGAAGAGGCGGTTAGATCAGCAGGCTCCAGCTGAACAGATGACGGCGAAGCCTGCAATCCCTAAGTATAATCCGTATCGGGCACAGAGCCAAGCCTCACATCGAGAGGCAGAGCAAGCTCAGAAGCCTCCGGTGTCATCACCTGCTCCGTCTGCGGTTGCTACGCTCGAACCGATAGAGGGGCTGCAGCAGCCTGTTGACCGAACGACTGATCAGACGATGAGTCGTGCGGAGAAGCCACCTGATACTGCGAAGGGTTCCGCCAAGGATGAGTCTGAATCCGCCGATTCCTTGCTGCAGGAAATGCAGCATATGAAAGGTATGCTAGCAAAGCTCAGTCGGGAGATGCATCGCAGCAGTGCTGCGGAATTGTCAGGCTGGGATGCGGTGCATGACAGACTGAAGGAACAGGAATTTGACGATGAATGGCTGCAGCACCTATATGAAGGCTATGAAGCTCATTTGCAAGAACACAGCTTGGAATCCAACGAGCAAGAAGCGAGAGCTTGGGTGCGCGGGCACTTGCTGCAATTTCTGATCCAGGCAGATGTCAAGGAGGTTCAGAACGATACGAAGGTCGTGCAATTTGTAGGACCGACCGGAGTCGGTAAGACAACTACGATTGCCAAGCTTGCAGCAGAGCAGTCGCTGAAGCACCAGCGGCAAGTGGGACTCATTACTGCGGATACGTACCGAATTGCTGCTGTAGAGCAATTGAAAACATACGCAACGATTCTCAATGTACCGTTGGAGGTAGTCTTCTCCCCGCAAGAAGTGCGCAAAGCGTTCGAGGAACTGAAGGATTGCGACGTGATCTTCATGGACACAGCAGGTCGTAACTATCGCAACGAGCTGTTCGTCTCGGAGCTGAACAGCCTGCTTCATGCTCATCGTCCGTCAGAGACTTACTTGGTATTGAGCTTGACGACCAAATTCAAGGACATGAAGGCGATTGCTGACAATTTCGCTAAGTTTCATATTGATCGTCTGCTATTGACGAAGATGGACGAAACCGATACGTACGGTTCAGTGTTCAATCTGCTGCGAGCCTATCCGCTGTCGTTGTCATATATGACCAATGGACAGAATGTGCCGGACGATATTATTCCGTTCAACCCTGTGCAGATCGTAGACCTCGTAATGGGAGATGACAGCTATGAATGATCAAGCGCAGGGATTAAGAGAGCTTGTACAAACTCGCGTTGCAGGGGTGCGGGAGACTAGAGTGATTACGGTTACGAGCGGCAAAGGGGGCGTAGGCAAGTCTAACTTCACGCTGAACTTTGCGCTTGGTCTGCAGAAGCGTGGCTATCAAGTGCTTGTGTTCGATGCAGACATCGGCTTGGCTAATATTGATGTACTGATGGGAGCTTCTCCGCAGTATAATCTGTATCACCTGTTGAAGCGTGAGAAGTCGTTGCAGGATATTATTTATAAAGGCCATCACGGTCTTCAATTTATAGCCGGCGGCTCTGGATTTAATGACTTGATTCGCTTGTCGGAAGAGGAGATCCAATACTTCTCCAAGGAAGTAGAGCAGTTGAACGGACAAGTGGATTACATTTTATTCGATACTGGAGCTGGGTTGTCCAAAGAGACTTTGACCTTTATATTAGCAGCACAAGAAACAATCGTCGTCACCACTCCTGAACCGACATCCATAACGGATGCATACGCCATTATTAAGATGGTAACGAACATGAATCATCGAATCGACTTCAAGCTTGTGGTGAACCGATCAGGGGATGAACGGGAGGGGAGACAGGCAGCTGACAAAATTACGCTAGTAGCTCAGAAGTTTCTGAATCTCCCTATTTCAACATTAGGGTATGTAACAGATGACGCACTCGTCTCGAAGTCGGTGAAGCGTCAGATACCATTCACGATTGCTTACCCGAACAGTTCAGCTTCACGCAGTATTGATGCTCTGGTGAGTCGATACTTGCAAGAGGAGCTTCGCAGCCGCAAATCAGCCGCTGCATCCCATGGAGTGAAGGGTTTCCTGAATCGCATGTACCGCATGATCAAATCATAATCGATCACTCCCTACAGCATGATTGAAGCAAACTTGAACAGGAGGAGGATGCCTATGGAAAGGCTTCGGGTGTTAGTCGTAGATGACTCGGCATTTATGCGCAGAATGATTACAGATCTACTCAACGAGCATCCCCGATTGACCGTCCTAACTGCTGCCCGGAACGGAAGAGAAGCCATTGAGAAGACACTGGCACTCCAACCTGACGTTATTACGATGGATGTAGAGATGCCTGAGATGAATGGGATCGATGCGCTGAGGGCGATTATGAAGGAACGGCCGACTCCGGTTGTTATGCTTAGCAGCTTGACCGATGCTGGTGCGAAAGAGACGATTGAAGCGCTGGAAATTGGAGCAGTCGACTTTATTCAGAAGCCTTCCGGTTCGATTTCATTAGATTTGCATAAGGTGCGTGAGCTGTTACATGAGAAGGTAACGTCTGCTGCGATGACGAAAGTGAAACATTTGCTCCCACCACCTAAGCCTTCACCTAGCTTGTCTCAACTGAAGGGCGGTGAACGCAAGCCTGGCTTGCGCATGGGCTTCGCGCATCTGGTTGCAATCGGTACTTCAACCGGCGGTCCACGAGCATTGCAGCAACTGCTAACGGAAATACCTGAGGCTTTTCCAGCTCCGATTCTCATCGTTCAGCATATGCCGCCGAAATTCACACGCTCATTGGCGCAGAGATTGAATGCTTCTTGCAGCATTACCGTTGTAGAAGCGGAGGATGGCATGCCGATCTCAGCCGGTATGGCCTATATTGCGCCGGGGGGGTGGCATATGGGGGTTCGGAGGAAGGACGATACACATTATTCAATCAAGTTGAATGATGAATCTCCACGATCCGGGCACCGTCCTTCCGTTGATGCTATGTTCGAATCATTGCTTCCGCTGCACCAGCTTACGCTGCATGCCGTGCTGTTAACTGGAATGGGAAGCGACGGGGCTAAGGGGATGAAAGCATTGTTGGAGGCAGGTGCGGCTACGACGATAGCCGAATCGGAAGAGACAAGCGTGATCTACGGCATGCCTCGATCCGCTATTGAGCTCAATGCGGCTACCTGCGTGCTTCCGTTGCATACAATTGCATCGAAGCTGGTGCGCATTACCCGATAAACAACATGTAAGCCAACAAGCATATGCTTGTATCCAGACTAGGAGGTGCAGGATCGTGGAAGTAAATCAATATTTAAGTATGTTTATTGACGAATCCAAGGATCATCTACAGGCGATGAACGACAACCTGCTTGCCCTGGAGAATGCGCCGGACGATATGACTATCGTCCAGAACATTTTCCGATCAGCACATACGCTTAAGGGCATGTCTGCAACGATGGGGTTCGAAGATTTGGCCCACTTGACACATGAGATGGAGAATGTGCTGGACTTGCTGCGCAATCAGAAGCTGACGATGGATGATTTCATATTCGATGTATTGTTTAAGGGTCTCGACAGCTTGGAAGCGATGGTCTATGACATTATTGAGGGCGGAAGCGGTAAAGCTGACGTATCTGCGCTTGTTGCGAGTCTTCAGAGCATTGTCTCGGGTGATTACAAGTCGCAAGCGGGACAACAAACCGGCAATGTGCCTGCGAAGCAGGAAGAGAGTAACAGCCGACAATTAGATGAATTTCAAGTGTCGATACTGAAGCAGTCGATGGAGCAGGGTGTCCATGCCTATTCCATTGAAGTAACCATTCGCGAGGATTGTGTGCTGAAAGCAGCTCGAGCCTATATGGTCTTCGAAGCACTAGAGCACAATGGCGAAGTTATCCAGTCCTCTCCAAGTGTACAGGACATTGAGAACGAGAAGTTCGATAGAAGCTTCGCTGTTTACTATGTTACGGGCTTAGATCAAGAGGCGCTGACCGCACTTGTGGGGAATGTATCCGAGATTGAAGGAGTCCATGCGTTGCTGCTGACACCTGAAAGCTTGGACGAGCAGCAGCAATCACAGAAGCAACAAGCAGATGCGAAGCCTGCTCAGGAAGCAGCTGATGACAAGCCGGCAGGTGGAGGTAAAGCACGCCAAGCGCAGGGGAACCAAGCTGCGAAGGTAGCCAATCGGACGATTCGTGTAGATATTGAACGGCTCGATGTATTGATGAACTTATTCAGTGAATTGTTGATTGATCGTGTCCGGTTGGAGTCCTTGGCGGAGGAAATTCGTAAGAATGAATTAACTGAAACAGTAGAGCATATGGCGCGGGTAAGTTCAGATTTGCAAAATATCGTGTTGAAGCTGCGCATGGTTCCTGTGGAATCCGTGTTCAATCGATTCCCGCGAATGATTCGAGATATTTCCAAGTCACTAGAAAAGAAGGTAGAGTTGGAAATTGCGGGAGCGGATACAGAATTGGATCGTACTGTCATTGATGAGATTGGCGATCCGCTTGTGCATCTGCTGCGCAACTCGGTCGATCACGGAGTCGAAATGCCAAGCGAACGGACAAGCAACGGCAAGCCGGAAACAGGGACGATCCATCTGCGCGCTTATCATTCTGGCAATCACGTGTTTATCGAGATTGAGGATGACGGGAAGGGCATTGATCGTGAGAAGGTGCTGAAGACGGCGATTAAGAATAACGTCGTGACTGCTGAACAAGCGAATACGATGGAAGATACCGAAGTTTATCAGCTGTTGTTCGCCTCTGGGTTCAGCACAGCAGACAAAATTTCTGATATTTCCGGTCGCGGTGTCGGACTAGATGTTGTGAAATCGAAGATCGAGCAGCTCGGCGGTCACGTCTTCGTCGAATCCAAGCTCGGTGCCGGCACGAAATTTTCCATTCAATTGCCGTTGACCTTATCGATTATTTCCGCCATGTTAATTCGGGTAGGGAATGAGAAGTATGCGATTCCGCTGTCTTCCATTGTGGAGACGATGGCAATCGATCCCGGCAAGATTCGCCACGTACACGGCAATCCAATGATCAATTACCGAGAAGGAGTTATACCTCTCGTATCATTGAAGCAAGTGTTCGAATGTCCAGCTTCTGATGAAGCCGAGTCGGAGGAACTGAATCTGATCATCGTTAGCAAAGGGGAGAAGATTATCTCTCTTGAAGTCGAGGAGTTTATCGGCCAACAGGAAATTGTATTGAAGTCGATCGGCAAGTACTTGCCGAATCTGTTCGGGATTTCCGGCGCTACCATACTGGGAGACGGTCAAGTGTCGCTCATCATTGATCCGAATGCACTGTTCAAGTAAGACAGCATCGTTATGAGATACACAATCCAATGTGAGGAGGTACATAACATGGGGGAAGAATTGAAGGTAATCGTATTTGCGTTAGGCGATGAGGAATACGGCGTCGAGGTAGACAAGGTGCGCACGATTGAACGTATGGCGCCCATGACCCGTGTCCCGAAGACACCGGATTTTGTGAAAGGTGTCATTAACTTAAGAGGAATCGTTACCCCTATCATTGATCTGCGGGGGCGTTTCGGGATCGAGGAAGCAGAACATACAGAGAGCACGCGCATTGTCATTGTCGCTTACGGAGATCTCGAAGTAGGGATGATTGTTGATGCAGCGAATGATGTTATGGATGTCAACTCGGACGCAATCGAAGACCCGCCGGAAGTCGTAGGTGGCATTAAGGCGAAATATTTGCGCGGGGTGGCGAAGGTAGGGGAAGATCGGTTGCTCATTCTCTTGAACCTGGAAGAAGTACTGAATAAAAATGAAATTGTTCAATTAGAGCAACTGGAGGACAAATAAGCGTGTTCGACAATTTGGCCGACTTTCAGATGGATGTGTTGAAGGAGGTTGGTAATATCGGGGCGGGCAACGCGGCAACGGCTCTATCCAAGCTGTTGGATAAGCCTGTCGATATGCAAGTGCCGAAGGTCAACCTGCTTCCCTTCGAGGAAATAACTGATATCGTGGGCGGATCAGAACAAGTGGTCATCGCGATATTCCTTCGTGTAGTTGGTGATGCGCCGGGCAACATGTTCTTCGTTATTCAGCCAACCTCAGCGAAGAGACTGTTGGAACGAATCGCAGGCTTGGAGCTTGACAGCGATCAGGACAGCTTCTCAGAGATGGAGTTTTCCGCATTGCATGAGATCGGCAACATTCTCGCAGGTTCCTACTTGTCTTCGCTTGCTGATTTCACGAAGCTGTCATTGCAACCGACGGTCCCTTCATTAGCGGTCGATATGGCGGGGGCGATATTGAGTTTTGGGTTGATCGAATACGGGGCTATGGGCGATCATGCGCTGCTCATTGATACGAAGTTTCTGGAAGGGCATGACGAAGTGGAAGGTCACTTCTTCCTCATTCCTGATCCCGAATCGTTCAACAAAATGTTCACAGCATTAGGGGTACCGGCGGAATGATTAACGAATGTATCATTAAAGTCGGAATGGCCGATCTCAATGTGCTGGTTGGTGCAGGAAGCCTTAAGACGACTGGACTCGGGTCCTGTGTCGGACTGACATTCCATGATCCTGCCGCCCATATTTCTGGAATGGCCCATATTATGTTGCCGACCTCAAGCATAGCGCGAGAGGGAAGTGAATGGAACAGGGCGAAATATGCGGATACTGCCATACCTGAACTGCTTGACCGCATGCGGAAGTCTGGTGCAGTTCTAAGCCGCATCGTGGCTAAGATGGCCGGCGGCGCGCAGATGTTCGCTTTTGCTACGGCTAGTGAATCGATGCGTATCGGCCCGCGAAATGTAGAAAGCTGTAAAGCGCTATTGCAGGAATACAACATTCCGTTGGCTGCTGAGGATACTGGAGGCAATTATGGTAGAACTATTGAGCTGCTAGGTGATACGGGTGTACTGCTTATTCGCAGCGTAAATCAAGAAATAAAGGAATTGTAGGCTATGCATGGTACGATTAAATGGAATTTTATGTTCGGCGGGGCAGGCGCAGCAATCATATTGCTTGTATCTATCCCTCATAACGTATGGATGACGGCATTAACCCGATCTGTATATGCTTTTGTCATATTTTTCTTGCTTGCATTTGTTATTCGGTGGTGGCTTCGGTCGATTGCTCCGACAGCGGACAGCGAGACAGAGGAGAGCAAGGTTGAGGAAGCTGGACTTGGGAATCAAATTGATTTGCAGACGCCGGATGACGCGGAGTTAACTGAAGCCGAAGATCCATTTCAACCGATGCAACCGCCGAAGCTGGCAAGTCAATCGGAACAAACACCAGCAGAAATGGCGAATGCGTTGCGTCGCATGTCAGAAGAGTAAGGACGGTGAATCCCATGCCGCAGCAGGATAAACGCCTGTCTCTCCTTCCAGAATGGAAGGCGTGGAAGGAAGATGGCGATAGAGAAGCCAAAAAGATGTTGATCGAGCACTACTTACCGCTCGTAGACTATGTGGTGAATCGTTTGGCAGTTGGACTGCCGCGCAATGTTTCACGGGATGATCTGTCGAGCCACGGTGTGATGGGCTTGATTGATGCGATCGAGAAGTTCGAGCCAAGCAGAGGTTGGCAATTCGAAACCTATGCTTCTTGGCGAATCAGAGGAGCGATTATCGACGGGTTACGGCAGAATGACTGGGTGCCGCGCTCGGTAAGGGAAAAAGCGAAGAAGCTGGAGGAAGCTTATCAGATCTTAGAACAGCAGCATTTGCGATCTGTTACGGATGATGAAATCAGTTCCTATCTTGGTGTGAACGATGCAGAACTTCAGCAGATGTTTCAGGATGTAGCGATTACGACCATTTGTTCACTAGAAGATCGGATCAAGGATGAAGAAGCAGAAACCCGCTTGCAGCTATTGATTGATCATAAAGCTCACAAACCTGAAGATGCTGTGCATCATGTATACTTAAGAGACGAACTGGCCAATGCCATTGACAAGCTGACGGACAAGGAGAGGACAGTTGTCTCACTGCTCTATTATGAAGATTTATCATTAACGGAAATTGCAGAAGTGATGTCCTTGACGCCGTCCCGCATTTCACAGCTCCACTCCAAGGCGATGCTGAGACTCAGGGGTTCCTTAAATCGTGTCAAGACCTTATTGATGCATGAACAATAAGTGTGAAGGGGAGGTGGCAATATGGCAAATCAATATCCGATCGATCATTATGTGAGCATTGTGCTAGAAGAGGACAAGCTGAAGGCGTATGTGCAATTTTCTAATTTAGATAAGCATTTTACAATGACGAAGGAGGAATTGCTGTCCGTATTGAAAGCGCATCATATCGTATACGGCATACGTCAAGAAGTTCTCTCAGATATGATCGATAAGCTTCCTGAATACCTTTATAAGCGGACGTTAGTGGCAGAGGGAGATCGTCCGCGTGACGGAGCAGATGGCTTCATACAAATGGCCGAGGACGTCTATCATGAAGAGGATGGCGGACCAGGTAAGCAGGAGGACGGCAGTGTTGACTTTAAGCAAGTGAGGCAAATCAACAATGTGCGTAAGGGGGAATTGATCGCAACGCGAATCCTTGCTGAAGAGGGAAGGCATGGTAAGAGTGTAACTGGTGAACAATTGTTCGCGAAGAACGGGAAGGAAGCTCACTTCAAAATAGGGAAGAACGTAGTTGCCGATGAGGATAAAACACGTCTATTTGCAGTGATCGATGGCGTAATAGCCAAGACCGAAGGAGACAAGATTAATGTATTTCCTGTGTATGAGGTCAATGGTGACGTGGATTACAGCGTAGGCAATATTGACTTTGTTGGAACCGTTGTCATACGCGGCAATGTTCTTACAGGCTTCCGTATCAAGGCTTCTGGCGATATTCGGATTATAGGCGGCGTCGAAGGAGCGGAGATTGAAGCGGGTGGCTCTATAGAAGTGACGGCAGGTATAATGGGGCACAACAAAGGATATGTCAAAGCCGGTAAGTCGATTAAGTGCTCCTTCGTCCAGGATGCGAATCTAATTGCTGATGATGATGTGACAGTTTCACAAAGCATCATGCACGCACAAGTGAAAGCGGGCAAAAGTGTCGTATGTCAGGGCAGCAAGGGGTTGATAGTCGGCGGAACGATTCAGGCCGGTGAATCTGTCAATGCCCGAACAGTCGGCAACTCAACCTCTACACCAACTGTGTTGGAAGTAGGGGTATTGCCGCAGCTGCGCAATGAATTATTGCAGCTACGCAATGACACGCGGGATATGAACGATAATTTGGATAAGACAGACAAGGCGCTCAATCTGCTCGATACGATCGCGTCCCAGGGACAGCTGTCTCCTGACAAGCTGGCGATGCGGATTAAGCTGAACAATACGAAGAAGCAGGCCCAGGCAGACTTGCAGGAGAAAAAGGAGCGCATGCTTGAGATTGAACAATCATTAGAAGATACGGAGAATGCCAAAGTCATCGTGACTGGCACGATTTTCAATGGTTCGAAGATCGTAATTGGTCGGTATACCCGCTTCGTGAAGGAGACATATTCTCGCGTGATGTTCCGCTTATCTGAAGGGGATATATCGATAGTTAATCAGTAATGGCAATAGAACATAGCAACATACCGATAATGAAAAAGCGGGTGATGGGCAGTGAATTTCAAACCGATTGAACTGCAAATATCCATGCCGCGCACGGCAGATGCCGGTCAACAGCAACAACAATTATCGCATAAGCCGGTCGCAGATCAATCCATGCTCGGCACACATGCACAGCGTGAAGCTGAGAAGGAGCGTACGCGCAGCACACAAACTGATGAAACGGCAGAGAGCAAAATACGGGATCCGAACAAAGACAGCGGTCAAGAAGAGAATGAGGAGAAGGACGGACAACAGACTGAGGAGCAATCAGCTGACAGCTCAGAAGTACCGGCACCGCATCCTTATAAAGGGCGCCACTTTGATATCACGTTATGAAGAGGGGCTAAAACATCATGTTTGGAAGAAATGAAGGTGGGAATGCATGGACGGTTGGCATTATATAGTTGTACTAGGCTTGTTGTGTATTGTGTATGCATCATTGTTACCTAAGCGCAGCAATCCTAACAACATGCAGGAGTTCAACCGGCATATCGAAGGAACGCTTGAGGCGTTCGCAGCCGAACTGGATGACAGCAATAGCAAATTGGTGGATGCGATGACCGAGATGAAACGGACACAGGATGCTCGCGTGAATGAGCTTCGTGAACGATTGACCTTGCAGGAACAGAGGGTGATCGAATCAGATCGGGAACGGAAGAAGGCCGAAGAGAGACTTCTGGAGGTAGAGCATCGACTTATGGCACTAGCGAACACGCCGGCATCCATTCATACGAATGCTCCCGCTCAAGTCGAAGCGGCTCAGACAACCGCTGCTGCAGATCGTATGCCGGCACCCCGCACATCTCCTATTCGGGATCGGTATGCGGAATTGTTCACTCTCTATGCGGAAGGGAAGTCGACGGAAGCAATCGCGAAGAAGCTGGGTATGAATAAGGGCGAGGTGCAACTGATCGTCACATTGGCAGAGCAGGAGGGGCAGACCGGTGTTGAAAAATAAATCCTTGCTTGCAGGACTCGGCATCGGACTTATCGTCGGTGCGTTACTGCTGCAGACGATGACCTTTGCCGATAGGCTGGACAATCAGGAGCCGACTGCACAGCAGCCGGAGGTGCAAGATGAAGAGCAGCTTGAGGATGAGGCTGATCGTCTCGGCTATGCGCTAATACAGAAGGATACAACCTACTTCACGGAAGAACAGCTTGCAGCTCGTATAGAGGAAGCGCGGCAGCAAGCGATCGAAGAGACAGCGTCGACGATCGTAGAGAGGAAGTCGTTCATCATTGTCCCCGGCACACGTCCAGGCGGTGTGTCAGATATGCTGCACACACTTGAATTGATTGCGGACAAGCAAGTATTTCTAGATGAATTGAGCCGCCGCGGATTAACGACGAAGATCATTAGCGGGATGTATACGTTCGAAGGAACGCCGGAGATGGACGCCATTATACGTGAGATTACTTTGGATCCAGAGACGCCGAATCGATAAGGTCTGGCGTCTTCAAATTTTAAATCGGACAATTTCGGGATGAATGTTAAGCACAGACGGACAGTTGCAAGCGATTCGCAGTTGTGGTATATTAAGTAGCGGTGTAAACACACACGCCCATCAATCCCGGCGATGGTGCTTCTTCTTTCTTAAGGAAATAGGAAGTTTCGCTTCAGGGAGATGCGAGGGGCGGAGGATACCAAAAAAAACCAAACTTAAAGGAGGTGCGTGAAGATGGCAGTTATCTCCATGAAACAGCTGTTAGAAGCTGGGGTACACTTCGGACATCAAACCCGTCGCTGGAACCCGAAAATGGACAAATACATCTTCACTGAACGTAACGGGATCTACATCATTGATTTGCAGAAAACCGTTAAGAAAGTAGACGAGGCTTATAACTTCGTCAAGTCGATTGCTGAGAACAACGGCACAATTATGTTCGTAGGAACGAAGAAGCAAGCGCAGGATTCTGTGGCAGAGGAAGCAGAACGCTGTGGCATGTTCTATATTAACCAACGCTGGTTGGGTGGAACGCTGACGAACTTCGAAACGATTCGCAAGCGGATTAACCGACTGAAAGAGCTTGAGCGTTGGGAAGAAGACGGTACATTCGAGGTGCTTCCGAAGAAGGAAGTTATCCTGTTGAACAAGGAAAAATCGCGGTTGGAGAAATTCCTCGGCGGCATCAAGGGAATGGATCGCTTGCCAGATGCGCTGTTCGTCATTGATCCGCGCAAGGAACGCATCGCTGTAGCGGAAGCGCGTAAATTGGGCATTCCGATCGTCGGTATTGTCGATACGAACTGTGATCCAGATGAGATCGACTATGTGATTCCGGGCAACGATGATGCGATTCGCGCAGTCAAGCTGCTGACATCGAAGATGGCGGAAGCAGTCGTGGAAGCGAATCAAGGTGAACAAACTACAGCTTAATCGGTGACACAGGTGAAAGGGTGGTCGGCAGGTTAATTAACCTATCACCACCCTTTTTTTAGGGGAAGGGAGCAGTACGAAGCATGGCTTCCCTTTTCCAAGAGGTTCGAATCGGGTCCCACACTTCTGTGGGCTTACAAATACTAAGGAGGATACGATACTCATGGCAGTAACAGCTCAAATGGTGAAAGAATTGCGCGAGAAGACTGGCGCAGGTATGCTGGATTGCAAAAAAGCATTGGATGAAGCAAACGGTGATATAGACAAAGCGTCTGAAATTCTTCGTGAGAAGGGCTTGGCGGCAGCAGCCAAGAAAGCAGGTCGTGTTGCAACAGAAGGCGCAGTAGAATCTTACATACATGCTGGGGGAAGAATCGGTGTGTTAGTAGAGATCAACTGTGAAACAGACTTCGTAGCGAAGACGGATCAGTTCAAGGAATTCGTACGTGATGTAGCGATGCAGATCGCGGCAGCTAGCCCTCGCTATGTACGCAAGGAAGAAGTTCCGCAGGAAGACCTTGACAAGGAACGCGAAATTCTTCGCTCACAAGCATTGAACGAAGGCAAGCCGGAGAAGATTGTAGAGAAGATGGTCGAGGGCCGTCTCGGCAAGTACTACGAGGAATATTGCTTATTGGAGCAGTCTTACATCAAGGATCCGGACAAAACAATCGCTCAGCTGGTGAACGAGAAGATCAGCACGATTGGGGAGAATATTTCGATCCGTCGCTTTGTACGTTTCGAGCTTGGCGAAGGTCTGGAGAAAAAAGAAGACAACTTCGTAGAAGAAGTTATGGCACAAGCAAAAAGATAAAATCGGGCTACAGACGAGGCGCAGCCTTGCGCCTCATTTTTTTCGGAACACCGACCGTGTTCCTTCTTTTTTAAACAGAGAAGGTGGAACGAAATGAAGGACTGCGTACGGTGATATTCGTGTTCACGCGCTTGAGCCTGTTCTAAGGGTTGCGGGAAACATGCATGCGTGGGCCGGTCGCTTCAATACAAATCTCAATATTTTGGAGGTAGGGAATTTGGAACAGCCGAAATATAAACGCATTGTGCTGAAATTAAGCGGAGAAGCGTTGGCGGGAAATATCGGCTACGGCATCGAAGCCAATACGATCCATTCTATTGCCAAGCAAGTGAAGGAAGTTCATGCGCTTGACATTGAAGTGGCGATCGTCGTTGGCGGCGGTAACATCTGGCGGGGTATAGCGGGAAGCTCGCAAGGCATTGATCGTGCTACTGCGGACTATATGGGAATGCTGGCAACGGTGATGAATTCTCTGGCATTGCAGGATGCCCTGGAAAATATGGATGTCCCTACTCGTGTGCAAACTTCGATTGAAATGCAACAGGTTGCAGAGCCATACATACGTCGGCGCGCGATACGCCATCTTGAGAAGGGCAGAGTAGTCATATTTGCTGCAGGGACAGGGAATCCATTCTTCTCCACGGATACGACAGCAGCGCTTCGCGCAGCAGAGATTGAAGCAGAAGTAATATTGATGGCCAAGAACAAAGTGGACGGCGTATATTCGGCGGATCCATTCAAGGATCCAGAGGCGAAGAAATACGAATCACTCACATATATGGAAATATTGAATCAGGATCTCGGCGTCATGGACGCTACGGCTTCATCGCTCTGTAAGGACAATCATATTCCACTAATCGTGTTCTCCATTACCGAAGAAGGCAATATTAAACGGGTTGTACTAGGGGAAACGATCGGAACCGTCATTACAGATGCATAATACGGATTGAATGAATAAGTAGGGAGTGAATAAATATGCCGCAAACAGTTAAGAGCAATGCGGAAGAACGGATGGATAAAGCAATTCAGTCTTTGAAAAAAGAATTAACATCATTGCGTGCAGGCAGAGCGACACCTGCGCTCTTGGATCGCATTCAGGTTGATTATTACGGTACAGCAACGCCATTGAATCAAGTAGGAAGTATTACAACTCCTGATCCGCGCACCTTATTGATCCAGCCATGGGACAAGTCATCACTTGGAGATATAGAGAAGGCAATTATGAAGTCGGATCTAGGGTTGACGCCTACGAGCGATGGCAACGTGATACGTCTATCGATTCCAGCACTTACAGAAGAGCGTCGTACCGAGCTCGTGAAGCTGACTCGCAAATATGGTGAGGAGGCGAAGGTGGCGATTCGCAATATTCGCCGCGATGCCAATGACGACATTAAGAAGTTGGAGAAGAGTGAAATCTCCGAGGATGAGTCCCGTCGCCATCAAGACGATATCCAGAAGCTGACTGATAAATTTACAGCAGAAGTGGATAAGGTACTCGCAGCGAAGGAGAAGGAAATACTGGAAGTTTAAGGAGTTATCATCCGAAAGATGGGGGAAGCGGGATGCTCAAACGTCTGTTTCAATCTAAGGGGAAAGCGGACTCGAGAGAAGCAGCACGTTCTTCTGTCGATAAGAAGAGCGTGCCGGAGCACGTGGCGATCATCATGGACGGCAACAGACGCTGGGCGACTGAACACGGCTTGCCTCGTGTCGCAGGGCATCATACCGGGATGAATAACGTCCGCGAAATTACGATGGCCGCTGATCGGCTAGGGGTCCACGTATTAACGCTGTATGCGTTCTCCACGGAAAACTGGAAGCGCCCGAAAGATGAAGTCGATTATTTGATGGGCTTGCCGCAGGAGTTCTTCCCCAAGATGATAGGGGAGCTAGAAGAGAAGAACGTTCAAGTTCGTATGATGGGTCATCGGGAGCTGCTGCCGGAGCAGACCTTGCAGACAGTTGAAGAAGCTGTCAAGCGTACAGAGAAGAACTCGGGGCTTGTCTTAAACTTCGCCTTCAACTACGGAGGACGCAAAGAAATACTGCACAGTGTGCAAAAGTTAATGGAGGATGCAGCCGCTGGCACCGTGCGGGCAGACCAATTGGACGAAAGCATGTTCCGGCAATATTTGCTTAGCGGTGATCTGCCAGATCCCGACCTGCTGATCCGTACAAGCGGTGAAATTCGGCTAAGCAACTTTATGCTGTGGCAACTTGCATATGCGGAGCTGTGGTTTACAGAAGTATTCTGGCCTGATTTTACAGAAGTTCATTTCCAACGCGCCATACTCGATTATCAGAAGCGCGTACGAAGATACGGAGGTTTGTAGCGGTCAGACGCAAAACAGGGGGGATGATCATGAAACAGCGATTGCTTACGGGAATACCGGCAGCAGCCGGATTCTTAGCTGTACTCGTATTGGGGAACCTATGGTTCGCCCTCTTAATGGCTGGGCTGTCCTTGATCGGATACTACGAGTTTTTGACGTTAAATCGCATTCGGCGTTTCGGTCCCACTGCGATCGCAGGCTTCGTCGGTATGTTGGTCATTATTCTGCAGGGATTTCCTTTTGCCGCTTGGCCCAAATATGATTGGATTGCTGTAGTTTGGATGTTGCTCGCAGTGATGCTATTCATTACGGTAGCAACGAAAAATCGTGAAAACGTTGATCACGCTGCGCTAGGTTTTCTCGGTGTGATGTACATAGGATTTGGCTTTCATTATATGATGGTAACGCGATTGGAATATGGTCTGGCATTGACCATGCTCGTCTTTGTTAGCGTGTGGATGTCAGATATCGGGGCATACTTCGCGGGTCGCGCATTCGGACGAACGAAGCTGTGGCCGTCCATTAGTCCGAACAAAACGATCGAGGGTGCGATCGGAGGAATGGTCGTCGCGATTGTATTCGCCGTCTGCTGGTCGTGGTTGCGCCCGCAGGATCTTGCTCCGAACGAGGCGCTGCTGCTCGGATTGGCAGCAGCTGTGGCAGGACAAAGCGGAGATATGATCGAATCCGCCTTGAAGCGGGTGCGTAATGTGAAGGACTCCGGAACTTTGTTGCCGGGTCACGGCGGTGTACTGGATCGGGTAGACAGCTGGTTGATTGTATTCCCGATCGTCCATGTGCTTCAAATCCTTCCCGCACTCTGAATGCTAGACCCTGAAACTGGAAGGAGAGATGTTGCCGCATGAATCGTCGACTAGTCATTCTCGGTTCTACCGGATCTATCGGCACGCAGACATTGGATGTCGTTCGCCAACATCCGGATCAGTTCCGCATTGAGTCATTAGCAGCAGGATGCAATACAGAGCTATTGGCTGCCCAAATAGATGAATTTCAACCGAAGCGTGTAGTTGTTGCTGACAAGGATGCTGCAGATCGTCTCCGCAGCGGACTAAGTCGGCCTGTTCAGATTGCGTATGGAGAAGCGGCGCTTATGGAAGCTGCTGCATCAGGCGATGCCGATTATGTCGTCAGTGCAATGGTCGGCAGTATTGGGCTGAAGCCGACGCTAGCGGCTATTGAAGCAGGCCGGACGATTGGTCTTGCGAATAAGGAAACATTAGTGACAGCCGGCCACATTGTGACCGACATGCTGCAGGCGCACGGCGTGACGATGCTACCGATCGACAGTGAGCATTCGGCTATCTTCCAATGCTTGCAAGGAGAGAGGCGCAGCACTGTCGCTTCGATTACGTTGACCGCCTCCGGCGGCTCGTTCCGCGATCGAACGAGGAGTGAGCTAGAGGGTGTAACTGTTGAAGAGGCATTGCGTCATCCGAACTGGTCGATGGGCGCTAAGATTACGATTGATTCTGCGACGATGGTGAACAAGGGTCTTGAAGTCATCGAAGCACACTGGCTGTTCCAGTTGCCTTATGATCAAATCAATGTGCTGGTTCATCCGGAGAGCATCATTCATTCCTTCGTTCAGTTTGCAGACAGCAGTGTGATCGCACAGCTTGGCCTGCCGGATATGCGCGTGCCGATACAATATGCGCTAAGCTACCCGAATCGGCTTCCGCTCGCTGCTGAACAGCTCGATCTGGCCAGCATTGGCAAGCTGAACTTTCGTGCGATGGATGAAGGGCGGTTCCCTTGCTTGCGAATGGCCTACGAAAGCGGTCGAGCAAGCGGCAGTATGCCGACGGTATTCAATGCAGCGAACGAGGTTGCGGTTGCCCGGTTCCTCCGCGGGGAGATCGAGTTCTTACATATTGAATCGATTATTGAGCAAGTGCTGTCCGCACATCAACATGAAGCGGCGCCAGACCTAGAAGCGATTGTCGAAATCGATCAATGGGCGAGGATGCAAGCGGAGGCAGTCTCTTTTTAACGATTCATTCATGAACAAGCCGGTTTGCTTGTATAATAGTAAGGGTCCATGTTAAGCTAATATCATCGATTTTGTGCAAAGGAAGTGACAGCTTGACGGCTGAAGGCATTTTGTTGACTGTAGTGATGTTTTTCCTGCTCGTCGGCATCCATGAATTCGGGCATTTCTACTTTGCTAAGCGAGCGGGTATTCTAGTACGGGAATTCGCGATAGGCTTCGGTCCGAAGGTGTTCAGTTATAAGCGCAAGGAAACACGGTATACGCTGCGTATGCTGCCAATCGGCGGGTTCGTTCGCATGGCAGGAGAAGATCCGGAGATCGTGCAGATTAATCCTGGTCATCGTGTCGCTGTGCGCATCGAAGACGGCAAGGTGACTCGATTTTATACAGACGGTGTAGAAGGCAGAGCGGATTGCCTCGTCGGGACTGTAGAGCGAATCGATCTGGAGAAAGAGCTTGTCATGGAATGGGAAGTAGACGGTGAGCGGCAAGTGCTGCCCGTTCATGAGCAGGCAGAAATTGTTTCCAAAGGAATGGACATGCAGATCGCGCCGCTTAACCGGCAGTTTGGTGGGAAGACCGTCGGGCAACGCTCGATGGCAATATTCGCAGGACCGATGATGAACTTCATACTCGCGTTCATTCTGTTCTTCACGGTCGTCTATATGACTGGTGTACCAATTGGTGAACCTACGACGACAGACGTGTTGAGTGTTGAGCAGAACTCGCCTGCTGATCGAGCAGGTGTTGCCGAAGGAGACGTGATCGTAAGCGTCAATGGCGAGGAGATAGGTGTAGATCGTGAACGATTGATCAGCCTTATCCAAGAATACCCTGATAAAGAGATGGAATGGGTAGTCCTGCGCAACGAGGAACTTGTCACCCTTCAGGTTACGCCGGCTAATGTTGATGATGTGGGCAAGGTAGGGATTGGTGTAGGGTCTAATGTACCTACGCGAACACCGAATCCTTGGGAAGCTGTGGAGCGATCTGCCGTCATTATGAAAGATTCCACGGTCGTCATATTTGACGGGTTGAAGCAGCTTGTTACACTGCAGCTGAAGCTGGACGATCTTGGCGGTCCTGTACGCATTACCGAAGTGACAGGTGATGCGGTGGAACGAGGCATGGATGTGTATGTGTTCTGGGCGGGCATGCTCAGCTTGTATCTTGGCATCTTCAACCTGCTTCCATTCCCTGCACTAGACGGAAGCCGTCTACTGTTCCTTGGACTTGAAGCAGTACGGGGCAGACCTGTTGAGCCAAGTCGTGAAAGCATGGTGCATTTTATCGGATTTGCATTGCTTATGGTGTTGATGATCGCGGTTACGTATAACGATATTTTGCGGTTGTTCCGCAGTTAATCACCGTATTGCGTCGGTATATTTATCAAGTTAGTTACTGCTGACGCTGTGGAGGAGATAGAATATGGCGAAGGATAAGCAATTTGTGAAGGAAATTACGCCGCAGGGAGAAGATTTCTCCCGCTGGTACATAGATGTAATCAAGAAGGCCGATTTAATGGACTATTCACCAGTGCGCGGCTGCATCGTATTCAAGCCGGAAGGCTACGAAATATGGGAGTTGATGCAGCGCGAGCTGGACGCGAAGTTCAAGGAAACCGGTCACCGCAATGCGTACTTTCCGCTGTTCATACCGGAGAGCTTCTTCCAGAAGGAGAAGGAGCATGTCGAGGGCTTCAACCCAGAGTTACCTTGGGTAACAGAAGCGGCTGGCGAGAAGCTGGAGGAACGGCTGGCGATTCGTCCGACATCTGAGACGATGATCGGCCATATGTATGCGAAGTGGATACAGTCTTATCGTGATCTGCCTCTGCTTGTCAATCAGTGGGCGAATGTAGTCCGCTGGGAGAAGAGAACACTGCCATTCCTTCGTACGAGTGAATTTCTTTGGCAGGAAGGTCATACTGCGCATGAGACGGAAGATGAAGCGCGCGAAGAGACGATGCGTATGCTGGACATCTATCGGGTTTTCGTCGAGGATTTCCTTAGTATTCCGGTTGTAGTGGGGCAGAAGACACCTTCAGAGAAGTTCGCAGGCGCCCGCGATACGTATTCGATCGAGGCGATGATGAAGGACGGCCGCGCTGTACAGGCGGGTACTTCTCACTATATGGGGACAAACTTCGCAGAAGCGTTCGATATTAAGTTTCTCGATCGGGACAATCAGCTGCAATTCACGCACACAACGTCATGGGGGGTTAGCACTAGGCTGATCGGTGCGCTTATTATGGTACATGGCGATGACCGCGGCTTGAACCTGCCGCCGAAGGTAGCGCCTACCCAACTTATTATGATCCCAATTGGACCAGCGAAATCGCGCGAGCAAGTTGTAGCTAAGGCGGATGAGCTGTATGCTGAATTGAAGTCGGCCGGCATTCGAGTGCGTGTCGACGATCGGTCCGATCAGAGCCCGGGCTGGAAGTTCAACGAATATGAAATGCGCGGAGTTCCGCTCCGTCTGGAGATTGGTCCGCGTGATATGGAGAACGGCCAAGTTGTGCTTGTCTCACGGCATACACAAGAGAAGCGAATCGTGAAGCAGGACAATCTTGTCGAGGAAGTACAGGCTATGCTGGACGAAATTCAGAAGCATATGTACGAGGATGCCAAGACATTCATGAAGGACAACTTCAAGTCTGTCGAAACGTTGGATGAGATGCGCAGTGAGATGGAGCAGAAGCGCGGCTTCGTGCTAGCTGGCTGGTGCGGCTCTGACGCATGTGAGCATACGGTGAAGGAAGAGACTGGCGCTACGAGCCGCAACATTCCGTTCGAAGTAAGCGAACATAAGAGTCAATGTCTTGTCTGTGAGGATAAGGCGAAGCATACAGTTGTATTTGCCCGTGCGTATTAAGCAGGAGAATGTCGATATATAGAGAAGTATGTATCCCACGCGAGAAGAAGCGAAGCATAGCATTGCTTCCATTCCTTACGCGGGGCCTGGTCAGTTAAATCTAGGGGCGAACCCCGTGTGCGAGCACGTGTGAGGTTCGCTCTTGTTATTTCGGCAAGTCCTTGGGAGAGGGCTGGAGATTCAGAAGTTGAGTACGACATGAGTTGGGGGGACTTCGTCATGGACCGATCATCGGGAAAGCGCGAACGGTTCGAGCAATTGCTAGATCAAGTACAGTTGTCGGCAGAGATGAAGCAAAGTTATTTCCAAGGCGCAAGTTTGGAACGGGTGGAAGTCAGCCGGACTGCCCGTACGTGGACGTTCTTCCTAGAATTGCCTGGACTGATCCCCGCGGACGTGCTGGTGCAATTCGATGAGAAGCTGAAGCAACGGTTTGCACCGGTTGCCGATGTGGACTGGCGGATCGCTTTTGCCGACCAAGTAGACGACAGTTCCTTGATTGAGGAATATTGGCAGTTGGCCTTACAGTGGCTGCAGAAGCAGGTCATCAGTCTGAACGGCTGGATGACAAAGGCGAAGCTTGAGGTGAAGGGCGCTGTCATTCGGTTGCAGATGCTGAATGAAACCGGAATTGAGATGGCTAGGAAGAAGCAGATTGATCAGCTTGTCATGCAGTATTATGCGAACACATTCGGTCGCAAGGTTACAGTCGTCTTCGAGCTGAATGACGCGGGCCGCGAGGAGTTCGATAAATATGCGAAGAAGATCGTAGAAGAAGACCGTGCTTATGTGGAACAAGCATTGACCGCCGCAGAGCCGGAGCCGGACAATAGCCGTGATCCAGAGGCCAAGGTTTCCTTCGGGTATGAGATCAAGGAAGCGGCAGTCCCGATTCGCCAAATCGTAGACGAGGAGAAGAAAGCTACCATTCAAGGCTCCGTATTTCAATTAGATCGCAAGGAGCTGCGCAATGGCAGTACTTTGTTTACATTTTACTTAACGGACTTCACCGATTCGCTTGCTTGCAAGGTATTCGCCAAGAGTAAGGAAGATGTGAAGGTGCTGTCCAAGCTGGCGAACGGCATGTGGGTGAAGGCTAAGGGCAAGGTCGAGTATGACCGCTTCCAGAATCCCCCTGAACTCGGGATGATACCGAACGATGTGCAGGAGATGATGGCGCCGCCCGAACGGAAGGATGAAGCGGAGGAGAAGCGTGTCGAGCTTCATCTGCACACGAATATGAGTACGATGGATGCGATAACACCGATCAGTCAGTATGTGAAACAAGCGAAGAAATGGGGCCACAAAGCGATTGCTATAACCGATCACGGCGGTGTACAAGCATTCCCGGAGGCGTTCCATGCACAGCATGACCATGGCATCAAGGTGATATACGGGGTTGAGGCGAACGTCATCAACGATTCGGTACCGATCGTGACCCGTCCGCGCCCGCAGCTGTTGGCGGATACGGTCTATGTCGTCTTCGATATAGAGACGACCGGGCTTTCGGTTACGGCGAACAAGATTATAGAAATTGCCGGAGTAAAGATGCAAGGCGGTCAAGAGATCGATCGATTCGAGTCGTTCGTGAATCCGCACGAGAGCATTCCCTACCATATTTCACAGTTAACGAATATTACAGATGATATGGTGCGGGATGCGCCTGAGCTAGCACCTGTTATCGAGCAATTCGTCGCGTTCTGCGGCGACGCTGTGCTCGTTGCACATAACGCCAATTTCGATATGGGATTTATCCAGCAAAACTTAAAGTCACTAGATATGCCGATACTTGATAATCCTGTGCTGGATACACTCGAGCTTGCGCGCATGCTGTATCCGACGATGAAGAATCATCGCTTGAATACATTGGCTGGCAAGTGCAAGGTCAGTCTGGAGAATCATCACCGAGCGGTGGACGATTCGGTTGCGCTCGGATTAATTCTGATGCAGTTGCTGAAGGATGCGGCTGAAGAAGGCTTCACAGACTTGGCCCGCTTGAACGATCGAGTCGGCCGCAACTGGCGCAACACCCGTCCGTTCCATTGTACGATCTATGCGCAAAATCCGACGGGGAAGAAAAATTTGTTCAAGCTTGTTTCGTTGTCGCATACTGAATATTTCCACCGCGTACCTTGTATTCCGAAGAGCAAGCTGGTTGAGCTTAGGGACGGTCTGCTCATTGCATCCGGCTGCGAGAAGGGTGAATTATATGAGACAGTGTTGAACAAAGCCGAGGAGGATGCGGAGGAGATTGCACGGTTTTATGATGTGCTGGAAATTCAACCGACTGGTAACAATGCGCATTTGGTAGATAAGGGGCTTGTCGGCAGCATCGCTCATCTGGAAGAAGCGAATCGCAAGGTGTGCGCCATTGGCGAACGATTAGGCAAGCCTGTCGTGGCGACCGGCAATGTGCATTACTTGCACCCGCGAGACAAGATCTCCCGCGACATTACGATTCACGGCATTACTGGATTCAGTCCGCTGAAGGATATGCAGAAGCCGGACGTGCATTTCCGCACAACGCAAGAGATGCTGCATGAATTCCGTCACCTTGGCGAGGACAAGGCGTATGAAGTTGTCGTGCGCAATACGAACACGTTCGCAGATCAGATCGACGAGATCGAGATGTTCCCGAGCACCCCGTTCTTCCCTGTTATTGAAGGTGCGGATGAGGAGATGCGCGAGACATGCTATCGTACGGCAAGCGAGCTGTATGGCGATCCGATTCCGGAGGTAGTGACGGACAGGCTCGAACGCGAGCTTGTGCCGATTACGAAAGCAGGCTTCGCCGCCCTGTACCTTATTTCTCAGCGGCTGGTTAAGAAATCGAATGAGGACGGATACTTAGTCGGTTCGCGTGGTTCTGTCGGCTCATCTGTAGTGGCGATGATGCTTGGCATCTCCGAGGTTAATCCGCTGCCGCCGCATTACTTATGCCGCTCCTGTCAGCATTCGGAGTGGTTCACCGATGGCAGTGTGCCGAGCGGATTCGATCTGCCGAATAAGGACTGTCCGAAGTGCGGCGTTGACATGAAGGGAGACGGGCAGGATATTCCGTTCGAGACGTTCCTTGGTTTCAAGGGAGATAAGGTTCCGGATATAGACTTGAACTTCTCTGGCGATTACCAACCGCAAGCTCATAATTACACGAAGGTGCTGTTCGGGGAGAAGAGTGTGTTCCGTGCAGGTACGATCGGCACAGTAGCGGAGAAAACCGCATTCGGTTATGTGAAGAAGTATGAAGAGGACAAGAACCAATCGTGGCGCACCGCTGAAGTGCTCAGATTGGCTGGCGGTTGTACAGGCGTCAAGCGCAGTACTGGCCAGCATCCCGGCGGCATCGTCGTCGTTCCGGACTATATTGAGGTCGAGGACATTACGCCGGTGCAGTACCCGGCTGATGATACGAACTCCGAATGGAAGACGACGCACTTCGATTATCATGCCTTCGATGCCAATCTGCTGAAGCTTGATATTCTTGGGCACGATGATCCGACGATGATGCGGATGCTGCAGGACTTGACCGGGGTCGATCCGACGACGATTCCGATGAATGATTCGAAGGTGATGAGCTTGTTCAGCTCTACCGAAGCGCTTGGCGTGACACCGGAACAAATTCGAACACCGGTGGCCACTTACGGTGTCCCGGAGATGGGGACGAAGTTTGTCAGACAGATGCTGGAGGAGACGCAGCCGTCCACGTTCGCGGACTTGCTGCAAATCTCCGGCTTGTCACACGGCAGCGGCGTCTGGCTCGGCAACGCGCAAGAGCTCATTAAGAACGGAACATGTACAATCAAGACTGTCATCGGTTGTCGGGATGACATTATGCTGTACCTCATCTACAAGGCGGGCTTGGAATCCGGACTAGCCTTCCAGATTACGGAGAGTGTCCGGAAGGGCAAGGGCCTGAAGGACGAGTGGATCGAGATTATGCGGGAGCATAAAGTGCCGAAGTGGTACATCGATTCTTGCTTGCGCATTGAGTACATGTTCCCGAAGGCGCACGCTTCCGCTTATGTCATCTCTGCTGTGCGTACAGCGTATTTCAAGCTGTATTATCCGATAGCGTATTATGCGACATACTTCTCGGTTCGAGCAGAGGACTTCGATGTTGACTTGTTCTGCAGAGGCTATGACGCGATCTTGAAGCAGCTGCAGGAGATTGAAGCGAAGGGCTTCCAAGCAAGTCCGAAGGAGAAGAGCATGATCTCCATTCTGGAGATGGGGCTGGAGATGACTGCGCGCGGCTTCACCTTCAAGGGCATCGACTTGTATCGTTCAGATGCGGCTCGCTTTCAAGTTGATGGCGATGCCTTAGTTCCGCCGTTCTCAGCTATTCAGGGTGTGGGAGAGAATGCTGCACGCAATATAGCCGCTTCTCGTGATGGCGGTGAGTTTCTGTCTATCGAGGATTTCCAGCAGCGTTCCAAAGCGTCGAAGACGGTCGTGGAAATCCTGAACGGTCTTGGTTGCTTCCGAGGATTGCCGGAGTCCAATCAGCTGTCGCTGTTCTGAGGGTGCTTGTAAGAAGCTTGCAATCATGATATACTATCTATTGGTACATTCCGATAAGTCACAATCCGTTAAGAGTGGGGAAACCCACTCTTAACTTTTTGCCTTGGTAACGGTGTACATATTTTTTTAGGAAAGGAGCAATCCCCAAGTGAAGAAAGGCATCCCAAGTATGGTGGAAGAAATGCTGTCGCCTTTTTTGCGGGATAACGGCTTCGAACTAGTGGATGTAGAATACGTCAAGGAAGGAAGCAACCGTTTCTTGCGCGTATTTGTTGATAAAGAAGGCGGCATTGACATTGATGAATGCGGCCGCATCAGCGAATATTTGAGCAGCAAGCTGGACGAAACCGATCCCATAGCAGAGGCTTATTTCCTTGAAGTTTCTTCGCCGGGAGCTGAACGTCCGCTGAAGAAGCCCGAAGATTTCGAGCGTGCTGTCGGCAAGCATGTGTTGATTACGACATATGAGCCCTTGAACGGCATGAAGGAATTTGAAGGAACGCTTGAAGCTTACGATGGGGTGACCATCTCGGTGCGTGCAGCCCAGAAGAGTTATGCGATTCCTGTAGAGAAGGCAGCCAGCGCACGTCTGGCGATCGCATTTTGACCATGCAATATTGCTTGGATTTGAAAGGAGGATATAGGGTAGATGAATACCGATTTTATTGAAGCCTTGCATGAGATTGAAAGAGAGAAAGGGATTAGCAAGGATGTGCTGCTGGAAGCGATCGAAGCGGCTTTGATCTCCAGCTACAAGCGCAACTTCAACACCGCTCAGAATGTGCGTGTCGATATCAACCGTCATACCGGTGTCATCAAGGTGTTCGCACGCAAGACAGTGGTAGAAGAGGCGCTTGATCCGCGAATGGAAATTTCGCTCGAGGCTGCGCGCGACCTGAATGGGAATTATCAGTTAGATGATATTGTAGAGCTGGAAGTAACACCGCGAGATTTCGGCAGAATTGCCGCGCAAACAGCGAAGCAGGTTGTGACACAACGCATTCGCGAGGCAGAGCGCGGCTTAATATACCATGCGTTCATCGACAAGGAAGAAGATATCGTGACCGGTATCGTGCAGCGCATCGATCCGCGCAATGTGTATGTGGACCTCGGTAAGGTGGAAGCAGTGCTCCCGCAGAATGAGCTAATGCCTACCGATAAGCCGACCCACAATGATCGTGTGAAGGCCTATATTACGAAGGTTGAGAACACAACGAAGGGACCGCAAATTATGTTGTCCCGCACACATCCGGGACTGCTGAAGCGACTGTTCGAGCTTGAAGTTCCTGAAATTTATGACGGGGTCGTAGAAATTCGCTCTGTCGCACGCGAAGCCGGACACCGCTCGAAGATCGCGGTATATTCCCGCAATGCTGAAGTCGATCCGGTCGGTTCCTGTGTCGGTCAGAAGGGCGCTCGGGTGCAGACGATTGTCAATGAGCTGCGCGGCGAGAAGATTGATATCGTTCGCTGGTCTGAGGATGTCGAAGAGTATGTCGCGAATGCGCTCAGCCCGTCGAAGGTGCTGGAAGTGAATGTATTCGAGGAAGAGAAGGTAGCACGTGTCATCGTACCGGACTATCAGCTTTCCTTAGCGATTGGCATTAAGGGACAGAACGCGCGATTGGCTGCCAAGCTGACGGGCTGGAAGATAGACATTAAGAGTGAATCCCAAGCGGAGGAAGAACTCGGACGTCCGCGGACGGATACAGTCGAGCTGCCGCAGGATTTCGTCTCGTTCGACTAATTCGGATTGCTTGTCAGGGAAGGAGGAACTCCGATGCGGAAACGGCGGGTGCCCTTGCGCAAGTGTGTAGCTTGTCACGAAATGCAATCCAAGCGCGAGCTCATACGGGTGGTTCGCTCCCCCGAAGGCGATATCGCGATTGATCTGGCCGGGAAGAAGCCTGGCAGGGGCGCATACTTGTGCGGCAAGGCTGCATGCTTCAGGCTGGCGAAGAAAAGCCGTGCCTTCGAACGTGCGTTGAAGGCAACGGTTCAGCCGGAGATATACGACAGATTAGAACAAGACTTCATACAGATGGAAGACCAATTCATTGCACAGAAGGCAGCTTCAGGTGATGAAGATGAATAAAGCGCTGCAAGCTGTCGGTTTGGCTATGCGTGCGGGTGCCTTAGCGCTAGGAGAAGAAGGCGTGTTGAAGGCGGTTCGCTCTGGGAAAGCCAAGCTGGTGCTGCTGGCGTCCGATGCAAGCGTGAATACGGCGAAGAAGGCGGAGGACAAATGCCGGTACTATAAGGTGCCGATCGTTCGCGAATTCAGCCGAGCGCAGCTTGGAGCCGGAACTGGTAAGGGCGAACGGGTGCTGCTAGCCGTAACTGATGACGGGCTGGCAAGTCTGGTCAAGCGGCAATTGGAAAACTCAGCGGAGGTGACTGGTATTGAGCAAACAGGAAAACAAAGATAAGCTGCGTGTCTATGAATACGCGAAATCACTTAATATGAGCAGCAAAGAGGTTATTACGATTCTTAAACGACTGAACATTCCCGTCAATAACCATATGAGTGTGATGGAGAATGAGATGGTGAAAGCGGTGGAAGGCTTCTTCCGTGACATTAAGGCCAATGCGGCTGCAAAGCGTGACAGTGATAAGGAATCGGCTCCCGCTGCTTCGCAGCAGGAACGTCGGGCAGAGAGACCAGCGCGCAACCAGGATGGACAACAGAGCGGACAACAGCAAGGCGGCGGCAATCAACCTGCTGCGAAGAAGCAACAGGACGGTCGCGGACAGCAAGGCAACCGCAGCAACCCAAGCCGCAGTGATAGCGGCAACCGTCAGGGACGTCCTGAGAAGTCCGGACAGCGCCCGACAGGCAGCGGAGATCGTCCGCAGCGTAGGACGGACAATAAGCCGCAAGGCCAGCAGCAGCCGTCTGCGCAGCAGCGCAACACCGGTCCTGCCAATCAGAGTCAGCAATCCGCTGACAGCAATCGCCGATATACACGCGAGGCTGATGACCATGCATCCAGCAAGGGCAAGACGAAGAAGACGAAATCGAATCAGCGCCGTTTCGACGATAACAAGGCGGGCGGATACCGAGGCGGTCGCGGCGGAAGGAACAATCGCGGACGTCAGAACCAGCAGCCGCGGAAGGAAAAAGTCGACAACACGCCAAAGAAAATGATCGTTCGCGGCAGCATGACTGTAGGCGAGCTTGCTAAGCTGCTTCATAAGGATGCTTCTGAAGTTATTAAGAAGCTGCTCTTCCTGGGCGTCATGGCTACCATTAATCAAGAGCTGGATCTTGAAGCGATTCAACTAGTCGCCGACGAGTTCAAGGTTGAAGTAGAACTGAAGCTTCCAGTAGAGGAAGATCCGTTCGAACTCGAAGAGGTGCCAGAAGATCCGGAGAACCTGCAAGAGCGTCCGCCGGTCGTCACAATTATGGGTCATGTCGATCACGGCAAGACGACCCTGCTCGATGCAATTCGCCAGACCCGCGTTACTGAAGGCGAAGCGGGCGGTATTACACAGCATATCGGCGCCTATCAAGTAGAGATCAAGAATAAGAAAATTTCATTCTTGGATACACCGGGTCACGAAGCGTTCACGACGATGCGAGCACGCGGTGCGAAGGTTACGGATATTACGATCTTGGTCGTTGCAGCAGATGACGGTGTGATGCCGCAGACAGTTGAGGCGATCAATCATGCAAAAGCGGCGAATGTCCCGATAATTGTTGCGGTGAACAAGGTCGACAAGCCTGAGGCGAATCCGGACAAGATCAAGCAAAGCTTGACGGAATATGAACTCGTGCCGGAAGAGTGGGGCGGCGATACGATCTTCGTCAATGTATCTGCTAAGCAGCGTGAAGGGCTTGACGAGCTGTTAGAGATGATCCTGCTCGTTGCAGAAGTTCAGGAATACAAGGCGAATCCGGATAGATTGGCTCAAGGCACGGTAATCGAGGCTGAGCTGGACAAGAGACGCGGACCTGTCGCTCGTATTCTCGTGCAGACCGGAACGCTTAAGGTTGGCGATGCATTCGTTGCAGGCGCTAGCTTCGGTCGTGTGCGCGCGATGGTGAACGACAAGGGCCGCAGACTGAAGGATGCAGGTCCGTCCACACCGGTAGAGCTGACCGGCTTGAACGACGTACCGCAAGCTGGCGACCGCTTCATAGCGTTCGACGATGAGCGCAAAGCGCGTGAGATTGCGGAGAAGCGTGCAAACACCTTGCGTGAATCTGCGCTTGGCGTGAACAAGAAGGTAACGCTGGACGATCTGTACAAACATATTCAAGAAGGCGATGTTAAGGAATTGCCTGTCATTATCAAAGGCGATGTGCAAGGGTCTGTCGAGGCGCTTCGCGGCTCATTGGAGAAAATCGACATCGAAGGCGTGCGTGTGAAGATTATTCATACAGGTGCGGGTGCTGTGACAGAATCGGATATTATTCTGGCTTCGGCATCCAATGCGATCGTAATCGGCTTCAATGTACGTCCTGAGCCGTTGGCGAAAGCGGCAGCCGATCAGGAGAAAGTAGACATTCGTCTGCACCGGATTATTTACAACGTCATCGAAGAGATCGAATCGGCGATGAAGGGGATGCTGGATCCGGAATACCGCGAGAATGTGATCGGTCATGCGGAAGTCCGCAACATATTCAAGGTATCTCGCATTGGTACGATTGCCGGCTGTATGGTACTAGACGGCAAGATGTCTCGCAATGCCGAGGTGCGTCTTGTGCGCAATGGAATCGTCGTATACGAAGGGCAGTTGGATAGCCTCAAGCGCTTTAAGGACGATGCGAAGGAAGTAGCACAAGGGTATGAGTGCGGTATATCTTTCGACAATTATAACGACCTTAAAGAAGGAGACATTATTGAGGCTTTCGTGATGGAAGCAATAGAGAGGTGATAGGCTTATGGCCAAAATTCGCGTCGGCCGTGTAGGCGAGCAGATTAAGAAAGAGCTGAGTCACATTATTCAGAGTGAGATCAAAGATCCTCGCGTTGGTTTTATTACTGTAACCGGTGTAGACGTTACCAATGATCTGTCTCAGGCGAAGGTGTACTTGAGCGTTCTGGGCAGTGATGAGGAGAAGGAGAATACGCTGAAAGCGCTGGACAAAGCGGGCGGCTTCATCCGTTCAGAGCTGGGCAAGCGCATCCGAATGCGGCATACGCCTGAGCTGCTGTTTAAGTTCGACACATCGATTGACTACGGCAGCCGTATTGAGAAGCTGCTTCAGAATCTGAATAAGGGAGATTCGTCTCAATGAGCAGGTCGGCGGTGTACAGCGCAGAGCTTGCGGCAGCCAAGCAGTTCATGTTGGACTACGACCATTACCTGGTCGTCTCTCATGTCAGTCCGGATGGCGATGCGATCAGCTCTACCTGCGCCATTGGCTGGATGCTGAAGCAGCTTGGTAAGAGCTATGTGCTAGCGAACGCAGACCCTGTACCGAGTAAGTTTACTTACTTGCACGGTTCGAAGGAGATATGTCTGCTCGAGGAATTGGCGTCGCATCAACCATTTACCGCTGTGATCGCCGTAGATTGCGCGGACTATTCCCGACTTGGCGACGTTGCGCACTTATTAAGTGACAACTGTGCTCTGCTCAATATCGATCATCATCCAACGAATGACCGGTTCGGCTCTCAGGCGCTCATTGCTCCTGACGCAGCTGCGACTGCGGAAATTTTGTTTGATTTACTGGAGTCGCTAGCGTTGCAGTGGGAGCTGTCCGTGGCTGAATGTCTCTATACCGGTTTGTTGACCGATACAGGCGGCTTCCGCTATTCGAACACTTCAGCGAAGGTGCTGCGACAAGCCGCACAGCTGTTAGAGCTCGGCTGCAGTGCGGATGAGCTCGCTGCGCATCTATTGGAGAAGATTACGCCGTCACAGCTCAATCTACTGCGTAAGGCACTAGGTACATTAAGCTTCTGCCGCAGCGGCAAGATTGCTTGGCTTGTGGTCAACATACAAGATTTAGCAGATACAGGCGCGTCACCGGAAGATATGGACGGACTCGTCAATTATCCGCGTAATATCGAAGGGGTAGAAGTCGGAATCTTATTCAAGCAAATTGCGGACGATCGTTATAAGGTCAGCTTCCGCTCGGGCGGCCGTGCTGATGTAGCCAAGGTGGCCCAGCTGTTCGGCGGCGGCGGACATATTCGGGCTTCAGGGGCTACGTTGGAAGGAAGCCTGGCTGACATAACCTCGCGCGTGCTCACTGCTGCTGAGGAGGCGCTCGTATGAGCCAAGGGCATAAGCGCATTGACAGAGCAGGGGTGCTTCCGATCTGGAAGCCTGTCGGCCTCACGTCCCATGATGTCGTCGCCAAAGCACGCCGGCTGCTTCGGATGAAGCGGATCGGTCATACAGGCACGCTCGATCCGCAAGTGACGGGCGTGCTTCCTCTTTGTTTGGGGCGGACGACTCGATTGGTCGAATATATTCAAGCTGCGCCCAAAGAGTACGAAGCGACTATGGTATTCGGATTCGCTACAGACACAGAGGATCTGGAAGGAACGATCGTCGAGCAAGTCGATGAGGTGAAGCTGAGTCGGGATGAAGCTGCAGCAGCCCTCGCTCGCTTCCAGGGAAGCATCGAGCAAGTACCGCCGATGTATTCAGCGTTGAAAGTAGATGGCAAGCGGTTGTACGAATGGGCGAGACAAGGGATAGAGCTGGAGCGGCAAGCGCGCAAGGTGTTCATCTACAATCTGGAGCTGACGAACTGGCATATCCGAGAGGATGGATATCCGGAATTATCGTTGCGCGTCGTATGCTCGAAGGGTACTTATATTCGTACGCTGTGTAAGGATATAGGAGCTTCTGTTGGCTATCCGTCTGTTATGAGCCGGCTCGTTCGAACGTCAACCGGACATATCCGCAAGGATCGCTGTGTCACACTGGAACAGCTGGAGTCGCTCGTACAGGAGGAACGTGAGCAAGAAGCGATACTGCCTGATGATTATCCGCTTACCCATATACCGACGCTTACTCTGTCCGATGATCTGGCTGCACGGGCCTTGCACGGACAGAAGCTTCGGCTGCTATCTCCACCGAAGACTGCGGAAGACGAGACGTTATTCCGTACCTATAATAACGACGGTCGCTTTCTGGGGATCTTCGTGTGGAATGATACTTTGCAACTGCTCAAGCCGAAGAAGATTATGGCGTTAACGGACGAGTTCAATGGATAGGAAGGATGGGAGAATAGGAGCTATGCAGACAATACATTTATCCTTCCCTGCGGGCACATCGATAGACATCCCGGAGGCACAAGCGGTGGCGATTGGCGATTTTGACGGTGTTCACTTGGGACATCAAGATGTCATTCACCACGCCTTGTCCATTGCCCGACGCGAATCGATCGCATCAGCGATCATGACCTTCGATCCGCATCCGCGCGAAGTGCTTGGTCTGGCAGGCTATTCCCGCTATCTGGCTCCACTGCCGGAGCGGTTGGAGCGATTCGCCGCGCTAGGTGTGGACCGCACTTATATCGTTCATTTCGATCGCGCATTCGCATCGGTGTCCCCAGAACGATTCGTGGAGGAGATGCTCATGCCGCTCCGCATCCATACAGTGGTCGTTGGCTTCGATTTCACATTCGGCCATAAGGGCAAGGGTACGGTCGATACACTGCGGGAGCTGGGACGGGATCGCATGCAGGTCGATGTGATCAAACCGTTCAACCTAGAAGGTGACAAGGTAAGCAGTACGCTTATCCGTGAGAGCTTGCATATGGGACATCTGGAACGTGCAGAGCGGTTCCTTGGCAGGTATTATTCGATATGCGGTACTGTTGTGCATGGAGAAGGAAGAGGCTCGACAATCGGTGTGCCGACAGCCAATGTCGAAGTAGCGATGCCCTATGTCATACCTAAGAGTGGCGTCTATGCGGTGCGCGCGCATGTGCATGGACATATCCATGCAGGTGTGATGAATATCGGTGTGAAGCCTACCTTCGGCGGCGCAGGTCCAGAAGTGCTTGAAGTGCACGTGCTAGATTTCAAGGGGAATCTGTACGGCGAAGAGCTCCGTGTAGAATTCGTTCATTACTTGCGCGGCGAAGTAAGGTTCGGTTCCGTCGAGGAGTTGGTCGCTCAAATACAACAAGATATCGAGCATGCTCGCAAGGTGCTGTCTGACAAGCGTAACGAGTAAGCAGAGAAGGAATTCCTTTACTTTTTCTAATTTTTTGTGCTATACTAGGTTGCGTTGTGAACCTCGGCATGGGGACGCGTAATCACCGACGCGCTCTGGGCTGAAGGGGATACATGAAGAGAAGGAGGTGAGAAGGATGGCATTAACACAAGATCGTAAGCAACAATTGATTTCGGAGTACAAGGTTCATGATTCAGATACTGGATCTCCGGAAGTACAAGTCGCTATCCTTACGGAAAACATCCAAAACTTGACTGAGCATTTGCGTGAGCATAAGAAGGATCATCACTCCCGCCGCGGTCTGTTGAAGATGGTAGGTCAGCGCCGCAAGCTGTTGGCATACCTGAAGAACAAGGATGTGAAGCGCTACGGTGCTCTGATCGAGCGTCTAGGACTGCGCCGTTAAGACAAGATACCTAAGCTATAAGAAGCAACCCGTGTCGCCGCTCTAGCTCCTGCGCCGCACGTTCGCGCTTGTCTCGCGCGAACTTGGGCTAGGGGTAATGGTGGATACTGGTTGCTTTTTTCCATAGGGGTCATTTTTTCCTTTAGAGAAGGAAATACTGGTTATTATGCAGAATGGAAATAGAGGGCTATTCATTGCCTAAGCAGGAAGAACAGGAGGAACAATATGCTTCAAACAGTAGAAATGATGCTGGCTGGCCGCAAGCTAACCATGGAAACAGGGCGCTTGGCTAAGCAGGCGAATGCCGCAGTGAAGGTTCGGTACGGGGATACTGTCGTGTTGTGTACCGTTACCGCCTCCAGCGAACCGAAGGATTTGGATTTTTTTCCGTTGACCGTCAATTATGAGGAGCGTCTCTATGCGGTTGGCAAAATTCCGGGCGGGTTCATCAAGCGAGAAGGTCGTCCGAGTGAGAAGGCTATTCTTGCCAGTCGCCTGACAGACCGTCCGATTCGTCCCTTATTTCCGGATGGCTTCCGTAACGATGTGCAGATCGTCAATCTCGTCATGAGCGTGGATCAAGACTGCTCACCGGAAATTACAGCGATGATAGGTACTTCCGCTGCACTTAGTATTTCCGACGTACCGTTCGACGGCCCGATCGGCGGCGTCATTGTAGGCAGAATCGACGGACAATTCATTGCGAATCCAACCGTGGATCAGAAGGAGAAGAGTGACATCTTCCTCGTAGTTGCCGGTACGAAAGATGCCATTATGATGGTCGAGGCTGAAGCAGACGAAGTATCAGAAGCAACGATACTGGAAGCGATCATGTTCGGTCATGAGGAGATTAAGAAGATCGTCGCGACTCAGGAAGAGTTCGTGAATCTCGCGGGCAAGCCGAAGATGGAAGTGAAGCTGCATAAGGTCGATGAGTCTGTCGAACAGGCTGTGCTTACATATGCAGGGGATCGCTTGAAGCAAGCGGTAAGCATCCATGAGAAGCATGAACGTCAGGATGCTATCGACGCGATTAACAAGGAGACGCTCGACCATTTTACTGAAGTATATGCAGAGACTCCGGAGTTGCTTAGTGATGTTAAGGAAATGCTGTATCTTATCGTGAAGGAAGAAGTGCGCAGACTCATTACCCATGATAAGATTCGTCCTGATGGACGGGCATTGGACGAAATTCGTCCGATTGAATGCGACATATCGCAGCTACCCCGTACACATGGCTCTGGGCTGTTCACACGCGGACAAACCCAGGCACTCAGCATATGTACATTAGGCGCATTGGGCGATGTGCAAATTCTCGACGGCATTTCACTGGAGGAAGAGAAGCGCTTCATGCATCATTACAACTTCCCGCCGTTCAGTGTTGGCGAAGCAAGACCGCTCCGTCCGCCGGGACGACGCGAAATCGGACACGGCGCATTAGGCGAGCGGGCGCTAGAGAAGGTCATCCCGAGCGAAGCAGAATTCCCGTACACGATTCGCCTTGTATCAGAAGTGCTTGAATCGAACGGTTCGACATCACAGGCCAGCATTTGTGCGAGCACATTGGCGATGATGGATGCAGGTGTGCCAATCAAAGCTCCGGTTGCTGGTATTGCAATGGGTCTGGTCAAGAATGACGAGCATGTTGCGGTATTGACTGATATTCAAGGCATGGAAGATCATCTCGGTGATATGGACTTCAAGGTTGCAGGTACAGCTCAAGGTGTGACCGCCATTCAGATGGATATCAAAATTGACGGCATCGACCGCCAAGTTTTGACGGAAGCACTGGAGCAAGCCCGTGCAGGCAGAATGTTCATTCTAGGCAAGATGATCGAGAGAATTGACAAGCCACGCACCGAATTGTCCCAATATGCGCCGAAGATATTGACGATGCAGATTAATCCGGACAAAATCCGTGATGTCATTGGGGCTGGCGGCAAGATCATTAACAAAATTATTGACGAGACCGGTGTCAAGATTGACATTGAACAGGATGGACGCGTGTACATCGCATCAGCTAATAGTGAAATGAACGGCAAAGCGAAGGACATTATCGAGAGCTTGGTGAAGGAAGTCGTCGTAGGCGAGACATACCTTGGCACAGTCAAGCGTATTGAGAAGTTCGGGGCATTCGTAGAAATTTTGCCAGGCAAGGACGGATTGGTCCATATTTCGCAGCTGTCGACCGAACGTGTTGCCAAGGTGGAAGATGTCGTGAAGATCGGTGATACGATAACGGTTAAAGTTACGGAAATTGACCAGCAAGGCCGAGTCAACTTGTCGCGCAAAGCTATATTGCAAGCGGAAGTTCCGGCAAGAAGCTAGTCCGTAAGGCTGCAACAGAACAACTACACAAGCACGAAGCAAAAGAGCCAGAGTGAGATCTGACTCTTTTTTTGTATGGTTCGAGATAGGATCGCTTGTCCTGCTGCAGCTGAGACATATTGAGGAAATCCTATGCATAGATTAAGGACAAACCTGGTAAGTAGAAGGATGTGATGCGGGATGGGACACGCAAAGGACTGGATAATGGTCGCTTGTTTCGTCATACTTGCGGGCATTTTGACCTGGTCTGGACCTATCAATGCGTATATTCAATCGGTACAGCAGCATGAACCGGTAAATCGGTATGCTTACTATCAACATTATCCAATGGATACCGAGGAACTCTACGCAAGCGGCACGATGAATGCGGACGATCGTGAGCTTCTGCAACGAATCATGCAGCAGGCTGAAGCACAGAACGAATCAGCGGTTAATGCCAAGCTTGATCCGGTATGGAAGGCAATTCCCGGTTACAATGGTATACAAGTAGATGTGGAACAGACGTTCAAACTGACAAAAGCAACAGGAGACGATATCGAATGGGTCTACACGGAAGTCGAGCCTGTTGTTCAGCTTCAAGATTTAGGTGCTCATCCGGTATACAAAGGCAATCCGCGCAAGCCAATGGCTGCTTTTATGATCAACGTTGCTTGGGGTAACGAATATGTGCCGGTCATGCTCGAAACATTGCGTAAGCATAACGCAGCTGCAACCTTCTTCCTTGATGGAAGCTGGCTGGAGAACAATGAACAATTAGCTAAGCAAATAATAGAAGAAGGCCATGAAGTGAGCAATCATGCATATTCACATCCGAATATGAGTCAGTTAAGCAGGCAGCAAGCAGCAGCGCAAATTCAAAAAACAGAAGCATTGCTCGCCCGATTAGGTGTCAAGAACAAGCTGTTCGCCCCGCCTTCTGGTGATTATAACCAACAAACTGTAGATATCGCAGCTGAATATGGATTGGTCACTGTATTGTGGACAATCGATACTGTTGATTGGAAAAACCCGACGCCATCATCCATCGTTCGCAAAATTGCATCGCGTATAGAACCGGGAGCTATGATTCTCATGCACCCGACATTGTCATCCAGTCAAGCGTTGGATCAGTTAATTAAGGAAGTCCATAGCCAAAGCTTAATGCTTGGCACAGTTAGTGATCTGCTGTCAAGCGAGCGAATACCGAAGCAGTAAATGACGAGGGGAAGCCTTGTATGGCTGTCACAATTTGTTGAGTGTTGTTTCGACTTCTGATAGAATTCATAATTAGGTTTGCGAGACGGCTATTGCCAACTCGAGTGAGGGGGATGTATATATTGAAGCGTTATCGATTGTCTAACGGGATTCGGGTAGTGGCGGAACCGCTTACTTCCTTTCGTTCCGTCTCCTTCGGGATTTGGGTGAAGACAGGCTCTAGGAACGAACAACCGGAGACGAACGGTATTTCCCATTTTATCGAACATATGCTGTTCAAGGGTACAGAGAAGTATTCTGCCAGAGAAATTGCAGAGATATTCGACGGGATCGGCGGTAATGTCAATGCCTTTACAGCCAAGGAATATACATGCTACTACGCGAAAGTACTGGACGAGCACCTTCCTATGGCGGTTGAAGTGCTTGCCGACATGTTCTACCGTTCCTTATATGCAGATGTCGAGATGGACAAGGAGAAGAACGTTATCTATGAGGAAATTGCGATGTATGAAGACACACCGGATGATCTCGTACATGACTTGGTCGCTAAGGCTGCATATGGCACACACGCGCTAGGCTATCCGATACTGGGCACACAGGACAATTTGGAACGATTCGCAGCAGAGGATCTTCGAAGGTATCTAGAAGATTACTATGTCGCTGATGAGATTGTTATCAGTGTAGCGGGACATCTCATCGACGGAGCAGAGGAGTTGTTGGAGCAGCACTTTGGCCGTATTCCATTGCCTGGGTCACATGCTCCATTGGACAGTCCCGAATTTCTGGGGGATACCATCTTCCATCAGAAGAAGACTGAACAGAATCATATATGCTTATCGTTCCCTGGCTGCTCGCATCGTGATCGTGATTTGTATGCGATGGTGCTGTTGAACAATGCGCTTGGCGGAGGAATGAGCTCACGATTGTTCCAGGAAATCCGGGAGAATCGCGGTATGGCCTATTCGGTATACTCTTACCATTCTGCTCATACGGACAGCGGATTACTGACGATCTACATAGGAACAGCGCCGAAGCAGACGAAGAAAGTATTGGACTTGACCTTGGACATTCTAAGTAATATGCGTGATAGCGGTCTTACAGATAGCGAATTGAGCAAAGGCAAGGAACAGCTCAAGGGAAGCTTAATCTTAAGTTTGGAAAGTACAGCTAGTCGGATGAACCGTCTCGGGAAGAATGAGCTGGTGACTGGTGAACATCCAAGTCTGGATGATATGATTCAACGGATTGAAGCTGTAACGATGGAAGGCGTTCAGCAGTTGGCTGGCCGAATACTTAATCATCCGAGCGCGCTCTCTATGGTAGGCGAATCGGATCACGATATTGCGGATTGGAGGAATGATTGTATTGTCCTATCAGATTCTGCTCAACAAGCTGCCGGGAAATGAAGACGTACCGACACCGCGGAAGATGTCCGAGCTGGCAAGCGGCTATGACTTGTATGCTGCTGTAGGGGAACCCGTGGAGCTAGCGCCAGGTGAGCGCGCCTTGATCCCAACGGGCGTCGCAATCGCTATGCCAGCCGAGTTAGAAGCTCAGATTCGGCCGCGCAGCGGACTTGCGGCTAAGCATGGGATCACATGCTTGAATACACCGGGTACGATCGATGCGGATTATCGGGGCGAGATCAAGGTGATTCTGATTAACCTCGGCCAGGAACCGTTCCGTATCGAACGGGGCGAGCGCATTGCACAGATGGTATTCCAATATATTCCGAAGACCGTATTCGTAGAAACGGATGAGCTGCCTGACACCGTTCGCGGCACTGGAGGCTTCGGCCATACCGGCCGTGGTTAATTCGCACGAGAACAACATAGTCAATTATGTTTTGAAACGCCGATTCTGGCGTTTTTTTGTTGCTGCAATCCACTGTCTGCTGAAGCTCCGACATGTCTCTGTAACTAACTCTGAGTCCTTTTGTTCACTATCCCCTTCCCTCAGCTTCCACTCAGACACTATCCCCTTCCCTCAGATTCGCATAGAATGTTGATGGCAAGTCAGCAAGCGGCTGTCGATCTTTAATGTCTGTACAGATGAATCAGCTGCTGAATGCTGAGTGAGTGGAATAACGAGGTGGTGGTGCTGCGTAATGCATTTTTCGGTGAGGTTAGCAGTAGTGGGCATTGCGTAGCAAGTCAAATCGAGATGAGTTCGTAACAGCACGCACGGTACCAAGAAGTAATTGAGGCTGAGCGAAGGGGATAACGAAGTAAAGGGGCAAGTGACAGTTATATCGGTGTAACCGTACTCCCCGCACAATCACTGTCCGCATAGCTATAGATAGGGGCTGTTATCACCTAGGGAGCAGTCACCACCATATGGGCGTATGCATAGGATGGGATATGGAACAGGGGTAGAAAGGAGTGAACCGATCCGTTATGCTGACAGGACTGAACGCCGTAATGATTGGCGGTGATGCCAGGCAGCTGGAGGTGATTCACAAGCTAGCTGAGTTGGATGCAAGTGTGACATTGGTCGGATTCGATAATTTGCACAACCAATACGGTGGCGTACGTAAAGCGGAGCTGTCTGAATCGCTGCTGCATGAAGCGGATGCGATATTATTACCGGTAGTCGGGATGGACGACGATGGCAAGGTCGAATCTGTGTTTGCCGCAGAACCTGTTCAATTGGAAGAAAAGTATTTTCTAAGCATTCATGCGCAAGCCGTGATCTATACAGGCATCGCCAAGCCGAAGCTTCGGCAGCTGTGCCAAGATCACCAAGTACGTCTGGTTGAACTTCTAGAACGAGATGATGTAGCCATATACAATTCGATTCCTACAGCTGAAGGCGCACTGATGATTGCGATTCAAAATACGGATTTCACGATTCATGGCTCCTGTGCTATGGTGCTTGGGTTCGGCAGAACAGGTATCACGATGGCACGATCCCTGCACGGGCTAGGCGCAAAAGTGAAGGTAGGTGTTAGGCGGGAGGACCATTTCGCAAGAGCAACAGAAATGGGATTCGAGCCGTTCTATACGCAGATGGTGAGCGAGGAGGCGAAGCAGGTTGACTTGCTTTTTAATACGATTCCATCTATGATAGTCACAGCGCAAGTCATAGCCAATTTACCTCATCATGCCTTCATTATCGATTTGGCCTCCAAGCCAGGCGGAACAGACTTCCGCTATGCCGAGAGAAGGGGGATCAAAGCCATGCTCGCCCCGGGTTTGCCGGGTATCGTTGCGCCGAAGACGGCCGGACGTATCATTGCGAGCTGCGCATCCCGACTCATTATGGAGGACTTCACGAAACGGGGGGATGAGGAATGAATTGGAAGGGTATTACGATCGGATTTGCCTTGACAGGTTCCCATTGCACGTTACCGGAAATCATGCCAATTATGAAGCAGTTTGCTGATACGGGGGCAAATGTAATTCCGATCGCTTCGCATACTGTGATGCAGACGGATACCCGCTTCGGCAAGTCGGAGGATTGGCAAAAACAGTTGAAAGAAACGACGGGGAATGATATCATTTCTTCAATTGTAGATGCGGAACCGTTAGGACCATCGAAGAAGCTGGATATTATGTTAATTGCTCCATGCACGGGTAACACGACGAGCAAGCTGGCTAACGCCATGACGGACAGTCCGGTACTGATGGCGGCCAAGGCGCAGCTGCGTAATCAGCGGCCGCTTGTGCTAGCTATCTCTACGAACGATGCATTAGGCATGAATGCATCCAATCTTGCAAAACTAATGAATACGAAGCATATTTATTTCGTGCCGTTCGGGCAAGATGCGCCTGAAGTGAAGCCGAACTCGCTTGTGTCGCGCATGGAGCTTGCGTTAGATGCATGTGAAGCCGCATATCAGGGCAAGCAGCTGCAGCCTATGCTGTGTGAGAAGTTCCGCTATATGTCTACCCCATAACCGGAGCTGCTGTATAGTCTCGGATACAATACGAACTAGGAATGATGAAGAGGAGAGGGGACGCGAAGATATGACGAATCAGAAGCAGTTTGAAGTAGCAATTGTAGGAGCAACAGGCGCCGTAGGAGAGCAAATTCTTAAGCTCTTGGAAGAACGTGATTTCCCCATCCAATCGTTGAAGTTGCTGTCTTCCGCACGTTCAGCAGGTAAGAAAGTCATGTTCAAGGGACAGGAGCTGACTGTGGAAGAAGCAACTCCAGAAAGCTTCGAAGGCGTGGAAATTGCGTTGTTCAGTGCAGGTGGAGATGTGAGCCGAGCATTGGCGCCAGCTGCTGTAGAACGCGGTGCAATCTGTATTGATAACACGAATGCTTACCGTATGGACCCGGATACACCACTGGTGGTGCCGGAAGTGAATATGGACAAGATCAACGAGCATAAGGGGATTATCGCTAATCCGAACTGCTCAACGATCCAGATGGTAGCTGCCTTGAAACCGTTGCATGACCGCTATGGCATCGCTCGTATTATTGTGTCAACGTATCAGGCGGTGTCTGGTGCAGGAGCGAAGGCTATTGATGAGACATTGCGCCAGTCGCGCGAAGTGTTGGACGGCAACGAGCCGAATCCGGATATTCTGCCGGTAGGATCATTGCCAGTGAAGCATCAGATTGCATTCAATGCTGTTCCGCAGATTGACAAATTTCAGGATAATGGCTTTACTCTGGAAGAGATGAAGATGATTCGCGAGACGAAGAAAATTATGGATGACGAATCGATCGAAGTGACGGCGACATGTGTTCGGATTCCGGTCATCTATGGACACTCGGAATCGATTTATGTCGAGTTCAAGAAGGATTTCGAACTAGCGGAAGCGAAACAATTATTGTCGGATGCACCTGGGATTGTGCTGCAGGACGATTCTGCGAATCAAGTGTACCCGTTGGCAACGGATGCTGCGGGCAAGCTGGACGTGTTCGTAGGTCGTATGCGCAAGGATCTGAATCATCCGCGCGCATTGAATATGTGGGTTGTCTCCGACAATCTGCTGAAGGGCGCAGCTTGGAACGCGGTGCAAATCGCAGAATATATTGCCATTGAACAAGACAAAGCCTGAGCTTGAACGGACACGCATTGCGCCTGCACTCTAGAATATAATGAGTGGGGAGTATATCATGCGTATTCTTGTTCAGAAGTTTGGCGGCACATCTTTGTCCAATACAGAGGCTAGGGAACATGCCGTCCGACAGGTGAAGCGTGCGCTAGCACAGCAATACAGTGTAGTCGTTGTCGTATCCGCTATGGGTCGGAGCGGCGACCCGTATGCTACGGATACGTTGCTGCAGTGGATACGAGATAATGGCGGTGACCTGCCGAATCGAGAGATGGACCTGCTGCTGCATTGCGGGGAGCTGATTTCGGCTGCTACGTTGTGCAGTGTTATGCGTTGCGATGGTATCGATGCTGCTGTGCTGACCGGCGGCCAAGCCGGAATCATTACGAACGCGGCTCACGGCAATGCGCACATTACTGCAATGGAGCCTGAGCGCATTCGCGCATTGTTAGAGGAAGGGCAAGTTGTGATCGTAACAGGATTTCAAGGACGCACAATATCCGGTGACATTACGACGCTCGGCAGAGGGGGCAGCGATACGACTGCAACTACATTAGGCGTCGCATTGCAAGCCGAACGTGTCGATATCTTCACAGACGTGAACGGTATCTTGACCGCTGATCCTCGAATTGTGAACAATGCGGTACCGTTGGAGCGAGTGTCGTATAATGAAATATGTCACATGGCTCAGAACGGCGCAAAGGTGATTCATCCGCGAGCTGTAGAAATCGCGATGCATGGAAGAATTCCGGTACGTGTTCGCTCGACATTCTCCGATGCGCCGGGCACACTTGTCACCATTCCTAATGTCGCCGATGCGGGCACGGGACATGTTAGCGATCGGACGATCACGGGCATCGCGAACGTACCGAATATAACGCAAATCCAAATTGCCGCACCGGATGGACAATATGATCTGCAGCTTGCTGTCTTCAAGGCGATGGCGAAGCATCAGATTAGTATAGATTTCATTAATGTGAATCCTTCTGGCGTTGTATACACCGTGTTCGACAAGGAGGCAGACCGTGCCTTGCAGGTTCTGGATACGCTTGGCTATCCAGCCCGCCTCGTACGAGGCTGTGCTAAGGTTTCGATCATCGGCGGCGGCATGGCGGGCGTGCCGGGCGTAATGGCGCGTATTGTAGAAGCATTGACGTCGAGTGATATCCCGATCTTACAATCAGCGGATTCACACACGACGATTTGGGTGCTCGTACAGGGTGGACATATGGAGGCTTCTGTACGAGCCTTACATGATCAATTTCAACTCCATCTGGCAGGCTGAAGGTTGTGAAGGAGGACGTTCATTGTGGATTTTGGAAAAGTAATTACGGCGATGGTTACTCCGTTCGATGCAGACGGGGCAATCGATTGGGAACTAACGGCAGCGCTAATTGAATATCTTATTGTGGAGCAAGGAACGGACGGATTAGTAGTATGCGGAACGACTGGCGAATCACCGACATTATCCGATGAAGAGAAGCTGCAGCTATTCGCTTTTGTCGTAGAGAAAGCCAACAAGCGCTGTACGGTAGTGGCAGGAACCGGCAGTAACAGTACAGCACATTCGATCCATCTTAGCCAAGAAGCGGAGAAGCTAGGTGTAGATGGGCTGCTGCTGGTTGCGCCGTACTACAATCGTCCGACGCAGGAAGGGCTATACCGGCATTTTCAATCCATTGCCGAATCCACAGTTCTGCCAGTGATGCTGTATAATATTCCGAAGCGTACTGGCGTTAATATTAATCCGGAGACGACGATTCGCTTGTCATTCGTGGAGAATATTGTCGCTGTTAAGGAATCGACCGATCTGGACCAAATCGCCGAAATACGGAGTCATGCAGCAGATGGCTTCCGGATATACAGCGGTGATGACTCGATGACAATGCCTATCCTATCGGTTGGCGGATATGGGGTCGTCAGTGTAGCCTCCCATCTGATCGGCAAGGAAATCCGCGCCATGGTCAATGCGTTCGAGCAGGGGGATGCAGAAGAAGCAGGGCGCTTGCACCGCGAGCTGCTGCCGATCTTCAACGGTCTGTTCGTATGCCCGAATCCAGTACCGGTCAAATACGCATTAGGACTCAAGGGCTATCCGGTTGGCACTGTGCGCTTGCCGCTAGTGGAAGCCAATGAACATGAGAAGAAGCTTATCGGTCATTTGTTTCCTGATAAGTAGACATTCGCATATGGATTTATATATTGCTTCTATAGTATCTGCTTACAAATCGATGTCGCGGCATCGATTTGTTTTTTTGGGTATCCTAATACATAACGGCGGTTCCCTTGTGTTTTCACATTCCGATCATGTATAATGATCTTTAAGTGACTAAGTGCGGTTTTTATAGAAACGGTTTCCTATTTTGATCGTCGTCAATACGGCATAGGAGGTTTACAAGTGTCAAAAAAGAATAACGATAAAGCGACCATTTTCGCTCTAGGCGGCGTGGGTGAAATTGGCAAGAACATGTACTGTGTACAATATGGCAACGATATTGTAGTCATCGATGCAGGGCTTAAATTCCCGGATGAAGATATGCTTGGTGTTGATATTGTCATTCCTGATATTTCCTATTTGATGGAAAATCGTGAGAAAGTACGGGCAATTCTGCTCACACATGGCCACGAAGATCATATCGGCGGTCTGCCTTATGTGCTGCGCAATCTGAATGTGCCTGTATACGGTACGAAGTTAACGCTCGGACTTGTAGAGAGCAAGCTGAAGGAAGCCGGTTTGCTCGGTGAGACGAAGCGCATCTTGATTAATGCGGATTCTGAGGTGCGGCTCGGCAGCATGACAGCGACATTCTTCAGAACGAATCACAGTATACCGGATTCTGTCGGTGTCTGCTTGGATACGCCAGAAGGACTGATCGTGCACACAGGTGACTTCAAGTTTGATCATACGCCAGTCAATGACCAGTATGCAGATCTGCACCAGATGGCCGAGATCGGGAACCGTGGCGTATTAGCGCTGCTGTCTGATAGCACGAATGCAGAACGGCCAGGATTTACTCCTTCAGAGAAAAGCGTAGGCAAGGAGCTGAAGGAAGTATTCCAGCAAGCGCAGCAACGTGTTGTGGTCGCTACCTTCGCTTCCAATATTCACCGTATTCAGCAAGTTATCGAAGCTGCTTATGAGACGAACCGCAAGCTTGCGGTTGTCGGACGAAGTATGGTGAATGTAGTGAGCATTGCAGCGGATCTAGGGTACTTGAACGTTCCTGACGGCATGCTGATTGAACCGGAAGAAGTGAACAAGCTTGCAGGCAACCGTGTAGCGATTTTATCTACAGGCAGTCAAGGCGAGCCGATGTCAGCATTGACTCGTATGGCAAGATCGACCCATCGTAAAGTTGACATATTGCCAGGTGATACTGTAGTGATTGCAGCGACACCTATTCCTGGCAACGAGAAGTACGTTGGTCGTACTGTGGATGAGCTGTTCCGATTAGGGGCGAAGGTCATCTACGGAGGAAGTATGTCAGGTGTACACGTATCCGGTCACGGCAGTCAGGAAGAGCTGAAGCTGATGTTGAATTTGATGCGGCCTAAGTACTTCATTCCGATTCACGGTGAATTCCGGATGCTTCGGCACCACGCTCTGTTAGGTGAAGCTGTCGGGGTGGAGCCTGATAATATATTCATGATCGATATTGGAGACACCATAGAAATTCAGAACGGACAGGCGCGCAAGGCAGGCAAGGTGTCTTTCGGCAACGTTCTGATAGATGGCTTGGGCGTTGGCGACGTCGGCAACATCGTATTGCGAGACCGCAAGCTGTTGTCCCAGGACGGTATTCTGGTCGTAGTCGTTACGCTCAGCAAGCAAGAAGGACGCATCTTGTCAGGACCGGACATTATATCGCGCGGTTTCGTATATGTGCGTGAATCCGAGGGCCTGCTGGATGAGGCGAACAAGATTGTTATGAATACATTGAACAAATTAATGAATGAGAACGTCAATGAATGGGCTTCCCTGAAGACGCACGTCAAGGAAGCGCTCGGACGATTCTTATATGAACAAACGCGGAGAAGACCGATGATCCTTCCAATTATTATGGAAGTATAGTGAATCCGTGAACCGAAGTCACTTAACAGAAGGGATATAAGAAAGCTCGAATCATGCAAGACGGTACAGCACCGTTTTGCTTGGCTCGAGCTTTTTTCTATGGCAATTTCGAACAATGTTGAGCGCACACTGGAACAAAGCCGCTTGTTCATGCATGAAGGCAAGCCCACTCTGCGGATACTAGGAACAGCATCGGATGGAGGAGATAAAATAAGTGCTCCACTCCGTGCAAGATCTGCATAAGGAGAGTCGGTATGATGACACCAAACAGAGCAACTCAAGAAGTCGGCGATACGCCGGATAAGAAACATACAGTGACCGATACGATTCAACAGCTGGGACAAACAACTGCACCTGTTGCTGATTCGAATTTATACTGCTTGACGATTATCGGGCAAGTAGAAGGACATATGACATTGCCGCCACAGAATAAAACGACTAAATATGAGCATTTGATTCCGCAGCTGGTAGCAGCGGAGACGAATCCGAAAATCGAAGGGATTATGGTTGTGCTTAATACGGTTGGTGGAGATGTAGAAGCCGGTCTTGCCATAGCGGAGATGATCGCTTCGCTATCGAAGCCGACGGTAACAGTCGTGCTTGGAGGTGGACACAGCATCGGTGTGCCGATCGCTGTATCGGCGCATTGCTCGTTCATAGCGGAATCGGCAACGATGACGATTCATCCGATTCGCCTGAACGGTCTCGTCATTGGCGTGCCGCAGACGTTCGAGTATCTCGACAAGATGCAGGAACGAGTGCTTCGCTTCGTGACAGCTCATTCCCGCATTAGCGAGGAAAAGCTGAAGGAGCTTATGTTCAAGACGGGCGAATTAACGCGTGATATCGGAACGACGGTCGTCGGGACCGATGCAGTGACGTACGGTTTAATTGACCGTTTGGGCGGCATCGGTGATGCGATAGCGGAATTACATCGATTAATCGACGAACGGCGTGTCGCAGGTGAGGGGGGATATATGCAATGATGCATACAGTCGTACCAATGGAGCAGGTCATGCAGGAATTGGAGGATAATAAGCGCGCACCTACCCGAGAAGTAGTGATTAATGGGATTACGATGGAGATTGAGTCGATCGATGAGCAGCAAGCACGCATCGTGCGGATACACAGTCCTCGTCCGAACGATTATTTGAATCCGGCGTATATGCCGGGTGCGGTGTTCAATTGGATTTCTGAATTGGATCGATAATTATCTGAACGGGTGTTCGCACATCGCCTAAGTTGTGATATAATACAGGGCGGGGGTGCGAACATGGCCAGGAAGCGCAAGAAGAAGTCGTTCGGAACGAACCTCAAGTTTGAAATTTACGGCATAGTGCTGATAATGCTTTCTTGGATCACCATAGCTGGCAAAGGGGAACTGCCGGGACTCGGTCCAGTCGGGAGAGCGATGAGCAGCCTATGCTTTTTTTTGATAGGCAAGTTATACTTTGTCCTGCCGCTGCTGCTAATTTATATTGGTTTGTACGCAATGATCAAGCGGGAATGGCCGCGCAAGTGGTCGTACCGCAAGACAGGACTGCTGCTGCTGGTGGTCGCTTATGCGTTGCATTTACATATTGGCTTATTCCAGGAATTGAAGCCCGAAGGTGACTATACTTCTGGAGCAATTATTCAACAGCCTATTCAAAATTTGCAGGACAAGTTTCAATTGGAAGGTGGAAATGCGGCATTTAAGCAGGCGGCAGGCGGCGGGTTTGTCGGCGCTTTCATCTACGGAATCAGTTACTTTCTGTTCGATACACTCGGCGCTCGATTCGTCGAGATTGCACTGCTGGCAATCGGCTTCATGTGCTTGACGGGCTGGAGCTACGTAGAGATGGGAGCCAAGGTCAAAGCTGCCGTACGAGGAATTGCGCAGGATGCGAGACGCAAATTACGCGAATGGCAAGCCGAGCGTACGGCTTCCAAGCTTGTACTGGAGACGGACCGACTCGAGGAACCAGTCGAGGGAAGTATTGACGAAGAAACCTATTGGCCGGAGAAGGAATCTAAGAAGGAACCGAAGAAGGAACGCAAGAAGCCGGTATTCTTCGACTTGTTCCGTTCATCTGACAAGGCAACAGCTGATAGGGAACAAGCGGAGCAGGTAGAAGAGGACGTCTATCTCGAAGCTCCTGATCAGGCTGCAGACACCGATATAGAGTCGATAGGTGCGGACAATGATGAGGAATGGGGGAATACGATTCGCTTCCGCGATTTCCAGGAGGAATGGCAAGAGAAGTCAGAGTTAGCTGATGCCGGACAATTGGATGGGCAGCTGCCTGAATCAGATTATCCGCTTCATGTAGAGCCAATAGAAGGCGATGAAGCTGTTGAGGACGATCAATCCGGTCCAGTAATGAGTGAGACGAAGCCTGGGACACTTACTGTAAGCTTTCCGAAGGAAGCTAAGGGCGATGGCGGGTTGAATGCGGCTAGCAGCCATGCATCGTCTGCTAGTGAGATGGATTCTGCAGCGGAACTAGGGGAAGAAGTCGATCTTGCGATAAGCGGCGAAGCCCAGCAGCAACAGGAGAAGCCGTATTTATTACCGTCCTTTCATCTGCTGGCAAAGCCGTCAAACGGCGGTCGTGCAGGCGGTTCACTCGATTATCAGGCGAATGCGCGTAAGCTTGAGCAGACTATGGAGAGCTTCGGTGTGCGTGCGAAAGTGCTGGAGGTTGTCCGCGGACCGTCTGTTACGCGTTATGAGATCCAACCGGATGTTGGCGTGAAGGTAAGTCGTGTCGTCGGTCTTACAGATGATATCGCGCTTGCATTGGCAGCGAAGGATATTCGCATGGAGGCGCCAATACCAGGCAAGGCGGCTATCGGTATTGAAGTGCCGAATAGTGAGGTAGCGATTGTCTCTATGCGCGAAGTAATGGAGAGCTCAGCCTTCCATGAATCAGACGCCAAGCTGTCGATCGCACTCGGACGTGATATATCCGGCCAGGCAATTGTTGCCGACCTGGCGAAGATGCCGCATCTGTTAGTCGCCGGTGCTACAGGATCAGGGAAATCTGTATGTATTAACGGCATTATTACGAGTGTACTGTTCAAGGCAAAGCCGGATGAAGTGAAGTTTCTAATGATTGATCCGAAGATGGTTGAGCTCAATGTGTATAACGGTATTCCACACTTGCTGGCGCCCGTAGTAACGGATCCGCGACGTGCATCGTTGGCGCTTAAGAAAGTCGTTAAGGAGATGGAGCAGCGTTATGAACAGTTCTCCAAATCCGGCACTCGCAACATTGAAGGGTACAATGCGCTGCTGGAATCACAGGGCGAGAAGAAGCTGCCCTACATCGTCGTCATCGTAGACGAGCTTGCAGACTTAATGATGGTTGCTGCTAATGATGTAGAGGATGCGATCTGTCGTCTCGCGCAGATGGCGCGTGCTGCCGGTATTCACTTGATTATCGCTACGCAGCGTCCGTCTGTTGATGTTATTACGGGCGTTATTAAAGCGAATATTCCTTCGCGCATCGCATTCGGCGTATCTTCTCAAGTCGATTCGCGCACGATTCTGGATTCTGCTGGTGCAGAGAAGCTGCTTGGCCGCGGCGATATGTTATTCGTGCCGGTCGGTGCCTCCAAGCCAGTTCGGATTCAAGGCGCATTCTTGTCAGACAAGGAGGTCGAGACTGTCGTGGAGTTCGTCCGCACACAACAGGAGGCCGAATATCGGGAAGAGATGGTGCCAACAGTTGAGGAAGCGAGTGCAGCGCCGGAGGAAGCGCAGGATGAGCTGTACGATCAAGCTGTACAAGTTGTGCTTGAGGCGAAGCAAGCTTCTGTCTCTCTTCTGCAGCGCCGGATGCGTATCGGCTATACGCGTGCCGCACGGTTAATTGACGCTATGGAAGCCAAAGGAGTAGTCGGTCCTTACGAGGGAAGCAAGCCGAGAGAGGTGTTAGTGAGCCTCGATCAGTACAACCAGAGCCAGGTTCCGTCTTAATTCGAATTGAATGATGCATCGAGCAGAGACTGCTGCAGAACATAGACATATGTTTTGCAGCATTTTTTTTATGAGTGGAGCGTGCAGGCAGATCAGGAGAACTTTGAATAGAACGGCAATTCCTTTCTCATACTAAGCGAAGCGTAATGCGATAAGCCTACGAACAGGAGAAAGGTGAAGCCCGATGAGAACTCGACTACTCTTAGTGACCTGCTGTGTGATGATCGCCCTGATGACTCTAGCCCAATGGAAGGATTGGCGAGAATCGGAGCCTGCATTCAGCAAGGCAACGATTAAGTATGGTTCGCAAGGCAGTGATGTGCGGGAGCTGCAAGGGAGATTGAAATATCTCGGATACTATAAAGGCAATGTGGACGGTGACTTTGGTTACCAAACGTTAAACGGTGTGAAAAGCTTTCAGACAGCTTTCGGCATGAAGGTGGACGGCATTGCTGGTTCCAAGACAAAGCTGCGGCTATGGGAGGCAACACGCAACTGGAAGCCTGGCGATGAGAACTTCGGCTCGACGCAGAATCGTAATCAATCAGAGCAGCAGATAGCTAGCTCTAGTCATCTCGGCTTAAGCGATAACGATCTGAAGCTGATGGCTAATGCCGTGTACGGAGAAGCGCGTGGAGAGCCATATGAGGGTCAGGTCGCAGTTGCTGCTGTCATTCTCAATCGGATTAAGTCGGCAAGCTTCCCGAATACGATCTCGGGTGTAATCTTCCAGCCTGGTGCCTTCACGGCGGTAGCAGACGGTCAAATTTGGCTCACACCGAACGAGAAGGCGAAGCAAGCTGTACAAGATGCGCTGAACGGGTGGGACCCGTCTGGCGGATGTATCTACTATTTCAACCCAGATACGGCTACGTCGAAGTGGATTTGGAGCAGACCGCAGGTGAAGCGAATCGGCAAGCATATCTTCTGTATGTAAGGAATAGCCTTTAGCAACTGGCCGATGCTGCGCATGATCATTGCACGGCGTCAGGCGAGTTGCTTTTTTCGTCCGCGAAAGAAGTCGGAATAGGCTTCGGAGCTATGCTTCACTTTTGTGGGTACTTTATTTGTATTGGTTTCCCAGTTGCGTTAGAATAGGGCGGTAAGAAGCAATGGTAGACCTCAGGAGAGAAAGGAGAATGGTCTTGCAAGAGCTATCCTTTATCCGGGATCAGATCGGTCCCGTTCGATTGCATGTATTGCCTACAGATCGCTTCAAGACGTTTGCCGTTTCGATGTTCATGGGGCGCAAGCTAGAGGAGGACACGGTGACTCCGACTGCGCTTGTTCCGTTCGTGCTGCGGCGCGGCAATGCTGCTTATCCGGCTACGAAGCAATTTCGAGAAGTGTTAGATCAACTGTATGGAGCCGGGTTCGGCTTTGATATTTATAAGCGGGGGGATGCACAAATTGTCCAATTCCGCATGGATGTTATCAATGACAAGTTCGTGCAGGATGATCGGTCCTTGCTGGCCGAAACATTATCCTTCCTTGGAACAACAATTACGAATCCGCATACCGAAGGGGGGGCTTTCTCGTCTAATTATGTGGAGGATGAGAAGGAGACGCTGCGCAAGCGTCTGGAGGCGATCGTAAACGATAAGATTCGCTATGCAGCGGAGCGCTGTATAGAGGAGATGTGCGAGGGCGAACCGTACCGTCTTCACCCGTTAGGAAGCCGGGATCAGCTGGAAGGCTTGGATGCACATCAAGTGTATGAAGCATATAAGGCGTGGATTGGGGAAGCTTCCATGGATTTGTATGTGGTCGGTGATACGACAATGGCCGATGTGAAGGAGCTTGTCTCAGAGCACTTCCACTTGCAAGCTAGCGCGCCAATCAGCTATTCTGCTCCCTCTGTTCGAGCAGGCCGCGGTTCAGTGAAGAAGGTGACCGACAAGCTAGATGTCAAGCAAGGCAAGCTGAATCTTGGTCTTCGATTACCGGTTACATATGCACATGCTGATTATCCGACTGCCTTGATGTATAACGGAATTCTAGGCGGCTATCCGCATTCGAAGATGTTCGTTCATGTGCGTGAGAAAGCCAGTCTGGCTTATTACGCTTCATCCCGCTTCGATGGGCATAAGGGCATCTTGACGGTGCAGTCCGGCATTGAGTTCGACAAGGTCGATCAAGCGCTGGCGATCATGAAGGAGCAGCTGGAGGCGATGAAGAATGGTGATATCACGGATGTGGAATTCGCGCAAACAAAGGCGATGATAGCGAACCACTTGCGCGAGATTCAAGATTCTGCGCACGAGATGATCGGCTTCGACTTCAATGCAGTTCTATCTGGTAAGTCGCGATCGCCGCAGCAGCTATTGGATGAAGTTAATCAAGTAAGCCGTGAGCATATTCGTTCCATTGCCGAGCAAGTTGAACTGGACACAGTGTATTTCTTACGTGACCGGAAGGAGGAGAACGCTCATGCAGACGAAGCATTATAAGCGATTACAGGAGACGCTCGTCCACGACCGGATGCCGAACGGGCTAGACGTGTTCATCCTGCCGAAGCCGGGCTTCCAGAAGACGTATGCGACGTTTACTACGAAATATGGATCGATGGATCACCATTTTCAACCTCCGGGCGAGGAGAAGCTGCGTGTTCCTGACGGCATTGCTCACTTTCTGGAGCATAAGATGTTCGAAGAGCCGACAGGGGATATATTCGCTCAATTTGCAGCACAAGGCGCATCCGCTAATGCCTTCACTAGCTTTGACCGGACTGCATACTTGTTCTCGGCTACTGAGCAAATTACGGGAAATGTGGAGACGCTTCTGCATTTTGTGCAAAATCCTTATTTCACTGAAGAGAATGTGGAGAAGGAGAAGGGCATTATCGGTCAAGAGATTGATATGTACCAGGACAATGCAGATTGGCGCGCTTATTTCGGTCTGATCGAAGCGTTGTACCAGAAGCATCCGGTGCATATTGATATTGCAGGGACGAAGGAATCGATTGCCGAGATTACGACGGACTTGCTGTATACGTGTTACCGTACGTTCTATCATCCTTCCAATATGATGCTGTTCATCGTGGGCGGTGTCGATCCGGAGGAGATGATGCTCTTGATCCGCGATAATCAGACGAAGCGGGAGCAGACACCACAAGCGGAGATCGAGCGCTTCTTCGATGAGGAACCGACTGCCGTTCGAGAAGCGAAGCGCGTCTCTCACTTGCCTGTATCGTTGCCGAAATGTCTAATTGGCTTCAAGGATCAACCAGATGCAGCAGCCGGTCCAGAAGCGCTCCGTCAGGAGCTGGAGATGAAGGTGCTGCTCGATCTGCTGTTCGGACCAAGCTCGGCTGCCTTCCAGACGTTGTATGAGGAGCGCTTGATCTCCGATCAATTCGCAACGGAATACAATTGGGGCACCGGCTATTCCTTCTCCGTTATCGGCGGGGAAACACGCGATCCCGAGCTGCTAGTGCAGCGCGTGCGCGAGGAAGTGGAGCGGGTTCGTCAGACCGGTATCAGCGAGCAGGATTTCGAACGAAGCAAGCGCAAGAAGATCGGTGCGTATTTGCGCATGCTGAATTCCCCGGAGGCTATTGCGAATTCGTTCACACAGTACCGCTTCAAGGAGATTGACTTCTTCACCATATTAGATGAATACGAGGCATTGACGTTGAATCGTGTGGAACAGCGGCTTCACGGGCATTTCGACTGGCAGCGTCAGGCAGTGTCTATCGTCGCTTCAGAGGAGCAGCTCGCTTCTGGTGAGGGTGGATGAATCGGGCGCTTGCAGATATGACGGTGCTAGTGACCGGCGCGAGCCGCGGCATTGGCGCTGCGATTGCGCAACGGTTCGCTACGATGGGTATGCAAATTTGCATTCACTATCTGAACGGGCATGAAGCAGCCAATGAGACGGCGCGAGCGTGCATGGAGCTCGGCGGCAAGGTGATGACGGCATCAGCGGACTTGCGTGAGCGGTCGCAGGTTATTCGGCTGAAGGAACGGATGGATGTGCAAGGGTTCAAGCCTGATATTGTCGTGAACAATGCGGCGGTCAGTCATTATGGTATGCTAAGTGACCTGACTGACGACATATGGGATGATGTCATGAACTTGAATCTGCGAGGTGCGTTCATCTGTTCACAGCTGTTCATGCCGCATATGATCGGGCAACGCTATGGACGGATTATTAATATCTCTTCCATATGGGGAGAGAAGGGAGCTTCTTGCGAAGCGCTGTATGCGGCGACGAAGGGCGGCATCAATGCGCTGACGAAGTCGATGGCGAAGGAGCTCGCACCGTCAGGTGTAACAGTGAATGCGGTTGCGCCCGGTGTAGTGGATACGGACATGATGAATGACTTCAATGATGAGGAGAAGCTGGCCTTGCAGGAGCATATCCCTGCAGGTCGCTTTGCTCAGCCGGACGAGATTGCATCCCTCGTCTATTTTCTCGCCTTGCCTGAATCGGGCTACATCAATGGCCAGATCATCAGCCCGAACGGTGGCTGGCAAACGTAAAATACACAGCATAATTTCACTCCATCTCCGGCATATTAAGATTGTCGCCGTCATTAATTTTATGAACAAAGGAGATGGAGTGAAGATGTCAACAACGGTATTAGAAACATTCGACAAATGGAAATCTTTCCTTTCCGAGCGTGTGAATCAAGCGCAAGCCGCAGGAATGGGTGAGGAAACAATCTCCAAGCTGGCTTATCAAATTGGGGAGTTTCTAGAGGATAAAGTTGATCCGAAAAACGGTGAAGAACGACTGCTTCAGCAATTGTGGCAAGTAGGTAGCGAAGAGGAACGCAAAACAATGGCGCGCATGATGGTAAAACTGGTGGATCAGAAGTAACTTTGGCATAATAAGGGCGGCGCCCCTCCGAACTGGGGGGCCTCTCTCTGTTTATGGGAAATGATGCAGGATTATTATGAAATTCGCATACATTCGAGCAGGAGAATGACGAAGTTTGTAGAAAACTATGTTACATTGCTACATAAAAAATGAGGTGCATTGAGTGAGCAACGAACCGCATCATGCTCCGCAGCAATCTGAACCTAGGCAATGGTATATGGAATATCGCATACATAAGAATCGCCCAGGCTTGCTCGGAGATATTGCCTCTCTGATGGGCATGTTGAATATTAACATTCTTACGATTAACGGGGTTGAGGATCGGACGAGGGGTATGCTGCTGGAATCGGCTGACGATGAGAAGATTGACTTGATGGGCCGCATGCTGGCCAAGGTGAACAATATTACGTTGACAGCACTTCGGACACCTCGCCTTGTCGATATATTAGCGGTTCGACACGGTCGTTATATTGAGCGAGATTCGGACGACAGGAAGACATTCCGGTTCACCCGTGACGAACTCGGCTTACTCGTTGACTTCTTGGGAGAAGTATTCAAGCGGGAAGGCAATCAAGTCATTGGCTTGCGCGGGATGCCGAGAGTAGGCAAGACGGAATCGATTATAGCTGGCAGTGTCTGTTCGAACAAGCGCTGGACGTTCGTCTCTTCTACGTTGCTGCGGCAGACAGTTCGCAATCAATTGTCAGAGGACGAGATGAACCCTGACAATATATTTATTATTGACGGGATTGTCAGCACGGTTCGCTCAACAGAGAAGCATTATGAATTACTTAGGAGCATCATGGATATGCCTGCGACGAAGGTGATCGAACATCCCGATGTATTCGTTCATGAATCGGAATATGATTATGCTGATTTCAATTTTATCGTGGAGCTTCGCCACACACCGAACGAAGTGATTGATATCGAAGCGATAACTTCCAGACTGGAGGGCTTCTGAACGGAAGCTGTGACTTACATACTATACGGGAGGTGAATCTTATGTCCGATCTTGGTCAACTGCTCAAGAAAGCGCGCAACGAACGCAGATTGACTTTGGAAGATTTGCAAGAAACGACGAAAATCCGCAAAAGATACTTGGAAGCCATTGAAGATGGTGACTTCAAAGTACTTCCCGGTAATTTCTATACACGGGCCTTCATTAAGAGTTATGCGGAAGCTGTCGGTCTGGACCCAGACGAAGTATTGCGTCTGTACCGTAACGTCATACCTGAACCGACTGCTGAGCCGAAGCCGGATACTGGACGGCCGCGCAGACGTTCAGTTGCCAATATGGACAAAATTTCAAAGTGGACGACATCGCTCTTATTGTTTTCCTTTCTCCTCCTTATTGTCATTGTCATCTATTCGGTAACTTATAACAAGGATGAACCGGACGAGGAAATTACCAATCCGCCGATAACCGATGAGGTAGCGCCCGATACTGGCAATAATGACGGAATGGATTCTGTGCCGTTGCCACCCCCTGATCCTGAACCTGAATCTGAGCCAGAGCCGGAACCGGAGGTAGCCTATGTGAACCAGGACGGATCCAGCTATATCTACTCGGTATCGAATGTGGAGCAGCTTGAGATTGAACTGGCATTTCCGAATGGTGATTGCTACGTCGTGGCCCGTGAAGGTGACAGCAATGGCACACCGATTGAGATACAAGCTTCAAACAATATGTATCGGCAGAATGACACAGACAATATCGTGAGTGACAACTCCGTCTGGATTCGCTTCGGTAAGCCGAGCTCTGCCGAAATTCGGGTGAACGGTGTGCTGCTGGAAGAAGAGAATCTGAAGGCGAGCAATCCGTGGAATGTGCAAATCAACTTGGTCAAATCGGACGAAGCTGCGGGAGCTTAATTGGCATAACGCCCGACTAGTGGGACATACTACTCTATAGAATCAGATTCCAATTTAATTCTGGGGGTATGTATATGACAACAAGCTGGGTAGTTACTGGTCTTGGCATCGTCGTCAGCCTGCTCGGGTGGTACTTGACACCGGATGCATGGGGGTACGGGATTTTCGGCTTCGGCTTGGCGCATATTGTGCTAGGTGTGCTGGATATGTTCCGTGATCCGGTTCGCAAGCAGGCTAGATAGCAGGTTGCAGCAGTTGTAAGGATGAGACAATGAGCGGAAGCATGCAGATTGGAGTTTCCTTATCTGTATGCTTTTTTTTGCACGTGAGGACTGGTATAATTTTCACGAGAAATCTAGTTGGAAAGGCAGGTAGGTTCTATGGCCTCTGAACATTCATTCGATATCGTGTCAAAGCTGGATATGCAGGAAATGACGAACGCGGTGCAGCAAGCTGAGAGGGAGATCGAAACCCGCTATGACTTCAAGGGCAGCAAGAGTGCCATTAAGCTGGAGGAAGGGCAGCTTGTCGTCAGCTCGGATGATGAATACAAATTGAACAGTGTGATGGACATTCTGCAATCGAAGATGGTGAAGCGCGGTGTCTCAGTGAAGAACCTTGATTACGGCAAGATTGAGCCGGCTTCCGGCGGTACGGTGCGTCAACAGATCAAGCTTATGCAAGGGATTGAGCAAGATAATGCGAAGAAAATCAATATTCTCATTCGAGACAGTAAGCTGAAGGTGAAAAGTCAGATTCAAGGTGATCAAATCCGCGTAAGCGGCAAGAGTCTTGATGATCTTCAGCAGATTATGCAGATGCTCAAGCAGGCTGACTTACCGCTTGATCTGCAATTTGTGAATTATCGATAGAGAATGGGCGTCAGCGGGAGGGCGCCTTCTTTGACACCCTTTCGGGCTTGTATTATACTTTGTTAAGAATTCGATTAGGACCGATGGGGGAACACGAATGACGGAGAAAGTGAAAGTAACAACACTCGGCTGCGAGAAAAATCTCGTAGATTCGGAAATCATGGTCGGCCTTGTGCAGCAACGCGGCTTCTCCGTTGCGGAGAGCAACGAGGAAGCTACGGTGATGATCGTCAATACGTGTGGATTTATCGATCTGGCGAAGGAAGAGTCGGTCAATACGGTATTGGACATGGCTGAACTGAAGCGTACCGGCAAGCTGAAGGCGCTTATCGTCTCTGGCTGCTTGACACAGCGATATAAGGAAGAATTAATGGAGGAAATGCCGGAAATTGATGGTATCGTCGGGACGGGCGACTTCCACAAGATCAATGAGATTATAGATGAGGCGCTGCTGGGACATAAGCCGGTGATGGTTGGCAATCCGGTGTTCAATTATGAACAGGCGCTCCCGCGTACGCTATCTACGCCCCGTTATACGGCATATATTAAGATTGCAGAAGGTTGCGACAATGCCTGCACCTTCTGCAGTATCCCAATTATGCGTGGTAAATTCCGCAGCCGATCAATTGAATCGGTCGTGGCGGAAGCGGAGCAATTGGCGAAGCAAGGTGTGCGTGAAGTGAGCTTAATCGCGCAGGATTCAACAAATTATGGAACGGATCTGTATGACACATTCATGCTCCCTGAGCTATTGAACCGCGTGTCGGAAGTGCCTGGCATTGCTTGGGTTCGTCTGCACTATGCTTATCCGGGCTTCTTCACGGATGAATTGATTGAGGTAATGGCGAATAATCCGAAGGTGTGCAAGTATATCGATATGCCGCTTCAGCATAGTGAAGATCATATTCTGAAGAAGATGCGCAGACCGGGCAGACAACGCGATGTGCGCGAATTGGTTCAGAAGATTCGCGACAGAGTTCCAGGAGTCGCCTTGCGCACTTCACTGATCGTCGGCTTTCCTGGCGAGACGGAAGAAGATTTCGAGAGATTGTGCCGCTTCGTGGAGGAGCTTCGCTTCGACCGCTTAGGTGTATTTGCCTATTCACAGGAGGAAGACACTCCTGCTTCACGACTGCCGGATCAAGTGCCGGAGGATGTGAAGGAGTGGCGGGCGAATACGTTGATGGAAATTCAACGCCGAATCAGCAATGAACAGAATAATCGGCACGTTGGCGAGACGATCGATGTGTTAATAGAGCGGTACGACGGCCGCAATGATGTGTATATCGGCAGGTCTCAATTCGATGCGCCAGAGATTGACGGGGAAGTGTATGTGTCTCGTGTCGTCACGGACATAGGTGAAATTCGCAAGGTGAAGATTACACATGCTTATGAATTTGACTTGTCCGGGGAGGGAGTGCCGGTATGAACCTGGCCAACCGCATTACGCTGGCACGTATTTTTTTGGTACCGGTCATTATGTTTTTCTTGCTGGTCCGATTAGACTTGCCGAAGATTACATTCGCGGATTTTACGATTACGTATAATCAAATTATCGCAACGCTGATCTTCATTCTTGCTGCCAGTACGGATGGATTGGACGGGTACATCGCTCGCAAGAACAAGATCGTAACGAACTTGGGCAAGCTGCTTGATCCTTTGGCGGATAAGCTGCTGATCGCAGCTGTGCTCATTTCACTTGTAGACATGGGTAAGCTGGATGCGTGGATTGCGATTGTCATCATTAGCCGTGAATTTGCTGTCACCGGATTGCGGCAAATTGCGCTGCTTGACGGTCGTGTTATGGCTGCGAGCAAGTGGGGAAAGTGGAAGACTGCCATTCAGATCACGGCAATCATCGCACTGTTGCTGAACAATTTCCCGTTCACGTTCATCGGGGTGCCGTTCGATATTATTTCGAGCTGGCTTGCTGCAGTGATTACGATTTACTCTGGGATTGATTATTTTGTCAAGAATAAGCAAGTTATTCATCTGCCGCGCAAAAAAGACGACAAGAACAACGGCTCGGAAGAAAGTAAAGCTTGAGGTGCTTTGATTCCGGCACACGGTAATGGCGCCGAAGTCTTGCCGTCATTTTTCTGGTCGGAGTCAGGTAAGCCTGTAAGTTCGCATCATTTAGGCAATTGAAATTGACGTGTGTTCGTACGTGCTGGCCGGTCTGCAACGATGCTCTGACATGTTGGCTGTCTGTTGCTTAGGAGCCGTCGGTACAGCCTGTGAAGAACGCATGGAGCTGCTTGTCGGTTCAGCCTGCGATTTTTCGCAGGTTGTTTTTTTCTTCGGGTGGCTTCTCAGTCGCTGTTTCGATGGATGCAAGGAAGCAACTGGATGGAGTAGGAAGTGGCAGGAGTAGAAGTAATTGGGTGGTGTTAGAAACAGCCAGAGTAGAAAAGCATCTGAACGAAATCCGAAGCGACGCTAACGGAAATCAGGAACACCTATTTTACTTATTTAGAGGCGAAACTAATTTTAACGGAAATGAGCGACTCTTATCGGTGGAATTTGGTTGTTTGGCAGGTGGTTTGGCAGCGCTAAGGGGTCAGGATTTCCGTTAGTATCGGAAATGGGCGAAAAATGGGCGAATAGCGTCTGTCAGTTCCGTTAGCGTTCGAGCTGTGCAGCAGTGTGTTGCAACTCGGATCTCGATTCGAGTTGTTCGGTGGCTGGACGTCGCGGGTCGGGTTTGGATTCGAGCTGTTCAGTGGCTGGGATCGTTGCGGGTTGGAAAATTGTTCGAGCTGGCGATGCAAGTTGGATCTCGCTCGAGCTGATCGGTGATAGGGTGTGCTGCAAGTTCATCTTGTTCGAGATGGTGGGAGATGAAGTTGCATCTGAAAGGGAGGGCCATGATGATGGACAAAACATTGGCATCTGCGGAGATTATTGCGGTTGGCACTGAGCTGCTGCTCGGGCAAATTACGAATACGAATGCACAGTATTTGTCTACAGCACTTGCCGGACTTGGCTTGAATGTATATCGGCATACTGTGGTTGGCGATAATTTGGCACGCATACGTGAAGCGTTGGAGGAGGCTGCTGCTCGGGCAGATCTGTTAATTGTAACAGGCGGGCTTGGTCCAACGCAGGACGACGTTACTAGAATTGCGGCTGCCGATTTTTTAGGTGAGTCTGTAGAGATGGACGAGCAGGGATTGGCGAAGATCGAGACGTATTTCCGTGAGCGAGGTCTTGTGATGGCGGAGAGCAATGCCCGGCAAGCATGGACGATCTCCGGTGCAGACACACTTCCGAATGATACGGGTATGGCGGTAGGCAGCGCCTATGCCGGCGAGCGATGCGCGCTCATTGTGCTGCCTGGTCCGCCGCGCGAGCTGAAGCCGATGTTCACCCGCTATGCGGTGCCGTGGCTGCTAGAGCGCATGGGCAGCGTACAGCCGCTCTATTCGCGCATGCTGCGGTTCGCCGGCATCGGCGAGTCGAACCTCGAGAAGCAGCTTCTCGACCTCATAGACGGCCAACAGGACCCGACACTAGCTCCGTATGCCAAGGAGGGCGAGGTTATGCTCCGCGTGACGACTCGGGCAGCGAGTGAACTAGAGGCGGAGGCGAAGCTTGCGCCGGTGCTGCGGGAAATTCGCGCGCGTGTCGGTCAGCATCTGTATGCGGAGACGGATATCCCGTTGGAGCAAGCGGTATCCGAGCTGCTGCTTGCGAGAGGCGAGCGGCTGTCGGCAGCAGAGAGCTGTACGGGCGGCAAGCTGAGTGATCTGCTCACGAATGTGTCGGGTAGCTCACGCTTTTTCGCCGGCTCAGTCATCTGCTACACGAATGCAGTGAAGCAGCAGCAGTTGCATGTCCCGGCTGCATGGCTGGAGCCTGCGCCGGGACCAGAGCATGCAGATACAGGTGAGCCGCCGTACGGTGCGGTCAGCGCGCGTACAGCTGAGCGCTTGGCGGAACAAGCAGCGGCGGTGATGGACTCGGATTGGGCGCTCGCCCTTACCGGCGCTGCCGGACCCGATCCGGCGGAAGGTCATCCGCCGGGCACGGTCTATATTGCACTCGCCAGACGAGGCGAGCGCGCAGTCGCTGAGAAGCTGCTGCTGACCGGTGATCGGGATATGATTAAGTTGAAGGCATGCAAGCAAGCGTTATTTTTTCTGTGGAAGCGATTGGTTCAGGGTTGATTTCTTGGACGTATTGCACTATACTATGAGTATACGGAAGAACCGTGACAAAGCTGAACTTACCTTTGTTGCGGTTTTATTTTGAACCTTTAATCGAATGTATGTTCGATTACGGGCGCAATTGTTCCATTATATTGAGCGAAGGATGTGAGTTTCTTGACGGACCGTCGCGCAGCATTGGATATGGCGTTACGCAACATTGAGAAGCAATTTGGCAAGGGATCGATTATGAAGCTTGGGGAATCTACCCATATGCAGGTGGAGACTGTGTCGAGCGGCGCGCTCGCCCTAGATATTGCTCTAGGTGTAGGCGGCTTTCCACGGGGCCGAATTATTGAAGTGTACGGACCGGAATCGTCCGGTAAGACGACCGTCTCGCTGCATGCGATTGCTGAGGCACAGAGGGCGGGCGGACAAGCCGCCTTTATCGATGCGGAGCATGCGCTTGATCCGGTATATGCCGGCAAGCTTGGTGTGAACATCGACGAGCTGCTGCTCGCTCAGCCAGACACAGGCGAGCAAGGACTGGAGATCGCTGAGGCGTTGGTGCGCAGCGGTGCGGTAGACATTATCGTCATCGACTCTGTTGCAGCACTTGTGCCGAAGGCTGAGATCGAGGGCGAGATGGGTGATTCCCATGTCGGCTTGCAGGCACGGTTGATGTCGCAGGCGCTGCGTAAGCTGTCCGGTGCGATCAGCAAGTCGAAGACGATCGCGATCTTCATCAACCAGCTGCGGGAGAAGGTCGGCATTATGTTCGGCAATCCCGAGACTACGCCAGGCGGTCGTGCGCTGAAGTTCTACTCCACGGTACGCCTTGACGTACGCCGTGTAGAGTCGATTAAGCAGGGCAATGATATCGTCGGCAATCGGACACGAATTAAGGTCGTTAAGAATAAGGTAGCGCCGCCGTTCAAGCAAGCGGATGTCGATATTATGTACGGCGAAGGGATATCGAAGGAAGGCAGCATTATCGATATCGGTGTCGAGATGGACATTGTGAATAAGAGCGGAGCCTGGTTCTCTTATGAAGGTGAGCGGCTCGGTCAAGGACGCGAGAACGCCAAGCAGTTCTTGAAGGACAATCCGGAAGTATCGAAGACGATCGAGACGAAGATTCGCGAAGCTGTCAGCTTGATTCCGCAGCAGGGAGAACCGGATGTAGACGATGCGGAAGAGGAAGATCTGCTATTGTCTGAACAATAATTTTCCATATTAAGGATATTGGCGTCTCTTCGGGGACGCCTTTTTGCCATGTATGGTGATCGATGCATGACAGATATGCGGTGACAGGGCACGCAGGAAGATGAAGCCAGCTTCGTTATGCTCACTGACCAAGAAGCAGCGGCATCTGTGGAGGGGATAGGCATGAACAGCTCAGGTTATACGATTACAGCCGTGTCAGCGGACGATAAGCTGCACGGGCAATATAGTGTGTATTTGGACGACGGTCGTCAGCTAGACGTTCATGAGGACGTACTCGTGAAGTACCGATTGCTCAAGGGCGAGACACTAGACGAGTCGACCATTGCCCACATCAAGCAGGAGGAGTCTGCTCAGGAAGCGATTCAGCAGGCGATACGCTGGCTGTCCGTGCGTGCCCGTTCAGAGCACGAGCTCGTGCAAGGATTGAGGCAGAAGGGCTACGCGCCGAAGATCATTCAGCAAGCGATGAGCCGCTGCCGCGAGCTGGGCATGATGGATGACCGAGCTTTCGCCGCACAGCTGTCTTCACATCGTACCCGCATCCAGCGCAAGGGGCGGCGGCTCATTGAGCAGGAGCTGAAGCAGCGCGGTGTGGAGCAAGAGGATATTGTCCATGCTCTGGCAGAGACGAATGCCCAGCAAGAACGGGACAACGCGCTGAATTGGATTCGTAAGAAGTGGCCTTCCTTGAAGGGAGAGAGCAGAGCTAAGCGACAGAAGATGATGGCATTTCTATACCGCAAGGGCTTCGATACCGATGTCATTCGAGACAGCTTGCGAACATATGCTGAGGAAGCAGAAGAGGTTGATTCGCTAGATTCGGAATTTGAATTCGACGAATAAGCAGCGCATGCACGCTTCGACAATTTTCAGCCATTCAACGCCCGCACGATTGGGCTTGTGTGCTGTGTTGGCAAATAACCCTTTTCATTCATCTTGACAATCTGAATTTACAAAAGATACAATATGTAAGTACTTCTATTCACATTATTGTGCTGGAAGTCCCTGCAGCTTGAACGGTCTGCAGGTATTCTTTCGCCCATTATTGAACATTCGCCTGCATCTATGAATTTCCGACAAGGTTCATGCTTGACGATTGTCGGTGCGGCATCAAGAAGCAGCATCTTACTGGTGACTTGGCGAATGGACGCATGACATGCGCAACACAATGTAATTAAATGGAATTTGAAAACCAAAGCTTTATGATGACAACCAACACATTCGCGATTGCTGCAGCAGAGCAGCGAATGACGAGGAGGTGAGCAGGTGGATCCAATCATCGTGCTCTTGATTGTTCTCGTAGTTGGCGCTTTATGCTTTGGGATTGGTTATTTTATCCGGAAGTCCCTTGCCGAGGCGAAGATTACAAGTGCGGAAGCGAAGGCTGAGCAGATTGTCGAGCAGAGCCGCAAGGATGCTGATGCGCTGAAGAAAGAAACGATCGTCGAGGCTAAAGACGAGGTTCATAAACTCCGGGCTGAGGCTGAGCGAGACATTCGCGACCGTCGTAATGAGGTGCAGCGTCTCGAAAGGCGATTGCTTCAGAAAGAGGAATCGCTGGATAAGAAAATAGAATCTTTGGAGCGTAAAGAAGAGAAGGTTGCCAACAAAGAGAAACGAATCGAAGAGACACAAGAACAAATCGATGACATTTACCGCAAGCAAGTAACGGAATTGGAACGGATTTCAGGTCTTACGACCGAAGACGCTCGCAAGATCATTCTGGGCAACGTGGAGCAGGAAGTGCGCCACGAGACTGCACAGCTTATCAAGGATTTGGAGCAGCGGGCGAAGGAGGAGGCGGACAAGCGCGCGCGTGACATCGTGTCACTAGCGATTCAGCGTTGTGCTGCCGACCACGTCGCCGAAACAACGGTTTCAGTCGTTGCGTTGCCGAATGAAGAGATGAAGGGCCGTATTATCGGTCGGGAAGGTCGTAATATCCGTGCACTCGAAACGTTGACAGGCATCGATCTCATCATTGACGATACACCGGAAGCGGTTATTCTGTCAGGATTTGATCCGATTCGCAGGGAGATTGCGCGCACAGCGCTTGAGAAGCTAGTAGCTGACGGTCGCATCCATCCGGCGCGAATTGAGGAAATGGTCGAGAAGTCGCGCAAGGAAGTGGATGAGCGCATTCGCGAATACGGTGAGCAAGCGACCTTCGAAATCGGTGTGCACGGACTGCATCCGGATTTGATCAAGATTCTAGGTCGTCTGCGCTTCCGTACTAGCTACGGTCAGAACGTATTGAAGCATTCGCTCGAGGTCGCACATTTGGCAGGGTTGATGGCTGGGGAATTGGGCGAAGACATCACACTGGCCAAGCGTGCAGGTCTCTTGCATGATATCGGCAAGGCGCTCGATCATGAAGTCGAGGGCTCACATGTGGAGATTGGTGTGGAAATTGGCAAGCGGTACAAGGAGCATCCTGTTGTTGTTAACAGCATTGCTTCCCACCATGGCGACACGGAGGCAACATCGGTTATCGCTGTGCTGGTAGGTGCCGCAGATGCCTTGTCAGCCGCACGCCCTGGCGCAAGACGCGAAACATTGGAAACGTACATCAAGCGCTTGGAGAAGCTCGAAGAGATTTCCGAATCGTTCGATGGCGTTGACAAGTCGTACGCGATACAAGCCGGTCGAGAGCTGCGCGTCATGGTAACACCGGAGAAGATCGACGATGCAGAAGCGTTCCGCCTGGCCCGTGACATTACGAAGCGGATCGAAGGCGAGCTCGATTATCCGGGTCATATCAAAGTGACAGTAATCCGGGAAACCCGGGCTGTCGAATATGCCAAATAAGCATACACCATCGGCAGCAATGCCGTACCATGCTAGCAGGAAAAGTGGCCTTTGGCCACTTTTTTCTGCATCTGGTGGTGTTATACATGCTGAGCTGAAATCGGACTATAGTCGGTCAACATACAAGGAGGAATGAATCATCAAGGTTTTATTTATCGGTGATGTCGTAGGCGCTGCGGGAAGAGAAGCGGTGCGCCGTATGCTTCCGGCGTTGAAGCAGAAGCATCAGCCGGATTTCGTACTGGTGAATGCTGAGAATGCTGCAGGAGGCAAAGGTTTGACGGAAGCGCTGGCAAGAGAATTGTACAACTGGGGCGCGGACGGACTCACAATGGGCAATCATACATGGGACAATAAGGACATCTTCCAGTTCATTGATGACGAGAACCGGCTTGTCCGTCCGGCGAACTTCCCCCCAGGTACGCCTGGCCAAGGGATGATGGTATTGAAGAACCGGGGGAAGTCACTCGCGGTCATCAATATGCAAGGGCGAACGTTCATGCCGCCGCTCGATTGTCCGTTTCGCACGATGGATGCGTTGTTGGAGGAGCTTGGCAATGAGACGCGCTGTGTGTTCGTTGATTTCCATGCGGAGGCGACGAGTGAGAAGATTGCGATGGGCTGGTATTTGGACGGTCGTGCGTCTGTCGTGGTCGGTACACATACGCATGTGCAGACCCATGATGAGCAAGTACTGCCAGGCGGTACTGCTTATGTAACGGATGTGGGCATGTGCGGATCAAGCGCCGGTATACTTGGCATGGAAAAGGAGGCAGTGATGCACCGTTTCCTGACTGGACTTCCTGCTCGGTTCACATCGGATACTGGTCCATGGCAATTTCACGCCGTTCTGACGGAGATTGATGAGACAACCGGCAAGGCGACGCAGATTCGATTAATACGCATGCGGGAAGACGAATTTATTTACGAGTAGAAGCGCTTTCTTGAAGGAATTATCTCAGGGACCCCCGAATAAGTATAGATACTGGAATCCAAACACTCATCATTCCCTGGGAGGTACTTTTCATGGAAGTATTGAAAGTTTCCGGTAAATCAAATCCGAATTCTGTTGCTGGCGCATTGGCTGGCGTGTTGCGTGAGCGGGGAAGCGCTGAATTGCAAGCGATCGGCGCAGGCGCACTGAATCAAGCGATCAAAGCTGTAGCTATCGCCCGGGGGTTCGTCGCTCCCAGCGGTGTGGATTTAATCTGTATTCCCGCATTTACGGATATCGTAATTGATGGGGAAGACCGCACAGCGATCAAGCTGATTGTGGAACCGAGATAACTGGTATAGATAGTTTGCCGTGAAGTGCCTGTTTACTTGGTGAACAGGTTTTTTTCTTTTGCCTATTGTCGAGAAGGGAGGCGGTTAGATCGGATGCGAATATGGGATGGTCACTGCGACGTGTTGATGAAGCTTATGGATCAGCCTGGGTTGACCTTCGATGCGGTCAGTCTGGATGTGAATCGCGCTCGATTACGGAGCGGCGGTGTTCGGATGCAGACGTTCGCGATATTTCTGTGTGATCGGAAGCCGAAGCCTACGATGGATGATTGCTTGGAGGCGGTCCGGCTGTTCCAGGATCAGATTGCAGCAACGCCGACTTACATGACCATTCGTTCCAAGCAAGATGTGGCAAGTCTGGAAGACAACTCGCAGCTGACGGGAGTGATGCTTACACTCGAAGGCGCGGATGTCTTAGAGGGACGTACAGCTTATCTGCGGGCTTTGTTCGACCTTGGTGTGCGTGCAGTAGGATTGACATGGAACTATGCAAATTGGGCGGCTGACGGCGTCAGAGAGCCGCGGCAAGGCGGTCTGACGGTGAAGGGGAAGAAGTTTGTACGCGAATGCAATCAATTGGGTATGATATTGGATGTCTCTCATTTGACAGAAACCGGCTTCTGGGAGCTGAGCGAAATAAGTCAACGGCCGTTCTATGCCTCGCATTCGAACGCTTACGCGATCTGTCCGCACCCGCGCAATTTGAAGAACGATCAGATTGAAGCGCTGTTTCGGCAGGGCGGCATTATGGGGTTGACCTTCGTACCGTATTTCTTGCGCAAGGGAAGCGGAGCGACGATCGATGATGTGCTGCGTCATGTGGATCATGTGTGCGGACTCGGCGGGGAACGGCAGCTGACATTCGGCTCTGACTTCGACGGAATTAAGGAATGGGTGCTCGGATTGGAGCACGCTGGCTGTTACCCTCAGCTTGTCGAAGCGTTGCTGTGCAGATACAGCGAAAAGCAAGTGAGGGGTTTTTTATGGGAAAATGCACGACAATTTTACAGTACCTCCTTGCCGGAAGCGTAGCTTGTCAAACTGATTATGTGAACGAAGCCTTGTCACGCAAGGGGTTGAACGATCGTAATCACAATATGGACATGAATCGTTCTCAAAGACAGAACGATATGATCGAAAAGTTCTATGTGTTCAAGCGGGAAATGCGCTTGCAATTTGTCGAACGACATCTTAATATGGATGATGACATTGAAAAGATTTTTTTATCAGCTACGGTTTCAGCACTTATTTTAGCACCGTTTGGTCTACACTAGGTCTAAACGGATGTGGATCTAAACGATCGATCATTAAAGGAGTGGACGTTGTGATTAGCCAGTTGTCATGGAAGATCGGTGGACAGCAAGGCGAGGGGCTTGAGAGTACAGACCGGATCTTCTCCAACGCTTTGAACAGAGAAGGCTATTATTTGTACGGTTATCGGCATTTCTCCTCCCGGATCAAGGGGGGGCATACGAACAATAAAATCCGGATCAGTACGAAGCCGATTCGTGCGATTTCCGATGATTTGGATATTCTGGTCGCATTCGATCAGGAGACGATTGACTTGAACGCTTACGAGCTGCGCAAGGGTGGCGTAGTGATTGCTGACGCTAAGTTCAATCCGGAACTTCCGGAAGGAATCGATGCTCGGCTATTTGATGTGCCGTTCACGGCGATTGCTGAGGAGCTCGGCACTTCACTGATGAAGAACATGGTTGCAACAGGTGCCTCCGCAGCAGTGCTTGGCATCGATGTTGGCATTGTGCAGAAGGTAGTGGAGGAAGAATTCAGCCGCAAGGGCGCAGCAGTTGTGGAGAAGAACTGCCAAGCTGTTGCTCGAGGCGCGCAATACATTCTGGATACTTCAGAAATCTCATTGGACGGATTCAAGCTTGAACCTGGCGACGGGGAGGGCCGCTTGTTCGTCATCGGCAACGATGCGATCGGTCTCGGCGCGCTTACAGCGGGCTGCCGATTCATGCCTGCTTATCCGATCACACCGGCATCTGAAATTATGGAGTACTTAATCAAGCGTCTGCCGAATTATGGCGGTACCGTTATTCAAACAGAAGATGAGATCGCAGCTGTTACGATGGCCATCGGTGCCAATTACGGCGGTGTGCGTGCATTGACAGCATCGGCTGGTCCGGGTCTGTCCTTGATGATGGAAGCAATTGGTCTATCCGGCATGACGGAGACACCGGTAGTCGTTGTGGATACGCAGCGCGGTGGACCGAGCACAGGCTTGCCGACGAAGCAGGAGCAGAGCGATCTGAACGCGATGATCTACGGTACGCACGGTGAAATTCCGAAGATTGTATTAGCGCCTAGCACGGTCGAAGAATGCTTCTATGACGCAGTGGAAGCATTCAATCTGGCAGAGAAGTACCAATGTCCAGTCATTCTGTTGATTGACCTGCAGCTGGCATTAGGGAAGCAGACGGCTGAGAACTTGGACTTCAATCGTGTTAAGATTGACCGCGGTTACCTAGTGAACAATCCGGAGCCGGCTGAAGAAGGGCAGTTGTTCAAGCGCTATGCCGTTACTGAAGACGGCGTATCACCGCGCGTATTGCCTGGAACGAAGAACGGTCTGCATCACGTTACTGGTGTAGAACATGACGAAGAGGGCCGTCCATCTGAGAATGCGAAGAACCGCAAGAACATGATGGATAAGCGTCTGAGAAAGCTGAATAACATCCAAGTAACTGACCCGATCAAAGCGGATGCGCCTCATGATGAAGCTGATCTGCTAGTCGTGAGCATGAATTCGCTTGGCGGTACGATCGATGAAGCACGCGGACGGTTAGAGAAGGATGGTATCAAGTCGAACCATATGACAATTCGTCTCGTTCACCCGTTCCCGACAGCGCTTGTGAAGGAGCAGATGGACAAGGCGAAGAAGGTTGTAGTCGTAGAGAACAATGCGACTGGCCAATTGAGAGATCAGATCAAGCTGCATGTTGGGCAGGCTGAGAAGCTGGGCAGCTTGTTGAAGTATGACGGTAACCCGTTCCTTCCGGCAGAAGTGTATAACCATTGCAAGGGGTTGATGTGAGATGGCGACATTCAAAGATTTCCGTAACAAGGTGAAGCCGAACTGGTGCCCTGGCTGCGGTGACTTCTCCATACAAGCAGCGATTCAGCGTGCGTCGGCCAATGTAGGGCTGGAGCCAGAGGATCTGGCGGTAGTATCCGGTATCGGTTGCTCTGGACGTGTATCCGGCTATATTAATGCGTATGGCTTCCATGGCATTCATGGTCGTGCCTTGCCGATTGCGCAAGGCTTGAAGATGGCGAATCGTGAGCTGACCGTTGTGGCATCCGGCGGTGACGGCGACGGCTTCGCGATCGGTATGGGACATACGATTCATGCGATCCGCCGTAATATTAATATTACGTATATCGTGATGGACAATCAGATTTACGGCTTGACGAAGGGGCAGACCTCGCCGCGAAGCGCATTCGGCTTCAAGACGAAGAGTACGCCAGCCGGCTCGATCGAATCTGCGCTTTCTCCGCTGGAGATGGCATTAGCTGCAGGCGCATCATTCGTCGCCCAATCGTTCTCCAGTAACTTGAAGCAGCTGACCGGGCTTATCGAGGAAGGCATGAAGCATGAAGGCTTCTCCTTCATCAACGTGTTCAGCCCTTGTGTGACGTTCAATAAGATCAACACGTACGACTGGTTCAAGGAGAACATTGTCGATCTCGACGAATCCTCCGACTATGATCCGTCTAACCGTGTGATGGCGATGTCCAAGATTATGGAGACGAACAGCTTAGCGTGCGGTCTGCTCTATCGGGATCAAGCACGTCCAAGCTATGAAAACCAAGTTGCAGGGTTCCGCGGCGAGGGGCTTGCGAAGCAAGACCTGAACTTGAGCGAAGACGACTTCAACAAACTGGTTGCGGAGTTCCGCTAATCAGCGAAGGAGGGGCATGAGAGCAGCAGCTCTTGTGTCTCTTTTTTTTGTTTCGTGCAGACAATCGGGTATACTGGTAGTCATAGAAGAGCAGATTCGCGAAAGGTGTGGATAAGCATGGAGAGCAAGCAAGTACCAGTCGGTGTGTCCGCCAGACACATTCATCTATCGAAGGAGCATATCGCGATCTTGTTCGGCGAGGGCGCGGAATTAACTGTGTTGAAGGATCTGTCTCAACCCGGACAATTCGCAGCGAATGAGACAGTTGCTGTCACTGGTCCGAAGGGAACGTTCCCGAAGGTGCGTATTCTTGGACCGGCACGAGGCAAGACGCAGATCGAAATTTCTCGAACGGATGCTTTCTCAATCGGGGTGAACGCACCAGTACGCGAGTCCGGCAATATTGCGGGAACGCCTGGCATCATCGTGAAGGGACCGCAAGGCGAAGTCGTGCTTGAGGAAGGGGTAATTGTCGCTGCCCGTCACATTCACTTCCATACGTCTGATGCTGCTAAGTGGGGCATCACGAACGGCGAACAGCTGCGGGTACGCATGCATGGTGAACGTCCCCTTATCTTCGAAGACGTCGTTGCCCGTGTGTCAGACAGCTATGCGCTGGACATGCATATCGACACAGACGAAGCGAACGCAGCGGGCAGCAAGACTGGTGATGTAGGTGAAATATTGAGTTAGTCGGATTTGTCAAGCGCGTTCACATAACATCCTCATGCATTCCATAGATAATCGAGTGGGTTCATGCTATAATGATGGAATGAGTTCGACAGGGAGGAAGTGAGGAGCATGGCGAAGGAAACGAAGGATTACAGCCAATACTTCGACTTTTCCAATGCGAAAGTGTTGAGCGAGGACGAACAAGGCAAGCGGATTCGTATTGCTGGACGCGACATTCATATCGTCTCGGAGCCTTCCTACAAGGAAGAGAAGCGCCGCGGCAAGGAAGAAGTGCAGGTGCTCTATGATACTGCGGTGCCTGATGAGATGAAGGAGTTCGGCGAAGGCCGATTTTACCATATAACGACGTATGGCTGCCAGATGAATGAGCATGATACAGAGACGATTAAAGGCATGCTCGAAGCGATGGGCTATACGTTCGTAGAGGATCGTACGAAGGCGGATGTCATTCTATTGAACACCTGTGCGATTCGAGAGAACGCAGAGGACAAGGTGTTCGGTGAGATCGGTCACCTGAAGACGCTGAAGACGGAGAATCCCGAGCTCATTCTCGGTGTATGCGGCTGCATGTCCCAAGAGGAATCAGTCGTCAACCGCATTCTCCAGAAGCACGCCTTCGTAGATATCATCTTCGGAACGCATAACATTCACCGACTGCCACACTTACTGCGCGATGCCTACTTCAACAAGGAAATGGTCGTTGAAGTGTGGAGCAAGGAAGGTGACATTATCGAGAACTTGCCGAAGAAGCGGGAAGGGATGAAGGCTTGGGTCAACATCATGTACGGCTGCGACAAGTTCTGCACGTACTGCATTGTCCCGTATACCCGCGGCAAGGAGCGGAGCCGCCGTCCGCAGGACGTCATTGACGAAGTACGCGAGCTGGCGAGACTTGGCTTCAAGGAGATTACACTGCTCGGACAGAACGTCAACGCCTACGGCAAGGACTTCGACGACATCGATTATCTGTTCGGTGACTTGATGGCCGATATTCAGAAGATCGACATTCCGCGAGTGCGCTTTACGACAAGTCATCCGCGCGACTTCGACGATCATCTGATCGAGGTGCTCGCTGCCAAGGGCAACTTGGTCGAGCATATTCATCTGCCGGTGCAGTCCGGCAGCTCCGAGATTCTGAAGCGGATGAGCCGCAAGTATTCGCGCGAGACGTATCTGGAGCTTGTAGGCAAGATCAAGCAGGCGATGCCGGACGTCGTGCTAACGACCGATATTATTGTCGGGTTCCCCGGTGAAACCGATGAGCAGTTCGAGGACACGCTGTCGCTTGTGCGCGAGGTTGAATACGACTCCGGCTTCACGTTCATCTACTCTCCGCGCGCTGGCACGCCAGCCGCAGAGATGGAAGACAACGTGCCGATGGAGGTCAAGAAGGCACGTCTGCAGCGATTGAATGAGCTGATGTCCGAGATCAGTCTGAAGAAGAATATGGCGCTCAAGGAGCAAGTCGTCGAGGTGCTGGTTGAGAGCGAGAGCAAGACGAACGCCGAAGTGCTCTCCGGCCGCACTCGTACGAATAAGCTCGTCCACTTCCGCGGACCGAAGTCGCTGTGCGGCCAGTTCGTGCAAGTGCGGATTACCGAACCGCAGACGTGGCTGCTGAAGGGCAAGCTCGTCGAGCAGGCGATAACGGAGACAACGGCGGCGCTGGGCTAAGCGGCAGACTTCGGCTGACCGCTTGCCGGTCTAGGTTGCAGGTGCGCTCTAGTGTAGGAAGAAGGACGTTGTAGCATACCCATAGATGTTTTTTTCGAATAGATAGAGGTAATTAGGGAGGCGCGAATCATATGGACGGACAACAAGCTGTTGGACAGGCCCCGGCTTGCTCGACGATGAAGGAGCACAACACGCGGGATCTTATTCTGCGCGAGGACATCATTGCGAAGGCGAAGGAAGTAGCTCAGCTCATGTCCAGCTCTGAAGAGGTGCAGCTGTACCGTAAGGCAGAGCAGATGATCGACCAGAACGAGAAGGTGCAGAGCCTAATCAAGCAGATTAAGAAGAAGCAGAAGGAAGTCGTCGGCTTCGAATACTTCAAGAACGAAGAGATGATCAAGAAGATCGAAACCGAGATGGACGAATTACAGGCAGAACTGGACGGTATCCCGCTCGTGCAGCAGTTCCAGCAGTCGCAGACCGACATTAATTATATGCTGCAGCTCGTCGTATCGATCATTAAGGACACCTTGTCCGAGAAGATCAACGTTGATAGCGGCACTGACCTGCCGCCTTCCAGTTGCAGTGACTGATTAGTGCGAGGATGAAGATGGAATTGGCTGTGTGGGTAACGCATCCGTTCCTATAACGGAAATAGAGTCGTAACCGAAAGCATCGGAGACGTATCGAATGGCGAATGCCGTCGAACGTCTCCTTTTTTTATTTCCAAATGGTGGTTTGTCATTTATAATGGATGAAAGGAATGGGAAATCGTGAGGATTGATGTGGGGAGAAGGAATTCCGGTCAGCTCAGCTTGACCTTGGAGCGGTATGATGTATCGGTTGCAGCGGAGATTAAGGCAATTCCGGGGCGGTTGTACATCCCTGCGGAGCGGTTGTGGCTAATCCCGTTGAAGGAAGTCGCGGTTGACACGTTACTGCGTGCGCTGCCTTCCTGCATACCGGTTGTACAAGACAGCTTGCTTCGCGATTGTGCTTGGCTCTTGCGCCGGATGAAGGAGCATGGTTCGTATGAAAGGAAAGCAGTTCCTTCCTCACCAGTTCACCTGCAAATGAACGAAGTCGCACTTCGAAAGCAGCTGCAGCTGCGCGGTTACAGTACGAAGACGGTAAAAGCTTACTGTGGGCAGGTGCGTCGTTTCGTAGATCATCTTCAAACGACTCAACGCCCTATGGGCAAAGGAGCGTTGCATGAATACACACATGCAATACTGCAGCAAGGTCGCTATTCCTCCTATGTGAATCAGGCTATTCGAGCAGTGAAGTTTTATGTGAAGCATGTGTTGCACGGGGAGAAGGAAGACATAGCCTACGTCAGACCGAAGCGAGTTCAATCGCTTCCCAACGTGTTGAGCCAGGAGGAGGTTAAGCAGCTGTTGGCTCAAGTGGACAATCCAAAACATCTCGCCATTCTCATGCTGACTTATTCTGGTGGGTTGCGTGTAGGAGAAGTCGTTCGCTTGCAGCATCAGCATCTCGATCTTGCACGGAGAACGATTCGTGTTCAGCAAGGTAAGGGCAAGAAAGACCGCCAAACCTTGTTATCTGAAGCAGCCCTTCGTGCTGTGCGCACCTATGTGGAACGGGAACAGCCCATGGTATGGCTCTTCCCTGGACAAGATAATCGGCGGCATCTGACAGAACGAACCGTGCAGAAGGTGTTCGATCAAGCAATAAGAAGAGCAGGGATTCAGAAGAAGGTGAGCGTCCATGCTCTGCGTCATTCATTCGCCACACATCTGTTGGAGAACGGTACGGACTTACGCTACATCCAAGAACTGCTAGGACACGAAAGCAGCCGCACCACGAGCCGCTATACCCACGTCAGCACTAAGGACATTCGTCGCATCCCCAATCCGCTTGATAGCATCTGGTCGGACGGGGATTAGGGGATATGATCATGCTATAGCGCAGAGGGTGGCTTACAGAATGCTACGCAAAAACGCATGCTTCCCGAACTACGCTTATTCATTTCTACGTATGCGTATTCGCGAAAGTTCGCAAATAAGATGTTATCGGAAATTATTGCAGTAAATTTAAACCCCAAATACAAAGGAAGTGCAAATTTGTTCAGTAATATTATTGGAAGAATAGAAGAACCAGAAATTAAAGATCTACTATATTTGTGCGTTTTCCCTGATACTTATAGTTTGAAGAAAATCATCGAAAAATATAAAGCAAGCTCCAAATTACAACTGTACGGTATTGGATTGGAAGGTAAAACAATTGGGTTGATAGGATATCAGTATATTGACAAGAAAGTAATTGAAATAACACACATTTCTGTTAAACCTGAATTCAGAGGAAAAGGTTTTGGAAGAGTATTAATTTCCGAACTTCTGAATAAAGAGAACCCGAAAGAAGTAACTGTAGAAACAGATGATGACGCTGTTGAATTTTATAGACATATTGGATTTGTGATTAACAGTTTGGGTGAGAAGTATCCGGGAGTTGAACGCTATAGTTGTTCATTCAAAAGTTGATTCTGCATAATCAAAGAGGGCAATAACATCCGATAACAATGCATTCACGCGGCGGTCTTGGTCATGGCATTCCGGAGAAGATAGTTCAGGCGAAAACCCTGCACCGACTAACCGCATCGCGGCTGTTCCCTTTGGTCACTTAAGTCGGTGAGGGTTCGTGAATACCGAACGTTATCGGAAACCCTTGCACAACCTTTTTTTGAAAATAGATTGAATGGGGGATCTAATCATGTATAGAAATTCTGTGATATATAAAACAAAACGTTTGGTTGTTATATTACCCTTGCTTTGCTTTGTAGTATTAGGCTGTGCTTCTGGACCATCTGATCTTAAAGGCTATGTAATTGATACTGATGATAGAGAGAGAATATTAGTCGTGAATGGAATTAGTAAAGAAACTGCCATGAATACTGAACAGATTGATATTGAGTTTTTGGATTTAATTGACGAAGCATATTGGTTAAGTGGAGTGGATGTAAAGAAATATAGTAAAGGAGATTATGTTGAAGTCTGGCTGGATAATGAAATTGATGCATCTTTCCCAGCGCAGACTAGTGTAATAAAGATAAGAAAGATAGAAGAAGACAGTGAGTAAGTATACTCGGAGAAGGCAAGGGCATCCGATAACAATGCATTCAAGCGGCGGGCCTCTCCGAGTCCCTTGGTCGCCAGTGGGATTTCAAGGAAGTGGATTCTGGCGAAAACCCTGCACTGGCTAACCGCATCGCGGCAGGTCCTTCGGACCTTAAGCCAGTGAGGGATCGTGAATGCGGGAACGTTATCGGAAATTCGGGAAAACATATAAACCTGATAAAAATGGGAAATCATTAAGACTTCAAGGACAAAAACAAAACGTTTGTTCTATGATAATTTTGGAAGAAATGATATAATCAAAAGCAAGTACAATTGAATCTTGGGTGGGGACTGCTCCCTTCGAAAGGAGGTGAGCAGCGTTGAAAGATACAATAACGATTATGATCCTATTTGGAACCTTTGTTATTGCACTTTTGACATACATCTCTTCGAATTATAAGAGAAAGTAAAATCCCACCCCAAGGTTTCTGAAGGCCGAGGGTGGGATTTTAGACCTTAAATGACTCAAGAAGGGATAAACCCATCCAAGCCAATTGTACCCGCCGAGCGTTCCCGCGCTCGGCTTTCATACATATATATTACCATAACTACATTATGATGAAAACTAGGTTATTGGATAGATGAAGAAATTGAAGTGCTCTTTGTAAGAAATTCGAAGAAGTCTCGAACATCCGATAACAATGCATTCACGCGGGGGGCCAGCAAGCTGACCCTTGGTCACCAGAGGGATTTCGGAGAAGTGAATTCAGGCGACGACCCTGCACCGGCTAAGATAGGAGCTATCTAAGCCGGTGAGGGATCGTGAATGCGGGAACGTTATATGAAACCGACGAGATTTTGTGGGAGTGATCCATTACAATGTTGCATTCCTTGTTGTCATCCTTTTTACCATTCCAATGAAATTGTGAATAGATTCGAGAATTGCTGCCATTAATAGCATTCTTCCTAAGGGTCCGTCAATCATTAACATAATATCTTCCGGGGCGTTTATTTCCTTCAATTCAATCTGACCAAATAGAAAAATTGCTATTCCGGCGTAAGTTATTATCTTTAGTGTATATAGACTTATTTGGAGATAAAAGAGAACAACACCTGTTTTATTATTCAATTTAATTCCCCCAATTATCGATTTGCATATTATTTATATCGGAAGAAAGCAGGCTTTTTGAAGAATTAAGCGAAAAAAAGATTATTAAAGGCTACAATTTGTTTGAATCTCAAAGATGTAGTCGGCATCATATAACAATGTGTTCACGCATCGGCGGACAAGCCGCTTCGGTCCCGGAAGAAAAGTCGGAGAAGTGATTGCCGGGACACATCCGCACCACCTAACCGCATCGCGGCCGGTCACTACGTGACCTTAAGGTGGTGGGACGTCGTGAACACGGGAACGTTAGTCGAAATTCCCTAGAAAGAGTGAAAGCATTATGCAATGGAGTAAATTAAAAAAACAAATCGAAAGCAGATTATGTAATGCTCTGAAGAGTAGGATTACCTATCATAATACTCGATATAGGGATACTCACGATCAAGTAGGGAGAGGTTGGGTCACTTTTGATAATGAGATTATTCATGATTTTTGTACTGTGAATAGGGGCTATCAGTATAACTCGTTAGCTAATGATATAAGAAAGCAGAACGATGCATTAGACTGGCGGAATCCTGAACAGCAGGACGAATACTATAAAGCTTATAAGATTGCCGAACGTGAGATGGAAAAACAGGGAATTCATAATCAGTATGAATTCTATAATGCAATTGAAGAATTTATAAATTTATCAATAGATGATGCATTATCATCAACTAACCCACTAATCAGGGCTATAGCTTATTTTGATAGTAGATTAGGTAAGAGAAGACTAGTTAAGTTGAAGGAAGATGAGAGTATTATCGCTAGAAAATTTCAAGTCGTAAGATTAAAAGCTGGAGGTATATTCGATAGAAGAGGGAACATCGACTAACACCATATTTACGCATTGTCGCTAACGCTCCTCGGTCCAGAAGAGGATTCATGTTGCCTTCTATATGTATTATCAGATTCGCTATACTGTTACTTGACTCTATTAGGACGCCAATTAAGATGACGTAAAATAGTTTGTGTAATTCGGTAAAAAGTGTATTCACAAATAGAAGAAGGTAGGGTACTCTCGGA
>CAJXLT010000001.1 GCA_913056365.1 uncultured Paenibacillaceae bacterium | reverse complement strand
GAAGAGACACAGAAAGCATTCGCAAAAATGTACAGCGAACGCTACGGAGAGTAAACCTCCCGCGCCTTCGCTTGGGCACGCCCACCACTATACAATTCCATGTACCCTACCTAAAGTTGAATACACAAACTTATTGACACTGCCCCAATTAACGTCTTCATCGGTTAACTGATCTAAAACTAATTTCATTTTTTTGAATTTCTTCTAATTTCTTCACCAAAATATCTTTAATTTCAAAGGATTAACAGAACAAAGCTAGACTTGATCTGAATAATTGATACATCATTTTTCGAATTGATTGATACTACAAAGAAAATGACTGAAGAATCATTAATGAGTACACAACTGGTCAGAAACAAGGAAAGATTGAATCTAGATATGTTGTTACAATGCGCTATGCATTTCTCGGAGCATTTGGGACAAGTACTTTATATAGCGAAGTCAATCAAGGATGAAACCTATTTATCGACATCTATACCAAAGAAGAGATAAGTAAAGTGATTTTTCTATAGTATTTCGAAGAAGGCAAGATCATCCGATAACAATGCATTCACGCGGCGGGCCGGAGGGAGTTTCGATAAAGTAATCGGCCCTTGGTTGCCATAGGGATTTCGGGGAAGTGGTTCAGGCGACAACCCTGCACCGACTAACCGCATCGCGGCCGGTCCTTCGGACACTTAAGTCGGTGGTGAATACCGAACGTTAGACGAAACCTCTGCTAAAATAAAAATAACAAAGCACATTACTTGTATTAAATGACAAATTATCAGGAGGAATTGAAGATGACAAGAGAAAAGCTTCTTAATGTCGTAGTTGAAGCACTCAGAAAAAATGGTAGTAAGGGAACGATTGTTCAAGTGAGTAAATATATCTGGGATAACTATGAACAAGAGTTACGAGATAGTGGAGATATTTTTTATACATGGCAATATGAAGTTAGATGGGCTGCAAAAAAGTTAAGAGATAAGGGAATAATGAAACCAGTTACTGAAAGTCCAAAAAGAGTTTGGGAATTGGCATAATAAACATAAAATCTTTTGGAAGTAAACTCAAAGAAGGCAGAGGAATCGTCTAACAATGCATTCACGCTGCGGGCCGCAAGCGGCCCTTGATCGCCGAGAGGGATTTCGAGGAAGATTATTCTGGCGACAACCCTGCACCGACTAAGCGCATCGCGCTCGGCCTTCGGCCTATTACCACAAGAAGAGGAGATGTATCAATGAAGATAGGTATTATTGGCGAGTTTGATTCTTCTTTCAAACCACACATCGGAACAAATGATGCATTACTACATTCATCAAGTTATCTTAAACTTGGGGTTGAATGGGAGTGGATATCTACTGAAGAGGTAATGTCCAATAAAGAACTTATTCTAAAAACATATAATGGATTTTGGATTGCTCCAGGCAGCCCTTATAAAAATATGACGGGAGCAATGGAAGTTATTAAACACTGTAGAAATCATAATGTACCTCTTCTCGGGACTTGTGGGGGATACCAACATATTGTCATTGAATTTGCGCGAAATGTATTATTAATGAAAGATGCCGAGCATGCCGAATATGATCCATATGCGTCTAATCTTGTAGTCAATAATTTAGTATGTTCATTGGCGGGTAAGACTCTAGAAATAATTTTAGTTGAAGGATCAAAAACGCATCAAATATATGGAGGGGAACGCATACAGGAAAAGTATTATTGCAACTTTGGGTTAAACCCTAAATATCAGTTAAGGCTGCATGAAGCAGGGTTGGAAACTGTTGGTTTTGATGATGATAATGAATCAAGAATTGTAGAAATATCTAGTCATAAGTTTTTTGTAGGAACGCTCTTTGTGCCTCAAATGAATTCTAAAGAAGAACAACCTCATTGCTTGATTACAGAATTTATAAGACAAGTAGCAACGACTTAGGATAACTCGAGGATGGTGGTAACTTCACTTAACATCGCATTCACGCTTCGGTCCTGGCGGTCCTGGGTCGCCCGGAGCAATTAGAAGTGAATTCGAATGGAGCATTTTCATGAACGAGGAAGCGGAATCAGGCGACAACCCTGCACCGACTAAGCGCATCGCGCCCGGCCTATGGCCTTAAGTCGGTGAGGGTTCGTGAATGCGGGGAACGTTATGTGAAACCACTGCAAACCTTTTGTAAGGAGCAACCTAATGCACAATCATTTCCGTGACAAAGGCGAATCATTATATTACTTTTTTGATACTTTTGATAAGTTGCTTGAATGCCCAGATTGTAGTTCATGTATTATCTTAAAATGCAAAAGTTCAATTATCTGTTGCAATCACTGTGGGTACTTGAAAGATATAAGTCTAGGCCATGTCACTACTCGGTGGGGAAGTAATTATGGTGTCTGCTATGATCATAAATTATGGTTAAGAACACCTTGCTGTGGAAGAGAACTATGGGCATTTAATAAGGAACATCTTCACTATCTATTTAATTACATTACTGCTGATATAAGAGGAAGAACCCCATATATTAATCAAAGTGTAGCTAGTCGTTTACCTGATTGGATAAAAAGTTCGAAAAACAAAATACAATTGAAAAAAGCACTAGAAAGACTTGAAAGAAAAATGGAAGTAATTCAATGAAGGCAGTGGCATCATATAACAATGCATTCACGCAGCGGGCCTCTCCGAGTCCCTTGGTCGCCAGAGGAAACTCGAGGAAGTAGATTCAGGCGACAACCCTGCACTGGCTAACCGCATCGCGGCCAGGAATTCCGCAGACTAAGATAGGAGCTATCTAAGCCTCCGGAATTCCTTTAAGGTGGTGAGGGCTCGTGAATGCGGTAACGTTATAGGAAATAGTCGAAAACCAATGATTACATGAAGAACGGTTGGATATAATGTATGGTTAAGATATAATCAAAACAAAGGAGGGACGATGAAATGAGTGTTCCTAAAGATGAATTAGAAAAGATCATAAATAGTCTTAATGATAATAACAAGGTTGTCGCCAAAAGTTTCCTTTCTTGGCTTTTGGAGAAGCAAATGGATAGTGAAGATGATCAATTGACTCCTGATGACATAAATGCTCTGGAACAAGCACGCAGGGAGTTTCAGGCTGGAGAAACAACGTCACTGGAGGACTTAAAACGTGAACTTGAATTATAAACTGGAATTTTCGAATGAATCGAAGAAGTATTTGAAAAAACTTGATAAACCGACTGCGAGACGAATACTCGAAGCTGTAGAATCCATCAAAGAATCACCACGGCAATCCTCGAGTATAAAAAAGATGCAGGGTTATGATGCTGAAGTATATCGATTGAGAGTCGGAACTTATCGAGTCATATATGAGATTGTTGATGACAAACTTATAATCTTTATTGTTAGGATAGGCCCTCGTGGGGATATTTACAAATGAATAATACTAACACATGAACCTTGGCGCAAATATGATGTCAGGGTATTTTTGTGGTTAATTCGAAGAGGTCGACTACTTCCTATAACAATGCATTCACGCGTCGGGCCGACAAGCGGCCCTTGGTCGCCAGAGGGATATCGGGGTAGTAGTTTCAGTCGACAACCCTGCACCACCTAACCGCGTCGCGGCCGTTCCCTTCGGTCACTTAAGTTGGTGAGGGTTCGTGAATGTGGGAACGATAGATTAAATCCTTGTAAAGGAGCGTAAGATGAGAGTTTTCATAGTAGTATTATTGGTTTGTACCGTGATCTCTGGATGCCAAACAGAACAAATAACTTACCAATCTCCAAGTGATGAACAAATTGATTCGTATATCAGCGATAATAATCTTGAGCCTTTATTAATTGAGAGTAGGGAGAATTATGTAACCATCCTATGTGAAAACTCCATTCATTCAATATCAATAAACAAGAAAGGAAAACTTTCTCGTATGTATTCGAGTTGGTCACGAGGTAATAACAAGATGTCTGTTTTAAGTAGTTCTCGTGTAAATGAAGGTAAACCTACTATAACTGTTGTGCTACACGATGAAGAGTTAATTGCAAAAGCCACCAAAATTAGTGTGACTTTTAGCGATGGAACATTAGTCTCTGAACAAATTGAGCGGACCAGGGGATTTATTTTGGAATACCCCATGATCACAACAGCGTATAAACCTTACAAAAAAATTGAGTTGTTCCAAGGAAAGAACGTCATTTTTACTCAGTAAGTTCATCTAGTTCATGATAGTATATCAAGGGGGATTTGTATGAACAATATCTATATCGATTGTAATGATATCGTACTACTACGAGGGTATAAGTTAGACGACATCGAAAGGATGTATTCCATAACCCAAGAACCGAAAGTAAAAAGTATTTACCAGATTGGGATGTTCCAAAGAAGCAAAGAATGAATTGGTTGGAAAACTATGAAATTCCAGAAAACAAGGATAGAATATTCAATGATGGCACTGAAATCCGACCGCAATGCATTCACGCTGTGAGCCGGCTATGCCGTCACTTGATAGCCGAGTGGAATTTCGGGTAAGCAAAATCAGGCGACAACCCCGCACCACCGGCTGGATCTTTGGTTCTTTAGGTGGTGAGGGTTCGTGAATGACAAACATATCAGAAATTGCCGAAAATATTTGAGGAGATGGAGCATGGCAAAAATCAAGACTCTCTACATTATTATTACAGTATTATCTAGTTGTTTGATAATAACAAGTGTCCTGAGCTTATATGAAAATAGTAGACCAATCAAAGCTCAAATAGACGAAGCAATAAAAAAGTTTGATGTGGGATTTGTAAAAACAGTTGCAACTCAATTTTACAATAACAACTTGTATGTCTTTTACGAAACAAGTAAAGGTACAGTGAAAATTGTTTTAGTTAAAAGTAATGCTCTAGAGACAATGAAAGTTGAAGCAGTAATAGGAGAGACACCTATGTACTCAGAGCGAGATGTTACTTGGCATGGAATTGGTAATGCAGCTCCTGGAGATACAGAGTTACTTTATGGAATCATTTTTGATCCATTGGTTTCACAGCTAATTCTTGAGAGTGAAGATGATCAGATGGCTCACATATTTAAGATCGATGAAGAAAAATCGGTTTGGTATAAATTTCTGGACAATGACTTAAGTACACCGATTATCATTACAGGTACTGATAAAAAGGGAAAAGAAATGTTTTATTACGGACCCTACAGAGGAGAGAAGTAGGTTTATTAATGAAGTCGGGAACATCCGTATAACAATACATTCACGTGGCGGACCAGCAAGCTGATCCTTGGACACCAGAGGAATTTCGAGAAGTGGATTCAGGCGACAAACCTGCACCATCTAACCGCATTGCGGCCACTCACTCTGTTCGATTAAGATGGTGGGACGTCGTGAATATCCGAACTTTATATGTAATTTCAACAAATTATTTGTAGTGGGTGATAATCATGGTAGTACAATATAGGTCTGCTAATTCGGCCAGTGAAGTTCCAATGGAACTGTTACTACTCGCCGATCCTTCAGAGGAAATGATCAATAACTATATTAAAGAAGGCAGTATCATAGTAGCAGAGATGAGTGGTGAAGTTATTGGTGTTATCGTACTGATTCATAAGGACGAGGATACAATGGAGATTATCAATATTGCTGTAAAGGAAGACTTTCAAAGAGAAGGAATTGGCAAGCAGTTAATAAATAAAGCGATGTTGATTGCAAAGAGAAAAAATGTAAAGAGGATTGAAATTGGCACAGGAAACTCTAGTTTGATTCAACTTGGTATATATCAACGGTATGGATTCAGAATTTTTGAGATATGGGAAGACTACTTTACTAAGCATTATGAAGAAGAGATATATGAAAATCGAATACAATGTAGAGATATGGTAAGGCTGAAAATCGATTTGTAAGTATATCAAAGATGGCTAGAACACCTTCCCAATCGAGTCTTGGTAAAATACGTTGCCAGTATATGATTCTACAAGCAGAAAAAAAGTGCGAGAAATTCTAAATAAGATGGATTTCCAATGGACAGAAAATTTTTAAGAATTACTGAAGATGAAAAAAAATGATGAAGACCATCGACCAAGCGATGATTGATGACCGATTACGAAAGCGCAATAACCGAGTAGCACCCCGCTCCAAAGTAAGGACCAATGGAAGCAGTTAGGATAGAATAAAAAACTAAAGTAAAAAAAATTAGTGCCTATTGGAGGATAGATATGAAAATAAAAATAATAAAAGAGAATGGCGTAGATCTTGCTTTTGTTATGAGCAATGAGGTATTAATCACTGATGTCCAGTCTGCATTGGATCTTATGGCGACAGTTAGTTATGAATCTGGGTGCAATCGAATTATTATAAATAAACAAGCAGTATGTGATGAATTTTTTGATTTGAAGACGCGACTTGCTGGAGAAATCCTTCAAAAGTTCATGAATTATCAAACAAAAATTGCGATAATCGGTGACTTTTCAATTTATTCAAGTAAGAGTCTTAAGGATTTTATGTACGAGAGTAACAATGGAAGGGATATATTTTTCTTATCTGATGAGGATCAAGCAATTGATAGATTGAGTAAGGTTTAAGTCTGGGTATTTTGACGGTTATCTCGATGAAGTCGCCCAATTCCCATAACTATGCGCATGCAGCGGGCCAGTAAGCTGTTCCTTGGCCACCAGAAAAGATGGGCATTGTTCGCCGTGTCCTGCGGCAAGGTTGAAATCGATTAACTGCAATATTAATCTCATTCTATACAGGGATACTCACATTAAAATTTTATGGAGGGGTAGTTTTGAATATCAAATCTGTATTAGAAAATCCGGAAATCACACAGATAGCATTTGAATACATATATTCAAAATGGGGGAATGAGCATACATACAATGTTTATAAAGACTGTATAGATCATTGTGCTACCCCATTTCCAAATTGGTACTTGCTATTTGACAATGATAGAACACTTGGTTGTGCGGGATTGATATCAAATGATTTTATTAGTAGAGGAGATTTATATCCTTGGCTATGTGCACTATATATAGAAGAGGATAGTAGGGGGAGAGCCTATGCTAGTCTTCTAATTGAGAGAATAAAGCAGGATGCAATGAAATTAGGTTTTAACAACTTGTATTTGTGTACAGCTTTAATAGGATTTTACGAGAAATATGGTTTTAAGTATATTGGAGATGGATATCATCCATGGGGTAGTAGCTCTCGAATTTATGAAATAAGTCTGACATAATACGTAAAAGGTGAAAGGGAGCCACGTCCTGTGGCTGGAGGTGTGATTATGAGTTCATGTGCCATCATGGATAGAGCAGAACAATTTGTTAAAGAACAATTACAAAATGATAGTAGTGGTCACGACTGGTGGCATATTGACCGAGTAAGGAAGATGGCAGTGAAAATAGCCAAAAAAGAAGGAGCCAATGAATTTGTTTGTGAATTAGCCTCGTTATTGCATGATGTGGCTGATGAAAAGCTGAATTCATCCAAAGAAGCAGGATTCAATAAAGTATATGGGTGGCTTGAGACAAATTTGGTTGATGTTCATACTATTAATGAGGTACTCAATATCATATCAACGATGTCATATAATGGCGGTCATAATCCACCAATGAACACATTAGAAGGTCAGATTGTTCAAGATGCTGATCGTCTTGATGCGATGGGTGCTATTGGAATAGCACGGACTTTTGCTTATGCGGGTTGGAAGGGACAGTTCATGTACGATCCTGACAATAAACCAAGGGATGATTTATCAGAAGAAAATTATAGAGATACAAAAGGTACAGCAATCAATCATTTTTATGAAAAGTTATTCAAATTGAAGGGTTTAATGAATACAGAGTGGGGCAAGAAAATAGCAAGTTATAGACATCAATATATGGAGTGTTATTTATTACAGTTCTATAAAGAATGGGAATCAGCAGATGAAGAGTTAGAAGATCTTAACTTGTGAGCCATATAGATACCTATGAATCGGATTACATAGTCAGTGAGGTAGGGCTTCGTATAGCCTTGTATGTAGTGATGAGTACACGGAGATGTTATGTGCAATTTCTGTATATCTTGATAAATCAATAGGAGGAAGGTGCGTTTTGAAAAAAGTATTTCTAAAAAAAGACGAGATTGATCAAGATCGGCATCTCGTGTGGAACTCATTTATTAATTTTATATCCACATCTTCTTTTGAAGAACTAGATAATGTTCAAAGAGTTGCACATTTATGTTTTTGGTATGACAGCGAAGTTCAAAATGGAGGACATCTTCAATACTTTGAAAATCAGGGTACTCAGAAAATAAAAGAAACCTTAGATTCATTAAGTCAACTCAAAGCATTTCATCAACAAAAATTATTAAATAGTGCATATAAACAATATAACTCTAAAATAAGAGCTACTATAAGAACAGTTCAACAGTTTGTTAATGCTGCTCTTGAGGGTGAGTATGAAAAATTAGATAACAAGTATTTTGAGTACACCCCAACAGTAATAGATCTTCTTGATGTCTACTTAAAAGAGAATTTAGATAGATTTATAAAAGTCGTTGAGTAATTTTGTGCTTTGAGGAATTCATGCAACGACATGTTTAGGGGAATGTCACTGTAACACGATATCTCTATCTCTTGGAGGAGTCTATGTTTGAAATAATAAGAACGAGTGAGTATGAAAACACATTAATTTATAGTGAAGGGAGAAGTGGACATTATGAAAAAGCTGATCTCTGCAGTTGCTGCGCTAAGTGTGATGATCGCTGTATCTTCCGCTTACGCCGTCGAGTCCGTGACCATACTTTTGAAAAACCATGCCGATCTCACACCGATTGCGATTTCCTCTGATGTCAGTCCTGATATTAAGAATAACCGGACAATGGTACCACTTCGTGTTATCAGTGAAAGCTTGGGAGCAACGGTGAACTGGTTGGATCCAGAAGTCGTACTCACGCAAAATAATGTAGCGATAGTATTACAATTGAATAGTCATACTGCTGTGATAAATGATACAACGGTGCAATTAGATGTCAAGCCATATCTAAAGAATAATCGCACGATGGTTCCACTTCGACTTATTGCAGAGGCATTCGATTGTGATGTTCGTTATAGCGACAATGTCGTAACAGTCGAAACCAAGCCATTGGTCATCGATGGTGTGAAGGTGCATACATTGCAACAGGAATACCGCATGACTATGGGCGGCGTTGTAAATCAAATCAATGGAAACACGTATAATGGAGCAATATATAATATTTTTGCAGAGAACAGAGGTAAGAAAGTCGAAGCACCATCAAGTTACACCTGGAGCAGTCACCCTAGCTCTGGTGAGTACTATAAAGCTGGACAATATGATTTCTTAGACCTAGAAGGGAACAGCATCAAACGTTTTGATATTTATACACTTGTTCGAACCGAACCGACAGAAGGGGACCCTGAGGTTTTGATTTACGAAGCGAATGAGAACCAATGGTATATGTTCCACTACACAGCAAGTCAAGATATTTGGCGGTTAGTGGATACAGCTAGAATGAACGGTTTTCTGACGGAGATCAGCAATACTGTCCCGTAAGGGGCTTCTCTACTGCAATTGCTAACTCGGTAAAATCAGAGATCCATACGAAGGGGTGGTACTATTGGATCCTATGATGTTGAATTTTTTCGGGTTGTTTCTGATGATTTTCATTATGATCATGGCTAAGTATCGATCTGCTCAACAATATTTATTATTAGGCATTGGTTTGAACTTAGTAGGTATTGCGTTGGTTCAGATGGATGTAGAGCCAGTTTCGTTTCCAATCATTACTATAGGGGTGGTTTGTTTATTCATAGGTTTTATTAAGAAGGAAAGCAATAGTTGATGTCAAAAGGAGATTCAATGAATGTTTCAAATAGATGACAATTGGTCTGATCCTAATAATGTCATTGAGAAAGTTGAAGATGTAATTGAGAGTATTTCTATTACTCAAGAGATCGCTGGCAAACTAAATGAGTTTAACGGAGGCGCACTTTCATGCGAAAAATTGGTTGTCTCGTAATGCTATTTGTCAGAACAGATTCCGCAAAATAAGTTTGTCAAATTATTTTTCCACAAGCCTAAAGGGAAACTAGGCGGGATTTCCCGCCTTTTCCACACGAACAAGTTTGCTGGATCGGAACTTGACGAGTTTCCCGTCCTTTTCCTTGTTCGATACGTATGTTAATAAATTGTAGGCACCATGCCCCCGTCCATACGAATTGGAGAACCTTTAAAGGCGGATGAATACGGGCTGCATACGAATGCAGTCAGCCTGCCTATTTCATAAGGCTTGATAAACCGTTGTATTTCAGATTGGGGCAGATTTGCTGAATAAAACTTCTTTTCTTTTTCCGAAAACGACATATCATCAGAAAACATAGTATCAATGATTTGATATACATTTTCGGAAAGCGTTGGACCAGGTATGATCGTATTGGACGTGACTTCCGTTCCTATCGTGAGTTTAGATATGCTTTTGGACAGTGACAATAACATAGATTTGGTCATACAATACTGAGGCATTTGCCCGGAAGGCATAATCGCTTCTTCACTTGCAATAAATATTATTCGTCCAAAATTGTTACGCAGCATCCTAGGCAAATAAAATTTAGATAATCCATTAGCGGCAAGGACATTCGTACGGAAGTATTGTTCCCATACTTCATCGTTAACGTCTTCATAGGACATGATTTCATAAATACCCATACTGTTAACCAGGATATCAATATCGGGATATTTCTCCAACAAAGCTTCTCTTTGTTGGATATCGACAATATCAGCTGTAGCATGCTGAGGAACGGTAGAAGGGAACTCCGACTTCAATTCATGTACGATTCGTTCTACTTCTTCATTATCCCGTCCATTAACGATGACATTGGCACCTTCTCGGGCAAGTTCAATGGCAATTGCTTTCCCGATACCTTTCGTTGATCCTGTTACTAATGCTGTTTTGTTCCTTAATCCCATATCCATAACCTATGTCTCCTTTGTTGTCAGTGAAGGCAAGCTGATTAGAAGTTCATCTTAGAACATACTTGTGCTCCGGATAGAGATTATAATACTTTGTCTGGATCGTCAGGTAACTAGCGTACAACGCCAAATTTCTTGTTTAACCTGCCAAAGCATAACGTGTAAAATGCTGGACTTGTGTAAAGAAAATTCGATTAGAGATTTCATAGCGGCGGATGTTCCCTTAAATATTCGGATCGCCAACTTGAAGGCGTATCACCTTCCCAATGGCGAAAGGCGCGGTAAAATGAGTTTTGGTCTTCATATCCAACTAAGAAAGCCACTTCTTTAATATCAAGCTTGGGATCTGCCAAGTATTCACGAGCCAGTTCATGTCGAACTTGCGTCAACAACTGCTTGAAGGTTGTCCCTTCATCAGTAAGACGGCGTTGCAGGGTACGTTCACTCATGCCCAACGTACTCGCCACAGCACGGATGTCAAGTTTGCCCCCGGTTAGACTGCGCATCAAGAGCCACTTCACCATCTCGGGGATTGAACGGCTGCGCTGATCATCCAATGATCGGTCCAATACGGGCGTCAGGATCTCCAGTAACTCTTTATTATATGAAATAAAGGGTCGGTCCAGGTCTCTTCGATGCAGAACTAGTCGGTTATTTGCTGCATCACTCCGAACAGGGCACCCGAAGTAAGTTTCAAGAGTCTTTACATCACCCATTGAATGAGTGAATTCCACGGAGTGTGCAGTGATAGACTGGCCCGTGCCTCTTCGCCCTAGCTCAAGTAGAAAGGCCAGCGTGGTTCCAACCAACACCGGCGGGCCGGGTTGCTCACTACGGAACCATTCCAATTCGATTGTACAGTGTTCGCCCTCTTCGGTAATACGCAAGCTTTCTGGAGGGCACAGTTGTTTGTACCTAGCAATTCGATTAAGGGCGTCGCGATAGTCCTGAGCATGGTAGGTCGCCAACACGGTCGGCGGGTATTGTGTCGTTTCAAAGAAGGTTATAAGCTTGATGACTCCGAGGGCAATGTCACCAACGAGATCGGAGTATGCTTGCCAGATTCTGAAATATTGTGCGGTGGTGACTGCAACTGGTTCAGCAATTATGGTGAACGGTAGCTGCGCTTTGTGAACTACGTCGTAGGGGGCGATTCCCATGTGTTGTAATCCTGTCCAAAATCCCGGCGGAAATGTTATACGGTCAGATTTCATTCCTTATAGCTCTCCTTTAGTTGATCACTCGCATCATATTAGTTTTATATATTGGTATTATATGAAATATTATCTTCATGCTTATCTCATCCAGTCTAAGCCTTTATTTGCTTAGTTTACAACTATATTGGCTTCAGTTCATCACCTAGGGAATGGACGTAATGAAAAAGCTGACCTCTGTATCATCCACTTACGCCGTCGAATCTGCCGATATCCTTATTTTCGAGCTTTCCCTGATCTTTCATTTAGTTTTTTTATTTCCAAATGGTGATTTATGGATTATAATGGAGGAGTGAGGGTGAGAAAAGGAGATACATATGGACGCGAATCCCGTAATAGTGGGTGGCATTATTGCAGGGATCTTAGCGTTAGCAACAACACATAAACAACGACTCGGAGACATGGTTGCGAACACATATGTAGTAAAAGTGAAGGATTCGAGAAAACACCAGAGAAAAGAACATTCTTTCAGTAGTGCCGAGGATATAATGAGGTATGAAGACTATTAATTAGTAGCAACTCCTCGATTTGGACGAAATCAACAGCGCGGTAGGGCACATTTCTAATGAGGTGAATAATGAAGAATGAAGCGAACGAACAAACTGTAGAAACAAACATGGAAGAACAGCATGTACAGAATGAAAGCACCATGGTAGAAAAGCTGAATGAAGACATTCGTGTTCTACACAAGAAAGTTAAAAGAATAAATATACTAAACTATGTGACAATCGCGCTACTCATCATTGTGATCCTATCTAAGTTTATAAATATTGAAGTTACCACAGGTTCAACGCATACTGCGAGTCCTGTAACTAGCAATGAGGCCAATCAGATTATGAGCGAAATCATGGAAAGTTATAATCAAGATAATAGTGATACACTATATGCATTATTTGGTGATTACGTTAAGGCGAATATGTCCTTGGATAAATTCAACCAGCAATTTGAAGTCATTAAGTTCGTTGGCAAGATTCATTATGCCACTTATTCAGATTATACTTATGCGAATTCAGAGGGGAATGTGGATTGGTATATATTACATTATGATGCAAGTTATGAAAATGGAGAAGGTACGGCAACTATAACTATAAGGGCCATCGATGATGAATGGGAGGTTGCTGGGTTTAACTTTCATATTGACGATATCGCTAGCGATACATAGATGTCGATCCAACCGAAGCTGGGCAGCGCCCATAACCAACAATCATAAGACAATCGAGGTGTAGATATGCTAGACGCATTTACGAAGAAGAGAATTGATAAAATCATGTCTGCGTATGTGGAAGAGAAGATTCCGAAACATATCAGAGACAAGATGAGGCTTACGTATAAATTCAGAGCGAAAACCGTTACTCTTATTGAAGAAAGACCGGGATTTATGAGTGATCAATGGGTGAAGCTGGATGTTGCACAGTTTCGACTAGATCAGAACAAATGGAAGGTCTATTGGAGAGATAGTAAAGATAGGTGGCATTTCGTTGACGACATTGCCCCTGATGAAGACTTCGAAAAACAATTAAAAATTGTTGATGAAGACACAAGCGGTGTGTTCTGGGGATGAAAATGAGGGAATTCCCAAAGATACAAATTGGAGCGGGAGAAACTAATGGAAACCTTAACTGATGCAACTCAGACAACTGAAATGAACATAGTCAAGCCATGGACAAGATTTTGGGCAAGAAATTTTGATATGTTGCTACATGGAATTATTATTGGTGCAATATGGACCTTTATTCATGAAGATAGTTTTGATAGTATTCCAAATGATATTTATACAGTGATGTATGCCATAGTATGGATGATGATAGAGTGGGGCTATATGACAAAGATCGGTACAACTCCTGGGAAGTTTATTATGGGTATCCATGTAAAGACCAAGAACGGCGAAAGATTGTCTCAAGATTTAGCATTCAAGCGTGCTAGATTAGTTTGGTTGAGAGGAATGGCGATCGGTGTAGGAATCATTCAATTAATCGCTAATTATATTGCATATAAGAATTTAAAGAATGATAGAGCAACAACCTGGGATAGAGATTTAGAGTTGCATGTTACGCATAAACAAATTGGCTTGTTTAGATATTTATTGTGTCCTAGTTTTGTGATTGTTTTTATGATATTAGTCATAGTAAGCGCGTTCATAAGTTAAGTGGTCGATGTAAATGTACATATCTATCTCAAAGTCACAGGAATATGGAATCCGTTGGAATGAAGCAGGGCTTATCGGGTAAAGAACTCATAAGGAGATAAAACATGGAAAATAACAAATTACTAAGAATGGACAATGTCGGAATCGTTGTAGAATCCCTTGATAATGCAATTGCTTTCTTCGAGGAGATTGGCTTGAAGCTTGAAGGGAGAGCTACGGTCGAGGGTGAATGGGCTGGTCGTGTAACGGGACTAGGTTCTCAATCCGTAGAAATTGCTATGATGGTTACCCCAGATGGCCACAGCCGACTTGAACTATCGCGATTTCTCTCCCCACCTATTATTTCAGATCATCGTACTGCTCCTGTAAACGCCCTCGGTTATTTACGCGTCATGTTCACCGTTGATGACATTGACGAAATGGTCTCCAGACTCACTAAGCATGGAGCTCAGCTCGTTGGCGAAGTGGTTCAGTACGAGGACTCTTATCGTCTCTGCTACATTCGTGGAGCGGAAGGACTTCTAATCGGTTTGGCGGAACAACTCGGTAACAAATAAGCGGAAAGTCCCAGAACTATCAGATGGAATTCATGCAACTATTGTAAAAAATATGTATAATGATATCGAGGGCAGGGAAGATCGTACTGAAGTCATATTACTCGGTTATTATCCGGACAATTTGGAAGCAAAGCAACTGTATAAGAAAGTCGGATTTCAAGAGATCGGAATAGCTCCGTGGGGAGAAATGCTCGCGAAATATTTTTTTTCATAATCACATGGCACTAACACTATGGGTCAGCTACGGCTGGCCCTTGATTCAATGAGTAAAAATTAGTTTTTGGAGGGTACGCATGAGTAGCTTAGTGAAAAATGTCCGTATAGATTGTCCTGATATTTATCTACGAACCTATGAATATAACGATTTAGATTACATTTATTCAATCACTCAGGAAGAACATGTCAAGTAATACTTGCCGGATTGGGATGTTCCGAAATCCCAAAGGAAAGAATGGTTATATGAATACGAAATACCTGATAACAATCAGTTTTTTGCTTGCTATCTCCAAGGATGGCCATATTCGTGATCTTCGAATTCGGTTAGGAATAATTTTGAAGGAGACGAACGAATTTATTGGCTGGTGTTGTAGCGGGATCAAGGACGAACTGACACCGCCAAGTCGAGAGATTATGTTTGCTATCTCCAAAGAATATCGCAATAAAGGTTATGCGACACAAGCGGTTCAAGGACTGGTTAGCTATCTGTTTGAGAATGCTGATGTAAATGATTTTGCTGCAATCGCATTAGTTGAAAATATACCTTCTAATAGAGTGATTGTGAAAAGTGGAATTCAATTTCATTCAACGATAGATATCGACAATGAGTCCTATCATTATTACAAGGTGCTTAGATCCAACCTTGTTTAACACCCTAGTTTCATATCGGCACTAGCGCTCCTTTGGTTCCGGGCTGGCGTAGTAGAGCAAATGTGCTGGAGATCTTCAGACTGACACGAATAAATGTTCTTTATGTTATTGGGGAAAAATGGTATGATTGGAGAGAACGATTAAATCTTCGATGGGATGTTGTTGGATATATGGGAGGACAATGAACATGGAACATCAGGCGCTAGAGGCATTGAATGAAGTGTATCCAGTAAATATTACAAAGGTTGAATCCGTAACCAATGAAATGTTTCGATGCATGGCAAGAGAAGGAATTTATTATGCTAGGATTACAAACTATAAATCGTATGACGAACAGCTAGAAGAAGTGAGGTATACTAACTTTCTATACAATGAAGGGTTCGGCGTGTCTCCTACCATTACTTCTATACATGGTAAGTACGTTGAAACGTTAACAATTGACCGAGATGTTAATACTGTATTGTATAAAGCGGCTTCTGGCTCACATCTACCTAGAAGTCAATGGAATGCGAATGTGTTGCAAGAGTTAGGTCGAAATATGGGTAGATTGCATCGCTTGTCGAAGAAGTATGAACATATGGAGGAAATCAGATACATTTACGATTGGCATCATAATGAAGAGTATGCATTTCTAAAATATATTCCACATGTAGAAAGTTCGATAAGAGAAATTGCGGATGAGGTATTGTCAACCATAAAGAAACTACCCAAAAATGATTCAACATACGGTTTGTTGCACGGCGATATTTGGCTAGAAAATGTAATAGTGGACCGCAGCTTGAAGATGACACTAGTTGATTTTCAGGATTGTGAGAAGCATTTTTATCTATTTGATTTGGCCGTTGTGATCTTTAGTGCGCTAGAATATTCATTTGTAGGAAGTGGAAATATCCTTGATTATAGACGTTCGATTACGAAGGCAATTATCGATGGCTATCAAGAAGAATATGATTTATCTCCAGATATGCTAAGGAGACTTCCCTTATTTATAAAATTGAAGGAATTATTCGAATACTGTGTCATGCATATGAATTGGGATACAGAGAAATTAACTGAGAATCAAGTACGAATCATGAACCTATATAGATTAAGAATTGAAAGCAATCATTCGATCGCACCTTATTTCCCGTGAATCCAGAGACATTGAATAAATTCCGAGTGGATGGACCCGAGAAGTGTACAACTAAACCGCATCCATTTTTGGAAAACTCACTCCTGAAGAATGGCGCAATGGCATGTATAAACATATGGACCATCATTTAAAGCAGTTTGGCGTATAATGAATGAACAGGATTTCAAGAGTCTTCTTCGAGTCACCGACTAACCTTATCGTGAACGGCAGTTCGGATCGAATGACCTATTTATAAAAGCACTGTGTTCGGTTACAATATATTTATGCAATATCAAAATTCAATATCGAGGTGATTATATGTCGAAATCGAAAAATGTAACCTTTAACTTACCCCCAGAACTTATAAACAAGTATAAAATATATGTGCAGCAAAAATATATTCCTTCAGTGAGCGCAGGTGTAAAAGAAGCATTAGAGGAATATTCAAGCCGGATGGATAAAGAAATATTAAAAGAGGAAATGTTGAATGCTTCAAAAGATCCGATGTTTATGAAGGATTTAAGTGATAGCATGAAGGCATTCGAGAATGTGGATCAAGATACTGATCGAGAGGAAGAGGAATGGTGAGGTATCAATGGGGAATATTTTGGGCAGATCTGAATCCAATAAAAGGGTCAGAACAGTCGGGAATAAGACCCGTACTTGTTATTTCATCAGAAGAAGTCAATGAAGTCCTACCCGTTGTTACAATTTTGGCTATAACGAGTTTGAAACCTGGTCGGAAAGTTTATCCCATTGAAGTAAGGTTGAATAAATTAGAAAGCCAGCTTACGAAAGATTCAATTGTTATGGCACATCAGATCAGATCTATAAGTAAGGAAAGAATTTCTCAACAGTGTGGAGTTGTTGAGTTGGAAGAAACTAAAGAGCAGATAAGAAATGCAGTAAAACTATATTTAGATATGAAATAGATTTTACGAAGGTCAAGAGATTTCACAATAACAATGAAAGACTTGGTGCTATTACTCAATAGCTGAGTTTTTCGTTGTGAAGAAGTATCGTGGAATAGGAATCGGCAGGAAGGTATCGAAGAGAATGTTTGGCTTATACCGAGGCGAGTGGGAAATATCCCAATTGACAAAGAATAAGCCTGCTTATAAGTTTTGGACACAGTAATTGGCGAGTATACGGAAGGGAAGTATGCAGAACAGGAAGTGGGTGGGAAAACGTAGCTGATCCGAACTGGGGTTATTGGCCGGTCAAGACTACGATGAAGAAGGGAGATCAACGAGGAATAGATGGAGGAATCAGTAAAGGACCCGCTGATTATCCACACGGCACTAGAATAATAGTGGAAGTTGATTCAGTTGATCATACTCTGGAACAAGCAGTAGAGAGCGGAGCACAAATCATAAGAGAAAAGATGGAATTCGATCACTTCTATCTTGCCTATATAGTAGATCCCGTCGGAATATATCTAGGTTTGTTACAGAATAAGGAGTTGCCACATTCGGTAGAGGAGTGATCGACTCATATGTGTACGAGTTTCGTAGTCCATTCAGACACAACACTTATTGGAATGAATTTCGATATTTCAACAAGACCTATCAAGTTTGTCTTGAAAGATGATGATCAACTGCTAATCCTGCAGAAAGATAATGGACAGTTCTTACCCGCCTTTGGTATGAATAGCAGCGGAACATTCATGAACTTAATCATGGTTAATCCAACTGAAGAAGGGAAGTATAGACGAGGTAAGAATTGTGTACATATCATGAAGCTTCTTGATGTAGTACTTAGCAATCGCGTCGAACTATCACAGTTAAAGGATTTCCTTGAAGACAATACTATTGTTAATGTCCCTAATTATAGTGTTCATAGCATGATTTCTGGTAGGGATAGGAAGACTTTTGTAGTTGAGCCAGGAAGGGAAAACATAGATATGGACTCCATCGACAGAGATTTCGTTGTATTAACCAATTTCTCACTGAAGGATAAAATGGTACAAGCTGATACTCACGTTTCAGGAGATGGACATGATCGATATAGGAAGGCATATGATACCCTTATAAGGAACACAGAATCGTTTGATGTGGAAACGGGCTTCGCCTTGCTTCAAGAAACCGTTCAGCATCATGGTGATTATCCCACTCAATTATCTGTCATGTTTATACCAGATGAACATAAAGTTTACTTCACTTTGAATGGAGAATTTGAAAAGGTCTTTGCGTTTTCGTTTGCAAATAAGCAAATCTCTACGAGTAAAGGTTTTGCAAACGATAGTAGTTCAGTCCTTTCGAAAAAAGGCATATTACTCTCCGAGCTTGAAACCTGGTAGATTACGAAGGCTGGCTAAACTAGAAGATTCAAACACGAAAGGACTGTCCTTATTGATACTTGAAGTTGCTGTGCTGCAAGTCAAACCTGGCTTAACAAGTGAATTTGAAGAAAATTTTAGCGTTGCATCTGAAATTATTGTGAAGATGAAAGGATATATCAACCACGAACTTCGGAAATGTATCGAGGACAAGAATAAATATATATTGCTTGTTCGATGGGAAACGTTAGAGGACCATACGATTGGCTTCAGAGGATCGGATGAATACCAACAATGGAAGGCACTGTTGCATCACTTTTACAATCCGTTTCCTACAGTAGAGCATTACGAAGATATCATGTGAATAGAGGAAGCCCAACAGTAGGCTATTCATTATATTGATTTTACATGAGACAGGACTCCGAAAATCTAGATATTGCACAAGGGGGAATAAATGAATGGAAAGAATTTTTGTATCCACAGGTTCTCCTTGGGAATCCGTCGTTGGATATTGTAGAGCTATACGAATAGGAAATATTGTTGAAGTGGCTGGAACAACCTCCATGAGGGATGGAGAAATTATTGGGAAAGGCAGTGCATATTTACAAACTAAGCAGATTCTCGAGACAATAGAAGAAGCGTTAATGGAAGTAGGAGCTAGGATGGAAGATGTAATAAGAACTAGAATGTTTGTAACTGACATCTCACAGTGGGAGGAGATAGGAAGAGCACATGGTGAATTCTTCAGCGATATCCGGCCAGTAGCTACCATGGTTGAAGTACAAGCACTCATAGATCCTGAATTGCTCGTTGAGATTGAAGTACAAGCAATAATTACATAGTGGGAGTTTAGTGCATCCGGATGCGGACTACTTGCTAACGTTTGCTAAAGTCGGTGTGGTGTCGCCAATACGAAAAGTTCAGTTGACTCAAAGTCATAAATAATGCTTGGAGGTATTTATTTTGGTACGAACTAAAGCAACTATCCTATGTTTGACAATGATAATGCTATTTCTGTCATCTTGTTCAAATGAACAGAGTGATCGGCGTACTAAGATATTAGACGTTCGCACGGATTTAACGAAGGATTCCAACTGGTGGGTTGTCCCTGAGGACGTTGCTAAGATGACAATATATGTGGAAGCTGAACATACAGATATAGTATTGTTTTGGCTAGCACCAACAGGGACGGGAACGGGAAAAGAAAGAACACTCATTGGTTATGACGTAGACGGAAGTGATGGTTGGTCATATACTTGGGAATTCGGCGATAGGACGTTCCATGACCATATTCACATTCAAGCATTAGGATCTGATGATTCTACCCTAGCCAGTCATACGATCAACGTACATTCTCCTTAAAATGGTTGCCTGTTTGTAAAACGCTTTGGAGGTTTCATTGGATGGGGATGTCATCATTGTTTAGTAAGATGTTCAATATCAGTTTCAACCTTAAAGACTCTTTTATTCAGAACGGAAATTTCGGAATCTTTATGTACGAGTTTGCCGTCGATGGTTTCTAACATTGCATAAAGTCTTTGGGTTGACCTTCTTCGATTCTGACGACTGCATTGTATATGCCGTCAACTTTTTTCTCTAATCGCAATTGATCATCTTTAGTTGTAGATATGTCAATCTGCATCGTATGAATATTCTTCTGAATTGATTCAATATCAGATAGGACTTCCTGCGAATTTTGTTTCAACACAACAATATCTTGCTTCATAGTAACTATATCCTGCTTCACGGTATCCATATCTTGTTTCATAATAACTATATCCTGCTTCACAGTATCCATATCTTGTTTTAATTCAGACATATCCTGCTTCATTGTTTTCATTTCTGACAATATTTGATTTAGTATCTTTTCCAATTCACACTCACCTCGCTTAATAATTATATCATATGGAGACAAGCGTTTGTTGGTACATGAGAAGAATAATCAAATCAGTTAGTGGAGGGTTGAGATACATACGAACGATTAATATCCCTGTATATGGTTAGATTCCATGTTTGAAAGGAGACTATCTGTGAACCGTGTCATGATATTAGGTTCCGCAGGATCGGGCAAGTCAACACTCTCGCGAAAACTCAGCAGCATACTCGATCTTCCAGTCATTCATTTAGACAAGTATTATTGGAAGCCCAATTGGGTACCAACACCAGCTGAAGAATGGGACAGAGTTGTTGAAGAATTGACTATGACAGAGCAATGGATCATCGATGGGAATTATTCTAGGACGCTGGATTTGAGAATATCGAGAGCAGATGTGGTGATTTATTTGGACATGCCGAGATGGCTCTGTATGTATCGCATCGTTAAGCGAAGAGTCATGTATCATAGGAAGTCCAGACCAGATATGAATGAAGGTTGTCCGGAGAAGTTAGATGTTGAGTTTATTAAATGGGTATGGAATTATAGGACAAGAAGCAGGACTAAGACTATAGAGAAGCTTGAACGATCGAAGAATCAGACGGAAATTATAATTGCAAGAAATCGAAAAGAAGTGAATGAGCTCTTGAAGAGATTAGCGAATAACCAAGCACGATCTGGCACTAACGAGAGTGAGCAAATAACTTAGTATTCAAGATATGAGCGAAAGGATGGAACGAAAATGGCTGCATGCAGGTTCATCCAAGAAAATGAATTGGAAGACCTATTACTTCTCTATAGGTTCTTGCAACCTACTGATCCGGAATTGGTGCGGGATCACCAGTTGCGTAAGCATTGGGAAGCAATGTTGAGCGATACAAATATGCATATTCTTGTGGTGGAACACGAGGGAGTAATCGTAGCCTCTTGTACTTTAGTTATTATCAAGAATCTCACTAGGAATGCCAGACCTTATGCATTGATAGAGAATGTCATTACGCATGAAGCATATAGAAGAAACGGATTTGGCCGTATGGCGCTGGATAAAGCTAAGGAAATCGCTTGTGAGAACAATTGTTATAAGTTGATGCTGCTGAGCGGTTCTCATAGGATTGAGGTGCATCAATTTTATGAGAAGGCAGGATTTATGAAGGGCCAAAAGACTGGATTTATCATGAATTTGTGAGGATCGTTAGGTATGCAATAGCTTGGGAGTGAGGTAATGGCAGTAAAGACATGTAAAAGTTGCGGCGAAGTGAATAAAGAATCGGCACATGTTTGTATTGTGTGCAGTAGGTCACTCAAAGATGTTGTGCTTGAAGGTACCTTGGAATCTGAAAAGAAATATGATGAATCTTTATTGATTGCTAAGAAGAGCTCAACGATATGTCGTCATTGTAGTGAAGAGAACGAGCAAAATGCTCTACAATGCAAGTATTGTGGTACATTTATCTCTCGTGCAAAATCACCAAGCACCTACTATGCTAGTAGATATGAGCAGAATAGTCCCGATGGCTGTGCCGTTGCTTTATTGTTTATAGCTACTTTTTTTATTCCGTTGGTAGGATTATTTGTCGGGGGAATCTATTCGTTTAGTGAAGATGGTAACAAGCAAGATATTGGGAAGATGTTACTCATATTTGGATTGGTGATCATCGTTTTTGAGATTGTGTTGGTATTTACTTTATTGTGAGGGAAGCACTGAGCAGAACATCCATCCTCACTGATGTGAATGGGGTTTCAAAATGCCTAGTAAAATACTGATTCAATTTGAGGGGTTTATTGATTATGTGGAATCATTGAACAGACCATTCGTTCAAGACGCATGGTTAAATCCGGTAGCGCCTGGAAAGTGGACATGGAAGGAACTGATTTGTCATCTTTGGAATTGGGATGTATATAGTATGGAAAAGATGATTCCTTGGATGAAGGATGGCGCACAACTTCCTGAGTTTGTTGATCATGACGCTCATAATATGGTAGCAATCGAAAAGGCGAAGCTATTTCATGATATCGAGTCTTTGATACATGAATTTGCACTAACACGAAGAGAGATGATTAGAAAAATAGAAGAGATCTATGATCCGGGCATTCGTTTTACGATAGGGAAGGGTAAAAAGCAACACGCTATAGATAGCTATGCAAAGATATTTGTACATCATGACGAGCATCACAAAAAACAAATGGAACTAATGAAATGAATACTTATTGAAGGATATACGGAGAATCTAAGTGGAGGTCTTACTAAGACGATATCTTGTAACACTGAATTCACGTCACGAACATTTGGAGTCGTCCTTATTATGAATGGAAGGATGTGATTGTCATGGAGCGAGGAGCGAAACGGAGCAACAGTAGACTGGTTGCTGCGCCCATGGACAAGTCATAATGAGCAACGAAAAATTAGCCAGAATGCTGCTTTTCATATATGTTCTTGAATTATTAGCAGTTCACTTTGTAAACGGGTATTTCTATTACACTGTCATAAACACGTGGATGTATAATATCGCAATACTTCCACAAATTCTCTGCTATGTTGTTATACTAGATGTTGGAAAAGGGAAAATGTTTATAGCGAACATTGTATTATTGGTGCTTATCCCACTCGTATTTATTCTCGCATTACCATCAACGACTTATGAAGGCGGGAAGGCTATTGTTGCTAATGAGATTGATAGTAATGAGGCAACTTTCATTCCTACAAGCTATTCATTAATACAGACTACGGATAAACAGTCTTGGTTTATAAGAGATTATAGCTACCATTATGAAGTAAAGGTTTCGGGAGAGGTACAATACTATGTTGTAGATCCGATGACAGCGGGAGTTATTCAACTGGAAGAAGACTTCTTTAGGTATGATCGATAGGATAATGTATGCGGGACGATCGATTGTTGCAGTTAATCTTATGAAAGGAGCTACAGTATATTGAGAAGAGGGATTTTCCTAATCAGCCTATCTACTGTTATGATTGTGGGGCTATCGTATGGCTTGTGGAAATTAAACCAATCTAGAGTTGGACCCATCGGGAACGGCACCTATCACATCTCAACTTATATCCCCTTCTATATCGGCATTGTATCTGGACTGATTGGTTTGTTCATGGGAATAATGCATATTGCAAAGCACAAAGAGTGGCGCAAATATCACGAGAAGCATTTAACGAAGAGTCAATTGCAGGCAAGGTACATTCCACTTATGATCATATTGGGTGTTGTTTTCCTATTCATGATCGTTTTCGTTGCTTACACGTATGGACAGATGAATTCCGCTAATCAGCATTCTATTGGACCTTGGATTGGTCTTATTGGATTCGGCGCGATTAATTTATATGTGATCATTCGATACTTTTATTTCATCCATCGGCTAGATGACAACGGTAAGGGTGAATAGTGTAAAAATGGCGAATCGGGCTATCAACAATAGAAGTGAGGGGGATATTTGGTAATAGAGGGTCAGAGTTTTACGATCAGGAACAATTTTTCGAAAAATTTTTACAGAGGAGAGAGTGGGCAGAGAATGCGAATGATACGCTCGAGAAGCCCATTATGAACGAGATGATCGGGGATGTGGAAGGGCTTCATATTCTTGATCTGGGATGTGGAACGGCATCGTATGGACATGAATTATTAGCAAGAGGCGCGAGTTTCTACTCAGGTGTTGATGGTTCCTCTAACATGATTGCTTGTGCAAATGAAAATCTGAAGGGTATGAATGCGGAAGTCATCCATGCGACTCTGGAAGATTGGGAAGTACCTATTCAGAAAGGAGCGGGGTTCGATGTCCAACAAATAAGAGAGTCGAAACCAAGTAGAAATAACTTCATTCATCAAGAAACCTATGAGCGGAGATTGAGGATACCATTATTTCTTTTTATGACAGGTAGAAAAGTTGGATAGAAGAATATGGGGATGGTACTTATTGAGTTGTTGGTAATTTCAACTTCCAGGAGATGAATTTTATATGTATTGGGTGATGGCAAGTGAACGATCAGATGAGTATGAACGGAGTATGGATCAATTACCACCAATGTATGAGTCGCTTGAACTGCATCTGGACCAGGGCAATCTTGTTCCGAATAACCTGCCTTCTATCGATATCCCCTTTACTCAGCATCCTGAGGAATACATAACGGATAATATTGTTGTCCCTATGAGAATGGGATTGTTGATAAACAACAAAGTGAAGACCGTCTTCGATCGTCTTGGCATTTCGAATATTCAGTATTTCAAGGCACGGTTAATAGATCAAGCTACTCAGACAGTCGACGAGAATTACTACGTTGCTAACATTATTGGCAGCTATGCCTGTGTTGATCATGCTGAATCGGAGCTGGAGCTATTTGATGATGGTAGTATTGAATTTATTGATAAGCTAGTGTTGAAATTGGACGAACGCAATGACTATGAGCATGTGTTTCGTCTCGCGGAGTTCCCTGCATTGTTGATCATAAGTCAAATGTTGAAAGACAGCTTACTGGAAAGCAAGATTACAGGTTTTAAGTTTTATGAGCCGAGTGAGTTCTCACTTTAGTGCTACTTTGGTTGTAATACCACATTGAGGAGAGAATGGTGCATATCATATGAACGAATTCCGAATTATTGATGCTACAGATGACGATTTGGATTCACTTGCTCTAATGAACAAGCATTTAATTGAAGACTCGCAGCACGATAACAAGATGACGGTGGAACAATTAAAAGAAAGAATGCGATCATTCATGCGAGGGACTTACAAGGCGTACCTATTGATGGATGCCGAGAAGATCAGAGGTTATGCATTAGTGGATCATTCTACAGAACCGTTGTATTTAAAGCAGTTTTTTATAGGTCGTGATAGTAGGCAGAATGGTTATGGTCGAAGATACTTCGAGGAACTATTGCAATTGTTAAATACTGAGACGTTAGACCTTGAAGTATTGTATTGGAACCATGACGGATATGAATTTTGGAAGGCAATGGGGTTCGTTGAACGAAGTATCTATATGAGATATGCGAATCATTAAAAATGAAGGTAACGTACAATGTTGCGCCAGTCGCTTGGTGCTAATAAATATGGTTATTAAAATACTTTAGCGATATATTCGCTAATTATTCATATCTAGCGAAAATACCCTTATACTGTTTAGTATGAGAGGGAGGTGCGAGGTATGAACAACATATTAGAGCAATTATTTTTTGGGGAAATTAGACCGGAAGAAGTGATTCTTCCGAGGAATTCTGAGTATAGAATGATCAACAAAGAAATTTCACAATTCAAATAACAGTTAAAGAAGCGACTAACAGATCATGATATGGAACTTCTTGAAGAAACCTTGATTTATTAGGGAGATCTTCTTCCATGTATTCAACCGAAGTTTTCATCTATGGCTTTAAGATGGGTGCCCAAATGATTACTGAAGTGTATGCCAACAGAAGATAGCTGTAGAATGTAGGGGGAAAGGAAATGGAAGAAGAGAATATACGGTATCCTATTGGTATGTTTACCCCACGAGTGAACTCAGCCCCAGAAGACCGTGTGGATTATATTACGGAGATCGCTAAGATAGTTCCTACCTTGCACGATACAATCAAAAAATGTAATACAACTCGATTACATACGCCGTACCGAACCAACGGCTGGACACCACATGAAATCATTCATCATTTGGCGGATAATGATATGAATGCTTTTATTAGGCTTAAGCGAGCATTAACTGAAATAGAACCTCAAGCTGCTTCATATCGGGAAGATTTATGGGCTGAATTGAATGACTACAAACAAACCCCGGTGTTAGTTTCTATTCACTTATTGGAAGCCATTCACTTTAGGATCATGAAGTTACTAGAGGGGCTTAATGCAGAGGATTATGACAGGAAGTTAAGAACGAATGCCCTCGGTTGGATCACTGTAGATACGGCCATACAACGATTTATCTGGCATAACCATCACCATACTTCTCAGATTCAGGAATTCATAAACCGCATACAGAAGTATGACAACGGTTAGCACTTTCGAATAACACTGCATTTATAGTATTCCCGATTGCGAGAGGCAGGATGGGCGGATGGAACTTAAGATCGAACAACTGAATAATAAAATGAATACAGAAGTTAGGTTATGACGTATGAAGAATAGTGGAGGGATTCTATGAAGGCTGTTATCTATCAAGCATATGGGTCACCAGATGTATTGGAGCTACAGGAGGTGGCTAAGCCCGTTCCCAAGGACAATGAAATCTTGATTAAGGTCCATGCTACATCCGTAACGGCGGGAGATTGTCGAATGCGCAAGGCAGATCCATTCGCGGCTAGAATCTACAATGGGCTCATGAGACCTAGTCGAGTTCAGATATTAGGCTTCGAACTGGCTGGCGAGGTAGAGTCAATTGGTGAGAAAGTTACACGATTCAAGGTAGGCGATCAAGTATTGGCTTCTTGTGGATTCAAGTTCGGTGCTTATGCGGAGTATCGATGTCTGCCGGAGGATGGTGTTATTGCACGTAAGCCTTTGAACTTGGATTTCGGTGAAGCTGCAGCTCTGCCGATTGGTGGGGGGACTGCGTTGCGCTTCCTACGTGCTGGCAACGTTCAGTCTGGTCAGAAGATCCTTATCTACGGTGCCTCTGGCAGTGTCGGTACGTATGCGGTTCAGTTGGCTCGGATTTTCGGCGCAGAAGTCACCGCGGTGTGCAGTACAGACAATATCAAGATGGTGAAATCGTTGGGAGCCAAGCATGTGATTGACTATACGAACACGGATTTCACACAACTAGGCGAGCAATATGATGTTATTTTCGATACGGTGGGCAAGAGTAAGTTCGCAAGCTGCATGAAAGCTCTGAAGCCACGAGGATGTTACTTAAGTGCTTTCAGTCCTGGTCTATCTCCAGTATTGAGGGGGCTGCGGTTGAACATTTCCGGTGGCAAAGCATATAAAACCGCAACAGGTCGAGAGAAGCAGGAGGATCTGCTTTTCCTCCAAGAACGTATAGAGTCAGGGGAGCTGCGACCCGTTATTGATCGAAGCTATCCGCTCGAACAGATCGTTGAAGCGCATCGTTACGTAGACACCGGACATAAGAAGGGGAATGTTGTGATTCAAGTAGTGAGGCCGTAGATGTTTGGTGAATTCATATCAGCAACAATTGCGAATAGGAGAGGATGACATGATTGAATGTCCATGGTGTGCTTCTCATGTAGTGATCATCGACGATGTCTGTCCAGAATGTAAGCATGAAGTACTAGTAGATCAGGATGGTCATATCGTGTTCCAAGATGATCCACAGCCAATGGAAGTCAATGAGGAGATGGAAGAATCGATCGAAGATATCATTCATGCTCGATTTAAGTGTACGAAGTGTAGGCATACGGAATGTGAAATCAATGAGGTTGCCATGACAGGGACAGGTTTAAGCAAAATGTTCGATATTCAGCACAATCATTATTTATTCGTCTCGTGCCAGCAATGTGGGACTGTGGAAGTGATTAATCCGAATATTCTTGAACGTAATCGTAGGGGCTCACTAGGTACAATCATCGATATCTTATTTGGGGGTTAGTGCGAAGCACTGTTGATCAGCATACGGTTACGAATGCCAAACGGCCTTCTGGAGTCAGCATACAAATCGTGGATACAAGCTCAACATTGACTCCTATATAGCCAGTGTCATCGCATACTTGAATTTCAGTAAGTGAGGTATCTCGATGGAGACAATCTTGTATTCTCATTCCAACAGGTTTATCTTAAGAACGATTGATGAGACTTACGTTGATAGCGTTTTAGTTTTTGTAATGAATAATAAGCATCATTTGTCTGGATGGGAGATGGAAAGAGACAATTCATACTTTGCTAGAGAACATCAGTTGAGACTGATCCATGCAGACATCGAGAAGATGAAACGTGGAGAATTGTTTAGATTTTGGATGTTCTCCATGGAAGCAAATGAAGCTATCATCGGTACAATCTCTTTGAGTAATATCGTACGAGGTGCATTTCAATCTTGTCATCTTGGTTATCGTATTGATGCAAATCATCAAGGCAAAGGACTAATGTCAGAAGCCATTCAATTAGTTGTAAAGTATGCTTTTGAAGATCTAAAGTTACATAGAGTAGAAGCTAACATTATGCCAAGGAACCGGGCTTCCTTCCGGGTTGTAGAGAAGAATGGATTTAGAAATGAAGGTATCTCGAGAAAGTATTTGAAAATAAACGGGAAATGGGAAGACCATATTCATATGGTGTTACTTAACGAAGATATGGAAGAGGGAAGAGAGGACTCAATTTGAATGATGATAAAGCAAAGGAATCTAAATGATAAAAGGAGCGAAGGATGAGCGAACTTATACCGTTGTATCGCAAGAATGGCAAGGTCATAGCAGAAGATCATCTTGGCAAGCATTATATTATGAATGAGAATAATCTCTCCGCTGTCATGTTAGCAAGACATGGAGATTCATTTGTTCTGATCAGACAGTATCGAAGAGCGGTGGACGAATATGTGATCCAATTACCTGGCGGTGGTGTGGAGGAGAGAGAAGAACTTGAAGATGCTGCGCGTAGGGAGTTCTTGGAGGAAACAGGTTTCCGGTGCGGCGAAGTACACTATTTAGGCCGCTTAATTCCAGCAAGTTGGATAAGCAATGAAGTCACGCATGTGTATTATACCGAGGATATTGAATCCCAACGTGAACAGCGATTAGAAGAGTACGAAAAGATTGATGTCGTACTAATTCCTGTGAATGAGACATTGCAACAAATTAGAAAGAGTAAGTTGAATGATTCCGAATTAACCTTCGCGATCTTGCAAGGAATTCTCCAAGGGTTTATTAGTGAGGGGGAGGCATATGCCGATGGATGTTGTGAAGGACCCACAGCTTGAACGTATAGATGCGATCATGAATGACTGTACATTCCCATGGTCTATTGCAGGTGGTTGGTCCATTGATCTGACAATCGGGAGGAAGACCAGGGAACATCAAGATATGGACATCGTTGTTTTTCGCGAGTACGTACAGGATGTACTAAATTACTTCAGTGATTGGCAAGTTGGGGTAGTCATTCCGGGAGAACATCGATTAGAAGTTGTAATTGACAAAAATCAGGTCGAGCTTCCAAGGTATTGTCTGCATTTGCAGCATGAACAAGATTTTGTGGAAGTGCTTATTACAGATCATGCGAACGATCAGGTTATTTACAGAAGAAATCCCTCCATTACAATTCCACTGCAAGATTTCATCCGAATCGATTCAATGAATAGGCGGTATGTAACCCCAGAATGGCAATTACTATTCAAGGCGAAATCACCAAGAGAATGTGATAGGCAAGACTTCATAAACGCGCTGAATTATCTTGATGTAACGCAGAAGGAATGGTTGCGACATGCTTTGATGAAGACACATGCAAGCAGCGAATGGGTGGATTTGCTCTGGTAGCTATGATATTAACTAGGATGGTGAAAAAGATTAAATTACTATTTGTTTGTAGTAGAAATAGATGGAGAAGTCTAACAGCAGAGACGATCTTTCAAGGGATTTCAGGCTATGATGTAAGATCTGCTGGAACGGAAAATAACGCAAGAATTAAAATTACAGATGGACATATTGGTTGGGCAGATATTATTTTTGTAATGGAGAAGAAGCATCTAAGAAGGATGCAAGAGAAATTTAATAACAGTTTATTAAACAAGAAAGTGGTTTGTCTAAACATTCCAGATGATTATCATTATATGGATGAAGATTTAGTGGAACTACTGAAATCAAGCGTATCAGAACATATCGATCATGGAGAACCTGTTTAATGAACAATCAACCAATCATAATTGAGGACTATAACGATAAGTGGGGCCTGCTCTTCGCAGAATTGCATGAAATCTATACGTTGCATCTAAATGATCTGATTCTTGCAGTCGAACATGTAGGCAGTACAGCTGTTCCAGGCTTAGCAGCGAAGCCGATACTGGATATAGATATAGTGATAGAGTCAGCATCCTTGCTTCCGAGAGTCATCGACAAACTTGGTGAATTGGGTTATGTTCACGAAGGCAACCTAGGTATCGAAGGGAGGGAGGCTTTCGCAAGGATTGATTCATATGCACCATACACTCATAGACAAGCTGTGAAGATGGATCATCATCTATATGTCTGTGAGAAGGATAGTCAGGAATTGAGGAGACATCTCAATTTTCGAAACATGTTGCGAAGATCCCCTCAACTGGTAGATGAGTATGCTCGACTGAAGAAACATTTAGCAGTGAAGTTTAGGAATGATAGGCAAGCGTATACGGAATGGAAGTCATTGTTTGTGACGAAAGTCTTGAATATGTATAAGGAATCCGGTGAGTCACTTTGAAGGCTTCGTCTATATCGGTATAATGAGAAGTAACTCAGGTCAAGGAAAGGGGATTATCAAGTGAGCAACCAGAACGAGCAAGTCCAATGGGAACAAGCAGAACCAGGAGTGCAGCGGCGCATCTTCGAGCCAGGTGAGAAGGTGATGATGATGGAGGTTCGCTTCGAGCAAGGAGCTGAAGGCTATCTGCATCAGCACTCTCACGAGCAGATCAGCTACTGTCTAACAGGTTCATTCGAATACACCATTGATGGTGTTACGCACATCCTGAAAGCCGGGGAGACCATTGTCGTTCCAGGTGATGCTGTGCATGGCGTGAAGGCACTGGAGCCGTCGTCATTACTGGATGCATTCACTCCGCTGCGAGAGGACCTGCTTAAGTGATAGGTTAGAATGAATATACATCTTCGTCAAGACATGCAATCACAATTGGAGAGGTTGGGGATCGCATGAAATTAGCTGTTGTTAAGAGGTATTTTGCACTAACCGAACAGTTCAGTGCTGTAGAGTCCGATTATACGGATGTGCTGCATCCTGACATTGAGCAATGTGAGTTTCCGAATTTGTTAACCGCACAGCTTACTGTTAGTGACCGGATGACACTGTTTCAACGCATGCAAGGCGGAAGTAAGCTGCTTGCATCGCAACAATATGATATACAACGGGCTTATGAAGTGGACGATACCGTGATTACCGAGGTGATCTGGACTGCAGAAGTCGGTGCCGACATCGGAGCCTTCAAGAGCGGCCAGAAGCTTAAGGCATATTTCTGTTGCATATTTGATTTCAAGGACGGCTTCATATACCGTCAACGTAATTATGATTGTTTCGAACGGTTCTAGTATCTGGTCCTGCAATAGCCGGACAGCGTATATTTGCTGTATGTAGATCGTGCTGATAGGCGGAATAATTTCCTGCGATAGTACAGCCTTTCATTGGCTACAGGTGAGATTCCTCTAAACGCATGCGAATCTGCATCTTTCGGTTCCAGATATAGCCGCTTTCAACCAGTTGGGCAGAAAAAGGATGTATATTCGAAGTTTTTGGGCTAGTTTGGCTCTATTTTCGATTGAAAGCCTGCAGATTTGCATGTACTCTCGGTTCTCAATGTACTCCCCGTTCTCGATTCACTCCTCTTCATAGCTTATTCCCTATTTGATGTTGTGCATTGTGACGTCTCCACGAACATGATAACATTCGATCATAGGTTAATCGGAATCTTGAATAGATAAGAGGGTATCACCATGGTGAAAACGATACTTATTGTGGAAGACCAGCAGGTGCTGCGGGAAATTATGAAGGAATATTTGACGGATGAAGGGTACGGTGTGCTGGAGGCTTGCGACGGCAGACAGGCCCTCGAGTTATTCCATGAACATGATGTGCAGCTGGTCATTCTGGATGTGATGCTGCCGGAATTGGACGGGTGGTCGGTATGCAGACGAATTCGCAAGGTTTCGAGCGTTCCGATTCTGATGTTAACTGCTCGTTCGGAAGAGGATGATACGTTGCTTGGATTCGAGCTCGGAGCGGACGATTATGTGATCAAACCATGCAGCCCTCCTATATTGTTAGCTCGTTGCAAACGATTACTGGAGAATCGGTCGATACATTATTCGGAGAATCGGTTGTCTGGCGGTGGGATTACGATGGATTTGCCTGCTAGAACTGTATGCATTGACGGAGAGTATTGCAATCTGACGCATACGGAGTACGAGATCCTGTCCTGTCTTATGGAGCACAGAGGCATCATTCTCACGCGAGAGCAGCTGATTACTAGAATCTGGGGCTATGATTTCGAAGGTGAAGAGCGAACACTCAGCAGTCATATCCGCAATTTGCGTGCCAAGCTTGGTGATCATGCGAAGCATATCGTCACCGTCATACGTGCAGGGTATAAATTCGAGGACAGCCCGTGAGTAGGAGTATTGTATTCAAGTTGTTTTGGTTGATGACGGGTTTATGTTTATTGGTGCTTGCGAGCATCTTTATCGGACAAACGTTATTCTTCAAGCAATTTTATGTGCAGCAGAAGGTGGAGCGGGTAGGGGATGCCCTTCAGTCATTTCGACTAGACGGAATGATCGATGTCAGGGATGCCCGCGCCGCATATGAGAAGGAACAAAAATTTACCCAAAATACGACTGCTTGGCTTGCCCTGTTGGATGACAATGGTTATTTGCAACATACGGATGATTATGAGATGGAGATTCGGATCGAGCAATCGAACTTGGCTCCAGCGCTTGCCGGCACAACGATCACAGTTCCGTTATACACGGTTATGGATGTGGAGGAGGCAAGCCATGACAACCCGCTATTCCCCGACATCTTAACCGGTGAAGGGCGGCGGATCGCCTTGGAAGGGGTTATGATTCAGGATCAGCTGTATCCGCAGCGGATCGGACGCAATGTCTCCAACTTAAGAGAGGAGAATCGATTGGAGAATGAGCAACTAGTCAATAAAGTGTATGAGGTTGTACCGAGATTCGAAAGTCCGACCGAGTATCATGAACGGTATCCGAATGTGTTGGTACACGGAACGATTACAGAGATTCGGATACCGCAAGGCGAGTCAGCAACGCGCTATACGAACCGCTTATTGCTCGATCGGGTAACAGCTTTTCAGGCGGATCTTCTGTACGAGGACTATACGGATCAGTCAAGTACTGTAATAGATTACGAGGAGAACGGCATCGCATACAAAATATTCGTGGAGCGCGTCGTCGATCAGTCGGGGAATCCCGCTTACCTGTTCGCTATGACTTCGCTGCAGCCTGTCAATGAAGCTGCGGAGATTATGCGACATTATTACGGGTATATCTTGATCGGCACGTTGCTGCTCGTTGTGCTCGTTTCCTTTTACTTCTCCCGCCGAATCGCCGCTCCCTTGCTTCGCATCGACACGATGACACAGCGAATGGCCAAGCTTGACTTCTCGAACAAGATCCCGATCAAGTCCGCGGATGAGATCGGCAACCTGTCGCGGAACATTAATCAACTGTCGGATATGCTGAACGACCATATTGTGCGACTGGAGCAGGATATTGAGCATGAAAGACGGCTGGAGCAGACGCGCAAGGAATTTATTTCCGGTGTGTCGCATGAATTGAAGACACCGCTCAGCGTGATGGAAAGCTGCCTGTATATATTGCAAGACAAGACGGACAGTCCGCGACGGGATTATTATTTTGCATCGATGGAAGATGAAGTGAAGCGGATGAACCTGTTGGTGGGCGATATGCTGGAACTGGCCCGATATGAATCCGGTACGTATAAGATGGAGATGAAACCATTCCGGATAGATGAGGTTCTGGAGCGAATCTGTGCGAGGCTGGCGCCGGATATCGCGGACAAGAAGCTTCAATTATCCACTCGAATTACTTCTGCCGAAGTGGTCGGCAATCAGCATCGGATTGAGCAGGTTATTGTGAATTTCATGACGAATGCCATACGCTACACGCCGGAACGTCATGACATCGTAGTATCAACAGTTGAGGAAGAGAATACGGTCATTATCAGCATCGAGAACAAAGGCGTTCATATACAGGATGAACAAATGAAGAAGATCTGGGATCGGTTCTATCGCGGTGAGCATTCGCGTGATCGGACGTCTGGCGGAACTGGACTCGGCCTTGCGATATCCAAGCAGATTCTGGAGTTGCATGATGCGACTTACGGGGCAAGGAATACGGAGGACGGTGTTTTGTTTTATTTCGAATTAAGGAAGCTTACGAAAGTGTAGAACTTCGGTTCTGCACTTTTTTTCGCATTTGCATCCCATCTGCATCTGATCTGCATACGATCTTGAAATCTACTCGTTATACTTCATCTTGACTTGATAGAGAGGGGAAATGATGTAGATGGGAAATGGAAAGAACAAATGGGGAACGATGATTCTCATGATGATGGTCATCTTGATAGTGACGGCTTGCGGTAATAATGGACAATTGACCGATTCTTCCGAACTGGCTGGGGACGATTCTGCACTGGGTCGAGAATCTTATAAGTCATGGTATGTAACGAGTGTGTTCCTCGGAGATTCGATTACGGAAGGGTTGTCCTACCATGATGTGCTGGAAGAGGAGAATGTTCTTGCAGGTGCGGGGAAGACGGCTCAATTCGCACTGGAGAATGTGGATGAACTGGTCGATCGCAATCCAGCGCACATCTATATCCAGCTAGGTTCCGATGATCTCTTATGGCCAACCGAAAATCCGCAACACTATTCGCTGACACACTATGCCCAATTGATCGATAGACTCCAAGCTGAACTTCCGAATGCGTCGATTACCTTATTATCTGTTACTCCGGTTACGGCGGAAGTAGAAGAAGCGGAGCCGCGCTATCGGAATATTCCTTCATATAACAAGGGACTGCAGGAGCTGGCTGCTGAGGCACAAGTAGGTTATGTCGATTTGTCATCGCTTATAGCTGAGCATCCTGATCTGTATGATGCGGACGGTATTCACTTTCAAGCACAATTTTATCCGCTGCTGCTAGAATATTTGCAAGAGACTACGGACATACAGACAAGCGCAAAGTGACGGAGCGGGAGGGATAAGTGTTGGTATTCAGCAGCCTGATATTCCTGTTCCAGTTCTTGCCCGCCGCATTGCTCGTGTATTACGTGTCGCCCAAGAAGTTGAAGAATACCGTTCTATTCGCTGTGAGCCTTGTGTTCTATGCATGGGGCGAACCGGTGTATATGGTCATCCTGATCTTCTCCACGATTTTCGATTATGTGAACGGGCTATTGATTGATAAGTACAGACACCGTATATCGATAGCGCGAGCGGTGTTCGTCGGTTCCCTATGCGGCAATCTGGCAATTCTCGGGTTCTTCAAGTATGTGGGGTTTGTCGTTCAGAACCTTAACGAGCTGTTTGGCTTGCATATGCAGGCCACTGATCTGCCGTTACCGATCGGCATCTCCTTCTATACGTTCCAAACAATGTCTTATGTCATAGACGTATATCGGGGTAAAGTACCGCCGCAGCGTAATATTATTACTTTGGGCACTTATGTGGCGTTGTTCCCGCAGTTGGTCGCCGGACCGATCGTCAAATACGGGGATATTGCTGCACAATTGACTTCACGAGTCATGACGCTGGAACGGTTCGGGGAAGGCGCAGTATGGTTCATACGGGGATTAGGTAAAAAAGTGCTGTTGGCCAACAACATCGGACTGCTATGGACGAGTGTGAAATCCACACCGCTTGAGGAATTGTCCGTGCTTTCCGCGTGGCTGGGGATTCTGGCATTTACGTTCCAAATTTACTTCGACTTCAGCGGGTATTCGGATATGGCTAGAGGGCTCGGCAAGATGTTCGGCTTCGATCTGCCGCGAAACTTCAATTATCCCTATCTATCAAGAAGTGTGACGGAATTTTGGCGCAGATGGCATATTTCACTCGGTTCCTGGTTTCGGGAGTATGTGTATTATCCACTCGGCGGTAATCGGCAGGGATTGCTCAGGCAGCTGAGCAATCTTCTGATCGTCTGGTCCTTGACTGGTTTATGGCATGGGGCGAGCTGGAACTTTTTCGCATGGGGATTGTATTTCGGCATCATCGTGACGGTCGAGAAGTTGTTTCTACTGAAGTGGTTGACACGCTGGCCGAACTGGGTGGGTCATAGTTATACATTGTTCATCGTCATTGTCGGATGGGTTCTGTTCGAATATGAACAGTTGTCCTCAGCATGGGCGTTCATCGGGACGATGTTCGGCTACGGCGCGCGCGAGTTGGCAGATCGTCAAGCGATTTATGACCTTACATCGTATGGAGGCATGTTCGTGCTACTGACTCTGTGTGCGACACCGCTTCCGCAGAAGATGGTCAAGACTGTGGCAATCCGCTGGAATCGTGGTGGAGTGGTCATTGTTACGGCTCTTTATATGATTGGATTGGTATTAATAACCGCTTATTTGGTCAGTGAGTCCTATAATCCATTTTTATATTTCCGATTCTGAGGGGAGGGGTGATCTTGATAAGAGAGAACAGCTTGGGTCGAACCATTACCGGAATATCTCTGTTGCTGTTTATCGGTACGATGTCCGTAGTGGGCTTCTTCACACCAGATAAGTCATTCTCAAATTCGGAGAATCGGGTACTGGAGAAGTGGCCGAATTTCTCCCTGCGAACGTTGCAGACAGGGGCATTCACGGAAGATTATGAGCAGTATGTGACCGATCAATTTGCAATCCGGGACGTATGGATTGGGATGAAGACCGATGTAGACCGGGTTATGGGGAAGAAAGACAGCAACGGCATATATCTGGGTGCGGACGGTTATCTCATTCAATCCTTCAATTCGCCGCAAGATGAAGAAGTGGCTGAACGAGTGGAGGCGATCGCTTTGTTCCACCAAGCAACACCGGGTATCCGCAAATATATTATGCTGGTGCCGACAGCCGCGTCGTTGCTCCATCATAAACTGCCGGCGTACGCGCCGGTTGATGATGAGCGGGCAGTGTTGATTCGTATCCGTGCAATGCTTGAGCGACTTCAACCCGATATACGCTTCGTTGACGTGTTCCCAGCACTATATGCCAAGCGGGAAGAATCGATTGTGTATACAACGGATCATCATTGGACGACCTCTGGCGCTTATTACGCCTATCAGGTGTTGTGCGAACAGATGGGGATCGTTCCGAATGACGAATCGGCGTTCCATATCCGGCAAGTGACAGATGCCTTCTATGGATCGATATACTCGAAGAGCGGCTTCCGCCACCTGCAGCCCGATCGGATCAACCTGTATGTGCCGAAAGAGGAAAGACAGCTGAAGGTGGAATATGTAGATGAAGGACGCATCACGGATACATTGTACGAGCTAGACAATTTGGATAAGAAGGATAAATATGCGGTATTCCTGAACGGCAACCATGCTTTGATCCGGATTACAACAGAACAACCAAGCGGGAAGAAGCTGCTAGTGGTCAAAGATTCGTATGCGAACAGCATGATACCATTCTTAACGGAACATTTCACAGAGATCGATGTCGTCGATCTTCGCTATTACAGCGATTCACTGACGGAGTTAGCAACGGTTCGGGAATATGATGACATGCTAGTTCTTTATAATATTCATACTTACTTGGAAGATACATTTATTCTAAATCTTACAGACACTTGGAGTGATAGATGGTGACAAGAATTATGAGCATCCTTATTGTGGAAATTGTTGTGGCGGGGCTGTTCACGGGCTGCTCTGGCGACGGGACAACAACAGATCTTACAGCTGTAGAAGTGGCTGAACTCATCCAGCAAGCGGCAAGTTTAGAAGATATGAAGCAAGGAGATCAGGAGAAATTGCGTAAGCTGTATCGGCTTGAGGCGGAGAAAGTGGAAGATTTCGTGTTGTATACAGCTACGTCCAATGTAAGGGCGGATGAACTGGCAATCATCAAGGTCACGGATGTGAATGATATAGCGTATATATTGGCGCACATCCAGCAACGAATTGAAGCGCAAACCGTCAAGTTTCAAGACTATCGCCCAGAAGAATATAATCTCATTGAGAAGCATGTGTTGAAGACGAAAGGGCGGTACATCTTATTCGCGGTGTCAGATAAGGCGGATCACATCGAAGAGGCATTCGACGAAGCGTTGAAGTGAGAGATTGAATTTCCGATGAGAAGATTCGTTCCGCATACGAATTATTTACTATGAAGGCTTCGTGTCAGATTATTGCGTAATTCTGCTAACATTCCTGCGGTTGTGCAGGCTTTTATTGGATATAAGTGAGATTTCGCGGAATGCCTGCGAATGTGCATCTTTCGATTTCTGATATGGCCGGGTTCAGCCTGTTGGGTGTGAAAGGATGTATATTCGAAGTTTTTGGGCTAGTATGGCTCTGTATTCGCTTGAATAACTGCAGATTTGCATGTATTCTCCGTTCTCAATGTAATCCCCGCTCTTACGGGATTCACTCCCCTTCGACAGATCTTATTCCCTATAAGTAGAAGCTCTTTATGGGACATTATGGTATAATGATTATCAAGTTTAACCGCCGTGGCAACACCGCATTGCTGAAGCGATAGAATGTGAAAGTAGCAACGCATAAACAGCATGAATCACTTGTCAAGACTTGGCTATTTTATAAAGCAAGAACGTTGAAAAGGAGATCGGGGCAGTGAAAGAGCGTCTGCCTAGTGCATAGACGACAGGAGGGGAGAGACTACGGAAGAATATTGGAACCACAATACCGCATTTCACAATGAGTTAATTGCTGATACCAAGCTGCGCGGCGGGAGAGTGCTCGACATTGGGTGCGGTGACGGATTGTTACTGCAACGGATCGCTCCGTTCGCTCAACGGATTGAGGGGATTGACCCTGATGTGGAAATCATTAAGCGTGCGCAAGCACGACTTGCTGCATTATCCAATGTGGAGCTTACAACCGACGACTTCCTTGCCATGCAAGTTCCACCACAGGCGGAACGTTATCAGACGGTGATCAGTGTAGCGACCTTACACCATATGGAATTGAGGGCAGCTCTGACTAAGATGCGTGATGTACTGGCGCCTAGTGGGAAGCTTCTTATTGTTGGATTGGCGGCTGACAAATCGATAACGGATTATTTGATCAACGGGCTGTTCCTGCTCCCGATCCGCTTCATGGATCGGCTTCATGGCGGGATGCAAGACATCGGTGTTCGCATTGTAGATCCCCAAGAATCGATACGCGAAATTCGCAAAGCGGCCCTTGAGGTACTACCCGGGGCAGTCATCCGTCGTCGATTCTACTATCGATATACACTAACCTGGACGAAGCCGAGTGAGTAGGCTAATGGCGAAGAAGAATCGAGAATAGTTAGGAGAGTGGACTATGTCTACAGTATATTGGACGTCGAATATCATTGTTCTATTTTATTTAGTGTCTTTTGTGGTCGGTGTTTACTGTCTAGTTTTGTTAATCAAGCTGGCACGGCGTGGTATTCGCGCATTAGATATTTATATTGAGAAGAACCGAAATGATTTGGGAGTATGACGGTTACCCGATATGCTTACACATTCTCAAGCTCAGTTACTTGGTTCATCTACATAGATATTTAAGAAAAATTTAAGGTTTGCCCCCATTTCTTTTTAAATAGTTTCTCTTACTCTATTAGTACTCAAAGATGTAGGAGGAAGCTTCGATGAAGAAATGGTTTTTTTTATTGGTTCTACTGCTTATAGTTAGTTATGGTTATACACGGTTTCTACCAGCTGATACTAACGGGCAACTACCGGAAATAGATTACCAAATGCAGGAGGAAATCCTTCAGGAGAATGACAAGGCGGTACCGGTAACAATCGAGGACATATACAAGGGTAATTTAGTGTTGATTAATGAGGAATATCCCGTTTCACCTAGTGGTGCAGAATCCGAGGCGATTACCCTGTCTGATCATTGGGAATCAGTGAATGGGTTCGTATTATTGGATCACAATATTCGGTTAGCGCCAAGCTTGTTGCGGTCATTCTCAACTATGATAGAGGCTGCTAGCCATGACGGGGTGAATCACTTTATGCTTACCAGCGGTTACCGGGACACGTTGGAGCAAGGCGAGCTGTACGAGGAATTGGGTCCTGAATACGCTCTGCCTGCTGGCCATAGTGAGCACAATCTTGGTTTGGCGTTGGATATTGGCTCTACTCAAGGGGAGATGGCGCATGCTGCTGAAGGGAAGTGGCTGAAGGAGAACGCATGGAAGTACGGCTTTATTTTACGATATCCGGAGGACAAGACGCACATCACAGGTATTCAGTATGAGCCTTGGCATTTTCGATATGTGGGTCTACCGCATAGTGCCATTATGTATGAGAAAAACTTTGTTCTGGAAGAGTATTTGGATTTTGTGAAGGAGCAGAAGTCCATCGTGATTACGTTAGATGAGCAGGTCTATGAAATCTCTTACCACCCAATCTCCCAAAGTACCACGATCCAAGTGTCTGCGAATGACAGCTATGAAATTTCAGGTAATAATATGGATGGTGTGATTATGACCGTGCATACGAGTAATCAGGATGAAACTCAGTCGAATGCGGCTAGGTCGGAGGGAAATGGTGTATGAGAGCGACCTTGACTATTACGGCGTTGAATAAAATAGATGTTTTGCGGCAGTATGAGATATACTGTTATCAAATTTGCCATTATCTATTAACGTGTGAATCGCATGCATCCTTGGCAGCAGAGGCAGCTTTACTACACATAGCCGAAGATACTTGCTTCTTCACTGACTCTGATGAAGTGCGGAAGGAGAAGATCCGCCAGACAAGCATCCGAGTGTCGCTTTCGAAGTATAGAGAATTTGTTACAATATAGATGTATTTATGATGACCAGAGGTGGATGATGAAACCAATCACAATAGTAATCGCGGACGATGAGACGGAGATTGCTGATCTAATGGAATTGCATTTGTCAAAAGAGGGTTATCGGTGCATCAAGGTTTCCGATGGGCTGGAGGCTGTTCATGTTATTCGGACGCAGCCGGTCGATTTGGCGATTCTCGATATTATGATGCCGAATATGGACGGCTACGAAGCGACACAACTTATTCGGGAACAGTACCATTTGCCCATTATTTTTCTCAGCGCTAAGACAAGTGATCTCGATAAAATTACAGGGCTTATTAGAGGGGCCGACGATTATGTGACCAAACCGTTCAACCCGATGGAATTGGTTGCCCGTGTGAATGCCCAGCTGCGACGAGCATTGCAGTTCCATTCATCAGCGACATCCGACACACCTGTTGTGGATAGGGGAGGTTTGATCATCGATCCCGATCAACGTAGTGTGTTGGTCTTCGGTAACGCAGTCGAGCTGACACCGAAAGAGTTTGATATCTTACATTTGCTTGCCAGTCATCCGAAGAAGGTATTCAGCACGGAAAATATATTCGAGCAAGTATGGGGTGAAGCCTACTACGAAGGCCGAAATACGGTCATGGTGCATATTCGCACACTGCGTAAGAAGCTTGGAGAAAATAATACGAGCAAGTGGATCAAAACGGTCTGGGGAGTGGGATATACATTCAATGGATAATATCATCCGAAGCTTTCGATTTAGAATGATCTTATTGTTCGGCGCAAGCACACTCTGTTCCGGTGCGATCACCTACCTGCTGTACGTATTGCTCCAAAGCTACTATCATACGTTGAAGTTCGGACACCCCTTGACGAAAGTGCGCTATTTCATGCGGGAAGTTGGAGACATTAATTTTTTTCTGATTATTTTTATCCCTTTATCGATTTGCTTTTTTTATCTGCTCACCAAACGCTATTCTTCCTATTTCCATGAAATCTCGCGCGGCATTCATCAACTGGCGAAAGGCGATTTCAACAGCCAGGTTAGCATTCGATCCAACGATGAATTCGAAGACATTGCACACGACATCAATCTGGCAAGTGAGAAATTGAAACAAGCGTTGGAGCGGGGAGACTTCGCAGAGAACAGCAAGGAACAATTGGTCTTGAATTTGGCACACGATTTGCGTACGCCGCTCACATCGGTTCTAGGTTACTTGGATTACATCCTTCAAGGCGAAGAGCTTACAGCAGAACAAATCAAGCATTATTCCGGCATTGCTCATACCAAAGCTAAGCGTTTGGAAAAGCTCATTGATGAATTGTTTGAAATTGCTCGCACGAACTATGGCAAATCAATGTTCATTGATAAGAGTAAGATCGATCTTAGCGAGCTGCTTATTCAATTAAATGAGGAGATGTACCCTTCACTTGAAAAGAACAACTTGACCACTCGATTGCAAGTGACGCCGCAATTGGCTGTATGGGGCGAAGGCGATCTTCTGGCGCGTGTATTCGATAATCTGATGACCAATGCTATTCGATACGGGAAGGACGGAGAATATATCGATATTCATGGTCATCTTGATGGGCATGATGTCGTCATCCAGGTAGTCAATTATGGACATTGTATTTCTCCTGATGAACTGCCCTACATCTTCGATATGTTCTACACAGGGGATAAGGCGCGAACGCAACGAGATGAGGGAACCGGCATCGGCTTGTTCATTGCGAAAAATATTGTAGAGCAGCATCATGGCACTATTACGGCGCAAAGCAACGAAGTCCGAACGGTGTTTGAAGTTCGTTTCCCGCGAGCTGAGAATATCGCAGAATGATATCGAACGAATGTTCTTTTCCCGTTTGGGACATTATGGTATGATGGTTCCACAGCTATTTATTCAGAGTCATCTAACACCCGATTCAATTAGAGGATGGCAAATAATAATCGAATGAAGGCAACAGCACTTACCAAGGCACTACCACATAAGACTTGAGGCAGCTATCAGCCCCAAGCCAGTGAGTGGTGTCATGAATTAGTGAGTTCCTTCTGGTTGATCGTTCCGTTTTGTGAAAATCTGAAAGGTAACACCAAACTTGTCTGTCACCATGCCGTAAGCGGGACTGAAATAGAGGGGTTGCAGGGGGAGGAGTACCTTTCCTTCCGGGCGCAACGCTTCATACATACGCTCCGCTTCCGATACGTTCTCGACAGTCACGCAGATGTTGACTTGGTCTCCGCGCTCTAACTGTAGGCCAGCTTCAGAATCGCTGACGTACAATTCGGAACCGCCAACAACTAACACAGAATGGGCTATTCGTCCTTTCATTTCTTCAGACATGGGCGAAGCGTTCTCTTCCTCTGGAGCGTCTCCGAACGTCTGCTTGAACACGACTCGCGCACCGAATGCTTGCTCGTAAAATCGGATCGCTTCATTGGCCTTGCCATCGAGCATGATAAATGGTGTCAATTGTAAACTCATCTTGCTTCAGCTCCTTTTATATGATTTCTAACTGGACTCATCTACGATTGTAGCGCATAATAGTGACAAATTACGTCATAGTTAAATTAGATTTTGTACGAAGTAGGGAGCAGTGCATATGTCCAAGTCCAAGCGTCTAATGGAAATGATCATTGCAGTTAATCGCAAGCGCCGATTTACGGTTAAGGAGCTAGCAATCGAATTCGATGTATCTACGAGGACGATTCTTCGCGATTTGCAGGAACTGAGTGAACTGGGTGTACCGCTGTATTCGGAAGTAGGTCCCCATGGCGGTTATCGGATTTTGCAGGAACGGCTCTTGCCTCCGATCGCCTTCACGGAGCGGGAAGCAGTGGCGGTGTTCTTCGCTGTTCAGGCTTTGCGTCACTATTCGTCGCTCCCATTCGAAACTGAAACATCAGCTATGTTGAACAAGTTCTACAATTTCATGCCAGAAGATGTGCGCAACCGGATCGATCAGATGAGAGACCGAGTTGACTTCGTTACACCGGTTAGACAAGCACAGTCACCGCATTTGTCCGTATTGCTGGATGCTGCTATCCGACAAATTGTCTTGCTTGTGGAATATGTATCACAGCGGCAACGGGGAATGCGCGAGATTCAACCGATCGGCATCTTCACCCAAGATGGATTGTGGTATTGCTGGGCTTATTGCTTGCTTCGCAAGACGTATCGCGTGTTCCGCTGTGATCGGTTTGAATCCGCTGTTCCGTCAGATTCCCAGCCGCTTGATCTTCAGCATATTGACCTTGGAAGCAAGGACCAACTCACACGCTCTGCAGACGATTGCGTATACTTTCATGCAGAGCTGTCCGCAGAAGGTGTAGAAGCTTGCGAGGCGGAACCTTGGTCTGTTCCCTTGCTCCATGTGCGTAGTGATGGTACAGGGTGGCTGGAAGGGAATGTAGCGAGGAAGGATATCTCGTACTTCGCTTCTTACTTCGTTGGGCTAGGCAGGGAAGCGGCGGTACAGCAGCCGAAGGAACTGCGCACGGCGATTAGGCAACTGCTGTCTGATTTGATGGTTCGTTACATGGACAAAGACGCTGAGTAGAAATTTCAAACAAGGAGAGATATTTATGAACGCATCCCTGAACATTGTCCAAGCCACGATGGAGCACCTTGATGATGCAGCGGCATTATTTGATGACTATCGCCAATTTTATCATCAACAGACTGACATCGAAGGAGCAAGACAGTTTTTATTCGAAAGACTCTCTAACAGAGAATCCGTAATATTCTTAGTGAAGGATACGACAGCAGACAAATTTATCGGATTTACACAGCTGTACCCTGTCTTCTCTTCGCTGTCGATGCAGCGTTCTTGGATTCTGAATGACTTATATGTTGCAGAATCTTATAGAAGGAGAGGGGCGGCTCAGCTTCTATTGGATGCAGCTCGAGTGCATGCGATACTAACCAAGTCCAAAGGCCTGGAGTTGGCAACTGCCATGGACAATGTGAAGGCGCAGACATTATATGAGAAGAACGGATACCAGCGAGACGATGCATTTTATCATTATGGGTTGAATGTATAATACCTTATATGGCGGATCATAGCCGCTATCACCAGGCGCAGGTGAATCAGCTTCGCAAGAGGTATCAAGAACAACGAAGGAGTGATGAACATGGCAAGTAGCCCGATTACCAATCGAATTGGAGCTGTATTCTTGCATGTAAGCGATATGGATCGTGCCGTGAAGTGGTATAGCGAGTTGCTTGGATTGCCTGAACAACCAACTAGTCATGAAGGAACCATATATTCCGTTCCAGTGGATGGCGGATCAGACTTGCTGCTGGACAGCAACATGAAGGATAGAACGAGCCATCATAACAAAACACAATTTTTCTTCGAAACTAACAACTTAAATGAATCCTATGAGTATGTAAAGGGGAAAGGCATCGAAATCGTGACTGAAATCGAAGTGCATGATCAGATATCTTTCTTCACATTTAGAGATCCGGATGGAAACGTACTCATGATCTGTGAGGATAAGAGAAAGCTGTAAAAGTCAGATTGAGAGGACTATTGAAATGAGCTTGCCGTGAGTACGGGGAAGGAGTAGCCCATGAAGCGAATGATCCTCACACTACTAATTGTTACACTCATGGTCGGTTGTCAATTACAAGAAGAAGTAACCGAAACCACACGAATTGTAAAAGAAAAATATGAACAAGGCGGCAGATACTATGTGTCCGTATCAGGTAAAGATGACACCCTAATAGCTGTTCATATAGACGAGCAAGAAGTATGGGATCAAATCAAAATTGATCAGACGGTGACATTTGGTGATGACTGGGAAGTCATCAAGGTTAATTGGAAAGAACTCGATAGCGAATAACCAACTTACATAGAATGAGGTGACAATGGCAGTGTGCAGTGAATACAAACAATTACTCGAAGCATTCAAGGAATGGATTGATTTTTCCAGCTCCCTGCGGGACTTAGAGGAACGAACATGGAACGCATGCTTGGAACCTGGGAAATGGACGGTTAGGGATATCGTATGTCATATCATGCTATGGGATCAGTATTTTTATGAGGAAGCCATTGAGAAGATAGCTTCGGGTGAGAAGATCACGCTCAAGCACTTGGATTTCGACGAATTTAATCGCAAGGCAATACGTTACGCTAAGACGATAAATACTGACGAACTAGTTGAGAAAGCGTTATACTATCGGAATAAGATTATTGTAGCGATTGAATCATTGCCAGAGGACGCAGTGGCTCAGAATTATATCGATGGGGACGGGAGTGACTTTTATATCCCTCAATACTTACAGGACTTTATATGGCACGATCAGCACCACATGGAGCCAATGAAGGAATATATTGAAGCTAGATAATAACACCGCATTATTAGCTGCAGAAGTGAGGAAACGCAATTGATGACATGGTTTGAACTGAGCGAAATCAATCAGAACGAGATAAAGTTCGTTATCCTTCTGGCGAAATATAACGATAAATTAGTGATTATCAAGAATACTAAGCGCGGTGGTTGGGAGATACCTGGCGGCAACAGGGAACAGGGCGAATCAGTAGAGGCAGCAGCAAGAAGAGAGCTGTACGAGGAAACCGGTGCTATACAATCCGAATTAGAGCCGTTCGGAATCATTCAATGGAATGGAAGTTATGGGATGGTATTCTATGCAGCAATCACGCAATTAACCGACTTACTTGATTATGAAATTGAGGAAGTGAAGTTTGTAGATCAGTTACCTGCTGGACTGAACATGGGTGAGTTGTTTTATTTGATAGAGCGAAAGTGGATGGAGAACAGCATGAGGAAGGAAACAGGGAGTAGATAACATGGATGTCGAAGTGTATGACAGTAACCCCTGTTGCGACAATTCGCAATCAGGAGTCTGTCTCCAGAAATTCAAGTCGATTGCCAAAAGGATCGTGAAGATAGAAGCGTGTTATCTCTTCATCGGAACGCGCTTGATCATCTATGATGTGGATACCCTTATCAATTAGATATTTCCGCAAGGCATCAATATGCTGCACATGAAATGCGGGGTGGGCTTTAGTAGCAGGAACAAAATCCTTCTGAACGCCGATGTGTACCTGATGAATTCCACATTGAAACCAAACACCACCGCGTTTTCTTAGGTTCTCCGGTTTAGGGATTTCCACCCATCCCAATAAGTCAGCGAAGAATGTGCGGCTTTCAGATTCGCAGCCTTCTGGCGCAGCCAATTGTACGTGATCGATCCCATAGAATTGGAATGACATTGAACCCCTCCTTGTTTTGCTGTATGAAACTTGGTTTCGGAATATGGTTCCATTTTGTAGTATAATGATCTAGAAATCCAGTGTTACGAAAATCTTATGAATCATCACGAGGGGTGAAGGTAATGCCGACATCTAATCATTTGTTGAACCATAATGGGATGACTATCGGATACAGACTATTTTTGCCGAAGGTGTTTGAGGGATCGCTACCATTGATCGTATTTCTACATGGAATGAAGAAACGAGGCAGTGACCTTCAGTTGTTAGATGACGAAAATTCCTGTATGGGCCTTTCACTGTGAAGATGATGAAGTTGTTCCCATATCAGAATCGGCAACGATGATCCAAGCATTAACGCATAACGGTGAAACGCCTCATTTTACAAAATACAAGGGTTTGGGGCACGGGCACGCTGTTATGTATGAAACATATACGAATCCAGCATTGTATCAATGGTTGGCAAGTAATCGTAGAACATTACAAGGTTGATTCCTATGTGTAGAGGGGTATATGGTTTATAAGATGGAGAGGAGGAATGAACTGTGAGTAGGAAAGTTACCATTTCACTATTACTTCTGATCATTGTAGTAGGCTGCACATCTGAAATCAAGCCAGACAGTCCTGAGAATACGACCATGTTATTGAACGTTTCGCCCGTGCATAATGATTTCGATGCTTTCACTAATTTGTTCAATGAAGGAAGACAAGAATATCTTGGAAAGCAGAAGTTAAAGGAACAATTTGAGGACCTTGTACAGATGAATGATCGTTCTTCCGGAAGTCTTTCATTTAGAAATTTTGAATTGCTGACATTTGACACCGGGGAAATGGTACTTGTCAATCTGACCCCTGAGATTGCAGGGGAAGTGAAAGTTGAGGATATTGTAATCGTTCCGGATGAAATGAAAAATTTTTAATCGAGAGGAAGACTAGCTGGCTTTGATGCGAAATGTGTACATTTACAATTGCATAGAGTATTGGTCGTTGGGAAGAAAGTAGTGATGAGCTCATGAGAACATACAAATTAGGAGGGCAATAACACTATGGACAACAAGAGATACATGGCGATCATGATTGGTTTGATTATAGTCATTGTCTTGATTATCAATCAAAACTTCAGGCTTAAAGGTGAAATGGAAACGATGCAGAATCGACTGTCCAATATGGAATCGAACATGAACCAGAACTTCAACCACGCAAGTCAGACCTTCTTAAATCAAGTCGAGAATGTTATCAACGAACAACAAAGTTTGGTGACGAATTATAAGTCTACTTATGAAACGGTAGATTCACAAGCCGAAACGATTCAATCACTAGTGACATTCACGCTTAAGCAGGCAGATGAGCAGGCAACTGTTTATGTTCGAGCCTCCACACAAGATGACACTGAATCCAAAGAATATGCGTGTATCACATCCAATGGAATAGACTATTCGTGCGAGGTTGAGTTAGCTTATACAGACGATTATATCATGGACATATACCAACAATCGGAAGACGGGAGTTACAAGAAGCTGAATACTTCCTCCTATCCCCACCATATTCATAGTGACATGGATAACAGAATTAGTGTAACGTCTTCGGGTACAGGCACCAATGAAGAAAGAACAGTCTATACCTTCTCTGTGAGGAATCAGACATTCAGTAAACTTGATTTGAAAATCAACAGTGTAGTAGTGAAAGCTTATTATGAAGGTGAGGAAGTGTTCGCGCAAGACGTAACCGATCACAATATCGTGAATGCCGAGGCTAGAGATAAGTTAAGACTTCAGATCGCGGCTGGCGAGATCGATCCTGAATCCGTTCCAGATATGGAGTATGGTGAAATAGCTACAGACGAGAACGGTGTAGAATACGGTGATTATAGGGTGACGATTTCGCATGCAGATACTGGTGCCCCTGTAGAGCATAACGAGTATCCTGAGTACCAATTCAAGGTGATTGTGACATTGCATAATGGCGAGGTTTTTGAGTTGTAAGTCACTACGGAGGTGACAAGATGTCTTGGGAATCACACTTCTTGCATGCATTAGAATCTCGAGATGTGCGAGAAATGTTGAATGTCTTAGAGGGTCTATCTACCAATCATGCTAACACACCTGCACAAGTAGTTAAGGTGAAAGCATTGAAGATGATTCGAACCCACTATGAAGATGCTTCTAATGATACATATAAGATGGCATGTGCCTTGGTTGATTCTGCAAGCACAGTTGGAGAAGAGCTGGGAGCAATCTTACTTGCTGAACATTATCATGTAAATCCACAAGATGCGAATCATAGACTGTATCAATTAGCAGATTCCTCAAACTGGGAAGTGCGAGAGTGGGCGGCAAGTGCATGCAGTATTGTATTAAACCATCATTTCGAAACTTATTACGCAACAATGTTAGAGTGTATCCGAAGTTCCTCTCCCAATATCCGCAGAGCGGTGGCAGTCGCTGTGAAATATACAGCGAAGTCCAGAGATGAGACGAAAGCAGATCAACTTATAGATCTGGTAGAGCCGCTGCTATACGATACGGATTCCTATGTGAAGAAGAATGTAGGTGCATTCGCCATAGGTGATGGTTTGTTAAGGTATTTCCCTGCACATGTCATTCGAAGAATGCGAACATGGATTCACATTGACAATGAGCAAGTTAGATGGAATATAGCCAAGATATTCACATCTGCTGAAGGGTTGAAGTATGTAGACCCATTACAAGAAGAAGTGATAGCTATATTGTTGTCTGACAAACGGCCATCCGTCGTAAGGGCAGTCAAGAGCTTGCGTACTGCTGCCATGAAACGAGGCATTGATTATTTTAATGGATAACTAGTAATGAAACACAAGGTCAGAATGACGAGAGGGATTTGGATGAAGAATACATTTCACAAATTGGTAACGGCAAGTTTACTAGGTTATACGGTTCTACTATCCTACTGGATGCTTATTGGATTTGGCAGAGGGTATAGGTTTACTTATTCCAGCTACATGTATAACCTTGTGCCATTTAAGACAATCCGGCATTTTCTTCAATTTGATAAGTTTAATACTGAGATTTGGGTAGTGAATCTGCTCGGGAATATTGGTGTATTCATGCCATTCGGCTTCTTGCTTCCATTTGTCATCGGTGTAGGCTTACGGAAGTCATATGTGGTATTTTTCCTCGGGCTGTTCCTATTAGAGTCTCAGCAGTTCTTACTCCGAAGAGGGAGCTTTGATATAGATGACTTTATATTAAATTCAGTTGGATTTGTGATCGGATACGGCATGTATAAGATGTTCATGATGATCAAAGCTAAGTATGCAAGGAGACCCAACGAAGGTTAGCTCTTCTATTTGCTTGACTTGGTGATCAGCGTAATGTCCACATACAAGATTTTACTTGGAAACCGCAGTAGGTATGTTATAATTTTGAGAATAAATGCCAACCCGCATTGTTCTACATAGCTTAATGGAAGGAAGAAAATAGGAAATGAAGGGCGAGATTTCAGAACATTTGCAAACAAGGGAAGTTGGGATTCTGTAAATGGATGAAAGTGAGTTGAACAATCATGCAAAAAGCAGTCATTGTATATTATCTGACCGAAAAGAAAAACAACCTTGACGAATTGAATCAACTATTATCAGAAGGCTGGAAAGTCATCAGTCAGAATCCAATGAGCAATGGCCAAGGTAACGCGTCGAATTCCTTGGTAATAGTTGAGAAATAAGTGGAAGGATTTATCGAATTATCCTCGTCTGACTTCATGAAGATCGTATTTTTGTTTGCCGAGAAGAAGCAATATGTTCCTGCATTATCTGTCATACACGGGACCTATCCAGGCAGAGTTTATGTGAATCACGTTCATGCACCGAGTGTAGCTGTGGTATGGGCGATAGGCAGATGGATGTATGCAGAAGGCAGCCTGAGCAATGAAACAGAGAAAGAACATTTCAATCAGTTTATTCATGATGTAGTCATACCGGATTGTTGGGATCGAGATGTCGATTGGTTCGAAATTTATACAGCAGATGCAGCCTGTTGGGATGATTTATTTTTATCTGGTTTCGATAATACCATGAAGGTAGAGAAGCATTATGAATCGATATATACCTTAAATGTAGAGAAGTTTCGGGACATGAACACATCGCGTCTATCATCTTCCGAAGATATCACTGTTGATTTCACAGAATTCGAAATACTTCCTAAGCACTATCATGATCTGCCGTATGTCGATTCATCATTTAAGGAGATCACGAGTCCAGGCGTAGCTTTGAGAATAGACAATCAGATCCTATCCATATGCAGAAATAATGGCTTCGTATACGGGAATGAATATTGTGTTGATGTAGATACCTTTGATGCAGGACTGAGGAAGCAAGGGTATGCCACTCTAGCTGCAAGTCAGTTAATCGAATATATGCTAAGTGACAACATGTTTCCCTTATGGGAGACGACCTATCAGAATATACCATCACATAAGCTGGCATTGAAGTTAGGATTCGAAGCGCAGGAAAGCTATCCTGTGTATGCCTTTCACTTACGATGATAGAAAGTAAAATGTATCACGTCACAAGGAGGGATTAGACTGGGATCTCCAATACGAATTATGCTGTCGGGCATTGCCTTTATGATACTTGGGGTGTTCTTGCAAATAGAACCAGAGAATGACTGGCATGGAAGAGCATATATCTTTGCAATTCTGGGGTTTTTATTAGTATTGATCGGACAGTTTAAGGAAGTCATTATGAAAATGATTGATAGAGAATAACTGTGTTAAGGTGGCGGTGAACATGGTACGCGAAATTCCTTTTCAACAAGTAGATGTGTTTACCGATACTCCATATAGAGGGAATCCGGTTGCTGTCGTGCTGGATGGCAATGACTTGAGCACAAAAGAGATGCAGGCTATCGCCAATTGGACGAACTTATCTGAGACGACGTTTGTATGCCGACCGACTACTCCCCAAGCAGATTACAGATTGCGCATCTTCACCCCGAATAGTGAACTGCCGTTTGCAGGACATCCTACTATTGGTTCGGCTTATGCTTGGCTACAACAGGGTATGAAACCAAGGTCAGAGGGCTGTTTGGTGCAAGAGTGTGGGAGTGGATTGGTGTCCATTCAAGTGGAGGACAACAAGTTGTTTCTGGCTTTACCTGAACCGAAGATATCTAATATACAGCCAGCGGATTTACATGAACTTGCCAATGCGTTAGGTATCCAATCACGTCAAGTCAGAGTACATGCGAGAGTTGATGTTGGCGCGGTTTGGCTCACACTTCAATTGCCCGACGCAGATACAGTGCTTCACTTAAGACCAGATCAATCACGATTAGCTTCACTAACTCCGCGGGGAGTGACAGGGGTAACGGTATTTGGTTTTGCAGAGGAAGCGTCTGAATATCAGGTGGAAGTACGCTCTTTCGCCCCAGGTGAAGGTGTTGCGGAGGACCCTGTATGCGGGAGCGGGAATGGCTGTGTGGCAACGCTAATCAGGGAATTTAAACTGCTGGACGAACGGCGTTATGTAGCAAGACAGGGGACTTGTGTTGGTCGTCATGGACGAGTTGAAGTTCGTTACTTAGAGATCGGAAGCATTCTAATAGGTGGTCATGCTGTGACGTGTATCGAAGGTGCGCTCAGGATATGAGGTTGAATGGATTGACAATATATACATGCATAGACTGGAGGAACTTACATGGAAATGAATACGAATCAAGAAACCGCATCGAATCTACCGGATAATCATTGGGGTTATTGGTTACAGATTTGGACGCGACCTAGGAAAACAATGAGGGAAATTATTAATCAACCTACTGATGAACCGCATGTATTGCTGCTTCTTCTCTTAGGTGGATTCGTATATGCCTTGAATCAAGCATCGATGAAGAGTGCCGCTGATGACTCCTCACTAATCATGATGTTTGTCTCCATAATCATTGGAACACTCATAGGAGCTGTCATCTATTATTTTATCATTGGCGGTATTGTGTATTGGATAGGTCTAATGCTGGGAGGTACGGGGGAATATAGAGATGTTCGATTATCACTTGCGTATGCTTATATTCCGGCAGTAGTTACTTTACTACTATGGATTCCTTCGTTCTTCTTGTTCGGAGCGGATAACTTTACAACCGAGACACCTAGATTGGATAGCAGTATAGGGTTGTCTATTACCTATTTGATTATAGCGATCATGGAGGTAGTGATCGGCATCTGGGGGATAATCATATTTTTGAAATGCTTGGGTGAAGCGCATCAATTCTCAGCATGGAAGGCACTGCTAACAGTCATATTAATGGGTATTGGATTAATCATAATCTTTTTCATTATATTTTCGTTCATAGCGTTCGTATCCTAGTGGGTGAGCATATATGATGGATGTTGAAATAGAAGAAGTGACGGCAGATTGTGGTTGACCACCGTCATGAATACACCAATGGGAGAAGTAACTAATCAAGAGGGAGTGATCGATTGTCGACGGTTATAGTTATGGGGACTATCGCTACCTTCATCGCATTCGTTGTAGGGCTTGTCATCTGTAAGAAGTTCGCTTTTGTCGAAGGCATGATCTTCTTCGGTATTATGCTACTCTTAGAAATTTTGACATTACTCGCACCTCTGTATATGAATGGGATGTTAGATTCCAGTATAAGAAACACTCTTCCAGACAACATGACTCTCGGCGAGTTGGTTACGCTCTATTCTATATTTAGGCAGACGCTTCGCTTGGTAGGATTTTTGATCTTGGTCGCAGGTTTATGGAAACGATGGAATCGAAGAAGGAGTGACGAAACGAATGATCTCATTCAAAGCAAATGAGACGCAAACATTCAATTTAAGAGCAGCTTATCTGATTATGCAGGAAGACCGCATGTTGTTTCAACGATTCAGAGAAGATGAGTACTGGTTCCTGCCAGGTGGCAGGGTGGAGATGATGGAAGACTCTCCTGCCACAATTAGAAGGGAAATCGATGAAGAATACGGATGGAAGGTGAAGGACCAACGGTTGGTGTGGGTTGGCGAAAATTTATTTCATCTGCAAGGCACAGCCTATCATGAGATCGGCTTCTATTATTTCGTACAAATTGAAGATGAGCTGGATGTAACCGCCGAAGATTTCAGTTGTCGAGAAGGCATCTCCATCAGCAGATGGATTCCAATTAAGCAGTTCGATCAGTACTCGATCGTCCCGCCATTCTTGAAGCAAGCAACAGATCTGGATCAACTTAAGCATAACTATGAAATCAAGCATTTTATTAATCGAGAAGAATAGGTGCATTCTGAACCAGTGCTTCGGTGTATACGCTTCAGTTAAGAAGACCGGAACGATTGAAGTCGGTCAGAAGGTATATGTATCTGATTGATGCTGTGAAGATCGATGTCAGTTCTCGTATAAGGAGTATGGTATGCCTTTTACATTGGCTCATCCCATCTATATTGCACCATTAAAGCATCTAAGTCCGAAGTATGTAAGTGCGACAGGATTAATTCTTGGCAGTATGGCACCTGATTTCGAATATTTCCTCATGCTTGAACCTTATCGCAGTTTGGGGCATTCCATTATTGGCCTATTCCTTCAGGCCATTCCACTCAGTATCATATTGGCGTTCCTCTTTCACAATGTTGTGAAAGAATCAGCGGCACAGCACCTGCCGTCCATCTGCCAGCTTGATCGAAGAGCATCTAACAGGTTAGGGGTTTGGAGTCTTCGCAGTCTCCATGATTGGATGATCTTCATTATTTCTGTCATCATCGGGTTTCTGTCCCATGTCACGTTGGACGCATTCACGCATGCCCATGGTTACTTCGTGATGCAGTTCCCATGGTTACGAGAAATCATTCTTTACAATTATCCCATCTACAAGCTGCTGCAGCATAGCTTATCCGTACTAGGGTTGTGCATGACAGTTATATGGATCGGCTATCTGTTGTACAGAAGTTCGCCGGACTTAGGGGACAATCAGTCTGTGAATGTTAGCAAGAGGCAGAAGCTGATGTACTGGATGCTCGTAATAGTCGTTACAGTTATTGTCACATGTATGAAGCTATGGACAACTACAAGCAGCAATCTTGTAGGTATTCTCATTGTTGCTCCTATCTCGGGGACGGTATTGGGTGTGATTCTGACTTCTTTTATTTCAAGAACTAGGATGTGGAGGAATCTGACGTGAGAGAGCATGGAGAGTCTGACAGTCAAGCTTGGTGGGACAGTCTGGCTAATCGACTAGATGGATTTCAAGGAACTTATCAAAGCAGCGTAATCTGCGATAGCGGTGAGGATGAGTTTGTTCGCATGATTCGGGAGAAGCTTGCCCAGTTTCCTGTTGCTTTGGATATTGGATGTGCGGATGGAAGGTTCACACACGCTGTGGCAAGTGAAGCGGAGAGTATGACGGGGGTGGATTTTTCACCTGTGATGATTGAGAAGGCCAAGCAGACGACAACTAATGACAATTGTTCATTCATGGTCGCGGATGCGAAGAGGTTGCCTTTTCCAGATCATAACTTTGATCTTATTATTAGCCGCCGCGGACCAGTGAGTGCTCCCGTATTTTTGGAAGAAGCGATACGAGTCACGAAACCAGGCGGACAACTTGTAGAGATTACAATCGGGGAGAAGGATGCTTGCGAGTTTAAGGAAATTTTCCAAAGAGGTCAAGGTTATGGTGCCGAGCAGATTAGATCTATGGCATTGAAAAAGCGGCTAGAGGACATCCCGTCGATTCGTATGGTGGCGTTGCATGAATATTGCTGTACTGCTGTGTACCCGTCTATAGAAGATGTTGCTCTGTTGCTCTCATCAACCCCGATCATAGAAGATTTCGAGATAGAACAGGACTATCCGTACTTGAAGCAGATCGAACAGCGGTGTACTTCGTCACAAGGAATTGAGCGAACGATGCACCGGATCATCTGGGCAGTGGAGAGGATATGACCTGATGAATCGGATTTGCAGAGGCTGATGGTAATAGTACTCTACATGAAGAAGACAACATTAGAAGGAAGGAATCGACATTGCGATTAATCAAACGCCTATTTCGAAATCGAATTGAGGAAGAAGGAGATTTAAATTCAGATGTACTCCCCATGTTCAAAGAGCTTCTACCGCAACAGCTCGGGATTACCCAACGGGTGCCCGAACTTTCAGCACTTGTAAATGATTTGGAGAATGCTCTTGATCCTGATTGGATCGAGCAGATCAAACGACGTGCGCTTGAAGAACATTTGATAGAACATGCAGAATTTGACTGGCTATTCTTTGAATTGAAGCGCTATTTTATTCTCCATGTCTTACTTAAAGACGTCTCCATATTTAATGAGGAGATGGAGAATATATGGCACGAGATGCTTATACATACGCGGGAATATAAAACTTTTTGCAAGAAGTTTGTGGGACACTTTATTCATCATCATCCTAATCCGGACGGTTTTATCCAGTGGACATCGGAAGACAAACATAAGCGAGCCTTATATGATTTGATTTATAGCTTATTATTTCAAATTAGTCCACAAAACTCTGAGATTCTTACGCCTTTCTTCCAATACAAGCTTCAGGGAGATCTGCTTTCAACATTTGATCAATCTTCTAGAGAGGTGTTGAAAAAGTATTTCAACCCTTCTACGAATAGTACTGTAAAAGCAGTACAGATAAGAATCATCCATATGATTCAGGAGAAATATCGTGGGATTAATCAGCTCAAAAAAAATGAGCAAGGTGAGAAGCTTCGAAACGCGATAAATCAATATCAAGTCGAGAAACAAGCTCCTACCCATACCTTGTCCCTAAATCGATCCAAGAATGAATATGATCCAGCTTTTGGATTTTTGTATGTATCAACGATCAATCATAATCTATATTTGGCCACAGAAGAAAATCAGGTGCAAGTTCATAATCATGTTTCCGACATGGACGCAACCTACGACGGTAATGCGATAGAATTAGGTCAGGATGAGGCTACTCTTAGTAACAATGTTAATATTGCCTCACAATTAGATTTTGGACTCAGTGAAGTATCGATTGATCAAGAAGATTCAGGCTTTGATTGGGGCAGCTTGATGGGCATTTTCACGATTTTTTCAAATGATGATGTATCGACTAATCAAGAAGATTCCAGTTTTGATTGGAATAGCTTGATCGAATTTTTTTCGATTTTTTCGAATGATGAATGAAAGCTTCTTGACCCATTCGGTAACCGTCTCCTCTATGACGAAGATAAGAATGGATGATTATGTTATGAAACATACATTTATCGTTTGTTTGGCAGTGATGCTTGCTTTCATCGGAACGGGCTGTTCCAATGGGTCGGATGTAACTGTCGAGGATGTGTTGGAAGCTTTGCAGGATGCTGGAATTGAATATAAGGCTAGGCTGGAAACTGAAAGCGCCTATGATATGAAGCTAGCAGATGCGGAACAGTATCTGTATCAGTTAGAGTCGGGCGTTCTGACGATTAATGTCTATCCATCCAGTGAACGGAGAGAAGAAGTCCAACGAGATCCATTCCCAGCGGCAGGGGCGGAGCTTCTGAACGGATCATACGGCATTGGAAGGATACTTATCTTCTATCACAATGGCAATGACGAGATGGCACATCTGTTGGCAACAGCATTCGAACCATTAGATGTCTATGTTCGTCATCCGGAAATGTAAGATATCGCACTAAACATCACATAGAAGGCTAAGGAGAGAGGGAGTAAATGGACGCGTTCATCTTGACACTGATAATCATTATCAACTATTATTGGAGATGTGTTATCAATTAAGGATCAAAGGATGTGTCAACATGGCTACTCCCAATAAGATTATTTCGGATGAGACGAACTGCCCTTCTCCAGATATATTGGCGGTCAGTGTGAATAAGGATATGATGTTCGCAGCCGCATTCGGCAAAGGCATTTATCACAAAGGACGAGACGGGAGCTGGACGCAAGCCGATCATGGGCTTCCCGATGGGACTATTGTGAATCGGATGCAGTCGATTGATGGCTCAGTCTACGTATGCACGAATATGGGATTGTTCTACTATGATGCGAATCAGTGGTATGCGACAGATGTAACCGTTCCCTGCTACCAAGTGAAGAGACAAGGTGTGTTCTTCGCGGCAGCTACAGAATACGGGCTCTGGTGTAAAATCGGAACGCGATGGGAGAATACCGCCTATCCGAACACCGCCATTTACGATCTGCTGCTGACACCACAGTATTACATACTTGCTACGAGCTTGGGTCTTTCCCTCTATGATCGATATACAGCGGATTGGGCGGAAATTCCACTCGATACTGCCATTATGAGCTTATCTGTATATCGGGGTTACTTGCTCGGTGTGACCCTTGACGGAGATATGATTCAGGGGAACAAGCGAGGCGGCTTCACCAAGGTAAGTTTTGAAGGCAAGATTCTCTATTCGTTGAAGATGTCAGGAACAAGTGTATATGCTTGCACAAGTCAAGGGTTGTATCGCTTCGAGATGGTAGGTGCACGATTGATCCTTCGTTCTATGCTGGCAGGCTATCCGGTGACAGATGTTGCAAGTTTCCAAGAGACGATGTATATTGCCGCACTTAATCGAGGGTTGAAGAAGATTGAATGCCGAGAGAACTAAGTCGAACGTATAATGGAATAGTACCCGCATCGTATCCCTGACAACCGAGCTGTTCATTGTCAGGGATGTTTCATTTAGGACAGAATGAATACACCAAGCGAAGGAGAATGCAAGTGCGATTACCGAATCTGTACGAATAGCACTAGAGAAGGAACAGACGAACTTCTGGTTCGCGAGTATGGGCTGGGAGTAGATAATCTTGAAATGTAAATTGTATAGTTAGGGGATTAGTAATTGTAGACGAAGAATGGGAGCAAGTGAAGAGCAGATTACAGAGCTTGTTGAGAGGTTGAGTGGAACGGGTGAGTTTGAGGAAAGGAGTTCCATAATGAATGCTGATCTAGATATATTCTTCATAGTCTGGACGGTGGTTCTGTATGGCTTCATCAGCTATAGATTGATCTTCCAACGAGATAAACCAACCTTCAAAGAGAATATTGGAATGATGCTGATTGCAAGTATCTTCATTACTAACACCCCATTATGGACATGGATGAAAATCATCTTATATTTGATTAACTAATAAGGAAAAGGCAACGTGATAAAAGAAAGCATACAGAATAAGATAGTAAGGATGTATTGAATGTGAGGAACATTTGTTCTTGTGAGTTGACGTGAATACTGATATAATTTTCTCAACATACAGTCGGACAGAGGGAGGGGAGCGATGTTTGATTATAATGTCGATGACCGCATTCAATTGAAGCTGTTGGAGCCAAGATATGCGGAAGAGATTTATCACATCATCGTGAATGATCGACGTTACTTGAGACAGTGGCTGCCCTGGATAGATGGAACGAATGGTCCCGAAGATATCGCGTTATTCATTCATTCTACCTTAGAAGCATTCAAGGACAACAACGGCTTCCATGCTGCGATCTTCTATCAAGGTAGAATCGTTGGTTGTATCGGTCTTCACGGTATCGATTGGCAGCATCGCAAGACTTCGATAGGCTACTGGCTTGCATCGGGATTTCAAGGAAGGGGAATCATGACGAAGTCATGTCATGCACTTGTTCGCCACGTCATCTTGGAGCTTGGCATCAATCGAATAGAGATCAGAGCAGCCGTTCAGAATCAGAGAAGCCGAGCCATACCGGAGAGACTCGGATTTACGAACGAAGGGACGATTCGCGAAGCGGAATGGCTATATGACCATTACGTAGACCATATCGTATATGGATTACTGAAGAGAGAATGGGGTGCGAAGAAGGATCTATGTATCTAAGAAGTGTAGAGCTGTTGAAGAATAAGCGATCATCCACGCACCACTATCCGTTCAGTATTCCTGCCATTCGCACACTGGATAAGCTTGCATTCACCCGCAATATCACATTTTTCGTCGGGGAGAACGGTTCTGGGAAATCAACGTTGCTTGAAGCCATTGCTTACCAATGCGGATTCAACCCTGCAGGCGGAGGCAGGAACAATGTGTATGATGTAGACGCCGCAGAAGCAGCATTAGGGGAATACCTTCGCTTGTCTTGGTTGCCGAAGATGACGAATGGTTTTTTTCTTCGGGCAGAGTCCTTTTACCATTTTGCCTCTCATATTGACGAAGTGAACGCGCAGCAATATTATGGGGGAAGGTCCTTGCATGAACAGTCACACGGAGAATCTTTCCTAAGCTTGTTCTTACATCGGTTTAATCGAACAGGTATCTTTCTCCTGGATGAACCTGAAGCAGCGTTATCTCCAACTCGACAATTATCCTTTCTACGTATACTCAGAGACCTCGAACCGACATCGCAGTTTATTATCGCTACACATTCGCCCATTATATTGGGCTATCCTGATGCGCAGATTGTCCACTTCGATCAGGATGGAATTCGAGAAGTCCACTATGAAGATACTGAGCATTATCAAATCACGCGAAGATTTCTAGAGAATCGAAAGGCTATATTGCGAGAACTGTTCGAGGATGAATGATCGGCGCGCGAATGGGTGGGGGTGTTAGGAATGATTACAGTGGAAACGAATATACAGATAGACGCGCCGATCGAGCTATGTTTCGACCTAGCTCGCGATATGGATATCCATAAGCGCACGGCATGGCCACATACGAAGGAGGCAATTATCGATGGTGTCCGTACCGGTCTCATTGGGCTTAACGAGACTGTAACCTTCGAAGCTACGCACTTCGGAGTTAGACAGCGTCTTACGTCTAAGGTGGTGGAGCTGGACAGACCTTATTTATTCGTGGACGAAATGCAACACGGGGCGTTCCGATCTATGAGACATACGCATATTTTCGAAGAAGTGCAAGGGAAGACGAGGATGTCTGATATAGTAGAATTCTCAGCACCGTATGGACCAATCGGCTGGATTGCAGAACGGCTCGTGCTCCGTTCGTATTTGACAAGATTCTTAATGCATCGAAACGAGCAGCTCAAAGAGATTGCGGAGAAAGGTTAGGTTGACATAAAAAGCCCAAGTTGTGGTAAAGAAATCAGGTGACACTGATGCGAACTGAAAAGGAAATGTTCAAGTTGATTCTAAGACGTTGCTGAACGTGACGATAGAATTCGCGCCGTATACATGAACGGTTCTCGAACGAATCCACGCGCGACACGTGATATGTTCCAAGATTATGATATTGTCTATGTGGTCACAGATACAGCATCCTTCCTAGCTGACAGGCAATGGATTCAAGTTTTCGGCGAGCTGCTTATGGTGCAACCAGATCTGTTGGATCAAGCAATCGGGAAAGCGGTGGATTTCGAACAGTCATACGGATATTTAATGCTATTCACCGATGGGAATCGGATAGATTTGCACCTAGAAACGAAGGCAGCGCTCGTTAACGGGTTCATACGGGATAGTCTTACTATACTTCTGTTGGACAAAGACAATTGTCTTCCAGTTGTTCCTGAACCGTCAGATCGTGACTATTATGTAAATCCGCCAACAGCAGGCCAGTTTATGAGTTGTACGAATAATTTCTGGTGGTGCCTGCAAAATGTGGCGAAGGGTATTTGGCGAGATCAACTGCCTTATGCGAAGAACATGTACCATCATACGACACGAGCTGCCCTAGACAAGATGATTTGCTGGTGGATTGGACTACAGCATGAATATCAGGTTTCGGTTGGTGCGATGAATTAGTATTTCAAGAAGTACTTGCCTGAATCGTATTGGACCATGTATGAGCGAACTTATGCTGATGCGAATGCGGAGCGAATGTGGGCCTCCCTACTGGTGACGTGTGACTTGTTCCGCCTATTGGGTAAGGAAGTTGCAGAGGCATTTCATTTCACATATCCAGAGCAGGATGATCGCAATATGATAACGTATCTTCAACATGTGCGGGAATTGCCAACAGATGCGGAAATGTTCAAACTGCAGGACAACGATGAAGCTAATAAACGCAAATAATAGTTGAAGAAGCGAGACCGTGGGTGTGAAAAGCACTCAGGGTCTTTTTGTATATAGCTGAAACAGAGTCTAGTCAATGAGGTGTTAAAGTTTCCGTTCAACTTGTACGATTGATCATACAAAATTAGATCAGTTAGCATTCATTCGATCCGTTTTGTACGAAACTTCATACAAAGAACGCATAGTTCCTTATGCGCTCTGCAGATTTGTACGACAAATCGTTCAAAACGGACATTTTACGGCTAGATGGGGGCATCTTGTACGATGTTTCACACAAATGTGCTCGATGAGTCCCATGTGCTCGCTAAGTACGATGAGCCGGTAAGTCCGAGGAGCCCGAGGAGTCTGATGTGACCATTAAGCTCGCTGAGCCTGCTGTGTCCGGAAACTACAACAGTTATCATGATGAATCTGACTCGATACAGCAATCTTAATCAAACCTTTATGGTTTCTTTAGCAATTCTTAAGCGAATGTCCTTATTCTGAAAGTGGCTCGAAATATAGATAAACATGCCGAAGGATAGGAGGGAAGGAGGAGTTATGCCATACTTGTATTTTGACTACAATGCTACGTCCCCGCTTAACAAGCAAGTGAAGGCTGCTATGCAGTCGGCGCTAGAGGAGTATGGGAATCCCTCTAGTATGCATGAAACTGGTAAGCGTGCGAAGCGATTGGTGAAGCAGGCGAGACAGCATGCGGCTTCTATGCTAGGTTGCAAGCCAGATCAACTTGTTCTGACTTCAGGCGGGACAGAGGCGAACAACTTGGCTATTCAGGGTAGGCTCCAGGCCTATTGGGACAATCCCGGTCACATCATCACGTCTGCCATTGAGCATCCATCTGTGCTAGAGGTTTGTCGCCGTCTCACTCGTATCAACGGATTTGAGCTTACGATCCTGCCAGTGGGCAAGCAAGGTCGAATTTCCTTGGATGCACTCGAGCAAGCGATTCGACCAGACACGCAATTGATTACGGTGATGCTAGCGAATAATGAGGTGGGCACGATTCAGCCGATTCGCCAGGTTGCCGAGCTGGCACAGCGTCACGGGATCTTCTTCCACTGCGATGCTGTCCAAGCAGCAGGGAAGCTGACTCTGGATGTTGAGGAGCTTGGCGTGGATGCCTTGTCCATCTCTGCACACAAGTTCGGAGGCCCGAAAGGTGTCGGGGCTTTGTTCGTGAAGGATCGTGCTACGATTCAGCCCGTGCTGTGTGGCGGAGGGCAGGAAGGCGGACTACGCAGCGGTACTGAGAATGTGTTAGCGATCATAGGTATGGGCGAAGCTTGCAAGGTGGCAGCTGACTACGTGCAGGAAGCGGCTCAGTCAGGCAGAAGGCTGCAACAGCGGTTGATGGCTCTGCTCGCAGATCAGGTGAACGATGTATCGTTCAATGGAGCCGTTGTGGATGACAGTAGACACGGCAATGCAGATGGACAAGCTTACCCTTGTCTGTGGAATACGGTAAATATGCGGATTGCCGGCGTGGATGGACAGGAGCTTGCGGAACTGTTAAGCATGGATCACGAAACTGCGGTATCGGTCGGTTCTGCATGCAGCAGCGGCAAGCAGCAGCACCACTCGCATGTGCTGACAGCAATGGGGCTGCCCAGCTCGGAGATTGAATCCAGCATCCGGATCAGCTTCGGCAGAGAGACGACGGATGCCGATATAGAGCAATTGGTGCAGGCTATTACTAGTGTAGTTCATAGTCTGCGCACATATGTGGTTTGAGGTAGATGGAAACGATCATGATAGATAGAAACGGGGTGAATAGTAGAATGACAGCACAATCCGTGTTGACGACGTTTGATGACCAGCAGTTGGATCGATACTCCCGTCAGTTGTTGCTGCCGGAGATCGGAATTGCTGGGCAGCAGCAGCTGGCTGGTGCGAAGGTACTGTTCATCGGTGCAGGCGGGCTAGGTTCTCCAGCCTCATTGTATCTGGCAGCTTCTGGTGTTGGTGTGATCGGATTAGTGGACAGCGACCGCGTAGATCGCTCGAATCTGCATAGGCAGATCGTCCATGATGATGCTTCAATCGGCATGCCGAAAACCCGTTCTGCCAAGCAACGGCTGATGCAGATGAATCCTGAGCTTCAGGTACAGGAGCATGAAGTGATGCTTACGTCTGCGAATGCGTTCGAGATCATGGGAGAATACGACCTTGTGATCAATGGCAGCGATAATTTCCCGACACGTTACTTGGTCAATGATGCTTGTGTGCTGTTAGGCAAGCCGCTCGTAGATGCTAGCATCTTGAAGTGGGAGGGCAGCGTCAGCGTCTTCATGCCAGGTCAGGGGTGTTATCGTTGTCTGTATCCGCAGCCGCCTAAGCCCGGCACAGTGCCATCGTGCTCAGAAGCAGGCATTGTAGGGGCTGTAGCAGGTATTATGGGATCGTACCAAGCGCTGGAAGCGATCAAGGTGTTGCTTGGCATTGACTCGGTTCTATCGAACAAGACGATCATGATGAATTTGTTAGCGGGATCGATTCATACGATCAAGCGGAGCAAGCGAGCGTCATGCCCTATATGCGGCACCGAGCCTACGATCCACGAGTTGATCGATTATGAACAGTTCTGCGGATTGCCGAAGCGAGAAGATACGGAGCTCCAAGCTGAGGACAGTGCAACGCTTCAAGATATGAGCCACAGTGTACAGGTGGATGTTGCCCAGCATTGGCTGGACGATACGAATACACGGTGGATCGATGTTAGAGAAGAGGAAGAGGAATATGCGCGCGGACACATTCCGGGCTCTCGTCATGTTCCTTACAGTGAGATCAATGACTATCTGGATGCATGGCTGCAGGAAGGCAAGCGCTTAGTGTTCATCTGTCAGATTGGCAAGCGAAGCAAGTTCGCTGTTCGCAAATGCCTGATCGAAGGATATACCGATATATACAATTTGGACGATGGCTTACTCGCATGGGAGAATGCAGGCTTGCCCTTGTCGGTCACGCAACAGTAAGCACGCGAATGGAAGAGGAGAGGATAGTATGAGCAATCCGCAATCACTAACTGACGAGGAACGAGGTCGGTTCAGTTGGCAAATTATGATGTCGGGCTTTGGCGAGGATAGCCAACACAAGCTGAAGCAGTCTTCGGCGCTCGTTTCCAGAGTTGGCGGACTAGGTTCGCCGGTGGCGCTCTATCTGGCGATGGCGGGGATCGGCAAGCTGGTCATTGCACATGGAGGCGTACCAGAGCTGGGACATATGAACAGATGGATCATGTCTCCATATGAAGGTGTGGACAAGATTTCGCCTGTGGATTCGGTCATTGCCCATATTCGCAAGCTTAATCCTACGATTGAACTTGTCGGTGTGAAGGAAAGTGTAACCGAGGAGAATGCAGCCGAGCTTGTCTCCCAAGCGGATATTATTATGGATTGTCCGCCCTATTTCGAAGAGAGACATCTATTGAATCGAGAGGCAATTCGTCAGAACAAGCCGATGGTAGAGGCGGCCGTGTGCGGTGCAGAAGGCTATCTCACGGTCATCGCACCAGGCGAGACACCATGCATGTCCTGCTTGGGCTTCCAGAGTAAGGATTGGGAGCTGCCATTTCCCGTTATCGGTGCTGTGCCTGGCGTCATTGGCAGTATGGCAGCTATGGAGGCAGTCAAGGTGCTGACAGGTTATGGGGAACCGCTGAAGAACCGCTTGGTCATGTATAACGGTGAAACGGCAGAGTTCCAGACGATTAAGCTGAAGAGACGATCAGACTGTGAAGTGTGCAAGCCAGTTGTCGTCTATCAATAAGTCATATGTTCATCCTATAAATATATAAATAGAAGATGGAGAGGATCATAGATGATAAAAGTAAAGTTCAGTTCTAATGGGAAGCTGCGCGAAGCGCTTAACGGAGATATCGAAGTAGCAGTAGAAGCAACGGCGCTTACCCTGCATGAAGCGATTCGTATAGTCGGGGATCGACTTCAAGGAGAACAGCGCACGCTGTTGCTCGATGATGAGAAGGAAACGATACAGGAGCATATCTTGCTTGCTGTTAATGATGAGATGGTGACAGACAACGAATCGTTGCAGGACGGCGATCATATCCGCGTGCTCATGCCGATGGCAGGTGGCTAAGGATGTGGAGCAAACGAATTAGTATCCTAGCAGTTATGCTGTGTGTCACAGTGGCTGTATCCGCGTGCGGTGCAGATGCCTCTTCGCAGGAGGATGCTGACTCCGTGACTGTCTATGCGGCAGCTAGTTTGAAAGGAGTGCTAGATGCTGCACAAGTCTCGTTCTCCGAGCAGTACCCTGAGATTGATCTGGCATTCAACTTCGCCGGCACGCATGTCCTGAAGACACAGCTTGAGCAAGGAGCGGATGCAGACTTGTTCCTTGCCGCAAGAGAGCAGGATGTACAAGACCTGCAGGATCAAAATATCGTAGAGCGTTACTTGCGTCTAGCAGATAATCGTCTAGTTGTCGTCATGAGCGAAGATAGCAGGGATAGGCTGCAATCGATACGTGATCTGGCAGATGAGAACGTGCTGCTCGTCTTGGCTGAATCGAACGCTCCTGTCGGTGAGTATGCGTTGCGAATGATCGACAGACTGGAGCAGATGGAGCCATTCGGTGTGGATTTCAAGGAACGGCTCATGAACAATATTGTCTCCTACGAGAGCAATGAACAGCATGTACTTGCGAAGATTGAACTGGGTGAAGCAGACGCCGGGGTGATCTACACGTCATCACTCGCTACAGCTGCCCTTGCCGGTAAGCAGCTCGCATCGCTGCCAATACCGGAACAGGCCAATGTCACTTCTTCTTATTATGCTGCTTCTCTGATCGGTGCGTCACCAGAAACAGCGATCTTCTTGGACTGGTTGCAATCGGAGGATGGGAAGGCGCTTCTGGAGAGCTACGGCTATCTCCAGGAAGGGTGATGGCTGATGTCCCGTGTATTCGTGAATACGATGAACCGGCTCATGCTTCCGAAGCTTGCGATGCCGCTCGTGCCAGTCGGATTCACGATTCTGTTCAGCCTCGTCTCGCTATTGATCGTCTGCTTCCTCTGTATGCCGATTATTGGCTTATTCACTTCCATAACACTGGATCATCTGTATGCGGCATTACGGAGTCCGCACTTGCGGTCAGGGGTGGCACTCAGTCTGTTCACATCGATCATTTCGATCTCGTTGATTGTGATGCTTGGCACGCCGCTTGCTTATATGCTGGCGCGCAGCTCATTCCGCGGGAAGCAGCTGCTGGAGGTGCTCGTCGATCTGCCTATGGTCATTCCGCCATCTGTAGCCGGAATTGGCTTAATTTTGGCCTTCGGCCGCAAAGGCTTGATCGGCAGCTGGCTGGCGGATTATGGGATTACGATTTCGTTCACAGTTGTTGCGGTTATCTTCGCACAAGTATTCATTGCAGCTCCTTTTTACATTCGATCAGCCAAGGAAGGCTTCAAGGACAGCAGCAAGGAGATGGAAGCGATGGCCCGATCACTTGGCGCAAGCTGGTGGCGTTCGTTCTCGCAAGTGACCTTGCCGCTGGCAAGACCGTACCTGCTGTCAGGCATGTTGACCAGCTGGGCGAGGGCACTGGGGGAATTCGGCGCAACGATTATGTTCGCTGGTAATTTCCTGGGCAGAACCGAGACCTTGCCGCTCGCTATCTATTCTGCCATGAATGAAGATTTGGGCGTTGCGATTGTGTTGGCGAACTTGCTGCTCGTCATGAGTCTCTTATTAATGGCTACCGTGCGCATGCTGGCGGTAGAGCGGAGGTAGTATGATTAGCGTTCAACTGAAGCGACAATTCCCTACGATTACGATTGATGTCCATACCCAATTCTCCTCGCTAATGACAGTTGTGGCAGGGCAGAGCGGGAGCGGGAAATCGACGATTCTGAAGATGATAGCCGGATTCGCAGAGCCGGACGACGGATATGTGCAAGTATCTGGCAAGTATGTGTACAATCGGTCGCAGCGCGTTAATATCTATCCGGAGAAGAGGAAGATCGGATATGTGCCGCAGAACTATTTGCTCTTCCCGCATATGACGGTGTTCGACAATATTGCGTTCGGACTTGTGCAGCGGAAGGTGGCGAAGAAGGAGATCGTCATCCGCGTAGAGCAAGCGATGGAGCTGTGCGGCATTAGACATTTGCAAGACAGCCTGCCCCGAGAATTGTCCGGGGGCGAGCGACAGCGGGTTGCGCTGTCCAGAGCGTTAGTTACGGAGCCAACTTTACTGCTGCTGGATGAGCCGTTCAGCGCCCTGGATGTGCAGACGAAGCGGCATGTTCGCACCGAGATTATGGACATCTTGACCTCGGCATCCATCCCTGCCATTATGGTGACGCACGATCCGATGGACGCCATTACCTTCGGCAAGCAAGTCCACATTATGGAACGAGGAAGATTGGTGCAGCAAGGGGCGTACGATGAGCTGCGGATGAAGCCGCGAACCCGCTTCGTCGCTGAATTTGCCGGACTGACAGCCTACCCGGGGGTAGCTTATTCAGAGCGTTCTGGCCTGCTGCACATTCTTCTGCATGAAGGCGTAGAGCTGAAGGCGGTCGGAGAGACGACAGGAGAGGTGCTCGTCATCTTCGATCCGACAGACATCATTATTGCGAGAGAGGAAGCAGGCGTCCAACATGCTACACGCAACAGCTTCCCTATGAAGATTACGGAGATGCACCGCACGATTAACGGCACGTACCGTCTTCATCTGAAGGACAAGGTCGAGCTGCAGGCTTCGATTAGTGCTGAGGCGAAGGAACAGCTAGCCTTGAACATTGGGGATACGATACAGGCGAGCATCAAAGCCGCTGCAATAAGAGTCGAACCGTTATATGCCATTTGATTGTGTGACATAGCGTAGAATCTCGAAGCTATTAGCTTCCTATTACAGGATAATAATAGCGGAGAGATTCTCTTTTGTGTTATAACAAAAAACAGAAGGGGGCTCAGTAATGAATGAGATGAAACTATTGTGTATCGAGGATCACAAGCCGACAGCAGATATGATTCAGTTTCTGTTGGAGACAGAAGGCTTCCAGATTGAGGCTGCTTACGACGGGATGTCTGGCGAAGCGATGTACAAGGAACAATCGCCCCACCTCATTATTCTGGATCTGATGCTTCCAGGCTTGGACGGCAGTGAATTGTGCCGGCGCATCCGTCAGGAATCTACCGTTCCGATTCTGATGCTGACCGCACGCACAGAGGATATGGACAAGGCGATCGGACTAGGCATCGGTGCTGATGATTACTTGACGAAGCCATTCAGTCCGACGGAGCTGACTGCGCGTATCAAGGCTCTGCTTCGCCGTTCCTACCAATACAATGAACAGCCCCAATCCAATACGCTGGGCAACCACCGGTTACGTCTGGACCTTTCCTTGCGGCAGGTTAAGGTTGAGAATCGCACGATCGAGCTAACGCCAACAGAATTTGAACTGCTACATATCTTAATGAGTCACCCTGGCTGGACATTCACGCGCACGCATCTGCTGGAGAAGATATGGGGATATGAGGATGAGGCGGGAGAGGCGACGGTCACTACGCACATTAGCAATCTTCGTCATAAGCTAAGCGCGCAAGGCTGCAATGTAATCCGAACTGTCCGCGGATTGGGCTATGCGTATATGAATGAGGAGGAATAGCCGGTGTTCAAGCGATTGTTCGGCAGTTATATTCTGATTATTGTGGCTAGTGTGGGTATTATGGGGATCATGATTAACCTCATGACGGAGCAGACATTCTCCCGCTATTTGGCTGAGCAGACCGAGATGCATGGCGAGATGCTGCCCGTCATGCTGGCAGGGCAGTATACGCGCAATGGGAATTGGGCGGGTGTGGAGAAGAGTCTGGAGGACGCTTCGCATATGATCGGCGCAAATGTAACGTTGCATGGCGCAGATGGGCAAATTGTCGCTTCTACCGCTCAGCAGTACGAGGGTGAGAGTGATCTGACTTCTTCGGTAGACATTCCGATCTATAGTCAGGCTCAGCAGCTGATCGGTTCTGTCTCCATTAGCCGAGACCCGTTCCAGCAGCGAGCAGACGAACAATTCTTGAAGCAAGCAGGCATTGGGCTAGTTATTGTAGGGATCGTCGTCGCGATTAGCGCACTGCTCATTGGCGGCATTATGGCTCGTTCGTTCAGCAGACCGCTAGTGGAAATGTCCCAAGCCTCACAAGAAATTGCGCAAGGCAACTATGAAGTGACGATGACACGAGGCGGTCCGGAGGAGATTGAGTCGTTGAAATCTGCCTTCGAGAAGATGGCCGCAGGGATGAAGAAGGTCGAGGATCGGCGGCGCAAGCTTGTAGCTGACGTCTCGCACGAGTTGCGTACACCGTTGACTGTGATCCAGGGATACTTGGAATCACTGCGTGTAGGCAATATACGCGATCGGCGTTCGGCAGAGGTGGCGTTCCACGCGATGCATGAAGAAGTGAAGCGGTTGCTTTGCATCATCGGTGATTTAAGAGATTTGTCTGTGATGGACAATGAGAAGCACCGGCTTCATCTGTCTGCAACCTTGTTCAGCCATCTATTCGAACATGCGAAGCTTCGCTTGGCGCCGCTTGCCAAGGAGAAGCACATCACCTTACAATGGGAGCAAATTCGAGCAGATGAAATCAAGGTGCACATGGATGCAGAGCGAATGAATCAGGTGATCTATAATCTCGTCAACAATGCGATCCAGCATACGGCGCCACACGGGGAAATCAAGATCAACTGTGAAGTTAATTCGAAGGTGTGCTACATACGTGTTACGGATAATGGTAAAGGGATGGCCGAAGAGCATCTGCCGTATATTTTCGAACGGTTTTATCGGATAGACGAAGCAAGGAGCCACGGGAAGAATGAAGGCGCAGGTATCGGATTGTCGATTGTCAAAGCGATTGTTGAAGCGCATCAAGGCAGTATCACAGTCAGGAGCAGGCTGCGGGAAGGAAGTACTTTCACGGTGACGATCCCCATTGCTCAGCAGATCTTTAGCAAAACTTAATCGTCTCTTTAGAAAATCTGAAGAAGACAAGAGTATGCTTCTATATAGGAGCTGCTGTTGTCTTTTTTGATGTGTGTCAGTATAGAAAGGATGAATCGACTGTGGGTCTTCGTTATGTATGGAGTGAGCTGGTTCACCGACCGCAACGCTCCATCGTTGCCATTATAAGCATTGCGCTTGGCGTTGCCTTGTATCTAAGCTTGCAAGCGTATGCAGAAGGGTATCAGAACGCGGCCAGAACACCGCTAACAGAGATCGGTGCAGATCTTGTCGTGCAGCGGGAGGGGGACATTCCGGATGCGTTCGAAGGGATCGTCTTTCCCCATTCCACCGCACCGATCGGCGAAGAGGAAGTCGCGGCCTTGCGCGAGGTAGAAGGCGTGGAGGAGGTTGGGGAAGCGTTGTTCTTCTGGTCATTCGAGTCGGATCCGTTTCTCGTCGGATTAGGGATTGACCCAGAGGAGAGCTTCGGTCCTGGACGGTTGCGCACCGCTATTCGCGAAGGTCGCTTCTTGGAAGCAGGAGACACGGGAGTAGCTGTTGCGGATTCCAGTTATGCCGATCAGTATCAGCTTCAGATTGGCGATACGGTACAGATCTCCGGGGAAGCCTTCCAGCTTGTTGGGCTGGCAGATACGAGTCGAGTCGGCAATGTGGCCAATGCGAACTTGTACTTGCCGATAGCTGATGTCAATCGTATGGTTCACGCTGCTCCGCAAGTCCAGTCTGTCTATACACTGGATGAGCAGGTCACGAATCTGCTATTCGTGAAGGCTGATTCTGCTCAGGCATCGCTAGTTGCGGACAATCTGAAGCAATTGCTAGGCGAGCGGTCATTGGTCACGACACCGCAATCGTTCGAGGATGTGTTCGGTACAACCTTTCAATTAATAGATCGGTTCGGGTTACTTGTCGGGTTCTCTTGTCTCTTCCTTGCTCTACTAGGCTTGCTTCGCGTTGTAGTCGGAGGCTTGACGGAACGACGTAGGGATGTTGGCATCATGCGGGCAGTTGGCTGGAGGAAGCGCGAGATTGTGCGACAGATCAGTCGCGAATCGCTTGTATTAGTAGCAGTCGGCTGGAGTATTGGCGTCATTGCAGCAATAGGCATTGCCTATGTGCTTAGCTATTTTACCGTCTCAATTCCTGTTCCTTGGGAGTTAAGTCCAACCCCGCACTTTATGGCAGGGGGAGCCAAGTCACTGGCTCTAACGGTAACGATGCAAGCATCCGTTCAGCCGTTGGGCATCGCAGGGACAGGTGTACTGTGCTTGCTGGCGGGATGGGTGCTTAGCTGGTGGCTGGCGAGAAGGGCTGCGAATATGAAACCTGTGGAGGTACTGCGAAGTGAATAAAGTGTTGGAAGCACAAGGGATAGTCAAGTCATACAGCAATGTTCAAGTTGTAAGAGACGGTCATCTACATATATACCCTGGTGAATTTGTCTCGATTGTCGGCCGTTCCGGTTCAGGGAAGAGCACCTTGCTGTATCTGCTTGCAGGCTTGGAGAAGGCAGACCGAGGTGAGATCCATTACAAGGGGCGGGTCATAACTGGTTTGAACGAAGAGCAGCTGGCTGTTTGGCGCAGGGACAATATCGGGATCGTCTTTCAAAATTTCAATTTGATCCCTACGCTGACCGCGTTAGAGAATGTATCCTTTCCGCTGTATCCGTCGAAGATGCCTGCTAGTGAGCGCCGGCAGAAAGCAATGACTATGCTAGAACAGGTCGGATTAGCAGATCGTGCGCACAATCGGCCGCATCAATTGAGCGGAGGGGAGCAGCAACGCGTCTCAATCGCCAGATCATTAGTGTGCCAGCCCTCGATCTTATTCGCAGATGAACCTACGGGCAATTTGGATTCCGATACGGGTGACCGAATTATGGATTTGTTCTTGCAGCTGCGTGAAGATCATCAACTCGCCTTGTTCATCGTGACGCATGATGAAGAGAAGGTAGCGGCAAGGGCAGACAGGCGCATCGAAATGAAGGATGGGAGGACATACAGCGATGAGATATGGGAAGATGCGAAATAAGCGTTGGCTGGCATTGATCACAGCATTATCTGTGTTAATGCTCGCCACAGCATGTTCAGGCAGGGGGAATTCTAGCACACAGCTGGCACTAGGTGAAGGCAATCCCGATCATGTTCAAGTAGAGGTGCTGCATCTGAATCACTGGCCGGTGAAGGGCGTGCTGGATGAGATTGAGGAGATCGTGGCGGCCTATGATGAGACCGACCTCCAGTTACTGTCCTTCGATTCATCCGAAGGGAAAGCATTGGCTAAGGAACGCAACATCGACGGACATACGCCGTTAGTCGTATTCATCAACGGAGAGAAGGACTTTCAGATAAATGGCAATACCGTATCCTTCTATAGCTTCCCGGATGGGAGCGGAACGTTGATGATGGGCGGTGGTGAATGGACGATGGATGATCTGGATGCAGCACTTGCACAGGTAACTGGAGGAACGCCATGAGAACTTATATCTTCTCGCAATTTCGCAGTCGTATGGTCCGTACGTTAAGTGTGATTATGGGGATCGGGTTGGGTACAGCGTTGTACATAGGCTTGTCTGCTCTGGGCAACGGCTATCAGGAAGCGGCCAGACTTCCGTTATCCGGAGTAGCTTCCGATATCGTCGTAAGCAAATCTTCCGAGGCTGGCTCGCCTGATTCGCAAGTGACGAGAGGCATACGCTTGCCTTTCGGTACCGCAGCCATTACGGAAGAAGAACAGGCGCAGCTTGCGAAGCTTGCTCCTCATGATACCTATACGGGCGTTCTGCTGTTATGGGACTTTGATCGATCCGGCTATAAGACGATACTAGGTGTAGATACTGCGCATGTATCCGTAGGTCCGGCACATTCTCTTCAGGATGGCATCGTGGAGGGCAGAAGTCTGACTTCCTCAGACAGTGGATCAGTAGTAGTGGATCGTCATTATGCGGCATTCTACGACTTGCAACCGGGCTCGGAGTTAGTAGTTGGGGAGCAACGCTTCGAAGTTGTCGGGATTGTGAATCAGAGCAACACGAATCAGACGTCTGCCGCGAATGTCTATATGACGTTGGCGGATGCAAGAAGCTTAGCTGGAATGGAGCATAATGAAGTGAATCAGATCTATGTTCGCGTAGCAGATGCCAGCCAGATGGAGGAGACGTCAGCCCAGCTGTTGAGTTTGATCCCGCAAGCACACATCGTCACGGAGGACAGCCTGATCCAAGTGATGGGCGGAATCGGGAAGGTGTCTGCGCAATTTTCCAAAGCTGCGGCAGCGGTTGGTTTAGCAGGTGGGGTGCTCTTATCCTGGTTCGCTCTGCAGGGCATGATGGGAGAGCGAAGGAAGGAAATCGCGATTATGAAAGCGCTAGGCTGGCGGAAGCGGGACATCCATAAGCTGTTCCTATTCGAAACAGTTCTGCTTGGTGCAATCGGCTGGGGCACGGGGATGCTCTTGGGGTGGGGCAGTATGCAGGCTATTCAGCTGTTGCCATTGCCAGATATTAGCCTTGCCGGACATGCTGCGGAGTTAGACAGCTTGAACATCGCACAGGCAGAGCCGCAGCACATTACGTTGCCTGCATATCTGGACGGTGCGAGTATCCTGGCAGGGGGCGCAGCTGTCGGCATCAGTGTCCTGGCAGCCGGCTGGAGCAGTGCGGCGAAGGTGCTCCGCATGAAGCCTGCCACATTGCTCCGGAACTCGTAGCATGCAGACGACTCCTAGACTATGGCATGCCTTCACAGCGCTCGGATTGGGCATCTTCATGGTGAACATCGACAGCGCTATGCTAACCCTCATCCTGCCGCGATTAGAGAGCGAATGGGGTGTGCCGGTAGATCGACTAAAGTGGATAGTTCTCGGCTACCTGATTGTCATTACTGGTCTACTTCCCAGTATCGGCAAATTGTCCGACATGATCGGGAAGAAGCGGATTTATATACTCGGTCTGTCGTTGTTTACGATCAGCACACTGCTATGCGCAAGCGCCGGCACCTTCTGGCTATTGCTGCTGTATAGACTGTTGCAAGCGATTGGCGCTTCCATGATTATGGCGAATGCGATGTCGCTCGTCACGCAATTGTTCCCACAGGGGCTGAAAGGCAGAGCCTTAAGCGGGATTAGCACCGTCATTGCAGTAGCGACGATTATCGGTCCTGCTATAGGAGGGTTGCTGCTACATTGGTCAAGCTGGCGTACTGTCTTCCTATTGCACCTGCCGCTTGGCATAGGTGCCCTGCTGCTCGCCATCCTGTACATACCGAGTAAGGTGAACCAGCAAGCTCTATCGAAAGCGTTCGATTATGCCGGCGGCATTGCCTTCTTCGCCGCTATTACAGGTCTACTCTCCTATCTGTCATGGGCGGATACGTTGGGATGGGGGAGTGGAAGGGGGCTTGTATTGCTCGGGTGTTCATTCGCGATATTCGCCTTCTTCCTATACTGGCAGACTCGGTCTACCCATCCAGTGTTGGAACTGTCGCTATTCCGAAGGAGTAGCTTTAACTATGCGAACTTGGCTTCGTATCTGTCCTTCGTGATCACGATGCTGCCTGCCGTAGTACTGCCGCTGTATCTCATTCAAGTCATGCAAGTGCCGGAGGACATAACGGGCTATCTCTTATCTATTCAAGCGATCGTCATCGTGCTTGCTGCGCCTGTGAGCGGTTGGATGACGGACAAGTTCAATGGTCGTCTGCCCGCAGCAGCCGGTATGCTGTGCTGTGCGGCAGGTCTTGCTACGCTCAGCGGTCTTCAAGCCGACAGCGGCTTTGGGATGATCGTTGTAGGCTTATCCCTGTTCGGCCTCGGGATCGGTCTGTTCCAAGCGCCGAATCAGCTTGCTGTACTGCAAGATGTGTCGCCTGACAAGAATGGCGCAGCGGGCAGCATTATGGCGCTCATGCGCAACTTGGGCCGCGTCACAGGCACTGCGGTGGCCTTCCTCTTGTACACCGTTCAAGTAGATTCGACGCAAGCGGCTAGCCCGTTAGCACCTGCGGCTGATGTTCGACTCGTCTTCCTGACGGGGAGCGTACTCGCAGTGATCACTATAGTGTTGCTATTCGGTGATGTGTTGCAGTTGAAGACACTTCGCAAGCGAATGCCGTCAGGCGAGAAGCTGAAGCTGTAATTTAAGCCATTCGCTGCTCGTACTGATATCGTACGGGTTGAATCGATAGCGGTTATGCGTACATTTGTCAATTCATTGTGGACCGACTCGTATACCGACTGCCTTCCGCTCAACTTGTACGATTCATCATACAAATTTCGTCCATGCGGTGTATATTGACCATTTTTATACGATATGTCGTTACTGCTTAGTCCCGGCTTGATGCTTGGTTACTGTCGATCGTCCTTGCTGATAATAACACTGCTGTCGACTGAGACGATTGGAATTAATTTCAACGGTCATCCGTGACCGTTACAAGGTGTTTGAGGCGTGTTTGCCAATGTAACGGTCACGGATGACCGTAAGCGATGAATGGACTGGTCAAAACGACGGTTTTTTGCCGCTAGCGGTCATCGGCGACCGTTAAAAATCAAAAATTCGTATTTTATCGCTCTAATTGATACGAGTGACCGTCTGAGGTTCTCCGCGAGCATATTTGTACGAGAGATCGTACAAGATTCGGTTGTCCACTCCATAACTCCGCATTCATGTATTGATGTATATCATACATCACATCGCAAGTTGAACGATTAAGCCACATTATGAATGAATTCCTACAAAATCCTGTCCCCCTGTGATAATATGGAAAGATAAACATACAAACGGGTGTTGTTCCTCTACAAGCAGGGAAAGCCGATAACGATACCCTCTTGAATGACAGAATATTTCGTATTTGCGACGGGGGAGACGACTATGAAACAACTACAACCATTACAAGCTTACCTGCAACCTGACCCTTATATGAATTATCAGCATTCCTCGATACAAGAAGTGCTCTTGACCTTCCACCAGCATTCTGAACTAGATCGGATTCGAAGCGCATTCGAATATGTGCGGGACGAGATTAGCCATTCCATGGATATTCGTCACGAGGAAGTGACACGGAGAGCATCAGAAGTATTGGAGAAGAAGCACGGCATCTGTTATGCCAAGTCACACCTGCTAGCCGCCTTGCTCAGAGGTATGGGCATTCCGTCTGGTATCTGCTATCAGCGGCTTACCTTGTACGATACACCGGAAGGCGGGTACTGCATTCATGCCTTGAATACCGTGTTTGTGAAGGAACTAGATAGATGGATTCGTATGGACGCCAGAGGGAACAAGGAAGATGTCGATGCCCAATTTTCAACAGAGGAAGAGAAGCTAGCTTTCACACTTCGACCGGAATATGACGAGCGCGATTACCTGATTAACTTCCACGAACCGCATCCTGCTATAATTCAAACACTAGAGTCCAATACCAGTTGTATAGAGATGTATCAGCAGGGACTACCTGAAGCGTTGGATGACTATGAGGAGAAATGATGGCTAGATGATTCGTTTTCTTTATAGCTAGTGCTAGCTTTCGTTTTGTTTTGTTACGTGCATGAACAATAACGGAAGAGAAAGGTCAATCGACATGATACGATCCATATTAGAAAGTGAACTTGCTTATACGAAGTTGTTCTCCGAGTGTCGAGAGGAAGGAAGCTTGATCCGATTCACGGATGGTTCTATTCCAGATATGTATACGCACAATTATATATGGGTGAAGGATAGCAGTGCTCATCTCACAGACCTATTGAAGCAAGAACTAATCGTAGGGCAGACAGAGCAGAAGTCTTTCGTGCGAGTAGAAATGAGCTTTGATGTAAATTTTGACAGATTGGGTGACTTGCCTGTTAAGCCAACTGTGACACATTATGATTACATGCTCATCCCGACAGAACGCTACTCGGCCATCCCGATGAAAGATAACAGCAGAATTGAAGTCGCCACGCGCGCCAAGGTGATGGCAGATGGCATTTCAGTCGATGTGTTGGCGAATGTAGACGCAATGGGACGAGAGTTCGCGACAAGACGAATTCATCGCAAGTCTAGCATATATCAAGATGCTGCTCTTCCTCTGCAGTTCTATGTTTGTTACAATCACGAGCTGGCTGTAGGCAAGTGTGAGTTGATGATTCATCGAGATATCGCCAAGATAGAAGACTTCGATATATTACCGGATTATCAGCGTCAAGGCTTCGGCAGTTCTGTCCTTCGCCATCTATTGAAGCAGGCAGCGGAGCAGCAGATCCAATGGGCTTATTTGGTGACGGACAGCGCGGATACCGCGAAAGAGATGTATACCAAGTGCGGATTTGAAAAGGTTGGTACGAAGACGGAGCTGTTCTTTTCGTTGGAGTAATGGGAGAAACCCTTGTTCGATCGCGTTGTCAGTATGGTGTTGTAATGAAGAGTAGAGGAGTGTGTCGGCGTGCTTCATCAGTTGCTATATGGATTTTTTGCGGTAGTGCTGGCGTTCGTTTCAATATTCACAGGGGAAATCGTCACCTATATCATGTTAGGTTTTATCCTTATGAGCTTGTTAAATATTAATACGACCTTGAAGGCGATCCTGCGGAAGATGAACAGTGCAAAAGACACATCAAGTAACTCGTAGAGCACCTGACTAGTTCATGCGTCAACGCCAGCTATATGAGTGGAGGGATTCGGGTGAATAGCGAGCGGTATAATCCATACGAAGATCCGAGCTTGCATGAGAATCAACCTGTCACGAAGCCGCAACCGATCGATGAACGATGTGGATTTAACGATGTGATGGAGTATTATGATATTGTGAATGGTCATCAAATGCCGAAGCGAATGGATCACTTGCCTCGTATTGTGCGTGGCGTGTTCAAATGGGTGGTTATCCTCATGGTATCTAGCTTTCTCGTGTTTCAGGTGTTAACGATTCTAGAGATAGTTGGTATGATCAAGTGAATGAGTTCCTCATTATCATTAGATATTGAATTGTGCGGGGTATATGAATACGCATGAACGGAGGGACCCCGATGAATCAAGAACAAAGCCGAGCGAGGCCTTGGCGAATGGAACAATCATGGCAACAGCTTCTATTTGCACACTGGCCCATTCGAGTGGAGGCTGTTAGACCATTGCTGCCCGATTCCTTGCAGCTTGATCTGTATGAGGGTGAAGCTTGGATCGGGATAGTGCCGTTTATGATGCGGAACATTCGGCTTAGACATCTACCTGTATTCCCGTTCACATCAGATTTTGCAGAATTGAATGTGAGGACTTATGTAGTGAAGGACGGGATTCCGGGTGTCTACTTCTTCAGCTTGGATGCTTCTAACTTATTAGCCGTGAAGGCTGCCAAAACTTTATATCACCTCCCCTACTATCATGCGCGGATCTCTTCTGTACGTGAAGGAGCAGTGATTCAATACAAGAGTGCCAGATACGGAGCAGAGAACATACAATTTCGCGGAAGCTACAATCCGCTGTCCGATCCATATACAGCACAAGCAGGGACGTTGGATCATTGGTTGACGGAACGCTATTGTTTGTACACCAACCACGGCAAACAGCTCTTCCGCTGCGATATCATGCACGACCCGTGGCCGCTGCAGCGTGCAGAAGCTGACATTGAGACGAATACAATGACAACCAAGCTAGGGTTAACTTTACCGACTTCTAATCCGTTACTGCATTATGCAGAACGAGTAGATGTGCGGACTTGGGGGCTTGTTAAGGTGTAATAATGGGATGGAACTAGGTTAGGAGGATTTCTTGTTAAATCACAGGAAGCAAAGGAGCAGCAAGAATGAATATTATTGAGGAAGTATGTCGGTGAGACATACATGGCGATCGTGAACATGGTGCGGAGAAGTTTGCGCATATAGAGCTGGAGAAGCGGTTGTAAGGAAGGGGAACGTCCCCAGTGATAGGATCGAACGAACATTTCATACTAGCATACGTCTGAGGAGGAAGCACCCATATGGAAGTCAATTATAAGAAATATATGATTAGTGATGACAAGGAACGGCTCAAGATCGATAGTGTGTTAGGGTTTATACGAAGAAGTTATTGGGCTAGCAAGCGACCTGAAGCATTGACTCGAAAAGCCATCGATCATTCCTACTGTCTAGGTGTGTACGATGGGGAAGAGCAGGTGGGATTTGCCCGCGTAGTGACGGATCATGCAACGGTCTACTATATTTGTGATGTATTCATTCATGAGGATCATCGCCGACAAGGGATTGGGAAGAAATTGGTCGAGCTTATACTACAAACGGATGGGTTCGCGGATATGATGGGCTTGTTGGGCACAGCTGATGCGCAAGGCTTATATGAACAATTTGGTTTCATTAGAGATGCGAAACGCTTAATGAGAAAACCGCCTGCATCGGTAAGTAAGCGTACTGCTCGATGAAATAAATGCAATAGTGCAGGCTTATCCTCCTAATTTTGCCCTGAAGTTGTGAATACCTGCGTCCGAGTCAATTTCCTAATTACAAGTTGTAAATTATGAAATTGACTCTTATACATCCTTGTAAAGCGCAGATCCCCTGATCGGACGAAAATCCGAATACAAAGATGCAGATTCGCAGGTATAATGGAAAATCAGTTGCTCTGAATGCTACAACCTGCACATCTGCAGGAAAATCTCAAATGGAATTCTCAAATCCGGAAATCCCACATGAAAATCTCACGTTTGTCCTTATGTGAACAGCTATACGAATATATCGATTTATCTTGACATCTACTTTAATAATGTCACAATGAATATATCATATTAATAATATTACCGTAAAAACAGAGAAAGGTGAATCAATGAATCACTTGGAAGAGAATGAATCGAATTATTCAGCAAAAAATTACAGAACACCAGATGGAGCGCCTTCAGACATTGTAATCTTTACTATCCTCTCAACTGAAAAGAGTTCAGTAAAGAAGTCATTGCCGTTACGTGAATTGTATGTCATGTTGATTCAACGAAAAGTGTGGCCGTATAAAGATAAATGGGCGTTGCCTGGCGGCTTCTCCAAAGAAACAGAAACGATGCACGAATGTGCAAGACGTGAATTGAAAGAGGAAACAGGTGTGGATGACGTACACTTGCAATATTTGAATGTATACAGTACCCCTGGACGAGATCCGAGAGGTTGGATTATTTCACATGCCTTTCTTGCTCTAGTGAATGAGAGGGTGCTGAAGGCACGTAAGGCAGCTGTAGATGCAAAAGATGTTCGCTTAGTCTCTGTAGATGATGCGCTTTCGATGGATTTGGCTTTCGACCATCGTCAAATTCTAGAGGAGGCATTGCTCAAAATTCGTCATCAAATGCTAACAACGACGATTGCCAAACAATTTTTGCCTGATGAATTTACAATAAGCGAATTGTATCAGGTGATTCAAACTGCAGTACCTGAATTTGAAGAAAGCAATTTTATTCGCAAGATCACATCTACTCACAGTCGCAAAGGGATCATTGAAGTGGTGAGAGATCAGAACGGAGTTTTGAAAACTTCTACTGCACATTCCCAAAGAGCTGCACAGTTGTACCGTTTTACAGAAATTGAGCCCCAATTATCGATTTATAAATGAGTGGGAGGAAAGATATGAAAGCTATCGTTTTTCACGAATATGGGTCACCCGATGTTCTAGAATTTGTCGATATAGAAAAACCTGTCCCTAAGGACAATGAAGTCTTGATCAAAGTACATGCTGCGTCTGTAAATGACTGGGACTGGTCTCTGCTGAGAGGCAAGCCCTTTGTGAATCGGTTATTATTTGGACTGATGAAACCCAAAATCGAAATACTCGGACTAGATATAGCAGGGACCGTTGAAGAAACAGGAAGAGACGTTAAGCATTTTCAACCAAGCGATGAAGTGTTTGGAGATATTTCTGGCTGTAATTTTGGCGGTTTTGCTGAGTATGTTTGTGTTCCTGAGCATGTGTTGGCACTAAAATCCGCCAAAATGAGCTTCGAACAAGCTGCAGCAGTTCCGCAAGCAGGGGTACTGGCCTTGCAAGGTCTTCGTGATCAAATGCAGATTAAGCAAGGCGATAAAGTTCTCATTAATGGTGCGGGCGGGGGTGCAGGTACTTTCGCCATCCAAATTGCCAAATCCTTAGGGGCAGAAGTGACTGGTGTGGACAGCACGATGAAATTGGACTTGATTCGTAAGCTGGGAGCAGACCATGCCATCGATTATACGCAAGAAGATTTCACTAAAAATGGACAACGATATGAATTGATTCTAGATGTTGCAGCGCATCATTCGATCTTTGATTACAAGCGTGCCTTAATGCCCAAGGGTCGTTATATTATGCTCGGTGGAGCCTCATCTAGAATTATCCAAGTTATGCTCTTGGGACCACTTATTTCGATGATATCAAGTAAGAAAATGGGAGTGTTGATGCATAAACCTGAACCTAAAGATTTGACCTTCTTGAACGAGCTGTTTGAATCCAATAAAGTTATACCCGTTATTGATCGATGTTATCTGTTAAGCGAGGTTGCAGAAGCCTTTATAAATTTTGGTTCTGGAAAAGTGCAAGGTAAAATTGTAATTACAATCGCCAACGGTCAAGACTCGAAGTAATAGAATCGTCCTGCTGCCTTGGTCGCCGTCACTGTCATTGCCTTTACGCGTTTTCAAATCATAGTTACAGCATAGAGCAGCCCTCAACCTGATGACAAGGTGGGGGGCTGTTTGGCGTTATCGGTTTTTTTTGTCGTTCCTGTCTCCTGTATACAATCTGCAATCGGGTTCATCTTAACATTGTGGTATGATCTAAAAACTGTTGTATTTAGGGTGACTTCGAACTGAATTACAATGAGGGAGTAAACCAATACAGACATATTAAGGGAGGTACCCAACATGAGGGACAGCAACTTGCGTAAGAAGCGTCATCTTCCGACGATGCTCAGCTTACTGCTAACGATGACGCTGATAATTTCTGCTTGCAGTTCAACCGGAGGGTCAGATGGAGCAGATGGGAACACCAATGATGATGGAACAAGCGAGATCGGGGAGCAAGTATTGGACAACAAGACGAGCTTCAAATTCGATCCGCCGATTTCATTCACGACTGCTTTAACCTTTCAGCAACAGACAGATCGAGACTTCAAACCGGGTGAGAGCATTGAGGATCATGTCCATCTGCGTTGGATGCGGGATGAGCTGGGACTGGATGTAAGTTATGATTTCGTTGTTCCTAATTCGGAAGATTACGAAACCAAGATGCGCCTTCTCTTATCAGGCAATCAGGATCTGCCGGACGTGATGACGGCGTTCACGGGACTCGCCAATGACCTGATTACCGCGAAGAAAGTGATGCCTCTGAATGACATCATAGATCAGTATTTGACTCCGAATTTGAAAGCGCTTTATGAAGAATATCCTGCCGTGCTATATCCGGTAACGCGAGATGGCGTGATCTACGGTCTGCCGAATATGTATGCAATGGATGAAGGCACGATCATGTGGGTGCGCGAGGATTGGTTGCAAAATGTAGGGTTGGATGCGCCGAAAACGCTCGAAGAGTTCGAGGAGGTGCTTCGTGCGTTCACGGAGGATGATCCAGACCAGAATGGTCAGGATGATACGTTAGGTTTGGCTGTATCTCTGAAGGATGGACCGTTCCAATGGATGGCATCGGCTGATCCGATTGTCGGTATGTTCAGCGATTATGTCGCGCAGACTACCGATCCGGCACAGTTCTGGCATGAAGAAGATGGGAAATTAATCTACGGTACAACACATCCTGCTCAGAAGGAATTTCTGGCGCAGATGAATGAATGGATGGAACTAGGCTACATTGACCCGGAAGCTGGGATCAAGGACCCGACCAAGGCTGCTGAGATGGTGGCATCCGGTCAAGCAGGCGTCATCTTCGGTCCGTATTGGATGAATGGTTACCCGCTGAGCGGTTCACCTGAATTCCAGCCGTATCCGAACCCTGCAGGACCAGGCGGACAAGTAGGCCGTGCGGAGAAGCAGATGGTTCATGATTATGTCATGTTCAACGCAGACTTCGAGCATCCGGAGGCAGTGATTGCTTATATCAATAAGCTGTTTGCCGCTAACTTCGGTGAAGATGATCCGTACTACGATCCACAGTTCAAGAACGGATGGCATGAAGGATACGATTATGTTGAATATGAGGGCGAAGTTTATCACAACAATTTCGAAGAGAATGGACTTCCGGTCTCGGAATGGCCGAAGCCTGACGATCCGACTGTCACATACAGCATTAAATTCCCGATTACAGGCGCTCCATTCGTCCCATATCTAGGCGATCCAGCATTCCAGAAGTTCAAGGATGATCCTGATGCGCAGTCGAACAGTGCGATGGAAACTCGTATTAAGAGCTCTCAAGCTCGACAGTTGGATGCGGGTCTAGTGCGAATTAGTCAGAATGACACTGCTATTCATAATCAATTCGCCGGTCCTCCGACGAAGACGATGCTGTCCAAGAGTGAGCTGTTAACGAAGCTGGAATCAGAGAGCTATCTGAAGATTATTTACGGGGATGAGCCGATTGAATACTTCGATCAATTCGTCGAGGAATGGAAAGCGAATGGCGGCGATCAGCTTATCCAAGAAGTGAATGAATGGTATGAAACAACGAAATAATCGCCTATAGATCGTCATGATGTGTGAAAGGGTTGGCAACGACCCTTTCCCCACTTGTGGCGAATGCGCGGGATACGCTGCTGCATATAGCGCTGCTTAGAACCGGAAGAAAGGAAGTGAACGATGACGATGGCTGCTACAGATTCTTCAACAGCTCTGCGCCCGACACCTCAGAAGCGCAAGCCAATCAAGGGGAGATGGCTCTCCTATGTGCGCAAGACATGGCCGCTGCATGTCCTTCTGCTTCCGGCATTGATCATTGCGCTCATCTACAACTATACACCGATGTTCGGCATCATTATTGCCTTCATGGATTATGAGCCATGGTTAGGGGTGAATGAATCGCCTTGGGTTGGTTGGGAGCACTTCGAATATTTGTTCTCCTATCCTGATGCCAAGCAAGTTATTTGGAACACCATCATTATCGCCTCACTCAAGATTGTGATGCAGATGTTCGTTCCGGTCGTATTTGCATTGCTGTTGAATGAGGTTCGATTAACGTGGTATAAGCGGACTGCACAAACTCTGGTCTATCTGCCGCACTTTCTGTCCTGGGTTGTGCTTGGCGGCATATTCGTCGATATCTTGTCCATCCGGGGCGGTATTGTCAATCGTTTCCTTGGGCAATTCGGCATTGAACCGATCTTCTTCCTAGCGGACGGGGACTGGTTCCGCATCACGGTCATTCTATCAGATATTTGGAAGGACTTCGGCTTCTCCGCGATCATCTTCCTTGCAGCGATTGCCGGGATCAATCCGGCGCTGTATGAAGCTGCATCTATCGATGGAGCCAACCGTTGGAAGCAGGTGCTGCACATTACGATTCCGGCTATATTGCCGATCTTTATCGTTGTAGTGACGCTGTCGCTCGGACGTGTGCTGGATGCCGGCTTCGACCAAATTTTCAACTTGTACAATCCGCTCGTCTATGACAAAGGCGATATTATCGACACCTTCGTATACAGGGTCGGTCTGCAAGGGGCACAGTTCAGCTTCGCTACGGCAGTCGGTCTGTTCAAATCGATCATTGGCTTTATTCTCATCGTGATCAGCTACCGGATGGCGTACAAGTGGGCAGGTTATCGGATCTTCTAGAAAGGGGGGCAAAGCATGCAATATCGTTCAACGTCTTACACGGTCTTTCAGATTTTTAATTTTGTGCTGATCGGCGTGCTCAGCTTGCTTTGTATCCTGCCGCTCCTTCATATATTTGCGGTTTCACTGAGCTCCCGCGATGCAGCCACAGCGAATATCGTCAACTTCTGGCCGGTCGGATTCACGCTTGCCGCCTATGAGCAGACAATTGGCAATCAGAATTTCTTGCGCGCACTTATGATCGGATTCCAACGAACAATATTGGGTACAGTCGTATCTATGGGCATCATTACGATGGCGGCCTATTCCTTATCCAAGTCTAATCTGAAATTCAGAGGTCGGAATATGTATGCCTGGTTCTTCGTCTTCATGATGCTGTTCAATGGTGGTCTGATCCCGACTTACCTGGTTGTGACCAAAACAGGGATTTACGACTCCATATGGGCGCTAGTCATTCCGTCTGCGGTCAATGTGTGGAACATGATCTTAATGTTGAATTTCTTCCGCAATCTTCCGAGCGAGCTGGAGGATGCAGCGTTGATTGACGGTGCGGGGCACTTCACCACATTGTTCCGGATTTTCATCCCGATCTCAATGCCTGCGATTGCCACGATGACCTTGTTCACCATGGTATTTCACTGGAATTCCTGGTTCGATGGCATCATATACTTGACGAGTATGGAGGATTACCCGCTCGCATCATTCCTGCATACGGTCGTAGTCAAGGAGAATTTCAATGAAGTAGGCGTGGACTTGGAGAATCTGCAAGAGATTTCGAACCGGACGGTGAAATCCTCACAGATTTTCATTGGAGCGTTACCGATCTTACTTGTCTACCCGTTCCTGCAAAGATATTTCGTCAAGGGCATTGTGCTCGGTTCCGTTAAAGAATAGGGCATATATACAATCACTGCAGGAGTCTCCCTCTTTCGCATGTATCCCCAACGCGTTACAATGAAGGGACCCTGATGCATATGGGAGGCTCCTATGTTTGCTCGTATGAATACGTTTACAAAAATTACAGTCATCATTGTCATCCTGCTCGTTCCGATACTAGGTGTCTATATTTATGCCAATCAGACGAGTACTCGCGTCGTCGAGGAACAGCTCATCCAATCGAATTTCAATCGTCTATCGTTCTTCTTAAGACAGATGGACAACGTGAGTGAACAGATATGGCGGTCAGCCTATCTGATGATGGAGGACCCGGATACGATACGGATGCAGAACCGGGCTATGGACAGCAGAACGTTATCTTCGCTGCAATCCAGACAATCGGTAGAGGATGACTTAGAGAAGCTTCGCGCTTCGTTGCCTTGGCAGGTCGAATTGACGGTATATGCGCCTGCTACGGAGATTGTCGTGACTACGAGCAACAAGCGGGATTATGACTTCAACCATTTTGCAACCCATTACAGCAACCGATGGACGTATCGAATCTTAAATTTGAACGGTAAGGAAGAGCCTTATATGGTTCGGCATATGACCAAGCCGTTCAGTATAGAATTGGACACGAACGCGCTGGGATTGATCGTCGAAGTAGCCGTTCCCGAGCGTGAAATACTAGAGCTATTGCACGAGTTGAAAGCGGACGGTCCCGGTGATCCTATGTTCTATCATGCGGATTATGGTGCGATTGGCAACTCCGATATGTTAGACGCGTATGTGCAGCAGCTGCATAAGATGACGCTTGGTGATCAGGGACATGAAATTGTTGAAATCAACCAAACCGCATATTTGTTAAACTATGACCGTTCGGCAACATTCAACTGGTACTTGATCGATATGATACCGCTGGAATCGATTATGAAACCGATCGAGCATACTACAATGCTATTCTATGTGACAATCGCCTTACTTCTGTTCGTAGGTCTGGCTTGTGCTTCTCTTGTGTACCGTAATGTTCAGATGCCGATCCATCGGCTGACTAGAGGGGTACAACGGCTGCGAAGAGGGGAGTACGCTTATCGGATAAAGGGGAGCACGCCGCATGAATTCACTTATTTGTTCTCTGAATTCAATGTCATGTCTGATGAGATTCAAACCTTGATCGAGAAGGTGTATAAGGAGCAGATCAATGTGCGCAAGGCTAAGCTGCGACAGCTTCAGGCACAGATTAATCCACACTTTCTATATAATAATTTCAACTTCATCCAAAGCATGGCACAGATGGACAACAAGGACGCGGTCATTGCCTTCACGCACCACTTAAGTCATTACTACCGCTATACGACACGGATGGGTGAAGGGCTTACGACATTGAAGGAAGAGCTGGATTTGGTACGAAGCTACTTGGAAATTCATACGATGCAGATGAATCGGCTGACTTACGAGATCGATGTGGCAGAAGCGTTGATGGCTGTACCTTTCCCACCGCTACTCCTTCAGCCTGTCGTGGAGAATGCGATTGTGCACGGAATCGAGAACCGTCTAGGGGATGGGTATATCGCGATTCGCGGTGTACAGTCTGAGCAAGGCTATCGATTAATGGTAGAGGATAATGGCAAGGGCATGTCCCCAGATGAGCTGCATTCATTAGCGCATCGGCTTCATCTTGATAACGAGGATGAGGAAGGGTACGGACTTCGCAATGTGTGCCAGCGCATGCAATATATGTTCGACCCGCGTTCAGAGCTCGTATTGACCGAATCTCCGTATGGAGGTCTTCGTGTAACGCTGCATATGGTACTGCCCAAGGAATGAACAGGAATCAGACATCACAGCTGGAGGGGTCCCATGTTCAATTTGTTGATCGTAGATGATCATCCTTATCAAGTGGATAGCATTGTGTATACCGTCAAGCAGAGCGATCTGCACATGGGGAACATATACACAGCCTATTCAGCAGCAGAAGCGATGGCGCACATGCAGCGTGAGACGATTCATATCGTTATTACAGATATTCGTATGCCGGAAATTAGCGGGATTGGCCTTGTCGAGCACATACGCCAATCTTCCAAGCAGGTGAAGTGCATCCTGTTATCAGGCTATGCTGATTTCGAGTATGCCCAGCAAGCCTTAGAGCTGCAAACTTCGAAATACTTGATGAAGCCAGTCAAAACCGATGAATTAATTGAAACGCTGCGAGCCGTGATGGAACAGCTGCGTACAGAACAAGAAGCAGAGCAGACGCTGCAACAGACGATCTACACCTTTCGTGAGAGCCTGCCGATTCTGCGGGAACGGCTGCTGCAAAATCTGTTGAGTGGCGAGAACGTGCCGCATGTTGAGTTGAATCATAAGCTTGCCGCTTATGATCTGCCCTTCGCTATAGGAGATGCCATCGCCCTCGCTGTCTTCCAGCTAGAGGATGATGTGACAGGATACAATGAGTACGACGTATCACTGCTCATGTATGCCGTCTCGAACATGGCTGAGGAGGTGTTCGGGGATGACTTCGATGTATGGCATACGCGATTCACACCGAGAAGGCTGGTCATGCTGGTGCGGGCAGCGAATGATAAGGAGATAGCTGAATTACAAGGACAATTAGAGAGACAAGCGAAGGAATTGCAGCGGCTCGTGTACCGCTACTTGAAGCATATGCTGTCGATTGGCATCTTGGAGTCATGGCGACGCTTCCCAGACGAGCTGTCGATGTCCTATGAGAAGGCGAAACGGTTGTTGCGCAGCCCAGAGGGGAAGGCCGCAGGATTCTTCGCAGGTGTCGAGGATCTGCCTGAGCCAGCGCTGCAAGGCTTGATGGAATCGTTGTACGCGCAACCGTCACTGATGTCACTGCTAGAAACAGGAAGATGGCAAGATGCTAGAGCAAGGCTGGTGATGATCTTCGAAGAGCTAGAGCGTAAGTGGATGTGTTCCAGCGATTACTTGGCAGAGGCTTTCTTCATCATCGCAGGTACATTCCAGTTCGTTGCTCATAAGAACGGCAAACGCTTAATTGATGTGATCGGTGTGCCGGATCACGCACTTATTCAGCAATATGTGCATTGGGACTTGTCTGTATTCCGTTCCTGGGTGACACGCTCGTTGGATCGGCTGGAGGAAGCTGTCGGCGGTAGTGCCGATCAATGGAACCAGACATTAGTTCAGCGCATTCATCACTTCATAGAAGTGAATCTGGAGAAGGACGTTTCCTTGCAATCGATCTCTGAAGTAGTCGGACTGCACCCTTCTTATGTATCCAAGGTATACCGAGAGGAAACCGGTGTAACGCTGAGTGACTATCTGCTGCAATACCGGATGGAATACTCAGCCGAGCTGCTGCGTAATACCGATTGCAAGGTATATGAAGTATCCAGCCGGGTAGGCTACCAGACCCCGCATTATTTCATTAAGCTGTTCAAGAAGGCTTACGGCATGACACCACAGCAATTCCGCAATAAGTTGAAAGGGGCATCCAGCTGAATCCACTCGATCAACATGAAGTAAGCCTATGCGCATGCGCATAGGCTTACTTCGGTTAATGGGCCAGCTTCGACGGGAAGCAGCCTCTAAGGATTGGCCAACACTTCTAAGATACGAAGCGCATTCGCGGGGTCTTCAACACCTCCACGGATCGTGAAGATCTTGCTGTTCTGATCGATCAGTAATCCCTCGAACACCTCATGATCCGTTAAGTCTATACCATACAAGTGAGCTTCCGTATCCTCTGGGAACTGCTCATACACGAATCGCTCTTCATCGAACCAGCTGCGCAGCTGCTCCTCGAAGTCATCCAGCTGGAGGAAGGCGCCCTGTGTTCCAACTCGTTCAAATTGTGGCGCATCGACGGTGTAAATATCAGGCTTCTCTGTAGCCAGCATGACGATCGCCTTTTGCATCATACCCGCATCGAATTGGTCTGAATCCGCTTCAGGTACGAATACGAGCTGCACGCCGACTCGCTCCCACTCTGGGACTAATGCAGTCATCCGCTGCTCGATTGGTTCAGCATCTGTCTCGGCATAATAAGCGCCGAATAGCATCACACTCGCATCAGCTGGTACTCTGCCAATGTTACTCACAACAGTAGAGATAATCATACTCAAGAAAGCGAGCGCAACAATCGCGCCGATGAGATGTACCTTATAAGTAGTTATGAAATGCTCGATTTTCCTTCTGGTTGGAGATTTCCGCAATTCCGCTTGATAGACCTCGTTGTTCTCCATCATCTTGTTGACATGGTATTCCTTCAACTGCTTATACGCTTGGCTGATGGATTCAAATTCAGGAATATCATCCGGGTTCTTCCTGTGTCGGCGGACGACCAAGTAATAGCGGTTCTCGATTTCTTCCATAGTAGCCTGTTCGGATACACCGAGTAGCTCAGCTGATTTCTTCAAGTCACTCACAATCATCACCAATTTTCATCTATAATTTATCATCCTTCTTATATTATCATGGAAGCTGCTTGAATTGAAAGCATTCCCATTCGAACATTCGTTTGTTGCCGATAAAGGCAAAGTGGGGTACAATAATGGAAGATATAGGATGGGAGTGCGTGGACAGTATCGCCCGAGACGAACAGGAAGTATGCAAGGACGATACGCTTCTACGAGAAGCATCAGTTTCGCGTTGTGAATGTTGGAAGGCGGAGCAGTTGAGTTGCGGCGGGAGTTGGGATGATGAGTAACCGACATAGATTCATACTAATGATAAGCTCAGTATTGACTCTGATTGGACTGTATATGTTTCTAATGCAAAACCCGCTTCATGTAACAGGTTATACAGAGTATGATAATGGGAAACTAGATATAGAGCTTGTCAATAAAGGGTATGCGAAAATTCATCTTCGCGAGATTCGAGTGAATGAGAAGGAACACGTACAAGCTCAACTCGTGCTCAGCTATTCAGGTCAGCAGATAGCCGGTGGGATCGATCATGAACCAACAGCTCAATTTGTCGCACTTACTTACGTGCCAATATACCCTGAGTTGACAACGAGGCAAGGAATAGAAGTCCATTACCCGCATGACATACCGACTCATTACGGTATACGATTGAATTATGCAGGCGATATAGATCGAATCACGTTAAACTATACGTATATGGGGATGCCGTTCGTCAAACATATCCAGTTGGAGCGATGGTTCGAGACAGCACGTTATGCGCAGATTGATTATTACGCACTGGGAGGGACTTATTGGATGGGGATAGCATTGGTAATCATTCTTGCTCTTATGTTCATTTTTATCATTAGCATGAATGCACTCCTAGCCAAGCAATTACAAGCAACTCGTGACATGGAATCCGCTATCTATCGATTAATAGATATAACGAAGGAGAATCGGCAGAACACATATAATGAGCAATAGTAATCGGGTTGGGTAGGCTCGCTAGATCTAGGTGACTTGTCCAGCGAGAGGAGACGCTATGGAACCGATTGAAGCCGCAAGACAGTTTGTAGAATCTACCTTTAACACTTGCTCCTTCGCCCTTGTAGCTGGCAGTGTCACGCGCGGGGAAGGAACTGTTACCTCGGATTTGGACATCGTTATTATTGATGAAGGAATCACCCAAGCTTATCGCGAATCATTCGATGCATTCGGTTGGCCGATTGAAGTTTTCGCTCATAATGAACGCACCGTACGAGAATATATCGACTCAGATGTTCAGCGAAGGCGTCCAACCTTGGTCCACATGATTGCCGAAGGTATAATCTTGAAGGATCACTTGTCAATCGCCACACCCTTGAAAGAACATGCTCATGAACGGCTAGCAGCGGGACCTCCTCCATTCAGTTCGGAGGAATCTGAAACACACAGATATGTGCTAACAACCTTGCTGGATGACCTGATTGGTGCCGAGCATGTGGAGGAACAATGGTTCATCGCACACGATCTGGTTGAGAACATGTGCAACTATATTCTAGTGCAACGCAAGGAATGGCAGGGCAGAGGGAAGTGGCTTCCCCGACTGTTGAAGCAAGCTGACGAAGCTCTGTACAACAGGTTGATGGTAGCGCTTGAACAGCTATACGTTCAGCGTGAGAAGCAACCATTAATCGAATGGGTAACCGAAGAGTTACAAACTTACGGCGGAAGGTGTTTTGCTGGATATGCCAGGGGTAAGCCATAGGAACCAGTCATCCAGAATCGAGGTGAGCATTGTATGTTCGTCATCATTAGAGTCACCAGTGCGCCGATTGCGGCGGTTATCGTGTGCTTAGTCCTAGCATGGATATCGACTGAACCGCAAGCTGAACGATTAGATCAAGTTTATTACATGTCTTTTCAAGAAAATTTCATTCTACCATTAGTCTTTGCTGTACCGATTTATCTGATCCTAGGACTTCCATACTCCTTACTAATCGATCGATTGTTCGAACATGTTCAGCTGAATCGATATGCGAAGGAAATACTTGCGATGTGTCTGTATATGGTTGGCGGTGCATTTGCAATGTTCCTATTCATCTTCACAATTGAGGGTGGGATGAGTGGTCATATGATTGGGAGCATGTTATACCTGTTAGGAAGTATTTCAGCGCTTGTCTACTATGTGGTCATCCGTTCATTCGCAGCATTGTGGACCGTTCAGCTGCGCCGAAGGGAGAGAGAAGCAAGATAAGGCGAAGTCGGTGATAGACCGTCGCCAGATTATGGGTGTCTTATGTAAAAAATCCTTGCTTTCTCAGTGGTGAAATGGGTTACAATGGAATAAGTTGAAGGAATGACAACTAGAGCTTGAAACTTCTGTAACACCGAATTGAAATAATAAGAGAAGGAAGTGTTATGATGAAAGATGTGTTGAATCGAATCGACTGTACCTTCATTCCAGTGAAAAACCTGACAGACTCTATCGATTGGTATGTGAATAAGCTGGGTTGCAAATTTATATGGCAGGATGGTGATTATGCTGCCTTGAATGTCAATATGAGTCAGGAAGGACAAGGGAATGTTGTCTCAGGTCATGCCATGATTACTTTGGTGCAGACAGAAGATGTTGTACCGATGACATTCACTTATCAGCAAACTTCACACGCCATGATTAACTTCTATACTTCGGACATTGAACATACTCATGCAACACTCTCTGCCAATGGCGTACAGGTAAGCGAAGTCAAGGATAGGGGCGGAATCCATACGATGGAGTTCACTGATTTGAACGGTCATTTGATGGGTGTGTGTCATTTCTAAATATGTTGCTCATCGGATAATCGCTCTAGTAAGCATCATATTCATGACTGTTGCAATGATGATCGTATATTCACCTTCGACTCATGCATGTTCCTGTATATCACTGCCAGTCGAAGACGATTATGAAAGAGCAAGTATGATTTTCGTAGGAACTGTCCAGAAGAAGCTAGGCCAGACTGAACATTTTGATAATAATACTCCATCATGATTGGCAAAAGGATGCATAACAATGAAACGAAGATACATCGTAGAAGCCATCGGAATAGCTGCCCTATTCGTTATGGTGATCATAAGTGGGCAAGTTGTTCGTGGTTATCTCGCAACCAGAACATATGTGCCAGATATCGTGAATGAATATAGCACTACAGATTATTTGCAGCATGAAGTGGCAATTGGAATTGCGATCCATATGGATGGGTGGGATTATTTCGCCATAATAATCGGTTTGTTCATCTGGATCGTTGGCTATCATCAGGTACGCGTTTGGCTGAAGCGGCGATCTGGCAAGAGAAGGTGATCCAACATGATACAGGTAAGCGGATTTAATCATTTGCCAGAGCGGATGCATGTCTGGAAGTAACTGCTTGAATATTGGTGAAAGGGATCGGAATGTGATGAAACGATGGATGATAGCTATTATGTCTATTGCATTAAGTGCAACATTAATTGGGTGTACCGGCAATCAGGATGAGTTAACCTCACAAGTAGAGACTCTTTTAATAGAGAATGAACAACTAAGTCAAAAGGTGGAGAAGTTAACTAATAATCTGGACAATCAGAACGAACAACTTGTTACCTTGGAGAACACAATTGCACAGCTGGAAGAGGAGAAGGAGAGGTTAGAACTGTCGGAACATGAAATCCGTTATGATTTACGGGTACCGGTAGCGTTCTTTGAACACATTCAACAATATTCTCAAGCGATTCGTAACCAAGATGAAGAGTTGCTTGATCTGGTTGTGCCGGATACTGATTCCCATCCGTATCTTCTCGCACAGCATATGATCGAACAAAATAAACCTATGATTATAAAATATATACAATTATTACATGAAAGTACTTATCAATACGAGGATAGAGTAACGGATACAAAGGTTATACGTGTACTTTACGATGATACCAACGGTGCGTTCGCATTTCAGAATACGAATGATGCGGGCTGGCGATTTGTGGATATCGATTAGACCCTGCCCTGGCCCAATCTGATCAGTGAATATGCGAAAAGATGCAAAACTACAGGAATAGGTCGCGTATTATAAACCATATCGAGCAATTCCCGCGATTATGCAGGCTTTGTAGTTCAATCACGCAGAATAGGCGATTTTGGGAACAGAAAGATGCAGATTCGCAGGCAATCCTGCACATTATCTCGATAATAAGATAAGTAGATGTACATTCGCAGGAATCTCGCACCTTCACACTATGGCAGTTGTAACACTTCACAATTTCAACAACACGAAGGAGATCAGACGATACGAATGAATATACAACAGGCACAAGATACATTTGTCCAAATTTGCAAGGAGGAGCTCGGTACGAACTTAACTGGCGTATATTTGCATGGATCATTGGCGATGAGTGGTTTCCATGAAGCAAGCAGTGATGTTGACTTCATCGTTGTGATCCGTAACCGGATGCAGCGGGATCAGGCGCTGCGAATCGCACATCGCTCGCTAGCACTCCATGATGCTATGCCGAACCCACGAGGGTTGGAGTACAGTGTGTTGCTGGAGGAACACCTGCGTCCCTTCCGTTATCCGACTCCACTGCAACTGCATTACTCTGATTTTCATAGGGAGCGCTATCGGAATGACCCAACCTATCTATGTGGCGGTATGGAGGATGTGGATACTGCTTCGCAGCTGATGGTCGCCTTGCAACGGGGAACATGCTTATTCGGTGAACCATTGTCCTCTGTGTGCGAACCGATTAAGCGAGAGTATTTCGTCGACTCGATATACCGTGATATTGAGGATGCTGTACATAATATTGAACAAGATCCCGTTTATGCGATATTGAATCTATGCAGAGTTCTCTATTATCTGGAACAAGGAGTGCTAGCTTCGAAGACGGAAGGCGGAGAGTGGGCGATGGAGGCATTGCCCGATATGTATCAGCCATTGATCGAGGCAAGTCTAGCTGCTTACTCCGGAACGTCCGAATCCGATTTTGTGTGGCAAGCTGAGCAGTTGCAGGCATTCGCTGCTGAGATATTGGGCAAGATCAATATCCTAATTCAAGCTGAGTCGCATACGTAACCATCCCATTCTCTAATTGAAAGGTGACAGCCATGCGCGAACGATTGTTTATCCTAACTGGGACTTCCAGCGGCATTGGGAAGGCTGTTGCGCAGACATTACTTGAACGAGGGGATCATCGACCATACCTATACCACTGGTGAAGTGATCCATTATGAACAGGGATAGTGTATAGCTGGAAGCACTGCGTGAAAGGAGTCGATGAAGCTTGGCAATCCTGGTTACATTGTTCGGCTTCCTCATTCTTACGGAAGCTATCTATATAGAAATCCGACTACGAAAGCAGATCACCATTCAAGAACAGATCTCGGAGAAGTTGGATGTGCTGATTGAAGAAACGAGAAAGCGGTGACAGAAAAGAGAGCGGGTGTGTCATGATGAAAGGTGATCGAGAACGACGCAAGGCGAATACTTCGGATTCCGAACGGGAGGAGCGGCTGATTGTCTCTTATTGCTTGAACGAACTAGAACGCGAAGGGCAATTCAAGATTCTTTACCGAATAGCTTTGTTCGCCCTTGTAATCTTGATCATTTCTCTGGGATACATATTCTTGTTCAGCGAGGAAGGCTATGACACACCATTGGAAGCAGTTCAGGCATTCCGAAGCTACGGCGGACCGCATGTGGTGATTCATGAACATGATGTAGATGGGGGGAAAGTGCTTTTTTTCCATCGGATGCTGCAGGAGGATGCGTGGGATTTTCATGCTGAGTATGTCAAACAAACTTGGCGGGGGTGGAAATGGGGATATGGCGGCGGCCATTCTGTGTTGTTCGATGAAGATTCCCCATCTGAAGAACGTTGGTCGTATCAATACTTCCCTAGTACGGAGGGCACGGGGTTCGACTCCCCTTTCCCAATGCTGTATGGCGTCATGGATGCAGCCCACCACTCTGTAAGTATCGAGAATCATACAACAGGTGAGCATCACCGGATGCAAGGAGAGATTATAGATCATCTCGGGGTCAAGCTATGGTATTTATTTCTAACCGAGGATGATGGCGAGCAATTCACCCTAACCTTCCTGTCCGAAGACAATAAGGTCCTCGATAGCCATTACATCAACGAAGCTCTTCCATTCCATGCAGGGGATGCTGGAGAACCAGCGGAAGAATGACCATTTCAACTTAGACAAAACAATACCGGAGGGACCAATATGCACAGAAGGACAACTGGCGTTGTTTTCATTGGTTTTGCTGTCTTTATGCTTAGTGTTCACTATTTGATCGGGGCTCCGAATGAGAGGGATGGCCTTCTTATTGCAAGTGCGTTTGCACTTGTGGCGGGCGTGTCATACTTGATCATAGCAGAGCTGCTCGAATATGCCCGCAACAATAACGAGGATGGAGAACAAGAATCTCGCACTACGATGCTTAAGCAAATCAAGGAAAACTGGCAGCATGACTTCGATGACGAACAAGCGAACAAGCGCTGAATATTTCACTATATCAGTTTAACAAATTGTGGTTTTTCTGTATGATAGGAAGTATACCCATGCGAAAGGGGGAGCCTATTAAGTAGTATTGTATTGTTTGAGGGCATTAAAATCTATGAGTGAGGAAAGGAATGTGAATGGAAAATGGAAACCAATTATGTCGTGAACCGGATCGGTTATGTGTATGTACCTACTTCTGACATTGATGCATCGATTGCGTGGTATACCCGTAATCTGTCGATGAAGCTTGTGAATAAGTTCGAAGATAGAGGCTCTTACTTGGGCATTCTGCACCAAGCGCACGAGCATGCCATCGCTCTAGTTCTTGTTGAGACAGAGGATCGTGACAGACTGGAGATTGCGCGGAACGGCCGACCATTCCCTATCCTGGCACTGCAATGCTCGGACATTGAACGAACCTATGCGACGCTGAAGGACAAAGGCGTGGATGTAGATAGTTTGGAAACATTGGGAACAGGTGAAGCGAAGTACTTTTACTTCCGAGACGATCAAGGCAATATGCTAGAAATGACATGGACGATCTGGGATCCAGAGGATACGTTCAAGGAAGATTTCGAGCCTAGTTCATAAGCTTGGTTGCGTAAAAATATAACGATCGGACTGTGCAATTAGAATCGATTACGACTAGGGGGGAAGGTTGTTGCAGCAATTCATCCAGCAATTCATATGGCAGCTCGCAATCTTCGCTGCTAGTCTTCTAATTGGACTATTCTACATAGCAGATGTGTTCAGCTTCGCTTTTCTTGGACCAGAAGCAGGTTCGGAGCGTGTGACGGTGGAACTGTGGAGTTATGTATCCATTGGCTTGGCTGTGCTGCTGCTTGCTTCTTGTATGAGCTGGTTCTTCGTCCGTAACATCTTTTTGGAAGCATGCATCGTCATCAGCTTGATCATCATCGCCATTGTGCAAATTCCTCCAATTGCGCTATGGGTTGTGGCTGGGGCGGTAGGGTATGTTGGCGATGCGCTAGTAGGCATGATGCCTCACTTTGTCTTGCTGGCGTTGATCTTTCGAACGGTCATTCGAGGCAGAGGAACGCTTCGTAGTAATCATGAAAGGAAACCAGTATGAAGAAGTGGATTGTATACACAGTGTTAGGCGTTGCTATGTTCGTGATCCTCTATCTGATGAAGCAGACCTTCTATGAAGTACAACAGTCTGTTCGAATGACGTCGAATTTCTTGTTACCAAGCTTGAAGATGCAGCTGCTAGCTTTCTTATTCGGAATGTCCGTTGAGTGGAACCGGATCTATAGGATGATACACGGGCAAATAAGACGAAGCTGGACAATCATACCGTTACTCGGCCTTTCGGTTCTCGTACTCATTCCGAGTCCGTTATGGCTGGAGTGGGGGGCTTCATCCCTCATTGTAATCGAATGGCTGATCATTCCAGAAATTGGCTTACTTATCACGGGGGTGGTCGGGAATCGTCTGCTAAGAGCTGTAGTTGACTAGTGCCTGCAGGAAGGGAGGACGGACAGATGTTCCACATACCGGTTGACTCGTATACATACCGTACGGATCCGATCCTTCGACTGTTCGTGGCAAGGGATAATCGGAAGCGTTCACAGCGACAACCTGCAATCTTGTTCTTCCATGGTGCGGGGTTCTCCACCAATCAAGTGACACCATCTCAATTCCAGCATCATGCAGCCGTATTCGCATCACTAGGTATGCGAGCCATATGCGTGGAGTACCGTCCTGCGCACGTCGAAGGGCGATATTCTCCGATGCAATGCCTGTCACATGCCCGTTCCGCGATTCACTGGGTTCGCCAGCATGCCGATGCATTAGCTATTCATCCAGACCAAATTACTGCAGCAGGTGCTTCTGCGGGCGGGTTCCTAGCATTATGCTGTGCCGTCATCGAGGAAGTTGATTCGATTCGTTCCAAACCTGATGCTTGCATCTTGTTTAATGCAGGTGTGGATGCGGGGCCGTTGTTGACGATGTTTCCAGCAGAAGCAGACGCGCTTGAGGCAGTGTCTCCAGTCAGACACGTTCGCTCGGAACTTCCACCAAGCTTGTTCTTCCATGGCACAGCAGATCAGAACATTCCACACGAACAGGTTGCCCGTTTCGTCCAGCAGCTTCAGCAATACGGGAATGACAGCACCTTGATCTCGTTCCCAGAGTTGGGACATGGCTTCTTCCGCTACGGTGAGCATGGTAATGTGCCGTACAAGGAGACGATGGAAGCTTCGCTTGCATTTTTGCAACGCCTTTATGTGATCGGTTCTAATCAGTAAGCAGCACATTGCTCGAATAAACTTCATGGAGGTGAGCACCTATGAACCGCCGAGTTCAAGGAGTTGTATTCGATATGGACAATACGTTGCTTCGCTTGCACATTGACTTCAAGGGAATGCGCAAGGAAACATACGCCTACTTATCTGAACACGGCTTCATCCCATCTGAACTTGCGTTGGAAGACCATACGACGTCCACCTTGATTCAAGCAGCTATCGACGCAGGTACCATGAATACGGAGCAGATCCAAGCACTATGGGCGATTCCGAGCAAGTATGAACGATTGGGCATGCGCGGAGCTAAGCTTGAACAAGGGGCTTATTCCTTGCTTACAGAGCTTGAAGGACAATACCGGCTGGCGCTAGTAACCAATAATTCTCTAGAGGCTGCTAAGCAAGTGTTGCAGGAGCATGGCATCTGGCATGTGTTCAATCTCGTTGTGGGTAGGGAGCAGATGCAGCAACTGAAGCCGTCTCCATCTGGCTATATGACAGTTCTGGAGCAATTTCCTGAGATTCCGGCAAGCTGCTGGATGTCTGTAGGCGATTCATGGATCGATGGTGTCGCTTCTGCCCATGCCGATATTCCTTTTATCGCTTACCAAGGGGACGAGGAATGGATGCAGCATCATGGAGTACGACCTATTGCGAATGTTGCGCATCTCCATGACATCATTCCGTATATCCAAGTGGAATAGAAAGAAGGGATTGCGTGAATCTTCGTAAGCTCATAAGAAATAACCCTATCCTGTATAACATCCGTGTGATACAGCTTAGAGGAATACGTCGCTTGCAAAACTGTCATCCACGTGTTCGGTTCGCCCGCCTACGTAACGATGATGCATTGGCTTATCCGGTGAAGCGTCATCAGTCGCTACTCAGAAGAAAGCTAGGAGATACAGATCCGCAATTACAAGAGAACAAGATTGTGAATCTCCAACTGAGTACAGCGAAGATAGACGGGCTGCTCATACGTCCTGGGGAAACCTTTTCCTTCTGGCAAGCGATCGGGAGGACGACTGCCCGCAAGGGCTATGTAGAAGGATTGCTTCTCTCGCATGGTGAAGTTGGGACGGGAGTTGGCGGTGGGTTGTGCCAGCTTGCGAACTTATTGTTCTGGATGGCGATGCATTCCCCGCTTGATGTGGTAGAACGGCATCACCACAGCTTCGACGCCTTCCCAGATGAGCGTCGTGTGCTGCCATTCGGCAGCGGAGCGAGCGTCTTCTATAACTATATAGATCTGCGGTTCGTCAATCGGACAGACGCTACCTTCCAGCTTCATACTTGGCTGACGGATGAACATCTGAAAGGGGCGATTCTCTGTGATGAAGACTTGCCGCTGGCGTATCATCTTGAGGAACGCAACCATCGCTTCTCACAAGCTGATGGGACCTATTATCGTTCCAATGAAATATGGAGGAAGACGGTCGACAAGCGAACGGGGAATACGGTGAACGAAGAACGATTGATTCAGAATCATGCAGAAGTGAAATACCCGATTACGCTGTCGGACTTATGAGCAGATTGTCACAGGTCATACATACAACAATAGAAGGAAGGCAGGCAACATGGGCATTCTAATTGACTTCATAATTAATATATTCGGCGAACTGTTCTTGAATGAGGGTGCAGAACGATTGGAGCAGAAGAGAATCGAGCGGAAGAAGAATCGTGCGGTGAAGAGATGGATTCGTCATTATGAATGGTTCGAGCATCTGTATCGCGAGGAAGCTTACAGGCAAGTGATCGAACAGGATGATGCAATTCGCACACAATTGCTGGATAAGCAATATATGAGACAGTTGGACTTGAATCTTGCGGAACGGGAAGCATTTCGACGCTTGCTGTCACAGAAAGCGCTTGAAGCTGAAGTGAAGATTGAAGGAGGGGAGGCACTAGCACAATGATCTATGTCATTATCGGTGTTATCGTGATCGTGATCGGACTTTCGTCGGAATTACCATTAGGCTGGGTAGCTGGCTTGAGCGGTGGAGTCATCATTATCATATTGCAGCGCATACTCGTCATAATTCGTGGAATTCATCATAAGCTGCTCGGTCTGCCACTCACACAGAGCCAAGTAGAGACGTTGATCAAGCATACCCGCAAGTATCCGATGATGTCCTCGCAGTTTGAGGTTCACCCGTGGGAGAAGACTGTATATCCGCACGTGCAGTTGGATGGGTATACGTATGTTCGGGCATTGGCGTTCTATAAGTATCTCAGCCAGACCGGCACTCGTTACCGGTTCGAGCTGCCGAATCGGGAACCGATCGAACTGGAATGTGCAGACGCCTATTATCCACAAGTATCCTTATTCGAACATGGGGATATGGCATTCGTACGAGTAGACAGCCTTGGACTTCAAATTGACATTCGAGGCGGTGTTGCATACATAGAAGATAGCGGATAACGATGGAAGTGACAGATTCCTATTAGAAAAAGTCAAGGAGAGTGATCGCAATGAGTCAGCTGTTGAATCGAATGTATGAGCATGTACACTGGGCTAATACGGAAATGTTAGGGTTATTGAAAGGATTGCAGCCTGTCCCAGCTCGTTCCCTTCAATTGTTCGCGCATATCTTAGCTGCGGAACAGATCTGGTTGGTGCGGCTGAATGGCGAGGACAGTACGAAGATGAATGTGTGGCCCGAGCTTGATCTGGCAGCATGTGAACAGATGATCTCGGCGAACAAGCAAGGGTACGATGCCTATCTTCGTGCATTGTCAGATACAGATCTCACTCGAATCATTGCATACAAGAGGGGCAAGGGCACAACGGAAACTGCCATATCCGATATATTGATTCATGTGGCCAACCATGGCAGCTATCATCGCGGACAAATTACTGCATCCTTGGCAGCTGCAGGCTTGCCGATTGTGAATACGGACTTCATACAATTCGTGCGACAAATCAAATGATTGGCACTTGGTGGAGTCAATCGTGACAGGGAAGCGGCGATGGATGTAAATGCAAATATGCAGGCATTCATTCGAAATATCGCTAAATCAGCACAATCGCTGCAATTATACATGCTTCATCCGGCGAACTAGCTGCTTTCGGCCAATTCAGGCTTGGAAAGATGCACATTCGCAGCAATTTCAACGAACCCGCGCTTTTGAGCAATGAATGCCTGCACATTCGCAGGAATTTCAACCTGACCGCTCATACAAGCAATGAATGCCTACAGATTCTCAGGAGTTCTTGCGAGATTTTTACAGAAAGGAGAATCGTATGCTTGTTTTTATGGGTGCATTTATTTTCATCATTACCATACTTGTATCATCTTTCTTGTTTGAATGGACGATCGGAATTGCTTTCGTAGTGATTCTAGCTTTCGGAATGCTGTTTAGTATTCACCAACGGACGAAAGCGATGCACAATGATATGCTGCTGATCAAGGCGAAGCTGGGCGTGTCTATGACCACGAAGGAAGAATACCAGTTAGAAAAGCGAAAAATTGATCAATCCTTGTCGTTGACTGAGGAAAATCAGGATGACAAGTAACTACGAAAGGGGAATAGTAATCATGAATCACAATTTCCAACATTATTTAGCAGTATTGGCATATCGCTGTGGGAAGTGCCTGCAGGGTGCGCCATATGACTACGGACAGTTCGAGGCAGGGAACGGGGTGAAGACACCGCGTCAGATTCTTGCTCATATTTCCGATCTTATGGATTTCGCTTGCTCCTATGCGACGGGCAAATCTGCATCGATCAAGGCGGATTCGTGGGAGGCAGAGGTTGAGCGTTATTACCGCACAATGGAGCACTTGGATCAACAGTTAAGAGACGTTGAACTTGAAGAACAGAAGGCCAGAACGTTGCTGCAAGGTCCGCTTAGCGATGCGATGACCCATGTAGGACAGCTGGCTATGCTTCGTCGCTTGGCTGGCGCGCCGATTCAAGGAGAGAATTTCATGCAGGCAGCGATCGAGGATGGAAAGCTGCGATACTTCGACCATAAGGAAGACACAGCTTGAAACCAAACAGTCGATAGCACGTACAGTTAACAAAAGAACAAAAGGAGGTACACACCATGTTGAGAAGAATCTTGGAGAAGTTGCTTGGCAGCAGTTCGTCGCACCGTTCCCGGAGCAAGCCGTATCATCGGTATGCCAGCAGCAGCGATTATAAGAGACATTCGGGATACGGACATCGTCCTCACAACAAATATGGTCATTCCTATTATAAGAAGCGTAAATATACGAGCTCATTCTTCAGCAGTTAATAGGATTAGCTAATCCGAGTCTATTCCATAATGGTGCATGGTACTCAATCCAGCAGTTGTACAACACGTGCTATATCCTGCTGAATCTGTACGGCCGATAAGTAAGGCTGCTCTGTCATGAACAACTGGCGGAGCAGTTTTTTCGTGTCCATATGAATGTCCAGTTCCTCCTCCCAGCCGCGATCCGGGTGTTCTGCTTGTGCAGACTGCTCCGAATAGCTGCTGTAGAAGAGAAAGAGCAGCAGATGTCCGAGCGCATAGAAGTCGCTTGAAGGATGCAAGGCACGCCGAAGCCGCTTGTCTGTCGGGTCATCATCTTCAATATCCTCTATCCGGTGACGTTCTGATTCATCTGCTGGAATGGGTCTAGCAAGTCCGAAATCGATTAAGGTCACTGCATCGCCGGTCAGCATGACATTGGCAATGCTAATATCGCGATGAACGAATCCGCTAATGTGAAGATAGCCTATGACGTCAAGCAGCTTGCCGACAAGCTGCAGTGCTTCTCGCTCAGAGAAGACTCGCTTATCACGGAACAGGCATGCGTCTAGTGTGTCCCCTTGGACATAGCTCATCGTGCAGCACAAATACCCGTTGTAAGTGAACGTCTCTATCAATGACGGGATGTGCGGATGTGACAATGTAGACAGACAATGTATCTCATGACGATAAATATGTGCAGCCCGATCGGCCCCTCTTCTGGCAGGCATAGATATCTTGAGGACACATGGCTGATTGTGGTCCAAATCCTCGCACAAGTAAGTATACCCATAACTGCCGACACCAAGCTGGCGCCGCATCTGATAACGGTGACGGACTGCTTTCCCGCGTCGGAACGACCAGCGCATGCGTATGCGGTTGAACAGGCTTCGATTCATCCATGCAGATCTAGTCATTATATCCTCGTTTCTGTGTTTCATCACAATGTCATTCCTTGCATTGATCATAGCGCAACTAAGTCATGTTGAATAGTCTGAACTCCCATACACAAGATGAAGGTGTGAATTCTTAAGCGATTTCATCTATAATCTTCATGAGTGTATAGGAATCAGGTATAGTAGGGGAGAGTATACCATATTCCATAGAATGGGGTGCAAGCATATGAAAGTCCTATTTATTGGCGGAACCGGATTGATTAGCGAGGCCGTGTCCAGACTTGCGGTGCAGAAGGGAATAGACTTGTACTTGCTGAATCGCGGTCAGCGAAGCGCATTCGCTCCACAGGGGGCGAAGGTGATCCAAGGCGATATACGTGACCGCGCATCAGCAGAGCGGGCACTTGAGGGACACAAGTTTGACGTGGTAGTGGATTGGATCGCATTCACTCCTGAGCATGTGCAGGCAGATATTGAATTGTTCCGAGGCAGAACGAATCAATATATTTTCATCAGCTCTGCTTCCGCATACCAGAAGCCTGCTTTGCATTACCACATTACTGAATCGACACCGCTGCATAATCCGCATTGGCAATATTCTCGTGACAAGATCGCTTGTGAGGAGCTGTTGAATGAGGCGTACCGCAACGATGGCTTCCCGATTACGATAGTTCGTCCTTCCTTTACATACGGCGATACGATGATCCCTGCTTCTATCAACAGCTGGCAGAAGCCTTGGTCTTTGGTTGACCGTATGCGCAAGGGGAAGAAGATATTAGTGCCGGGTGACGGTACGTCATTATGGACGATGACACATAACACAGATTTCGCCAAGGGCTTCGTCGGCTTGCTCGGTCACGTACAAGCGATCGGACATGCGTTCCATATTACTTCTGATGAGGTGCTGAACTGGAACCAGATCTATCAAGCGATCGGCCGCGCTGCTGGAGTCGAGCCTATCTTGGCACATGTCGCATCCTCCGGTATTATCAAGTATGCACCAGAAGAAGAGGGCGGCTTGCTTGGCGACAAGGCAATAAGCGCTGTGTTCGACAACAGCAAGATCAAACAATTCGTACCGGATTTCGTTGCAACCGTCCCATTCACCCAAGGCATCAAGCAGACGATCGATTATTTCGAAGCGAGTCCAGAGCGCTGCGGTATTGATGATGAATGGAATGCATTGGTAGATCGCATCATCGATGCGCATGACGCTTAATTCCCCCACATAGGAACCAATATATGTTATAGTTGCGCATTGTGAAGGACGGACTGTTACAGCAACAGGCAGCAAGAGAGAATGTCGACAACAACTCTGCATAGTCCGGTTCATTGTGACAGTGAGCTCCAACTTTCGACCTATTCGTAGGTTAGGACTATCGAATCTTGCGCTTGCCCGGGAAATGTTGATGGGCAATCAATAGCGAAATGCAGACCGTGACAGTATAAAAGCCCTGACGATGGCACATCGTCAGGGCTTTCACGTTAATGTCCGGATGTGGCGGTGATGCCGATCCGCTGAACTAGCTTCTGGCTCTCCGCATTGAGTCCTGTCATCGTTACTTTCTTGCCGAGCTGCTGGTACTTGGCGTTCACCTTGGCGATCGCATTCACAGCTGAGTGATCCCACACATGCATAGAACTGAAATCAATGATGACATGATCGGGATCATCCCGATAGTCGAAGATGTCTACGAAGTGAGACATCGTACCGAAGAACAGCTGTCCTGCTACCGTGTATTGCTTATGCCCGTCTGCGTGAAGTTCATGCTGTACACGCAGCTTGGAAATACGCCATCCGAAGATCAACGCGCTCATGACGACGCCAGCGAATACACCAAGCGCGAGGTTATGTGAATAGACGACAACAGCTACGGTAATAATCATGACAAGTGAATCGGTAATCGGTACTTTCCGTAATTCCGCAATCGAACGCCAGTCGAAGGTACTAATCGATACCATGAACATGACGCCGACCAAGGCAGCCATCGGAATTTGGACGACGACCCGATCAAGAAGCAAGATGAGAATGAGTAGGAACACCCCTGCGACTAATGCAGATAATCTGCCGCGTCCACCTGATTTCACATTGATGACAGATTGCCCGATCATGGCGCAACCAGCCATACCACCGAAAAATCCAGTAACCGTATTTGCAATGCCTTGTCCGCGTATTTCTCGATTTTTATCACTCTTCGTCTCAGTCGTCTCATCTACGATGGTAGCGGTCAACAGTGATTCTAGTATACCTACAATAGCCAACGGAAAGGCATAAGGTAGAATGATCATCAGTGTTTCCCAAGTGAATGGCACGTCTGCAATGTGGAAGAACGGCAGTCCTGCAGGCAGCTCGCCCATATCACCTACGGTCTTCGTATTTAGTCCGAAGAATACGGCAACAGCGGTCATGATGATAATCGCTGCCAGTGCGGACGGAATTACTTTGGTTAACTTAGGCAATCCATATATAATGGCAAGTGTCACCGCGACCATCACATACATGATCCAGCCTTCTCCGATGAAATGGGGGAGCTGGGCTAAGAAAATAAGAATGGCCAGTGCGTTGACGAAGCCAATAATGACGGAATGTGGAATGAACGTAATGAACCTTCCCAACTTCAATATGCCTAGTATAATCTGAATCAGTCCTGTGAGTACCGTTGCAGCCAACAAGTATTCGATACCATGATTAGCGACCAACGTCACCATGAGGAGCGCCATCGCGCCAGTTGCCGCCGAGATCATACCAGGGCGTCCGCCGACGAATGCGATCAGCACAGCAATACAGAAGGATGCGTACAAGCCAACCTTCGGGTCTACGCCTGCGATGATAGAGAACGCGATCGCCTCTGGAATTAACGCAAGTGCGACTGTCATGCCCGCCAATACGTCATTGCGCGTATTGAACAGCCAAGTGTTCTTCAGTTTGTGCAGCATCATGTAGTTTGATTCTCTCCTATCCTAGTTATAGTTTTGTATATGGCTTCCCACTCTCAGGTCAGCCGGGTCCGTTTTTCACAAGAGTTTATTATACACACTTTCGTCACAATTGAATAGGGTTTCCTCGTAAATTCATAGAAACTTCAACATGGGTATGATTTACAATTGCACGTAAAAGAGGCTTGATCGACTGCGATCAAACCTTTTGTTTCATTTCTATGTCATCTGTATTTACTTCCGATGAAACAGGGCAATATTCGTGAATGCTTTGCCATTCCACGTATAGCCGGATTGAATGAGACGCAATTCGTTCTCGCAGGTGGACAGTACGATTCGGCTGAGGTTCATCGTATGTCCGGCCTTCTTCTTCACGGTTACAACTGTGTATGGGGTTTCTAATGTAGTCATGATCCGATCTGCTATGACAGGATTATCATTCGGATATTCCTTGCCGTCCGGTCTTACACTGTACAGCATCTGTTGCTTGCGCCCATCGGTCGTGACCCAGTTCGCACGGAAGGTCAGCAGTCCTTCTGACGTTTCCTTAATAGAGAAGGTCCCGGATTGCGGAGGCGCTCCGGTCTCGAATTGATTGTGTTCAGGCAACAGCTGATACATCCCGTCGAATCTTCGAAGGTCTGACGAATGCTTGACATTCACTTCCTGATCGAGGACAAACACGTGATCACCTCCTGATTGATAGAAGTACATAGGATACATATATGAAGAGAGTTCTGTTCATATGTTCGAATTATGCGGGCATCTCTATTTTATGAAATTACATGAAAGCGATTCAATAATCCGAAAGTATCGTTTTTGTCATATTTTGATGATTTATTCGCTATCTCGTATAATGGTGGAAGAAGCAGGGAGTAGGAGAATGGTAGGAGTGGTTCACTTGCTGTTACATTCGTCTCCTCGATCTCTGCTATATCAACGACTCGTAAGGATTTGCAGATTATGAATTAGGACTAGACAGATTCCCCTAATATGTTTAGTCATTGTAAGGTGGGAGCAGGGGAGTGCATCGCGATTCCTATGGTGGACCACTAATGATTGTGTCTCTATGAATAGGGACATACCGGTCATGGGTCTTGCGTATGAGAGATTCGTATAAAGGAGCATGTTCATGAGTATGTACTGGAGCAAAAGATTGCAGGAGCTCGATCCCTACGTACCGGGGGAGCAGCCGAACAAGGCGGAATATATAAAGCTGAATACGAACGAAAATCCGTTCCCGCCGTCTGCACGCGTACAACAGGCGATGCAGCAAGCTATTAACGATCAGTTGCGGCTATATCCCGATCCTGCGGATGAACAAGTAAGAGAGACGATTGCTGCTTACTATCGATTGAGCAGGGATGAAGTATTCGTTGGCAATGGTTCAGATGAAGTACTGGCTTTTGCGTTTCGTGCCTTCTTCGATGAAGATCGACCGATTGTGTTCCCGGAGGTCAGTTACAGCTTTTATCCGGTGTACGCCAAGCTCTATGCGATTCCCTACAGCACAGCTTCTGTTGATGAATGGGGAAGGATAGACACTGCGGCATTCCTGCAGGATAACGGAGGTGTCCTATTCCCGAATCCGAATGCGCCTACTTCATTAGCGCTCCCGTTGCAGCAAGTAGAGGAGATTGTCGCTTCTAATACGAAGCAAGTCGTCATCGTAGACGAGGCTTATATTGATTTTGGTGGGGAATCTGCTGTCCCGCTTATTCGCCGTTATCCGAACCTGCTCGTTATCCAGACATTAAGTAAATCACGAAGCCTTGCTGGTCTCCGTGTCGGTCTAGCACTCGGCACTCCGGACTTGATTGAAGCCTTATATCGGGTGAAGGGATCAGTGAATTCGTATACGCTAGACAGAGTAGCTCAAGCAGGTGCTATTGCCGCATTCGAAGATGAAGCGTACTTCCAAGAGACACGAACTGCGATTATGCGAACAAGGGATTGGACTGCTCAGCAGCTGAGAGACATGGGCTTCTGGGTCGCACTATCGGCCGCGAATTTCCTATGGGTGAAGCACGAGCAGATAGAAGCACAAATGCTATACGAGAAATTGCGTGAGGCTAAGATCTTGGTGCGTTATTTCACAGGTTCTCTGGTGAAGAATCACTTGCGGATCAGCATAGGTACAGCGCAAGAGATGGATCAATTAGTGAAGCAGTTGAAGATCATATTAACATAATGAATAATTAATGACATGAATAAAATAGATGCCGCACAACGTCCTATGTATTAAGATATGATTGTCGGCGTTCGTGCAGCAAAGTGGAGGGAGCAAGTTATGAATTACATGATGGAGCTGCGAAAGGCACTTGGTCCGAGACCGCTCATTATGGCTGGCGTATGTGTCATCGTACGGAATTCGCAAGGTGAATTTCTGCTGCAGCTACGATCCGACAGCTTGGATTGGGGGACGCTTGGCGGAGCGCTGGAGTTAGGTGAGTCGATGGAAGAAGCAGCTGCAAGAGAGCTCTATGAAGAAGCCGGATTACAAGCGGAATCCTTCCGCTTCGTGACCCTGCTATCCGGCAAGGAGATGTATTACCGCTATCCGCACGGGGATGAGGTCTACAATGTAACGGCGGTATATGAAGCTCAGGGCATCCACGGGAGCCCTGTCATTCACGATGACGAAGGGTTAGACCTGCGCTATTATGCTCTTGAAGATATTTGTACACAGCTGAACCCGTTCTCGAAGGTGATATTAACGCACGCGGGTTATTGGCAGGAGGGGGAGAATGAGTAAGTGAAACCGATTCGAAATTCCGCGAAGGCTGTCATTATTCATAATGGAAGTGTGCTGTTGACCAAGAACAAGGATGTATCCGGCTTGTTCTATTTGTTTCCCGGCGGAGGGCAGGAGAAAGGCGAAGAGTTGAAAGATGCCGTTGTTCGGGAATGCATGGAGGAGCTGGGTGCTGAAGTTGAAGTGGGCGAATTGCTGACTGTTCGCGAATACATCGGCTGCCATCATGAATTTGCCGAGTGGGATGGCGATGTTCATCAAGTAGAGTTTTATTTCTCCTGTCGTTTGCTCGATCCTGCTCAAAGCTTTGCGCACGCACCCAACCCGGATGAACTGCAAATTGGCGTGGAGTGGGTGAACCTGCGCGATCTGCCACATAAACGTGTATTCCCCCATGCGCTTAGCAAGCATTTGAATCGCGAGAAGCGACCTCCGTTTTATTTGGGCGATATCTTTTAATCTGCCATTCATGTTTTGTTCATCATTTCATAGTAGAGTAGTAGAGATAGGGTTCAGACTGTCGGCCCGAATCTTTCACTCGAAGGCAGGTATGGCACATGAAGCGGATTAAGTTACTGACGATGGATGATGATCCGTATATTTGCGAAATCATTCGTTTGTATGCAGAGAAGGAAGGATATGAGGTGTACAGTGCGCATGACGGGATGTCGGGCCTGTCGCTTGCGCTTGATCAGGAAGTAGATCTTATCGTGCTGGATATAATGCTTCCAGAGATGGAAGGCTGGGAAGTGTGCAGGCGGCTGAAGATGGAGCGGAATATTCCAGTCATCATGCTGACGGGCAAGGGAGAGCGCTGTGACAAAATGCGGGGGTTCGATCTTGGTGCGGATGATTATGTCGTCAAGCCGTTCGATTCATTAGAGCTGATGGCGCGAATCAAAGCTGTGCTTCGTCGAACCTATCCTGTGCTTTGTCATAATGAGGTAGCGGCAGTACCTGGCTTGCAACTGGATCTGCGCCGTTACTCGGTGGAGACAGAGGCGGCTTCGTATACGCTTCCACCGAAAGAAATGGAGCTTCTGTTCCATCTTGTCTCCAATCCCAATCGCGTGTTTACCCGTCAGCAGTTGCTGGATCAAATATGGGGCTATGACTTCGAAGGAGATTCGAGAACGGTGGATGTACATATAAAGCGGATTCGTGAAAGGCTGGCGCGACCTGGACAAGCGTGGTCCATTCAGACGATATGGGGCGTCGGCTATAAGCTGGAGGTTAGCGAGCCATGAGGGGGATACTGTCGCGGTTGTCGCCAACTCGAAGTATTTTTCTTAAGTTGTTCGTAACGATGCTGACGATTATCGTCATTTCATATATATTAACCAGCCTACTATTCTCACTGCTATTCCACAAGGATACCCACCATTTTGTCGAACGCAATTTGCTCCAGGAACAGCACAGAATTGCTGAGCATATTCAGGAAGCATACAAGATGGGAATCGGTCGAACGAGCTTGATTGCTTCGATGGAGCTGGCTCTCGGCCATCCGGATCGGGTGTATGCGATCTATGATGAGCAGGGTGACTTGCTCTATACCGTTGGCGGCGAGCATGTGTATATGGAAGCAAGCCGCACTAAAGTGCTGCGAGCAGTGAAGGGCACTCCGGTCGTAGGCATCGAGGAACATGAAGATGCTGACGTATACTATAGGGCATCTCCCATTCTGCAAAATCAGAACACGGTTGAGAAAGCGATTCTAATCGCATCTCGAGAATTCGGTCAGGAAGTGAGAAGACCGTTTGGACCGATGTTCTGGAGTCTTCTCATTTCTATTCCAGTATCTGCCATTATCTTATTCTTCGTATCGCGAAGAATGACTCGTCCTCTTAAGGAAATGAGTGAGTCGGCGTTGTCCTTCGCCAGCGGGGACTTGTCCCGCCGTGTCCCGGTGAAGTCCCGGGATGAGATTGGCCAGCTGGGCGAGTCCCTGAATTATATGGCGGAAGAGCTTTCTTCACTTGAAAGTACGAGAAGGGAGTTTCTGGCGAATGTCTCCCATGATTTGCGTTCTCCCTTGACCTCGATTCAAGGATTTCTGGGTGGCATATTGGACGGTACGATCCCGCAACAACGCGAACGTCATTATTTGTTGATGATGAAGGATTCAACAGACCGGATGGGAAAGCTCGTCTCCGACTTGCTAGACTTGGCGAAGATCGATGCTGGTCAATTTGATGTAGAGCCACATCCTATTAATCTGTCCGAGGAATTGCGGAGAACGATTGCACAGCTGGAACCTCTCTTCGTGCAGAAGAAGTTGCATATGGAACTGATCCATCCGGCCAGCGATGCCTGGGTGCAGGCTGATCCTTTGCGCATTGGACAGGTGCTTGTTAACTTGTTGCAAAATGCGATACAGCATTCTCCATCCGGCAGTAAGGTGATGGCGAAGATTCAACATGCAGGTGAGCTGGTGCACGTAAGCATTTGCGACCAAGGAGCCGGCATCCGTGAGGAGGACCGGGACAAGATCTGGGATCGTTTCTATAAGGGGGACAAGGCTCGTACGCATAAGACCGGCACAGGCATCGGCCTCTCGATTGTGAAGCATATTCTAGCCCTTCATGACAGCGAGATTGTGTTGGAAAGTGCAGCGGGCAAGGGCACGAGCTTTCACTTCTCCCTACCCGCCCATTTGGAATTGACACATTTGAGGTACTAATTCTACGGGTTCATGTTCTGTTCATAAAGTCCTGCTATACTCCTGATTCAGACAGGCTGAATGGAGGAAGGGTGGGAGTACTTCAATGAAGAAAAAGACAATTCTGTGGACGATAGGAATCGGTATTATTCTGATTGCGTCTGCAGTACTTGGGTATCGCATGTTAGGAGAGGAACAAGCAGCAACGGTCCCTAGTTTGGCAACGGCTGAAGTGAGACGGGGGGATTTGGAGGTTAGCGTCAGCGGTACCGGCAGCATTCAGCCATCGGACCAGATCGAGGTCAAGTCCGGCAAGGACGGAACGATTGAAGAAGTAAGGGTCGAGGAAGGAAGCAAGGTCAGCAAGGGAGACATTCTGATCACCTTGGAGCGCGAAGAGGAGACAGATGCCAGCAGGCAAATCCGGTCCAAAGAAATTCAAATCGAGCAATTGGCATTACAGCTGACCGAGCTTCAGGATCAGTTCAAGACGGCTGCGGACGAGAGCGAGCGGGATAGCGCGAGGATCAGTATCACGAAGCAGCAGCTGGATATCGAAATTGCTAAGGAGGAATTAGCAGAGCTGCTTGAGGATGTAACTGATGATGATGAGGATATCGTTATACGAGCTGATATCGACGGGATGGTTACATCCTTGGACGCAGCTGCAGGAGATCAGATTAAGGCAGGCGCTGTCTTGGGCGCTATTGTGAATTATGACATTTTACATATGGTCGCTTCGATTGACGAGCTGGATATTACGAAGGTGACGGAGGGGCTGGAGGCAGACTTATATGTGGAGGCTCTGCCGGACGAGAATATCAAAGGGCATGTCGTGGAAATTGCCAGGGAAGGCGTTACGCAAAATGGTGTGGCCACGTACGATGTCACTCTTGAAGTGCTGGACAACAGCTTGTTGAAGCCGGGAATGTCAGCGGAAGCAGCTATTCAAGTGGAGAAGAAAGAACATACACTGCTGCTGCCGGTAGATGCGGTTACTTCTATGGGCGGACGCTATTTCGCCACGGTCATACGCGAAGGTTCCGAAGAGAGGAACCAATCTGATGGCATAATGGACAGGACAGACAGACCGGATTCCGGTCGGAATGATGTGGAAGCTGTTGATGCAGATAGGCAGGAGGGAGCTACGCTGCTTGCCGGAGCTGCCTATCAAGGTGTAGGGCAGCGGATTCCGATTGAAGTTGGCATCGCTAATGAAGATTACATTGAGGTTTTGTCCGGGCTGAGTGAAGGGGATAAGGTCATCCTGCCGAACAGTCCTGCAAGTGGACAGAGTGCTTTCCAAGGTGGGGCTATGCCTGGAGGAAGCTTTAATGGCGGAGGCGGTATAGGTGTCCGGGGAGGCGGTGCATTGGGAGGTGTCCGCCCATGAGGACTGACACAGAACCGCTCATTCGAATCAGCGAGGTAAGCAAGCAGTATCGCATGGGCGGAGAGACGGTGCATGCCTTGGCTGATGCTTCCCTGCATGTGCTTCCCGGCGATTTCGTGGCTATCATCGGTCCTTCGGGTTCAGGCAAGTCCACACTAATGAATGTCATCGGTTGTCTCGATACGCCCACTTCCGGCAGTTATTGGCTTGACGGGGAAGAAGTCAGCCTCTTGAAGGAAAATCGGCTGGCGACGATCCGCAATCGCAAGATCGGCTTCATCTTTCAAAGCTTTCACTTGCTGGCCAAGCTCAGCGCGCTGGAGAACGTTGAACTCCCATTGATCTACAGAGGCGTATCGACCAAACTGCGGAAGGAGCTCGCTCAAGAAGCTTTGGATAAGGTTGGCTTGGGAGATCGAGTGCACCATCGCCCAGTCGAGCTGTCCGGCGGACAGCAGCAGCGAGTAGCCATTGCGCGAGCCCTGGCAGGCAATCCGCCGATCTTGTTGGCTGATGAACCGACAGGTGCGCTCGATTCCAAGACAAGCGTCGAGGTGATGGAGCTGATTCAAGACCTGAACAATCAAGGTCATACGATAGTCTTGATTACGCATGACCTTGATGTGGCCGAGCAAGCCAAGCGTGTCGTGCGCATTCAAGATGGTCGACTGTATGCCGAAGGGGGCGTACAGGTATGAACGTATGGCAAGGCATGAAGATGGCTATATCGAGCATATTAGCGAATAAGCTCCGTACCTTGTTGACGATGCTCGGCATCATTATAGGAGTTACAGCCGTAATCGCCCTAGTCTCAATCGGTCAGGGGACTACCAAAGCCGTCACGGATCAGGTCCAGGAGCTTGGCACCGACATGCTGACTGTGAACATCTTCGGAAGAGGGTCTGACACTTCGTTGTCATACGAAGATGCGATGAAGCTTGCACAGACGGATGGGGTGGCAAGTGTTGCCCCTGCCAGTACACAGAACAGTACGGTGAAACATGCAAGCACGGATGAACAGGTCAGTATAGTCGGTACGAATGCTGCCTATGCAGATATCCGCGATTACGAGCTGCTTCAGGGGCGCTTCTTGTCTGACGTCGATTTGGATTATCGCTTGAAGGTGGCTGTTCTCGGATCTGTTATTGCAGAGGAGCTGTTTGGGGAGGCGAACCCTGTAGGAGATTGGATCACAATCAATGGGTCTCGATTCAAGGTCGTGGGCTTGCTGCAGGAGAAAGGTTCATCCATGGGAGGTTCCAATGATGAGCTGGTGCTCGTCCCTTTGTCCACAGCAGAACGGGTCTTTCGTTCGGTTGGTGTAAGTACGATCTATGTACAAGTGGAGGAATCCGACAAGATCGAACAGACTGTTTCGACACTTGAAGCCCAATTGACAAAGCTGTTTCGAGGCAATGCGAATGCCTTTACAATCTTCAATCAGCAGGAGCTGTTGGAGACATTCAGCTCGATCTCGAATACGATGGCGATGGCACTTGGAGGGATCGCCGGCATTTCTCTGTTGGTAGGAGGCATAGGCATTATGAATATTATGCTGGTTTCTGTCACGGAGCGAACAAGAGAGATTGGGATACGGAAAGCGATCGGCGCCAAAAAGCGGGATATCCTGTATCAATTTTTGATTGAAGCTGTCGTGCTGAGCGGCATGGGAGGATTGCTCGGCCTCGGAATCGGTGTGGGCATCTCCCAGGCTGCATCCGCGTTGCTGCATATAGACGTAGTCTATTCGGTTTCGGTTATGGTGTTCGCCTTCGGATTCTCGGTGATTATCGGCATTGTATTCGGTTTGTTCCCGGCGAACAAGGCTGCATCGTTAAAGCCGATTGATGCATTGCGATACGAATAAAAAAAAGTTCAGGTAATCGCCTTCGGACTGCCCCCTTCGCAAGAAGGGGATTTTTGCGTGGCATGATTGCTCGCGAGAAGACGGAATTGCAAGATTTTTTTACAAAATCAATGGAAAATACTAGACAGCGAACAAGTGTTCTGATATAATCATAGTAGAAGATGAGGGAGAAGAACTTGAGGAGGGGTGAAGACATGAGGACGAAGGGATTGTGGCTGTCGATGAATGAAGTTGTTGAGGTAGAGGCCGTGACGGAAGGAACACCGTATGAGCGTTACCGAAGCCCGAAGTACAAGGTGAAGCGCCAGGATGGAACAGCAGCAGAGGTTGAACGGCGGGATATCGTACTGCGGGAGGAAGAGCAATTAATCGATGAGCTTGCTGCAATATTGTATAGCAGCAAGAATCCTGCCAGGCATGAACGTTATGCGGCGATCATGCGTCAATTAATTATGCAGGGCATTCCTTATGTCTCTCAGCTCCAGCGGAAGAAGCCGCAGCAAGAAGCCCTGAATCTGTACGATGTTAGCTAATGACATACAGTTCCTGTTTGATCATGAATATAAGATTTTGGTACATTAGAGGAGAATCTATGATGAAACAGGAGGCAGGTTATGTTAAAGATTGCGTATCATGGTCATTCATGCGTACAGATTACGCAAGGTGATCAATCACTCATCATTGACCCGTTTCTAACGGGCAATCCGATGGCAGCTGTTCAACCAGAGGAGGTTCGGGTGCAGCACGTACTGCTGACGCATGCGCATACCGATCATATTCAGGATGCGGCTGCTATAGCGAAGAACAATGATGCGACTGTCATTGCGATTCATGAGCTTGCTACCTATATGAGCTGGCAAGGTGTACAGACCCGAGATATGAATATTGGCGGAAGGATGGATCTCGGCTTCTCCCAACTACAGATGGTTCCAGCTTTTCACAGCTCAGCAATTATTGTGCCTGAACGTAAGCAGATCATCTATGCGGGTATGCCGGCAGGCTTCCTCATTCATTGGGATGGACGCACTATCCTTCATGCGGGCGACACGAATCTCTATTCCGATATGAAGTTGATTGGTGAACGGAATGATATTGATGTAGCCTTTTTACCAATGGGTGACTTGTATACGATGGGACCAGAGGATGCGGTAGAAGCAGCGAAGTGGCTGAAGGCGAAGCAAGTTGTACCCGTTCACTACAATACCTTTGATCTTATCAAGCAGGATGGCAGTAAGTTTGAAGCATTGCTCAGTAGCCATGGACTGAGTGGACGTGCGTTGAAGCCCGGCGATTCCATAGAGCTGTAAGAAGATTCACCATCTGAATTGGTGAACAACGGTCACTACATTCAGATGGAACAGGAATAGAACCGATTTCCCAACTGATAAGGGAAGTCGGTTCTTATTCGTGACAGTGATTACACAATATCTTATTAGACAATCTTAGTGGCCGAAACTTCTCAAGAAATCAGCAGGTGTAAGGACAATGAATCATTTAACTCAATTAAGTATCCGTGTGGATAGTGAGGCTTCAGCAAATTTTGTTCACATAATAAAATTACGGTAATGTTCTACTGTTATTCCATTTTAGTTTGTTCGTATATTTTTTAAAAAATATCACATTGGAAAACATTTTCCGTGCCATTATACTTAAATAGTACTATGAATAAATATGAAGAAGATGGGGGGATCGCCATGCCAGAAATCCATCATTCCATCGCATCTGTTATGCGTGAACGATCCAGTGTCCGGAAATATAAGAAGGGGCTCCGTATTCCGGAGCATATACTGGAAGAGATTATGTCGTTAGCCGGCGCGGCACCTTCGGGCTGGAACTTGCAGCATTGGAAGTTCATCGTTATTCAGGAAGAGGAGAGGAAGCAACGGCTGCTACCGATTGCTTACAATCAGGAGCAGATCGTCGATTGTTCCGCTGTTGTTGCGGTACTGGGAGATTGGGAAGCGAACAACAATGCGGAAAAGGTGTGCGATGCGGCTGTTCAGGCTGGCTATATGACACCTCAAGCAAGGGATAAGCTTGTCCACCAAATTCATCATACGTATGCAACAGATGATTCGATTGACGCGAAGGACGGTGTGATCAATCCTTCCCTTGCTGCTATGCAGCTCATGCTTGCAGCAGCATCATTAGGCATATCGTCGTGTCCGATAGGCGGATTCAATCATGAGGAACTGAGAAGAGAACTGCAATTTCCTGATCGGTACAAGCCGGTTATGCTCATTACGTTAGGTTACGCGGAGAAGACTGCACATCAGACGATTCGCTTTCCTATAGAAGATATTGTCGATTACGAAGTATTCGGAGGCAAGGCATAATAGCAATGGAAGGGCAGGTAGACTATGACTAAGTACGCTGTTGTCACTGGTGCTGACCGTGGGGTAGGCTTAGCATTAGTACGTGAGTTTGTCGAACGCGGATTTCATGTGTTCGCTGGACAGTATATGCCGCATCAAGGTCAATTGGAAGCGCTGCAGGTACAATTTCCTAATCAGATCGAAGTAGTTCAGTTGAACGTAGCTGACGATGCGAGTGTGCAAGCAGCCGCCAAGTATGTCATGTCGAAGACGGATAAGCTCGATATGCTTGTGAACAACGCAGCCATATTAGGCAAGATTGATGACTCGATTCTAGATGAGGAGATGGATTTCGACCAAATCCTGCAGGTCATCAATGTCACTGGATTAGGTGCTCTGCGTGTGACACATGCATTGATCAAGCCGATACTGAACAGTGAGCATAAACTGGTCGCTAATATATCCTCTGAAGCAGGCAGCATTGGGCAGTGCTACCGCACGGGTTGGTACGGCTATGCGATGGCGAAGGCGGCATTGAATATGCACGCTGTCACTACACATAATTGTATTCAGGAACAGGGCGGACAGGTAATGAACTTCCATCCTGGGTGGGTGAAGAGCTACTTGAGCGGCACTTATACCGACCGAGCTACATTGACACCGGAGCAGTCGGCGGCAGATTTAATCAAGTTGATCATGGACCATAAGAACTATGTGGGAGATAAGCCTGCCTATATCGATAATGAAGGCCATACACAGCTCTGGTAAGCCGACGGAACAACAAGACGAATGATCGCTAATGAATACAACTAGGAGGGATTGCAATGACAGCATTGCGAGCGTTAGTACTTGGGGATAATGCGAAGGCAGACTGGCACCCATTCGATGCAATCGGCAAGGGACTTCTGTCAGCATTGGATGAAGTGGTTGAAGTGACATATACGGAAGATTACGATGATCTGAGGACGGAACGTCTGCACAACTTTGACGTATTTATCTCCCTCGCTGATCAATGGAAGAATATGCTCACATCCGAGCAAGCTGCAGGGCTGCTAGGCTTCGTGAGTAATGGTGGTGCCTTCGTCTGTATCCATAACGGTATATCATTGCAGAGGCGTTCCGAGGTGTGTCGGATGATCGGGGCCAAGTTTACCGGTCACCCTCCATATCGGGAGATTGAGATTGAGGTTGTCGCGGCTTCGCATCCCATTATGGACGGTGTGACATCCTTCGTCATTCAAGATGAGCCGTATCAATATGATTTCCTGCCGTATACAGACATGACCGTCCTGATGGAATACGAGCATGAGGGCAATCGTGTGCCGGCTGGATGGAGTCAGGAATACGGTCAAGGTCGTATCGTCTACTTAATGCCCGGACATGATGCTGGACCTTTCGATATCCCGGCTTATCGTACGGTGATCCAGCGAAGTGTTCGTTGGGCCGCGAAGCAGCTGTAATCGTATATCGATGAATGGACATCTTCTTCCAGCTGATTGCTCGCTTCTTGTCGCGAGAGTATGCAGTTGGAGGTATGATGTCTTTTTTGCGTGATTGATGCTGGATCGATAGCCATCCGCTTCCTTTATTCGATTGAAAGTAATTTCAACGGACATCCGTGACCATTACAAGTCGTATGAGGCGTGTTTGTCAATGTAACGGTCACGGATGACTGTAAGCGCTGAATGGAGTGGTCAAAACGACGGTTTTTTGCCGCTAGTGGTCATCGGCGACCGTTAAAAATCAAAAATGCGTTTTTTTTTCGCTCTAATGGACACGAGTGACCGTCACAGTGTGAACTGGCTGGTTCACTCACTCTTTCCGATCCCCATCGTTACTCTTTCCGCTCCGGATACTGTTGCTTACTCAAGTCCATTGTAGCAGCAGCAGTTTTCGAGTACGTAAGTAGTAACGATCTATCATACAAAAAATAGTGCAGAACAGTGTTTTGACCATTTTCATACGATATGTCCTACAAAAGTAGCAAATCATCATCTGTATATGGGAAATTTGTACGACATTTCGTACAAAGTTGCAAATGGAGAGTGGCTGCGAGTATATTTGTACGATATTTCATACAAGTGTCGCGCATTGACGAGGATTCATTTGCGCGATATCAAATTTGCATATGGAAATAAGCTAAGTAGTGAACTAAGTGAGGGGTGGGAAGGTGAAGAAGGATAAACGTCGATGGCGCAGGTGGCCAATCTGGGTTGGCCTGTTATTGCTTGCAGGTATATACGGCTACATACAGAATAATTGGATTGAGATTGAGCGTGTAGCTGTACCGGTAGAAGCATTGCCGCCTGCATTCCACGGCTACAAGATCGCGCATATCTCCGATGTTCATCTCGGCAAGCATGCAGCATCGATAGATCGACTGATTCAGTTAGTCGGTGAGCAAGAACCCGATCTGATTGTAATGACAGGGGACTTGGTAGATCAGGGCACTTCGTTGGAAACAAGCGGTCTAGATCGATTGAGCAGCGGACTATCTCGTATTGCAGCAACCTATGCGGTTACTGGCAATCATGAACATGTCGCAGCAGGACGGGCGGAGCAATGGCGTGAGATTGTGACTTCCAACGGTGTCAGAGTACTGGATAATCAAGTTGAATGGCTTGTACGCAGCGATGCGCGCTTACTTATTGCAGGCTTGGAAGATAACAGCCGCTATTCACCTGAAGTGTATGCGGTGTCAGCTAACGAGAGTGACACTGCGATGTTGTTGTTAGCACACCGACCTGAGTTATTCGCCAATTATGCTGACGACAATCACAGTCTGCAGCCTGATTTGGTATTCAGCGGACATGCACATGGCGGACAATTCCGAATTCCATTGCTGAATCAAGGTATAGTTGCCCCTAATCAGGGATTGTTGCCGTCATTCACAGCGGGATTGTACCGTTCAGACAATGGGGTGCAGATGATGGTCAGCCGTGGCTTAGGCAATAGTATTATTCCGGTCCGGATTCACAACCGGCCGCACCTTCCGATCATTGAGCTGATCGAAGCTGCACGAGTGGAATAAGGTAACGGATTTCACTCATTTATAAGCTGTTATTCTGAGCTTAAGACAAAAAATTTCAAATTTTTTATTTTCAAATTAACCATTCATCAGTTATACTATGCTTAGTTGTGAAATCGTTATCTTAACTTAATCGGCAAAGTACATCTTACAGTAGCCCTTAGTAGTGTGACATATTTCGCAATTTCCTGACACCTCAGATTATCCGATCATTGGAGCTTACACGCACATCCAACACCTCAGATTACAGCTCACCTATATGTTTACTAGGCGATCACATACTTTCCCAGCATCTAAGAACTTATCGTCATCTTTCACAATTGCATACAGATGATCATGCTTATTACACGAATACTGAGTCTATTTTCATAGTGAGGGTAACAGCAGAGTGCATCACCAGCTATAGAACAGTGCGTATGCATGTGAACCATGTCTAGTGACGGCATCTACAGAAACAGCAATTATGATAGGGACTCATACTTGCAGCGATAAGGAGGTCTAGTTATGTTGAGCAGGACAGATGACTTTATGGGTCATCTATTGCCCTTGACACATTCACAGGATAGGATTAGGCAGATTGAGCATACGCATCCTGGAACTCCCGTACATACGATGACGTGTTCCATCAAGTTGAAAGGTGACGTTTCGTTCGCACTGCTAGAACAAGCCATTCATGTACAGATTGCGAGACACGATAGTCTGCGCACAAGGATTATAGAGGAGAACGGTGAAGTCAGACAGATGTTCGCAGTTTACACACCTGCTCCCATTACGATTCAGGATTTCTCTGGTACACCCCATTCAGAAATCGCTTTCGAACGGTGGGCAGAAGTCGAAGCGGCAAAGCCGATGTCATTGCGAAGCGAATGGTTGTTCAGCTTCCACTTATTCCGGATCGATGCTAGTACAAGCGGTTTTCTGATGTCGCTTCACTCTATCATTACGGATCGCTGGTCTAGTATGCTCTTGATAGAGCAAATATGCGAGACTTATGAACGGTTGTACCGCCAACTTTCACTAGATAATTGTTCGCCGCCTTCATACCAACAATTCGTGGAGCAGGAGCAGGACTATAAGCAATCACAGCAATACGCGAAGCATAAGGTGTACTGGATGAGCAAATTCGAGACGCTGCCCGAGTCGTTGCCAGTTATGGAGCACCGATCGACAGGGGCTAGACGCCGTTCCTATCAGCTCGATGTCAACCATTCGCAACGCATCAGACAGCTCGCACTTGCGCAGCGCATCTCGATGAACACATTCTTCACCTTGATTTATCTCATTTATCAGCATAAGTCGACAGGATTGGAAGACCTGGTAATCGGAACACCTGTTCATCATCGTGGAAGCCGCGAGGACGAAGCAACTATTGGCAGATTCATGAGCATCCTGCCCTTGCGATGGCGAATGAATGCGGCAACTCCCGCTTCGACCATGCTGAGGCAATTGCAGCAAGAAATAACATACGGTTACTTCCATCACAAGTATCCATATGACGGGCTGTTGGAGGATCTGGAACTTAGGTCGAAGGGCTATGATGAGCTGTTCCGAACCTGTGTTGAATATTCCTGCATGAAGTGGACCGCAAGCTGTATGAATATGCTGGTGGAGGTGAAGGAATACAATAGCGGATATACGTCGTATCCGATGCAGATCATGATGAAGGATGCGGGCGAATCATCGAGACTGACGCTTGATGTGTGTTACCAATCGGCTCTCTACTCAGAGACCCAAGTCGAACATATGGTGGATCATCTCTATACACTTGTTGATGCCGTATTAGAAGCACCGGATTCATCGATTCATGAATTACCGAATATGAGTGCCTTGCAACAGGAGAAGCTGTTAGTCACTTACAACCAGACACAAGCGGAATTCCCAAGAAGATTATCCGTTACACAGTTATTCGAACAGCAGGTGCAGCAGACGCCGAACAAATGGGCAGTACGCTACGGCAGTCAAGCCGTGACGTACAAACAATTGAACGAGCGAGCCAATCAGCTTGCCAGATTTCTAGTATGCAAGGGGGTCAGTAAGGAATCGATCGTTGGCGTGATGACAGATCACGCAATTGAAACAGTTATTGGCATATTAGCCGTATTGAAGACCGGCGGGGCCTACTTGCCTATAGACCCTGCTAATCCTCTAGAACGTACAGCGTTCTTGCTTGAGGATACGGCTTGCTCGATCGTCTTGATGAACCTGGATGCACGAGGACAATGGCCAGCAACTATCTTCCAGATTGATCTGCGGGATCCGTTACTCTATTCCGGTGACGCAAGTGATCTCTCTGTTGCACATCATCCTCACGACTTGGCTTACATGATCTATACTTCGGGATCTACAGGCAAGCCGAAGGGGGTTATGATTGAACACCATAGTTTGACGCATTACATCTGGTGGGCGAATAAAATGTATGTGGAAGATGAAGAGGTATTCGCCTTGTATTCCTCGTTGGCCTTCGACTTGACTGTCACTTCCATCTTCACTCCGCTCATTAGCGGCGGTACGATCGAAGTGTATCGGGACGATCGAGAGGAGTATGTGTTGCATCGGATCATTCGGGAGCGCAAAGCGACCGTTGTGAAATTAACCCCTGCGCATCTCTCTCTGTTGAGGGATACTGACAATCGAAACTCATCGATCAAACGGTTCATCGTCGGGGGAGATGATCTGAAAGCCAGTCTTGCACGAGAAGTAAGAGAAAGCTTCGGGGGGAACATTGATATCTATAACGAGTACGGACCAACGGAGGCAACCGTAGGCTGTATGATTCATCTGTTCAGTGATGAGAAGGACAAGCTAGCTTCTGTACCGATCGGCGTACCTGCGGACAACATGAAGATTTATGTGCTGGACGAACAGTTGAAGCCAATGCCGGCTAATGCTCCAGGTGAGCTGTATATTGCAGGAGAAGGCTTAGCTAGAGGGTATTGGAACAGAGAAGAGCTGAATGAAGAGCGCTTCCTGCACAATCCATTCGAGCCGGGAGAGAGAATGTACAGAACAGGCGATATGGCCAAGTTTCTGGATAACGGCTTGCTTGCCTATTGCGGCCGGAACGATCATCAAGTGAAGCTTCACGGTTACAGGATTGAGCTGGGAGAGATTGAGGCTAGTCTCCTGTCGCATCCAGCAGTTAAGGATGCCTTCGTGATGGATTGGACGCCGCAGTCGGGCGGCAAATTATTATGTGCGTATGTGGTATTAGCAATGAAAGCGGTGCCAGACGAGCTTCAGCTGTACTTGCGCGAACGGCTTCCGTTCTACATGGTTCCTGCCTTGCTGATAGAGCTTGAGGAATTGCCGCTGAACCGCAACGGCAAGGTAGATCGCAAGGCTCTACCGGAGCCTTCAATGAGTCGTGACACTGCGCAGGCTAATGCTGCAACGTTCTCGGATCGGGAAGCTAGGTTTGCGGCACAAGTGAAGGCTGTGCTGCAAGTGGAGAATGTCGGATTACAAGACAACTTCTATCACTTGGGCGGCGATTCGATCAAAGCGATTCAGCTATCTTCGAAGTTACGTGAACACGGGTTCACGCTGAAGGTGCGTGACATACTAGATTACCCTGTTCTGGCGCAGATGTTAGCGCAAGCGATAGACAGTGATGATCGCAAGCCTGCTGAGCGTACAGAGGAGTGGAGCGGTCAAGTAGGAGAATGGCCGATTGTATCGTGGTTCTGGGAGCAATCGATGGTCAATCCCGCTTATTATAACCAATCGATTCTGCTAGAGCTGCTTGAAGATCTACCTGCGGAGGACTTATCGAATATCCTGCATACACTGACGGCAAGGTACGATGCCTTCCGTATTCGTATAGATATGGAATCCCGCAGCCTGTATTACGATCCGGAGCTTGTCCGTGTACCTGTTGAGCGCTATTCGCTTCATCACTTGCAAGATGAAGAGCAGCTCACAGAAATCAAACGTATTGGGGAGCGTATCAAGTCGGGACAAGACTCGAATTCCAACTCACTCTTACGAGCTTGTATGTTCGACCTTGGTCAGAATGGAAGACGATTGCTGCTTACTGCACACCACCTAATCATCGATGGCGTCTCTTGGCGTATCCTGTTGGATGAATTCTCCGAGCTCTATGCAGCTAGTAAGCAAGACCGGGAGGCAAGATTGCCTGCAACTACCGATTCCGTTCGTAGCTGGGCCATTCATCTGCGTAAGTATCAAGACAAGTTTAGTGACGAAATGGATTACTGGCTTGCAGAAATAACTGGGGACGTGTATATAGAGCCGGAATTGTATCAAGAACGCGATGATGTTGCCAGTAGCGAAACGGTAAGCTTCCAACTGAATCAAGCCGACACGTCACAGTTTGTCATTGATGCACATTACGCTTATCGGACAGATGCGCAGGAGTTAATGCTCGCGGCGCTTGCCGAGACGTTGTTCGCATGCTTCCCTGCAGAGAGTGTCGTCATCGAGCTGGAAGGCCATGGCAGAGAGCCTATGGATGAGAGCATCGATATTTCGCGTACCGTCGGTTGGTTCACTACGATGTATCCTGTTCGGCTGACGAATTCCGGTGGGTCACTCTCAGATGTGATCAAGCTGTCGAAGGAGAAGCTGCGGAATATCCCGAACAGAGGGATCGGGTATGGCGTCTGTCGCTATATGCTGCACAATGAGGCGGCGATACGTCAGCATAAGCCGGTTCGTCTGAACTATCTAGGTGAACTGGACACGACGATGAATCGAACGTTGTTCACGTTGTCGGCTGAGGAGTCGGGTCTGGAATCGGAACCGCATAACCCGCTGACTGCGTTAATCGATATGAACGCTTGGATAGCAGGCGGATGTCTGCAAGTGCAGATTACTTACAGCCGCAATCGATTCTATCCTTCAACGATGAGGAAGGTGTCTGATCAGCTGGAAGGAAACCTCAGACGAATCTTGGCGCATTGCTGCACGAAGGGAGACAGTGAGTACACGCCGTCAGATTTCGACACAGCCAGGCTGTCACAAGAAGAGCTGGACGGCCTGCTGCTATGAGTCAGGCACGAAGCAAAAAACATGCAAAGGTGTGGGGATCTTGAATAGAATCAATGCTGCCATACACGACGATAACCCATTGTCCTTGTTCCAATACGTTCGAGACAGAGGTTACGCCGGGAACTGCATGCACATACCGAGACCGGCCAAATTCAAACAGTATCATGGATCACATGTCCGATTGAAAACTAAGCTGTTTGATGAAGCGGACAAGGAGCAGTCGCAATCTCTGACCAACATTCATGTGCTTGAGCAAATATTGTTGCCCGCTTATGGCGTTACATCGGTGAAATTTCATGGACACCAGTCCGAGATGCTATGGTCATTCCCATCGGCAGGCGCTTGTTATCCAATCGAACTATATGTGGCCATCCGTACATTGGAGGGGGTGCCTCCAGGCATCTACTACTATGCGGCGCTGCAGGCTTCCTTGTATAAAGTACGGGATTTCGAGGAGGGCGATCAGCTGGAGCAATCGCTGCTGGCTGAAGACAGAGAGGCGGACTTCTACTTCATCGTCACGACTGTCCCGTGGCGTAGCTGTTGGAAATATTCCTATAAGGGATACCGGTTCAGCTTCATAGATGCCGGACATGTGACGGCGAACTTCCAACTTATTCTCGATTCAATGGGTATGCGAACGAATATATATACGGGCATGGTATCCGATGAGCTTCGTACTTGGCTGCAGTTGAATCCGTATGAAGATCTGGCAACCGTCATTGCCGTCCATACCGAATCGGATGCGGATCAGGAGCAGGAATTCCTGGCAACAGATACAGAGCAACGAGAGGCAATAGCACAGCGTGCTATTCGGGAAGAAGAAACTGCAGCCGCGTATGAAAATCTGGAGAATCTGGACAGACCATCGCTGGCAAGAAGAGGAGATACGCCGGATGCAGGAATGGATACATTCGATTGGCATCCGATCTTCTCCTTCCGCGAACAGGTGAATCGATATAGGAAGCAGACCGATCAAGCTTGGCTATCTAGTCACGAGCTTCCATTAGATTGGCTTGACTATGAGCATACGCTGAAGCTAATGATTCAGCGCAGATCGAGTTCAGCTTATTCGCCGGAAGCGATCAGTCACGAAGTGTTTCATCGCATGCTGCAATTCATGCAGGAGCTGGAAATGCCGGGCATCAGTATCTATCTGTTCATTCATGCTGTTAAGGAGATCCCTCCGGGCATCTACCGCTGGGACGGAAATCTGGTCTGTCTGAAGCAAGGGGAATTCCGTGAGCTGTCTGCAAGTCTCTGTCTAGGCCAGATGTTCGTACGAGACTGTTCCGTCTTGTTCCTCTATGCGGTAGACAGCGTATCTACAGAGGAAGAAGCCAGCTACTCCTTGTACCAGCAAAGGCTCATTGATGCAGGCATAATGGGGCAGCTCGTCTATCTGAAATCACAAGAGATGGGTTTAGGCTATTCGGCTATAGGCGGTTACTATGACGAGGAAGTCAGGGAAGTGCTTGACTTGACGCCAGAACGACAGGTGATTTATGCAGGTACATGGGGCATCGAAGCAGAGGAAGAAGGAGTTAAGCATGATCGCTATCGATTGAATGAAGATAGAGGAGGCTACTAATGGGAAGAGCGATTTATTTCAGTGTAGATCTGCATGGACATATTAATCCAACGCTCGGATTTATTCGGGAATTGGTAGATTCGGGAGAAGAAGTATTCTATTACTCAAGTGATGCGTTCCAGCCGATTATCGAATCCACAGGTGCTACATTCCGCAGCTACCGGGGGGACGTCAAGTTCGAAACGTATGATGGCGGCGGGATCGAGACGTTTCTCATTACGGCAGATTTCATACTTCAACGCAACCAGACGATTATCGAGAACTTCCGTGAAGAGATCAGCCGTCTGCAGCCCGATTATATCATTCATGACGCATTCTGCTATTGGGGCAGAGAATTCGCGCGAATGCTCCATATACCTGGCATTACAGTATTCGATCACTTTGCCTATATTGATGAAATGGCGGATGTCGATCCGGAGTTCTTCCTGAAGAATGTGTTGCGAGCTGAGGATGATCCGCTCTACAAGAACAATCCGGAGCCGATCCAATTGTACAGGAAGCTGCTAGGCAAGTTGTCCAAGCTCATCCGTGCGAAGTACGGAATCGATCAAGTGAACATTATTAACGATATTTTTTGCAGTAAGGAACAATTGAACATCGTGATGACTACACGAGACATGCAGCTATATCCGGAAGCATTCGACGACAGCTATTTGTTCGCAGGGTATTCAATTTATCCACGGAAGGAATCAGCGGGCTTTCCGTTCGAGCAGCTGGACGGCAGGCCGCTATTGTACATTGCCTTCGGCACCATATTCAATGATGTGGAATTGCTGTATCGCCATTGCATCGAGGCTTTCCGAGACAGCGAATGGCAAGTCGTGATGGCGATCGGTCATCAAGTCGATCTTGCGAGTCTCGGCCCTGTACCCGCTAATTTCATCGTACAACAATATGTGCCGCAGCTTGCCATATTGGAGCGTGCTTCCGCCTTCATTACGCATGGCGGCGCGAACAGTGTGCATGAGAGTATTTGCTATGAAGTGCCTACCGTTGTTCTGCCACAGAGCTTCGATCAATTTATGGGAGCGCTTGCTGTAGAGAGGGCCGGCACAGGGATGTATATACGCGATGCAGTACCGACCGCAGTTCAATTGCGTGACAGCGTCAATAAGCTGATCGAAGACCCTTCCTATAAGGACAATTGCAAAGTGTTGCATGAGTCATTCGAACGAGCTGGCGGACCTTCCCGCATCGCACAGGAGATATTGCGTTATGTAGAACATTGGCAACCGAATCAGCAGTTGCAAGAGCATACAACACATACAGGAACAAGAGGAGAACAATGAGACGAACGAGACGATTGCAAAGTATATTCATGGCGGTTGCCATATGGCTGACGGCCTTCGGAATAAGTCCGGAGGTATCTGCATCACAGACTTGGTCAGAGCAAGATTGGGCCGAACTGACACCGATGATAGAGGATTACAGGAAGGAGGGAGGCATCCCGGGACTGTCTGTCGTTATCGTGCACGATGGTCAGACTGTATTCAAGCAAGGCTTCGGTTACGCGGACTTAGAACAGCAGCAGTCGGTTACCTCTGACACGCTGTTCGAGCTTGGTTCCACGAGTAAAGCCTTCACAGCACTTGCGCTGCTGCAGCTTGTCGAGCAAGGTCTAGTGGATCTCGATGCGCCTATCCAGCAGTACTTGCCCTGGTTCACTATGAGCTATGAAGGACAGCCGGCAGACATCCGCGTGCGCCATATGCTGCATCATACGAGCGGTGTACCGTTCGGATCGATTAGCGATATTCCAATTGCGGAAGGCGCAGATGCACTAGAGCAGACGGTGCGTACGCTAGTTGGGGGAGAATTGGATTTCGCCCCGGGCGATGAATACTTGTACGCAACGATTAACTATGATGTGCTCGGACTGATTATTCAAGAGCTTAGCGGCCTCACTTACGAGGCATATGTACAGCAGCATGTGCTGGAGCCGCTAGACATGAACGATACGTATTTGTTCCGCGACGATGTTGTAACGCGTATGGCAACGGGGTATCGCTGGTCGTACTTGCGTCGGGAAGCTTATGAAGCGCCTGTATATCGAGGCAATACGCCAGCAGGTTATGTCATATCCGGTGCGGATGACATGGAGAAGTGGCTGCGCTATCAACTGGGTTGGGACAAGCCTGAAGGCTGGAGTGATGAGCTTCGAATTGAGGCGCACTCTGCGGATAGAACGGTTGATCCCAGTTATGACGGCGCATCTTATGCTGCAGGCTGGACCGTGTTCCAACGCGGAAGCGGTGAGATCTCACACGGGGGCAACAATCCGAATTATTCGGCATTCGTAGGCATGCGTCCGGGAGATGGATTGGGCATAGCGGTGCTCGCCAATTTGAATTCCGCGTATACAGGTACGATCGGCCAGAGCATCATCAATCAGCTGATCAACAAGGAGCTCCCTGAACCGAGTGCGGATATGTACAAGACATTGGATCAATTATCATCTGCGGTCGTATTCGTGCTTATTCCCGTCAGTCTCGTATTGACCTGGTTAATTGGAAGGATCAGCTGGGAGGCGAGGCAAGGTCGGAGACCGTACACGGGAAGCGCGGGGAAATTGGCAGGAAGCATAGCCGTATTTGCCGTGTTCATTGCAGGTGTCGCATACTGTTTATTTCAAATCCCGCATGTGATGTTCGATGGATTGAATTGGTCGTTCATGCAGGTTTGGATTTCGCCAGCTCTGTCTGCGGCAGCGCTGACAGTCTTAGCGGCAATAACCTTGTTCGCCGTCTATTATACACTGTCTGTTTCGTTCGCGAAGCCGAATGACAAAGCGTTCTTCTCGCTTATTCTGCTCAGCTTCGTCAGCGGATTCGGCAACGCGCTTATTATCTTCATCGTGAATGAAACGTTGACCCGCGAGGGCTTCCAAGGCGGGTTGCTGCAATATTTCGCATTCGGACTCATGTTGTACGTGGTAGGTCAGAAGCTCGTTCGCACGCGCTTGATTCATATTACGAATCAGATGGTCTATGACAAGCGGATGGTGTTAATCGATAAGCTGCTGGACAGTTCTTATCAGCACATCGAGAAATTGGAGAGAGGCCGGATCGAAGCGTCGCTGAACAACGATACCGAAACGATCAGTAACTTTTCCAATATCGTCATTACCGGGGCTACGAGCTTAGTTACGCTGCTGTGTTGCTTCGTATATATGGGGATGCTCAGTATTTACGGCTTGCTCGTATCATTCGGGGTGATTGTGCTTGCAGCAATTATGCACTTTCTTATGGGCAAGCAAGCAAATCGTTTGTGGGAGCAAACACGCGATATTCAGAACATCTTCTTCAAATTCATTCAAGATCTAATAGCTGGATTTAAGGAACTGAGCTTGCATAACCGGAAGAAGCGTGACTTCAAGTCAGATATGAAGAGCAGTTCACAAACGTACAAAGAAAAACGCATCTTAGGAGACATGAAATTCGCCAATGTCAATGTGATCGGTGAGCTATTGTTCACGTTCGTAGTCGGGGTCATTGCCTTCTTGTTCCCGTTGCTGTTCACAGAGATGAAGGAGAGCGACGTCCGCAGCTACGTATTCGTGATGCTGTATATGACAGGACCGATTCACGGCATTCTGGGTACGATCCCGAACATCTATCAAGTGCGCATTAGCTGGAATCGGATTAATGAGCTCATTCGTCAGCTGGATTCCTTCCGTGACAAACAACAGACTGCCGAGAAGCAGATTACAGCTGCGAATCCAGTAGAGCTGGAGCTGCGCGGTGTGAAGTTCCGCTATGAGCAGACTGAGGACGGTTCGTTCGGAGTCGGGCCGATTGATTATCAGTTTCGTTCCGGTGAGATCACCTTCATTACCGGCGGCAACGGCAGCGGCAAATCAACGTTGGCTAAGCTGCTGACAGGCTTATATGCCCCAACTGAAGGAGACATTCTGATCAACGGACACAAGGTGAATTGTGAAGCGCTAAGCCAGCATTATGCAGCGATATACAGTGATTTTCATTTATTCGAGAAGCTCTATGGATTGGAAGCAGACGGGCAGAAGGAACAGATCGAAGTTTACTTGCAGCACTTGCAACTGAAGGAGAAGGTCGATTATGTAGACGGAGCGTTCAGTACGATTCAACTGTCTACCGGACAGCGTAAGCGGCTGGCGCTACTTGTCAGTTACTTGGAAGATCGTCCGATCTACTTGTTCGATGAGTGGGCGGCCGACCAAGATCCAGAGTTCCGTACCTTCTTCTATCATACGTTACTACCGGAGCTGAAGGAGCGGGGCAAATGTATTATTGCCATTACGCATGACGATCGCTTCTTCGATTGTGCCGATCACCGGATCAAGATGGACATGGGCCAAATGAGCAAGGTTGAATCCATACCGGACAAGAGGAACAACATCATCGCACAACATACTTAAAAGGACGGGGATACGAATGGCTATGAATCAGAAACTGGACCGCAATCATATAGAGGATATATTAGCGCTTACCCCAACCCAGGCAGGCATGCTCTATCATTATGTGACCCAGGACCAGAACCAGAACGCTTATATACAGCAGCTTGTTCTTGAGCTGGAGGGTGATGTCCGTCTCCAGCATATGGAGGCAGCTTGGCAGCATGTGACAGAAGTGAACGACATGCTGCGAGCGGTTTACCGCTGGGACAAGCTGGATCACCCTGTACAGGTTGTATTGAAGCAGAAGGAGCTTCCGGTCGCACAGCATGACCTGACTGGTATCGCGAAGGATGTGCAAGCACAGCGCATCCAGGAATTGCGGGAGCAAGAACGGCGTATGGGATTAGATATTGCCCATGATCCTGTTCGTATCGTATTGATTCAGTTAAGCGATCGCGATGCATGCATGATCATGAGCTGGCATCATCTCGTCTTCGACGGCTGGAGCAATGGGATTGTCCTACAGGAGTGGCTGTCCGCCTATGCTTCCCTGCAAGCTGGTGAACCGCTTGCGCCTGCTGGGAAGACACCGTTCAAATCTTATCTGCGCTGGCAGCAAGATCAAGATCATGCGATGCACGCAGCGTTCTGGCGCCGTTACCTGGACCGGTGTGAACCGCAGTCAAGCTTGTCACTCGAAGCGGGTGCGGGACAAGCTATGCGGGATGAGCATGACGCTTCCAATTCTGCAAGTCCGGACGGAGACAGCGGCATAGTGCGACTGTCGCTGGATGCACATATTGCGCGACAGATAACAGCCTTGACACGCAGTCAGGAAATTACACCTGCTGCCTTGTTCTATACGGTATGGGGGATACTGCTCCAGCAATATACGCAGAGCGAGGATGTTCTGTTCGGCACTACGGTATCAGGCAGGCCCGCAGCCATTCCGGGCATCGAGCAGATGGTGGGCATGTTCATTGCTACTGTACCGTTGCGGCTGCAATCTAATCCGCAGATGAGCGCAGCGGAATGCCTGCAGGCAGTCCATCAAGCGCTGAAGGAACGAGACGGGATGGAATATGCACCGCTCGTTGATATTAGCAAGTACGCAGGCCGAACCGGAGAAGCATTGTTTGATTCGATCGTCGTATTGGAGAACTATCCGTTGGACTTGCAGAAGCTGCATCAAGGACCTCTGCGCATACGGCGCTATCATATGGAAGAATCGACCCACTATGCGATGACGCTCGGTATTCAATGGGCGGATGGCATCGATCTTGAGTTCGCCTTCGATGCTTCACAGATGGATGAGCAATCCGTTCGCCGGCTGGCTAATCATTATCGTCATGTGCTGCTGCAAATCACGAATCGTCCTGAGCTGCGGCTATGCGAGCTGGAGCTTGTTACCGAAGAAGAGAAGCATCAGCTGCTGTTCCAGTTCAACCGTAAGCTTGAGCAGCAATCCCAGTCGTTCGATCTGGTACACGCTGCGTTCGAGAAGCAAGCCGCACTTGCTCCGAATCAGTGTGCGATTCAGACATCTAGCAGCACGCTAACTTATGAAGCGCTCAATGATAGAGCCAATCAACTAGCGAGAATTTTACGCGAAGCGGGTGTGCAGCCCGATCAACCGGTAGCGCTGCTGCTTCCTCGAACCGAACAATTGTTCATCGCGATGCTCGGTGTATGGAAGGCAGGGGGCGCATACATTCCGATCGATCATGAGTATCCGCAGGAGCGTGTCGCCTCCATACTAGCGGATAGTCAAACTCAAGTATTGTTGACTGCGAGCACCGTACAGCCAATATCGTTCGGCGGCAAGGTGCTCATGGTTGATGATGATTCCCTATATGCGGGTATCAGCTCTGAGAATGTCACATCTGTTAACAGACCGGAAAATATCGCCTACATCATCTACACCTCCGGTTCATCGGGCAAGCCGAAGGGAGTGATGGTCGAGCATCGCCATCTGCTGGCTTATGTGGATGCCTTCCAGTCCCAATTTCAATTGACTGCGGCTGATGTCGTCCTGCAGCAAGCTTCATGCTCCTTCGACCATTTCGTGGAAGAGGTCTATCCGGCATTGCTGAACGGTGCCAGTGTGATGGCTGCCGATCGCATGCAAGTGCTGGATATGAATGAGCTGCAGCAGATCATTGAACATTATGGGGTGACAGTCGTCACTTGCCAGCCGCTTATGCTCAATGAACTGAATAAGCGCAGCGGTATGGACAAGGTTCGATTATTCATTAGCGGCGGCGATACGTTGAAGAAGAGCCATATTTCGCAATTGCTGAACAAGGCGCAGGTATACAATTCTTATGGTCCGACGGAAGCGACTGTTTGCGCAAGCTACCATCGCTGCACCGAAGAGGATGCGAACGGTGTGCCGATCGGCCAGCCTATTCGTCATTATCGCGTCTATGTGTTGGATGCGTACAATCGGTTGATGCCTGTCGGTATGCCTGGAGAAATTTGCATCGCTGGTGCAGGTGTAGCGCGAGGCTATTACGGCGATGAAGCCAAAACACAAGCTGCATTCGCGACCGATCCGTTCTATCCGCAGGAGCGTATGCTTCGAACCGGAGATCTTGGGAAGTGGCTGCCAGACGGGCGCCTCGTCTTCCTGGGACGCCATGACGATCAGGTGAAGGTGCGCGGCTATCGGGTAGAGCCTGGCGAGATTGAGCATGTTCTTGCAGCGCATCCTGACGTAGAGCAGGCCGTAGTTATTCCTGTCCAGGACAACATAGGTGAATTCGTGCTTGCCGCTTACGTGAAGTCGGTCGAACCGCAAGCTTCTACCAGCTTGAGAAGCTATCTCTCGGATCGGTTGCCAAGCTACATGCTGCCTGCTTATCTGTATCGGGTAGAGCGAATTCCGATGACTGCCCATGCGAAGGTAGATAAGCGTATGCTGCAAGAGATGAACGCTGAACGATGGGATGAGCCGGTTACGGTAGATCATAGAAGCGCGAGCGCAACCGAGGAGCAGGTTAGAGAAATATGGCGGGAAGTGTTAGGTAGATCGGATATCGGCTTACATGAACGGTTCTTCGATATCGGGGGTAATTCCTTGCTGCTCATGCAGCTTCACGCCAAGCTGGAGAAAGCGCACGGTTGGCATACACGCATTGCAGACTTGTTCGCACACGGTACGATTGCTGCATTCGCGACATTCATAGAGGAGCGGGAGAGAATCTTCGCCGTTAGCCAATTGAAGGGATACGTTCACTTGCAGGAAGAGTTCTTCACCCATGAGCCTTGGGCGAACGGAGAAGCTATGACGAATGTGACATTGCCTGCTGAGCAAGTGGATGGGCTTAGCCAGTTCGCGATAGAGCATACAACAGATGTGGAACGAGTGTTGCTGGCCGCATTCGCCTATGTGCTCGCAGAAGTGAGCGAGACGGAGAAGGTTGTGCTGCAAAGCGCTGCCGCCGATGGGGAGACGATACTTCCACTCGCGCTGGATTTGTCCAACCTTAGCAGCTTGCGTGAACTATTCGCCATTGTTCAAGCAGAATTGGAGAACAGCGCCGAGAGCAGCTACCGGTTCTCGGAAGCATGCGCAGCACCAGAGCTGCTTCAGAAGTCAGACGGTCAGCTTCTGGCATTGTTCTATTCGCAATCTGACCTGTCTATACATGCACAAGAGCTTCTTATCTTCGAGCTGGCGCTCGGGTATGAAGTGTCGGGATCGGAAATTATCTTGAGCTGTAAATCGAATAATAGACGGTTGACGCAACACAAAATTCAAGCACTGTTCAATGTGTATGTCGATGTGCTCAAGCAATTTTCAGAAATTCGCGTATTGTCATAATCCTACTAAAGCAGTGAGAGAGACTTGTGAGCGAGAGAATCATACATTTCTGATTCAGATGCAGCCAGTACCGCTCATAGGTCATTGTTCACGAAAGGAACATCAGGAGGTGTGATTGATGGATAAGCGACCATCGGCGATGACGTTCAGCTTGTTCTTCTTCTCGTCGAATAGTGAAGCAGCAGAGGGTAACAAGTACGGACAGCTAATGGAAATCGTCAAGCTTGCAGATGAGCTGGGCTATGCGGGAGTGTGGACACCTGAGCGACATTTCCACCGGTTCGGCGGTATTTATCCGAATCCAGCGGTATTAAGCGCAGCTATCGCTGCTCAAACTAAGCGTATTCGTATACGTGCGGGCAGTGTGTTGCTTCCGTTCCATCATCCGATTCGGGCTGCAGAGGATTGGGCGATCGTAGATAATTTGTCTGACGGTCGAGTTGATCTTGCCGTTACGTACGGCTGGCATCCGCAGGATTACGTGTTCGCTCCGGATGCGTACGAATCTCGTAAGGAGGTATTGTTCGAGCATCTGGATACGATGCAGCGTCTATGGCGCGGTGAAGCATTGAACTTCCCGTCTGCATCGGGTCTGTCAACGTTGGCTCGCATATATCCGCAACCGATTCAGCCGCAATTGCCTATCTGGATTACATCGTCTCGAACGGTGGAAACTTGGCGTCGCGCGGGGGAGATCGGCGCTAATATTCTGACTGCGCTGTACGCGATTGATCAGCGAACGCTTCGGGACAATATCGCCGTCTATCGTGCTGCTCGTGCAGCAGCAGGACATGCTGGGAACGGAACCGTCACCTTAATGCTCCATACGTACATCGGCGAACAGATGGATGAGGTGCGGCAAACTGTACGCAAGCCGTTCATCGAATATATTCTCGGACACACCGAATTATATGATGATGCTGCCGTTGCCAAGGCGCTAGATATCGATCCGCGTCAAATTACGGACAAGCATCGACGTACGCTGGCCGCTATGTCCTTCGAGCGCTACTTGCAGAACAGCTCATTAATGGGCACCTTGGAATCCGCCTCCATGATGGTAGAGTCCATGGTTGAGAAGGGTGTCGATGAGATCGCTTGTCTGATTGATTTTGGCGTACCGCATGAATTGGTGAAGGAGAGCGTGCTCCGGCTTAATCAGTTGCGAATCAGACACGGTGAAGATAATCGGGGAGAGGAGAGGTGAAGATGAGTCGATTGGCGTGGCTATTTCCAGGGCAAGGCTCGCAATATCCGGGTATGGGGAAGGAGCTTTGTGCACAGTATCCTGCTGCTCGCGAAGTATTCGAGGAAGCGGATGATGTGTTAGGGTATGCGCTAAGCGAATTATGCTTCGAAGGCACAAGCGAGCAATTGCGCCAGACAGCAGTCACACAGCCTGCAATCTTGACGATGAGTATCGCTGTGCTCCGTGTTTACCTGAAGGAGCTCGGGGAGCAGCCGAGCTATGCTGCCGGTCACAGCTTAGGCGAATATTCCGCATTAGTGAGCGCAGGCGTGCTTGCGTTCGCGGATGCGCTGCGTATTGTCGAGACTCGCGGCACGTTGATGCAGCAAGCGGCCACTTCCGGAATTGGTGCGATGTGTGCGGTGATTGGATCGAATCCAGAGCAGATCGAAGGCGTATGCAAGGACGTGTCTACTTCGACTTGCAGCGTGACAATTTCGAATTACAATGCGTCGGATCAGACAGTTATATCCGGGCATCGCGAAGCCGTGGAGCAGGCAGCGGACCGCTTGAAGCAGCTCGGTGCGCGTACAGCATCATTACCGGTTAGTGCGCCGTTCCACAGTCCATTGATGGCGTCTGCTGCTGCGCAGCTGCAGCCGGTATTAGAGGCGTGTACGATGCATGATCCATTGTGGGGAGTGCTGTCTAATGTACACGGTCAACCGTATGGCTCGAAGGAGGAAGTTGTTCGTCTGCTGACAGCACAGATGACAGCGCCGGTACGATGGGATCTGTCGATGCAATATTTGGTTGAGCAAGGCGTATCTGCGGCAATCGAGATCGGACCTCGCACTGTGCTGACGAACCTAATGAAAGCCAATGCCGCACAGATCGTATGCCTGCCGCTTGAGCGCGATGCACAGCTATCACCGGTTCGCAATGCTGTGCAGCGAATAGCGCATGACAGTGCTGCTGATCAGGCTGCTGTTGGTGTGGAACCCTCGACTGAGGGCGGAAATACCGAAGGGCAGCTCATCGTTCGTTGTCTGGCAGCTGCAGTATCCACGAGGAACCGCAATTGGGACGAGCAGCAATACAGGCAGGGAGTGGTCGAGCCGTATCGGCAGCTGGAGGCGATTCAGGAACGCTTGGATAAGTCGGGTGATACGCCGTCGCTGGACGAGATGAAGCAAGCTATCGAGCTGTTGGCACGAATGATGAGGACGAAGCAAGTGCCACACTCCGAACAGCAGGAACGCTTCGCTGAGATTATGCGGACCGCAGGAGAACATGCGGATGCGCTGCGTGAACTTGTTCAGGAGGCGGTCAAGTCAGGAGCCGGAGGTGATCGGCATGGCACTGTCATCGATCAAGGTTAATCTATCGGCATTTGAGGATAAAACGGATAAGCCGAGAGCAGATGCTGCCGATTCGCACAGTATTGCGATCGTCGGAATCGGCTTGCGGCTGCCGCAAGCTGACACACCGCAGCAATTCGCCCGGCTGCTGCGAGACGGAACAGATGCGATTCGACCGTATCCAGCAGCACGGCGCAGAGATGCGGACCGTTACTTGCGTTGTATCGGGAAGGACCCGGCTGCGAATCGATATAGCGACGCCGCTTACTTGGAAGCAATTGACCGATTCGATTATGCATTCTTCAAGCTGTCCCCGAAGGAAGCGAGCCTGCTAGATCCGAATCAGCGTCTGTTCCTGCAAGCGGCGTGGCATGCGCTGGAGGATGCAGGTATTGCCGGGGATCGATTACGAGGAAGCCGCACGGGAGTCTATCTCGGCTACGGCTCGGATGCAGATTATAAGCGTATGATCAGCGATGTCGATCCTGCTTCAGCACCGCTGTCCATGCCGGGCAATGTACGTCCGATTATTGCCAGCCGTCTATCGTATTTGCTCGATCTGAAGGGGCCGAGTTTAGCTGTAGACACGACCTGCTCCTCATCGCTTGTCGCGGTTCATCTGGCATGTCAAGCGTTGCGCAGCGGTGAATGCGATACGGCGCTCGTAGGCGGCATTCAGCTGCATCTCGTACCGGTGCGGGAATTCGAGGTCGGGGTAGAATCCTCTACGTCACGCACGCGAACATTTGATTATGACGCTGACGGAACGGGAACCGGTGAAGGCGCTGTAGCGATCGTCCTGAAGCCGCTCGCACAGGCGCTAGAGCAGCGCGACGCAATCTATGCCGTTATCAAAGGAAGCGCGATCAATCAGGACGGCAGCTCTGCCGGCATTACTGCGCCGAATGCTTCGGCACAAGCGGCTGTCATGGAGGAAGCATGGCGAAGAGCCGGGATTGCGCCGGATACGATCGGCTATGTGGAAGCGCACGGCACGGGAACGAAGCTAGGAGATCCGATTGAGGCAGAAGGATTGCAGCAGGCATTCAGACGCTACACGAATAAACGTCAGTTCTGTGCGATCGGTTCTGTGAAGAGCAACCTTGGGCACTTGGACAATGCCGCCGGTATTACCGGATTGGTGAAGGCGGTCCTGTCCCTTCAGCAGCATGTGATCTATCCGACCTTACACTTCATCCGGCCGAATCCGAATATTGACTTCATCGATTCGCCTCTCTATGTGAATACCGAGCTGCTTGCTTGGGAGCAGGCGGAGCATCCGCGCAGATGCGGTGTAAGCTCGTTCGGCATTAGCGGCACGAATTGTCATGTAGTGCTGGAGGAAGCGCCTAATATGCCAACTGCTAACCTAGCAGCGCATGCAGCGGCAGCAATTACAGAGGGTGCGGAAGGAACGGAGCTTCGTCCAGAGCTGTTCGCTCTGTCTGCTGAATCAGATGACGCGCTTCGCAAGCTTGCCGCGCGCATGCTCGGATGGGTACGCGCTCACCCTTCGCTCCGCCTTGCAGACGTATGCTATACACTTGGAACAGGCAGAGGACATTATAGCCATCGAGTGGCGTTCGTATGCAACGATAGGGAACACCTGCTCCATCAACTGTACGATTATGTGCGCGGCCGAGTCGTGCAGGAGAAGGCATCACTGGATGAGCAGTCTGTGGTGCTTGGGCAATCGACTGCAGACGGTGCAGGTGAAGCAGCGAAGCTTGTGGATGTCTATATTGCTAGTGGCAAGCAAGAGCATCGCTGCTTGGAAGAGCTAGGCCAGCATTATTGCGCAGGAGCGCTGCTTCCTTGGGAGAAGCTGTATCGGCGCGAGAAGCGGAACAGGCTGCACTTGCCGGTCTATCCGTTCGCAGAGACCCGTTGTTGGCTGCGATTCCCTGACGCTAGTAATGAAACGGCGTCAGCCTTGTTCCATCGACAAGTATGGGTGAAGGCAGAGCAACAGGAACATCAAGTAGCTGGAGCAGCCGGAAGCCTCCATGCACAACGTATGTTGCTGCTTATGGACGACGAAGGCAGCGATGTATTAGCAAATCACTTGAGAGACAGCGGGCGAGCGGTCTATGCATATGACTGGGAGCAGCTGCGAACAGGCGGTGAAGCTGTATACGCGCAGCTATGGAAGACGATTCGCGAGCAGCATATTCAACAGGTTGTTCTCATAGGCAGCAGTCACAGTACCTCTATGTCTGAAGTACAGCCTGAGCAGTCGTCGGTATGGCTGGCACAGCTCGAACGTGGCTTGTACAGCTTGCAGTCTTGGTTCAAGGCGATGCCAGAGGAGACGCTCGCTGAGAACAATGGACAGCAGCTGGAGCTGTGTCTAATCGCAGATTATGCGCAAGCGGTCACGAATGAACAAGCGGTCGTTAATCCGGCGCATGCAGCGCTGTTCGGCTTCGCCAAGGCGATTCGTTGGGAGCATCCGTCCATTCGTGTACGAACGATTGATACGGATGGCAGGATGGATGCCGACCAGCTACTGCAGGAGCTGTCTGTCAGCGGTGCCGCTTATCATGTTGCTTATCGCGAGGGCATCCGCTACGAGGCACACATTGACTCGATCGCACCAGAAGGAACGAAGCGCGAATCCATCCATTGGCGAACCGATGGCATCTACATCATGACCGGCGGACTTGGCGGGATTGGACTTGCCTTGGCTAAGCATATGGCGATGCAGGCTCCTGTGAAGCTGGCGTTGTTGAGCCGCAGCCGTCCGCCTAGTCGCAAGCTAGCCCAGATTGAAGAGTTGGAAGCACTTGGTGCACAAGTCATCTGCTGCGAAGCGGACGTCGCGGATGAAGCAGTCATGCAAGCGCTCGTTGCACGGCTGCGCGAGGAGCATGGATCGATTCGTGGCGTCATCCATGCGGCAGGGATATCTGCTGGCAACTTGCTGACGAAGCTGGAACAAGCAGAGCTGCGGGAAGTGATGCGCGCCAAGGCAGAAGGAACACTCGTGCTGGAGCGTGCTGTGAGTGAAGATGAGTTGGATTTCTTCATGCTCTGTTCTTCAGCCATCACACTCGTAGGCGGTGTCGGCTCCGGTCCTTATACGGCGGCGAACGCCTTCCTGGACGCCTTCGCCGCCCGTCGTCAGACAGCTGGTAAGCGGACATTGTCGATCAATTGGCCGGCATGGGATCACACTGGATTGTCTGAAGGTGACGAAGCAGAAGAAGAGAAGGAGCTGTTCCGACTGCTCCCGCCTCATGAAGCAGCAGCTTGCTTCGAGCTTGCACTGCAAGTGCAGCTTCCGCAGCTGTATGTTGGTGAATGGAATCACGGCAGTGCATTGTTCCGACTCGGTGATTTGCTGCCGTTCCAGCTTTCTCCCGCCTTGCAGCAGTGGATGCAAGCTGTACAGCAGCAACCAGCACAGCAAGCGACTGTCACTCGAGCAAGCAACCAGCGGCCTGATCGCCTAGATGAGCAAGTCCAGCTTACTGGCGGCGGCACGGAAGCTGTCTATAGTGACATCGAAAGGGAAGTCGCGAAGGCTTGGCGCAGTGTGTTGGGCTATGATGAGTTGGACGTTCATGCGAATTTCTTCGAAATTGGCGGTGATTCGATACTCATTACGAATGTACACGCCAAGCTTGAGGAGAAGTATCCGGGTGTATTGAAGGTAGCTGATCTATTCTCGTATCCTACTATTGCGAAGCTTGCGTCATATGTGCGTGAGGAGCAGCGTCAAGCTGACACAGGAACAGCGAGGCAGGATTCAGAGCGCATGCCGTTGCAGCTCGCGCGCAGGCAGCAGCTAAGAGGCTTGCTGCAGCAGCTGTCTGAGCAGGAGTTGACCGTAGATCAGGCTGTCGCCCGTTATCGCGAACTGGAGGTGAGAGTATGACACAATTGGCTCGCTTGATCTTCGATAAGGTCGCCGCAGGAGAGTGGGATGAAGAGCTTGGCCTAGAGCTGCTCGAAGCATTGCCGCAAGGCGCATCTTCCAGCAAGTCGAAGGACATTGCCATTATTGGACTTTCACTGCGAATGCCGGGCGCTAATTCGCTGGAGCAATGGTGGCACAATCTGAGCCGCAAGCAGGAGTCGATCGGCGAATTCCCGAAGCACCGCCAGCGGGACAGCGAGGCGATTATTCGCACCCATACGACATTAGCAGCTGAGGACATTCGATATAGTATCGGCGGGTACTTGGATGAAGTGGACAAGTTTGATTATGATTTCTTCCAGCTGTCGCCGATGGAGGCAGCATTAATGGATCCGAATCAGCGAATGTTCCTCGAAAGCTGCTGGTCTGCCATAGAGGATGCGGGTTATGGCGGCAGCAGATTGCAAGGAAGTCGAACAGGTGTATATATCGGTCATGCCGATTGGCCGGCTTACGCCCAATATATTACGAAGACGTATCCGGCGCACATTCGTATGGCCGGAGTCGGCAATACCCCTTCAATACTAGCGAGTCGGATCGCCTACTTGCTCAATCTGCGCGGCCCGTCTCTATTGATTGACACCGCATGCTCCTCCTCGCTTGTAGCTGTTCATACAGCATGCAAGGCGATACAGAACGGGGATTGTGATATGGCGCTTACGGGCGGTGTGAAGCTGTGCCTCATGCCGGTTGCTGGCGTATTCGAAATTGGCATTGAGTCATCACGCGCGCAGACGAGCGCCTTCGACGAGCACTCGGACGGCACAGTATGGGGAGAGGGTACAGCCGCTCTGCTGCTGAAGCCGTTGGATCAGGCAACAGCGGACCGGGATCACATCTACGCTGTAATCAAAGGCAGTGCGCTCAATCAAGACGGCGCATCAGTCGGCATTACGGCACCTAACGCCTCCGCACAGGAAGAAGTGCTGCGCCTCGCTTGGGCCGATGCTGGTGTCGAGCCGGACAGCATTACGATGTTCGAAGCGCACGGCACCGGCACGCGGCTTGGCGATCCGATTGAGATTGACGGCATCCAGCGCGCGTTCCGCCGCTATACCGATCGCAAGCAATTCTGCGCGATCGGTTCCGTGAAGACGAACATCGGTCATCTGGACGGCATGTCCGGGATTGCTGGCGTGCTCAAGGCAATTGCTGCCTTGCGATACAAGCAGCTGCCGCCTACGCTGCACTTCACACGTCCGAACAGCAGCATTCCATTCACCGACTCACCGGTATACGTGCAGGATCGACTGACAGACTGGGAGGAAGCGGATACGCCGCGGCGCTGCGGTGTCAGCTCATTCGGATTCAGCGGAACGAATAGCCACGTCATCCTCGAAGAAGCGCCGCCTTATGCCATACATGCTGAGGAGGCAGTGCCTTCGAGCGCGAGCCAAGAACGATCGTGTTATATGCTGCCTGTATCCGCCAAAAGCGCAGATGCACTACAGGAATGGTCAGCTGCGTATGCCGAGCGGCTGCGCACAGCGGAGGAGCCGCTCACAAACATCTGCTTCACCGCTGGCACGGGCAGAGGCCACTATGCCTATCGGCTTGTCATCATGGGACAGGACAAGCAGGAGCTGGCAGACAAGCTGGCAGCGTATGCGGCAGACAATAGCCAATCCATCGAAGGCTTGTATGCAGGCGTGCATCGGGTGACGGCTCGTGCCAAGGAAATGCAAGGTGAGGGCAACATCACGCCATCAGAACAACGCACGATGAGCCTCAGCTCCGATACGTTGTTGGATCAGCTTCAAGCGACAGTGTCGACAGCGGAGCAGCTGCGCTTATCCGCGCAGCTGGCAGAGCACTATGTTCGCGGTGCAGAGGTAGACTGGGGACAGCTGTATACGGACACGCCATGCCGCAAGGTCAGCTTGCCGACGTATCCATTCCGCCGGGTGCGCTGCTGGGTCGACGATAAGGCTGGTCCGCATACAGGAGAGCAAGCAGCGAATACGGTGAAACTGACAGGAAGGACGAGCGGTGAATATGCTGCGGAGGAGCAGCTGATCGGACAAATATGGGGAGAGCTTCTCGGCTTAGACACGCTGGATATCTACGATGATTTCTTCGAGATTGGGGGCAATTCGATCCAAGCGATCAAGCTTGAGGTTGATCTAGCCCGTCAAGGGATTACGATCAGTGCGGACCATATCGAGGCAGACCGCTGTATTCAGAAGCTTGCTGCGCGTATGGCAGGAGCAGATTCGCCATCGTTGCCGGAGGGCTATCCGTCCTCAGCATCCGCGCAGGAGACGCATGGTGAAGCTCGCACCGAAGCTGACAGCTACGTTGTTCAAGATGCTATACACGATGAGATGGCGAAGGAATCAGAGAACAGCGGACATACATCTGTTGTCATCGCGAATATGGAGCCGTTCAATGAAGTGTTTTTCAAAAATTGCTTCTACAACTCGCTCTTTCCGATCGTACGTCACTATGGCGCGTCTATATTGCCTATTTTGCTGAATGACTCGTTCCTCATCTCGAAGGATGACAGCCGCTATGAAGTAATCTACGCACCGTATCGATCCGATCAGGAATTGTTCGCGCAGCTCGGCCTGTCCGTCACTGCGCAGCACAATGATGCGCACATGGTAGAACGGCTACGAGCCGAAATTACCAATGGTTATCCGGTAATCGTCTGGGTGGACGCTTACGAGCTGTCGATCCGCAGGGACGCTTACGGCAAGGAGCATATGGACCATACGCTGTTGATCTACGGATATGACGATCAATCTAGACAATTTCACGTCATCGAGCATGAGCGCCGCGAGAACTTGTCTTACCGCCATCAACTGGTCTCCTATGCGGATATGGAGCGAGCGTGTCATTCGTTCTCAGCACGATATATCCGTCAAGGTGAGCATGAAGCGACACATTATGAGATTCGACTGACGGGTGAGAATGATGCCAGCAGAGAAGCAGCGACGAAGGACCAGCTCCGAACGGACTGTGCACGCTTGTTCGCAGAGATGCTCATAGCTCATCAGCCGCAACGAGAGGACAGTGAGGCGACACTTGAGCAATTCGTCTCGACATTCACAGCAGCTGTCTCCGATGAAGCGCGAATGCAGGCTAGCGTGGAGGATTGGGCAGATTTCCTGAATCAAGTCATGAACAGCAAGCAGGCAGACTTGTACCGGCTGAAGCTCTTGCTCGGAGACGAGCATGAGCTCGTGCAGGCAGCAGAACAGCTGCGCACAAGCTGGGACACCGTCCGCAAAGGTGTTGTCCGCTATTGGTACATGCCTGACTACAACGCCGATGTGCTGCGCAAGCTGGCAGAACGTCTGCAACATGCAGCTGAGCAAGAACAGCGATTTAGGGAGCTAGCGGATCAAGTCATGCGCGCATACTTACAAACAACTTAAGGAGGAATCGATATGTCAACAGAATGGAAGGAAAAGGTGCTGGCGATATTGCGAGACAACGTAGATGATCCGGATATGCTGGATACGATCGGCATGGATGACGATCTGTCGGTGCTAGGTATTAATTCAATGACGTTCATTAAGTTAGTGCTGCATATGGAGATGGAGTTCGGTGTTTCTTGGGACGATGAGGAGTTGGACTTCCAGCACTTCTCCTCGATCAACAATATCATTCGCTATTTGACGCAATCTAAGATGGAAGAAGGCGCATAAAATACTTCGAGAAAGCAGGGATGAATAATGTGGACGAATGCCGGAGCTTTACGGGACGAATCACTGGTCAATTATGTGCAGGATCTAGCACCACAGCTGAAGCAAATGACGATCTTTCCTTCGGAAATTTGCAACTATCGTTGTCACTTCTGTCACATATGGGGCGATACTGGGTGGGCGCTCAAGGAACCGCAGCGTGTCATTCGGGAACAGCTTGATATCGAGGTGCTGAAATCATTCATCGATCAGGTGGCAGCGGTCAATCGCAATGTTGGCGTTATCTTGACAGGCGGCGAGATTATGCTGTATCAGCATTTCGAAGAGCTTGTCTCGCATCTGCGGAGCAGGAAGATGAATGTCTACTTGTTAACGAACGGTTCATTGATTAAGAAGCGGATTGACTTCCTGATTGAGAACGTTGTCGTCTGTAATATTTCGATTGACGGACCTCGGGAATTCCATGATGAAATCCGCGGGGAAGGCAGCTTCGATACGATATGTGATAATATAGAAGCATTGTTGGCGGAGAAGAAGAGACGGAAGAAGATGTTCCCTTATGTCAGCATCAATATGGTGTTGTCTCCTTCGAATTACAAGGCAGCCAAGGATCTGATCCCATCGCTGCGTGAACGATTCAAGGATTATACGGTTATTTTGCACGATACGAACAATCCGTGGATGAAGAAGCGTGATATCGCGGTCAACTTCTCACCGCTTCTATACACTACGCTGGAGAGAGGGCATGCGTATGTGAAGCAGATGAAGGACGATCTGGGTGTTGATGTGTCTCCTGCGTGGCAAGGCTTCGTAGAAGAGTCTATCGATATCGATACCGAATATTTGAAAAAAGATTTGCAAGACATCTGGGCAGCAGAAGGTGTCGATTACGGTGAATATGTGGACATTCATGATTATTATACCGACATTAACAATGTATTCGGCCGGTCCAAGTGTGTAGCCCCTTGGCATGAGCTCATCATTCGCCGGACGGGTGATGTGTATCCGTGTGTAGATTTGCCTGATTATAAGCTTGGCAACATCTATCAGGACAAGTATGATGATATCTGGGAAGGAGAACGGGCGACAACGTTCCGCAACTACTTGAAGAACGACAATCTGATGATGTGCAACCGCTGTACGCGCTTGTTCGCAGACGCGGAAACTTTCTAGACGAATGGGAGTGCTTCAATGTTAGACAATCGATTAGCCTTAAGCTCATGGAGCTTGCACCGCTTGCTTGGACCGCTGCGCTGGACCATATGGGATGAGCAGAACCGTACACAGGCAACTGCCGAACAGCCGCAGCCGCAGGAGATAGACTTGCTCGATCTGCCGCACGTTGTGAAGGAGAGAGGATTTCATTACTTGGAGCTGTGTCACTTCCACTTCCCATCGACAGACGATGCATATGCGGCGAAGCTGAAGCAAGCGTTCAGCGATGCTTCTGTGCAGTTCCATACGTTGCTCGTAGATTATGGCGACATCTCGTCACCCGATGAGCAGCGCCGACAATCAGACATCGCCTTCCTGCGTCGTTGGCTGGACATTGCTGCGAAGGCTGGTGCCGCTGCTGTGCGGGTCATTGCCGGTGAACAGGCAGCAGACGATGCGGATGCGAGACAGCGGAGCAGCGAGGCGCTTGCACTGTTGCGCGAATATGGTGAAGCGCAAGGTGTCAAGGTTGTCACGGAGAACTTCCGCGAATTAACAGCAACGATCGATAGCTGGAGAAGGCTGATGAACAGTCTGCCTCCTTCTGTAGCTACGATTGTCGATTTCGGCAATTTGCTCCCGGAGGAACGGGACACAGGGGTTGCCTATGGCGCGCCGCTAGCCCACAGCATTCATGCGAAGCCGCTGTATCGGGCAGACGGCACGATAGACAAGGAGGACTTCGATCGGCTGCTGTCTATCGTCGCAGACAAGAGCGATCGTGCGCCGATTACGGTTATTTTCGATCAGGATGGGGAGATGTGGGAAGGAATTTCGGACATTCAAGCCTGCATCCGATCATTTGGGAGGGACAAGAATGAAAGCGATGGCGCTTCAGCCGATTAAGAGCGGCGGAGATTGCTTCGATGATGTGGTCGCTACACTTAGTAATTGGTATGAGCAAGACTATGCTATGATTTACGCGGATGCGATGTTGTTTGAATTTCTAGATGAGGCGCCGGACCGCAAGACGATCGCTTCACGAATGGCATTGCTCTATCAACCGTTGCAGATGCTAGAAACATTCCATGGCTATCGGGGCAAAATTCATCGTACGGCGGCGCCTGCGCTTGGCTGGCAGATCGTACAGAATGAGGTTGAGGCAGGATTTCCCGTCGTTATGATCGTGGATGCCTACCATCTGCCATGGGATGATAAGTATCAGAAGGAGCACTACTTCACACATATGGTTATCGCTGTCGGTGTTGAAGCGAATGCACACTTGCACTGTATCGATCCGTACTTCGAGAAGACGGACCTGCTATTGCCGCGCGAGGAATTGGAGCTAGGCTTCGAGGCAGCATTGACGCTGCGCCCCGGTCCTACTCGGATCGACGGAAGAGAACAGCTTGCCGCAGTATTCCGGCCTCTGCTTCAGCGTCAGCTTGATGAGCTCGTTCCTGCATTCGGAGCGCTAGTGGAAGCACTTCCCGGCATAGATTTCGCGGAAGAGACGAAGGGCTGTGCAGACTTCGGAGGAAGCCGCTTGTATCATCAGCTCAGCAGCTTGATCTACGCACGGCATAACTTCGCCAAGTCATTGGATTATATAGCAGATACCTATTCACTTGAGCCGTTCCGCCATTACGCCGAACAGTGCAGGCAATTGTCCGGCAAGTGGACAACGGTTCGCGCCTTGCTGGCGAAGATGAATTTCGCATCACAGCTTGCGAACGCGCCGGACTTGACCCCGCACTTGCAGCAGCGCATTCGCCAGATTGTAGAGGCGGAAGCTGCATTGTTGGAGCAGCTCATCATTACCTTAGACGGCGGTGCGTCTGATCCAGATACAGCCATTAAGGAACAGATTGTAGGCGAGGCACAAGCAGCAGTCGCAGGAAGTTCAAGGCATGTTACGTCTACGATTCCGGTCGATCTCGCCGGCTACTGCAACAATCGAGCAATCGGGGCTGTACGCAACAACGATTATCACGATGCGGATTTCGATGCGTTCGGTTATTATTATGCGCGACAGAACGTACCGGAGCACTCGCTTCGAGTAGCGGACATGTCCTTCGTCTTTCCAGACTTGCCAAACGGCGAACCGGATAATATCTCGTGCGAAGGTCAGGTGATTGCGCTGCCAACAGACGAAGTGTGGGGCATCATGCTGCTCGGCAGCGGGGAGCAAGGCGACCATACGGAAACCGGCAAGCTCGTCTATGAAGATGGTACTTCGACTGAGCTGTTAATCGACTTTCCAGATTGGTGGAACCGCTCGGCGCATAGCGGTCATGTTATAGCCTGGCATACGAACTTGGAGCATGCAGTGAAAGGACGAACTTCTGACCGTGTCCAGCTGTTTGCGAAGAAGCTGACGTTCGATGAGCCGAAGCGTGTGCGGGAATTGGTGCTTCCTACCTTACCGAATTTGCATCTATTCGGTCTGACGCTCTGGAAGTAGGTCATCCGTGCAATGGGCAACGCGTACAGGGAGTGTGACGCATTCAGGACGTGCAGCAATTGCTGCACGCAGTAATGTATAGATCAGATTCATGGGAGAGAAGTCTTGGGATGAACCCATCTCACGGCTTCTTTTTTTAGGTATGGACCGCACGATAAGTGCTGTCAGTGTGAGTAAAATTGGAAAGACAAGCACAAAGTAAGGAAAGAACAAACTTATGGAAGCAATATGGAGGCAGAAGATGAGGCGATCACGGAAACAACAGCATCAATCCCCCTCCAGTAATCATACAGATACCCGCTCTAATGCTGCTTCCGTTCAGGACGGACAAGGTGAAGCTAGCTTGTCTCGGGAGCTAGAGCCGTCCATAACTGCGATTCAACAGCTGATGGGGAATAGTGCGGACTTGAAGATTCGGCGATTCCACATTAGCGAAGCTCACGTATTAGGAGCTGTGCTGTATGTGGATGGACTGATTGATAAGCAAATCTTGACTACTCATATTATTGAACCATTGCTGGATAAGCAGGAGCTGTCAATCGATCAGGGGATCGATGCGTTGCTGCATGAAGCCCAATACAACGCATTGACTGCAAGCCATACGAGCACGGTTACGAGCATCAAGGATGCGATTATCGCGCTGCTGTCCGGGCAAGCCTTCATTATGTTCGACGGTTGTTCACAAGGTGTTCTGGCAGATACGAGGGGCGGCAAGGAGCGTGAAGTGACGGAGCCTGCCACACAAACTGTGCTGCGCGGTCCGCGCGATTCATTCACGGAATCGATCTGTACGAATACGGCGCTCATTCGCCGCAAGATTAAGGATGCGAATTTATGGTCACGGGCGTGGGTAATTGGCGATGTTACGAAGACGAACGTGATTCTGATGCATATGAATGGCATTGCGGATAATCAGCTGCTGGACGAGGTTAGCCGCCGTCTCGATCATATTCAGATTGATGGCATCCTGGAGAGCGGGTATATCGAGGAGCTGATCGAAGGCCGGACGTTCACACCGTTCCCGACGATTCAGAACACGGATCGTCCTGATGCGGCTGCCGCTGCGCTACTTGAAGGGCGGATGGTCATTCTCATTGACGGGACTCCGTTCGTACTTATTGTGCCTGCTTTGTTCGTGCAGTTTTTTCAAGCGAGTGAGGATTACTACCAACGGTGGGACATATCCACGCTCATTCGCTTGCTTCGCTTCCTGGCTTTTACCATAGCGATGCTCGGTCCTTCTGTCTATATCGCAGTGACAACGTTCCATCATGAATTGATTCCAACTCCGTTGCTCATCAGCTTAGCCGCACAGCGGGAAGGGGTACCTGTGCCAGCATTTATCGAAGCACTCATTATGGAGACGATGTTCGAGGTGTTGAGAGAAGCCGGGGTTAGAATGGGACGAGCGATCGGCACATCGATCTCGATTGTAGGAACGCTGGTCATCGGACAGGCTGCGGTGGAGGCAGGGCTGGTAACAGCAGGAATGGTCATCGTCGTGTCGGCTACAGCGATTGCGAATTTCGTTGCTCCTTCCTTCAATATGGGTATCTCCACACGGATATTGCGCTTCGCCTTGATGGGACTTGCAGCTTCGTTCGGGTTATATGGCATAACACTCGGGATTATCCTCATCACGTTGCATCTGTGCAACTTGCGCTCATTCGGCATTCCGTTCATGAGTGCGCTCGCCCCGTACCAAGGACAGGATCAGCAAGACGTGTTCCTCCGACTGCCGCGCTGGCTCATGCTCAAGCGCCCGCAATCTATCCCTAACCGGAATCATGTGCGAGAGGACAAGCAAACATTGTCTGAGCATGTGAAGGGGCAAGGTGATTCCACATGAATCGGCTAACGCGCTGCTTCCTCTGTCTCATTATTGCCGCGCTCTTGCTTACCGGCTGCTGGAATCGGAGGGAGCTGAATGAGATTGCTATTGCTCTTGGTGTCGGGATAGATAAGAATGACGAGGGTTACAAGATTTCCGTTCAGGTGGTTAATCCCGGTGCAGTCGCTCCACAGCAGAATGCAAGTGCGAACACCGCGCCTGTCATAACATATACATTGAGCGGAGCGACTATTTTCGAAGCGATGCGCAGAATTACGACCATTTCGCCGCGTAAAATATACTTATCGCATATTCGGATCATCGTTGTCGGCGAGGAAGCAGCACGAGAGGGTCTCCACACATTCGTCGATTTGCTGTCTCGTGATCATGAGTTGCGAACGGACTTCTACTTGCTAGTGAGTCGAGATATGACTGCTGAGAAGATATTGAAGGTGATTACATTATTAGAGAGAATTCCGGTCAATAAAATGTACGCTTCGTTGCTTAGCTCTAGTGCGGCATGGGCTTCTACGCAGAAGGTCACGCTTGATCAGCTGATTCAGGACATTTCCTCCAAGGGCAAGAGCTCGGTGCTTCCCGGGATTAACATTGTAGGAAATCCGAAAATTGGCGCCACGCAGGAGAACGTTCAACGGTTGGATCTGCACGCCCTCTTGCAGCTGGAGGATATGGCGGTATTCAAGGATGGGAAGTTAACAGCTTGGATGAACGAGGCAGAGAGCAAAGTTTTCAATTTCATAACAGGTAATGTGAAGAGCACCGTCAACAATATCCCGTGTAAGGAAGGGAACCTAGCATTGGAGGTGCTTACTAATAAGAGTAAGCTCACCGCTGACGTCCGACATGGACGTCCAGAAGGGAAAGTTAAGATGGAGCTGGACGTCAATATTGGCGAAATCCAATGTGAGATCGATGTGACGCAAGAAGCCGATATTCGCCGTATCGAGAGCGAAGCAGAAGACATGCTGGAACGAGAGATCGCAAGCTTGCTGGAGAAAGCCCAACAGCAATTCCGTTCGGATATATTCGGCTTCGGTATGGCGCTGCATCGCAGCTCGCCAGAATATTGGAGGCGTGTGAAGGCAGACTGGCATCAAGAACACTTCCCTGCTATGAAAACAGCAGTAGAGGTCAAGGTGAGTGTGAGAGGTATCGGTTCGATTACGAATCCGCTGTCTATTCCCGATTAGGAGGAGAATGAAATGTGGGGTTCACTGCTTATTCTTACGACGGGAATTTGTATAGCAATTCTGGAAGCTCCTGGGCTATGGCGAGCCCGCAGACGGAAGGAGCTGACCGTGTTCATTCTGCTATTGCTGCTCGGCATCACGACAGGATTGCTGCAGGCATGGGGAATCCGATTTCCTACACCGACATCGATCATTACGACTTGCTTCAAGCCTATCAGCGATGCACTGCTGTCACTGATGGAATAATACCGTATGCAGTGCAGGAGGGGGAAGCCATGATTAGTATTCGACAGTTTACGATTTTGACAACGATATTCACCTTCGCCACCTCAATCTTGGTCATTCCTTCACCGCTTGCACAGGTAGTCGGGCAAGATGCATGGATTGCTGCCATTGTCGGTATTGCGTTCAACCTGCTGTATATTATGATCTACATTGGCTTGCTGAAGCGCAATCCGCGGCAATCGTTGATTCAGATGATTGATTCGATCGTGGGCAAGTGGCTTGGCAAGGTGATTTCCCTGTCCTACATCTTCCTCTTCTTCTCCCTGACCGTATACTTCATCCGTTATATCGGCAGCTTCGTCAGTGCTACGATTCTGCCGGAAACACCGACCGATGTCATCTATGTGAGCTTCACCCTGGTCGTCATAGTGGCTGTACGGCTAGGGGTAGAAACCTTCGCACGCGCTGCGGAGCTGTTCTTCCCGTTCATTGTCGTATTCCTTGCGATTACGATGCTCTTACTCCTGCCGGAAATTAAGCTGGACCGGATAGAGCCGATGCTGGAAAGTGACATATTGCCGCTCGTAAGCGCGGGTATACAAATTTCCACATTACAGGAGCATATGTGCCTGCTTATGCTGCTTGCCTTCATCCAGCAGCCGAAACGTATTCCGCAATCGATACTGACGGGTACAGTGATCGGCAGTGTACTATTGATAGGGCTGACCGCATTATGTATCTTGGTACTGGGGAACGATTATACAGCGCGAAACTTGTTCCCGTCGTATGTGCTGGCTAAGAAGATCAGTATCGCCGATTTTTTCGAACGGATTGAAGTGCTGTTGACACTTGTCTGGTTCCTTGCTGTATTCATCAAGACCACTGTTTCCTTCTATTCGACTGCCTACGGCATGTCACAGATGCTTGGCATGAAGTCGTGGAAGCCGATTACATTGCCTATTGGACTGCTCGTCGTTGTTTTTGCCAAGGAAGTCTATGCGAACGTCACAGCCTATTTGGTGTTCATTCCGAAGGTGTGGTTCAGCTACGGGCTGTTCGCTTTCCTTGTTCTTCCGCTATTGCTCCTTCTCCTCTCGCTATTCAGAACTAGACAGGCGTAATACATACTCTACGTACTGTGTGCAGGGTCTAATTCGGGCATAAATGGCATAAAGGTAAAGGGTGAAAGGAAACTTCATGAGGAGGAGAAGCATGCCGGCGATTGTGGATGTGAATTTGGATGTGGATACCATGCGGTTGACCATGGACAGCGGCGCGAAGACGCAAGATGTGAAGTATAGCAAGATCGACCGTCTCAGATTCGGTCAGACCGCCGTCAAGAAGCTGTTCCGCACTAGCACTGTCAAGTTGGTGGAGGTTCATATTCGCGGGGTGCCGGAGCCTTACACGATTACAAGCGATAAGTTAAAGTCATTCGAGCAGACAGCAGCGTACTTGCAGAAGGTTGCCGAGAAGAATCGGGTCAAGATTGAGAAGCAAGGGGAATAAAGGCAGGGTCAACAGCCTTCACGGGGAGACCACATCCTCGGAAGGCTTTCTCTATTTCGTCATGGATGCGGCTAGTGTAACTGGACGGATTGCTATACAATGAGGACAAGCTTGCCGAAGTTACCGAAGCACGTATAACAGGACGAAATAGGAGGGATGCATGATGGCGCTCAAGGTTGTCATTGCTGGCGGAACGGGATTCATCGGGACTCATTTGCAGAAGCGCTTTCGACAGGACGGATATGAGGTCGTGATGATCTCACGTCAATCTCCACATGTGGATTGGACAGATCATGCTGCAATTGTAGAGGCGTTGGAAGGGGCAGAACTGCTCATCAATCTAGCAGGCAAGTCGGTGAATTGCCGCTATCATAAGCGGAACAAGGAAGCGATCATGTCATCCCGAACGGATACGACGAGACGCTTGGGGGAAGCGGTGTCTGCTTGCGTGCAGCCGCCGAAGCTGTGGATCAATTCCAGCACGGCTACAATCTACAGGCATGCGGAAGACCGACCGATGACTGAGCAATCCGGTGAGATCGGTTCTGGCTTCTCGGTCGAAGTGGCCCAAGCCTGGGAGCAGCAGCTGTTCGCCTTCACGTTACCGCATACGCGGCAGATTGCGTTGCGGATCGCGATCGTATTGGGGCGTGATGGTGGCGTTAACGAACCGTATCAACGGCTCGTGAAGCTCGGGCTTGGCGGTGTGCAGGGCAAGGGCACACAGATGTTCAGCTGGATTCACATTGAGGACGTATATCGCATTATTCAATTCGCAATGGCGCATCCAGAGCTGGAAGGAGCGATTAACTGCTCTGCCCCGAATCCGGTGCCCAATCATGAGCAGATGCGCATGCTGCGCCAGTCGCTAGGAAGGCGCTTCGGCATGCCTGCGCCTAGATGGCTGCTTGAGTGTGGGGCCGTTCTAATCCGTACGGAAACAGAACTTGTCCTGAAGAGCCGCTGGGTGCTGCCGGAGCGCTTGCTTCAGGCCGGTTATCAATTCCGATATGCTACATTGGAAGCTGCCTTAGAGGAAATTGCGGGTAGGTAGTCAGCTGTGATCAAGATCACAATGCGGAGCTCAGAACCGCGATACACTTGATACAAGTTCAGAGTAAGGATAGAACCGTACAAGGAGGTTATCGCGATGAAATCTGTTGCATTCACTGGCACCGAGACGATCGGCGGAATTGTCGCAAGCTTGCCTCGTGCCAGCAAGTTAATGAAGGCATACAAGATCGACTACTGTTGCGGCGGCAATCGTCCATTGTCGGCAGTCTTGCACGATCACCGTATAGATCAGTGGGATTTTCTGCTGCAGCTCAACCAGATACGTGAGGAAGCAAGCGCAAGCGCTGGACAGTACGCAGACTGGCGTCCAGCTGCTTCCAGTGAACTGATCGATCATATCGTGGATACCCATCATGCTTACCTGCTCAATGAGCTGCCGCTGCTGAGTGAATTCGTGACGAAGCTTCTTCGTGTGCATCGTCAAGCTCACCCAGAGCTTGCTAAGCTGCACACGCTGTTCCATCGGTTGAAGATGGAGCTGGAGCAGCATCTCATTACAGAAGAAGTAATGGTGTTCCCGCTCATTCGCAAGGCGGAGCAGACCGGTTCGGGTGAAGATATAGCGAAAGCGGCAGCGACGATCGATGAGCTTGAGGCTGATCACAGTGCGGTAGGGGGATTGCTGAGAGAAATCCGGGAGTTGACGGCGGATTATACCCTGCCAGCTGACGCTTGCCGCACCTACGCGCTGACGTACCAGATGTTTGAGGAGATGGAAGCGGATATATTCGAGCATGTGCATAAGGAGAATAATGTGCTGTTCCCGCGATTGGCACGGAAATAAGGAGAACGATGTGCTGTTCCCGCGATTGTAGGTATGAGTACAAAGGGAGTGCGGGAGGCATTCGTGCATCCGTATATGACAAGTGCGCAATCAGCTTGTTCGAGCGACTACCTGCATTTCGTGCAGGTAGCTTCCGCATAGACACCGAGTAAGGATGAACTACCTCCACTTTTTGTGCAGCCAGTTTCCGCATAGATACGGAATAGGAATGAACTACCTGCACTTTGTGCAGCTAGTTTCCTCATAGACACGGAATAAGGATGAACTACGTGCACTTTGTGCAGCTAGATTAGACATATTTCCGCTGAAGTGTTGAAAATAGCTTTTTTACCTGTACGAAATGCAGGTAGTTTGCTTAAATCACATAAATTCTGGATAACTAAATGTATAAAGTGCAGGTAGCTGTACTCTATATGAAGCGATGGACTACGATGAAGTGATGGACCGCCGTCCAGGAAGAGTGACCAGCGGTTCATGTCCTTCCACCGCAATGAAGGAGCACGCGAACCGCTGTGAAGTGGAAGTCAATTAGGTCCCTATGCTTTCGTCCGCCATCAGGGAAGAGAGAACAGTGACTCATGTCCTTCGGCGTCCGGTGAACAGCAGCATGAGGAAGGAGATGACGATGATGGCGCCTGTCCACGCCCATGCCATGTGCAGGTTGCCGGAATCGACTGCCACATAGATCGCGGTTGGGATCGTCTGCGTCTTGCCCGGAATATTCCCGGCGATCATAAGCGTTGCCCCGAATTCACCCAGACTGCGCGCGAAGCCTAGTATATAGGCAGTAAGCAGCGAAGGGAAGGTCAATGGAAAGGTAATGTAGCGGAATACCTGCCATTCACTTGCGCCTATCGAACGGCCTGCGTCCTCTAATGTGCGATCGACGGAGCCGAATCCTGTCTTCATCGTCTGATAGACGAGTGGATAGGCTACGACGATCGACGCCACTACAGCCGCCCACCAGGAGAACACGATCGGTGCGGCGAACAAAGCGTCGATCAATTGTCCGATCCAGCTATTGCGTCCAAGCATGACGAGCAGCAGGAAGCCAACGACGGAAGGAGGGAGGACTAGCGGCAGCATGAAGACGGTCTCGATGAGTGATTTCCCTCTGAACGGTCTTGTGTGCGACATCCACCATGCTGCCATTCCTCCGAGCACGAGCACAAGCGCGCTCGATAACAGCGCAACCTGCAGCGACAGACGGATCGGCGGCCATAATTCAATCCAATGCATCGTTGCGCTCATCATTTCGGTATCGCAAACCCATACTTTTCGAATACGTCCAGGGCTTGCTCGGTTTGCAAATAGCTATAGAAGTCTTCCGCTTCTTGACGATTCGCCGCAGACTTCAAAATACCAACGGGATATTCAACCGGCGTATAGGTATTCGCATCGACAGTGAATGCGACCTTAACTTGCTGCGAGGTTCGTGCGTCCGTTCTGTACACAAACCCGGCATCTGCATTCCCGGTCTCCACGTATTGCAATACTTGTCGGACGTCTTGGGCTTGTACCATCTTGGCACTCAAGTCATCCCACAGGTCGGCATGAACAAGTGCTTCTTTGGCGTAATGGCCGGCAGGCACACTTTCTGGAATACCGATCGCCACATGTCTAATTTCCTCACGCATGAGTGCATCGATGTTCTCCCATGCAGACTCATCATCTTGCGGAACGATTACGACTAATTCATTCGTCAATAATGTCCTTTCACGCTCCGTATCAATGAGCTGCTGGTCGACAAGTGCCTGCATATTGCGGGGTGATGCGGACAGGAACAAGTCGGCTGGAGCTCCTTGCTCAATTTGTCGCTGCAGGGTGCCTGAACCACCGAAATTCAAGTATATGGTGATATTTTCGTTTTGCTCCTCATAACTTTGCTGAATTTCTGTAAGGGCATCGGTCAGACTCGCCGCTGCTGAGATCGTCAGTTGTCCCGCAGGGGAGGATGAGTCAGCAGTTCCTGCATTGTCTAATGCCTCCTGACTACATCCGACAACTACTGCCATGCATGCGCAGATCATCATAATCATAATTCCATGTTTCCAGCTTATCCTCAATTCCTCCAACTCCTTAATTGTATTTGGTTATATCTATTTATATCTAAATATCATTATATATAGTGTAGTCTTAGGAGTAAATAGGACTTTCCATCTTAATCTATTTATTTGTGCTACAATATATTAGAAACGGTCAGAGTTCGCTTCATCATGCACTATCTAGTGATCGAATCTGTAGAAGTTACCCGTACAATATTGACTCATCATCCACGCTATTTATTAATAAGGAGAATGACATATGTCCAGTGACATCTCTTATACAACTGAAGAAATTGCCAAGTTGTTGAAGATATCTAAGCTAACCGTATATGATTTAATTAAAAAAGGTGAGCTGCAGTCTTATCGTGTAGGGAAGCAAATGCGCATTGATGCCGCTGATCTAGAAGCCTATAAGCAGCGGGCGAAAGGCATCATGTCTGGGGAGAAGCCAAGCGTAGATATGGCTGTAACGGCTGCTATAACGCCAGTCGCAAGAGGTATTCGTCCACTGGTTATTACCGGCCAGGACATTAGCTTGGATATACTGGCTAAGCATATGGAGAAGCATGTTCCTGAAGTAAGGCCGCTTCGTGCATATGTCGGCAGTTTAGACAGCTTGATTGCCATGTATCGGGGTGAATCAGATATAGTAAGTACGCATCTGTTGGATGGAAAGTCCGGTGAATATAATCTTCCTTACATTCGTAAAATTCTTGTCGGTTCCTCTTATTTGGTTGTGAACCTGCTGTTGCGCCGAGCAGGGCTGTATGTACAGCAAGGCAATCCTCGCAAGGTCCATCAATGGACAGATCTGAATCAACCCGGCTTGCGGTTTGTGAACCGTGAGAAAGGTTCGGGCGCACGTGTACTCTTGGATGAACAGCTTCGTCTGCACGGTATGCAAGCAACACAAGTCCAAGGATATGAGATAGAAGAATCGAACCATATTGGTGTAGCCTCGAAGGTGGCATCTGGCGAAGCGGATGTAGGAATCGGCATTGAGAAAGCCGCTTCCATCGTGGGCAATATAGATTTCATCCCTTTAATTCAAGAACGATATGACCTTGTTCTGATGAAAAAGCCGGAAAATCGCCAGTGGATACAGTCGGTCATGCGTATATTGAAATCTCCTGCGTTCCGGACTGAGCTGAACACTATTCCAGGCTATGATTTGTCGATGACCGGTCAGATCTTGCTGGAAACATGAATATGTCGAGCTGTTGCCCAGATGCTACTTCTGATCCATCCGTTCCCGCAGCGCTTGCGGGTCCACGATTACGATCCGGCTCCGATCGACCTGCAGAATGTCTGCCTTCACTAGCTGATTCAATAGACGATTGATTGTTTCTCTCGTCGTGCCGACTGTACTAGCGAATTCTTGATGGGTCATAGGCAGTTCGATCGTGATCCGTCCGCCCTCTTGCTTGCCGTGCTGTTCTGCAAGCTTCAGCAGGAAGGAGAGCACACGATGCTTGGCATCCTGACCCGTCAGCATCTGCAGCTTCTCCTGCAGCTCGCGGATAATGTCTCCCATGACGCGCATCATCTTGAGCGCGATGGAAGGCGTGCTCAGCATGAGCGGTTCGAACATGTGCACTGGGATTGCAAGCAGCCGAGTATCGACAATCGCTTCCGCAGTCGCCGGATATGGCCTTTGGTTGAACAGACCAGTATGCGGGAACATGTCGTTGTTCTTCAAGATGGAGACGATCTGTTCATGTCCGTCCGCATCGGTCTTATACGTCTTGACAATCCCTTCGCGGATGAAGTACACCGCTTCCTTCTCGCTGCCCTCTGTGAAGATTGTCGTCTTCCTCGGTACAAAGCGCGCGATCATAATCTCCTCGACCCGAGCCAGCTCCTGGCTGTTCAAGTCTTGAAATAGCGTTAATTGCTTCAGAAATTCGATGGTTGATAGCTGTGCCATGTATAGATACCCTCCCGAACGAATGCATTTCCCCTATTATAGCGGACAAGAACGAAGAGGAGGTAGCTTTCCTCACAATGTCTCGAAATAAATTGTGTCGTCCATGTATGAGTCCGATCCGAATTACACAATCTATGCCATAGTACAGGATGAACAGGATGATCACAGATGGTACTATTCCGCATCATGAAGAAGCTGTGGCAACATCGCGAGCGACAGCAGGATACAGGGACACGTTCTGGCAAACAACCGAAACCGTCATTGGAGCACGCGATGCGTGAGTTCGAGCAGTGCGGGGACTTGACCCATCGTTCGTTCCCTACCCTGCATGCAGATATTCTGTATATCGATCATATGGTTAGCAGTGAGGATGTCGGCCGTGAGATTCTCCAGCCATTAAGGAATTTGTCTGAGTCCGACATATCCGACTATCTTCAACGCTCCATATTCAAGCCTGTAGAGGACGCTAAGGAGCTTATCAAGGGAATCTTGGGCGGCAAGACGGCGCTGTTCTGGGATGATGGTGCATATTTGGCTGATACGTTCAAGCCCGTCATGCGCTCGGTACAGCAGTCGGAGACAGAAACGGTCATTACAGGTCCGCATGATGCATTAGTCGAGAGTATTCAAGCGAACCTGTCACTCATTCGCAGCCGAGTCAAGAGTTCGCACTTGAAGGTGCTACCCTGTGAAGTCGGTGAAATTACGAAGACTAGAGTGTACATTCTATATATTCAAGATATCGTGAACCAAGACCATATTCAGAAGCTTCGTGAGCGAATCGAAGCGATCGAAATAGACGGTCTGACAGATACGAATATGTTAATCCAGTACATTGATGAGCATCCGAATTCTATCTTCCCGCAGTTTATGACGACGGAACGGCCTGATACGGTCGTGACGAAGCTCATATCAGGAAGAGTCGTAGCGATCATGGACGGAAGCCCTTCCGCGTTAAGTGCGCCTACGAGTTTTTTCGAATTCTTCTCTTCACCCGACGATTATTATCAGCGCTGGTTACTCGGTACGGCGTTGCGGTTCTTACGATTCCTGGCATTCCTGATCACGGTGTCCTTCACCGCCTTCTATGTATCTGTGACGACGTACCATTATGAGATGATTCCGGCTGCGCTGTTGACGAATTTGGCCGAATCCCGATATCGGGTGCCGTTTCCACCAATTTATGAAGCTTTATTGATGGAGGTTACGATTGAGCTGCTGCGTGAAGCCGGTGCCAGACTGCCGACGAAGATCGGTCAGACAATCGGTATTGTCGGCGGTATTGTCATCGGACAGGCAGCGGTTCAGGCTGGATTGACGAGCAATATTCTCATCATTGCTGTCGCTTCGTCGGCGATCGCTTCCTTCGTCATTCCGAGCTACGTCATGAGCGCATCAATCAGGCTTATTCGCTTCGGACTGATTATTCTGGCAGGGATGTGGGGGAACCTAGGCTTGATGTTCGGGGTAGCTTATATCGTCATCCATCTGTGTGGCTTGAGCAATTTAGGTGTGTCATATTTAAGCCCATTGGCACCGATGAACGTAGCGGACTGGAAGGATGTATTCATCCGCGCACCGTACTGGATGTCGCATAAACGGGCAACGAGCTTGCGCTCGCCGAACCCGGTGCGAAATCGTATGAAGAAATAAGGAGAACGCTTATGGTCCAAGTCCGAGAAAAGCTTCACCCGCTTCACATTGCCATTCTTACCCATATGGTTCAAGTCGGTGTGATGATCTTCGTACTGCCTCGTATTACGGCTGAGAATTTCGGACGGAACGGCTGGCTGTCGATTATCATTCTCTCTAGTGTAGCGATAGGTAGTATCTTCCTCATATCTGCCGTCTTCCGCTTGGGGAAGAGACAATCGATCTTCGCTATCGCCGAGGACGTCGTATGGAAGCCGTTGTTAATTCCTATTTATCTCGCGTTCGCGGGGTTGCTTGCCTTCACAGGCTGTATGGTGGGCAAGGAATATATTTTGATCTTTCAGATGATCGCATTTCCTACTACGAATTCGATGGTGTTCAAGTTTGTGTTCGATGTGTTGGCCTTGCTGTTGCTGTTCAAAGGCATCTATAACATATCGAAGGCGGCTACGATTTTTTACTTCCTTACGGTCTGGATGCTCTTCTTGCTCTTGTTCTATCTGAGTGAATTCGAGTGGAGCCGCTTCACACCGTTCTTGTTCCGGGGGGAGACAGCATTCGCACATGGCAGCGTGGAAATCTTCACCGCCTTTCTCGGTTTTCACATATGCCTGTTCCTCGTGCCCTATGTGGAAAATGTACGCACTATGTTCAAGGCTGTCCATTACGGGAACTTGATCACTACATTCACATATTTGAGCATTCTGATCGTGTCTTTCGGTTTTTTCAGCTACGGACAGCTGCTTGAGACGATCTATCCGTTGCTCGACTTACTTGCCTACATTGAGCTTCCGTTCATTGAGAGGATGGAGAACTTCTTATTCACTTTCTTCTTGCTATCGATCCTGATTACCTCGGTCATGTACTTCTGGATGGCACAGGAAATCATCAACCATCTCTTGCCGCGAATGAATCGGAAATGGATTAGTGTTATCGTCGTGTTCGTTAGCTTCGTCGCTTCCTACATACCGGGCTTGATTAGACAGGTCGAAGTATTGTTGCGGTGGCTCGCCTATGCAGAATTACTGTTCGTGTTCATAGCGCCAACTTTGCTAATTGGTTTGCTGCTCATACGACGCTTGCGAAAGGGGGATGTTCATGCGTAATTGTATAGTGTGCGTACTTGGCATTGTGTTGCTTACTGGTTGCAGTACAAGTGACCAACGTATTCTGGAGGAGCTGGGGTTCACACATACTACCAGTTATGACTTATTGCGTGATGAGGAAACGACAGGAGAAGGCGAGCTGTTGAAGATCTCGATTACAATTCCGAAGGCAGATCCGGATGCAGCCAATAATAGGGAGGTACTGACCGCGATAGGAAGAACGAGCAAGGAGGCGAGAACTAAGCTGTCTCAGATGACGAATCGGACGTTGGTAAGCGGTCAACTGCGAAATACCTTGTACGGGTTGGAACTTGCCAAGTCGGGTATTTGGGATCATATCGATACATTAATCCGTGATCCGGCCATTGGTCAGCGAACGAAGATTACGGTAGTGAATGGTTCCGCTCATGACCTGATGGCGAAGGACTATCCGGAGCACCCGATTACAGGTATCTATATCGGTCAGTTATTAGAGAAGGAAGCCAAGCTCCAGACGGTCCCTGATATTAACTTATATCACTTCGTCCGCGATTACCTCGATGACGGCATTGATCCGGTTGCACCGGTCATTAAGGCCCATGAGAAGCATGTGGCTATTGACGGAATCGGCTTATTTCAGGATGATCGCTATGTGGCGAAAATATCACCGAAAAAAGCGTTGATTTTCTCTTTGCTGCGAGACGCATTCAAGCAAGGGGAGACGAGTATTGAGCTGGATAAAGACGAAAGGAGTCCGGAATTCGTTCTCTTCAGCTCTTTGAATAGCAAGCGATATGTCCGTGTGCTTAATGCGAAGCCACCATATGCCGTACAAGTGTCCGTGAAGGCCAGTGGATCCGTATTGGAGTATATCGGGAAGTTAAAGCCTAGCAAACCGCATGATCAGAAAATATTGGAGGATCGAATATCCGAGCATCTTGAGAAGGAAGCGAAGCACATGTTTGCGCTGATGCAAGAGCACCAAGTAGACAGCATAGGTATCGGCAAGAGCATCCGCAACCATATGAGCTACAAGGAGTGGAAGGAGCTGGACTGGCGCAAGGCGTATGCTGAGATGGACATTCGCTGTGATGTGCAGGCCAAGATCAAAGATTTCGGTAAATTTCAATAAAGCCACAGGCGCACAATTCGTACGCCTGTCGGTTTGTATTATCGCGCTTCCGCTGCCTCGGCAGCGACAGCATCAGCCTTGGTCACATGAACAGTGCCGAATGGATGCTGCGGCGGCGCATAGATGGAGTACAGCTTCAATGGCATCTTGCCCGTGTTCGTTACGTTGTGCCAGGTGTTCGCCGGAATGAGGATCGCGTCGTCATCTGCCACATGCCGTTGGAAATCGAGCTTATTCTTCTCCTTGCCCATCTGTACGAAGCCTTGACCAGACTCGATGCGGAGAAACTGGTCGAGGTCAGGGTGATTCTCCAATCCGATATCTTCACCAGGGTTGATGCTCATTAAGGTTACTTGCAGGTGCTCTCCTGTCCAAAGTGCTGTGCGGAACGTCTGATTGTTGTTCGTCGCTTCCTCAATATTGATGACGAACGGATAGGGACCGTAATCCTTGCCTCCATGTGAATCATTCCCATGCATATCATGCTCTTCATTGCTTCGGTAGCCGACAGGCCAATACGGATTCCAATAAGGATAGGCGGGATAAGGATACCAGAAGAACGGCCTTGGATACACATAAGGATAGTGTGAATACGGGTAGTACACGTACATTCTCCTCTCCAGATGTTATGATCTGCCATATCGTATGCAGCAGCCTACTCGTAGGTGTATCGCGTGCTCTTTTTGAGAAACCTGTCAAGAACAGGTATAGTAGATGCTAGATACAATAGATGCGAAGAGGAAGGAGTCTGGCATGTCTGATCAGAAGCGCGCGGAAGACGATAGGACCGATTCTGTCTTGGGCGATGATTATATAGATGAGGAGAATGGCAGAGAATTTACAGAGGAAGAGCTGGAGCTATTGTTCCAAGCAGCTGAGGAAGAGGAGGAATCCGAGCCGCCAATCTGGCAATCGCCAAGATTTCGCACCATTCTTGTCGGCATTATGGTATTCGCGCTGTGTGCACAAGGTCTTGCCTTGTTGCCAAGAATTTACTCATTTGCTGCTATCGAGTTCTTAGCCACTTCTGCAAGTTTATCGCAGATGGAGTCAATTCAACAGTATAAGGAATCCATAGTGGTTATACGGACGAATGAGGCGAAGGGGACCGGATTTATTATTTCGGAAGAAGGGCTCGTCGTGACGAACAGACATGTGATCGATGACGCATCACGTCCTACTGTTCATCTGTCCAATGGGGAATCCTACAGGGCGACGATTGTCGCGATTGCAGAAGATGTGGATTTGGCACTCATTGATATTGAAGCAAAAGGAATACCTGCCCTGACACTCGCCCGTCATTATGATGGAGAAGCAGGTAAGCCCGTCTATGTGATCGGTAATCCGCTGTTCTTCACGAATGTGGCGAACGAAGGGGAGACGTTAGGGCTCATTCCGGATGGACAAGTATCATGGATGGTGCTGGATGCGCCGATCTATCGAGGGAACAGCGGAAGCCCCGTCCTGACTCACGACGGTGAGGTGATCGGCATCATATTCGCAACGAGCACGATGCAACAGGACGATCAGAATCGTAAGGTTGGTCTGGCAGTGCCTGTGGATTGGGTATGGAAGTTAACACAAGAAGTTGCAGGATAATTTGAACATACACCGATAGGGAGGAATACAAAATTACTTTGACAGGACATCACAAGGTGTCCTATAATTAAACCAGTCACCATATGGTGTCATATTAGGAGGGGTTGTTGTGAGTGTGAACAGTCCAACGCGGGATGTGTTCGATGCGATTGCAGATCCAACGAGGCGGCAGCTGATCCATCTGTTGGCAGAAGCAGAGGATAAGCCACTGCATGAATTGACAGTACAGTTTCCTATGGGACGCACAGCTGTATCGAAGCATCTGACCGTCCTGAAGGAAGCAGGGCTAGTCCATGACCGGAAGGTCGGCAGAGAGACACGATATAAGCTCAATGCCTCACCACTAAGAGAAGTACAAGACTGGGTGTCTGAATATAGCAAGTATTGGCATGCGAATATGCTGCGCTTATCCCAATTGCTAGAGGAGGAAGAAGATTGAGTCAGAGTCAAGATTATATTGTGATCTCGGGCGCGAGGGAGAACAATCTCAATAATGTTACCCTACGAATTCCGAAGAAGAAGATTACGATCTTCACAGGTGTATCCGGCTCGGGCAAGTCATCGATCGTCTTCGATACGATCGCCGCTGAGTCCACACGATTACTGAATGAGAACTTTAGCATGTTCGTGCGCAATTTCCTGCCACGCGTCCCACAGCCGGATACGGACGCGATTGAGAATCTGAGCATGGCTGTCATCGTCGATCAGAAGCGACTGGGCGGCGGATCGCATTCCACGATGGGGACGATTACCGACATTTCACCGATTCTGCGACTGCTCTTCTCGCGTGTAGGTCAACCTTACGTCGGACAAGCGCATAGGTTCTCCTTCAATGACCCGCAGGGGATGTGCCCAGCATGCAACGGCATCGGCCGCAAGCTAGGTGTCGATATGAGCAGGGCGCTGGACATGTCCAAGTCGTTGCAGGACGGGGCGATATTGCTGACCGACTATAAAGTCGGCGGCTGGGAATGGAATATGGTCGTACAATCAGGCGACTTCGACCCCGATATGAAGCTATGTGATTATTCAGATGAGCAACTGGAGTATCTGCTGTATGCGAAGGCGAGGAAGGTGAAGATGGACTTCGCCGGCAAGGCGACGAACATTACAGTGGAAGGCGTCATTGAGAAATTTACGAACAAATACATCAAGCAAGACGTGAAGACGAAGTCTGAGCGCACGCAGAAAGCAGTTGCGCCGTTCCTTACGGAAGGACCTTGTACGAGCTGCCACGGTGCGAGACTCAGCCAAGCTGCGCTAGCTTGCAAAATCCGAGGGTGGAATATAGCGGACATGTCTGCGATGGAGGTCGGACAGCTTATTCGTGTCATCCGTGAAGTCGATGACGAAATTGCTGCGCCGATCGTTAAGGCGTTGTCAGATCGGCTGCAGCATCTGGTCGATATCGGACTGGACTACTTGACACTGGACCGTGAGACAGACACATTATCCGGCGGCGAATCGCAGCGTGTCAAGATGGTGAAGCATCTGAGCGGCAGTCTGGTCGATGTCACTTACATCTTCGACGAGCCTAGCGTCGGCTTGCATCCCCGTGATGTACATCGCTTGAACGAGCTGCTTCAGAAGCTGCGGAATAAGGGGAATACCGTCATCGTAGTCGAGCATGATCCCGATGTTATCAAGGTAGCGGACCATATCGTAGATGTCGGACCTCATGCCGGAAGCCGCGGCGGCAACATCGTCTATGAAGGAAGCTTCGCTGGATTATTAGAAGCCGATACGCTGACAGGCAACCATATGAAGCGGCCGCTGCAGCTCAAGGAAGCATGCAGGAAACCGTCAGGCAAGCTGTCGATCAAGCATGCAAGCTTGCACAACTTGCAGAACGTGAGTGTCGATATTCCTACCGAGGTGCTCACTGTTATAACAGGAGTAGCCGGATCGGGCAAGAGCACATTAATCAACGAAGTATTCCTCCGTCAACATCCAGACGCGATCGTCATCGATCAAGCCGCTGTAGGCGTGTCTACACGCTCGAATCCCGCAACCTACACTGGCATTATGGACGATGTGCGCAAGGCGTTCGCGTCTGCGAACAAGGTGAGCCCAAGCTTGTTCAGCTTCAACTCGAAGGGGGCTTGCGACAACTGCCAAGGGCTTGGCGTCGTCTATACAGACCTGGCGTTCCTCGACAGTGTGAAGCTGCCGTGCGACGTGTGCGGGGGCAGACGGTTCAAGGAAGAGGTGCTCGCCTACATGCTGAACGACAAGTCCATTGCAGAAGTGCTGGAGATGACTGTAGAGCAGGCCCTCGCCTTCTTCCAACAGAAGGAGATCGTACGCAAGCTTCAATCGCTGCATGATGTCGGCTTGAGCTACATTACGCTTGGGCAGCCGCTTAGCACACTGTCGGGCGGAGAATGTCAGCGAATTAAGCTGGCCAGCGAGCTGCACAAGAAGGGCAGCGTCTACGTTATGGACGAGCCGACAACAGGCTTGCACATGTCCGATATCGGACAGCTTATGGGGATCATGAACCGACTAGTAGATACCGGCAATACCGTGATCGTCATCGAGCACAACCTTGCTGTCATTAGCCAGGCAGACTGGATCATCGATATGGGACCGGACGGTGGAAGCAAGGGCGGTCAGGTCGTGTTCGAAGGTACTCCTGCGCAGATTATCGATGCAGAGCAGTCGATTACAGGGAAGTACTTGTCCTAATCGATGAATTGAGCACTATGGCAGGGAGAACCGAAGCGAAGGGAGCTAGGCAAATGGGATTTTTACAAGATAATCTGATACCTTTTTTCAAGAAGAGATCATTAGTATTTCGCGAGAGTATGCAACAATCTGAGGATGTATACAGCTTCGTATTCGAGAAGCCGAGTGAGTTAACCTGGAAACCAGGTCAGTACGGACTGTTCACGATTACGCACAAGCGTGTCAAGCAAGCGACCAAGCCATTTAGTGTGTCTTCAATCCCTTCTGAGGGAATCGTTCGAATGACGACGATAATTCGCGATAATCCAAGCGCATACAAGCAAGCGCTGCTGGAACTGAAGCCAGGGATGAGTGTGACGCTGCGAGGACCAGTAGGCCCGTTCTACCTCACCGATCACAGTCCTACATTGCTCATCGCAGGCGGCATTGGCATCACACCGTTCCGGTCCATCGTCAAGCAGCTTGCTGAAGATGGGACCAAGGTTGCGCATCCCGTGCATCTTCTGTATATAGACAGCAATCAATCGTATGTGTTCCAAGATGAGCTTGACGAGCTAGCCAATCAAGCATCAATTCTTGTCACATACGTGGATGTAAGGGCGGACTTGCAGCGAGAGATAGATGTCTTCACCTCCGCGCATGCGAACAATGGGAAATATTTGGTTGCCGGATCGAGTGCCATGACAGGGGATATCACGACATACTTGCAGCAGAAGCAGATTGCCAAAGCGAATATTAAGAAGGACGTCTTCATGGGATATTAGATATGTGTTCTGTTCTCTATGCCGTTGCACGAATATCCCGCGTTTACCTGGGGCATCTTATAACCAGAGGTTGTCAATTAACACCTTTGGAGGGAATAGCAGCATGGAGACGACGAAGCTTAAAACGGAGCACAGCGTGAAATTGACATCGGCAGAAATCGGGCATCTGTGGACGATATATATGAACGATTCGATGTCCATATGTACAATCGGTCACTTTCTGTCACAAGTAGAAGACGAACAAATCCAGTCTATCCTTACCTTCGCACTAACTTTAGCCAAAGCGCATATACAAAAATTGCAAGATCTATTTACAGAGGAACAGCTTCCCGTCCCGGATGGATTCTCCGAACAAGCGGATCGAAATACGGAAGCACCGCGTCTGTTCACGGACGACTTCTATTTGTTCTACATACAAAATATTGGGAAGATTGGATTGGAAGGGTACACGTTCGCCTTAAGCACTGCCAGCCGGCTGGACGTGTGCGAATATTTCACAGAATGCTTGAATGAATCATCCAAACTGCTTAACAAAACAACAGAAACGATGCTGAACAAAGGTGTTTTTATAAGAGCGCCCTATATTCCCTTGCCACAGAAGGTTGAATATGTGCAACGCCAGCATTATCTAGCAGGATTGTTCGGGGATCGCCGACCAATCAATGCGATTGAAATATCGAATGTATACTTCAACTTAATTCAGAATCAATTGGGCAGAACGTTACTAATCGGATTCAGTCAGGTAGCCCAGTCTAAGGAAGTGCGCGACTTCTTCATCAGGGGGAGGGATATAGCGGATAAGCATGTCGAGATATTCGGTTCCATACTAGGCAATGAGCATCTTCCGTCAGCCAGTACGTGGGATAATGTACCGACTGACTCTACGACAGCTCCCTTCTCCGATAAGCTGATGCTGTTCCATGTGTCAGCCTTAATATCTGCCGGGATCAGTCATTATGGTCGAAGTCTGGGAACGATCACTAGACATGATCTGGGAATGATGTTCACGAGACTGACCTCAGAGGTGCTTGCATTCGCTGAGGATGGAGCCAAGCTCATGATTAAGAATGGCTGGCTGGAACAAGAGCCGCAATCAGCGGATCGGGATCAACTTGCGAATAGGACGTAAGGAATGAGCATAAGGAACGCCAGAAAGCAGGCAGATCTATAGTATTGGATCTGCCTGCTTTCTGGCGTGGCGATTTATACAAGGCCAACTATTTTCCCTTTCTGTATAGATACTTCCCATAGCCGATTGGATTTTCATATGACTTGAACCATGTGCGATACATGCGCGCTTTTTTGAAACCGTACCGCAGATCCTTTCCGTTCATTTCGATGAAATAGGGCTTTCCTCCACGAGTCAACCCAACGTCCAGACCGAGATCAGCCAAGTGCTCCAGCTTGCGATCCAGATGTGCAGCGATATGCAAGGATACGCGATTCACAGACCGATTTACCTTGCTTGCATTCCACCCGCAGCTTCGAAGCAAGACCGGATAGCGCATCGCTGTACCCCCCCGAGCAACATTCGTCACATGCTTGCCTCTGCCTGCAAGCTTGCCAAATATACCGGTAACTTGCCACTTGGCGCTCCTGTTCTTCTGAACGGTTACTCTTAGATCGAACGGTCTGCCCTTGTATCGGGCAAGATCGATTCCTTGTTGTACGATATAGGTTTTCCCTCTCGATAGTTTCTGCAATTTGGCGTATGTTGCATCAGCTTGCACGCGTTGTTTTCCCGCTGATGTCTGCATGACCCAAGCTTTATTGCGGCGAGCTAGCTTGACTATTCCTTGACCAATGCTGCCGCTAGCAGGCTTCACGTAAAGAACCGAGTGGCGTTGCATCATGCTAGACAGGGAGGTTTTCGATAAGGTTCGAGTAGGCGGGAGGTGCGGTCTCAATTTGCTATTTTTCCACAATATACGGTGAATGGTATATTTCGAATACCTTGTTTTGCGATTGAACACATGATGATTACGTGCAAGCTTGGCTAGATTTTTGCGCAAACGTGATGACCTGGACATCGTTCGATTATGGATAACGCGAGGGATAGTTCTCGACACTAATTTGTACGAATTGTTCTGATACATATAACCGCTTGCTGTATTGTTCTTCAGATCCAATCGGCTTAACGTTGTGAAGAAGACTGTCATTCCATGCTTGCGGGCTGCTTTCACATAGAACTGCAGATTTTCCTCACTTGACCGCTTCGTTCTGATTTTCTTAAAGGTTCGGTCATTAATCAATACGCCTATACATGGTGTCACCAGCATTCTCCTTTCCCTTTGTTTAGTATGGCAAATATGGGCCGCTGTACGTCGAAGCATGACAACTGTCTGAATAGACTATTACTGGTTCCAAGGTTTACACAAAGGAGTTGTCACACTTGAAGGTGCTTGTCATTGTTCCTGAGCAATTGCCAATTCCCCCAGTGGAAGGAGGCTCTGTCGAATCCTGCACGCATAACATCTTCCGCAGGATGGCACGAACAGACGACATTACGTTAATTTGCTGCACGCATCCGAAGCTGCCCGTAACAAGCAAGCTTGCAGGCGGACGCTATCGCATCGTCCGAGTGCCTTATGCGAACAAGCGAAGTTCATACATTCGAGCTGCATTAAGCAAAGTGAAAGGTGAGCGGTTTGACCTCATTCAAGTTGAGAATCGACCTACATTCATTCCACACGTACGCAAGGCCTTCCCCAACAGTACGATAGTCCTTTCCTTGCATTCGCTGACCTTCATGTCGAGGCTCTCCCGCAAGCGTGCCAACGCCATCCTCCGGCAAGTGGATGGTGTCACAACGGTCGTATCCTTTCTCTCTCAAACGATGAAACGCCGATACCCACGCCACGCACACAAGTTCAAATCGGCTATTCTCGGCGTAGATACCGAGAAATTCCACACCAGATCCGCAGCCTTCCAACGAAAACTACGCAAAAAATGGAAGGTCAATGGCACTTACAATGTGCTGTTCGTAGGACGGATCGTTCCGAAGAAAGGGCTGCACATCCTACTTAAAGCTGTTGCCAAGGTGAAGAAAAGAGAGGGCAAAACGCGATTGATCGCTGTTGGCGCTTCTTGGCCTGGCCATAAGCAAGAGACTGCTTATATGCGTAAGGTGCGATTGCTGTCCCGACGTCTAGGCGTACCGATTCGATTCACAAGGTACATTCCTCCTTCCCGTGTGCAGGACATGTACCAATTGGGAGATGTATTCGTATGTCCAACACAGTACCAGGAAGGCTTCTGTACAGTCAATTCGGAAGCGATGGCCTCGGGCATTCCCGTTATCGCTTCGAAGCGAGGGGGGATTCAAGAAGTCATCAAGCATAACAAGAATGGACTTCTTGTGTCCGCTTATCGAAGCCCGAATGCATTTGCCCAGATGATAGGCAGGTTGAAGGCTTCACCCTCGTTGGCCAATAAGCTGAAAGCAGGAGGGCTTGCGACGGCTAAGCACAAGCTCGGCTGGAACAATACGGTACGAATATTGAAGAAGCATTACAAGTCATGGAAACGCTGATTAGCCAAGTTCCGTCATCCGACTCTTCCATCGTATGAGTGCAAGGCACGGTATGCTTGGTTGCCAGCCTACAGCTTGGATAATTTGTACTTGCTTCATTTTCGATATACCTGAAGGAAAGTACCAGAAGGGAGGGACAGGAATTGAAGGCGCTTGTAACGGGAGGTAGGGGATTTGTCGGCTCTCATCTTGTTTCGGCGCTTGTGAAGCAAGGCGCAGAAGTGCACATTATCGATAATTTATCCCATTGTTCTACAGCAAGTATTCATCCTAATGTACACCTGCATGTTATGGATATCGGCGAGCCACAAACTGTTCAACGAATTGAGATGCTGCGACCAGATCTCGTATTTCATCTTGCTGCTCAGGTCAATGTTCAACGGTCGATGGAAGATCCCGGATTAGATGGACTTGTCAACATCATCGGGACGATTCATGTGCTGGAAGGCTGCCGGCTTGCAGGTGTGAACAAGTTGGTATTCGCCTCTTCCTGTGCGGTGTACGGAATGTCAGAACAAGAGATCCTGCAAGAGCGCGATGCAACAAATCCAATTTCATTCTACGGCATTTCTAAGCTTACTGCAGAACGCTATATTCAATCCTATGGTCAGATATACAGCTTACCCTACACCATCTTTCGATTCGCCAATGTATATGGACCAGGTCAATCCAGCAGGGGAGAAGGGGGAGTGATACCTTCATTCCTGTATCGCATCCAACAAGGACAGCCACTCGTGCTGTATGGAGATGGGGAACAGACGCGAGATTTCATCTATGTGAAGGACGTCGTATCCGCTCTAGTAGCAGCGAGAGATCGAGGGGATGGACACATTATCCAATTAGGTTCATCAGTCAAAACCTCGGTTCATCATCTGATCGAACAGCTAGAGAACATTCACGGAACAAGCTTGAAGCGAGCGTATAAACCGGCGCGACAAGGCGAGATTAGAGACAGCTTGCTAGATCGCCAAAAAGCCGCTAAGCTTCTCCAATGGCAGCCTCAATACAGTTTGCTACAAGGTCTTCGGGAGACCTATGCGCACGTCATGCGAAGCTAATAGACCGATCACGGTGGCTTCGCATCTGAATGAAGATAGGATATAGACAGGGGCTGTCCCTATTCATATTCAGCTTAAGGGATAGCCTCATAGTCGAATAATCTACCTTCGTATAGAAGTCGAAGCTGCTCGTGCTGGCGGAAATCATCCGGAGTGATTAGGGCAGGAAGCTTATCCCATAATGGAATGCCGCTTCTGTTCAGCACTTCAGCGACAAACTGTGAGCAAAAGTAGGAATTGCTGAATTCAATCGGTTCATGGAGGGTGATGCCAAGAATGCCTAACAGATTGTACATATATTTCTTCTCGTTCTTAATGAAGAATTGCAGCACACGCTTCATACGTTCGATCTGGCGAGGCGTAACCTGAAGCTCATAGATGACACAAGTTGTGTCTGGATATTTGCTGTATGTGCCTGTCCATATATCCTCTTTCACGAATCCGCCGTTCAACGGATTGTTCGGATTCTTCCGTCCGAAGCTATACATTTCCGTCAATTCGCGGTTAAATGATATAGAGGCGTGATTGTAAGGCGCTTTCGTATAAGATTGAATCGATTTCGTAAACAGCGTACCGGTATTGGTCAACAATATATACACACATGGCTTCGCGCTCATTTGACAACATCCTTTATAATCACTTATCTTACATTATGACTGATTGAGGCATACATTTCTAGGGAATTAACATTTTATTATAAGGAGCTTCTCTATATGGACAGTACAAATTGGCTATTATTGATTATTTTTATCGGATTGAGTGTGGCAACTTTCGTTTATTATATTTTGGGAAAATTCCAACACAATCATGACTTCACCGCTCTCGGCATGCGGATGAAGACATGGTGGGGGATGTACGTCGTATTCAGCTTGGCCACATTGTTCAACCCGATCGTCTCATTGGTTTCTTTGATGATCCTGTCATTCTTCTCCCTGAAGGAATACTTCTCGATGATTAAGACGAGAAAGGCAGATCGCAGAATTTTCCTCTGGGCATACTTGGCGATCCCCTTGCAATTTTACTGGATTTATATCGGTTGGTACGGCATGTTTATCGTATTCATACCGATATATGTGTTTTTGTTCTTGCCGTTGCCGCGGATATTGAACAAGGGGACAGTCGGCTTCTTGCGTTCGGTCAGCTCGACGCAGTGGGGGCTTATGCTCATGGTATTCGGTCTAAGTCATCTTGGGTATTATCAGATCGCGTCACCGGAATATGGGGCAGGGCTTGTACTGTATCTCGTCGTACTGACACAACTCAATGATGTGATCCATTACGTGACCTCGATATATGTCGGCAAGCATAAGATCATTCCGACTGCCAATCCGAACTTAACCTGGGAGGGTGTATTGGGAGCGCTCGTAACTACAACCGCAGTATCCGTGCTCATCTGTTCTTACTTAACACCGCTGAACTTCGTCTTCGGTATCTTCTCAGGCGTGTTAATCAGCCTTAGCGGCTTATTCGGCAGCCTGACAATCTCCGTGTTGAAGCGCGACCTGCTGCTTGGAGATGATCACAAGTCGGATCGAGTAGAGGAGAGCTACTTGAGCCGTGTGGACAGCCTCACGTACACTTCACCGGTATTCTTCCATATGATTCGCTATTTCTTCGACTTCATGTGAGTGCTGAGGGATGAATCCGTAGTAGGATTGAACGACGTCTGTACACGAACAAGCTTCAAAAATTATACGTGACTTACACAACTGTGAACGCTTATAATCATAGACAAGGAGTTGATTGCATGAGTGAAATGACAGAACGGGAATTGTTGCATGCGATATTAAAAAATGTTGAGTACTTGAGTGCTGAATCGAAAGCTGCACGAGATGATATGCAAGCCAACACGAGAGAGATACATTCCATGAAGAATGAGATACATTCCATCAAGAGAGAGTTACAGTCATTTAAAAATGAGACAAATAGTAATTTCAATCGTCTAGAGCGCAGCATGAAATTCCTGCAAGTAGACTTTGATCAATTAAATGTGCGAGTCGAGAAACTAGAGAAAACACCATCGAACTGAATGATTGGTACATACAAAGCTTGGGCAGCTGCTCAAGCTTTGATTTGTTGTGGATTGGTGTGAATTGAAAATTAAATAACGTCCGATAATATATATTATGTAAACTAATTGCTCAGAGTCAAAAGTCAATCACAGTCAAATGGTAAAATTCCTGCGATTATGCAGGCATAAATTGCTAATGAATCAAAAATCACGAAGTTCCTGCGAATCTGCATCTTTGTAATCCTGAAATCACAATATATAGCCTCTTGACGTAAAAAGCATGTATGATCGCAGTTATTAGCCCAATCTGATATCAATTTCGAATGTTTGCCTGCACTATGGCAGCAATTCCATTCACTCGAATTTAAAAGATACCTGATCTAGCATTTTTGAATCACTCAACAGTTAGCGCATACTCACACAGTCTCCTCTCTCCTCTAACAGGTGCCATCGTTCTCTATCTTCTCCTTACATTCCGACCAAGTGAGGCATTTGCAATTTAATCCGCTATCAAGAATCTGAATCATTGAGTTTAATTGTTTTTTTGCGGTCTTCGAGTTCCAAGCGTTTTTTGTTACGATAATCAGTCTGATCAACTTATGCACAAAATACGTGTTTTGTGTGGTAGCGTACAATAATGATCAACCAAGTACGGTCACACGGATCAGCTATGCTGAGCGAAGGGGCTACCGAATAAAAGAAGAAAAAACCTCCCCCGTGATTTGCTGACTTTCCCCCAATTTATTTGTTTACAAGAACATTTGTTTGCGTTAATATTTAATTACATTAAATATTAAGAAAGGAACATGCATCATGAATGTAATTAAATCCGCTGATCTAAAGCGATTGCACCTGAAGCTCCCTTCTCTCCCCTGGTACATGCAACGATTCATAGAGCATAAGCTGCCTGACCTGTCCCCTTCTACCTTGCTTGAATATGTACGCGATTACGAGACATTCATGAACTGGATGCTGTCTGAAGGGTTGTCAGCTGCTCCCTCCCCTTCTCAGCTAACCTTGAAGGAATTAGAACGATTATCGCCTGAACAGATTGACGCTTATAAGCTATTCCTTCAGCTGCAGCTGCTCAATGGATTGTCTGCACGTGAACGCAAGCTGGCATCCTTGAAGTCGCTCTTTCATTACTTAAGTCAAATTGCCGAGGATGAAGACCATTATCCTCTCTTGAAGCGTAACGTGATGGCGAAGCTGCGCACGCATCGAAGCTTGAATCCTGCACTTATCGTATCCAGATTGCACGGGAAAATTCTTGATGATGACATAGAGATTGAGCGATTCTTAGACTATGTGGGTCAAGGATACATGCACGACATCGCCGACAACAAGCAAGCGATGCACTATTATCGCCTTAACCGAGTGCGTGACCTAGCCATTGTACAGCTCATTCTGGCTTCTGGATTGCGTGTGTCTGAAGTCGTCAATCTGAATGTCGAGGATATCGATCTGACCAAGCGTATCGTTACTGTATATCGAAAGGGTGTGCAGGATCAGTATGTTCGGCAAAGCATATATTTCGCAGAGAAAGCCAAACAACCGTTAAGCGACTATATGAATATCTATCAATCGCATTACCATCCTTATAAGGAGAAAGCACTCTTCCTAGCCTTACCAAGAGGACAGTCGTATGGCAAGCGGATGTCCAAGCGCGCCATGCAGCAGATGGTAACGAAGTATGCGACTGCATTCGGTAAGCCCTACCTTACGATCCATAAGCTGCGCCATTCCTTCGCAACGAGCTACTACATGAAGAATGATATTTACAAAACACAGCGGCAATTAGGCCATTCGAGTACAGAGACGACACAGATCTATGCGCAATTGACGGACCGCACGATGTCGCAGGCGATCGATAGGCTGTAATGATGTAGATCATGCACAACGATCGATTATTTTCCATATTGTATAGGGATACTTGCTCAGTGAAAGGGAGATTTTGAATGTTTACGACTACCCCATACATGTATGCCAGATCGAACGATATGCAGCTTATTCAAGACATCGCAACTGCCATTAACGGTGAATATAGTGCAATCATTTGTTATGAACAGTTGGCCAAGATTGCGCCAGACGAGGAAGCTGGCAAACAAATTCTTGAAATCCGACAAGATGAAGTACGTCATTATCAATTATTCTCTGGAATCTATAAGGCACTCACCGGGAGTCCGTATACCGCGCAGATGAGTGAACCTTGCCCACAGTCGTATGCGGATGGTCTTCATGCTTCATTCAAGGATGAGCAAGTAACAACTGATGCTTACTTGGATATAGCTGAGAAGGCTGCCCATCCTTATATTCAAACAGTGTTTCGTCGCGCAGCGGCTGATGAGCAAAATCATGCTGTATGGTTTCTTTACTTGATCACAGCATTGAATCATGCGGATCACAGCAGACAACCGGTCCCTTCGGATTACGGTGCACAAGGAGCATTACAAGCCACAACACTAACTATACCAACAATGCTTACCTACGCATTACAGGACGAATATTTGGCTCAATCGAGATATGACGCAGTGCTGTCGGCTTTCGGCGATGTTCGAACATTTGTTCAGATTAAAGAAGCAGAGCGGAGACATATTGCTGCCCTTCTTGTACTTTTCCAAAGATATAATGTGCCAATTCCGCCCAACAATGCAGATTCCTTCGTTACGACGCCCGAGTCACTCAAAGCCGCTTATGCAGCCGGTGTTCAGGGAGAAATCGACAATATTGCGATGTACGACAGATTCCTGACGTATTCATTACCAGCAGATATGCGAACAGTTTTCACAAGATTGAGAGATGCTTCTAGCAATCATCTGGCAGCATTCGAACGGGGAGCGGCAAGATTAGTTAAGATTTAATGCAAAATAAAGAGAACACCGCAAGGGTGTCCTATCAAGTTAAAGTAGTATATTTATCCATATTTGAATCGCTGTAACGCTGATCAGAACAGCCAATATGACTTGTAGGACCTTCGTATTGACTTTTTTCCCAGTCATTACACCAAGCGGCGATGCTAATAAGCTGGCTACGACCATAATAAGGGCAGGGTAGTACTCAACTTGCCCTGTCGTGATCTTCCCAACTGTTGCCCCGATGGACGAAATGAACGTGATCGCAAGGGAAGAAGCGATCGTCATTCGTGTAGGGATTTTCAAGACGACTAGCATGATAGGTACTAGCAGGAATGCACCAGCAGCGCCGACAATGCCTGCCCCTACTCCAACAATCAGTGCCGATATGGCTGCGATCCAGGGATGAAATTTCACTTGATCTAGAGGAGTATCATCCACTTGGTTCTTAGGAAGCAGCATCATTCCCGCAGCGGATAGTGCGAGAATGCCGTAGACCATATTGATCCCGGCTTCAGGCAACAACTTGGAACCATATCCGCCTATGAAGCTGCCAATCAGAATGCTGACACCCATGTACATGATTAGCCTCTTATTCAGATAACCGCCCTTCCGGTAAGCCCATACGCCGCCAATCGTTGCGAAGAACACTTGAACGGCACTAATGCCGGATACTTCATGCGCTGTGAATGCAGCTAATCCGAAGAGTGGCGGTATATAGAGGAGCATTGGATACTTGATGATGGATCCGCCGATTCCAAGCATTCCTGATAAGAATGATCCTACAAATCCGATTACAAAAATAACAACAATAAAATCGATGTCCACTAGAGTCCCCTCCTCTGTTAGAGGGAAACCAAGTGGACCGTCTCCCTCTCTATGAAATTACGCTTTCTTCAACCAAAATTTGAGAACCCCGTTCTCTTCCTCAACCTTCATAAGCTCATGCCCGCCAGATTTGGCCCATGCCGATAAATCAGCCTTAGCCCCTTGATCTGTTGTATGGACTTCCAATACTTCGCCTGAAGCGAGCTCCTTCATTGCTTTCTTCGTCTTGACGATTGGCATTGGACAAGCCAACCCTTTCGCATCTAATACTTGTACAGCTTGCATCGTTATTTCCCCCTTCGAAATTGTAGGTAATTGTCAGTGACGAACTAGGACCGAACGGCACACCGATTCGGACCGATCTCCATCTCACGCTGTTCATCCGCATCGGGCTGCTGCTTTCCCATGTTCGTGAGTCGAATCTCTTGATAAGCATTAGGCTGCGGCGGCAAATTATCCGTCACCAGTGCTCTAAATTGTTGTTCGTCGTGAATATTTAGTCCGTGATTGTGACGGAATAAGGTGCCTAAGCGTTCCGACACACTGCCATCTTCATTCAATTCATCAATGATCATGAAGTGAGCAGGTAACACAAGGAGATCATCAGACAGCGCTCTATATCGGGAATACAAGCTCTGTCTCAGGTCAGCAACCCAATCCTCTGCCTTGCCAGCAAGGTCCGATCTTCCGATTGAATCGATGAACAGGATGTCTCCCGTCATCAAGAACTTCTCATCTACGATGAAAGAAGTTGATCCGATCGTGTGGCCGGGTGTGTAGAGCGCATGCATATCGATGGCAGATGTACCGACCGTGATTGGTTGCCCTTCTTCTAGCTGGTAATAGTCGTACGTCACTTCTTCAGCGTCCTTGGGCGGAAGCCAGTAGGCCGCGCCTGTCTTCTCAGCAATCTGTCTCCCTCCTGAGATGTGATCCGCATGAAGGTGGGTATCCAACACATGCTTAATCGTGACACCGGATTCGTTCGCATAATCGATATACACGTCCGTCATCCGTGTAGGATCGATAATCGCAGCTTCACCTTGCGATATCACCATGTAGGACAAGCATCCCTTCCCCATCCGGACGAATTGAATCAGTTCCCCGCCGTCCGACAAATCTCCAATTTTCACCGGCTCCAGATGCTCACTCCATGCCTTCATGCCACCTTCAAATGAAAATACATGGGTCAATCCTGCTTCTACAAGCATCTCGGCAACCATAATCGAAGACCCTTCCTTAGCACAGACCACGACAATGTCTTGATCCCGCGGAAGCTTCGGTAAGATCTCTTCAACCCCATCGAGTAAGTCAAAGTAAGGAACGTTCAAATAGTGAAAGTGGTGTCCTTCAATCTTCCAATCGTCATAATTTGAGGAATTGCGCACATCGAGTAAGAATAAGGACTCCTTGTCGATGATCTTGCGCGCCATTTGCTTGGCCGTAATCTTGTTGACAGTCATCGTCGTTCGCCTCCATGTTAATAATGTCAATCGGGCTTACAGCCCTTCAGTCTGTCCCTTCCACTCGCTCATACCAGGTACAACGTTGTACACGTTAGAGAATCCAAGCTTGCTTAACTTCTGAGCGGCCAGATCACTGCGGCTTCCTGTGCGGCATATCACATAAATATCCGCTTCCTTATTCAGCTGATCGATGCGACCCTCTAGCTCTCCAAGTGGTATGGACACCGCTCCTGGAATGTGCTGGAAGGCAAATTCAGCCTCTTCTCTTACATCAATAACGGCAACACCGTCTTCAGACAGCTTGCTCTCCAGGACGTTATTGTTCACAACATCAGGATGCTTCCGATCTGATGAACCTTCATCGTTCGCTTTGCGTATATAATGCTTGAGTACATCGCCTTCCTCCAACGTGCCGAGATAGTGATGGCCTGTTGATTCGGCCCATGCTTTGAGATCCGCTGTCGATCCTTTATCTGTAGCCTGTACCTCTAGAATCTGACCGGCTTGCATCGCATTCAATTGCTTCTTCGTCCGTACAATCGGCATCGGGCAAGCTAGCCCTTGGGCATCCAGTACAATATCTGACTTCAGTGTATGCATTCGAATTGTAGCCTCCTTAATAGGTTCTATACCCCTATGGGTATTAAATTATGCAAAAAAATTTACTCGACTTCGCCTTCCCATGCCAACATACCGCCTGTCATATTGCTCACATGAAAGCCTTGATAGTCAAGAAATTCAGCGGCACGACCGCTTCTCGCACCTGATCTGCATACGATAATGAATTCTTGAGATTTATCTAATTCATGCATGCGGAACTCCAATAAGGATAATGGAATGTTCTGAGCGCCGGGAATGATGCCGGTAGCAACTTCATCTGCTTCTCGCACATCAATGAGATGGAGTTGCTGCTTATCTGCTAACAATTGTTTTACTTCTTGGGCAGTTATCGTTCTCATGTTCTTCATTTCTCCTCTCTCCAAGTGTTTAATCGTGAAACCTAGATGAATAAGTTGACATGACCTTCCTGCGCATCACCCAGATAGGCAGCCACACCGGCATAATCAATGTCGTCTAATAGTTCCTCCTTATGAAGACCGAGCAAGTCCATCGTCATCGTGCATGCGACAAGCTTCACATCCTGTTCCTGTGCCATCTCGATTAATTGCGGCAATGGTATGGCATTGTGCTTCTTCATAATGTCTTTGATCATCTTAGGACCCATACCTGCGAAGTTCATCTTAGATAGTCCCATCTTGTCAGCACCGCGCGGCATCATCTTGCCGAACATCTTCTCCATGAAATTCTTCTTCACAGTGATGGGCTCATCCTTACGCAGGGCATTCAATCCCCAGAAAGTATGGAAGATCGTAACTTCATGATCGTAAGCTGCCGCCCCATTCGCAATAATGTACGCAGCCATTGTTTTGTCATAATCCCCACTGAAGAGGACAATCGTTGTTTTCTTCTGTTCCGTCATTGTTGGAACCTCCTAGTTCTAAGTTTTATACCAATACCCCTATGGGTATTGAAGGGAGTAAAATAAAAAATGGATCGGAGTCCATTTCATAAGTGATATGATGTTTGCTACGTGTATGATTATATACCCCTTAGGGTATAATGTCAACTGTGGTCATCTACCTGCTCTTAATCAATAGCTCTACAGCTTCTTGAACCATCTTGCCCGTATCGTTGCCGGACTCTTGCTCTTCCAGAATGCACTTCTCCAAATTTACCGCGACCACATATGCTATAGCCTTGTCCACCGCACTGCGAACCGCTGATAGTTGACTGACTACGTCCTTGCAGTTCTTGTCCTCTTCCATCATCTTGAGCACACCGCGCACTTGTCCTTCTACACGCCGAAGTCTGCGCTTCACATCTTCATCATATTGAGCGTTCATGACGATCCCTCCTATTCATATACCTGTATAGGTATATTATAGCGTGCCTTAAGCAGATTGACAAAGCCTATGATATCCAGCTGCTTCAGCTCGGTTCTATATGGACATGCACGTGCTCGATGTTGAATTGCCGCTTCAATTCGTTCTCGATTTCTTCCGTAATTTCATGGCTTTCATACACGCTAAGCTGCGGATCAACCTCAATCACGAGATCAAGGAACACATGATCGCCATGCATGCGACCCTTGATTTCCTTGACTGTCTCTACCCCAGTAATGGTGTCGATCACTGCATGGTACTTATCTAGTTCATCCTGATCGAATCCATCTGTCAACCGATGAGTGGATTCCTTGAATATGTTCCAGCCCGTTATGCATATGATAAGCCCAACGATGAAAGCAGTCACCACATCGAGCCAGATCAAGCCGACTACACTTCCGATAATGCCGACGAATGATCCAATGCTCACCAACGCATCGGAACGGTTGTCGACAGCAACAGCCTTCAACGCCAAGCTTCCTGTTGATCGGGACAGCTTCATATTGAAGATATATACAGCGAACATGACCCCCGCACACAGTAATGCCGTCCAGGCAGCGATCATGTCTGGCGTTGGCGTGTCCCCTGTGATGAATTGTTCAGCTGAGGAAATCAACACTTCCACACCGACAAGCACCATAATGAAGCTTGCGATCATAGAAGCGACAGTCTCTGCTCGTGAATGACCATACTTGTGATCTTCATCAGCTGGACGCTTCGAAATTTTGAATCCGACCAATATAGCGATCGAAGCGAGAATATCGGTAGCATTATTCAAACCATCCGCGAACAAAGCCCTTGAATCGGTATAATAGCCAATGACTAACTTGATACAAGATAACACGACGTAAACGCCTATACTGAGCCATGCTCCTACTTCTACATTCGACTTCTTCTTACGCAACTCCACGGACAGATCTCCTAACGGATTAGATTGTACCGTGTTATTATAACTAGCCGTAGTGGAGTGGGTCTAGAGAAACAGTGTTGCGCCTTCCAATAACTGTTTGCGGACGTCAATACACTTTCGCGCTGCTAAGAAAGTTGGAGAGGGTCAAGAATGAGGGATGGATTGTTACATGACAAGCTCTATCCCCTCCTTATATATTATAACCGTAAGTATGTTTGTGCAAAAGCTGTAGATTAATCCACACACAAAGCGTCATTCATTCGCTTTCGCCATAGCCAATAATCGATTAACTACTTTGTCCTGGAGCACTTGATTGCTGTGGAAGATGCTTAATGGCTCGCCCCAATAGTCCATTACGGCTTCTTCATCTTCATCATGAAATATCGTTCCGTCCGCGACAAAGTCGTGTCGAGCTTCGAACGCATAGTATTTGAGCCAATAATGCTGCACATACAGACTTTGGTCCTTTAATTTGCATATGCCAGAAATGAGACAAGGGTCCATAGCCTCTCGATTGAAATGGTACAACTGAATGTTCACACATAAAACGGTGTGTGCTGCATCTTCTTGTCTGTTCACATAATATCTGGACATGTATTGCGGGAAGAAAGTTCCGCCTTGAACTGGCTGACTGATTGATGTTTTTACTAGTTTCGCTACCGATCGTATTGCCGTGAAGCGGATTGTAGCCCGATTTGGCAAGCAGTAAGTCCGTATCCCGAAGCAGTTGGATGCTGTTGCTCGTCAAAGTCCTGACATTTTCAATAGATATGCGCATCATCTCATTCAGTTCCATACTCGAGCTCCTTATAGTTCCATGTAATGGGTGCCACTGCGGTTAACGACTTTGATACTTGCTTGGCGTAGTGCCATGTTAGGTAGTTGACTGGATTGATGGTATAGCCTGCGAAGGACCGCATGTTTTTCCTGTCCAAGTAGCTTCTAAGATCGTGGAGAATGAGCGTATCTGTAGCACTTGGGGATTCGCATCGCAAGTTGTCGTACATGGATTTCCATGATAGCCAATACAGATCTTGAGGTGCAAAAGCAGGACATAAAGCATGAAGCTGTACCGATTCCAGCGACGCATGCAGCTCCTCAACTGGCATATACGATTCTAACGTCAGGTATATGAGACGGATCGATAGCACAGATGCTTCATCTACGCCTATGATGGGATAGTTCGTAGTATCATATAAATCCTCGATTTCCCTGGCTAGTTGATCGCGTTGCTTGCTGTCACTATCTTTCGTCAAGTCTTCTACGTTAGATTTGCCTGAGATATACTTGGCTTCGACGCCTATGATATGATCGCCGTTGCTTGTATGGACAAGTATAACGAGGTCCGGTTCACTTCTGTTCAAGCGCGGCCAGAACCTGTAGCTGATGCGTTCTACGTCACGCTCGAACTGCAATGATTCACCATCTAAGTTATAACTGCCCTGTAGAATCGACAGTATCACTTCAGGTGTACTTACATACTTCAATAACCCGAATATATTGGACGTTAAGACATCTTCGCTCCAGGTTAATTCGGAAGCTGCCTTCCCATACAGCTGAGCCTGAATCATATTGTATCTCCTTTATGCATCCTTAATAATCTCATGCTGTTCAGAATGACGAGCAAGGCAGCACCTGTGTCGCTGAGCACCGCAAGCCATAATGTCAGAATGTCCGGGAAGATTAACACGAGCGCCACGAATTTAATAATCAGAGAAAACCAGATGTTCTGCTTAATAATAAGCAACGCTCGGCGGCTCAGTTGAATCGTGTGCGGCAACTTCTTCAAGTTGTCCGCCATAAGCACAATGTCTGCCGTCTCCATAGCAGTGTCTGTACCTGCCCCGCCCATGGCGATACCCAAATTTGCGGTAGCTAACGCTGGCGCGTCGTTAATGCCATCGCCGACCATTGCGACGGTGTGGCCTTCGTTCTTCAACTGTTCGATAGCAGACACCTTGTGCTCTGGCAACAGTTCGGCAACATACCGGTCCACTCCTGCAGCAGCTGCGATTCGCTCAGCTGTCCCTTCGTTATCACCTGTCAGCATAACCACTTCTTGTACACCTGCTCGCTTCAAACCCTGTATAGCGTCAACAGTCACATCGCGAATCGTATCTGACACCGCAATGATGCCTAGCAGCTGCTCCTTCGTTCCGACTAGCACCAAGCTGTTGCCTTCTCGCTGAAGCTCACGGACCAAGTCTTCATGCTGCACAGGTACAGGCGTATTCATCTCCTGGAACAACTTAGGATTCCCGGCATAATAGATGGTTCCTTGCACATTGGCTTGCACCCCTCGACCTACAATGTTCTTGTAAGCTTCCCCGTCCAGTGGACTTCTCCCTCGGCTACTAGCATAGGCTGTAACTGCCTTGGCAATCGGGTGCGTGGAATACTGTTCGATGGTATGTGCGATCGACAGCAATTCGTCTTCGCTTGTATGAATCGGAACGACGCGGGAGACTGTCGGGCGCCCTTCTGTCAATGTCCCTGTCTTGTCGAAAGCGATCGCGCTAATGCTTCCTGCTGTCTCGAGGAATGCCCCGCCCTTAATGAGAACGCCATTCTTCGCTGCATTGCCGATAGCCGAGACGATAGCAACCGGAGTCGATATCACGAGTGCACAAGGGCATGCTACTACTAACAGTTCCAGCCCTCTATAGAACCATTCGCCCCAAGTCCCGAATCCGACAAGTGGCGGTACGACCATCGCAGCCAATGCCAGCACGAAGACGATCGGTGTATAAATGCGGGCGAAACGATCCACGAATGCTTGCGTCGGCGCTTTCTTCTCCTGTGCTTCCTCAACCAAGTGAATGATCTTGGATAAGGTTGTATTCTCAGATAGCTTCGTCACTGTGATGTCTAATGTTCCATGCTCATTAATCGTTCCAGCATACACGTCATCGCCTGCCGCCTTATCTACGGGAATCGATTCTCCCGTTATGGGTGCCTGATTCACCGTTGATTCCCCTTGCAGGACCTTGCCGTCCATGGGAATGCGATCACCCGGCTTCACGACGATCACACTGCCTAGTCCGACTTCCTCTACAGGCACTTGTATGAGCTGCTGGCCCCGTCGCACCGATGCTTCTGGAGGAGCAAGGTCTAGCAAATGCCGTATCGAACGGCGTGTCCGCTCGATCGATCTTGTCTGCAGCGTATTGCCAAGCGCGAACAGCCATACTACCGTTGCGCCTTCCAACCATTCCCCGATCAGCGCTGCTCCAATGACTGCTGCAGTCATCAATACATTCATATCCAAGGAACGACTCTTGATCGCATAGTACGCGCTTCGAGCAGGCTTGTATCCGCCTAGGAGTATAGACAGCGCATAGAAGGAATCGATGATGACAGGTGTGAAATCAGATAAGAAACCAATGAATCCTAGTGCCAACAGCAGTCCGGACAACAGAAGAGAATGATTGGCTGCAGGCTTCGGTTGCGCTGCTGTGCTTCCGGCTCTCCCTGATACTAATGTAGCGCTATATCCTGCCCGTGAGACGGTCTGCATAATATCATCTACAGCATTGTCATGCGCAATCTTCATCTTGCCAGTCGAGAAGTTCACGCTTACACTGCTGACAGCGGGATTGTCTCTGAATTGATTCTCAATCGTCACCGCGCATGCCCCGCAATCCATGCCTGCAATGTCGTAGGTTCGTACTGCTTGTGTCTGCGTTTGAGGAGCAGACCGCTCAGAACGCATCTGTTCATTCGCTTCACAGCAATCGTCCTGACATGCGCTCGCTTCTTCGCTTGCAGGTGTCACTGGCAGCAGATCGATCTTCGTTCGGAAAGTCCGCTTCTCGTTAGGTGTATGCTGACACGTATCGTCCTGACAGCAGTTGCTAGACTTGTTGTCTTCACTCATATGCCTTCACCCCACGATATGGTTGTCGCATGCTACTGTTTCATCATGAATTTGTTCGAGTACGGTATCGAACAGAAGCAACAACTCTCTTATTTGCTCATTACGAAGCGAATAGTACATGTACTTGCCTTGTTGCCTGCCGACAATGATACCGCAGCCCTTCAGACACGCTAGGTGCTGGGATACATTGGATTGATTCCCTTGTACAGCCTCGACGATTTGAGACACAGATTTCTCTCCTTCTCGAATCGACTCTAATATTTGCAATCTCGTCTTGTCTGAGAAGCCGCGGATAAACTTTGTCTTCACGTCAATCGCAACAGCTTGCATAGCTCCTCACTCCTTCTTCTACATATATTAGTATTGACTAATGTATTGGATTGTGAACATATTAGCATGTACTAATGTGTTAGTCAACCTGTGCGCTTGACATCTGCTATGTAGATCGATCAATCAGCTCGTCTTGGACAAGACGAACATTCACACATTCATCCACTACGGTAAGTAGCGAATTACTTCGCGCGGTTCTTCCTTCTGAATACGCGATCGAGCAAGGATGTGGCATGCCCTTCTTCGAGAGGACCTGCTTGCTCACGCTCATGAACAGGCTCGTCCCCTTCGTATGCTTCGCTCGAACGTGCTAATGCTGCCTGCATAGGCTTCCATACGCGCAAGACGATGAGCGCGCCGCACAGTATGACCGCGAGAACGGCATAGGTAAGCCAAGGCGTTGCAGACGAAGTGCCCATTGCAAGTAATTGACCGCCAGCATATTTGCCTGCGCCTTCTCCTACACCATATACGAAGTTCGTAATGCCGAAGAACGCTCCGAGCATCGCCGCATTCCCCAGTCGTGACACAGTCGCATCTGAGGTTGGCACAATGAGCATTTCGCCTATGACGAAGATCAATCCGCTGACGAGCAAGCCGACGAAGCTGCCAGCCCAATACAGCGAGCCTAATCCTGCACCGAGAAACAGAGATCCTGCCGACAAGACTGTCATCGGATGGAATTTATCAATAATCCATCGTGTGATGAACGATTGTAACGAAATAACTAGAATACTGTTCACCGTCCAGATGAGACTGACCATCCCTGGATTCGTGAGAACATCTTCGGCACGCAGCGGCAAGCTAATGACTAGTTGCGTGTAGAGCGCCCACATAAGAATGGCAACTAGCGAAAACACCATGAACGCTCTATTGCGGAAGATGCTTGTGTACGATCGTAACTGTTCTGACTTGCATGGCGCATCGCCGCAACCCTTCGGCAGCAGCAGCCAGCTAATCACGCCCAACAGCACATACATAATTGCTGACACGTAGAAGATAAGCGGTGATGGACCGCCAAGCACGTAATAGGTCAACAACCCGGCGGTAGCAATTCCTACATTGGCCGCAATCCCACGCAGCGAGAATGCAGTCGTAGTTGTTCCTTCTGTAGCAGCTAATGTGGCAATTGCTGCTTTCGTTGATGGTGCATTCAGTCCTACGCCGACACCGCTTAAGAGCCCCATGCATAGGAAGAGCCATAATGTATCGAAATAGGCAAATCCGCTAATGGCTATGGCATTCAACCATGCACCTATCGCGATAATCGCACGGCGTCCGAAGCGATCAGCCAACCATCCACCCAACAAGCTACCTGCCTGGAAGGTGAATGGAGATACCGCAAGAATAAGTCCGATCTGGGCGACACTCATTCCTTTGTCCAGCTTCAAGAATATAGGCATGAGCGGAATGATCATATATGTACCCAAGTGAGCCAGCAGTACGCCGAAGAGTAAGATCTTCATCGGTCGTGTCGTTCTCGTGATGCCGAGGTTCGTCATGCATGAATCCCCTTTCCGTCGTCAAGGCTGTTCTTAGTATGAATCGAATGCCCTGAAAACATGAAAGTATCGACACCATTGTCTAGATTGATTGAATGGTGAGTGCTAATGCACATCATCCGATCCAACTCTATATTTGACATGAACGGAAAAGGAATATAATATATGAATAAATGCTCATATATAGAGAGTGAGGAGTGATTCGATGCATTCACATACCCATCATGACCACGGAGACGATCATCACCATCACGGTCATCATCATGGCCACGCGCACGCGCATGGCCCCAATAATAAAAAAGGACTTGCCATAGCACTCATTATTACGTCGGGCATCATGGTGCTTGAATTCGTAGGCGGATTAATCACGAATAGCTTGGCATTGCTTGCCGATTCTGGTCATATGCTTAGCGATGCGGGATCGCTGGCATTAAGTTTGGTAGCGATGTGGTTCGCCATGAAGCCTGCTTCCCCTAATAAGACGTACGGCTTCTATCGATTCGAAATCTTAGCGGCATTATTCAATGGGGCAACCTTGTTCCTCATCGCCGGTTTCATCGTGTATGAAGCTTATGAGCGACTACTTTCGCCGCCTACTGTAGCGAGCGGCTCGATGATGCTCATTGCCGGCATTGGCTTATTGGCGAACATCGCCAGCGTCTGGGCACTTATGAGAACGAGTGATGTGAAGGGGAATGTCAACGTCCGCAGCGCCTACTTGCATGTTATCGGTGATGCGCTCGGATCGGTTGGGGCGATTGTAGCTGGAGCCATTATGTATATATGGGGATGGTATACGGCAGACCCGATCATAAGTGTGATCGTGGCCTTGCTAATCCTAAGAAGTGCGTGGAGTGTTATGAAGCAAGCGGTTCATATTCTGATGGAAGGAACACCTGCGACGATTGATGCAGATGAAGTCGAACGGTCTTTGATGCAGATTGTAGGAGTTCGCGATGTGCACGACCTTCACGTATGGACGATTACTTCCGGACTGGATTCATTAAGCTGTCACCTACTCATCGAGGATGACAAGGACAGTCAGGTGATTCTGCAAGAGGCTATTCATATTATAGAGGAACGGTACAAGATCAAGCATACGACGATTCAGGTTGAGAAGTCCGAGCTGAATCATGCGCCGATGAGAGTGTGAGCACAGCAGCTTAGCCCATCCACCCATGTTCATACGCATAGCGGGCGAGCTGAACGCGGTTGTCCAGATGGAGCTTGTGCAAGATATTCTTCAGATGATTCTTCACCGTATTCTCGGAAATTTGCAATGCGGTCGATATTTCTCGATTGGATAGGCCCTTCGCCACATGGTTAAGAATCTCTTGTTCTCTCGCCGTCAATGGACTTGTGATCGAATCGCTGTTCTTGTCAACAGAAGTGAATTCCTTCAGAATGCGGAACGCCAGCTCCCTCGACATCGGCGCTTCATCATCGCAGATCGCCTTCAAATATTCATGCCAGGAATCCGGCTGCAGGTTCTTCAACAGATAGCCTTGCGCTCCTCTCTTCAGTGCATCGAACAGGTGCGCGATATCATCGGATACCGTCACCATGACGATCTTGACGTACGGATAGCGGTCCTTCACCTGCTTCGTCGCTTCCAGTCCTCCCATGCCCGGCATCTGGATGTCCATTAAGATAACATCAGGCATCCACTGCTCGGTGAGGACAAGCGCTTCCTCGCCTGATGCACCTTCTGCCACTACCTCGAAGGTTGAGCTGCTGCTCAGAATCATACGGATCGCTTCTCTTGCTTGTTCGCTATCGTCAATGACGAGTACACGATAATGCTGTTCGCTCATCTATGCTCCTCCTTTTCTTATGCATACCGCTGTTTCGTGATGAATGCGCTCGATACGGAAAGTCCACCCCATCATCACTGCTCGATCCTCCATCATCCGAATGCCATATTGGTTCTGGCTCACACCGGATCGCATGTCGAAGCCTTTGCCGTCATCCGTAATCTTGACCTCCCATGACCCCTCTTCTAGCTCGCAAGCATAGATACGGACATGACGAGCTTCCGCATGCTTATGAATGTTCATCAACGCCTCACGGATCGAGGCAAGCAGCTCCACCTTCTCCTTCGCCGACAAGTCGTCCTCTGGAATATGCCAATCGATCGTGATGGCAAGCTCGGATTCACGTTGCAGCTCCTCGATCAGACTAGTCAAGCTCTGCATCCATGGGATCGACATGACATCTGCGGGATAACGCAAGTTGGCAATCGCTTGCCGGACATAGGTGTTCGTGCGGTGCACACTTTCTTTCAATTGCTGCAACGAATCGTCCACTGGTTGTGCCGATGCATGCAGTCGGCTGGTGCGATCAACCTGTGCATTCAATAGAAACAACGATTGCGCAATTCCGTCGTGCAGCTCTCTTGCGATACGCTCACGCTCCAGCATCGCTGCTTGTACAGCCTTCGCTTCATTCAATGCCGCTTGATTGTGCTCGATAAGCCGGAACAGCTGTGTCAGGAATAAGACGGTAACGAGGAACACAATAAGCGGAGCGAGCCAATTCCCCAATTCCATAGAGATATACGGCAGCAGAAATTCATGCCGGACGTACTCCCAGATTCCGATCGTCAGCGTAGGAATGATAAGTATGAGCCATTTCATTTGTCTATAGGACATATTCAACCTCCTTGGCATCTTCTCCTCTATGACCTTGTCTGCCCAGTTTATTGTATCATGAGGTTGCTTTCTCGCGACAAAACTCACAATCTTGACATACTTCCGTTGAAATTGACTATTTTGGGCTATATGATCTGAACGTCCTGTATACGTATAATAAGCAAGCGTAATCGTAATGAGAATAGGAGTTGAGACTAGACGATGCAGCATGCACCTACTGAACAGGCAAAGCACAATGCTACTTTATCTGAAACGAAAAAACCTCCCGCGAACCGCATCCTCCCGACATTGTACCAATCCGTATGGAGATGGCATTTCTATGCCGGACTTATCTTCGCCCCTTTTCTAATTATCCTCGCCTTCAGCGGTTCTGTCTATTTGTTCAAGCCGCAAATTGAAGGCATGCTGTACAAGGACATGCTAACCGTTTCGTCAGTTGGCTCTCAGCCAATGTCTGCGGATGAACTAATAGCGAAGACAGAGCGTGCCTATCCTGGTACATCCATAACCGCCATTACATTATCGGATGATCCGAAATCGACTGTCACATTGTCAGCCGTTCGGGATCACGCAGCCACGACCATGCATGCCGATCCGTATACCGGTACTATCAAGGGGATCATGAACAGCGATGAGACCTTCTCCGCCTTCTTCAAGAAATTGCACAGCCAGCTCGTCATTGGCGGTACATGGGCGAATCGGTTGGTGGAGCTTGCAGCCTGCTGGGCAGTCATTCTGGTCGTGACCGGTCTTTACCTGTGGTGGCCGCGCAATAAAGCTTCGATTATGGGGACGATACTGCCCAGGCTGAGCAAGCCCGGCAGCCGCACGTTCTGGCGAGATCTGCACGCTGTACCGGCATTCTGGTTATCGCTCTGTATCCTGGTGCTTATTGCGACCGGGCTGCCGTGGTCCGGTGTGTTGGGCGGACAGATTGATCGAATAGCCAATGCCACGCATACGAACTATCCGCCTTATGCTCTTAGCTTCTTGGGGAAGCCGGAATCCGTGACATTGACTAAGAACGTGGCGGAGAACGTGCCTTGGGCTGCCGAGAATATCCCTGTCCCGCAATCAATGAGTGGCGGATATGTCAGACTACCTATTCAGGACATTATACCGATCGCTGATCGTAACGAGGTGCTTAAGCCGTATACCATCACCATGCCGCAAGGCCAGACCGGTGTATATACGATCTCTACGGCGCATGAACAACCAGGCCGCGATGCTACCCTACACATAGATCAATATAGCGGAGCTGTTCTGACAGATGTCCGTTTTGCAGACTATGGCATAATGGCCAAAGCGATCACGATGGGAATCGCACTGCATGAAGGCCGCTTGTTCGGCATGGCCAATCAGATTCTAGGGCTTCTGACCTGCATGGGCTTGATTGTTATTGCGGTTAGTTCCTACTTCATGTGGCGGAAGAGAAAACCGCAAGGAAAGCTGGGTGTCCCAGGCAAATCTATTCCTCGCAAAATACAAGTCGGGGTACTGCTCATCATGCTCTTGTTCGGAGCCCTCATGCCGTTGGTCGGATTGTCCATTGTGGTGATCTTAATCCTGGATCTGCTGGTGATTCGAAGAATACGACGACTACAAAGCTGGTTCTCAGCATAGGAGGCATATATACGAATGATTGCAAACAGAAGGAAGCTATATGGAATCCGTCTATGCTTGCTGCTATTGGCTGGCAGCCTCTTAACCGGGTGTACGGCGAATGTCAGCTCCACGGATGAGAATGGCCTGTCTCCACATCTCACTGTTGATCTGCAACTGCCCGAACAGATTGAAGTCAATCAAAGTGCATTGTTTACGATCCTCGTTCATGAGAACGGCGATCCCTATGAAGGTGCTGATCGTGTGGAATTCGAAATTTGGCCTGTGGATCAGCGTCAGGACAGCGTAAGACTTCCAGGTAACCCTACCGCATCTGGCACTTATACAGTGAGCACCTCCCTTGCGGAGGAAGGGGTGTATACGATTCGATGCCATGTCATCTCAGAACAGTATCATGTCATGCCAACCAAGCAATTTGCCATCGGCGAAGCAGCCGTCCATCAGTTGCTCTTGCAAGAACAAGCCCAATCCGAGATTACGACCGCCGATAGTCATCATCATTAATTTGAAACGTAAGAAGGCACTCAAGACGAGTGCTTTTTCACTTATTAACACAGCAACAATATAACAAGCAGACCCCGCGTTAACTTGCGAGACCTGCTTGTTCAAGTAACCATCATATACGTATGGCGTGCATCAACAAAAGTATGACTTGTTCTTGTTCCTGTCCTTCATCAGAATACCCGAACCGCCTTTTTCTATGCCTGCTTCACAACATTTTCCGCTGTACGGAAAGCCAAGGCTAGAATAGTCAACACCGGATTGACGCCGCCGTTCGTTACATGCACGGAACCGTCGCACACCCACAGGTTGTCATAGCCGTGCACCTTACCCGCAGAATCAGTGACAGAAGTCGCCGGATCGTCGCCCATTCGCAGTGTGCCTGCCTGATGCTGTCCGCCGCTTAGCCCGCTGTTCGGGGTCGTCCGCCACACTTGCTTGGCTCCAGATGCCCACAGCCACTCCTCCGCTTGCTCACCTAACAATCCGGCTGCGCGTACAGACTCTGGATGCACCTTGCCGGACAGCTGAACAACAGGAAGTCCGAAGCGATCCTTGACAGTCGGCGATAGCTGTACCCTCGATTCACCTGTCGGAATCTCCTGGATCGGACCTTGAATTTGGCTCGTCCGCAAGAATGTATCGCGCATCGCTTCCTTCCCGGCTAATCCCCAACGCTTCGTGCCCGGCGCTAATGCACGGTACCAATGGACGAGCGGGATACGTGTGAATTCATTGGCAAGAAATCCACCGCCAATAATCCCATTGCCGTTCCCATGACTGAATCGGAATGTCGCAATACTCACGCCTGGTCCCAATCCATCCTGAACAGGATCATCGAACAAGCCATAAGCGCCGGAATAGACGTGGCCTTGCAAGTTTCGACCTACCTGACCGGACCGATTGCCGATCCCTTCCGGCTCAGCATCGCTGGCCGAATTCAAGAACAGTCGCGCGCTCTCAATCGCACCGGCTGCAACTACGACATGTCCCGCTCGGATGCTTCTGCGCTGGAGTGTACCGCCTGCTTCCTGCACAAGCCTTACGCCAGTAGCTCGCTTGCCGCCCTCGGTATCGATGCGCTCTACCATCGTATCGCAGATCAAGTCGCAATTGCCGGTCGCCATCGCACGGACCAGCATCGTATTGTGCCCGCCGTTCTTGCTGTCCGTCGGGCAAGCGAACCCGACGCATTCACCGCAGCGCACACATGCCGCACGACCGTCGCGATCAACAGAATTGATTAAGAGCGGCACGGGCCCGACGTCCCAACCGAGCTTCGCTGCCCCTTGTGCCAGACGCTCCGCCTCCAATGTACGTGATAATGCGGGCATCGGATAAGGACGATTGCGCTTGCCTAGATTCGGATGGGCTTCGCTATCGCCGGATACACCGACTTCCCACTCTGCGCGTTCATAATAAGGCTCCAGATCATCATAGTGAATCGGCCAATCACTCAGCGAGCTGCCCTCCGGTATGCCGTACCGTGATGCCATGCGGAAGTCATCGGGTAGGAAGCGCCATGCTTGCGCGCCGTATACGCGGGTTCCTCCGCCAACCGTCATCGCATTGTTGTGGTAGTCGCCTTCGAATGGTGAAGTGATACGCTCATCAGCGTCACCTTGCACAATGGTACGAGGGTGTCCTTCCAGCTCTGGTCCCGTATTATGCCCGTATTTGCTCAGACGGTGATTGCGCAAGTGGTCATTAGGAATCTCATTGTAACGCAGCCAGCTTCCCCGTTCGACTACGAGCACACGCATTCCAGACTCAGCTAACACTGCCGCCGCAACGGAGCCGCCTGCACCAGCGCCTACAATGACCGCATCATATTGGTCTTGCAGCTCGTCAAGCGTTCGCTGCTGTAATTCACGTTCCTTCACTGGGTGTACAGTTCCATCTGCGGTGCCAGGACGGTATCCGATCATCTCCCAAGATTTTCGTGACTGCTTCTCACCAGATTCGGGGCTGCCGTAATAACCTTCTGTTACTAAGCTCAAGAATGTGTCGAAGAACTGGCGAGCCGAGACTGGCCAATCCTTCATACGATCTTGCTCTATATCTTGCAGCAGCTCATCCTGCTCGCGAGCAGTCAAATCAGCATATTGACGCTTATGACGTGCCGTCGCTTCCTGATCCAAGGCGCGTAGTCCCGGAGCAAGCAATTCCGTCCATGCATCCATATCCGCGAGAGCGCGGCGTTCCAAATAGGCTAGGACACCCTCGTCTGTAGCAGACGGCCATTCGTCACCAGGGATCATGCGGTCGGCAACCGCTTTCAAAATTGCTACATGTTCATTCCAATCTTTCGTTTGTGTCATTCCCTTCCTCTCCTTAATCCACGTTTTTTGTTTCACCATCGATGTGAGCATGATGAAGAGGGCAAGTATTGCTGTATTGACTCCAGCATAACAACGAACGATCGCTGCAACAATGGAAATTCTTATGGATTTATGACGGCATTTTTCACAGTCATGCAACAAACCGTTACACAGCCGAGGCTGCGAACGATTGTTGTTCATCATGCAACAAACCGTTACACAGCGGACTGCGAACGGTTTGTAAAAAAATATATAAAATCGCTAGATCAACAATTAATGAGCTCTCTCCTGCTGCTTGTCCTTGGATAAGAACCAGCCGCCAAGTGCGATGATCAGCATACCAGACCAGAAAATTGTCTGCCAGACTGCTCCTTCCACGAAATCGTGGGAGATAATATGTACAGCTGGATGCGCCAAAGTATGCATAAGCAGCTTCACACCTACCCAGCCGACGAGAAGCATGGCTGCTGTTTCGAGACTTGGCCGCTGCGTCAGCAGTTTAACGAAGAAGCCTGCAGCGAATTTGATGACAATCAAGCCAGCAATAGCACCAATGACAATGACGATGAACTTCGCTCCATCCATTCCGCCGATAGCGCCTATCGGTGTATCTGGCAAGGCAAGGACGAGCGCGACTGCAGCCAAAATCGAATCAATCGCAAAGGCAATATCGGCGAAGGCGATCTGTACGACTGTCATCCGATAGCTCTTGCCTTTCTTCTCTTGTTTCTCCTCGTGTTTGCTAAACAGATGCTTGAGTGCGATGAACATCAAGTATGCGGCGCCAAGCGCTTGTACCTGCCACACGTGGAAGAGAAACGAAATGATGAAGATAGCCCCGATGCGGAACACGAACGCCATCATCAAACCGAGATTAATCGCTTTCTTCTGCTGATGCTCTGGCAAGTGCTTCGCCATCACAGCCAGCACAAGCGCATTATCTGCGGACAGCAACCCCTCTAGCAAAATAAGGATTAGTAATATCCAGCCATATTCCAATAGTAACGACAGTTCCATTTCGTACCTCCATGTTGTTTTTCTGCTCTAATCATAATCGCTTTGCAGAGCTTGTACAAGTTTTTTAGATGCTTGGGACGGGAGCAAGTGTATCATTTCCCTCATAAATTTCCTACAATTAAGTACAACACAGGCAAAACAATAAGCAATAGTGCGGTGTTTAACAGCCAGCTTGAGTTCGCCAAATCTTGATCCAGCTTATATAACTGTGGCGGTATTAGCGAAATAAATGCCGGCGGCATTGCTGACATGATTATGATTACCTTCAAGACTAGCCCGTCATACACTTGACCCATACCGAGCAATAGGGCGAGTGAAGTAATGATCACTGGCACAAGAATGAACTTGATCGATGATACGGCCAAGCACTCCTTCAAGTATCCTCGCACAGCCTTCACCTTCATATTGAAGCCGATCGGCACTACCAGCAGCAAGGTTGTGAGCGGTACCAATATGTCAATGATCGAGCTATAGAACGCCGGTCTGTCTATGGGAGCTGCATTCAACAGTCCGCCGAATAAGATTGCGCAGAACGAAGCCATAATGAACGGATCCGTCACTAACTTTCGAAACATGTCCTTGCGGCTCCCGTTACTGCGAACTTGTTGGCCGTATAACTTAGCAATAGGGAAACCGATCAAATAATAGACGAACTCCTCGAACAACCGATACATGGCTGCGAAGACGATGCTGGCTTCCCCGAGAAATACATAGCAGAACAACGTGCCGAAGCTGCCGACGTTCGTGAAGGAGCCAGATACGAACATAGCACCTGTCTGCGGGCGGTCCAGCTTGCGCAGCTTAGCGAAGACAATGCCAAGAATACCGCCTAGCACAAGTGCTGTAACCCCTAGTATCGGCAGCAGAATGAGACGAACCTCTTCCAATTGCACGTTCCAGAACGCACCGATAATGATGATCGGACTCAGACCGATTATGACGAATTTCGTCGTAAAACTCAAGTATTTCTGCATCGTTGCAATGGCCTGCTCATCCTTGCACCGCAATCGCAATAGTTTCCCCAACGCAAGCCCGACTGCGATGATACCAATTGCATATAAAAAAGTAAGAATCACTGTTCTCCCCTTTGGCTGACTGAGATCTTACTGACAAGTGTAGAATAGGAGAGAGTGGATAGCAACTTTGGCTTCCCCTACGTCATAGACGTGAAGTTTCAAACTGCCCTTCATATAGATTGAAGAATAGCATTGTATCCCCCTCAGCAATGTTTCTTCAAGAAGGCAAGCGCCATGGTCCGCATTTCCGGCGATTCTTCATGTCCAACTTCATATCGAAGCAACTGCCATGCATCAGCTGCGCCTTCTGCTGCATAGACGTCACGTAGCTTGGCATCAATGCGATCCAGTCCGACCGCAGGCGTTAAGGGATCGTGTACACCGGCCAGGGATAAGTGTGGTCGTGGTGCAATCAATGCATTGATGTCTGCCGTAGTGAAGGAATTCAACAAGTTCGGCACGTAGTAGTATACACCGTGACTATCGACTCTATCCGAATCTATGAGTGCTTGGAAATCTGTCAGGCAGCAGAGATCGACACATGCCCGAACGCGCGGTTCGAGAGCTGCTGTCCACCAAGCCATCGTACTCCCCATCGACATGCCGATCGTTCCGATGCGGCTGGCATCGACATCCGGGCGGGTTAATAAATAACGGAAAGCCTGCAAATTATCATAGACCATCATTCCCCACATGACTTGCCCTTGCCAGAGCATCTGCTTGAAGATGGCGCTCTCTGTTCTGCCGCTGCGCTCTCCGAATCCCCACATATCAATAGACAGGACAAGGAAGCCGAGGTTGGTCAGTTCCTTCGCATAGGAGGGCTGCTGCAAGTATACGTTGCTCTGGATTAACTCTTGCTTGCCCAGCTCATAAAATCCGCCATGCGAGTGGTTGTACAGAACAGCTGGGAGCGGACCTTCCGCATCCTTCGGACGAGCTACTACGGCAGGTACCGGCTCAATACCGTTCAAGTGAAGCTCCCAATGCTCTACGATATATGTGTCATGTTCTGCTATCGAGCGTTGTGATGCAGAAATTGCGTTATCCTTTGCCGGCAGATCACCTAATAAGGCAATCAGCTGCTTGCGTCTTGCCGCTTTGTATGACATTCGTATACTTGCCCCCTTTTGTCCCCATACCGCCTCTTAGTATCCTAACGCCTGCTCAAGTATGCCCGCATACACATATTCGCCGAAGATCGTCCTCTTTCTGATAGCTCAAGTGTAAAAGCCCATGATCGCGTACGCAAGTACGGCAACCATGGACTCGTTCATATACAGCAAACCTATTGTCCAAGCTCCGCGAGCACCTTCCGGCTTACCGTATCGAGGTGAGCAACCTCATCATTCGACAGCTGAATGTCGACTGCTTTCACATTATCGAGGAAGTGCTTCTCATTCTGTGTGCCGATAATCGCGGAGGTGAAGCCTGGCTGATGGAACAGCCAATGAATCGCTACCTGAGCCAGTGTTGCACCCTTCGCTTCTGCAATGTCCTGCATAGCATCGATCAATTCGCGAGTTACGTTCAGGCTCTCCGGCTGGAAGAGCGGACGTTCTTTGCGGAAGTCGCTTACTTGCTTCCCGTGATGGAATACACCTGTCAGAATGCCCTTAGCAATTGAATTATAGCTCATGATGCTAATGTGATTGTCTTGGCAATAACCGAGTGGATCTTGTTCAATCTTCCGCTGCAGCAAGTTGTATTCCGGCTGAATCGCGTCGATTTGTCCATAGTTCATCGCTTCCTTCAACTGCTCCAATGAGAAGTTCGAGACACCGATCGCGCGGATAATTCCTTCCTGCTTCAGCTTGTTGAGCTCCGACATCGAATCTGCAATCGGAATTTCCTTGCTAGGTGCGTGAATGTAATAGAGATCGATATAGTCGGTCTTTAGTCGGAACATGCTTTGCGCTAGAGCCATACGAATATCTTTCGGACGTAGATGATGCGGACTTACCTTCGTAGCGATGATGCAATCCTTGCGGATGTCCTGCAAGGATTTGCCTACAACCCATTCCGAATGTCCTGCGCCATATATTTCCGCCGTATCGAACGAATTAATCCCCTTCTCGAATGCAGTCCGGAGCAGCTTCATATTCTCCTCGTCTGACTTCACTTCCCAATGATGCGCGCCGCCTGCGAAGGCATTGCCTCCGCCTAGCTCCATCGCACCGAATGTGATCCGCGATACTTCTAAATCCGTATTGCCTAGCTTGACGTATTCCATTTTGTTTGCAACCACCTTTTCGCTATGCTGTAGAAAATATTCTGTCGTGAACAACCACCTGTTGTAAATTATAACAGTCCCTGCACACGAATATACAGCTAGACACCCGAGAAATTCTTATGTAAAAAATACAACCCCCCAGCCTATCAAACTGCTGGAGGGTTGCGTGCAGACTATGTGCTACTGCATACGATTGCTTCTACGTGACCAACCAAGTGTTAGCCCTGCTGCAATCAACAGGAAGCCGATAGCATAATAGATGAGATGACTCGATTCACCAGTCTTAGGCAGCATGGTGCCTGATTGTTCGCCATCGTTCGTAACATCTGGTGAGCCAAGAGGCACTTCTTCCACATCAATCTCGAAGTAATATTCCTCTTCCCCGTTCGTGTCATCAGACACACTAATGCAGAAGTGATCCTCACCTACGAATCCGGAATCAGGAGTATAGGACCAATGTCCGTCATCTTGTACAGATACTTCTCCATTGGACGGCTCTTGGCATATATGCACGGTGCCGCCTTCAGGCACCTCAATGATTCCTTCAATTGGCGTATCTTCCGTAGTCGAGTCGTGCCTTACTTGTTCGTTACGCTCAGTGTCATCCTCATCTGATTCAGGTGATTCGGTATCATCACCAGTATCTACTGGTTCTTCTGAGTCCGTTGGATCCTCAGGGTCTGATGGATCTTCTGGATCTGTTGGATCCTCTGGGTCTGTTGGATCCTCTGGATCTGTTGGTTCTTCTGGGTCCGTCGGATCTTCAGGGTCTGATGGATCTTCAGGGTCCGTCGGATCCTCAGGGTCTGATGGATCTTCAGGGTCTGTTGGATCTTCTGGATCTGTTGGATCTTCTGGGTCCGTCGGATCCTCAGGGTCTGTTGGATCTTCTGGGTCCGTCGGATCCTCAGGGTCTGTTGGATCTTCTGGGTCTGTCGGATCCTCAGGGTCCGTTGGATCTTCTGGGTCTGTTGGATCTTCTGGGTCTGTCGGATCTTCTGGGTCTGTTGGATCTTCTGGGTCTGTCGGATCTTCTGGGTCTGTTGGATCTTCTGGGTCTGTTGGATCTTCTGGGTCTGTCGGATCCTCGATCTTCACGTTCTCCACCTGCATAGACATGTCATCGTCATCCGTTAACAAGACGATGAATTCCTCTGGCTCAGCTAACAATTCATAGCCTGCTGGTGCTGACAACTCTGTCAGTCTGTATGTGCCAGACAACAGATTCTCGAACATGACTTCCCCATTTTCATCTGTCGTTCCTGTAGCTCTCTCTTCCCATGTGCTGTTCTTGAAGCGTTCTAGCTTGAAGGTCGCACCTTCCAATGAGAGTGCTTGGTTGTCTTCATCGACTTTGTGGACGGTTAACTTACGATTAATTCCACTGCCTGTTCCGCCGCCTGATGAAAAGGAGACAATTACTTCATCTTCAACCAGCTTCGTCACTTCATCAATATTCTCGCCATCGAATTGCACTTCATTGGTGACCGTCTCACCGTGATCCGCATCAATCAGCGTCTCATACTCGAGTATATAAGCGGTATCGATCGGATCGACAAATGTCAGTTCGAAGCTTTGCGTACCTGTAACTTCATCACTCGTAATGTCCAACGAATATGCATCTTCGGACAATTCTGTATCTTTGATTACAGTGCCATTGCCAAGAATATCTGTACTGTACAGCTTGAATGTCTCCGGCAGCAGCAGTTGGTTGTTGCTCGGGTAATCGACTATACGTGCTTCTTCCACATAGGACAGTCCGCGATTGATATATACAGTCCAATCCATGTTAGGACCATCCTGTACACCAGACTTGGATACATATTCTCCGCCATGAGGGATCGTGACCGAAGCGGTCAGTTCCTTGCCGACTTGATCCGTATCGGAAAGCAACATCATTGTATTATCGATCTGTGCCTCATTAATGAGTGCCCCCTCATAGGTAGTCTTGAAAGTTAGATAATAGGGTGTATTGATGAAACCAAGCTCTATTCGTACTTGTTCATCTGTGCTGTCATTAACGTATTCTGATTCTGGCAGCGTGGCGCCAATTGTGTACGTACCATCCGGCAGAATCGTCATTGGCGCAAGCTCGATCGAACCTGGGACTAACGTTTGCCCGTACAGCAGGTCATCTACAATCACAGCATCTGTAATGTCCATGCTGTTGTAATTCAATCCTGCTTCCCAAGTAATTTCGCGATCAAGAACTGAATAGCTTCCATCCTTGAAGCCATTGTTCTGTACGTGCGTAACTGGCGTACAATTGCGGGTGACAGATTGATAGCTATTTGCGAACGTATCATCTCCTGGCCAGTCCACACTTACCTGATTCGTAAATCTGTCGATACCGCCGGTCAGGTCCGTATAATAAGTTGCATAAGTAACCGTATAATGCTCAGTCACTGGATTCGTGAAAGTAATCGTGAACGGATCGGCGTAATTCGTCGTATACACGACATCGTACACGGATGGATTCACCAAGTTGTTCGTTTCATCACGGATTTCCAATGAATCATAGATGAAAGCTAGATTATCACCCGGCTGATCCTCCAGTACTACACCTGCAGGTAAGTTGTTCGATTGACCATGCAGCTGTAGTGTCCAATCGATCGTTTGCTTCTCATAATCGATAGGTCCGCAAGACTTCTCCAACACTAACGGTTGAATATACCTTGTACCAATCCCTTCAGCTCCACCATACACCGTCTCGGATACAGTGTTCGTAATCGTACCGGGAATCTGTACCGGATTCACTGCTTTCGTCTGATACACAATGTTATATGCGGTATTGATCGGATTACTGAATGTCAGCTTGAATCCATGTTGATCAGCACCAGCCTCAGGAGATCCAGGAGCAACAGTAGTCAAGGTGTAATCAACTCCTGCTGTGAGTGCCGGACCAGTCGATGCATGGCCATTTGAATCTAGATCAACAGGAAGTACTTGCAGAGATCCAGCAACAAGCTCTTGCTCCACATCGAACAGGTCGAGCAGCTCCGGTGCAGCGACATCTTCCTCGTCATAATTGTATGCAATTTCCCAACTAATTGTTTGTGACGCTCGGCTGTAGCTGCTTGAACGCTTGCTCAAGTGACTGCCCCGTTCAACAGCAACACCTGCAACAGCAACAACGCCAGTTGGGTCGCCATCGTGAGTGAAGGTCGCTGTATTCTCGAAAGAAAGCTCCTCTAGGTCAATAATAGTAGTGGCATATTGAATCCGATAAGCATGCTCAATCGTACCTAAGGAGACAGTGAAACCGGATGCTGTCGGTGTCATCGTATAAGCGGAAGGGTCTACAGCAGGCAGCTTAGGCACGACCGTGCCATCCAGCTTTACATCAAGCTCATACACTTCAATTGAGCCTGGAACGAGCTCCAATCCGTCCGGCAGCTCATCTGTCAATAGCGCACCATATACTGCATCTGTTACTTTATTGACGTCTACTGTCCAGTTAATGCTCTTCGCATTGAATGCGCCAGGCTGCGCAGCGCCTGTCTTCGTAATTGGACTATCGATATCAGGCTTGAAGTGGACGGTGAAAGCTAAGAATTGCTCGCCCTTCACCTCGAACACAATCTCTTGCGTCACTTCATTCAGGAACGTATCCTTATCTAGCCCTGCTTCGAACCATAACGATCCTTGAATGTTCTCCAATTCTTCAATCTGCTCATTGAATGTCATGACGGCTTCATTCGTCACATGATCGACTTCGAATGTGCCGACTGCACCTTCTGCTGCATCCAATGAGAACTGCAGGCTGCCAGAGAACAATTCGAACTGTTCAGGCAATTCGAATGTGAACGTATCACCGTCGGTATATCCGTGATCATTCGGCAACGCCCAATCATACTCCAGCTTCACCGTCGCATCCTGTTCCCAATTTACATCGATCTCGGCATCATCTGGATTGTCATACACAGCATAGGTCACCGATTGATTGTGATCTGTCATCGTGACCTGCAAATTCGTCAATATATTCTCGGAAATTTCTGTTCCCGCTGCGTGTACGGCGTTCATGCCGATGCCTGTCCAAGTATGCGAGATCCATACGAAGACAAGGAATAGTACACACGACTTTTTCCACCATTGCAATTTGTTGTGTTCCCTCCGTTCCATGATCTGTGACTATCGTCCAGCGCCTACTATTTAAGGAGCATTGCCTCGCATGTCTTTCCCTCCTTTTCTTACAATTCAATGTCTCCCTTCCGAATCCACCCAATATTGGCGGATACCCTTAAGTGTGCAGGTTCGATCTCGACAATTTCTATACAAGTCAATAGCACTCCCACACGAACAAAAGGCACGCCCATTGGCGTGCCTCAATTCCAACCCAATTCCTTGTTAGGATTAGAATAAACTCGATATTTAATAGACTCGATTCTTCACATAATCATCGGAATCCTTCATCATCGATGGCTTCCCATCCTGATTGACAAAAGCGGCATCATATGTCGTGTCAATGATAACCCACTCGTCCTTCTCCTTCATATACACTTCGTTCCAAGCGTGGTACTCGTCAACCGTCGTCGTATGTCCCATTGCCAGCTTAGCAGGAATGTCCACGCTCCGCAGCATTGCAGCGAATAAGGAAGCGTAATCATAGCATATGCCAGACTTCGACTCATACGTAAGCTTTGCTGACGGGATATAACCACTCTGGATACGGCTTGCCTTCTCATTATCGTATGTCACTTGGCTGACAACGAACTGATAGATCGCCGCAATCTTCGCCTCCTCAGACTGTGCGTCCTTCGTAAGCGCTGCTGCCTTGTTAGCAAGTTCCATCGTTTCGTTCCATTGCACATTCTGCACAGACTGCAAGTAGATGTCTTCAGCTGATTGTGCGGTATATGAAATCTTCGCTTGTTCGATTAATTTATACTTATTGCCTGCTACTTGTTCCAGCATTAGGATGATATAGTCGCCATCGCCCATCTGCAACGGAAATACATTGTAGGATGCAGCGTCATACGTATAATGCTCCTCATCCTTGCTAATCCGAATCTTATACTTGTCCACAGTTTCGGTTGGCAGATGGATCGTAACGATACCCTCCGCCTGCTCATCATAGTCGATTGTAGGCTGCGCTTGTTCAGCAAATACAGCAGCGGGGACTAGCCAAATACAGAGCATCATACTGACTAACAGCTTATTCCATTGTCTCATGACGAATTCTCCTTTCGGAAACTGGCTGCCATCTTACTAGGTAAGGAAGGCCCTATAGCTTTGCGTCTCTAATTTTCATTAGATTTGCCTTTATCGGTTGAGAAATCTTCTATGCAATTATCACTTGAACACTACGTATCTATGAGCTTGCCCTTCACGATCAATCGATGTGTTCCGGTATCAATCGGATGGCACGTGACTAGCGTGATCTCCTTCTCTGACCCTTCTGCATCGAGCACCCATACTTCGTGCGGTTCGACATACAGCTTGTCCGTAACCGTATAGCGGTACAGCTGTTCGCCAGTATCGACATCGATGAAGTCGCCTTCCACCAGCTCATCCAAGCGGTTAAAGTTCCGACCGAAATCACGATTGCGGTGACCGGCGATGGCATAATTGCCTGCCTCGCCCGGCATTCCTGTATCTGCAATACTAGCAGCAGACGTGTTCAAGTTCTCTTCTGTAGCACCAGTCAGAATCGGAAGCTTCAACTCAATCTTGTCAATGTAGAGCATGCCTTCCATGTTCAGATCCAGCTGTACAGCATCGCGATTCGGCTCAGGTTCTTCTTCCATAGAAATCTCTGTCTGTAATGACTCTGGTTGAACGGCAGCTGCAGCATCATCAGCTTGCTCATAAGAAACTTGTACAGTAGCAAAAGCCTCCTGCCACTCTTCAACTAACTTCTGCTGCTGATTGTCATAATACCAAGCAGTTGCGCGAGGATAGAGTAGTAACAAAATACCTGCGGCAATCAACAATCCGGATGTAATCTTGATCTTCATATGCACCGCCTCGTAAGTTACACAAAAAAAGAAAAAGCAGTACACTTCGGCAGCTGGCTGCCATCTTATTCTCGTAATCTACGATAGTAAGGAAGGCCCTGTAGCTTTGCGTCCTTGTCTTTCGACAAGTTTGCCGTATCGATGAACTTGCTCTATTTAATAGAAGCATAGCAAATGTTCAGATAATTAGCAATCCAAATTTATATTTTATTCTCGAATATTGATCTGATATCGTTGGCTCAAGTACTGGTGAATTCGCTCGAAGTCCGAAGCAGTCAAAGATCGGAGCCTCTTCTTCCGTTCCCTTCCGAGAATAATGCCGATCGTCTCTCCGGCTAATGCGGTGTTCGGCATAATACGAACACTGCCATATGCCTTAGCTGAAGCTCCGACGTTCTTGCCTGCTACAAGAACATTATCGTATCCCTTCAAGAGGAAGGAACGCAGCGGAATACCGTACCGATCTGGCTTACCTAGCGTAATGCCATACGGACTCGCCTTCGTCCCTTGCAGGTCTACCGGATATCCGCCGATACTTACGTTATCCCAATGCATCTTGCCGTTCATCACGTCATCGTAGCGCATCACATAATCGGTCTCGAAGCGATTGAACTCTCGAATATACAAGTATTCGGGAAATCCGTTCAATTCTGCTGTGCTATATCCCGGAATGTGCTCGCGAAGAAATTCCAGTACATACGGCGCTTCCTTCCTCGCCTTCTGCATAGCAGTCTGGATCGATTGCGGGTCAGAAGGATCGACATCGAAGATGAGCAGCGCATTCATAACAACTTCCCCATTCAATTGATATGTAGAGTTAATCCCGCGAAGCATGAATTGTTCATCCTGAGGCTTGTACTGCCCCGTAACATTACTGAAACCAGTGCCGAAATTCCAGTCAACATACGTATTAGGACCGTACTTCTCAGCGACACGGGTAAGCGGATAATTTTCCAATACAGCAGCATGCAGCTTGGCCCAGTTCACATTCTTGAACTTCAACATCATCGTAGCTGCCATATAATCCGGTTCATCGCTGTCGAATACTGTTTCTACACCTGGGATACGCTTCACCTTCAAGCGCGAGGTCAGTGCGTTGAAATCAGTGTTTTCCACCCAATATTTAGCTTGGACCTTGTAGGAATAGCCGTCTCTAGCCACATAAGTGAGTGATTGAATAGTCTCACGACCAAGATGGTCAACCGTATCCATCGACTTGATTCGAATGCCGTTTCGAATAGGCAGATTGTTCGTCAACCTCGCATAATACTGTCGAAAAGAGTCCGAACTCCGAATTTCTCGTCCGTTATACCCATCATAGAGTTGTTTGATCCGACCTTGTACGAGACTGTTCTTATTGCGATCACGAGGTTCATCCAAGACAATCATCTCTCCTTGGATTAACTGACCTCCTGGCTTCTCACGCGGATCAAGCACGAGCACCTGCAAGCCTTCTGCTTGCGCAGACCGGGCTAGCAGCATTCCTTCTACTTCACTCCCGATTATAACGACGTCATACTGCCTGCACCATGGCCCGCATGTGGATATGTTGGCGGCTGCAGATGGTATGTAACTGAACAACATTGTCAGTATAATGACTGCGTAGATTGATTTCATCCATGTATGCATTATGCGGTTCTCCTTATTCCTTAGGTGATTTCATTTAAAAATTAGCAATAAGTTTACATAACATAATTACGGTTTACTTTTGAATTTTTACTTCAGATTCCTCCCCTACATCATGTCACGATCTTGCATCAAATATGTCAACTTGATTCATCCAACACAAGAAAACTGCTTCCGTCATGGACGACAAGCAGCTCTCCCCTACTCTCTCTTCAAATTTTACACACTCAGACCGCTTAAGCTCGCACCTTTCGTGAACAAACGCTCTATTCGCTTCTCCACAGCTTGATCCGGGATCAACGGAGGTGCGTGGTGAGGCTTGCTGCGGGCATCGAGGATCACATTGTCACAACCCCAATGCTTGTTCTCATAACCGCTATTCATACCATAGATATCATGGGAAGGGTTGCTTCGCGTGAAGGTTACCCATAGAAAGTTGTTCAAGGCTTCACTTAGAAACTGGCTGTCATCACATAGGATCAACATCGGACATTCGTGTAGCGTCCCGCGGGCACGAAGCTCGTTCGCCATAGCTGTTATCTCTTGATTCACTTGCGCATAATGCGTAAATGGCGATGTCTGAATAGCCACTACTCCCGGCATAACCATCTGAGCAGCTTCGATTCCTTGCATCTCTCTCAACGCTTCTGGCACTTCCTTACATAACTTTCGCTTCGGCTCTCCATAGGCAGCGAACACTACCTTGCTTCCTTGATTTAAGCCTGTGCCGGAGTAATCTAACGTATCGATCGTCGTATTCGTGTGGAAATGAAGATCTCTGCGCAGATCAATCCGTTCCAGCATATATGTGAAGAAATCCTCGATGTGGTGTGTGTCCAACGGACGTTCATTCTCCGCAGTAATGAACAGATATTTCGCAAGACTAAGCTGATTCGTGCCCAGAATTCGATTGGCAATCGTAAGCAGCTCTGCCGGCTGCTTGACCTGATCATATGGTGTATAGCGTTCACTGCCAATCGCAAGCAGCAACGGATGCACACCAGCAGCATCAATCGCATGGACTTCCTTCACCCCAGGGATTTCCTGCTTGATCGCATCACCTGTCAGCTCGTGAATCAGCGCACCGAACGCCGTATCCTCCTGTGGCGGGCGACCTACGACCGTGAACGGCCACAGCGCGTTCTCCCTCGCATAGACGTGACGCACCTTCATGAGTGGAAAAGGATGAGTTAAGCTGTAATAGCCCAAGTGGTCACCGAACGGTCCTTCCGGCTTCGTCTCATCTGGATAGATGTCGCCGGTAATGACGAAGTCTGCATCATGGCTTATACAATAACCGTCATGGTAGCTGTAACGGAACCGGCGTCCGGCTAGCAATCCGGCGAATGTTAGCTCGCTCAAGCCTTCCGGAAGCGGCATAACAGCAGCCAGCGTATGTGATGGCGGACCTCCTACGAATATACTCACCTTGAGCGGTTCACCGCGTTTCGTAGCCTTCGCCTGATGTATGCCGATGCTGCGATGAATCTGATAATGCAAGCCGACCTCCTGATCAGGCTCGAACGCATTGCCGCTCATCTGTACACGGTACATACCAAGGTTCGCATGCATAATGCCGGGCTTGTCCAAGTCCTCAGAATATACTTGCGGTAATGTTATGAACGCACCGCCGTCCATTGGCCAATGATGAATGTGCGGCAGATCGGACAGTTGAATTTCCCGCATATGACTCGGCAGACCAGCTGCCAGCTTCTTCGGCAGTGCCTTGGAGGCTGACAAGCCGACACCCATATGCTTGAATGGCTGCTTCAGGGCAGCCATCGGGTCGTTGCGCAGCGCAATGACACTTTGCGTAGATGCCCACGTCTTGCGGAAGATAAACTTGCTGCGCTCTACAGTGCCGAACAGATTGGAGACAGCTTGATACGAGGAGCCTTTGACACGTTCGAACAATAGCGCAGGACCGCCTGCCTTGTGAACCTTCAAGTGAATCGCCGCCATTTCCAGATGAGGATCGACCTCTTCTGTAATGCGTATCAAGTGACCGTGCTTCTCCAAATCTGTTACACAAGCTTCAAAGTTCGGATACATGATGGCAATTCTCCATTTCTATCATGATAGGTTTCGTTCCATTTATATCTATTAAATAATGTAACATCGTGCAATCGCAGGTTCAAGCGAGTATACGCCTGTGAAACAGCTAATCAGTAGGAGTCAGTCCTGTAGTGAGGCTTCGATTTGACTGGAATGATGACGAATATGCCACATGCAAAAAGCCAAGTACTGTGCCAAGTCTCGTTCCCCTGCCGCGGGATGAACGAACGTACGCTTGAATTGTTCCGCATTCATGCTCTTCATAAGCCGCGTCCATCTTCCGCAGATTGCCACAAGTAGTAGCAGCGAATCCGCCGCATCTTGGCTGCCTTCATCCGCTTGAAGATTCCAGCGCTCCTCATCATAAGGCTTAATCGACGGGTTGTCTTCGGTCAATGCAAGCTTGAAGTGAATATAACTATTCATCACAGCATCGGCAATATGATGGACAAGCTGCTTAATAGACCATGCATCTTCGCGAATCGGAACCTCCTGCCTAGCTTGTGTGAGACCTTGCAGCAAGCTGCTAATACGGCTCGGTGTCGTGCTAATCTCCTCAATCCAAGCCTGAATATCTTCTTGTGTCACAGACGCTTGCGGTTGAAATTCACCTACAGGAAACTTCTTAGCCATTATCATTCACCTCAGTCACAATTTGTGCTTGTCTATAAGCATACAGATAGTCGTTCTGCCAGTATTGTACCACATATTGAACCATTCGCCTCTGATCAGTATCTTAGCTCTGAAACCTTCAATCTAAGTTCCTGCACCCCATCCTAACAAAATAAGCTGTCCATAGTCATCGATGTGACTTTAAGACAGCTTCATACTCAATCGATATGAAAATAGCTAAGCCCTGCTTTCACCCACTAAGGAAATTATCGAGTTGCAACGACTATTCATTCAGAACCTCGCACAATATTGCTTCAGATCATCAAGCAGCTGCTGACTTCCATCCTGTTCTCCTTCGTCATCCGCCGCCGCATGATTTGCTTCCTCTTCCGCATTCACACCTTCCTCCAGTTGATTCTCCAACTGTTCTATCATCAGGGCGGCGATATACTCGGCATTCAGACCGTAATGCTTCAAAATAGCGACAAGCTCGTCAAGATTGTGATGGTTCTCGATGATGTCGGTTAATCGGCTCAAAGTGAGGTACCTCCTGGTTATAGTTCATGTAGTTCATGCATGCTATTATGGAAGGATTCCCTCTCCTTCGCAATCTTATCCGTCATCGATCTCCCTATGAATGAATACAATGCCCGTACGAACACGGACTGTGTTGTACGGGCATGCTCTCGAATCAATAAATGTCCCACATTAAATTTTATAAGGTGTCGCTTCCATCGTTTCCGCCTTGGCAACAGCTTCCTCCAGCGTCATGCCGACGAATGATTGAGCGCCCAAGAAGCGTCCGCTCTTCTTGTCATCGACGAAGGCGCCGATAGCGATACCTGGAATGACACTGTCAACCGCATTCGGCGCTTTCGGTCCGCCGAGATCCGTCCGACACCAGCCTGGATCTGTTAAGTTTATCATCACATCCGTACCTTCTAAGCGGGAAGCTAAGTCCTTAGTGAACTTGTCTAATGCAGCCTTACTCGCCGCATATCCAGCTTGCTCCGGTTCATTCATAATACCGCTTGTCGTATTAATAACCCGACCGAAGCCGCGTTCGATCATCTTCGGGATTAATCGATTACAGATCGTGACGATTGAAATAAAGTTAATCCGGAAGCTTAGATCGAAATCTTCTACAGGCGTCTGCCAGTAATCTGTACGGTATGCAATTTGTACAGCGGCATTATTGAATACGATATCTACCGGAATATTTTTCGCTTCAATATCATCGAGCATGGCCACAACTTCATTGTGATTAGCCAACTCGGCTTGTACACATATAACCTCAACGCCGAGCGCTTTCGCCTCTTCTTCCACCTTAGCGGTATGTTCCAGATTTCTGCTGTGCAAAATCAGATTACAGCCTTGCTTCGCCATAAATATCGCTGTTTGGTATCCGACCCCTCTGCTCGCGCCAGTAATGAGTGCCCATTTACCAGTTACATGTACCATCGTATACGCCCCTTTGCATGTAAGTAACTAATCTTAATGTGACTATTCACCACAAAAATAGTATCAAGAAAGCGCGTTTATTATATCATACAGCTTACAGTAACTCTAGTGACTGCAGAATAAGACCACATATCTATCAAATTGAAACGATCCACGCTGCTCAATGGAAAGTTGAAAAATAGCGAAGATGTGGTAAACTATTGTGTGATTCTCACATACCAATCTTGCCGTTGTAGCTCAGCTGGTAGAGCAACGCACTCGTAATGCGTAGGTCGGAGGTTCGAGTCCTCTCAACGGCATAATCGGGAAGACCGCCCTCACTTCGTCTGGAAGCAAGAGCGGTCTCTAATTCGTCATACATCCACATTATGGTACACCTGCTGCACATCCTCTAAGTCCTCTAACACATCGATCATCTTCTCAAATTGTGCTTGCGCATCGCTATCCAGCGATACATCGCTTTGTGCAAGCATCGTAATCTCGGCTACCGTAAATTCTGAGATACCTTGATTCTGGAAAGCTTGCTGTACTGCGTGGAACTGATCCGGTTCGGCATATACAATCATCGTATCTTCTTCTTGCATGACATCACGCACATCTACATCTGCCTCCAGTAAGATTTCGAGCACCTCATCCTCACTCTTACCTTCCAAACCGATAACGGCAGTTTCATCGAACATATAAGCAACAGAACCGTTAACCCCCATACTGCCACCATTCTTGTTAAAGGCTGAGCGAACTTCCGCAGCCGTCCGATTCACATTATTCGTTAGCGCATCCACAATGACCATCGACCCGCTCGGACCGAAACCTTCATAGCGAAGCTCATCGTAAGTTTCATCCGATCCACCCTTCGCCTTCTCGATAGCACGGTCAATAATTGCTTTTGGTACATTGTACGTCTTAGCTCGTTCCAGCACGAACTTCAAAGATTGATTGGACTCCGGATCAGGCTCACCCTGCTTCGCCGCAACATAAATCTCTCGTCCGAACTTGGCATATATGCGACTCGTATTGGCGTCCTTCGATGCCTTCTTTTCCTTAATATTATTCCATTTTCGCCCCATTTTACTCCACTCACTTTCAGCTATTAATCACAAGTACTTCTAGCCTATATTATACAATTATCGGACCAACACTTAAAGAGTGAAGTCCGCTATTGTCCCTCCGTACTGGAATAGGTCTGCGCCCCTTTGCTTCGATATCCCCTTGGCTCAGCAACGAGTCACTTTGTACCCTTTTCGACAGTATCCCTTTGGCTCAGCAAATAAGTCTCTCCTCCACCCATTACTTCGATATCCCCTTAGCTCAGCATGAGGTGCCCATACTCACATGCGCATACTCTCAATTAGAACAATTCCTTCATCTCAAAAGTCAGAAATCTTGTTGTTGATGAAAGATGTAGATGGCAGATGACATGCTACATATCCGCATGAACTGGACGACAACGTTCTGAGTGAAGGGGATACCGAAGCAAAGGCCTCAAAACTTTCCCCACTCTCAGATTCATACATATCAATAACCGCCAATGTTTCAACGAGCTCATCATCAAGATTAGTCACCGTGATGAACGTCTAACATTTAGCCTACCTCTCTTCAGCAGGTCTCACACAAGAAGCCAACCAACATAGACTGCCTAACTAGCAATCGTTTCGTTGGTTGGCTGTACTGTTATTACTCACCAGGGACTCAACAATTAGGCATGGAAGTCTTGACCAGAACGAACTTCCTTCACATAACCCGCGCGAATGACGAAATCGCCGAAGTGCTCGCCGTCATTGCGTTCCTTCGCATATTGATGGAAGATCGGCTTGAGCGTATCCAATATTTCCGCTTCACCGATATTTTCCTTGTAGAGCTTGTTCAAGCGCTCCCCGGAGAAGCCGCCGCCGAGATAGAGATTATACTTGCCAGGCGCCTTTCCGATAAAAGCTATTTCTGCCAACGCAGGACGTGCACAGCCGTTCGGACAGCCAGTCATACGAATCACAATATCTTCTTCACGTAAGCCAGCATCGTCAAGAATCAATTCGAGCTTGTCGAGCAGCGTTGGCATGTAACGCTCAGACTCTGCCATGGCAAGGCCGCATGTAGGCAATGCTACACAAGCCATAGAATTTCTGCGTAATGCAGAATATGCTGCCCCGTCAGTCAGCCCGTACTCCTGGATAAGCTGATCAATCTTTTTCTTCTTCTGGCTCGTTACATTGCCGATAAGCAAATTCTGGTTCGGTGTCAGACGGAAATCACCGGTGTGGATCTTAGCAATCTCGCGCAATGCTGTCTTCAACAAGTAACCTTCTTCATCCTTGACACGCCCGTTCTGAATGAACAGTGTATAATGCCATCTGTTGTTAGAGCCCTTCACCCAACCGTAACGATCTCCGTTAAGGTCGAACGAATAAGCCTTCGCTTCTTCAAGCTCCCAACCTAGTCGCTGATGCAGTTCGCCAATGAACCAATCGATACCGCGATCATCGATCGTATACTTGAAGCGCGCATGCTTACGCACGGAACGATCTCCGTAATCACGCTGAATCATCACGGTCTTCTCCGCAACGTCAATGATTTGCTCCGGCGTACAGAAGCCAATCACTTGGCCTACTTGCGGATAGGTGTTCGGATCCCCGTGCGTCATACCCATGCCACCGCCAACAGCAATATTGAATCCTTGCAGCTTGCCGTCCTCAACAATGGCGATGAGGCCAAGATCTTGGGAGAATACATCTACATCATTGTTCGGAGGTACAGCTACACCAATCTTGAATTTGCGCGGCAAATAGACCGGGCCGTAAATTGGTTCCTGTTCATCCTCATTGGTTTGACTGTCTACAACTTTCTCACCGTCTAACCAAATCTCGTAGTAAGCGCGCGTGCGCGGGTCTAGATGATTACTAATCTTACATGACCATTCATAAACTTGCTCGTGTACATCAGATTGAAAAGGATTCGGGTTGCACATGACGTTCCGATTCACGTCACCGCATGCCGCTAATGTGCTTAGCATGTGCGCATTGATTTCTTGAATCGTCTTCTTCATGTTCCACTTAATAATCCCGTGCAGCTGGAACGATTGACGAGTGGTCAATCGGATGCTGCCGTTGGCGTATTTGTGCGCAATATCATCCATCATAAGCCACTGCTTCGGTGTAACTACACCGCCTGCAGCGCGAACCCGCAGCATGAACTGATAAGCGGCTTCCAGTTTCTGCTTCGCACGTTCATTACGCAGATCACGATCATCCTGCATATAGCTTCCGTGAAACTTCATCAGACGGTTATCGTCTTCTGGTATGGAGCCAGTGATTCTGTCCAGCAATGTCTCTGCCAAACTTCCTCGCAAGTAATCACTGCGGCGTTTTATATCCTCCACATCGCTATGTGGCGCACTATTCGGTGATAGTAAATTATTGTCAGACATTAGGCTTTACTCCCCTCACAATCTTTGGGCTTGCTCTTAATATACATCCCGCTGATAGCGTGATTGTTGTTGCAGGTCGGTCATATACTGTGCGGCCTGCTCGGCAGATTTGCCGCCTTCCTGTTCAATTATGCTGATAAGTGCAGCGTGCACATCGTGGGCCATATGCTTCTCATCACCACAAACATAGATGTATGCGCCGTCTTCAAGCCATTGATACAGATCACGACTTTGTTCCAGCATACGATGCTGCACATAGACCTTCTCCGCTGTGTCTCGTGAGAACGCAACATCCATCCGGCTCAGCACGCCATCCTTCAGCCAGCGTTGCCATTCTACCTGATACAAGAAATCGATAGAGAAATGCTGATCGCCGTAGAAGAGCCAAGACTTGCCGGTTGCTCCGGCTTCTTCCCGCTCGCCCAAGAATGCGCGGAACGGTGCTACGCCAGTGCCAGGTCCGATCATAATGATCGGAGCATCCGGGTTCTGCGGAAGCTTGAAGTTCGGGTTGTGCTGTATGAATACCGGTAAGTTGTCGCCTGCTTCCACACGTTCAGCCAAATACGTCGAGCATACGCCATACCGATTACGTCCGTGAGCTTCGTAGCGTACAGCACGTGCTGTAACATGGACTTCATCGGGGAATGCATTCGGACTGCTGGCAATAGAGTATAAGCGTGCAGGCAGCTTGCGTAGAATACTGATAAATTCTGAAGCAGGCACGCCTTTCAGACTATAATCTTGCACCAAGTCCAGCAGATCTCTTCCTTGGATGTATGCTTTCAGCTCTTGTTCTTTGCCTGTCTCGAGCAGCTGTTGCAAGTCACGATTCGCTGTTAGTTTGGCAACCTGTTCGATTAATGGCTTAGTCAATACTGTAATCTCTACGTGGCGCAGCAACGCTTCCTTAAGCGATCTGTCCCCTTCCTTCACCTTCACTGTATCCTCGCCATTCCAGCCCATCGCTTCGATCAGTTCATCTACGAGCCGAGGATGATTTTGCGGATAGATGCCAAGACTGTCTCCAGCTTCATATTGCAGATTAGAGCCTTCTAGTGAGAGCTCTAAGTGTCTTGTTTCCCGGGCTGAACCACGTCCGTTCAAGTTAAGATTGTCCAGTACTTCAGCCGGGAACGGATTCGACCTGGAATAATCAGATGCTGCGATCTGCGAAACTGTAGTGCCCGCGACAGCTGCAGAAGGAGCAGGTCCGGCAGTTGCTTCGTTCAAGGACGCAGCGACTTGGTCCATCCATTCAGCTGCTGCGTCATCGAAATCCACATCACAATCAACACGTTGAGCCAGCTGCTTGGCACCAAGCTCTTCTAAGCGCTTATCGAAGTCCTTCCCAGTCTGGCAGAAAAACTCATACGAGGTATCACCTAGTGCCAATACGGAGTATTGCAGCTCTTCCAGCTTCGGTGCTCTCTTGCTGTGTAAGAATTCGTAAAATGCCAAAGCATTGTCTGGCGGGTCTCCTTCGCCATGTGTGCTCACAATGATGAGCAGGTTGTTCACTTTCTTCAATGTGTTCGGCTTAAAATCTGACATGGAGGATACCGTCACTTGGTAGCCTTGAGATTCTAACTTTTGCGCTGTTTGTTTCGCTACATTCTGGCAATTCCCTGTCTGGGAGCCGAACAGCACGGTTACTTCCTTAGAAACCGGTGCTGCTACACTTACCTGAGCAGCAGGTGCTCCACACGATGCAGGTACAGCCGTAGCTGTTCCGGACATGGCTGACATATAACCGCTCAACCATAGACGTTGTGTCTCAGTCAGTGTCGGAATCAGGCGATTGAGCAGCTCCGCCTGCTCTTGATTAAAAGGACTATTCGTTACTTGTAGTTCCAACTAATATCCACCTCGCGTAACATGCATGTTATAAGATATAAATGCGCGTTCGATCAATTTTTAATACTCTATAGAAACTATCATAGCGTTCAATTCCGGTCAATTCGATAATTCTTATGGGTTTTATCAGATTTATTGATAATAGAAAACACTAGCTGCGAATAAGCCGATTTTGTCCCCCGGATGCCTTACTCGTCAGCCAGTGTTATGAACCCGTTATTCCGTTAATAGACAACCATCAGAAGTTACACAGCGCTCTTATGCTTAACCGTCATTACTGCCTACGTTCAACTTCTCTAACTGTGCTCTCATCTGTTCCAACGCTTGCTCCTTGTTCGCCGCTTTCAAATACGTAGGCGCTTCTATATACTGATCAGCAGCATGTTGATACCGCGGATCATAATAGTAGATCAGCAGTAATTCTACTGCACGAGCGAAATTGTCTTCTAGCAAGCACGTCTCGATTTCCTTGGCAACCGGTGTATGGATCCGTGATTTGATACGGCGAAATGCTTCATGAATCTCCTCGCGATGCTCCCAAGGTCTGTATTCCTCCAGAATGGAGCGCACACGCTCCTCCATCGCCATTTCAAGCAGAAGATGGATACCGTTTTGCTTCTTGTCCATTAGAAATTGCGGAAGAACGACCTTCCCGATGCGCCGGCTCTCACCCTCGATGATTATATAGGGCTGTTCATTCAGAGCTTGCAGCTCATGTACTAAGGCCACATCAAATTGCTTTTGATTCCGCGCGATCAATCCGATTTGCCCGAATATAGAACCTCTATGTCCGGCCATTCCTTCCAGATCAAGCACAGGGTATCCGTGTTTTTTCAATTCCAGTAAAATGTCTGTTTTGCCAGTTCCGGTATGTCCATTCAAAACAATCATTCGCGGCTTAAGCTGAAAGTGCTCCAGCGTATCCACTACCCAGCGGCGATATTCTCGAATACCGCCAGTCAGCCGCAAGGCTTCAATGCCCATAAGCGAGAGCAAGGTTGCCGTAGTTTTGCTGCGCATGCCACCGCGCCAGCAGAACACAGCCTTGCGACCATCGACTTGTGCGATCGATCGGACTAGCTCAGGCAGCTTGGCCGAGACAATCTCCAGACCGCGGTCCATCGCAGCCTGTCTGCTCTCTTGCTTATATAAGGTGCCGATCTCTGCACGTTCAGCGTCGTTGAACAAAGGGAAGTTCAAACTTCCCGGAATAGTGCCTTCTGCAAATTCAGAAGGTGACCGCACGTCGATTGGTACGATGTCTTGTGTGTGCTGCAGCTCTAGCAGCTGTTCAACGGTAATCTCTTTCGACACGACCTAATCACCCCTTTATGCTAGTACATCAATTTGTGTTGGATGATCGGATACGACTTCGCCTATAAGGCTGGCATTCACATCGTTCGTTCGGAGTTCGCCTAAGAGCTTATCAGCTTCGCTTGCTTCAACTGAAATCAACAATCCGCCAGAAGTGACCGCATCACACAGCATCCACTGATCGATCTGATCGAGCGATGCATCGAAGCGCACAACGCCTTCCAAGTGTGCGAAATTATTCTTCGTTCCGCCAGGAACGAAGCCTTGCTCAGCAAGCTCTCTGACACGGGGCAGGAAGGGCACCTGATTCTGGAACAATCGGATGCCTACACCGCTCGCTTTGGCCATCTCCGAAGCGTGACCAAGCAAGCCGAAGCCGGTCACATCTGTGCAGGCATGCACATCGAACGGCTCCATCACTTCGGCTGCCGTCTTATTCAACGTCGCCATAACTCGCGTTACGTTGGCGATCTCCTCTTGCTTCAGCTGATCTTTCTTAATCGATGTCGTTAAGATACCCACACCGATCGGCTTCGTCAGTATTAGTTTGTCGCCAGCACGAGCTCCTGCATTCGCCCTAACTCGCTTCGGATGTACGAGACCGGTTACGGCAAGTCCGAACTTCGGCTCCTTGTCATCAATCGAATGACCGCCTACCAATGTTACACCGGCTTCCTTCATCTTCTCTCCTGCACCACGGAGAATGTCCGCAAGCACTTGCTTGTCCAACGTATGAATAGGAAAAGCTACTATATTCAATGCCGTTAATGGCTTTCCACCCATCGCATATATATCGCTAATGGCATTGGCCGCAGCAATCTGCCCGAAGTCATACGGATTGTCCACAATCGGAGTGAAGAAATCGACTGTTTGCACAAGTGCAAGATCATCATTCAATTGGTAGACCCCTGCATCATCACTCGTATCTAAGCCGACAAGCAAGCTCGGATTCGGCACAGCCTCAGGCAATGAACGCAGCACCTGCTGCAAATCTGCTGGTCCAATCTTGCAGCCGCAGCCGCCCTTACTCGAATAGGAAGTTAGCTTAATTGTTCCGTCCTGACTCATACACTGCATCTCCTTTATCTCCCCAGTATGCTCCATTCATCATTCCTATTATAGAGCACGTCAGACAAAATAAAAACCGCATAAATCTTTCAGCGTGTGCATGTTAACTGTGCCAATCTGTTATCGGCGGAAGCGGCATCCCATTCTGCACCCGCTCAACGCCCGCTTTACATACTCCGTAGCTTACCCATCGGCATGATGCACACCATACTGGTATATGCTCTGGCTGAACTCGATCACGCACAAGCTGCAGCAATTCACTCCAAGTCAGCCGTTCACCAGTTTGGATACCTAAATGTTGAGTAATCCTTTCATCATGCTCATGTACGCTTCTCTTGTCACAATGATACTCTTGATTACAAGGAAACTTCGCACATAAATCGTCTGCCCCTTCTACGATTTCGACCGAAGTGCCAGGTGATCTGCGCAATCGTTCATAAACTTCATTCATATTCTGGGTGAATCGTTCCGAATAGCCCATTCCGCGAAAGCCTAACATGCAGATCAAGTGATGGCCTCGCAGTCGCACAACGCTCATTTCCTTTCTCCTTTCGGTCGGTGCCCCTTTATTTCCATTGCTGTAATGAAATCCTCAACCATCTGGAACAATGACAGCAGCAACGGTATGACGAATACATGTACATCCCGCAGACGGACCTTCCCTTGTTTGACTAGCTTCTTGCCTCGTGCAGCTGTAATGACAGAGAACCGCTGTGCTTCATTCACAATGAGCGGAACAAAGCGGAGAATGAGTGCTGCAGCCAAAGAAATCATTTCAATCGGCAGCACACGTTCGCCCCATCTCAACGCTCGTTCTAATCCGCGTTTCATCTCCGCCGTACTTGTGGACAACGTGAATACGAATCCGATCAGTGTAATCGCGAAGAAGCGAGACATTCGGCGCACAGTCAGCATGGCTTCCTGCAAGTCAAATATCGACGTCCAATCACCTGATGTCCATCGCAAGCCCGATATCGTGCCGGCAATAAGAATAAAGTATAAGAGTGGTCGGCTTAATCTTATTCCTTGCCGCACATCTTGCTTCGTCAGTAGCATGAATGAACCGCATGCAAGCAACATCGCAATCCCAGCTCCCCACCATCCATTCATGAACAAGATAACAAAGGACAACGTTGTATACATCAGCCATTTTAATCCGGCGAGCTGACGGTATACCCATTTGCGTTGCACCTGATTATCTGATGAATTGTCGCTTGGTTCAGACGACGTTTCATCAGAGTGATATGTGTGCAAGTCGGCGCACTCTCCACTGCTCCAGCTGGCATCTGTTGCGGAAGCAGCTGATAATCCACTTCCGGCATTGGCGTGTGCGTGTAGAATCGACTCTGCTAGCTCCTCAGGAGCATACAGCTTGCTCGATGAGACGATGCCCACTTGCTGCAATGCGTGTGTTACACGCAACGAAGCCGGACAGCCGACACCTGCTTGCTGCAATAGCTCAGGCTGCTCCAGCAAGGCGTCTGGCTGCAAATCTGCAAGCAGTCTTCCATTCGCGATAAGCAATACACGATCCGCAATTGGCAGGAACGTCTCCCAATCATGCGTAGCCATAACGATGCTGTGCGCTTGCTTCCATTGGCACATGTGCTCCTTCAGCTGGTGGAGCGATCGCCCGTCCATACCAGCAGATGGTTCATCCAGCAGCAACCAAGGCGTACGTGTAGATAGTGCGGTGGCGACTGCGAGCCGCCGCTTCTGGCCGCCGCTCAGTGCGAAAGGTGAACCATTCAACGATACATTCGATAAATTCACATCGCACATTGCTGCTTCGCTGCGTAGCAATCGTTCTTTCCGATCAAGACGGTATGGTTTGAGTGAATAGGCGAATTCTTTGGCTATTGAATTAGCGAACAGCTGATGCTCTGGGAACTGGAACGAAATCGCTTGACGAAGCAACTGCGTGCGGTCTGCCTTGCCCGGCTTGATCCAGAGCGGCTTATCGTCATAGCAGACCTTTCCTTCCGCTAGCTCGACAAGACCTGATATCGCACGCAGCAACGTCGTCTTCCCGGATCCAGTCGCGCCAATGAGCAGTGTAAGTGAGCGATCTTGTAAGTGAAAGCTAACTCCATCCACGATAGGCTTGTCAGCAGAAGCTTCTTGCACAACACGCAGCCCTTCAACAGTTAACGGCATAGCACTGCTACAGCTTGCCCCAGCTCTTCAGGATGCAGCGGTTGCTGCCCAAATTGCAAGCCTCTCCTCTCCAATTGCCGAACCACCTGAACGACATAAGGAAGTGTCATCCCATGTTGTTCACATGGACTAACGGTATCGTCTGTATTCCCATAACAGAACTGTCTGACCGAATCGTCGAAAGCAATCTTCCCTTGCTCGAGAAGAAGCACCCGGTCTGCATACACAAGTTCCTCTGTCCGATGTGTAATCCATATGACCGTCTTACCGTTGCGATGCAACCTGCGGATGAGCGATAAGACGAGCTCGCGTGAAGCGGGATCAAGCATCGAAGTAGCCTCGTCTAGTATCAGTACATCAGCTTCCAATATGAGACAACAGGCGATATTAAGCAGCTGCTTCTGCCCTCCTGAAAGCTGGTGTATCGGTGTATCCAGAGGCATCTGCAAGCCTGCTTCCTTCAGAATATTCAGCAGCTGCGAATCGTGAGTTGTTACATGGGCCGCTGCATGGCGATGCTTCAGAGACAGCTCGAATTCCTCCCTGATCGTATCGCCTAACAACTGGGTTTCCGGATTTTGCAATACGATATGTATACGATTTCCAGTCGCTATTTCCATACTGCCGGTACGTATTCCGATTAATCCAGCCATCGCTCGAGCCAGCGTGCTCTTCCCGCTGCCATTAGCACCTACAACGGCAGTCCACGATCCCTTAGCAAAAGCGAGGCGCATACTTTCAACTACTATACTCTCAACAGGACCATCCCAATAAGATACAGATAAATCTGTAACAGACAATATCGATTCATTGATCATATTCACTCTACCCATTTCTATAAAATTATGCTACAATGCCAATTGTCAACCGCATTTCGAATAATAGGTTGACAATTATAAAGCCACTATATCAAATAATAAGGAGAGAAATCAATGTTTAAGCTTACCGTCCGAGGGGTTGCATTCAGTGCCCTATTCGCTGCACTCGTTGTTGTATTCGGGTTTATTAGTATTCCACTTGGCTTTACACCGGTGCCTATAACGTTGCAAACATTGGCCGTTATGCTGGCAGGAGGATTATTAGGGGCTACATATGGATTTTTCAGCATGTTCATGGTTGTCGTATTGACAGCAGTCGGCTTCCCGCTGCTGCATGGGGAAGGCGGCATCAGTGTACTGCTCGGTCCAACAGCTGGATACGTGTGGATGTGGCCGATCGCTGCATGGCTGATTGGCTTGTGTATCCAACGCTTGCGCACGAATGGCGTTGTGTCCATTCTCGTAATCTTCCTATCAATGGAAGTGTTCGGCTCCCTGCTCCTCTATGTCACCGGGGTTCCTTGGCTCGCATATGTAGCCAACTTGTCATTCAGCGAAGCTATGGTAGGCGGATGCTATCCTTATTTGCTTGGAGATACAGTCAAGGCTGTAGCGGCCACAATCATCACCGTATCTGTTCGCCGGCAATACCCGATACAGCGGTTGACCGGCATCGAAGTATCGAAGCGGACGCGCGCTCGAGCGCTTCAATAGGTTGTGAAGATAATCCGTTCCCATTAATTCAATAAAAACTGTTCCTCCGTCACAACGATGTGATAAGGGGGAACAGTTCACTCAACCTGCGTAATGCTTATCGCTTATTCTTCCTCACGCCAGCTGTACTTCGCTTCAAAGTTCAACAACTGCTTGGCCTTACTGCAATCCTGGAAGCTCTCGAAGCCTTGAATCGGCTTTCTAAGTTCTGTATCAGGGAAGTAGCGGGCAATCAACTCCTCAGATCGAACGATGGCACGTGTCTCATGAGAAGCGATCGTAATTATTTCATGACCTGGTATGTCGGCTTCCACGGCGAGTCGGAAAGCTCTTGCGCAATCCCGGACATCAATGTATGTCCACAAGTTATCCGTTACGCCGCGTTCTGGATTGTGCAGATCATGGATGAACCAATCTGCCTTGTAAATCTCCGTGTTCAGCACTGCGCTGATCCGCAACGAGACAATCGACATGTCGAATCGCTTTGCCATCCCTTCTGCAATCTGTTCGCCGGCAAGTTTGGACATGCCGTAGCAATTGTCAGGTGCAGTCGGATGCTCCTCATCTAGTGGCAAATAAGCAGGGCTTGTCAGCTGGTGACTGAAGGTAATGCCGAGAGCACAGTCGCTAGACGCAATCACAAGCTTCGGAATTTGTAAGTTGCCGGCAGCTAGTGCTGCATTGAAAACCCCTGATGTGTTCGTCTGGAATACACGTGTTTCATCGTCACGCAACGGATGAGGAATTCCTGCCAGATGAATGATTGCATCACATCCTTGGAACGCTTGCAATAGCTGATCATATTCAGTAATATCAGCCACGCGATTTTCCGCAGGCGAATCTGCCCACGGCTCCATTGTAATCGCGACTACCTCATATTCGTAATCGAGAAGCTCGTTGACAACATATTGTCCTACACGACCCTCTGCTCCGGTTATGCCGATTTTCATAGTTGTTCACCTCAGTTTCTAATATGCCTGTCCATCTAATCGGGGTCCATAACCCGTATCGAGATTAACATCAACATTGCTTGTTCGATACTACCGAATCATAACCCTCTTTGCGAATAAAAAAACATAAATTTCTCCCCCGCTCATGCCAATCTTTACCTACTCCACTATACAAACATAGCCTAATCCCCCCTCGATGCACAAACGGTGGGAGATTACACACACTTCGACAATATCGACTATTATACCAGATCATCAAAGCCACATGCAGCAATCTGTTCAGCCATGACACGATACCCTTCTTCATTAGGATGAATGAAATCGTCTGACAAAAGTCTTTGTTCCTCATGCAAAAAAGCAGCATACATATCGACGATCACTAAATGAGGCAGACTACTATAATGACGCAGCATTTTGTTGAACATGTGCACCCAAAAGACAGACTCAGAAAATGCAGGTACAGGATTATATAAATCAGCCACGCGTATAAGATATGGATGGTTCGATGATGATGAATGCTTGTATGCTTGAATAAAGGTGAACATCTCCTTATACGCAGATTTGCATGATTTTACAGCTTGCTTTAATATCTGCCTGTCACCCTTCATTACAAATTGATCTGCTGCTTGGAGCATATCATTCCCGCCGGCAGTAATCGTAATTAGATCTGCTGCTTCAAGAGAGTCCTGAATCGTCCTCTCCGTCTTCAAGGCATTTAGAATCTCGGCTGCTCTAAGCCCATTCACACCATGATTATCTAACTTAACTGGTCGCGATAAGTGAGCTTCTGCTATGGACCGCAATTGATCTGCAAAACCAAGTGCAGGAGGCGCACCATATCCTGCTGTCAGAGAATCGCCCAAGGCTAAGTAATGAATCACATCTCCCATGAGACACTCTCCCTTTTTCGAACAGTCTGTTCTTATATATGATATGTCAGATTCACTGGGGAAGATGTCTGAATTGGACCGATGTCTTGTTAAATTGGCCGACTGTCAAGGCAATTCGCTTATTTGGAAGTTGGTATGGCGGGGGGGAGATGGTATAGTTCTGTGTCCTTTGCTTCGGTATCCCTTTCGCTCAGAAAACATCAAGTACTGTTTCCCTAATGGCTTTCAAGATAACAAAAGCATGTTAACAAAAAACACTTGAAAACGAACGTACATTCCTATATAATAAAATAAGAACATACGTTCTGAGTATCATTTGCTGCTAGGAAGTGATGGTTCATGCGATCGAATAAGTCCGGTTTATATGAAACCTATCAGTTTTTGTACGAGCAGAAGTGGCCGAACGGGTTCCGTTGTCCGCGCTGCGAGCATCATCAAGCTTACACGATACAGTCCACTGCTCGCACTCTACCTCTCTATCAATGTAAGCTATGTCGCCATCAAACTACTCTCACCGCTGGCACTATTATGGAAGGAAGCCGCACGTCACTAACGAAATGGAGAACAGTAATAGAACTGGTTTCAACCAAAAACAGTGTGAATGCTGTTCAGCTTGCTACAATCATTCGTGTGACTTACAAAACAGCATGGAGCATCCTCCACAAGATCCGACGTTCGATTAGCAAATTGGACAAGTCGAGACGGGTGACCGGACTAGTAACAAACAGTGTAGCTTTTTACGCACGTCCCCCTTTCGTCTATTTTCCCACTGATCGCGAGTACCCGGTTTGGGTTTGTTGTGCACAAGAACAAGAAGTTCGGCGAGACAGCAGCCTTGAGAGAAACGAAGGATTATATGTCAAAATTAAATTATTAACAAAACGCGATTTATCCGATCAAAAACTATCTTCTAGTGGAGAAATGCGTATCTTCGAAGAGAATTTAGAGCAGCAAGCATTACCTGCGACCTTAAATCGAGGGGAATTTCGCCGTGATCCTCTGCTTTATCCGCTATTTATGCAAGCCAAACATTGGTTGAATTCAACCTTTAGGGGAATTAGCGGTAAGTATCAACAAGCATACTGGGATGAATTCTGCTTTCGATTAAATTTTGAGCATTTTGCTGTACCGCTCTCTACTTTATTGACATCTCTTTGTATGGGCTGTCCAACCATAGCCGTCACTAGTGAGGCAACGCAAACCGTACGTGTTATAAGCGCATAAAAACGATCTTCCTGAATTGTATATGTATGACAATATCATCCTTCGAATGGTTTCGCACGACGAGTTGATAAAGCTTAATATTGTTGTCATGTTCCATGATTAATATGTTTCAGATATAATATGTACCAGTTAGTATAAGTTGATTTATAAAATTCAGGCTTCAGGCTCTTCGCTCGAAGCAACATTTATGACTATTCAACGCGTCGATTTAAGTTAATCAGTCTTACTTAGCTGAGCGAAGGGGATACCGAAGAAAAGGGCTGTGAGACACATCATCCTCTCATTCCACTCACCCTCATCACTTCCCCTTCCACTTCCGCTATCCAAGCGAGATCCCCAGCTTCCCTATCCGAACAAGGGCTATTCCGTCAACGCATTCAATTCGATCAGGTTTCCTTCCGGATCTGTTACAAACACCTGATGCCAACCTGTAATACTGTCCGGATCACTCCTATAGCTAATTCCAAATCGATCAAGCCGCTCCAACATTCCGCTCATATTCGTTACCCTTATGGCAAAGTGTCCAGTTTTGGCATCTTCTGCAATTCCTTCCTTCGGTACGATTAGATGGAGTTCCGTGTTGCCGATATCATACCATATTCCATCGAAATCAAAGGCTGGGCGATTCGGACTAATCGGAAAGCCCAACACTGCTTCATAAAAAGACCTTACTTTCTCCAACTCGCGAACTACTAATGCTACATGATGGATACGTTCGTACATATGTGCCCCTTCCTTTCTTTTTAATTATTTAATAACATTAAACATTATCGTCATGAATTAAATGATGGAGTCGTTCATACTATTATTCACCCGCCGGGGTTGCTTTGCCATCAATGCGAGCAAGGCGCCGACAGCCCATATCGCTGCTGATACGATCAGGATGCTGCTATAGCTGCCGAATTGATCGTATGCTAGCCCGAATGGGATAGGACCAAGCGCCGATCCGATAACACCTGCCATCGTAGTTATGCTCTGTATGCTTCCCAGATGCTGCCGACCATAGTAAGTCGGCCATATGACGTTCATCGGGATGTTCATAAACCCTTGCGCAACTCCCCAAGCTACGGCGAATAAGATTACGATTGCATACGTTTCAGCAAATAGCAAGATAATTGGCGCTGCCATATTAAGCAGGAAAGTCGCAGCTAGCATACGATTCACCTTCACACGTTCGACGATGAAGCCAGAGATTAATGAGAACCCAAAGCTAATGAGCGGAACAAGACTCAATACGAATGCTGTCCGCATCCGATCAATGCCCTGTTCGCCAAGTATGGAGAATATTTGGAACGTTATTCCAGTGTAGATCATCGCAGGAATCGCAGCGCAGATCATGACAAACCAGAACGCCTTCGTGCGCATGGCTTCCGAAAGCGTCCAGGAGTCTTCCTTCAGCACTTTGGACTCTTCACCATGCTCTCCTGAATGTTGAACTGCTCCATCTGGCAGAAGCCCTACATCTTCCGGTCTGTTGCGTACGAAGTAATAGGAGATCGGTGCAAATATAATTATTAAGATAGCACCTAATATTCGCCACGTATTCTCGAAGCCGTACATGTCCAGCAGCCAATTAATAAGAGGCGGGAAGCTGGCAGCACCTAATAAGCCGCCTAGACTGGCGAAGCTTAACGCACGCCCCCTATACTTGAAGAACCACTGTGAGACAAGTGTATTCGGTATTAACGTCATGGAGCCTTGACCGAAGTAGCGAAGCATGAAGAAACCGATAAACAGCATAATGGGTCCCATGACAAAGCTGTTGAATAAGCAAGCTATCCCTAGCAGTAGAGCTGCCAACGTTAACATGATTCTGCGACCTATTCGATCGACAAGCTTGCCAACGAAGAATAGCAGACAACCGGAGGTTAGTGTTGCTGCGGAGTACAAGGTTGAAACGGTGGTTCGTTCCATCCCAAGATTGCTAATATAGGATTCGACGAAGACAGAGTTGGAATATGTCTGTCCTGGACCTGAGAAGAACATTCCCATACCGCCTATTACGACCATCATCCAGCCGTAGAAAAATCCGGACTCAAATGGAAGTTTCGCACTTGTAGTGTTATTCGACTTCACTGTAGATGATTTCATGCTGTCCCCCTCTTGCACATTCGCTGTTTCTATTATGGGGAAATTATACTACGCCATTCATCATCTACATAGCCACCAGTATGAAGATCATAAAATATCCCACTTCGAATTACCATTATTTTTGTTCCCATAGCACGGCTTTTCTCTTGTATACTTAGGGACAAGCAAGGAAGGCAGTCAACTTACATAGTGATTGGAGGTTATGCAGATGAAAATTGTCGCAATCAGAAGAAGAGTTATTCCGGACAAAACTGAATTTTTGCAAATTTTGGAGAAAATAAAAGAAGAGCATCAAATGGCGAAGAGTAAAAAACAGTAGAAAATTCTCCTTCGACTACAATTAGGAGACGTGCTGATTGTGGCGTTGTTGCAGCATATGCTTCTTATATATATCTAAGGATTGTTGAATCGTATTATGTTTCAAATAGCTGCGTTGTTCTTCCTCATTCAAGGAGAAGAATGTTTCTTGCTGATAGAGATGAATGAACGCTTGTGAGACTGCCTCTACGGCCATTTCCTCATCTTCAAGCATATAATAGGAAACTTGATAGCAGTATGTTTCGTATTTGCGTAATGCGCTTATTTTATTCATGTTTGCTTGCAATGCGAGCACTCCTTCCCAGCAATGACAACATCTTCACTATATCGAAATTCATTCTGCGCTCATAGTGTCTGACGTCACAAATTGTGTTAAGGATACCCGTCAACGTATGACTATTTTCACTAGTCGTTATGACTGCTTCATATGTAGCCAGAGTTCCAATAGTAGGTGCAGCTAGCTTGGAACTCTGGACATATTCTAACTAATCGCGTTCATAAATAGTACCGGACTTGCCGGCATAGAGCTCCGCATACAGCTTCTCTGCGTATGAATCTGTCATTCCAGCGATATAATCGGCAACAAGTCGTTCCCATGGCCACTTCTCACGATGGCGCTCATAGCTCTCAATCCAATCAGGGGGTAGAATGTATCTTCCTGTTGCATGCTCCTTGAAGCTCTCCCATAATCGACGGATGATGATCTCACTCCCCTTTTGCAGCCTTTGTACACGGAAATCTTGGATCATGGTAACCCAAGCAAGCTTCTTCAGCACTTCCATCGTACGATGCAAATCCAGGTCATGCGTTCCATCCCGAACGAACGTGATTTTCTTCCATCCATTCGCGGGATCATCGATAATGCCAACATGGTTGGCAAAGCGGCTCACCCAACGAGCTTTCATCTCTCTGCGTGCTCGCGATGCTTCGCGGTCACATTGCGTATACACTGCTTGCCATTGCGACAAGTAATGCTCCAGCACCTTGATAACTTTGTTGCGGATATCAATGCTGCCCCAGTCCATTGCAGCATTGCCTTCGTCATTCTCAATCTCCTGTACGACTGCACGGATTAGTCGTTCATCCTCGAAGAAGACGGAAGTCATCTGGATCTTGCCTGCCCGAATGCCATCTTCAATATCGTGTGTAGAATAGGCGATATCGTCGCATAGATCCATTAATTGCGCTTCGAGTGTAGCACAGCCGATCGGCATCTCCCAAGCCCGTCGTAGCGAATCGATAGCTCCCCACTCGCTTGTATATACACCCTTCAAACGTCCTGCCTCGCCTAATGAGAATGGATATTTGTTAATCGCAAGCAATGTAGCCGCAGTGAGGTCCAGTCCGCTCTCGCTCCCTGCTCGCTTCTCTAGAAACATCAGAATCCGATAATTCTGCGCATTACCTTCATAGGGTATATTGTGCTCCTCCATCAATAGGCTATTGAGCACTTCCTCTCCCTTGTGTCCGAATGGAGGATGTCCGAGATCGTGAGCCAGCGCAGCGATCTCCACAACTTCCGGTTGCAATACTAGACCGGGGTGCTGATTAGCGGACAAGAACGTGTAAGTCTTGCCCAAGCGGCGTGCCACTTCTCTGGCGATCTGTGACACTTCCAGCGAATGTGTCAATCGCGTGCGATAATAATCTCCAGTACCGGCGCCGAATACTTGAGATTTGCCCTGCAATCTTCGGAATGCCGGTGTCTGAATCAATCGCGCATAATCCTTCTCATATTCATCGCGTTCTTCGCTTGATTGCATATTATCCATATCTAGCAATCTGAATTTCCTTACATTCACTAGTCTCCCCCTGCTTTCTTCAGCATCGTTCATACATTGTATCACGAATTGAATCTGTGCAAAAATCCCCGCTCATTCCTAATAATTTTACCGCCCATTCATATAATTCACCCATGATATAATAGGAGAAATCAACAATTTGTCACCAAAGGAATGGACACTCATGGGAATACTTACCAAGATGGACCCTTTGATTCAATTGAAATATTTCAACTTTTTTATGTACGGCTCTTGGTCGCTGTTGAATCCCTTCCTGCCGCTCTACTTTGGCCATACTGGATTCAACAGTATTCAGATCGGAGTGCTCATGTCCGTTGGTCCGATGATATCATTGCTGGCCAATCCGTTCTGGGGTTACTGGAGCGATCGTACGCAAAATCCTAAGCTGATCATCATTCTGATGCTCATCGGTAATGTGGCAACTAGTCAAATTTATTTTCAGTCGAATCAATTTATGCTCGTGTTCTCTTTGATGCTGATCTTTTATTTTTTCCAAACTGCACTCAATCCGCTGACGAATAGCCTTACGTTCTATGCGATCGAGAATACACAATATCAATTTGGCACATTTCGGCTGTGGGGCTCGCTTGGATTCGCTGTTATGGTTCTCATCTCTAGCCCGTTCATCGACGTCGTCGGTATTCAAAACTTAGGTTATCTATACGGCGGCTTCATCGTCTTCACCTTATTGCTTAGCTTCGGATTGCCAAACCAGGCAAAGCGCAAGGAGAGGAAGGGATTTCCGCGGGACCAATTCAAAAAGCTTATGGGCAGCGGCTTGTTCGTGTTTTTCCTATTATTGTCGATCGTCATCAATATTCCAAATCGGATGAACTTTATATTCGTCTCTGTCTATATCGGTGATATGGGCGGCAGCGAGGTGCTAGTCGGCTGGTCGTGGTTTGTCGCTGCGATCTTCGAAGTGCCGTTGTTCCTCCTGCTTGACAAATATTTGAGAATTACGGAACGGAGGCTGTTCGGTCTCATGGCATTGGTCTGCGGCCTGTATACGCTTCGTTGGTTCCTTATGGGCTTTGCCACCGAACCGATTCACGTCGTTCTCATTCAACTGCTGCACAGCTTCACGTTCGGGGTATCGTATTATGTCGGAACACAAATTTGTGATCTGTTGGTGCCGAAGGAATTACGCTCAACCGGACAAGCGATTTACGGGCTATGTTGGATGGGCTTGTCTGGTATTGTCAGTGGTCTGCTAGGCGGATGGGTGTATGGACAGCTAGGTGCAGATGGCATGTATTACACTAGTACGGTGATGGCTTGCACGGGTACGATCGGGTTCATGCTCATCTGGCGTACGTTCATCCAACAACGAGCAAAAGGAGCATCCATGTAATACGCATGGACGCTCCTTTTGTTACTAATTGGCATTATGGATGTTCACTGTAACCCATCACTTAGAAATTAAAGTTATCCGGATCAGCGCCGTAGCGCTTATTCGTATGCAAAGCATCAATTCGTTTCATATCTTCATCTGACAGCTCGAAGTCGAACACTTGCGCATTCTCTGCGATACGATGTGCTTTGACCGATTTCGGAATTGTGACAATTTCATTCTGCAAATCCCAACGGATAATAATTTGGGCTTTGCTCTTGCCGTATTTGCCAGCAAGCTCCTCAAGCAGCGGGACATCTAGGTTTCCCTGCATGAGCGGACTCCAAGCTTCGAGTTGAATGCGATTGTCGCGACAGAACTGCAACAGCGGCTTCTGCGTCAGGAGCGGGTGACATTCCACTTGATTCACCGCAGGTACGATATCACTGGCATCCATCACGTCCTGTAGATGATGAATCTGGAAGTTACTAACACCGATTGCCCGAATGTGCCCTTCCTTGTAGAGCTTCACTAGCGCTTTCCACGTATCGAGGTACTTGCCCTTGACCGGCCAGTGAATTAAGTACAGATCCAGCACTTCCAGACCGAGCCGCTTCTGGCTAGCTTCGAATGCCCGCAGTGTACTGTCATAGCCTTGCTCCGAGTTCCACACCTTGCTAGTGACGAAGATCTCCTCACGCGCAATGCCGCTTTCTCGAATCGCTTGACCGACACCCTCCTCATTCGCATATAAGGCTGCTGTGTCCACATGGCGATATCCCGTTTCCAAGGCGGCTTTGACAGACGATATAACCTCTTCGCCGTCGTTCACTTGATATACACCTAGCCCGAGCCAAGGCATCTTGACACCATTGTTCAACGTTGTGCAATCTTGCAGATGCTTCATGATTTCAACAACCTCCTGTATGTGAACTGCTTATGAATGACTTCCTATTAGAACATACTTAAATCCCATCTTGCGGACAGGCTTCGCAGCAAGTGCACGCCTGCTACGCTGTTGCCCTTCTGGTTCAATGCCGGACCGATTACACCAATGCCCATCTGTCCGGGAACGACGGCGAGAATTCCTCCAGAGACACCGCTCTTGGCCGGAAGTCCGACCTGAATGGCGAATTCACCAGATGCATTGTACATCCCGCATGTAATCATAAATACCTTAGCGATCTGTACGTACCTGCGCGGAATAAGCTCTTCACCGCTATCGGGATCGACGCCGTCATTCGCTAATATCATCGCCATACGTGCGACGTGCGAGCAGGTCACTTCGATGGAGCAATGCTTGAAGTATACTTCTAGATGATGTTCCACACGGCCTTCTAGCACTTGATTATGCTTGAGAAAGTACGCCAACGATCGATTTCGATCCGCCGTAGCAGCTTCGGATTCGTACACATCCGTATTGATCGCAATCGTACTGTCTCCGGCCAGCTTACGGACGAATGCGAGCAGTCTTACGAACCGCTCTTCTGGCGAACTACCCGCAATCATAGAACTGATGACGATAGCCCCAGCATTAATCATCGGATTGAACGGCTTGCCGGGATTGACGAGCTCGAGCTTCACCATGGAGTTGAAATTGTCGCCAGTCGGCTCCATGCCTACCTTGTCGAATATCCGATCCTCTCCTTGATCCATCAAGGCTAGAATGAGTGAGAATACTTTGGATATGCTTTGCAAAGTAAACTGCGTATCGCAATCGCCAGCTGACATTGAATCTTGACCGATACGATGAATCGTAATCCCTAACCTGTCAGGCGTTCGCTTCGCAAGCTCAGGAATATAGTCGGCTACCTGTCCTTCGGCGCTTCGCTCCCGCGATTGCAGCAGCAGCTCCTCGATTACAGCACGCTCTTCCACTCCCGACACCTCGTTTCACTGATTTGGCTATATTGTATCATGTCAGCATCTCTGACACCAAATCATGAAACGAACCTACTGCTCAATCCAAATTGCTTCCCATACACCAAGCTTAGGCAACGTAAGCTGCCATCTATCCCCCTGCTCTGTTAGCTCCAGTGCTTCACCAGTCATGACAGCAGTCGCCTGTCGCGGCGTGGACTTGAGCCACTGGCTAGAGACAGATACAGTCACATCGTTATGGGTAATGTTCGATGTCAACGGCCTGCGTCCCGCCCCATTCACGAGATGAATTAACACACCTTGTTCCTTACGGAATACGGTTACTTGAACCCCTGCCGCATGAGCTACTTCAACAGCAAGATTTCCGTCAGTCATATAATGAATAAGATTGCGAACGAGCTGATAATGATCGCTCAGCTTGAATTCCTGAACGAGCTGGCTAAGAGCGAATGGCAATAGCACAACTTGACCTTGCGCATAGCGATTGTGCAGGACGAGCGGAATATCTGTCTCTCTTACTGCCATCGATGCACGCTCCGGCGGTGCGCCTACGCTCTCCAGAGGAGAGAATGGCGGAACTAGCGTAATCGGTACTTCCGTGTCAGGCAGCGGCTGGCAGTATGTGACCTTGCCACGGTGCGGAATCAGCTCTGTCTGCTCCAGATTGCGCTGCAACGGATGGTTCGTCAAGCTGAATCGCATGTAAGAAGCGATCAGTGATTCGCTCGTATACGTTTCTGGCTTGATACCGAGTAATTCCGACAAGCCTTCACGCTCCGGCACGCCTTCTACTAGCAACCGTCCACCTTGCTTGACGAATTGCTCGACAGCTTCTGTGAACATATCACTCCATACGAGCGATTCCGGTACGACAGCAACCTGATATGCTTTCAAGCGTCCTGCTTCCACCTGTTCAGGCAGTACTACATCGAACGGCACCTGCTGCTCAAGGAATGCCTCTGCCCAGCCTTCAGCTGATGACGCCGCATTCCAGATCAATGCAGTTTGGTTACTCGGTTCAGCGCCTTCTACATACGGCTCGACCTTCTTCACCATCGCATTGTGCTCGCTCACCACATCAAGGATACGCTTATCCGTAATCGTGTCCGGCACGCCAGTCAACGAATGCCAGATTTGACCGCCGTTCGCTGTCACCTGACAGAGCCAGAAGCGATATTCTGCCGGAGGCAATCCGGTATGCCGCCAATCCATGCCCGGACAGCTGTGTACGATGCCGAACGGACTCGGATAATCCGGCAACGTTCGACCAAGCTTAATGCTAAGTGCCGGCTTCCAAAACTCCGGTATGTGCTGATGACCGAGCGACAGCACATCCTGCGGTTCTGTACACAGCATTTCTGCCGTTGCAGCTCGATCATCCAAGTTGTCCTTGTACAAGTTATAGTAGAGGATTAGCGGAATGTGCGGTGCTTCCTGCTGAATGACCTCGTGCAAGTATTCAATATTGTCCTTCAGACAGCGCGTTGCCCAATCTGCCCGGAATTCGCTAGCAGCGGCTGGCAGCGCTTCTCCATAGAAGCTGTCATACTTACGCTTACACCGATCACAGAAGCATGGCAGGAAATTCGGGTTGTTGAAGAAAATCCCGTCAATCGGATACCGTGCAATCACTTCCTTGAGTACAGGGACCGCAACCTCATCTCTGCGGTAATCGCCATTCGTGCAAGTAGACATAAGCAGCGACCAGGGTCCCGGACGCCGGGCGCCTAGTACTTGCGGTTCTCCGTCCGCATCACGTACGAACCATTGCGGCTTCTGCTGATAGACGATATCCTCCGCCTTGCTGAAGTCGAAGCGCGCGATGAAGCGGATGTTGCGCTTATGACTAGCGTCAATGACGTCACCCAACAAATCCCGGTCCCTCGGCAAGTATTCATTCTGCTTGTGATACGGAACCTGTGTCGGATACCAGGCATAAATACCGCCAACATTGAATACTACTGTATTCGCTCCCATCTTCTCTAGCTGCTCTGCCAGCTTGTCCGGATCAATCTTGTCTGTATCTAAGACTTGCAGATTAGGCTGAATAATACGCATTGGCTGCTTCCACCAATCCTTCATGACCTCACTCCTCTTCTATGCTGATCGTGAAAAGCCGGGATCGCAGTGATCCCGGCTCCACACCGTGCTGTTAGGCAAGAACAATTTCCCATTCGTGGATTTCGTAGCTTCTGGCCCCTTCAATAATATAGGGGTCTTGCTTCACCATTTCCTCTACTTGCTGTTCATTCTCAGCTTTATAGATGACCAAGCCGCCTGCTCCGTCAACGAAGCGTCCGTTCGCGAAGATCGCGCCCTCTGCTCGACGCTTGTCCAAATAAGCAAGATGCTCGGGTCTGAATTTCTGGCTGAGCTCTGCATCCTTCATCTTCAGAAAAGCTGCATAATATTTCAATCTATTCGCCTCCTCAGATAGATAGACATTTCCATACGTTGAGTATGGTCACATAGAAATATTTTACCGGTTTGCCCGATTCGTTACCATGGATAAACCTCTACTGCATGTATGATTCTACAATTTTCAATTGGCTATACTCAGCTTCGCTGGCCCCACAATTAAGCAACAACAACTGAAGAGGAACGCAAATGATGTAGAAGATGAATAGTCGAGTGCCGACTATGCTATAATGCGTACATAGACTATTTTGGAGGGATCATATGGAAGCATTTCAACACAATTTAGATAAATATGCTGCACTCGCCGTCGAGGTCGGTGTTAACGTTCAGCCTGGACAGATGCTCGTCGTAGCAGCTCCGCTTGAAGCTGCGGACTACGTGCGCAAGATCGTCAAGCGCGCCTATGAAGTCGGCGCCCGTTATGTACATGTCGAATGGGCGGATGATGAAATTACAAGAACGCGCTTCGAGCTTGCGCCTGAGGATTCCTTCTCTGAATATCCGATCATGTGGCGGGCCAAGGGCTGGGAGGAGATGGCGGAGAACAACACCGCCTTTCTAAGTGTGATTTCCGCCAATCCGGATTTGCTGAAGGGCATCGACCCTCAGCGGGTGAAGGCAGCGAACATTGCGAGAAGCAACGCATTGCAACATTACCGCGCCTACGCAATGGCCGACAAGATTAGCTGGTCCATCGTCGCGATTCCTTCTCAAGTATGGGCAGACAAGGTGTTTCCGGATATCGCAGCCGAAGCTCGCATAAACGCGCTATGGGATGCGATCTTCAAGGCGACACGCATCGATCAACAGGACCCCGTAAGCGCTTGGAACGATCATACTCGTACATTGGACACGAAGGCAGACCGCTTGAACGAGCGCAAATATAAGGCGTTGCACTACCAAGCGCCGGGAACCGACCTGACTATCGAACTTCCGCCGCTTCATCACTGGGTTAGTGCCGGCAGTGTCAATCGTGAGGGAACGACGTTCGTGGCGAATATGCCGACAGAAGAAGTGTTCACGGCACCGTTGAAGAATGGGGTGAACGGAACGGTCAGCAGCACGAAGCCGCTTAGCTATGCCGGCAACCTGATCGAGAACTTCGCCTTGACGTTCCAGGACGGGAAGATCGTCGACTTCAAGGCTGAGCATGGCTATGACACATTGAAGAACTTGATTGAGACAGACGACGGCTCCCGCTATCTAGGCGAAGTTGCGCTCGTGCCTCATCAGTCTCCTATCTCACAAACTGATCTTATCTTCTACAACACGCTATTCGATGAGAATGCATCCAACCATCTGGCTATAGGCAAGGCTTACGCCTTCTGTCTGGACGGCGGCAAGTCCATGGATAAGGAAGAACAGATTGCGAACGGCTTGAACGACAGCCTCACCCATGTCGATTTTATGATTGGATCGGCTGAAATGGACATTGACGGCATTCGTTCAGACGGCACCCGTGAGCCTGTCTTCCGCCAAGGGAATTGGGCCTTCTAAATCGAAAAGTCCGAATCGAACGATGAACAGCTGCCTGTGCGACTGCAACACATAACAGGCAGCTGTTTGTTATGTCCGGTCAGCCACTTGCAGAATTCGTCGATTCATAACAATACACGGCATTTAGCCACCTCATATCCGGTCGATTCTTGCGCTCGCCTGGGAAATATCGCGTAAATTCCTCCCCCTGCTAATCCAGTGGAATGCCGTTATAATGGAGGTTGGTCTACACGCGATTATACATTTGGAGGTATGCAGCTTGTTACGAATATCCTTGTACACGTACCTGACGTTTTCTTCTTTTGCTGTCATGGCCTTCTACTTTCCGCTTTACTTTCAGCATAAAGGATTAGGAAATGGCGAAATCGGCATCGTGATGGGACTTGGCTCTTTTATTGCGATTTTCGCTCAGCCGTTCTGGGGCTACGTTAGTGATCGGCTGAAAACCGTTAAAAGGGTGCTTGCAACGATTATGATCGCAGCAGCACTTATCAGCATCCCGCTCTACTTATCGACGACATTCGCCCAAGCGATGCTGCTTATGATCGGCTTCATGTTCTTCTTCTCGGCTATTGGTCCGCTCACAGAAAGCTTGATTGTCAATTTCAGCTTTGAGCATAAGCGAAACTACGGATCGATTCGACTATGGGGGGAAGTCGGTGTCGGCACCGCCGCACTGTGGATGGGATTTACGATCGAAGAAGCCGGCATCGGCATATTAGGCTGGTTGTTCGGCGGTGTCGTCATCCTCAGCTTGATCTCCATGTTCTGGCTGTCCGATGCGAAGCCGAACGCCGTGCCGGTTACGAAGGAAAGCTTGAAGAAGCTGTTCACGAACCGTACGTTCTTACTCTTCCTTGGCATTATCTTATTCATCGGCACACCGCACCGCATGAACGATACGTTCCTGCCGCTATATCTGAAGGAGCTTGGCGCACAAGAGTCCGATGTCGGCATAGCCTGGCTTGTCGCAACGCTCAGCTCAGTGCCGACGATGGCGTTCATCGGCATCTTGCTTCGCAAGCGCAGTGAGCTATTCTTCATTACGCTAGCAGCGTTGTGCTACACCCTTCGTTGGATCATCTACAGCTTCACCGGTGATCCGATGATTATTACGATTGCCCAAGCGATGCATATGCTGACATTCCCCGTTATGCTTGTGTCCTCTGTGCATTTCATTCACAAAATCGTGCCGAGGGAATTGATTGCCACCGGTCAAACTGTGTTTACGGCAATTTTTTTCGGCTTCGGTGGGATTATGGGAAGCTCCATTGGCGGATGGGTGATGGATGCGTTCGGCCCGCAGGTGCTCTACTTGGCAGGAGCCATCCTGAGTCTAATCGGAGGTATAGCTATTTATATCATGCGTCCCTATCTCCAAACAGCCAAGCATGCAAATCCAGAACCCGCACATTAATGTTGAAAGAGGAGCTGTCATGGAAGAAGTCATAAACGACTTCGTTGACAGCTCCTCTTATTCATCCTAGCGTCTGCATATCTGCTCTCGCGTAGGATTGGTTAGGCAGTTCGTCGACGAATTGCTCCAGACGCTGCTGCAAGTGATTCGCCTCTTCCCAGGTCGGCGCTGCAATTAAGGCGAACAAGCGCCCAACGCAGCGTCCACTTGTCTCATCGCGGACGTGAGGCAGTGTTCCGGATGTGTAGAGAAGTACACCGCTCTTGCTCGCATCATTATAGAGCAAGTTATTCTTGCTCAGCGCGTCACACATCGTCCGGTAGCTAATCGGTTGCTCCGTCTGCAGACGGAAGTACCTCGTCAGCATCTTCGCAATTCCCATACGCTCCGCAATAAAGGAAATATACGTAGACAATGTGAAGCGGCCATTAATTTCAATAATCGGCACGAGTACATTCTCATCTGTAATGATCGAATCGATACCGGCAACTCCGCTGTAGCCTTGCTCATACAGCTTCGTTCCAATTTGTTTGCCGTAGCTTTGAAGTACTTCAATCGTCGAATGCTCGAAATCAGGCGGCATCTGTGATCCGATATAGACGGTATCGCGCAGCACTTGATTTTTGATCGAGAATACGTCTGCTTCCCCATCAGGTGAAATATATACCTGAAAGTTAATATCAGCTTCCTTCTTGTACCAGCCTTCGACAAGCCACTGTATGTCAGGTCGATTGCGCGCTGTACGGCCTAACCTGGCCAGCAACGGCTTAAGTCGTGTCTCATCCTCGACAATATATAAGCCTTTGCCCGATGCGCCGAATGGATCTTTGATAATCACTTTGTCGAAATGCGGCGGTTGATGCACCAGCTCATCGTACGCTTGTTGAATTTCCTCTACAGAACGGCAGACCTTCCCCTTGCACACAGGCAAGTTCAATTGTTCCGCAAGCAGGCGGTTAGCTACCTTGTCATTGATTTCCGCACATACGGCAGCATTCGCATGCGGAATCGTAAGTCCGCATTTGTCAGCGATCTCTTCTTCGATACGCGTGACGGCATAAGGGACAAAGTACGTATCCGTCTCGGAAGCTGCGTATCCGGCAAGCTTGTCCAACAGCACAGAATCCTGCAGCACGAGCTCCGCTATTGGCGTATAAGGATCTTGTGCCGCACCGGCAGGAACTTCAATGTTCGGAATTTCCATCCCCCATTGCTGCAGTTGGGTCAGGAAGTCTGCGTCTGGATATGCTCTCATGATGAGTACATCTTGCTTGCGGCACAGCAATAGATTCATATCTTCGATACGATTGACGATGCGGTCCTCACTGCGGTCAATGATACCAGCTTGCACCGGATTCCAATATTTCTCTGCGCCAATGTTGAACAGCCACACAATTCTCCCTTGCTCGCGATTGTCTGTAATCCATCGAACCAGATGGAACGCGTTGTTCTGTTGCATTATATGTGCGAAAGAGTTTCTGCCTTGAACATCGATTGCTGCCTCAGCAGAAAATCCTCCACCTTCCCCCTTTCTCGAAGCACATGAGTCGTACCTTGATACACCATAACTTCCGCAGGCAGCGTATGGCTCAAGAACAGCACCGGACTATGGCTTAACCCGTAAGCGCCGGACTTTTCGATAACGAGCAGATCCCCTTCCTCCGCTGCTGGAAGCTGAACGCGCTGTCCTAGCATATCTGTCGGGGTACACAGCGGCCCTGCCACACTCACCTCTTCTGTGGGCAGCGAAGATTTGCCGGCAATACGCATCGGGAAGTTGTTGCGAACATACCGGCCCAAGAATGCAGAAGAAGCATGCTGATGAGAGCCGCCGTCACAGACAAGATACTTTACACCCTTGCATTCCTTCACATACAACACTTCACCGACGAACTCTCCTGATTCTGCCATCAAGTACCGGCCGCTTTCTACCCCGATTCGCGTATTCGCCAGCTCGTGCTGGTACGTTGACCATATTTCTGCCAAGCCTTGCTTCATCTGCTGCATATCTAGCGGTTCCTCACCCTTGAAGTATGGGATGCCGAAGCCGCCGCCGAGATCGAGGAACTCCAATGGGAACCCGTGCGCTTGCGATAACGCAATAGCTAGCTTGATAATCTCTCGCATGTTGTCGGTTAGATGCCCTGCATCGAGCATCTGCGTGCCAGTGAAGACATGAATGCCGATAAGCCTTACATTGGATAGCGTTAAGATCTCACGGATAGCTTCATCCAGTGCATCCTGATCAATTCCGAATTGTGTAGGCACACCAGACATACGTATACCAGCCATAGACAGATTGAAGTTTGGATTAATCCGAATGGCGATCGGAACGACCTTGCCGCGCGCCTGAGCCAGCTGATGCACACGTCTAGCTTCTTCAACAGACTCTACATTCAAGCTATACATATCACAATCTATAGATGCCTCAAGCTCCGCCATTGTCTTGCCTGGACTTGTGAAAATAATTTGTCGGGGATCATATCCAGCAGCCTTCGCAACATGCAATTCTCCCAAAGAGGCAACTTCAATATTGCTTCCCCATTGGCGGAACATCTCGCATACACCTAACGCCGGATTGGACTTAGCGGAATAAAAAATTTCAAAAGGTTCAGGCAAACTGTCTTTCAATTGGGCATATTGCCGCTGCATGACGTCTCCGTCATACACGTACAACGGGGTGCCGTACTGCTTAACTAGCGATTGCAGCATTTCATCCTTCATAGTAATCCTCCCAATAAATAAATTAAACGACCATAGACGATTCCAATCGCTTCGGTACAATTAGCTTACCATCATGCCACACAATAGCCTGTTCATAGAACATTGGATTATCATCGAATGTGTTCCACAAGGCAAGCAGCGCTTCACCGGCAGAATCACCCTGATAGGCAACGAGCAAGTGATCTGTTGAGTCGAGCTGCTTATATATGACGGCTGCATACTCTCCCCTATACGTCTCATTGCCATACGTTAGAGCATCCGCTGAGACTGATATATCTAGTTGCTTCAACAATTGCTTATGATCTTCGTGTAGATGACTCACATCAAGCAGATGAATGAACGCCCGACTCCGGACATGCCTGTCCGCCCACTGCTGTGCGGTGCATGCATCCAGCTTATAGGCGATATATCGGTCGCGGATCGGATTTTGTAGCAAGAACGACAGCCTCATATGGAACGACCGTCTCGGGTCATTTTTCCGATTGGGCTTTACAATGATTGGATTGTTCACATAAACCTTCTTGATGCCTAATTGTTCATCATCGTCCCCAATACGATTCAACGCATCCGTGAATGCTGCTTGCTGCAGTCCCTGCAGCGTTATATCCCAGTGTTCCTTGGCAGAATCATCTACCCCTTCACACGTACAAGATACTGCTATATAAGGATCGGACAAGCGTAGCGGATAAGGTACACCGTTAAGAACAAGCGTGATCTTCTGATCGAGCTCCATTTCTTGCTCAGCTAATAATAATCGAAAGTGACTGACATTCTCACTATGCACGGTAATTTCTTGACTCGAGCGAATCTCGGTATGCAGCTGTGTCCTCTTCTCCGCATGCTTAGCCGATTGTATCGCATCTACCCAATACGAATGATTCAAAGAAGGATCGATTAGCGTATAGTTCACCGATGCAGGCAATGGATTGCGCTTCACCTTCAGCATCTTCTCCAACAACTTCTTCGAATTAAACAACGTATTGCTCTCATTGTGAATGAAGCCGTGAATCATCCACGTCTCGCCTAGCGGAAGCCGACCGATAAAGTCTGATTTGCGCATGCTATTGAAAAACCAATTTTCCACACCGCAAACAGCGAATACGGCTGTATGCTGCAAATTGTCGAAGTATGCATACTCCGGTTGATGTGCGTCTATTCTAGCATCGCCGATAATAGAGGCGAAGCCAGCGAACAGATGCGGCACTAGGAAGGCAATCCGATACGTCTTGGGAGCCCCCGTGCAAAATCCGACACCATATAGCCGATCACGGTCAGCAGGCAGCGACTCCACAATCTGGTTGATCGTGCGGACGACCTGAATATCATCCGCGTAATGATTGCGGCTTATGCCGACCAAGTCGACGACGATCGCCTCACTCGTTCGCGACCATTGCATCCATGGCAACGGAGTCGGAAACTTGCGACCCTGTGCATCATGGAAATAGAACAGAATCGGATAGTTCCGGTTGCGATCGAATGACTCTGGCAGGTGTACCGTATAGATGACTTCCTCCGTATCGACTGATTTCGGCAACACAACCGAATACCGTTCAGGAAATACATCCGTCAAGTCTACAGGCTCGTCCTTCATTGCAGAAGCGGCATATATGCTCGCCTCATAGAACGCCTTCAGGTTTTGCTGCATCCAATCTGCCGGAACGAATTGATTCAAGCTTCGCATGACAGCAGGAACTTCAGCGAATCTGTGCAATATATCCAGCACAGCAGAGTTGCTGTCCGTGCGCTGGCTAATTTGCTCGGACAAGCGAGCTGCCTCTTCTTCAATACTGCCAACGCAGCAATGTGTTATCACTACAGTGCGATCGTCGTGCTTGTCCGTCACCTTAATCCGATAGAATCCTTGCGCTTCGTTCGGAAACAGCAAGTGAAAGGGCTGTGTCGGTTCAACTATCTGCTCTGCTATGCAGACGCCGTATCGATCCAGCACTTGCAGTACAAGTGTCTGATTCACTGACTCAGGCAGGAAGCATTGCGGCTGGACCATTCCTTCTAACAGAGGAATCCCTGCTTCATTCCTACTGACAGCATAGGTGTCGACAACAAGATGATAATGATACTTAAGCTGCTCCAGCCACTCAGGATCAATAAGCTCTGTTTGCTTCTGCTTCTTCGTCAACCGTTCAAGCGGACTGATCTTGATTATGAACTCTCTTTCATTCATTTGCCGATCCAAGTGAAGAGGCGATTCTACGAGTATAATATTGAACCCTTCACGAAACGGTACACGCAGATAGAGCTCCCTGTTGATATATGCTGAATGACCTGTAATGACCAGTTGTCCATTGATCCATACCCGAACCGGGGAAGGGAAATAACTGATCAAATTCACGTACATCTCGCGATCCTCTGTACAATGAACGGCGCTGCAAGCGTACATATATGAGCCTTCGTCAACTTGAGAGAACAACCCGAACGGCTCATTGATTTCGATATACCGGTCAGCGCGTTCGGAAATATAGCTGCGCCAATTCGATTCCAGCTCATTCTGTGTAGCCGTCGGAATCTCCCATGGGAACAATACGCGTGCTTGCGGATCGATTGCTGGCTCTGCACGCAGAGAATCAATACGGTGTCCTTGTACCTTCTTAATCAACCATCGATTTAATGTTCTGGGCTCCTCCCCTGACATGACGATCGGAGTGATAGTTGTCTTCATCAACTTGTCGAGATGCTTCAGCCAATTCATGATCGTCCCCCTTTCTGGATACGTCAACGTCAGTTTGCAATACATAAGGTTTACCTTGCTTCACATGAATATATTGAATCAAGGAGTCAGTCAGGGAGGGTGGTAGCTTACCCATCGTCACTACATTCACTGTGCGTTCAGATATGTTCATCATAAGCTTGGCATATTCACTATGCATCAGCTCTAGGTACATAAGATCTTTATTCCGCTCACTAGAATCGCGGAGAATCTTCTTGTTCTTGTGGAACAGCGGTTTACCGCGTTGTACAATGCGTTGATGACATATGGCCGCTTCTGTCTCGCAATAAAATAACCAGTCCGGCATTCGAAACAAGCGGCACAGTAATCGTCCCGGCCATCTCCATGCGCCGTTAGCTGCATCGCGAGTCAAGCCAGTGTAATAATATCGATCGGCAACAATAACATACTGCTTCTTGAGAAGAGGTCTAATATTCGTGAAATAATCATAGAGAAATCCGATCCATTGCAGCATACTGAACAGATTGGCATTCAACAGACCGAGACGGTCGAAGCGCTCTGTCCATCTTCGCATAATAGGGATTGCATTCCATTCGTAGGATACAATTTCAATACCAGCAAGCTGCAAATCATGCATCAGATCACGAATTCCGACGCTCTTTCCCGAACCGCTAATTCCTTCTACGACAATCAGTACGCCGTTCTGTTGGTTTATGAAGAATTCATTATTTTTCATCAACCTCACCTTTTCGCTATTTCAAGCACCTTCACCCAACATCATTCACCCTCTGTCAAGCTTGGAAATAGTCCCTTTCTACGTGATAGCGCTTACTGAATGACCGATTTTATCAAGGATTTTCTTCTCCATCTCTTCAAGCTGGATCAGCTGCTGGACAATATTGTCGATGAGTGTCGGCCGTTTCGAAATTCCTAACTTTAGAGCGGTATTGGCTACAATGTCCCAATGCTTCGACGCCTCGTTTAACGCTTCGGAGATACTCTCGTTCGAATCGCTCAACAGGCTTTCTGGCATTTCTGATATGAATACAGCAAACCGTCTTCTTTGTCTGGCAAGCTGTTTCAGCGCAGAACAATAATACCCGCGGAACATGTAAATCATGCGCTCGTCCATATTCGTAAGATCCAGCTTCTTCAGATATTCACGAAACGCTCTCATCGCTGCAAATCCAGTTATCTGATCATGTACCCTGACATGTCCGGACATTCGCCTGCTGCTTTCTTGTAAGACAGACGCCATCATATCCGTAGTCATCTCGAAGGATTCACCGCCTGTAATCTCAATCCACAAGTGTCGAATATGCCTGTTAAAACGACCGATGATCGGATTCGTAATAGGACAATTGGATACACGTCCTTTCCTGATGTCATCCATTGCAATAGATCCATCAAAATCGGAGTTCGCCATAATATACTTATCAAACATATGATACTGCTGAGCCTCATCATCATATCCCGTAATGACGATAGAATGCAGGCCATGATCTTTCTGGTACGCAGGATGATAATGCATGTGATTCAGATCAACGAATACAATGACCGGTCTGCCTGCATCTATTAATTCCCGAACACGTTGTTCCGCAACTTCAGCTTCATCGTGAATCAACATGCGGAAAACAAGCTTGTTCGTATGCTTCGCCGATGACTCTGCAGCATGTTCGCTGTTATACACAGCAGTTGCAGGAAAATGAACTGCAGCTAATGAAGAATTCAATTCCACCTCAGAGAATATAACTGACGAAGAATAACGAAACAAAAAATTAACGCCGATAAAACCGCTTTGCTCGTCAAACATGAAGCTCATATAATCTGCTAAAATCAAATTCGGATTTTGTCCCATATGTTGAAGCAAAGCGCCGTACGCAGTAGCAAAACAATCATTATCGTATGGCTGATAATAGCGGGGAACGCCATTCACAATTTGACTGCCCATTCAACACCATCCCTTCTTTGGGTAAAGCTAGTCAAGCCAATCCCTCACTGCTCTAGCCTGCTTAAGCAGCTTAATCATAACCAAGCGGGATTGGCCCCAGACGGAAATCTGTAGTCGTTATCGATATGAGGTTAAGCGCGTAATTCGCACACGATAAGAACATAAAATATTAAAAATTGTCTGTTATTTCTGAACCTGAAATCGATTCCACGGAATGGCAGCATGAACCAGCCCCTGAATAGAAGGGACCGATTGCTCTGCAGACCATACACCGTTCAATTATCATCGACATCAACGTACCGCAGAAGCACTTGTCTGCTGGCAACGGAGCTAATTTCAATAAAAGCTTAGAGCGTATTATGAAATTGACTCACCTTTTATGATTTCCCTCCAATACTTCGCCTTATAGGCTTACGCCATAGAAGGTTCCAGCTTGCTCTTAACAATGTCACACAGCTTGTCTACCGTGTTCAAATTGTCCAAAAGCAACTCCTCGTCGAAAAAATTAACGTCAAATGCTTCCTCGATCTGTACGACCACATCCATACAACTAATGGAATCCATACCTACCTTCGCAAGCGAGTCGTCTCCTGGCATCGCAAGCACCTGATCTGTCTCCAAGCGAAAAACAGTTGCGATGATTTCAGAAATTTGCTTTCGAATATCTTCCATCGACACCCTTCACCTCCCCAAACTGTTGTTAATAAACTTAAACTAGCGCTAATCCATACGTCTATGTCGAATCTTACCGAATTAACCTAATTATTCGACATCTTTCTTGAAACGTACACATAGCGTACACGATGGAACTCTTGCTGGACTAGATGTCATTCGTCACGTTTTATTGTACCTAATAGCCAAACGGTGTGCGGTATATTAGGAAATTTGGTTAATTTTATTGTCCATAAGTCACTAAAACCATAGTCTATTAGAAACTGGGTTGCGGAATTTTGACTAGCTGATGCTGCACAGCAAATACAACAAGCTGTATACGTGAACGCAGGTTTAGTTTTCTCAGGATTCCCGTCACTGTGTTCTTGACTGTGCCTTCGGACATGTACAAGCTTTTGGCAATTTCACGGTTTTCCTTGCCTTCGACAATTAATTGTATGACCTTCATTTCTCTCTCAGTCAAAGCTATGTCCAATTCAGGCTGACGAGCCATAGCATGCAACTGCTGAACTTGATCCGTAATGCTCGATAATACGTCCTTATGAATAACAGTGAGACCTTTCGCTGCAATCTTGACAGCGAGAATTAATTCTTCCGATTGCACATCCTTCAGAATGTAACCGTCCGTCCCATTCTTCAACGCGGTCAATACATGGTTTTGCGATTTACTGTCCGTCAAGATGACGATGCGAATGCCGGAGTAAGCGCTGCGAATACCCGATACGCAATCCAATTCATGCATACCCGGCAAATTGTTATCCATAATCACAATGTCTGGTTTTACGCGTTCACACATGCGAAGCACTTCATCGGCGTCTTTGGCATATCCCGCGACCTGGATCTGCTTGTCGCTTTCCAAGATATGACGGATACCCTCGCAAACGATTCGCTGTTGATCCGCTAATAATACGTTTATCATGCGTACCTCCATTCTACTTCGATTTGTTCGTCCGAATCACATGTAATCAATCAACGCTTCGTATTCACTCTCCCTCTAATCGTATTCAGCGTTCACATTCATCGAGCAACAAGCCCCTTCCTTCTTGCATCATACGTTGATAGGCGCGGAAGAATCTTGTTTTCTTGCCAGCAGTCCGCTGTAAGCGCTTACTAGGCAGCAATTGATGAAACCACTCTTCTGCCTCCCGTTCCACCCCTTCATGAAACTCGATTTCCATTTCGTAATCAACATTCCCCAAATAACTGCTTCTGTCTACATCTATACGAATCTGATCGCTAACTAGGTAGCTACTTCTCTCCGTGAGCAATGGAAAGGTAATCAACGCTCGTTGACCTGCTAATGCCGGGAAATATTGCCCCAGTTCAACATAAGAAGGTAAGCAATCAAGAGAGTAAGAAACCTCCTGCTTCACCTTATAAGCATCCTTCACCTCTAACGGTTTCTTAATTTCCAGCATTAATTGCTCCTGGACTTGCCGAACGCGGACAGTAACATCCAATGATGTGAGAGTTAGATCTTCCGTATCATAATAATAATTGAGATGTGTCTGATTGCTAGTCTGCAATACTGCCAGCAACGGATGGCGAATTAGGTTATCATATTCCTCCTTCGTTACTAAAGATTTTAGCTCTCGTTCCAGCAAGTAACATCGCCCCTTCCATCAGGCGTGCAGCGCACTAAACATATTTCGTTATGTTCTTATCATATCACAAAAATATTATCTGACAATTGCAAATCGTATCGAAATTTGCTGAAGTTGCAGCGGCTACTGTAGCTGAAAGCGTTCGATCTGTTCGCTTAGCCCTTCTAACAGCAAGATTTCCCGCTGCCTGTTCCCAATCAAATCAAAATGCGGATACCGCTCCCGATAATGAATATAATGCGGATTTAATTGATGGCGTACACACCATGCCTTCAGCTTCTGCACATTCGCGCATCCTACCTTCGTAATCGTGCGGCAATCTGGAAACCGTGATTCGTACCAGTAATGCGTCATAAATGCGATTTCGCCTGCGAGCACGGTTCGCTTCCACACTTCGAGCTCTTGTCTGCTAACTCCGAATGCCATAACTCTTTATTTCCACCTTTTTTTGAATACCATTATACCAAATCACCGCATATTCGACAGCATTTGATGCAGAAGCGCGGGACTGCAAGTGGTTTGCAGCCCTTTGCTTCGGTATCCCCTTCCCTCAGCAAAGCATAGCAGTATATCAATCACCATGCCATATAACCTAATCATGAAGTTCAGCTAGGTGAGTTTCACATATGGACGATACTCATTTTCTGAACAAATCGATCAAAACGATCTAGGCTAATCAACTAATGCTGTCCAATTCATACACCGCATTGTTTGCTATATGAACGAAAAGCGCATTACATGCGACTATAGCGACAGATTTAACTACCTCGCCGTTTGCGTTGCCACGAATACAAAATAACGTTCTGAGTAAAGGGGATATCGAACAAAAGGTGAAAACATAGACCAGTTATCCAGCACACACGCTAGCTCTACTATCGTTATTGCAGCACTATCGCTTCAAACAACGCAAGCTTCGGGATAACAAGCTCAGTATAATCACCCTGTTGTGTCAATTCAATGGACTGTTGGCTGTGTAAGGCGTCTGCTTGCTTCCATGACCCTCTCACACGCAATCGAATGTGGTGAAGCGGGATCGAATCGGTCAACGGCTTACCTCCGGTTCGTCCTGTGGCATTCAGCAGATGGAGCAAGTACCCGCCCTTCTCCCGATGTGCCACGGTCACTTCGACTGATCGCGGTGCGTCTGTTTCGATCAAGGTTTCCCCTATCGCATAGCGCACCAGTCCGTCTATAATCGACCGGTATTCGTCGATGCCCATTTCGTGATAGCCTGTATCGATCGCCCATGGCATATAGGCAACCGCGCCTTTTCCATACTCGAACAGGTGCAGTCCCTTCACATCTGAAGTTGATTCCCAATAGGAGAATTCCGGTGTCGTATTCGTTAACGGCGGCACGACGCTCAAATCAGTGCGCGACTTACTACTTACCGCTTGAGGTACTGCCACTATATCACCATATGCCATGATCAAATCCGTATCCTGCAGCTCCGTGAACTGCTCAGCATTCTCAATGGTGAAGTACGTTCCCTTCACAGCTGGATTGGCCAAGTTGAACGTTGACAGGCACTGCAAGCTATTCCCTCCGTCACTAGGCTGTCCATATTGATCATAGAATCCTGTTTCACCTGTTACAATTAGCTGTCCGCCATTCGCAACATAGCTGTCAAGCGCCGCTGCCGCTTCATCGCTTAGAATGGCGATATTCGGAAGCGCGATGCATCCGTACTGTAACAAGTCTTCTTCGGTCAATTTCGCTTCATGCAAGACGGTAAACGGCGTATGATTCTCGACCATCATTTCATACATGCCGCGGTAACTGTGCTGCCAACGCTCACTGGAGCTCTCTCGTCCGTAATAATCCATCGTTCTCTTGGAATACACAACGGCAACCTGCGCTGCTGGTGTCATCTGTTCATACTCTTGTGCATGGTCGGCCATATATGTCATCACGTTGCGAATCGTTGCGATCGCTTTCCGGTCATGCTGATTCGAATCACCGCTGAAGGCAATTGCCGGCGATCCGCCATTCGCTGCTATTTGGATCAAATCATAGCCGATCTGTGCAGGCGGTTGTGCGGCTCTGCGGTGAAAGATCGTCTTGGAATGACTGAGAATGATAGCCGTATGGCTGAAGTGACTACCCAGCTTCACCTCTTCCCCAGCCCAATAGATCCATTTCGGAAACGGTCGATCCAGGAAATTGAAAGCTTCAGCCGTTATGCATGCCGTATGCTTGGACATCTCTGCCTCATGCCAGCCTGCTTCTCGGATTCCCTTATGCTCATCATCCGTTATGCGTGTATCGATTGTTAGTATGGTTCCAGGCGATTTCTCTGCAATGAATGCACTTAATCGGCCGGTATAGTCAGACAACTGCTCATAGCGATATTGTACATAGGCACGCCATGCAGGATCGTCCCAATTTTCATTCGCTGGTATCGCATAGCCTGTTGCCTTAGCGAACTTCTGCTCACAACGCTTGCAGTAACAGCGATTGTAGTTATAGGCGTTGTAGAAGATGCCGTCAATCTTATAGCGGCTAAGCAGCTCTCCAACTACGTTGAAATTGTACTCTTCCCAATAGGGCCCGCTCGGACAAGTTTGCAGCATATCCCAGTGGGTAGGTACTTCCCCGTCTTGTGTTCGTCTGAACCAGTCCGGATGTTCCTCCAAAACGCGCGGAAAGCTCTTGCTTACGTCCATCCGGACTAATACTTTCATTCCGCGTGCATGCGCAGCCTGTAATACTTCACCCAAATAATCGAAGTCCATGTATTCATTCATTGTCTGATAAGGATGATCGGTCGGATACCAAGCCACAATGCCGCCGCCGTTCACTAACATCACGTTGGCGCCGAACGACTGCGCTTGATCGACTAATTCCTCTACGTTCAAGTTCTTGGCATCAATCTTACGTAAGTTGGGCTGAAATAAACGAAACGGCCGCTTCCAAAAGGCCAATTGTTGTTGAATGGTCACAGTTATTCCTCCTAGCAGCATATGGATTATTCTTAATTAGCATATCTTCATTCCGCTTCAAGTACCATAGATAAACCTATGACACCTGTATCATTCTACGATATACTATTGCTATACAAGAATGACACGAGGTGAGTTCCTTATGATTATGCTCCATTCTGCCTATTCCGATGACTACGATATTTCTTGGCAGATGCAAGAGGCACCGACCCAGTATAACATTTTCTTATTTTTATCTTCAGGCGAGCTTGTCTACTGGGTGGATGGCGAAGAGGTACTCTTGCAGAAAGATGATGTGCTATTCATCCCCCAAGGCGCTCAGCGCAATGGCAAAGCGATTGACTATCATCACCGCTATGTCGCACATTTCCGTTATGAGGCAGCGGACGAAGTAATCCCACTGTTGCAACAGAAGAAGCATCGTAAAATTCGCGTCCATCATGCCGCTTACTTGAAACAGCGGTTCGCCCAGCTCAATCAGCAATGGATGAGCAAGCTTCCGTATTATGAAGCTGCATGCCACGGCATTCTCATGGAGATGCTCAGTATGTATAACCGCGAAGCGGATACAGATTGGGTGTCTTCCAAGCAGCTCTCCATAGCTGAACAAGTGCGGGAATATATTCTCAAGCATTACCGCTCGACGATACGCATGTCCGATTTATCTGCCTTAACCGGACGTACGCCGAACTATATTAGCACGGTGTTCAAGCATATAACCGGACAGTCACCGATTGCATTCCAGCAAGCTGTGCGCATCGGGGAAGCGAGAGAAATGCTGCTCAATACGGAGCGCAGTGTTGGGGATATCGCCGAATATTTAGGGTATCATGATCCTTTTTACTTCCACAGAGTGTTCAAGAAGCTGACAGGCATGTCACCGACTGATTTCGCCAAGGAGTACCAAACCTAACGAACGGAGATATTACGAGCGTCATGTAGAGGTTTGAATTTTTAAGAACTTCGGGGAATGAATCGTTCGCCATGTGCGGCTATGTTACAATGATGATATTTCATCATGTAAAGGGATTGTAAATTCATGTGGCGACTAACTAGATTAGACCCGTTGACCCAACTGAAATACTTTAACTTCTTTATGTACGGTTCTTGGTCGATGTTGAACCCCTATTTGCCTCTGTACTTTCAGAATGCAGGCTTTCAGAGCATGCAAATCGGCATCTTGATGTCTGTAGGACCGCTCATCTCCTTGATTGCCAATCCGTTCTGGGGATATTGGAGCGATCGCACACAAAATCCGCGGTTAATTTTGATCATTATGCTGATTTGTAACATTGCCACTAGTCAAATGTATTTTCAATCGAATCACTTTGCCACTGTCTTCTCCTTAATGCTGCTGTTCTACTTCTTCCAGACGGCATTGAATCCGATATCGAACGGTTTGACGCTATATGCGATCGAGCGTACCCCATATTCATTCGGCACGTTTCGTCTGTGGGGCTCGGTCGGCTTCGCTGTGATGGCGCTCGTATCCAGTCCGGTCATTGCCTTCTTCGGTATTGAGAACCTCGGATTTCTGTACGGCAGCTTCGTCATATTGACATTATTCCTCAGCTTCGGTCTGCCCAATCAGGCTAAGCAAGGGAAGCGAACGTCATTTCCTAGAGACGAATTCAACAAGCTGATGACTAGCGGTCTGTTCGTCTTCTTCCTGGTGCTGTCTATTATTATCAATACACCGAATCGCATGAATTCTATATTCATCTCCGTCTATATTAGCGGAATGGGCGGTAATGAGGTGATGGTAGGATGGTCTTGGTTTATCGCAGCAGCACTTGAGGTGCCGTTGTTCCTTATTCTAGACAAGTATTTGAAGCTGACAGAACGAGCCATGTTCGGCTTAATGGCAGCCGTCTGCGCCTTATACACCGTTCGCTGGATACTGATGGGGATGGCGATATCCCCTTATCACGTGATCTTCATTCAGCTGCTGCATGGCTTTACCTTCGGCATTACCTTCTATACCGGCACGCAGATATGTAATTTCCTAGTACCGCGTTCGGTGCGGAATACCGGTCAAGCGATTTACGGCTTATGCTGGATGGGGGTGTCCGGCATCGTGAGCGGACTACTCGGCGGTTGGATGTATGATCAGCTAGGTGCTGAGCGGATGTATGTGATTTCAGCGATTATGGCAGCTATAGGTACGACTGGCTTCTTCATGATCTGGAGACATTTTCGCAACAAACCGCAGGAACCAGAGGCGGAACCAGGCACTTCGGGATGACTTCACTCAGGTGTGTCATCCCGCAAGGTGCTCATGATCGCTTATCGAGAATCGAGCTGCTCGAACCATTCCCAGCCTGTTCCTACATGCTCAGGCTTGTGTGCATCCGACCCGTATATACATGGAATTCCTTCCTTCCTGCAAGCGGCAATCATCCATTCAGGGACATAGGGCTTCCCGCATGTCGGCACACGCATGCCTGCCGTATTCACATCCACCCCTACGCCTGTTCGAGCAAGCAACGGAATGAGTCGCTCCAGCCTGCTCCTGACCAAATCCCCGTCTATCGGCGGCAGTGCTGTTGCGAATTTCTCAATGAGATTGATATGGCCGATTCGCTTGCGGACAGGCAATTGCGCTGCATGCTCAACAGCGGCCTCCACATGATCGTAATAAGTATGTACAACCTTCTCCATCGTACCGTAGTAGGTCAATATATGCTCTCGGAAATATTCGGGGGTGAAATCCACACATTGCATCCCCCCGCCCTTGCCTGGCAAATAATGAACGGAATAGACGACATCCTCTAGCCTATGCTGCCATTCATGGAAGATGCGTTCTGTATAATCTGCACGGCCTGGCAAATAATCCAGCTCCAGTCCTGCAGTTATTTCGATTTGGCCTTCGTACTTCTGCTTCATGCGCTCCGCATATTGCATATAATGAGCAAGCTCCTCCTCCGGCATGGCCAGCTCCTTGAACAAGCTCTCCTCCTCCACCCAGCCAATCGGAAGCGGCGGATGCTCACTCAGCGTATAGCGCTCAAATCCAAGTTCCACCGCCCGATCTATATATAGCTCTGATTCATCGTCACTGCCGTGATAGCAGTAACGTGTATGCGTATGTCCATCCCATTTGAGTGCCATGCATTCAACCTCCTTGTTCGTACTTGCATTGCTCGACTATACAATTAAAATACCATATTTCGAACACTTCTGGTACGATATATTGCTGCGCACAATATTCGCTATGAGAAATCAAAACTCCCCAGATCCGTAGACCTAGGGAGTTTATGACCGTATTTCTTAAACTTTCAACACAATTGCTGCGAAGTCCTGCAACACTGGAACGTTCACGGTCGAGTTCTGTTCAATCGATACACCGGATTCCGATTGTGAAGCGCGCATCAATTCTCTACCGTCTGTTATCTTGCCAATTCCGTTCAGCTTTATCGTCAAGTCTCGGATCGGAATCGGCTCTACATAACTAACGCCGTTGAAGCCGGACATGTTCAGAAGATGGACGATGTAAGTATGCTCGTCCAGCTTATTGAAGAACAGCTCCACCTGCTGCGGCGCATTCGTCTCGAGCGTCCAGTTGTTACCGATTAACGTATCCAACAGATCCAGCACAGCAAATTTATGATCACTATAACCGTGGTGATAGTACAATGCGGCAGGCTTCCACGGCATATAGACAGTGCGGCCAGCTTGCGCGTTATTGCTCAGTCCTGCACCGAATATGTTCTGCGATACCCGATGACCGAATGCCCGTTCAGGCGGGCCGAATGTAGACGGTTCTATCCATGGCAGCGTGCCTGTCGTCTGGTCATCGAAGCGTACCTGATAGAACGGTCCATCGACGATGATCCAATCGCGATCAGGAAAGTGCTTGAACACAGATTTGTCCGTCGTACTGAAGTAAGAGGCCTCCTGCTTCACTTCGTGGAGATGTTCTAACGTACCGCCGAATACGCGCGTAACAAAGCCGCGATTCGCTTCATTGAATGTGAATGACATTCCGGTGCTGAGCAAGCCTACGCCTCGTGCAGGCAACTTCTCCAGCACGGTTAGCTCCTCCTCTGTAAACTGTGCAATATCCGGTATTAGAACAGCCTTGTAGGAAGCGAGCTTGTCCGCATTCGTCACCAGTGTATGCTGATGAATGACATCAAACTGAATATGCTCTTCCTTCAGCATCTTAAACATGCCCAAGTATTCCTTCGTATCCTTCTGCGACGGCATGCCGGGCTTGAGCAGCGCTACATCCGCCATAGAGAGGAACTTGCCGTAATAGTGTTCATTCTCCTGATGGTAACGGAATATATCCGCGACAGTTTGCAGGTTCGCCCGATCTGGATAATCCTCAAATACACCAATAATGCAGAAATCCAGTCCGGAGCCGCTGGCCAAGCTTTCCAACAGCCTAATGTTCACCTCATGCTTCGAAACACCGGTAAAGCGATGAACGAGACCGATTGCATTAATGCTGCAGTTGCTGACCAGCTTGTCGTCCCACGAATCCTCGAGCGACTTCACATTCTCGGATGCGGAATATTGCCACACGGGATGAGGACGCTTGATCTCTGTATTGGATTCCTTGCGTACAATATCAACCTTATGCTCGTTGTACGTGGAAATCGCGATATCCGGCCGCTTGCTCTTCACGAAATCATGAATGCTGTCAAGCATCATACGGGTCGTAACTTGCTGGAATTCCTTATACTTCCGATAGACGGGATCATCCAGACTCTCCGATGTCGGAAGCTCATGCCCGTACATCTCCTTAAACCGCGATTTGCAATTGTCGCAGCAGCAGATACCGTATTCCTTGCCGCTGTAATCGCGAGTCTGATAGCCGAACATGTTGAAGAAGATGCCGTCCACATCATAGTGGGAAATCACCTCGTCAATCATGCGCAGCGAATATTCCCGTTGATATTCACTGTTCACACAAGTGTGAACAATACCGTGATAATTGACTGCCTCTCCGTCCCGAGTCCGGTAAAACCATTCAGGCCGCTTCGCGAATACCGATTCATGCGCCTTGCTAAAGTCGAAGCGTGCGATGAACTTCATGCCGTTAGCATGCGCTTTCTCAATCGCTTCCTTCAGCAAATCCTTCTGTTGTCCTGCAGCCCGATACGTATATGCTAGCTCGGTCGGATAGAAGGCGACAATCCCGCCGGCATTCATCATCAACACATTGACGGACATTGCCTTCAGCTGCTCGATTAAAGCATCTACGTCCAAATTGGCGTCGGCTTCGCGCAGATTGTTCTGTATCATACGCAGGTTGTTGCGCTGCCACCATGTCATGCTATCGCCTCCGCTATTCGATGGGGAATAATCATTACTTCTTATCGTCGTTCGCCAATTGGTACTTATAAGCGCCGGACATATCCAGATCACCGTATCCGTCTTCAACCGCACGGTTAAGCAGCTCACGGACGTGACGTCCCGCTGTCAAATTCACGTTGCATTCCTCAGCCATGCCTGCAACCAGATTCATATCCTTCGTCAGAAGCTTCAAGGCGAAGCCGGGCTCGAAGGCATCCTTCGCAATGAAGTCCGGATAGTGACGATCCATAATACGGCTTTGCGCAAAGCTGTTCGTCAGTATGCTGAACAGCATGTCGGAATCTAGACCGAAGCTCTTGCTCAGTGCATACGCTTCACTGACAGCTTGTGTATGAATGCCAACCATCAGCTGGTTAATCAGCTTCGCTGCGGAGCCGCTTCCGGATGGACCGACGAAAGTAATGTTCTTGCCCATTGCGTCCAGAACAGGCTTCACTTTGTTGAACACCTCTTCCTTGCCGCCGACCATAATGCTCAAGGTTCCTGCTTCAGCACCTGTTGTACCGCCGCTGACTGGCGCATCTAGAAATTGCACACCAGCTTGCTCGGCTTGCTCGAACAATTGCTGGTTCAGTCCGGGAGCAACCGTGCTGCAGTCGATCAGTACAAGACCTTTCTTCGCATTAGGAAGCAGTCCGTCTGCATCTGTATACACAGCTTCCACATCGGCTGGCATCGGCAGACAAGTGATGACAACATCCATCTGCGCAGCCAGCTCAGACAGAGATAGCCCAATCTTGCCGCCCTGCTCTGCAAACTTCTTCTCCTTGCCCTCGCTGCGGTTTTTGCCATACGTCTCGAATCCTGCCTTATGAAGGTTCAACGCCATCGGCAGTCCCATGTTCCCTAATCCGACAAATCCGACTTTCATCATCCATCGGCCTCCTAATCCAAAATTGGTTTTTCTCTGTTCAGTATAATGAACAGGGTTTATTTACCTAAAACTATACTACTAGAAATAAGACAGGCAATCAATGAATCCGGCTTATTTGAGTAAAAATGTCGTACGGCTGTAACCCTCTCGCGTCTTCGTCACTTCAAGCACTGCGGGGAATGCCTGCTTTAACTCTGTCACATGAGAGATCACTCCGATCATACGGCCTGAGCGCTGCAAATCTGCAAGGGCAATAATCGCTTTGTTCAACGACTCCTCATCCAACGAGCCGAACCCTTCATCAATAAGCATCATCTCGATCGATACGCCGCCTTGATTCGCCTGAATGACGTCGGTCATGCCTAAGGCAAGACTAAGGGAAGCATGAAATTTCTCTCCGCCTGATAATGTCTTCACATCCCGATTCTGCCCTGTGTAAGCGTCCCACACATCGAGACCGAGTCCGCTCTGTCTGCCTCTTGCCTCAAGTCTGCTGCTGCGCTGCAGCATAAATTGCCCATTAGATAGCTGCTGCAGCCTTAAGTTGGCCGCGTGCAGAATCTGCTCCAAATACTCAATCAGGATATACCGCTCGAACGACATTTTCAATGCATTGTCGCCTCTGAGCATATTGTGTATATCCATCACTTGCTCCAGATCAGATTCGACGTGATGAAGGGAGCGCTGCTTCTTCACGATCGATGCGCGTATACGCTCTGCATCCTGCTTGTATCGTGAAGCGTTCTGCATATCGGTCGTCGCGTCTTCTAATTCGATCTTCACCTGTTCCATCGCCTGCTGCAAGCTGGACAGATCAACTGGCTGCTTGTCAGCCAGCTCCTGCTGCATCGCCTCACACTGCTTGCGAAGCGAAGTATAGGCTTCGGCATATTGATCCAGCCGTTCGCGCAGCTGCTTGCGCTCATCCTCGGGTAATTTGACATCCGCATAGGTGGCATAATCGGCAAATCCTGCCTTAGACAGCTCCGTACGAAACCGCTCCGCAGCTTCTTGAACCGCAGTGTCTGCATCAACTGCTTGCTTGCGCAGCTGAGCTGCACTTGCGGCTTCAGCAGCATGCTTCGTCTCCAACTGCTCGCGAGCTTGCCCAGCCAGCTTCCACGCTTGCTGCAGCTGCTCATGGAGACGTGTCTGCTCCTGCACTTCCGCCTGCAGCTGTTCAGGTGTGCGTACCGCTTCGGGTATACGCTCCAGCTCGCCTTGCAGCAGCGACTGCTTGGCGCTCAGCTCCAGCTGCAGCTGATGAACCTGCTGCTGCAGCTGTTCCTTCTGCTGCTGTAGCTTGTCCAAGCCAGCTTCCAGCTCCGCTGCTCTCGTCTTCTGTGCTTCCCACGTTGTAGCCTGCTGTTGCAGCTTCTCTGTCTCCGCTCGCAGCTGCCGCCCTTCCGTCTCTAGCTGGCTCATTTGCTGTGACAGGTTGTGTGGCATGATCCCATATTCCAGCATATCCATTTCTTTGCTGTCCCATCCAGACTGTGCAGCTGCAGCCTGCGCCTGCGCCGTCGCGAATACTTGCTCAATCGCGGCAAGCTCCTCCTTCGCCTGCTGCAACTCCTCACGTGACGGGACAGTCTGCTGGGCATGCGCTTTCTTCGGATGAACTTCGCTTCCACACACTGGACAAGGTCCGCCATCATGCAAGTGGGCAGCCAGCAAGCTTGCCTGGCCTTCCATCCAAGTGGTCTCCATCCGTGCAACCTTTTCTTTCCTCGCAGTCAACTGCTGCTGCAGATTTGTATCCTCTGCTTGAAATTGTCGCAGCTGCTCGTCTAGTTGAATCAGCTCCTTCAACAATCGTGCCTTGTGGCGCATCCGTTCCAAGGCTGTAAGCTTCTCAGGCAGTACAGCGGCAACTTGCTCAAGTGCTTGCAGCTGTTCATTCACAGCTTGCTTCTGGAGACGCAATTGTGCCGCTTCCTTCTCGGAAAGCTCCAGCTGATTCGTCTGCTGCTTCAGCTGCTGCTCCAGCTCAAGCACTTCCATCCTCTTGGCAGCGAGCGCTTGCACGGCTGGAAGCAAGTCTTGCAGTTGCTGGAGCTTGCTGTCTGCTGCTCTGCGCTCTTGCTCGCGGGCTTCCTCCTGACGATAGCGGGCACGTGCTTCCTCAAGCTGCCCATTCAAGCTTATAAGCTGCTCTTCATGCTTCACTAGATCCTGCTGCTTCGCTTCACGGAACTGTTCCGCCCGATCGGCCTGCTCCTCATAAGGCGTCAATCTGGCCGCTTGCTCTGCCAGCCGCCATACATGCTCTGAAGCTTCCATATCGGCCTTCTGCTCATGCAGTTGAGCGAGCTTGCCCCGCAATGTATCCAGCTCTTGCAAGCGCTTGTTCAAGAGGAGGCCGTCTCGCAGCTTGTGCTCCTGCTGTTGCAGCTGCGAAGCTAGCACTTCCTTCTTCTTATGAGCCTTCTCTAGCAAATCCGTATAGTACGCTGATTCTTCCTCCAATCCCTCCATCACCTGATGCACATTGCTGTCCGATTGCTGCCAGATAAGAGCGAGCTTGCTCCCCTCGCGCAGCGGCAGCACCTCTCCAGCTTGCGCCATCTGCAGCTGCAAGGCAACCTGCTCTTCCTTCATCTTCTCCTTCCGCTCGCGCACCATGTGCTGGAAGCGATCCTCCAGCCTGCGATAGAGGGTCGTCTGGAAGATGCGGCGCAAAATCTCTTCCTTGTTCTCAGTATCTGACGTAAGCAGCTTGCGAAATTCACCTTGCGGCAGCATAACAATCTGACTAAATTGCTCCTTCGTCAACCCTATTATCGTCTCCAGCTTCGCATTCACATCACTGATCGTAAAGCGATCGACGCAAGGTGATTCCTTCTCTCCGAATACTTCATACAGCTCAATCTTGCTACCTGTCTCGCTCTTGTTGTTCCCCTTGCGATGTCCAAGCTGGCGAAACACCCGATAACTCCTATTACCGATTGCAAATGTGAAATCCACCGAAGTATGAATGTCTTCGTGAGCAAAATCACTGCGCAGCATACGCACATCTGCACGATCCTCACCGCTCGCCGCTCCGTAAAGAGCGAAGCTGATCGCATCGAATATCGTTGTTTTGCCGGCACCAGTATTGCCGCTAATGACGAACAAACGATGATGACCGAGCTGGCCAAAATCAATATGTTCGCCATTCCGATATGGTCCGAAGGCAGTAAGCGTCAATTGTATCGGTCTCATACACCGTCTCCTTCCGTACGCAGCAGCTCATTCCATGTGTCAGCAAGCAGGTCTTGCTGAGATTTCGTTATCTGGCGTCCCTGTACTTCCTCATAGAATGCAGCGAATAATTCGATCGGATCTGCTTCTCTTCTCGCCTGCGTTGCACCGGTCTCAAGCGATTTCGCAGAACCAGCCGATTGCGGTCTCCGTTCTACATGCAGGGCGTTCGGATATACTGTCCGAACCTTCTCCATCGGCTGCAGCACGGGATGCTCATCCAATAAGGTGACGAACACATAATCCTCATTCACTGGATGCGTCAGCAGCTCCTCCAACTTCGCCGTTACCCTGCGCAGATCGCGCAACGGTGTTAGCAGTCTCTTCTCGATATGCACTTCACCGCTCGCAGCCAATTCAACTATGTAAAACCCTTTGCGATGATTCTCCTCAGAGATCGAATATTTCAACGGTGATCCAGCGTAGCGTATCGATTCATGTCCTACATGATGCGCCTGATGCAAGTGACCAAGCGCTGTGTAGTGAAACGCTCGCAGCCATTCTGCACGCACATGCTCTGCACCGCCAATCGCAAGCGGACGCTCAGAATCGCTCGTATTGTCTCTCGGTTCTCCGTGCGGTGTCACGAATGCGTGCCCGATCAGCACGTGACGGGCGTTCGGATGCATCCTCTCCTTAATCCGGGCTGTAATGGCGCACATCATATCATCGTGCGTACGAATCGACTCATCTTCAAGCAGATGTCGCGCCTGAGCCGGGTCCGCATAAGGGACGAGGTGGAAGTGCACTTCACCTGCTTCGTCGTGCAGAACGACAGGCTCCATCTCCTTCCGCAAGCGTCCCGCAAGGTGCAAGCCGCGATGCTGCATAATGCGCGCTGCGAAATCTAGCCGATCTGGACTGTCATGATTGCCTGCAATCGCAAGGACAGGCGTATCCAAGTCGATGATGATGCGATGCAAGGTATCGCTGAGCAGCTCCACTGCTTCTGTCGGCGGCACCGCTCTATCATACAGATCCCCTGCAATGAGCACGGCATCCGGCCGTTCCTCCTCAATCGTCTGCAAGAGCTGTTCTAATACAAATCGCTGATCCTCGGTCATATAGACACCTTGCACAAGCTTTCCCAAATGCCAATCCGCTGTATGTATCCACTTCATAGCTCATACTCTCCCTTTCGAACCCGTAATTCGCGTACCATGCTTGTGTTCATATAAGGAAGGAACCAAACCTGCTGACTTCCAGCAAGCTTGGCTCCCTGATTGTTGTTATTGAAAGGACGCTTGATAGCAACGGCGGCATACCGGCTTGTAGTCCTCGTTGCCGCCGATCTGTATCTGTTCGCCTTCATTCACAGGTACACCGTCCCGCAAACGAATGACCATCGTCGCCTTGCGGTCGCAATACCAGCATATCGTCTTGATCTCTTCGATCTTGTCCGCATATACCAATAAGTGATAGCTTCCCTCGAACAGCTTATTCTGGAAATCATTCTTCAGTCCGAATGCCATCACTGGCACACCGAGTTCATCTACAATGTGAGTAAGCTGCAGCACATGCGCCTTGCTTAGAAACTGTGCCTCATCTACCAGTACGCAATAGACGCGCTTCAATGTCGCATCAGACAACCGTTGCTTGACCGCTTCGTATAAGCTCGTATTCGCATCCACCGAAATCGCCGGACGGCTGAACCCTACTCTGGAGCCAATCAAATCTGCACCGCTGCGATTATCAATCGCTGGCGAGAATATCATGACTGGTTTGTCCTGCTCTTCATAGTTATGCGCAACCTTAATAATCTCGAATGACTTGCCGCTGTTCATCGTTCCATACTTGTAATACAACTGTGCCACAATATACCCTCCATGCCTTACTCTAGCTCGTACTTGCTACTTTTTCAGCATATGCGTTCACATAGTTTCGATCAAGCTATCTGTCTCTTATCGCTTAGCCGAATCGAATGGTTCGCCAATCGCCTTCGGCGCTTGTGATGACTTCGAGAACAACACTAATGCGATCAATGTCACTACATAAGGGAATACCTTCAACAAGATCGGCGGGATTACTTGCAGAGCCGGATTGACCTGAGACACATTCGCGACCGTACTGGCAAAGCCAAAGAACAAAGTCGCCCCCAATATCCCGAGCGGTCGCCACTGGCCGAATATGAGCGATGCGAGTGCCAAAAATCCTAAGCCTGCAACAGAACCGGTGAATTCTCCGGCGAACGTCACCATCATGATAGCGCCGCCTAATCCGGCGAAAGCGCCGGAAATAAGCACACCCATGTACCGGATCTTATAGACGTTAATACCGGCAGCCTCTGCCGCTTGCGGGTTCTCCCCGCATGCCCGCAGCCGCAGACCGAATTTCGTCTTGTATAGGACAAATACACATACAACGAGAATGAGCAGGATTACATACGTCGTAGCATATGTCTTCGTGAACAGCAATTCACCGACTACCGGAATCGACGATAACAATGGGACATCGAACGGTTGGAAGCCGCTAACGATACGAATATTGCCGCTTCCCGTCATATTTCTTGCCAGAAATACGGTAAGTGCGCCCGCAATCATATTAATCGCAGTACCGCTAATAATTTGATTGGCGCTCAAGTGTATACTGGCGAATGCGTGTAATAGCGAGAACACCGCACCGAACAGCGCCGCTGCAAGCAATCCAATCCACAGCACGATCGGATGATTCGTCCAAGCGTCATGCAGCTGGAATATGACTAACGCTCCGGTGAAAGCTCCGACAACCATCAAGCCTTCCAGACCGATGTTCACCACACCGCTTCGTTCACTGAACAAGCCGCCTAACGCTGTAATGAGAAGAGGAATCGTGTAAATTACTGCGTACGGAAAAATATCTACAATGAGATCCCACATCGTCTATGACTCCCTCCCCTTCTCTGCGCTTTGTTCTCGCTTATCCGCTCGTATACGCAGCAATTTGCGAACGAGACGTTCAATAAGAATGCTCGTCGCTGCGAAATAAATAATAATCGCAATGATCGAATCCGCAATTTCCGGCGGAACGTCTGTCATCGCATTCATAAATCCTCGTCCAGAATATAAGAGGCCGAAGAAGACAGCAGCGAACAGAACGCCAAGCGGCGCATTATTGGCAAGCAGCGCCACAGCTATGCCGTCGAAGCCTTGCGTCGGCAGCTTGCCGATCTGAATGTTCGAAGCATTGCCCGTAAATTCGGCTACACCGCCCAAGCCTGCTAATCCGCCTGCGATCAGCATTGAGACGATAATGCCGCGATTAACACCGATTCCAGCATATTCCGCAGCATGCCGGTTGAAGCCGACTGCCTTCAGTTCATAGCCGAGAGTCGTCTTGTTAATGATAAAGGCGATCACAATCACAGCAAGTACAGCTAGAAATATACCTAAGTTAATATACGAACCGCCGAAGGCCTCTGACAGAAACGGCGATTTCAGCGAAGCGAAATCAGGCAATTGTCTAGATTCCGTCTCTAGATACTCTCCTTTGAAATACGCAGGGACCATGTAATAGATGGTCCAGTAAGCGATCCAATTCATCATAATCGTCGATACGACCTCATGCACGTTGAACTTCGCCTTGAGCAAGCCAGGGATGAATGCCCATAACGCACCGCCAAGAAAGCCTGCTAGCACCGTGCATACGAGCATAAGCGGCTTGGACAGATCAAGCGTCAGTCCGACAGCCGTAGCACAAAACCCGCCGAACAGCATCTGTCCGGCTGCCCCGATATTAAACAGTCCCGTCCGGAAGGCGAACGCGACCGACAGACCGGTGAATATTAATGGAGTCGCGGTAGCCAACGTATCACCGAAGCGCGATATATCCCTCATCCCGCCCTCGAACAAATACCGGTATCCTTCGAACGGATTATGTCCGGTTACCGCCATCAGGAGAGCGCCAGCCAACAAGCCGAAGAGAACGGCAAGCAACGATACGATCGTATTCCTCATTGTGCCACTTCCCCTCCTCTTAAGCCGGCCATCATCAGCCCGAGCTCATGCTCGCTCGTCTCAGACGCTTGCACAATGCCGATCAGCTCGCCGTTGTTCACTACCGCGATCCTGTCTGAGATATTCATAATCTCATCCAGCTCCAACGATACGAGCAAGACTGCCTTGCCTTTGTCCCGCTGTTCAATTAATCGCTTATGAATATATTCGATCGATCCAACATCTAGGCCCCTGGTTGGTTGTACTGCAATAAGCAACATAGGGTCCTGCTCGATCTCACGCCCAATAATCGCTTTTTGCTGATTCCCTCCAGACAATGACCTCGTCACAGATGTGGCGCCTTGCCCAGACCGCACATCGAAGCTTTCGATGATGCGCTTGGCATAAGCCCGAATCGCAGCTTTATTCAACAGACCGTGCTTCGAGAACGGTCGCTTCTGATACACTTCCAGAATCATATTCTCTTCTATCGAATATTCAAGCACGAGCCCTCGTTTTTGCCGATCCTCCGGGATATGCCCGATGCCCTTCTCAATACGCGTCCGTATAGGCCAATTCACTATATTCTGTCCGTCGTACAGGATGCTTCCCGATTCTGCCTTGCGCAGTCCTGTAATCGCTTCAACAAGCTCTGTTTGACCGTTGCCCTCTACACCCGCAATGCCGACAATCTCACCTGCACGCACGTCCAGGTTGAAATCCTTCAGACCGAGCACCTTCTTGCTGTTCTTGACGGTAAGCGAATCGATGCGCAGCACAGAATCAGCAGGCTTGGCCGCTTGCTTGGATACTTTGAAGGTGACCTGCCGACCGACCATCATCTCCGCCATATCCGCTTCAGACGTCGTGCTTACCTCTACCGTACCGATCGTCTTGCCGCGGCGAATGACCGTACAGCGATCTGCGACCGCTTTAATTTCCTTCAGCTTATGTGTAATGAGAATGATCGATTTGCCCTCGTCGATCAAGTTCTTCATCACCTTGCCAAGCTCTTCAATCTCTTGCGGTGTCAAGACTGCTGTCGGCTCGTCCAGAATGAGTACCTCCGCATCGCGATACAGCATCTTAAGAATTTCTACACGCTGCTGCATGCCGACAGAAATATCCTCAATCTTGGCATGGGGATCTACGTTCAGGCCATATTGCTCCGAGATGCTGCGAATGCGTTTGCTGGCCGTTTCGGTGTCAATCACGAGTCCTTTCCTCGATTCATTGCCGAGAATAATGTTTTCCGTGACGGTGAAGTTGCTCACTAGCTTGAAATGCTGATGAACCATGCCGATCCCAAGCCGGTTGGCCACGTTCGGATTGGAGATTATCGTCTCCTTCCCGCGAACTTTGATGATGCCGCGGTCAGGCTCATACATCCCGAACAGCATGCCCATCAATGTAGACTTGCCCGCACCATTCTCGCCAAGCAGCGCATGAATTTCTCCTCTTCGCAAGCAGAGCGTAATATCGTCATTAGCGACGACGCCCGGAAATTCCTTCCGGATATTGAGCATTTCAACGACATAATCCATAGGGGTGCGACTCCTTTTGCCATGTAAGTTGATGTCGATTGCATGCACAGCTTGTTGAACACTCTGCATGAACGCACATAAAAAAAGACGGTATTCCCGTCTTTTTTTATTCGACTTACTTTATAAAATCTCCTTGTTCTTCGGCAACAACAATTTCGCCCGATTTGATCTGTGCGAACACGTCTTCGACCTGCACGACTGTTGCATCACTCAAATTCGGGTTTTCTGTCGGAATGCCTACGCCGTCATTCTTCGCGTCGAACGTCAGAATTTCGCCGCCTGGGAATTCGCCATCCAGTTCAGCTTTGATCATGTCATAAGCGACTTGATCAATTTTCTTCATTGCTGAAGTAAGTACGACAGAGCTATTCGATTCTTCATCATAAATCCCGTCTGTATATTGATCAACGTCAACGCCGACGATCCATACTTCTTCTCCAGATTGAACACGAGTCTTCGCTTCACTGATCGCACCGATGCCGACACCGCCTGCTGCGCAGAAGATTACGTTGACGCCGCGATCATACATCTGAGCAGCTAGTTGACCGCCTGCGGCCGAATTATCGAAGCTACCTTCATAGACTACATTCTCTGGCTTCAAGCTAATATTCGTACCGAGGTTGTCATTCGCATAGGCAAGTCCTTGCTGGAAGCCCCAATTGAACTTCTGTACAGCTGGGATTTCCATTCCCCCGATAAATCCAGCCTCGCCTTCTTGCAGTTCAACTGCAGTTGCTACGCCAGCGAGGAATCCAGATTCATGCTCCGCGAAGAAGATCGATACCGTATTGTCATTCACCACTGCATTGAAATCGCCGTTGTGCGGGAACCCGTCAATCAGAATGAACTTGGCATCCTCATATTTGTCCTGTGCTTGGAAGATGGATGTTTCGAACTTGAAGCCCGGCGTGACGATGAACTTGAAGCCCGCATCATACAAGTTGCCGATTTCCTTCATATACTCAGCCTCAGTTGTGCCAGCAGGCTTCAAGTACTTCGAATCCAGATTGAATTCTTCTGCAGCTTGCTTAATGCCTTCCCATGTACCTTGGTTGAAGGACTTGTCGTCAATCGTGCCGGCATCGGTTACCATACCTACCTTGAACCCAGCCGCTTCTCCTCCTGTATTTCCTCCATTCCCTCCGTTAGCACCGCCGTCATTGGCGCTGCCGCAGCCAGCCAGCAATGAGCCGAACATAGCCACAAGTGCAAGCAAAATCATTGTTTTCTTCATTCCTCATGCCCCCTTCATCATATTAACATCTTGTAAATCTACGAAAACCTATATCTACTATATGCGCAAAACTTGTCATTTTCAATAGATTTTTGCACGCTCAGCAGTTGCGCTTACAGCATCGCTAGATTTGCCAATTATTCTGTCATTCTTCATGCAGGTTCGACTTGGCAAGCTTCTTCATATAGGCTACATATTGGGGCAAGGCGATCTCCGGCTCTTCGATATCAGGATGCCATCTTTTTTCCCATTCTAACGTATACCAGCCGTCATATTTCTGTTCCTGACACAAGTTGTAGATCGATTGCAACGGCAAGTCCCCTTCACCCATCAGACAATAGCGATGGCCAAACTTCTGTGACTCGTCCAAGTATGAATCCTTCCAATGCGTATAGGCGATCCATCGTCCCAATTTATCCCAGGTATGTTCCGGATTTTCCCCGATCGTGCGATAGGGGTGATGAACGTCCCATAATACAGCAACAGCTTCGTGATTTGCTGCTTCTAATATGGACCGAACATCACGACAATCTGTCCAATCGTCATGTGTTTCGAGTAGCAGCTTCACCCCATAGCCAGATGCTATGTCTGCCAGTACCTTCAAGTGTTGAGCCGTTACCTCAATCGCTCGACTCCGTTCAGTTCCCTCTATATCACCGCCGAATACCCGAATATATTTCGTCTGAAATCGTTGGCAGAGCTCGGCATATGCCTGTATCTCCCGCACATTCTGCTCCTGCTTCTCATGCGGGAACAAGTGGACAGAGCTGGAGAAGCAAGAAAGCTCCAGTTGCGCTTCTTGAAATGTACGAATCGTTCGCTCCAATGATGAGGTGAATGCCGGTAATTCATATACATGCATCTGCTGCTGCAATCCGCGAAAATCTACACCGTCGAATCCCGCGATCACCGCTTGCTTGACGATCGTATCCAGATCCCAGCTCGGGCATGCTAGTGTCGTAAAGGACAGCTTCATCGATGCATCTCCTCCCTATGTTCTCCAGTTCACTGCTTACGTAGTCCTTACAAAGGAGTCATGCACTTAAATTTCTCCAACGATCGCTCTCCAGCTGCAGCTGATATCCTCATAAACTAATCGTCGAATAATCCCGGTAGACTCATATACCTTTCTCCTGTATCCGGCGCTATGCACACTATACGCTTGTCTGGACCGAGCTCCTTGGCAAGCTGCATCGCCGCCCATACCGATGCACCAGATGAGGGACCTAGCAACAGCCCTTCCGATCGTGCGAGTTGCCGGGTCGTAGACAGCGCATCCTCATCTGCCACCTGAACAATCCGGTCATATACCGAAGTGTTCAAAATCTGCGGAATGAAGCCTGGACTTGTCCCTACCAGCTTATGTGAGCCAGGCTTGCCGCCGGACAGCACAGGTGAGCCTTGCGGCTCGACTACATGCACGATCAGCTCAGGCAAATGCTGCTTCAGCATCTCGCCTGTTCCCGTAATCGTCCCGCCCGTACCCGAAGTAGCGACGAATCCATCCAGCCGACCATCCATCTGCTCCAATATTTCCAAGGCTGTCGTCTTGCGATGAATGTCTGGATTAGCCTTGTTCTCGAATTGCTGCGGAATGAAGCTGCCTGCAATGGTGTCACGCAGCTCCTGCGCTTTCGCGATAGCGCCCGGCATGCGTTCTGCTGCTGGTGTCAGCACCACCTCAGCGCCATAAGCTCGGAGCAAATTAATCCGCTCCTTCGTCATATTATCAGGCATGACAAGAATGGCCTTATAGCCTTTGGCAGCAGCATTCATCGCCAACCCGATCCCCGTATTCCCGCTAGTCGGCTCAATGATCGTCGAACCAGCTTGCAGCAATCCCTGCTTCTCCGCTTCCGCAATCAAGTTGTAAGCAGCGCGATCCTTGACGCTGCCGCTAGGATTCATATATTCCAGCTTTACATATACCTCAGCAGCCGCGTGATGCAGCATTCGGTTCAACCGTACAGCTGGCGTATCACCGATAATTTCGTAAATCGCGTTGACCATACGTGGACACATACTGTGCAACCCCTTAGCTGTTGTCAGGCTTTCTTGCTAGCTTGTCCATGGAAAACTCATCCACGATCCCTTCCGGTCCGTATGATAATTCGCCATCCCAGCCTAGCATACCGCCCAAGAAATTATGTACCTTCTCAATTCCGTTCATCTGAAGATACTTGGCCACATTGAGGCTTCGTTGCCCGCTGCGGCATATAAACACGTACTCTGCAGACTTATCCAGATGCTCCACCAGCTCTGGAATATGACCCATCGGTATTAAGGGAACACCCGGTATATGTCCAGAAATAAATTCCTCCGGTTCTCTCACATCTACCACACACACATCGGACTTAGCTGGGTCGTCCAGCAGCTCCGCCAATTCATTGCGATCCAAATGGGATACCCCTTCAATTTCAGCAGCCATTTAACCGTCACATCCTCCTAGTCGATTTAGCAGTATCGTAACATGAATGGATTCCGAAAGACAATGCGCGTATGGGGAAATCCAATCCTCGCTGTACCCGAGAGTAGTGTTGTCCGTTCTTTTGTTCAGTATCCCCTTCACTCAGATCGCATCCCTTACACCAAAATCCCCTCCGATAATACCATGGTCTATCCTATTCGACACTATCCCCTTCACTCAGTATATCGAGTCCTCGCTTTTGTCCGGCATCCATTTAACTAAGTATCGTATTCGTCCCTTTTGTTCGGTATCCCATTGGCTCAGAAGTTGTCGCACATATTATCATGCAGGTAATACATAATGATACTTTACTACCCTAAATCGCATATAAACATATGCATCATGAGTAAATATACTACTTTCAGGAGAATGATGCTGTGAATCGCAGTTCGCTTGCTGAGTGACGGGGATATCGAAGAAAAGGCTGTGACACTACATACCTTCCACGACCATCCCCTTCAACATGAGTGACTGTTCTGCTCACTGGAGACTGATCATTAGGATCACAAATTGCTTGCTGAGTGAAGGGGATATCGAAGAAAAGGCTGTGACACTACATACCTTCCACGACCATCCCCTTCAACATGAGTGACTATTCTGCTCACTGGGGACTGATCATTAGGATCACAAATTGCTTGCTGAGTGAAGGGGATACTGAAGCAAAGGCTTCAACACCCCATACCACTCACGACCGACCATACGATTCAAAGCGAGCCAAACAGAAGGAAGAAAACCGCAGCTCCACAAGAAGCTACGGTCCACAATGTACGCCACTGCATCAGTGCTCATCACCAAGTTGGCCAAGCTTTAACTAAGCTTCAGCCAAGCTCCCAGCTCCTCAGCTTCCTCAAACTCTCTCCGTATGAGTGCTTCGAATTCCACTGCAAGCTTGTCAAATCCTTCACGCTCATGACGCGATATCGCCATCGCAATACCGTAGCTGAATGTATCCCAGGCTTGGGCCAGTTCACGAAAGCGATGAGCGTGCGTATACCCTAGCGTCTCGGCAAAAGCCCCAATCTGTTCTCTTTGTTTAATCAAAATACGCTGAAAGCCAATTATTTTATAAATTTCATCATGAAGATTGCGACCGTCGTCCTTCATATACATAGTACGCAATTGAGTTACGAACGACTGCCCTGCCTCCAAATTAGCTTCGAGTGGATAACGAGTCAATGCGTCTATAATACTGCTTGCTTCGGTCATTCGATTCAATTCACGCCGGCACCCTTCCAAGTCTCCCAATTCAATAGTAAGGAATGGAGAGAAGCCCGAGTCCATACGGTAGTTAAATGGCGTATCAATCATCATTCGAAACTGCTCCTGCTCCAGCGTATACGATTCCCCATGAAATGTATCGTACGCCAGCCAATGTCCATGTGCCTCATCACGTCCTACAAGCAGCTGTACGTTCCAATAGTCGTTATCATATGGCGCAGGGTCCAAGACAGAATACCGCAGATTAATAAAAAACGGGAGCACAGCATGCTTGGCCAAATAGGCTTCTGCAAAAGCCGGTGCGTCGTCAACTGAACCTATATTCGGATATACGGCTTCTGCACCAATTCGACGCAAAAAATGCAACATCGTCTGTTCGGGATGCTCTGATACGAGCAGCGGCTCATTTGCCACAGCCTCCAGCTTGAAAAATTGCGGGGATACACATAGGCAAGCGAACGGAAATGTTAATCCGGCATTGTTCACAAGAATATTGTAAACACTAGCCAATACACAGTTGTATGAAGTGTGCAGGTTTGTTTCAGCTTTCTCAGCTTTCTCTGCTTGCATTAGGGTAACACCGTCCTTTCTGCTGTCGATGTTGTATCGAAATAGTCAGCAATCCCCGCTAATACATGACGTTCATAATCGAGCAATTGTACTATCTCTGACTCTAGTGTTCGCCAATCCTCCTGTTTGCGTCGAACTAATGCAAGTCCAAACGAGCGCTTGAAGGCATGATGCCGCACTAACCACTCGTCTAATTCCCCATTACGAGGATATCCGAACTGGCTTGCTGTTTCACAGAATAAACCACGAATCCGCACTATAATGTCTTGGAAGTTCATATATTTGTATTTTTCCTCGGCGGTTGGGGCAGCCGCTGCAAATCGACTCATCGCTTTCACAGCAGCCTGGCCATTGCGCAAGTTATGCGCATAAGGATAATTTCTTGCCACTGCGCCAAGTACGGCTGGCTGTGCTTGAAGAAGCAGCAGTTGCTCCTGTACGAACCGCATAGGACGAGTGAATGCCACTGTCATGAATGGTGTAAAGCGTGAATGAAATCTTCGATTAAACGCCGTATCTATCGCTAGTTTTAAGTGCGAAGCATCTACTTCGTAGTGAATATTCTCGAATTGATCGTACATCTGGAGACGATCTCCGCTCGCTCTGCCTGTTATCAAATGATAATGCATAATATCATTATCGAATGGCAGTGGTGTAAGAATGTCGTAACGTAAGTTTATGTTAACAGGGAGGATCCGACCGCTATCGAGTTGACGATAAGCATAGTCTAGCGCTGTATCCGGATCAGTGACGTCAGGATAGTGCAAGCGAGCGCCTATGCACGCAGCGAAGCGCTCTGCTGTCGATTCCGGTGATTCAGGAAGCAAATACATGTGATGATGATAGAGATGGAGCAGCGTGTCTTGCAATGCTATAGTCGTGAAATCTATGCGCAGCCGTTGGTTATGCTTCAGAAGATGATACAAGGATGCCAGCATACAATTATATGTGGATTTCCATGCCATGCGGCCTTCCTCCTTCTACTACCGCTGTGGAAGCATAATGCTTCATAATAGGCTTCACTTTCGCGTACCATGCTTCCAGTTCCCCCTCATAATGAGCGAACGACGTCGGGATGAGGGCGGCAGGTGTTTCGTCCGACCAGCCCAACTGCTCCATTCGTTCAACGGCGTACACATTCGGCAGGCTCGCAAGCGACTGATTCCTCAAGGTGGACGGAGCTATTCCATCTGCTGCACGAATCTGCACAGCATCATGCAGCGCTGCTACAATGCGAGGCGTTGTCTTCTCATATGCATAATTCCTAGCTCGAAGACGGGCTTGCTCGGCGAACCTGCTGTGTAGATCTGAATGGAGCAGCAGTTGCAAGCAATATTGTACTACTTGGGCCTGATCTATGACCGGTATGCTCCCTTCCCAGCGGCAATCTGCCAAATAGCCGTCCTCCCCATGATGGACTAGCTCTCTGAATCCGTTCCAGCTCGTACAGATGACGGGCAATCCCCAAGCTTTCGCTTCAATGAGATTGAAGCCATAGGTTTCCCCGATATCTGTGGACAAATTAAGCAGGATATGTGCCCGCTGGAACAACTCGTCTTTGCTCGCTCCAACGACAGCACCCGGCAGTTCAACTGCATGCTCCAGCTGCAGCTCCTTCAATAATGTAGTGATCGTCTGTTCATATTGCGCTACTTGCTCCTCAGAATGTCCCGTATATTCACCTGCGATCACTAGCTTGGCAGCAGGAATCTGCTGAAGGACCTTAGCGAAGCATGTCAACACAATATGTATATTCTTCACATCTTCTATCCTGCCAATGGATAAGATCGTCGGATCTGATCTGACCTTATTGGGCTGGATCGACATCGCTTCCGGCAATCGTATGCCAAGGGGGATTTGTCTAACATGTTCGTATTTAGGTGATATATTCATAAGCGCTTGCTTACTGCACGCTGAACTAACCATCACGACATCTCGCTTAGTCAGCCATGGTGCGATGCTTACCCACAGCTTCAGCCAATAGGCGGACCCGACGCAATGAGCAATACAACAGATGCCAAGGTCCAAGCCCGCATGATTTCTAGCCATCAATACGATTGGAATTGTCGTCGGAAGGTTTAGATAAAGGGTATTGATCCCGTAAGTGTCACGGATGTGCTTCAGCACTGCTGCTGTTTGATCAAGCGAGTCGGGCATACCGGATAGTAAGCTTTCTATAGAAGGGCCCATCAGGTCCTGAATATAGCTCGGCGGAATTACCGTTACCGGCATGTATTCACGAAGATTGTCCAGCCACTGCTTCTCCACAACTCGCTGATTGATGCGTCTCCATTGTCTGCCCAGATAACCGACTACTGCATCATTACGCAATGGTTGTCACCTCCCGGTCATTCGTTGTTCGATTGTGTGCACCAATTGTGCCAGCTGTTCCTTCTCCGCGAGCAGTATGCTGTGATGGAAGACGATACTGTTCGCATGTACATATTCGCAATTCGGAAGCGGGCGCATCTGCTTCTGCAATTCCGCTAAATAATCAGTCCCAAGTGCATGTCGCTTCAGATGCGGTTGGAACAATGGATTGCGGCTAAGTGGTTTATATGCGGTGTGCAGCAGGTAATCACCCATATTCAGATCTTGCTGAAGCTGTTGGATGAGCTCGTAGGCAGATAAAGTAGACGTAAGGGGATCTATCTGCAGCACATAACCGTAATAGGTTCGCTCCCATATTCGCGTATCCTTACGCATGAGCCGAATGCCAGAAATTTGTGCTAGCTGGCGGTCCAACCAATCAGCATGCTCTTCGCGCACCCGATTTTGCCGTGCAAGTCTCGGCAACTGATCCAACAGTATGGCAGCTTGGAATTCGGAGAGGCAGCGGTTCAATCCGAATCTAGGCTGACCCTCGCTTAATGTCATTGGATATTGCAATCGCTCGGCAGGCGCAATGCGAGTTCGGGCATTCCATGCCGATGCTTCTAATCGATCCTTCAATTCAATACGATTCGTAATGGCTGCACCGCCTTCTCCACAGGTCAGCACTTTGCCCTGCTGCATCGAGAACACACCGATATCGCCCATACTGCCAGCTCTATTGCCCTTCCAGCTTGCTCCATGACTGTGCGCCGCATCTTCAACAATGGCAAGATCGTACTGTGCCGCTAACGCTGCAATCGCGTCCATGTCAACCATATTGCCATACATATGAACAACCACAATCGCTTTTGTACGCGGTGTAATCGATTGCTCGATCGCATGCGGGTCCATACAACATGTATCGCGTTCGATGTCCGCAAGAACCGGCATAGCATTCACTGCCAGCACTGCTAGCGCCGGGGCAACCCAGGTCAGACCGGGTACGATCACTTCGTCACCGACACCGATATCAAGTGCTTCTAAGGCAGCAATCAAGGCTGACGTTCCGTGGTCCATTGTTACACACCAGTGCACACCATTGTATGCAGCAAACTTCTCGGCAAACCGCTGTTCCCGTGTCGGCTCACCCATGTAAGGACCACTGATCGCCCATCTTCCGCTCTCCAACACTTGCTTCAGCTGCGCCAATGTATGATCGTCTGCAATCGGCCAACGCGGCCAAACCAGCTGCTTAGTCGACATGACCATGCGCCCTCATCGATTCTTGATGGAAGGCTACCGCATGAATGGCTTCCTGTACGAGCGACTGGGACACGTAAGTGATGTTAGAGCCTTCCTCTCTATTCATGTTACCTAAGCCATGCAACAATACAAACCCGACTTGACCCGGTATGCTCCGTCGATAGCCTCGCTTGTTATCCTTCTGCCAATAGCTCTCCATTCGGGCTATTTGCTCCTCGGTCACATGAACATTCACCCCGATTTGATGCAGTAATTCCTCGTGTTGCTTCACTTCATGCGCTGATAGCAAGTTCAATTGCTCTGCGATATATGCGGCACATCTCATCCCGAAACCAACACATTCTCCATGAGAATAACGACCCTCACAGGCCAGCTCCAGCGCATGGCCTATCGTATGTCCGTACTCTAGCACAAGCCCTTCGTTACGCTCATACGGGTCCTCTAGCATCACTTGCATCTTGGCATCGATACAAAATTCGATACAGCGCGACAGCTCCTGATCTGTATAATGTCCAAGCGGGCGAAGCAACGTATGAAATTCCGGAATGCGCTCGGGCTTAATAGCCAACAAGTTCTTCACCAGCTCGCACAAGCCCGAGCGGATTTCGCGCAATGGCAATGTACGCAGGAATGTAAGCTCTACACAAACCGTGTGCGGCGTATAGTAAGTGCCGACCAAATTTTTGCCGTGCTCCAAATTGACAGCTTGCTTCAAGGACAGGACAGAATCTGAAGCGGCCATTAGCGTAGTCGGCATGTGTATCAACGGCAAGCCGCGGAATAGCAAAGCTGCGACCATGCCTGCAACATTACCTGCCACCCCTCCACCAAGCGCAACGATCGCTGTGCGCCGATCTGCTCCCCACCCGATCGCTTGCTCGCATATGTGCTGCACCGTCTGCAAATGTTTGTTCGCTTCGCCGAACGACGCTTCAATCAACTGCACAAGACCATGCTCCTCAAGAGTATGAAGCGTTCGCGCAATAATGAATGGCGGTAGTCCTTTGTCTGCGATCAGGACATATCGGTCTACCTGTAAGTCTGACAACGTATGGTTGAATTGATCCAGTGCACCGTCCCCGCACACGAACGCATACTTGTGTGGACCGAACCGAATCGTTCTTTCTAACATGATACCCCTCCTAGCTGGACTTGGTATGAATGATAATTTCCTCAATGGTCGTGACTAGTTTGCCTGCTACAGATGCTTCCCCTTTTCCTTTCAAAAATGGACCCTTGCTGCTAATCACTTCGAATGTCAGCTCCAGACAATCACCTGGAACGACAGGACGGTGCCACTTCAATTCCTTCATAGATGCGACCATCCCGATCTTGCCCGGCTCATCTGGCTTCGCTATAGTGAACGCCCCCATCTGCGCGATTGCCTCGGCAATGAGCACACCTGGCATAATCGGCTGCTCTGGGAAATGACCGAGGAAGAACCATTCATTGTTGGACACAAGCTTGATCCCCTTTGCTCGCTTGCCTGGTTCACAAGACGTAATCCGATCAATGAATAGGAACGGATAGCGGTGAGGCAATATGTGTGTCGGTTCCATCAAGACACCTCCTGCTTGTAAGCTGCCGTGAGATCACGCAAGTACTGGAGATCTGACTTCAACAACGCACCGTCTGGAAGGCCGAACCATTCCAAAGTAACAGCACGATTGTAGCCGTATCTGCACAACCCCTCGATGACAGCACGAATGCAAACCTGTCCCTCGCTTAACGGACGAAGCTCATCATAGCATCCTGCCGGATGATACACATTGGTCATGGCGAACTGCTTCGTGCGAAGTGCTGCGTTCTTCACATGCACATGCCGAATATACGGATGCCAATCATCGAGAACGGTTCGCGGATTTTCCCCGAATTCCCATACATGATAAGCATCGAAGTTGATGCCGATCTGCTGCCAGCCGTTGCGAGTTATAGCCTGACACAGTCGGTCTACTCCTGCAGCTCGGTCAAGCAACGTACCAGGATGCGTCTCGAATGCGACTTGTACCCCGTAGGACTCTGCTAGCCGATTCATCCCTTCAATTCGCCTATACCATTGCTCCCAATCTCGTTCTCCTGCCAAATTCGATGGCAATGAACCGCTGAACAGCCGAAGTACTGGAATGTCAAGCTCATGACAAGCCTCCAGCTTGTCATGCAGCCGCTGCTTCCAGCCGAGCAGGGTGAAGTCTGTCAGATCCAGATACGCACTCATCGCATAGATGGGAAAAGTCGGAGCCAGCTGGCATACATCTTGACGATGGCGGAGCCAATGCGGCTCCCATAGTTCCAGACCATCGCCGCCGCACTCCATGGTGAAACGAATAATCTCCCGATACGAATGCATATGGTAACGAAATGTAACTGTAGCAAGTGTCCATTTCACGACTGCATCACCTTCCTTCCCTTACGGTTTGCCGTTCTCTTAGCTTGGCGAGAATAAATCGCTCTATCTGTTCTAACGACTCGAAGTGTCGCAAATCGACAACACGATAATCGATCGACACTGCATACCGGTCTTCCAGCGCTTGAATCAATATAATGAGAGACATCGAATCCAAGACAAGCGGTTCACTCGGTTGTAAATCCGGTTGAATTCCGCTGAAAAAGCAAGATCGAGATACCATTTCTCTTATTTCCTGTCTAAGCTCCTGTTGATCCATAGCTGCACTCCTTCAACAATTGGGAGCGAAGAACTTTACCCGCTGCTGATCGGGGAATTCGCTCCACCGTTTGAATTTGCTTGGGAATCTTATAATCGGATAAGTATGTCCGCAGCCACTGCTGGAGGGCTGAAGCGCGAACCTTACCGAGATCGTTCCATACTACGAACAAGTGAAGCGCTTGTCCGATTGACGAATGCTGCACTGTGACTGCACAGCAAGCTTCTATGTGATCATGGCGCAATGCCGCCTGCTCGATCTCTTGCAGACGCACCTTCAGTCCGCCAATGCTCACTTCGTCATTCGTTCGTCCTTTCATATAGAGGTAGCCCTGTTCATTAAGCTCGACCTGATCCTCTGTCAGCAGCCAGCCACTAGCTGATCCGTGTTCGGTTAGCCAATTATGCTGGCTTTCGACATACGGGCAAAAATCCAGATGTATCATCCATTGTCCATCCTCTGTGCGCTTCTCTCCCTTCAAGTGCGAAGCTGGTTTGCCTACAGACCCTGGCGCATTGGCTAGGAAATCAACAGCAATGTAGCCGACTTCACTCATGCCGTATTGTTGACCGATTGCCTGGCCGAATTGGTTGCGATATATGTCAGTCAACTCCGGAGGCAAGCTGCCGCCAGAGGAGAGCATAAGCGGAAGCTGGAGAGACTGCAGCTCCTCTTGGTCAAGCTGTTCCAATCCATGTGCTAACAGCTGATAATGAAACGCTACACCGTATAGATGGGTTACATTCCACAGTTGCATCGATGTTATTAGCTCGTTCGCCTGCAACGAAGTCGGGAACAGCACGATTCCCCCTTGACGCAATGTAAATAATGTCGCGGAAAGCAAGCCGAATGCGTGACTAATGGGCACGAGACAATAAGTGACGGATGTATCGTCTGGCGCACCGGGCTCCAGACTGTATTGTGACCATTCAGCAGCTAGTGAGGCGAAGTTTCGGACAATCGCCTTGGGCATCGCCGTCGATCCCGAGCTGAACAGGACGATCGCTTCCTTGCTTGCTGCAGCACCACCTTCTGCTTGCGTATTCACTTCTGCTGCAGCACATTCCCTTTCTGCAAGCGACGGGAGACGTTGCAGTTCCCATTCGACCGCTGGCTGAAAGCTAAGCATACGATTCTCTGTTGCTACAGCGGCGATGCGCACATGCGGAGCAAATTGGCTCATCCGTTCTTCCTTATCAAGCTCCGTCAAGCGCTGATCGAGAATCGTAATGCAGCATTGCATCTGCCAGGCAGCGATCACCCACTCCAGTAAAGTTACAGAATCGGGAAGGTCTAGCAAGACTCTCTTGCTTGCTGCGTCTGCCTGTCGAAGCAACTTGCATTTGTCCGCTACACCTTCAGCTAACTGCGCATACGTCATGTGGACATTTCCGCATACAATTGCGAGCCGTTCACTGCTATCTGCTAACAGTCTCATCGCGTATTCCTTCCCAAGATGGAGCCTAGCATGCCGCAACAAGGACTGGACGTGTCCACATAACGATCTCGGAATTGTTGAAAGGTCACAGCCCTATCCAGCAGTCCACGCTGTACAGCTTGATCGGGCTTCTCGACAATAAGCGTCCATACTCCACCGCTCCAGTCATGACTTATGCCTTGCTCCTCCTCCCATGCTTCGCTGCGCAGCGAAGGCACTTCGCATACCGTCAGTACGACGATGTCTGCATAATCGTCTGCAATCCAAGCTTGCGCCATGTCCAGCATGATGCTCCAGCTGTCTTGGCTTGCGCTGATACAGCTCATCGGACCATGAATGGACAAATCTCTTGCAAGCAGTCCGATGATGGCGCTAGGTACGGATTGGGGGAACATGATCGGACTGAGCTTCTTGCCCTGTAATAGATCGCGCCAGCTCTCCTCCTCTGTAACGGCGTCAATGAACATGCTTCCTAGTACGATGCCTATGCGGGAACTATCCGGCCAGCTACCGTGCTGCATGCCAGCCGCTAGCACCGCTTGCTGGACACTGTGGTAGACAAGCGGATTGAATGGTGAGCGCACGAAGCCTCTAATCTCAGGAAGCTGTTCATCCGCTCGTTGATGATGCATGGCAGAGATCACGATCGATTGCTGAAGCATACTATCCGCATCAACTTGAATCCCACATTCCACCTTCGCTTCCGCATGATTCATCCGGCATCCCTCCTTCGAAACAACAGACTGCAATTGTTGCCACCGAACGCGCACGAATTGGACAAGACGGTATGCAATGCTTTGCTACGCGGTCCCTCCGTTACATAATCGAGATCCAATTCCTCATCTGGTCCCACATAATTCGCGGTTGGCGGCATCATACCGCGCTCCATCGCGTATAAGCTGATTACCGCTTCGACCGCCCCAGTAGCCTCCAGCATATGACCGGTCGTAGACTTCGTAGAGCTGACAGGAATGTGATAAGCATGCTCCCCGAACATCTTCTTCATCGCGCGTGTTTCCGCAATGTCATTCAGCGGCGTGCCTGTACCGTGGGCATTGACGTAATCGATTTCTTCGACGGCACAGCTTGCCTGCTTCAACGCCATGCGCATCGATCGTACCAAGCCTTCTCCATTAGGCTCTGGTCGTGTAATGTGATAGCCGTCCGCACTAATTCCCCAGCCGCACAGCTCCGCAATCGGCATAGCAGATCGCGCACGAGCGTGCGCTTCAGACTCCATGACGAGCATCGCTGCACCATCGCCGATTAACAAGCCGGTCCGCTCTGCGGAGAATGGTCTGACGACATCGTCCGCCATGGCGCGGCTTGAATCAAAGTTGTAATAGACGAGCGGATGCAATACATTAATGCCGCCAGCGAGCACCAAATCTGCACGACCGCTGCGTATCAAATCAAAGCCGTATCCAATCGCATTCGCAGAGGCGACACAAGCGTTCGTGAAGGCAAGCCGTCGTGCTTCTGAGCCAATATAAGCGGCAACCAGATCGGCTTGAGCGAACGGATTTCGTTCTGCAATACCCGTCGGCTTCGTGCCGTTGTGCTTATCCGACATAAAGCGCGCACGATAAAATTCCTCAGCCCGTATGCCGTCACCCAAATTGCCTACTGCAACTGCTGCCTTACGAAGCTTGTCCTGATCGCTTGAAATACGCTTGTCTAAGCCTGCCATGAGCAGGGCATCGTCGGTGCATTGCTTGGCGAACGACTCATACGACTTACCCGCGATATCTGCTTCTGCTCCCCGCTTGGCATATGTATGTGATACATCGAAGCCTTGTATAGCGCGAAACTGGTGCTTGCCGGCGAATATCGTACTGGCGAAGCTTGCTGTACCGCGTCCGAACGGCGTTACAACACCATAGCCCGTAATGACAACCGTTCTATCCACTTGCTTGCCGTCCTTCCAGATAACCGGCAAGCTCTTCGAGATTCATGTTCCCGACTTGCTCTACCTCCGCATCCGCAATCCGGATGCCGTACGCCTCTTCTAGGTTGACAATCAGTTCAAACATCGAGATCGAATCCAGTTCAAACGCCTGCTCAATCGGCTCAGCCGGATCGACCTTCTCCGGTACCTCGACATTCATTTTATCCTTACATACTTGGCGAATGAAGGCCTCTACCTCGGCACCACTCGTACCCGCTTTGATTTCCATTTCCTATAACCTCCTTTGGATTGTTCATAGAGAATACGTTTTCGTTCAACGTGCGTGCGTAAGAAGTAACTCACCTCCTTTCCATACCTGCGTCTTACACTTCTCCCGGCTGTCTGGCATGTGTCCGACTGTGCGTATGCTCAGTCTCACTCGTCTGCGGTTCCGGGGGAATCATCAATCGTTCGCGTCCAATCCATAGCCCTGCTGCCAGTGATAACAGCGCTACCCCTGCACTTGCTTGGAATACCCAAATGATCGAATCAGCGAGATGCTCCGATAGAAGCTGCAAGTTTGGATCGCCTCCGCCGCTATGCTGCAGCCATGCATGGATTGCTTGCAGATCATTCTGGGATACACCGCTATCCCCAGTTGCGCTGTTAGCGAAGCGGTGAAGCTGGATAGTACCGAATATACTGACACCGATTACGCCGCCAATACTGCGAAAGAAAGGGACGAGCGCATTGATCGTGCCGCGGTGCTCTTGCTCTGCTCCATGTAGCGATGTCGTGAACAGAATTGGGAACGACAAGCCTAATCCGCCGCCCAGCACGATTAAGCCGCCTATCAGCAACCAATCAGCCTGAATCACATGCATGGCACCAAGCAACAATGTTCCGCACATAATGAGCAACCCGGCTAACAACAGTGCTTGCCGATAGGTCCAGCGCTCTACAAGCCTGCCGCCAATGACCGTGCATAGGACAAGGCCAATCATCATCGGCATCAAGATGTAGCCGGAAGCGGCAACTCCGTTCGGTGATGCGAGCTGCATGTACAATGGGATGAACATAATCGTTACCATCATGACAGCTCCTTGCAGAAGTCCGACAAGCTGGCTGATCGCGAACCGCTTGCTGCTGAACAAGTGCAGTGGAATGAAGGGCTCTGCAGCTTTTCGTTCTACCCGCAGGAACACCACGAACAGAATAAAGAATGCCCCTATAATTGCCGCAGTTTGCGGCGACAGCCAACTGAACGACGAACCTGCCCATTCGAACGCAAGCAGCAGAGCAGCAAGCGAGCCGAACAGCAGCACCAAGCCTGGCAGGTCGAGCATCGAATGACGGCGAACATACGTCTCCTTGTAATACCGAATTAGCAGTAGAACGGCCAGCACTCCTAACGGCACATTCATATAGAAGATCCAGCGCCAATGTAAGTAAGCGGTCAGCACCGCGCCGATGATCGGTCCGAATACGCTGGCGATGCCGAACACCGCAGCGAGGAAAGCCTGCATCCGCGCTCGCTTGTCTGCCGGAAATAAATCGAAGACGATTGCGAAAGCGATAGGCATAATCGCTCCTGCGCCAATTCCTTGAATGCCGCGGTACAAGACAAGCTCAATTAACGAATCTGCATAGCCGCATAACGCTGAGCCTATGATGAATAACGCTTGTCCAATCAGAAACATACGCTTGCGACCGTACAGATCGCTTAGCTTGCCGAAGATTGGCATCGCCATGAGCTCAGCAATCATATAGATTGAGAAAATCCATGAATAGTATGTCATATCCCCCATTTCGCTTGCGATTTGCGGCATTGCAGTAGCTACAATCGTCTGATCCAAAGCTGCCAGCAGCATCGACAGCATTAGAGCGGTTAATACACCTGCAGATACTTTGGGTGTGCTCACAGAAGCTTCCTTCCTCCTCTGTTATGTATAGATCCAATCGGCTTTTCTTGTTTTTTATAGTAAAGCATTTTGCCATTCAGGTACGCCCCCGATTCGATGCAGGAGATTGATACGTACCCCCTCATTCAGACACAGGAGTTTTGTAAAGTTGCAAGACAATCGTCCAGCAATCGCTTCTGCATCGCCTTATGTGCAGCCTCCTTGCGATTTTTCGTACGCAGCTTGCGATTAATAGATGTAATATAATTGCTGATCGAATGCTCCTCGATGCGCAGCAGCTCCTGAATTTCTGCAGTGTTCTTCCCCAGATACACATAGGCGAGCAGCTTCTTCTCCTGAGCGGTGAGCAGCTTCTGCGTTCGTTCCTTGAGTAATCGGGAGAATTCGCTGCGAAGCGCAGCGGCTGCAGAATAGTGAATCGATGCTTGTTCACTTAGCGCTTCACGGATGACAGTCAGGATTTCATCATGCCCGGAAGATTTGACCACATAATTCATCGCTCCATATAGCAAGGAATTCCACACCAGCTTGCCTTCCTGCGAATCGGACAGCACAATGACCTTCACACCCGCTTTCTGTTCTTGCACTTCTTGTATCCAATCGAAGTGCTCCTCCTTCCCTTGACAGGGGGGTGACCAAAGCAGTACATCTACATCCAAGTAGGTGACGACAGCCATAGCTGCTTGCATGGTGGCAACGGCTCCAACGAGCCATATGTCTTCTGTTTGTTCCAAATACCCTTTGGTTTGCTCTCTCCATTCCGCATCTTCATCGATCAATAGGACGCGAATTTTCATAGACTTGATTATCACCCCATTCGTATAAATCGCCGACCGGCTGTCCCCCTTTCACTTGACAGTTCCTTTGCGAATGAGCTCCTCTATGCGACTATGCATAACGACACATGTCTGCTTAGCACGAGTCCTTCGTATTAATCCTAAGCGCACAAACTGCTGCATGGGAAGGGATTTTGCAGAATATTGACGAATCGTTATAAGATGAAAACTTTAGTGATAGCAGAAAAACCAGATATGGGACGAAATATTGCAGCCGTGATCGAACCGAAAGCTCGTAATCAACGCACTTATATCGAAGGCGAGCGGCATATCATTACATGGGCGATCGGGCATCTGATCAGCTTAGCTGAACCGGACAAGTATGATGACAAGTACAAGAAGTGGCGATTGGAGGATCTTCCGATTATGCCGCGTTCCTTCAAGCTCACACCCTACAGCAAGACGAAAGATCAACTGAAGGTGATTGCAGACCTCGCCAAGCAATGTGACAAAATCGTCAATGCATGCGATGCAGGGCGAGAAGGCCAATATATCTTCTACTTGATACAGCAGCATCTGAAGCTGCGGCATCCCGTGCAGCGGCTGTGGATTTCGGATCTGACACCAGCAACGATTCGCAGAGGATTCGATGAGCTACGAGATGGCGCTGATTATGAGCATTTGACACGGGCAGCCAGAGCGCGCAGCGAGGCGGATTGGCTAATCGGCATGAACGGTACAAGAGCCTTAACGACGAAGCATCAAGTGCTGCTTTCCGTAGGACGGGTGCAAACGCCTGTACTTGCGCTTATTTATGATCGACAGAAGCAGATCGAATCGTTCGACGCTAAGAAATTTTACGGGGTATCCGCTTCGTTCCAGCAGCATCAGACGACCTATACTGGCCACTGGCAAGGGGAGCGAATCGAGGAGCCGAAGCTGGCTGATCGTATTGTGCAGGAGACGTCTGGTCAACCCGGGCGCATCCAGCAATACGACAAGAAGGAAAGCAAGGAATATCCACCCAAGCTGTATGACCTGACATTGCTGCAGCGTGAAGCCAATGCCAAGTTCGGCTATTCGGCTAAGAAAACTTTGGATGTGGCACAGGCGTTGTATGAAAAGCACAAAGTCATTTCCTATCCGCGTACGAACTCGAACTATGTGACAGAACAGAACATTCCGGATATGCATCGGGCGCTCAATATGATACAACAGTCGGCGTACAGCGAGCTTGCACAGACAGCTGATAGTCGCTACGTGCATAAGAACAATAAGCAGGTATGCAATCCGGCGAAGGTGGAAGACCATCACGCGATTCTCCCTACGCTGAAACGGGCCGGTAAGCTCGGGGCAGATGAAGCGAAGCTCTACGAGTTGATCGTCAGGCGGTTTCTCAGTCATTTCCATCCGCCTGCTGTGTACAACGTGCACACCGTATGGACAGAGGTCAAGTCGCATAGATTCAAAACGACAGTTAAGGAACGGTTACAGCTCGGCTGGAAGGTATTGGAGCAGAAGCAGGATGCTAAGAAGCGAGCACAAGCCAAGTCCGAACAGGATGAGGAAACGACAGAAATTGATATCCCTTTCGTTCTCAACACGACCGATGAGGTAAGCTGCATACAGGCAGAAGCGAAGGAGAAGGAAACGCAACCGCCAAAGCCTTATACAGAAGGTACATTGCTGAGAGCGATGGAGAGCGCCGGCCGCCAAGTAGAGGATGAACAGTTGCGGGAAGCGATGAAGGAAGGCGGATTGGGAACGCCGGCTACACGGGCATCGACTATAGAGCGGCTCAAGCAAGTTGGCTATATACAGATGACTGGCAAGCGCATTACGATTACGCAGAAAGGACGGACTGCAATCGAAGTCATTCGCAAAGCCGGCATTAACCTGCTCACTTCGCCGGAAATGACAGGCATGTGGGAGAAGCGTCTGCACGACATTTCACGCGGAGCCGCATCAGACGAGGCATTCATGGAGAAGGTCAGACAGTTCGCTGCGATGGTTGTCGACAAAGTTCGGCTGCAGCAACGTGCGGAAAGATCCGCCTTCGGTGATGAACTGGACAGTCGCACGCGAAGCCGGGGCACTGACCGCAAGCCGAAGCGCACGCCAAGCAAGCCGAAGGCTGCATCGCCAGTTGGACAAGATCGGTATCTCGCCCCTTGTCCCCGCAACGGCTGTGATGGGCACATCTTCCTTGGGCGCAAGGGATACGGCTGCTCCCGATTCAGAGAAGGCTGCACCTTCGTTATCTGGAAGGACAACTACGGCAAGAGCCTGACCGATGCGATGGTGCGTTCCTTGCTAACCAAGGGCAAGACAAGTCTGCTGAAATTCAAGGATGAACACAATGGCGAACGCAAAGCCCGGCTTCTCCTCGCTGATCCGAATACCGGAGCGTTGAAGCTAGAATCATAACAAAAGGTTGGGCAGGAACAGCGTTCCACCCAACCTTTTTTGTTTATATTATTGTGCATGGAGGTGTGCTAATCTACGCCTTCCGTCTGGACAGATGAATGAACGTAATCGACAAAGCCAGCACAAGAATCGTACCCTTCACAATATCATGCGAATAATACGGCAAATTCATCATCGTCAACCCGTTCAACAAAATACCAATTAAAACAGCCCCGAAGAACGTACCGATCACGTTCGGCTTGCCAGCGCCGAATACGGAATACCCTACGAACACCGCCGCAACCGATTCCATCAGCAATGGCGCACCGGCATCAATCTGTCCTGACCCGACACGCGCCGCATACAACACACCAGCGAAGCCAGCCAATGCACCGGACAGCACATAAGCAACTAGACGAATGCGATTCACCTTGATGCCAGACAATCGTGCTGCCTCGCGATTACCGCCAGTCATATACATCTGTCTGCCCCAGCGGGTGTAATGCAGCAGAATATGCACGACAGCTACTGTCACGATCAGCAAGAGGACCGGAACAGGCACCCCTGCAATCTCCCCTTGTCCAATCCACAGGAAGCTGTCGCGGAACGTCCCCGGCGCCTTCTCTCCATCCGGCATCAGCATCTGGCTATAGATGGAGTACCCTTGTGTGAATGTCTTCTGCACACCGGCAATAATGTACATCATCGCTAGTGTTGCAAGCAGATCCGGAATACGGATACGGACGATGAGCAGCGAATTCAGCATGCCGATACAAGCACCTAGGAGAACAGGCACGATCAGAACGATATACAGCGGCTGCTCATACCAGACCATTAACGCTGCTGCTACTACGGTAGCTAGCGAAGCCGTTGAGCCGACAGATAGATCAAATCCGTCCACAATTTGCGAGATCGTCACGCCGATCGCAATGAACGTGACGATCGCAATCGAACGCAATATATCTGTAATATTGCCGTAAGACAGAAAATGCTCTTCTGTGATGGAAAAAAATAAAAACACGCCAACAATGACAACAATGGCGCCGTATTTGAATGTAAGATCAAGCAACCTGTTCTTATTCATAGCTCCTCCGTTCCGCCGCTGGCATAATACATGATCGCATCCTGTGTTGCTTCTTCTCTCGTTAATTGCTTGACGATCCGTCCGTCGCACATGACGAGAATCCGGTCAGCGATTCCGAGAATTTCCGATAGCTCTGAGGAGAAGTAGATGATCCCCTTGCCCTGTTCGGCTAGTTCACCGATCAGCTTGAACATATCGCTCTTGGCGCCAATATCGATACCCTTGGTCGGTTCATCGAACAAGTATACTTCCGCTTGTGTCGGCAACCACTTGCCCACGACTACCTTCTGCTGATTGCCGCCGCTTAAGTGTCCAACCTTCTGCTGCACATGCGGCGTCTTCACACCTAGCTGACTCACTATCCTGTCAGCATGCTCAGTTTCAAGCTGCGGCTGTAGAAATCCTGCACGTGTAAACTTCTTCATAGAAGGTGCAGTCAAGTTGTCTCGTACAGATTCGTCCACAAGAATGCCTTGCTTGCGCCGCTCCTCCGGAACTAATACGATCCCTTCACGTATCGCCTGGAACGGCTCCGTGAACCGGTGTCCTCGTCCATGCATGCGGATCGATCCCTGCTCGGCGCGATCTACGCCGAACATGACACGCGACAGCTCCGTCTTCCCTGCGCCTACTAATCCGGCAATGCCTAGAATCTCACCTTCTCTTAATGTGAAGCTAACCTCTCTCACCTTCTGCCCGCTGTGCAAGTTCTCTACTCGCAGCAGCTCCTTCCCAATAGGGACACGGAGCTTCGGGAATTCCTCTTCGAATGCTCTGCCTAGCATGTCCTTGATTGTATCAGAGATTGATGTGTCTGATGTTGCTTGCACAGAGACAACTTCACCGTCACGCATGACCGTAATCCGGTCACAAATATCGAATACTTCGGGAAGACGGTGTGAGATGAAAATGCACGCGACCCCATCGTCTCTCAGTTGCCGCATGACAGCGAACAGTCTAGCTGCTTCCTCCGAGCTTAGCGGTGCTGTCGGCTCATCGAATATGACGACGCGCGTCTGCTGCACAATCGCTCTCGCGATCAGCACTAACTGCTTCTGTGATATCGACAATTCATCGACCTGCAGTGTAACGGGAATCTGAGCGCCTAACTGTTGCAGCACAGCTTCAGCATCGCGCTTCAGCCTTCCCCAGCGAAGCCAGCCGCTCCCTTTGCGGCTCATATGGTCCATATATATATTCTCTGCTACAGACAAGTTGCCGACGAGCGCCGTGTCTACTTCCTGATAGATACAGACGATTCCATGACGCAAGGCGTCGAGCGGGGAGTGAATCGTGATCTCCTGTCCATCCAGTGCAATCGTTCCGGCATCAGGCGTGTAGGCGCCGGAGAGAATTTTCATTAATGTGCTCTTACCTGCTCCGTTCGCCCCAAGCAGCGCATGAATTTCTCCCGCATGTACAGTGAAATCCACATCTTGAAGCGCTTGTACACCGGGGAATGATTTCGTAATATTGTTCATAGCCAATGCTGGCTGCATAGCGGTAGTGCCTCCTCGCAATCAATGGAAACCCCATCGGACAACCCGATGGGGTTCGTTCAACACTATATGGTTTCAACCATTACTACTCGAGTTCCTTCATCCAATCTGTGTACCCTTGTTCACTGCTGCCCCAGCCTTCTACATATTCGGAAAGCTCATTTGTAGAAATTTGCTCGTCTGGCAAGTTATCTGCGGATACATAGACAGGCTCTAGAATGACCTGTGCAGGTGTCTCATCCCCGTTGAACTTTTGGTACAAATAACGAACTTGCACACGCCCGATATCCGTCGGGTCAACAGCAGCCGAAGCGATCCACGGGTTGCTTGGATCTTGGATCATCTGCAGATCTTCGTCGCTCATGTCGATCCCGTACACTTTGATTTCTGTGCGTCCGGCTTGTTGAATAGCCAAGGAAGCGCCTTTGGCAAATTCGTCCCATGCCGCCCATACTGCATCAATTTCACCTTCTGGATATTTCTTCAACAGGGCTTCCATTTGAGATTGCGTGTCTAGCAACGGATTGGAAGCATTGCCGAACGAAGCGATTTCTTGCATGTTCGGATACTGTTCTTGGAAAGCCTCATAGGCAATCTGTCTGCGTTCCATCGGAGCAAATCCAGCAACCCAAACCTTCACATAGTTGCCTTCTTCGCCAACGTCCTGTGCCATTTGCTCAAGTGTCAGCTGCGCCATTGTCTGGTCGTCTTGCTGAAGGTCAATAACCCCTTCCATCTCCATAGCCGCATCGAATGCTACTACAGGAATGCCGTTGTCCAGAGCTTTCTGTACGCCAGCCTGCAGCGCATCCTTGTTGCCATGATCGATCAGAATGCCATCGAACTTCTGGTTAACCGCTTGGTCCAGATTCGAAGCCATCTTGGCAATATCGTTATCGGAAGCAAGGACAGTAACTTCACCGCCGAGCTTCTCCGCCTGTTCCTTCACACCATTAATGTATTGTGCTGAGAATGTACCTGTATTAAATTGCATGACCAGAGCAATCTTCTTACCAGCCAAAGGATTGTCTACAGCATCTTGTTGTTCAGACCCGCTGTTACTGTTCCCGTCATTACCTGCTTCATTACTGCCCGTGTTCGCTGTGCCATTCGCATTGTTACCGTTTGCCGGTCCGCATGCTGCAAGCATTGCTGCAGTCAGTACAGCGACGAGCAGCAGCATGATGACGCGTTGTGTCTTTGCCATAATCTGTTTCTCCCCCTATGTGTCTCTGAGTAGTCCAAATTAATTCCAACCTGATAGATTGGGATTATAATAACAATAGGTATAGTAGCACTGATTACGAAGTACGTCAATTCTTTAAACAATGTCTCATTGGTTTCCCTAATTATGTCTGATAGAATAGAAGGAACTTTACCAGAGGAGGTCTATAGATGGCTCGTACTCGCAAGCTGATGACGGACCGCGATTTCACTGATGCGATGGAGAAGCAGTTCGCGATCCAAGTATTTGAAGACGACCACCTCATCAGTGCTGGCGGCCGTATTATCCGCTATGACGACAATCAGGTTGTCATTCAGCGAAGCATCAGTGAAATTGATTACCACGACCGCGACAGCTGTGATTTCTTCGGTGCTTGGTAACTGCCGATCCTCACCGCGAACTTGCGCGAAATAAGCGGATGACTTGCTCTGTCAGCTTCGCAGCCCATTCAGGCGCATGCTTCATCGCTTCTGCCAATTCCACCGGACCCTGCACAATAGAGAAGGCACTCGTAACACCTAGCTGATCTAATTGCAGCGAAGTCAACTCTACCTTGCCTGCCAACGCTACCACCGGTATATTGTGCTTACGAGCAGGTCCGCACAACCCGTGGATGACCTTGCCAGACAGTGTCTGACTGTCTAACTTCCCTTCTCCAGTAATGATCAGATCAGCATCGCGTATCTGCTCCTGCCACTTGACGACTTGCATCATCGTCTCAATACCGGATTGGAATTGAGCTTGAAGAAAAGCCATAATGGCAGCTCCTATGCCGCCTGCGGCCCCTCCGCCTTTCCAGCCGAGCATATTCAGTCCTTTTTGACGAAGAACGACTGCAGCAAGATGCTCTAGCGCACTGTCCAGCAAGCGGACCATCTCCGGTGTTGCCCCTTTCTGCGGGCCGAATACAGCAGAAGCGCCTTGCGTTCCGCACAGTACATTATCTACATCGCAAGCGACTGTGAATGTCGCTTCCTTGACACCAGCGTGGAGATTCGAATCATCGATCCGCTTCAAGCCGATCAATGCGGCCCCTCCTTCTGCCAACGGCTTATCATCCTGTCCGTAGAATTCCATACCTAATCCACGAAGCAATCCCATGCCGCCGTCATTCGTTGCGCTGCCGCCAAGTCCGATAATGAATTCCCGGTAACCGCTGTCCAGCGCTTTGGCGACCAATTCTCCCGTTCCCTTGGAAGTAGCGTAGAGCGGATTGCGATTCTCCTCTTGAATCAAGTGCAACCCGGACGCTTGCGCCGTTTCAATGACGACGGTCTTACCGTCTGCCAATATACCATAAGAAGCTTCCACAGGCTGATTGTCCGGTCCACTGACGGTTTCGGTAATAAGCTTGCCGCCAACAGCTAATACCATGCTTTCGACGGTGCCCTCTCCTCCATCCGCAACTGGAATTTGTACCACCTCTGCATTCGGAAGCTCACGGAGCACCGCGCCAGCCATTGCCTCACATAGCTGCTTGGAAGAAGCCGATCCTTTGAATGAATCTGGTGCCAATACGATCTTCAATGTGTTCCCCTCATTTTCATCGAATTATCGCGATACGTCATTCACTACATGAATGGCATCGCCTTGTATAAACTGTCTGACATTGTCGATTGCAATATGCAGTAATCGTGTTCTTGCTTCCTGACTTGCCCATGCAATATGCGGTGTAATGAGGCAATTGTCAATGCCGAACAAAGCACTTCCGGATTGCGGAGGCTCTGTCACCAGCACATCTAATGCAGCACCGGCGATTACACCTTCACGTAGAGCAGCAGCAAGGTCATCCTCCTTCACCAGCTTGCCTCGCGCAGTATTAATGAGCAACGCTTGGTTCTTCATCTTAGACAAGCTTCCGCGGTGAATCAACCCTTCCGTATCTGCCGTCAGCGGACAGTGCAAACTCACTACGTCTGAGGTTCGCAGCAATTCGTCCAGATCACACTGCTCAACCCAATCCAGCTCCGGCTTCGCTGAACGCGAATATCCCTTCACCTTCATGCCGAACGCCGCTGCCAGTTGCGCAGTCCGAATGCCGATACGGCCCAATCCGACAATACCGATCGTCTTGCCTGCAAGCTCGATAAGCGGATAGCGCCAGTAACAGAAATCTTCGCTCTTGCTCCAATCTCCCTGATGAACAGATTGATTGTGAGAACCAATTCGATGACAAAGCTCTAGCAGCTGCGCCATCACGAATTGAGCGACTGAATCAGTTCCATAAGTAGGAACATTCGTCACGGGAATACGCCTGTCCGCTGCTGCTTTCACATCGACCACATCATACCCAGTAGCCAATACGCCAATGTATTTTAGCTGCGGAAGCTGCGCAATCGTTGCGGCATGCAGTCGTGTTTTGTTCGTCAATACAATGTCCGCGTCCTTAGCCCTCTCTACAATAAGCTCTTGCGGTGTCCGGTCATACACCTGAAGACTGCCATGCGCCCGCAAGCCTTCCCAAGACAAGTCTCCCGGATTCAACGTATATCCGTCCAATACCGTAATTTGCAAAGTTGGTCCCTCCTTAAACTACAGGCGCGTTATCTTGTAGAATACAGAGTAACGCGCCTGATCATGTACAGCAATGCTTTTGTCACATTTCTATAAAAAATTCATCGTCCCCTATAAACGGCCTTCACATGTGTGAAAAATTCTTGATTCGAATGACCAATCGAATAAGCGCCGAATCCGGAATGCTTCACTCCGCCGAACGGCACATGCGCTTGACTTGCTGTGCCGTGATTGATATGCACCATACCGCTGTCAAGCTCGGCTGCTGCTAGATCAGCTGTTCGCACCGCGTTCGTGAACACGGATGCGGCAAGCCCGTAATCAGTCGCATTGGCAATCTCCAGCGCTTCATCAATATCCTTAGCTGCTTGTACGGTTAGGACTGGACCGAAGATTTCCTCCTTAGCAATGCGCATCTGACTCGACACGTTCGTGAATAAGGCAGGCTTGAGGAAGTATCCTGCGCGTGTGTTAGCCAGATAGGGATCGGCAACGTCCATCTTGTCACCGCCACACACTAACGAAGCGCCTTCCTGCTTCCCTATCTCGATATACTTCTTCACTGTCTCATAATGCCGCTCATCCATCAAGGGACCAACCTGCGCTCCGTCTGCCCATGCAGGTCCTACTTGGAGCTTCTCTATACGCTCTTGAATAAGAGCAGTTAGCTGATCGGCCTGGGACGGAAGGACAACTACTCTGCTGATAGCTGTACATCTCTGTCCAGAACAGGCGAATGCCGCACTTACTATCTGATCAGCCGCAAAGGGCAAATTGTCATAGTCGAGCACTAACGCAGCATTTTTGCCGCCCATCTCCAGCTGCGTTCTAGCAAACCGGGCAGCTGCAATCTTATTGATGCGCAAGCCTAGCTCGGTCGATCCTGTGAAGCTAATCCCTTGCACTAGCGGATGCTCAGTCAAGGCGTCGCCTACTTTGCCGCCTGAGCCTGTAACCAGGTTGACTACACCGTTCGGCAAGCCGGCTTCAGCGAGCAGCTCTACGAGCCGCACTGCTGACCATGGTGTCGCTGATGCTGGCTTCAGTACGACCGTGCAGCCGAATGCTAAAGCCGGCGCTATCTTCCGTACGGGTGTCACGATCGGGAAGTTCCAGGGCGCAATCGCGGTGATCACCCCAATCGGACTGCGAACGACTTCGCTCCGCACCTGCGGATTGTCGCTAGGCAACGTCGAACCCTCTACGCGGAACGCTTCTCCTGCTGCGAATCGCGCTTCTGCTGCTGCGCGAGTTACTTCTCCACGCGACTCTGCAAGCACTTTGCCCTGCTCAGCAGACAGCATATAGGACAGCTCCTCCTGATGCTGTTCGAGCAAGTCGGCGAATCGATACAATATGGCTGCTCTCGCTGATGGCGGTGTGACCTTCCATGAAGGAAACGCCTTATGAGCTGCCTGAACAGCGCGATCGACATCCGATTGATCGGAGCTGGCGAAGTTGCCCAGCACATGATCCGGCAATGCAGATTCGTATAAGGTTGTAGTGTCCCCGCTGGCGCTCGATGTCCATTCGCCATTGATATAATTGCTATAGGTGCGTCCGCTGTTCTGCTTCAACCATTCTCTCATCTTGCTCATTGCTCACACGCACTTCCTTTCCATAAGTTTGCATTTGTCTTACATCGCGTTTCGGCACAATTGCTTCAAGTCTTCCAAGGTTGGCTTGCGCGGATTGACCGGAACATTGCCGGATGTCATCGCTTCTTCAGCGATTTGATCCAGCGCGTTCTCGGTTACGCCATAATCAGAGAGCTTCTGATGAATGCCTACATCATCCTTGAGCTGTCGTACCGCGGCAACTGAGCATGCAGCAGCATCCCTTAAGGACATCCCTTCTGTCGGGACGCCGAAGATGTGGGCAATCTCCTTATACTTCTCCATATTGCCAATCAGGTTATATTCCATTACCTCAGGCAGCAGAATAGCGTTCACGGTACCGTGCGGGATATGGAAATGCGCACCGAGCGGTATGGCTAATGCATGCGCGAGGCCGAGTCGAGTCGGGTTGAAAGCCATTGCCGCTATCAGACTGGCCAGCAGCATATCGTAACGGGCTTGTACATTCTCCCCTTGCACGACAGCAGTCCGCAAGCTGCCAGCAATCATCTTCATCGATTGGATGGACAAGGCTTCGGAGATTGGCTGCGTAGCCTTGTTGACATACGACTCAAGCGCATGCGTCAGGGCATCCATCCCTGTAGCAGCTGTAATCGAGGCCGGCAGCGTCAATGTCAGCTCAGGATCACCAATAGCCAAGTCCGGACAGTTGTATGCGCTGCCGACACTTAGCTTCACCTTAGCCGTCTTGTCAGACAGTACAGACCAGATCGTAATTTCACTTCCGGTTCCTGCTGTTGTCGGCACAGCTATGACAGGCGCGCCTTTGCGCGGGACACGATTGATGCCTACATAATCTCGGATATGTCCGTCATTCCTCAGCATCAGCCCGATCGCTTTCGCCGTATCCAACGCGCTGCCGCCGCCCAGGCCAACGACAATGTCACAGCCTTCGTCTGCTGCTGCGTCGCGCCCGCGCATTACACCATCAATATCTGGATCAGATTCTATCTCATTGTAGATCTTGAATGGAATGCCGGCTTGTTGGAGCACGTCTGTTAATCGATCGGTGACACCGGCCTTCTGCACACCAGGATCGCTTACGAGCAGTACCTTCGTTCCGCCTAACTCCCGAATATGCTCAGCCAATTCGCGTATAGCGCCATTCCCAAATGCAATAACAGTAGGCAGTTCATAGCGAAATAGTCGGTTCAGCAACATATAAATACCCCTTTTCCCATAATTAAAATCGATTCATTCCTCTAGTAATGCGTCGCTTAAATCAAGCGCGTACCGTTCTCCCCATGTGCGCAGCTCATACTCGACCTTGTCTGGCAATACGATACCCTCACGCATGCGTGTAACCGTACAACGATGCTCCAATTCACCTGGAATCAATATTTCGGACACGCCTGGCGCAGTCGGTTCAGCCTTCAATTCGTCGATATATAAGTCCATCCGTGATTGGAATTGATCTATCGGCATAAAGCGCGGGATATCGAAAGCGATGAAGAAATGTCCGACATTCTGCGGATCATCCCAATTCTCATACATATTGTTCACATATTTCCCGAAGCCGGCACCAGTCAGCACGCCGCATAGGATATCGATGAACATCGAGATCGCATAACCTTTGGCCCCGCCGAGCGGCAGCACGGAGCCTTCGAGAGCCGCTTGCGCATCCGTCGTAGGATTGCCCGCCTTGTCAATCGCCCAACCTTGTGGGATTGACTCTCCTCTCTGCGCTGCAGATATAATCTTGCCCCTAGCGACGACACTTGTCGCCATATCAAGTATAAAGGGCAAATGCTTCCCTGCGGGAACGCCAATAGACAGTGGATTCGTGCCGATGAACGGGCGAATCCCTCCTGTTGGCGGCATCGTCTGTGAGGCATTGGACAGGATGAGCATAATCTTATCCTGCTGGACGCCCTTCAGCAAATAGTACGCACAAGTACCAAAGTGGTTCGATCCGCGTACACCGACTACACCTACGCCGTTAGCTTGCGATGCTTCAATCGCCAGATCCATTGCTCTGTTCCCTACTACAGCTCCGAAGTGGTTCGATCCGTCCAAGATTCGAATCGCACCGTCTTCCATATAGTCCAGCTGCCCTCCTGTGCGGACCATTCCGGCTTCCAGCCTACGCATATAGATGTCAGCCCTTACGACACCATGTGAATCGACTCCCCGAAGGTCTGCCTGAACTAAAGATTGAGCCACCATTTCCGCTTCCTCCTGCGGAACACCTGCGCGGATGAACAACTCCGCGCAGAAATGCTCCAGCCGTTCATAGTGAAACCTTCGCGTCATAGCATGTCACAGCCTTTGCGCTTCAATGTTTCATCCACCCAGCTTCGATCAATAGTGCCATCCTCGATCGTATCGAATATCGCTTCTTCTCGCTTGAGCTGAAGCTGCGCAGCTTGAACGATATGTGCGGCATAATCATACGGGACAGCTACGATACCATCTTCATCGCCGACGATCAGGTCGCCCGGTTGAACCGGCATACGACCAATCGTAATCGGAACATTGATCTCACCCGGACCATCCTTATAAGGTCCTCTGTGTGTCGTTCCTCTAGCGAAGCACGGGAAGTCCCTCTCGCGGAATGCTGCCGAATCCCGAATTGCGCCATCGATAACGAATCCGGCCACCCCCTTCTTCTCAGCAATCCGCAACATAATCTCACCAATAATAGCTTGCGATAATTCACCGCATGCATCTACGACGATCACATCGCCCGATTGCGCCATATCAATCGCCTTATGCACCATCAAGTTATCTCCTGCTCTTGTCCGTACTGTCAATGCTGAACCTACCAGCTTCGCGCTGCGATGATACGGATTGAAACCTGCCTCGGTCCCTTGCACCCGATTCATATTGTCGCTGAGCAGCGGTGTTGCGATGGCTCGACACTGTTCAATTAGTGCTAGATCGGGTCTGCGTGTCAATGGCAATACGCGAAAACCATAATTCACCATATCTATTCCCACCCCTTCATCTTTTGGTTTTCGTTACAGCCTAGTATTCCTGTTACCCTTTGACGTCAGTCGTATTCTGTTTCATCGCTTTACTTGCTTGTACGTATTCCCTGGATTTTCATGTACATTCCTTTTTCAAATATCTTGGGAATCGGTTTCCTAAACCGTTACACCTATTATATTTACTACGTGCAAACGCTGTCAACCTTGAAATGGTTATGTAGCTGCTAACAAAGATGCAATTGTGCACGATTTTTGTCACTACATGCCGCGGTTAACACTTAATTGCTGCCGATCGACCTGCTGATGATAACACTGCTGACGACTAAGCCGATTGGAAATTACTTCAGCGGACATAGGTGACCCTTACGATTACAAGATGTATGAGCCGTGTTTTGACAATGTAACGGACACGGATGACCGTAAGCGCTGAATCGACCAGTCAAAACGGTGGATTTTTTCCGCTAATGGACATCGGCGACCGTTAAAAATCAAAATCACGTATTTTCTCCCTCTAACGGACACGCGTGACCGTTGCAGTCTCATTCGAGGAAAAATTAAAAAGCCTGCAATCATGCAGGCTTTTTAAATCCCCATTGAATCAAAATCAGAATCGCTGTCCTTCCTTCACTTCGATTGTTATACTAGCTCTTGCGCGCCGAAATAATTAGAAACATAGGTCGTCGGCATTCATCCTTCATCTCGGGAAGCTTGCTGAGCATTTCAACACTCGGCATCGGCTCCTCTATAGCATCAATCCTAAATCCAGCCCGAATCAAACTATTGATGTAGGTGGACATTGTGCGATGATATTTCGTGACATGCGCAGTCAAGAATGGTGTATCCCGCAACCCCTCAGCTTGATAACGGTCTACTGGCCAGTGGAGACGATTGCCTTGCTCATCATAGTGCCAGTCCTGTTCATTCCGAGCTGTATACATCGGATGTTCCACCGAAAAAACAAAATTTCCTCCCTCTTTCAAATACCGGCACACTTTCTCGCTTATCCGTTCGAATGACGCAACATAATGAAAGGCCAATGAACTAATGACCACATCAAATGCACGGTCTGGAAACGCGACATCTTCCATTGCCGATTGGATGTAGGTAATGGAGGAATCATCAGTCATTTCGCGGGCCATTTGCAACATATTACTAGACAAATCGACCCCAGTAACCGAGCGAGCTAGTTGCTCACGCGCATAGCGACAGTGCCAGCCTAGACCGCAGCCTAAGTCCAGCACCTGCTTGTTCTGTAAATTTGGAAGCAATCGCTGAAAGGCGTGCCACTCCCCTGCACCCTCCAGCCCTTTGACGGATCTTGGCATGCTTGTATACGCGCTAAAAAAGTCGTTGTCATCATATTTATTTTGCTTCATCACACATTCCCTGCCTCGCCTTTATTTCCCTTCAGGCATCCATATACGAAACCGTCCGCTTAACGCGAGCAATGCAAATAAGTAGAGACAGTTGTCATAATACCTGCGTTCTCCTGTTCGCACAGGGGTTTGCCAGAACTGTTCGACGCATAACCGCGCATTCGAATCATCTGCATTCGCAAGCGCAGACACAGCATTCGTTGCGATCAGTCCGACAGGATGAAGTGACTTCTCCTCGAACGGCTCGCCTTCAATCGTATAGCGCCGATAGTCACCTGGCTCCTTGTCTACGAAGAACGCTTGGATTCGCGCTGCTTCCGCACGCTGCCATTCATCGTCGGCTGCGAACCATTCCGCATCCATGCCGATATTGGCTGCAACCCGATATGAATCACTGAAGAAATGCCCGAAGCCCCGTATATGATTGGGCGTTCCGTCATAATAGGAATATTCCGGTGCCAAGCCTGTCACTGGATGACAGGCAGTCGGAAGGAAGCGCCTGCTCGCTTCGGCCGCTTCCTTCCAGAACGATCGGTCTTCTGGATATGCCCACAAGGCGAACAGCTCATAGAAGTGCGGCAAATGATAGGAAGGATCGGTGAAATCACAATCCGGTATAAACTTAATGAGCTTATTGTTCGGGTCCCACATCGGGTACCCTTCTCCGTCCTCTCCGTTGTGCACGCAAGTACGGAGTAAATCTCTCGCATGCTCGCTATAATTATATGGCGATTGTCGATCTCCCCACCGATGAGAAGCGAAGAACAGCGCTAAGGCAAAGTATTCTTCACCGTCAGGAGCAGGACCGTTCGAATTCCGCTTGCCGTCAGGCTGACAAGACCAAGCAAAGTAACCTGCATGCACGCCTTCGCGCATATACATATAGGTCATCGTCCAATTCCACAGTCGATCGAAGATGTCTTGACGATCCATCTGTACCGCCATCATCATACCATAAGACATCCCCTCCGTGCGCACATCGATATTGCCCGTATCCAGCATGTAGCCCATGTCTTCCCCAATCGGGTAATAGATCCGCGTCTCATCCGCACCTTCGAATAAGGCATGCCATGTTTCTTGTACGCGCGTATGGATCTCCTCCTGATCCATGCCGTATTCAAGCAGCAAATTCCGATACTGTCCGGTATAGAAGGCTCCCTGCCTTGTACTCATTGGTCTTCATCCTTTCCTTATCCTATCTATCATTAGCTATAAATCTGTCTGCCGTGCTCATCTGCAATGCCGGACTTCCGATAGAAGTACGTATTGATGACATCACGCCATTCCTTCGCGTGCTCCGCCTGTTCCTCCAAGCGTTCGCGCACTTGCGTGTAACGGGCCTCATCTACGTTGCCTTCCAAGGATGTCCATTGCCGAACTAGCTCCTGCGCTTGCTCTGCACCGCTAAAGTGTGTGTTATAAATATGCTGTATGACCGTCTCACCGGATTGAAGCTTGTGCGTATAAGGAACATGGTGGAAGAACAGCAGCAGCTCATCCGGACAGCTATGCAGGTGATCGTACCGCTCCCGATTCGGACTGAAATACTGTGCAGCATAGCCTGTGCCGCTATTAATCGTCCGATCCACACCGATTCCGTCACGGTCGGCAAAATGATACGTCCCCCAGCGTGAATATTCATACCCGTCTACATCCGGGCCGTAGTGATGGTTAGGCGCTACCATCCAGCCTACACCGAGCGGCGCGGTATATTGTTCATATATGCGCCATGAAGACATCAGCATAGCTTTCAATGTCTGAATTACGTGCTCCTCATTGCCGAAGGTCAAGCGAATCCATTCCTCCGCAATTTCTTCTGCTGACAACTCCGTGTTCCATACGAGTCGACCGTAGCCGTACAAGTTCGCTTGTGCTAGCGTATGCCCCGTCCAATTGTCATCGTCTCCGATATTGGATACTGCGGCATAACCGCTATGCTTCATGCCGAACATGGAGCCGTCTCCGATCTGCTTGACGAAGGAATTGTCCCCTTGTGCATGTGTATCGAAATCAAGTACTTCCTTCCATTGTGGAATCAAATAACAGAGATGCCGTTGCTGACCGGTATATTCCTGCGTAATCTGGAACTCGATCATCTGATTCGTTCGGCTCATCGCACCGAGAAGCGGTGATACCGGCTCGCGCACTTGGAAATCCATCGGACCGTTTTTCACTTGCAGCACGACATTGTCATGGAATGTACCGTCTAACGGCTTGAAGTGATCGTAAGCCGCCCGCGCACGGTCTGTCGAACGGTCACGCCAATCCTGCATACAGTTGTAGACGAAGCATCGCCATATGACGATGCCATCGTATGGCTGCAACGCTTCGGCCAACATATTCGCACCGTCTGCATGATCACGTCCGTAGGCGAATGGCCCGGGTCTGTGCTCGGAATCTGCCTTGACAAGAAACCCACCGAAGTCTGGAATATGCTTGTAAATCCGGTAAGCCGTCTGCTTCCACCACTCCCTTACTTCCGGCTCTAACGGATCCGCTGTCAACAAGCCGCCGATTTCCATCGGGCTTGCGAAATGTATGCTCAAGTACAACGTGATCCCATAAGCGCGGAAGATGTTCGCTAATCCAGCGACAGCAGGCAACTGCTCTTCAGACAAGAAAGCCGTTTCAACCTCATGTACGTTAACATTGTTAATCGCAATACTATTGATGCCGACAGAAGATAACATCCTGGCATAATCGCGGATTCGCGTCACATTGTCGGTTATGCGATTGTGTTCATAGAAGATGGATTGCCCCGCATAGCCACGTTCGATTGACCCGTCTGCATTATCCCATTGATTGATCATCCGCAACGAATTGCGCGGACGTTCCACTACGCGAAGCTGTTCCAAGCTTTCACCCATTGCCATCAATCGTAGTAGATGATAGACACCGTACAGTGCTCCGCGGTCTGTTTCACCTAATACAGTAATGACAGAATGCTGCTCCAGCTCGATATGCTTCAACAAATATCCTTCCTTGCCTACCTTGGGCATATCCGAATCTGCTAGGTACTGATCTGAACGGTGCAGTCGATCTGCAATTCCTACATAAATGTAGCTTGCGTGCTGCGGTGTATCCGCTACCGATGGCTTGATCCCGCATAGTTGTTCAATTCCTGTCGTTAATTCGTCAACGGCTGATTGTAGCACGGCAGAATCTGCTGTCATGGCGACAATCGATTGGCCCCAACGCGCATACGCTTCTCTAAGAGCGTGCTGGTCAACATGGTAATGCTGCAGCCACGCTTTGTACATGGTGCTTGCCATCTCGTAATCCCCCCTGCATGTATTCGCTGTCTATGTGAGTAGCCGCAGTCATGAGGCAATCGCGTGGATTGAAACAGGCACCAGGCCGAAGGCCTGATGCCCCATCATATCGTATGGTGCGACTGCTACAGTCCATGTGTTGCTGCCGAGAGTGAAGACAATCGGCTCTCGTTCGTCTATTACCCTTTGACACCGCCGACAGTCATGCCTTTGACAAAGTACTTTTGCAAGAATGGATAGACCATCATAATCGGTAAGCTTGCAACAATGGTCATCGTTGCACGTACCGCAATCGGTGATACGAAATTGCTCGAATCTGAATTGGCGAAAGCATCCGCAGCTGATTTGCCCGATGACGCTGAGTTGGAATTTTGCAGAATCTTCACCAATTCATACTGCAATGTGCTCAAATCAACGCTCGAGGAATTGAACAGGAACACATCGAACCAGGAATTCCATTGATACACCGCTGCGAACAACGAGATCGTCGCCAACGCTGGAACGGTGAGCGGCAGAACAATACGGATGAAAGTAGTAAACTCACCGGCACCGTCAATTTTGGCTGATTCCAGAATACCGTCCGGCAAGCCTTGTATAAACGAGCGAATAACGATCAGATTAAACACACCGATCAGTCCTGGGACAATATATACCCAGAAGCTATTAAGCAAGTTCAAATCTCTGATCAGCAAGAAAGTCGGGATCAAGCCGCCGTTGAAGTACAACGTCAACACGAATGCCAATGTAACGAATTTGCGAAGCACAAACTCCGGCTTACTGATCGTATAGGCGACCATCGCTGAACAGAATACAGTCAGACATGTTCCGATTACTGTTCTTAATATAGATATTAATGTAGCATGATAGATTGTAGCCTGGTCGAATACATAGGCGTAGTTGTTCCAGGTAAATTCCCGCGGCCATAAATGAATGCCGCCACGAATGGAATCGTTGGCATCATTCAATGACAATGCCAGTTGGTTCAACATCGGATACAGCGTTATCGTAACTAGGAATAACATGAACAGCACGTTGCATATATCGAATATCCGATCGCCCGTTGACGGGCGAAGGGCTCCTTTTCTATGGGAAGCCATGGTTCTCCTCTCCTTTGTGTGGACAATTAGAACAAGCGCTCTTGCCCCATTCGTTTGGCAAGGGAATTCGCGGCGAACAATAAGCTGAAGCTGATCACGGTTTTGAATATGCCCGCAGCCGTTGCGAAGGAGTAATTCCCGAAATTAATCCCCCATCGAAGAACGAATAGCTCTAACGTCTCTGCGAAATCCATATTCGCCGGATTCTTCAACAAATACTGTGCTTCAAATCCTGTCTCCAATACTTGACCGATGTTCAAGATTAGCAAAACAATGATGACCGGTTTCATTCCGGGCAATGTAATGTGCCAAATTTTTTGCAAACGATTGGCGCCGTCTATATCCGCAGCTTCATATTGAGCAGGGTCAATCATCGTGATCGCAGCTAGGTACACAATCGTGTTCCAACCGAGGTTCTTCCAGGTTTCGGAAGCGGCGAAAATTCCCCAGAAATACGAGGCTTCCCCTAACCACAATATCGGTTTATCGATGATGCCTAACCCAACTAATACTTGATTGACAATCCCTTCTTCCGGAGATAAAGCAACCATGATAATACTCGCCGCTACAACCCATGAGAGGAAGTAGGGCATATAGCTTATCGTTTGTACCACTCGCTTGAAGACAATATTCTTCAATTCATTCAACAATACTGCCAGTGTGATAGCTAATACGAAACCAAGAATCAAATTAATAAAGCTCATTGCGAACGTATTGCGCATGACCCGATAAAACGCATCATCCTGAAATAAGAAGGCAAAGTGCTTGAAGCCTACCCATTCCTGTTCGGAGAAGCTGCGTCCCGGTCGATAATCCTGAAAGGCTAATGTCCAGCCCCAGACGGGTAAATATCGAAATATAAACAACCATATGACAAATGGTACTGACATCAAAACAAGCGTTCTCTGCTTCATTAACATCTTCAAAAAGTGCTTCGTCCCCGATGATGCCTTTGGAGACTTCTGCGGTGCAACAGCTGGCGCAGCGTTAGCGGAATGCTGCATGGTTGATTCGCCTCCTATCTGTATTACTCTCCATCTTCTAATGCAGTGCGTTCAAGAATCCGGCTTGACGCCGCTGCTTATAAAAGTCGGAAGGAAGGACAATGAATGCCCCTTCCTTCCGCGCCTGAACGTTCGTCCCGCTGCTTACTCGCCAGAAATTGCTTCAACTTTTTCTTTGAGCTTAGTTGTCAAGTATTCTTCGTATTGTTCTGTATAATCCAAACCATCGAACTCAGACAGGTAAGATTCCCACTCGCTCTCAAACTGTCCTTCCTCTGCCAATACCAATCTTGGCAAATAGCGCTTCACGATATCTTCTCTGCGCTGTTCGTAGACCTGTTCCTGTGAACCTTGCTCCAGTGCGATACTCCATGCCGGATACCAAGGTCTGTCAGCTGGAGCTGCGAACATCTCTGAGAATGTGTTAACGCCATATTGGCTGAGCGCCTCCAATTCAGCTTCTGTGAAGTCCAGCTGTGCTACTTCCGGCTGTCTGCCAGGAGAATGCGCATTGCCATCTGACAACGTGGAAGTCTGACTCCACATTGGCCAGTAGTATTCGAAGTAAGTTAGCCCAACATCTTGCTTGTACTGATTGTCACGCAGTTGTTCAATTTGTTCTTGTGTGCGGTAGTAACGGCCATTCTCATCCACTTCATAAGTCAAGCCTTCAATCCCCCACTGATTGCGAATCTGGTTTTGTTCTTCAAGCAAGTAGTCGAAGAATTGAATAATTCTCTCTGGATTTTCTGCACTTGTCGTAATCCCGATGCCGCGATTGTGAATGAATGAAGGCGGGTCAATATATTGGTCCGTAATTCCTTCTTCAAATACAATCGGAAGCGGGAAGTATTCGAAATCTCCATTTCCAGCAGAGCGCAGGTTTTGTGTAGCTTGGTTTACCTGCCAGCCGTAATCGAAGTAACCGAGTACTTTGCCAGAAGTCAGCTTCGCCAAATATTGGTCGTAGTTGTTCACGAACGATGTCTCATCATACAAGCCGTCAAGATACAGCTCATTCAACGACTGCATCCACCGCTTCATCTCTTCATTGTTGTGCCAATCATCTGTTTCCAATGTTTCCATATCTACCATAACTGCTCCGTCATTCGGGAAACCGGCCAGATGGTTGGCAGGGTTCGTAATGGCGAAGAATCTCCAGTCATGTGTAAGTGAAGTGAATCCCGTCAAGTCTTCATTCGGATACTTCTCTGCATATTGTCGAATCAGATCGAAATATTCGTCCAAAGTTGTCATTTCCGGATAGTCGAATTCCTTCAATACCCGTTGCTGAATCCAGAATGCGCCTTGGTCAATGACTGGATTCGGAACAAATTCGCCGACCTGCGGGCTGAACGGCAGGAAGTAAATACTTCCGTCTTCGTCTGTCATCAGATTCAAGTAAGGACCATATACTTCTTTAATATTCGGTCCATGTTCTTCGATCAGATCTGTCAGATCGATGAATCCGCCAGCATCAACGACTTTGTCAATTTCCGTATCCGCTACGAGCACGTCCGGGTATTCGCCGCCGGCAATCATCGTACCGATCTTCGTCTGTACGTCCCCCACGAGATGTTCGATTTGGAACGATACGCCTGTTTCCTCCGCATACAACGCGCCGATATCCGTATCGCTTGTCAGAACATCCTCTCTGGAAGCGCCTGCGTTGAAGAACGTGAAGGTTACCGGTTCTTGTGTTACTTCTTCATCACCAGTATTGCCCCCTGCATTAGAAGAAGGATTATTATTGCCTGATCCTTGTTGATTGCCTCCATTATTGCCGCCGCTGCACGCAGTCACAACTGTCAAGATCATGACGACAGATAGCAACAATAACAGGATTCTCTTTTTTGCCATGTTGATTCATTACCCCTTTCAATCATTTTTGTAAGCACTTTCATTATAAAAATCTTTCTCCCTTTCGATCACCCTGAAAACTATAGTTTCTACTTCAAAATCTAAACATCTTCGAAGGAAAACGCGCCGCAGGCGAGTATTACTCGACCTGGACGCGTTGTTCGCCATTGCTTGGCAGCGGAATTCGCAGCACCACACGAGTGCCGATTCCAGGAATGCTATCCAAACGAATATCAAATTGTTCCCCGTAATAGAGCTTTAACCGATAGATGACGTTCGGAATACCGATTCTGTCCCCCATTTCTGGCTCACTGTCCACATAATTGTGTATTTGTGTCAGTTTTTGCTCATCCATGCCAACGCCGTTATCCTTCAAGACAAAATTAATGTGCGAGGATTCCTTTTCGATCCGGATATCGATAACGCCTCCGTCCTTGAGCGGTTCAATACCGTGAATGCTGGCATTTTCTACGAACGGCAGAAAGGTAAGTTTCGGAATCATGCAGGGCAATGTGTCCTCATCTACATGTACATGATACGTTAGTTTATCGCCGAAGCGGTATTTCTGAATCTCCAGGAAGCAGTGAACGAACTCTACTTCTTCACGAATCGTCGTCATGTCCTTGTTCCATACGAGTGAATTACGGAAAATCTTGGCCATATGGTGGATAATTTTAGCGGTTTCGGTTTCCTGCTTCATTAAGCTGCGCATCCGAATGGTCTCCAGCGCATTGAACAGAAAATGCGGATTGATCTGGCTCTCCAGCGCGTGCAGCTGCGCCTGTCTGCGCTTCAACTCCAGACTCTTCCTCTGAATATCAGCCACATATACATCGTTGATCAAATCTCTAATCTGCTCCGTCATGCGATTGAATTCACCCGTCAGCTGTCCGATCTCATCACGGGTTTCCGATTGTTTAATGAGATCAAAGTTTTGTATCCTTACTTTCTTCATATGCCGCAAGATTAATCCCAATCGCGTATGCAAGGATCGCGTTATCCAAATAATCATCGCTGTCGGAATAATGCTGTTGATGCAAGCGAGCACAATGACCAGCCATCTGGAGTTGCGAACCTCTTCGAATACTTCGCTTTCCGACACGACTCCTACAATCTTCCACCCTGCCAAGTATCCCACAGCAAACGGCTCAGTATCAAACTGTATCGCGTCCTTGGGCATCTGTGTCGTATTGAAGTAATTGTCCTCTGCTTCCCAATTGAGCGCAGCATTCGTCGTAAATTCCACTCTTTCCCGTCCGTCCAGGAGGTAGATGTCTCCTTGCATGTTAAGGTTCGAGAAGATGTTGCGGATTGCAGCATTGTCCAAATCAATTTTTAGAATTTTCTCCTTCTGATTGAATGGAATATAGTTGTCCATCTTACGTACAACGCTGAACGTCCCTTGCATCCCTTCTGATCCCGTTCGGATGAACAAAGGACTGGAGGAATGGTTGTTCTGAATCGCCTTATACCAATTCGTATCCCTAATTTCCGGTGTAAGCATAGCAATGCCCCCGGCATGCAGCATCGTATCATTGTCCACATACACCGTAATCGCTTTCAACGAATAATAGATCGGTCCGTAGCTATTCAAGACTCTGCGCAAGTACGAATCATAGGCCTCAATATAATCCACTGGATTGTCATAATTGTCTTCCACAATCTCATTCAGCAGCGAATCGAAGTAAAATACATTCGATACACTCACTGCATCCTGCACTTCATGCAGCAATTCATTCCTCACTTGCTCTACTGCTCTCGATATGTCCTGCATGCGTTGCCGCTCCACGTTCCCAGTCGTCACATTATAGAAGATGACATTGGTCAGAACGATCGGAATGAACACGCAAGAGAAATACAAGATGAGCATTTTGTCCCGCAGTCGGATGTGATTCCAGTTGAATGGCAAGAGCTGCAGCCTCCCAATCATTATGAGTGATGGATGAGCTTGTTTCTATATTCTGTAGGCGTCATCGATTCCAGCTTCTCGAACTGTGTCACGAAGTAGTCAGCATTGCTGAAACCGACCGCATCCGCCACTTCATAAATCCGCATATCGGTTTGTCGAAGCAATCGCTTCGCCTCCTCGATTCGCAATTGCAGCAAATAATCGTTGAAGTACAAGCCGTATGTCTTCTTGAACAGCTGTCCGAGGTAGACGGGATTCATATAAAACTGCGCTGCGATGCTCTTCAAGCTAATATTCTTATCATAATGCTGCTCAATATACATCTTGATCTTGTGAATGCCGCCCTTGCTAGTTTCTTTGCGCTGCTTGCCAATTGCATGCATACTCTCGGTTACGAATTGCTGGAACAAGGTCTTTAACGCTGTAAAGGAAATGTTCAGATCATGCCAGGACAATATCGGTTCGATCATAATCAGTTCGTCCTGCTTCACTTCCATCTTATCCATAATGCGCATAATATTCGAGACACAGTGATGTATCGTTACTTTGACTGCCTCCGGTGCGCATCTTCGCTGTGTGAACGATTGGAAGATGTCATCGATCGCTTGGTTGACACCGCTTTCATCATTTTCCTCTACATCATTCGTTAATTTCGTATATAGCTCAGGCTCAATATCTACATACTTCAACGTATAAGATAAGGTGTCATCATAAAGCACAATATGATCCTTCTCATTCATATACTTATATTGCAGGGCATCCTTAGCTGTTCTATAAGATTCACGCAGAGCCGCCAAGTTCTTCACCGGCTTGCCTGCATATACATAGATCATCTGTCCCGTATCTCGCGATAGTCGAATCTGTAATTCATGAATGAAGCGCGGCAGTTCCCCATGCCGCTTGTTCACGATCGAATACGGCAGCAGCCAGCCTAGTCGATTGCGATGCTCATAGAAACTCAGAGGAAGCTGCTTGTCCGTTATGTCTTGCACATAGGCCGTAACGGATTTGCGAACATCTGCATGCGCTTCCTCCAATGTACCGATTGCTGCATTATTCCAAGGCAAGCGGTCATTCACTTCGATCAGTACATAGACGAAGCTTTCATCTGCATGCAGTGCCAACTGACTAGCCGCCTCTGCGATTGTATGTGCAGTTGGATGTTCTTCTTGAATCAGATAAGCAATATATTCTGTTCTTCGTTGCGCTTCGCGTTGCTCCTGCAATTGCTTCTCCTCATTCAGCTTCTGATTCAGCTTCGACAATGTCTCTTGCAGCATATGTTCGTCAATCGGTTTGAGAATAAAATCATGGACGCCGTAGCGAACAGCCTGCTGAGCATAAGCGAAATCATTATATCCGCTTATGATGATGAAGCCCGGCTGATACGATTCGTTCTCTAATGATAAGCGAATGAGTTCTAGTCCATCTACTACGGGCATCCGAATGTCAGTAATGACCAGCTGCGGCTTCAAGCGTTCGATTTGCTCTAATCCGTCTTCGCCATTGTCTGCCTCACCAACGACCTCGAATCCGAATGCATGCCAGTCGATTAAATTGCGAAGTCCCTTGCGAGCAAAAATCTCATCATCTATAAGCAATACCGAATGCATGCCAGAGCCCTCCTTCTGAGATGGAATTGTTCATGGGAACACGTTCTAGTCATTCTTATGTCATTTATTTTACTTGCTTTGGCAGCTTACTGCAACGACAAAACGCCCTTTGCCATATATGGCAAAGGGCGCAGCTCGCAATCCGTTTACGAATAATCTTCTGCGTTCTTAGAAGTTGAAATTGTCTGGATCCGGTCCGAAGCGCTTGTCCTGATTCAGCGCATCCAAGCGATTCATATCCTCTTCAGACAGTTCGAAATCAAATACGTCTGCATTCTCAATAATGCGGTGCTCCTTGACGGATTTAGGTATTGTCACGATTCCATGCTGCAGATCCCATCTCAGCACAACTTGCGCCTTCGTCTTGTTATGCTTGGCAGCCAGCTCATCGAGCAGCGGAACATCCAGATTGCCTTGCATAAGCGGACTCCATGCCTCCGGTTGAATATTGTGCTCACGGCAAAATTTCAACAGCGGTTTCTGCGTCAAGAGCGGATGGCATTCGATCTGGTTGACGGCAGGTACGACATCCGAAGCAGCGATAATGTCCTTCATATGATCAATTTGGAAATTGCTAAGACCGATAGCACGGATTTTGCCTTGCTTGTACAGCTCGACCATCGCCTTCCATGTATCCAGATACTTGCCTTTCACGGGCCAATGGATCAGATACAGGTCAATCACTTCAATGCCAAGCTTCTTGCGGCTATCTTCGAACGCTTGGAGTGTCGATTCATATCCTTGGTTCTTGTTCCACAGCTTCGTCGTAATGAATAGCTCGTCCCGCGGAATTCCGCTTTCCTTAATCGCTTGCCCGACACCTTCCTCATTCTGATAAGCTGCTGCTGTGTCGATATGTCTATATCCGGCCTTCAAAGCTGCCTTCACGGATGATATAACCTCATTGCCGTCTTCTACTTTCCATACACCTAATCCTACCCAAGGCATAGTCACTCCGTTATTCAACGTTACGCGATCTTGAATGTGGTTCATATCTTGTTTCCTCCCTTATTATATCGTGTCGATAAGTGCAGGTTTCTAACCATCCTCTATTATAGGATGATTATTCCTTTCATTCGATATGTATGGGCAGAATACGAAGAAAAACAAACATTATTCATAATTCTTCAGCATGCCAATAAGGCAATGCAGATCCATTCTGATCCACATTGCCTCCTCAGCAAGCTTGTATGTCCAAGTAAGTTGCGTTACGGTTTCATCTGATTGACTTGCTTCTCCGCGATATCTCCGACGACTGGAAGCTTGAACCAGCTCCCTTGGTAAGCTTTCACCATCAATACGACCCAGAGTATGAATATAATGGGACCCATCAACATCGATATAACAGCGCCAATGATAGGAATGAAGCCTAATACGAAGTTAATGAGAAGTAAGCCGCCGAACACAATCGTCGATTGCATCGCATGCAACCGAACGATATGGCTCTTCTTCTCTAGGATCAAGAATATAATGCCAGTTACGAAGCCAAGTACATAACATAACAAGCTTGCCAGCTTTACGTCTAGCCCCGTCGAAGAACTTGAGTTTTGATTAGATGGTTCGAATGAATTCAAGTAAAACGCCTCCTTGGTTGGTAAACAACATTTCCCATATTTTATCACACTTTATGCCGATAGCGTATAGAAAAATTCGAAGCATCTGAATTTATTTGCAGATATTCACGCAAGACGAAGATGATAGCACAACATAATACAGCGTCGCTAAGGGAACAGTAATACGGATATCTTCCCATATCTCAACAAGGAGGAGCAGACATGGCAGAGGAAAAAGGCATGAATCCTTATTCTGGTGAACGTGTGGAAACAGACGGTGTATATAAGACGGAATGGGGCCGTGAGGAGCTGCTGCAGCGCGGCGACGTCTTCCCGAGCGATCTGATGGTCGGCGACACAGAGTGGGAGCTCGTTTCATTGCCATCGGATGAACAACAGCAAGCAATGAACAAAAACCGCGGTGAGAAGCGTGGCGTCCGATTTCATGCGAAGCGCGGCGACAGATAAACTTGAACTTCCCTGTTCAATTAACACGATTCGCTGAATCCATCGAAGGGGCTGCCGCATGGTCAGCCCCTTCTGCTTATTTATCCAGCTTCAGCTTCGACAATGCATCTGCTAATGCTGTATTAATCGGTTCTTCCTTTTGCTGGTTGCGCATATATTGCGATACTTCACGCTTGGATACTTTCGGATTGTCTTTCTTTCGTTTCTCGAAGGAGGACAGCTTCTCTCTATAGCCGCAGACGCAGACGAAGATTTGACCTTCACCTTCCCCGCGCAGCTCCATCTTCTTGCGGCATTGCGGACAGCGGGCATTCGTCGTTCGCGCTAAATTTTTGCGGTGGCCGCATTCTCGGTCCTGACAGACGAGCATCCGGCCGCGCTTGCCCTTCACCTCCAGCATCGGTTTGCCGCAATCCGGGCAGCGTGTCGAGGTTAGATTGTCGTGCTTGAACGTCTGCTTGCTTTGCTTAATTTCACGGACGGCCTTGCCGGCGAAGTCCATCATCTCGCGAATGAACGCCTGACGAGGCAGTGAGCCCTTCGCAATTTGCTCCAGCTTCAGCTCCCAGGCTGCAGTCAGCTCCGGCGATTTCAGCTCTTCCGGCACAAGCTCCAACAGCTGCTTGCCCTTAGGTGTCAGACGGATGCTCTTGCCGTCCAGCTCTAATGAGAAGTTATGGAACAGCTTGTCGATAATGTCTGCTCGTGTAGCTACAGTTCCGAGCCCTCCTGTTTTCCCTATGGTGCGGATTAATGCTTGATCGCGATTCGCCATATAGGGTGCGGGGTTCTCCATCGCCGTCAGCAATGTCGCCTCTGTGAAGCGGGCAGGCGGTTTCGTCTCGCCGCTCGTCAATGTCACGGCAGCTGCCTTCCAAGTGTCTCCCTGCTTGATCGGCGGCAATACTTGATCGGCAATCTCTTCATTGTCCTCGTCATCTACCGTTTGCTCATATACTTCCTTCCAGCCAGCCGCAAGCACAGTTTTGCCTCGCGCTGTGAACAGCTCCTTGCCGATATGAGCCTGTATGGTCGTCTGCTCATATTCGAATGGCGGATACAACACAGCCAAGAACCGTCTGACAACCAGATCATAAATATGCCGTTCCTTCATGGACAGCTGCCGGAATTCAGGAGACTGCTCTGTTGGAATAATCGCATGATGGTCGGTTACCTTACTGTCATCTACGATCGCTTTGCTTGTCTTCATGCCGGACTTAACAATCGCGTTGGCGAATTTGGCATACATCTGGATGCCGCAAGCACGGACCCGGTCCTTCAAGGTGCTGACAATGTCTGCGGACAAATAGCGGGAATCTGTACGCGGATAGGTGACCACCTTATGCTGCTCGTAGAGCGATTGCATAATGGATAAGGTTTCCTTGGCAGAGTAACTGTAGCGCTTGTTCGCGTCTCGTTGCAGTTCCGTCAGATCGTACAGCTGCGGCGCATACGTCTTCTTATATTGCTTGTCTACCTGCTTGACGACAGCTTCCTTGCCTTGCAAGGTGTGGACAAGCTGCTCCGCAGCCGACTTGTCGAAGGTTTGCGGCTGATTCGACTTCCGATCACGCCAAGTGAGCTTCAATGATCCGGCATCTGCACGAATGCCGTAATACGTACGCGGCTGGAACTGACGAATCTCTTCCTCGCGCTTCGCAATGATCGCTAAGGTCGGTGTCTGTACTCTGCCACAGGAAAGCTGTGCGTTATGCTTGCAAGTTAACGCACGGGTCGCATTCATGCCGACATACCAGTCTGCTGCGGAGCGCGCAGCGGCGGATGCATATAAGTGTTCGTAGGCTTTGCCAGGCTTCAAATTCCGAAACCCTTCCTGAATCGCCTTGTCTGTTACGGACGATATCCACAGTCGCTTCACTGGCTTCTTCACATGTGCCTTCTCCAAAATCCATCTAGCGACTAGCTCCCCTTCGCGGCCGGCATCCGTAGCGATCACGACATCCGCCACATCCTTGCGCAGCAGCTGCGTCTTCACCGTCTGAAACTGCCTGCCGGATTGCTTGATCACGACTAGCTTCAACGGTTCCGGCAGCATCGGCAGGTCTTCCAGATTCCAAGATTTATACTTATTATCGTAAGTCTCAGGATCGGCCAATGTTACGAGATGACCGAGCGCCCAGGTGACAATGTATGACGATCCTTCGAAGTATCCGTTTCCTTTCTTCTGACATTTCAGCACGCGGGCTATATCTCTTCCGACAGAAGGCTTCTCTGCTAGTACAACTGTTTTCGGCATAGACTCATCCTCTTTTAATCCGTAGTTTAATCTTTACCTTATCATACTAGTTGCATGGTTGCCACGTCTTGCATCTATCACAAAGATGTGCAGAGGAGTCTACAGGTAAGCCTCTATAAGCTTTCAGCTATCGCATCCAATCGTTCAACAATCCGATCCCGAATTTGGTTAACTATACGGAAATCCATCGCAGATACATAAATATGCTCTAAGCGATCATGCCATTGCTTCGCACGCGCCAGCGCGGCCGTCGCTTCCTTCATCTTCCCGCTATAGCGTTCGTGAAGCAGCTTCAGCTGCTCTGCATACTCCTCATCCGTTCCCGGCTGCATACATCGTGCGTACATGTCAATCACTTCATCGTTCTCGCGAGCTGGTTCGTGCTCGTGCGGAGCTGTGCTGTCGAATATCGCTACACCTAATTCACGCAGGATGACCATATCCAAGCTATTTGGGTCGAAGCCGCAATGATAGATTTCCGTATCCACACCGCGTTGCTCGGCAACCGCTGCAATCTTCTTCAGCATCGTCGACTTGCCGCTCCCCGGCCGTCCCTTGATGAACAATCGATTGGCCACATCCTGCGTCAGATTCGGAATGAAGTCCACAGGCCCTTGAGGTGTAGCCGCTCCTAGGAACCGATGACGCTGAATCGCTTGCTTCGTGTAACGGACATCGCCAAATATGCGTGCAATCAGTTCGAACGTAACTTGATCAGCTGATGCAAAGTTCATGCGAGCTTTGTACACCGCTTCCCAGTCATCATGAATATACAGCGCTTCCTCCATATGGGCATAAGCCTGTTCGTATGCAGCAGCAATCTCTGCTTGAAGCCGTTCGATCTCACCCTTCTGATGTGACAAGGAGTGTCCGTCCCAAGCTTCACCTAAGTTCACATACTGTTCTACCGCGCCGGGCAGCTTAGGCTCTAGCACATGCGGCGCGGTACCGTCTACGATACCTGCTTGCAACTGCGGGATAATAACCCCATCAAGCGAAGCATTGTCGCTCGCGCAATGAATGAACCAAATTTCATAACCTCGCTCTGCCATACTGTTGCCGATGCTTCGAATTAACGTAGACTTGCCCGATCCAGGCCCGCCTTTCAAGATAAAGATGCTGTCCAATCCTTGCAGGGAAGATTCGAACAAGCTCACGAATCCTCTCGCGGTATTCCCGCCTGCATAATAATGCTTGATGCTTGCTTCCATGCAATCAGCACTCCTTTCTGGGCGTACATCCTAGTAGTAAGGAAGTTCAGTGTATGCCCGAGTACCGCGTATTGTGCATGAAAAAAGCAGAATGGATAACCATCCTGCTAGCGTGCTGTTACTTAATCTGTTGGAAATCGATCTCGAGGAATCGAGCCACTTCTGACTTCCACCGCTCCTCTACGAATGCAACATGATTGTCATGGACATTGTATGTATCGTAATCATCCTGTGAATCGAACTCCATAGAGAACCCGTAATCATAATCGTTCTTGGCGCTTACTTGTCGATGCACCTCGAAGTTGCGTACGACTGGTATAGCCGTCAATGTATCGTAGCCATCCTGGAGAAATTTCTCCGCTTCTGCTGAACCTTTGTCCACTTTCAGATCGAAAATTACCATATGGCGTATTGCAGTTTGTTTCATTGTCTACTCATCCCTTCTTGTCATGTTCATTAAGCATAATATAGATACAAAGCCAACCCGCCAAATCCGAGCACAGTAGCAATTAGATAGTAGAGCGTCAGTCTCGTGAAATTGTTCTTCGTACTCCGGTCATAATCCGGATTCCCTTCCTTGTTCCGTTGGGACACTCCGATCGCAATGGTTGCAATAGCCGAAGCGACGATGATGACTGCAATGATGACGAATGCTAATGTTTCCGGACCCATACTGCCACCCCTTTTCGCAATTGTCTCGCCTCTGTGAATGATGGTATTTCTGTATTATAGCATGAAGCTGGTCAAGCGAGAAATATGCAGGTGAGCTACGAAGGCGCAGGGAATATTCCCACATCGTCGAGCAGCATCCTGCCCGGCTTATCAGCATCGATTATCCAAGTAATCGCCTTGAGCTGAGCATGCTCCCCGCTTGGTAGCCAGCCTTCAAATTCACTTAACGGTATGCGAACACTCTGGAACACTGGCTCGAACGGATGACTGTATCTGCCCGGCTTGATGTCTTGCTCCAGCCATCTATGCTGAGTAAATGTCGTTAGAACCGGAGGTGAAAGTTGAATCATCTCGCTTAGCGCCAATCGATTGACCTCTCCATCCAACGATGTCACTTCTACTGTGACATCTGGCAGATCAGCTTGTAATTCCGTATCCGACAGTGGCATCGTAGCAACGGCAAAGGCCAGCACGTCTTCGCTATTAACTGACTGCGTACGATCATGATGCAATTGCAGCGTATACTTGCCCCCTGACTCGTTCCACGACAGCTCCACACCACGGTTATGCTTGCTGTTGCCTCGCCTGTCCAGCACTTGCTCTTGTTCACTGGCAGACAACGCTTCAGCAACGCTTGTTACGCCAGGTATGCCGCGAGATACCGCTTCATAGTCTTCCAGTACAACGAAGCTCGAATCCATGAATTGTGTGACGTATCCTGTCGGCGGCAACCAATTCATAGCCGTACGCCAATCTTGAAATAACGGCAAGTACTCGCGATTGTCGTGCAGTGTTGATTCTAAGAATGCTGTAACATAGACGAGCGCTGCCTGTCTCTGTGCAGCTTCTGGCAGCAGGTTCGTATGATTCAACAGCATATGAGTAGGACGGGCTGTATCCCGATCTCCCCAATCCGTGTTGAACTGTCCGTGATTCGCTCCCACGATATAGACCGCGGATTTGAATCGATAGTCTTCGTCTGTCCGGCCTCCTTCGGACAATGTGATTCGCCTGTACTGCCGATCCCCGTCAAAGGTACTAATATCGCCGTCCTGACTGCCTTGCAATACCAAATAATTGATGTTGCGCAAGCGCAAATATTTATCATTAATACGCCAATCTGTCGGTGCGATGGCAATGATCGATTGGATGTCATATCCTTCATCTGCTGCCATGACGACGGCTTGACCGCCGCGGGAATGACCGATTAAGGAAATTCGTTCGAGATCGACCTTATTGCTGAATGGATTGCCTGCCGTCAGATGGAATTGTTCAATCGCTCGCAAGTGCTCTACCAGTCCCCATTCGCGCAAGAACATGTTCTGATCCTGACTCTGACTCCATACTGAATAATTAGCGAAATTTTCATCAATGGACACAGCGATGAACCCTCTGCTGGCCAAATGCTTGCCGAGATAAGTATAACCCGCATCCGAGAACTCCTCCATCAAGTGATTGCCATGGACGATCAACACTAGCGGATACGGCCCTTCCCCCTTCGGCATCCACACTCTGCCGTTCAATGGTAGCTCGGTAATTTCCGTCTGCCAGAACCAGCTGCGATAGGCTGTCCAATGATCCGTTACGGTTGACGCGTCCGCCGGTTCAGCAAGCAGATCGGCATCCGCAGCATACTCGCTGCGAAACCTGTCTTGTCCGCTTCCATAGGTGAAATACAAACTGTCATATGCCCCAGCCGATCCCGGATACTCTGCCCGAACTGCAGTCGGCATAGGTGCGTCTTCGTATAAGGCAGCATATTGCTCATACACCGGCTGTTCCTTCGGCCAAGCTTCCAGTAGCCAGCTCGTCATGACGAACCATAAGCATACGGTCACAATCATACTTATTCGCGATCTTGTCCGGTGTCGCCCGCGCATGAATCGATAGGCAACGATTCCTGTTCCTAATCCAATAACAGACAGCAACAGGCTGATACCAATCGCTAATCGCCAAGTCATATCCGCTTCATGGAAGCCGACTGCTGCAGCAGAAGTACCGATAGCTGCTGTGCTTATCGTCAATCGCGGAAGGGCAAGCGGAATGACAGACATGATCCCGGCGAGCAGATAGGCGCTCAACAGCAGAGCCAGCAGCATGAGCACGAGTACAACGGGAATTTCCAGCCATGCTCCGAACCCGAGCGGAAGTCCCCAGGCGAATCCAGCAGCGACTGGAAGCATAACAGCGATATACCCGCCCAAACCGCTCAGAGCAGCTGGAGCATCCATCACACGCCATTTACCCGCCCAACGTTGCCAACGATTCATCTATGTCCCCTCTTCCTCATCTTCAACTGTGCGTGAAGCATTGAATTCTAGCGTCTACTTAGGACTGCTTTACTAGAGTATGGTACCACAAAATCTCTCACCCTGATAAGATATAACCTTGTATGTCTCTCAGCAGGCACAATGGAACAAGGCCAACCAGAACATACTGGCTGGCCTTGTCCCATATTGCTTGCTTCCTCAACCGAACAGCAGACAACGCATCGCTCCATGCGCTACAAGGAGAATTATTGGGGAAATCCTTGCTCCTCCTGCTCGTGATCCTCCTTATTCTGTTGACGACTAGCTGAATCATTCAGGCTGGAAGCTTGCTGCTCAGCCATAGCAGACATGCTTGCAGTTTGATGCTGACCGCTTACTGTGCTCGCCGCACCCGTCTGGTGACGGCCGATTGCTTGATTCATACTGCCTGATTGCTGCTGGCTAGCCATGACAGCTCCTGCTTGCTGTTGTGCTAAGTAGTGTGTGCCGCCTGTTTGATGCTGCCCCCGCATCCGCTCTACACCTGCTGTTTCGTGCTGACCGACCATATGATTTAACGTATCAGCATGAGGCTGTTGCCCGTAGTTCAAGCCAGCCTGCTGAGAAGGTTGCATCGGATGCATGGCGCCGGCCTGCTGATAGCTGTTCATTACCGTGTTCGTAGTCATCTCTTTCATCGTCGGCACCTGGTAGTAGCCGTTCTGATTCATATATTGCCACAGCTCATACGCCTGTTCAGAGCAGTTCACTGCACCTTGCTGCAGCATTGCACGAAGCTGTGGATCTGCGCACTCCAGCGCTGCAATCATCTTGAACAATGCTGACGACTTGTGACAGCTGAGCATTCCGCTTGCTACATCGCGGTCATCCATCTCGTGCATCGATGTATTCGGACTTTGTGTTCCTGGATTGTCCAGCCCGTATACAGGGGCTATATGCTTGGGAGAACGGTACGGAACCGCTTGTCCGCCGTTTCTCTGTTGCGCCATGTTCACCATCGTGTTGTAGGAGTTGGTGGCGAACTGAATTTGTCGATCCAAAATTTGTTGCAGCTGCGGATCTTTGACGAATGAGCGGTACAGCTGAACTTGATTCAGTCCGTTAATCGCGTCATTCATCACTTCATGCATTTCCATGACTTCATGTGCGCCTAAATGTGCGGCCATGCTTTTCCCTCCAGTTTCAAGTATAGGCTATTCGGTTTACCCGCACTATTTTTTGCCAATCTGCTGCTGATTATACGAAAATAACTATATTGCTGCTAATTCTGCTCTGGTTGCTGCACCATTCGTCCGCATAACCAAGACCATACAATCCGATAAGTAGTCGTTTCATTGTCATGGATTCCTTCACTATCATGAAGAGATGATCTGCGGAAGTAATCTGGATGACCGCCGATTATGGGAATGTCTACAATCGAGCCAGGAGGCTGTTGGATGCTAGTAGTGTGTCGCATGACGGATCCCCAAGATCCGATTCGGGTGACCGGATCGATGGACCCGCGCGCGGATGGACGTCCTCCGCGATTGCAGAACAGTCCTCGCACGTATAAGGTGCGTGCCCGCAAGTTCTCGGCAATCCGGCACTTCGGCGAGCCAATTTGAATCAATCCCCGTATACGCCGCTGAGATTGCTGCAGCGCTAATGCTGCATGAACTATCGCAACGCCTCCCCCGCTGTGACCTACCAATACGTATTCACAGCTATCATCCGCACAGACCAGCGCCTTGTCCCTCAGCGCGTGCAGCAATCGGTTGCCGCCGATCGCTTGCTTGTATGCCGCTGGACGCAGCCGCAGATCGTGATGAATTTCCCACAACTGGCGCAGCTTGCTCCGCTGCCAGTCACCGTAAGGAAGCAGCGAGCAGGATTGTACAGCATAGCCTAAATTAGCGTAGCCTTCATGAAGCCGTTCCCTGAATGGATCGAGGAAACCGCGCGCAGTAGCAAATCCGGCGGCGGTGACGAGCACAATCGTTGACCTGTTCATCACCGCACCTGTATCGCCGCATCTTGGTGTTCAACATCGGCATTCAGAATGCGTTCCCGATAGCTCGGATGCGTCGAGCTGAGTAAGCGTATGAGCAGCGGCGGATGCCACTCCCGCAAGGACACTTCAGCCATATTCTGATACAGCTGCACAGCGGCATTTCGATCCGGCATTAACGTATACGCATATTCGTCAGCTGCGCGCTCAGCGTATCGGGAAACTGCGTTAGAGAACGGCAGAACAGCCACAGATATCACGGATACGATGAGCAGAAGTAACGGAAGTGTACGCAGATCACTCATGCTCCTCATCTGCCACTGATCCCCCCACTTGGCAACGGCGATGCGCATCAGCTTGCTTCCAACCCATAGCAGAACGAATGAAGAGGCAACCGCCCCTGCTGCGCTCCATTCCAAGTGGTGCATCACATAATGACCAATCTCATGCGCCATGATGATCAGCACTTGTTCCTCTGTCAAGCGCTGCAGTGTCGTATCCCACAGGACGATGCGCAAGGATGCCCCCAGCCCGTTCACATATGCGTTCATAGCGTTCGTCTTGTCCGCCATCTTCACCTCGTACACCCGGTCAGCCGATATACCTGCTTGTTGTGCCACGTTTAAGATTTTGCCTTCCAGCACAGGATCACTTAATCGGGTAAACTCATCATAGAGCGGATCAATGAGAACGGGCTGAATAATCATCATGAATAGGGTGAACGGGATAGACAACAGCCAGAGCTTCACCCACCACGTGCGCTCATCCTTGCGAATGAAATAATAGACTACTGCTGATACAAGCGCTAACAAGACGTAATCCAATGTATATGAAATAGCCAGCTCCCGCAGCCAATCCCAGACAGGCTGAACAGAAATGCCATAATATCGGGATAATCCATAGCTCATCCCTCGCAACGGCAAGAACAGAACAATAGACACCGTATGGACAAACCAGACATAACCGAGAAATCGAAGCACAGCATAACGGTCATGATCCAACCATCTGCCAGCCAGTTTGTGTAACGGCCGCCAGCAGAGCAGCAGCAAGTAAATGGCCCATTCCCATGGAAAGCTAAATAAGTATAAGCCATTGCGCCAATCATTGTAGAGTGAGCCTTGTTGCCTCTCTTCTGCGGTCAATACAGTGGCTGGATCGGCTGGACCGCCCTTCAAGTGCTCCGGCACCGCATAGGAATCTGTCCATACTAAGTACAAGATAATGCCGAGTGCTAGCAAGAGCAAGCTTATCCATCCTGCCCGCTTCATTGTGCGATTCATCTTATTCATCCCCTCCTCTGTCCCTCACTGCTCAGTTTACCCGACAATAACCCCTTTGTTCCATGCGAATTCGCGCCAAGCCATGAATCAGCCCTCCTCTATTCTTTAACCCGAAGCCTCGATCCGTTATAATGAATCATTATGCGACTAGAAAGGGTGCAGCAGCATGGGCGTCAAATACAATCGTGAATACAAGGATATTGTGGAAGATTTCATGCAGGCCATCTTGCAGATTGAAGATTGCTATGACATTTTTGAGATGGACCAGCAACAATGGCAGCAGCTAGCGCTTGACGAGAAGAAGGCCTTTTTGCGCACATTGGCAGACGACTTATTTTATGGACTTGGATCGAATTCGACGCTTGAAGTAGGCAGCGGCACGATCCGCTACAATGCCGCCAAACATGTCATCCAGATAGCCGACGCACATGACGTCGTACATATTGTAAATCTAGTGTAGAATACCTGGGAAGTGAAGTGAAGCTTTGTAGCTGATGCCGATTACTTCCGCGGGGCCCGATACTTTATACCTGCGGAAGTGAAAGAAGTGAAGCTAGGAGGGGATTTCCATCGAAATTCACTGCTGCCGACTGATTGGTAAGCACTTTAACGGACTTTGGTGACCGTCACAAGGCGTATGAGGCGGTTTTGACCATATAACGGTCACGGATGACTGTAAGCGCTGAATAGACCGGGCAAAACGGCGTTTTTTTGCCGCTAATGGACATCGGCGACTGTTAAAAATACAAAAATGTGTATTTTTTCGCTCTAACGGACACGCGTGACCGTGACAAGTTCAACTTACTGATCTAGGTTCTGTTATTCTTTCCGTTTCCACCGCTACTCTTCCCGCCTCGGATATTGTTACTTACTCAAGTCTATTTCAGCATGCGCTAAGTAGTAGATTTCGAGCAGGTAAGTAGTAACGAGAATTTCTGCAAATGTGCAGGCTTGGAGTATGCAAAACTGGCGATTTCCCGTAATGCCTGCTAATCTGCATCTTTGTAATCGGAAAATCGCCATTTCGGGCGCTTTGTGCTTCACAAGGATGTATTTCTGATGGTATTCACAGCTTGAGGTCAGATTTGAGAGAAAAAGCCTGCAGAATCGCAGGCTTTTTCGTGCTAGTCTATGTTGGTTCGTGCTAGTTCTCTTGCAAGTCCATGTTAGTTCATGTTAGTTCATTATACTTCGTGCTAGTTCTTGCTACTCCGAGTTAGTCCGTGTTGTGTTCATACGATTCCGTGCTGGTCCACGTTCTTGCAACTACTCGGCTGGCTGAAACAATTCAACCGATTCGTTGTCCGGACCGAAGAAGAAGAAGTACTTTGCGCCATTCGGCAACGTCTGGAGCTCCTTGTGCTTCAGTTCCAGACCCAGTTCTTGAATACGCGCAAATTCTTCCTCGAGATTATTTACCGTGAAGGCAATATGATGCACGCGTCCTTCTGTCGGGAAGTTCGAGTTGTCGAACCAGACTAGCTCGATCTCCGACTCTCCGTCTTCACCGAACCCCATGAAGGCAAGCTTCGTCGCGCCGCCGTTCACTGTCAGGCTGTCCTTCAATGTCATGCCGATCACATCGCGGTAGAACGCAATGGAACGCTCCATATCTGTAACCATAATGCCGACATGCTCAATCTTCGTTCTAGCCATCGTATACGCTCCTCTTAGTTGTTCGCATAGTTGGACTTGCGGAATGCCTTCACATCATTATTTTCCAAATATTCATCATAAGTAGTCACTTTATCCATGACGCCTCCTGGCGTAATCTCAATAATCCGATTGGCGATAGTCTGCACGAACTGATGGTCATGCGAGGTGAACAAAATCGTGCCGTCGAATGAGATCAATCCGTTATTAAGCGCAGTAATGGATTCCAGATCCAGATGATTCGTAGGCTCATCCAGAATGAGCACATTCGGCGATTGCAACATCATCATCGCCAGCATACAGCGAACGCGCTCGCCTCCTGAGAGCACATTCACCTTCTTCGTCGCCTCTTCACCGGAGAACAGCATCCGTCCCAAGAAACCGCGAATATAGGTTTCGTCTTGATCCTTCGAATATTGACGAAGCCAATCGATCAGGTTCAGGTCTGAATCGAAGTACTTCTCATTATCACGCGGGAAGTATGCGCGAGTAGTCGTGACCCCCCAAGAGAAGCTGCCTGCATCCGGTTCACTCTCTCCGGCCAACACGTCGAACAAGGCAGATTTCGCTAGACCGTGCGGTCCGACGAATGCAATCTTGTCCCCTTTGTTAATCATCAAGGTCAAGTTATCGATCACATTCTCTCCGTCTACAGACTTACTCAAGCTGTCGATTGCCAGCAGCTGCTTGCCCGCTTCCCGTTCAGACTTAAAATTAATGAACGGATATTTGCGGTTGGACGGCTTAATATCATCGAGCGTCAGCTTCTCAAGTAGCTTCTTCCGCGATGTTGCCTGCTTGGACTTGGATGCGTTCGCACTGAACCGGCGAATGAATTCCTCTAACTCCTTCCGCTTGTCCTCTACCCGCTTGTTCGCTTCGCGCTGTAGCTGCTGCGCAAGCTGACTTGATTCATACCAGAAGTCGTAGTTGCCGACATATAGCTGAATCTTGCCAAAATCAATATCAGCAATATGTGTGCACACTTGATTCAAGAAGTGCCGGTCATGGGAGACGACAATGACAGTACCTTCGTACTTGGCAAGGAAGTTCTCCAACCATTGAATCGATTCCAGATCCAGATGGTTAGTCGGCTCATCCAGCAGCAGGATGTTCGGTTGACCGAACAGCGCTTGCGCCAACAGCACTCGCACTTTCACATTCGCATCCAAATCCTTCATCAACTCGTCGTGCAGAGACTTCGGAATACCGAGTCCGATTAACAGCTCAGCTGCTTCTGCTTCCGCTTCCCACCCGTTCAATTCTGCGAACTCGCCTTCCAGCTCAGCTGCACGCATACCGTCTTCATCATTGAAGTCCGGCTTCGCATACACTTCATCCTTTTCCTTCATAATCGCATATAAGCGCTCATGGCCCATAATGACCGTTTCCATCACAGGATGATCGTCATAGGCGAAGTGATCCTGACGAAGCACCGATATACGATCGTTCGGCGTGACGTGCACGAACCCGGCATTCGGCTCTATCTCACCGGACAAGATTTTTAGAAAAGTGGATTTGCCTGCACCGTTCGCACCGATTAACCCGTAGCAATTCTCTGGGGTAAACTTAATATTCACATCTTCGAATAACGCTCTGCTGCCATATCGCAAAGTAATGCGTTCTGTACTAATCATTGCTTGACACCCTCCATAGACCAAGATTCAACATCCCACACCCGATCGACCCATCCTTCATAAAACTCCGGCTCATGGCAGACGAGCAGCACTGTACCTTTGAATGCTTGAATAGCCCGCTTGAGCTCTGCTTTCGCCACGACGTCCAAGTGGTTCGTCGGCTCATCCAGCAGCAGCCAGTTACATGCTGTCATCATCATCTTGCACAGCCGCACCTTCGCCTGCTCGCCACCGCTCAACCGATGCAAGGGCCGCGTAATATGCTCGTTCGTCAATCCGCAACGTGCGAGCGCCGCACGCACTTCATGCTGATTCAAGTGGGGGAACGCTTCCCACACATCCTCAATAGGGGTTTGCTGCTGCCCCTTTACTTCCTGTTCAAAGAAACCTGGATTTAGAAAGTCCCCTAATTCCACAGAGCCGGACAACGGTTCGATCTTGCCCATCATCGTCATCAATAATGTCGATTTGCCAACACCGTTGCAGCCAATAATCGCAATTTTCTCACCGCGCTCGAGCTTCATATTCATCTTAGGCAGCAGCGGATAAGTGTAGCCGATCTCGAGATCTGTTACTTCGAACACCCAGCGGCTGCTTGCCCGAGACTCCATGAAACCGAAAGTCGGTTTGGGCGCATCTTGTGGCTTATCGATCCGCTCCAGTCTGTTCAGCTGCTTCTCGCGGCTCTTCGCTCTTCCAGAGGTAGAAGCTCTCGCCTTGTTGCGCTGGATGAAATCCTCTTGCTTCTTAATGAAATCCCGCTGCTTCTCATAGGCATCGATATGCTGATTCTTCTTCAAGTCCGCCATCTCAAGAAACTTCTCGTAATTCGCCGAATAACGGGTCAGCTTCGCAAATTCAAGATGATAGATGACATTGACGACTTCATTCATGAAGCCCGTATCATGCGAAATAAGCATGAACGCATACGGGTAGTTCTTGAGATAGCTAGTTAACCACTGAATATGCTCCACGTCCAAATAGTTCGTCGGCTCATCCAGCAACAATACGGTCGGCTGTTCCAGCAGCAGCTTCGCCAACAGCACCTTCGTCCGCTGTCCGCCGCTCAACTGCGACACATCACGGTCGAGACCGATCGCGCCCAAACCGAGTCCGTTCGCGGTTTCTTCGACCTTCACATCGATCAAGTAGAAGCCGCCGATTTCCAACCGCTCCTGCAGCTCTCCCATCTGCTCTAGCAGCTCTTCCAGCTGTTCAGGCGTTGCTTCCCCCATCTTATCTGTAATCGCAAGCATTTCTTGTTCCACTTCATATAAAGGGAGGAATGCATCCTTCAGCACATCGCGAATTGACTTGCCCGGAGTCAACACAGCATGCTGATCCAAGTATCCGTAACGTACCCGCGGTGTCCATTCAATCTTGCCATCGTCAAGCAACAGCTTGCCGGTGAGCAAATTCATCAACGTCGATTTACCTACACCATTCGCCCCGACTAAGCCCACATGCTCGCCAGCCAACAGACGAAAGGAAACATCCTTGAACAGCGTTGTTCCGCTGTAACTGTGACTTACATTCTCTACTGTTAACAAACTCATGCTTCTATCTGACTCCTATCTCTATCTGAAATTCAAACAGCGGCTTCGACCTATACCCACTGCAGACTGCTTCCCCAATAACGATGCCACAAAAAAAGCGGGCTCATCGCCCTTCTCGCAAGTCTATTATAGCATGTGTCCCTCCGTGACGCGCAACCGTTGATTGTATCTTTCGTTCATTGACACGTCTCGATCCATTCCGCGATGCGCGCTATTGTATGGTCACGTACGTGATCCGGCAGCAGATGCCCCATACCTTCAAGCTTCATCCATGCCGCCGGCTTGCCTACGCGTTGCATCGCAGCATACAGCCGCTCGGCATGTGTGAAGCTAACCTGTTCATCGTGTGTGCCGTGCACGATCAATACAGGTCGTGCAATTCGTTCCGGCCAATAGACACCAGACCGCTCCTCGTAGGCGTCTGCCTGCTTCACAGGATGACCGACTACACGCTTCAGCATTTTGCGCAGATCTACCCTCTCCTCATATGTAAGGAAGAGATCGCTCACTCCGCCCCAGACGACAATCGGCCCGGCAGACGGGCAATCCCGAGCTGCCAGTAATGCCATGATGGCACCACGTGAAAATCCGACAATCGGAATTCCATTCAGAGGGCTTGCAATGCCTGTGAGTTCCGGCAATAGCTGCAAGGCACGATATACATCGTGTCTGTCATCACCGCCGAACGCATCCCGACCAGCTCCGCCACTGCCGTAGCCTCGATAATAGGGAGCGAATACGGCATAGCCCAATCGAGCGAAGGGCACTAGCCGCTCAGGCTTGACCATGCCGAACCGACCGATTCCTCCGCGGCAATATAGCAGAGGGGGCTGCAACGCATGTCGCCGCTTACTGCGAAGGAGAAGACCTCTCACCGCCAAGCCATCACTGCTATATGTCCATTCTTCCGCTTCTGTATCCGCTGTTGGATCAGACAACGACTCGCAACCGAGCCATCCCGCAGTCATACTGGCGCTTCAACTCCTATTCCATCATGATTGCTTCAGCGAACAACAAAAGAGCTGCTGCCGGCCAACAGACCAGAAGCACCCCCTCTATTAGCTCTTGCCTTGCACGAATTATACGATAGGCTCGGATTGTTCTACCGCATATTCGAAATCCTCTATATCGAACAGCTGCACCGGGACACCCGCCTCAATCAGCTTGTCCTGAAACTCCACCTGATCGGTCAGAACCGGAACGTCGTATTGGGATGCTGTCAAGATCAGCTCTGTCTCCACTGGATCGAATACGTCGCCGTACTGTGCATTGTCCATCGCATTCACAACGACGAACGTAACAAGGTCATTCACGAGAATGGGCGGACTTTCCTTCCATGGCGCAGCAAGCGCCCGCTCCAGCTTCTTCCGATTGAAGGGATCTTCGAAGAATGCAATCAGCTCGGCAATCTTGGCTTTGACATGCGCATCATCAGCCGGTTCCGGCATAATGAGCTCCTGACTGGCAACCATATCGTACAACTCCATAATGGTCGTATAAGGAACCACATACTCTACCGAACGCTGCGGTGCCATCAATTGGCCGTATATGGTTACCATAACCGCCTCCATGACGAATCTCCGGCGCATGCTGTACTCCCTCCCTGTCATTCAAGCCGGTGCGTAAGCCGCACGAATTACCATGTCTCGAATATTTCCATTATCATATCATGATTTGCATACTCGTACCAGCGGACAAACGTCGGATTCTGTTGCTGTATGTAAGAGAATGAGTCAAGGAATTGCAAACAATCTCAATAATTGAATGCCTTCCATGGTATACTAGATTTATCGGATTCGCAATATCCTTCGCCCACAAGAGAAAGGTTGGTGCTCATATGCTATGGCTTTGGATTGTGCTGGCTGCTAGTGCAGCGTCAGCGCTCATTGGTTATTACTTCTCCAGCTTGATCATCCATATCCGAACGATTCCTTATGATCTGACGGTGGAGAAAGAATCCGCCGAAGGAAGGCTGGATCTAGATGCATTCGCGCGTATGCCGAAGGAAGAAGTGTGGATTCACTCCCCGTTCGGATACGACTTGCATGCGTATTGGATTCCCGCACCGCAACCGTCTGACAAAGTGATGATATTCGTGCACGGTGTTACGTACTCGCTGATCGGCTCGCTCAAGTACGTTCCGATCTTTCAGAAGCTCGGGTATCACGCATTGGTTTACGATCACCGCAGACATGGAAGAAGCGGCGGAACAACGACTACATTCGGATACATGGAGAAGCACGATTTGAAAGCATGTGTAGACTGGGTGCAAGCCAATGTTGGGTCAGCAGCATGGATCGGTATTCATGGAGAGTCCATGGGCGCTTCAACAGCGTTGCAGCATGCAGCTATTGACAGTCGAGCGGCCTTCTACATAGCTGATTGCCCGTACTCTGACTTGTCCGACCAGCTCGCCCATCGGTTGAAGGAAGATTATCGCCTGCCGAAGCTGCCGCTGCTCTATATGGCCAACTTATGGACGCGCCTGAGGGGCAAGTTCTGGTTCCGCGACGTATCTCCGATACGAGACTTATCTGCAGTCCAGACACCTGTCCTGTTCGTACATGGAGAGAAGGACGGCTATGTTCCTACCTGGATGTCTCACGCCATGTATGAAGCGAAGCCCGGCATGAAACAGCTCTATCTAGTACCTGAAGCCGAGCATGCACAAGCTGTAATGATGGATCGTGATGCTTACGAGACAGCAATCAGTCAGTTCATTGAAGAGGTGGAAAGCATGCAGGATTGGATGCCGAAGCAACAGCTCGTGCAGACAGATGAGAAGCATCCGCTCCCCAATGCCGTACAGCCTTTACAATAGACAATCGTGCGAAGGAGTTGGTACGAATGAAGCTTCATGTTACACCGGAAGCAGCTAGGTTCTATAAGGAAGAGATGGATTTGCAAGAAGGCGATCAGCTGTGTCTGTATGTCAAGCTGTACGGAAGCAGTTCAGCGCATCCGAATTTCTCGCTTGGCATTGCGAAGGGCATGTGCGGCGACAGTACCTTGTCTGCCACAGTAGAAGGCATTACATTCTACCTAGACCCGCATGACGAATGGTACGTTCAAGGGTATTCACTAGAAGTCAGCTGCATAGACGATGAGATCGCCTTCAAGCTTCTCGAAGCCTAAGCCCAACCGTGTTCGCATACTCACTAGCTACTCTATTCACACACAGGGGGCCTGCTTATGCAATGACAAGCAGACCCCCGTACTTTCCGATCTCCTTCAACACATCCGGCTTCACCGGTATAATCATACGGCATGCTCCCAGATCGAAGTTCCCGCTTCGGTTATGCATGACTGCGCTGGATACGTGAAAGATATAATGATCACCGCCCTCATGTACAGCTGTCACAGCTCGTCCATCTAAGTCCTTGCGCATCTGACGGAACGGATTGAGACCTTTCTCCGGACGATACGGTACGATCTGCGTAATATCGGCAAGGCGGACATGATAATTGACATGCGGCTTCTGCACAATCAATTCCTCTGTCGAGACGGTAATGCCGAACTCGCGCTTCTTATGCGACAGCTTCAGCTCCCCGGCGATCGATTTGATTTTCAAGAAGTCGTATAGCATACCGATCCCTCCCAAGCGATCAAGGTTGTGTTCCCTCCATTATACCTGAGTAGTCAAGTCAACGAATAACGACCGAAGCGCTTATGTTCGGCTGTCCGCATGAGCTGAACTTGTCCAACCTGTGCGGACAAGCTACAATAGAACCAGCAATTATAAATTCCGCCATAACGAAAGGATGAATGAAGTTGGGTTTAACAGATATTACGGATGTTTCAGCACCATTTTTCATCACAACTGCCTTATTTATTATGCTTATTTTATCTTCTACTAGTTTCGGTATCGTTCGTTTGTTCCAAGGCCGCCGCTTATCGGGTATTATATCGGTCTTGATTGCGATAATATCCTGTGTAATCTTCGCTGTCATCTTGAACGGCTGGCCTGATTAATCAAGCTGGCCTGCTGCCGCGACGCTCGATCATAATATGTGCTGTATCATTGTGCACACAACCCAAGCACGACTAAGTTTAACCGTTCTCTTGAACTTATCTTGCCTATGAAGCAGCACTGCGCTTGCGATGTGCGAGAATAATGCCGAAGCTGATCAGCACAAGCGCTGCCAGGGCAGAAGCATGCAGCACTTCATCCAACAATAATGCGGACCAGCCGCTGCCGAACAACGGAATCATGAAGAGGAACATAGATACGCGACCGACATCATTATACTTCATCAAGGTGTGCCACAGGATGAACGAGGCAGCGGATACGAACGCGAGCAGCACTAGATACAACAGTGACTTCCATTGGAAGTCAAGCGGGAACAGTCCGATTACCATCTGATGACTGTTCATGGCGAACACTGTCAGCTGCTTTGCCGCAGACTTAGACAGAAGGTTGCCAATCGCGCAGAACAGTGCAGACCCGATTAGCAACGCTTCTCCCCATCCGAATGAAATCCCGCTCTGTCGATCTGCGAACAATACGAACAATCCGCTGAATCCAAGCAGCAGTCCGATTCCGCTGCGCCAGTTCAGCCGGTCGTTGCGAAACCAGAACTGAGCCAACAATAGCTGGAACAACGAAATCATCCCGCTAATGATGGCTCCCATGAAGCCGAAGCTTCGGCTCAGACCGATATAGAACGCTATGTATTGCAGGAATGTCAGGACGAATCCGATGAGGATAACGGTTCCGATTGTTCCTGATTTCAGCCTAAGACTTCGTCCAGTAACGATCATCATCATATAGATCATGACACCAGCCAATAGGAAGCGGTAACCGGCAAATACGATCTGCTCATAGATCTCATCCGGTGCAATCGCCAAGGCTGAATAACTAAGCTTAATGACAGGAAAGGCACTCCCCCATAACAACGTTGCAACCATCGCTGTCACGAGCATTCCTGCCGGATGCTGGCAAAACTTCTGTACATTCATCTCGATTCTCTCCTAGCTGTCTTGCTTATCATTCTCTACGCTTCATATTGTATGTGTACGTATCTACAGCACCAGATGGGTCAACCCTGCGAATTAATTGGCCTATCTGATCATACTCCTTCATCAATTTGTTCTGATCTGGATATTTAATTCCCGTTAATTGGTTAGCCAAGCTATACTTGTATGATGTCCGCTTGTCAAGCGGATCTCACAGATACAAGCCTACCAAGTACATCGTACGTAGCGCTCTTGCCAGTATTGAGTGATCTCGAAGCGGAATCTAAAGGTCACACATTTTAATCGTAAAAAGGATATTTGTTATTCTATCCCAAATTCAATAAAAAGAGATTTCATATTCTTTTCAGATCAAAGGATTTCATCATCAATTTCTGAATATGGCTCTTAGCCATGTAAAACAACTTTAGTCCAGATTATTGATATATAGCCTGTAATAGCGAACAAAAACCAAGTTTCTAATAGCGGTTACTGGTTATATTGCAGGCATATATAGTTGGCAATATTATCAAAATCACTAAATATCGTTTTTCGGTTGATTCCAATATTGTCTAAATCCCTTAAAATCTTATCCTTGTTCTCAATACGAATGCATATCTTATGGTGAATTCGTTGTTTCATTAGAACATAATAATTATATACTTGTTCTGTGTATGATAGATAAGCCTGATACATAAAACTACTGTGCTGATTCCTCCCACGTTCAAAAACTAGCAAGGGTTTATAATACAAATTGGGCAAAAAAGTCACCCCATGAATTGGTTCTTGATAGTTTTTTGCCTTCATAAAAAACGTTCTGAGTAAGCACATGAACGCAAAACTTTCCGCATTTCCATCATACAGATTAATAGGCATAATATGTTCATGGTTTCCGTTGAAAGCAGAGATAATATTAAGGTATTTCTGGTCGTAACCAAAAGTATCTTCGCAGTCGTCCAATGCAAGCAATACATCTTCATCAAGCTGAAAGTAGTGTTTTAGACTATCCACTAATAGGTCAAAACAAGCATTGAACGATGCTAAGTGTCTGGAACGGTACTGCTCGAACAATTTTGTCCATATCGACAGAATTTCTGAGTTATCACTCGTCAGTAAATCGAGCACATTTTCATTCGGGTATTTTTCCAATATAGAAGTAATATCCACGTAGTCATCATCAAAGATGTAGACATAGCCGTATTGATCTCTTTGGTTTCTATCCCCTTTCTCATTTTCCAAACACGCAAAGTATAACGCTATTAAAGGCGATGATGTAATATCCAATAAGTTTGTTGGAATTCCATGATGCTGTGAAAAAGCAATGAAATGGGCTCGTTCGAACTCGCTAATCCTGTGTGCCACTTCATCATAAAATCGTTTTGACAATTCAATAAACGGGTGGTCCTTTTTACTGTGCCAGCTTCCATCAAAAGGTCTGAATGAAGCGGATACTCGTTCTGCATAATAAGCATTTTCACCACGAAAAAGAAAACGATCTGACGGGTATAAGGAAATAGCTGATATAAATTCCGCCAAGGAAGTGACTTGCATATTCGCTTCTAACTGCTCTTTTTTCAACTTTTTCACACCTCGAACTTTTGGCATTTATTGATATGGTCGAATAGTTCTGCTCCTCTAAGTCCATTTTCAACAGCATAAGTTATTTGTTCCTTATTCAATCCTATACGGTAAAAGCTTTCGTAGTATTCCTGCAACACATGTGCAGCTTGCTTATTTGTCCTTGACGCAAATGTAAATGGATCTTCGACTCTGCCTGTCTCTTTTTCTATTACATCATATACCAAGGCATACACCTTTGGTATCTTAAATCTTTTAACAATGCATGTCCGATGCTTACCTTCTTCTGCTTCGAGCTCTCCATTGCAATTGGCCAACTGTATTTGATCGTAATCGGGTACATCTTCTTTATAGGTATTGGTTTCAAATTTCCTTAATAATGATCCACAGTGTTCGGATTTTCGACACAATTCCAAAAACTCTTGACGTTCCGATGTTAATGTGAGCATTTCACGGACAGTAAATGGTGAGTAGTCCGCCCAAACATCAATCAATTTATGGCTTCCAAACCATCTCCATACAGCACATTTTCGTGCGTCCCCGGTTAAAAGAGAGGGGTACTTTTTTATTTGTTGAACATTCACATATGATGCTCTTGTGGGGCTGGTTCCTTCAAAAGAACGTTCTCTTTCGTGTTCAGAATTCGAAAATTCAAACTTGATATACATATCGTCATATCGAATGGAAATCCGATCCCTTTTGTTCCTTACACGTAATTCAAGAGAAATTGACGCATTTAAGTTCTTAAGAATTTTATACCACTTTTTCACTTTATTATCACATATGATCCTGAGATCTATGCCCGGTAAAATTTCATGAAACGATTCTTCATATTCAGACAGTCGGTCTAATGCTAATAAATCTTCAAGCAGAAATACTTTCCTATTGAGTAGTAACCTGAAAACATCCGTATAGTAATTAATATTGTTTACGGAAATAGTATTTTGGCTTTTCTGACAAATTTCAAATTGAACTATTGACTTCATCAAATTCAAATTAACCTCCTCATTTAGCCTTCTTAAAAGCAAGACGAAAAAAAGATGATGACTCGATCAAAATTCAAGGATAATGCCCCTTGTTATTCTTCAATTTGGCACCGGGTTATGTAGTTCAATTCATTATCTCTCTTCTCCAAAAATCACTCTGAGAAAATTCATGAGTTACTCTGGATTGATGTTTATAAAGTGGGGACACATTTATTTAAAACAAATAACCGTTCTAAATTAATAGATGAACGGTTATTTGTTTTGAATTATTAATTTTTACAACCATTTTTATTGCAAGTAATGCTAGAACTAGTATTTACCCAATGATCAGAATGTTCATTGGTATTAGTTCCACAACCAGTTGTTCCGCCTGTAGTTCCACTATGAACAATATCAGTTGGAATATGTTTTACTGCCATAGATTTCACCTCCCTTATTAGCAAAAAGTGAATTACAAATATATTCTAACAATTAAAAGGAATACGCACAAGTGTTCTTGTAGAAATTGTCAACTTTTGGATGAATTCAAAGCGGGGGAAATTCAAATTCATGGGCGTGCCTGTGGCACGGAAAGTAAGGTTTGTTGGTTGTTCAGCGAAGCAAGACCCAGAACAAGTGACTGCCGGACAAGCTACGGCGGTAAAGATTTAGGGCGTGGAGTCGCTCTGTCGCAAAGCGGAGCCGCTTTCCAGAACAAAGATCATCATAATGATCCGTGTTCTTGCCTTTGGCATGAGTTTGGATCATTGGAAGGGTTGCCCGCGAGGCGTCAAACATGCAAGATGCCGGACAAATACGGCAGCGTTATTGGCTTATCCGCCTGCGGCAGTATCATGGCGTTGGTACGCTCGATCGCGCAGCGCAGCGGCTTACAACGCCAAAAGCTTACGAATGATCTGTATCCTCGCCATAGGCATAAAACCAATCATTCGGGAGGTATTAGCGCTTCATATCGAGAAGCGCATGAATAGACCGGCTATTATGCGATAGATTTCCCGTCCAGCGTTCGGCAACAAAAGAAAGCCACAAGGAGCATACGCTCGCTTGTGGCGACGTTTCGTCTTAGTCTTAGCTCATCCATCTCTTGAACAATGGTTGTGGAGCTAATCTCTGTTCCTCTTGAACCAAAAAATCGTCATCCTGCCATTTCTCCCTGTAATGCTTCATGCTCGTTCTCCAAAACACTTTGGATTTCCAGTGTTTCTTGTTAAGCAATAACACCGGAAGGTTGTGGATGCAATCAAGCAAATCATGCGATTTTTCGGCATTGCCCTTATTGTAATTCATTCTTGCTTCCTTCGTCACTTCATTTATAACGGGAAGATATTTCATGATCTCTGATTCATTATCCGTGATCTCGCTGTATTCTGGATCTCGCAATGAGTCGGAAAAGAGCTCCATTACCGATTGATCACCGCTAACCTCTTCAAGAATCCGTTCGATAAATGCGGCGCGTTCATACTCCTGCCTGTTAGAAACGCCAGTTAGTGTTCCTTCGATGGTTTGTAGAATCTCGATTACCGCATCCTTCTCATAGTTGCTACTGACCAGATAACGTGCAAATACAATGATTTTATGCAAGTCATTTAATAGACTTGAAAGTGTTTTATTCTCCATCGCAACCACCCATTATTAATATCCAATTTGTATATCCACGGTTCGCCCTTTCCTGATCGCATCGTATACTCTATGATGGCCATCGAGGATTTTTCCGTTTCTATCCACAATAATTTGCTTATCAGCGCCATGCTTTGCGGCATTGGTTACTCTCTGTGCCCCGCCAGGAATATTCGTTAAATTCTTGAGGTCTTTAGCTGGAACAAGTGTATTGGGATCGACTCCTGTTTATACCCTTAAACCATACGGATTGAATTCTATACCTGGATTAGGCTTCGACTTGCCGCTCGCAATTTCTTTGTTCCAATTCCAAACCCGAGCAGTGCCTATACCAATAGCCTGAACCCCTTCTTTGACTCCATTGGCTGCGCTAGTAACTCCCCCAGTTACAAAGCCTGCACACTGGCTGTCATAAGTACATCCAATGAGAGCATCCGAAATCCCTGTTGGTTCTCAATGATATTTCTACCGAAGTTAATACTAATGCTGTCGTCAATGTATCAGGAAGTACCTACATCCCCAAATACCTCTCTACCCCCTGCACCGCCTTACAGCCGCCCGGATGCGACCACATGCCGTCAGCAGAAGTACACCAATGACCTGTAGGGTCGGCATAAATTAATGAGTTGTTATAAACGTACGTGTAAAGGATCAAAGATAGTGGGTTTTCCATCTCACCTTCATAACTATCTCACCTAAAAAATATTATTACTCAAAAGGATTTATACAGTATTTAGGAACCAAAGAATGAAATGTTTTAATTTCATATTTTAACAAGACACACACTAGATAATTATATCATTATGGTTAGGGAAATACCTCAAATAAAATCGATATTTGAAAACCCATAAACGATTGCTGGATATCTCTGATTATAAAGCCCTCTATAAGTAGACCCTTGAAGAATTGGAGGGACAGTTCAAAACTTGCTTTGCCTATGATTCGAAAAAGCAAAGGATTATTCGTGAATAAATGTATTATCTATTACCGACTCATTTGGTTGTTCGATAGCGTATGTTTTCCCCAGTGAGTAGAAACTTGAAGACAACGAGCCGCTCTAGCAGGACGTCAACTTGTGGTAAATGCGTTTATTTATTAGACGGAATATGACTTCTTAGGCATACTCACAGGGGTTCAAAATAGGGGAGGAGGAAGTTCTAATTCATGGCCTGCCGGTGGCACGAATCAAGGTAAGTTGGTTGGACATCTAAGCAGATCAAAGGGCGTGAGGTCGCTCGGTCGCAAAGCGGAGCCGCTTTCCACACCCAAATCATCAGAATGATCCGTGTACTCGCCGTAGGCATGAGTTTGGGTCATTTCGGAAGGTTGCCCGCGAGGTGTCAAGTTTTTATTGCATTGGTTCGCATGGTCGCGAAGCGCAGCGGCTTACAATGTCAAAAAACTTAAGAATGATCCCTGTCCTTGCAGAAGGCGCACAGTTAGATCATTAGGGGGTACTTGCCCCGCGAAGTGTGGAGTGGGATTGACCTAAGAAAGAAAGCATCTTGAGTAGACCAGAGAAGAAAAAAAAGGGGGGGGGGACGGGCTTCTGGGGTTGTGCTGGGAAGGAAAGGATATAAAGATACCCACAATACGGAATTGAAGCGTATTGTGGGTACTCTGTACTACCAGTTTGTTATTGTAAAGTAATCCTCGTAAGCAATAGCACAAATGCCGAATTCCAATGCCTGGTCAACAATTAAAAGATGATTGTTACCTGTGTTGAAGTAGATGATCTCCAATATCTTTTCTAGGTGATCCCAAAATTCCGAAAGCTTTAGGCTGATAGCACCTGCATTCATACTTTCATAAGGATATAGAGCCACTATGCTTTCATTCTTATTGCTATACAAACTCTGCATCTCTAGTAGTTTTTGAAACACCATCTCGAAACCCGGTATTTGTTCAGAACTCTCGATCTCGTCCAGTTTGTGATAAATTCTACCCGCCAGTTCTTGGCTGTAGTGAACATCCAGAAACGAACTGAGAGATATGGATAGGCCAATCTGGTTGAATTTATGAATCAGTTCTTGGCGTGTGTTTTTCACTTTGGTCTTTTGTTTCAATTCCTCTAATCTGCTTCTTGTTTCCACTTTGAACACCTACTTGCTATTGTAGTAGTAGTGCCTCATCACATTTGCTGGCACAATGTATCTTGCGCCTTTTACCCATGGGGTTTGCCCGGCTTTGTTTGGCTCAGCGACGTGGAAATGGGCATCCTGCCCTTGATTGCTCCATAGGTGCTGGACAACATATTTCTTAGTGCCATTCACATCAAATTCGAAGACATTTCTTCTTTCAGTATCCCAGACATGACCAATCTTGACTGGTTGTGTAGACATTGGGATTCCCGCATCTCTTTTTGCTTTTCGATAGGCTTCGTTTCTGGACAGTCCGCAAAAATCTTCGTTATGAGTCCATATGCCTAAGTTCGAAACAAAATACGTATGGAAGTTCTCAACTCGGAAATTGTATACGGTGGTTTGCTCCTGTTTAACCACAATGTCTTCAATTGGCAGTAGGCTACTATCTGATGTTACAAGTGTATCTCCTATTTGCAGTTCTTTGGCTTTCACCCAACCTTTTCCGGCAATCCAAAATGGATGTTCGGCGGTTGTCGTAATCACCTCATCACTCACAGTGATGTTATAAGTTTCACTGACATGCCTTTCAAAAAGCATGTCTACTTTCTGGTAGGACATTTCGCCCGTTTCATCATTTTTAGCCAGTACCCGATCGCCCAATTGAATGTCTTCTATAGATTTTTCCCCTTCATCGGTTTGTACGACTGTTCCCGCTGTAAAACAATTGCATACGATCATTCCAGCACTCGTTAAAAGATATTCTGCTTCACCGTCTGTGGTAGCGAATGTAATCTTCTGATAGCCATTTTCCTCACCACTAAACGACGCAGTGCCTGCACTACAGTCAAAGTAGGAACAAGCATTATTTCGGATTCGGTTGTTCTCGGAATTTAGATAATCCCTGTATGCCAAGTCACTGCCACTCATTAACTCGGTATTCCATAAGATTTGTTCAAGGGCATGCTGATTCATTAAATGATCCAAGCCATCTGCCCCAGTGATTGGATTCAAGCTCTTATAATAAGCAATGCACGAACTCTCGGAAGTACAAGCCGCAGCATGTCCTGATGGGTCAATGAAGATCAACGGATTGTTATGCACATAGGTATAAAGATTGAGCGTCAGCGGATTAGCAATATCCCCCTCATAGCTATCTTCATTAATAAATCGCCCCAAGGATGGATCATACCAGCGGGCTCTCAAATACTGCAATCCTGTTGTCTCGTCCCAATACTCACCAGAATAACGGAACGGATTTTCTAAATGTTCGACCGTACTCAGTGGATTTCCCCAGATGTCATACGAATATTCATTGATCGGGTCCCCTTCCCAATCTACGACCCCTGTCACATCACCATGACCGTTACGAATATAATATTGGACAGAGTCTGTTGGGGCATCATGTCGGGCTATCAAGCCAATACCTTGCTCTCCGTAAATATACCTAGCTGTTAATTCTACTTCCCCGTTGCTTTGTACAATTCCTTCTCGGAACAATCTTCCTTGCTCGTCATAATAGTACCGCTTTGTCTCACTGGAATCGGATCTCTCATATAACAGCCCATCACCATTATATCGATATTCAATAACATTGCCATCTTCCATCGTCACCTGTATGAGTCGATCTCTGGAGTCATACACATACGATTTAGGTTGTATGGTCGGCGCTAAGTCACTTTGCAATTTCATTCTGTTCCCGCGAACATCATAGTCGTACGTTTCGTTAAAAGGACTAGAGGTTTTAATCCGATTCAATTCATCATAGGTGAAGTGACCGGATTCGCCATTCTCATCTCGATAGCTGATATTTCGATTACTGTCATACCCGTAGGCAAACGAGGCAATCTCAGTTTGATCTGATCTTGTATACGAGAGTGAGGACAGGTTAAATCCATCATACACATACTGTTTATTTATCGTCCCCTCGTTATAAATCCAATCATCAAAAGTGCTATCCTGATTATAGGACATTTGTAGCCGCCCTAAATCTCGTATATACCAGGTATCCCCTTCCAATCGATCATGACCCTGTATGACAATATCATTGAGTCGATTCCGATTATCATATTGATAGGTAACACGTGAATCCTCAAGAATATATCGATCTGTCATATTCTGTACATCATAGTTAAATGTTATCATAGTGCCATCAGGATATGTGATAGATGCTAGTCGGCTCGTTGATTCATAATAATCATACAGCGTATCACCGGTTGAATCTGTCATGGATAAACGCTCTCCCCCGGCATCATACGTATAATTTACTGTATCTTCATTCGTATGACTGCTGATAAGAAAATTCCGCGAATTGTAATTATAATCTGTTATTTGATTCTTCTGATCGACATATTGCGTGAGATTTCCGTTCCCATCATACACATATTGTTCTACCAATCCTTGCGGTGTCACTAGTTTGATCTGCCGCCCCAACTCATCATGCTGCATAGTCCGTGAACGGTTATCCGGATATACAATTTCACGCAAATCATTGATCTTACTATAGTGGTAACGGGTTGTATTTCCCTCTGCATCCGTAACTGCAATCAACCTTCCAACCACATCATAGGTGTATGTGGTCGTATTCCCAGCTGCGTCTGTTGTACTGGTGAGATTCCCTGCTAAATCATAATGCTGACTGGATAGAATCTTAGTACCTGTAGAGGATACCTCCTCCGTTCGGATGACTCTGCCCATCAGGTCATATATTTCGCGTAGTCTCTTCCCGTCCTCATCCACACTCGTTGTGCTAAAGCCAGTATCATCATACTGTGTTTGGGTATAGCTACCGTCGGCATGCGTCATGCGAACAATGCGGCCCCAATTATCATACTGATACTGCGTACGATTTCGTTTCGCATCTTCGCTCCATGTCCGTCTTCCATGAGTATCATAGCCATAAGATGCATAGCCCAGTCCCATTGTTTCATATCTTAACCAGCCAAAAGGATTGTAATACGATTCGGTCACCTGATTGGTCATATCCGTCACGGTAACTGAATTTGCGATGTCATCATACGCCACGCTCAGATTGCTCTGATCCGGCAAAGTCTGCTCCGTGACTCTTCCTAGTTTGTCGTACTTGATACTAGTAGGGTTCCCATTCCCGTCTGTGAACTTCGTCACTTGTCCAGTCAACTTGTTATATTCCATGGTTTGTGTGATTGTATGGGAAGTTCCATCGGCTTGTGTTACGCTGACGGTTTGTTTGGTAGGGAACCCCCCATTATACTGCTGGGTGTTATATTCATAGTTCATTACTGAATCTCTCGCATCGTCTTGGATAGTCACTTGTGTCACATTGCCATGTGCGTCTCTGCCGAAGCTCACTTCTTGCATTAAGGTCCCTGAAGCAGCGTTCTCGTATACAGCCATACGACTGATATCTCCTTGCGCATTCCTGTCATAGACAGTGAATCTTGATTGATTCGCGTTCACAGGTTCACGTACGGACTTCAACAGGTGCGTAGTCGTATCATATGTGTAGTCGATCGTTCTTAGCGGATCAGTCGATGTCAATATATTACCATAATCATCGTAAGTAGCGCTGGATGTAATCTCCTGAGACTGCGAGCTGCCACTTTCATATTGTGTAGTGGATTGGATAGGGATAGGCAGCCGTCGTACCTCATCATATTCTTGCGTTGTTGTGCGAGTGGTCCCTCCACCTGTTTCTGTAATACGAGTAGTATAGAACACAGCTGGAGTCTCTTCGTCAATGTGATCTTTCTTATATTGATAAGTCACTGAAGTCAGACCATTGTTCGCCGTTGTTGAGAATGTAGTATCAGTACCATAGGTTGATTCAGGGAACCCCGAATGCGTGAAGGTTATCCGATTCCCCTTTTCCTGATTGCCGTCCGTATAATCGACAACGTCCTCTCTTTCAGTGACGTACCATTTCGTATCCGTGGCTTCTTCTCCAATCCGTTGTCTGTATGAAGAATACGTATAAACGCTGCGAGCTCCGGTCGGATGGTAGACTTTAGTCAAGAGCAAGACATAATTATCGCCATTATCATAATCAGACCCGAGTAAATTAAAATTATTTTGTTCCAACCTGTATTGATAGACGGTATCCCGGCCCTCGACATCGGTCACTGCACTTAGGAATTCCTTGTCTAGCGGTGCCATGGATTTATGATACGTCACTTCGCGATCACCAGAAGTGATCTTCACTTCTTCTATGCTGTATGTGATGGAAATCTCATTCTGCAAAGCATCTGTCACCTTCGTTAATACCTCTCCATACGGTGACACATTCGCATAATGGAAATCAATCGTATTGCCATAGGCATCTGCTTTACGAATGAGTTTTCCATTAGTTGAGAAGTAGTGGCTAATCCCCTGAATGGAACGCAATACATAACTGGAACTCTTTCCATTCACAGTGACCGTAGCGTCGTTAGATAAAGTGAGGTCTTCCCATGGATAGCCAACCAACTGATTGCCCGATGAAATTTCATAAGTACCTACCCCGGCAAGTGAGAGATATTTCTTACCATCCTGCGTTTTGATATAGGGGATTTCCCAAGACCACCCTTTTCCTAAGGGGAATCTTTTCTCTTCTGAGAACGATTGATTCGCCTTGTTTTCATATCCCGATTTTACGGTCTGATGCTCATAAGGCACCTCCAAAACCTGTCCTGTTGGGTACATATAATAATATAATTTCACTCCAAAGGCTTCCCTGTAATCTTGGAAGACTAGTTCATTAGAATCAGCCTTTTCTTGCATTTGTTCTTGTGCAACTTCATAAAGCCTGTGTTCATCCGCATACTCATATACTGGAATAGAAGGGGCATTGAATTCCCAGGTGATACCCTCAAAATCGACATATTCCTTCTCCAGTCCAAATATTACTGGCTGCAGTCCAGATGAGTGGTGTATACCGTTTTCATCCACCCTCTCTATAATCAACCTCACAACAGGGTAAAACCACTTCAATTGATATTCCCTATACTTGGCATGATTCTCGAAATACTTTGCATCCGCACTATTGTATACACGATTCAACGAGAATGATAATCCGTTCCTGCCCGGCAAGGTCATATCTGTTACTCTTGTACTCAGATCACCACTCAGATTCGATATTTGCTCACTGCCGTTCGAGATAGAGAAGGGTGCATGATTGGCTGTCATATGCATTCGATTAGCAGCACCTTGATCATAGTTTTCAGCAAGATTAGGCAACTGAGGTTCATCCGTAGACGTGGTTGAAAAACTTGACCTCGCTAGCTCTGAAGTGTTTGGAGATTCCAGGAATAGCTCAATTTGCCCATGCGTATCTTCCGCAATCAGCTTGTCTGCTTCCAACTTCTTTTTCTCATGTTCATTCTTATTTTTATATTCTATTCGCTCTATTCCTTCTCTTGAATTATCTTCAGTGGCATGCTGCTGCTCCAATAGCAAGGAAGATTCCAACTCCTCGCGTTGACTCTCTACTTCAGGATGAAGCATTGCCAGCTCTGCCTGCAGTTGATCCGCACTTATTCCATGTTTCTGTAATGCTTTATACAGTGCTGTAAGCGGGTACCCCTTATTCAATTGCTCACGCAATAATTCCTTAGGCACATGGAAATTGGATGCCATCCAATCAAGTGTAAGTATTTCCGATCCTCGATGAAGGCTTTCTAGTTCTGGGGTTGTATACAAGTCCACTATATCCAGAGGCTGTTCAGTTACCTCGTTCTTGTTCCCTATTAACATTGCCTCTCCTTCGGAAGCCAAAGTAGAAGAAGGTAATGTTCCAACCAGTATGATAACGAAAGTTAAGAGACTCGCAGCTAATTTTTTCATAACTCTTATTTTCTCCTCTCATTACATGTAAAGTGAGTCTGTTATATTAATCCTCATAATATGTCCTTATTAAATTACCATTAGGATCATATTCGAATCGCACAATGGTGCCATCTTCGTACTCAACGCGCTGAAGCTGTCCTGAACCCTGAGGGTCGTAATAATAGATTGGTTGTCGGTAGGTAGTAAATCGCACCCTATTGCTTGGAGCTGATTCGTTACCCGCCTCATCAACAGCTTTAACTGAAAACTGATAAGAGGATGCGCCCACTATACCAGTTAAATTCACCTCGGTCTCTTCAACCAAACCAAGTAACGTTGTTCCGTTATATACTCTGTACCCGAGTAAGCCAACGTTATCCGTCGCGTGCTTCCATTTCATACGAAGATTGTCTTCGGAAATTTGAACTAGTGTGACGTCGATAGGCACGGATGGAAGTGTGCGATCAATTTTGACTAAAGCAGACGTTTCGTTACTCACTTTACCGGTATGATCAAGGGTTCGAGCATAGATCATTGCCTCGCCTTCTTCGTTTATCGTAAACGGTGCAATGTAGTTCGTCCATTCTCCACCTTCCCCAAGCTTGTACTGCGATTTCCATACACCACTTCCACTATCTTGGCCTGGTGTGATCGTCACAATAACGTCTTCGCTCGTCCACTCGCTTGTACTTAATGCTATCGTTGGCTGTGTTGGAGCGGTCTGGTCGATTCTCACTGTGACTGTTGCTTCTTCACTCAGATTCCCAACGATGTCAATTGTGCGTGCGAAAACCACAGTCTCGCCTTCTGTGTTAATCGAGATAGCCTCAGTATAGGTCGTCCATGCCCCTTCTGCGCCAAGCTTGTATTGGGATGTCAGTACGCCGCTGCCACTGTCTGTTCCAGAAGCGATGTTTACTGTTACTGCTTCATTCGTCCAATCATCTGAACTTAAAGTAATGACTGGTTTCGTTGGCGCAGTGCGATCTACTTTAGCTAACGCGGTGGCTTCTCCGCTGATATTTCCTGCAATATCCACCGCCCTTGCGTAAACTATGGATTCACCGTCAGTGCTAATCGAGAATGGAGCAATGTAGTCCGACCATGGCCCTTCTACGCCAAGCTTGTATTGGGCTACAAGCGTACCGCTGCCAATGTCTTCTCCCGCTGCGATGGAAACTATCACTTCCTCGCTTGTCCACTCACTTGTACTCAACGCTATCGTTGGCTGCGTTGGAGCAGTCTGATCAATTCTCAATGTGGCGGTTGCTTCTTCACTTACATTCCCAACATAGTCCAAAGTGCGGGCGAAGACCTCTGTCTCTCCTTGTGTGCTAATCGTAATAGCCTCCGTATAGTCGGTCCAAGTCCCTCCTGCACCAAGCTTATACTGGGAGTTCTGAACTCCACTGCCACTATCAGTCCCAGAAGCGATGCTTACTGTTACAGCTTCGTTCGTCCAATCATTCGCACTCAAAGTAATTATGGATTCCGTTGGCGCAGTGCGATCTACTTTAGCTACCGCGGTGGATTCTTCGCTCGCATTTCCTGCAATATCTATTGTCCTTGCATAGACTATGGATTCACCCTCAGTACCTATCGGGAATGAATCAGTATAGGTCGTCCAAGTTCCTTCTTCACCATGCTTGTACTCGGTTTTCAACACGCCGCTGCCGCTATCAGTGCCGGACGAAACTATCACTACTACTCCCTCGTTCGTCCACTCACTTGTGCTTAATGATATCGTTGGTTGCGTAGGAGTGGTCTGGTCGATTCTCACTGTGGCGGTTACAGCTTCACTTACATTCCCAACGTAGTCCAAAGTGCGGGCGAAGACCTCTGTCTCTCCTTCTGTGCTAATCGTAATAGCCTCCGTATAGTCGATCCAAGTCCCTTCTGCACCAAGCTTGTACTGGGAGTTCTGAACTCCGCTGCCACTATCATTCCCAGAAGCGATGCTCACAGTTACAGCTTCATTCGTCCAATCACTCGCACTTAATGTAATGATTGGTTGGGTTGGTGCCGTTTGATCAATTTTGACAGTGGCGGTTGCTTCTTCACTACTATTCCCTGCATTATCGAGGGTTCGAGCATATATCCTTGTCTCTCCCTCGTTGCCAATAGCCAGAGGTTCATTGTAATCTGTCCAAGTTCCATCTATGCCAATTTTGTATTGGCTTTTGAAAACTCCGCTGTACGCATCTTCACCATGTTGTACAACGACCTCCACATCGCCGTTAGCCCATTCATCAGTTGGTGTTAATTGAATGGTAGGTTTGGATGGTGGTGTCAGATCATCTCCAAACTCCAACACATGAACAGCGCTACTTGCAGGTGAATCAAAATCGATTGCATTTCCTGCCTTAAGAGTAAATGCTGTCATTGCCCCACTATTCAGCCCGTCCAGTTCAATCATGGTGTGCGTCGTTGACAACAGATACACATCATCTCTATACACATCGTAAGTAACGCTTCCCCAACTATCATCTAGTGCGTCCCAACTCAATGTTGCCGATGAACCAAAATGATTCGAAATGTGCAAATTCTGCGGAATATCCAATGTATATCCAAGCTTGAATACATAAGGATCGTCTCCATGATCGTCTTCGCTCAATCCATATACCTTGATATAGTAAACTTCTCCTATTTCAGTAGGAATCTTAATATCGTCTTCTGATATGGTCCACCATACGCGGTTTCCTGCTGCATTATAGATTTCCATCAGGTAATTGTTGCCCTCTGGCATGGCATAACTTAACGTTAGCTCCGCATCCATTTCCGCCTCATACTTGAAGTAATCTATATCCCCCTGTACGGCAAGATAAGACTCATAGTGTATTCCTCTCTCTATCGGAATTGCTGCTTCTATCAAATCATTATTCTCATATCTATCAACATTCGATGACAGCTCCAACCGGAACTGATACGGGATTGGACCATGATCCTCCGTAGCACTTGATCCATGTATCTGGATGGTATATTTCGTTCCGGCTTTGAATCTAAAGAACACTTCTTCCTTCTCGCCTTGGTCTCGTGTACCTCTTGCTATTGTTCTATAGTCCTCTTCAACAATTCCCACGTCGTAATTCACTTGTTCAGGCACAATTAAAGTTACTCGGCCTATCCCTTCCTCCTCAGGTGTGAAGGTGTAATAATCCTGATCGTAAGGCAGTGGGATTAATGCTTCGTAATCTGTAGCTGGTTCAATGACATACGCCTGCCCAAGGGTGTTGTTCGGCTCATAACTGTCTGCATACCCCGTCTCGATTTCACTCAATTGCAACAGGTAGGTTTCTTCTCCATAACTCTCTTCGCTCACCGGTCCGCCACTTACCTCTATCGTATAGGACGTTCCCGCCTGTACAGACATCTCGATGCGCTCTGGCTCTCCTCGACCTGATTCACTTCTGTCTGACTTGGCAACACTCGACATAAACAGATCGTAATTCTTGTCTGCTGGGACGATTAGATCCACCGCGATATTACCGCTAACCGAAGGGGTGAACGTATAGTTATCCCTATCGTTCGGCACAGACAGGTACGAAGAATAGCTTTGTCCCGGCTCTACTTCATATGGCGTTCCATCATTAGTTTCATACGTGTCCACTATATTGGAATCTACGCTACCTATTTGCAGCACATACTCGCTTGTGTAGCGATTGTTGCCATCTACTAGAATCGTGTAAGTATCTCCTTCTTGGGCATAGAAATGCAGGGAACTTGCTTCTCCATAGGATGTTGCAGATTTATAGGACAGACCTGTCGACTCATTGATCAAGGTCGTCTGATACCTTCCCCCTGATGCCGGAGTGAGATCCAGCTTCACCGCACCACTCTCAGGAGCAGTAAACATATAATAATCCTTATCGCCAACAGCGCTGATAGCGGATTCATAGATATTCCCTGCTTGCACTTCGTATGCTTCGCTGATACGGTCATTAGGTTCGAATGTATCGTTAATAGGTGGGGTAATCCCACTGACGTCCAGTGTATACTTGACCGAATCATGTACGGAGGAATACGCGTCATATACGGCAATATGGTATGTCTCCCCTGCAATCACTCGGAAGGTGAGTTCTTCCTCTTCCCCTGTTCCTTGATGGCTCGTCATGCGAAGTTGCTTGTCCATGGATTCTACTCTCACGTCGTAATTGCAGTTGTCAGGAACCTTTACTGTAACGGTCACATCCCCACTTTCGTCAGCCGTAAAAACATAGTAATCGGATTCCCACGGCTCGGAAATGGATGATATATATTGGTTTCCAGTAGTGATCCCATAGGCTGTTTCTTCGCTGTTGTTCGGTTCATAGGTATCGTCAGAAGTTGTAAAGGCAAATGAAAAATTCGAATTGGAGCTACCGGAATTATCTTGAACAGCATCCTCTGGAAGATTAATAGAGTAAGTCGCATTCGGTGACAAACCAAATTCCGGAGTAACAATCAGATGATTATCCTGTACGGTGTATGATGCTGAAACTAGTTTATCCTCTTGCTTAAAGGTCATTAACGAAAAGTTATCACTACTATGAACAGATTTATTAAAAGTTATGATTACCTCCTGATCAAACGGAAATTCCATCTCGCCATTGGTTGGATTCGTAGAAACTACATGCAATGGAGAATCTTCTGTTGTAAAGTCAAGTAAGAACGGTACAGACAAATAATTTCCCGATAAATCTGCAATCGCGTTAGTGGGTATGTACAAGGAGTAGGTACTCGCATACTGCAATTGATCTTCAGGGATGATATGCAATTCATGCTCTGTGATGGTAGCTGAATAACGGATGTCCTCATCATCTGACTTGAATGTGATTTGATCGAATCCTTCACCAGACTGAATGTGCTGGTCGAAAGCAAGATAGACAGCATTCGTAACAGTGACATTAGTTGTACCGTTCTGTGGAGAAGTATGCAGGACTCCAAGATTAGATTCATTATCTCCCGAATATTCAGCAGTCGTAATATCAGGTTGCTGCGTGAGAGTCTCCTCGTTGTTCGCAAGAATCCTTCCAACATCGGCTCCGCCCCATTCCAGCGTAAGCATTAGTACACTAAATACAGAAATAATTTTTGTAATTTTCAAAAATTTATTCACGTGATACTTCTCCTTTCAATTAATTTGTTCGAAAGCTGCACTTAACTTTGATGCGGAACTATGATGCTAACTACATGAGAATTTAGAATGTCTGAACACTTAGGAGTACAAATGGTGAGTATTAATCTGAAGAGGTATTCAATATACGAAGAAACACTTGGTGGAATATGTTACATTATAGTAAAATACACGGAAATCTTTCATCTGTCAATATTCAGTTTTCATGTGCCACAACACGACCTTTACCTCACATTAAGCTGTCCTAAGATTGAACGATATAATGACCAAGACGAATATGCGAGGGGAAATGAAAAGAGGCCTCCCTTAGGACGGATACTGATTGCAACAGCATCACAGGAGGCGTCTTTTCAATCATGCTCCTACAATCACAACCACTTGTAAACCTTAGCATCATTCGTCTCTTGCGCTTCAGAAGGAAGTCCGAATCGCTCAACAGGAACGATCTCGTGATCGGGCAGTACGTTATCGGTTATCGTCACTTTCGTACCTAACGGAACCATGTCGAACAGCTCTTCCACATCTTCCTTCGTCATCCTTACACAACCAAGTGATTCATCCTTGCCGATGCTCTCCGGCTCATTCGTCCCATGTATCGCGTACAATGTGTCGGAGAGCGTCATACCTCTGCTGCCGAAGTCGCCGTCATCCCGGCCGTTCGGATTGCGCACCTTCTCGCTTATCGTAAATTCACCGTGCGGTGTCCGCTCGCCGCCGAGTCCGACCGAATAATTACGGAGCATCACGGAACCGCTCACCACTGCGAGCTTATGTGTAGACGTATCGACGATAATCTCAAGCGGCTGATCCCATATAAGACCCGCTTCATCATCCTCTACTCCTTGCGTTCCTGTCACGAGCGACACATCCGGTAATCCGTCCGGATCGGAAGGTTCATCCGTCATAGTCGGGAATTGCAGAAGCGCTTTGTATGGAAAATAAGATAACTGTGGTGTATCATCCATTCTAACTGGCTGTGATTGATCTAATTCGTCTGCCATCAGAGCAGTCAAACCGGATAATGCGTTGCGCGGATAATCCGCAGTCAACTGTTGCGGGTTCTCAAGAGTCCCTCCATTGCGTTGCCGATAATGTTCCGCAGCAGACATGGCAACTAACAGCTCTTCTTGTGCCGCCTGCCAATCAAGCACAGCCTCAGTAATTCGTGCAGGTGTAGCTGTCGGCGAACATTCACACAGCCATTCATCATAATGGTGTACACGACTTACACCCGATCTAGCAGGCTTATCGATCGCTACTAGCACATTCATCCCGTTGCGCCATTCGATCCATTGCCGATTCCCTGCCGCTATAGATCCGGCATGAACTAGGTAATTCTCTTGGGACGAGTTATCGGAATGAACAAGCATGCCGCCCACTGCTGCCGCAGCATCTGCCCGAAATTGCTCATCCTGCGAACGATCGCTGTCCATATATTGCACCGACCATCCTGTTTGCCGCACCACTGGCGGCGTTGGCAGCTCCTTCTCCACATCATCTGACGGATCGATCCATACAGGCGTCTCATCAGCCCCAGATTGCTCATCCTCGTCTGTCGGCTGCTGCGCATCTTCTATGCCGGGCGGATCGGTCTCACCAGGGAATGATGCATCACGCACTGCGCTTGCTGCGAGGAACGACAGCAGTACGACAAATACTATCACGCTCACAACGGTCCGCCTAGACTTACCAGAGCGTCCAGTCGGTTCGACTCGTTGATCCAATTGTACTACTTCTACTTGTTCAGACTCTGCGTCCATGGCGATCGACTTCTTCTCGTACGCACGGTACACGTCGCCTGCCTGTACATAACAATAGTTCGCCTTGCCAGGCTGCTGCTGGCGATCATAGGCTTTGCCAAGCAAATACCATGCCATCTTGCTGTCCGGGTGCTCGACCAAATATTTCTTCCAGAACTGCAGCTCATCCTCACCCGCAGGCTCCGGCAGACCGGTACGCGGCTCCACTGGTTGATTGCCAGTTTCCACACGGCTTCCTCCTCCGTTATGCTATAACTTCTATATCGGAGTGTGGACTGGAATCATTTACTCCCATTTGAAGGTCAGACTGGCGATAATGAACGCCACCGTCATCCAGCTGGTCAGCAGCAGCGCTTCTGGCCACAGTGTCGCCAAGCCGCTGCCGATATTCATCACTTCACGCATTGCGGTAGTCAAGTGAGCGATTGGAATAAGCTCTACGACCGGCTGCAGCCATCCGGGCATATTGCTAATCGGGAAGAAAATGCCGCCAAGGAACAAGAGCGGGAATGAGATGAACCCGGCAATCGGACCTGCGCTTTCCGGATTTTTGGCCAAGCCCGCGATTATAAATCCGATCGCCATGAACGTCAATGTGCCCAATATAACGAACAAAATCAGCTCTAACCAATTGCCGTTCACCTGTGTGTCAAATACGAGAAACCCGACCAACAGCACGATCAGCGCTTGGGAGCCGTTAAGCAGCAGCCGCGCCGTAATTTGACCGGCAATAAATTGCCATGGCTTCAACGTCGTGCTTTGCATCCGCCGCAATATACCGCGTTCGCGCCAAGCTGAGATTTGACCTGCCACACCGTTCAAATTCGCATTCATAATCATCATCGCAACGATACCGGGCACTAGAAAATCCACATAACGAAGATCGAGCCCTTCCATCCCGTCCGCTGCGACGGATATGACTGGCGTATAATCAACCTCCTGCTTGCTGACAGTGTCTGCCGCTTGCTGAACTGCCTGCACGCCCAAGCTCTGCGCATTACTGCTCGTATCATCGTACAGCACCTGCACGCGGGCTTCTGACGCTGTTCCCTTCGCTAGCTCTGCCCCATATCCAGCCGGGATGATCACAATCAGATCGCCTTCGTCTTGACGAACAAGCTCCTCTGCTTCGCTCAGCTGCCCATTCAGCTCCACTTGCAACAAGCTATGACCGAGAAGCTCCTCCGCTAATGCTGCGGAAGCCGGCGTGCCGTCTTCATCCACGACATAACCTTGCACCTGCACGCTCCCACCCGCACCGAGAAAAGATCCTAAAGCAAGCATCAGAAAGATCGGAAATATTAAACTGAAAAAAATAACTGCGCGATTGCGTGAGAATACGAGTAATTGCGACCAAGTTAATTGCAAATAGGCTTTCATGCTTCCCGCAGGCTCCTTCCTGTCATATGAATAAATACATCCTCCAACGAAGAAGTCCTCGTCTGCAAGTCTGAGAAGCTTAGCTTGCGCTCGCTCGACTCACGAATAAACCCGATGAGTGCTTCCTGCAGATTGTCGGTGTACAACACGATCGTATCCTTGCGGAAATCCACCTGCTTCACACCGCTCACACCACTCAACCATGCGGACAGCTGCTGCTTATCCGCATCCTCTATCGCGGCCGTTAGCGCGAAGCCATTCTCGTCAGCCAATCGAAATTCAATCGCGCTTTCCGATTGCAAGCTGCGCACGAGTGCAGCAGGCGTATCCAGCGCAATGACCTGCCCTTGATCCATTAAACAAATACGGTCGCACAATACGTGCGCTTCATCCATATAATGCGTACTAAGCACAATCGTTCTGCCTTGCTCCTTCAATCCAAGCACAATGTCCCACAACGTCCTGCGGGCCTGCGGATCGAGACCTGTCGTCGGTTCATCGAGGAAAATAACTTGCGGATCATTCAACAAGGCAAGCGCAATAGCTAGCCGTTGCTTCTGACCGCCCGATAAGTTCTTAATCCGACTGTTCGACTTCTCCGTTAGAATCATGCGTTCCAGCAATGGCTCGATAGGCAATGTATGCTTGAAGAAGCTCGCGTACATACGCATAATTTCCTTCACCTTCAGCAGCTCGAACAAGGATGTAGATTGCAGCTGCACGCCAATTACACTCTTCACCTCATTGAGCTGCGTCCTCGTATCATAGCCAGCCACGACTGCTGAGCCGCTGTCCGGCTTGCGCAGCCCTTCGATCATCTCCATCGTCGTTGTTTTGCCTGCGCCATTCGGACCGAGAAGTCCGAAGATTTCACCTTTTCTTACCGTGAAGGAAACCCCGTTCACCGCTTGGAACGAACCATAGGACTTCATTAGTCGATCTACTTCAATAACTTTCTCTGCATGATGCTCAGCTTGCAACGTCACTTCATTCCCTCCTGTTCCTGTCACATCATTATACGCCTATAACTCTTCGCATAACAGCAGGCACATTCGTAATCAGCGCATCTGCGCCAAGCTCTGCCATGCGTTGCATAACTTTCGGTTTGTCTACTGTGTACGGTCGGACCGACAAGCCTAACTGACGCGCAGTTTCGATCAGGTCCGGCGTAACAATACGATAGTGCGGATGAAGCGAACCGGCGCCAAGCGAACGAACGTATGCCGACAGATTCGGGATGCTGTGCTTGAACAATACGGCTGTTTCAATCTCTGGTGCGAGTTCCTTCAGCTTACTCAACCTTGTGTGGGCGAATGAGGAGAACACCGTACACGATTCCAGTCCGAATCGGCGAACGAGCCTGACAGCTTCTTTCTCCATGCCAAGGTAGGGTGTTCGTCCGCTCTTCAGCTCAATATTCACCTGTAAGCCGGCATCTCTGACAAGCTCCAACACTTCCTCGAGCTTCGGAACCGGCTCTCCCTTGTATGCGGGAAATCGCTTGCCGGCATCCACACTGCTCAGCTCGGCCGCTGTCCGCTGCACGACGAGTCCGCTTGCGCGTGTTGTCCGCTGCAATGTCTCATCGTGAATGACGACCAATTGACCGTCACGGCTCATGTGGACATCGAGCTCCAATCCGTCAGCTCCTTGTTCTGCCGCAAGCCGGAATGCAGCCATCGTATTCTCCGGCGCATCAGCAGATGCGCCGCGATGGGCGAACACAAGCGGTGTATGAGCCAGCATCTATATATCCTCCTTCACATCACCTTGCGCTTCCATCATTCTATGCCGATTACAGATCGTTTCTCATGACCCGTTAACCTTCTGCCGCGCACATCCAGTACGATCTTGCCATCCGCCATTCCCAATATGCGATCAGCGAACTTCTCTGCAAGATCCACCTGATGCATGATACATAGTACGGTCACCTTCTGTTGTTCATTCATCCGTTTCAAATCCTGCATGACGCGTTCAGCAGAACGCGGATCCAGTCCCGACACCGGCTCATCTGTGAATACAATTTGTGCGCCTTGCACGAGTGATTTGGCGATCGCTACTCGCTGCTTCTCACCGCCGCTCAGCTTTCCGGTTTTCCGCTTCGCTTGCTCGAGCAGACCGACCTTCTCCAAGTAATCCATAGCGAATACGTGCTCATCCACACCTGGCTTGCCGATCAGTCTGCGCCAGAACGGGATATACTTCGTCCGGCTAGCAAGAATGTTCTGCAGCGCGGTTTTGTTCGGATTCATGACAGCCTTCTCTTCTATGTACGCCCAGTCTCTGCGCTGCCACCAGCGGGCAAGCGGGTTCAGCTTAACAAGATCATTGCCCTTGTACAAGTACTGACCGCGATCCCAGCGCTCCTGCAAGGCCAGACAACGGAACAATGTCGTCTTGCCGCTGCCGCTTGCACCGATCAGGCATATAAACTCCCCTTCGGCTACAGCGAAATCAATCCCCTTCAATATCGGCTTATTCTCATAGCTCTTATGCAGTTGCTTGATTACTAGCATCTATTCAACTCCTGTCACTGGAACTAGTCCCTGATCGTATTGTACACCAGTTCGGATGTGCGCAAAAGAGCATGTTGCAATCAGCCTGTGAAGATACTTCTTGCACACAAGTATGAGAACATCACACACTTCCTATGCATACCCTAGTTGAAGCGATGTGCTAGAATAGAAGAATCATATGAGCAGAAAGGTTGTGTTCATGACATATGCGCATTGCTTCCTTATGTCCAAGCAACACCGAACTATTGACTTATTTAGGGCTGCAAGATCGTATTGTCGCGCTTGACGACTATTCCGACTGGCCCGCAGTGAGACAGGATGCCGTACGGCTCGGCTCAGATATGTCTATCGATCTCGATCGACTCGAAGCTGCTAAGCCTGATTACATTCTGGCCTCGCTGTCTGTACCTGGCATGGAGCGCAATATTGAAGGATTGCAAGCAAGAGGTCTGACCCACAAGGTGTACCATCCGAAATCACTGCAAGAGATTCGCAGCAATCTGCTGGCGGTAGGAGAGGATTTGGGCGTAATGGATCGCGCTAAGCTTGCCGTAGAGGCGTTCGATCGGCTGATCAACCGATACCAGAAACTGGCATGCGCGGTTAGCGACCGTCCGAAGATATATTGGGAATGGTGGCCGAAGCCGGTGTTCACCCCCGGAGGCGGGAATTGGCTGACCGAAATAAGTGAGCTTGCAGGTGCGGAGAATGTGTTCGCCGATCATGCGGAAGCGAGTGTCAAGACGACATGGGAGGAAGTTATCAAACGGAATCCGGACATCATTCATCTCGTATGGGTAGGTGTGCATCAGGACAAGGTATCACCTGAAATCGTCATCGCGCGGGATCAAGCGCAAGCCATATCGGCCATTCGCAATCAGCGCATCTATGTGTTGGACGAGCCGTTGTTCTGCCGGCCGTCACCGCGCTTGCTGACAGGCTTGGCCAAAGCAGCCGCTCAGCTGCATCCAGACGTATATCCGCCGTTCGATGGGCGTGATCCGCTGTTAGTCGAGCTCGGGATTGACGAGAGTCTGCTTCATCACACGGGGTAATCCGTGCCATATATATACGGCTTCACTGCTGAGGCTGGCTGCATCCTGCTGAAGCCAGCCTGCCGTATCCCGTAACGCTCGCTCATTCGCTTGCATCGGGACGATCCCTCGTCCCATCTCCAGCATCAGTATGGCGACGTGATGGTCGTGCGATGCGGAATCATTCGCTTCTTCTCGCCTTACATCTTCCAGTTGCTTAAGCTCGTGAAGCACAGCTCGGTATTCCTTGCGCACGGCATCAGCTGAATGTCCTTGCTTCAATGCCTCAGCGATCCATAGTTCCAAACCTTCCAGTACAAGTATGGACGATGTTGCGATCGCCTGCTCCCATGCTGTCTGCCAGTCACTCCATTGCTTCCCATCATAGGCGCTATGCCAATGCACATGCGATTCGCGGCTGCGCAAGTAGCGGCGCTTCCCTGCATAGGCGCCTCCGGCAATCATCAGCAATCTGAACCCCTCCCTTATAATGACTTAACCTAGAATAAGTAATCCAATGACAGCCGCTGCCAAGCTAGCCAGCTCCGTTCCCTCGATGAGCGCACCGGTAAGATCACCGTTCATTCCACCGAATTGCCGCCTGCACCACCTTGTATACCAGACTAGCAACAGACCCATTGCCGCAAGCGGATACAGGACAATAGGCTGCCAGACTAGCAGCAGCAACAGCCATAAGCTGGAGACAATGAGCACACTGCCCGTCGCTTGTCGACTCCATAGCCAGCCAAGCCCTTCCTGCTTGAATGGCTGCACAGCTCGCATAAGAATGAGCGCAGCGAATCTGGCAGAAGCGGGGACGAACAGCCATATTGCCACTTGCAAGCCAAGTTCATACTGCTGTACAGCTTGCAGCAGCGTGTCGATGAGTACGAGCTTCCAGCCCAAGAGCATGACGAGCGCCAATACAGCGAAGCTCCCCGCATGCGGGTCCTTCATAATGGAACGACGACGTTCCAGATCGCCTTGCGATGCGGCAGCATCCGCCGCATCCATCCAGCCGTCAAGATGAAGCCCTCCCGTCAATCCGATCCACACAGTGAGCATTGTGAGATCCAGTACGAGACGCGGCAAGTAGAGAGAACCAGATACCGCGACGGCTGCGAGTATGCCGCCAATTAGCAGCCCGATTGGCACATAAGCGAACAAGGCAGCCCGCAGTACACGTGCCGACCATTCACCCCGATACGGGATTGGCAAGCGGGTGATGAATTGCAAGGCAACGAGCAGACCTTGCAGCGATAATTTGATCATAGCTCTCCTTTCCAGACGAGCGGCATACCTGCAACAGCTTGTATAGCAAGATCAGCATGCGCTATAGTCTGTCTGTGCAGCTGTTCTAACCAATAGATGTATAGACTTGTCCACGCATCGCCCGCAGGCATGCCTTCATTCAAATCATTGGACACGATGACAGCCGCTAGCTGCCGCTCATGAATAAGCTGCAGACATTCGCTCCAGCAAGCATCAATATCGGACGGCTCTATGCGTTCCTCGAACAGCATCCGGCTCAACCATATCGTCATGCAGTCCAGCATAATTGTCTGCTGCGGCTGCAAGCGTTGCAGAACGCTGACCAGGTCTGAGGCTGCCCGAAGCTCACATGTCTCCCACACCGATCCTCTCCGCTCGAGATGCGCATGGATGCGCTCTTCCATCTCTTCGTCTGTACGCACGGCCGTTGCAATATATAGAACTGTTGGCGCTTCATAGGATGCTTGAGTCCTCCACTCCAACGCCAATTGCTCTGCGAGCTCACTCTTACCCGAACGCGCTCCGCCTGTAATGAAGGCAATCATTGGTTATTCACTCCTGCACCGTCTGAACCCGATGCCTGCCATGCCGCCAGACGCTCCAGCAATCGCTCATTCTCATTACGAGAACGAACAGCAAGACGCAGTGCAGCGCCTCTGAGCCCAGGGAATGTATGCGTATGACGCGGAAGGATGCCACCCTGCAGTAGAAATGGATAGAGCTTGTCCACAGACGGTGCAACTGAATCTCGAAGCAAGTAAAAGTTCGTGCACGTCGCCGACATCGTGAAGTGCATCTGCTGCAGACGAGGCTTCAACCAAGCAATCTCTTCGCGCAGCCATCGTCTCGTACGTATTGCGAATGCTTCATCCCTCAACAGCTCTGGCGTAAGCAGAGCAGCAGGTGTATTCACACTCCACGGCAACCGCTGCGCGGCCATCGCCTGAATATGCTCGGTACCGGCAAGTGCGTAGCCGATACGAAGCCCAGGTAACGCATACATCTTCGTCAATGAACGGGTCAGAATCAGATTCGGATATTCATGCAGCAAGGGCGCGAGTGAAGCTGAAGGCTCTAAGGCAAAATCGATAAACGCCTCATCCACGATCAACAAGGTGTTCGTGCGCAGTGCGCTTTGCAGAATACGAATGATGCTGTCTCTTGGGAGTAGCGTACCGTCCGGATTGTTCGGCCTGCACAGGAACATGCCATCGACCGCTTCCATCCGTTGCATTACTTCCTCCTCCGGGAACGGCTGCTCCGGATCAGCGATAAGCAATTGCACATGAACCCGGTAATGTGCGCATGCTTGCTCATACTCGGCGAACGTCGGATGCACGACCAATGCCGTCCCTCCTGTCAACAGCCGAGCAGCGAGGAAGATTGCCTCTGCCCCCCCGTTCGTCAACAATACCTGTTCAGGCATCACCCCACTATGCCTGGCAATAGCCTCAACAGCATCCGAATAGTCCATATCCGGATAGGTCAGGGTGCGCTCCAGCAAGGTCGGCCATAAGCGACGGACTGCTTCAGGAGGGCCAAGCGGATTAATATTGGCGCTGAAGTCAAGCAATGTCTGTTCTTCAGATAGACTGAACAGTTGTCGTATGCGTTGCGGCTGTCCGCCATGCTTCGGCCATTTCAAGATACATCCTCCTCAGGACAAGCGCAGAGGATGCCTTGTCTGCACTTGCCGATTATTCAACTATGTATTCGTTCAGACTATAAGGTTCCAACTACTAGCCCTGCTACGCTTGCAGCAAGTACGAGAAATACGAGCCAAGCGCCATGCATGAGCCAAACTGTTCGCTGTATATGCACAGATGTGCACAGGTTCAGAGGCTCACCCATGAACGCACGGTTGGATATGACACCCTGATACGTATTGCGGCCGCCGAGCTGAATGCCTAGCAGCGCAGCGGCCATCGCCTCCGGCCAGCCGCTGTTCGGGCTCGGATGCTTAGGCGCATCGCGCAGCACGATTGACCAAGCGCGACCGAGGCGAAGCTGCATCCTGCCTGCCGTGCACAATGCGAACAGCACACCGCCAAGCCACATACATATTGCTGTCATGCGTGCCGGAACCCAGTTAACAGCATCGTCCAACTTAGCGGAGGCGCGTCCGTAATCTATATAGCGCTCATTCTTATAGCCTACCATAGAATCGAGCGTATTGATCGCACGATAGGCCATCGCAGCAGGCGCACCGCCAATAATCGCCCAGAACAACGGAGCAATCACGCCATCTGATGTGTTCTCTGCGACTGTTTCGATCGTGCCGCGCACAATATCTGGTTGTTGCAGGTCATCTGTATCTCTGCCCACGATCATCGCCAAGGCTCGCCTTGCTCTGGACAACTTCCCTTCTGTCAGCGGCTTCCGCACTTGCTCGGCAGCGTCAGCCAAGCCGCGCATCGCAATCGCACTATAGATGAGCAGCACTTCTGCCGCGAAGCCTGTCCAGATTGACAGCCGGTAGCAAGCGAACACGACGAACCAGCTAAGCAGGAACACAGCTGCCGGCACTACAATTGCCATTGCTAGCCCCAACCTTCGCTTGCTTACTGCAGTCCCTTGATTCCAGCGTGACTCCATGAATGCGATCAGCTTTCCCATATAGACCACTGGATGCGGCATGCGGCGCGGATCGCCAATCAGCAAATCCAACACAGCGGCTCCGCCGAGCAAGAGCAGCATCGTTCCGGCCGCACCGATTGCGGCTCCAGCATTGGCTAAGTAGGATTCTCCGACAAAATAACCATACAAGCTGCATACTCCTTTCCTATCATCACGCACACAATGAAGGAGGCATATGCCTCCTTCATTGTTATCCACGATTAAGCTGTGATCAACACATTAACTAAGTGTACGCCTGAGGTATTGCTCCAACGCAATCCGGGTTGCCCGATACGCCGTTCGGCCAAGCAGCTTCCCAATCATCGTGCCCGAGCCTGCATACGGTGTCGGCTCCCCCTGCTGCGTTGCGGCAATAAGCAAGCTGTCTGTTGATGTGCCGGTTGCAATCGTATGCGAGTTGGGATCGCACACGTCCATGTCCAACAATGCCTTAACCTTCGCTTCGGTGACGGTCAGGCAGGCGTTCACTAAAGCGCCGTCAGTCAAATGCGCATCTGTGAAGACCATCGTATTAATGGTACCTGGAGTCGTAACAGGTTCAGGCATGCGATCATTGGCAATGTCGACTGCATTCGTTACGCCTGCTGTAACTACTGCCAACACTTTATATGGACCTGTCTCGTCTTCGACGACAGCCATATCATTCAGCTTCACAGCTGTCATCATACCGACAGCCTGCTCGAACGGAATGCCCAACTCCTCCATCCAGCTGCGAATATCCGCTACAGGGTCCGGGCAATGGTAATCCTTGTCCACATGAAAGTTGCAAAAATGACGAATCCATTGCAATCCTTCACCATTCACGCCGTTCGAGATCGTACGAAGCGGTCGCTCGAACATGAGATGAATGAGCCGATCGTTCTGAGTTAATCTGTACGATTCGCCGAATGGCGCAAGCTTCGGGACATCCGTGTCGGGTTTTGGCGTCATGAACCACTGCGGCTTGGGCAACAACGGATGATACTGCGCAATCGCACGCACACCGTATACCCGTTCGATCGAAGAACCGTCCCGCAGCACGCTGACATCCCCTTGCTCTACGATACGTCCTTCGCGAAGCAGCGCTACTCGATCTGCGTACAGGGCCGCTACATTCAGATCGTGCAGAATCGCTACAACTGTCAGTCCATCCTTGCGCTGCTTCGCGCGCAGCAGATCGAGCATCTCATAAGTATGGCGAACATCAAGATGATTCGTCGGCTCGTCCAGCAGCAGCAGCTTCGGTTCCTGTGCCAGCGCTTTCGCCAGCAGCACACGTTGCTTCTCACCTCCGCTAAGCTCGCGGAAGGAGCGGTAGCGGTAAGGAAGCACGTTCGTCGTGCGCATCGCTTCCTCTACCGCAGCTGAATCTGTACGCGATGCAGATTTCAGCAGTCCTGTCTGATGCGGATAGCGGCCAAGCATAACGATCTCCTCAACAGTGAAGTCGAAGGCAACCTGCTCCTCCTGCGCCAGTACAGCAATCAGCCGCGCTCGCTCTATCGATGAGTAGTCGGACAGCGGAGAGCCGTTCAGTGCAATCGTGCCGGAAGTTGATTTCAGCACACCTGTCATGAGCTTGAACAAGGTCGATTTGCCGCTTCCATTCGGTCCAAGCAGTGCGAAGAATGTGCCAGCATCAGCAAATATCGATACGTCATGAACGATTGGTCGGTCTGTGTCATAGCCTCCAGATATTCCTGTTAGACGGATCATCCGCGTCCCCTCCTTCCAGCCTGCTGTCGAATAAGCAAGAAAGCAAACACCGGTGCGCCGATTAACGCCGTTATGACACCGATCGGCAGCTCTCTTGGCGATATAACGGTGCGTGCGAGCAAGTCTGCTAATACTAGGTAGGCGCCCCCTATCAACATAGACAACGGCAATACATGGCGGTGATCGGGTCCCGTAACAAGCCGTACCAGATGAGGGATCACAAGTCCGACGAAGCCAATCGCACCGGAAACTGCAACGGAAGCACCTGTCAATAACGACGCCCCTATCAAAATAAGCGCTTTCTTCCTTCTTACGTTAACGCCCAAGTGCTCAGCCGAAGATTCGCCTAGCGCGAGTGCATTCAGCTCCCGGACATGTATGAGCAGCAGCAAGGCGCCTACGAGTGCGAATGGCAGTAGCAGCTGCACATAGCTCCATCCCCGCATGCCGACATTGCCCATGAGCCAGTACAAGATTTGACTCATATCCTCCCGCTGACTTAGCGCAATGATTAAGGATACGATCGCACTCATGAAGGACGTCATAATGACACCGGATAAAATAATCGTCTCCACAGCTAAGCTCCGACTGGACAGGTGTGTCATGCCGAAGACGAGCACCAAGGCGACAAATCCGCCGATTATGGCCGTTATCGGCAGTGTGAACGCGCCTAGCCCCCATAAGGAAAACTGAAAAAACAGAACGATAACGGCCCCTAATGATGCGCCCGATGAAACGCCAATAATATATGGATCTGCCAGCGGATTGCGCAGCAATCCCTGGAACGCTGCTCCAGCGAGAGATAGAGAAGCGCCGATCAGCAAGCCAAGCACGACACGCGGCGCGCGAATATTCCAGATAATCAAATCTAGACTGATCGGAATATCGGCCTGCCAGGTCCATCGAAGCACATGCTTGGCTAGAATCGCAAATACTGTTTCAGGCGAAACCATGACACTGCTAGCCAGCAAGCCAAGGAGAGACGCGCCGACGGCAATCCCTCCTGCGAAAATATACCATAGCCATACCTTTCTGTTCATCTTCGTCTGCCTCAAGGAGTGAACTGCTCCGGATATATAACCCGAGCAAGCTCTTCGACACCGTCAATAAGACGAGGTCCAGGGCGCGTAACTTTGTCACTGTCTACATCATATATTTGCTCATTCAAGACGGCCGGTATGTTCGCCCATCCTTCTCTTGCATAGACACCATCAGCTGGATTGTCTACATAGTAGCCGTAAGTCGTAACGATGACATCCGGCATGAGCGTTACAATTTCTTCCTCTGTCATTTTGACCCATCCTGTCTGATCACCTGCTACATTCACAGCGTTGATCGTCTCGATCATCTCATGCAAGAATGTGTTCTGACCTGTTGTAAAAATATCCGGCGCAGGCGATACCTCAACCCAAATACGCTTCGGTTCACTTACATCTTTCGTCCGTTGCACTACCTCAGCCAGACGTTCCTTCATATTCGCGACAATTACCTCCGCCTTATCCAGCGTGCCTGTAGCTTGACCGAACATACGAATCGTCTCGTAAGCGTCTTCGAACGACTTCGCATCCCCGGCTACCACGACATCGATACCTGCCATTCGAAACGTCTCCAATATATCCGCATGAGAATTGTAATGGAATTGTGAGACGAGCGCCATGTCCGGCTGCAGCTCAAGGATCCGCTCCACATTCATATCTTGACCACCGAGCTTCTCCTTCTCTTCCACAGCTGTTGGATAGTTGCAGAAATCTGACACACCTATAATCTTCTCACCAAGTCCAAGCGCATACGCAATTTCCGTATTGCTCGCTAACAAGGATACGATCGTCTCTGGTTGCTCCTCAATTGTAATTTCTTCACCGCTGCCATCTATGAATACCGCAGGGAATGCTTCAATCGATTGCATATCCCCAGCTGATTCCTGTCCAGCAGGTTCCTGCTTCTCGACAGCGCTGTTCCCGTTATCGTTCAATGGGACATTGCCTGCATTGCCGCTGTTCGTACTGCATCCAGCCAGCACGCCAATGATCATAATAAGCGTCAGTAAGCTTACTCCCAACTTCATCCAATTCTTCTGCATGTTCATCCATCCTTCGTTGTATTGTCTAAATGTGTACCTTCTATCTACCAGATAAGATGCCGTTCAACCATCCTGCCCGACCTGTCTCTAACTACCTGCCTCTGCGTCCGATACGCCGGCGCTGTCGAAGGTAGCCATCTCTGCAAGCATACGAACAGCTGATTCCAGCAACGGGAATGCTACAGCCGCACCGCTTCCTTCTCCAAGTCTAAGATTCATATCGAGCAAGGGCTCAAGCTCAAGCCAGTCCAATACTGCTTGATGTCCCGGCTCCTGCGAACGGTGTCCTGCGATCAAATAGTCGCGCACACCGCCAGCCAGCCGTACGGCCAGCATCGTGGCCGCACCGCATATGAATCCGTCCAGCAGCACGGGAACGCGATGTGCCGCAGCTGCTAGTATAGCGCCAGTCATAGCAGCAATCTCCAGCCCGCCTACCTTGCACAATACATCAAGCGCGTCCTCAGCATTCGGCTTCCGCTCTTCAATTGCGCGTTGAATCAATGCAGCTTTATGCTTCTTCGCCTCTGCAGAAATACCTGTCCCCGTACCGGTTAATTGCTCTACCGAGCGGCCTGTTATAACCGCAGTAATCGCTGTGCTGCTAGTCGTATTCCCGATGCCCATCTCTCCGGGAATGATACAACGAGCACCGGCTTGGATTAGCTTATTTGCGCTTTCTATCCCTGCTTCGATCGCTTCGATCGCTTGTTGCCGGCTCATCGCATCCTCTTGCAGCATATTGCCGGTTCCTTCCCTTACCCGACGATGCTGAATGCCTTGCACGTCTGACAAATCCGCCGCCGTTCCGACATCTACAACTTCCAGCAAGGCGCTATGCTGACGGGCAAAAACATTAATTGCTGCACCGCCTGCTACAAAGTTGCGAACCATCTGCCCGGTCACTTCCTGCGGAAATGCAGACACCCCTTCGGCTACGATCCCATGATCACCGGCGAATACGGCAATGCCGGGAGGAAATACTTGTGGCAATGGCTGCCCCGTTATTCCCGCCAGCTGCAGGACGACATCCTCTAATCGTCCCAAGCTTCCCGGCGGCTTCGTAAGTCGGTCCAGGCGCTGCCTCGCTAGCTTAGCACTCTCCGGATTGAGGCTGCTAATTCGCGCACAAATGTCTGTAAGCTTATTCACTGCTTGTTCCATTCGATCTCTCCAGCTCCTTTAATTCGAATACCTGCTAGCAGCTCCTGCTGCTAATATCTGCTCGATTCTCTCCATATCCAACTGCTCTTCAAGCACGTCGGCTAATCGATCATAAGCGTCCTCTCTAAGCGCAGTCGAGCTTGGTCGATCGTGTATCGGTTGGAGTCCTTTCGATTCCCTTATTCTGTTCAGCCATGCTGCACGGAAGGCATCGTTATGAAACACGCCGTGTAAATAAGTGCCGAGCAGCTTCTGCTGCTCATCCAGTATGCCATCGCGAACTGCAGGCGAAGGCGCGTGCTGAGGATTCATTCTTCTTAACTGACTGAAGGGGGCACCTTCCCTGTACTGCGTCCAGCCATGATGAATCTCATACCCGTGAACGGGGAAAGATTCATGCCCGAGTCTGACTTCGCCTTCTGCCCGAACCGTAACCTTGTCCCGTTGCCAGCTTGTATGCATGGCAAACCAACCGAAGCCAGCGCGGCTCCCTTCTACAGATTCAACGTTGTCTTCATCCGCTACCGTGCAGCCCATCATTTGAAACCCGCCGCATATCCCAATCAGCCACGGATTCACATACTTACGGCAGCGTTCGATTGCTTGGAACAGTCCGCTCTCCTGTAAGTACCGCAGGTCGCGAATCGTATTTTTGCTGCCAGGCAACATAATAACATCAGGTTCGCCAAGCTGTGCTGCTGTCTCTACCAAGCGAACATGGCAATCCGGCTCCTCCAGCAACGGATCGAAATCTGTAAAGTTCGAAATAGACGGAAGCCGAATGATCGCGATTTGAATCGGCTTGTCCGCTTGTGGAACACGACTGTAGCGGTCTAACGCCACGGAATCCTCTGATTCAATACCAATGCCGTCCAGATGCGGAACAACGCCTAGCACCGGCTTGCCTGTGTAGCTTTCCAGCCAGTCCAATCCAGGCTCCAGCAGACGTACGTCTCCTCGAAACTTATTAATAATGAAGCCGGCCACCCGCTCCCGTTCGTCCGGCTCCAGCAACTGAAGGGTGCCGACCAGACTCGCGAATACACCTCCGCGATCGATATCGCCGACTAATAGAACGGGCGCGCCTGCCATTCTTGCGATGCGCATGTTAACGAGCTCGCGGTCGTTCAGATTAATCTCAGCAGGCGAACCCGCTCCCTCTATGACAATACGCTCGTATTGCACAGCTAACCGCTCATAGGCTTCCGTAACAATTCGCAACCCTTCCTCATAGAATTGGTCGCGATATTGTCCCGCACGCATATGATTACGCGGAACGCCGTGGACAATAATCTGGGACTCCATATCGCCGCTCGGCTTAATCAGAATCGGATTCATATCCGTCGTCGCTTCGATCCCCGCGGCCTCGGCTTGTACCCCTTGCGCTCTTCCGATCTCCTTGCCGTCTGCTGTTACATAAGAATTCAATGCCATATTTTGCGACTTATACGGTGCCGTTCGCAAGCCCTTCCTTGCAAATAACCGACACAAGCCAGCTACTAACACGCTCTTGCCGACATCGGAATGCGTCCCTTGAACCATGAGCGGCAGCGCTCTTGGAGCGGTGTTGCTGTACGCTATGTTGCTCTCCTTCACCAGCGTGCTCATCCTTCCTAAAATTCCAGCCCTCGTATAGCTTGAACTCCTTCTTCATAATAATGCTTCTCAGGCTCAATGACCGATACGAGATCGGAGGCGGCCCTCACATCGCTATGAGCATTCCGCCCAGTCATGACAAGGTGAACATGGGAAGGACGACTGCGGATTACAGTTAACACTTCTTCGATCGGCAGCACATCCGCGATCGGGAAGCGGTCAATCGCGAGCGCATTGTGAATCTCATCCCAGATGACCAGATCATATGCACCGCTCATGACCGTTCGCTGCGCTTCCTGCCAAGCAGCCTGCAACGCCTGCCGATGCTCATCCGGTGTCTTGCGCCAAGTAAACCCTACACCCATTGGCAGCACATCAATGCCGAGCTTAACCAGTGCCAGCTTCTCTCCATATGTACGTTCCGGTGATTTAATAAATTGAATCATGCGAACCTTCATGCCTCGACCTGCTGCGCGGACAGCTAGTCCGACTGCAGCGGTCGTCTTCCCTTTGCCGTTGCCCGTATATGTCAACGTCATCCCTCTGCGCAATGCTTCCTTCTCTGTATTCACTCAGCTTTCCCCTTTCATCATACACTTCACGCTCAAGTTCAACCAACCAAAAAAAGCCTCCGTCAACGAGGGACAGAGGCCGCAGTATGCACCTTGGACCTGCATGCACGTAACATGTGCTGCAAGAATTGTACGACTGTGAACACCTTCCTTCTTCCCACCCGAAGAATCGGTTTGCTGACGCTTGATAAGCAGGTCTCCTGGCTTCGCGCTTCCTCTTACTCTTGTCCCTTCCCGGCGTTATCGGCCAGTGGCTTGCGACAATTTCATCCGCGCTTACAGTAGCGGGGGGCTGCACCGGATTCTCACCGGTTTCCCTTCTTGCAGCCTGACGGTTGTGTCAGGCGCTTCCCAAGCGAATATGCACTTGTATGACTATCACTGTATCACGATCAGATCAGTGTGGCAATCATTTATTTCACCATGTCCTGATTGGAAACAATCCGCGAATGATGCGTATACACATTCATCTTGCCGCTTCGGGCAAAACCAACAGCAGTTATGCCCAAATCATCAGCGAGACGCAAGGCCAGGTCTGTAGGAGCAGACTTCGTGATGATAGCGCCGACACCAATCTTGGCTGCCTTCAAGATAACCTCAGAAGACAATCTTCCGCTGAATACGATCACTTTGTCTCCAACTGGAATTCGCTCGAGTAAGCATGTGCCGTATAATTTGTCCAACGCATTATGACGGCCAATATCGCAATGGGTGAACAGTCCTTCGCCGACTGTGCACAGTCCCGCATTGTGCAGCCCTCCGCTCATGGCGAAGCCGTCGGAATTCGTATGCAGCCAATCGATTAGCCGATAGCACGCTTCGGCAGAGATGCGTAAAGTACGGGTGTACGTCTTGGCCGTCCGAGCATCGTGTTGGAAGTAAAACTCACGGCTCTTGCCGCAGCACGAACCGATAAATCGCTTCGTCGATGACGCAGCATCGGGCGATAACGCAGCGTACAGCGTCACATCTGCTATGCCCCGTAACCGATCGATACGTACTTGCTTGACTTCATCTGCTGTGCGAATCAAGCCTTCAGAAGCAAGAAAGCCGTATACGAGCGGCTCTAATCCTACCGGACTGCACAGCACTGTGGCAAATTCCTGCCCGTTCACATGGATCGTGAGCGGCATTTCCTCAGCAATGACCTCCGAGACGTTGGCGCTGCCAGCTCCAGACCATCTTACTGCCGACCAGCTCTTCAGCCCTTGTTCATACCGTTCTTCCTGGCCTGCTTCCTTATTCACGTTTCGTTCGTCATGCATTAGCTTCGCTCTCCTCGCACAAGCGCAGCTTCACAGACGTATTATATTCCGGAATTGCTGCGAATCGCTCGAATACCCCATTCGGCATCAGACAATTGCCTTCAGGCCAATGCACTTGCAAATTGCCCGGCTTCACATCGGCAAGCTTCACCTTCCCTTGGAATGAACCGTTAGCATTGTCCAGCACGACCGACGTTCCATCCTCTACACCTAGCTGACGCGCATCACGCTTATGCATGAGAATATCGTAGCGGTCCGCATCGTTGAACGGGTCCTTCTCTCCATAGATCATCGAGTTGAACTGCTTGCCGCGGCGAGTTGTCACATAGAACTCCCCTTCCGGCTTGCGCAGCTCCGGTAACGCAACGGGTATTAGCTGCCCCTTACCCGTTGGAGTCGGGCAGACGCCATCCTCGCACAACCAAGCGCCGCCCCACTGAAACACATCGCCCGCCTTCTTCAAGTGCTGAATGCCGTCATAATACGGAACCGAGCGAGCGATTTCATCCCGGATTTCCTGCGCATTCGCGAATTGAATCAGATGAGCCTTCTCCGGTACGACACGTGACGCGAGATCTACGTAAATTTCCCATTCGGCGCGCGCTTCCTGCACGCGAGGCCCTGGAATCTCTGGAGAGAAGTATACCATTCGTTCCGTAGAAGTAGAGGTTCCTCCGCCGGGCTGTTCATAACGCGTCATCGCTGGAAGTACTATAACATCCTCTCTAGCCTCTACCAAGGTAGATTGATTGAAGACGATATCTTGATGCACACGCAAGCTCACCTGCTCCAGACATGTGCGTGCAAATGCCGGGTTCGGCATCGTCTCGAGGAAATTGCCGCCAGACGTATACAGCACCTGCAGCTTGTGCTCATCTTCATCCGGCAGCAGTGCATGCTCCAGGCTAGTCCCGATCGGCAGCCCTTGCCACTCCGGTAGCTCAAATCCCCATAACTGCGCCAATCGATCGCGATTGTCCGCTGTACTATCTCCGCCAGGCAACGCGTAGGGATCTGCCCCCATCTCACCAGCGCCTTGCACGCCACTATGACCGCGAATCGGCATCAGACCGCAATGCTCCCTCCCGAGAAACCCGCGCAGCAGAGCGAGGTTCGCCACTTGCGATATATTGTCTGTACCGAAGTGGTGCTGGGTCAGCCCCATACTCCAGATGAACACCGCTGAACGAGCGTGTGCAAGTAATTGCGCCAGTTCATGTATGCGCGCCCGGCTTACGCCGGATGACTGTTCGAGTAATGCCCAATCCTGCTGAGCTAGATGCTCGCGAAGGGATTCCACCCCTTCAACATGCTCCTCTACGAATGACCAATCGATGGCGGAACCTGTTTCGGCTTGTTCCATCTCGAACCACCGCTTCATAATCCCGTTCATTAGCGCAATATCGCCGCCGATGTTCACTTGATAGAAGTCGTCTGCAAGCTTCGTTCCGAACAGCGCAGATTCAGGAATCGACGGCACCCAATAATTGTCCATCGCCGGTTCTTTATACGGGTTGATGACAATGATCTTCGTACCTTTGCGCTTAGCTGCGTACATATATTTCGTAGATACCGGCTGATTGTTCGCGGCGACGCTTCCCCAGAATACGAGCACATCGGTACCGATCCAATCCTTGTAGGAACAGCTCGATGCGGCAATGCCTACAGAGCGCTTGAGCGCTGTCTTGGACGGAGCATGGCAAATACGCGAAGCGTTGTCGATATGATTCGTTCCGATCAACCTTGCTGCCTTGGCAGCTGTATAGTAAGATTCGTTCGTGATCCCGCGCGCAGTCAAATACATCGCTGTGCGCTTCGGTCCGAACGTACGAATAGCCTCTGCAATGCGATTCATCGCTTCATCCCAACTGATTCTGGTGAACTTTCGCTCCCCAGCTTTGCGCTGCAACGGATACGGAATGCGCCCAAGCTCACGCAGCTCCGCGCTGCTCAGCTTCTGCAGCTGCTCGATGTCTGCGTGAACCCACTCTCCCCCCATCTCCGGCATCGTATTCAAGCGGAGTACGTTCAAGCGCGTCGTACACAGATGCGGTCCTTTCAGCGTCTGGTCTTGCAACCCCGCCACGCCTAGCGCGCATCCATCACACACGCCTTTGGACAAAATACGGTAAGCGTATGCCAAGCGATCTCGATTATGCCAAGCTGCCTTCGCAGTATCACGAAGATGGCGCGGCTTCGTCTTGCCCAATCCGAACGGCATAACCCCTGCCCATAGTGAAGGATCGGGTCTCTTCGGCAATCGGACCGGACCTGTATGCTTGGTCTTCCCCATACTGCATCTTACTCCTTTCCTTATTAGGCTCTATTGTACATCGCAACCGCTTTCATGACTAGGGGCAATTCCGTATCCCGCAAGTAAAAAGGGACCGCTGGACGGCAAGCCTATGCGCTTGCGCGAGCGATCCCTCTTCATGCGTCAGATCTAGACATTCATTCGGATACGTCTAACTCAAGAGTCGGCATATTGTGCATCCCTCTTGCTGTTGCATGCGCGGTAACGAAATACGTTGCCGCATCAGCGAACGTATGTGTGACCGTATACAACCCTTCACCAGCATGCTCACCTAGCAGCATGGCGCTGTCATCGGAGCCTGATCTGCGCACCTCGAACATAACCTCATCTGCATCGTCGACCTTGTCACCGTCCTGCGTAATCTCTGCTTGCAAGACAACCTCTTGACCGGCTTGAACCGACTGCGGCTGTGTCGTGATGGCTACCTCGATCAAGCTTCCAGTCGGAGCTCCTCCGTGACTGTTATGGTTGCTGCCAGCATTGCTGCAGCCTGCAATCACGAACACCATGAGCAGCATTCCAACACAACGAAATGTCATCCGCTTCGTCATTCGATTCACCTCACATAGGCAACAGTATACCGCGCCCGATCAACAAAAGCAAAGCCGGGTCCGATAAGAGCCGGCTTATACCTCTCATTCAACTTCACATATGCGTAATAACACAACATCCACAATCAGTCTGCAGACTGATTAATCCTAGACCTTAGTCTGGCTATAGAAACATACTGCGGTCTGTACAGCTTTGCTTCAATATCCTCTACAATAGAACTATACGCGATACTAAACTACTAGGGGGTTCTTCCTTATGCTACGCAACCAGATTGCCATTCAACCGGCACCTGCACGCCGTTGGGCACTCGGTGTATGTGCGGAAACAGCCGCTGTCTGGAACATATCCGTAAGCTGGCTGCGCATCGTATTCTTGATGTGCACCCTATTATCGTTCGGTTTGTTCATGATCGTGTATGTTCGCATGTGGTTATCCTTAAGCAGTTTTCAGAAGGAACAGCCGTTCCACACAGCTGCAACGGATATACCGCTCTCTGAGCCGTCCAACAGCCCATCCATGATAGATTTACAAGCTCGGCTGAATCATTACTACAACCGTGTCAGTGACAAGGGGGACGACAGCTATTCTTCCAGACAAGGTTGTTCACAGGATTATTTCGGCTCGGCAATGACCCCGCAAGCAATCCGGGCGCCAGCATCCCCTGCCGGTCCAGTGAAGTAGTCGTCAGCCTTCTCATGAATGACGATTGCCGTTCCTGACTTGCTGAGCAAGGAAGTCTTCTTGCCAGGCTCCAGCGTAATCAGATTCGTCATATAGCGAGCATCCGCTTGTCCGCTTGCATTCACCATAAAATTAGGGAGATCACCGGCATGTGGTCCTTTCTCCTGCAAGAACCCATGAATGCGATCGGTTGGGTTGAAATGTCCTCCTGCAGACTCGAAATCAGGTGTCTCGCACACACCCCTCTCATGCACATGCAACGCATGTTCACCTGCAGGCAATCGGTCTGCCTTCACGTGCACGTCCAGTCCATCCTTCATTTGCTTAAGATGCACATTACCCACTTGTTCGCCTTTTTGGTTCATCAGCGCGACATGGATCGTCTCACCCGCTGCAGCTGCCTGTTCCAATTCCGTCCATGCTTCTTCTGAATGCTGCTGATTCGACCAAGTCCATATGGCTGCTGTAATCAGCAATACGGTACTTATTACAATCCAACGTTTCATCATCCATCCTCCATCTTATACAAGGTTTCTGTTATTTTTGCCCAATGTGACTAGGCTTAAACGTATGAATAAGATGGTGGACAAGAAGCTGATAGCATTACAACGCATACAAGAAAAGGCTGACGGCAAGCAGCTCATAGCTTGCAGACAACCCTCACACTTATCGTTCATCGCTTTCACTTTAGTTACTTACGCTCGCTTGATACTACTGCTAGTCCGCGTTCTATTTATACTGCTGCAACTCGAAGATCAGCCTGTCCAGCTGCTGGCTTATATCCAGTACTTGGTCGTGTATGAAGCTGCCATTCGCATGAACAGCCTGAACCAGCTTTTGTCGCAAGCTCTCAATTTCATCATCGATCATCTTGCTGTTTCGTGTTGCATAGGACGGTCTCATGATACCCAAAAACTCCTTCAATGCATAATCCACCTAAGTATATGGCAGGAACGCTGCAGAAGCTGTCACAATTCGTCGGGAACGATTAATTTTCACTCTGTACGAGTGTGACGATTTTTTGCAAGCGTACATACTCATTCTTCATCAGATCCGCGCGGAAATAACTGTACAAGTACGCTCCTTCCAAGAAGGATAGATGCGGATAACAGACGATAGGATCATTGCTGTAAGGGTTGTCCAGAATTACTTGCCATTCACCTTCGCGCTCGTTGCGCGCAATCCGGTGAAGCACTTCGTTCTTCGCAGCGACCATCTGCCGGTACTTGTCCCAGATGTCCGACCACGATGGGCTGATCGTCCCAGGATCAGGTATGACCGCTTCTGCTTGCTTCAAGTGCTGGGCGATCCGTTCGGCATCAGCGTCCTCATATTGCTTGATCGACGCTTTGATCAATTCCAAGCAGTCATAGAACAAACCATATCCTGCTTGTAAGATAGCTTCTCTCAAAGCTGTACGTTCTTCTAATGTAGTAGCTTCGGAAATCTGTTTCCATAGAGAATCGGCATTCACGCTAATATCCACCCCGTCATGCGTATTTACACTTCCTTCATCATTATACACGTTTCACTGCTTGAATAACCTTGTCGATCAACAAACCAAACGCCGCTTGATCCGCTATCAAGTTGAGCGGAATCAAGCGGCGTATAGGAGATGAAGCTAGCATTCAGTCGATTGCATCGCGGCGAATTGCTTGGAGTGACTCGCCTGACAACAGCACGGCATACGCCGGATTATTCTTCAGCTTGACATTGCTCAGCTTCAGTATGCGTTCTTCTACATGCACCGCCTGCCAATCCCCTGTCAAACTGTCATCTCCGAGCCATTGCGCACAATCGGCTTCAGCGGATTGCTGCGAATCCCAAGCCTTCACCCCGTAATAACCTAGATCGTAATGATTCACCTGCATACAAGCATAGAGTTCACCGCTAGTTACATTCTGCAATACGTATGGCATCACGGTATAACCTTACAAAGCAGGATGCTCGTGCTTGGCTTTCAGCTGTGTCCATCTGCGATCCACTTCAGCTTGGAACGAATGCAACGTCTCTTCATATTCTGGCTTACCAAGATGCTTCGTCTTGCCCATCATCTTCAACCAATCAGAGAGCGGAACCCGCTTGCCCTTCGCTTCAGGATCATAAGTGATCGTCGTCACGCCCTGCTCGATCTCATACAGCGGGAAGAAACAGCTGTCTACAGCAGAATTGACGATGGACGTGCCTTCTTTGTCATCCGACAGCCAGTTGAGCGGACAAGTGATTAGAATTTTTCCGTATACAAGTCCTACATTTTGTGCATACCATTGGGCTTTGGCCGCCTTCTTCAGCAAGTCCTGCGGATTGGATTCCGAACCGGTGAACACATACGAAATATTCGTTGCCGCCATAATTTGCGCAGTGTCCTTATGGTGGAATACTTTGCCGCCCTGGAATTTGCCGACATTCGAAGTAGACGTCCGGTGTCCCATTGGCGTGGAATAGGAAAGCTGAGCACCTGTATTCATGTAGCCTTCATTGTCATATTCGAGAATAATCATTCTATGATTGCGAAGCGCTGCGCCAATAGCAGGACCCATGCCGATGTCCATACCGCCGTCGCCGGTAATCATCACGAACGTGAAATCATCCTGCAAGCCAAGATGATCCAGCTCGCCGCGTTCCTTGCGCTGCCAGAACATCTCTACGACGCCGGACAGCGTAGCGGCACCATTCTGGAACAAGTTGTGAATATACGTTGCTTTGTGAGCCGAGTAAGGATAGCCGGTAGTGACAACCATCGCGCATCCTGTATGGAAGAGCGCCACGATATCGCCCTCGATTCCCTTGAAGAACAATTCCAGACCTGAGAAGATACCGCATCCCGGACAAGCACCGTGCCCTGGCGCAATACGCTTCGGCTTCTTCGTCAATGCCCGCAGCGGTGGAATCTTCACCTTCAGCTTACCGGTCTCCTCATTAGGTGTTACGGTAATGAGTCCTGTGTTCAATTCTTCATATTTCATCGGTTCCAATACGCGCTCCGGCTTCTTCGTAGGATCACCAGGTGTATGACCGTGGTAATCGAACGGCTTCTCCACTGCACCCTTATTCATCGCGTCAATAGCAAGCTCGAACAAGGCATGACCGTCCTCGGCATAGAAGTCCTTGCCGCCTAAGCCGTACACGCGGCTAATGACGAGCGTATCCTTCACATTATGGGTGAAGAGCGCTGCCTTAATTTCATTCACCATATTACCGCCATGACCGCCGTAAGAATCTGCACGATCGCCTACTGTGATCGCCTTCACATTGCGCAATGCTTCGGCAATCGCCTTCGCCGGGAATGGACGAATCATATTCGGTGCGATCGAGCCGGCTTTAATACCTTGCTCGCGAAGCTGATCGACGACATCCTTAATGATCTCGGATGCCGAGTTCATCAGGAATACAGCTACGTCCGCATCCTCCATCCGGTACATATCCAGAATCGGGTAATCACGGCCGGTCAGATCTGCATATTCCTTGCGAATGCGGTCATACACTTCCTCTGCCTTGTACATCGCCATCGATTGCTGATAGCAGTTATTAATATAGTCCGGCTCGTTCATGTATGGACCGACTGTTATCGGATTGTTGCGGTCGAGCGTATCCGGGAAGCCTTGCGGCGGATGCTCGCCGACGAACTTCAATACATCATCCCGCTCAGCAATTGTCATGACACGGCGCTTCTGATGAGAGGTGAAATAGCCGTCCTGTGTAACTAGAACAGGCAAGCGTACTTCCGGGTCCTCTGCAAGCTTTAGCGCCATAATGTTCATATCGTAAACTGCTTGCGGATCGCGGCTCATCAGGATCGGCCAGCCGGTATTCAACGCATAGTACAGATCGGAATGATCGCCGTGAATATCAAGCGGACCTGACACAGAACGGCATACCAAATTCATAACCATTGGGAAGCGCGTACCGGATTGAACCGGCATCTGCTCCAACATATACAAGTACCCGTTGGCACTCGTTGCATTGAATACACGGCCTCCGGCAGTGGATGCGCCGTAGCATATACCTGCTGATCCATGCTCACCGTCCGCCGGGATTAGCTTAATATCATGCTGGCCGTTCGCTTTCATTAGATCAAGAAATTGCGCGACTTCCGTCGACGGTGAAATCGGGAAGTAACCCATAATGTGATAATTAATCTGATGGGCTGCATACGCCGCCATTTCATTGCCTGATTCGTATACGATCCGCTGTTCTACATTACCTAGGCGGTTGTCCTTCTGAATCTCAATTGCCATTGCACAGTCCCCTGCCTTTCGTATCGTTATTCTTTATACACCTGCTGCAAAATTATGGCGATGCGCCACCCGTTTGTCATCTGCATAGCCTTCTGTCTCGCGAATATCAGACAGCGCTTCGGTCGGACAAGCCATGACACACTTCAAGCAGCCTTTGCAATACTGATAGTCAATTCCTTGCAGGAACATCTGAGGACGTCCTCGCTTGTCTGCTCCCTCGTCCCATACAAAGCAGAAATCCGGACATACATTGTCACATGCAGCGCAATGAATACACTTGTCTTCGTCGAAGTCGGGCATCATCCCGCTACGGGAGATACTCAGATCCTTCAACACACTGTTGCCGGGATTCACAATCGTGCCGCCCATCGGCTGCGTCTCATAGCCAAGCACTGGTGTATCCTGACGCACGAATGCGGGCATCTCTACGCCTTGAGGCAGTGCGAAGGTTTGAAACTTCACTTCATCGTAGCCGCGCTCGAAGGTGCGAATGGCCGGTGCTACAGCTTGCGGGTACTTCTTCTCCAGCGACTTGCGGATAACATCCTTCATAATTTGCGGGTCCAAGAAGTCGCACAGTCTGAATAACGCGCCTAACATGGCCATGTTGACACGATTGTTCTCTTCCAGTGAAATATTCGTGGCATCGATCACAGCGATCGTACCGCCCACCAGATTCATCTTCTCCTTCAATTGCTCCGGATTGTTGGTCGAGTTAACCAATACGGTGCTGTCTTCATAGATGCCGCTTACTACATTAACCGTCTTGGAGAGATTTTCATGAAAAATCCCAACGACATGAGGACGTTCTACCGGGGATGTATCCCGAATATTCGTGCTCATATCACAGAATCGAATGTGTGCTTTTACCGGCGACCCCTTCTTCTCGGAGCCATAGGATGAGAAGCTTACCCCGTTGAATCCTGCGCCCATTACTCCGGCTTCTGCCAGCATCTTGCCAGCGAGATTGGCCCCCAAACCGCCGATCGATTCCAGGCGAATTTCGAAAAACCCTAGTTCATTCACCTTAGGAAGCTGTTGTGCCATTGTCGCAAACTCCTTTCCTACTGCTGCAATAAATATATTTATATAAGTGAAACAAAAGAATAACCGTGCTTCATAGACCAACCGACGCTTCTTGCCATACAGCTTACAGCGCATGTAAGGGCTTGCTATAATACGCTCGCCAAAATGAACCCACGCATAAGCAGGATGAATGCAACATCAATCATAAGGATGCGTTCAACTATGTATTGGCTGTAGAAGGCCAGTTTCTATTAATTATACTCTAACATTCCAACAGGTGCTACAAAAATATTGATTCCGCCCGGCACAATTGGGTAAAATGAGACTGCTTGTCATAAACCCTATACTTATAAGGAAAAGAGTGTGACTGATGATCGCCGAACAAACGATTATATTTGACTTGGACGACACCCTTGTTCACTGCAACAAGTATTTCTTCCAAATCATAGAGCAATTCACCGCAGATTTATCCGATCGCTTTCATTCCGGCATCACTGCAAGTGAAGTGAAAGCGAAACAGCTTGAGCTTGATCTCGCTTCTGTCCATGTGAACGGATTTACGACAGAGCACTTTCCCCAATCGTTCGTCGATACGTACCGCTATTATTGCCGTGAATCGGGTACAGAAGCAGATCCCTCACTGGAGAAAGCGTACCGAACACTCGCAAAATCAGTCTACGACATGCCAATAGAGCCTTATCCGCGAATGATAGAGACATTAGAACGTCTGCAGCGAGACGGTCATGAGCTTGTCCTGTACACGGGTGGCGTGGAAGAGATTCAATCGCGCAAAGTGAACCAACTAGGATTAGAGGCGTTCTTCGCCGATCGCATTCATGTCACTGCGCACAAGAACAGCGCATTCCTCAACCAGATCATCGAACAAGAGAATTGGCTGCGTTCGCGAACGTGGATGGTTGGCAACTCGCTCCGTACGGATATCGTGCCGGCGTTAGAGAACAGCATTCATGCCGTGTTCATCCCCGCAGAGCTAGAGTGGCAATACAATGTCGTGAACGTGAATACAACGCCTGCCGGCGTGTTCGAAACCGTATCTAGCCTGTCAGAAGTGCCCTCCGTTATTCACGCTCATAGTACGGATTAATCGCGGCTTTGAATGATGAGCATCTCGCCTGTTCGCACTGTGACACATCCTTCGGGTGCGATCAGCTTATTGCTGACTGCCAGCGAATGTCCCATCGTCAACGTGGCATCCTGCAACGGATACTGAAATCCTTCCAGCGTTACCCCGTGAACTTCGGTTGTCAACGGCAACAAGGAAATGTACGAAAACCCTTCATCCGTCAGCACAAGCTTGCTGGCGGTTAGTGCGATTCGGTTATGCGCATCCTGAAGCGTAGTACGCACCTGTGCCTCCAGCCCGCGTCTGAGAAGCTGTACGTTCGCTAAGGTGTGGTCTAACCGAGTCCCCGTCATACCAAGCAGCACGATTTCATCTGGCTTCTGCTCCAATGCCCACATGTAGGCTAGCTCAGAATCTGTATAATCCTTCATGATCGGATCACAGTCACGGAAGGACATCGCGCACGCTCGAATGTGCGCCATCTGCTCGCTCGACACAGAATCGAAATCACCCATCGCTATGTGCGGACGGTAGCCTTGAGACAAGAGAAACCAAGCCCCGCGATCAGCTCCTACGAGCGTATCGCTTTCGCGAATAAGCTTAACAGCCCATTCATCCAGCTCACCACCCCCGAAGATCAATATTCTGTTAGTAGTTTGCTGCATGATAGTGTCCGCTCCCTTACGTATCTTTCCTACTCATGAGTATAGCAAACATCCTTGCTTGCTGTCTCATGCACATGTAGACTCACGAATAAAAAACGCCCTGTCCGATAAGCCGAACAAGACGTTCTATATAGGTTCCGTTGCTTCCTCGTGATCCTCCAGTAAATCCTCAATTAGATGATTATCGGCGATCTTAAGCGCAATCGCTGCCTTGCTGATCGCCTCTGGGATCGTCCGGCACAGCCCAGAGGAACCGATGCTTCCGCTGCTTCCGTGCAGCTCTGCGCGAATCCCTGCTCCGGTATCTCCTTGCAGCTGCCATTGCTCATAGCGGTTCAACAGGTTGTGAGCAGAATATATCGTAGTGGAGTACGTAGGCACTCGCTCCAATTCCCCGTCCTCGCTTCGTACAGAAGACAATGGCTTGATCCAGTAATCTTGCCCCATCTCCGGTATCGATCTGCATTCGATCTGCAATCCTTCTACAAACCTAGCGACAAGCACATCCAATGCGCGCCCGGGCTCCATAAGCGCGAGCTTGTGCATCTGCCGTTGCTTGATCGATCGCCGCATCGCTTCAATCGTCTTACTCATGCGCGCCGCAACCTTTCTATTTCATACTGCTGCCCTCCGACATCTGCCTTGTCTATCTATATGGTAGTGGCATTTGTTCGAATTGACAAGGGACGAAATGCCTATCTAGCCGATGATTTGTCATAATCTGAACAGCATAAGCTGGCGCAGTCACACTCTCCGCACCCCACCGCTACTCTTTTACGCCCCGGATACTGTTGCTTACTCGAACTCGTGTCATTCACGCTTGTCGTCTCGCTTACCGGGTTCCTGCCAGAGCCCGCCCGGGTCGCTCGTGTCATCGCCGCAGCAGCCATTCCACTGCCCGCAATTGAAGCACTTCCACTTCGCGAACCACCACTTCATCTGAAATCCGCATACCGGGCAGTTCGGTACGATGTCAGCTCTGCGCTTGCTCATGTTGGTCGCCTCCCTGACTAGCTGATCCGTTCGTATATACAAAAGGAGTAATCATATGGATTGTTCGCATCCCGAATACCGGGAGTTTCCGATACTAGCTTCCATTCCTTGCTGTCCCACTCCGGCAATACCGTATCACCTTCGAACGCTTCGTTAATCCAAGTGATGTGCATCTTTGAAGCGTAGGGCAGCAAGAGACTGAACAGTCCCGCCCCGCCAATGACGAACACTTCTTCTTGTGCGGATGCATAGGATTGGATCGCTTCCACATCGTGAATGACCTCGCACCCTTCAGCAACATAAGTGCGATCAGTGGTCAGCACGATGTTGTGCCTGTTCGGCAAGGGTCTGCCGATAGATTCATACGTTCGCCGCCCCATGATGACCGTTGATCCGCTAGTGACTTTCTTGAAATACTTCAAGTCAGCAGGCAAATGCCAAGGAAGCTTATTGTCTTGACCAATTGTCCGGTTGCGATCCATTGCGAATATCATTGAAATCATGAGTAATCACTTCCTCTCCTCTTCATCTAACGGGTCATCCATACTGCTAATTGAGCTGCTACACCGCAATCGGCGCTTTGATGGACGGATGAGGATCGTAGCCCTCCAGCTTCAGATCTTCCAGCTCGTAATCGAACACTGATCGTATGTCCGGATTCAGCTTCAACGTCGGCAAAGTGCGCTCCTCACGCTTCAACTGCTCCTGAATTTGCGCCAGATGATTCGTATATATATGCGCATCGCCCAACGTATGCACGAACTCACCCGCTTCCAGCCCGCACTCCCGCGCAATCAAGTGCGTCAATAATGCATAACTGGCAATGTTAAACGGCACGCCAAGGAAGATGTCCGCGCTTCGCTGGTAGAGCTGGCACGAAAGCTTACCTTCGGATACATAAAATTGGAATAGTGTATGACAAGGCGGCAATGCCATCGTCGGTACATCCTCGGGATTCCATGCCGATACGATCAATCTCCGAGAATCCGGTGTATGCTGAATCATCGCGATAACATCCTTCAATTGATCGATCGTCTCACCGGTTTGGGTGCGCCATGCCCGCCACTGCTTGCCATAGATGTGACCGAGCTCTCCGTATTGCGCAGCAAATTCATCCTCCTGCAATATACGCTGTATGAACACATCCATCTGCTTCTCATATTGCTGGCGGAATGCCTCATCCCGCTGTGAGCGCAGCCCGAAATCAGTCATATCTGGGCCCGAGTACTCCGGGCTCTCCACCCATTTCTTAAATGCCCATTCATTCCATATATAATTGTTGTGCTGAAGCAAGTAACGAATATTCGAATCTCCCCGCAAGAACCAGAGCAATTCACTCGCTACTAGGCGGAACGATACGCGCTTCGTCGTCATCAGCGGGAATCCGTCCTGCAAGTTATAGCGCAGCTGCCGCCCGAAGACGGAGATCGTACCGGTTCCAGTCCGATCCTCCTTGCGCACACCGTTGTCCAATACATCGCGCAGCAAATCCAAATACGCTCTCATGCTCTCTCTCCTTCACGTCTGCTACTATCCTTGCTGCATTGTATCAACTACATGCTTGGCTGTCTACTCTAACTGATCAAGCTGACAGGAACGCACTTCCAGATGATTATCCCGGTGACTTCCTACACTTCAGCCAAGAGACGACATGCTAGGAACGCCGCCGGTTCAAGTGATCAAACCACGCTTCCAGCTCCTCGTCCTCCAAGGGATCACGAACCTCCGGGGCATACTTCACCTTGGCATACGAATCCATGAATGCCGATGAACGGGCATCTTGCATGCGAGCGCCTAACTCCTTAGGTGTATCATACAGATGGACTGAATTCCCGTTCTCTGTCCAGCGTCGCACGAGCAAGCGATAGACCGTTCGTACTTTCTGCACATAGTTCATGCGATCCCATTCCTCACGTCGAATCGCTGCCTGTATCGCAACATTGCCAGTTTGTTCATCATCGTCCAACGAACGTTGTTCTTCTGTGAACGGCAGCGTCTCACGCTCCTTCTCCTCTGATGAAGTGAAGAAGAACGCTCGAATCTCACGCCGGTTCGCATAGAGCAAGAATCCGATCATGAACAAGACGAATGCCGGCACAAGGAAGCCGCCGATTACATTCCACATAAACGTAATAAACTTATTCCCTTCCAACAGCTCCTCGCCTTCCAGTGGCGGATTTCCCTGTTGCGGATACGGCAAGTTTTCTGGAAGGACTGGTCCTAGATTGTTCGTGAGCGAATCCTTGAAGCTGTCTGCGAAATTCGATAATGGTCCTACCATACGCTCTCCCACGTACACCCAAGTAAGCACAGACAGCAAGAGGGCGACGCCAAGCAGGACAGATACGGTAATCAAGCCGACCTTCAATATCTCTGAAGTAATCAGCTTATGATAGACGGCCGCATCCCGAACTAGCTGGCGCTGGAAGCTATATAGGAACAGCGCAATCGATACGAATGCGCTGCACCAGAGCAAGTACACATAATCGGATGCCGCAGGTGTCCGGACGACCCATAGCAGGACGACCAGATGGAAGAGAAAGCCTCCCAGCCAATAAAGAAATTGCCATTGCCCTTGGTGCTTGCCGCCGCGGGAGAACATATAAATGCTCACAATAATAGCTGAGTAAGCATCCGTCAGCAAGTACATGCCGTACAGCAGCGGCAGTACAGCCAACCATCGAACAATTCGCACCATTCTCGGTGCTGTCCATGCGCCAAGCGCGTAGAACAAACCGCACGCTGCCGCAAATACAACTATACCAAGCCAGGGACTCCCCATTCCGATGAAGATGAAAGGCAGAAATGCGAGGATCGCGATACTTTCGATGATACCTGTCTGAAAGGAACGTCTCCATGAGACAGCAGCTTTATCCATTCGATGATCCCCTCCCATTACTTCACCGGCAGCCATTGAACCGCATTCCCTTGATTGCCTAGTGCATACAATCGGCGCTTCAGAGAACTAGTCATGAGTGGACTGATCAGAAGTATGTTGTGACCTGCATAGTGTGTCGAACGTTCAGTCAGCATTTTGTCAATCGGCATTTCAACCGCTGCATGCAAGTTGGCCAGCCTGTCGAGAATGTGCTCGTATTGCTGACGGCCGCTTCGAACAGGCAGGTCCTCCGCCAACCCGCGCACGCCAGGCAGTGAGCCGTTGCAGGCGAATCCAGTGCGAATCCCGTTCTTAGCCGCATAGGCAGCAGCTGAAGCAGCGAAGCGAATCCCTCGCTCCAGCTTGTCCGGGTTCATCGAACGGCTCCATACCTCTTCGTCATCTTGCAAATTCAAGATAATCCACAGCTCCGTATCGAGTATGCTTTCGCGCTTGTGAACCATCCACTCGCCAGACTTCGCAGATGCCTTCCATGATATCCATCTTGCACTATCGCCAGGCCGGTACGGTCTTGCGCCGCTAACTTGGTAATGATTCTCCCGAAGCGCATTGTCGCGGCTGAACGCATTCTCCAGCCAGCTGCGTGCACCAAGCGGTAGCTCGCGGAATGCTATCGGCTTCGGATATACAGTAATTCGATAGGCTGTCGGACGTGTGTGCACATGCGACTTCAGCCCGATAGCGTCACCTGCGGTGAGCGTGACGGATTGGAAATCGTAGACGCCTCTTTTCATACAAGTGAACTCGTATTTGCGAGTAATTTCATAACGACCTCTTAGGGCGAACAAGCTGCGGTGATGCTGCTGGTTCTCTCCTACTGTCTGATACACATCGCTTTGTCCGCCGAACTGAAACGATGCCGGCATCATCGATTCTACTAGCACGTAGGGGAACGGAATACGTCTGCGGTTCGTAATCACCTCAGTCATCTTGACTGCATCTCCTGCGAATACCCGCTGCTTGTCGAAGCTTCGCGCATAGTCCAGCTTCTTGAAACCCATTCGTGCGAAGATGAAGTTTTGTATGAGCAGCAGCAGTATAACCACGCTCGCGAACCAAAAAATAGCCATCGGCGCTACCTGCTCTCTTGCTGCGCCAGCTCTGTAGGCACTGGAACCTGACGCACAATGTCCGCAAGCACCCGAAGGATATCACCATCGTCAGACAAGCCGTCGCCCATGGATAAGCGATGAGCGAATACAGGCACCACAAGCGCCTTCACATCATCCGGTTCGACATAATCACGCCCTGCGATCATAGCACGCGCACGTGCAGCCTGATACAGCTGCAAGCTTCCGCGCGGACTGACGCCGTACGCCAATTCCGGATGGTGGCGGGTCTTGTCCACGATGGCGAGCAAGTATTGACGTACCGCTGCGCTTACATGGACTTCCTTCATCAGCTGCTGCATGGCTATCAGCTGTTCTGGTGTAGTAACCGCTTGCGTGGACGCCAATGGATCATCAGAGGCGAATCGCTGCAGCATCGTATCTTCCTGCTCCATATTCGGGTAGCCGGAAGGAATCTTCAGAAGGAAGCGGTCAAGCTGCGCTTCCGGCAACGGAAAGGTTCCCTGCTGGTCAAGCGGATTCTGTGTGGCCATAACGAGAAACGGCAGCGGCAGCTTATATGTATCCCCGTCGATCGTAACTTGCCGCTCCTCCATCGCTTCCAGCAAGCTGGATTGCGTGCGCGGCGTAGCCCGGTTAATCTCATCGGCGAGCAGTATGTTGGCGAACACAGGACCTTGACGCAACTCGAATTGGCTACTTTGTTGATTATAGATATTGATTCCCGTAATATCGGAAGGCAGCAAATCTGCCGTGAATTGCACACGCTTGACAGAGCAGCCCAATGAAGCTGCGAACGTCTTGGCCGTCATCGTCTTGCCCGTCCCCGGCACATCATCCAGCAGCACATGCCCGCCTGCAATGAGAGCAATAAGCAGGTAATCCGTTACCGCTTCCTTACCAACCATAACAGCGTTTACATTATCGCGTACACGCTGTACAAGTTGTGTCGTATCTTCTAAGCGCATCATCGAATCGTTCCACCTCTCCATCCAGTATTGGCAACGTGTACGAGCTGTTGCCAGCAACAATTCCAGACAGCCATGTGGCTTGTCTACCAAATTATAACACACAAGGAGTGGCGTATGTGCGTAAAATTCGCAGCATCCGATCGACCAACAAGTTGAAAACTGTTACGGTCACTCTTGTCCATTAGAGCGAAAAAATGTGCATTTTTGATTTTTAACGGTCGCTGATGTCCATTAGCGGCAAAAAACCACCGTTTTGACCGGTCATTCAGCACTCACGGTCATCTGCGACCGTTACATTGTCTAAACACGCCTCATATACCTTGTGACGGTCACCGATGTCCGTCATAGTTACTACCATACGGTAATGACGATTACCGAAACATCCCCCACAGCTTGATCAGGTGCAACGTATTCTTAGGATCAATCCGCTGGTCAAGAATGAAGCTGACGATGCGCTCTTGGTCCGCTGCACTCGCAGAGATGTTCAGCACCTTGGCCGCCCTTCCTACTAGCTTCGCAACGGTTTGCTTGTTCTGCAAATCCTGCTTCGTCAACGGCTTCACCAACAACTTGAGCTTCTCTTTGCGCTCAGGTGATTTGAGCCGGGACTTCACCAATTCTACCAGTTCCGGCTTAATGCCGTAATTCATATAGGACATATGCAGACACACTCCCTTTGTTCGCAGTATGTCTCTAGTATATGTGCGTCCTGCAGAATATGTGTCGTTCACGCCGCCCTAATCGAGCAAGTCCCCTTGCATGATCTGCTCCCGCTGCAAATAGTCGCGCAAGCTTGCATACGCTGCATCCGTCCAGAATGACTGCGAGCGAATAAGCGCAGCCGCATCATCTCGAGCCTGCTCCAGCAGCTCATAGTCCTGCACAATATCGGAGAAGCGAAATTCAGGAAGGCCGCTCTGCTTCGTCCCGAAGAAATCTCCCGGACCCCGCAGCTCCAAGTCGCGCCGAGCGATCTCGAAGCCGTCTGCTGTCTCTGTCATCGCTTGCATACGCTCCCGTCCGTTGTCCGACTTCGGATCAGCAACGAGCACACAGGTCGAGGCATGTTCGCCGCGTCCTACCCTGCCGCGCAGCTGGTGCAACTGTGACAAGCCGAAGCGATCCGCATCATAGATGACCATAACAGTTGCGTTCGGAACATCAACGCCAACCTCAATGACTGTTGTAGAGACGAGGATCGAACATGCGCCTTGGTGAAATTGCTGCATCACCTGATCCTTGTCGTCTGACCGCATACGTCCATGCAGCAGCCCCACTTCCTGATCGTCGAAGAGCACCGCTAGCTGAGCATGAAGCTCAATAGCATTCTGCACATCCAGCTTCTCGGACTCTTCAATCAATGGACAGATGACATATGCCTGCCTGCCCGCATCTACTTCCTTGCGTATATAGCCCCATACCCTCTCCAGCTTGTCCTTCTTCACCCAGTACGTCTGAATAGGCTTCCGCCCCTTGGGCATTTCCCGTAAGGAGGATACGTCCATATCGCCGAATGCGGTAATTGCCAGAGTCCGGGGAATAGGTGTTGCTGTCATCGTCAACACATCTGGCGCGAGACCTTTCCTTCGCAATACGCTACGCTGCTGCACGCCGAAGCGATGCTGTTCGTCGGTCACGACAAGACCTAAGTTCCGGTAATGTACATGTTCCTGAATGAGTGCATGTGTGCCGATCGCAATATCGATCAGACCCATCTGCAAGGCTCCGAGCACATCCCGCTTCTGCTTCTCCGGCATGCTGCCGGTAAGCAGTCCGATCTGCAGACCGTACGGCTCGAACATCTGATTAAGCGAACGAGCATGCTGCTCAGCCAATATTTCCGTAGGCGCCATCATTGCTCCTTGATATCCTGCTGTCACAGCAGCATACAGAGCGGTAGCTGCAACTACTGTCTTGCCGGAGCCAACATCACCTTGCAACAGCCGATTCATGCAGCTCGGCGCTTCAAGATCCTCTAGAATATCCGCAATCACTTGCTTCTGCGCCGAGGTTAAGCGGAACGGCAATGCTCGGACGAATGCTCGGACCTTCTCCCGCTCCAACTTCTTAGCGGATCCTTCTGATCGTTGTTTCACCAGCTGCTTATACGCCAGCAATTTCAATTGAAAGCGAAACAATTCCTCGTAGGCCATCCGTCTCTTTCCAGCTTGAATCCGGCTTTCCTCGCCATCCTCAGGGCGATGAACGGTACGAATCGCTTCCTTCCGGGAGAGCAGCTTGTGCTTCGCCAGCAGCTCATCCGGCAACACCTCTGCTACTTGATCGCCGAAGCGGTCCAGCGCCTGAAGCATCGTTTTGCGCAGCCAACCCTGTGTCACATCGCCGCCTACGGAATATACCGGCTGCAAAGTGCCGGAACGGGTGCTTTGCTGCGCCCCGGCGAATTCTGCTTGCGCCACAGTAAGCTGCAGCCTTCTGGCGTCCCACTTCCCTGTCACCACAACATCGGTACCCGGTGTGAGACGTTCTCGCAGAAAATGCCGGTTGAACCAGACGGTTGTGATCAACACGCGGTCCACCAGCATTCTGCAGGTCATACGAGTTTTGTTGCGGCCATATCGTTGGAGATTAGGCTCGGCGAATACAGCTGCCGCTACTGTAATTTTCTCTCCGTCCTTCGCTTCCTCCAGCGGCTTCAAGCGATAATCCTCGTAACGAAAAGGAAAATACTCCAGCAGTTCACCTACTGTACCGATGCCAAGCGCCCCTAGATGCTCCGCCTTCTGAGGACCGACTCCCGGCACTAGTCGTACCGGAAGCAGATTCAAATCCGTATGCTTCGATTCACTCATGACACCGGAACAGCGAATATGCCGATCGTTCCGGGACCGACATGTGTCCCGATAACCGGTCCGAGCATCGCATAACGGGTATCGGTAACGTCGAACCGTTCCTTAATCAGCTCGCTTGCCAGCTCGGCTATTTCACGCGCATCCGCATGCACAATCGTCAATTGAATCGACTTGCCCTTCAAATCTTGCTCGAATAGATCGACGATCCTGGCCAACGCTTTGCGCTGTCCGCGAACCTTATCTACCGAATAGATTGTCCCTGTCTCGTCCAAGGATAGAATCGGCTTCACTTGCAGCAGCGATCCGACAAGCGCGGAAGCGCGACCGATGCGGCCGCCCTTATGCAAGTACTCCAGCGTATCTACAAGGAAGTACAACCGAGGCTCTTGCCGGAGCGGTTCATATAGCGCAAGGCACTCCTCCTTGCTCTTGCCGTCACGCGCGGCCTTCGCCATTTCCTCCACGATAATGCCGATTCCATAGGAAGCCGACTTGGAATCAACAATTGTAATATTCGATTGATCCTCCAACAGTGATTTGGCCAATACAGCCGATTGATACGTGCCGCTCAATGAAGATGACAGATGAACAGAAATAATTTCAGTCTCTGGGTCCTCTTCCAGTAACCGCTTATATACATTCAAAAAATCGACCGGTGAAGGCTGTGATGTCGTCGGCAATTCCTTAGCCTCTCTCAGCTTGCCATAGAACTCCGCCGGCATAATATCCAAGTAATCACGGTATGCCTCCTCACCGAAATGCACCTTCAGTGGTACCATCTCAATGCCAAGGCTCTCCCTTGTCTCTGCTGGAATATCCGCTGTACTATCTGTTACAACTCGCACTTTACTCATTCGATCACCCCGCTCAACGTTATTCCACTGATATCAAATACGGATAGAGCGGCTGCCCGCCCTGCAATACTTCCAGCTCTGCTGAAGGATACTGCTTGCTTACATATTGGGACAATTGTGCTGTCAACCCGTCTTCTGCATTCTCTCCGGTAAGCACCGTAACGACTTCATCCCCTTGCTCCAGCATGCGGTCGAGCAATTGCCTTCCCGCTTCGTAGAGTTGTTCTTCTGCTGCCACAATCTTGCCGTCAAGAATCGCAATGAAATCGCCCTCTTGAATCTGTACACCTTCCATCTGCGTATCCCGTACAGCATTCGTAATTTGACCCGAGCGAACACGCTGCATCGCTTGCAGCATGTTGTTCTCATTCTCCTCTGCCGAAGCATCATCCTCGAAAGCGAGCGCTGCTGACATCCCTTGCGCAATCGTCTTCGTCGGAATAACAATAATATTCGCCTTCGCGAGCTCCTTCGCCTGCTCCGCAGCCAAAATAATATTCGAATTATTCGGCAGCACATATACAGTGTCGGCGTCAGCTTCTTCCACGGCCTGTACGATATCCTCGGTACTTGGGTTCATCGTCTGCCCGCCTGTAAGCACGACATCAATGCCCAAGCTCTGGAAAATATCCGCAATCCCATTGCCCATCGCCACCGCAATCATGCCGAATGCTCGTCGTTCATCTGGCAATACCGCTTCGGGTGCAACTTCAGGCTGATCTCCTTCAACAGCGGCATCCCGCTCATCATCCTGCAGCAACCGCCGATGTTGATCACGCATATTCTCAAGCTGGAATCCTGTAAGTTCGCCATATCGAATGGCTACATTGAATACCTCACCAGGAGTATCCGTATGCACATGCACTTTGACGAATTCATCATCAGCAATGACTAACACACTGTCACCAATCGCTGCCAGCTGTTGACGCAGCTGCTCCTCCGGAAACAGCTCTGTATCGCTTGGAATCCGAATGAAGAACTCCATATCGTACGGAAACGCTATAGCATTCGGGTCCAATTGCCGTTGAGCCGCTTCTGCGCCGACATCCTGCACCGGACTGGCAACGAACAAATTAGGCTCACTGCTTGCAGGTGTATCAGCCAAAGTGGATACAGTCAGTGATTCCTCCGCATAGCTGAGCCGCAAGCCGTTCATAAATCCATCATAGACATGCACCAAGCCTTGCCCGCCAGAATCCACCACCCCTACTTGCTTCAGAACAGGCAGCATGTCAGGCGTACGCGCCAATGCTTCCTGCGCCTTCCTCGTCACTTCCTCCAGAAACGAATGGAAATCATCGGTGCTTCGTGCGACCGTAACAGCATGCTTGGCCGATTCGCGGGCCACAGTTAGGATCGTACCTTCTACAGGCTTAACAACTGCTTGATAGGCAGTATCCACACCCTGCTGCAAAGCTTGGGCGAACTGTACCGTATTCATCTCCTGAAGACCGCTTGCCCCTTTGGCAAATCCTCTGAACAGCTGCGAGAGGATGACGCCTGAATTCCCCCTCGCTCCCATAAGCAGACCTTTGGACAGCACTTCCGCGCTTCTCCCTAGATCGGACGACTGTCTCTGCTTCAGCTGTTCCGCTCCTGATTGAAGCGTCATATTCATATTCGTCCCCGTATCTCCATCTGGCACAGGGAACACATTCAAGTTGTTAACGGTTTGGACCTGTTCCTTAAGAAGGGCAGCAGCCGCTGCAATCATTCGTTCGAAATCTGATCCATCAATGAAGCGCTTACTCAAACGTTTCCCCCCCTTATCGAGCGACACGAACGCCTTGGACAAAAATATGAACCGCCCCTACTTGCAAGCCAACGACTTCGCTCAAGACATATTTTACTTTCACCTGAATATTATGAGCCACTTCTGAAATTTTGGTACCATAACTGACGATTATGTATAAATCTATATGAATGCCGTCGGCATCCCTTCGCACCTCTACACCTCGGCTAAGATTGTCTCTGCCGAGCATTTCTGCGATGCCGTCCTTAAGTTGTTTGCGCGTTGCCATGCCTACAAGGCCATAGCAATCTAGTGCAGCTGAACCGGCCAGCACTTCGATCACTTCATCGGAAATCAATATCTTCCCGTTCTCATTCACTTGTTCGATCGGCATTCGTTACCAGCTCCTTCTGTAGAGGAATCGTAAACTAACATATATTGTACTATAATCAATTCCATAAGAAAAGCATAGGTAGCACGTCACTTGATCGTCATCGTCATGAATCGACAAATTGTGCAATGTTGCTGAATCGTTCCTTACCCATTGCCCATCCCTTAACCCTAGCGTCGGCCAAATCCGTGTATTTCAAACACATTCAGGCTTGCACCTGATCGCCAAGGCATAACCGTTGACACTGTCGTTCGGCTCATGGTAATATAGTTAGAGTGTGCAAGAAATGATCGGGAGGTGGACTGACAATGTCTCGCAAATGTTATGTAACAGGTAAAGCTCCTAAACGGGGGAACAACGTGTCCCACGCGAACAATAAAACCAAACGTACTTGGGGTGTCAACGTACAGAAGGTTCGTATTCTGGTTGACGGCAAGCCGAAGCGCGTATACGTGAGCACCCGCGCCTTGAAATCAGGCAAAGTAACTCGCGCTTAATGGGTTTATAGACAAAAAGCACCTGCTCCGGCGGTGCTTTTTTTCTTTGTCTGAATGAACTATGCTTTTGTCGGTGTTTATCCGTTTTTTTGGAACGAATTCAGAATCGCTTTGACCATCCCGCCCAGAAACTTCGGCAGCTTAAAGGTGTAAAACTTCATCTCTACCCCTCCCGGAGATTTAGTAGCTGTTGCCAGTATATTCACTCCGTGTCCAGAGAGTGAAAGAAAAAAAAGATGACAAGAAAACGACCCTTGTCATCATGTATATGCGCTTGCAACACGCATCATGCAATTTTAAGCTTTGGAATCCGAAGCACTTTGCCGCAAATTGTAAATTGCTTGCGTGCGATCTGACGATCCGAAAATATAATTCCCCGCAACGAGCACATTGGCCCCAGCCTCGGCTACCAATTGGGCCGTACCGTCATGAATACCTCCATCCACTTCAATATCCACCTCTGTCAAACCTCGTTCATCTAATCGTTGGCGCAATTCTCGAATTTTCGGAATGACCTCATGGATAAATTGCTGTCCTCCGAATCCCGGATTCACGGTCATGAGGAGGACGAGATCAACGTCCGGAAGAATGAAATCAATCATAGAGAGCGGTGTGGCCGGATTGAGCACTACGCCAGCCTTGGCGCCCTGATCCCGAATCAAGTGAACAGTACGGTGAAGATGCGCACATGCTTCCGCATGCACGGTAATCGTTGCGGCGCCAGCACGCGCGAAATCCGGAATATAAGCATCCGGTCGTTCGATCATCAGGTGTACGTCAAGCGGCAGCTTCGTATGCGGGCGTATCGCCTCTACGACAAGTGCGCCGAATGTTAAATTTGGTACGAAGTGACCGTCCATTACATCGACATGTATCCAATCAGCACCGCCTTGCTCCACCGTTCGCACCTCGTCCCCCAGCTTCGCAAAATCTGCTGAAAGAATCGATGGCGCTATCTTAAGATTTGGCATAAATCAATACCTCCGCTTCCTATCCTTCAACTCATCATAGAACAGCTCATAATGCGCGTAACGGCTGCTGAATAATTGACCGGTTTCCGCTGCTTCGCGCACTGCGCAAGACGGCTCGCTCCGATGCAGACAGCCTCTGAACTTGCAATGCTCCGCGAGCGGTACAAATTCGCGGAAGCAACTGCCCAGCTGCTCCGTCTCCACCGCCGCGAAATCAAGCTGGCTGAATCCCGGTGTATCCGCAACGACTCCGCCTGCTTCAAGCGGGATCAGCTCCACATGCCGGGTCGTGTGCCGTCCTCTCCCCAGTCTCATGCTGATTGCACCAGTCTCCATCTGCTTGCCGGGCACCAGCGCATTGATCAATGAAGACTTGCCTACACCAGACTGACCTGCAAGGACAGCAGTTCCACCCTGCATCGCTTCCTCCAGCATACGCAAGCCTGTACCGGCACGGGCGCTTGTCTCCATCACTGGATAGCCGATCTTCTCATACATATGCTTCGTCTGCTCCAGCTTCCGCTGTTCATCCTCATTAGCCAAATCTGTCTTCGTCAAGCAGATGACAGCATCCAGACCGGCATGCTCGACATGGACTAGAAATTTGTCCAGCAGCTGCCAATTCAACGCAGGCTCTGTAACCGAGAACACAAGCACAGCCAAATCAACATTGGCAACAGGCGGACGAAGCAAGAACGTGCTCCTAGGCATAACTTCGACCACAGTTCCTTCTTCGTCGTTGCTCAGCTCAACCTTCACATGATCGCCTACCAACGGAGTAATGCCACGTTTCTTGAACACACCTCGCGCGCGACATTGAATCACTTGCCCGCCTTGCTCGAGCAGCACATAATAGTAGCCGCTCAGAGCCTTAACAATCTTCCCGGCCGACATCAATTCGCACCGTCCGACACTGACAATTGCTCGTTCGATGTCTGTACTGGCTCGTCTGATGCAGACTCATCATCTACAGTTGCATCACTTGTTGAAGATTCATCAGATTGCGGAACAGCAGGCTCTGTCGATTCCGTACCGCTCACATTCGGCGGCGGCGCTTGTTGTTTCTGTGCATCTTCATATGTCACGGTATAGCTGTCGCCGAAATTGTCATTCACATAATACTTAATAATCGCATCAACGGATGGGGAGACGACGACGGTAATCGGTAAGCTTACCGCCTGCTTGATTTCCCTCGTGTCCCATTCCCGCTCTTCCCCGCGAGCATCGCTATAGACGATCCGGACAGTTGAAGTTTCTCCTGCTACTTCCGGTTCCACATCAATGACCTTGGTCGGCATTAGTGCATCATCGGGATAGCCTTCGCTCACATAGATCGTGATCTGCTCCCCTTCAGATACCATATCGCCGCTCTTGTATGGATGCTGCATGTAAACGAAGCCTTCCTGCACGGAATAATCCGTTCCGGTCTTCACTTCATATTCCAGTCCGAATCTTTCCAATCTGCTTTCCGCTTCAACTTGTTTATATCCCACGACATTCGGCATTTCGAACGTATCCAAGCCTTTGCTAATAACAAAGTGAACGTCATCGGTTTTCGGATTAAAGCTGACACCTGGAGCTGGTGATTGCTCTAAGATCGTGCCGACATCTTCGTCACTGAATATCTCCTCTGTCGTCACCCGTTCCGGATCGAATCCGAACGATCTTAGCTCATGCCTCACATCATTCCAATTGCTCCCGACTAACTCCGGCGCTTCCATCAGCTCTGGACCCATACTGACATAGAGCTTGACAGATGAATGCTCATTCACAGTCATATGCAACGGATCTTGGTCATACACAATGCCTTTCTCTACATCATCCTTATATTGCTCGATGATCGGATCGGCAACTAGCTTGTATTGTTCCAATTGTTGCTCGGCATCTGCTAATTCCATGCCGATGACTTCCGGCACATCAACCTCGGGCACATCCAGCACGTTCAACACCAGCTTGACGCCGTACCACGCACCGAATATAGCAATCGTCAGTACAGCGATCCATACGCCGGCAAGTGCAAGCGGGCGCACCCAACGCTTCTGTTCCCGATCTGTATCATGTACGCGAGACCAATCTCCAGCCCCACCCGCATTCGTATCACTGCTTCCCGCACTAGGCTGATGATGACCGCGGATCGCCGGCATAATAATCGTCCGATGCTCGTCATCCTCCTCCGCTTGCGGAGACGGGGCAAGCTTAGGCTCATGACTTCGTCTCGGATCTAAGGCTGACTCCAGATCCTCTTGCATCTCTTCAGCAGTCTGATAACGCTCGGCCGGATTTTTGCGTAACGATTTAAGAATAATGTTCTCCACCGTCTGCGGAAGCATCGGATTAATCTGCTTCGGATCTTCGAATTCCTCCTGCAGATGCTTCAACGCTACACTTATCGGGCTTTCTCCGATAAACGGCAAGCGGCCTGTCACCATCTGATAGAGTACTACGCCAAGTGAGTATAAGTCCGATCCTGTTCCTTGCTGCACTCCTTTGGCATGTTCGGGTGAGAAGTAATGGACGGAGCCGAGAACGGCGCCGGTCTGGGTGATATCTGAGGAAGTTGCTGCCCTGGCAATACCGAAGTCCGTCACCTTCACTCTGCCGTTCTTGCCGATTAAAATATTGTGCGGCTTAATATCACGATGAATAATTTGGTTATGATGGGCATGCGCGAGCGCATCGCTTATTTGACTCGCAATATGGACGGCTTCTTCTACCTGCAAGGGAGCATGTTCCTTAATGCGGTCGTTTAAGTTGTGCCCTTCTATGTATTCCATCACAATGTAATGGGTTTCATCTTGCTGGCCTACATCATAGATGCTTACGACATTCGGATGGGACAAGGCTGCTGCCGATTGCGCTTCACGGCGAAAGCGTTGTATGAAATCTTCATCATGCACGAACTGTTGACGCAGCACTTTAATGGCTACCTGACGATGCAATAATAAGTCCATGCCTCTGTACACGATGGCCATACCGCCGCCGCCGATTCGTTCGATCACTTCATAGCGTCCGCCAAGCTCGCTTCCGATCATGCGCTTGCCCCTCCTTCCATCGATTCATTCGCCAGCAGCACGACTGTAACATTATCGTCGCCGCCAGCCTCCAACGCGCATTCCACCAATCGATCCGCCGTCTGTTCCAGTGACTCCGCATTGTGGACATACTCGCCAATCCGATCTGCTCCGATCATGCTCGTCAAGCCGTCACTGCATATAAGAATCCTGTCTCCAATCTTCCACTCAACCTGTTTCACATCAGCATCTACATACGGATCGGTTCCCACCGCTTTGGTCAATATATTGCGGCGTGGATGCGTAGAAGCTTCTTCTGCGGAAATTTGCCCTGTCTTCACCAGTTCATTGACTAGCGAATGATCTTCAGTCAATTGCTGCACCTTATGCTCTGTGCATAGATAGATCCGGCTGTCGCCAATATGTGCGGCTAACAGCCACTCTGAACTGGCGAGAACGACCGCGATGGTCGTTCCCATCCCACTGTATGCGGAATGTGAGGACGCCAGCTCGTAGAGCTTGTGGTTAGCTGTATGGATGGCCGTCCGGAGGATATCCTCGCACTGCTCGGTCGATGAATCCTTGGAAATCTCCGCAAGCTGTTCCTGCATTACAGTAATCGCCATCTGGCTGGCGACGTCGCCAGCCTTGTGACCGCCCATCCCGTCCGCCACAATTGCCAATGTCAAGCCGTTCCAATCCGTGTCCACCCACGAGCTGTCTTCATTGATCTGCCTGACCTTTCCGACATCCGTCTTGTTGACTGCTTTCAATGTACCTCACCTCTTACTCGACTCCATGTGCTTAGCGCGGAGCTGTCCACACGCAGCGGCAATGTCATGACCTTGTTCTCTGCGTATCGTCGTGTTAATCTTCCTACGATCTAATATTCGCTTGAATTCGAATATATCTTCTCTCGGCGTGCGCACATAGTCTCGCTCTGGCACATAGTTTACTGGGATCAAATTAACATGACACAGCATTCCTTGCAGCACATCTGCCAATTCTTCCGCATGCTCCGGCCGATCGTTGACACTGCCGATCAACGCATATTCGAACGTGATGCGTCTTCCTGTCTTCTCAATGTAATAGCGGCAAGCCTTAATGACTTCCTCGAACGGAAATCTGCGGTTCACCGGCATCAGCTTAGAGCGAAGCTTGTCGTTCGGCGCGTGAATGGAAATAGCCAAATTAATCTGCGTCATCTCATCGGCAAATCGGTACATACTCGGCACAATTCCGCTAGTCGATACGGTAATGTGCCGTTGTCCGATATTCAAGCCAAGATCGTCGTTAATAATACGGAAGAAGTCCATCGTTGCGTCATAGTTCTCGAACGGCTCCCCAGAGCCCATAACGACGATGCTGCTGACACGCTCCTCTGTATGGTCCAGCAGCCTCTGCGCTTCCATAACCTGCGCGACGATCTCGCCAGCTTCCAGATTGCGCTTGAGTCCGCCGAGCGTAGAAGCACAGAAGGTGCAGCCGATCCGGCAGCCCACCTGAGTCGTGACACAGACGCTGTTGCCGTAATCATGACGCATCAGCACGGTCTCGATCGCATGACCGTCATGCAAGCCGAACAAGAACTTGACTGTCCCGTCCTTCGATTCCATGCGAGTAATTTCATCCAGCGTTACAAAGCCGAATTGCTCTTCCAGCTTCGTCCGCAATGTCTTCGGCAAGTTGGACATGTCCTCGAAGCTCTGCGCGCGCTTCACATACAGCCAATCAAAAATTTGAGCAGCGCGGAATGCCGGCTCCCCTTGCTCCTTCACCCAGTTGTTCCAGCCATCCTTTGTCAAATCATATACGAAAGGTTTCATCATTTCACATCCAGTTGTTTTTACTACTAGTGTAGCTAATCCGTTTCATTTTAACACTTTCGAGTAAAGCTGGCTATATAAAAGCCGTCACTGCCAAAGTGATGCGGCAAGATCTGTACGGAAGCCTCAGTAGAACGTTCATGCGCGAAGGCTGGACCTAATCGCGCATACAAGTCGTTATCAGGCTCGTAATTATCATGCTCCCGCAAGAACGCAGCAGCGACAAGCTCATTCTCTCTGCGATCGATCGTGCAGGTGCTGTATACGAGTCGTCCGCCAGGCTTGACGAGCGCTGCAAGCTCCTGTAGCAGCGCTAGCTGCAAGGAGGCCAGCGATTCAATCTCGCTGTCGTCCTTGCTCCACTTCAAATCCGGCTTGCGGCGAATGACACCAAGCCCGGAGCAGGGAGCGTCTAACAGTATGCGATCGAAGGTCTCTGCAGGAAACTGAGCGGACAGCTTGGCAGCATCAGCGATCATTGGCTTGATGCTCCCTAAGCCCAGTCGTTCCGCCTGTCCGCGAACAAGCTGTTCCTTATGCGCGTGAATATCATTGGCCCACACTTCCCCATCATCGCGCATCAGCTCTGCTATATGTGTCGTCTTGCCGCCAGGCGCCGCACAGGCATCCAATACCTTCATCCCAGGTTCAGGCGCAACTGCTCGACCGACCAGCATCGAGCTCTCGTCCTGAATCGAGCAATCGCCTGCCTCATACCAAGCTGAATGCGCCATATTGCCCGCACCTTTCACTACGATCCCGTCTGGCGACAGTGCGGATGCCTCACATGCTATGCCTGCTTCCTGAAGCTGCTGCAGGAATCCTTCACGCGAATGACGGAGCCGGTTGACGCGCACGCTCACCTTCGGCGGCTGATTGTTCGCTTCACAGATCGCTGCTGTAGTATCTTCCCCATATTGGTGCAGCCATTGCTCAACAAGCCATTCCGGATGCGAATATTCAATCGCAATACGCTGTGCAGCATTGCCGTCCCACTCACTCGGCAGCAATTCGTCCTGTGAACGCAATATGCTGCGAAGCACGCCGTTGACCATACCGGAAATACCAGCATGCCCCCGCCGCTTGGCTATTTGGACAGCTTCATTCACCGCAGCATGTGCCGGTATTCGTTCCAAATAGACGATCTGATACAAGCTGAGACGAAGGACATTGCGCACCCACGGTTGGACGCTCTTCAGACCTTTCTTTACAAATCGGTTCAATATGTAGTCAAGTGTGTTCAGACGTTGTATGGTGCCATAAACCAGCTCGGTCACTAAGCCCTTGTCCGCAGCGGACAAGCGGCTTTGTGTCAGCTTCTGATTCAACAGCAAATTGCTGTATGCGTGCTCTACTTCTACCTCTGTCAATATATCAAGCGCCAACGACCTGGCAGTCGCATTACGTATATCTGTCCGCTTCTTATTCATTCTGAAAGTTCTCCAAACTGTTCGCCTTCGTCCAGCTTACGGCCTTTCAGCCAATCAGAGACAGACATCGCTCGCTTGCCTTGAGGCTGTATATCGAGCAACGCGACTTGCCCAGTTCCGGTCTGTACGATGATGCGGTCTTGTGCTGCCGACACAACAGAACCGATCGGCCTATGTACATCGGGCATAGAATCGGGATCAGCGATTGCTGCACGCCATATTTTCCATACTTCTCCTTGCAAGGTCGTGAACGCGACCGGCCAAGGGTTAAGCCCGCGCACTTGATTAAAGATCGCCTGCGCCGATTTCGTCCAGTCGATCCGCTCGTCATCGCGTGAGATGTTCGGCGCATAAGTGGCAAGCGCATCGTCCTGCGGCACTCTTGCAGCCGTTCCTGCAAGCAGCTGTGGAACCGTCTCTTGAAGCAGCGCCGCTCCGGCTGAGCTAAGCTTGTCGTGCAAGGAGCCTGTCGTGTCATCTACCATGATCGGCACTTCTACCTTGCTAATGATATCGCCAGTATCCAAGCCTTCCGCCATATACATAATCGTTACGCCGGACTTCTCCTCGCCATGCATGACTGCGTAATGAATCGGCGCCCCGCCTCTGTACTTCGGAAGCAAGGAAGCATGGACATTAATACAGCCGTGCTTCGGAAGGTCGAGCACTGCTTTCGGCAAGATTTGACCGTATGCAGCGGTCACGATTAGATCAGGCTGCCATTGACGGAGCGCGTCAACGGCTTCCTGTGCGCGCAGCTTCTCCGGCTGCAAGACCGGCAGCCCGTGCTTCTGAGCAGCAACCTTCACCGGCGGCGGTGTCAGTACGCGCTTGCGGCCCTTCGGTCGATCCGGCTGGCTGACAACGGCGACTACATCATAGCCGGATTCAAGCAGCACATCGAGCGATGCAACAGCGAAATCCGGCGTGCCCATGAAGACAATCCGGCAGCTATTCTGCGACATGATTCGGCTCTTCCCGTTCATAGATGTGTACGGCGATGTCAGTGAACAACACGCCGTTCAGATGATCAATCTCATGCTGGAATACTCGTGCAAGGAAGCCTTCCGCCTCGATAATCTGCTCTTCCCCGTCACGATTTAGACCTTTCACCTTGACCTTGTCATAGCGCTTGACATCACCGTTCACGCCGGGGATGCTCAAACAGCCTTCTGGACCAACCTGTTCACCCGAAGACGAGAGGATTTCCGGATTAATCATCTCAATTAACTCACTTTCTTCCTCTGCTGTATCAATGACGATCACCCGTTTCAATATGCCGATCTGCGGTGCAGCAAGACCGACACCGGAAGCTTCGTACATCGTCTCTGCCATGTCATTCAACAGCTTGTGTATATTCGGGGTAATTTTCGGAACAGGTCTGCTCGTCTCGCGTAAGATCGGGTCCGGTTCCTTCACAATGATTTTGATGGCCAATGGTACCACCTTCCTTATCTAATTATCCATATATAGTCGAACGTCCGATGATGTCGGTTAGGCAGTTGGATCACGCTACAGCATAACCTGCGGATTCATATCCGTTGATAGCTGTACCTGATTTTTCTTCAGCCAATCGTCCAAGCTGTCAGCCGCTGCTCTAATTTTCTCAGGAATCGTTGGTTCATGCCGATATTTTAACATGCATTGGAAGCGATATCTATCTTTGATACGCGGAATGGGCGATGCCACAGGTCCGAACACTTCCACTCTGCCTGAGGATCGAACAGCACTAACCCCTTGCTCTGCCAACGCATGAATAATCCGTTCCCCTGTCTGCAACAGCACCGCTATGTCAGGGTGTGAGAAGGTGATTAGCGCAAGGCGCGCATACGGAGGATAGTGACCGTTGCGCCGATGCTTCATTTCTCTAGCGAAAAACTGCACGTAATCATGACTTGCAGCCATCGCGACACTGTAATGCTCCGGATGATACGTTTGGATAACGACTTCACCTGGAAGCTCGTGCCTACCTGCCCTGCCCGCAACCTGTGTTAATAGTTGGAAGGTTTTCTCCGCGGATCGGAAATCTGGCAAGTTCAGAACCGTGTCAGCGGCTATGACGCCTACAAGTGTCACATCGGGGAAGTCCAGCCCCTTGGCAACCATCTGTGTACCGAGCAGAACGTCTGCTTCCTTGTCGCGAAACAGGTTCAGCCATTTCTCATGACTGCCCTTCTCACTCGTCGTATCCACATCCATACGTATGACCCGAATGCCGGGAAAATGCTTATACAGCTCCTCCTCCACTTTCTGCGTCCCTGTACCGAAGAAGCGGATATGACGGCTCTGGCAGCTCGGACATTCGCCGGGTTCCTTCTCCGTATATCCGCAATAATGGCACCGAATATTCGCCGCTCGCCGATGGTAAGTGAGCGAGATGTCACAGTGCGGACACTGCACCACATAACCGCATGTGCGGCACATGACGAACGTTGAGAAGCCGCGCCGGTTCAGCAGCAGCACCATCTGCTCCTTCCGCTCTAGGCGACTTGCAATCCCTTCATAGAGCTGGCGGCTGAACATCATGCGATTGCCGTCTCGCAGCTCCTCACGCATATCGACGACATGCACTAGCGGAAGCGGGCGATTCATCACTCTGCTCTTCAATGATAGCAAGCGTAACGGCGGCATTGCGTCTGGTACGTTAACACGAGCCTCCTGCTTGCCGTTCTCGACTGCGGCCGCTTCCCTCTGCTCATGCTGCAACGCGGCCGCATACGACTCGATGGACGGCGTAGCTGAACCGAGCACGACTACCGCACCGTTCTTCATCGCTCGTTGCACCGCTACATCCCGTGCATGGTACTTGGGGCTCTCCTCCTGCTTGTAGGACGATTCATGCTCTTCGTCAATGACGATCAAGCCGAGTCTCGTGAATGGTGCGAACACAGCAGAACGTGCGCCTACAGCTACTTCGGCGGTACCGTATCGAATCTTCCGCCATTCATCATACCGTTCTCCTTGCGACAGACGGCTGTGCAGCACAGCTACCCGGTCGCCGAAGCGGCTCTTGAACCGCTCGACCATTTGCGGTGTAAGCGAAATTTCCGGTACTAGCACGATCGCTTCCTTCCCCGTGTCCAAGCAATCCTCGATCGTCTGCAAGTAAATTTCTGTCTTGCCGCTGCCTGTTACACCGTGCAGCAAGAACCGATGTGGCTCACCCGAACGAACAGCATGTCGAATCGCTTCGTATGCCGTCTGCTGTTCGTTCGTCAGCTGCAATGATTGGCTCGCTTGAAATTGACGGCCGGCATAGGGATCTCGCCACAGCTCCTCAGCTCTAAGCTCCAGCAGACCTTTCTCCGCTAAGCTCTTCACCGTTGTCGCAGACACACCGAGCGCAGACACAAGCTCACTAAGCAGAATCGGTCCCTCATGCGCTTGCACATAGTTGAACACTTCCAGCTGTCTCGGCGCTCGCTTCGCTAATTGCGCAAGCCGGTCAGACGGTGGCTGCGACTCAGCCGGATAGATGGCAAGCTGCTTCTTCCTGCGAAGCCGGTCAGACACGGTTTGCTGTTCTTCTAACCAGCCTTCTCTCATCCAGTGCTTCAAGACGGAGGAAGAGGCAGGGAATTGCTCAATCAGCTTCACAATTTCACAATGACCGGCTCGGGCAAGATACTCGTACAGACCAGGCTCTTGCTGCTGCATATGAGTCTTCGCTTCATCCGCCAGCTCGTCCGGCAGCACGGCTACACGTTGGTACTTCGCCTTCAAAGCTCCAGGAAGCATAGATTGCAAAGCTAACAAGGACGGGCACACGTATTCACGCCCCATCCAGATACCAAGCTTCACAAGCTCATCTGTCAATGGGGGCTCAGGGTCCAGCACTTGTTCCATCTGCTTGAGCTTTGCCGGCTCCATGTCGCTGCTTGCAGCGATAGCGATGACGAAGCCTTGCAGCAAGCGATTGCCGAACGGAACAGCTACACGACTGCCGACGGCAACCCAATCTGCTAAGTGTGCGGGAATGGCATAGTCGAACGGACGATCTGTCTGCTTCACCGGCACATCTACGATTACTTTGGCAATCATGCGTCAGGCTCCTCTGACGCCTCGCTGTCCTTGCCTGCACGCCGGCTTGCCAATCGCTCTGCTGCAATGCTAAGCAGCTTCGCCGCAGCTTGCTTCTTGCTCATTGTAGGCAATGACGCAACAAGACCTTCCGCACCATAGATCTCAAGCACATTGCTGTCTGATCCGAAGCCCGCTCCATCGAGCAGCACATTGTTCGCAGCAATGAGATCACACTTCTTCCGACTCAGCTTATCCATAGCATACTTCGCAGGTTCACCTGTCTCAGCAGCAAACCCAATCACATAGCCGTTATAGTCACTATGTCCGATCATATGTAAGATGTCTGGAGTCCGTTCAAGCTCGATCGTCAAGTCTTCTGCTTGTTTCTTAAGCTTTATACTCGAAACTTGCTTCGGCCGATAATCCGCAACTGCTGCAGCTTTGACAACGATATCGCTGGAAGGCAGCCGCTCCATGACCGCAGCCAGCATCTCCGCAGTAGATTCTACATCTATCCGTTGCACGTCAGCGGGTGTCGCCACCGTCGTATTCGCTGCGATGAAAGTAACCGCAGCAGCACCAAGCTCAATCGCCGCAGCGGCGATTGCTGCTCCCATCTTACCGGACGAATCGTTGCCGATATACCGAACCGGATCAATACGTTCCCTCGTTCCACCGCCTGTGACGAGAATCCGCTTGCCTGCCAGCGGTTGATCCGATACGTCAGCCGCTTGAGAGACATTGGCAAAATACGCGGCAATTCGGTCGAATATATGCTCTGGCTCCGCCATCCTTCCTTTACCCGTATAGCCGCAAGCAAGCGATCCGCTATCTGGATCGATGAAGTGAACGCCACGTCGTTCAAGTGTGTTCATGTTCTGTTGCACTGCAGGATGGGCATACATATGTACGTTCATCGCAGGCGCGATCCAGACAGGACTAGTCGCTGCCAGCAAGGTCGTGCTGACGATCTCATCTGACAGACCATGTGCAAGCTTGGCTATGATGTTCGCTGTAGCCGGTGCAATGACGACTAGATCCGCACTGTCCGCCAAGTCAATATGCTGGACAACCGAAGGGTCCATCTCATCGAATGTATCCGTCGCAACCGGCTGACGAGTAATGGTCTGGAAGCTGAGCGGCGTAACGAATTGCGCTGCCCCTTCTGTCATCATTACACGCACCTTAGCACCTGCTTGCGTCAATCTGCTTGCTAACGTCAGTGATTTATAACAAGCGATTCCCCCAGTCACACCTAGTACGATTGTTTTGCCATTCAGCATCGTATGCCCCCCGTTCCTGACCTGTTGCTCATCGCACCGACTTGCACACGCTTTCCAGCCTGTTTAGAAAAAAACAACAACCGCAGACGGTTGTTGATCGTTCCTCGATAGCCAAACCAATACCGCTGTAGATAAGACGGCAGGAGTGGTCATTGAAATTAGTCTTCCATATCCATGTTTGGATTGCTCTCGAACAGAATAATGTCATGGTAAAGTTCTTCAAGCGCAATACCGACATATTTGTTCGAATGAGGTTGTTCCAATACGCTTCGTGAACCATCGCGAAGCTTTCTTGCGCGCTTCGCCGCTGCTACAACTAGCGAATACTTGCTGTCAACCTTCTCCAGCATTTCATCAATAGACGGATATAACATTCATCTCACCTCTTCTATCCATTTAGTCAAATAGGGCATAACTCTTTCCTTGCGGCAGTGTTCTGCTGTAATGATCGACATAATACGCGCACAAGCGGCATCGATCTGATCATTCTCAACAGCGTAGTCGTAATGCTTAATTAGCGCCAATTCCTCAACTGCTGTGTCCATCCGCTTGGCAATCGTGTCCTTCGTTTCTGTGCCTCTGCCGACAATGCGGCTACGCAGCTCAGAAATAGACGGCGGAGTGAGGAATACGAAAATACCGTCAGGGAACCGTTCCTTCACCTTCAGCGCGCCTTGCACTTCTATCTCAAGTAAAACATCCTTGCCTGCTTCAAGCGACTGCTGAACGAAGCTTGCTGGTGTGCCGTAATAGTTGCCAACATACTCGGCATATTCCAGCAATTCCCCCTGGTGAATCATCTCCTCGAACTGCTCTCGACTGCGAAAGAAATAATTGACTCCCTCTGCTTCTCCCATACGCGGCTTGCGTGTCGTAACAGAGATCGAATAAGTCAGATCTGTCGTTTTCTTACGAAGCGCAGAGCAAACGGTCCCTTTGCCAACACCTGACGGACCGGACAATACAATCAGCAATCCCTTTTCCATCCGTAACTCCTTCATTATTCGTCGTGATCGTCTTCCTTAGTGGACAAGCGGTGCGCAACCGTCTCTGGCTGAACGGCTGACAAGATAACATGATCGCTGTCCGTAATAATAACCGCACGTGTGCGACGGCCGTATGTAGCATCGATCAGCATATGGCGGTCCCGCGCTTCTTGAATAATCCGTTTGATCGGGGCGGATTCCGGACTGACAATGGAAATGATTCGATTGGCCGATACGATATTGCCAAAGCCGATATTGATTAATTTAATATTCATCTCATTTCCCCCATGCATTATTGAATATTTTGCACTTGTTCACGGATTTTTTCAAGCTCTGCCTTCAAATCTACGATAGAAGCAGTTATGCCCGCATGGTTCGCTTTCGAACCAATCGTATTCGCTTCGCGGTTCATCTCCTGTACCAAAAAATCCAGCTTACGTCCTACTGGTTCTGTCTGACCCAGCATAGTGCGAAATTGCTTGAAGTGACTGGCAAGACGAGTCAACTCCTCCTGCACATCCATACGCTCTGCCATGACAGCCACTTCCGTATGTAAGCGCTGCTCGTCCAGCGTGCCAGGGTCATCGAGCAGCTCACTGATCCGCTGCCGCAGCTTGCGTTTGTTCTCTTCTACGGCATCGCGGCATATTGTGACTATATGGTTCCTCCGTCTTTCGACTTCTTCGAGTCTAGTTAGCAAATCTGCTTGCAAATGACTGCCTTCACGCCGCCGCATCTCCAGCAAGCCATCCAAAGCTTCGGTAGCACATGCCTGGAGCGCTTCTGCGAGCATGTCATCGTCAGCTGCTGGTAATTGTTCATGCACCAATACACCGTCAATCTGCAACAAATCGGCTACTTGCATCGTATTGGGTATGCCATATCGATCAGCTATTGCCTTGGATGCGGTCCAATAGCCTTCAGCAACAGCCCAATTCACTCGCATTGCACCTGCAGCCTCTTCTTGTCGTTCCAGCGCAACGAACAGCTCTACTCTGCCGCGCTTCAACCTGCCCTGTACGATACGCTTCAACACATCCTCGAATCGTGCCATATTGCGCGGCAGCTTCACGGCGGCTTCCAAGTAACGATGATTAACCGAGCGCGCTTCTGCGCGCACCATATATCCGTCAATGGTCCGCTCTGCTTGACCGAATCCTGTCATACTTACTATCATCGGCTTCACATCCATTACCCTATTTTAGTTTATTTTGAAAGGGGGTACAAGTGGAAGTTGGAACGTCTTGTTTTTTCCCACACATATCGGGTAAGCTCTGCTGTCATCGGATAGGCCATGAACGGGGTCATCAGATAGATGCCGTTGAAGTGCGGGAGCGCTGCATCGAGCAGCTCCTTCGCAATTTCAACCCCCATTGTCCGGCCTTCTTCACCGCGCAAGCCTGCCATCCTGTCCCGCACCTCGTCGGAAAGCCGAATGCCTGGCACTTCGTTGTGCAGATACTCTGCATTGCCGCCGCTTGCCAACGGCGCAATACCCAAGAAGATCGGAATGTTCAGATGCTTCGTCGCTTCATGGATGTCACGGATGAGCGCTGCATCATAGACTGGTTGTGTCATAATGTAATCCGCGCCCGCTTCAATCTTGCGTTCAAGTCGCTGCACCGCTTTATCGAGATGCTTCACATTCGGGTTGAAGGCGGCGCCGACTACAAATTCTGCTTTCTGCTTCAACGGCTTGCCGGAAAAAGCAATGCCATCATTCAATTGCTTGATCATGCGAATAATCTCGAACGATGTAAGATCGTACACGGAGCTTGAGCCAGGCAGATCGCCGAATTTGGCCGGATCGCCTGTCACCGCCAGCACGTGGTTAATGCCCAGAGCATCCAGTCCCATCATATGCGACTGAGTGCCGATCAAGTTCCGGTCGCGGCATGCGATATGAACGAGCGGCCGCACGCCGAGCTTGTCACGAAGCAAGTAGCCGAGCGCCAAGTTGCTCATACGTGTGACGGCGAGCGAATTGTCGGCCATCGTAATCGCATCCACACCTGCTTCTTGTAACGCCATAGCTCCTTCCATGAACTTGTCGATACTCAGATCACGCGGTGGATCAAGCTCAACAATGACTGTATGGCGTTCTGCAACCGTATCTACGAGAGTAGGAGCATCATCCGGTTCAATTGACCAAGCCTTGGCTTCCGCAACTACTGCTCGGTTCTTCTCGACGGCTTGAACCGGATCTGCTGCTTCCATAGTAGCGGCCGGCTGGCGCGGTACATAGTTCGTTAATGCCGAAGCCATTGCTCTCACATGATCTGGCGTAGTGCCGCAGCAACCGCCGATGATGCGTGCGCCTGAATCTGCAAACTGGCGGGCACACTCTGCAAAGTATTCCGGTGTGGACACATACGTATAGGTGCCGTCTACATAGTCCGGTATCCCTGCATTCGGGAATACCGATATCGGAAGTGTCGCAGCTGCATTGTCAGTTGTGCTAGAATCAGCCGCAATTTTGAGCTGTATTTCCGCCCGGAACCGTTCCAAATTGCGAAGCATGCCGTTCGGTCCGCTGCGGCAATTGAATCCGACTACATCCGCGCCTTCAGCCGCTAAGCTGGAGAACGAATGCGCCAACGTATAGCCGTCTGTCGTACGTCCTACATCCTCAGCCGCAAGCTGGCATATAATCGGAAGATCGCTCTTGGCGCGGGCAATGCGCAAGGCCATCATAATTTCCTCAAGATCGAAAAAAGTTTCCAATATTAGCGCATCGACACCTTCTTCAAGCAATATCGTGATTTGCTGATCGAAGTCTTGTTTTACTGTATGCTGTCGAACATTTTTGCGGCGTCCTGCACGTATCGAGCCAACCGTTCCGGCAACATACGCATCCGCGCCAACCGCATCTCTTGCTATGCGAACTGCCTTGCGGTTAATAGCCTCTGTCTCCTGTTCCAGACCGAACTTCGCCAATCTCTCCCTTGTAGCGGTGAACGTATTCGTCTCTATGAATCTCGCGCCTGCTTCATAATAGCTGCGATGGACATCCGCAATGACTTCCGGCCTTGTCAAATTCATCTCCTCATAGGAAATGCCTACAGGAAAGCCGAGTTGGTATAAATATGTTCCCATCGCTCCATCGCCAATAAGTATGCCGCTTGCGAGCTTGTCACGCAAATCGGGTTTCTTCATTACACTCCCACCTATTCCTATTCGTCCTCATCACTATATCATATCTCTCTCTTATCAGAATAGCCGCGATCATACTGTTAGCCAACTATTGCGCAAGCTTCCCCGTGTACACTTCTTCAGCTGCGCCTGTCATATATACACGATTGCTTGCTTCATCCCATTCTATCAGAAGCTCCCCGCCTGCAAGCGATACGATTGCCTTCCGATCACATGACCCGTTCAGCACAGCAGCTACAACAGTAGCGCAAGCGCCTGTGCCGCAAGCGAGCGTCTGACCTGCTCCGCGTTCCCATACCCGCATGTCAATAGACTGCCTGTTACGCACTGTAACGAACTCGACATTCGTCCTTCTCGGGAACATCGGATGTGTCTCCAGCTTCGGCCCCCATGTGTGCAAGTCGAAGTTGCTTGCATCCTCTACCATAATGACACAATGGGGATTCCCCATGGAAACAGCGGTTATATGGAATGTTGTGCCGTCCACCTCGATAGGCACCTGCTGCACACGCTCTTGATCCAGAGCTGTCGGAATATCCAAGCCCCTCAGGATCGGCTCCCCCATATCGACCCGTACTGCATCAGCTTTACCCGCATTCGCTTGCAAGCTCACGGTTTGAACACCTCCGCCAAGCGTGGCGATCTGAAGCGATGTACGGTCTCCGACGAGACCATGGTCATACACATATTTGGCAACACACCGAATCGCATTCCCGCATTGCTCCGGCTCCGTGCCGTCTGAATTGATAATCCGCATCTGATAATCCGCCTCGTCCGAAGGCAGAATATAGACGAGTCCATCCGCGCCTATTCCGAAGTGCCGGTCGCATACACGCACCGCCAGCTCAGCTACTCCTTCCGGAAGCTCCTCATATCCGAACAGTACGATAAAATCATTACCAAGGCCATGCATCTTCGTAAATTCCATATTGTCCACTCCTCACCGCTCCTTGCTTATTCCTCTTATTGTAACGCAATCCGCAAGTTTTGAGTAGCCACCAGCAACAAACAGAAATAGACCAATCCGATTATGACGATTGGCCTATCATTCTGTTGCTTCTATACTAGTGCTTCGCTTATCGGGATATGGTGCTGCCGCTCGCCCCGGCCGGACCGCCATAGCGATATGTGCGCTTCGGTCTTCTGCGGCCGCCAAGTACGCTGCCAATGCCGAACAGGATCGTAGGTACTGCTGACATCACCAGTATGAGTATCCAATCCCGCAATGCCAGATCAACGGTTTTGAAGATCGGCTGTAACGGATCGAGGTACATGACACCTAGCATCAGCACAACAGAGGATAGCACGGCCAACACTAGCGTTCTGTTCTCCAGCAGTTTACGGTGGAAGATGGAGCGCGAGCTTCGGCAATCAAACACATGGATCAGCTGCGCCATCACGAGTGTGGCGAAGGCGACCGTCTGGGCTGTGGCAAGATCGTTCGATTGCTGCAAGACGATCCAGAATGCGGCAAGTGTGCACAGACCGATCATAATACCGCGACTGACGATCTTCCAACCGAGACGGCGAGCGAAGATATTCTCCTTCGGTGAACGCGGCTTCTGCTTCATTAAGTCATCCTCCGCTTGATCGACACCTAACGCAAGTGCTGGAAGACCATCTGTAACCAGATTGACCCATAAAATCTGAATCGGTACGAGCGGCAGCGGCATCCCCATCATCATCGCGAGGAACATTGTCATAATTTCGCCGACATTCGACGCTAGCAAATAACGAATGAACTTGCGGATATTCTCGTAGATGCCCCGGCCTTCCTCGATAGCCGCAACGATTGTAGCGAAATTGTCATCACTGAGCACGAGTGAGGAAGCTTCCTTCGTCACATCCGTCCCCGTAATGCCCATCGCGATGCCAATGTCAGCCGACTTGATAGCAGGCGCATCGTTCACGCCGTCCCCTGTCATGGCGACTACGTGACCTTTCCGCTGCAGTGACTTGACAATGCGCAGCTTATGTTCAGGCGAGACACGTGCGTATACATACACTTGCTCGACCCGCTCATCCAGCTCATCGTCGCTCATGTTCGCCAATTGTCTGCCATTCAAAACAAGTCCCTTCTCCGGTAACAGACCAAGCTGACGCGCGATCGCTTCCGCGGTCAATTGATGATCTCCTGTAATCATCACAGTTCTAATTCCTGCTGCCTTGCACTTCGATATCGCTTGACGCGCTTCCTTGCGCGGCGGGTCGATCATGCCTGTCAAACCGGCGAAGATCAGTCCGCATTCCGCATCTGCCTCTGTCTCGCAGGCTTCAGTCGATCTCACTTCACGGTACGCGCAGCCTAATACGCGAAGCGCATGCTTAGCCATAGCCTCGTTAGCAGCAGCTACCTTCCGGCGAAGACTGTCTGTGAACGGAATAACCTTTCCGTCCCATAATATATAAGAGCATCGGGATAACAGCATATCCGGCGCCCCCTTCGTATACAGCAATCGTCCTCCCTGATGCTGGAGCAGCACTGACATCATCTTCCGTTCCGAATCGAACGGGAATTCAGCCAATCTTTCATACAAGGCGGATAAGTGAGTGGCATTTAATCCGGCTTTCGCGCCTAATACGACAAGCGCTCCTTCTGTTGGGTCTCCGTTCACAGTCCATTCCATCCGTTGCTGCTTCGCAGATTTCTTCCCATCATGGCTCACTTGAACTTGTTCGAGCATCGCATTGTTACAGCTGACCCCGATTTGCAGCAGCCGTCTTAAACCTGCGTTGTCGCGAATATCTACTTTATGATTACCGTCCATAATTTGACCGACTGGATCATATCCTTCACCAGTTACCTCTAACAGCTGCCCGCCTTGCCACAGGTGGGTCACGGTCATTTTGTTCTGCGTCAATGTGCCTGTTTTGTCCGAACAGATAACAGAAGCGCAGCCTAGTGTTTCAACAGACGGCAGCTTGCGAACGATCGCCTTGCGTCGGATCATACGCTGCACACCAAGCGCAAGCGCAATAGTCACAATCGCCGGTAACCCTTCAGGAATTGCGGCAACCGCTAAGCTGACACCTGCTAGAAACATGCCATAAGTAGGCTGTCCGTGCAAAATCCCCGCAACGACTACGAGTATAGTCAAAGCTATTGCGACACCGATCAAAATTTTGCCGAGCTGCTCCAACCTGTGTTGGAGCGGTGTCTCCATCGTTTCTGTACTTTGGATCAGATCTGCGATCTTCCCCATTTCGGTCTGCATGCCTGTACTGACAACAACACCTTTGCCTGAGCCCTTCGTCACCATCGTCCCGAGATAGGCCATATTCTTCCTGTCGCCAAGCGGCAGATCATCCTCTGCAATCGCTTCTGTCCGCTTATGCACCGGCACGGATTCCCCAGTCAGTGCAGATTCCTCAATCTGCAGCCCGGCAGTTTCCAGCATCCGTATATCTGCAGGAATGCGGTCGCCTCCTTCGAACAACACGACATCGCCTGGCACAAGCTCAGAAGCGAGCACCTCCACGCGCTTGCTGTCTCGGATGACCTTAGCGATTGGAGCGGACAGCTCCTTCAGCGCACGCAATGAACGCTCGGCACGGAATTCTTGAACGAACCCTAATATCCCGTTCATAATAATGATAGCGACAATCGTAATTGCATCCAAATATTCGCCAAGCAATCCTGAAATCAGCGTTGCGCCCATCAATACGAGCACCATGAAATCCTTGAACTGATTCAAGAATAGGGCAATCGGAGAGATCGACTTGCCTTCAGAAAGTGTATTGGGCCCGTGTTCTTCCTGCCTGTCTCGCACTTCATCTGCGTGCAAACCATGTTGCGGGTCTACACGCTGGATGGCTGCGATTTCTTCCGCACTGTATTGATACCACCTTCTCTGACTCATTTCGGCTATTCCCTCCCTAAGTCTTGTCTAGGCTAAATGTATTCGAACAAGCCGCAAAATATCCCATTCGAATGAGACAGGTCCGGCATCTTTGCTTTAGACAGGAATTTAGGTACAATGACTAAGGAACCAGTCATTGTCACTTCAAGTGTTGCAACGCATGTCTGTATGGCATCCGTACTGGCATTGACGAAATCATACCAAAACTGGAGTTGTCTCTTATGGCCTTAGACGGATTAGTCGTTCGCGCCATCGCCAACGAGCTGCAAGCGTGCGTTGGCGGCCGCATTCATAAAATTCATCAACCTTCCCCGCACGATATCGTGATGCAAATTCGCGCTCGCGGGGTTACGCGCAAAATACTGCTCTCAGCGAACCCTACTTATCCGCGTGTACACGCGACTGCACGCACGTTCGTGAACCCGTTGGAAGCACCTATGTTCTGTATGCTGCTGCGCAAATACTTCGAGAACGCTGTAATCGCATCCATTCAACAGGAAGGTGCGGAACGCATTCTGCTTCTCGATGTCCAGCAGTCTGACGAATTAGGGGATGTTCGCACGAAGCGTCTCATCATCGAGCTTATGGGCCGTCATAGCAACATCATTATGACAGACCCGGCAACAGGTTCCATTATCGATGGGATTCATCATGTCACCCCGGCAATCAGCAGCTATCGAATCGTCATGCCAGGCAGTACCTATACCGCGCCGCCTGCACAAGATAAGATAGATCCGTTCCAAGAATCTGAACAGCAATGTGTCAGACGGATGGAACAAGCTGAAGCAGAGCAACAGAAATTGCAAGTCTCTGCTTGGCTTGTCCAGACATATAGCGGCATTAGCCCATTGGCCGCCAAGGAAATCGTGCATCGATGCGGCTATTCGCCGCAAACCGAGATGCAGCCATTCTCTCAGGACCAGGATCGCCGCGAGAAGCTCGCACGCAGCTTGTTCGACATTGTCCGCAATGTTGCAACCAATGAAATTACACCTACTATTAAGACAAATACTCAATTAGATAAAAGCTATTTTTCCGTCATCGAGCTATCTCATATTGAAGGTATTGCTACACAATTCCCAACGATAAGCGAATGTTTGGATGCCTATTTCGGTGAAAAAGCAGAACGGGATCTGGTCAAGCAGAAAACGTCCGATTTGGAACGATTTCTACAGAATGAGATTGCGAAGAATGTGAAGAAGATGGAGAAATTGCGAGAAACTGAAGCGGATGCTGAGCAGGCAGAGCGATACCGTATCATGGGAGAGTTGGTTACGGCCAATCTGCATCAATTAGAACGCGGCATGAAGCATACGGAACTAGTCAATTATTACGATGAACAACAGGCTGTAATGACGATCGCGCTCGATCCGCAGCTAACCCCGTCGGACAACGCGCAACGCTACTTCAAGAAGTATACGAAGGCCAAGAATGGACGGATCGCAGCACGTGAACAGCTGACAGCTGCTGCTGATGAAGTGACATACTTGTCCAGCGTTCTCGTCCAGCTGCGCAATGCTTCCCTCCATGATATTGAGGAAATACGGGATGAATTAGCCGAGCAAGGCTACGTGCGCCAACGTAACAAGAAGGATAAGCGTAAGAAGAAATCAAACAAGCCAAGCGTAAGCGGCTTCTTATCCAGTGAAGGTATTCCGCTATATGTTGGCAGGAATAACTTGCAAAACGAGTATGTAACGAACCGGATGGCGCAATCGTCAGACACGTGGCTGCATGCGTTGGATATTCCCGGCTCCCATGTCGTCATTCGCAGCAGAGAGTACGGTGATGCAACGTTAGAAGAAGCAGCGATGCTCGCCGCTTACTTCAGTCAAGCTAGAGAATCCAGTCAGGTGCCTGTCGATTATACACTCATTCGGCATGTTCGCAAGCCGAACGGCGCCAAGCCCGGCTATGTGATCTACGATAATCAGAAAACCGTCTACGTCACACCTGACAAAGATCGACTGGACAAGCTGGAATCAATCAAGAACTGAATCATAATAAAAAAAAGAGCTGTCCCGTCCGAACAGTGTACGTTCGGAATACGGGACGGCTCTTTTTATGGATCCGATTATCGAATTACTTGTTAGCCAAGAACTCGTCGAATTGTCTCTGCTTCTCTTCTACAATCTTATCGAGACCGGCCGCCTTCATCTTCTCGATATATTGCGGCACAATCTCTTCTGGATCAACTGATCCCGTCTCCAGCGCATCATCATACTCTTGACGAATGTTGACCACTGCAGCCACTTCTGTCTTCACCGGCTCTGAATTGAAGGTGAAGCCAAGTGCTGGGGAAGGATGACCAGCATCGTTAAATTCGCGGAATTTCTCCCACTTCTGCGGGTCCTCTGTATCCCATACATAGTTCAGGAACTGGCTTCCGAACATCCATGCGGCGCCCGGTGCATAATCACCCTGCTTCTCTGTTGCAGAAATGACTTCACCGCTGCGGGAATAGTGTTCGTCTTCGATACCGAAGTTCAACAGGTTGTTCAGATACTTGTCTGTATGGAGCAAGTTAATGAACATAAGCGCTCTTTCCGGATTTTCAGATGTGGAGGAAATCGCCAACATCGAACCTGCTGTTTCTGTTGTAGCAATCGTACGCTGTGTCAGCTCAAGCTGCTGCAGCTTGCCTGTCAAGCCTGTTGCTGCTGCGAGCTCGGCATCCTTGCCTGGCTTCAATGGTTGTACAGTCATGAAGACGTTGCCGTTCTTCAACGCATCCTGAGATGAAAGCGTCGTTGTCGTTGCGTCTTCATTGATATAGCCTGCGAGGAAGTATTCACGTGCTGTCTTCAAGTTCTCCATATATGCCGGATACTCGAATCTTGGTTTGATAGTCGTTTCAGTTCCGTCCTTGCGAATAACGCCAGGAATGTTGTTGTCACCGAGGAAGTCCCAGTTTGCCAAGAAATGGGCATTAACAAAATCGCCCGGCAGTGCAAAGAGCGGAATCATTTCCGGCTTTGCTTGCTTCACTTGCTCCAGAACAGGACCAAGGTCGTGAATCGTCTTCACATTAGAGAAGTCAAGTCCAAGCTCTTCGGCAATATCCGAACGATACACAACACCGCCGCTGGATGCCAATTCCTTGTTCGTAGGAATCCCGTAGTTCTTGCCATTGATCTTAGAGCCTTCGATGAATGCAGGGTCAAGTGAATGAACAATCGACTGTCCAGCTTCTGAATTGGCCAGAAGATCGTCTAACTCCAAGAATGCGCCCTTGGACACGTTCACGGAATAGTTCGACCATGCCGCAGTAAAGTAAATGTCCATCGGTTCACGGGACGCAATCATCAGATTGACCTTCTGGTCCCACTGTCCCCATTCGATAGGCTGTATATCAATATTCGCATTAATTTTCTCTTTCAAATAGCTATTAATTTCGGCCATGATAACGTCATGGTCTTTTTGCTTCGTGCCAGGATAAGTGAATGCCAGTTCGACAAATTCCAGATCTTCCGCTGCGCTGCCACCATTGTCGGATGCATTCGTGTTGCCCGATCCGTTGTTGGACGATCCGCTGTTGGACGAGTTGTTGCCGGTATTGTTTGACGCGCTTTGATTATTACCGCCGCACGCTGCCAATACCAAGGACATGGTGAAGATAAGGACCAGTAGCATAAGCATGCTCTTCTTGGTTGTCTTCATGTAGATAAACCTCCCTTGTAATGTATAAATCTATGCTAATCCGGATGTGCCGGAGATAGCCGTGTGTAGATGGTAAATCCAAGTGTAATCCGCGTGCAAACGGTTACACATGAAGCATTGGTCTAATAATAAAGCGCTTTCTTTTTTTTGTACAGCACTTTTGTTACCCGCCTATCACCATTATGACTTTACGCTTGTATTTTTGTAACGGAGGCATGGAAAAGGAGCTGTTGATTTCCCACGAATCAACAGCTCCTTCTTTATCCTTCAACTATCTCCACTTTCTGTATGGTTACTTCCTCTGTCGGCATGCTAGGCGGTTCTCGGTTCGGATCGGCCTTCGGATTCATCTGAACTGGGACACTGGCAATCGATTCGACGACATCCATTCCTTCCGTCACTTTACCAAATATCGTGTAATTAGGATGCTCGTTCAATGAATAGCTGGAAGGTCCGGTACAGATGAAAAATTGACTGCCATTCGTATCTGGTCCACCGTTGGCCATCGCTACAATACCGGGCTCGTACGTATGCGGAGACGGCAGTTCATCTTCAAACCTGTACCCTGGTCCCCCTGTACCGTCTCCAAGGGGATCACCAGTCTGTATCATGAAGTCCTGTATGATGCGATGGAAGGAAACCCCCTCATAAAATCCTTGCTTGGCTAAAAATACGAAGTTGTTCACAGTTTGCGGTGCATCCTGAGCGAACAGCTCCATGGTGACCGTCCCCTTCGTTGTATACAGCTTCGCTGTGTATGTCTCATTCTCGTCAATCGACATTGCCGGCGGTTCTGCCCATTGCATGGGCATGGACTGCTTGCCATTCCCCTCGTTTTTCGCTTGCCCGCATGCTGCAAGTACTAGCATGAAACAGACTGCCGCCAAGATGCTTATTCGTATGCTCCTCATACTCCTGCTCCTTTCCATATTCATTGCTTCTTATTGTGTTACTTCTGCAGCAGTTGGCGATCATTGGACTTGTTCAACATCGCCATTCATGTCGTTCATGTCATTCCGTTCAGAATCACGGATATGATCGCTATCAGACGGTTGTTCGCTATCTGTCTCTTCGTCTGCTATATTATCTTGTTCTTCCGTATCATCCCGCTGGTCTGCGTCTGGATCAGCTTCGCCAGAGCCATCTCCTTCATTCACATCGTCGGAAGACCCGTCTTCATCTATATCCTCTTGCGTATCGGAATCGTCTGTGTTCTGTTCATTCTCTGAACCATTCAAGAAATCGTCCAGATCGAACTCAGGCAGCGAATCGCTTGCTTCCGGTACAATTACGGATACTTCAGTTGAAGAATTGCTTTCCTGCGGATTTCCTGTTTGGTAGACACGAACGACGTACGTATACGTATGACCTGACATGACGGTCATATCCTGAAGCTCCGTAACCGGTGTTGTGCTGATTAACTCATAATCTTCATCCTCTTGTGTCTTACGGTATACGCGATAACCGTCGGCACCCTCCACCTCAGACCAACTGAGTAGCACCTTCGGGTCCAGCTCGTCAACGTCAGCTTGCAAATCGTGCACACCTTGTGGACGCTTCGGCAAATCCTTCACGCCCTCAGGCTTCGTGAAAGGCGCGATCTTACGGTCTGCAAGTGACTCTGAGAGCACCTCGGCAAACATTCTAGCAGGGGTAAAGCTTCCGGAAGTTACGATATGTGCCGCGTCTCGTGTGTCGTAACCCATCCATACAGAAGCTGTCACCTCCGGCGTATAGCCGACGAACCACACATCCCAATAGGCATTGCCTGGATCTGCGCCTTCCACTCCAGGTTGCGTAGAGCCGGTTTTGCCTGCTGATGGCCGTTGCATACTTGCATTCGTGCCAGTCCCTTGTTGCACAACCTTCTCCAGCATGCGGGTCATATAATAGGCTGTTTGCTTGCTCATAACTTGAGATGTATTCGGCTTATGCTCATAGATGACATCGCCATCCCGCGTCTCTACCTTGCGTACCGTGAACGCCTCTGTCCATAACCCTTCGTTCGCAAATGCCCCATACGCCTCTGCCATCTCAATCGGTGTTGCGCCATAGGTCAATCCACCAAGCGCAATAGCGAGATTGCGGTCAGCTTGCTGATCAAGCTCTATTCCAAGCTTCTCGGCAAATGCCATGCCGTTCGCTATACCGACCTCATCCAATGTCCACACAGCAGGGATGTTAATTGAATCCTCCATCGCCCGCATCATTGCCACTTCACCCAAATACCGGTTATCATAGTTGCGCGGCGAGTAATCGCCGAAGGACATGCGGCGGTCTGGAAGCATCGTGTACGGCGTATAATCCAGCTCTTCGATTGCTGGCGCATAGCTGACGATCGGCTTGAATGAAGAACCGGGTTGACGTTTCACTGTTGCCCGATTCCAGCCGCGGGGCTGATAATCCCTGCCGCCCATCACGCCAAGAATGCGCCCGTCATGATGGTCCATCACAACCATCGCTCCTTGCATCCTATCTTCACTAGTGCCCTTCGGAAACAGTTCTTCTTGCTCGAACTTGCTCTCCAATACATCCTGTGTTGCGACATCTAGATTCGTATAAATCTGATACCCGCCATAGAAAATCTGATCGGTCGTCAAGCCCGCCTTCTTCTCAAGCTCCTCCAGGACGACATCAACATAGGACCAATAGGCTTCCTGATCTGCCGAACGCTTCGGTTGTACGTAATCAACCTGAACAGCAGCATCACGCTCAGCTTGTGTAATGTAGCCTTGGTCCAACATTAGCTTAAGTACAACTGCCCGGCGTTGCTTCGACTTGTCCGGATCAGCAATCGGATTGTATGTGTTCGGTGCTTTCGGCATCGCTGCCAATGTGGCGATTTCCCATAGCTCCAGTTCTGATACATCCTTATTGAAGTAATAATCTGCCGCCGCTCCGATGCCATACAGGTTCCCTCCGAAAAATATTCGATTCAGATACAATTCCAGAATCTCATCTTTCGAAAATCGGTTTTCCAGCGCAAGCGCAAGCGAAGCCTCCTTGGCTTTGCGGAAAAATGTTCGTTCCGCATTCGTGAACATGTTCTTCGCCAGCTGTTGAGTAATTGTGCTGCCGCCTTCCACTAAGCTTCCTTGCATAATATCCTTAGCAATTGCACGACCGATAGACCAATAATCAATGCCGGCATGCTCCATGAAGCGCTTATCCTCGGTTGCAATGAAAGCATGCTGCACTTGATCTGGAACGTCATCCAATGATACTAATACCCGATTTTCCTTATATAGCCGCTTTATTTCTGTGTTTTCCGAATCGAGTATGATGGATGACTCCGCCATCTCCATCATCTTCATATTGTCTTCCAGTGCTTGGTGTCCGCTGACCAGAATGGCGATATACAAGCTGACCGCGGCAATAACGCCGAGCAAGCCTAGAACGCCAATCCGCACGATCCAGCGGCTAAGCGATGTCTTGTTCTTCTTTCTCTTCTTGTTTGGTTTCGCCATGCCCCCACCCTCTTCTCGCTAGTATGCTCTCCCATTCTCTCTTTGTTTGTAACCCTATTGTGCTCAAAAAAAACAACCCCCGGCTAAGAAGGGTTGTTATCGGGTTACTTCATATACGCATGAAACGGTGCAAAGGTTGCTCTTTAACCATTAGATTCCGGCTCTTGAGGCATTAAGGATACGTTACGCTGTGGCATGAAGGTGGAAATCGCATGCTTATATACCATCTGTTGCTTGCCTTCGCTGTCGATGACAATCGTAAAATTATCGAAGGCACGGATTTGCCCGCGAATCTGAAAGCCGTTCGTTAAATAGACGGTGACCGGAATGCTCTCCTTACGCAATTGGTTCAAAAACGTATCTTGAATATTAATGGATTTATTCACTATAGGGTCCCCCTTTATTCATGGCCGTGCAAACTCAGCTTTTCCGCTATTATACCACTAATTACCTCGAACTGCTGTACTTTTTTTTGCTCATCTGTCACGTCAATCCAATCAATATCCTTCATGTGCCGAAACCATGAGAGCTGGCGCTTTGCGAAGCGCCTCGTATCCTGCTTCAATCGGGCAATCGCATCCTCGAGGGAGCAATTGCCACCGAAGTAATCGAGAAACTCCTTATAACCCAATGCCTGAAGTGCTACTGAATGCATGGGCAATCCGCGCTGAATTAACCGTTTCACCTCATCCAACAAACCTTCCCGCATCATCTGGTCGACACGCTCTTCTATACGGTTATATAAGATTGCACGGTCCATTGTCAACCCGATAAGGCATAAATCATAGTGCGGCCGCTTATTCTGGCGAGACAGCTGGTCACTCATCGTCTGTCCAGTCAACTTATACACCTCTAGTGCCCGAATTACCCGCCGCACATCGTTCGGATGCAGCTTGGCTGCTGTTACCGGATCAACCGCTGCAAGCTCTTGGTGAAGCGCATCATTGCCTTCCTGCTCAGCCCTGTGGTGCATCTCACTTCGAAATGCCTCATCTGACTCTGCCTCGGAGAATTCATAATTATAGCAGACCGACTCCACATACAGCCCTGTCCCCCCAACAAGAAACGGCAGCCGGCCTCGCTCCTGCACTTCGTGAATGGTGCCACGTGTCAGAGCTTGGAAGTCAGAAACAGAAAAGGACTCCTCCGGTTCCAAAATATCAATCAGATGGTGAGGAACAGCTTGTCGTTCTTCTTGAGACGCCTTCGCTGTCCCAATGTCCATTCCGCGGTATACTTGCATCGAGTCGCCGGATATGATCTCACAGTTGAACCGCTCGGCTAATGCAAGGCTTAATGCGGTTTTGCCTACTGCTGTCGGACCGACTAGCACGAGCAGCTTTGGCCGCGTGTCACTCATAGCTCGATCACCCCGTATGCTACTTGATTGGAAGCCGTACCTGTCAAGGTGAAGCCGCAGCGGGCGAACAGCTCACTGCCTTTGCGCGCTTTCAGCACAACACGTCTGCGCGCAACCCGGCATGCTTCGTGAACATCTGCTTCGCTTAACGGCGCATGGTTGGCAAGCGCACGAAGCGGTGAGAAGGATGCGCTCGCTTCCACTGGACGATCGAACATCGGATCGAAGTATAGGATATCGCAGCTGTTAGCTGGTGCGGAACGCAGCCACTGCTTATAATCTGCCTGGGTCACCTCAATACGAGCCATGATAGACTCAAGCTCGCCCCAGTCTGCCTTGTAATGACGGAGACCTTCCTTAACGAGTATGTATATGTTCGATTCGCTCTCAATCGCAGTCACAGTCCCGCTTGCTCCCGCTGCATAGGCAAGCATAATGGCATCAGCAGCGAACCCTGCTGTGCAATCTACTATGTGATCGCCTGCGTTCGCTTGCACGGCCTTCAAGAGCGGATCGTTCTCTCCCCGCAACACGCGCTGCAGGCGGACATAGGCCATGTTCGGATGAAAGAACAACGGCTGTTCCGCTCCCTTCGTCCAATACCGAAGCCCCGCGCTTGTAAGCACGAATCCCCCTGTAGTCTTGTGCTTCTCCAGCCAATCGACAACAGACAAGTCTTCCCGCAGAGCATACTCACCCTTATATCGGGCGGCGAGCCGTATCGCATCCGCTTCCATCTGCGCGGAGACCTTATGGGAAGTCGTAAACCACTGCATCTCTATCTTCACCTGCTTACATTGTGCGTTTGAACATCTTATCCAGCTCAGCCTTCGAATAGCGGATCACGATGGGGCGCCCATGCGGACACGTGTACGGAATGCTGCAAGCCCGCAATCGATCGAGCAGCGATTCACACTCTTGATTGGACAGCGCTTGATTCGCCTTAATCGACGCTTTGCAAGCGCACATTATAGATGAGGCTTCTCTGAATTTAGCAAGATCCACAGCTTTCTTCTCACGTATCAGCCATTCACACAGTTCCTCGATTACTTGCTGCTCCAGCCCCTTCGGCAGCCAGTGCGGATGAGCCGTCACCTTAAAGGTATTGCCCCCGAACGGTTCCATGTATACGCCAAGCTGTTCAAGATAATAGAATCTATCGTTCAGTACAGCTGCTTCAGACGGAGTGAATTCCAGTGCTATCGGGACAAGCAGCTCCTGGCTAGCATCGACCGGATTGCCGAACCGTTCATAATACAGCTCGTAATGAATGCGTTCATGTGCAGCGTGCTGATCGATCAGGAACATGCCGTCCTCGTTCTGCGCAACGATATAGGTACCCATCACTTGACCGACCGGATACAGCTTCGGCAAACCAGGCATGGACGCAGAATCTGTCGTATGCTCGATAGGAATGTCCGTTGTCGACTCCAATCCGGCTGAGTCTGACACCGCTTCTCCTGAATGCGTGCCGGTCCAAGCAGTGGATGCTCGTGCAGGAGGTGCGTATAACCGGCGGGCAAGCTCTTCCCCGTCGCCGTCTGCCACTGGGCTCCTTCGTTCGTTGATTGCTCCGCCTGCGCTCCCCGCACTAGGCGCATACGCGCCGCGGTTGTTATCTGTAGGGCCCGGCTGTGCAGGGCGTGCGTATCTAGGTTCTTCCATCCGCAAGCCTCTTCCCGCAGCATCGTTATCGCTAGGGCTGTGTGACTCGGACTGAGCGTTACGACGTTGCTCAGAGCTTGGAAATGCAAGCTGCTCCTGAACGATGGCCGCCCCCTTCCCTTCCCGTTTCACCGCCTTGGGAATATGAGAGATGGCGCCAATCGCTTGCTTGACTTCCTGTTCGATCCATGCGACTAATTCTGGCTCCTTGCTGAACCGCACCTCCAGCTTGGCTGGATGTACGTTCACGTCCACTAATGATGGATCCATCTCGATACGAAGCATAAAGACCGGGTAGCGATTGATGGGCAGCAAGGTGTGATAGGCACGCATCACAGCCTGGTTCAATCCATAATGGCGCACATATCTACCGTTAATAATAGTCGTCATGCCATATCGATTCGCACGCGTCACTTCTGGCTTAGCCGCATATCCTTGCACACGGTAATCGGGGCTATCACCTTCGACGCGGATGAGCGACTTCGCCAGCGAAACACCGTATATAGCGGCAGCTGTCTGGCGCATGTCCCCGTCTCCATTCGTCTGCAGCATCATGTTCCCGTTGTGCCTCAATGAAAAAGCGATGTGCGGATGTGCCAAGGCCATTCGATAAATATAGTCTGATATATGCCCAAGCTCCGTCTGCACGGTCTTCATATACTTCAGTCTGGCGGGCGTATTATAGAACAAATCCGTGACCGTCATATCCGTTCCGCGATCAGCCGCTACATCCGCATATTCGCGAATCGTTCCGCCCTCTATGACGAGCAACCGGCCAAGCCCATCTTCACCTGCTGCGGTGACACATCTAACCTTGGAAACTGCGGCGATACTCGGCAATGCTTCACCGCGAAAGCCAAGACTGCGAATTTGGAACAAGTCGCGTCCGTTCGTAATTTTGCTCGTAGCATGGCGCTGGAAGGCTGTCTCACAATCTTCAGCGGCTATGCCAGAGCCGTTGTCCTGCACACGGATTAGCTCCAAGCCACCTTCTTGCACTGTGATATCAATGCGGGTAGAACGGGCATCTACCGCATTCTCAACCAGTTCCTTCATAACCGATGCCGGGCGTTCGATGACTTCACCCGCGGCGATCTGATTCGCTATGTGTTCATCTAGTACCCTAACCTTGTTCACGCTGCCTCATCCTCTTCCATAGGAGCAGACGGTTCTGTCTGATTGGCATAATGCAGCATCAGATCTTGGCCGTCCTGCTGCCAGCGGAATGTAGGGAATTGCTGCTCGAATGTATGCACATCCACATAATTGACGTTGTTCTCCATGACAACTCCCTCTGATCCACTTGCGAACCGCGCATCTTCTCCGAAGACAATTTCATTGTTCTTCCCATCCCAAGCAATCGTTACACCTGCCAATGCCGCAAGTGTGCGTGCTTGTACGAACAGCTTATCGTCACGTTCGATCAAGCGCAGCCGTTCTGGGAAGGATACGCCGTTCACGGACCAGCCTGTATGTCCAATCTGCATGGTAAGCTCATTCGCACCTGCTGCGCGCAGTGCAACGAGTAGTTGACTAACTGTGCCGTATACTTCTTGGTCTGGTGTAATGCCTACTTGATTGACCTTGTGGTTATTCGGCGTATAATATTCCTCTACTGTAATCTTCAGCACACTGCCGTCTGCTAGCATATACGATTGCTGCACACTGCCTTTGCCGAACGTCTGCGTACCGATTACTTCCGCAACGCCGTAATCCTGCAAGGCGCCTGCGAGCACTTCGGAGGCGCTGGCGCTGCCGCCATTGACTAGCACGTATACAGGCACCTGCGCTTGCTTGCCGAGTACAATCCGTACCGGCTCATCCTTCTGATCACGGTTACGTGTGTGGATCAGCACACCTTCATCAATGAAGTGTCTGGCCAACAGCTTGGCTGTGTTCAAATAACCGCCAGGATTGTCCCGAAGATCAAGCAACAACGCCTTCATCCCGCCCGCCTCATATTGGCTCATCAACTGGTCGAATGCGAGATTGGCATTCAAGGAGAAGCTGCTTACTTTGATATATCCGACAGCTTCACGCTCGAACCAAGCACCCGATACAGAAGGTACGGTTATCGGCTTGCGAATCATGCGAAGCTCTTGTTCCTCGCCATCCCGCAATACTGTCAGCGTTACTGCAGTATTCTCCAAGCCCATAACCCGTTCGGTCAATTCCTCTAACGTTCTGCCTGCCATGGACGTTTCATTGACAGCAACGATATAATCTCCTGGCAACATCCCGCCTTCCATAGCAGGCGATCCCTCGAATACTTCGACAACATAAATTCCTTGATCATCCTGTGAAATGCGTATCCCGACACCGACATATTGCTGTGCGATCCCATTCTGGAACGACTCCCATTCCTTAGCTGTAAAGTAGTCCGAGTAGGGATCTCCGATCTCTTCGAGCAAGCCCTCGATCGTATTCGATTGGAATTCGTCCTCTTCTATCCCGCTCACATGGCGTTCTGCCAGCATCTCCTTCACTTGCTCATACACATCCTGCTCCTCAGCAGCAACTGGCATGGCGGACAATAACATGGATAAGGTCAGTAAGATCAGAAATGATTTCTTCCAGCTCATCGTATCGGCTCCTTTTCTCTATCGGTTCGTTATGGGTTCAGCCGGGTTTTGAGTTCATGCAGAAAATTCAATGCGGCCAACGGCGTCATATTCATCAATTCTGCATGGCGGATATCGGCAATGGCCGCAAGCTCATCCGGGCGTATCACTGCCTCTTGCTGTGCTGCTGATTTCGACGCTGTCTTGTTCGCGATTCGTGTGGCAGCATGCTTCTCTGCCTTCTCCGTTTCATTAGCCTGGTCGAACAACCGCAGCTGCTCAACTGGCCTGTCTCTTAGCTTGCGCTGTTCTGATACTGCTGCTTCATCACGTGCTAGCATCGACATATCTGGATGCACAAGCTCCGCTTCCCTGCTTTCAAATCGGCTTAACAACGCATAAGCTCTATCGATCACCGCACCGGGCAGACCAGCCACTCTGGCACAGTATATGCCGTAGCTCGTTGAAGCCGCACCCTCCGCGAGCTTGCGCAGGAAGGTCACCTGCTCGCCGCTTTCCTTCACAGACATACTGTAATTACGAAGATTGGGTAAGCTGTCCGCCAAGTGCGACAGCTCGTGAAAGTGCGTAGAAACGAGTGTCTTGCACCCAATTTGATTGTGCAGGAACTCGATCACCGCCTGCGCGATCGCCATGCCTTCGCCAGTCGAGGTACCTCTTCCAAGCTCGTCGATGATGACAAGGCTTCGCGGTGTGGCACGCTCTGTCATGACCCGAATGTCCATCATCTCGACCATGAAGGTGCTCTGTCCGCCGATAAGATCATCAGCAGCACCGATTCGGGTGAACACCCGGTCTACTACTGGTATTGCGGCCGATTCCACAGGTACAAAGCAGCCGATCTGCGCCATTATGGTAATAAGCGCCACTTGGCGCATATATGTACTCTTGCCGGCCATATTCGGTCCGGTAATGAGCATCGTCCCGCAATCCGGCTGCAGCTGCGTATCGTTGCGGATGAAGGCTTGATCCGGCATCACTGCCTCTACGACCGGATGACGGCCTTCCTTAATCAACAGGTCGAAGCCGTCTATTAGTTCCGGCTTCCGGTATTGCCGTTTGGCGCTAACCTCTGCGAACGATTGCAAGCAATCGAGAGAAGCGATGACCGTAGCAAGCTGCTGCAATCGCCTGTTCTCACCGGCAATGCGTGTGCGCAGCTCATTGAACATGTCATACTCTAGTCCGACCATTCTCTCCTCGGCTTCGAGGATAAGCGCTTCCTTCTCTTTCAGCTCCGGGGTTACGAACCGTTCCGCATTGGCCAGCGTCTGCTTGCGCTCATATTTCCCTTCCGGCAGCGCAGCAAGATTGGCCTTGGTCACTTCAATATAGTAGCCGAATACTTTGTTAAATCCGACCTTGAGCGTTCGGATTCCCGTCGCTTCCCGTTCCTTCCGTTCCAGCTCGGCAAGCCACTGTTTACCGCCCGTGCTTGCCTCACGAAGCTTGTCCAGATGCGGATCATAGCCGTCGCGAATCATCCCGCCTTCGCGAATCGAGGCAGGCGGTTCCTCCTGGATTGCAGCAGAGATCCATGCAGCAATGTCTTCACAGGCATCTGTATCGGCAACGAGGTTACGTAAGGTGTGCGATGGCGAATCCGTGCACAGCTGAAGCGCGATCGGTACCTTCTCCAGTGAGACGCGCAGCGCTGTCAAATCACGGGCATTCGCGGTGCCGAAGCATATTCGCGCAACCAACCGTTCCAAATCATACACATCGCGCAGCGCTGTGCGTATGTCTTCTCTAAGAATCAAGTCCTGTGTCAAAGTGCCGACTGCTTCCAGACGTTGTTCGATCTGACTTCGCTGTACGAGCGGCTTGTCAATCCAGCGCCGCAACAAGCGGCCGCCCATTGCCGTAACTGTCTTATCCAGCACCCACAGCAACGATCCCTTGCGTGAGCGGTCTCGAACCGTCTCAGTCAGCTCCAGATTCCGTCTTGTGAACGGATCCAACACCATGAACTGCTCGGTTTCGTATCGCTTGATCGCTGTCAGATGCGTCAATGACCGCTTCTGCGTATTCAGCAAATAACTGAACAGACGCGAAACAGCTGCTCGGGAGCATGTCGGAAGCTCGTCCATCTGCGTCGCGCCAAATTGTTGGACCGCCTGCTCATCTGCTGTATCATCCCATGCAGTGACCACTACAGGGCGCGGCCAGCGTGCAGCTTCTTCCTCTACTGACTGCGCCCAATTAGCCGATACTAGCACTTCAGACGGCGAATATACGCCTGCTTCCTCCAATGTAGCCGAAGCACCAGCGTGCGACTGTGTGACGTATACTTCGCCTGTAGTCAGGTCGCACGCGGCCAGAGCATGACTCTCCCCATCTGCCGACAGCGACAGCATGAAGTTATTGTTCCTCTCTGACAAAGTCCGCCCTTCCATGGCAGTTCCGGGCGTTACAATCCGTACGATCTCTCTGCGCACGACACCTTTGGCCTGTGATGGCTCCTCTACCTGCTCGCATATTGCGACCTTATATCCTTTTTGCACAAGACGGGATATATATCCTTCAGAGGAGTGGTACGGTACGCCGCACATCGGAATCTTCTCAGCAGCTCCGCCCTCCCGCCCTGTTAATGTTATCTCTAGTTCTTGCGAGGCGCGAACGGCATCCTCGAAGAACATCTCGTAGAAATCGCCAAGGCGAAAAAACAAAAACGCATCAGGCACTTCTGCCTTGATCGCCAAGTATTGCTGAATCATCGGCGTATAACTGGCCATACGTGCATCCGTTCCCTTCTGCCCAATCTATCAGTCTATTATAGCATAGTCACGGCTGGCTTTGGTAACGGAACAGCTTCCAGGTCTCACGCAGATCGCTCGACCAAGACCAAGCAGTTCCATGCAGCGCCTTCTTCCAGAATGGGATCAGCTTCTTGCTGTAAGGGGCATAGGCGGGTAAGCTAAGCCACTCTTCGTGCAGCTGACGAATGATAGGGAGAAGCGCTTGCTTGTCTCCTGCATAGTACGCTTCCTGCACCGTTCCGTCTGTCCATGCCCTTAACTTGAAATGCCCGCTATGAACAGCTGCAAGCTTGCATAGAACGATTGCCGCATACGTATACTGTGGCGCAACTAACCAGCTTGGCAAGGTTCGGTATTCGAAGCCGCCGTGAGGCTGTCTGCGCACGTCACCTAAGCAACCGTATGCTGGACGCCGTCGCTGCGAATGGCTGTCCTCAATCATCAGGAACGGCAGTGCGACATAATGATCCAGCACACGCACTACCTCATTCGTCAGTTCAATGCCACTTATATGAATATGTCCGCCGAGCGACAATCCCCGAACCGGCATACCGGACGCTACCCAGCGCAAGTGCCGATCATGAATGACATGTGCAGCCCGTATGAGTGCCCCTCGCACATTGCGCAATAATTCGTCCGGTTCTCCAGCTGGAGGCGGACGGAGCTCGACGACAGGGTGTACGATACGGTCGCGGACACGGATGCCGTCGCTGCCAGCGATGCCGCCTCGGCGAAGGAATCGTGAAGCGAGTGCGATGCGGCCGTCTTCCCGCAGCAGGACAAACTCAGGATCCATTCCTACAAGCACTTGCTGTTCAATAGAATGATCCCATTCCGAAAGCGCATGCCTTGCTTCTAGCTTATTACACTCGCGCAGCTCCTTGCATGCCAGCACGACAACTTGCTTGCCCCGTAGCTCCAAGCGCACCTGTCCCGCTTGCCAGCCTGCAACATATACCGCTCTAGAGGCGATGCGCTCCAGCTTCTTCCACAACGAACCATCATCTTCCTGCACAACCTTGTGGCGGATCGAACGCAATCCTGCTCCTCTGCGCTGGATGACAACTGCCTGAAGCAACCGAAATTGATACACCTGTACAACGTATTGCCGGTATCCTCGATATCGGTTCGGCTCCGCTCTCTCTGCCGTATCTACGAGTATACCGTTGCGCATTAAGCTGACAAGCCAATCGTGCGGCACATGCCCAACTCCTTTTTTTACAAAAAAAGAGGGCTTACGCCCCCTCCCTTCAGCAGCATCGCGCATACAGTATAGAGTAGTTAATTGAATTCATCCTCATCATCGAGCAGGTCGGCGTCCAGATCTTCATAATCTTCGTCGCCTTGGGCCTCGAAGAAATCCAATTCTTTGTCCCCGAAGTCGTTGCATCCGTTCTGACAAACGACGACGCATACTTTCGTCTCCGCAACCAGCTCCACCTGGTATTCCCGTTCCACGCGGATAAGGACGCCGTCACCGCCTGCCGAGATGCTCGCTTCCACGCAGTTTGGCTCTTGCGTCGACATTGCGCTTACTTCCTCGGTCGAGGCGCGGTGCTTCGGATCGACGTAGGAGAGTGGCACTAGTTCGACGTACGATACCGTTTCTTTGGCAACCTCCGTCTTGGAATTGTTCTCGTAGGAATACCAAATGTTTATATCGTAAGTACCGACTACCTCAATGCCGTCCTCAGCTTTAACCGCTTCATACTGGTGATTGATGATCCATGCGCCAAGTATGCTGGTCGGTTGTTGAGGCGGCGTTACCGTATGGGTGACATGGGAGAACTTACGACCTTTGCCGCATACCGCTTTTGTAATGATTTCTCTGCATTGCAGGTCTTTATCTACCATCGACATCTTTTCCAAACCTCCTCCATGCAATCATTCACTAACAAATGTATGCAGGACATTGGTCTAGAGTGACAAAAACTTTCATGTCGATTTCAACGATTCTCTTCCCTTCTTCTCTCTCTTGGCGGTTTCCAGATATGTGCGAAGCTCCACACAAAGCTGGAGAACGGCAGAACGAAGCTCGAACTCTTCCCGTGTTGCAGGTAACGCCATAGCGCGAAACACCGCCTCCAGTTCCTTCAGTTCCGCTTCCGCTCTACCCGTGTATACGTCTGCCTTCACATCCTCACTCAATTCTTCAAAAACTTGTGCTGTCAACACAGCTTGCGGCAGCTTATCATAGATTTGCGCTACCATTCCCATCATACGTCCTATCGATTCAAGCTGAGTACGACGCATATGAAAGTACACCTGCCAATACTGTTCATGCCGGAACAACGAGTTCTCATCAGCCCGGGTCGCCAACGCAAGTCCCCGTTCCACAGCAGCAGCAGCGTCTGAATACTCCATGCCGTCCCACATCGTATGCGGGTTGCGCAAGTGCCGAGCGAACGCTTGAAAGATCGCGGAGAACAACATTTCCGTGCGTACGCGCATGTCTGCCAGTCTGTCCTCCGCACCCGGCATGTAAATCATATTCACAATTGTCGCGCAGCCAAGTCCAATTACAAGCAAGACGATTTCATTGAGCAAAATCTCCATGTGGACACGTCCTTCTGTAAAGACATGCAGCACAATGACTGAACTCGTAATGATCCCGTCCTTCAGCTTGACTCTCGCAAGGAGCGGATAAGCAAGCAGTATGAACAGACCGATTACCCAAGTTTGGAAGCCGAACAGGAGAAACAGCGCAGTGCCAATCAACAGTCCAACGACAGAGGCGACAAAGCGTTGTGTCGCACTCACTATGCCGCGCTTCCGGGTCACATCTACGCCAAGCACAGCCAGCAAGCCTGCTGACAATGGATAGGAAAGGTCCGCTCCATTAGCTATATACATAGCGGCAACCGCAGCTACCGCAGTCTTCCATACACGAATGCCCAAGAACGTTCTCATAGCAATCAGTCGATCCGGTAAATTGCTCTATACTTCGCTTCCAAGTAATCTGCAAGATACCGCGGATTGAGCGGTTCACCTGTTACATGCTGTATCACTTCTGCCGGGGTGAGCAATTTGCCAAACCGATAGATGCGTTCCGTAAGCCAGTCCTTGATAGGGATCAGCTCGCCTCGCTCAAGCAAACCATCGAAGTCTGATAGATCGTTGCGAATCGTCTCGTACATTTGTGCTGCATACATATTGCCTAGAGAGTATGAAGGGAAATAACCGAACGCGCCTCCAGCCCAGTGCACATCCTGCAGCACGCCTTCTGCAGCTCGATCTGCCTTTACACCCAGGTACTCTTCATATTTCGCATTCCAAGCCTCGGGCAGCTCCGCCGCTTGCAGCTCGCCGCCGAACAGTGCTTTCTCCAGTTCATACCGAATCATCACATGTAGATTGTAAGTCAATTCATCTGCCTCAATGCGTATAAGCGATGGCTGCACAATGTTAATCGCCCTGTAGAAGTCGTCTGCTTGTACATGATCGAACTTTCCGGGGAAAGCCTGCTGCAATTCTCGGAAGTAACGGCGCCAGAACGGCTGACTTCTCCCTACTTTATTCTCCCAAAACCGTGATTGCGACTCATGAATGCCCATCGATGTCCCCGTACACAATACGGTACCCATCAAATCCCGGGCAATGTTCTGTTCATACAAGGCATGCCCGCCCTCGTGTATCGTGGAGAATAGCGAGAAGCTAATATCGTCTGGACGAAAGCTCGTCGTAATGCGTACATCTCCCGGATTCAGTCCGGTTGCGAACGGATGCACGCTTTCGTCTAATCGACCGGCTGTAAAATCATATCCCATCTGCTCCAATATGTAGTGGCTGAACTTACGCTGTTCCTCCTTGCCGTAGTCTTGTGACAGGAATGCAGTATCTGGCTGGTGAGGGGATGCTGCAATCTCCTGCAACAGCGGCACCGTCCGCTTGCGTAATTGTCCGAACACCTCATCTAATTTGTCCGTAGTCATACCGGGTTCATACTGGTCGAGCAAGGCGTTGTACGGATGGCCCTCATAACCCCATCGCTCGATAAATTCCTTCGTATACGTAATGATCTTCTTTAAGTACGGGAGAAACATGGGAAAATCAGATCGTTCTTTCGCATCCTCCCAGACGGATTCAGCCTGCGAAGTCAGCACCACAAATTGCTCATAACGATCCTGCGGAATCTTCGTGCTGCGAACGTATTCCTTCTGACATTCCTCTACCATCTTGCGATCCGTCTGATCCAGCTGCTTCCATATATCCTCTTCTGATAGCCGCTGTACGACCCTGCCCATCTCCTCAGACGTCTGGAGCTTGAACATGGCACCGCTTAGCACCCCGATGACCGAAGACCGCCCTTCTACCGATTGCCTTGGAGCTCCTGTACGCAAATCCCAGTACATGACACCTAGCGCTTCCTCATAAGCCTTCATCTTCTTCACCAATTGCCGGAACGTCTCAAGTTCGTCCTTCCAACTATGTTGCATGCGGCATCTGCCCCCTTCATATCGCGTTAACCGAATTTTATCATATCCCGGGTCCCTATCACATCTATATATTGCGGCATGATGCCTGTAACGCCTTCCGTAGTGAGGGTCAGACAGTTATGGTACAATAGTCACAGTCGATGATGCTGGATGCATATAGGCTTGAATCGCATCGACAGCACGCAATTTATAGAGTTTCGGGGTGGATAATATGGTAGTGAACCTAACAGAAGCGGCAGCCAAGTCGCTCGATAGCCAAATGCAAGCAGACGATATACTCTGGATTCATTACGACTCGGAGGGGTGCGGCTGTGCTGTGTCTGGTGTTGCCGCCTTAACCGTACTGGCGCGTGAGCACCTCCCGCAAGAACCGTGTACAGAAGCCAGCGTGCCGCAAGCGACGATCGAGCAGCCGATCGTTGTACTAGACCGTCACACTGTCTTCTTCGATGAGACGATGACGTTGGACTATCGCGAGGATACAGACGGATTCATCTTGAAGAGTAATGGACAAATATATGGGAACGACCTAACGCTCCGCTTGTCGTCCACGAGTCGGATAAGGTAATATGGATAAGACATTACTGGGGAGAAAGAGGTGTTGCGTATGAGCCGCAATTTGGACAAGATCTTAACACACAATCAACAATTCGTAACGGACAAGCAATACGAGAAGTATGCGACTTCGAAGTTTCCTGAGAAAAAAATGGTCATATTGACATGTATGGATACCCGTCTGACGGAGCTGCTTCCGAAGGCGATGAACCTGAAGAACGGCGATGCCAAAATTATTAAAACCGCGGGTGCCATCGTCACACAGCCGTTCGGCAACGTGATGCGCAGCATATTAGTTGCGCTGTATGCCTTGAATGCAGAAGAAGTGTTTGTGGTCGGACACCATGACTGCGGGATGACAGGCTTGAATTCAGATGCCTTGCTGCAGCAGATGCATGATCGGGGCATTCCGGAGGACACCGTCACGACATTGAAGCATTCAGGGATCGCACTGGAGCGCTGGCTAGTAGGCTTCGACAATGTTCGGGAAGGTGTCATTAACAGCTCAGAGATTATCCGCAATCACCCGCTCCTGCCGAAGAGCGTTCCTGTTCACGGTCTTATTATCGATCCGCATACTGGCGCACTCGATCTCGTCATCAACGGGTACGAGAAGTAATCGTTAGCGCTCCAATCATAGAAGAAGCTGCTCCCATAATCGCGGAGCGGCTTCTTCTTTTACTCTGTACGAGCGATGTCGCTGGTCTTCTTCTTCTGCTCCTTCGCTTCCAGCCGTGCTTGAATGACATCCGTTCGATCACGCAATGTATGCTTGTTAATAAGGGCCGCATCTTGCAACTGACTTGGCGCTAGCCATGCATGTCCGCGGCGTTCTGCTTCTTCCTTGCAGAGCTGCTCTAGTGTCGGATCGGCGATAGGCAGGTTAGGATCTTCATACATGTCCGCGGCGCTCTCCTGTTGTAGAGCAGTTATAGCTATTTCTAATTTGGCAAGCCAGCTTACCATCATCGTGTGGAGCCGTTCTGCGTCCAGACCTATCTTCCCTACCAGCACAGGAATGTCTGCTCCGCGCATGCGGTTCCTTGCTTGGTTAAGCATCTTGAACGCTCCTGCTACATTCCCCCGCCGTTCATGATATGCGGTCACCGCCAATTGGATACAAATATGCCATACATCCTTATAAGAATCGTCAGGATGTTCCTTCCAATACTCCTCCATCACTTCGTGACATTCGAAATAATCCCTCTCCGCATGGAAATATACGAGATAATCAATGTATGCGCTCGGATAAGTCAATGATACGTACCTCCTGTATCTGCGAAACTATGGTTATCTGTACATTGTATAGGAAATCAACACAGGATTGAAGGGCGAATAGTCGAAGCGCTGCTTAGAAATGAACAAGTGCTGCTCCAGTGCCGCAAGCGGCAATAGAAGCAGCACTTCCTTCATTGCTTCGTCTAAGGTTGATTGCCCCAGACTTGCGTTCCATTCTCATATAAAGTCACTTGGTCCCAGTCGGCAAAGGATGTTTGTCCGCCATTATAGGAATAATCATTACTTTCATTGAAGTTCGACCAGTCACTATAGTGGAAGCGAAGCTGCATCTGACCGCTATCAGCTCCAGCACTTATGCTGCCTGCTCCAGAAGCAAAGCTGATTTCCGCATAATACTGGTTACCAGCTACTTGGACGAAATTCACAGTGATATTGCTGCAGCCGATCTGCGCCCAGTCACAGAAGCTGTTTATCGCCTTTCCACTGTCATTCGTGAAGTAGTAGCGAATGCTCAGATCAGCAAGATTGACGGGACTGTTTCCGTTGTTATGGATATTCAACTGCGGTTTCATCTGGTTATCCGTTGCGCTAGTGTCTCCTGCCTGATATTGCACGACAAGATCGCCTGAAGTGCCGCCGTTGTTGTTGCCAGCTTGCGGTGTTGCGGATACTTGAGTCGAGTTAGGACCTTCTCCTGAGCTGTTGACAGCACTCACGACATAGTAATAGGTCGTCCCGTTCAAAGCATTGTGATCCGTGTACGAAATGCCGCTCACATTGGCGGCGATAGTCGTATAACCGCCAGGCCAAGTCGAACGCTTCACATGGTAGCCGTCTGCGCCGTCTGCACCGGACCAAATCAGCGACACATGGCTGTCACCGGCGTTGGTAGACAGTCCGGAAGGTGCCGGAGGAATGACAGGTCCTTGGCTGCCTCCGTTTAAGGTATTCAAGATTTGCTCACGCACGAATTGGCCAGAGGTGCTCAATTGCGCTTGATTCCATCCGCCAGTCGGACTTGCCCCTGGCATTAATGCCGCTGAGGATTCATTCTTGTCAGCGAGTGACCAGTTAATCCAGCTCACATTGCGGCTGTTCATGAAATCAATCCATTGCTGAGATTCATTCAAGTACACGCCGCCGTCGCCGGAAGCAGCACTCGTCCCCCATTCGGACACGAATACTCCGACACCTTTGTTCAACGCATAATCAATACGGTCTCGCAAAAATTGGCCATGCGTGCCTGCATAAAAATGGGTGGCGTACATCACATCGCTGAAGGAGAGCGGATTGTCAGCAGCATGATGCACATCCTGACTCCAAGTTCCTGTTCCGACGATAACAATCCCATCGGGATCATTGGCGCGTATGACGGGGATCACTTCTTGCGCATAAGGTTTAATGTCATTGTTCCATGTGACACCGCCGTTCGGCTCATTCGCAATTTCATATATAACGTTCGGATATTGTCCGTACAAGGCTGACATCTCACGGAAAAAATCCTTAGCCTGTTCCTTGTATTGATTCGGATTATTGTCCTCAAGAATATGCCAATCGATGACGATGTACATGTCCAATGCAATGGCCGCTTCGACGGCTTCTTTCACCTTCTCCTTCACAGAAGGATTCGTAATGTACCCGTCCTCTGCCGTGTACATAGCAGCGCGGAACACATTCATCCCCCAATCGTCACGAAGCCAGCGCATGCTGTCTTCATTGACGAACTCGCCAAACCACTGCAAGCCGTGCGAGCTAATGCCAGCAAGCTGGAAGGGTTGTCCGGACGAATTACGCAATTGACCATTGACAACTTGCAGTTGTCCGTTCTGCGACACAAGATCCGCCGGTGCTGCCTCCGAAGTTAGTTCGGGAGCTACAGCAATCGCTACGGAAAGTGCCATGACGAACGCTAAGCAAATCGATACGGTTTTTTTCATAAGTTACGTCTCCTTTCTTAATTTACTTACAATATCTTCTGAATTTTGCAAGTTCGATTTCGTGTTCGTACTGAGAAGCTATCCCGAGTTATTGTTCAGGCACCACCACCTTAAAGAATACATGTATAACGAGAGTGGAAAACGATTTCTAGATTGGCTGTAGTAGATCTATCCCATGCGCTGTTACAGAGTCAAGGATGAACGAGGAAATTCCTGCGTTCATGCAGGCATTTTCCAAAAAAACTACTCTGAAATGTGAATACCTGCAAACTTACATCCTTTAGAAGCATATACTTCCTGAAGTGGCGATTTTCCGTATATAAAGCTGCAGATTCGTAGGCATTTCGGGCAATTGCCTATTCTGCAAGCAACAAGCGTGTATTTTTGCAGTAATTTTCGCTCCGTTATACATTGTATGACTTGTCGAACATTGCTTCAGCTTCAAATTCGCACAAAAGAAAGCAGGCAAGAATGGAATCCGGTATGAACCAGATTCCATTCTCATTGCTGCCCGATATAAGATCTGTTACGGTTCTATACCCCAGACTAACGTTCCATTTTCATATAAAGTCACTTGGTCCCAATCGACGTACGATGTTTGCTGTCCATCGAATGAGTAATCATCCGATTCATCCATCGTACTCCAATCCTGATTGTGGATGCGTAACATGAGTTCACCAGTTGTCATACCTGGTGCTAGATTTCCTGCTCCGCTGGCATATGCAATCTCCAAGTAATGAGACGCTCCTGTGACTGCATTCGGCAATTGTACGATATTGGCGCTCACATTCGAACAGCCTATTTGTGCCCAATCGCAGAACACCGCAAGTGGCTTGCCTTGCTCATGAGCGAAGTAATAACGCATAGTCATACTGCTTAAAGTCACTGAATCAGTGCTGTTGTTCGCAATACGCAATGATGGCTTCAATACATTATTCGTCGCATCGGTATCGCCAGCCTTATACTGCACAGTCAAGTCTCCTGTCGGAGTTTGACCTCCGCCTGTAGGTGTGGCGCTCACTTGCACAGAATCAGGACTTGTACCTGATTCGTTCGAAGCCGTCACTGTAAAGAAATACGTGGTATCGTTGCTTACACTTGTATCGGTATAGGTTGTCGTAGTGATACCGTCAGCGATAACGGCATATGTTCCGTTGACCAGCTCAGCTCGCTTCACACTATAGCTTGCTGCATGAGCCGATGCTTGCCAACTCAGACTGACCTGTCCATCCCCTGCTGTAGCCACTACGGCTGTCGGAGCGGCTGGTAGTATAGATGTTGAATCGATAATGTTAACCGTTAGCACTGCATCGGCTCCTGCGCTGAAATCGAACACAAAGCTGTGTGTTCCGATAGGCAAATTAGCCAAATATGCTTTGCCGAATGTGACTGTATTGCCGGATATAGTGTACTCTCCACCCTCTATCATAGGCAAGCCGTCCTTGTAAATACTATCTAGCGTATGACCATTGAAGTCCAAGTTCACTGCAATATCAGCCTGCTCATTTACATGCTTGTCGAATGTGGCAGAAGTCGGTGTGATGATTGCGTCCAATTGACCGCCGCCACCATCCGGGTCGCCATACACGATGCCTCGGCCATTCGTGCCAACATATACCCTTCCATAGATTCTCGGATCACCTGTAATTGTCGTGACCCGCGCATATTGATGTTCATCATTATTGATTCGCACCCAAGAAGTTCCTCCGTTGTCTGAACGGAAGAATCCACGTTCTCCATCGATTTGGGCAATGCTGTATAGTGCTGGATAATCCTCGCCAGGTGCGGACTTCCCGAATCCAATACTGTCTGCTTCTTCTACATTCGCCAGCTTCGTGAAGCTCTCGCCATAATCAGTGGAATGCCATAAGCCGTAAGGACCACCTGTCTCATCTCCTCCGGCAAACCAGATATCCCCTTCTCGCCCTGGTACTGCCCGAAGATCAGAAGATCCGGAAGCCGGCAAGCCACTCGCTGAAGTAGCAGCAAAGGTACTGCCTCCATCGATACTCACATAGATATTTCCTGCTGCAAATGCGTAAAAGAGTTGCGGATTCACGCGATCAGCAATTACATGCGCGCCATCTGGTATCCCTGCACTCTGCGTCCAACTATTGCCGCTATCCTGCGAGACATGAACAGCACCGTCTCCTGTGCGCCAGACGATCGATATGCCGTCTGCCGATACGGCGACTTCCCCGCCTGAACCCGCCGGTTCAGATGAACTGGAGAACCAATTCGCCCCCCCATCGTAGCTGAATCCAAGTGCCTTAGCGTTCGGATCTTCGTCCTTATTGGCACTGCCTGTACGCACCATGAAGTTGGGAACCAATTCTGCGAAGTCTATACTATTGCTCGATGCATAGGTCGGTGAAGTATGGATCGTAGATGGCGGCGAATCCAAGTCATCATGCCGGAAGCCAGACACGTCTCCAATAGCACTTACCAGATGGGCTCCTGTCGGCGGACTGACGAGATCAAGAACTGCCATCTCCTCAATGCCATTCGCCATCACCGAAATATCGAATAGCTGATCTGCATCCCAGTTCGTCAAATTGTTAGTTCCATAGATCGTCGCCCCGGTTCCGTACATCATACGATCTGAATCGAATGGGTCAATTTCCAAATCACCGATCATCCAGCCTAGCTTCGGTGTCACTTCCGGCGGTTGCGGATTCGCGCCGAATGTTAGCCAAGGCGCGTCAGAGACGTCTTGTGTATACCGCAGTGTCCGTTCGGGATAGCCGTTCCAGTCCCAAATTTGTGTCCAGGTTGTCCCTCCGTCCGTACTGCGGTATATGATCGCATCCGGCCACCAGGAATTCAAGGTCGCGACCATCAGCGTATTCGGCTGCTGCGCATCAACCGCCAATCCGCCATAACCATAATAATTGTCTGCACTGCTGCTAGGAACTGGGCTAATGTCAGTCCAGACGCCAGTTGCTGTATCCAGCTTCCAAACCTCTCCCTTCGTCCCGTCATAGGGGCCAACACCGTCACTGTAAGTAATGTACAAACTGCCTGTAGAAGACAGCACGCCATGGTGTGGTAAATACCCGGCAGGCTGTCCCGGCACTGCGTGCCAGGACTGTCCGCCGTCCGTGCTGCGATAGATGCTCTCCGCTGTATCGGCCACCCCAACATAAATGGTCTGGGTAGCTTGACCAGGTGAACCTGTCGTTGGATCGAACGTAATCCATGCAAGTCCGACAATGTCAGACTGATAGCTATTAGACGGGTCCTGCACATAAGTGCCCGCATTAGGGAAGCTCTCTACCTTGGACCAAGTAGTTCCATAGTCCATGCTGCGCCACAATCCATTGCCGCTGCGAGCGCCGAAGTACAAAATTCGGTTGTCATTCGGATCAACGATCAAGCGTTCTCCCATGGATCGCCCCGGCATATTGCCCCCGACCTTAAAGGGTAGCGGGCTAGTCTCCCATGTATCCCCGCGATCATCCGAACGCAAGATTACCCCATTCTCCGAAGTCCATTCGTTCGTATACGTACCCGCTGCAAGGTACAGACGGTCAGGGTCAACTGGATCTGTAGCAAGAGCATCGATGCCATTGTTGTTCCAGTCGTCCCAACCAACGAAATCAGTCAACGGAATCCAGCTGCTCTGTGCAGAATCCCATCGATAGGCACCTCCAATATCTGTACGTGCATAGATCAAATCCTGCTCACTCGGATTGAAGATAATACCGGGAACAAACCCGCCGCCTGCGCCCGTGACAACATTTTGCCAGTGATATGACTCATTGCCAGCCGCTTGCGCTTTCCTCGTTTCCCCAATTACTATCGTGCTGCATACGATGGCGATTGCCAGAACATACATAACCCATTTGTTCTTATGGATTGCTATCATCAATTTCCCTCATTTCATATGAGAATATTAAAGATTATCATAAGTGCAAGAATGGAACCTGGTTAGTACCAGGTCCCATTCCTTATGCTGCCTGAGAGTGAAGCTATTACTTACGGCTCAATCCCCCAGACAAGCGTGTCGTTCAAATACAGCGTGACATGGTTCCAATTAGCATAAGCCGTTTTCGTCGGGTCATACGAGTAATCATTCGACTCATCGAAGTTGCTCCAATTGGACTTCGCCATCCGCAGCTGAATGTCTCCAGTCTGACCGTTAGCTGCAATCGTTCCGGCACCTGATGCGAAGCTCAATTCTACGTAATCAGTCGTGAAGGTCGTCTGAATATTGCTGCTACCAATCTGCGCCCAATCAATCCATGCGTTCATCGTCTCACTGCCGTCCTTCGAGAAGTAGTAGCGCAGCTTAAGATCGCTTAGCTGTACTGAACTGCTTCCATTGTTCTTCACATTAAAGTGCGGCTTAATCTGATTGTCGGATGCATTCGTATCCGCTGCTTTGTACTGCACGGCAAGATCCGACTGCACCGTACCACCCTGAGGTGTCGCACTTACCTCTGAAGAAGGGTTGCTTTCACCAGCGCTGTTCGTCGCTGTCACGACATAGTAGTAAGTCGTGCCGTTCGTCACACTCGTATCCGTCAGTTGTGTGCCGCCCAATCCGCTCGCCACTGCCGTATACGGACCGCCGCTAGTTGTTGCGCGCTTGGCGGTGTAGCTAGTCGCGCCGCTAGACCCATTCCAGCTCAAGGATACTTGTCCGTCTCCAGCTGTTGCCGTCACTCCAGTTGGTGCCGACGGAATCTCTTCCGTGCTCTCTTGCGGAGTAGCGCTCGTCTCAGCAGAGTTCGCGCTCGTACCGACACTATTCGTGGCAGTTACGACATAATAATAGGTTGTGCCGTTCGTCACACTTGTGTCCGTATATGACGTGCCGCTGATTGCACTTGCCACATCTGTATACGGTCCGCCGCTTGTCGTTGCCCGCTTCACCGTGTAGCTAGTCGCACCGCTAGATGCGTTCCAGCTCAAAGCTACTTGCCCGTCCCCAGCGACAGCAGTCAAGCCTGTCGGTACAGATGGAACAACAGGAATGCCAGCGTCCGGCTCATTGCCGAATACCAACTGTCCAGCATCGTATACTGGAATGTATGGCGTCTTAGCAGCCGTACTTCCAGCGCTCAAGCCTTGATACGAGTAATCGTTCGTTGGATCCCAGTATGTCGTACCGGTTGGCGCGCTAATGCGGAACTGAATTTCTTTCTTATGCTGAGACTGACCGCCAGGGTAAATCTTCACCCCAGTGAAATCAATGTTCGTATAGTAGATATGGTTCGCTTCGTCATGAGCGATGAGTGGAGACACAACGCCACCTTGATTGTAGCCGCCTGCAGATACTGTAATATCATTCACGGAGTAACCTGCAGCGTACACTTCAGACAAGTCCATATAATAATTGAATGAAAGCTTGTCGCCCATCCGTGCCGGCCAGCCGGAACGGTTGTTCAGCAATGCCTTGATTTCCGTATATGTCGCACCGCTGCTGTTCACCGAGGCTTCCACGAACATTTCATCATCGGTCGGTGTTTCCGGTACTGGGAAGTTGCTGAGCGGCTGTCCGCCGTACAGCAAGTACATCTTGGCAAGCGCACTCGTAAATCCGGCATTGTAATCGGTCGCTACTTCATTCGTAACATAGTTGCCAATATCATCTTCATAGGCATCGCTAGCGTTCGGGCCGCCTACTAGTGCACCGTACAGCACATGCCGGTGATCGGCCGGCACAGTCTGGCTGTCCGCCCACGATCCGTGCGCTGTCCGATGGTGAGGTCTTTGCGGCGGATTATCCCCGAAGCCGACGACATAGCTGCTATTGCGCGGGTTGTCACCAAGCATGTAGTCGATCTGACTAATGGCGAAATCCCGATACTTCTGCGCTTTCGTTGCATCTCGGCTGTCTAGCCAATCAGAGTAGACGAATGCAAGGAATGAGGCATTCGCCGCATACCGCAACGCTCCCCATGAATCCAACCATGCCAATCCTCCAGGCGAGTATGTGATGCGCTCTCCCGTGTCTGTTGTTCCGCTCGTCCAGAAATCCAAGTTCCGCTCAGTCGATTCAATAAAGCGCGGATCCTCAGTGATCTGTGCAAGCAGGAGCTGCGCGCCGTAATGCTTGTCATCCCAAGCGTGCGTCCACTTGTAGCCCCAATAAGGTGTTTGACCTTCTGTTCCCCAATCATCCGTAGATGCTACAGCCTTATCCAGATAGTTCTGTTCACCAGTCGCTAGGTATAGCCAAACAGCGCCCCAAGTTAATTCATCTTCATATCCGCTCCATGAGCGGTAGAAATTCGTCGCATCCGTAATACAGTCTGAGTACTTGCCGCGATACGTATCTGCGAAGTCATAGAGCTGCTCTGCATGGACGAGCAATTCATCTGCATAGCTCGGGTCAGAATCCCGGAACACCAAGGACGATGCAGCCATAGCTGCTGCTGTTTCCCCGGCTAGATCAGAGCCCGGACAGCTCGCGTCAATCTTGTAAGCCGGCCGATCCATCTGCATCACTTCAGCCGGTCCCCACCACTTGTGATCTTCATCTCCTGCGCCAACTTGTCCATAGAATTCATTCGGAGCCGTGTGCGCCTTAATGAAGTAATCGTTAACCCAACGCAAGCTGAACAGCATTTCATCCAGCTGACCGGACTGTACATAAGCATCTTCATACTCATACACACCCCATGCAAGAATCGTAGCGGTCGCCGCCATCGGCAGACCGAATTTAACATGGTCTCCCGCATCGTACCAACCGCCAGTCAAATCATGACCAACATCTGCGCCATCATTCATGCCGGAATCGCCGCGCCAAGATACGCGATTTTGTCCAGTCAGTTCACCGGATTGCTGCGCTTCGTAGAAAAATAGTGATTTTTGCAACACTTCTGCATAATTGTATCCGCCAGCAGCCTGCACATCCGATGCATTGGCGAACACACCGGCAAACATCGTCACCAACAGTGCAACAACTAATAAGAGCAAACTGCCTTGTTTCTTAAGCCACTTTAATTGACTATCCATTATTATAAACCTCCTAAATTCACTCATTTGCTTGTCAGTCCTACAACTTTCAACAAATTCCTACCGACATGTTCGCTTTCTGCTCATCACCCCTTTCACAAGTATGAAAGCCCTTTCACAAAAGTGTGTCCAAGGCAACATTGGTCGTTCCGTAGCAACCGCGGTTAGAAAACGATTTCTAATTCAGTGAAAAAACAAATTCGAACTACTGCGTAATTCAATGAAATAAATGATGTGTGTGATGAAGAATGTCTGGGAATGGAACGTTCGCGGGATTTGACAACAGCATAACGGCTCGCTCTATATACCGTCAAGCAATCTGAATCAATTCGAAAAAATCTGGTGTTCTGTCAAAAATATTTCCAACCCTATTGCCAGCCTTGTTCCTTGAGCCCCTCCTACTCTCACCTTATATTCTAGTAAATTCCACCAAAACTTTTCCTGTCTGTGTTCGTTTAATAGAGTAAAGAGTTTTCGCCAAAAAAGGAGATGCATCATGCAAACAGTTGTCCGCTTGAAGTTGTTGTGCTGCTGGATGATCGTATTCGCTCTCATCGCATCCTTATCGATGTCTATACCCGTTCAGGCAGCCAACCAGAATGATCTGACCACGAAGTACAGCGTATATCAAAATGCCGAGTTATTGAAGGAGTTCGCCGGACGAAGCCAAGCTATTGCCTATGCCAAGCAATTTACGAACAGCTATGTAGAAGACATTGAGAGCCGCACATGGATATGGTCACAATTCCCATCATATCGTGTGCAGGTTGACGGCGTTACATTGCTGAAGGCGTATGCTACTAAGGATGCAGCCGTACAAGAAGCAGAGCAGCATCGAATGGCAAGCGTGATTCATCTGGAACAGGCTGGATGGGTATGGAACAACTATCCCCGTTACCGTGTGTACCAAAGCGAGAATACATTGGATTCTTGGGGCTTCGCTACATTATCGGAAGCTAAGAAGGAAGCGAACAAGTGGAGTCATTCACATGTTATGGATCTACATACAAGTCTCTGGATATGGGATAATATCAGCGATGAGCAAGAGGCGGAAATGCGCAAGGGAGAGCCTGTATACCGCGTGTTCGTTCAAGATAACTCCGAATCGGAATGGGTGTACGCCAATCTGCGGGATGCCGTGAACAAAGCCCGTCAATTGCCAGATGCACGGGTCGTGAACACAAGGAACAACGATCAGACTGTATATGAGAATAACAAACGCTATACCGTGTATCAGAACGATAATCTATTGAAGACGTTTTATCATATAGAAGAAGCGATACCGTATGCGAAGCTATGGGCGAATGCCCGCATTACCGAAGACGGCCGGGACATATGGACCAATGTTCCCTATTATGAGGTATGGCAGGATGAGCAGTCTAAGACGGGCAGCTACCGCACACTGAATGAAGCGTTATCCGTAGCACAGAGCTTGCCGAAAGCTACGCTTGCGAATCGGATTGGAAAAGTAATCTGGGATAATGCTGACCGCCTTCAAGTGTGGGGATGGAACGGCAGCTCATCAGATTCGCTCATTCGCAGTCAAGTTTCACAGACAATTGGTCTCGACGTCGATTCACCTACATGGTTTGAACTAACAGACGCTAGCGGTGCTATGAAGGATACGTCCAGCCCACAGCTAGTAAGCTGGCTGCACAGCCAAGGGTTCGAAGTGCACCCGCTCGTCCATAACCAATTTGACTCCAAGCTGACAAGCGCCTTCTTAGCAGATGCCGAAGCGCAAGAAGCGTTCATAACCAAATTGGTAAATCGCTGTGCAGCACTTGGTGTGGATGGCATCAATCTTGACTTTGAAGCGCTTAGCGGTTCAGATCGCGACCGATTCACAGCGTTCGTAACGGCGCTGGCAGACGCTGCGCATGCGCAACAACTCGAGCTCTCCATCGACTTGCCGAGAGGCAGCGTTGCATGGAATCACCTTACGGCCTTCGATCATGCGGCATTAGCCAAAGTAGTCGACAAAATCATGATTATGACGTACGATCACCACTATTCAGGCAGTGATGTGCCAGGATCAGTTGCAGGATTGGAATGGACGGAGAACGGCGTGAAGGAATTTCTCTCGTACGGCATTCGCCGCGATCAGTTAGTGATGGGAATTCCTTACTACAGCCGACTGTGGAAGCTAGATGCGAACGGCAACTTGGTAAGCAATAGCTCCTTGTTGAACAAGAACATTGCTTCCTTGCTTGCGTCTAAAAACATGTCCAAATCTTACGATGAACGTTTCGGTCAGTACCGTTATACGTACGAAGAAGACGGCTATACGTATCAATTTTGGATGGAAGACCATGAAACATTGAAGGCAAGAATGGCCATTGCGAAGGAATATCGGCTTGCAGGCGTCGCTGTATGGAGACTCGGCCATGAACCTGCTGATATATGGGAAACAGTTGTCAAGGAGAAGTGATCAACGATTACAATGAAGGGGCTGTACCCAAGTTCATACTTGGGTACAGCCCCTCTTGTTGATCAATAGACAAGAACAGCTTATGGTTCAATCCCCCATACGAGTGTATCGTTGAGGTACAATGTCACATGGTCCCACGCTGCATAGGCTGTCTTCGTTGGATCATACGAATAATCATTCGTTTCATCGAAGCTAGACCAATTGGACTTCGCCATTCGCAGCTGAATGTCACCGGACTGACTGCCTGCGGATATTGAGCCGGCACCAGCTGTGAAGGCCAGTTCGACATAGGTGTCCGTGAAGGAAGTCGTAATATTGCTCTGACCTACTTGTGCCCAATCGATCCATGCTTGCATCGATTCACTGCCATCCTTCGAGAAGTAATAACGGAGCTTCACATCACTTAGCTCGACGGCGCTAGTTCCATTGTTCACGATGTTGAATTGCGGCTTGATTTGACTATCTGTAGCATTCGTATCACCAGCTCGGTATTGCAGTACCAGATCTGACGGTACTGATGTACCTTGCGGCGTAGCACTCACCTCTGTAGAGTTAGGACTTTCCCCTTCATCGTTCGAGGCGCTGACTACGTAATAATACGTCGTGCCGTTCGTCACACTGCTATCCGTGTAGCTCGTATTGCTCACTGCAGCTGCCACATTCGTATAGGGTCCGCTGCTCGTTACAGCACGCTTCACCGTATAGCTCGTTGCATCACTCGAAGCCGTCCACGATAACGATACTTCTCCATCCCCTGCTGTTGCGCTCAGTCCGGTCGGAGCTGCTGGCGGCTGCGGATCGACGTTACCTTGCGGCGTAGCGCTAACAGCAGCCGAATTCGCACTCTCGCCAGCGCTGTTCGAAGCGCTTACGACATAGTAGTAAGTCGTGCCGTTCGTCACACTGCTATCCGTGTAACTTGTGCTGCCTACTGCAGCTGCCACATTCGTGTACGGACCGCCGCTTGTTACAGCTCGCTTCACGGTGTAGCTCGTTGCATCACTCGACGCATTCCACGATAGCGATACTTCTCCATCCCCTGCTGTTGCGCTCAGTCCGGTCGGAGCTGCTGGCGGCTGCGGCTGCCCTGAATCGCTCGGCTCCGTACCTGCAATCAAGGTACCGTTCCGGTACAAGCTCACGTTCGCATTGTTGCCGTAAGCCGTCATCGTACCGTCATAGGAGTAATCGTTCGCTTCATTCAAGTTCGACCAATTACTGCTGTTCAGCCGCAGTTGGATATCGCCTGAATTCGCGCCTGCAGCTACTTGTCCTGCTCCTGCTGTGAAGGTCAGTGACAGATACGCATCGGCTTCAGCAACATGTGAGGCTGTCGGCATATGCGTCACATTCGCTTGAATGTTCGAGCAGCCGATTTGCGACCAATCACAGTTCACTCCTAGATTCGGATTCGAATCGACTGTGAACCAGTAGCGAATTTCCAGATCGCTTAAAGATACCGGCTCGCTTCCTCCGTTGACAATGCGGAAGTGCGGCTTCATCTGATTGTCGGTTGCACTCGTATCCCCCGCTTTATACTCTACACTCAGCCCGCCGGGATCAACAGCGATAGGAGTTGCTGAGACAACGTTGGACAGCGTTATGCCGCTTACATTCCCTGCACTCACGCGGTAATAGTACGTTGTGCCATTCACCACACTCGTGTCCGTATACGATAGGTCTGTCGTAAGCGCCAATTGACTGAATGGTCCTGATGGTGAAGATGCCCGTTCCACACTGTAATCAAGCGCATTGCTGGATGCAGTCCAATCAAGCTCTACCTGCCCATTGCCTGCACTCGCAGACAAGGTTATATTACCTGGCAACGGCACGTTAGGTGTAGCCGTGACCAAGTTGGACAACGTCGTTCCTACACTATTGGAAGCCGCTATCTGATAATAGTACGTCGTGCCGTTGAGCGCAGTAGTATCCGTATACTGCTGTCCAGACACATCCGTCTCAAGCGTAGTGAATGGACCAGAAGCACTCGTAGCTCGCTCAACTGCATAACTGGTTGCATCAATCGATGCTGTCCATGCCAGATCTACCTCCCCATTGCCAGGAGAACCTGTCAGTGTGAACGCACCGGGCAATTGCGGCTGTGCCGGTGTGACGCTAACTTCTGCCGAATTAGCAGATTCGCCAACACTATTCACTGCTGAGACAACATAGTAGTACGTAACGCCGTTCGTCAAGCCTGTGTCCGTATAGCTCGTGGTACTCAAGCCTGTTGCCACATCTGTATAGGGTCCGCCGGAAGTTGTCGAACGCTTTACGCTGTAGCTGTCTGCATTCGATACGCTGTTCCAGGAAATCAAGGCTTGTCCGTCGTCGCGCGCTGCTTGAACGCCTGTCGGCGCACTCGGTGCGATCGGTCCAGCATCCTCCCCGATCAAGCGGTCGAACTCAGCATAAGCCGTTGCCATATCGACCTGCGACCAGAAGCGATGATAGGTGAATGTCGGCGTGCCATTCTCCCATTCTTCTGTCACTGGATTCCATGAGGTCTCATAGAGATCCTCCAGATAGTCCCATTGCGGATCTTGTAAAATATCCGGACGCAAATCAGCATAGCTGATATAATAGCCGTCTCCGCCCTTCGCCGGATCAGACGGAATACCTAACGATGAAGAGATCGCATTGCCTTGACCAGTCGTTCCCGTCCAGCCATCAGGGAAGTAAATCTCATCCTCGAAGAATCTGGAATAATCGCCCCGCGGCTCCGGAATCGCAATCCCGATACCATCGTTGTAATTCCAAGCAACATCTAACAAGCTGTTGGCCAAATCACGCGCCTCAGCGCCTTGTGCAGAATAATCGCCATTCTCTGCTTTCGTAGCGGCAGCATAGAAGGTCAATGCCTTAACATAACTGCCCAACACACCGACATCCTGGCTCGGATTCAGTGCTGCTACATGGTAATTCGGATTACCGGTGAAATTGTTATAACCGTTCCAAGTATCCGGCTGACCGCTCCATTCCTGGTTGCCGATTACATAATAAGCTCCCGGCTCAGATACCGTAGCTACTGCAGGGTCATGACCCCCAATGATACGCTGATCGTTCGCATCCAGATAATAGCCGTCATCGTCCGTAACTGGACGCTCGTCTACGAAGGTGTAATCCATCGACCAATCTATCCACTTATCCATAACTAGCTTAGCCATCTGGAATTCTTCCGAAGTTGTGTCACCGTTCGCAGCTAGAATATAGTACATCTCAGCTACGCGCTCCAGCGGCCAAGCTTGGAAGCCGAACCAGTTGTTCGACGGCGGATCGTGGTACACTGGCGCTTCATCATAAGCCATTCCGTAAAAAGTGCTAATGCCTGCCGGATACTGCTCATAAGAGCCGCCGATGCTGTTCGTGGCACCGCCGCCAATCGCACCCTCATCCGTTAGCAGCCATGTATAGAATTCCAGCTGGCGGGTTAAGGACGTATCCCAATCTGATGCGCCGGTAGCAGATTCGGGTTCGAGGCCGCCCTGTGACAATGCAAATGCCGCCACCGGATTGTTGTATGCTTGGTGCACATGGCTAGATCCGATGCGCCAAGCCCAGTTGCCTCCATTCGGATTTTGCGATGAGCCCAATCCGCCTCCCCATGCTGTATACCAGGACATCAAGTAATGGCTGGAGCTCTTACCGGTTCCAGCACTTGCCGAGCCGTCATCAGCGCTGCCAATCTCGACGAAGTACTTGTCATACATACCGTAGCGCAAGTAGTCACCCATTTTCTTCGCCTTGTCCAAGTATGTCTGGTTGTTGTAGCCGAGCTCCTTCGCCCAGTACATGACTTGAACCGCGCGTGCATCTGCATCAGTAGCTGCCGTGTAGCGCCATTGCGGCGCAGGGGTTCCACCTACGAATAAAGAGACGTATCCTTCACCGGATTTGCCATAAGAGAAATCATCCTGTGATGGATGCGTAATTGCCTCCCATACAGATTCCTGCTCACCGCGCTGAAACGTATTCACATACGTCGCAGTATGGCTCGGATTCAACGTATTGCCGAAGCCGTACCAATCATCTACATCTAGCAGCCAATGCATTAAGTATGTGTCATTATCCCCATAAGTCGCTTGCAGTTCGGCATCCAGAGGATCTTGACCAACTGGCACTTGCCCAGGTTGGGTCGGATACTGATCCGGCTGCGGTCGTTCTGGGAAGTAGTCTGCGGGATCGCCTGGCGCATAATAGCTCATCGTCGGCTGCTCAGTCGCTGATGGAATAATGTATGTTTCCAAATTATCCCACGCTTCTTCTAGGTTCGACCAGTCATCCGTATAATACCCGTACAACGTCTCCAACCATAGCCAATAGCTGTATGCTTCCGAAGTTGTCATATGTCCGTAATCCGGCGCTTCGCTCATCAATGTCTCCACAGCATGATAAGGAATACCCTCCGGGGAGAAATAGCCATTCGCCGGATCTTTGATTTGATCATATAGAGTCAGAAATCTGTCAGACATGACTGTGCTTGCTGCCGCAACTGTAACCGGCTTGTCCGGTTCAGCTCCATGAGCGCTTTGCGCTATGACCGGCATACATAGCAGAATAGCCAATGCGATCACCAGAATTTGTCGAATCATGTGACCGGATCGTCCTTGGTAGTTTAAGCTTATCATATGAGTTACTCCTCTCTTCTTCATCTTATTGCCACGATCTTGGTGTATATAAGACTGGGGACTTCACCTCGCTTCACATGGCAGAATAGCAATGGTTTGCAGCGTCAACCGAACGCCATGCACCACCTCCCTTCGCAGTCAATCTGTCTTCCTAAGACTTCTATGTAACAAGCTCATGATTCCAGCTTGGATTTCACGCCATGTCCATAATCCAGATCTGGCAAACAATCTAGTCAGTTGTGAGCGCTTGCAAATGTATGAGGAGTTATCTTCTATGTCCTTACAGAGAATATGTGAGCAACAGTAATTATGGAAAACCTTTTCTATGAAAAGTGTAAGTGGAGAAGTTATCGTGTATAAAATGTGGTAAGCGTCTTCATGATGATTCGAGGTAATCAAGCTGTGTACTTGTCCTTTACGATATCGGATCATGCTGGCAACAGTCAAGTTGACAATATTTCGATAAAAACCGCCAAGATCGAAAAATAATCCGGTATGTGCATATAGCCTCATACCGGATTGTGATCAGCGCAATGCATCCGCCGTTAGACTTGGCTTCTGACATGCGAAATGTTGACATATATAGACTGCAGGCTTATCGTCAATGGGCGTTTTGTCCGCTGTGGATGGACTCAGTTCCTGCATTAGTACCCCCTCCTCATCAGCAGGCATATGCAGCAGCACAGCATACGGTCTGAAGCGAATTCTCGCCGCATGCGCCATCTCCTTGAAGACAGCATGCGTGTGTTCACCGGCAATGACGATTTCCTGTGAAGCTCCGTAAGCATAATCCAGTGCCATCATATAGAAGGCATGACCGATCGGATACTGATCCGCCGCACCGGCTAACGCTTGAATCGTCCTGTCCGCATAAGAGTGAAAGGACCGGTCCCCTGTCATGCGGGCAAGCCGCAGCAAGCTCAGTGCTGCCACCGAATTGCCTGCAGGAATGGCACCGTCATACGTTTCCTTCATCCGAGCGAACAAGCGCTCTGCATCATGGCCATAGAAGAAGAAGGCACCGTCCTCCTCATCCCAGAACAGACGTATCATCTCCCGACTAAGCTCTAGTGCGCGCTTGAAGTACTTCGCTTCGAAGGTCGCTTCATATAATTCGATCAGCCCCCATATATAGAAGGCATAATCATCGATGTACCCTAGATAATTCGCGTCACCGTCCCTGTAACGCGCCAACAATCGCCCATCTTCCCGGACCAGCTTCTGCTCCATACATGCTACCGCTCTCGCAGCCGCATCTGCATATGCCGAATTATCGAACGCCTTCGAAGCCTTGGCAAGCGCAGCAATCATCAATCCGTTCCAAGAGGTCAGAATCTTGTCATCCTTATGCGGATGAACACGCTGCTTGCGATAAGCGAACAATTTGATCCTAGCTTGCTCCACCCTATGTGCCAGTTCATCCACCGCTATTTGCTTACGAGCAGCGTACTGCGCTACTGTATCGTATAGCAGGTTCGGAATGCTCTTGCTGTCGAAGTTTCCTTCCTCACTGATATCATAGAGGTCACACATCAGTTCAGCCTGATCATCGCCAAGCACATGATGAACTTCATCCGGCTCCCACACATAAAACTTGCCTTCCTCCCCTTCAGAATCTGCATCCTCTGCGCAATAGAAGCCGCCGTCTTCGTCCGTCATATCCCGCAATATGTAAGTAAACACTTGCTCGGCAATATCACGATACTGCTGTCTGCCCGTAACCTGATAAGCTTCCGTATAAGTCATCGCAAGCATTGCATTATCATACAGCATCTTCTCGAAATGCGGGATCAGCCAGCGCTCGTCCGTCGCATAGCGGGCAAATCCGAATCCTATATGGTCGTACAGACCGCCGCGAAACATCCCGTTAAGCGTCGTCTCGACCATGTGCAGCGCTTCGTCCTTCCCCGTACGTTCATAGTACCGCAGCAAGTACATAAGGCTGTGTGGAGCAGGAAATTTCGGTGCAGTTCCGAAACCGCCGTATTGATTGTCGAATGATTGTGCGTAGCTTTCGAATGCTTCGTGCAGCGTCTCCTCACTTACTTCCCCCTCGATGCTGGACAGCATTCTCTTCTCCGTCTCTTCAACTATATTGCGCCCCGCTTCCAGTACTTTCTCTCGAGCAGACTTCCACTTGCCGTTAATCTGAGGCAGCAGCTCCATCATCCCGAAGCGCCCGTATTGCCGCTGCTTCGGGAAATAGGTGCCTGCGAAGAACGGCTGCTTATCCGGTGTAAGCACTACCGTCAACGGCCAGCCGCCCTGTCCTGTCATCGCTTGACATACAGCCATATACAAGTGATCGAGGTCCGGACGCTCCTCCCGATCCACCTTAATCGCAACGAAATGTTCATTCAGCAGCGCGGCAACCTCTTCATCCTCGAACGATTCCCGTTCCATTACGTGACACCAATGACATGTCGAATAACCGATGCTGAGGAAGATCGGTTTGTCCTCCGCCTTGGCCTTCGCGAAGGCTTCTTCACCCCATGGGAACCAGTCTACAGGATTATACTGATGCTGCAGTAAATAAGGGGACTTCTCCTTGGCTAATCGATTCAGTCTGAGGTCCATGCTAACGCGCCCTTTCTCATATGAATTGTACAGCTACAGCAGCTGTTTCATTGCCTTGTGGCGAATGCCGTGCTTCACAAACTCCGGACGCTCAATCCATTCCTGCGATGCGTCCTCGAACCCGACAGACGCCCAGAAGGACATCGCGGTATTGCGCGATACTAACTCAATCTGCTCGTAGCCGTTGTCCGTGCAATACTTGCGAACCTGCTCCCAGAGCTGCTTGCCGATACCGTGTCCACGCAATGCTGTACGCGTGGCAGCATGGTGGAGCTCGACATGCTGACCTTCGATGACCACTACCATCACACCTACTACCTCGGACTGTTCATCCAAGGCGACAAAGTACAGTTCTTCTCCTTGTATCTTCAATTGTTCTTGCATCGTATTCGGCAGCTGCAAAGGCTCGAACAGCACGTCATAGAGCAATTGCTTGGCTTGTTGCACGATGGATGTCTCGGTGGATTGCAAATACGAATATGTCATTGTTCTCTTCTCCAATCATGTTGTAGGTCTCGGTATAATACGGAGAGACATCCCGTCCCAACTTGAACGAGATGCCTCTTCGCTTCACTATATCATGATTAGTTTATTGCATCAACATAGAGGGTCATACTTTCACTTCCACTATTGAACTTCTAATCAATCACAGTCATATTTTGCTGCAATGCCTTAATCGTTGCCTGTATTCCTTCTACATAAGAGGTGACCTTGATTGGTCCAACCTGCTGTTCATACTTCTCTCCGCTTAACACAAATGGCTCTTCTGTCAGATACAACATCTCAACGATTTCCCTCATAACCGGAACGAACATGCCTAATAAAGATAAACTTACCCTGCCTAGACGCAGCACAGGCTTACTGTTGCCACTTGCTTGTCGGGCAATATCTACGAATTGTTTTCCAGAAATAACGCCTCCCCCCGGAATGTGCCAGTTTTTCTTGTAGGCGGAGTCCTTGCCTGCCAACTCCACGACCATATACGCAGCATCCGGCAAATACACATATTCTCTCGGAATACTCATATTACCGATGAAGAATGCAGGTTTACCCGCAGCAATATTCAACATTGTCGATCCTAGATAAGAGGCTTCATTGGCTGTAGGTCCGTAATAATCGGGGAGTCGAGCAATTAGCGGAAGCGCTTGGTTATAACGTGAATGGAATATTACTTTTTCGTAAGCCAATCTGACTTTCCCCTTACGTGTATGCGGTCTCTTGGGGTGGTTCTCGTGTGCTTTTTCCATTGTTCGTCTGCCATATGGATAAATGCCGTCAATGACAACTACTTTTTTCATACTTTTATGTGCAGCTTCCATTACAGACTCCCCCAGTGGAATTAGCTTCTCCACCATTTCATTATACGGTACATTTGCACAGTGAAAAATCACTTCAGACTTGTCGGCAGCCTTCATTATGTCATGAACATGGAATGCATCTCCAATCTCAATCGTTAGATGATCCGGCTTTCCCAACTGATTAACTAGACTCTCCAACTTCTTCCTTGATCGTCCAAATGCTGTGGTTCGAATACCTCTCCTGACAAGCTCCATCGTAATTGCCGCGCCTGTACCTCCGGTAGCACCCAGTACAATAGCACTCTCCATGATAGACATCTCCCTCTTATCTTTTGTAATAGTAATTGATCAATCACTAACTATATCTATCATAAAGATTAGTTATTGATTGGTCAATAACTAATCGAAGAACTTCTCTTCATTTCACAAGCAGCTCAGGCAGGTCCAATGCCATCGAAATGTTGCAGAGCATACCACGTGCCAAAAATAAAAAAGTTCGTTCCTCGGATTTGTCAAATCCAGCTTGTCTGAACGCTTCCTCTACCATGTTCTGTACTTCTCGGAAACCATTCTGCATGACAGCACGAATCAATGGCTCGCGAATCGTTTGCGCTTGCATTTGCAGCAATGTTTCATGTTTATGCAAGGAGAGAATTTCTTCATAGGCATGAATCAAATCTGATTCCAGTTGCTCTGCCTTTGATGTTTCCGTTACTTGTCGGAATGATTGAATAATGCGATCCCAAGATACCTCTAGTGCTTCAACTAGTAACGCTTCCTTGGAAGAAAAAAATTTGAAAATATATGGTTGGGAAATCTCTGCCCTTTCGGCGACTTGTGCAGTTGTGGCCCGATAGTAACCAATTTCAGAAAAAACTTCAATTGCTGCTGAAATGATGTCTGTTTTGCGATTTACAGAAGTCGATGATTTTCTCGCCATCCTATCCACTCCTTCATAAATGTATTAGCGGCTAGTAACTAACTAATTACAATATCGCACTTGCTATTAAAAAACAAATATCCACACTTAAATTGTCTCTCCAAACTAAACTAATGAAGAATACTGCGGGATAACAGCACACTCAAGTCGTTGGGCTTGCAACACTATGAATGTCTCGTTGGATTGCAACATTACATACGACACATTCGTCATAAACGTGAAATCAACTTGGGAGGGAACAGCTATGAGCAAAAAACTTCTTTTAATTGGATCACTATGCGCAACCCTTGTAGCTATGACAGGCTGCGCTAATGTATGGGATGCAGCTGCAAGATCTACAGACAGCGCAGTCGAACAGACTGATGATTCTTCTAGCTCTGAATTGGGCGAGAAGGAACAATCACAAGCAGATACAGATCAAAACCATACAACCGCATACGAAAATACCGAGTATGGATTTCACTTCTCACTGCCGAATAGCTGGGAAGGTTATACGGTAATATCCGATACTTGGCAAGGTATGTATTTGGACCAATCCGAGAATGACAATCCCGAAGAAGGGCCAATAATTGCGATTCGCCATCCGGATTGGACGTCTGAAATACCAAGACAGGATATCCCTATCATGATCCTGACCATCGCTCAGTGGGACGCGCTCCAAGCGGAGAAATTCCACATCGGTGCGGCTCCCATAGGTCCCAAAGAACTTGGACGCAATAACGATTATGTATTTATGCTTCCTGCACGTTACAATTTCGCATTTCCTGCAGGGCATGAAGAAGTGCAAGAGATATTGAACAGTAATCCACTTCAACCAATAGAGGTAGATTGATCCTAATTTCGCAGAACAGCTACTCCAACCTGACAAGTGATTTCACCTAGTCGGACATCTCAATGCGTGTATAGCATACAGCGATTTAATGACTCACCTTTACATGTAATTCAATTATGCCGAACATAGCGGGCGTGATCATCACTTTGCATATAATGTGATGATCATGCCGGCTAATTACTCCATGTCACTTACACGTATTTAGCTTATTCGTTATTCGGATACAACTGCTGCAGAAAAGTGATCGAACGCCTAATGAGCGCCTTCAATACATCTTCATCAATGTCTGCGACCTTGTTGATATACACACATGCTTTGCCAGACGTATGCTTGCCTAAGCGGTCGAGCAGTTCCGCGCGTTCCTCGTCCCCTGTCGCGAAGTACAAGCTAATCTTCGCCTTACGCGGCGAAAATCCGACGAGCGGCGCGTCCCCTTCATGACCGGTCGGATACTTGTAGTGATACGAGCCGAATCCAATGATGCTCGTCCCCCACATTTTTGCAGCATAACCGGATGTCTCTGTGAATAGATCAAGCAGCCTATACGCGTCCTCTCGCTTCTTAGGAGATTCCACTTGTTCAATAAACGCTATGACGCTGTTGTCATTTTCCTTCGTCTTCTGTTCATACATGCGCGTACTCCTCCTGTACTTCTCGTCTAGTTATTGCATCTACTTCAGCAACAACCTCACCTTCTTGATTCTTAGCGCGATTCATCGATCCTTGCTTTCATAAGTTTCCATAGTACGATAATACACCCTATATTCCGAGTTTCCCAATATCGCAGCAGCATGCTGATCTATCGATATGGCGGAAGCCTGCTCATTGGAGATTAATCCCCATAGCAGCGGACTATCATTGCCGAGAAGTGAATAATGATGAACGGTCAGTGAATGGAATATCATGTTTACTTATTATACCATGAAGAATAGCAACTTAATCGAGCAAGCTAGAAGAAATGTTCTACCTATCCGTATGTTACAATGGTTGACGTACACAGTACTAATAAGTTAGGAGGTTCCTTAATATGAATCAAACCAATCCAGACTCTTTATCGATCCATGTAACAGAAGACTGCGGCAATGCACCGAGGAAAATCGTCATACGTGATTTTAATATTGCATACGCGCGTTCTGATTATGACTACGTATTGGAGCAGCTTACAGATGATGTCGTGTGGCAGATGGTTGGGGATCGAACCATCCGGGGTAAACAGGACGTTGCCCTTATGCTGCAGCAAACGACCGATTTCGCTCCTTCAGCACTACACTTGACGAACATTATTACCCATGGCAGAACCGCTGCAGCCAATGGCATACTGACCTTAGCTGACAGCAGTTTGTCGTTCTGCGATGTGTACATCTTCAATAGCGCTGGCAAACAAGGCAAGATTAAGGAGATCACTTCCTATGTCATTGCAGATTAGTCATGGACATACAACCGTAAAATCTACAGAGATACGAAATATTTGACATAATTTTCAACACTTTCGACACATTTCTTGGTATACTGTGTATATGAGGTGATGGACGGAAGTGGAACATACGGACAACATTACACACTTAACAGAGCAAATACCATTATTGAACGGCAGTCGCATCTTGTACTGTTACGACAGCGTCAACAGCTACTTGGACAATGCGCTTGCCTATCTTACACATAGCGTAGAACATGCCAATTACGTGTTCGTCATAGATAATCACGATCATTGCGAACAGCTTCGCAAGCGTCTGCTATCCGTCTTGTCAGCAGCTAAGCTAGCTGCTATTCAATATGTAGATTCCGCCCTGCTTCCTAACGAGCGAAGCACGGAGGAATACTTGCAACAAGCTTGCCTTAGGATACAGACACAGGTGTCACAACCTATCACTGTGCGGGTATGGGCACATGAAGAGCGAAGCACAGTGTCAGCTGATGATTATCGACAGAACGGGATCAGTCGCATGAACAATAGTATGCTGGCAGACCTGCAATCGATTACCGTACACGCCTATCCGGCATGGAAACTATCAGGCTCCTCGCAGTTACAATTGTTGAAGCATCATGATTATATGATGACAGATCATGAATTCGTGCAATCTCCCCTGTCTGCGAATAGCGAAGACATGATCTTCCCGTCACTCTCCCAGCAAGCGAAGCTGGAATCTGAGATGAATCTATTCAGGCAAAAGCTCGATTTCGTTCATGTTATCTCTCATGAGGTTCGCAATCCGTTGACGATTATGAAAGCCTTTGCAGCAATGGTGCTTGCCAGAGAGCAGCAGCTGAGTGATTATAGCAAGGAGAAGATCAGAGCGATCTCTGAGTATGTCGATGTCATCGATAATGAAATCAATCACATTATTTATACGGAGCAGATGCTGTCTGGGGAGGAACTATGGGGGCTTGAGACTATTCACAACGCGCTGCCGCTCATTCATGAAACGATCGACTTCATGTGTATTAAGGCTCGTTCTGAAGGAATTAAGCTGCAAGCCTCCATACTTGCTAACGGTCCTCTGCCAATTCGTACAAGTGTCATCGGCTTGAAGCTGATCTTGTCCAACCTTCTTAGCAATGCTATTAAATATAGCGAAGATAAGGCTGTCGTCCACTTGTGCATTGATTCGCAAGCAGATCAGCTGATCATAGAAGTACAAGACGAAGGATTCGGCATGGATGACGAACAGCTGTCCCAATTATTCCGGAAGTACGGCAAGATGAACTTTGAACGGAGCGGTCAAGGGATAGGATTGTATATGGTGAAGAAGCTCGTCGATTATCTCCGAGGTACGATTCAAGTACATAGCCAGTTAGAGCAAGGAACCCGCTTTCTCGTGAAGCTGCCATTATCCCCAAGCTCGTAACTTATTCGGTAAGAGGACATGGTCAGCACAATACGCAACGAACAAAAAACGGCTGTCCCTATCAACATTCGGGACAACCGCAGTTGTAATGCACGCTAACTCAGAGCGACAGCTCATTCAAGTAATCACGCACTTGATCTGGTGTCTTGGCAAACTTGCTGTGCAGATGTCCTACTTTCTTGCCGTTCTGATAGACGAGCAAGCTAGGAATACCGCGAACTTCATTGGATTCTGCGATTTCTTGGAATTGCTCAGCATCCATCTGTACCCATGCTAGATCGCTGCGCTCCTCTATGATATCCGTAATGAACCGGTCGAAGTTCTTGCAATCTGGACACCAAGTTGTGTAATACTTAATGGCTGTAGGGGTCTCTCGATGAATAAGTGCTTCGTATTGTTCGATAGTTTCAATATTCTTCATTGTTGTATACCTCCTCCTAGTTCCTTCGTTCTATTGTCGATCATTCTTCGTCCAATTGCAAGCGGAAGGCAACGGCCTGTTGCTTCTCATGACTCTCAAGCGCAAGCTCAATACAGCGGATGACTGCTACTGCCTCTTCTGGCTTCACTGCCGGTTCTCTGCTTTCTATGATCGCTTCATATATATCTGTATAGTAATCCTCATAAGCGCCTGGAAGTGTTTCGACCTTGCCCCTAATAGGCAGACCGGCAACTTCACCGTTCCATATCCCCCATTGTTCTTCCCGCTCGATTCCCCATTGTTCGCTGCCCGGCAGCTCTCCGCGCTTCAGCGCATCCTCCTGCGGGTCCATGCCGAACTTCACGAATGATCCTAGCGTTCCATGAATAGCAAAGTGCGGTCCAAGCTCCCGCACTAACGCGCTAGCTTTCAACACAACCTGTAACCCTGCGTATCCCAGCTTCACTTCGAATGCATCGTCCGCTTGCACACCTTCGCGTTGCTTGCTGCATGACGCAATGACAGTCTGCGGATATCCGAACAATTGAAAGGCCTGATCGATAAGATGCGAGCCTAGATCATACAGCAGCCCCGAGCCGGGCAATGCGGCCTCCCGCCATGCTCCTTGCTTAAGCTGTGGCCGATATCGGTCGAAGTGGGCTTCATACGAAACTACTCGACCGAGTGTACCTTCGTGAAGCAGCTTACGTACCGTCAGGAAATCCCCGTCCCAACGCCGGTTGTGAAAGACACTCAACACCAGTCCTTTGCGCTTAGCGAGGCTAATCAAATGTTGCGCTTCCCTCGTACTCACCGTGAATGGCTTGTCCACGACAACATGCTTGCCATGCTCCAATGCCAATGCAGCCAGCTCCGCATGTGAAGTATTCGGAGTAGCAATGACAATCATCTCGATCTCTGCATCCTTCACTAATGCTTCAGCACTTTGGACGATCTTCACATCCGGGTAACGTTCCTTCGCTGTACTTCCGCTTCGCTCAACAACGCTATGCAGCCTCAGTCCCGCGACACTGCTAATGACCGGTGCGTGAAACACCCTGCCAGCCATCCCATACCCGATTAGTCCTACATTCACTGTTCTCATCGATCCGTTCCTCCTGTCTGCTCCCTATTGTTCATACGTATTTCTATCTTCTCTTGCCTGCATCACGGAGTGGGAATCCGTTGCAGTCGCATCGCCTGCGTGACCTGCTTCCTGCGGTATTGCTCCCGTTACCGGTGTTCGATTATCCTCCTGACCGCTACGCCTCGGTTCCGCATCAGTCTGTAAGGCGGCTTTCCGTATTGCTGCGTACAGTTCGTCCCATAACGGAGATTTGACTGTAGATTCCTTCAACCTGACACCCCCTTAACTTAGCAATGGCTGTCGCAATTCGAATAGCTTCTTCAACTCATCATCTGATAGCTCGCTTACCCAGCTATCTCCGCTTCCGACGATCCGTCTGCTCCATTCCTGCTTGCGATCAATCATTTCATCAATCCGTTCCTCTAGTGTTCCAAGCGCGATCATCTTGTGCACTTGTACTTCACGCGTCTGTCCGATCCGGTATGCTCGATCCGTCGCTTGATTCTCAACAGCGGGATTCCACCATCGATCATAGTGGAATACATGATTCGCACCGGTTAGGTTGAGCCCTGTTCCGCCAGCCTTCAGTGAGAGTACGAATAAGTTAGGGCTGTCTGACTGCCCATCCTGGAATCGCTCGATCATCGTATCGCGATCCTGCTTAGGGACGCCGCCGTATAAGAAGAGTACATCCTCCTTGAACTGCTTCTGCAAGACGGATTGGAGTATCGTGCCCATCTCTACGAACTGCGTGAAGATCAGACACCGCTCTCCTTCATCCCGTACTTCCTGCACCATCTCAAGCAGCCGAATCAACTTCTGCGAGCGGTCTGCCCGAACGTGCTGCGGGGATTCCTTCAACAGCAGCGCCGGATGACCGCATACTTGCTTGAGCCTCGTTAATGCAGCTAATACAGTCCCTCTTCTTTCCATAGGCGGCAGCTTCTCGATCGATTCGAACAGTTTATCCAACACAGATTCGTACAACGCCGCTTGCTCAGCAGTCAACGTTACGTAAGTCTTGAACTCCTGCTTATCTGGTAAGTCCAGTTGAATCGCGGGCTCCTTCTTCACTCTGCGCAGCAAGAATGGCTGTACCCAGCGCTGCACTTGATTGATCAACTCGGCATCGTTCGTCTTCTCCAATGGTTGAACAACCTTCTTCGTAAACTGCCGGTTGCTGCCCAAGTAATGCGGATTGAGAAAATCAATAATCGACCAGAGCTCGGTTAACCGATTTTCAATCGGAGTCCCTGTTAAGGCCACTCTATGCCGAGCATGGAACGTGCGAATGGCTTGTGCCTGCTTCGTATACACATTTTTCACATTTTGCGCTTCATCCAGACAGAGACAGCACCAGTCAACAGAACAGAATTCCTCCCGATCCATGTTAGCTAAGGAGTAACTAGTAAGGAACAGATCCGTAACATCAAGCATAGATGCTAATTCGCTGCCTCGCGCTCGATCCGCTCCATGATGGAGCTGTACGCGTAAGCTCGGAGCGAAGCGTTCCAGCTCCTTCTGCCAATTGCCTAGTACGGAGGTAGGGCATATTAACAGGGAAGGTCCGCTTAGCTTCCCAAGCTCCTTAAGGTGAAGGATGTACACGATCCATTGCACGGTTTTGCCTAAACCCATATCGTCAGCGAGGCATCCACCGAGGCCATAATCGAACAAGTACGCGAGCCATGAAGCCCCTTGCCGCTGATACGGGCGCAGCTCGCCCCGGAACGTATCCGGTATCGCAATGATCGGATATCCTTCCTTGCGCTGCAACACCTCTGAAGCTGATTTCAAGGCTGCATCCAAATCGATATCGAGCAGCTCTGCATCGGCATCCAGCGAATCATCCATTCCGTTCATACCGTCTGATTCGTAACTGCCGCCGCTTGATCGCATAAAGGCTGCTTGTAACAACTCATGCGAGCTCAACCCTTGACGCTCCAATCGCTTCAGTCGCTTACGCAATCGCGCCATCACAGCCGGATCCAAGTATACCCATTGACCGTGCAGCTTAACAAGCTGTCTCTTCGCTTGAAGCAACGTCTCCATCTCCTCATCCGTGTACTCCTTGCCGCCTAACGCCAGTCGAACCTGAAAGGCGGACACTTGCTTCAGACCGAACAGCGATTCTGTTGGAGACGAACCTGCGCCTGCTTGCAGCTTGGCCTTCAATCGAGGAGTGCTGCGCTTGGCCTGCCCCCACCAGCCAGGCAGCCATATCGATAGACCTGCTTGCGCCAGTTCCAAGCTATGTGCCGTTAGAAACTGCACAGCCTCTTCTTCAGATAAGGTGTTCTTCAGTTGTTGAGGACGTTCTGGGTCAGCAAGCGCTTGCACGAGCTTTAACGCTTTTTCCGTCCAGTTGTCCAATACATCCGGAATCTGAGCCAACCACGACTGAGGCGGCGTTCCGTCTAGTAATTCACTGTCTGTACCGACGATAGCCGTCCATTCCCCAGTAGCTCTGTCCTTCAAGCGGAATTGGAGCCTCCACCCCTCATCTCCTTGTTCATGATCCGGCTCCGCAAGCTGCAGTGAAGCGGTGAAAGGCTTAGGCTCGGATGATAAGCCGATATCCTCCAGCCATTCCTCCTCCCCTTCTGTCATAATCGCAGATGTGAGGGACTCCGTGCGCAGTGCAGGATAAGCATCGACAATGCGAGACCAAGCCTCAGCTGCTTCCGGCACTTGGTCGATGCATGCTGTAACCGCATCATGCAACCATTGTTCCATCTGGGTGAATCCTGCATCATTCGCTTGTTGCAGCGTCGCTTGATAAGCAGCCTTGTGCGCAACCGGAACAGCTGCTGACCAACACCACGCACCTTCACTCCACACGGATAATTCCGGTATGAACCATCCTTCACTCACGATGCGCTGTATCCATCCAGCAGCCTTCCGCAACACTTCGCCGAGCTCGCCGAATTCCACCGTTGCATAGCGCAATACAGCAGGCTTCTGCCAATAATCTATGGCTGCCCAAGGATCCAGCAACAATGCTTCGTAGGAAGAGGATGCCTTGCTGTCCAACATCGTGCCGAAGAACGTGCGCCGATGGCGGCCGAATAAGATTCGTCTCAATTCATCTGCGGCAAGTGGAATGCCCGCATCATCAGAAGCCCATAGCCAGAATCCTTCCGAATGCTTCCAAGCAATCTGTACCTCAATTGGCTTCATGTCATATTCCATCATGTAAGCAGCTTTCCTTTCGCAAGTTCGTCCATTAGCGCCTTTAGGCGCGCATACCGTTGCTTCAACAGTGACACAAACCGCTCCCATTCCTGCGAGTTTCCATTATTTGCATAGATCGATCGAATGCGCTTCAGCCACTTGACTGCTTCCTGATACCCTTGCCTATTCTTTCTGGAGATTTCCTCCTCAGCCAAGTGATGATACAACGGCAGCAGCTCCCAACCGTGCTCCTGCTCCATACGGTACAAGCTTCCCGGTTTCACCCATTTCGAGACGGATCCCATGCGCAGGGTCAATTCCGCCCAACGGTCTATTCGCTTCTGCTCCAGTAATTGTGCAGCCATATGGTTGTATGTCCATGGCAGTAGAGCGTACATCGTCTGTTCCCATTCTTCCTTCAACGGCAGATGCTGCAGCAACTCCTGCCAGACGCGAACGAACATATCCAGCTCTTCTTGGCGGGCGCCCTTGAATCGAGGTGCCAGCTTGCGCAGCCAGCTTGCCAGACGCTCCCATTCTTTCCGTGCCTTGAAGGTGTCAAGATAGTGCTGGAAGAAGCTTGGGCGAATCACATTCACATGCGGCGAATCTCCAAGCTCTGTCAGCCTTGCGAATCCTGCTTCATCGTTACCTGCTAATATCTCGAAGTGAAACAGTCCGATCAACGCCGGCGCAGCTCCCTCATTCACTGCCTGGGTCAATCGATCGCGCTCCTTACTTCTCCAACTTTCATCTATGAGCAAATAGCTCCATACGTATCGGTACAGATCATTCCAGAATGAACGCTTCACTCTGCTCTGATCACCGATATCTAATCGGTTGCGGAACAAGCTCAAATATGGTTTGTACTGAGCTTGTGCTTGCTTGGCATCCAATTGGTGCAAATAATCGGCTACTCGGCCTGCACACTCATGGAACAACTGGTTAGAATGAGGTCCGCCTGCTTTGCCCTCCACGATAGAACTGCTCCAATATCGCTCCAGTGCAAGCATAATTTCCATTTCCATATATAGATGGAACAACAAGCGCTGAGTCGGAGGCCAAGCAGATACCATCGCCCGGACCCGTACTTTGTAATCTTCCGTCATCGCTTGCACAGCCGGTTCGGCTGACAAGCGGTATTTCTTAAACCATTGGCGAATGAAGATCTTCCATTCCGATGCGGCATCGTCAGCCTTCAACACTAAGGAGCGATTGACTTCCTCCTGCCACTTCTGCTCGAGCTCCCGCTTGCGCTTGCGTTCGATAGCCAGCCGCTTCTTCTTCGCCTGCTGTTCATGGCGATCCCTCTGTTGATGTATCTTCACATACAGCTCTTGCAGAAGAATCTCCGGTCGCCGGCCGCTGTTCGCTGTCAATGCGAACAATGCGGCCGCAGCATGATCGCAGGGCACCTTGGCACCGCACGTGCAGTGTCCGGGTGTGAAGGTTCCGCCCCGTACCCGTATTAGAGCGCTGGAGCCGTCAGGGGATATGACTTCCGCTGAAGCGTCACCTTGCTCCGTATCGACGTTGGCCAAGGTTACTTTCCCACGGAGGAACAGATCAAATCCGGATTGGATCGATGACAGCGTATAATCTTGTTCCAGTGAATGAATCCACTCTCTCGCCATGACAGCCCCTCCTTTCCCTTGCGATGCTTCACCTTTCATTGTACCATCACTGAAGTGCATATTAAAACGAATGCAGCGAAAAAAAACAAAGGAAGAATGCGATAAGCTTGTCCATAATCACTCTAGCAAAATCGAATGGTGCCCGCGCCCAGAGCAGAACGACACTTCTAATCAGAGCGATTTCATGAATACATCACAATGCAAAGTGCGATTCGACTGCCAATATTGATATCCCCGCCGCGAATAAAACTGCTTCGCTCCGTTATTTTCTTCATTTACATAAAGCAATGCTTGCTTGGCCCCCTTAAGCTTCCCCCACTCCTCAGCGTTCTGCATCAGTCGATCTCCTACACCCGTCCGACGGTACGGCTTACGCACAGCAAGCAAGTCAATCCACAACGTGTCATTCCGCAGCAGCGCATGCACATAACCTTTGAACCCGCTCTTGCCTCGTGCTACAAGCGTTACTCCTTCAGCTAATCGTTCGCGCAGCACACTTCGGCTTAGCTTCATAGCGGGAAAGTGTTTACGCGTATAAGGAAGCAAGCTGCGCCGAGTTAATTTGTATATCGCCAGATCATCCACACTAGCCTTCCGCTGTCGAATCATATATCATCTTCTCCTTCAGCCTTGAAGTCGTATTCTATCATCATATGGAACCGCACAAATCCGTTGCACCCGACAGTAACACAATCTAGTAATATGTGTGTTCTTGTCCATTCGGGCTTGATGCACAAGCCATATGATAAGAGTGTATTCAAGTTGAAAGGAGTGGATGTTCGTGGCGAATACTAAGCGCATCACCGCTTCGCAAGCGAGAAAGCTAGTCGGCAAAACCGTGTATGCGATGAAGAAGGACGGCACCATCGTATCCGGCAAGCTGGCATCTGTCAAAGGAAGCAAGCTGTACTTGACAACGGCAAAAGGGAAAGCAGCAACAAAAGCTATCATACCTCTCGTATTGTTCGACTTGCTGGCCATCGGAACAGCCCCGTATGCATACGGCGGATTTGGCGGATACCCTGGCTACGGGTTCGGACCTTACGGCTTCGGCGCTGGGTATCCCGGATTTTTCATCTAATACTTGAACCTGAATACAGAATGGGAATGCCGGAGTGAAGAACCCCGGCATTCGCCGTTACATACAATGAAGCAACAGCTTCTGGAGGTGCCGCATGAATCACAATGACAGCAACCGCAATTACACGGATGTCCCTCATTCCCTGCATGATGGACTGAACGTCGATCGAATGGTACAGAATGCGATGGATGTTGCCAAGAGAGCCGTCGAACAGGCAGGGCTTGCCGCCGCACCGAACACCGATCGACAGCGATCCTCGTCGCATTCGGCGTCTCGTGCCCGCAGCCGCGCCGCTTCTCTCGCACAATTGCAATCCGAAACAGAGCAGTCCGCAACGTCGGTCACGATCAAGCTTACTTTCCCGACAGGTGCTCATCCGCGTCAATATAGATTCTTCATCACATCGCAAGCGCTTATTTGGACAGATCAGCAACAACAACAACGTCATTCGCTCCCATTCCCCGCTTTCGTAGCGAAGCGGTCAGCTCGAGCTGTCTTCCACAATCGCACGTTGACGATTCGCATTCGCAAAGACCAGAAGGACGAACCCGCCCATGAAATATATGTTCGCTATACAGACTAATACAGCCAATCGAACCGTATCCATTCGGGTCGAAAGCTGGATATCCGACAATTACTTGTTGTAGAATAGGGAAAAGTCGACATGAATAGAGAGGATCTAACGTCTATGTTTATTGCGAAGGAATGGCAACAATATGAATTAATTGATCTAGGAGGCGGCGAAAAGCTCGAACGTTGGGGGGATGTCGTGCTTCGCCGTCCAGATCCCCAGATTATATGGCCGATTCAACCGCGTAACCGCAAGCATTGGGAAGCTGCAGATGCCCACTACCACCGCAGCAACGCCGGAGGCGGCCACTGGGAATACAGCAAGCGTCTGCCGGAGCGCTGGACGATCCAGTACGGTCCGCTGCAATTTTACATAAAACCAACGAACTTCAAGCACACCGGGCTGTTTCCAGAACAAGCAGCCAACTGGTCATGGATTATGGACAAAATTCATGGAGCAGGCAGACCTATTAAGCTGCTTAATTTATTCGCCTATACCGGCGGTGCGAGCGTAGCTGCAGCAAGCGCAGGTGCTGAAGTCGTTCATGTAGATGCGGCCAAGGGCATGGTGCAATGGGCGAAGGAGAACGTGCAGTTGTCTGGACTTCAGCACCGTACTGTACGCTTCATTACTGATGATGTGTTCAAGTTCGTTATGCGTGAACAACGGCGCGGCAACAAGTATGACGCCATCGTGATGGACCCGCCCTCTTACGGCAGAGGGCCAGGAGGGGAAACGTGGAAGCTGGAGAAAGATCTATTCCCATTCCTAGAGACGTGTCTCTCCATCTTGTCAGACCAACCGCTGTTCGTGCTGGTGAACACCTATACGACTGGACTGTCGCCAGTAGTGCTTAGCAATTTGATGAAGCTGACATTAGGCGCCCGATTCGGCGGCCGAATTACAACCGGTGAGATCGGCTTGCCGGTGACATTAAGTGACCTCGTGCTTCCAGCTGGCATACTAGGGCGGTGGGAGGGCCGATGAACGAGCAACAGCATCACACTCCCTCCGCGATTCCTGTATTATTCGAGGATAATCATTTGCTTATCGTAGAGAAGCCGGTCAACGTGCTGTCACAGGAGGACCAGACCGGCGATCCGGATATGCTCACCTTGCTCAAGCAGGATTTGAAGCGCCGTTACAATAAGCCTGGTAACGTCTATCTCGGACTTGTTCATCGGCTGGACAGGCCTGTTGGCGGTGTGATGGTGTTCGCCAAGACTTCGAAGGCCGCTTCGCGGCTGTCGGATGCCATTCGCACACGCAGCTTCCAAAAGACCTATATGGCGGTATTGCGCGGGCTGCCCGACAAGCGTGAAGACAGGCTCGTGCACATGCTGAGGAAGGACACCGCTGTCAATCAGGTAGCCGTTGTTCAGCGCAATGATCCGAAGGGCAAGGAGGCTGTGCTCGATTACAAAGTACTAGCGACTTCGAACGAATTGTCCCTCGTAGAGATACGATTACATACGGGAAGACCGCACCAAATCCGTGTGCAGTTCGCTGCGATCGGCTGTCCGCTATACGGCGACCAGAGATACGGGAGCAAGGCCAATGAACCGGGGCAGCAGATCGCCTTATGGGCGACCAGCCTCACCTTCCCCCATCCGACACACAAGGAACCGGTAACGTTCACATCAAGTCCGCCTGATGATATTCCATGGAAAGGACTGCTGTCATGAAGCGACCGTTGCCGCTAGGCACATTCATACGGATTTCAGCTTGTATGCTGCTGTTCATCATTCTGCTAAGCGGATGCTGGTCTGGCGACGATCCTAACCGTTCGTCTGAACCTAATCCTCCTCCGGCTGTTGAGCAGCCAGTTGATGAGAATACGCCTGATCAACCGGAACCGTCACTCCCAGAGCAGCCGGTAGAACCTTATACACGCGAAGCAACTTTAGTAGCCGTTGGAGATATTATGATGCACAGTCCGCAACTACCTTCTGCTTATTCCGTTACTGATACAACGTATTCCTTCGATACCTACTTCGAACCGCTGGAAGGTTACCTGGATGGAGATTGGGTCATTGCTAATCTCGAGACGCCAATGGCTGGAGAAGAGGCTGGCTACAGTGGATATCCGCAATTCAATGCGCCAGAACAGCTCGCGGATGCATTGAAGCAAGCAGGCTTCGATATCGTATCAACCGCGAACAACCATTCGCTCGATCGGTGGGAAGCCGGTGTTCGCCGCACGATTGACTTTCTTGAGGAACGAGGACTCTATCATACCGGAACAGCCAGAAGTGAAGCCGAAGCCGCTATTCCACTTATTGTGGAGAAGCAGGGAATTTCGATTGCATTCCTCGCTTATACCTATGGAACGAACGGCATTCCTATTCCGGCAGGCAAGGACTATCTGGTGAATCTGATTGATGAAGCGAGAATAAAGCAGGACATCAAGCAAGCACGCGATAGCGGTGCCGAACTCGTTACGGTTTCGCTACACTTCGGACATGAATATCACAGGCAGCCAAGCGAGGAGCAGAAGCAATTATCCCAATCCTTAATTCGTGCAGGCGCAGATATTATACTTGGCAGCCATCCGCATGTTGTTCAGCCTTATGAATGGATCTCGACGGAGAACGATGAAGGCGATATACGCATAGGCATCGTCATCTATTCACTCGGTAATTTCATATCTAACCAAGGACCGGATCAAGGTACAGCGAAGTACACCGATGTCGGCGTTATCTTCTCCCTGCCAATAACGAAGCAATTTCCCGAGGAGATCGTGACGCTCGGGGAGCCTGAGACCGTATCAACGTGGGTGCACAAATACTACGAAAATGGCAAAAGAAAATACCGCATACTCCCGATGGAGGCGGTATTAGCAAACCAGAACGACACGATTCTACAACCATATCATTACACCATGCTAGAAAAATACGCTGCTGAGATGAACAGCCATCTTCAATCATTAACCGAAGAAGCGGATACCTTGCCGAACAAATAAATAAATAATTGCTGGTTATGACGCGACAGGCGGTCAAGCGTCTGTTCAAAAAACTGACGGCGTACTAGACGACCTTGATCTCCTTCGCTCTTCCCCTTGTCCGTTGGCATAATCCATACAACTCTACGGTCTCGATCATCGCGCTTCCGTACGATCAGGCCGTTCTTCTCCATACGATCCAATAATGTCGTAACGGCTGCAGGCGTCGTGGACAGATGCGGCAGCAAGTCGGAAGGCTTCACTGCATCCATGGGACGGTCGAGCAAATAATCCAAGACAATGAATTGCCCTTCCGTCAGAGCGAGATGCTGCTCCATATATAGCCGATACTCCTGCGTATACTTGTACCATAGCTTCGCTAATTCCTCAGGTGCTTGCACCGTTCATCGCCCCCTATAGGCTATATCGCTTGTAACCACGACAGCAACGCCCAACGTCGCTCCTGCTTGCGCTTGTACTTGGGCAACCCTCTATAGATGTCCACAGCTTCCCTGAACGCAGCCTTCGCGTCATGCAGCCGATTGACCGTTTGGTACAGCTGGCCAAGCCGGTAATACGCCTTGCATGATGAGGAATGCAAGTCCTTGAATTGCTCCATATAGTGGAGCGCCTTCTGTTGATCGCTTGCTGCCCATTTCTCCCCTGCAAGCAGCAGCGGTTCACCATAACGAACCCGCGGATTCAGCTCAAGTGCCTTATGCAAATACGTATCCGCTTCCTGCAAGCTGCCAGTGCCGAACAAGCAGATCGCGATTTCGGCTTTGATCTCCGAAGAATCGGGCATGACGCCCTCTGCTTCCCTCAGATAGCCGAGCGCTTGCTTGTAATACTTGCGTTCCATGAGACGCCGCGCCAAATCAACTTTAACAGACGTATGATGCGGGTTCATGCGGAGCTCCTGGCGCAGCTTGCGAATACGCTGCAAATCTTGAAGTGGACGAAAGATACTTGGAAAAAAGCCAACAAACCGACGATCCAATACATACAAGATAAGCAGCAAAACGAAGATAGCTACGAATGGATTGCCAATCAGGTACCATAAGAGTGAAAAGCCTAATAACTTACCCATGAGGCGGCACCTCCATAATGAAGAGATAAGGATTGCTTGTTATGTACTTCCCGCCCTTTATTATAACATGCTCAGAAAGTAATTGGCATGCTTTTACAACCATCCTCCCAACATTGTTACAAGCTCCTGACTGGCACAATGTCCATCATACAATAAGAGCTGTCCCTTGTTCGTCATGAACAACCAGGACAGCTCTTATACTTATTCAATCATATTCTCATCTAATCTTCCCTGTAAGCTAGAATCCGCTTGGAGCGGGATAATCAGTTCGTGCTGCGGAGAACCGTCCTTAGCACTTGCTTCATACAAGACTAAGGTCACGATAGGATTCGTAGTCTGCTCGAATTCGACATCGAATTGGAAGCTGCCCCACTCCGGCGCACCGGCGTCCGTCGTTGCGTGACCTTCCTTCAGCACGAAATGCCCGTCTTCGAGCCTCCAACTGAAGGCGCCTTCGAACACTCTAGCTTCTCCTCGCACCGTGAATGTGCCGTCAACCTCTTCATTCTCCTGCGGCTCATACACGCGGAAGGCGTTATTTTCCGCAACTGGTTTCTCAATTACAGTACCATTCGCTGCATCAAGCACTACCGTCTCGACTTGCTCCAGCTCCATTTCGCTTGCTACTTGTACGAGCCATTGATATTCCGCTTCATCGAACACGGTCTTGACGACATACCATGGACCGATAAATTCCTCACTCTGAACGTATTCGAGCGCTTGTCGCACTGCATACGACTCTGCTATGCGGGTTTGTTCGGCAGCTTGTTCGTCCACTTGATTATCCGATGTTCCGAGTGTCATAACTTCGGCAGCAGTTCCCTGAACCGGATACGATTCTGCAATCGCGCCTGCAGTCCACAACTTGACACGGCTGCCAACCTCGACTGATTCCGCTTCAATCGCTTGCCCTTGCTCCGAGGTGACCGCTGTATGTTCGTTAACGGTAAACCAGCCTGCCTGCTTGTGCAGTTCCTCTCCAGCGCCAGCTTCATAGACAGTGATCAACCATCGATTGTCTTCTTTAGCAACCAAATAGCCTTTCTCCGTCCACACTTCGGCATGTCTGCTCTCATCGTCTAAATTCGCTTCATTGTTCGAATTGCCGGCATCGTTCGAGCCAGCAGAGTTCGAGCTAGGCTGACAGGCAGCTACAATTAGCATCAAACACAGGATAACCGCCATCGTTGCTAAGGTGCCGTGTACAGTCTGTATAGCAAAGAATCGTTTCATCAGTTCACCTCCAGGTTGGATACGGGTCCGCATTGTTTTCGCGCTTGTGAAGGCCATTCCATCATGCGGCTCTTGCAATGACTCTGCGTTCTCAGTTTTGCCACTCCTTTCTCATTTAAACGTTCGTGAACGGCAAAAAGTTTCGCTCATTACCAGATTTGCCGTCCCTACATACTTATATATGCTAGCAACATACACATGAATGTGTGCCATACAACAAAAAAGATCAAGCAGGCTGACCGGGAAGTCAGCTGCCTGATCGATCTCATTCGAAATGATTAAGCCATTCTGTCTGATGCTGTAACGGCGGTCAAGCGCGCCGCAGCACCTCCACAATAGCAGGAGATTTGCCAATGCCGCTAATAAGCTTGCCGGTTGACTTGCGCTCTTCTATCGGCGTATCCTCTGAAGAAAACCGCACCAGCTCGCTGTCAGCCATCGCTACCGCCAGCTCTGTCGCTTCCCTCACAAAGAAGGCACCAATTAAGCTGTTTCCGTTCGGACGCACGCGCTTGCCTTCCTTGAATGCGAAGGTTTGCATCCCTTTGCCGCCGCGTGCCTGTACGGTGTAATCAGCTACTAGTGTACGTTTGGCATAGCCGATATCAGATATGACCATGATCTCCCCTTCATCCTCTTCCACCCACAATGCCGCAATAAGTTCATCGCCATCCTTCAGCTGCATGCCACGTACACCGCCTGCTGCACGGCCCATAGGCTTCGCCTCGCCTTCATGGAAGCGAATGCTCATGCCCTGCTTAGTGACAAGCAGTATGTCCTGCTCACTGCTGCTCATATGTACAGCTACCACTGTGTCATCCTCGGCAAGCTTGCATGCTGTAATCGCCTTCGAGCGATTCGTGAAGTATTCCTTCAGCTCTGTACGTTTCACCTGTCCCTTGCGCGTTACGAATACGAGCGACGTATTCGGCTGGTCAAATTCACGAACAGACAACACTTGAATGATCCGGTCATCCTTCGGAATCGGCAACACATTGACGATCGCAGTCCCGTTATCCTTCCACTTATATTCAGGTATTTGGTGAACAGGCAGCAAGTAATATTGTCCCTTGTCCGTGAAGATCAACAAGCTATCTAACGTATTGACCTCGAGCATATAGCGCAAGTAGTCGCCTTCCTTCAGTCCCGTTGATTCCGCCTCACCGCCGGATCGGTTGAAGGACAGCAACGATGTGCGCTTAATGTAGCCGTCTCCAGAGAGCGTTACTTTGACATCCTCCGGATTGACCATGACTTCCAAGCTGACCTTGACTTCTTCTACTTCGCCCTGAATGTCAGAGCGTCGCGCAATGCCGTATTTGTCCCGAATTTCCGACAATTCATCCTTGATGACTGTCATAAGCTTGCGTTCGCTGTCCAGAATACTGCGCAAATAAGCAATCTGCTTGCGAACCGCCTTCAATTCCTTCTCCAACGAGCTGATCTCCAGATTCGTCAATCTGTACAATTGCAAGGTCAGAATCGCATCAGACTGACGTTCTGTAAAGCCGTAAGCAGATATAAGGTTGTTCTGCGCATCTTGCCGGTTCTTCGAAGCCTTAATCGTAGCGATCACATCGTCAAGTAGGTCTAATGCTTTCACGAGTCCTTCTAAGACATGTGCCTTGTCTTCGGCCTTCTCCAGATCGAACTGCGTCCGATGCGTGACAATCTCCTTCTGATGCAGCACGTAAGCAGCAATCATATCCTTCAAGCCGAGCTGCTTAGGCGTCTTGTTGACGATCGCAACCATATTGAAATTATAGCTAACTTGCAAATCTGTCTTCTTCAGCAAGTAAGCCAATATCCCCTGTGCGTCAGCGTCCTTCTTCAACTCTATGACGATGCGCAGGCCGTTGCGGCCGCTCTCATCCCGAACTTCGGCAATCCCTTCTACCTTCTTCTCCAGACGAATATTCTCCATCGCGGTTACAAGTCTGGACTTGACGACCTGATAAGGAATTTCTGTGACGACGATCTGTTGCTTGCCGCCGCGCAGATCCTCGACCTCTGTCTTGGCGCGAAGCACGATCCGACCTTTCCCGGAGCGGTAAGCATCTTGTATACCCGCTTCGCCCATAATCGTACCGCCTGTCGGGAAATCGGGACCGCGGACGATCTTCATAAGATCCTCGAGTGAGATCAAGTCATCGTCGATATACGCCGTACATGCATCGATCACTTCGCGCAAATTGTGCGGCGGAATTTCTGTAGCGAATCCCGAGGAGATTCCGCTCACCCCGTTCACGAGCAAGTTCGGAAAGCGTGCCGGAAGAACGACCGGCTCCTTCGCCGTATTATCGAAATTATCCTTGAACGGCACTGTGCGCTTCTCAATATCACGCATCATCTCCATCGCGATAGAAGCCAGTCTTGCTTCTGTATAGCGCATCGCTGCAGGAGGATCATCATCCGTCGATCCCCAGTTGCCGTGACCGTCAATCAGCACATGCGCCATCTTCCATGGCTGCGCCATCCGCACCATGCCGTCATAGATCGAGGAATCGCCATGCGGATGATAATTGCCCATCACGTCGCCTACCGTTTTGGCTGATTTGCGATAAGGTTTATCCGGGGTGTTCCCCGCTTCGTACATTGCATACAGAATACGCCGCTGTACGGGTTTAAGGCCATCCCGAATATCAGGAATAGCGCGGTCTTGAATAATATATTTAGAATAGCGGCCGAATCTGTCGCCGACGACTTCTTCCAAGAAAGCCGGTAAAAATTGTTCGAGTACGCTCATACCTTCACCTGCCTGATCGCAAATTTGCGAATTTGAACCAACTACGCTTCAAATTCTGTAAAATCCACGTTATCAATAATCCAGCGCTTGCGCGGATCAACCTTGTCTCCCATCAATGTCGTGACCCGCCGCTCCGCCTTGGCCGCATCTTCAATCTGCACCTGGAGCAAGATGCGTTGTTCCGGGTCCATCGTCGTTTCCCATAATTGATCCGGATTCATCTCGCCTAAGCCCTTGTAGCGTTGCAGCTCTACATTACGGCCCAGTTCCTTGACCGCTACCTGCAGCTGCTCATCCGTCCAAGCGTAACGCATCTCTCGCGACTTGCCTTTTTTCGTAACTTTGTATAACGGCGGTTGCGCTATGTACACCTTGCCTGCATCAATCAACGGCTTCATATAGCGATAGAAGAACGTCAGCAGCAGCACCTGAATATGCGCACCGTCCGTATCTGCGTCCGTCATAATAATAATTTTGCCGTAATTGGACTCCTCTGCCTCGAATTCCGGACCTACGCCTGCACCGATTGCCGCGATAATCGCCCTGTATTCGTCGTTCTTCAGAATGTCCGGCAGCTTCGCCTTCTCCGGGTTCATCGGCTTGCCCTTCAACGGCAAGATCGCCTGATGGCGCGAATCCCGCCCTTGCTTCGCTGAGCCGCCGGCAGAATCACCTTCGACGATGAACAGCTCGTTGCGGGCATAATCCTTGGATTGGGCAGGTGTAAGCTTGCCGCCAAGATTCGAGCTTTGACTTTTGCCCTTCTTCCCGCTGCGTACCTCTTCGCGCGCTTTGCGAGCAGCTTCGCGCGCCTTAGACGCTTGGACTGCTTTTTTAATCAAGCTCTGCGCTGTCTGAGGATTCTCTTCCAAGAAGACAGCTAGTTGCTCAGAGGCGACTGTATCGACTGCGCTTCTGGCAGATGAACTGCCTAGCTGGTCCTTCGTCTGCCCGACGAACTCTACCTCAGCCATCTTGATGTTCACAACAGCCATCATGCCTTCACGGAGGTCGGTGCCATCGAGATTCTTGTCCTTCTCCTTCAATATACCGGTTTTCCGAGCATACTCGTTCATCACCCGCGTGAACGCTGTCTTGAAGCCAGTCTCATGCGTGCCCCCGCCCCGTGTCGGAATCGCATTCACGAAGGAGGCGATCGTCTCCGTATATCCGTCATTGTATTGCAGCGCCACTTCAACCTCGATGTCGTCCTTATCCCCTGTGAAATGAATCACCTCATGAAGCGCGGTCTTCCCTTCATTCAAGAAGCGCACGAACTCACTTGCGCCGCCTTCATACATAAATTCATCATGCCTGTCATCCCGCTCGTCCTTCAATGTCACCTTCAGTCCGGAATTAAGGAAGGCGATCTCCTGCAGTCGCTCAGACAATGTGTCCCCGTTCAGCTGAACCGTTGCGAATACACGCTTGTCCGGCTTGAACGTAACCTTCGTGCCTGTGCGGTTCGTATTGCCGATAATGTCAAGCCCCGTAACCGGTTCGCCTACACGCTCCTTATTCACTTCATCAACCCAATATTCAAAGCGTTGGCGATGAATCTTGCCGTCGCGATAAATATCAACGACGAGCCATTCGGACAACGCATTCGTCACCGAAGCACCAACACCATGCAAGCCGCCGGATTTCTTGTACCCGCCGCCGCCGAACTTGCCGCCTGCATGCAGCACAGTGAAGACTACCTGCGGTGTCGGTACGCCTGTCTTATGCATCCCTGTCGGAATACCGCGTCCGTTGTCTTGAACGGTAACGGCTCCGTCCTTATGGAGCGTGACGTCAATTTGCGTACAATGCTTCGCCAGATGCTCGTCCACCGCATTGTCGACGATCTCCCATACTAGATGGTGCAAGCCTGAAGCGCTAGTGCTTCCTATGTACATTCCTGGACGTTTCCGAACAGCGACGAGTCCTTCCAGCACCTGTATATCATCATCGCCGTAGTCGGCGCCTTGCTTCGACATCGTTGCGGCTGCTGCCGCGTCCTGTTGCTTCTGTATGCTCCCGGCTGCTTGCTGCTTCGAAGCCAATTCAGTCGTCGCTCTGCTAGTGCCGGACTTAGCTTTGTCCTGCATGGGGATCCCGAATAGATCGAGCTGTTCCGCCATTGGTGCGCCCCCTTCTTCGTTCAATACTTCATTAGCATTATATCATGTCAACTTGACTCGGCAACCCTTAATACACATCACGGCGGGTAAATACGGAGAACGATACGATGATCGAAGCTGCTGCCCATACTGTCAGCACCCAGAGGGAAAAGCTCAGATTCATCCCTTCAATCGGCGGTATATCTCCACTCAGATAACGGACTAAATCCATATTGACCATAAAAAAATATTTCGCGCTTTCCCATGATGATACCATGTTGCTCAAGATTGTACCTGCAATCAAGGTCGCCAGCATAATTCCCATGCCTGCAGCAGTGCTTCTCACGATGACAGACACCATCAGAGCGATACACCCAACGAGCACACCTGTGTAAAAAACAAGCCCAAGCTCCATTAGAATAAACCGCCATTGTGCAATCATATTCACATTGGACGTATCGATATCCGCACCTGCGACCTGAAATCCGATCAATGTCGGCGCATGCCAGCCGCCGTACCCGAATACCGCACCTGAAATAATATAGCACAGAGCTGCCAGCGCGGTCACAATGAGCGAAACATACAATAACATGGCCAAATACTTCGATAAGAGCACCTTCCAACGGCTGACTGGCCGTGTAAGCAGAAGTTTGATCGTACCTTGTGCGTGCTCCGACGATACTAAGTCTGAAGCAATGACCATGACGAGCAGCGGAACGAACAAGCCAACCGCATTCTTAACGAACTCCCTCGTAAAGGTCACACCGCTCGGTTCCTCGGGATTCACATCATGATCCAAATAATATTGCAGCCGCTGCACTTCGACAGACATCCATTTGCGCCATTCTTCGATTACTCGCGGGCTGCTCATCCGGTTCGCGTAGTCGTTAATACGCTGTTGGAGACTCACGCGCCAATCACTTGTTCCGATCTGTTCTTGGCGATCGAGCGATACCCGCAGCTGCGCATAAGTAAAGATCGGAATCAGCACTGCAATAATACCGATAATGACGAAGAATCGCTTCTTCTTCCATAGTTTCAGCATCTCATTGCGTACGAGCGGCAATAGACTATTCAATGCTCTCCCCCTCCGTCAAGGTCAAGAACAGCGTCTCTAATGACGGCGGCTTCACCTCTACGCCATATATGGATACGCCATGCTTGGTCAGCTCAGCTACAGCTTGCGGTACGAGCTCCGGCTCCATCTGTGTCCATATGTATGACCATTCATCATCGACTGGATGGAGATCATCCTCCCTGCCAGCATCTTCTATCAGCTCCACTCCATCCATGCGAGTCAGAAGCTCCTGCGCTTGGTCTCGCGGATGCAGCCGCCACTGTATCCGATTCATCGCATCCTGCAGCAGCTCGGATACACGACCTTCGGCAATGACCGCACCGCGTCGAATAATGGCTACTCGATCGCACATCATCTGCACCTCACTGAGCAGATGACTGGATATAAAAATACTGAGTCCTCCGTCTGCAAGCTTGCGAATAAAGGCGCGTAATTCCTTGATCCCTTGTGGATCAAGTCCATTCGTAGGCTCATCCAGAATGAGCAGCTTCGGGTTCCCAAGCAGTGCCTGCGCAATACCGAGTCGTTGACGCATACCGAGCGAATAGGTTCTCACCTTGTCGTGCATGCGCGCCCCCATACCGACAATATCGGTTACTTCCCGTATTCGGTCATAGGTGACCCCCGGCAGCATGCCGGCAAAGTGCTCTAAATTCTCCCACCCTGTCAAATAAGGATACAGCTCGGGATTCTCTACGATGCTTCCTATTTGCTGCAAGGCTGCGTCATGTTCCTTCTGCACTTGCTTCCCGCATACTTCAATCGTTCCTTCTGTCGGTCGAATAAGATCGACCAGCATCCGGATCGTCGTCGTCTTGCCCGAGCCGTTCGGTCCTAGGAATCCGAACACTTCACCTTCATATATAGCGAAGCTTACACCTTGTATAATCCATTTATTCTTAATTTTCTTCTTCACATTCTGCACCTTCAATACAGCTGATGCCTTGCTGCTACTCATGCCAATCCTCCTCCAGCACCTGCATAATACGAGCAGCGATGCGCTTGTAGCCTTCCTCGTTCGGATGATAATGATCTCCGGACAAGTAGCGCGTGCCGTTATCGCCGAACAGATCATAGGTCGGCACGAATACAACCTGCGGGTAAGCATCCGCCACTTGCATCACCTGGTAATTCCACTCACGCAGTAAGGCAGCCAGCTCACCATCCGGATCGATCTCACGCAGCGGATGGTATAAGCCCGTATATAGAATACGCACATCCGTGTTCAGTTCTGTCAAGGCTTGTACGATGTCTTCGATTCGCGACAGCGCCTGTGTCATGCTGTCCGCCACATCTTCCGGCAGCACTTCCTCACCAGGCGTATATAGATCATTCACACCGATCGACAGCAAGATCGCATCAGCCTGCTGAATGGATACGATGACGCCATTCTGCTGCTCGATCTGTGTATGCAGCTGTTCGGTCGTATAGCCGTTAACGGCCATATTGATCAATCGAACCTCCGTATCGTCCCATGCATCAACCGCATCCCGAACTTGACCGGCGTACCCTTTGCTAGTAGCGTCTCCAGTCCCCTTCGTTATGGAGTCTCCCAAAGCGAGAATCGTCCATACCCCATCTTCGTTCAACTGATCATCCCGTTCAACATTCACTCTTTGCAGGTTCGATTCAGCGGGATACAGGATCGTGCTGATGCCATAGATCAAGCCGCTTATCAGCAGTAGACACGCTGCCAAGGAGCTGATCGCAAGCAGCGGCCATAACCAACGCGATGTTTTCAACGTCCCTCCCCCTTCATACCCATAAGGTTAATCGTATTGTACACGATTTGCAACTGGATCGACATCTTCCGCATAATCGGCTTCAGCTGTACAACAAAACCGCCCCGCATGTATGTCCGGGACGGTGTCTAAGGTTGATACACATGCTAGTTGTCCAATTGCGCAAGCTCTTGTTCAAGCGCAGTGATCGTCGTCCGAAGCATAGCGATGGACTGTGCATCGTGCGCTATCGATGCCGCCCCTGCTTGATACGCTTCAGCCAATTCCTGGCAGCGCTGGTTCGCTTCCTCGCTCATTGACTCCCATTGCTCAACATAGTAGACAAGCAGCCGTTCTTCATGAAGCTGCACATACGATTCCGCTTGCGGAGTAACGACTGATTCCAGCCACTCCCGCATATTCGCTCGACCATTGCCTTCGAAATAGTGCTTCGCATTCTTATATAAGCTTTGCAAGCGTGCCAAGTCCGGCTTCAACCATTCAGCTGATTCATCAATTAGAGGGGTAGGCGGCGGTACCGGTTCATAATCAGCAATCGCAGCAGAAGGGAACCGCGCGGCGAATAGTCTGCGCCACTCTTCCCACATCTCAACAAGCATCCGTCTCATAGCTTTCTCGACTCGAAGTGTAGTAGCCTGCAATTCACGAGATAAGTGATTGTCGATCAGCTGCACGAGCTCGAACCAACATTCTGACAATGCGTCCTTAGTCGATCGCACATCCCCGCGCAAGGAAGCTGGATTGAACGCTTCCTGCAACCATTCACCGAAGCGGAACTTATAGCGCTGCTTCACATAATAGAGAAGCTCGCGAATCTCTTGCTGCAGCGCCTGCTTCTCCTTGTCTTGACCGGACAGCTGCTCCATCTCTGCTAGCCATTCCTGCCATGCTTGCTCTCGGCGCAATGCTTCCTGCTCTCGCTCCGCTTGATCCGACGTTGCCATTCGTTTCCAATCCTCCAACGTACGGATCACTTGCTTTACCTCCTGCATCGCGCTTTGCACCGCAAGCTCGCTCAACTCTTCCAGACCGAACTTGCTCAGCTCACGCTCCAAACGTCCCCAACCAGATTGCTCAAGCTTGCTTGCCTTGCGGCTCTGCTTCGCTTCCAGCGCATCAAGGCTGGACACTGGATACACGCGCGGGTGACGAATTTCGAACCGCCCCAAATTATCGGCAAGATGCTTAGTCACATCCTCCAATTCTTGTTCATCAGCAGCCAAATCAGCAGCATTAATAACGAAGAACATTTTGTCCATATCGAATGCATCCTTAACCTGTCCGAGCTGACGCAGGAACTCACGGTCCGCAAGCGAGAATGCATGATTGTAATACGTAATGAAGAGAATGGCGTCCGCATTTTTCATATATTGAAACGCAACACCGGTATGGCGCGCATTAATGGAATCTGCACCTGGTGTATCAACGAGCATCATACCGGATCGTGTAAGCGGCGCATCGACATACACATCAATTCGCTCAACGAAGCAGGAATCGCTCTCGACTGCTGCATACTGGCGGAACACTTCCAGATCAGCATCTAGCGTGCTGCCAAGCATGCGAGCATTCCGCTCCCAGCCCTCCGCAACAGCACTTAGAAAGGCAAGATGGGGCTTGCCCTTCGGTCTGACACGCTCAGGTTTCACCTGGCGTATACGCATAATGGCGTCCTCTGGCGTGTCGGCAGTCAAGCCCAATGCTTGCATCGAATGCTGCATATCTTCCCACAGTACATCTTCACGCTTCATCACAATACATGCGCTGCCGTGCGCATGCTCCTCATCCACAGGCAGGATACGGTTAATTGCCGCAGTTGTCGGGTTCGGCGATACCGGAAGCAAGGGCTCGCCCATCAATGCATTGGCGAAGGAAGACTTGCCGGCACTGAATGCGCCGAACAAAGCAAGGGAGAATCTTCGATCACGAAGACGGTCAGCTCGCTCTCTTAATTCCTTCACAGTATGGCGCAAAGCCGGGAAAGCATCTGCCTTCTGTACGGTCAGCTCCAACAAGCGGGCTGCCTCTTCCGCCCGATCCCGAACCTTCCCTCCGCTCACAGCCAATCCTTCCGCTGCATCTGTCCAATCTGATTCCTTTGCTAATGGTACTGGCTCTGCTGCCTGCATCTCATAGGAAGCCGCTGCTGCCGATTGTGTGTGGGAGGCAACTAGTGCCAATTCGCGCTGTGCTGGCTGACTTGCCAGTTGTTCGCCTGCCGTACCTGCACGATCTGCTGCTGCACCAGATATCTCTGCTGAGATCTTAGGCAGTGCCGGCATTGGCGGCAGCTGTGTCAACAACGCTTGCTCTTCCTGCTCGAGCGCATGATCCCATTGTTCCAGCTGCGCTTGTGCAGCTTCCGCTTGGCGTACATGCTCCAGCTTGGTGTCCAACGCCATCCGTTCTTTCTCGAGCGCGGAACGCCATTGCCGTTCAATATGCTCCAAGACAGCAAGCGCTTGCTTACGCAAAGCCAACTTCACCTCAGCAGCTGCATCCCGCATATAATTCAAGACATATTCGCCTGTTACGGTTGCTTGCTCCTTCACCATGCTTGCCAGATGCTCAGCATTCAACTCCAGTCGAATCGTCTGTCCCCAATCAACTGCTGTGCCTTCCCTGAGCTCTTGGCTTGTCAATTCGTTCAACCAGCTGCGAAGATGCCAGACAATCTGGGACTCCGCATCTTCGGCGAACTTGTCGGTGAAAGCCTGGAGCCTCATCTTCCGTTCTTGTTCAGTCTTACCTCCGGCGAATAGCCAACCTACGCGAAATCCAGATCGGCGGCTCTCGATCATGAGACGTGCAAGCTCCCTAGTATCGGCTGGCGTAATATTCGCAGAATCTAGTATTTTGCCCAGTTCCTGCTTCCAGTCTGCGGGCTTGGTATCCCACTCAGCACGAAGCTGTTCTGCTTCTTCCAGCTCTTGTCTTCCTTCTGGAGTCAAGTTCTGAATCGACTGTGCCGCCTCCTGCAGCTGTTCCCGTTGCTCCTCTTGCGCAAGCAGTCGATGCTGCTTATGAGTACGGATCAGATGCTGCGCAGAAGCAATCACGTTGCGCTGAATAAGCGCCTCGCGATGCAGCTGCAGCTGATTCAGCATAGCCGTCAGCCGACGCCATTCATTATGCGGATGATCGGGCTGCTTCAATGTAAGGAAGAAATAGTCCTGCGGTTGAATGTGCCAATCTGCGAATGCACGCCGAACACCTTGGGCATAAGCTTCGAACGGCAGCTCAGAATCCCGATGCTTGTCTATTTGATTAACAATAAGGAATAACGGCTTCCCTCTGTCTTCAAGTTCACGCGCAAATGTGAAGTTTGTTTCGGACTGCACATGATTGTAATCCATCACGTACAGGACAGCATCGGCCAGATGCAAGGCTGATTCAGTTGCCCTAGCGTGCGCATCATCGGTCGAATCGACTCCGGGCGTATCCAACCATACCGTCTGCTCCTGCAACCTTTCAACCGGATACCGTATATCCACCTTCACAACCTCATCACTGTTGCGGCAGACGGCGTCTAATTGTGACAAGGGCACCGTCTGCGGCGCAGCACTTCCGTCCTGCATCCTCATCCATACTTCTGCTGACGCTTCTCCCTTCGCAATCGACACAACATTCGCACTCGTTGGAATAGGACTGGACGGCAATAGCTGAGCACCGCTTAACGCATTAATGAGACTCGACTTTCCTGCTGAGAAATGTCCGCAGAAGGCGATATCGAGCCGCCCAGATTGTACTTTGTCCGCTAATTCACTAATTTGATCTGCTGCGGTCTGGTTGCCCTCTCGCTCGATCTGTTTCGCTATATTTCTTAAATCCATGACTCATTTCCCCCATAATTAAACCCACGAAAGTGAAGTAATGCTTTGCAGCTTATTCCGATTACTTTCGCGGGGCCCATACAACAAAAAAACACCCACGAAAGTGAAGTAATGCTTTGCAGCTTATTCCGATTACTTTCGCGGGGCCCATACAACAAAAACACACGCGAAAGTGATGTAGTGCTTCCCCGCACCATAAAAAGAAACCGAAGCGCATGTCCGGTTTCTTAACTCAATACCTCTGCAGCATTCGGAATCAAAATTTCGAATACATCGCCGTGCTGCAATATTGTAATATCCTTGTCCTTCACCTTCATCACGACGACATCTGGTCTGCTTCGCATCCGATCCAAGTAATGCTCCGGCACTTCACCTGACTCACTAGCTGTGATCCCTTCGAATTCGCGTTCTTCATTCTCACCCAAGTTTGCTCCTATAACTTCTTCATAAATATCCGAAAATTGTTCAAAATTGTCTGTATACACCGAAATACACTTCATAATACTGTATGGTCTCCCTTCCATCTGGCTACCTGCTGCCGGTTTTTGGCTTATTGTTTCTCACAGGTTTTGGTTTCATTCGTTTTCTTCCTTCCCGGCACAATGTCAGCAGCGGACATATGTCACAAGCCGGGTTTTGAGCTTTGCAATGATAACGGCCAAAAAATATGAACCGATGATGTGTTAATGTCCATTCCTCGCGAGGAACAGCCTTCATCAGTTTTTTCTCCACTTCGAGGACAGAGTCCTTCCACGCGGCTATACCTAGACGCTTCGACACACGCTCTACATGAGTATCTACGGCAATGGCAGGCTCATCGAATGCGTTGGATACTACGACGTTCGCTGTTTTGCGCCCTACCCCGGGAAGCTCTACGAGACTGCTGTGCGAGGATGGCACTTGCCCATCGTATCGCTCGAGTAAGATGCTGCACAACGCTTGGATGTTCTTCGCCTTATTCCGAAACAAGCCAATGCGTCGAATGTCTTGCTCCAGCTCTTCTATAGGCACCGCAATATAGTCCTTCGGTGACTTGTATTTCTCGAATAAGTCAGCTGTCACCTTATTGACGGTTTCATCTGTACATTGCGCAGAGAGCAGAACCGCAATGGTCAATTCAAAAGGATTCGCATGATTCAACTCACAGCGAGCATCGGGAAACATCTCGCCCATCGTATCCACAATCGTGCGAACTTGTTGCCGATTCATGTCACAACTCACCTCGCAGTCATTCCTATATTCTCTCATGAATAGAGCTTGCAAGCAACACGAACGAACAAAAAAACGTTGAAATTTTAATGAAAAAAAACAGCTCCGCTAGCGGTGTTCAACCGTGCGGAGCTGTCGAAATGCGATTCCGAACCGAATTTAGTTTTGCTTCTCTACTTCTACTACTTCGTCATTGAATAGATATAGCTTTACCGTTTCATTCTCCTTAATTGCGTTCAACGTCATTTCCTCGCCGTCTTCATCATGCACATAGACGTCTTCTGCCACGTTGTATTCATTTTGCTCATTTAATTTCGAAATCTTCACCGAAATCGTGCCATTCGTTCGATTGTTCTTCCAGAACGGACGCGTTACCGATTCCAATGTCTGAATGCTCTGGTTGTCGTAACCGTCCATTGTTACGGCAATGCGATCTCCCGCTCTCACCGAATGACTGTCGGACTTAGGAAGAGTGCGCTGTTGACCGTCATATTGTTGAATATCAATCGTCCCATCTGCGCGAACAGCACGCACTTCCCCTAATGTTGTTTCTGCAAGATGAACGGCTGTTATCGTTGCGCCTTCGTATACTAAGAAGACGGGCTCACCTTCTTGAATTGACGTGAAGTAACCGTTACTCTTCGTCAGTAATTTAATCGGCGCTGTCTGGCTAATATAAATATTCTTCTCTGTTCCGTCCGGCATCTTCGCGGTTAATCGATTATTGGAAGTGTTCGTCTCCAGCACATCGACTCGTACAACATCAATAATGACGATTCGCTCAAGGTTTTGTTGCGTCAGATCCATGTACACTTTGACCGGTGTCCCTGGAATTAATTCATGCTGTCCCACACTGTACGAACCGTTCCGTTCGATACGTACGAAGTTGGACAGATCGAAATCAACGACACCATATCGTTCGGTCTCCACTTCTAACAGATTACGGCTCGCATCCAAATGATGGACGGTTCCCTCATACATCGAGATCCCTTCCACTCGCATTAGCTGGTCATTGGATACTGTTAAGTTAACATAGCGGTCTCTAACGAAATAATCTTCGAAATTATTCATAGAAACATTCGATTCGTTATAACGCACTACCGTACCGTTGTCGACCTTGTACAGCTTGACATCATTGCGGGCTATCTCCACTGTCAAATAATAATAATCGCCGATCAAAATCACTTCTTCAATTCGCTTGCGGAAATGTGTAGTCACTTCTCGATTCGTAACTGAAATCTTCGTAATTCGATTGTTGTCGTTGATTTCCAGATCGACCCGATCTCCTGTGTGCAGATCATTCAAGCTTGGATCATCAGCACCTTCTAGCAATATCGTCACATTCGGAGACAAGTACTTGACTATAGGTTCTTCAGCACTCTTCTCATAGACGATAAAATCCGTTTCGACTGCTCGAATGGTTCCCGTATCGTAAGAGACGAGAGGAACTGATGGCTTGATCAATTGAATTTGCGTAATTACACTGTCCTTCACTTCGTAGCTAATTTCATCACCTTGCTTGAGTTCTTCCAAGCTCATCAGACGCTTGTCATACGTGATCAGCACAGATTCAGATACGTCGAAGGCTTCTTCCTGTCCGCTCTCCGATTCAATAATCGTCAATTGTCCCTCTTCATTCAGATCGATCACACCCGAAGCGGATTTGTTGACCGGTTCTTCCACAATGACGATCTTCTGAATCTTGCCGTCATTAATTTCTTCATTATAGTAAAGCTCCACTACACTATTGGCGACGATTGTCCGAATGCTTGCTCCGCTTCCGTCTGCTCTGACAACGGCAGCATCAGAATCCAGCTCGAACGTGTCGGCATCTCCGTCTATATCTACGATTACTTGAAGTGGGTTCGTGCTCGTGAGCACGAATCGTCCTGTTACTTTCTCAAACTGCAATTCTTCGAGAACCTCTACATAGTAACCGACCCCATCCTGCTCAATCAGATACACGCGATAGAATGGTTGTATCCCGCTAAGTCCGATCGGTTCTGATTCCCCCTTCTTGTACAACAGGGCATCGTTAGCAATCACGACATTAACAGCTTCGCCTTCCTCTGTCTGCACACGCAGCATGTCGCTGTTCATAGAGCTGACTGTGCCGATATGAACTTGCTCGAAGCCTTCTGACAAGTAGTCGCTCACTTCATCTGCTTTGCTCAGCATGACAGCGATTTGCGCACGTGTCACCGTATGTTGCGGGAGCAGATTACCGCCGCTGCCGGACAGAATACCTAATCCAACTGCTGCATTCATATAGGGGTAAGCCCAAGCAGATACATCAGACGCATCTGGGAACAAGTCGAGATGCTCGTCCATACCTTCAGCCTCATCCTCTTGCCCAATAGCGCGGATTAGCATTCTCGATACCCATTCGCGAGACGCTTCCTCCTGTCCCCATATCGACGAGGTCAGCTCCTCGCTGTCTTGCAAGCTCAGCTCTTCTTGCCGGTTCAGCAGTCCTTCGTCAACTGCTTTGTTAATATATGGCTTAGCCCACGTGCTATAGCTAAATGGCAACACGCTGTCACGTGTGGAACTCTCTGCTTCATCCTTCAACCCGAGAAATCCGATCAGCATCGTGATGACTTCTTCCTTCGTAACAGAATCATCTGGAGCAAATTTGCCTCCCGGTCTGCCGGCAATAACACCTTGCAGCGCAAGCTTCGCTACATGCTGCTCTGCCCAGTGTCCGCTGCGAACATCTGTAAACGTCATCGTAACCTCAGTGTCCTCAGCAAATGCGCTAATCGGTAAAATCGAGAAGAACATTGCTACAATAATGCTGAACAGAGATGCTTTCCGCCAAACTTTCATTCTGTTTCCTCCCCAGGGATCATATAAGTTTATGATAGATTTAAGTATTCTAAGATTCCTTCTGCGATAGTCTGCGCAATCAAGTCTTGAAAGGCGTTGTCCAACAGACGTTGCTCCTGCTCTGCATTCGTTAAATAGCCGATTTCCAGCAATACAGCAGGCACCTTCGTTTCTTTGACTACTTTGAATGCCGTCTTGCGAACGCCTCGATCATCAAATCCAGACGCATCTATCAGACTAGCATGTAACAAATCGGCCAAAGCCTTGCTATTCTCGTTCCAATAATACGTCTCGGTGCCCGATATCGGACGTTCGAACGTATTGGCATGAATCGATACGAATAGATCAGCAGGCCAATCATTCGCCATGCTTGACCGATCCTCCAACGTTATATAGGTGTCGTCATCCCGCGTCAACCTAATGCTGACTTGCGGATGTCCAGCCAACGCAGCTTGTACCTTCTTCGCGACGTTCAGGTTGAATTCCTTCTCATACCGATGGCTAATTCCTGTTGCGCCAGGATCCTTCCCGCCATGTCCCGCATCGATCACTACGCGATATGCTGCACTGCCAGCACTTTGTAGCGAAACGGCAAATCCGTTCTGCGCGCCTGCCTCCACCTGATAGGTGACCGGCTGCTTCAAATCTAGGACTACCCTTACTATGAGAGGATCTTGACTGAATTGTGCAAACCGCACCTGTCTAATGATCGGATGATCCACGAACAGATCATATCCCGAATCCGCTGACTCTCCATTCACCTCGCCGTGCAGAACTGCATGCGGGATATCAAGCACCAAGCGATCTGCATGGTCTCCGCCAGGATCTGCCAAGTACAACGGCTGTACTTCTACTGGGCTGTTCGTCTGAACAGATAGACGTCCGCCCTCCAAGCTGACACGAGTCACCTGAGCAGGGTCCCGCCAATTGAACGGCAACTGATCCACACCGAGCACCTTACTGTCCAGCTCTTGCTCTGTTACCGGATCATTCGTGAATATCGGTTTCGGGGGTCGTGTCGGTTCAGACTTCTCATACAGACTGGCCGTGCCCGTCCAAGCGTCCCAGCTCATGCGCAAGGCAAGCTTGTCCGCCACGAAGCTGAGCGGAATATAGAACTGATTATGTGCGACAATTCCCTGCGCGTCCTTGTCAGGCAGCGGTTGACCTTCTGCAGTAGCAGGGTCACTCTCCTGAAAGTGATACGTTGTGCCGGAGATGACAAGGTTCGCTTTCTGTTCAGCGGGCTCATAGGACCCTTCCAGCGCAAAGAGATGTGCGGCTGTATCAATAGCTATGTATACGTCTTGATTCTCGTACAAGAGTGGATGCTGCAGTTCCTGCTCCTCTCCATCTATATAGAGAGTCACTTCCGAATTCAATGCCCAGACAGATGCGGGAAATATACAAACGAATGATGCCAATAAGAGCCAGATGAACGGAAATTTACGCAAACTATACACCTCGCTTGTAATCACTCTCATGAAGACCGAGATTCGACACCGTATCCTACAATTCTAGCAAAACTCTGCACAAAGAGACAGCACAATCTATTCTATTAGACGCACACATTCGGACAAAAGTTGCGAACAATATTCACATATATTGGAGCAACCGACTCCAGATGCATGCAGCTTCCTTATCGCTAATCAAAACACCCTTGAACCGATTGATCGGAACAAGGGTGTGAGCGGGCAATCCTGCTACCCGAAAATGAGCGAATCATTATGCCTGATGTGCAAGTCTGGCTTGGTGTTGCTGCTCGTAAGCAGTGATTTGATCGCCCAACTTCAGCGTCAAGCCAATATCGTCTAAGCCTTGCAGCAAAAACTGGCGGCGATGCTCATCCAGATCGAAAGAGATGTCAAGTCCGTGCGCATCAGTCAGCTTCTTCGCTTCCAAATCGACAGACAGCTCATATCCCTCATGCTTCTCTGTTCGTTGGAATAACTCTTCAACTTGCTCCTCGCTCAGCTTGATCGGCAAGATGCCATTCTTGAAGCAATTGTTATAGAAGATGTCAGCGAAGGAAGGCGCAATGACCACCTTGAATCCATAGTCCAGAATCGCCCATGGAGCATGCTCACGCGAAGAGCCGCAGCCGAAATTCGCACGGGAGATTAATACCGAAGACCCCTGATAGCGCTCCTGATTCAGAGAGAAATTCGGATTGACATCACCGTTCTGAGAAAATCTCCATTCATAAAATAAAAACTGTCCGAAACCTGTACGTTCAATCCGTTTCAAAAATTGCTTCGGGATAATGGCGTCCGTATCCACGTTAACACGGTCAACGGGAGCTACCTTGCCTGTATGCTGAACAAATGCTTCCATCTGCATTCACCCTTCCATTCTATTTTTGTAATACGGCTGTATAGAGCCGCGATACCGTTCTATTCACTCGTGATTGCTCGAATTGTAACGGATTATACGGTCACAGCGTCCTGCTTAAATTCCCAATCACGCACATCGGTGAATTTCCCTCTGACAGCTGCCGCAGCGGCCATCGCTGGTGAGACGAGGTGCGTCCGGCCATCGCGTCCTTGCCGTCCTTCGAAGTTACGGTTCGATGTAGATGCGCAGCGTTCACCTGGCAGCAAGAAGTCTGGATTCATCGCCAGACACATGGAGCAGCCTGCATCGCGCCATTCGAATCCGGCTTCAACGAAGATTTGATCCAATCCTTCCTTCTCAGCCTGAATCTTCACACGTCCAGAGCCTGGTACGACCATCGCTTGTACGCCCTCTGCTACCTTGTAACCTTTCGCGACTGCTGCTGCTGCGCGCAGATCTTCAATCCGGCCATTCGTGCATGAGCCGATGAAGACACGGTCAATCTTAATATCAGACATTTTCGTCCCTGGCTTAAGATCCATATATTCCAATGCTTTCTCAGCAGCCTTGCGCTGATTCTCAGTCGGAAATTCGGAAGGTGTAGGCACAACAGCGGTAATGTCTGTTCCCATGCCCGGGCTAGTTCCCCAAGTCACCTGCGGCACTAAGCTGTCCGCATCGAATTCCACGACAGTGTCATATTCGGCGCCTTCATCTGTGCGAAGCTCCTTCCAGCGCGCTACTGCCTTATCCCATGCTTCACCTTGCGGACAATATTCACGGCCCTTCAGATAGCTGAATGTCGTCTCATCCGGAGCGATCAACCCTGCGCGCGCACCGGCTTCAATTGACATATTACATACGGTCATGCGCTCTTCCATCGACAGATTACGGATCGCTTCACCCGTGTACTCGATGACATATCCTGTTGCGAAATCTGTTCCGTACTGCGCAATGACACCAAGAATAATGTCCTTCGCTGTAAGTCCCGGCTTCAACTTTCCGTTGATTCTAACTTCCATCGTCTTCGACTTGCCTTGCTGCAGACATTGTGTCGCAAGCACATGCTCCACTTCGCTCGTACCGATGCCGAATGCCAGCGCGCCGAAAGCGCCGTGTGTGGAAGTATGGCTGTCACCGCAGACGATCGTCTTGCCTGGATGAGTCAAGCCAAGCTCTGGTCCCATGACATGAACAACACCTTGATCCGCGCTGTTCAGATCGAAGCACTTGACACCGAAATCCCGGCAATTCTGCTCCAGAGTCTCGATCTGTTGCTTAGAGATTGGATCTGTAATATTGAACCGATCTTGTGTCGGTACATTATGATCCATCGTTGCAAAGGTCAGATCCGGACGCCGTACCTTGCGACCTGCGAGGCGGAGTCCCTCGAATGCCTGCGGGCTTGTAACCTCATGCACAAGTTGCAGGTCGATATAAATAACGCTCGGTTTGCCCGACTCCTCGTGAATGGCGTGCTGTTCCCAAATTTTTTCGTACAATGTTTTTTTGCTAGCCATGCTTAGGTCACCTCTTCTTTCAATTGTCTATGAATCGTTCTAGTTCAACTAACTCTATCTTAGCATTTCATTCTTCATTGTTCCAAGATATAATATCTATAAGCTTAATAGGCAGAGATTATAAAGGAGTGTATATAGATGGAACTTCGTCAATTGCGTTATGCCGTACAAATTGCAACGGACAAAAACTTCTCACGGGCTGCAGAAGCGCTCCACATCGCACAACCGTCATTAAGCCAGCAGCTGGCGAAGCTAGAAGATGAGATCGGAACGTTGCTGTTCCGACGAAGCACCAATTCCGTAGAGCTTACACATGCTGGCGAAGTATTCATCGAGCGGGCGCAAAAAATTCTCGACATGGCCGATCAATTAAAGCAGGAGATGGAAGACATCTCCCAGATGAAGAAGGGAAAGCTCGTCGTCGGAAGCTTGCCCATCACAGGCTCCCACGTGCTGCCGCTTGTCCTTCCCGTATTCCGGCAACGCTATCCCGACATTGAAGTCGTCCTGATGGAAGATACATCGGCTAATCTGGAAGTGCTGACTCACCAAGGGAAGGCTGATATTTCCCTACTGTCGCTGCCGATTCAGGACTCCGCCCTGCAATTCGTGCCGCTGATCAAAGAAGAAATTTGTCTTGCTGTCAGTCAAGAGCATGCGCTGGCAGCACAGCCTGAATACGCCAAAACGACGATAACGTCACTGAGGGATGAGCCCTTCATTGTGTTGAAAAAAGGACAGGGGTTCAGACAAATCAGCTTAGATCTGTGTGCAGCGAACGGATTTACACCGAATATCGTGTTTGAGAGCAGCAATATTGAGACGGTGCAATCCTTAGTAGCTGCTGGGATGGGCATTGCCTTCGTCCCGCAAATGGTCGCTCGGACACAATGGAAGCCGTTCGTCCCTGCTTACTTGACACTGGCAGAGCAGCCTACCCGAACATTAGGCATTGGATACCGCAAGGGTCGCTACTTGTCGAAAGCAGCTGAAGCCTTCATTGCCTCCTTGCGGGAAGTGCTGCTTCGCACATCTGACGAACCGCCGTTCACTTCGTAACGAGCTGCCCTTCATGGAATGTATACGTGCGGGTCAATGCTGAATTTGGCACATAGGCAATAAACCGACCGTCTTGGAAGAACGAAACAGATTTCGAATCGAGCGCTTCATTGACTGAGGCGCTCATTAAGATTCCCTCCATGAACATATACACAGAAGTTTCGAGCGGCGTGCCAACCGTCGTAATCAAATCCTTCGTACCGTCCTGATTCAGGTCATATTCCTGCACACTGGCATCAACATGCAGCCAAATATGCGGATATCCATCCTCAACCGTAATGTAATCGGCAATCGGACACGACGGCGCGCAATATCCTCGAATCCGTACAGATGGAATACCGAACAGCATAGATTCCTCCATATCAATCAGCTCGGGATTCGAACCATAACCAACCTTGGCCAGTTCATAGAATTGACCTCCAATATCGGCGCCCGCATAGAAGCCTTCTTTGTATTTGTACATATAGATGAAAAATTCACCTAATTCGGTGGACAAATTCTTATAGTATCTTGCGATTCGCGAAGGATCAATGGGCAGACCATAGCGAAAACCAGCGTCCGTTGCTTCGAATTCCAGTTCCGCTGCGAAGGCTACATGTCCGAATTCGCCGCCTTCTTCTTGTTGTTGCATCCAAAAAATACTAACCACAGCTATAATCGCAATCCATATGACTGACAATCCGAATCGCTTCGCATAAGTGCCCGGATGATTCCCCATTAGCTGTACAAGGATGGGCGGCGATCTTCGAACACCGGTATCCGGCTGCGCACCTCATCAACCAATGCAAGATCTAACTCCGCATGAAGCACCGTTTGCTCATCTCCACCTTCCACTACAATTTCACCCCAAGGATCTACAATCATAGAATGGCCGAAGAAGCTCGTCTCTCCGCTCGTGCCTACGCGATTGCAGGCAATGACGTACATTTGGTTTTCAATAGCTCGGGCTTGCAGCAATGTACGCCAATGGTGCAGGCGCGGATTCGGCCACTCTGCCGGGACGAATAGCAGTTTAACTCCGTCTAGCGCCAGCTTGCGCGCCAATTCAGGGAACCGGATGTCATAACAAATCATGACACCTGCTTGCTGTCCGGCAAGCGGAAATGTACACAGCTTCTCCCCTTCTGTAAGATGCTTCTCTTCGTCCATCAGTCGAAACAGATGAATCTTAGAATAATCCGCAATCACTTGACCGCTCGGGTCGAAGACATAGCTCGTATTGTAAGCGCGTCCTTCCTTCAGTTCAGCAACAGAACCAGCCATTACATATACGTTATGCTTACGGCAAAATGCAGAAATAATGTTCCGTGTCCTTACGCCGTTTTCATCGCCCAGCTCGTCAATTCGTTCAAGCGCGTAACCGGTATTCCACATCTCGGGCAAGACCAAGATATCAGGCTTGGCGGCTGATTGTACGGCTTCCTCCATTTGTTGTATGACCCGATCTGCGTTAACATCCGGCTCGCCGATCGTAATATCTGTCTGTATTAGCGCAATGCGAAGTGGATTACTCATATAATAGGGACTCCTCCTCTGTCGGCTTTCGTCTCGCAAGTTTTTTTACATCTATTCAGAAACATGTTACATTATTTTTAATTTGGTTTGAAGCGTTTCGCTTCTGATTCGACAAAAAAGTTTATTGGAAACAGTCACGATAATGGAGGAATCCGCATGTCATCATCTACTTTCGATTCACAATTCGAGCCAGCTTCTCGCATGCAGATGCTGCCAACACAATTTTTTGCAAGCCTTGCGGAGAAGGTCAGGCACTTGCATACGCAGGGGCACGATATTATCAATCTCGGGCAAGGGAATCCTGATCAGCCAACACCTCCTCACATCGTCGCATCGCTGCAAGCAGCAGCTGCGAATCCGCTCTATCACAAGTATCCGCCGTTCAGCGGATACGACTTCCTGAAGGAAGCGGCGGCGAAGCGGTATGAAGCAGACTATGGCGTAGAACTAGATCCAGAGACAGAAATCGCCATCTTGTTCGGCGGGAAGGTAGGCTTAGTGGAAATTAGCCAGTGCTTGCTCAATCCAGGAGATACATGCCTCGTTCCTGATCCGGGATATCCAGATTATTGGTCCGGCATTGCACTTGCCGGTGCGCGCATGGTCATGATGCCGTTGACGAAAGATAATGATTTCCTGCCTGACTACACAGCCATTCATGCCAACGATGCGGCGCAAGCGAAACTCATGTATATTAACTATCCGAACAACCCTACAGGCAGTACGGCCAATGCCAGCTTCTATGAAGACACCGTGCGGTTCGCAGAACAGCATAAGATCGCGGTCGTCAGTGATTTCGCTTACGGCGCTATCGGTTTTGACGGCAAGAAGCCGCGCAGCTTCCTGCAGACACCCGGTGCCAAGGATGTCGGAATAGAGATTTACACCTTGTCCAAGACTTATAACATGGCGGGATGGCGAGTCGGATTCGCCGTTGGCAATCCATCGCTCATCCGTCTCATTAATCTCATACAGGATCATTATTATTGCAGCTTATTCGGCGGAATTCAGGAAGCTGCAGCTGCTGCATTGACAGGCCCGCAGCATTGTGTAGATCAACTCGTGCAGACCTATGAGCAACGTCGAGATGCGCTGTTCAGCGCGCTGAATGGAACTGGTTGGCAGGCAGACAAACCATCGGGGTCATTTTTTTGCTGGCTGCCGGTGCCGGAAGGTATGGACTCAGCACAATTCGCTGACATTATACTGGAGAAGGCCCATGTCGTAGTCGCGCCAGGGGTAGGCTTCGGTCCGCATGGCGACAAGTACGTCAGGCTTGGCTTGCTCGCTCCGGAAGCGCGGCTGCGTGAAGCCGCCGCTCGAATCGCAAGCCTTGGATTATTCTGAGCGCCAAGCTCAGGAAGTTCTTCAGCGCTTCATGACTCCCCCTCCTCATCGCTATTCGCTGTCCATCCAAGCCGTCTATATGCCTCTTGCACGTCCATTTCTAATTGCAGAACGAAATACAGGCGGCTAGTTGGCGCGATGGCATGTCGCATATGCTGGAACATCAACGGCTTATCATGCTTCAACACCGTAATAAATTCCGTCATCGGCAATACACCTTGCTTGTTCCTCATTGCTTCATAAATAAAATCCATCGCTGCTATGACGCCTGCTTTATCATTCGGCATGCTGTCCAGCAGTTTGCGGAATTGATCAATGACTCGTTGACGGCCGAGTTGATCATCCATTTGTACATACACCTCACTGCACCTCACTATTTTGAACTCATAAACCGAGACTTAAGAATTAGGTCTTTGTGTACATTATGCCTCGACTTTGGAATTATTTCTGTAATCTCGACCACAAAAATAGGACTTTCGTCTTTCTTTCGATTCGTAATCAGCCCATTACCGCGGCTTTACATCCGTGCTCCGGCATGCTATTCTGAAACAAATTGAATGTATCTATGTAATGATGGGACTAGTAGAATCGCGGAACCCGTTCAGAGAGCAAGCTCCTCGGCTGCAAGAGCTTGTCGGAAGGCGCCCTTCGAACCCACCCCTGAACAGTCAGTGAGGAGCTGACCAGCCCCGGCTGTTATCCCGGGAACCGAGTTGGCCGACTGCGGATCAACGTCATGGCACTGCGCATGGCGGAGCTTCTTATCGGCAATTAAGGTGGTACCGCGGAAGTAGCTTTCGTCCTTATGTATAGGAGAAGGCTTTTTTTTATTGTTAGAACATACGGAGTGCGCACCAGATCATGTAAGGTTGAATTAGTTCTAAGAGTATATTTCGAGAATCGGAAGTGATTAGACGTGGAAGCTGAACAACGGCGACTCGTTGTCAAGATTGGCAGCAGCTCATTAACCAACTCTGAGGGAGGGCTGAATCGGGATCGACTTGATTACTATGCAACGGAGATTGCTTCCTTACAGAAGCAAGGCTATCAGATGCTGCTCGTCACTTCTGGTGCGGTAGCAGCAGGCTTCAGAGCGATTGGCTTCACCGAACGTCCTCGTGCCATGCACGAGAAGCAAGCATGTGCAGCTGTAGGTCAGGCGCTCTTGATGCGTTCCTATCAGGAGAGCTTCGGCCGACATGGTATTGTAGCTGCGCAAATTTTGCTCACCCGAGCCGATTTCTCTGATCGACAGCGCGTGAACAATGCGTTAATGACGATCGAGGAGCTGCTGCAGCGAGGTGTCATTCCGATCGTGAACGAGAACGATACCGTATCCGTTGATGAAATCAAGCTGAAGTTTGGCGACAACGATAAGCTTAGCGCATTAGCTGCGAACTTGGTCAAAGCAGGTCGGCTGCTGATCCTTACCGACACAGATGGCTTGTACACCGCAGATCCGCGTTATGATACTACAGCGCAACGTATTGAACGGGTCGATCAAATTCAAGAGTCGCTCTTCGCTATTGCGGGCGGCGCAGGCAGCGCTGTCGGCACTGGCGGTATGCGTTCCAAAGTTGAAGCAGCAAGAATCGCAACACGAGGCGGTATTCCAGTATTCGTCGGAAAAGCGACGGAGACAGGTGACTTGCGTGCAGCATGCGCAGGTACTGGCAAAGGCACTTACTTCGATACAGTCTTGCATTCTCTGCCAATCAAGAAACAGTGGGTCGGTTTCTACTCCGTGCCGGAAGGCTGTATTCATGTTGATCATGGCGCAGCGAACGCCATTCTTCATCAAGGACGAAGCCTGCTGCCTGCTGGAGTAACGGAGGTCGATGGTGATTTTCACCCGGGCGATGTCTTAGAAGTTGTCGATCCAGAAGGCCACATTATCGGGCGAGGAGTCAGCAATTATGAAGCATGGCAGCTGCGCGCCGCTGCCGGATTCAATTCCGATGAAGTGAAGCGCAGGGTTGATGTGCAGCGCATAGAAGTCATTCACCGTGATGAATGGATCGTCCTTCAGCCATAGTCATCACCTTATTCTTACCGTGCACGAATGTAATGTTATGAAAGGGGATATGAACGATGAGTGAAGTTGTAGACAAAGCAAGGATTGCGAAGGATGCCTCATACGCACTTGGTGTATTGAGCGCTGCTCAGAAGAATGAAGCACTGCTGAAGATGGCAGATCATCTCGTTACCCGTCAGACCGAGATTATAGCAGCTAATGCGGAGGACTTGGAGCGCGGGCGCCAAACAGGTCTGCGCACCTCTCTGTTAGACCGACTTGCGTTAGATGAAGATCGTATCGCATCTATGGCGGAGGGGCTCCGTCAAATTGTAGACCTGCCCGATCCAGTCGGCGAAACCTTACAAGAGATTGAGCGTCCGAACGGGCTGCGGATTCAGCAGCTGCGCGTGCCAATCGGGCTTATTGGCATAATCTACGAAGCACGGCCTAATGTTACCGTCGATGCTGCCGGGCTCTGTCTGAAGACTGGCAATGCCGTAGTGCTGCGCGGCGGATCAGCAGCATTGTCCAGCAATCTCCAAATTATTAAAATCCTGCATGACGCCTTAGCTGCGTCGGCCATTCCAGCCGATGCGCTTCAAATTATCGAGGATGCCAACCGCTCCTCCGTGGACGAGATGCTCAAGCTGAATGGCGTCATTGATACGATCATTCCGCGAGGCGGCGCATCCTTAATTCAGAATGTCGTACAGAACGCAACAGTCCCTGTTATCGAAACCGGCGCCGGTATATGCCATACTTATTTGGATGCGGAAGCTGATCCTGTGATGGCTTCAGACATCGCTCTCAATGCCAAGGTTCAACGTCCTTCTGTCTGCAACGCGATGGAAACATTGCTCGTTCATGAAGGTTTCGCGGCTGAACACTTGACAGCGATCGCCAAGCGAATGAAGGAAGACAATGTGGAACTGCGTGGTGATCGACGTGCCTGTACGCTCGTACCTGGCATGGCAGAAGCTTCCGAGCAAGACTGGGCAACAGAATATAACGACTATGTATTGAATGTGAAGATCGTCAGCAGCTTGGACGAAGCGCTCTTGCATATTCGTCGTTATGGCACGATGCATTCAGAGTGCATCGTAACGGACAATCAAGCGAACGCTCGTCGCTTCCTCGCTGAAGTGGATGCAGCCGCGGTCTATCATAATGCCTCCACGCGATTTACCGACGGTTTCGAATTTGGGTACGGTGCAGAAATCGGCATCAGCACCCAGAAGCTTCATGCCCGCGGACCGATGGGACTTCCTGCTCTAACGTCCAGCAAGTATATAGTCGAAGGAACCGGACAAATTAGGCAATAACCAGATAGAGAAAGGAGTGAGCCATCCTATGCATGCAATCAACGGCACCATATGCTTCGTCGGATCCGGGTCCATGGCAGAAGCGATCCTTCGCGGCTTGCTGGAGCGTCAAGTAGCCGCACCGGACCAAATTATCGTAACCAATCGACACAATCATACACGGCTTGAGCAGCTTCAAAGTCAATACGGGATCAATACAGCTTGCGATCAGGAGCAGAAGGAACAGGCGATCAAGGAAGCTGAACTGCTTCTATTGGCTGTTAAGCCTAAGGATGCCGAAGCTGCACTCACTGCCGTGCGCCACTGCCTGCGGCCTGATCAACTACTGATAAGCGTGCTTGCCGGTGTATCGATTGCTTCGCTCCAACGCTACGCCGGTACGACCTTACCGATTGTCCGGACGATGCCGAACACCTCTAGCACGATTGGGCTTGGGGCTACAGGCATCAGCCTCTCGCCTGCTGTCACAGCAGAGCAACAGACACAAGCGATGACGATATTCGAAGCGATCGGTACAGTTAAGCTTGTGGAGGAAGATCAGCTGCACGTGGTCACAGCCTTGTCCGGAAGCGGTCCTGCTTATGTCTACTATATGATTGAAGCTATGATGGAAGCAGCTGTCTCTATGGGCATGGACGAGTCTACTGCTAAGGAACTTGCCGTTCAAACTATATTAGGCGCAGCAGAGATGGTGCAACGTACCGGTGAGGAACCGTCAACCTTAAGAGAGAAGGTCACCTCACCCGGCGGTACGACCTATGCTGCCCTGGAGCGATTCCGTCAGTTGAATTACAAAGATATCGTCAAGCAAGCGATGACGAGCGCCGAAGCGCGTTCTAGAGAAATGGGCGCAACGACGAAAACCGCAAAGGAGGAGCACCATGATGCGTAATTGGACAGCCAACTACTGTGTAGCCACTTACAGGCTGCATGACGACAAAGCTGATTTCACCAAGAAGGCACAAGGAATCGCTGTCGGTCTTACTGTAGGCAGCTGGACAGAGCTGCCCCAAGCGCAGAAGTCAGAGATGGAGAAGCATCTTGGACAAGTCGTATCTGTAGACGTACATGAAGTGCCCGGTGAAGAGCGCTACGCCGATATCCGGATCGCATATCCGGATCTCAACTTCAGCCATGATATTCCGGCACTGCTCGTTACCGTCTTCGGCAAGCTATCGATGGACGGACGTATTAAGCTGCTCGACCTAGAAGTGTCCGACCGCTTCCGTGAAGGATTCGCGGGTCCGAAGTTCGGCTTAGACGGTGTTCGCAGCCTGCTTGGTGTGCATGACCGTCCGCTGCTCATGAGCATCTTCAAATCCGTTATCGGTCATGATATGCCAGAGCTGCGCAAGCAATTTCTGCAGCAGGCGCTAGGCGGCGTTGATCTCATTAAGGATGATGAAATTTTGTTCGAGAACCCGCTCACGCCGTTGGAGCAACGTGTACGCACTTGTATGGAAGCTGCCGCTGAAGCCGAGCAGCAGACAGGACAGAAGCTCCTCTATGCTGTGAACCTGACTGGTCCGACGTATAAGCTCAAGCAACAGGCGGTGAAGGCAATCGAGGCCGGTGCCAATGCGCTGTTGTTCAATGTGCTCGCATACGGCTTTGACGTTCTGCATGAATTGGCGCAGGATCCCGATATTTCTGTTCCGATTGCCGCCCATCCGGCTACGGCTGGCGCGCTATATCCTTCAACCTATTACGGCATCGCCGCACCTCTCTTGCTAGGCAAGCTGATGCGTCTCGCCGGTGCAGATCTCGTCCTCTTCCCTTCCCCATACGGCTCTGTCGTCATGTCGAAGGAAGAGAACATGGGCATCAAGGAAGCGCTCCTCCAGCCAGATGATCGATTGAAGCGAAGCTTCCCGGTTCCGTCAGCAGGTATTCATCCGGGGCTTGTCCCATGGATCATCCGTGACTTCGGAACAGATACAATCGTCAATGCTGGCGGCGGTGTGCACGGTCATCCCGGCGGCGCTGCCGCTGGCGGAATGGCATTCCGTCAGGCGATCGATGCTGTACTTCGCGGTGAATCCTTAACCGACGCCACTGCTCATCATCCCGAATTAGCCGCAGCCGTTCAACTATGGGGGGCGAAAGAATAGTATGAGTGCCTCCATCGCACATAAGCAACCTGTCATCTTCTGTGATTTCGACGGCACGATTACAATGAAGGACAATATTGTGGCGATTATGCGCTATTTCGATCCGCCGGGCTGGGCGAACACAGTAGATGAGATTATTAGCAAGAAGAGAAGCATTCGGGATGGCGTGACCGCACTGTTCGGCTCGCTGCCTACCTCCCGCAAGGAAGAAATCATTCGCTATTCCGTTGAGAATGCCGTCATTCGTCCTGGCTTCCGCGAATTGCTGCGCATATGCCGGGAGCACGATATCCCGTTCTACGTAGTGAGCGGCGGCATCGATTTCTTCATCAAGCCGCTGCTTGCCGATTATCCGATTGAGGCTGAACAGATATACTGCAATATCGGCCATTTCGATGGCGTGTATATTCGCATTGAATGGCCCTATACGTGCGATGAGCATTGCAACAACGACTGCGGAACTTGCAAGCCGCGCATTATGCGCAGCTTCCCACCGCAGCAGTATTACCGCATTGTCATCGGAGACAGCATTACCGACTTCGAAGCGGCCAGAGCAGCTGACTATGTATATGCCCGTTCACATCTGCTGGAGCAATGTCAATCAAGCGGGATTCCTTATGAAGCATACGAGGACTTCCACAAGATTTCCGCTTCGCTCCAACAACATCTAGCGACCTCACTTAGCCATGCATCAGAAGACAAACGGAGGGATTCACAATGAGCGCATCCTATACGGCGGAAGACCGCCAACGTGCGTATGCCCAATTAGCCGCTGACAAGGCCGTATTGGCGGACAAGGGATGGTTTCCCGCAACGAGCGGCAATATGTCCATTCGTCTCGGTAACGATCCCATCAGCAAGGACAAGCCGTCCTATCACTTTGCCATTACAGCAAGCGGCAAAGACAAGTCCGTCCACACACCAGAAGATTACTTAATCGTCAACGAACAGGGCAAGCCAATCGAAGCAACCTCCTTGAAGCCCTCAGCAGAAACATTAATCCATTGCGAGCTTTATCGCTTGACTGGATGCGGTGCCGTCTATCACGTCCATACCGTCTACAACAATGTGATTTCTGAGCATTATGGCGATCAAGGAACTGTTCCGATTCAAGGAGTAGAATTGATCAAGGCGTTGAATATATGGGAGGAAAATGCTGAAATCCGCGTGCCAATCGTGCCTAATTATGCCGACATACCCTCTATCGCACAATTAGTAGAAGGTGCATTGAACCGCGAAGTTCCTGGTATATTGCTCCGCAATCACGGTATTTACGCATGGGGGGCAACACCGTTCGAAGCGAAACGGCATGTTGAGGCCTTCGAATTTCTGTTCGAATACTTATACCGCAAGCTTCTGCTGCGGGGCTAATCTCACCATAGTTCATAAGGAAAGGGGCGGCATGATGAACATCTATGCCTGGCGCGTATCGGATATGCTTGCGAAGAAGCGTTACGAGCAGCTGAACGCCATCGTCACGAAGGAACGGGCCGCACGAGCAGCACGCTTCTATAGGGAGATCGATACATGCCGCTCCTTAATGGGGGAAGCGATGATTCGGCTCATCGCATCCGCTGACCTGAGTCGCCCTGTATCGGCCATTCAATTCGAACATTCGCAGTATGGCAAGCCCGAGCTCGCAGATAGTCCCCGCTATCGCTTTAATGTTTCACACTCCGGCGATTGGGTCGTGTCGATCACCAGCCACTATGACAAGCAGATCGGGATTGATGTGGAACAGATTGGCGAACTGGACGAACAGGTTGCAGAAGCCGTCTTCACAGATCGCGAGCTTGCCGCTCTGCGGAGCTTACAGAAAGAGCAGCAGACCCCCTATTTCTACCGGTTGTGGACGATGAAAGAAAGCTATATCAAAGCGTTAGGCACTGGGCTGTCCATGCCCTTGAAGCAATTCTCCATCTTGAAGACCGAGACAGGCTATTCCGGCTGTGGCGGAGGGGCGGATACATATGAGTTCCGCGCATATCCGTTAGATGAGCGTCACAAGCTATCTGCATGCAGTGAAGGGGATGCGCTCCCTGACAGCTGGCAGCTATTCGATTACAGACGCTTCCTATTGCGCGCACATACCGAATGAAGCGATAATGCGGTTATCTTCTTATCTCCCTGAACGAAATTGCTTCGTAAATTCCTTAGCTTGCTCGACCGTATGAATACGGTTGCGCTGCCATTCCAGCAAGATGCGGTCTATATATCGGAAATTCAACTTTCCAGCGAAGACAGACTCCTTCAGCGCTAATAATATTAGCTCCCGCGGATATCCATCCGTATCTACCCATGCAGCGATTGTTTCTCCTTCCATCGGTGTCAACGGCCGGGCAAATTCTTTCTCGAATATAAAGTATATGTCCTTCTCCATATGTTCAGCAGCAGGTGAAGGGGATTGCGGCTCTGCTTCATCTGTTCCAGCAGCAGTCTGCTGCTGACCGAAGCCTGCTACTTGCGTGATCGATTCTTGCGCTTGCTCGCGCTCTGCTTGCATCACCTCGGCTAATCGAATATAGAGTGGAGTTAATGAGTAGCATTCATACTGTACACCGCTCGTCAGATCTACCTTCTCCTCTATAACCAGCCATTGTTGCTTAACTAATCGTCCCAGCGTACCGGTTATAATATCCAAGGACATGCCCATACGCTCCTGAAGCTCGTCTGGTGTTGGGAACGGGTTATGTTCCTTCTCCTTGTATGCGATGAGCTGAAGCAGCAGCAGCAGCTCAGCATCCCCTATCCCAAGTTTGCGGTAATGACGAAGCAAGGAATACGGTAGATTTACAACCCCGTCGGTGAAAGCGTGCGCAACTCCTTCATGAAAAACGTCTCCCATATGCATTCAATCCCCTCTTCTGTTAACCAATCGATACGTATCACGAGCGATAACCAGTTCCTCATTCGTCGGAATGACAAGCACCTGCACCCGCGAATCATCTGACGTAATCCGTCTATCCGTTACAGAATGCTCATTGTTTCTGTTCGGATCGAATGTTACGCCAAGGTAAGTCAATTGCTCACAAATCCGTTCGCGGAGCAAGCTGGCATTCTCCCCTACTCCTGCAGTAAATACAATCACATCCACACCGTTCATCGCAGCCGCATAGGCGCCGATATACTTGCGTATCCGATACTCATACATGTCGAAGGCCAGCGTAGCTTGCTTATCGCCTTCCTCCATTGCCTCCATAATCTCCCGCAAGTCTGAGCTCAAGCCCGATACAGCCTGCAATCCGCTATGCTTGTTCAACATCGAATTCACTTCACTGACATTGAGCTCATGCTTAGCCATCGCCAGCGGTACAATCGCCGGGTCCAAGTCCCCGCTTCTCGTGCCCATCATCAAGCCTTCGAGCGGAGTCATCCCCATACTCGTATCATAAGATTTGCCGTCCATAATTGCTGCACAGCTAGCCCCGTTGCCAATGTGACAAGTAATCAGCTTGAGCTGCTCTAACGGCCTATCGAGAAACTCCGCTGCCCGCTCTGCGACATACATATGCGACGTACCGTGGAACCCGTAACGTCTTATCTTGTGCTTGCGGTACAATACCATCGGAATTGGATACAAGTAGCTCTTGAGCGGCATCGTCTGATGGAACGCCGTGTCGAACACGACCACTTGGGGAACGTCCGGCATATTCAAGTCAACTGCGTCGATACCCATCATGTGTGCCGGGTTATGGAGCGGTGCAAGATCGAATAGATCCCGTATCTCTTGCTTCACTTGAACGTCTACGATGACCGATTCCGAGAAGCTTTCCCCGCCGTGCACGACTCGATGTCCGACCGCATCTATATCCTTGATAGTTGCAATTACGCCATGATCAGCGTGTACGAGATGATCCAGTACTTGACGAACAGCGGTCTTATGATCCAGAATCTCACTCACATGCCTTACATCCGGCTTGCCTGCTGGCTCATGGACCAAGATCGAAGATTCGAAGCCAATCCTCTCCACTCTTCCCTTGGCCAATACTGATTCATCCGTCATATCATAGAACTGATACTTCAAGGAGGAGCTTCCTGCATTGATTACTAGTATGTTCACTGTCGATCACCGTCCTTGTCATACATGAAGAATCCCTCTCCCGTCTTCACACCGAGCTTGCCCCCGCGAACCATCTTCTTCAGCAAGAAGGAAGGGCGGTACTTTATTTCGCCGAACTCGCGGAACATCCGCTCCATAGCCGCAAGCACAGCATCTAGTCCGAATCGGTCCGCCATCTCCAACGGACCATGATGGAAGTCATACCCGATGCGCATCGCCGCATCTATATCTTCAGCTGAAGCTACACCTTCACTCATCGTATGGAGCGCCTCATTAATTAACACACATATTAATCGCGTAGTGACGAAACCTGGGGACTCATATACGAGAATGCCCTGCTTCTGAATAACCTCCTCAACAAACTTCTTCGTCTGTCGGAACGTCTCGTCCGTCGTATGTAATCCGCGTATAATTTCCACAAGATCAATCTTGGCAACCGGATGCAGGAAGTGCATGCCAATGACGCGCTCCGGTCGTTCCGTTCCACTTGCGAGCTCCGTTAAGCTAAGCGTAGAAGTATTGCTGGCAAGTATCGTCTCCGCTCGGCACACTTCATCCAGCTGTGCAAACACCTTTTTCTTCAATGCCAAATCTTCCGTAATCGTCTCGATTACCATATCGCATGTCGAAAGCTCGCCCCAATCCACAATAAGATCAATCCGGGACAAGATCAGTTTCTTCTCCGTTTCGGTAATAGCCCATTTCTCAATCTGTTTGTCCAAGCTGATCTGAATCGACTCCCATGCCCAATCCAGCCTTGCTCGAGACTTCTCGACGAGCATGACATCCAGACCTTTGGCAGATAGCATCTCCGCTAAGCCCTGCCCCATCGTACCTCCGCCAATCACACCAATACGCTTAAATAATTGCATGCTGTCTCACCTACTCATTTTATAAATCTTTCTCTCTCGATCATACCGAATTTGGGACACAATTTCACGCATCAATCACTGTATCGATCGACACGATCATGCTGAGCAAGCGAACTTTCATAAATTAGACAACACTTCCATCCAATGCGATTGCCCCGATCCAAGATATACCCATACAGCTAGGATGCACTCCCAGCATTGAAACATGTACGAACATTCCCTAAAGTCCGTCACAACATCACGCAGAAAATCCCTTGCTATAAGCAAGGGAAGTAATCTTACAGATTATGAAGCTGTGACCGGTACAGGTGATTGCATATCGCTAGTTGCCAGCAAGCTGCGAAACTGCTCACCGGACAATGACTCCTCACGGATTAATATTGCCAGAGAGCGGTCGAATACGTCACGCCGTTCCTCCAGCAACTGGTGAGTGCGGCTGAACAGTTCATCCAGAATCCGTCTGTTCTCACGCATCCATTGCTCCTTCGACAGCATATCGGAATGAACAATACCGAGCTCCGTTAATCCGGATTCAATCATCGTCTGGACGACACGCATCGCTTGCTCGAAGTCATTACGCGAGCCCGTGCTTCGTCCGCCATAGTAAATCTCCTCTGCCGCAGCACCGCCCAGTGCGATCATAATTTGCTCCTCAAGAAACGGCTTCGTATAGAGATACTGATCCTTCTGCGGATGATGACGAACATACCCAAGTGCCTGCCCCCGGGGGCTTAATGCAACCTGAGATACGGAGCCAGGACGCACAGTTTCTGCAGAAATTGCGTGACCGAGCTCATGAATCGCGACGCGTTCTCTCTCTTCCTTCGTCGTTTCGCGGTCCGTCTTCTCGCCCATCATCACCTTATCAATCGCTTGATCGAGATGACGCTGTTCGATGATGGCCGCCTCATCCCGCAGCGCATAGATCGCCGCTTCGTTCATAACGCTTTCCAGCTGCGCACCGGAAAACTGGAACGATTCCTCCGCTACTTTGTGCAAGTTAATCTGTTCAGCTAGCGGCTTATTCTTCGCATGCAGCTTAAGAATATGCAGACGCCCCTTCTTATCCGGAAGATCAACGCCGATATGGCGGTCGAATCTGCCCGGGCGCAGCAAGGCACTGTCCAGCATTTCCTTACGGTTCGTAGCTGCCATCATGAAGATACGCGGCTCTTCCGTCGTATTCATGCCGTCCATCTCCGTAAGCAGCTGATTCAGCGTCTGATCATATTCACGATGCTGACCGCCGTCCCGCTTACCGCCAATGACATCAATCTCATCAATGAAGATGACAGCACTATCCTTATTCGCCTTCTGTGCGCGAGTGCGCGCTTCCTTGAACAGCTCTCGAATCCGGCTCGCACCAACACCGACATACATCTCGACAAACTCACTACCTGAGGCATTAACGAACACAGAGTCCGTATAGTGGGCAGCAGCTTTGGCAAGCAAGGTTTTGCCCGTACCGGGAGGCCCCGTCAACAATATCCCCTTCAGCGGTCGAATGCCCAGTCTATGCAACTCATCCCGCTTAATAAGGAAATCAAGCGCCTCCTTCAGCTCTTGCTTAGCCCGCTCCTGACCGCCAATCTCATCGAAGGTCATATAGGTGGGCTTGGATGGCTTATCCGTATGCTTCACACCAGCTCCGACCATCCCTCTAGCCCGAGCCATATAAATCAATACGCCGATGAACAGACCCGCAATGAGAATCGGGATGAGATTCACACCGATAAACCATAGAAAAGCAAGTACAGCTGGCACGACACCGACAGCAATTTCTTTTCCCCATTTACGCATTAGGCCACACCCCCGTCATGACGGGCTCGCGGGGAAGCATAATATATTTAGTCGACGTCCCGTCACTTAGCTGCACGTATACATATTTATCATCCATTTCAGTATGAACTGCCACATGTGACGCACCTTGCGCACGCTCCTCAAGCACCTTCGGAATACTGCCGTATTGATGAGTATCCATCGCTTCAGCAACCTCGAATAATGCTTGCGACCACCATTGCTCCAGCTGCTCGCTGGATGTCATGTCCAGGTCAAGAACGAGCTCCCGCTTTTGAAATATAGACGGATTTCCCGTAACAATGTGTTCTCTTATCATTCGCAGCCGAGCATCATCCTCCAAGGACAACGTGATGTGCACAGCATCGCGTTCGATAGTAACAGACTCAATCGATTGAATTCCTTCTATACTTGCAAGATGATCATGAAGCGGATTTTTCACGGCGTAGCTATGGTACGCAAACCACCCACCGAATAGAACACCGCTTGCAAGGACCAGACTAATGACAGCAGGCCATACACGCAATTTCATTTCGTCAACGTCCCCCTTTATCTCATCGATCTATCAACTTGTGATATATCCAAGTATAGCACAGGACGTAAGCGTCGAAAGCAAGTAAAGTGTGGAAGCACAACCGGAAGATTCCCCTACTCTTGGTCGCCTTGGGACATGTCCTCCCCTCTTTTGTTCGGTATCCCCTTCACTCAGCTTTCATTCGGTATCCCCTTCACTCAGCAAATCTGTTAGAATATCTGATCCGAACCTAATCCGAATGGTCTGCCGAGGTTATTCACATATACCGCTATATGCTAATTGGTATGAACCATAGAATTAGACACGCATAATGGAATACAGTTAAGGTGCTTGATGTGCACAACACTCCATTCTTCTGAAAACTTCTGCGTAATTCTTAGTACTTCTGTGTACTTCTATGTACTTACTTCTATGTACTTACTTCTGAATATTTCCGCGTACTTCTGAGTGCTTCTAAATACTTCTGAGTACTTCTAGGTATTTCTGAATACTTCTAGGTATTTCTGAATACTTTTGAGTACTTCTGAGCGAAGGGGATAATGAAGCAAAGGGCACAACATACGACACTGCACACAGTCAACGATTTCCAATCACCCACACGAAAAAAAGCAAGAACAAATGAGCCTCCATTCGTCCTTGCCTTCCATTCATACAGCTATTCTCAGTCTTAGATCTCCATTAATCTGGTATGAGATTGAGCCGTAATGTCGTCAATTTCTGTCCATCCGAGAAGCGGTAATAGTCATAATAATGCCGTATCCCCTTGTCCTCACGCTTCTCATAGTATACTTCCCATGCATATTCGTCATTCCATACGCCAGGTACGATACGGATCAGCTTGGCTTCCGGTTCCTTCTCTTGCATAAGCAAGCGAACTTGATTATGCGCTAAGCCGTCATCGGCCTTAGCCGCATGCAGTTCATCCTTCCCGACCCAGACGATCCATGCCTCGTCCTCCTGGTCTGCACCATATACAATTTGATAGGCATTCTCGCTGGAGGAAGCCTCCACAGCCGTCACTTCCACAATCTCGGTGTGCTCCAATGCCACTTGTGCAGCGGCTTGCTGTGCGTCCCACAACGGTCCTTGAATGACATTATAATACCAAATAACGGTGAAGAGTATTATGCCAGCAACAGCAACTACAGCCGACCATACCTTCCATCGTTCGTTCATTCGCCAATCACACGCTCGAAGCTGGCTGTAAATTCTCGTTTGATCCGCTCTTCATCCAATGTAAGCAGCTCTCGATTCTTCACCAACTGCTTGCCGTCCACCCAGACATCCATCACATCTGCGGAGTTCGCCGCATATACGAGGTGTGAGACTAGATTCGTATGCGGATAATAGTGCAGTCTTTCCGGATTAATCGAGATAAAGTCAGCTTTCTGACCGACCTCCAAGGTGCCGACATCATCGAGCCATATTGATTTGGCGCCATACACGGTACCCATCTTCAACGCTTCCATAGCAGGAACGGCAGTCGGATCTCCCGTAATTCCTTTGTGCAACAGGGCGGCAAGGCGTACTTCTTCCAACAGGTCCAAGTTGTTATTACTTGCAGAGCTGTCTGTACCTAACGATACGAGCACGCCAGCTTGCATAAGCTCCGGAACTCGGGCAATCCCGCTGGCCAGCTTCAGATTACTGCCTGGATTGTGAGACACACGTACGTCGTATTTCGACAAGACAGCAATCTCTTCATCTGTCAAATGCACACCGTGTGCGACCAGACAAGGACGCTCGAATACGCCTAGCTTCTCGAGGTGGCGAACAGGACGCTCACCGTAATCCTCTACATTCTGCGCCACTTCCCGCGCTGTTTCTGACATATGGATATGAATAGGCTGGTCCAGCTCATGCGCAGCCTGAACGATATCCTGAATGAATTCCGGCGGACAAGTATACGGGGCGTGCGGCGACATCATCGTCGTAATCCGACCGTCTGCTTTGCCGTGCCAAGCTTTGACGAAGGCGATCGCCTCGTCTAGCTTCGCCGTTCTCACTTCTGGTGGGACTAACCCGATCATCCCCCGGGTCAAGCAGCCGCGCATGCCTGATTGCTCGACAACTTCGGCTACTTGATCCATATGATCATACATATCGACGAAGGCCGTAGTTCCGCTTAACAGCATCTCTGCTGCTGAGAGCATCGTACCCCATTGGACATCCTCTGCCGTGAATTTCGCTTCGTTCGGCCACATCTTCTCCTCCAGCCAAACCTGAAGCGCCAGATCATCGGCATAGCCACGTAGCAGCGACATAGCAGCATGCCCGTGTGTATTGACAAGGCCCGGTAAGTAAACTCTATATGTACCATCTATGACGGTATCGAATTCGCCTTCCGGTACTTGCGCTCCCAAATATGTAATACGACCGTTCTCTACGACCATCGATCCCTTCAGCACCGCATCGTCGTTACGCATCGTAATGAAGGTGCCGTTCTTGATTAACAGTTTCGCCATTTTCGAATGAAGACCCCTTTCCTAACCGATCCTTTCTTAATGTAACAAATTTTGCATTGCATGTCGAATGACTGCTGTGGTAAATTTTAAGAATGTGTAAAGATACTTGAGGAGGGATACGAATGCTCGTATTTCGGAAAAAGGACGATGTGAATTTCCTCAACTTAATGATCAAGTCCGCAGAAAACTGCGTGAAGGGTTCACATTTGTTGAGACAAGCCTTACTGGGTGACAAGGAGCCTTCCGCATTCTTGGAAGCAATGAAGGAGCTGGAGGATGCTGGAGATTCTTATACACATGAATTGTTCAAGGGACTCAACCAGGTCTTCATCACGCCGCTGGACCGTGAGGACATCATGGAGCTCGCTGTCCGCATGGACGATGTGATGGACGGGATGGAGGCGTCGCTGGCACGATTTGATTATTTGAGCGTATCGTTCAGCGATGACTACATGAAGCAGTTCTCTGAGGTGCTTGTATCGCAATGTGAGCATATGCTGCAAGCGTTCAAGCTACTCAGTAAGAAGAAGTATATGCAAATTCGCGAGCATACTTTACATATCAACAGCCTAGAGAATGAAGGCGACCGCTTGATGCGTGAAGGCATTCGTGAGATATTCAAGAGCCCTAAGGATCCTTACCATGATTTCAAACTGAAGGAAATTTATGAAAGGCTGGAAGAAACCACCGATGCCTGCGAAGATGTTGCTGACATTCTAGAAAGTGTGGTACTCCGTTATGCTTGATGGTGTCAGCTTACTGATTGTCATTGTTGTCATCATGGCGCTGTTATTCGACTTCACGAACGGTTGGAATGATTCTGCCAACGCCATTGCTACGGTTGTAGGCACACGTGTACTGAAGCCTCTACCAGCTGTGCTCTTAGCCGCTGTTCTGAACTTGGCAGGTGCATTCGCTTTTACCGCCGTTGCCAAGATGATCAGTAAAGGCATCGTTGATCCGCAGCATATTACTCTCTATGTGGTCATCGCCTTGCTAATGGGTTCAATCACTTGGAATGTGCTGATGACATTAATCGGGATGCCGATCAGCGCTTCTCATTCACTGATCGGAGGCATTATCGGTGCGGCTGTTGCGCACGGCGGATTCGGCATTCTAATCGTTAGCGGCATTCAGAAGGTATTATTGGCGATGCTGATTTCTCCTGTTATCGGTGCTATACTGGCGTATCTAATTATGAAGTTGCTCCTTATTATTGTAGGAGGCGTGCAACCGTCCAAGGTGAAGAAATCATTCAGTATTCTGCAGCTTGTCTCTGTATCTTGGATGGCATTCAGCCATGGAAGCTCCGATGCACAGAAAGCGATGGGTATTATCATGATGGCGCTCGTAGCCGGCAGTGTCGGCGGAATTACGATGGACGATCCGATTCCAATTTGGGTCATTACCTCCTGCGGCTTGGTTATCGCATTGGGGACGGCTATTGGCGGATGGAAGGTAATTAAGACATTAGGCATGCGTCTGAGTAAGCTGGAGCCAATCCATGGCTTCGCTGCTGAAACCGCCGCTGCGATGATCTTGACGACTGTTTCCAAGATTGGCATTCCTGTTAGCTCTACACATACGATTACGGGTGCGATTATCGGTGTGGGGATGACTGGACGATTAAGCTCCGTACGTTGGGGCGTTGCGGGCAAGATTATTTCGGCATGGATATTCACATTGCCAGGCACTTCTCTTATTGCTTATTTATCGTACAAGCTGTTAGTCGCGGTTGGTATTGCAGGCTAAAGGTCAGATGCTAGCTCCAACCCTATAAGGCTGTCCAAGGATCATGACTTCATGACCCTCGGACAGCCTTATATGTATGCTGCGTATTACCGAGGCTTATAGCTTGCCTGAACTGCGACTACCGATTATATGTCAGTCCAAATAATAGGCCAAGCTGTGAAGCTCTGTTGTGAAATCAGCATAATGTACACGAACGTCAGACGGAACCTTCAATATTGCGGGAGCAAAGTTAAGTATTGCCTCAACTCCTGCTTGTACGAAGCGGTTCGCCACTGCTTGCGCTTCTGATGCAGGAACTGTAATGATTCCTACGCGCACACCAAGCGTCCTGACGACTTGCTGCAGCTTTTCTACAGGTTGAACTTCAATATTATTAATGGTTGAGCCGATTTTGTGCGGTGATGCATCGAAGATACATATAATCTTCATATTGTCTTGCAAATATTTGTTGTAATTACTTAATGCCTGTCCTAGATTGCCAGCGCCAACCAATGCGACATGAATGACTTGATCCAGCTTCAATATATGTCGAATTCTCTCGATCAAATATCCGACATCATAGCCGATACCCTTCTTGCCAAATTCGCCGAAATAAGCTAAGTCCTTCCTTATTTGCGCCGGGTTAAGATCGAGCTTCTGACCTAGAGCCTGCGAAGAAACAGTCTGCACTTCAGAAAGCTCAAGCTCATTCAAATAGCGCAAATAGATAGGCAATCTTCTAACAACCGCTTCTGAGATTTTCGGTACTTTCATCCTTGCTCCCCCTTTTCATCGACGGACATAGCCGGTGACGCGTCATCTCGTTCCAACCATTGCTGAACACGCGACACAAGCATATCTGTCTTCATATGTTCGATCTTGGGTCCCGGCAAAGAATATAGAAAGTGCTTGCCATAAAACGTATCCAGCACCCGCGTGTCGAACAATAGGACGATCCCCTGATCTTGCGAGGTTCGTATCAATCGGCCAAAGCCCTGCTTGAAGCGAATAACAGCCTGCGGCACGGAATATTGCATGAACGGATTTTTATTCTGCTGCTCCAACCTCTCACATTTGGCCTCTACCAATGGATGATTCGGCGGTTGAAAGGGCAGGCGAACCATTGCCAAGCATGTCAGTGCATCGCCAGGTATATCCACGCCTTCCCAGAAGCTGCTGGTCCCAAGCAATACGCATGCTTCGCTCTCCTTGAACCAACGCGTGAGCTTACTTCGATTATGTGTTTCTACACCTTGCCCGAGCAACGCAATGCCATTCCAATCCAGCGGCTTCTTCAATAGCTCATACGCTTGCTTCAACATCCGATACGAGGTGAATAGGACAAGCATTCTCCCGCGAGTTGCAACTGCGGTCTCTACAATCGTGGAAGCAAGCTGGCGCAAGAATGCTTCTTCGCCTTGCCCTCCTCCCTTCAGCTTAGGGAAGTCCCTTGGAATACATACGAGCACTTTGTTGCGGTAGTCGAATGGCGATGGCAGTACGGATGTGAGCAAGCGTCCACCAGCTTCATCTTCCGACAAGCCCAACTGATCTATAATGTATGCGAAGGATTGCTTGACAGACAGTGTAGCCGAGGTGAGGACTATGCTATCCTTCGCTTGGAAAAACAAGCTTCGCAGCTTCTCACTCACATCAATCGGCACCGCGATCATCTGCAATGACTTGTACCGATATGTTGCCTGAGCTTCCAACCAATACACAACCGACGTATCGTTCAGTTTCATAAACAGCTTGGCGGTATCCTTGAATCGGTTCAAATCCTTAAGCGTTCCGGAAATATCGGTAAGCAAGCCCTGCAATTCGGTATCGTCCCATACTTCGCGAATCGTCTGAACAAGCTTCTCTGATTTCTTAAGCAGCAGCGCTAGGCGTTCCTGCAGCTGCTCCCCATTATGCTGCAGTTCCGGCCACTCATCAGGCAGCGCAGCTGGTTGTATGCGCACTACCTGTCCGGCATCCATGGACGCCTGGCGATTGTTCTCTATGAATGCTTTGTACATGCTTTCACATAGACGGTCCCATTGATCCTTCGCTTCTGCAGCCATCGGCAGCAAGCCTTCAATCTCTTCGGCCCATTCTTCCGGATGCGCCTCTGATGGAGCGCTGGATGCCTCATTCCTGAGCTGTCTCGCCAATGTTGGGAGCCTACCTGTCTGCGCATCCTTGAACAACCAGTTCATCGTATTCATCAGACCGAAGTAATTCACTTGGCTGCCCAGATGCTTCGCTGCTGTCTCTTCGAAGTGATGAGCCTCGTCAACGACCAAACGGGAGTATGAAGGCAGTAAGCGAGAATCAGCCTGTGTATCCGTGAATAGCAGTGAATGGTTCGTAATGACTACATCCGCTACGTTCGCTTGATGCTTCGCTCTATGGTAGAAGCAGCGGCGAAACCAAGGACAGGCTCGGTTGAGACAGGAATCGGCATCACTGGATACGTCCGACCATAATTCCGCCCCTTTATTGCCGAATTGCAGCTCTTCCTCATCCCCATGCTCTGTCTCTCCAAGCCATATCACCATCTGTGCCGCTGCTACCAGATCGTCTTTGATCTCGTCGAATTCCTTATTGTTTATTTTATGCTCGAACTTGCGCAGACACAAGTAATGACTGCGGCCTTTCAGCACAGCTGCTCGAAACGGCACAGGAAACAATTCATTCAGCAGCGGGATATCTCGTTGCCGTAGCTGCTCCTGCAAATTAATCGTATGTGTGCTGACGGTTACTTTCTGCTCATGTAGGATACTATAATGCAGGGCAGGAATCAGGTAACCTAGTGATTTGCCAGTACCTGTACCCGCTTCAATAAGCAAGTGCTTATCCTCATTCATACTGCGATGCACTTCGTGAATCATTCGATCCTGCGACTCGCGCGGCTCGTAATGAGGGAATCGCTTCGCCGCTTCTTCCTTAAATTGTTCATAGAAATTAGCGAAATCCGGCTCCAAATCTAACGAGTCATCCTCGTCCTCGCGAGCCGGCTTCTCCTCGGTCCATTCCTTAACTTGAAGAACAAACTGCCGATAATAGCGAGACTCGTCTTCTAAGGTTTGCAGCTCCTGTTCCTTCTGCTCTCGAATTTGACTCAGGAACCAGGACATATCTACTGCATTGGCAACCTCCGGATGGTCGAACAGGTGACACAGCCTCTGAATGGTCAACAACGGTAAGCTCTCCAGCTTATCCAGCACTTGCAGCAATATACGGGCTGTCACTTCCGCATCACTATCCGCTTGATGCGCCCGTTCATGCTCGATCCCGAATGCTGCGCATACCATAGAAAGCTGCAAGCTCCCGAGCCCGGGATACATCATGCGGAGCAAGTCCATCGTATCCAATACCGGACCCGTGAACGGTTCATATCCGCATTCCTCAAGGGCTCGCTGTAAGAAACCTGCATCGAATGCTGCATGATGCGCGACAAGGACGCTGCCATCCAGCAGAGGAAGCAATTCTGTCATTACTTCCTCTAGCTCGGGCGCGTCCTTCACCATCTCGTCATCAATGCCTGTCAGTTGCTCTATGAATGCCGGTATAGGTATGCCTGGCTTCACGAATGAGCTGTATATAGATGTGATTGTATCCTGCTCTACAACGGCAGCCCCGACCTGTATAATCCGATCTTCCGCTGCATTGCCCGTTGTTTCAAAATCGATCACTACAAATTTCATGAGTGCGCCTTCCCCTTCCGGGCCCAAGCGGCAGACTCCTGAACTTAGTGGGGAAACCCCATCCCCATCTGCAAGCTGCCGTCCTCCTCAGACAGTACCTGCATATTGCGAATTGGATCGTCCAAATCAGGGTCCTGCTCATGCGCTAGCATGAACAGCTCTACCGCCTTTTCCAAATTCCGTTTTTTCACTTGAATGCAGCCCATCGCATTGTAAGCGACGGCCCGCAGCTTACTGTCACCGGATAATTGAATAATAAATTGAAAATGCCGATAAGCTTCACCGGTATCACCATACTGCATATAACAAAGCGCCAAATAAAATCGTGCTGGCAAATAATCCGGCTGCAGCCGAACTACTTCTACAAATTGCTCAATGGATTGTTCAAACATGAGCAGCTTCAGAAACCCGTGTCCGCGTTCATACGCATCACGCCATACATGTGATTCGATTGATGCCGGAGAAGTTGCGTCAACCGCCGCTGCTACAGGCTTCGGATGCAGCATGCCCATTTTTTCTTCGAATAAAAGCCATTCTTCAATACAGGTATCGCTCATCGACTTTAATGCCGCGAGCTGATCCAGCAAATCCTGTCGTTCCTCCCCCTGCGCTTGATCCAAGTTGGCCATAATGTGATCGAGCACCTCGTTCATAACAGCAAACATATGCTTGAACATAGACGTTTCCCTCCTTGGCATATCCGGCATTGTGCCGAGAAAGCAGGTACCTACATTCTTTGTTACCGCATCGACTTTCATGCATACGTTCGGAGGGTGCTACGACTTATACAATCGTGGTGTGAATTTCCTCGCCGAGCATTTCCTTAATACGATTGTGCTCGTCCATGATGGCAACCTTCGGCTTATAATTGTTGGCTTCATCATGGCTCATTAGCGCATAGGCAATAATGATAACGATATCCCCGGGCTGAACAAGCCTTGCCGCAGCACCATTCAGGCAAATAACACCTGAGTCGCGCGGTCCGGGAATGACATAGGTTTCTAAGCGCGCACCATTGTTATTATTAACGATTTGCACTTTTTCATTAGGCAATATGTCGACCGCTTCCAATAAAGCTTCATCGATGGTAACACTTCCTACATATTGCAGATTGGCCTCCGTGACAGTTGCGCGGTGAAGCTTGGACTTCATCATTGTACGGAACATGCGAAAAGCACCTCCTCTATTCTCGGTCTGGCGCGTACACCATATTGTCGATTAGACGCGTTGTGCCGAATTTGACAGCAAGTGCAGCCAGAAGCGTCGTTCCCTGCTGTATGATATCTTGCATGCAGCTATGCGGAGAGGGCTGTCCGAATCGGGGAAAGGTTCTTACCTCCGCGTATTCGATAATGGCAAGCGGCGCTTCTCGCAGGCTTGCTGCCAATAGCTGCTCTGCCTGCGCTACGGACAGTCTCTGTTCCTTCAACGATTGCTGCAATGTCTGCAACGAAGCATACAAAACTGTTGCTTGATCTCTCTCCTCCGGTGTTAAATACACATTGCGGGAGCTCAATGCCAAGCCGTCTTCTTCCCGAAGTGTCGGACAGCGCACAATCGCTGTATCCAGGTTCAAGTCGGCTGTCATCTGTGTCAGCACCGCCACTTGCTGCGCATCCTTCATCCCGAAATAAGCGCGGTCCGGCGACACAATATGGAGAAGCTTGCTAACTACCGTAGCGACTCCGTCGAAGTGTCCGGGTCTAGACGCACCGCACAGCACATCTGCAATGGCAGACACACGTACAGTGGTCAGCGGTTTGTGTGGGTACATCACTTCAACAGAAGGCAGGAACACAGCATCTACGCCGCATAGTTCCGCAAGTCTCAAATCCCGCTCCTCGTCTCGCGGATAACGCTCGAAGTCTTCGCTCGGTCCGAATTGCAATGGATTGACGAAGATACTTAGCACCGTTAAATCATTATCTTGCTTCGACTGTTCGAGCAAGCTCATGTGGCCGTCATGCAAATATCCCATCGTCGGAACGAAGCCGACTGTCTTAGTCTTGCCAAACTTGTACGCATTGTTGTCGGCTAGCCATTGGCGCATATCCTCCACTGTATAACAACGTCTCATGCTTCGCCGCCTTCCCGTGTCTTGCTCTTCACTTCATCCATCACGCTGGCATCCATAGGGAAGACGTGCGCTTCTTCGGGAAAGACACGCTCCTTCACTTCCCGAACATATTGTCCGATAGCATCGCGCACAACATCCTGCACATTCGCATAAGGTTTGACGAAGCGAGCGTTGACCGGTGAAGCATATTGCAGCAAATCATGATAGACGAGCACTTGACCGTCACAGCCCCGCCCTGCGCCTATCCCGATCGTAGGAATTGTAATTTGTTGTGTAATCCATTCGGCCAGCGGTTCGGGCACCATCTCCAGTACGATAGCGAACGCTCCGGCCTGTTCAAGCGCCTTCGCATCCTCGATTAGCTTCATCGCTTGTTCTGCGCTCTTTCCCTGCACCTTATAACCGCCAAGCTGATTTATCGCTTGCGGTGTTAGTCCGATATGACCCATTACAGGTATACCTGCGCTCACACAGGCGGAGACAGCATCGCATATTTCAGCGCCGCCTTCCATCTTCACTGCCTTCGCCATCCCTTCCTGCATCAGGCGGGCCGCATTGCGCAGTGTGAAGTCTATACTGCCATGGTAGCTCATGAACGGCATATCTGTCAGTACAAAACTGTTCTTGACCGCTCGCATTACAGCTTTCGTATGATGAATCATATCATCCATCGTGACTGGGATCGTAGACTCATATCCAAGCACGACCATGCCGAGCGAATCACCGACGAAGATGATATCCGCTCCCGCTTCCTCTGCCAGCTTGGCAGATGGGTAGTCGTATGCGGTCACCATCGCAATCGGCTGTCCTTCCTTCTTCATCTTCCGCATATCGCCAGTATTGAGCATCTTGCGGTACTCCATTAGGCTCCACTCCTCACATGTAGCGGATTGTGCCCGTTGCAGCGTCTGATAGACAATCAAAAAAAAGGTATCCTAGCATCGGAACATTCCGAGACTGCAAGACACCTTCTCCACAGGAAAGATCATGTTAATCGTTCATTGATCCTTCTGTCTCGGTCCCTTCGGCTCAGAGCAGAATCCATCAAGATAATTCTAGCAAACAATAGTCAGTCTCCAACATCCAAGCAGAGTGCAATTCCTTCCAGTGGATATCGCCTCTATCGTTATTATAGCAGATAATGATCATTTGTCATCCTACAGCTGACGATTCCGCAACATCACTCGAGAATACCGGCACTGTACTGCCGTCTTGCTGACGAATGAGCAGCGCTCCTTGTTCATTCAAACCAACCGCCACGCCTTCGACATCGCCTGCCTTCACATGCCGCTGTAATGTTGTGCTTAACGCTTCCCATACGTTGCGGATCGTTGCGAATCCTTCGCGCATGTATAATTCATACCAATGTTCTAATTCTTCCAGAAAAGCAACAAGGAGCGACTCGCGATCTACGAGCCCACCGCTTGCTTGCATCAATGAAGTTGCCTTCGGTTGCAAATCAGCAGGGAAGTCTTGCTGTTCCAGATTGACACAAATCCCGATGCCAGCCGCCACCGAAACAAGCCGTTCTTCCTCCAGCTGAGTCTCCATCAATATACCGCTAATCTTCTTCCCTTCAACGAGCAAGTCATTCGGCCACTTAATCAACGCTTCTACTTTCGTCATTCGGCGTATGCACCTGCACAGCGCTACCGCAGTCAGCAATGTGAGGTGTGGCGCTGATGCGAACGGGATGTCCGGCTTCAAGATGATGCTCATCCATAGTCCCTTGCCGGGCGGGGAATGCCAGCTGCGGCCTAACCTTCCTCTGCCTGCTGTTTGTTCCTCCGCTACAATGACGCAGCCTTCCTCCGCACCAGCAGACAGCAGCCTCTGTGCTTCAGCTTGTGTAGAATCCAGTTGCTCATTGAGATAGAGTTCGCGACCAAGCTTATTCGTCTTCAGCTTGGCAAGAATCGATGCAGCTTGCAGCTTGTCCGGCTTGCTGGCAAGCTTGTAGCCGACACGAGACACCGCATCGAATATATAGCCTTCCTGACGCAGACGGTTAATCTGCTTCCACACAGCCGAACGGCTTACACCTAATGTGCGGCTAATCTCTTCTCCAGACAAATATTGGTCTGGTCGGCTTGCGAACAGTTCCAGCAATCGATTCATCGCTCTGCCTCCTTGTCCATCCATTCGTGTAAGTATTGCTGCGCTGCTTCGCGCAAGTCATCCGGCTTGTTGTGCAACTCACCTGTCGCACATCGTAGCAACATATGCTCCTGCAACCGGCTAATCCATGGTCCTGGCTTGCACCCAACCGCACTACCTATCGCCACAATCTCGCTGCCGTCCATCTTCAGCTCCGATACATGCAGAGCTCCGCTCTGCGCTAGCCAAGTCTCTGCTTCATTCGCGTACACTTCGCTATGCTCTGCGCTTATGCCGATTACCTGCTGCACGCGGGCTATGTTCTTGAACGCGTATACGAGGGCAAGCCAACGCTCAGCGGCCTCACGACCATGATCCAGCACAGCGCGAATCCATTGCAAGCGAGAAGCTTCTGCACGTATTAAGCGCCTGTGAATGAGCAGTGTATCCCGCAATTGTCGATGTACAGCATTGCTATATCGAAGCGAGCGTGACCAGTTTGAAGTCGCATCAGCATCAAGACCAACAGCGATGAGCCACAGTACCGTTCGCTGGCTGCTGTCAGTCAACTGCTGGAAATCCGACGATTGCAACTCTGACAGCGCATTCCCCCAATCATGGAGACTGATCGGCACAGCGTTCGCCCAATGCGCCGGCAGCTCGCTCTCGTACAAGAGACAGAGACCTCTGTAGGGATCCGTACCTTCCATAATCCGCGACAGCTCTACCCCTACCCGTTCCATCGCAATGTGTGCAAGCAGATGGCGATGCGCGAGCAGCGCCTGCCATGTGCTGCTCTCAATCTGCAGCTCATACTCTGCTGCGAATCGAACACAACGCATCATCCGCAGGGCATCCTCTTGGAAGCGATCAGCTGGAACGCCAACACATCTCAGAATGCCGTGCTTCAGATCTTCCTGACCGCCGAACGGGTCGATCCATTCCCCGTCAGGTCCCATCGCCATCGCATTCATCGTGAAATCGCGGCGTTGCAAGTCTTCTTCCAGCGCATCCACGAATTGCACCTCATCTGGTCTGCGATAATCGCTATATCCAGTTTCCTTGCGGAATGTCGTAACCTCGAAGGGATAGCCGCCGCTTAATACGGTAACAGTGCCATGCTGCAATCCAGTTGGAATCGTCTTCTTGAAGCTGTCCATCACGACCTCCGGCATTGCTGCGGTCGCAATGTCCATGTCCTTCACTGGCCTGCCAAGCCACTTATCGCGCACGTACCCGCCCACAAAAAAAGCGGGGAAGCCGCGCTCTCGCAACGTGGTCACCACTATGACCGCTTCCCGCTCCATATCATTCAAGCCTGTGTCACCTCGATCGGGTGCCACTTTCGGTTCAACACCCTGTAATAAATTTTCTCATAATCTTCTGTAATTCGATCGTTGCAAAACTGTGTTCGTGCCCGCTGCAGGCACGCTTCTTTGAACGAATGGTACAATGCAGGGTCAGACAGTAATTTCACAGCATATCCAGCCATCGTCTCCGTCTGTCCCATTGGGGCTAAATAACCGGTTTCGCCGTGTTGCACAAGCTCTGGAATACCGCCAGCATTGCTCCCTATCGTCGGAACGCCGCAAGCCATCGCCTCAAGTGCCACCAATCCGAAGCTTTCCTTCTCCGATGGAAGCAGCAGCAAGTCAGCCATAGAGATTACCTGTGCAACATCGTTCTGCTTGCCAAGGAAGATGACACGATCAGCGATGCCTAACTCCTTTACCTTGCACTGCACCTTAGGCAGCTCTGGACCTTCCCCGACGAACAACAGCTTCGACGGAACGCTCGCTTGCACCCTATGGAATATGTCGACTACATCGAGGACACGCTTGACCGGACGAAAGTTCGATATATGCATGAGAATCTTCTCGCCTGCAGAAGCAAATTCTGATCGATACATCGAGCAATCACGCGGATAATACACCCGCTTATCTACGAAATTGTATGCCAGATCAATCGGGCGTTCAATATTCAGAGCCGTGCGCGTCTCCTTAATCAAATCTTCAGACACTGCCGTGACTGCATCACTCTTGTTAATCGCCATCCGAATCAAGTCGTTCAGCGACTCCTCCTGAGCGAGAATCGTAATATCTGTGCCGTGCAACGTCGTAACGACCTTCAGCTGATCTCCTACCATCTCTTTGGCCAACAATGCGCACACCGCATGAGGCAGCGCATAATGCACATGCAGCAAATCCAGATCCTGCATCTTGGCAACCTGAGCCAGCTTGCTTGCTAACGACAAGTCATACGGCGGATACTTAAATACATAATAGTCGCTAACTTCCACTTCATGGTAAAAAATATTCTTCTGATATTTTCCAAGGCGGAACGGCATGCTGTGCGTAATAAAATGTACTTGATGGCCCCGTTCAGCTAATATTTTGCCAAGCTCGGTTGCCACTACGCCCGAACCACCTAGGGTCGGATAACACGTAATGCCAATCTTCAACCGATCCCCCATGCTGCTCCCTCCTGTTCAATTACATGGTGTCTACTACTAGCGGAAGTCGCGTTACGAATCCTTCCACATACGCGATGGAATGCGATTGCCCCAGAGCTTTGTCCCGGGCTTCTACTCGCTCTACATAGCCTCGGTTCAATGGTGTATCTACATAATCCGCATGCTGTGACGGTGAAGTAAACTGACTGCGATAAGCTTCCAGCGCCTTAATCTTCGACGCATAAACCTCGGACACATCTACGAGGAAATCTGGCTTGGCTACATCGTTGATGAAGTAATAATACATAGCCTTCACAGTCCAAGCAGCCTGCTCGGGCATATATCGGCGAAGCTTAGCATTGAATACAGCTTCCTGTGTCAGCTTACTAGCCTGCACATGGTCGGGATGACGATCTTCCCAATAAGGTGCAAGCACAGTATTCGGCTTATATGTTCGAATCGCATGCACCAGCTTATTCACTTGATCTGCGTTGCCCGTCAGTCCGCGATCAGGCAGCTGCAGATTGCCACGCACCGTCAGCCCGAGTATAGCAGAAGCAGCGGCTGCTTCCTGCTGTCTGCTGTCTACCGTGCCATTCGAAGACATCTCAGCCAGAGTCAGGTCGATAATACCGACTTGCTTGCCCTGATCAACCAGCTTGCGGATTGTTGCGCCCATTCCGATCTCGGCATCATCGGGATGCGCGCCGAATATGAGTACATCTAATTGTTGTGACATTATACGGCCCCCGGCTTGTACTTATGTACCAATTCGCGCCATCCGAAATCACCGCGTTCGATTGCCTTCACAAGCAATTCCCCTGTTGCTATATTGGTCGCTACTGGAATGCCCTGCACATCAGCTAATCGCAATAAGGCTATAATGTCAGGTTCATGCGGCTGTGCCATTAACGGATCGCGCAAGAACACGATCAGATCCATTTCATTCGTCGCGACCAACGCACCGATTTGCTGATCGCCGCCTAGCGGTCCAGACATGAAACGGGTGATGTCCAGCTTCGTCTGTTCCATAATGCGCTGTCCTGTAGTCCCTGTTGCAAACAGCTGATGCTTGGTGAAAACATGTTCATACGCAATCGCAAAATTCACCATCTCTTCCTTCTTGCGATCATGTGCGATTAATGCAATATTCAACATGCGATCCTCTCCTCTCCCGCTTGGACCGGCTGATGTTCAGTCGATAAAATGCTCGAAGCCGTACACAACACCCGTCAAGTCCAGTACCTTCTTAACGGCTACATTGACGCCTGGCATGTAACCGGCGCGCTCGTAGGAATCATGACGAATCTTCAACGTCTGGCCATGACCGCCAAAGATAACTTCCTGCTGGGCGAATACGCCTGGCAGCCGCACACTGTGAATGCGAAATCCGTCATAATAACCGCCTCGTGAGCCTTCGATCGTCTCGTGCTCATTCGGATTTCCCTGCTTATGCTCCTTGCGCACTTCCGATATGAGCTCAGCAGTTTTGACAGATGTGCCTGAAGGAGCATCCAGCTTCTGATCCCCGTGATATTCAATAATCTCAACATCCGGCATATACTTGGATGCCATTGCCGCAAATTTCATCATGAGGATTGCGCCAATCGAGAAATTCGGCGCAATAATACCGCCAATTCCCTTCTCCCGACAGAGCTTGTCCAACGCCTCAATGTCCTCAGGCGCAAATCCGGTCGTGCCTACTACCGGCCTTACGCCTGCTTGAATGGCTGTCTGAATATTGTTCATGACCGCTTGCGGTGTCGTGAAATCAACCAACACGTGCGCACCGGATTCAATCAGCGCCAGCTGCAAGTCTGACTGTACCTTAACACCGCAAGGCTCCGTCCCGGCGAGCACACCGGCATCCTCCGCTTCTCTCGCATCGATCGCCGCAACCAGCTGCAGCTCAGCATCTGCGAGTACCATCTTCACAACTTCCTTGCCCATGCGGCCGCCTGCTCCTGATACCGCGACCTTTATCCGATTGTTGTCCATTGATATCCTCCTGTTATGCATTTCCTTGTTCGTTCAATTTACGGTGTAATTCCTTTGCATACTTGGCGCATAGCTCCTTGGCGCTGTCCAGATGTGGATTTAACTTCAAGGCTTCCTTCATGCTGATGAGCGCATGCTCGAATTCGTCCAGCTCAGCATAGGCCATGCCCATTAGCATATAAGCCTCTGACGCGAGCGGATCGAGCTGAACAGCCTGCTTCAGATAGCCGATAGCCGTATAGGTCTGAGCTTTGCCTCTAGCCAAGCATGCTTCCGCTTGCCGGATGCAATCCAGTGATTCGAGATGGTCCAGATGATATTTGTACGTTGTCTGCGTATGATCCAACCAATGCGCTTTGCGAGCTGCCTGCAACGCTGCATTCAGCTTGCCGCTACGTGCGAACGTAATGGAAAGCTTGTGATAATATTCTGCATTCATCGGCTCCTGGCGAATCGCTTCTTCGAAGAATGCGATCGCTTGCTCGAAGTCATGATGAAGGATGGATTCATACGCTCTTTGTATATTGCGATTGCGTTCCATACGCTGCTCCTCCCCTCCATGAACTAACCAAAGGTGATAGTACAGCATATGAACCGCATCAGTTATCGGTGTTCACTTTCGTCCACCTGTTCGCATCACGGGTTTGAAATTTCTCCATAACTTTGTCGTGCGCTTCCGTTAGATCCAAGCCTAATGAATTAGCAAAGCAAATTGTGATGAACAGAATATCGCCAAGCTCAAGCTCAATAGAGCCTTCTTCTTCAGAAGCTTTCTTCGGTTTTTCGCCATGATGGTGGTTGATCTCTCTGGCAAGCTCGCCTACTTCCTCTGCCATACGCGCTACAAGAGCGAGCGGGCTGAAGTAGCCTTCCTTGAATTGAGAGATATACGCATCCACTTCCCTCTGCATCTCTTGCAATGATTTCTCCGCCAACTGCACGACCTCCTTCTTCGATTCATGGAGGACAGCGCCTGAAGCAGACCATAGTCTGTCTACAGCATACCTATTCTCCATGTTATACGAAAGCAGGTTGGAAAACAAATGCTTTTTGCAGGTTAGCAGACAACCCGCTTTCGTTCGTCAGTCTGTACCTGAATATTGTCGGGAAAGCGGATGTGTATAGGATAGCAACAGAAATCGAAAAATGAGGAGTAGGAAGGGAGTTGCCGCCTATGAACCGCTTGACCGTTGTCCGAAGCTTACGCGTATGGTTGCCAATGCTAATAGGTACTGCTATTTATGCATTCGGTATTCACTTCTTCTTGATCCCTAATCAGTTCATGGAAGGAGGTCTTACAGGAATCGCATTGCTGTTGCACTATACACTTGCTATTCCTCCTTCCATCACAACGCTTCTTCTCAATATTCCCTTGTTCTATATTGGTTGGCGTGCTTTCGGCGGTCCGACAATGCTCTATACCGTCGTCTGTACGGTTGCGCTCTCCGTCTTTTTGTGGCTGATGGAAATATGGATTCAGTTAGGCTGGATCGTGCCATTCCATACCGAACAAGATTACTTTCTCACTACCTTGTATGCAGGTGTTACGATCGGTACCGGCCTAGGTCTAGTGTTTCGATTTGGCGGGACTACAGGCGGTGTCGATATCATTGCACGCATCATCAACAAGCAACGCGGTCTAAGTATGGGCCAGATTATCCTCATACTGGATGTTATCGTGATCGGTTCCTCGTATTTTTATATCAAGGGGGAAATGATCTTATATACGCTGGTGATGGTGTTTATTGCTTCACGGATGATCGACTTCATTCAAGAAGGCGCTTATGCGGCGAAGGCTTGTACGATCATAAGTGACCATGCAGATGCAATCAGCAGCCGAATCGTCCTGGAGCTGGATCGGGGCGTTACGTTCTTCAACGCTAGAGGAAGCTATACCAAGCTGCCGAAGGAGGTCGTGTATTGCGTAGTCTATCGCAACGAAGTGCGACGTATGCGCGCACTTGTACGTGGGATCGATCCCCATGCTTTCATGATTGTACATGACGTGCAGGATGTGATGGGCGAAGGATTCCAGACGGAATGAAGCAGGGGCCGTCTGCGGCACCCTGCTTCATTCACCCTTCTCAATCATGCTTCTGCCGAATTGACGGCGGTCGGTCTCTTTCATAACGGTAACGGCGATAGCCGACGAAGGCCAGTATCGTTAAGATGAACGAGCCGATTGCTGCTCCCCAATACAACACAGGATGAATAGGCAAAGAAGGCGAATATGCGGCAACATCTGCTGAAGCAGCGTCACGTCCGAACAGCTCGCGCAGCAACTGGGTAAGATCGTTATGGACGGCCTCAATGTGTGTGAAGGCAGGCGTGTCTCGTTCAATATGAGATTGCAGGAAGACGAACATCGAGTCAGCTTTTACTAACTGCTGTGCCGGATGAGTAACGGCAAGGCTAGGCTTAATCATAGCATAGCGTCCAGACAGCTCCCTGTATGCTGTAAGCAGCTCCTCCGCTTGTTGTTCTTGCGCCGCCTGCTGAATCTGGTTCACATTGTCCGCCATCGGCTTGTAATACGCTTTCCACATCGGGTGCTTCGGCTGGGACAGTGTATCGAAGAGCAGGCGAATCTTTGCCGCTTCTCTTATTCCGCTTCGCGGGTCGAACTGAACAGCATTGAATGTTTTCCGCGCTTCCCCTAATGCCACATAGACGGCTTCCATCCCTTCTGCTGATACCATCCCTTCGAGCGAGACAGATGGGAATTGCCGTGCGATGCTTTCCAATTGCGTGCGAGCTTGAACGGGATCATCTGCTTTCATCGCTTGATACAGCTTTTCCGATGATGCGCTCAGCTGCTCTAGTGCTTTCCTTGTCTCCACAGACAAATCCTGTACAGATGACGACGGTGCAGCTTCTTGTGCGAAGCATCCCCCTAACAGCGTAACGATGACGAAACATGCCGTTACGGGGAACAGCCAGCGTTGAGACCATTTCCTAAGTATTGTTAGTTGCTTTTGCATATAAAAAAGACACCTCCCCAGGGCATGTACTTATCCCTATCCTATGGGGGGATGTCCACTTTTAGACCGAATATCTGTTACTACTTAGCTGCTCGAAATCTACTACTTGGCGCATGATGCAATGAACGCGAGCAAGTTAGTTTCCGGCGCGGCAAAAGTATCGTTGATGAGCGGAAACAATGCCTAGGCAGCCAGTAGAAACTGTAACGGTCACCGGTGTCCGTTAAAGGTATTTCTTCCAATCGAATCACTCGATAGATGCCTGATCAGCGGCAAGCTCGATCGGCAGTAACCAAGCAACAAGCTTGGGCTAAGTAGGAACGATTATCTTAACTTCTTGCCTCTAGCTGCTTATTACCTTTCCTTAACCAAGCTGCCAAAGCGACACCGATTAAGCCCAATAGTACTGTGAACCAAGCAATTTCATTCAGGTTATCATGCAGCACTGTTGGCAAGTAAGGAAAAATTCCCGTCATATAATCCATGCCATCGTTCCAGAGCGACCAGATCGTCACGACCAGCAACGAAGACCACCGATATGTAAAAAACTTTGCATACAGCAACGCTTCAACCGCCATCCCGAGATGGGATACGATCAGCATATAGTGCTGCCAATTCAAGCTGTCACCCTGCAAACCACCAGCTACGATCATCGTGACGGCCCATATCCCGTACTTGAACAACGTAACGACTGCGAATGCTTCGATCAACGCCCATATTGCGCTGCTCACAGGCTTGCGCCCAGCTGGAGGGAGCCACAGCAAGCCGATTAAGGCTACGGTTAGGAATAAGCTGGCTGTCGGACTGTCCGGCACGAATGGCAAGTACCAGGCTGGCTTGTCCGCAGCAACTTGATTCAACTGATTGCTGTACCACATGTAGCCGTAAATCGTCCCGCCGCCATTCACAACGATGAGCAGCAGTAAATTCCGCGGGTGCAGCAACCATTCCTTCGTCCAAATGCGCATCCAGTGTGGAAGCATATATATTCCTCCCATAATAGAATACCCACGAAAGTGAAGCTTTGCCTGCGATGTGTATTCCGATTACTTTCGTGGGGCCCGAGAGATTAAACCCATGAAAGTGAAGTTAAGCCTGCGATGTGTGCTGTCGTCATTTCGCAAAAAAAACCTGATCGAAACCGATCAGGTTTTTTTGATGCAATCTGAGCTTCACCGTCAGCCTTCTTCGACTTCTTCACCAGCGTCGCTCTTCTGCCGTGCGAGCCAATCTGCAAGCAGATCGATGTCCGCTTCCGTCAAGCCACTATCGAGATTCGCTTGATACTGGGCTTGCATGCCCCCGATTCCGTTCTCAATAATGCCTAATATTTCTTCCTTCGAATACTTGTCACCTATGCCTGCCAGAGCCGGCAGTTGCGGCGGCATGCCCTTGAGCTCATCCCCATGACAGGTAGTGCAAGTAGCCTTCTGATAGATCTGGAATCCTTCATCATCCTTGTCCACGATCGCGACCGGTGCTGGTTCCTCTCCACCTGGTTCCGGAACTGGCTTACCGGCTTCAATGGCAGCAAGCAGCTCCTCCTCACGCTGAATATGCTCCGGAATAATACCGTTCACTTCCAGCTCATGCTCATAATGCTGCCAGGATACAATCGTCAAGTATCCTACAGCAATGAGCGAGAGCAGCATGAGCGAAGACGCAATCGGACGACGATAGAAGCGCCGTTCCTTCCCTGTATCGAGGAATGGGGCTAATAGGAGTCCGCCGAATGCCAAGCCTGGAACAACAAGCGTACCAAGCAATATATACGAATCTGCTGCATATGGATACTTCAATAGCTGATACAAGAACAAGAAATACCAGTCCGGCATCGGAATAAATGACGTATTCGTCGGATCAGCCGGATAGCCGAGCGGTGATGGATGCGCAATAACGAGCATCATATAGCCGACCATGACGACTGCGCCAACCATCCATTCCTTCAGTAGAAAGTTCGGAACGAAAGCTTCCGATTTCCCCGGATAAGCAGAGTAGTCGCGGGGGATATTGTTTTTCTCATACTTGCGTACGCGTGAATCGCCAACATAGACGACTTTTTCATTCGGATCATGCGGTTGGTGAGCCAAGCTTTGCTCCTCCTTTCATTGTGCAAATTCGTCTTTTTACAGCGGTCCGGAAATGCCCTGCTTGCGAATCATGAAAAAGTGTGCGCCAAGCAACGCCAGCAATGCTCCGGGTAAGAAAAAGACATGGAGCGCAAAGAAACGGGTGAGCGTCTGTGCGCCTACAATATCGCCGCCTTGCAGGAAGATCGCTATGTACTCCCCTGCATAAGGCACGGATGCGGCAATCTGAATGCCGACCTTCGTTGCATAATATGCTTTGTTATCCCATGGCAGCAAGTATCCGGTGAAGCCAAGACCGAGCATGACGAAGAATATGAGCATGCCGACAATCCAGTTCATCTCACGCGGAGCCTTATATGAACCTGTGAAGAATACACGAAGTGTATGCAGGAACATCATGACGATAACTAAGCTTGCACCCCAGTGGTGCATGCCGCGTACGATAACACCGAATGCAACCTTGTGCTGCAAATAGTCCACACTCTTGTACGCATTAATAATGTCGGGAACGAAATACATAGTCAGGAACATCCCCGACAAAATTTGAATGACTGTGATGAAAAACGTCAGGCCGCCGAAGCAGTACACGAACGCGGAAAAATGATGAGCCGGGTTGACGTGCTCAGGCACTTCATGATCCGCCACATCTCTCCACATCGGCGTAATGTCCAGACGTTCATCGATCCAGTTGTACACACTTTTCAGCATCTGTAACTAACGCCTCCTCCTGTTACACTCGTTCGTTCGCGTGAATGGCGCCCAGGTATACCCAGCCGTTCTCCACCTTCACTTCATATTGATCCAACGGCGCCGGTGCGATAGCAAGAGCTTCGCCGTCCTTCGTATAATGAGCGCCGTGACATGGACAAAAGTACTGTTCCGGATAGTCCCCGCTGCCGTTCCAGTTCACCGTACAGCCCAAGTGCTTGCAAACCGGTGACAAGGCGAAGATATTGCCTTCTTGGTCACTCGAAATCCATGCCTCCATCGTCGGCTCACTCTCATACCAACCGTCCACTTGGTGAACCGTAAATTTGAAAGCTTGCGGCACTTCCGAAATTTCTTCCACCTTCGCTACTTTCACATAATCTGTCCCTTGTTTCTTCTGCAATAGCGGGTCTACCGCGAAGCGCAGATTGAATATCAACGGCACACCGACCATGAATGCCCCGGTACCTCCGAGGGTATAAGAAAGAAATTGCCGGCGGGACATTTCGCGACGGGATTTCTTAGGAAGCTGTCCCGACTCCTGCGCCTCTTGGTTGTGTTCTTCTCTCATTTGCGTGTTGTACCCCCTTTACGAACCGTGGTCATTAACATACATATAATAGCTTAGGACATGGGGAGCGTCAAGAATACCGCGGCGCGAATTAACGGTTACCAGCCATCTCTTGATAAAATGTTGCGAATTTGTCACAACTCTAGTCACTGCCGACCATTCTGCTCCGGTGAACTTATCATTCGACCTCCGTTAGTTTTTTATTCCACATTTGCCTAACCTTCTCCTGCACAGCATGCGACAATTGTTCGAAGGATTCGACCATATTCTCGTCAATCAGCAAATCCGCCACTGAACAACTTACATGCTTCGGCCATGGCAATGCCGAAACGACGATAACATAAGGAAAGTGTGCTTGCTTAAGCTGGCGGCTTAGCTTGTCTACTGTGGCAGCAATATGCGGCCAATCTCCTGCTGTATAATGCAAGGCGGGGTACGTGACTACTCGCCCTCTGAACGGCTGCTCTACCAGGTCCAGCATATCTCGCAACCGCTCCAGTCCTTGGACAGCTTGCCAAGGTGCTGAATCTCCATCCAAGCCTGTAACCGGAATTATACATGTGTCCAAATACGGCTTCAGCTCTTCCCATTGCGCTTCATCCAAATCGCTAAATTTCATTCCCAATCTCCCCTTCTGCAATATCCGTACAGCAAGCTGCTAGCAGCTTGCTTGACCTTATGAAGAGCGTAGCATGTTAGGAAGAATATGAAAAGCTGCCGAATCAAGTTCGGCAGCTTCACTCGCACCAGGGGCGGTATTCCGATTAATTAGTTTGTTGAGTGGCTCATCTTACTGACTCTGCAGCGCACGCAAATCAGCTGTAAGCTTCAAGAAAGTGGCTTCATCTCCGTATTGGAGCGCTTCGTCGATCGCTTCATACAATTGCTGCAATCTGTATTCGCGAAGCGCATGGTCCAATACTAATTCTGCATGCAGGCTCAGCAGAGCGTCATAGATCATACTCATCTTTTCCATCAGCGTATCCCTCCTATTGGCAAAACGAAGTGATCCGCATCGAACAACTCAGAAAAGCGAATACTCTCTCCCTTTCTGCACGTAACTTTCCATTGTCCGACGCATGCGGAGCAGATCTTCTTCATTCAGTTCCCTAACCGCCTTTGCCGGGGTGCCAAGAGCGAGCGTATAGGGCGGAATCTTGCCATTCTCCGTGACTAGCGAACCAGCCCCTACTAAAGCATATTCTCCGATGTCTGCACCGTTAAGGACGATGGCCCCCATGCCGATTAATGTGCCTTTACCTATCGTACAGCCGTGTATAATCGCACCATGACCGACAGACACTTCCTCTTCCACTAGCAACGGTTCGTTCGTGTTCACATGACCAACACAGCCATCCTGAATATTCGTTCTCGCACCGATCCGGATCGGCGCCAAGTCAGCTCGAAGTACAGTGTTGAACCAGATCGAAGCCTGTTCCCCGACCTTCAGGTCACCGATTAGCCGAACCCCTTCTGCTACATACACATCCTTGCCAAGCTGCGGCACTCTTCCATCGTATGCTATGTGCACTGTCGATCCTCTCCCTCATGAATTTGCAGAGATTGTATCAACCGCCAGGAGGCTTGTCAATGCCGACAGCCAGCCCTCTTCGCATCCGCTCACTCATGACAGCATCTCTTTCGGAAGCGGCTGGAATTCCGTCATGAATGAGAATCGCTTCCTCATCCGCGACGAATGTACCGCCGATCAATCGATCGCCAAGAGCAGTCGTCTGCACCACGACACCCGCATCAGCATGCTCACCTATGCGCACTAGGCCTAAGTGCATCAGCATATGCAAGATTCGCTGCTCCAGAATAGTATCGACCGTATCATAGTAGAACGGATACATATACGGTCCCAGCACATCCGTAAGTGATTGGACAGTAACCCATTGTCCTGCAAGCTTGCGAATCCACTGCACATGCGCACGCAAATTGCGAATCGGCACCTGATACAGCTTCAGCCAAAACTTGTACATCGAGAGCGGACTTTCCTTCGTACCTTCTGCCAATCTTCTTTCCCCATGCTCTCGCAAGCAAAGCCGGTTATCACGTTCCTCTATGTATTGATGATAGATACAGTAATCATAGAGAAAGGAGAACCGATTCGGATAGTCGCGGAACCGTCGGCCATAACCAAACCGCCAGCCTCCTTTGGACACCGGTTCTTCATGTACGGCTAAGGCTTCTTGCAAGGACAGCAAGCAGCGCTTGTAGATGACACCATCCTGCGTCAACGTCACATCCTCTTGATGAACGAAGCGGAGTAATCGGAGCACATCCTCAGCAAGCAACTGCTGCTCCTCCCGATATACTTCCGGTTCTGTTGCGGTGTTGACATTATGTCGCATCCGCTCGGCGAACAATTCGATCATCTTCCGCTTCAAATCACGTGGAACTTGAAACAAATACTTCGTATGATGCGAATGACCGTTGAACAACCAGCCCTTTTGCTTAAAGCGGACAATCGTTTGCCGAGGCGACCATGTCTGATCTTCCTCATGATCGAATCTAGCCTGTCTCGCTTTCGCGGACAATTCCTCCAAGCTGTAAGCTTCACGCTGGTCGAACAGAAGCGCATGAATGAATCGCATGTCATCAAGCCCGAGCTCACTGATCATTCGTTCGAATACATCCGGATGGTTCAATGTATTCAGAATAGCTTGAATCATATCCCGCTTAGAATGGAGATCACAGGGGCAGTCATAGTGTGCGGCTATCGCACTAAGCTGCTTTACGTCGGTGTAACTGAGCATATCTGCTAAATTCATACGGTTACCTCCGATTCGTTTCGCTATGCTTAGCCCCATTATCGGCCATAGACCGGTCAATTATTCCTGCAATGCCCATTTTGCAAGATTTCATGTTGTGCACACGTATAAGACAACACAAAAAAACGCTCCCTATGCGAATGCCTTCGCATGCAGGAACGTCTTATACTGTATCATCAAGCTTGCATGGTTAAATTCGTACTCGCGAGAGCCAGTTCATAATAAGCAGCGCAGTAATTAAGCCAAGCAGAGAAAAAGCAACGTAGTAATTCGGGTCCTTCGGCACGGCTTCCACCCGAATCGCTGTCGGCTCACTTATGCTAGCAACTAGTAGCTTCAATGCATCTGGTTCACCATCCTCCGACAATGCCCCGTCATCGGTTTCAGCAATCGCAGTAGCAGGTGCCTTCAGCCCATACATCACGACTTCCTCAGAAGGCCCTGTTTCAAAGATCGAGGCGAAGAAGCTGACGATGAATAAGGCCAAACAGAACGCGATAATGCCGCTCAAATTCCGACGCATCCTTGCTGACCAACGATAGGATCGTTCGTTCACTGGCATACGCCAAGACTCGTCCTGATAGATCCGATCCATTACGGACATGGATACGGGTGTTTCCTTCTTCTGTTGCGACATCGGAGCATGCTCTTCACGGGAAGCAATCCGGACCAAATCACGGCTTTCCTTCCAAACAGCAAATTCTGCACTGCACAAATCACACGCTGCCAAATGCTGCTCAATCTGCATCCGGAGCGGATCATGTTCGGGAAGATCCCAATAAGTTCCGAGTGATTGTTGCGCTTCCAAGCACTTCATCGTTGATTCATCCCCTCGACTTCACCGAATATCGGTTCTAGCAAGTAAGGCTCTAGTTGCGTCTTCACACTGGCTCGAGCACGGAATAACAGAGACTTCACTGAACTGACAGTCTGACCAAGTATATTCGCAATCTCTTGGTAGTCCAATTGCTCATATTCACGCAGAATCAGCGCTGAACGCTGCTTCTCAGGCAAGTTGTTGATCGCCTTACGCACCATGACGACCTTCTCGTTGCGGAGTGCTGACGCTTCCGGCAATGTATCCGCCGGAGCTAACGGCGTATAGCCGCTGTCTTCTAGAGAGACTTTATAACTCTTCTGCTTGCGCAGCTCGCTTAACACGGTATTTCTCGCAATCGTATACAGCCATGTGGAGAACGATGCTTCCGCTTCGCGGAAAGATTCCAAGCTTCGATAAGCCTTGTAGAATGTCTCCTGGCACAAGTCTTCTGCTACCATTTCCATACCTGCGCTCTTCAGCATGTGGAAAATAAAAGCGAGGATCTTGCGCTCGTAACGATCGATAAGCTTAGCATAGGACTGCACTTGGCCATCTTTGATCTCACGTATGAGTTGGGAATCGGTCATTACAAGCTATCCTCCCTTGCAACGCCGCCCTCTCCATATCGGGAAACTCTACAACATTGTACCCGTTATGCACTAGAAAGTTGCGGCGAACCGAAAAAAATCAATCATTCAGTATGTATTCTTGATAAATGGACAAAATCCTGCTTATACCGACAGGACAAGAAGCTAGCGAATTTCACCCACAATTCAAAATATTACCATGATCCCGCCGTTTTTGCTACCCTTTTCTTTCAATTAGACGTAAGAAACTCGAAAAAAGTTGAAAAATAATATCGAATAAAAATGAAGGTGGAAGTATGCAGCAATTCAAAAAGTGAACGCTTACAAAACAAAAAAAATCCACCTTATCGAATATAAGGTGGCTGCACATAGTGCTAATGATTTCGGATAGGAGTGGAGAGAAACCATACTGTACTTTTATTATATGTATCCGTTTTCATTTTGTCAACCCTATCAAGCAAAAATGTTAATTCTTTTTGAATTTTTCTTAAAAATGCACGGAATAACCGAGTTCCTTGAGCACTTCCACCGCTCGATCAAGCTGTTCTTCTTCGCGGAAGGACAAGCGCATCACACCCGGAACGTCCAATCGACTTTCCATAATGTGAATATTGCTCAAATTAATCTGGCGGCTTCCGAGCTGACCTGCTATCTCCCCGACTACACCAGGATGATCAGGCACATCCACATACACATCATAGGTCGAATGAATGACTCCCTTGCGCCGCTCCGGCAACGCATCCCGAAAGCTCCCTGCGTTCACAAATTCAGCTTCGATTCCATCGCCGTCCTCCTTTGTCAGCAAGTCGATGAATTGGTCTGTCCTTTTCTTCCAGTCTTGAAGCAAGCGCAGCACGACCGAACGATTGTTCAGCAATATATCGCGCCATATAATCGGATCGCTGGAAGCAATCCGCGTAATGTCCCTGAATCCGCCTGCTGCCAGGCGTTCATAATGGTCGTTATCCGTATTGTATTCAGCTATTTGATTGACAAGTGCTACCGCAATGACATGCGGCAAGTGACTGACTGCCCCGACAATATCATCATGCTGAGAAGGTGCCATCTTCACAATGTGAGCGCGCGTATGGGTTAGCAGTTGCTCTAGCCGCTCGACTTCCTGAACGGGCGTTGAGTCGTCTGATGTAAGCACATAGAACGCATTCTCGAACAAATGCGAGCTCGCCGCCTCTACACCGGATTGCTCCTTGCCAGCCATTGGATGCCCGCCGATGAAATACACTTGATCCCATTGCATAGCGCTTGCTGCATCCATCACTGTTCGCTTCGTACTGCCTACATCGCTAATGATACAGCCCGGCTTCAGACGCATGGCGTTCAGCTTGGACAAATAATCTTCCAAGCAGCCGACAGGCACGCACAAAAAGATGAAATCAGCATCACGCGCAGCTTCCTCCATCGAAGTCGTGGCTGCATCTACTACGTTCCGCTTCAAGTACTTGTCCACGGATGCCGGATTGTTCGAATGTCCAATCACATGCAGCCCAGGCTTGCCCTTCCAACAAAGAGCAAGCGAGCCGCCTATAAGACCGACGCCAAATATGGCTACTGTTGTCACCTTATCCCCTCCTACACGCTTACCGTTTTCAGCACTTCCTCCAGTGCGGTCAAGAAAGCTTCATTCTCCTCACGGCTGCCGATCGTTACGCGAATCGACTCCGGATACCCTAGGCTATGCCCGCCACGCACGATGAAGCCCTGACGAAGCAGCGCATCGAATACAGCCTGTGCCGGCCGTCCTGTATGAATCATGATGAAGTTTCCATAAGCAGGGAAATAGGACAGTCCTAACGCATCGAGTCGGTCTTGAATCAGCTTAATCCCTTCCACATTCCGTTCCCGACATTCGGCTACGAAGGAATCATCCGCTAGGGATGCTAATGCAGCAACCTGACCGTATCTCGTCGTATTGAATGGTTCTCTTACTTGATTAACGGCATGGATAACATCTGGATGTCCAATGCCGTAGCCGATGCGCAATGAAGCAAGCCCATAGATCTTGGAGAACGTGCGCAACAACACCACATTCGGATATTGCTTCAAAAGCGCCAATCCGTCTGGGAACTCCGGTGTATCGATGTATTCAACATAAGCCTCGTCCAATACGACCATCGTATCTGGCGAACAGCTGTTCAGAAATTGTTCCACTTCCTTATGTGTCACTATCGTGCCTGTTGGATTGTTCGGATTACAGATCCAGACGATCTTCGTCTTGTCTGTACATGCCGCGAGCATTGCCTCCAGATCATGCTTCCCATCCTTCAGCGGCACTTCGATAACGGTGGCTCCTTCTACCTCCGCGTTGTGCTTGTATTGCGGGAACGTATGCGATGCCATAACCGTCTCATCGCCTGGCAGCAAGTACGCGCGAGTCAGCATTAAGATAACTTCGTCAGACCCGGCGCCGAATATAATTTGGTTCGGCTGAACGCCCAAGCGCTCGCTCAATGCTGTCGTCAATGCAACTGCGCCGCCATCGGGATAAATATGAGTAGCGTCCAGCTCAGCCATGATTGCTTCCCGTGCTTTCGGCGAGCAGCCGAATGGATTTTCATTGGATGCCAGCTTCGTCACCTTGTCTAACCCAAGCTCTCGCTTTACTTCCTCCATTGGCTTGCCCGGCTGGTATACAGGCAGATGTACAATTCGTGATTTCGGTTTCATCTTCACAAACCCCTCTTCATGGTCATGGATAAGTACTGCATTAAGAACCTTTCAACTGAACAACAAACTCCCGTATCTTCTGTAACCCCTGCTCCCGCTCCGCCACAGATTCCAACAGAGACGCAGCTTGCTCGATCTGATTGACAACCGCACTGCCGACTACAATCCCGTCACAAGTTTCGGAGAAGCGCTTGAATTGCTCGGAATTGGAAATCCCGAAGCCGATTGCGATTGGTAATAATGTAGCGTTCTTGACTGTACTTAGAAACTGGTCGATCCCATCGTGGAACTGTGCGCGCATCCCAGTCACGCCTAGCGATGAGACGCAATAGACGAACCCTGATGCCTTGGAGACGATGCGTTGAATTCGCTGCTCCGAGGTCGGCGCGACAAGCGGAATGAGATGCAAGCCGTGCTTGGCCGCAACTTCACGGGTCTGGCTGTCTTCCTCATGCGGAAGGTCCGGAATAATCAAGCCGCTGATGCCTGCATCTGCCGCTTCTTGCATGACAAGCTCTATCCCTGTCTGCAGCACCGGATTATAATAGCTGAACAGAACGAAGGGAATCGAGACGCCGGCTGCTCTTGCTTCCTTGGCAATGGCGATGCATTGGCGGATTGTGATCTGATGTCGCAGCGCTCTTTCCGAAGCGCGCTGTATGACTGGTCCATCGGCTAACGGGTCCGAATAGGGGACACCAAGCTCAACCAAGCCTGCCCCGCTTTCCTCTAGCGCCTTCAGAATCTCGACGGTCGCGCTTGGTGAAGGATCGCCTACCGTAAGAAACGGCATAAACAGCGCTTCACCCCGCTGCTTGCTGTTCTCGAACGCCTTGTCGATGGCATTGTTCACCTTAATGGACTCCATCTGCACTACCTCCCAAATGTTCCATAATCGCCTCGACATCCTTATCCCCGCGACCGGACAAATTGACGACGAGCAGCTGATCGTTACTCAATTGCGGGGCAAGCTTGGCCGCATATGCGATCGCATGGGCGCTCTCCAACGCAGGAATTATGCCTTCCGTGCGGCTGAGCAGCTGGACGCCCTCCAATGCTTCCTTATCAGTAGCAGGTACGTATTCTGCACGCGCAGCGTCCTTCAAGTAAGAGTGCTCAGGGCCAATTCCGGGGTAATCCAACCCAGCAGATATGGAATGTGCAGGAAGCACTTGGCCATGCGCATCCTGAAGCAGATAGCTGAATGAGCCCTGGAATACGCCTTGTGTACCCTTCGTCATCGTAGCTGCATGCTGCTCGGTATCGACACCGAGACCTGCTGCTTCTACGCCAATCAAGCGCACAGTCTTATCCTCGACGAACGGATAGAACATGCCTATCGCATTGCTGCCTCCCCCGACACAGGCAACGATGGCGTCTGGCAGACGGCCTTCCAGCTGTTGAATTTGCGCTCTTGTCTCATCGCCTATAATGCGCTGGAAATCACGTACGATCATCGGATACGGATGCGGCCCTGTCGCGGACCCGAGAATATAATACGTATCCTGCACATGGCTAACCCAGTAGCGCAGTGTTTCGTTGCAAGCGTCCTTCAACGTTCTCGTACCCGATGTAACCGGCACAACCTCTGCGCCGAGCAAGCGCATGCGGAACACATTCAGCTTCTGGCGCCGCATATCCTCTTCACCCATGAATACCTTACATTCCAGTCCGAGCAGGGCGGCCACCGTCGCTGAAGCGACCCCGTGCTGTCCAGCGCCTGTCTCTGCAATCACCTTCGTCTTCCCCATGCGCTTGGCTAGCACAGCTTGACCAATTGCATTATTGATTTTGTGTGCGCCTGTATGGTTCAAATCTTCCCGCTTCAGATAGATCTTCGCTCCGCCTAGCTCCTCCGTCAAGCGATTCGCATAGTAGAGCGGAGTCTGCCGCCCGGAATATTCCCGCAGCAAGTAGCGGATCTCCTCTTGAAATTGTTCCTCCGCTGAGTAGCGGCGATAGGCATCCTCCAGCTCCATAAGCGCATTCATTAAGGTTTCCGGTACATAACGTCCTCCGAATGGGCCAAATCTGCCTTGCTCGTCCGGCCACTGCTTCATGTCCTTTCCATCCTTTCGAGAAAGCTTCGAATTTTATCGATATCCTTAACTCCGTCCGTCTCCACACCGCTCGACACATCTACACCATCCGGTGCATACTGCTCAATCAGCTCCTGCACGTTGCCGGCATGCAAGCCGCCCGCCACGAACAACGGCAACTGATTGGCACGCGCCCAGGACTGATAATGAGGAATGACCGACCATTGGAACGTCTTGCCGCTTCCCCCGCCAACATGTGGATCATACGTATCTAATAAGATGCCGTCTATACAGCCAAGATAAGGGCTGCATTGCTTGGCAACAGTCTCCTCTGAAAGTGCTTGACTATCATTAGGAATCGACATGACCTTATACACTTCCGCTGTCGGCCATGCTTCCTTCACCATCTTGCATAACGCAGGAGATTCGGCTCCATGCAGCTGGATCATGTCGAGCGGCGCTGCTGTCATGACAGCCCGCAGTTCCTCTATCGTCGGATTGACGAATACACCAGCAGCCAGTGGTTTATCACCATGCTCTCGCAGCTTCTGAAGCCATACGCCTGTATCCTGCGGCGGCACTTGACGCTTACTCTTGGCAAACACAAATCCAATGTAATCTATAGGCAAATGTCCTACTGATTCTACCATTTCGCCTGATCGCAGTCCACAGATTTTCACCCTCGTCAGCGTCATGTCTGCGCCTCCATCAATTGACGAACGGCTTGCCCAACTTCCGGCTGGCGCATGAAATGCTCGCCAATCAGGACAGCTTGGGCACCGACCTCTTGCACGTATTGTATATCTTTCGGTTCAGATATACCGCTCTCGCTCACAACGGTCACTTGCTTGCGGATTTGGCCGATCAACTGCTCGGTCGTTCGTAAGTCCGTATGGAACGTGCGCAGGTCACGATTGTTGATGCCGATCAAGGTAGTATCCAGCTCCAGCACCTGCTCTAGCTCCGCACTGTCGTGCACCTCGACGAGCACATCCATTCCTAATGCGCGAGCCTCGCGCAAATAGTCGGCCATCTGCTGCTTCGTCAAGATCGCTGCGATCAGCAAGATAGCATCTGCTCCGATCGCACGCGCTTCATAGATTTGCGCCGTATCAATAATGAAGTCCTTGCGTAGCAACGGAACAGCAACCGCTTCGGATACAGCTGTCAGATATTCGTTCGCGCCTTGGAAGTATTGGCGATCCGTCAATACCGATATACAGTCCGCCTGTGCTTGCTCGTATGTACGGGCAAGCGCGACGGGCTCGAAATCTTCACGAATCAGCCCTTTGGACGGAGATGCCTTCTTCACTTCGGCAATCAAGCCGATATTACGCTTGCGTCCCTTCGTCAGTGCATGCTCGAAGCCGCGGCACGGCCGCACATCACGCAGGCTCTGTTCCCAATCAGTCAGCCTAGGCATACGGGCTTTCAGTTGCTCGACTTCCTGTTGTTTGGTTGCTACGATCCGATCAAGAAACATGAGTAAGCTCCTTTGTCACCCTTGCGAGGTGATCTAATTTGTCCAGCGCTTGGCCGCTGTCTACAACCTGACTGGCAAGCTCCACGCCCTCACGCAAGCTGTCGGCCTGCTCATTCAAGTAGAAGCAAGCGCCTGCATTGGCCAGTACGATATCACGCGCGGCTCCTTGCTTGCCTGCGAATACTTCGCGAATTACTTTCGCATTGTCCTGAGCATCCCCGCCGACCACGTCTTGCATGTCATATCGCTTCAAGCCAAGCTCCTCTGGCGTAATATCGAATGTGCGGATCGCGTCATTGCGCAGCTCTGTCACTTGTGTAGGTGCAGAGATGCTGATTTCGTCTAATCCATCATGGCTGCATACGACAAGCGCCCGATACAAGCCAAGCTCCCGCAGCACCAAGGCAAGCACCTCGGTTCTCCGGCGCTCGAACACCCCCATAAGCTGACGGTCCGCGCCAGCAGGATTCGTTAGCGGGCCGAGCATATTGAAGATCGTGCGGAAGCCGATCTCCTTGCGCGGCGCTGCTGCATGCCGCATCGACTGGTGGAACACTTGTGCGAACATGAAGCAAATTCCGACCTCATCAAGACAACGGCCGGCTTGCTCATGATCGAGCGTAATCTGCACACCGAGCGCCTCCAATACATCCGCGCTGCCACTCTTGCTCGAAGCTGCCCGATTGCCATGCTTGGCAACGCGGACACCGCCAGCTGCTGCAATCAGCGCCGCCGCTGTCGAGATGTTGAAGGTGTTCAAGCCGTCGCCGCCTGTACCGCACGTATCCAGCAAGCTGCGACGCTCCGTAACGACGCGGCTCGCCTTGCCGCGCATCACTTCTGCAAAGCCGGCAATCTCATCAATACTCTCGCCCTTCATTCTTAAGATCGTAACTAGCGATGCGATCTGAGCTGGCGTTGCCTCACCGTCCATAATACAGCTCATTACATTGCGAGCATCATCACGGCTCAGACTGTTTCCTTGAATGAGCTTGGCCAATGCTTCCTTCATAAGATCTGCTGACATATCCATTTTCCTCCTTTATATGCTCTATGTGTCTAGGACCGCCCGTTACTTCGTGCTGGCAGGCGATGCGTAATAATCCTGATTGATCGTCGAGGACTCGCGCGCCGGGTCCTTCGGAAACATCAATTCCGCTGTGCGGATAGCAGTCAAGAGCGCCTTCGCCTTGTTCTGTGTTTCCTCGTATTCCTTCTCTGGCACTGAGTCATACACAATGCCTGCACCGGACTGCACATAAGCTTTACCATTCTTGAACAGAATGGTGCGAATCGTAATGCACGTATCGAGATTACCGGAGAAGCCCAAGTACCCGATCGCTCCGGCATAGATGCCGCGCGCTTCCCGCTCCATCTCAGCGATAATTTCCATTGCCCGCAGCTTCGGTGCGCCGGACACCGTGCCCGCTGGCAGACAGGAGAGGAATGCATCGAAGAAATCCTTGTCCTCACGCAACCGGCCTGTCACATTGGACACAATATGCATAACATGCGAGTAGCGTTCGACTTCCATGAACGTGTCGCAATGTACACTGCCGAACTTCGCCACACGGCCAATGTCGTTGCGTCCGAGGTCGACGAGCATGAGATGCTCCGCTCGCTCCTTGTCGTCAGCGAGCAGCTCCTTCTCTAGCATCAGATCCTGCTGCTCGTCTTGTCCACGCGGTCGAGTGCCTGCAATCGGACGCGTCTCTACCTGTTCGCCTTCCACCCGTACGAGCAGCTCTGGCGAAGTGCCGACGATCACCTCTTCATCCATCTTCAGCACATACATGTACGGAGATGGATTCATCGTGCGCAACACGCGATACACTTGCAAGGGGGATACGAAGGTGTCTGTCTCGAACCGTTGCGACAGCACAATCTGGAAGATGTCACCCGCTCGAATGTACTCCTTGGCCTGCTCGACATTGTCCATATACGCTTGCTTACTCATATTGGAGCGGATGTCGCCGATATCCGGCTGTACAGGTACAGAACCTTGCTCAGATTGCGGCACGGACACCGGCTTTTGCAGCCGCACCAGCAGCTCTTCCACCCGCTCGCAAGCAGCCTCGTAGCTTGCTGCAATCGCCGCTTCATCCGCGCCTTGCGGAATATGCGCATTGGCGATAACCATCAGCTGCTGCTTGAAGTGATCGAAGACAATTACCTGGTCACAGAACATGAATCGGATGTCATCCATCTGAAGGTCATCCACTTGATGAGCAGGCAGATCCTCGTAGTACCCTAGCAAGTCATAACCGAAAAATCCGACAGCGCCGCCGGTGAAGCGCGGAAATCCCGGAAGGTCGGGACTGTGATAAGCGGCGAGTGTTTCCTTCAACGCCACTAGCGGCTTTCCTTCCAGCACGCGCTCCTTGCCGTCTTGCTCGAGCACGAGCTTGCCGTTCTTCCCCCGGAAGGAGAGGAACGGATCGGTGCCGATGAACGAATACCGCCCCCATTTGGCCCCGCCCTCAACACTTTCCAGCAGGAACGCGAATTTCTCCTGATATAGATGGTGGAACATACGAATTGGGGTTTCCGTATCTGCAAGCACTCGCCTAGATACCGGAATCAGATTGTAGCCTTGTGCGGCCAATGTCTTCGCTTCTGACAGTAGCGGACTGTACATGTGACATTCCTCCTTGATCTTCAATCATATTCCGTACAAATAAAAAAACTCTACGCGCAGTAGAGGGGTAAAGGTTGATATTCAAGCCTACAGATAGCTGCTTCCTGCATGTGCGAATCACGCCATGTTCATCCGTCACACTTCACAAGTGTAGTCGGATTGACAGTCATACTCGCTGTATATGCACTGCGTCTTGCAAGCTCGTTCCGTTGAGTTCATCTGACGGATCTCCTCCGCCAGCCACATGAACGGCAAGTCCAGCGCATAGACCAAGCTATGCACACAGAATCTGTTCCGGCACTCTGCTCAACTCTTCTTCCTCTGCTCTGCTTCCTCTGCTTGCGTAAGTCTAATCTCCATCAGACTACACCGCCGATGCTCCATCGGCTATTCCATCATACCTCATGCATGGCAGTCCGTCAACGATAGAACCGCCCGCCCGCATCATGCTCCCGCAACTGCGGAGGGCAGTCCCCGTATTCTCTTAGGATTAAGCGCCCGCCAAGTCAGGACGCAGCTTCTTCGCTTCGTTGAAGTACACATGTACAATTTCGTTCTGCTTCTTCTCTGTATTGACCATAACCATTAAGCGGATACAGTGCGGCAGGCTGCCCTTCACTGGAATTTCCAATGAACACATAAGCGGCACAAGCTCCCAGCCTTCCATCTGACGGATGGCGCGAGCCGGGAATGTCGCATCTAGATCATGCGTTACTGTCACGAATACACTGGCGATATGTTCAGGCGTAATGCCGTTCTCTTCTACGATCGCATTCAGCAGACGTATGCTTTCCTCGAGGATCTCTTGCTCTTCGTTGCGCTCGACCGTTGTTGCTCCGCGGATACCTCTCACTACCATGGATCAATCCTCCTGTTTCAGTTCATTTACAATATCCCTTACCCATTCTGATTGAATGTCACTGCGAATCTCAACGCGTCCGATCTCTGGCGATACGACAAACACCATCTTGCCTTCCTTGAACTTCTTGTCATGCATCATAGCAGACATGATCGCATCCGTATCGTAGTCGTTCGGAATGCTTACGGATAGACCGAGCTTCTTCATCATACGCTTCGTTTCCTGATATACGTGATTCGCATTAGGATATCCGAGCCGGATCGAGAGCTTGGCAGCCCCCACCATACCGATCGCTATGGCTTCACCGTGAAGCAGTTCATTATAGCCCGCTACCGCTTCAAGCGCATGACCAATCGTATGTCCCAAATTCAGGATAGCACGCAATCCGCCTTCCCGTTCGTCTTGTGAAACGACATGCGCCTTGACCTTGCAACCTTGATATAGGGCTTCCTGCAAGGACTCCTGCTCCAGAGCAAGCAGCGCCTCCACATGCTCGTCAAACCAATCGACGAAGGCGCGATCCCATATTAGTCCTTCCTTCAGCACCTCGGCAAGTCCTGCACGAACATCCCGCGGCGGAAGCGTGGACAAAGTGCTCGTGTCGTAGAGCACCAGCTGCGGCTGATGGAAGGCGCCGATAATGTTCTTGGCAAGCGCATGATTGACAGCTACCTTGCCGCCTACACTGCTATCATGTGCCAGTATCGTAGTCGGCACCTGCACGAATGTGATGCCACGCATGTAGCTGGCCGCTAGGAAACCGGCCAAGTCGCCGACAACGCCGCCGCCAAGTGCGACAATCGTGGAATGGCGGTCGAGCCCATTCTCCAATGCCATCGCTACGAGGCTATTTAGCTTCTCTAGCGATTTGGTCTTCTCCCCTGGCTCTACGATCGCTTCGCACACCTTGTATCCTGCCGACTCCAACGATTGGCGCAACGGCGTCAGATGATGCTTCGCCACATGCTGATCCGTGACAATCATAAGCGGCGAACGGTGCGGTATGCCCTTCTCAGTGAATAAGCGGCCCGCTTCCTGCAACAAACCTCCGCCAATATGGATCGCATAGGAGCGTTCACCCAAATCTACATTCAGCAGCTTCATCTTAATACCGCTCCACTTGTTCCAAGTAGCTGCGATAATTCGCTTCGATTTCTTCGATCGAGTCGCCGCCGAACTTCTCCAGGAATGCCTTAGCCACTTCCCAAGCGACGACATGCTCCATCACTACACTTGCCGCTGGCACAGCGCAGCTGTCTGAACGCTCCACCTGTGCTGTGAATTCCTCTTTTGTATCAATATCCACACTGCGTAATGGCTTGTACAATGTCGGTATCGGCTTCATCACGCCGCGCACGACAATAGGCGCACCCGTCGTCATGCCGCCTTCGAACCCGCCCAGACGATTCGTCGCCCGACTGAAGCCGCCGTCTTCACTATACAAGATTTCATCATGAACTTGAGAGCCACGCAGGGAGGCAGCCTCGAAGCCGATACCAATTTCACAGCCCTTGAATGCATTAATAGAAACGACAGCCTGAGCAATACGTCCATCCAGCTTGCGATCATATTGCACGTGACTGCCTAGTCCGACCGGAATTCCTTCGACGATGCATTCGACAATGCCACCGATCGAATCCCCTTCCTGCTTGACCTGATCGATATGGGCAATCATCTTCGCTTCCGCATCCTTGTCCGCTACACGTACCGGCGATTCCTCAGTAACGTGAATCAGCTCATCAATCGGAAGCTCCTGCCGCTTGGCCTCCACTTCGCCAATGCGCAACACCTGTCCTGCTACCTTAATTCCGAAGTGCGCGAGGAATTGACGCGCTACAGCTCCAACTGCTACTCTCGCTGCCGTCTCACGCGCGCTGGAACGCTCCAATACATTGCGCAAGTCCCGGTGATTGTATTTCAACCCGCCGTTCAAGTCAGCATGACCCGGACGCGGACGATGCACACGTCTGCGATCCTCGTCCGTACCTTCGATCGGCTCGATATTCATAATCTTCGTCCAATGCTTCCAGTCATTATTCTCCACAACGAGTGCGATAGGCGCGCCCGTCGTCTTGCCATGCCTAACACCTCCGACTATTGCAGCTGCATCTTTCTCTATTTGCATACGCCGTCCGCGGCCGTAGCCCTTCTGTCTCCGAACTAGCTGGAAGTTCAATTCCTCGAAATTCAAAGCTAAATTGCTCGGCATCCCTTCAATGATTGCCGTTAATTGCGGTCCGTGTGTTTCGCCTGCTGTCAAATAACGCAACATAATGTTCCTCCTCAACCGGTATCCTCTTTTTTGCGCTTTAGCGCTTTTCAGTACGATAGATACAGCTAATTATAGTACAGCGGGTATGGTTTGACAAGGATAGTCACACACTGTACCTACGTCGAATAGCCTGCAGTCTCTCGAACCGATGCTGCTCAGTTCGAGAATTACGACAGGCTTAGAATCATAACTTACCATATGGCTTGGCTTCGCGATCCACTATAATTAACCAGCGCTGAATGAACCCTTGGCCGGTAGCTGCTGCGCCGGTCTAGCTGCATCATGCCAACCGTTGTCATTCATAATCCCGATAATCTGCTGCGATTCGATACCTAATATTTGCGCACATTCCTGCATCGAGATATTCCCGCGCATATAGGCATGAATCACTTTGCGCTTATCCATGACGTCCCTCCATATTAGAATGCCTGCCTCTAGTATGGGAAGCGATGGAAAAGATTATACCTAAGCTTTCCGTTGATAGAAGAACGTATCTGCAGATTCCAGCCCGTATTGACTTGGTGAGAAAATTTGCTCCGTACTGCCCACGAACAAAATACCGTTCGGCTTTAACGCTTGTGCAAAACGATGATACATGTCGCGCTTCGCTTCTTCTGTGAAGTAGATCATCACATTACGGCATATAATGAGGTCAAACCCTTCTTCATACGGATCGTGAAGCAGGTTTTTCCGCTCGAACTTTATCCCCCGCTTCAATACTGGAGAAACCCGAAACAACGTCTCATCAGGGGTGAAGTACTTCTTGAAATAAGCAGGCGGCACATCCTTAATGGAGCGATCCGGATATAAGCCTTCCTGCGCGCGGGCGAGCGCATTGTTGTCCAAGTCCGATGCGATGATCTGTGACTTGCCAAGCAAATGCAGATTATCCAGAATCATCGCCAGCGTATACGGTTCTTCACCAGTAGAGCATGCTGCGCTCCAGCACTTCAGACGATTCGTTCGAGAAGCCAATTCAGGGATAAATTTGCTCTCCAGAACAGACCAACGATTCGGATTACGCCAAAATTCGGACACATTGATCGTCATTCGATCCAGAAATTCCGCCATCATCGCTTTGTCCGCTTGAATCGCTTTGAAGTAATGAGCGAACGATGCAAAGCCTTTCTTATCACGCAATGTAGCGAGCCGCCGCTTCATCTGCGCCTCTTTGTACTGTGCCAAATCGATTGCGGTCAAGTCCTTGACTTTCTTGACAAAAAGTGCAAAATCATTATCTGTTTCGCTGCTCGTCTGCAATGGTTCCATGAATGCTACCCTCTCTCTGTATCGTCTCACCTGCAAGGAAGCGACTGTACTCGACATTTTCTACTTTCATGCTAGTATTACATTCCCTGCAGCGATAGCGAATTCCTTCTGATCGGGATGGATCTGATACAAAAAAAAGCATCGTTCCTGTCAAAGCGAACAATGCCTGTCCATTCAAGACGCGCAACTTACTGCGAACCTTACATCCACTGCTCGATTGGCCGTTCATACTGGACGAGCTCTTCAGGCTGAAACATATTTCCGATTTCCCTTGCAGCGCTTTCAGGAGAATCAGAGCCGTGAATCAAATTCCGGTTCGTATGTAACGCAAAGTCCCCGCGGATCGTGCCTGGCGCCGCATCAGCTACACTCGTCTTGCCAATCAATGTACGTGACAAGGAGATGATCTCATCGCCTTCCCATACCATTGCGAACACAGGACCTGAAGTAATAAACTGTACCAAATCTCCGAAAAAATCCTTGCCCTTATGCTCTGCATAATGAAACTCTGCCTGCTCTACTGACATGTTGGCCAGCTTACCTGCGACGAGTCGAAATCCCTTGCGTTCAAATCGATGTACAATTTCTCCAATTAAGCCGCGTTGTACGGCATCTGGTTTGACCATTAGAAAAGTTTGTTGTGCCATGTTGCTTCCTCCTTTGTCATCAGTGTGATCGATTTCCTACGAAGTATGCAATATCTTGCAAGCTTTTTTTGGCCTTCATATCTGGAAGCGTGTCCAGCGCTTGGACGGCTTTATCTATGTAACGGGAAGCAAGCGCTTCCGCACGGTCAATCCCTTCACTATTCCGTATGAGGGCTAAGAAATGACTGACATCTCCATCCCCCTCCTCAGCTTGGATACGTGAAATCTCGCTAAGCACTTCATTCTGCCGGACTTGATCTTGCAGTGCAAAGAGCACAGGCAGCGTAATGTTCCCTTGCCGAATATCATTGCCTGCTGGTTTGCCGGTTACCTTCTCACTGCCAATTAGATCAAGCACATCGTCCCGAATTTGGAACGCCATGCCGACGTTGTATCCGTAATTGTACAGTCGATTGCAAACATAAGGATCGGCATTTGCCGCGATGGCACCCAATTGGCAGCTGATTGCAATTAGCAAGGCCGTTTTGCGACGAATGCGCAGCATATAATCCCGCACACTTTGCTCCGTATCGAAGAAGAGGCGGATCTGTTCCATCTCCCCAATGCTCATCTGCACAATCGCTTTGGACAAAATTTGATGCAGCTCTGGATTGCCAAGCTCTGCAGCTACTCGCAATGCCTTGGCGAAAATATAATCACCTGTATACATCGCAATACGATTATCCCACTTCGACTTCACTGTCAGCTGACCTCGCCGCATCGTCGCATCATCAATGACATCATCATGCACTAGAGAAGCCATATGAATAAGCTCGAGCGGAACAGCCACTAGCTTCAGCGTATCGATGTCGTAGCTGCCGAACTCACCGGACAGCAACGTGAAAACAGGACGAATCCGCTTCCCTCCTGCTTTCAGCAGATGAAGGGACGCTTCGTTCAACAGCGTATGATCGGACCGAATGCTTCTTTCCAGCTCTGCTTCGATTTTGGCCATGTCTTGTTTTTTCCGTGCGTATATTTCTAATAGTTTCATCGTTCACCTTCGGTCTGCGACGGAACCCCCGGCCGCCAAAAATTCAAAGTTGTCTGCCGCTCCAGCAAACCTTCCTCCCAAGCGTATTGGTAATAGGTAAGCAGCCCGGCTTGCTGCGGCTCCCCGAACCCGTACTGCAAGCCTTGGAAATAAGCATGCCAGAACGCCTCCGTACCGCCAATGCGCTGCATAGCCTTGTCCACCAGCGGAGCTATATGGGAGAGAGATTGATGCTTGCTTGTGAGAAGCGCTTCATAGATATCTTCAATCAGCTCCGGCTTCGCAGCGGCCGCTTCCTTGCGCAGCGCCCATACAGCGAATACCATCCAATGCCCTGTATGCAGCCTCCACAGCTCGCCAAGATCGGTCTGCTGATACAAGCCCTCCCGTTCATTCATCCAAGTAGCCTTAATCGCGTCATCCCCGATGAGCAGAGCAGCATCCGCAGCATTCATCATCGTGTTCAGATCCGGCTTCATCGAGACTTCTTGAGGCGAGCAATCCAGATAACGCCGCATCATGATCCGGAACAAGTTAACAGAGCTTGCAGATGTCGATGCTGTAGCGACAAGACCATGCCGCAGCTCCTCCAGCGGTCCCCGGTGGAACAGATAAATCGAATTGACTCGTCCATACGCGCACACACTCAGATTCGGCAGCAGCCAATACTGATCAGCATGCTCTGCATAGCTATAGGACGAGATCGCGCCGAGGTCGATGCGGCCTTCCGCCATCGCCCGATTTAGTTCTGACGGCACCTGCCGTTCAATCTGGACGCGTTCCCCCCACCTGGTCTCAGGAAAGTAATGAAAAACCGGCCAAACATTCGTATAGTCAATTCTTCCGATGCGTATAGGTGTTTGTCCTGTTCTATTCATGTGTTCCGCTCCATCTTCTATATATCTCATGGTCTATCTGCATCATATCCAACACTTTGCCAACCATAAAACCAATCATCTCATCCAACGATTGCGGATTATGGTAGAAGCCTGGCATCGCTGGTGCTACGCGAACACCCAATTTGGCCAACGTCAGCATATTCTCCAGATGAATCGCATGCAACGGCGTTTCTCTGGGCATCAGAATGAGCGGACGGCCTTCCTTCAGCATAACATCCGCTGCCCGCTCGAGCAAATTATCTGACTGCCCATGCGCAATTGCTGCTAATGTACCCATCGAGCACGGCACAATGACCATGCCCGAAGTACGGAAGGAACCGCTCGCTATCGTCGCGCCGATATCTTGAATCGGATAATACGTGAACTTCCCTGTGAAGCCACCGAAAGCCTGATCCAAGGCTTCCTTCCGATGAGTTGCCTTCCACCCGAGCTCCTCCTGCAGCACACGCCAGCCGGAATCCGTAATGACCAAGTGCAAGTGATATCCGCGGCTCAGCATCTCTTCACACAATCGAACACCGTAAGCTGCTCCGCTAGCCCCGGTGATTCCTACTACCCACGGGCGTTCGCGAGCTTGTGATTCATCCCATTCACCCATATTAGAACACCGCCAAATCCAAGATAGTAAAAGTGAAGACCACAACACTCAGCACACCATTCATCGTGAAAAATGCGGTATTCAGCTTCGACATATCGTCTGGAGAAATCAACCGATGCTCATAGAATAAGATCGCTGAAGCAATCATCATGCCCGCCAAGTACCACCAGCCGAGCTGTGTGAACCAGATCAAGCTGATCAATCCAAGTGCAGTCAATGTATGCAAGCACTTCGCAATCAAGAGCGCCTTCGCCAGCCCGAAGCGAGACGGAATGGAGTACAGCCCCGTACGTCTGTCATACTCCATATCCTGACAAGCATAGATTACATCAAATCCGGCTGTCCACAATGCCACACTGAAGTAGAAGAGCATCGCTACTGCATCAACTTGACCCGTGACTGCCACCCAACCGCCAAGCGGCGCCAGAGCAATCGTCAAGCCTAATACAATATGACATAACCAGGTGAATCGTTTCGTATAAGAGTAGAAGACAAGCATGAATACCGCAATCGGCAGCAGTTGCATAGCCAATACACTTAGCTGAGATGCAGCGACGAACAAGAGAATGAATGATGCCGTAATGAACAGCCATACTTCCTTAGCAGACAATAGCCCGGCAGGAATGGCTCTCCCGGCAGTACGCGGATTTTTCTTATCGATCATTCGGTCGATGACACGATTCAAGCCCATTGCCGCACTTCTTGCGCCAACCATCGCAAGTGTCACCCAGCCGATTTCCGCCCACGTAGGGAGCATGTCGCGTACAACAACCGATCCGAGCACAGCACCCATATAAGCGAACGGCAATGCAAATAACGTATGTTCAAATTTAATCATCTCAAGAAATACTTTGATTTTATTCCACATGCTGCTTCTCCTTTGTGCCGATATGAAGCGCTGCTACTCCCATGAATAACGGATATACCTCCACTTGCGTCAAGCCTGCATGGCGGAACATACCCGCAAGCTGTTCGTGATCGGGAAATTGCGCGAGTGATTCCGGAAGCCAGCTATATTGCTCATACCGCTTAGCCACCACCTTGCCGACAAGCGGCAAAATACGCTGAAAGTAAAAGTAATACACACTCTTAAAAGGCTCTCGAATCGGCTTCGAAAGCTCCAAGCACACTACTTTACCGCCAGGCTTGACCACCCTGTGCATTTCGCACAACACTTGATCATAGTCCGGCGTATTGCGCAATCCGAAGCCGATCGTTACATAATCAAATTGATTATCCTCGAAAGGAAGATCCATCGCATTGCCTTGAACGAGCTGAATTTGCTTATCCCGTCCCGCAGCTTGTACCTTACGCTTACCGAATTCCAGCATGTGCTGACTGAAATCAAGACCAGTCACGTTCCCGGTCCCGCTTGCTTCCGCCAATTGCAATGTCCAGTCACAGGTTCCGCAACATAAGTCCAATGCGGATTGACCTCGCTGGACGTCCATCTTCTTCATCGTGAACCTTCGCCAAGCCTTATGGCGGCGAAAGCTTAACAAGTCATTCATCATATCGTATTTGGGCGCAATACTCTCGAATACGTTATGAACGTAGCGTTCTTTTTCTGTTCGCATGCCTGGAGTCACCTCATGTCCTTTCTGCCAGCTTCATACCAGGCATTCTGAAATGCAGAACATCCTGCAGCCACTTGTCTGGCTCCAATTGCTTCATGCGCTGCACCGTATGCTTCCAGTGCTGGTCCAGCATCGTCCCCATAAACTGTCTGGCCGCCGTAACAGCCGTCCCGCTGCTTTCGCGGAGATGCCAATACAACCAACAGTGAGGATTAGAGATGTCTTCCCTGTTCATCTCTTCTGACAGCACCTCACACGTTGTAAGATGCCGCAACAATTCCGACCAGCTCGAACGATATTGTCCATCCATCAAGCTGGAAAAGGTAAGAAACAAGCGCGAACGAATCTCTACCGTTGCATGCAAATATTCCTCAGCACTCAGCTTCGTTTGCTTCATTCGTTCATACAGATTCAACTTCAGGCGATTCACATCGCATATCGCTTCTGACAAGCGGCGAACAAGGTCAATCTGACCCGCCTGCGACAACAGCTGGTAAAACCGGCTGCTGAAATAATCACCCGCCAGCACGCGAAGCTGTCTGGAGCGCACTTCACGGGAAGGTCCGCTTCCGCCGCCGCCATCCACCCAGTCGTGCATGTCCATTCCTACTTGCACAAGTGAAGCAGCCAAGCTGTACAATTCCGCATGCCGGCTAATCGTCGGTTGGCTGCGGCTAAGAAAATAGCACAGCAAATTAACCCGCTGTTCCGGAAATGCGGGTATTTCCGTATATTGATCAATCATGTCATAGTGGGTATAACGCTTGGCAATCTCTGATATCGGTCTGTGATCCATGCTTCATCCGTCTCCGTTTCTTGATCAGCGTCATAGGCCATTATATCATAAATAATTAAGGGATGAAAAAATCCTTACCTGCTTTTGTCAAGTGAAAACCGTTCATTGCAGGGATAATTCGCGAAGCCGTCACATTCTCTAAATCGCCAACCTCCAACCATACACTTCGCTCAGCTTCCCACGAAGCCAATAGATGCTCGCTTCCCTCTTGATCAGAAACTAACGCTCGAACGAGCAGCTGATTAATATTTTCCGTCTGTTGGAACGACAATTGAGCCAATACAGCAAAATCCGTAAACATATCATCCCGCTTCGATCGCGCAGACACATACACATCGACAGCTAACATTTGCGGTTTAATTTGCACTCTTGCCAATTCTCCCTTCAGCGAAGACCTCACCATCACATCCACTACATTATTAACATCAAGATACAGAGAGGTTGTAGGGCGTCCCAGTTGATCCTGTTCCAAGATCTGACCATTGTCATCATTTCGATTCTGATACATATCGAACAAGGTCAAACCTGCTGCTAGTACAATTGTAAAAAGAAAAGATGAAATAAGCGGAGTCCAACGTATCATGCATGTACCTCCTTGGTATTCTCCCTTATCTCATTCTACAATGAAAAAAAGCAGGCTATGCCTGCTTTTCCTTACTCTTCATCCTCGGTATCAATCTTCCCAAACGGCGTATATATGACGGCTTTGCCTCTCACCTTGATCGCTGAAGTATGCTCAGTGAACTGCGCCAGCATGACTTCGCCCTTGTCCAGCTTTTCCGTATGATGAAACTTGGTGTCATGACCGCGGGTCAGTCCAATTACATGCACACCGTTATCTTTCGCCTTAACAACAAAGAAATCACCCTGCGACTGTGGTGCTTCCATTCAATCCCTCCGTTTCAGAGAATGGCGGATTTATCTACTCCAATAACACCGCTGCAACTAACTTTCAGGCGGTGCTTGTGATCGGATGTACTGGATTTGAACCAGCGGCCTCTACCACCCCAAGGTAGCGCTCTACCAAACTGAGCTAACACCCGTCATTGTGCGTTCTTAGACCGTAGCGTCAGTCATAATCAATCTCTCCATACGTGATGCTCCGTCTATTATAGTAGCGCTTACGAGAATTGTAAAGAGCAGACAATAACCGCGAGCATCACGCCCGCGGTTATGTATGTACAACATTTAGTTGATGCCTTCCTTCAATGCCTTTCCCGGTTTGAAAGCTGGAATCTTGCTTGCGGAAATTTCAATTTCCTCACCAGTTTGCGGATTGCGGCCTTTACGAGCGGAACGCTCACGCACCTCAAAGTTTCCAAACCCAACCAATTGCACCTTATCACCTTGCTGCAATGCTTCTGAGATAGCATCGAACACAGCATCTACTGCTCTAGTAGCATCTTTCTTGGAAAGCTCAGCTGTTTCCGAAACCTTCGTGATCAATTCGGATTTATTCATGCCTGTCACCTCCCCCCGATTGCAATCGTATAGCCCAATCGCTTTATTCATCTGTGTTTACCGTTTACCGGAAAATTATACATGCCACAATAAATTTCGGGCATGTTAATAGTAATACACAGACCGGAGAATTTCAACAAGCAAAACAAGAAACTGCCCCAAAATATGCAGGGACAGTTCCATATTCCTATCATTTCCTATTTTGAAAGCTTCAGATTCTACACGATTGCTAGAGAATGATCGCGATTAAGCCGCCCGATCCCTCATTGATAATGCGACCCAAGGTTTCTTGCAGCTTATACCGAGCATTATCAGGCATCAGTGCAATCTTCGCCTGAATTCCTTCCCTCACAATCGAATGCAAGGACCTTCCGAATATGTCCGATTCCCAAATCTTCGTCGGGTTTTCTTCGAAGTCCTGCATCAAATATCGTACAAGCTCTTCACTCTGCTTCTCAGTGCCGATAATTGGGGCGAATTCACTCTCCACATCAACACGAATCATATGAATCGAAGGAGCTGTTGCCTTCAATCGAACACCGAAGCGTGAGCCTTGTCGAATCAGCTCCGGCTCATCCAGTGACATATCCTCCAGTGGCGGTGCAGCAATGCCATATCCCGTTGACTTCACCATATCGAGCGCATCTGAGAAGCGATCATACTCACGCTTGGCGATGCTGAATTCTTGCATCATCTGCAACAGATGATCCTTGCCCCGAATTTCTACACCGACGATTTCCATTAAGATCCGATCATACAGCTCATCTGGAGCATACAGATCAATCTCTGCCACACCCTGCCCCATATTCATGCCTGCCAACCCGGCTCTGTCAATAAATTCATACTCTTCGAAATGATAGACGACACGATCCACATCGCGCAGACGACGAATATCCTTCACCGTTTCCCTAACAGATTCCTCAAAGTGCGAACGAAGCCAATGGCGATCCTCCAACACCATAACCCAGCTCGGCAAATTGACATTCACTTCATGTACAGGGAATTCGTATAACACCTCTCGCAGAACAGACAGCATATCCCGTTCAGTCATTTCGGCAACACTCATCGTCATTACCGGAATATCATACTTTTCCGCCAATTCAGTGCGAAGCGCTAATGCCTCTGGACCATTAGGCTGCGTCGAATTAATAATTAGCGTGAACGGTTTGCCAACCTCCTTCAGCTCTGCAATGACGCGTTCCTCAGATTCCACATACGAACGACGCTCAATGTCTGCAATCGACCCGTCGGTAGTGACCACAACGCCAAGCGTGGAATGCTCCTGAATCACCTTGCGCGTCCCGATCTCTGCTGCCTCATGGAAGGGGATCGGCTCCTCGAACCATGGCGTATTAATCATTCGCGGTCCATTCTCATCCTCGTACCCCTTCGCCCCTTCCACCGCATACCCGACGCAATCCACCATCCGAACATTAACCTCCAACCCTTCCGCCACACTAATCTTCACAGCATTGTTCGGGACAAATTTCGGCTCCGTCGTCATAATCGTCTTACCTGCGGCACTCTGCGGCAATTCATCCTTGGCCCTCAATCTGTCAGACTCACTAATAATATTCGGCAGCACAACCGTTTCCATGAAGCGCTTAATAAACGTCGACTTGCCAGTCCGTACAGCACCGACCACGCCAAGGTAAATATCACCACCGGTACGTTCTGCAATATCCTTGAAAATATCCACTTTCTCCAATGAGAACCCTCCTAACTCGTACATTCATTTGGACTAGTAACAAATATATGTAGCGATACGATGAATATGACAGCCTAGCATGAATTATGCCGTGACGGGATGCGATTGCCGGCCGGTGCATCCGTGCATCCTAAGATCATTCATATACAACATATGATCGTCGGTGCCGTAATATACGCCTTGTGAACGAATAGAATGCAGGAATTGACTTGCTATGAACACCTTTCCCCAGACAATTCCCGCTTCACTTCAGCTTAGGTCCATCCCTGCGCCTTTACGTCGTTATCCCCTTCACTCAGCACATTCACCTTATGCAATCGTTTAATCCTCAATCCCCTCATTTGCCTGACGATAAAATCAGTTGCCACCCCCCTCAGTAGTTTTGTATCCACGCCTTTACAACGTTATCCCCTCTACTCAGAGAATTGCGTCCCTTCCTTCGATATCCCCTTCACTCAGAGAATTCATAATGCGTCCCTTCCTTCGATATCCCCTTTACTCAGAGAGACACCCAATGCTTGATTCACTTCAGCTATCACAAGACCTGAATTCAATTATTGACACAGAACACTTGTTCTTGTATTATTATTTATAGGGAACGTTTGTTCTGTTATGTCGTCTGTAATCCATTTTTCTTATATTAAAAAGGGGGATACTCGTGAAACCGAATCATTCGATACATGATGATGTGGCTTACCAGTTTTTTTACCGTCAGAAATGGCCGGACGGGTTCTTATGCCCTAGCTGCGGCCACCGACAGGCTTACACCATTCACTCGCGCGTTCGGTCCTTACCCCTATATCAATGCAAATTATGTCGTCACCAAACTACACTTACAGCGGGCACCATATTGGAGGGTAGTCGCACCTCTCTATTCAAATGGCGTAAAGCAATCGAGCTTGTTTCCACCAAAGCCAGCGTCAACGCAGTTCAACTTGCCGCACTGATTCATGTTACCTATAAAACATCATGGAAAATACTGAATAAAATCAGACATGCTATTAGTGATCTGGACAACGAACGGCGAATGGCTGGATATGTAACTGGAGGAGTAGTTTTTTACGGACGCCCACCGTATGTCTATTTCCGAACTAAGCGTGAGCACCCTCTATGGGTTAGCTGTGCACAGGAACGTCAAGTGAGACGTGATCATTCATTCGAGGATAATTGCGGATTATACGTTAAGATTAAGTGCTTAACAGATAAAGATCTGGACGGTCAAAAATTAACTTATAGCGGCGAGAAAAAACTATTTGAGGAACACCTTGAGTCACACGCGTTAGGATCAACCTTAAATCGAGTTGAGTTTCGTCGCGATCCATTTCTTCACCCGATTTATTGTGAAGCTAAAAACTGGATCAACGATACATTCAAAGGAATCGGCAGGACATATCAGCAACATTATTGGGACGAATATTGCTTCAGATTGAACTATATGCATTCCGATACACCTCTTATCCACATATTAACCAGCATCTGTATGAAAAATATAAGCTATTTTATTTTGAATGCTCACGTTTCCTCCTAATCATGCCCGTCATGCCTTCATATTGATTCGTTGTATACATGTGGTGAGTATAAATTAAATCAGCGGGTATCTAGATGCTTGGACGTTCTCATACAAACAGTTTGCTAGCATATAGGCATTCAGCAGACAGAATCGTTCATGTAATTGTTCATGTTGATGACATTCAGATGAGAAAATGAGAGTTGTCGGATTTCAGCTTCTTGCTTACATTTCTGAGGGAAGGGGATATCAATATGTGATCTCCAGATTTGAGGAAAGGGATATCAATATTGGGGTTGCACTTCTGAGGGAAGGGGATATTGACGAAAAGGGTTGGGAACGAACCTATACTACCCACAGCAACTACTAAGCCGACCACCACACCAAGAAAGCGTCCATTGTGCTAATCAGACAATGGACGCTTTCTTTCCTCGGATTATTACCTCAAGCAACTGTCACGAGTTGTGTGAATAGTGAGTCCTACTGGTCCATCTTATCAGTTGCTAGGATGGGTTGGTCGTCTACCCAAATATATGGTTGGGATTTGACGGGTACATACTGATGAGATGCCACTAATAAGCTGCGCAGATCATCCATCTTGGCAAGCTCAGAACCGCTTACCGCTGCAGTTGAACTGTTAGCAGCAGGTGCTCCTTCTTCTGAAGAAACCTTCTGTTCACGAATAATCTTCATAATATCTGGAGCATAGTCAACTGCCAATTCTCCTTCTTGGCTGATGAGTATGGGCAATAAACTACCAGTGAACATGCTCGTCACTTGCAATCGATCCACGTCCAGCTTCTCGTAATCGATGGAATACCATCCTGGTGATATTTCTGTTTTGCCCGGCACATCACCGTTATTAGCTTGTCTATATTGTCGAACGACCGTTTCTAGATCGGTGACCTGTTGGAACACTTGAATATCCATTAGGCGAACGAGAAATTGACCGCCATCTTCTATTATTAGATAGTTATGTTTCCCACCACTTTCAAAGGCACTATCGGGAATTTTGCTTAGAAACGGGCCGTTCGTCAGTCTGGAGAAATCGATCTTAAATTTTTCATACTTAGGTGTGCTCATATCACTATTGTGTATAGGTAACACACCTGTTACCTTCCTATATTCTTCGACCGCGGCTTGAACAAGAACAACGTCCTCCCGTACTGCCACGCGATTATCTACTGCACTGGAGTTGTACCCGGGATACATGCACCCACTCAATAATCCAGTGCACAGTACAATCCATACTAGCACGCTGATGTTTCGAGATAATGGCTTCATATATTGTCCCCCTCCTTCCCTTCCTGTTGTTCAGCCAACAATTTGCGCACCGCTAGCTTCAGCGGACTCTCTGGAAGTTCGATAACAACATCCGATTCTGATACCTTGGCTTGGCAAGCAAGGCGTGTCCCCGTTAAATGAAGCTCCCCCATCTTGCTCAACTCTTTGTTATTAGGTTCGGATACAGGTCCGCTCTCGACCTGTACTTTGCACATGAAGCATGAAGCTTGCCCTCCGCATCGAGTCGGGATATTCACGCGGGCTCTGCGCGCAGCATCCAGCAGACTTGTCCCCGGTCTGACGTGAACAGAACGATCTATCGGCAAGAAACGTACGTTCGGCATCTCAAATCTCCCCCTCTTGTCGTCTGCTTCACGATTACCAATATGTGCGATGAACTGCTCGCACTGTACCTTCCTGCTGGATGACGGCCTGGCATCCGAGTCTATAGCCTTGTTCAAGCTCTTCTTCATCCATCCTTGCCAACTCAGCTTTGGTAGGCTCAGCCAACCTTTCTCGGCCTTCCTCTATGTAACAGCGGCATCTCGCGCATGTCCCTCTTGTGCAGGAAAATCCCCAATCGATATCATTGTTCAACGCAATGTCAAGAATCGTATGTCCCAGCTCTGCTTGAACAATTGCTTCTTTTGTACGCCCTGTTAACGTTAGCATGTACGCTCTTCCCTCCTACACAATTGAAATAATGCCAAGCAACATCGCCAACAATAAGGTTGCAAATGCAATAATAGAAAGTACAACTCGAATGATGCCGCGAGTTTTACTGCGTGCGAATGTAATCATAAGGGCAGACAAGGCCATTAACCCGATTGCGATTAAGGATGCCCACATTTTTTGCATTGGATCCATACCTGTGACTCCCTTCTCTCTTCTGCATACTGTTTATGCAAACCAAGCACTATTATAACAAAAAGATAGTAAAAAAGCATAAACCGCAATACGCCGGCCTATGCCAAAAATTTCATTCCTCTTATTTCTTTTTCATGATCATCTTGATCATCTGCTCCATATTGTTCGGGTTAAACCCGCTTTGTTTCACAGCTTTAACGATTTCCTTCACGGTTGCTTCAGGAACTTTGACATTCACCATACTTCCAACTTGTTTAATTAGCTGGCGAAGCTGCGCTTCATTCTTCACTGTTGAAGCATTGATGCCGCTTGCTAGGTTGCTTATTTGTTTTGGGGAAACTTTTTTGCCCGTCTTCGAATTGACGACGTTCAAGACGTCCTTGGACAAATCTTTGCGACTCATCGTAGCCCTCCTTCTCCGGATCATCTATAGCATCCTATGAGAAGGCTCATCAATGTGTGCGGGCTATTCCTGCCAATTAGCCGCCGCTTCTATCGCGACTTCTTCCATTTCATGTGTACGACCGCGGCCCATTAGCGCTTCAACCGCTTCACGCGGTGTTTTGTTCTCGAACAACACCTGATACAGCTGCTCTGCAATCGGCATTTCTACACCATGCTTGCGTGACAAGAGACATGCAGCGCGAGTAGTCTTGACACCCTCTACGACCATCCCCATGGTCGACAGCACTTCATTGAGCGTATGACCCTGTCCAATCATATATCCGGCTCGCCAATTACGGCTGTGTTGACTTGTGCAAGTAACGATCAGGTCTCCAACTCCGGCCAATCCCGCGAATGTTAGCGGATTCGCCCCAAGTGATACGCCTAATCGAGCGATTTCTGCTAATCCACGTGTCAGCAATGCCGCCTTCGCATTATCACCGAACGACAAACCGTCCGATAGCCCGGCACCTAATGCGATAATGTTCTTCAAGGCGCCACCTACTTCTACGCCTATCACATCTGGATTCGTATATACACGGAAGTATGGATTGATCAGCCAATCCTGCACTTCCTCAGCTTCGGATGTAGTTCGGGACGCAACGACGATCGTTGTAGGACACTTGTGGCTCACTTCTTCCGCGTGACTCGGTCCGGATAATACGACGACGCGGTCTTGCCACGATGGCAGCTCATCTTCGATAACCGCGGACATCCGTTGTAATGTATCGGGTTCGAAGCCTTTGGTCGCATGTACTAACAATGCTTGCTTCGGCGCATAATCATGGATCGAACGTGCTACTTCGCGCATGGCTGATGATGGAGCTGCTAACAGGATAAGCCTCGCATCTTGAATCGCTTCAGCGACAGATGTTGTCGCCCGGATCGTCTCATGCAAGGTGAAATCAGGGAGATACCGGCTATTTTGCCGCTTCGTATTGATTTCATCCGCTTGTTCTTGGCTTCGAGTCCATAGCGTAACCTCGCATCCGTTGTCTGCCAAGACATTGGCCAGTGCAGTTCCCCAGCTCCCAGCCACCAAGACGGCTGCGCGGCGTGTATGCATTGCGGCTACCTCCTCTTCTGCACTTATATTCATTACTGTTCCCGCTTGGCACCCAGCTTGTTCTCCTCGCCACGCAGTAACTTAGCGACATTGGTACGATGTCGGAGCAATGCAAATGCGAAGATCAACAGTGCCGACCATACGTATAGATTCGGATAGTCAAGTAGCCACAGCGAGAGAGGTGTGAGACCTGTAAACAATAAAGAACCCAAGGACACATACCGCGAAATAAATATGCTAATGATTGCAATGATTCCAGCTAGCAATACCGGAATAAAGTGCAAGGAGACCATCACGCCAATTGTCGTAGCGATCCCCTTGCCTCCGCGAAATCCGAAAAATACAGGCCAATTATGACCGATGATTGCAGCTAACCCGCATGCGATTTCAATCGCAAGTGTATCGCCGAGCCATCGCCCCAACCACACTGCCGCAATCCCTTTGCCTACATCTAGCGCCAAGACAGTAATCGCAGCACCCTTACCCAGAACCCGCAGCGTATTCGTAGCACCTGCATTACCGCTGCCATGCTTGCGAATATCTATCCCTTTCCACCACTTGGCCACCACAAAACTAAACGTAATCGAGCCAAGCAAATAACTGGCAATGATCGCAATGTACGCCCACACCATATATCCTCTCCCCTATGTCGCTCCTGCTCATCTATGTGTACAAACTAACGATTACTCATCATCTGATTTCCGACGCATAAAGATGCGGATCGGTGTGCCGTCGAATCCGAACGCAGCCCGAATCTTATTCTCTAAATACCGTTCATAGGAGAAGTGCATCAAGCTAGGTTCATTGACGAACAGCACGAATGTCGGCGGCTTAACGGACACTTGTGTCGCATAATTGATCTTAAGTCGCCGTCCCTTATCGGATGGCGGAGATGTGATCGCAACTGCATCAGAAACGACGTCATTGAGCACGTGAGTCTGTATACGCATCGAGTGTTGCTCGGCAACTTCGTTCACTAACGGATAGATCTTGTGCAACCGCTGGCGGGTCGTCGCTGACACGAACAAGATCGGAGCGTAGCTCATGAACAAAAATTGCTCTCGTATGTTCTGCGTAAATACTTGCAACGATTTGTCGTCTTTGTCTACAGCATCCCACTTGTTGACGATGAAGATTGCAGCCTTCCCCGCTTCATGCGCGTATCCTGCGATGTGTTTATCCTGCTCTATGATGCCTTCCTCTGCATTGATCACTACAAGGACAACATCAGACCGTTCAATTGCTTTCATCGCCCGCATGACGCTGTACTTCTCCGTAGACTCGTATACCTTGCCGCGCTTCCGCATACCAGCCGTGTCTATCAATACGTACTTCTGTCCGTCCTTCTCGAATGGTGTGTCAATCGCATCCCGTGTCGTTCCTGCCTGATTGCTGACTATGACACGTTCTTCACCTAATATAGCATTGACCAAGGAACTCTTCCCGACATTCGGACGGCCAATTAAGGACACACGTATGACATCATCCTCATATTCGTCCTCTACTTCCGGAGGAAGCTCCTCGACTACACGCTGCAGTAAATCGCCGATCCCGAAGCCGTGCGCACCTGATATAGATATAGGCTCGCCAAATCCTAAGTTGTAAAACTCATACACGTCTTCTTCTCGCTGTTGATTGTCTACCTTGTTGATCGCCAGCACGATCGGCTTGTTCGAGCGAAACAATATTGCAGCTACCTCTTGATCTGCAGGAGTCAATCCGCCCTTCGCATCTGCCATAAATATAATGACATCCGCTTCTTCAATTGCTAATTCCGCCTGAACCTTAATGGAACGCACGATTTCATCGTCACTGATTTCGATACCGCCGGTATCAATCAGATGGAAGGATCGTCCGTTCCATTCGCCAGTCCCATATATGCGATCTCTTGTAATGCCCGGTTTATCTTCGACGATTGCGACTCGGTCCCCAATAATCCGGTTGAAAATAGTGGATTTACCTACATTGGGCCGGCCTACGATCGCTACGGTCGATTTCGCCATCAGTTATTCACTCCTCAAACACTCATGTGTACCATAATAGCAAAAAACAGCCCGAATGGCTAATCTATACTTTCATTTTTCACCCGAATGACAATTCGTGTCACTACAACGGATACTAATCGTGCTATTGCGAATGCAAACCACCAAAGATCGTACAATGCAGCATGACCGAGCTGCGGTTCGCTTGTCGATCCCCACAGTTGTCCAAGCAAAGCGTCACCGAGCCATAGACCGATCGTCAATACGGTCCATTGCTCCATCGGTCGACGGCAAAAGACAACAGCAGCTGCAGCTGCAATCAACGCTAAATCAGTAGTCTGGCTGTATAGGATGAGGATGGGACTAGTGCGATACAACTGTGCGAAGAATACGTAAATCGCCGCAATTAGAAATGCGACAGACAATGTATGAAGTCTATCTCCCCCATCCCCGATCAACATCCAAGCAATGATTGCGCACAGAAGAGCCATAATGTAGCTGCCGTTCACTGCGATGCCATTCCAATGCCAGCTATAGGGATGAAGGATAAACCAACCGAAGACGAATAGCAATGTGACAGATGCCGGCACACGCCCGACCATTTCCCGTCTCCAACCAGTAGCAATCAGAACGACGAACATCGTCGCGACGAGTACAGAAATCACGCCTGGATTCAAAGCAGTTCCCCCCAACATCCAATGTGTGCGACCCAGTATCTCTGTACGTTATGTTTTGATGAATTCGTTGCTTTTAACCCTCACCACGCAAAAAATCCGTCTGACCCACAGATCGTTCTGCGGGTTCAGACGGATATGTTGAGCTTCACTAGCAAGCCATAATCATGACCTGTAAGGTTGCTTACTTAAATTTGCTCAGCTTATCACCAAAGCGCTCGCCCAGTGTCAAGTTAAGCGATTGATTCTCAGGCAGATTGAAGTTTTCCTGCTTCGGCTTACGGTTTTCCCGCGGCGCCTGTGCTGGAGCTTCCTCTGTTTCCTTGATGCTTAAGGATACACGCTTATCCTCCACATTGATGTCCAAAATCTTGGCCTTCACTTCCTGGCCTTCCTTCAGCACTTCATGCGGGGTAGCAATGTGACGATGCGCGATTTGCGAAATGTGCACAAGCCCCTCTACACCAGGAGCAATTTCCACGAATGCGCCGAAGCTTACAAGACGCTTCACAACGCCTTCCACTTCATCACCAATGTTGAACTGCTCATTCACTTGATCCCAAGGTCCCGGCTGTACAGCCTTCATGCTCAAGCTAATACGCTCGTTAGCTGGATCGACCTTCAGCACCTTTACCTTCACTTGGTCGCCTTCTTTGACTACTTCTGAAGGCTCTTCAACATGCGTCCAAGCTAATTCGGAGATGTGAACCAAGCCATCGATACCGCCGATATCTACGAATACACCGAAAGGTGTCAATCGCTGAACAGTTCCGTCAAGCACTTGCTCTGCTTGGAGGTCATTCAGAATACGCAGTTTGTTCTCTTCAAACTCTGCATCCAATACATCCTTCTGGGAAAGGATTACCTTGTTGTTCTCACGATCCAATTCCTTTACCTTCAAGCGAAGAGTACGTCCCTTGTAATCGCTGAAATCTTCAACGAAATGACGCTCAACCATAGAAGCCGGAATAAATCCGCGTACGCCAAGATCAACCACAAGGCCGCCCTTCACAACGTCCGCTACTTGCGCTTCGAATACTTCTCCTTGCTCAAAGCGAGATTCCAGCTGCTCCCAAGCTTGCTCGCTGTCCACAGCGCGCTTAGAGAGCAATAGTCTTTCCTTCTCATCGTCAATGCTTAAGATCTGGCATTCTACTTCGTCGCCCACTTGAACAGCATCGGATGCCTGCTCCAAATGAATGGAAGACAGTTCGCGAATCGGAATGATGCCGTCGTATTTATATCCGATATCTACCAAAGCCTGGTTGTCTTCAACTTTTACGACTTTCCCTTGTACAGTATCCCCGCGCTTCAAAGCGGCAACATCTGCCATTGCTTCTTCTTGGGAGACGGTTGCTTCATTGTTCGCTTCTGTCGAAGCTTCTGTTTCTTGTAAATTGGTTTCTTCCGTCATTTCCATAACCTCCTCGACCTTTCGTCCGTAATGACCCGCAACGAAAGATACCCTCGCTATAATTTTTATATGGTAAACCCATGCACTTAGGTACATGCACAGAGTTTAATACAATGCTCATGACTAGTGTATCAGATCATGGAGCATAATATTATGCTTTGCCATGCGTATCCAGCAACTTCTGAATAGCACTCATAATCTTCTCTGTTGCCAGATCCGGCGATGGATTGCCCTCATCATCCTTGCAATCTGATAAATCTAACGGCTCTCCATAATGGATGGCTAGCTTGGCGAACAGCTTATAACGGCCGATAATGGCAACAGGCACAACCTTCGCATTAGAGCGCAATGCTAATGCCGCGGCCCCGCGCTTCGCCGCACCGTCCTGATTGCGGCGCGTCCCTTCCGGGAAGATGCCTAGCATATTGCCTTGTCTCAATAATGTCAACGCAATCTTAATCGATTCCTTGCTTACACCGCCGCGCTTAACTGGGAATGCACCGACCGATTTAATGAGATAACCAAGAACCGGAACCTTAAACAATTCTGCCTTCGCCATGAAGTGTACACGTCTGGATAATGGCAATCCCACCAACGGCGGATCCATGTTGCTAATGTGATTGGAACACAGAATAATCGGTCCTTGCTCCGGAATATGATCTCTTCCATGAACGCGCAATCGGAATGATCCGTAATAAATGATTCGACATAGAAGTTTGCCAAGACCATATGTAAAGTTACTCATTCTGTTCGACTCCCTGATTCATTACATTCGAGCATATATCAAGAATGCTCTCCGTAACTTCTTCAATCGTCATATACGTACTGTCGATACGTATGGCATCCTCTGCTTGAACGAGTGGAGAATGTTCACGATTACGATCCATGTCGTCACGCCGGGCAATGTCTTCACGCAGCTCCTCCATGGACATAGTGCCGTCCGGCAACTCATTGAATCGCCGTTCTGCCCGCTTCTCGACAGTGGCTGTGAGATAAACCTTCACCTCAGCATCCGGCAACACATGTGTGCCAATATCGCGGCCGTCCATGACCACGCCTTTCTTCCTTGCCATCTCCTGCTGCTTACGAGCCAGTATTTCGCGAACACCTGGATTCGCAGCAAATGCCGAAACATTAGAGGTGACAGAAGCAGAACGAATAACGTCCGTAACATCCTTCCCATCAGCCCATACTTGCTGCCGCTGCATACCCGGTCTCAATTCGATCCTAATACTTTCCGCAGTTCGAACAGCTTCTGCCGTATCATCAGGACTGATTCCGCTCGCTAGCGCCTTGTAGGCAACGACACGATACATCGCGCCCGTGTCGATATAAATATAGCCCAAACGTTCGGCAACCAGCTTGGCTACTGTGCTCTTCCCTGCTCCTGCCGGACCGTCAATGGCCACGTTAATGTGGTCGTCCGTCTGTTTCAAAGCTATACTGCCTCCCATTGCTGTAACAACCCTGATTCGATCCCGCAACAGCCTGCTAGTTCTCCACTATCACGGCGTCCTGAATGAAAATCATAGCTAGAACCTACTATGATGTAAAAAAGCAGGCACGGCCTGCGAACGATTCAAATTATACCACAATTGATTGTCGTGTGCAAAACAAGATGAGGGGGTTAAGGCGAAGTTTCGTTGCTCCGCACGGGGTCGCCTTCCAATCGATCTGTGCCGCTCCACGTCTCCCTGACAATAGGAATTCGCAGTAACAATTGCGCAGTCAGCATAAGTATCGCTGCAATCAATAGCCCTCTGATCAGTATCGATTCCATGCGATCCATCCAATGCAACAGCAGTCTGATATATCGTTGTCTCGCTGAAGGCTTCCTCATATTGCCACCACCCTATGTGTTTACCGACAAGTATTCCCAAGGGGGTGTGCAACTAATCCGAGTGCTGCGGACTACTTCTTGCGATATTCCAGTTGCTTCTCGAAGCAATATCGAATGACACGCTGCCGATCAACATCCGATATGTTCGTGAATGTGACCATCCCTATCTTCAGCCCGCCTTCCAGTTCTTTAATTCGGACAATCTCACCCTTGAAGGAAGCATGTTCGATAGAGCCGTTCTTATAAGGAAGGAGTAGCCATCCGTCAAATTGCGTATTAGGTTGGATCGCATAATGACTCTCGCATTCGAACGCAGTTCCGCCCCCGCTTAAATCTTTGGTAACAGCGAGAAACTGCAAATTATCAGAAATACGTATGGCGATCTCAAGCTCGGCAGCTACTCGTAGATGATTACGGCGCTGCACTTGAGAGATAGCGCTCTGCTCCGGCTTCGTAATGGTAACGAGTCGAATGTTGTCTTCCTGAAATCCGACTACCTCGGAATAGAAGTAATTCTTCGTTCCGCCAGTAGACAAGAAGTAGATGGACAAGCTGTCCCCTTGGAACAGAGTCATAAATCCACCTTTCATCGTATGGATTGGCTGTTCCATATAGATATAATCATCGTCCAGGTCTGCAATCCTTGTTTTATACAGTTGATTCTCTTCATCGTTGTCTACATTAGCGACTTGGATGAACAAGTCTTGGTTTAATTTAGGTAGCAAGGCTCACACCTCTGATTTCTATGTATCGATAGTACTAGGCTGCTTACGATTACATTATAGCATGAAATCAGCAATGGGTGAGGAAAAATGACAAATGACCGAGAAGCTTTTTTCATCCTTGGCTTCTCGGCTCGGACATTACCGTATACATTACCTTCAGCTGACGTTCTCCCCCACTTCTGCATCAGCTTCCCGTATGATTTCCATCATCTCCTCCATACCGTTCTCCGCATTCAAGTAAATGCGATACCGATTCCCATTAATTCTCCCGGTAAATTCATAGCACAATACTTCTTGCTTTACTTCATTCTCGATCAGGGCCACATTAGAAGTCTGCAGCTCGAAGCTTGGATTCAACGACTTCCTCGCTTCTGCTTCGCTTAGCTTCGGCTTATCTATCTTCCTGTCTTCCTTCTGACTGTACATGTAATCTGCTGCGTGCAGGCCGACGACTTCACCAGTATCCAAGGCCACCCGCACCGTTAGCTTCTCCGGATAGATGAGCACACCGTCACGTACGGCAACCATCGTCAAGCTAGCCGAATGGTTATACGTATCGTATGCTACAGCCTGCATTTCGCCAAATCCGTGCTCTCGCAGGAACGCTTGCGCCTTATCCCTCGCCTGCTCTACAGACAGCTGCTTGCTCTCAACTGGACGTGTATTCATGAACCAAATGAGACTGCCGCCCTTCTTCGTGTAATCCGCACTCAAGTGGCTCTCGTCTCCGCCTGCGACGACGGAGTACGATGCGTATTCCGTTCCCTTCCCATTCTCCGTAACAGTGAGCTCTGTATCGGCAGCAAGCTTGAAGAACTGTCTTGCCTTCCGCTTAATCTCCTCTTCACTGACAGGCTTGCCTGCCAATGCCTTGAAGCTCCGCTGTTCGAAAATAGCCGTCGTGGAAGGTCCCCAATTAATATCCTCATACGCATTGACCTGGTCATCCACCGTTCTGAATCCATCCACGATCGTATTGTCCTTCACTTCTTCCTCACTCGCGAGTGCAACCTCTACATCCATCCACCTCAAGTTATCCTGCAGCACCTTAGCCTGCATAGAGCGCACTTCGCTCGCAGTTTTCTTAGAGTAAGCATACAGCTCATTGAGTGTTTGCATCTCATCCTTCGTCAGCGGTTCCTTCACCAAGTCACGAATGGAAGTGCGGTATGCGAAATCTGCCATCTTCGAAAGGAAATCTTCCGTACGATTAAACGGCATTAATGTCAATGGCAGTTGATTCACATCACTCTGTGCCAAGTTAGTCATTCTCCATACACTGATCAAGCTCTTCCGTTGAAACTGATGCGAATCGGCGCTTAATGCCAGCGCTTTCCCCAGTTCATTATGTACTTGATCCAAGTTGTAGGACAAATTATGAAAGGCTCGCTGATATTGATTCTCTGCCTTAATGAGTACAGCGTTCTTCTCTTGGTGCTCCTGATACCCCCATACCGCCGTACCGATTAAAGCAATGACCAGAATCGGGAACAGTACTCCGCTCAGTCTCTTATACATAAGAAAAACTTGCTCCTTTCGCAATCTAGGTTTTCGCCTAGTTTCCGTTATAGGAGCAAGCTTTATGCATGACTAGCTATTATGGATTAACATCGATATCGAAATCCGTCTCGTTGTCACAGATACACTGACGAAAGCCAGTATGCCATTTGCCATTCTCACGTTTGCCTCTCAGCAAAAACCGCTCGCCGCAGCGACGGCAGCGAATCACTATTCTCGCTCTTGTACCCGTCACGGTTACTCAACTCCCTGTATCCAATCATTTACTGCTAGCAGTATAACCGTTTTCGCAGCGAATTAGCCCTCGTATTTGCGCTTTTCCTCAAGGATAAGCGGGCGCAGCGGTGAACGGTTGTTAGCCCGATTCATCTTACGCAGACTGCGAATCCACAGCAGAGCCATGAACGGGACTATGAACCAAATCCAATCCTGCTCCGCAGCCAGAATAATATAGTCATACGTGCCGTGCCACATTAATGGAAGCAACAAGGACAGACCAAGCATCCGCTTCGGCCTGTCTCCAAACTTCGCATGCCCTAAGTAATACCCCATTACTACGCCGAACAGCGCATGTCCGGATACAGGCAAGAGCGCACGCATTAGCATTTCACTGAAGGATGTCGATACTGTCGCTACGTATAGGATATTCTCCATCGTAGCAAATCCAAGCGATGCAGCAACCGCATAGACGATCCCATCGTAAGGCTCGTCAAATTCCTTCGCGCGAAAGATCATATGATAGACGAGCAGCCACTTGACATATTCTTCGAGTGTTGCAGATATTCCGAAGGCGAACAACAGCTCATTCGTTCCGAGCCCCAACACCAGACCGCGTTGAACAACCATAAGCGGGAACACGACCAACATGCCAACGAGAAACATCCGTGCAACTAGTCGAATCGGCTCGGGGCTGTAACGATCCTTCAAGTATATATACGTCAATAATGAAATCCCCGGCGCGACCGCGCCCATCACGATTGACAAGAGGGTCACACCGGTTACCTCCTATCTGTCTGCCTTCCAATGAGAAAACCCGCAAAAGAAGATTGATCTCTTGCGGGACACTCTTGGATTACCCGTATATCCTGAGCCTTAAAAGTACCGACACAGCACCTTCACGGCGTCATCTTCAATAATGATCTTGCCGTATTCCTCTAGCACCGCTTTCGTAACAGAGCTGGCTTCACCGTATTCGGACAGCAGCGCAATGACTGATTGATATCTAGCGTCTTCCATCTCCATCGGATCAATTTGCAATACCCAGCGATTGCTGTATTGGAACAACGTCCCGCCTTCCAAGAGCAAGCGGTTGATCATCTTGGCGGCTTGAATGACATGCTCCAACTCATCGAACTGGTAAGAGATAACATCGCTTTGTTCCAGCGTTACTTCCATTTCGTAAATATCGTCATCAAGCTCATCCTCGTCGTCGCCTAACGAGCTATGAGATCTTCCCTTCGTCACAATGACAACCATACCTTGAGCCGGTAAGGAGAACACCTCCACAGCAAGCGGTCCTGATGCATCGAAGCCTAGCTCTGTGTAGGCCTGATCCATCATTTCACTAAACAACTCGTGGACTTTGGGAATTTCCCGCCACATGTCGTCCTTGTGGATACCCCGCTCCGTCAGATCGTCAAATGTAAGGAAAATCCTAATTTTATCCTGGCTCAATCGCTCAATTTTCATAGCGGGATCCTCCTTGCACAACCGTACTTTTAATAAAATATGTGTGTCCGTTCTCTGGCGTGATAGGATAGCTTGGGTCCTATTCAATAGAATATCATTTCTTGCTTCGGTTTGCACGTAAAATTGTATGTATTTGCATCAAAAAAATATCCAACACCAAAAGGAGCCGATTCCCGGCAAGGGAACAGCTCCTTCAGCTCTGCATTCAATGTGTTGGTTGTGACGGTGCGTTCGCAGCATTATCCTTCATAATCTCTTGGACCGCTCGCTTCACTTCAGCATCCTGTTCTACAAATTGCTTCACCTGCGACAATCCGTTGTCGCTGCCGGTTTGCTTCTTCTGATCACCGTGCTGTGACGAATGGTCTTGACCCGTCATAGCCTGCATGCCATCCTTCGCCATATTCATCATTGCGCCTGCCGTGCCCTCGAATCCTTTGCTGCTCTGGTTGAATCCGCCGATTAGCATTGGCATGCGTCCGCCTTTGATCATGTATACAGCAGCCGCAGCACCGACAATACCGCCAAATAGAAAAGTACCCATGCGCATTCGGACATCCCTCCATTTCTGACTGAGCTCACACCTCTAGCATGGTCGCTTTGCCAGCAAGTCATTCTTTATAAATTCAGGAAACCGCGGTACAATGTAATCACGCAGCACGCATCTACTACAACATAAGGGAGAGAATGAGATGAACCGCTTGGGGAGGCTAATGATGATAGGGCTAGTTGCCGGTGCCTTAACCGCATGCAGTACGACGCAGAGTACTGACAACCCAGAACAACAAGCTCCGTCTGACGGACAGGTGACCGCTCCAGGTGAAGCCGTACCGCAAGATGAAGAAGGCGCGGTTGAACATACAGACGCCGACCATGGGGGGCAGTCTGGACAGTCGGATGAAGATATCTCTGAACCGCCTGCTGCAGAAGAAGTGCCTGCTGTAGATGAGGACGAAGCGCCTCCCGAAGACTATTACATGAACAGCGTATACCGGATCGTTCCGAAGGAAGAAGGCGTAGATGATAAGGTCGTGCTGCTCACCTTCGATGACGGACCTAAGGAGCAAGCCATGCTCGATTCGATGATCGCAACGTTGGCCAAGCATGATGCGAAGGCAATCTTCTTCGTGAACGGCTTCCGTGTCGAGAAGCAGCCAGAGCTGCTCGTACAGCTGCATGAGGCTGGACAGATCATCGGCAATCATTCATGGGACCACATCGAATTAGGCAAAGCAACCGCAGACGAAATTGATCAGCAGCTGGAAGATGTGCAGACCATCGTGGAAGAAACGATCGGCAGTTCACCGAAGTTCTTCCGCCCACCGTTCGCCTCATCGAATGACCATGTGAGGCAGAAGGCGAAGGAAGAAGGCATGCTCTTCATGACCTGGTCCAACGGCTCGCTCGATTGGGACCGCAACAATCAGACACCAGAGGCAGTTGTGAACAACGTCATGGAGCAGCTACACCCTGGTGCCAACATCTTAATGCACGAGTTAGAGTGGACAGCCGAAGCGCTTGATACGTTGCTTACTCGCTTGACTGACGAAGGCTATACCTTTCTGGACCCGCGGGCGATTGACATCAACTACGAGCCGGAGCCATAGTACTGGCAATTTCCTAGCCACTATTCCGTTAACTGGGTAAGGAGCGGAATCCCCAGTACAGCAAGCTGGCAGTCAAACCAATGAACAAGAGAAGGAGCACGCGGTAGTAGAGCGTGTTCCATTTTCTTTTTTCTGACGGATGCGCCGTTCCTCTCGGCGGCAAAGATTGCTCCTCCTCAGCCTCTTCCAGTTCCTGTTGCAAAGCTTCCTCCTCCTGCTTCTTAGCGTGTGCGCTAGAGCGGGGCGGCAGCGAAGCGCTACTATCCCAATCACGAAGCTTATCTCGCTTCATCGCTCTTCCCTCCTGTATCGAATTATACAGCCCATAATAAAATCGATGAGAAAATGCGCAATAATGACAGTCCACAGCGTTCCCGTCTGATCATAGATCCAACCGAGACCATAGCTAATACTGAACACCATTCCCGTCATTAGCCAATGCTGCAAGTAGCGGACATGAATGGCCGCGAATAGAATACTCGTCCAATACGGACCAATCGCATGCTGGATCGCACCACGGAAGAGCAACTCCTCACATATGGCCACGACAGCTGACAATACAGCAATGTGCCACAGCGGGCGGCTGCGGAAGATACGTTCATTCACACCGCCGTCATCCACCAGATCATCGGGGACGAACTTGGATACTGTCAAATCTACGACTAGCACAAGCGCGGCGAAAGCCGCCCCCCACAACAGCGGCGACCCATTCTGGAATGGCGCAAATAATAAAAATGGGTTTCTGCTCTGAAAAACGATGAGGATGATGCCGATAAACAAAGTAACGGCTTGGGTCACATACAAATTAATCAGCAGCAGGCGGTCATCGATATCATGGATACTTACTTTACGGATCTTTATATTTTTCCAGTTGAATTTTTTCATGATCCCATTCCGTTCCTTAAGATATATTTCTTTTTTCGACAAATTCCCTTATACTTGTTATGAATATTTACCAGAGATGCTTGCAATAATTGAATTTTTCCCAATCATAGGAGCGAATCGATGAACAAAAAACTTGGCAGGGTCGACTATTTTCTCACACTAGGATTTATCTTAGTGCTCATTTGTATCATGGGCGCCTTTTTCTTCGGTTATCAAATGGGTATGGATCGAACAGAAGAGAAGTATGCTATCGCAGAGGAAGCGCTCGCTGACGAGCCCATATATACAGCCTATGATCAGCAATACCTCGTTTCCTTCTATCATACCGTACTTACGCCGTATCGGGAATTTCAGAACAAGTGGTTTGCATACAGCCATTCGCTGCAGACCGGCACTTCCACTGCAGATCCGAGAGCCGTGGCGCGTGAGCTGGCCAAGCTTGCTGAGAATCAGCACGCCAAGCTGACGCAAGTATCTATGCCGAATTCGTCACCGCTCTTACAAGATGCGCAGACGAACTACCTTCGCAGCTTGAAGCTATTCGCCGAAGGCTTCCAGAACATTGATTTGGATTCACGCAATGCGGACGAACTGCTCGAACTGATGAATCAAGACAATTATCTGGCAGAAGCCAGAGCATTCGCCCTGCAAGGGCAGCGGGATTACTACGCATCCATGGTGAAATGGAATGAAGGCTTCGACGTTAACGTGAATGCCGATCAGCTGTTTGCCGCAGCGAATCCGACTATTGAGCAATGGCAGACGATGAATCTGATAGCCAAAAACTACACTGCCTCACGTCAGCTCTACGAGAACCGGTTGTTCGAACCGTTCTATCCGCAGGATGCTGCCGCACGCATCGATCGCCTGCTGGAAACTGACCAGGCTGACAAGCTTGGCGTGGCGAACGTACGTGAATTCGTGCAGCTGCTCTCTGATACAGAAGCGATTCGCGAGAATGACTTCAGCTCCAACCAAGATTCACTATACGCAGAGGAAGTGCTGCCGCAGCTTCCATTCTTCTCTGCGATCAAGTAGCTGGTTAGAAGGAGTGGACGAATGGTCCGCTCTTTTTTTTACACCCGAACCCGTCTGATTACTCGTTCTTCCCTCTCGACACGCAAGCACGAACAATTTAGCGCTCATTTCTGATCACTAATTTATGATACTTGCCCTTGTTACGATGATTAGTGATCATTCGTGGTCACTAATTCGACCATTTGCTCCGATTGCTTGCATTTTCGGCAAATTAGTGATCAGGTTTGGTCACTAAACCTTCAATTCCCCCACATTCGCTGAATTTAAGTATCAGATTTGATCACTAATTGATTATCCCGCTTCCATTCTGCATAGGCACACCGTGTCGGTTGAGTTACGCTCATTGTTTTTGACCGCCGGTCAACTTTAATACTTCTCGAACATCGCACGAAACACCTACGAGTGAAGCATAGCAAACCTTCTGGAAATATGGCAATTCGTCATTGCAATACGCATCGGCATTCGATACAATAATAAAGCATAGTCTTTCTATTGTGAAACCTATCACTTGCGGAGAGCAAGCTATTGACGGTTATCCCGCACCGTGATAAAGTTAATAAAATCTTGCATTCGGAGTCAGTAATTATGGACTCATCGACAACACGAATAGCTATAAAATGCTGTGAAGGAAAGAAGCAAGCGCTAACTCCTCCAGAGAGCCGGTGGTCGCTGCGAACCGGTGGAGAATACCTTGCGGAGCACTCCTGAGCAGCTGCGTTGAACCTTGGCGGACAAGCAGTAGACGCAGCCGGTATAATCCGTTACCTTGACCCGGTCCAGGAACCGTTCTTGCTCATGAGGAGCATAAGACTGTGTACGATCTCACGCTAACAGGGTATCCTGCGACGGACTGAGGCTGACCGCTTGGGCGGACAGCGAACAAGGGTGGCACCACGAATGTAAGACTCTCGTCCCTTATACATACGCAAGCCGTGTGGGGATTGGGGGTTTTTTCATGAGTAAAAACATACAGACAAGGGAGGAAACCACATGTTCAAAGTACTGATTTCGGATCCAATCAGCGACATGGGTATTCAGAAGCTCTACGACGCAGACGACGTAACCGTTGAGAAGAAGACAGGATTAAGCGAGGATGAGCTAGTAGCCATCATTGGAGACTACGATGCAATGCTCGTCCGCAGCCAGACGAAGGTGACGCCGCGCATTATGGAAGCAGCCAAGAATCTGAAGGCAATCGGTCGTGCCGGTGTCGGTGTCGACAATATCGACCTGAACGCCGCAACAGAGCGAGGCATCGTCGTCATCAACGCACCAGACGGCAACACGATCTCCACCTGTGAGCATACCTTCGCCATGATGATGGCTGTTGCCCGCAACATTCCGCAATCCTATAAGAAGACAGTAGGCGGCGAATGGGACCGCAAGGCGTTCGTCGGTGTAGAATTGCGCAACAAGGTACTCGGTGTCATCGGCATGGGCCGCATCGGCAGCGAAGTAGCCAAGCGTGCCAAAGCCTTCGGCATGGACGTCGTCGGCTACGATCCGTTCCTTACCGAAGATCGTGCCGAGAAGCTGGGTATCAAGCTGGGAACAGTAGATGAAGTGTCCGCTCAGGCAGACTTCATTACTGTCCATACCCCGCTGACCAACGAGACACGCGGCATCCTGTCCAAGCCGCAATTCGAACTGATGAAGCAAGGCGTCCGCATTATTAACTGCGCGCGCGGTGGCATCATCGATGAAGGTGCCCTTGTCGAAGCAATCGATCAAGGCATCGTAGCTGGCGCGGCCTTCGACGTATTCGTAAGCGAACCGCCTGCTGCCGATCATCCGTTCCTGAACAATCCGAAGATTATCGTGACACCGCACCTTGGCGCATCTACAGTCGAAGCGCAAGAGAACGTGGCTATCGACGTATCCGAGGAGATGCTGCACATCCTGCGTGACGAGCCGTTCAAGAATGCCGTCAATATGCCGCCGGTTGCACCGAATGTACTGAACAAGCTGCAGCCGTACTTCGAGCTTGGCGACAAGATGGGGCAATTCCTGGCACAGATGGTGGACGGCGCAATTGGTGAAATCACGATCAACTTCTCCGGTGAGTTGGCCGAAGTGGATACCTCTCCGCTTGCCCGTTATATCGTCAAGGGTGTCCTGTCCCCTTATCTCGGATCGGAAGTGAACATCGTCAACTCGATGCATCTCGCGAAATCCCGCGACGTGAAGATCGAGCGTCAGAAATCTTCGACGACGAAGGGCTTCACGAACTTGATCAGCTTGACCTTGAAGACAGACAAGGAAGAGAAGTCCATCGCCGGCACCCTGCTGAACGGTTACGGTGCGCGCATCGTACAAGTCGATCAGTATCCGGTCGACATTGCACCAGCTGGCAACATCCTGCTTATCTCCCATACAGATATGCCGGGTATCGTCGGTCGTCTCGGCACATTGCTTGGTACGAATGATGTGAACATCGCAACCATGCAAGTAGGACGTAAAGTCATCGGCGGCTCCGCGATTATGGTGCTTACCATCGACAAGCCTGCCGACAAAGCAGTCATCGATGATATCGCAGCTGTAGACGGACTCACATCGGTCAAGAAGATCGAGCTGTAAGATTCTATATTGAGAAAGGCTGGTCCCTCTCCCACCGGAGTAGGTCCAGCCTTTTTTGTATTATTCAGTAACAGGCCACGCAGCCTCACTTTCTACTTCTATTCGTTGTAAAGCAGCTTTCACCTCTGTAGTCCCTTGGAGAATCGCTTCGATTTCTCTTTCCCCTGCTTCCGCTAACGCTAACTTAAAACGATCGGGCAAGTTTTCGATGATTTGCGAATAATCTCCGACATGAGAACCTACGTTATATTCGTAAAGTTCTAACAGGTTATCTTCAGTTGTGTCCGTTGGAATGCGTGTTGGCAACTTCCCTTGTTGTTGGAAAATCCGCTCCATATTATCAGATAGGATAAATGAAAGAACTTCCATAGCTCCCTCACGTTGTGCTGCACCTTTCGCAATGGACCAAACCTGCTCCAGCTGTACACCAGCAGATATCCCATTCGCATTGATTGGTTGCAGACTATAGCGCCATACAAAATCCTCTTGATTTGCAAGAACACTAAGATAAGAATCCGTCTGAAAAGTTGTGGCAGCTTCCCCTCTTTGGAAAGCGTCACCTTGCAGCAGTTGCGAACCATCTGTAAATACAAGAGATTGGTTACGAACTAAATCAGTCACTTGTTCCGTTAATGCTTCCCACTGATCCGTCGCCAGAATAGTGTTGCCTGTATCTGCTTCAACAAAGTCTAAGCCTTGTAAAGTACCAGCCTGCAGCAAAAATCCCCACAGTGTACCTCCTTCCATGACCATCCCCGGAGCGCCTTCCTCTTGCGTGAATCTTCCAATAAGTGTGAAGAAGTCAGACCACATCAATTGTTCTTCAGGTATCGGAACGCCAGTCGATCTAAATAAATCCTCATTGTAGAAAAGTAGATTTTGAGTAAAAGTTGGTGCGATACCATAGAGCAAATGATCCGATTCTGACCTTAGAGACGCTAATACACCAGGATGAAATTCTTCTAACGGAAGATTATGATTCTTCATGTGTATATCTAAGGATTCAAATTTATCCTGACTTAATAAATAGTTATGCATAGCTGGTTGAAGAATCAGTAAATCTGGCATCTCACGTTCTACCATTTCCGCAAGTTCCTCGTAAGGATCCTCACTACTATAAATCGAACGAATTGGGATAATCTCATATTGAATGTGCGGGAACTCAAGCATCAAGAAATTCCCATAGTTTTCATCGAACAATTTCTCATCCCAGTAAGCAATCTTTATGTTGACTTGTTCTTGTTCCTCATATCCACCTCTCCCCATACAGGCTGATAGGAATATTATTGAGATAAACAAGATCGGTCGAAGTCTTCTGATCAAACCCATTAGTTACCTCCAAGCTATTGCCACTAATAATAGTCATTCCATCCTACGAAATTTGATCGATTAATAAAATCAGAAATCTCATACTACGTTTACCAAACTATTATTCACGGAAGATCGTCTTGTATGTTATAGGCTCCATTGACCAGAAAGTTTCTGTGAAGGAGAGAATTCACATGACCCAATGGATTCAAGCTACTTTAATAACCGCATTATTTTTTGGCATTCTTACAGCTTGTGCAACAGGCTCACCTGAACAACCTTCCTCCCAATCACAGGAAGATATCGCGAATGAACAAGTGGAAGAAGGTAGCCTCACCGAAATGCCATTGGACGATGGCCAGCCACCAGCAAAGGAAGAAGTACTGCTAGCCGAACATCCAGATGCATCGATCCGTGTGACAGGAGTCGAACAGGAAGACCAAGGCATATATAGCCCCATTACCGTTCAATGGAGCGAAATGTCTAATACATTCGACTGGGTGAACGTAGTCAATCCCACCTATGCGCCTAGACTAAGCTTGTCTGATTTGGACCGAGATGGACACGAAGAACTTATCCTTATCCTAACTACAGGGTACGGGACCGGTGTATATGCAAGCGAAGCTCATATACTTCGGGAGGATCTAACAGAAATCCATCTTCCGGACCCGATGGCGGATGCAGAACAAGTGATCACACATTCCGTTTCCCAACAGGAAGACACACGTACATTCACCTTGACAGTGAACGAGGAAGCTTACACTTATACCTATTTGGAAAGCGACACCCGCATGTGGTACGATCAAGTCGTCTTGAAAAATCATCGTCGTCATCGGATAGACAATGGGTATGTGATCGCTTCCATGGCAGCAGAGCTGGGGCACGGCGTATCCCCTGGACGTGTCGAAGTTGCCTATGAACTATGGAATGATGAGTTCGAGCTGGCGGATATTCAGCTTGTGGAGATGCAATGAAGATGAACCGAATCCAAGCCATGACCTTAATTGTTATTTGCACAGTACTACTCGTACTATCGTTCTTACTATATACCTGGTATCTGGCAGAAAATAATGACAGGTATAACACAAATCCAAACCTAGACAACAAAATAGTCGGTTCACATTCTGGGCCTTTCTATGTAATACCTATGTCGTCATTAAATCAACTTGTGGGTTTATCTGATCTAGTCATCATAGGTGAAGTGGCAACAGACGCTGTAAAAACAAAACGTTTAGCCGAATCAGGTACGCCGCTGGATCAGAAGTTTATTGACAAATTCGACAAACCTAATACTTACACCACTGCTGATGTCAAGATCAAGGTCAAGAAGGTACTGCATGGATCAACAGATGAAAGCACGATCATTTATGCACAACTAGGCGTGCCGAACAGTTATTCGTTACAAACCAAAGTGCACAAGAACGATAACGTAGTGTTATTCCTGAAGCGAGATCCGAATGATGGACATTATGCATCTGTTTCATTCGAGGAAGGCGTATTTTTGTTGGACGAACACAATAAACTCCTTTCTCAATCTGTCAATAAAGTGTTAGCCCAATACGATGGTATATCATTGGACGTACTAGAGGAGGATATTCGAACAGCACAGAAACATAAATTTGATAAAAATGCTAAACGCTCATTAGTACCACATTCACCTTGAGTTCTATTTCGCAGATTATGCAGATACATTGGCGCATCCCCATTCACATCGTTACTATTGTCAGCTCTTTTCGTCACTATCCCCTTCACTCAGAATATAATACAGCACCCACAAGTTATATGATTACTGAGTGATTGACAAGTCGAAGGACTCATTATGAAGATTGCCTTGGCTATCTTTCCATTCAATTTCGAATCGAGTTGTCTCAAAATCCTCAGCTTCCATAGATAATTCATTCTCGGTCGGAGTGCTCGAAATCTGCCCCAAATCCTCCATCCTCTTCTCCATATTGATAATTGTATTTTCACCTTCATATGAGCTGGATAAGACAGTGGTTGCTCCTACTCCTGGTTGAATCTCTACGATTCGAAATTTCAAATACCGAGATTCTTGAATATCTTGAATCACACCCAAATAATGCAATTTAGCTGAGCCTCTGACTATTTGATCTTCTGAGCGATAAATTCGGTAGTTAGTCACCTCCCATTGTGAACCCTCGCCTGACATTGTATAAGTGATTTCGTCTAAGGGAGGATTATCGATGGGTTCACTTGCGTTCCCCCATTGAAACAAAAAAGAGCACACTACTATCAACACGATCGTACTAACCGCAATCAATCCCCATTTCCTATTCATCTTTGCTTCACCACCAGTTTGCACATTTTTGAAATAGTATTCATTTCCGCCCACTTCCAAGATACGATAGTCACCTTGAGTTCAGCTTCACGGATTATACAGATACTTTGGCGCATTCCCTATTCACATCCTTACTATTGTCAGCCCTTTTCGTCACTATCCCCTTCACTCAGATAATACTACAGCACCCGACAAGTTATATGATTATGGTGCGATGAACAGGTCGAAGAACGGTTCATGAAGCTAACCACGATTGAGATAGACAAGCTCTCTCTTATTCACGGCACCGCTCCCCTTCCCTTCCTTATTTTCTCACCAAGTACGCTTGTCGCGTCTTCATATACTTCTCTTTTTCTGTATAGTAAAAGTAGATGAGCAGGACGGCAGTGATTACAGCGTATACCACAACCACCAGCCACATATCATTGGTGTTGTTATCAACCAGATACTTGGTAGTCGGGACGAAGCAAATACTATTTCCAATAAACATACATCCCAATAACAGCCATTTCCGCATAGGTCGCTTCTCCTCGACCATCTTTCCATAGAAAAAAGTAAATCCAAGCTTGTGCCGATAACAAATCCAAATCACGATGCCTGTCATGCCGATAGATACAAGCTGCTGAACATATGTTGTCCTCGCAATCTGTACGTTGATCTGATCCGCTTGTGCTATGCCCGTTACATCACACAGGAATAAGGCGAGAATCTGCATGATAATATAGAAGAAAGAGCATGCCCCAACTAATATAATAGATGAAAACCATTGAAGCCGAAAAATATACCGTGCATGCAGCAAAAATAAGCCCAATTGCATCATCACGATATACGGATGCAGAGACTCTACCGACCACAACAAGTAGTGAATATATGCTTGTATCAGAGTTGTAACTACCATTACACGCCAATACGTCTGAATGGATATCCTCGCTAACGTCAAGATAAGTGTAAGTATTGTAAGCGTCTCAATCACCGACATCGTGATGAACAAGACCATGTTCTCCCAAGTATGCATGGTTGATTCCTTTCTCCTTTACTCCGTTCTATTGCTTGCTATTTCTTCGCTAAGTACGCTTGTCGGTTTTGGAGGTATTTGTGCTTTTCGTACTTGTAGAAATATATGAGAAGCGCAACAATTAACGTTGTATAAACGATCATGATCCACCAAGCCATATCTGGTTGCCCTTGAACATGAAACAGGTAGTAAGGGATCAAGCTTAATATAAGGCCAACACACATCACACCGAGTAAGACCCATTTACGGACAGCAAATTGCATTAGATTAGGTTTACCATATGCAATGAAGCCAATTCTATACCGTTTGCACGTAGCAATGAAGAGACCTGCCAGTAAAACTGCTGAAAATTGCAATACATATGTCGTATGTACTTGTTCTGCTTGTATTTGTGTCCGATCCACTATCCCGAGGTTATTGCATCTATTATCACTCCCCCTCACTTCTGAATGATTCTTTAGATTCACATACTGCTCATTGTCTGAGGTAAGCACTTTTATTCTTCATCTTCTTCAGTTGCTCTTGTAATGCTATGTACCCCGCAATAAGAATTGCGATACCATTCATAATTATGGCAGGCCATAAGAAGTCTGCTTGTTCCTTAAGAATAAGGATATTATATATAAGTTCATTCATGAGAAAGACAAAGGTTGTGCTAAGCAAAAGCAACGCAACATAACGGTACGGTATACGAGCTACATGAGTCTTTTGCTTGATGAAGAGAAAGCCAATTCGAAAGCGCCTTAGCCAATAAGCGAGCACACAAGCAATACCTCCACTTGTAAATTGATGTAGCAAAATCTTCGGATTACTAGGAGTCACTTCTGGGACATCTGCATAACCTACCAATTGATACAGGTTCATCACCGACAGTTGTATAATGACATAGGCAATAACGCCAACAAAGACCATTAGAATCGCATGACCCCACTTCACTTCAAATACATACTGAATTCCCATAATATACATAATGAACTGAATTAGAATATGAATCTCAAGAAGTCCCCATTCTATCTGCATCATGTAATTGATCACAGTAAACACCAAACAACTCAGCAAAATTCGAACCTTCAGCATCCGGATATCTGTGCGAAACAATGCACCTAACAAGACAATAACGCCAATCCAATCGAACAAGGAGCCTAACATGTATATAGGAATAAACACCCACTCCGACACATGAACTCCTCCCTTCTATCTGTCGTACTTCCTTTGAACCAGATATGCTTGTTTCTGATTTTGATAAATTTGCTTTTCTTTGAAATAAGCCAAATACAGTATTGTGCCGATCGAAATCGCTTGGAATACTAATAGCCCCCACTCATGAATGCCACCATTCACTAGGAACATATAGATTGAAAGCGCAAGTAAGATTGAAAATATGGAAATGACACTTAAACCAATCCATATTTTATGCGGAGCTACCGTGTGCTTGCTTGCTACATGAACGAAAGTGAAACCGATTCGTTTGTTCGAAATGATATAAGTCAAAACCCAACTTGTTACTGCCATGACTATTTGCACCTTATATGTCGTTGTAGGATTACTTCCGTCAATCTCTTGAATTAATTGCAATCCTGTCATGTCGAACAATAACAACACAGCAAGCTGAATCAAGTTATAGCATCCAAATCCCACACACAGTACAATCAATGCATGTATAGCATTACATCTCAGAATGAAGTAATTAAACAATAACAACATGCCCATCTGAATCAAGAAAGTAAACGCTGTAATCAATTCATTGTGCCACAGATGATAGTTCACAAAGGAAGTGAACAGAACGGCGAAAAAAATTTCCTTCCACAACTCACTTATTGTGTAGCGAAACAATTTCACCATCAACAGAAATACAGCTGAACCTTCAATAGCTGTAAGAATATGAAAAAGAAAAACCTTAGTCCAATCCAGAAAGCGTCCCCCCATTAGCATCATCTAATAAAATAAAAAAAGCCACCCATAGCGGATGGCTCTTATTGATTGCGATTAAGCTCTTGCCAGATCCTTCTCTTCGCCAAGCATTGACTCCACCATTTTCATATAACGTTGTGAATAAGTCGCGAACTTCGTTTGGGATGAAATGGTTTCATCGAAGTACAGCTTCCGATACAAGGAATCATAATAAGTCACCTTACTAGGCTGGATATAATTCACGCGATCAATCTTCTCCAACCCAAGCATAGGAGCCAGATGTTCACCCACATCATCGAGTGTCGCCATCATATGATAGGTTCCCTCTACTGTATCCAGTACGAGATGGCGGCCATCTGTTGTAATGCTGCATATATCTACAATCTTTATCAGTACGATCTCGCTTTCGCCCGAATCATGCCGTTGAAGTACAGGAATTCGAATTTCCTTCAATTCTTCTTCCGAAATATCAGGTAACACCGTACACCACCCCTTTGCTTCACTTCGCTACATCTACATTCGTGCGTCGGAATTCCCACTTGCGAATGAGCAACACAGATTGAACGAAGAATGCACCCGCAACCGCCGAGGACATGATGAAGAAGTTGCTGGCTACCATAATAGTTGCGATTACTTTCAGCAGCGGAAAGTATTTACTAGGTATACGGGTCTGGTTCTCTATCTTGGACGGTGCGAACAGAAGAACCAAGACTAAACTACTACTTGTTAATAGTATACACCATTGCGTATTGATAGGTAAATGTGGGATAATAGTAACAATTGCAGTTGATACAACTACGCACCACTCAGAAGTAGGCAGATGGTACCCACCGCTAACACTACGCAATAGTGCAAGCGCTGCCAACACATGGAGAGTTCCCACGAACTGTCCTGTACCGATCCCAATTAATATTGATAGGATTAGGATAAAAGACCCATTAAGTAGGACCGCCAACCCAAACTTCATGACATCCACAGATGCGGTTTCTTCTGGGTTTATTTTTTTTAGCTTTATCGCTAAACTTTCGGAGAGTTTATAGATCATCGCTTTTCTCCTTTTTGATTGCTAAAAATATTAGTACTACTGCCAAAATAATACTGATAATTAGCCATTCTATAAATCCCTCTAAGAAATTATGTTTTACGGAAAAGTAATATAGCATTTGAAATGCTACAACACATAACACAATTACTACTGTAAATAGAATGTTTCCTTTACTTAACTCTATTGGTGCAAACTCGCTATGAGGTACAAAATTAAAACCAATCTGTTTCCTTTCAAGTACTTCTGAAATTATTATAACTAAAATCACTGTAAGTAACTGGAGACAATACCCTATATAAATATTAGTTGACAGCTGGTCCATTTCTATAATTCCAACTGCATTTAATAGAAATATCAAGAGCAACTGAACAATACCATATATAAAGTAAGATAATATCGAAATTATTAACGAATAAAACACTTGAATTCTGTACATTAGCCAAACAAATAAAAACTGTAATGTCACTTGAATAATAATTGCAAACGAAGTTAGCTCTTCGATATTTCTCACATTATGTGAAATATATGACATTACTATACCCATGAAAACTGCATGCATAAGATAGTGCTTTTTAGGTATTCGAAAAATTGTAAACATTAGAATAACATTTGCTACTACTTCAGCAACTGATAAGATCATGAACAATGTAAAGTTTAATGTCTCCATGCTGTACCCCACTTAAAATAATTTTTAATAAATATATTATACAACATTTCATCAAGAAAGGACGATAACCCTATGAAAAAAACCGTTAAACTTATATCTATTTTTTTAGTTGGTATTGCTACAATTGTTGTTTCTGTTGCATGCCATGTAGTATTTCATCAACCAGAAGTACCAAAAGAATTACTGAAAAAATGAAACATACAGTAATTATATATTGATAGAATTGTATGAGCACCATATAATTACATCGCAAAAGCAAACTACATTTCAAATGCAATACTTACTGTTTGATTTACAAATTAGCAAGAGAAGTGTTTGATTTATTAATCATTCCACCGTAACTAAAAGATAATTACACCCCACCATATTTCTTCCTCCTCTCTCTGCCCCTCTTATACTCAATCTTGATAAACAATATAAGAAATAAGACGAAAACCCCTATAACAATGTAGAAGATGGGAAGCAGAATTAGGAGATCTCCAATGTAGTAAGCATGCGTTAGTCCATATATTAATAGGAAAAATGCAAATACAGATAACACCACGAGTTGACGATGTATAGTCGTCAGCTTCACACGGGTGCGCAAGTCATCAGGAACAAAGCTAAAGTGCAATTTCTTACGACGAAGGAAGTAGCATATACCCGCGATTATGAGAAATGTGACAGCTTGATATATTCTTGCTTTTATAGAGAGCGGATCAATATCCAATTCTCCAGCACCCAATAAAAGAAAATATTGAATGAGAACAAATACTATGTATCCAATAATCATGACAAGAAACGCATATAGCAAGGGAATAAGAAAGATCATACGCAGTGATAAGAATAGTAAGATTGTATGTGCAATAATATCTACTGCATCCAATTCCAGTATCCTTAACGGATACGAAGGTAAGACGATCAACACGGATACGAATAACATATATTTAAGATTGTCTCGTATTCCAAATCCAAACAAGGTCAGAATCAGTAACAACACACTCAGTATGTCGAGAACTCCGCCGAGCAAATATAGTACAAACTCCACAATCACTTCCCCCAGTCTGTAATTATTTGTTAGCCAATTATCCTCTCTGAGAGAACCGTCCTTTATCGTTAAACTTATATAGAAAACGTTTTACAAGCGCGTAACCTATATGTTATTGCTGATCAAATATACCGCTATTCACTTCTTCCGCACCAAGTTAGAGTTGTCATTGTATCACAAATTCTCTGTGCCGTGCAGATATTGCCCCAAAATTCTGCAAAGTTATTCGACATGCCGAATTCCAAGAGTGATTCCCCAGATGCATAGATTAACAACTGATCATGTTCAATCATATTTTTGTATTTTTATGAAGATTCTTATTATATAGTAAGCATGAGGAATATATTGGGTGGCCTCGATATAGCAAAAATCATCCAAGACATTGGGGGAATTTCATTGCATCCATTCACTAGAGTGCCTTTGTTTCTTATGGGTTTTTTTCTATGTACTATGGTGGCTTATCCACTCTACTACGCTTGGAAACTTGATTATACGGAAGGCAAGCTCCAGGATGCTGTGATCGCTCACGGTAAGAAGCATTGCAACTATGATATTGAAAGTGTAAACATTGACATCGACGACATGATAATGGGAGGTTCCTCATGGTCAGCCAAGACGTTGCCAGCGTATGAAGGAATTTGGGGTGAAACGACTCATCCTGATGGTTACATCGAACTGTATGGATTTGGCGAATGTGAGATGGAAGAACTTCCATATATCTTAACGAAGAGAGGGGAGTTCAAGGTGCCAGCTAACGATTTGACCAATAGAGACATTGTTTATGATGTGTCCATGGTAGACCGACAAGATCTTGTTCAATCCAATTTCAAACTGGTCACACATACCGATCAATTTAGCGCTGTGATTACTAGCGTTTATTTGTTTCTAGTTGGGTTAATCGGATTCGTTGGGCTATTGCTCTACTACGTCACAGGTTTGATTTCCACCATGATCCATGCTATGAGAGACAAGAGCAGCTAATAAGAATTGACTATAATTCACTATATTCGTTCCTATCATTTTTCCTTACTCGACTACTCTGTGAGTTAATTCCACTTTATGCATAGATTCTCGATCATACGGAAGGTAAGCTACAATGTAGGACAGCAACCAAGCTATTTTCTCATACGTTCACCTTTTATGCGGTAATATAACATAGATAATGGGAAGGCTAGAATAACGCCTAACAAGATTAGTGCGAATCCGTTAATGGGATCGTTCAGCATTCCCGATTGATACAACAAGGCAATTATATATATATAGATGACACTGATTAGATACGATGTGTGCCCAGCGCGAAGCTTTATACTTCGATTAGCTTTGTTATCAGAGGTCAGGATAAGTTCCGTGCTTATGGAAGCAATTCCTCCTGCGAAGCCCTATCAATGGATTCCAATCATTCAGGAAGTTGAGTCCACTGAATATGATCAATAATGAACCTAATATGATATTGATTATTTTCATTCACTAGCACCCTTTCGTTCACATCATTATTGAACCACAGTACCCGTTAGCAGACGCACACATTGTCTAGAGGTTGACGCTTCTAATGATCATATTATATGAAACGTAAGAAAAGGATGCCCTCCACTGTTGTGACCTTTGCGCTGTAGATCACTGGAGTCATCCTCACAAACAAATTATGGTTATTGTATCAAAGTATGCACTGATTGAATAGGTCCCAATACAGTTCAGTACTTGGCTGGCACACTTCCTAGACAGTATGAACTTTATTACCTTCTACCTCTAATTAATGGTATCAACTTCCCATATTCGCAGCCGAATCGCATGAAAATCGAAGATTAGTTACCCAAGTACTATAAATAGTGGAAGCCAGCGTTTCGATTATAGGTAGTTGGGTAACTAATCAGCTCAAAAATCGATTAATCGTAAGGATTACAGGAAGTTACTACCCATAATAAAGGGAAGTACTACCACTAATACTCGATAGTTATAAATAAAAATAGACAGCCAAGTGTTGAGGCCATCTATTCTTATTGATTAACCTATCTGTTATGTGCAAACTATTATTCAGATATAGTTGATATGTTCTTTCCCAAACTTTGTACTATATTTTCCCACAATTGATCGTCTTCCATTGATATGACACTGCCTTCGCGTGTTGTTAACGTGATGCCGGGGTTTGCTTCCTCTCGTTCTGATTCATATATGCGAAAGAACACCAAGTATTCCTCTCCCAATTCAACGGTCGCAGGCAATCTGACGATTTGCTTTTCTTTCATCCGGTCATCTCCCTTAAACTGTTCGAGTATTTCGAACTCCACTGCCTTTAGAGACGGATTTTCGAAAGCAATTGCCATCGGACGTAAGTGAACGATATAGTCAGACAGTTCTATAAGTTCATTTATATTAGCAGCTGACTGAATAACCTTATGTTTTTCTCGGAAAACATTTTGGTTTGGCGACTCTCGGATTGTCTTTATTAGCTGGTCAATGTTCTTGTCTTGGAGGGGTCCTATCTTGATCTGACCCGCTTCTATACTATTCGGAACACCAATTACTGTGTACACAACTTGCTCGCGGTACTCACTGTCATTACTGCTCAAAAAGAGCAGATAATCCTTATTCTCTTCTTTCCATGGCTCAGATGAATACACTTGAATGATAGATTTTGATATGTTTCCCTTGATTTCTTCTTGTACTTGAACATCATATTCCTGATACGTATCATAAGGACGGGAAGCTATCCATTCTCCTACTATGACATGGTCTGAGATTTCGATCCAATCTTCAAGGGTTTCAATCGATAAGTGCTCCACTGCAGCTGAATGAGATGTAGAGAAATCCAATTTTTCTACTTCAGAACTGTTGCAAGCTGTTAATAATATGATCACAATTGCTATCTTCATACATAATGCTGTTCGTAATTTCATATGATCCCCCTTTCTCTCAGGATATGTCATAGTATACAGTGCTGGGATCCAATGAGCTATTATGAACAATGTAAATTTCAATTCCAACACACACAAAAAGAGCCAGTCCCACTATGCCAGAAGGACGAGCCCTTGTAAAATTGCGTTCATGTATGATTGAATGACTGATTCATCATTAGATTCATGGTGTTAAGACTGGAGTTGCTTGAGTTTGTATATCTCCGCATCATGCTTGGCTGATTGGTTTCTGAGGTGGTCTACTTCGAAGATCAAGTTCCTGCTCTCCTTCAGCAGTTCTTGATGCCGTAATCGGTTAAGCTCACTCTCAGCCTCGAATCGTTGCTCCATGCGATCCATACGATCATCAACTTGTTCCATACGCGACTCCATGCGATCCATTCGGCCTTCTGTATTATTGACTGTTTTGTTAGTATCAGCTACCATTTGGATCAATTGTGCCAGCATACCTTCCATTCGCTCAAATCGTTCTTCAGACATAGTCAACCTCCATCACCATGATAGTTACATTATAACACAGGAAGGAAAGGGGAACATGTGTTCTTTAAAGAGAGGGGGATAGCTGCAATTTTCATTTTTCGCTCAACCGAGTAATCGAGATTACTTCCACGCACAGCGCCGCACGACTCGATAAAAGTAAATTTATTACCCACTACCTCTAATTAATGGTACCAACTTCACATATTCGCAGCCAAATCGCATGAAAATCGAAGATTAGTTACCCAAGTACATAAATAGTGGAAGCCAGCGTTTCGATTAAAGGTAGTTGGGTAACTAATCAGCCGAATATCCAGTTAATCGTAAGGATTACAGGAACTTGCTGCTCATAATGAAGGGAAGCACTACCACTAATACAACACGTCTTGCATAATATTCGATCTGAAGGTCACGCCTGCAAAGTGGGGAAAGTAGCAAGGTGCCCAACGCTCATCAAGCAACTGTTCCTTATTTAGCATTTGTCCCAGTTCACGAAGAGACGAGCGCCAGTCATCAGGCACCGGTACAATGCTCATGGCTGCAATTTTATTTGATCCTCCTGATTGTCGCTAGTTCGATTAATGGTTATTACTTCAGAATACTCTCCATCACATTATCTATCATTTGAAGATTAGCTATAGCTCCTGTGTACAGCCAGCTGGCTTGTTTGTCATATTCGTACACACGGCCATTTTTCACAGCGGGGATTCCAGCCCATACCGGATCCTGCAGCAGTTCGTCTTTCGTTACACCTTTGCCATTGACAATAAATACATACTCCGCTTCCATTTCTGCTAATTTCTCGAGTGAAAGTGCATTCCAATTGGCGGTACCCGTCTCAGACACTTCTTGGATCGCTTGAGGCGCAGTCAATCCTAAATCTCCATACAACACAGCTCCACTAGATAAATTCACATTCGGGACATATATGCTTTTCGCCGTAACCCACAGGATGGCGACAGGTTTGGTTCCGATCTCCTGTTCCAATTGCTCCTTTGCTTCCTTTGCTTTCAGATCGTAATTTTCCAATACTTCCTTAGCTTCATCACTTTTATTCAACACTTCGCCGATTCTCAGCAGCTTTTTCCGCCAGTCATTGTCCTCGTCGCTGGCAACAACGTATGTAGGGGCAATCTTCGAATACTGCTCATATTTGTCGCCTTCAACCATTCCAGCAGTATCCATAAGGATCAAGTCAGGTGAAAAACTCATCACGGCTTCAAAAGGAAGATCAGAAGGAATCGTTGGAATTTCATTTAGAGAGTCCTGCAAATAATTTTGCACACTTGTTCCATCGGCTATCGACCATTGTGCAGCAGGCTTTACACCTAGCGCAACCAGATGATCCTCCAGATAGGAAGCAATGATGCTTTGGGGATTTGCGGGAATTTCCACCTCATTCCCCATAGCATCCTCTAAGATCCGTTCTGTTGGCTGAGTTGTTTCAGTTGTTTCGGAAGTTGATGCATTGTCGCTTGCTGTACTGGTATTGGACGAAGTCGAGCACGCGCTCACCAATAATATGACACATAGTAACAAATTAAGAATAATGGCTGATTTAACTTTTCTGTTCATTTGAAGCACTCCTTTTTAAAATTATGAGTGATTTTAAGCTAATGCACTTACTAATTGCTCCTCTTTAATCGTTTCTGTCTCTTGTTTCATTACTTCAATCGCCCATTGATGCTACACTCCTTTAATTCGTTTTTATCAAAAGATAAATAAAATAAGGCGCTCCTAATGCCGAAACAACAAGACCTACCGGTATTTCGGAAGGAGATAATATATTACGCGCAATGGTATCAGATACAAGCAGCAGTAGAGCGCCCATTAAAGCGGTTGATGGCAGTAGCATCTCATGCTTCGGTCCCACAATACGCCGTGCCAAATGAGGAGCTACAAGTCCTAAGAAGGCAATACCGCCCCCCATGGCCACGCAAGATCCTGCTAAAGCTACGGCCGTGAGCAATAATATTCTGCGTTCCTTCTCCACTGCTGCACCTAACCCAACTGCCGTATGGTCTCCCAAACTTAATACATTCAAATAACGAGCTTTGTAGAAAGTGTATGGTATAAGGATGATAATCCATGGCAACATAGCCACTACAAACTTCCAATTCGTCGCCCAAATACTGCCGGACAGCCAAATCGTTGCTTGCATAAAATCACGCGGGTTCATCTTCAATTGAAATATAATAAGTGCAGCCCCGAATGCAGCATTGATACCAATGCCTACTAATATCAGGCGAACAGGCGTAACCCCTTTCTTCCAGGCCAACGCATAGATCAGAGACGCAGCTAACATCCCCCCGGCTAAAGCAGCAAGCGGCATAACAAATATTGATAGCATACCAAGCCCAGAAGATGTTCCTTGAACAAAGAAGATAAATAAAACTACAGCTAATCCTGCTCCAGCATTTATCCCTAAAATACCTGGGTCAGCGAGCCCATTTTGGGCCACGCCTTGTAGAATCGCGCCAGATACAGCCAGACCCGCACCAATGAGTAAAGCAATGACCATCCGCGGCAGTCTAAAATCAAACAGAACTAGCTGATTTTCTTCAGTTCCTGCACCTATGAAAACTTTGATTACATCGATCGGGGCAATACGAATATAACCCATATTCAAACTGATAAAAAATGATAATACAATTAATAAGGCCAGAATCCCCATGGAAGCAACGGCTCGTTTATTTATATGTTTAACGCTTTCCATCACAACCCTCTCCTTTCACGCCGTGCAAGGTAGAGGAAGAAAGGAACACCTATCATTGCTGTAATGGCGCCAACTGGGGTTTCAAAAGGAGGATTGATCATTCGTGCTCCAAGATCTGCAAGCACGAGAATTAGTGCTCCTAGAATGGACGAGCAAGGAATAATCCAACGATAATCCATTCCAACCAAAAAACGAGTGATATGGGGAATGACCAGTCCAATAAATCCCACTGTACCAGCGACAGATACCGCAGCGCCTGTTAATAGCAAAACGACAATTATACCGAGTACTTTGACATGTGCGGTTCGCTGTCCCAATCCCTTGGCCACATCATCACCAAGGCTCAATACAGTAATGGAACGAGCTATCGTAAAAGCCATTATGAGACCGAAAGCAGCAATGGGCAACAGCAGCTGAATGCTAACCCACTTTACTCCTGCCACCCCGCCCGCATACCAAAAGCTAATATCTTGGGCAACATCATAATGAATCGCAATTGCTGAGGAGAATGAGCTTAGCAAAGCTCCAACAGCGGTCCCTGCAAGCGCGAGCTTCACAGGAGTTAAACCACCTTTAGACAAAATCCCTATAGCAAAAACAATACATGCAGCTATTCCCGCACCTGCGAACGACCAAATCATAAGTCCAACATGGGAAGTACCAGGAAAATAGGCGAAGGCGATGGCAACCATGAAAGCTGACCCAGCTGTAATGCCCATGATCGAAGGAGAGGCGAGCGGATTTCGGGTCATCCCTTGCATAATAGCACCTGAGACCGCCAGACAAGCACCAACCAAGCTAGCCGCAAGGGCACGTGGCAGACGCAGCTCTTGAATAATTTGATGGGAGGTCAGATCGGGATTAAATTGAAATATTCCTTCCCACACGGTTTTGAAATCAATATTTGCCGCACCCAATGAAATGGACGCCCCTAATCCAAAAAATAAAGCAGCTACCCCCGCAAATAAAATAAGCGTGGCCACCAAAGGACGAGATGCGACCCGTTCTTGTTTTTGTTCCTCTGTAGTCGAATTCTCCTGTTGCATTTCACTTGCTTTCTTAATCATTACGTGAACCCATTCCTTTGTCTAATAACTCATTTAGTATGTACACTTATATAATGAGAATCATTATCATTTATTTAGACATCGATAATGATAATCTTTTTCAATATTATTGTCAATAATGAAATGCTTGAATTGCAATAATTTCGTACATATCAAATTTTTAATTGTTTACTTCCACCTTCAACCAGTGATAGAGTTGTAGTACCGTATGTTGATATGTCTTCGTATACAATGCAGAGTTCCAACACACACAAAAAAAGGCCAGTCCCACTATGCCAGAAGGACGAGCCCTTATAAACTTGCGTTCATGTATAATTGAATGACTTATTCATCATTAGAATCATGGTGTTAAGACTGGAGTTGCTTGAGTTTGTATATCTCCGCATCATGCTTGGCTGATTGGTTTCTAATGTGGTCTACTTCGAAGATCAAGTTCCTGCTCTCCTTCAGCAGTTCTTGATGCCGTAATCGGTTAAGCTCACTCTCAGCCTCGAATCGTTGCTCCAACGCACTGAATGATTTGTTAGTATCAGCTACCATTTGAATCAATTGCGCCAGCATATCTTCCATTCGCTCAAATCGTTTTTCAGACATAGTCAACCTCCATCACCATGATAGTTACATTATAGCATAGGAAGGAATGGGAATAAATGTTCTATTAATATCACTTGACGCGTCCTTGTGATGGTTAATGTCTGACACTAAGCTAAATTGTCTATACTGACTGGCGGTGGATATTATTGTGGACCTCATCAAGCAATGAAAATAATTTGATCATGGGTAAGTTTCAGACTACATTACAAATTAAGGAACCTTGTATATTAACGCATAATGAGTTGACACCAAGATCGTATTGTTTGCTACTGAAGGCAAAGGCATTGACACGCTGAAAACCTTTCAGGAGCAGTTACACAGCAAAGGAATCAACCCAACACAGATTGAAGAAATAACTGTGACATGTCTCCGGCTTTTATTCGTGGCATTCAGGATTTTTTCCCGAAAGTAGCGATCACGTTTGACAAATTTCATGTGATGAAGCTGGTGAATGAAGCGGTTGATGATGTGCGAATCGCCGAGCAAAAGCAAAAGCCAGAACTCAAGAAGAGCAAATACATCTGGCTGAATAATGAATCGAACCTGTGCCATGAACATAAGGCTGCGCTCGAACGTCTGAAAGATAGCAACTTGCAAACTGGGTGGGCTTACCGCTTGAAGTTGGCCATGCAGGAGTTCTGGATGGTGAGGCAGATTTATGCCGACTTATTCCTGAACGAATGGATCGGTTGGGCAATACGTTCCAAGCTGGAGCCGATGCATCGTAAGACGATTAAGGAACATCAAGAAGGCATTCTGCGATGGTTTCACACCAGAATGACCAACGGACTCCTAGAAGGCGTTAATGGTTTAGTGCAAGCTGCCAAGCACAGAGCGCGTGGCTACACCTCAATGTAAATAATCTGATTGCCATGGTATACATGACCGCCTAGAGTATTTCCCGTCTGATAGAGCGAAGATCGATAATTAGTTTACACTAAGTCTTGAATATTACTCGTACAAAAACTAGAATCTGATTCTATAATTTTACCTTCATCGATAATAAACGTATAATCACACAATAATTGAATATCTTCTTTGTTATGTGATGTCATCACGATTAACTTCCCTTCTGATTTTAATTTTTTCAAAAAATTTCTTAAAATGCCCACTGAATTCTCATCTAATGCATTGAAAGGTTCATCTAGTATGACGATTTCTTGGTTCTCCATTACTGCTTGAATGATCCCCAATTTCTGCTTCATACCGAGAGAATATTCCTTGAATTTCTTTTTGGATTTCCAATCCAAATCAAATAAGTCCATGAAATTTTGAATATTTTCACTCGAGGTTATATTTCGAATTTTAGCTAACATTTGTAAATTTTCATATCCTGTAATATTAGGAAGAAAACTCGGTTTCTCAAGTAAAATTCCTAAATTATTTGGAAACGACATATCTTTGCCCAATAGTTTCTCATCTACCCTCACTTCCCCACTTGTTGGTATTATGAGACCAGCAATCATTCTTAACAACATTGTTTTCCCACTTCCGTTTTTTCCAACTATCCCATATATATTCCCGTTATTAAAGCAAACATTCACATTTTCAAGAACATTTATTTTACCGATTGTCTTCGTATAATTCTTCACTTCAATTTTCATAGGATACCAACTCCTTCTTATGAATGATTCTTCGAATAACCAATATTAATATAAGAACGATAAGCATGTTCACAATGATATTGAAAAAGCTAGTCATAGGACTTCTCCATTGAGGCAGTATGCTAATCACTCCACCTTGATTATGGCTAGTCAAGGCTAATACGATCATAATCCCACACATGATCAGATATGCGCTAGTTTTAGTAAATTTAATCAATAAACTGATCTGAATCAAAACTATAATAACGCAAAATAAATAGATTCTCCCTACCATTCCAACAGTGCCCAAATCTATCCATTGAATTTCTAAGTAATTAAATACGATATCGAGTAATAACCATGTAAAAGTAATAAAAAACACATAACCCGCTGTGAGCATGAAACAACCATTTAGTAAGGCCTTTAACCATCTGTCTTTGCTTCCATAACGTACAGTCAAAGAATCTGCATTGTCTAAATAAAACACAATATAATCAATTGTTATAAACTGTAATAGAGACAATATAGTAATAAATAATCCCTTTAGCATTATTCCATTTAGTGGTTTTCCACCAAAAATCGTTTGGTACATAGTTGTAAGATTACCAATATCCATCATTCTTAAATATCCATAGCTAATAATAACACTAGCTAAGATCACGGTTATGGTAACTTTCAGATTTATAATAACATGCATCATAGAAAATCCCTCTTATCGCTAAGCCTACTGGATAGTAGTAAAGTGATACTTACCCATAAAACCATAACCAAATAACTCACAGCACTTTTATGAAAGATCCATGAGAATAAAAAATTGATGTCCAATGAAAAAAACTTTTTTATATATGGATTTAGAAATATTTGCTCAATAGAAAGCCAGACAAAAACGATAAACGTACAATATCGACTCAAGATTTGATGATTAGACCAATGCAAACATAACATAACGTTTATGAAAATAATCAAACCCAAAAAATATCTTAAATACCAGTCTATTATTTTCATCACACTTTCACTTTCATTCAATAAATGGAGTAAATAACCTCCCGATATAATGAATAAAAACATTATATTTATGTATATAAATGCTTGTCCGTAATATCTTATCAATTGATTCCTTAATATCCCCCTCCGGTTTGCAATCCTTACATATGACAAATAATGATACTGTTTGCCCTCAATGATTAAGCCTAGTATGACTATTGACATAAATTGAAAAACAAAAAATTTATCAAAAAACCATTGATCAAACCAATTATATCCGATAGAAGCTTTAATTGTATAAACATTTGCAGTGACAGCTATATATATGGAGAACAATAATAAAAAAGCAACCCTATTCATAGCAATCTCTCGACTTATAGAAAATTATACTCATGAGGAGACAGTTCACCAGTACCCACCCCCCCAATACTACAAACACATTTTCCCAACTGATTATCGTAGATAACACGCTGACAGCCCTAGGTTGAATTATCATTCTGATGTTATGTGCAAATAGTATTGGAAAAGAATCAAATATAAAGTTCACCCCATACAGTATGATTACAGGAATTAACAAAGCAACATATCGATTCGAAATGTTAAACAACATTTGAATGCAAAGTGAAAGCACAACAAATATCGAAATCGCAATGGCATTTAAGATGGTATATATCTGAATCATGTACATCGGATCTGACTGAAATGGTTCGTATACAAAACTCCCCTTATTAGGTATTATCCTATAGTAGTAGTCCGTCATACTCGTGCTATCTTGGAATAATATAAAAGTAACGATTATATTCACTTCCAGAACCAGCAGCATTATTACAAACGAAAACATCCATGTAGATAGAAACTTTGAAACCAAGTATTTTTTCCTGCTATATCTAACAATCTGATACATGTACATGGAAGTGTTTTTATCCTCAAAATAAATTAAACCTGTTAATATTGACGCTAGTATCCAAAATAAAAGATTGTATACATTATTCCCCCAACTCACTGTGTTCATCAACATCCAAAACTGAAATGGATTTTGTCCGATTCTTTCTGCAGAATCAACTGAATTTGAAAAATGCATTAGAACAGTTATTGGATCAATAATGGAGATAGCAAATAGTAACACAATTATCATGAATACTAATTTGCTTGTTGTCAATCTTACTATGTCAATTTTCAAATAATTCACAATTGAGACCTCCTGATCTGGAACTTTAACTCAATCAGAGATTGCACATGCTGCTCTTTTCTATTATGAAACGAAGAGTGCGTTTTACATGAGGTTGCAATATCCCAATCCTTCATGTAAAACGCACTAAATTATTATAACAGCGTTAAAACTTAGTCAATGCAAAATGTTTAAGTGAATGAGATTAATTTGGTGTCCAATTTCCTTCAACTGAAACAGTCGATGACGTTGAAACTGGGTTGTCCAAGTTCAATACTACATTATCACCTTTGGACGGTACGTTATCATAGGAAATACTTTCATTCACGTTTAGATCAGCTTCATTATAGGGACTGGAGTAATTCCCACCACCAAAAATCCCATCTTTTTCCGTCCAAGCTCTAACAGTTGTATATCCTGAGTCTAAGCTCGTTATTTTAACCTTAAAGTACGTATAAACATTTGAATTATTGGCTCTTCCTACAGTGCTAATCTCATTATCACCTTGGTTAGCGGGTAGATTCCCAGTGAAATTTGCTGTTGCTCCAAATGCGGATGTAGCGAATAACATACCAACTGATAAAGTGATAATGGCCAACTTACTTTGCTTTTTCATGGACCGTACCTCCCATTATTAAATTTGATATCGACAGTTCTCATCAGATTTGACCCTACGGGCAAAGTGACTACGATTCACCACTTGCTTTCGTGTAATTCCCACCTCCATTTTTTCTTCTTTGAGTGTTGGCCAACTCCTCATATAATATAAACACATCAATTTATAGTCTTGTTACGATTTTCAAAAAATTTCTGAATATACACAAAAATAAATTAATACTTGAGGTATAATTACTATGGAACCTTGGATTTATAATTGTTCACCCAAATAGTTTTAACTTCCTTCTACTTTGAATCTATTCAAATATTACTTCATAACCAATCCCTGATTTGTTTTCGCAACGCTTTCCTTGCTCTAAATAATTTTTGTTGTACAACTTGTGGCGACAAATCAAGTTCATCTGAAATTTCTTGATATGATAACTGACGCTGCCATCTTAATTCAATCAGCAATCGATAATCCGGTTTCATAAAATATAATGTTTCTCTTATATGATCTTTTAAGAGTTTATTCTCAACCTGGTTTTCAACTGAATCATCAACTGAAACATAAACATCCTTTATGAAGCTACTTTCAAGGTTGTTCTCCCTGTGAAACCGTTTTAATTTTCGTATATAATTCAAGGCAATATTACGTGTAACAACTATAATCCAAGCCTTGCATTGCCTACTATCTTGATTGATGGGCCTTTTTTTTAAAGCTTGTAAAAAAGCCTCTTGGATAACATCTTGAACAATACTGTAATCCTTAACAATGTACAATACCATGTTATATGTTAATGAATAAAATGAATGATAAACTTGTCCCTGTGTAATTTCATCAATGAATTCAAATTCAGGAGAAACAAAGAGAAGAAGTTCTGAATCTGAGTATCTCACATAATACACAACCTTTATATTTTGATTTAAATTACAGAGAGACACATCCAAAAACATCCCCTAGATTTACTTCATGAATAGATTTTACCATTTCAACTGTTCAAAGTACATGAAATTATGGAAATTTAGTTCTTTTTTCCTAATTATTCATGAATCAGAATACTGAAGATTGCTAATTCCTAGTATTACGATTTATTGGGGCGTATTTAATTGCGCTTCATTGATTTATACCACTACCTCATTTTAATGGTACCAACTTCCCATAATCGCAGCCGAATCGCATGAAAATCGAAGATTAGTTACCCAAGTACATAAATAGTGGAAGCCAGCGTTTCGATTAAGGATAGTTGGGTAACTAATCAGCTCAAAATACGGTTAATCGTAAGAATTACAGGAAGTTGCTACCCATAATGAAGGGAAGTACTACCATTAATACGCATAGACTGATCATAAAAGCTCATACTAGCGCCTGCATATGCTATTCTAGTCTAGTCAGTTCCCAAGATACTTCCACTATGCGCTCAGTCAAGGAACCATCGTATTGGCTTCTATCTACTCAACTCCTCATCTCGCATGTTCCACGCGGGACAAGATTATGTTCAACGATTCAACAATTGCTTCGATCGTTCGCGATTCTCCCGCACCCCTAGTATGTAAGCGCTGTCATCTGATGACGAATCATATACCGGTGCACTACCTAGCACAACAAGCAAGCAGCAGGCAGCAGCCGCTTCTTTCCGAAGCCATGTCATGCTGCTACCTGCTGCTATGCGCTGTTACTATCTGCTGTGGAACTGCTCCAATTTGAAAGCAAGCCAGAAAGTTTGCTAGTTAGTTACACTTTCAACTTAACTCTTCCTATACGAGTGATCATCGACGAACAGGCAGACGAATCGAGAAGGTCGTGCCTTGACCGACTGTGCTTGTTGCTTTGATCGTGCCGCTATGGCCTTCTACGATGTTTTTCACTATGGCCAGGCCCAAGCCTGTCCCGCCGCCCAAGGTTGCATCGTCAGCAGCTGCGTCACCAGTCGCCTGTCCGGGACCGTTGAAGCCCCTCGTCCGTGCCTTGTCGGCCTTATAGAAGCGCTCGAAGATGTACGGCAAGTCCTCGGCCGGAATGCCTTCACCCTGATCGGACACTTGCAGCAGCAGCTGCGGCTCCCCTTCCCCGACTTGCGGCTCAGCCATCGTTGCTCGCAGGGTGATCGCCTTGCCGCCTGGCGTATGGCGCAACGCATTGTCTGTCAGGTTCGTTAGCACTTGCTCGAGCCGATCTTCATCTGCTTCTTGAATAAGCAGCTCTTGTGCGGGAAGCTCCATATGCAGCGTCACTTCATGCTCCCTGGTTACTGTCGAGAATTTGCGCACGATGCGCTTCACGAGGTTGGTGACGTTGACTTCTTCTTCCTTCATGACGAGATGGCCGGCTTCCATGCGGGCCAAGTCGAGCAAGTTATGGACGAGTCTGCCCATGCGCAATGATTCGTCCAGTATGACCTGCGCCAGCTCTCTGCGCTGCTCCGGTGAATCGGCGATGTCGTCAAGCAGCGCTTCGCTGTAGCCTTGCAGCATGGAGAGCGGTGTGCGCAGCTCATGCGAGACGTTGGCAACGAAGTCGTTACGCAGCTTGATCAGCTTGTGCTCTTCGGTAATGTCGCGCAGCACCGCAACAGCGCCGCGTACTTGCTGGTTCGTATACAGCGGTGTCATCACGACAGACCAGACGCCTTGGTGTACTTGAATAACGTCCGTCAGTTCCTTCGACTCGCGCACGACGGAGTGGAAGACACCTTCCAGCGGCTCGGGCACAGGCGCACCGATGTCTTGCCCTGTACTTAGATCGTGCTCAGGACCATGCGCTGCTGAAGGACTGACCGACCATTCTAGCGCGCCCCACTCCTGTACCAGTCTCTCACCCTGCGGATTCGTCAGGATGACGCGCCCGTCCGCATCCAGCGTAATGACCGCGTCGGTCATACTGCGCAGCACACTGCTTAAGTGTTCCTTCTCATGATTGAGATCGCGTACTGTGTTTTGCAGCTGGTCGGCCATATGGTCGAAGGAGTTCGCCAGCGCCCCGATCTCATCGGATGAGCGGTAGTCCAGCCGGGCATCATAGTCTCCGCGTGTGAGCCGTTCTGCCGCATCGCGCAGTCTCACTAGCGGCTGCGTAATTTTCGTAGACAGGAAGAAGGCGAAGAAGGTCGTCAAGGAGAATCCAATCACGCCGGTATAAATAAACAGATGCTTCACATCATTCGAATTCGAAAAGGCCATATCAATATATTCGAGCAAGAACAAGCCGAGAATCATCAACACGACTGCGACTAGCAGGATGATCGTCGCCCACAGCTTGCCAACTACGCTGTTCAATAGCTTCATGTACGCACCTCCAGGTTGACAGCGACGAACAGCCGCCCCATTCTCTCTATTATATACGACCTGACAGGCACGTCAAAAGAGCATGCCAATTCCAAGGATGCCAGCATGCGCAATATGACCAATCCCTTATTCGCCTGCCCCTCTTGTAGAAGTAACCTAGATCCACCGCTGCTTCTTCGCGATGATCGCTGCGTCAGCGATATGGGTAGCGTCAATTTTTTTCAAAATGTTCGTAATGTGATTGTCCAATGTTTTGAGCGTTATGGGATGAGGTTTTTGCTTGTTCAGCAGCTTTATAATTTCCCTCCTCTTCTCTCCGCGATGTTGTGAGTATAAGCATAAAATTTCTTTCTCCGTCTTCGTTAGTATCGATTGTGCAATGTACCGCTGCAACAGGCGTATCTTGAGCTGTGTCTGTATACGTGAGAGCAATTCACAAAGTGTGAAAGGCTTAGCTATATAGTCGTTCGCTCCATGTTCGTATATTCGTGACACCTGCGAAGATGTCTGATTGTCCAGTATGAACAAAATCGGAAGCTCGTCATGCGAATATTCCCTGCGTATCGCACTGCATAAGGTGTAGCAAGCTTGAGCATCCTTGTCCCGCTCCACAACGACTAAATCAAGCGACTCAGCAGCAATAATTGACTTGCACTCCTCGTTGCTTCGCGCGACATGTGTGATCCAGTTATGCTGAATAGCCATCTTCATAATCTCCTCCCGACACGCAAGATCATGCACATGCAGAAGCAAGCGCGCTTCATATGTCGAGCACATCGGATTCATCGAATTCCCTCCCCTCTCCTCACACGTATACAGGTCGAAGCAGCCATACTCCCTCTATCGTAACCGATTCTTACTATCTCGGCTATTGTTCATACATGCGTTGTGAGACATAAAAAGCCTCCCTCCCTAATCGAGATCGATAGGAACAGGGAGGCTGCTTAACGGGTGATGGTACAAATTAGCTCGTTCTATCTTGTATTACTGGGGAGGCGTACCCCATACCAAGGTTGAGCCTTGGTAGACGGCTACCTTATCATGATCGGCGAAGCCCGTCTTGGAAGAATCGAAGGAGTAATCATCTGCTTCATTCAGATCCGTCCAATCTTGCTTGTGCAGTCGGATTTGGACATTGCCGCCGGTCTCATTCGGAGCTAGCGTCCCCATGCCTGCTGTGAAGCCTACTTCCAAATAATGCGTTGCTCCAGTAACAGGCGTACTGAGCGGCACTACTGTATAGGTCACATTACCGCATTGGTTCGTGCTGGAATGACTCGCCCAGTCACAGAACACATGGAAGCTGGATGCGCCTTCACTAGTGAAGTAGTAGCGTATTGTGTAATCGCTATAATTGACAGCTGATGCACCTGTGTTGCGCAGGTTGAAGCTCGGCTTGATTTGATTGTTGACTGCTGTTGTATCTCCAGCCATATATTGCGCGACAACGTCGCCTGTAGGCTGCTGTACAGTGTCAGGAGTCGCTTGCACTGTGCTGGACCAAGCACTGCTGCCGTGACTGTTGACAGCGCGCACTTCGAAGTAATACGTAGTACCATTCGTCAAGCCTGTAATCGTAGTCGAAGTGCCGCTTGCCGTCACTTCATTCGTCAACGCTCCAGCTGCTGTGCCATAAGCTACTTCATACGAAGCTGCGCCTGACACACTTTGCCACGATACCGTTACTTGCTGATCGCCAGCTGTTGCCGCCACTCCTGTTGGTACTCCGGGAGGACCGGACACTTCACCTTCCGGTTCTATTCCAGATACGAGCTGACCATTCTCATACAAGGTGACTTTATCTGAAATTGCATATGAAGTATAGGCTGCATCGAAGGAATAGTCGTTCGCTTCATTGAAGTTCGACCAATCCGCCTTATTGATGCGAAGCTGCAGCTCCGTACTGCCGTTCGCAGGGATTGTGCCTGAGCTGAAATTCACTTCCATATAATGATCGGCCGATGCTGTCCCAACACTCATCGCTTCAACAGTGCCATTGATGGCGGAACATCCTGCTCCCGCCCAGTCACAATGCACTTGCATCGCTTGTGCTGAATCCTGTGTGAACCAGTAGCGGATACTTACGTCGCTTAGATTCACTGCTGTATCGCCTTGATTGACAATGCGGAAGTGCGGCTTGATCTGATTATCGTTCACGTTCGTATCGAACGCTTTGTACTGCAGTTCCAGATCGCTGCTAATGACAACTTGTTCCGGTGTCGCACATAGCGTATTGCCGGACAACTTCGTCTGCGTACCATCAGTCGCTTCCACGCGATAGCAATATTCCGTGCCGTTCGTCAAACCTGTGTCCGTATAGGAGGCAAGCGGAGCTGTCACGACAGCACCTGGAATATCCGCGAACGGACCGCCACTCACACTGCGCTGTACCTGGTAGCTGACTGCTTCGGCAGAAGCGCTCCATGCAATTGCCACCTCGCTGTCGCCCGCCTCAGCCGCTGTCAGATTGAATTCGCCAAGCTCAATTTCACTAACCGGGATAGCTGGATACGCATTGTCAATCAGCATAATAAACTGCCCGCTGAACCACTCGCCAGCTAGCGGAGAATTCGCCATTGCCCCAGTGTAGTGAGGTCTTACAGGATCATCGATGAGATGATCGGGATCACAATTCTCGTCTGGAAGCTTCCCTTGATCGTTCGGAATATCCAAGTAAGAACCGTCTGATTCACCTGGCACCTTGTTCCATATGAAGGCATCGAGATGCGAATCGGCATATCCTGCCGGTGACGCTTGCGGCAGATAGCCCATACCTGCTCCATCTACGTTACACCAGCGTCCGCGATGCGTACGGCGATCAATTCGCCCGGAATCAGCATAGGCATCCGGCGTCGTCCCGATCGCTTCTGTCGGACGGTCATCTCCGCCCCAACCATTGCGTGATGTGTCAATCAAGAATCCTGTATCAGCCGGCCAGTTATGCACGGTCGTTAACTCTTCATACAGTGCAGCGGTGAAGTCGGATTCATCGAAGTTGTTGTTCCAGCCATAGAACCAGGCTGTCCGTACTTCTGTCGTCCATGGCTCCGGATCTGACGGATTAAGACGCAGATTCGGATCAGGCAGGTTCGGCTCTTCTACTGGCGTATAGCCGGAAGTGTTCGTTACGAAGCCGTCTACACTGGCGAATCCATCTTCTGTACCAAGAACAACTTCGGTATAATAGTCAGCGGCTGCAACCAAATTCTCATCGAAGCCTAACCAACCGGAATGAGCAATATCCATATAACTATACACGTTCGGAATATCAGCGAATTGATCCAAGGCGTACTGTACCGCACGTTCGTAATATTGCTCTTCTAGTGCGATGCCGCACGCTGATGCAGGGTCACTCGCATTCGTCACCATGTTCGGCAGACCATCAGGCTCGATCATAGCGATGATGCGAATATCCTCATACAACGGATCACTGAATATGCTGGCGATCGGGTCAATATATTGTGTTCGATACTGGTTCAATCCTGCTTCACTAAGCGGTATTTCGCCTCCAGAAGCTCCAGCAGAACAATCGCGTCCAGGCATGTTATATATAACGAATGAGGCAGTTATCGGAACACCTGGCTCCTTCTGTGCTAACGCTTCGAGCAAGTGATCCTCTACGCCCATTGCGTTAGTCGGATCAATAGAACTTATCGAAGGCAACCATACAGAAGTTGGCGAATTACGGACAGTTTGCATCTTCCCTTTCAAAATCTCATCCGTCGTCGCCGCAATTTCTTGATCCACAGAAGCTGCGAAGGATGGCGTTACATAGAAGGTCGCCCCCTCAAACGGATTGTCCACGTGCGGTTCAGCCGCTGACACCTCATTCGCTGTAAGCGGCAATAGCACATTCATGACAAGTGCAAGTGCGAGGAAAGCAGCCCACTTGCTGCCGCGCAATACTTGATTCATAAGTTCATGCTCCTTTCAATACGTGTGAGAAAATTGGGCATACACTTGTATACAGCAGTGGATGAAGTACAGTTATCGGAATATAGGACATAGCGGACTAACAAGAAGTGATTATAGAAAACGTTTTCTCTATAAAGGCGCGTTTTTCCTTCCAGCCTCGCACATTGTATGCCTCATGTGCAGCTAGCAGGTTGGCTCCATGCAGTCGCAGCTAGTGGAACATATGCGGCCGTGCCCCTCCTTTCCTTGCCTATGCTCGACTTATCGCTCATTGCTCCGAATTCCTATTGCATTCTTTCCTGTACTCTACTGAACAAGTTTGTCCCAATCCTGATTGTAGTTACAGAAAACGTTTTCTAACAGTCCCTAATTTTATATAGGTAGTATCCTTAGCACACACTTCAAGTTTATAAAGCAGTGTTCTTCTCTATGTATGTCCATTACGAACTGTTCCCACTTTCCAGCACTTCTACGTCATCGATTACATCGTTTCCCCGTGTGCTTATCTATGAATCTCACCCTTCGCTTCTTCACTTGTCAATGGACGGCAGTCATGATCGAACTGCCGTCTTTCGTGCATTCCCATCTGTTCTACTCATACTTGGCATAGTCGATCGTACAGCTCGCCACTTCACGAATTGGTGCGTTCGATCTCAACGTTGTCGGACCGCTGCGGTACGTATCCGAATTCGACGTGATCGTCTTGTCACCTTCCGCACGAATCATGTTGCTGCGACTTAGATCGGCTGCATGATTGTGCATGCTTGCGGCAGTATTTCCAGCATTCACTGTGGCGAGCGGTTTATGCTCTCTGCTCATGATCGAGCCCTCCTTTCCAAATATAGGTGCAAAGTATGCAGAATTGCTTTATTCTCATTATAGAGTTGATCCATAATCAATTGCGGATCGTATTCAGAGACGTATTCGAGCTTGACCAAGAAGTGCAAGGTCAAGACATACTGCTTGACCATTGGAATACAGGCAATCATTTCCTTCATATCATACGACGTTTCCTTCACGAACAGCTTCGTCTGATTGCACGTGTATGTGATCGACACATAGCTCGTATTGTCGTCCACTTCGTAGGACGGCTTGCAGTCCGCATCTCCGGTGCAACCGGTCAGCAACAGTTGCTTATTGCTCTCATCCAGCATATATAGCGTTGATCCAGTAACGCTGCTCAGATTGACGATCGGCTGCGGCACATATTCCTGACTGAAGATGTCGCCAGTCTTCAGCGCTTGTGCCAGAATGGAGAGGATGCGGTCGTCGTGCTGGGCGTATCGAAACAATGCTTGCACAAACCGATAATAGTCTTGCGCAGCCTCCTCCTTCTCGACACTATATTCCATCTCCCTGACAGAACGGTTCAACTGCAAGTAGCTCTTCAGCAAGTGAGACAGCTGGGCGCGCACAATCTCTACGGCTTCCTCGGAAGTAGAGAACTTGAAGAAATAACGCCCGAAATTTTGACTAACTTCTTCTATGAATGCGGCAATACTAGGGGACAGCTGATCGGAGGCCTGACGATACAGCACCCATGTCTCATAGATAACAAGTGCCAGGATCGGCTTGCGAAGCGCCTTCGCCTTCCGATATTCTGCCCGGGTAATGCTAATGCCGTGATCCGGGATCGCCATGCCGCTTTGACTGCCGATCATCAACACGTAGACATCCGCATGCTCGACCTCGCGAAGACAACTCTGGATAATGTCTTCGCCCGTCCAATCGAATGCGATCGATTCCGACAGCTTTACTTGGTGACCTAGCTGCTGCTCTATCTGATTCGATAATGTCCGCCTAATAACCTGTAAATCTCGGATCGTTGAGCTGATGAATAAGGTGAGCACAAGTTATCGACCCCCTGCTGTATAGATGGGCGGCATCATGCGGCTACGAATTCGTACTATCCGAATCCGATTGGCGAAGCGCGCCGGCTACGTTCTTCGTACCGCTGTGGAACCCTACCGCATTCGCAGCAAGCAGGATGCCGATGACTACCCCTCTAGGACTGTAGTCGATCAACAGCAGCGAGGTGATAATGCCTAGCGGAAGTGCAGCTAACGGGATCATTTTCCTCGGAATACCATATAGGTTCAATAACCATAGCAAAAACATCAATGCAGGTATGAGCGTTGCGTCATACACATTCATATCAATATTCATAGATCATCCTTCCCTTCCGCGTGTGTCCAGCATGAACAGCTTCTCCATCGTCTGAAGCGCTTCGTGTCCGCTTAATACAGAATCCCGTCCGTTGCTTGTGTGCATAGCACGTATGAATTCGTCGATGATACCGGAGTGCAGCCCCTTGTCCTTCCGGAACTCAAGTGAAACCTCCTCCGTGAAGGATTCGCCAGAGTGAAGATTCACCCGAATGCCTGTCATCGATTCTCCTGCGATCAGGTTCCCATGTTCTCCGTACAGCACCATACGATGGTCTTGAAGCGGATTGCACCAGCTTATATGGATCGTACCCAAGCAGCCGCCCGACATGCGCAGCATCAGCACGGCTATATCTTCTACTTGAACCGCATGACGATGATGTGCTGTGAATGCTTGCATATCTGCGATTGCATCATCCAGCAGCCAGCGCATGAGGTCAATCTTGTGTACGCCCAAGTCCCCTAATACGCCGAAGCCTGCAAGCTCACTATTCAGGAACCAATTACTTGCTCCGTCTACGCTCCATGCTTCAGGCCCCCCATGCTGGAAGTTCGCAGTGAACTGAAGGACTGCGCCGAGCGTTCCCGCCTGCACGATCTCCTTCACCTTACGGTACACCGGATGGAGGCGCTGATTATGACCGACTAGTAACACCTTGTTCGTGCGTTCCGCTGTTTCGACTAATCGCTGGCAGTCCTTCAGTGAGGTCGCCATCGGCTTCTCGACTAGCACATGTGTGCCCGCACGCATCGCATGCAAGGCCACCTCTGCATGCAGCGCATTCGGCACGCAGATAACTGCACCGTCGAGATCGGTCGAGCCGAGCAGCTCCTTCGCGCTGGAGAATACTAGTGGAACGCGGTATTGATCTGCCAGCGCCTTGGCGCGCTTCTTGTCTTGATCGCACAGTGCCACCAGCTCGACACCGGGATGCTCGCACAATTCTGGAATATGCCGCATCTGGGCAATCTTCCCGCAGCCGATCACTGCTACTCGCCAACGTTGACTCATGCTCATGCTTCTCCGTCCTCCTTCGCAATCGGTACATTCGCTTCTTCAATCTTCAGCAGTTGGTTGGCTGGAACATCGGTCCATTGCTCTGTCCTGCCGCTCGGCCACTGAATAGTAATGACATCCACCTGTGTCGCAGTACCGAGACCGAAGTGGATACGCGGATCACTTTGCGCGCCGAAGGAATTGCCCCCGTCTCGCTCAATAACGGTTGAGACACCGTCTACTTCTATTGTCACTCTCGCCCCGACCGCATCTCGGTTGCTCGGCCATGTGCCGATCAGCTCCAGCTTGATCCAATTCCGTTCCGATTCGATCGTATTAGCGAACAGTTTAGCCTCATTGCCTTGATTGGCAAAGGCCAGATCCAGCACCCCGTCATTCGTCAGATCGATCACAGCTACACCGCGAGCGTCATAGTCGAACGTCAAGCCTGTCGCTTCGGCAACATTTTGGAAGGAAGAACCGTTATTCCAGAACAAGTAGTTTTGCTCATAGCCGGACAAGCTTTTATCCTCGAAATTCATCCAGTTTTTCGCATCCTCCACTACCGTACCGGGGGTCGTTGCCAGTGTCCCCAGATCGAACCAATAATCGCGCTTCTTGCTTGCCGAAATAAACCCAGTACTCACTACGAGGCTGAACTCTCCGCTGTTATCGATATCCATAAATCGAGCACCCCATGAGAAATCTGCGAGATGAATATCCAGCTCCGGCGCGCGATCGATGAAGGTCCCTTGCTCGTTCGCCTGCCACAGCTGATTGCCTTCAAGAATGTACAGCGGCTTGCTTACATTGCTCACATACATCGCCAAACGTCCGTCGTGGAATACGTCTGCGAAGTCCACATTCATTCCTTTGAAGGTATCCTCACCGATGCCGCGAGACTGCTCTATCTCGACGAACCGCTCACCCTGCTCGTTGTAATACAGCGTATCCGGTCCGAAGTCATTGGCATTGTACAAGTCCGGCCACCCGTCGTTATTGATGTCGGCTGATCCGGATGCGAGCGTCCATCCGCGATCTGCGACCCCCATCTCATCGGATACATCGGTGAAGACGCCCTCCACATTGCGCAGCAGAAGATTCCGTCCACCGTTAACAGCCCGTTCGAAATCATCATGCATAATGCGGGTCGTCGTCAGATCGAACATTTGATTCGATTCGTGGAAATAAGCACCCAAATACAGATCTAGATAGCCGTCGCGGTCATAATCCAACGTTACGGCCTTGGCGAAATTGCCCTTCAACTCACCGATGCCCGATGCATCTGTCACATCTGCGAATCCTTGCCCGTCCAGATTGCGGAACAGCTTGCTTCCCTCGCTCCACGTACCGACGAACAAGTCCGGGAAGCCGTCATTGTCGTAATCGAACCAAAGCGCGGTTTGCGAGACGCCATCCTGATTCACATCAGCCACACCCAACTCTTCACCGACTTCTGTGAAGGTGCCGTCCCCGTTATTGCGGTACAATGCATTATGGCTGCCTATGGAGGAATTCGTAAAGTACAGGTCCATCCATCCGTCCTGATTGTAGTCAGCGACGAATACACCCGCTCCCGTTGAAGCGAGCCACGGCATAATGTTGTCCACCAACTCATCGAATACCGGCTTCTCATGCACGAATGATATACCGGATTCCTCTGTCACATCTTGCAAGCTGAAGCCATAATTCGGCTGCTGATCGCGGTCCGAGGAGCAGCCAGCCATGACAACCGTCAGCCCGATTAACGCGTAGAAGCCAGCTCGAATCCATTTATACTTTCCCATGTTCGCTCCCCCTTACAGCACATCTGCCATGCGTAGTCGAACCTTGTCTAGCCAATCTGTATAACGCGGACTTGCTTGTTCTGCGAAGAGTCTCGTTCTTACGTCTTCTACCGCTTGCTGTGAAGCCAGCACCCGCTCTGCAACTGCCGGTACGAACCCGGATATATAGGCGTCAAACTGCGGGGTCTGCAGCTTGCGCGCCTGCCAGCCGAACGACAAGCCTTGCCAATAAGCCGCTTGCAGTTCAATTGGCACCTGTGCAGCAAGTGCTAGGACGCCCGGTACGTCATCGAAGCAGCTGTAAGCCATTGCAAGTCCAACACCGCTAATTGCATCCTGTTGCTGAGGTACCGAAATATCTTCCAAATTGTGCAGTACCTTGTCCAATTGAAATGCATGCTGAAACCACAGCGACCGCCCCCAGCCTTGATAGCAGACACGCTCTCCGACATAGCCGAAGCGGGCGAATTTCCTTACCAATCGTGGTAAGGGAAGCCCTTGCAGCAGCCCCGCTCGAAATCCGGTCCCGTCATACACGATCGGTCCGTGGAATGGGTCCAGATCTCTCAGGAAGCGCCGGTAGCCCGCTGCGTGAAAGCCGTAACGGACAGACAGCCACCAGCCTAGTCCTACATAATACTGATACACATAATTCGGGGAATACACCCGAAACATAGCTTCCAGATTGCGCCGCTCCGAAGGGTGTATCAGCGTTCGGGCGCCTAGCCCCATACCAAGCCCTTCATAGGCAAATCCTCTGTAGAAGATATCGTAGCGGTGATCAAGCTCTTGCTTAATAGCAGGAACGTCCGGATCGCTGCACAGCACAGCGTGGTAGCCGTCTAAGAACGCCGACAAGATCAACTGAAATTTCTGCTCGAATGCTCGGTTCGGATTCGGATGGTTCAACACTGGAATTCGCCGGATTAACGCGGCCTTGTTCACATGTAGCCATTGCAAGCGCAGCAGCCCCATTTAGACCTTCCTTTTCTGATCGACAAGGTTGACGATATCTGCAAGTGTACGAATGTGCGCAAGCTCTTCCTCTTCCAGCCGTGTGCCGAATTGGCGTTCCAGATGCACCGCAAGCTCCAGCGCACTCAAGGAATCTACCCCCCACTCCTCCAGAGGCTTGGCAAGTTGCGTATCTAGGTCCGCTTGGTCTGGGTATTCCCCTTCTCCCGTCACCTCGATCGTAATTTCGATTACACGTTTTTTTACCTGCTCCATATCGGTCATATGAACCCCTCCTTGTCATGTCATTACTTTTGCTAGTAAAGCCCACCGTCTACTACAACGACTGATCCTGTCATATAGGCGGCACTGTCCGAGAGTAGGAACAATGTCGTCTCAGCAATTTCCTGCGGCTTGCCAAGCCGCCTTAACGGAATGTCCCGATGCAGCTCCCGCTTCTTCTGCGGCTTAATCATCAGCAGCATATCTGTCTCCACGAATCCCGGCGCAATCGCATTCACACGAACGCCGAGCGGCCCAACCTCGCGCGCCAGCGCACGGGTAAACCCATGGACACCGGCCTTCGCTGTGGAGTAATTAACCTGACCCGCTGCACCACTTATACCGGACACGGATGAAATATTGACAATCGCCCCGGCCTTCGGTGCTAATACGGGAATCAGCTTCTTCGTTACCGTGAACAGCGCGTGCAAATTCACTTGCAGCACATCGCGCCAATCGGCATCCGGCATCTTGTATAAGGGACCGTCCCGCAGCATGCCGGCATTGTTCACCAAGTAATCGATGGGCTCATCCGCCATCTGCTCAAGCAGCCTGCCCAGATCGGTCTCGGATGTGAAATTCGCCTGAATCGCATGCACGCGTACTTCGGACTGATTGTATTGCTCCTCCAGTGCCTGCGCTGCCTTCACATCGCTCGAATACGTGAAGAAGACCTTCGCCCCAGCTTGTGCAAGTGAGCGGACGATTGCTGCGCCAATGCCGCCTGATCCTCCGGTGACAACAGCTGTTTTGCCAGTAAAATCCCATCGTGCTTGACTCATGATTCCTCCTTGTCTCCAATCGTTTTCCATACGCATGCAGCATGAAATCCCCCGTAAGCCGGTACAGACTTCACTGCTGTGCGAATGGGCATACCAGCTGTGTCTGTCACAATCGGCAGCCTCAGCTTCGGATCTGGCGTATTGTACTGAAGCGTTCGCGGAACGACGCCCTGCTTCATTGCTTCAATCAGCAATAGTGACTCCAGCATGCTGCTCGCGCCGAGTGTGTGACCAGTGTAGCCTTTGAACGCCGTAACAGGCGGCAGGGGCAATGTACAATTGTCATAGGCCCGTTGGACTTCTCTCGCCTCATACGAATCCCACAACGGACTTCCCGTGCCATGCGGCACATGCAGGTCAACACCACTGGACGCGTAACGTTCGACAGCATCTGCAATGACGCGCGCATTCAGATGGCTGCTCACATCTGGCAATGTCATCTGCCAGCGCTCTTGAGCGAAGCATCCACCCGCATACGCGCAACGAGCCTTCGCTCCCCTTCGCTCAGCATGCACGCGTGACTCTAGCACGAGCGCTCCCGCACCGTCACCTAGAACAGAACCGCTACGATGAAGATCGAACGGGGCAAGCGGAGAACCGTCCGACATCGCTCCCTTGTCTTCGAGCCACAAGTATTCTGAAGCATGCGCATAATCTGAACAGGCCACGATGACGACGTCGGTGCTGCCGCTGGCAAGCAACTGCTTGCCAAGCTCCACAGCATATAGACCCGATGCACAAGCATTGTTCACTGCATATGTGAAGCCAGTAATGCCGAATATATGGGACAAGTAGAACAAGTAAGGAAATGTTTGCAAATGATAGAACTGATGCTGCAACGCTGCGAAGGACTGTCGGAACCCTTCTGCGGAATCTAGTCCCGGCTTTTGTAAGAGCCGATCGACGAGCCGGACTACACCCAGGTTCTCATGTCCGACCACGAGGGATACTCGGGATGCGGGGTCCAGCGATAGCTCAGCATCATGTAAGGCCAAAAGTATGGAAACGACCAAATAGCTGAAATCATAGTCTTCGTACACCCCCCAATGCTTTAATTGCGCACACTGATTCGGCGTTAGCCAATTTGCGAGATCGATTGAACCAATCGGATAGCACGGAAAGCGCATATCGTCGGTACTATCGCCCAAGTTCAACCGTCGCTCTCCGATCACCTGCTTTTCTTCCAACACCGCTTGCCATACCGCTTCGTTCCCAATGCCTGCGGAGGTCATCATCGCTGTGCCGGTAACCCAAGCCTCGTTCATGCGCACGGACCTCCTATCGCGCCCTCTTGCGGCTTGTCCAGCACTAGCGCAAGCTGATCCTCATCCCGAATCGGCAGCAGTATCGAAGGTCGCATGCCTCGATCAACGAGCAAGGCTGCTTGAACGATCGCTAGCGGCAAGCTCCAGGAAGGAATCGCTTCTCGCGTACGGCTTCCTTCCGCTTCTGAAGCTGGTGCCGGTTCATCTGCCCGCAGCCGAATACCTTTCACGCTGCGCGTGCGGGACAGACGTAGCGCACTGATCGATTCACGCTGGAACGAATAAGGCAGACTGCCGTTGCCGCTTGCAAGCGTCTCCGGCGGGAAGCGATTGACCATACAGAGCATAACCTCGTTCGCTTGACCGTCTTGAAGCAACTCTGCCGCATAGCGTACGGCGTTCCAGCCTGTCGCATCCCCATCGGACAAGGTGACATTCACCCCGCGCAGTTGGAACTTCTCTGCAAGATGGCCGCCAATCGCATTCAGCACTGTTTCTGGGAAGATGCCGGGATTCGCATTGTTCACTCCGTATTGGCGAGCATCCTGATCGAGAGCTACGATAGCTTCAAGGTTAGAATAATTCGTGCCGACGACACAGGCTGCCCGTTCTGGTTCGTTGAACGTGTGACCGTTCAGCGCTTCCTGCATCGCCAGATAAGCATATTGCGCCGAAGAGGACCACTTGCGAACAGGCTTTATTCGCGGGTCGCGTGGATCTAGCTTCGGCAGACCTGACGGTGATACGGCCAGTTCTTGGCGATTCAGCAGCCCCTCTGCGCCGCTTCCCAGTGGGGTAACTGCGCCGTAGCCTTCCACCCACATTTCGTACATGTCGCAACGTCCCCTTTACTGTTTTCCAAGAATAATGGATGAATTAATGCCGCCGAATGCGTAAGAATTAGATAAGATATAGTCCGCTGATCCCGTGCTTGGCGCTTGAATATACGCAATGGACGACTTCTGACACGCTGGATCGGGTTGTGTCAGATGAAGCGTCGGCGGGCGAATGCCGGTTTCCAGCGCTTGCACACACATAATCGCTTCAATAGCACTAGCCGCGCCGAGCGTATGACCGAGATGCCCTTTAATCGAGCTAACTTCCACGATAGAGTCCGCGAACACAGTGCTTATTGCCCGCGCTTCCATCGCATCATTGGCGACGGTTCCCGTTCCATGCGCGCTAACATAGTCGATGTGCTCCGGCTTCACGCGAGCCATTTCCATCGCAGTGCGCATGGCGCGAATCGCTCCCGCTGCTTCTGGATCGGGCTGCGTAATATGATGCGCGTCGGCATTGAATCCGTAGCCTAGCAGACGAGCGCGGGCGCGGGCCTGCCGCTTCGCTAGGTGTGCGCTTGTCTCCAACACGAGCACACCTGCTCCTTCCCCGAGAATCAGCCCTTGCCGTTCCTTATCGAACGGCCTGCAGCGATCTGGGGACATCGCGCGCAAGCTGCTGAACCCCGTGAATGCAATCCAAGATAGCGCGTCCACCCCTGCAGCAATCATCATATCCGCTCGACCAGCGCGCAGCTCGTCCATACACCGAGCAATCGCGAAGTTCCCCGCTGCACAGGCGTTCGTGAACGTCCATACAGGTCCGCTGATCGGCAGCAATTGCTGCAGGTTGTCGGCAAGCGCCCGCGGACCGCCTAATTTCTGCGAAGGCTTTGCATGCAAGGTCTGCTCGAGCGGTTCAATCTCTCCCATCGTCGTGCCCACGCATAGACCGACTCGCGTCTGTTCGCATTCTCTCATCGTCACTTGCGCATCCAGCAGTGCTTCTTCCACAGCAGGAACGACGATGCGAGTCGTGCGGCCCATCGCTGCAACCGTATGCGGGAGCGTAGCTGATTCGGGTAAGGACTGAATTTCGCAAGCGTATTGATTGCGATGCTCGGACACGTCGAAGCTATTCACCTTCCCGATACCTGTTCGCCCTTCCAGCAATCCGGCCCAGCACGCTTCTGCGCCCGTACCGATTGATGCATTCACACCGATGCCGCTAATCACGATATCCGCTTCCGTCATAATTGCTCACCTTCCGCCAGTTGCTTCCAAATAATCGTAATATCCGTTAATTCAGGGGACGGCCGCTGAAACTGCTCCATACCGCGAACGTCTCCAACCAGCTCTTCCGCTTGACCTAAGCCTGCCTTCATCCGTTCCTGCAGTGGTACATGATCGGGATAAGCTGCCTCCCCTTCCTTCCAGACAGCGAAGCCTTCCTTCACCGAGCCGCCCTTAATCAGCGCGTCGCCTAGCGCAGTATATGCTAACGGCCATAATACCAGCTCCTGATCGGCGTGCCGTCTGGCCACAGCTACACAATAAGAGAGGTCTTGAATCGACTTCTCAATACGCTGTAAGCCGACCGGCCAATACAAGTTGTTAATCCCCCTTAGGAAATGCCCCATCCAATCGTGAGGATGCTGCTCCAGCATTGCACTCGCCGCTTCGATCGACTGGTAGGACAGCTGTCCTAGTGATGCCGTGCCAAGCGACGGCTCCTGCAGCTGATCCACATGCGCCAGCGCAAGCTGCAGCTGGATTTCCTGTACATGCTGTGTGGAAGACTTCTGCTCCACATTGCGAAGGAAGGCAATCAGCTCCTCATACTGGCCGCTTGCAATCATCGTCTGCCGAAGCGCCGAACTGTAGCCGAGATGGCTTGGTCGGAAAGCGACAGCCGCTTGCAAATAAGCCAGATCGCCGGATCGCACCCCATACATATAAGCGACATCCGCTTCATCCTCATCTTCGATTGGCAAATTAGGCGGAAGCAACTTCTGCCCTTCTGCTGCCTGCAGCTTCAGATAGGAGACCCGTTCTTCCGTGAAGTCCAGTCGAAATGCCGACCAGCTCGTCCCTTCCTCCAGCTCTGGAAGCGAATATGGCGTTAACCACTGTTCATATGCCCACCATGCTAGCAAGATGAGTAATCCTGCCAGCAATGAACCTGTGACGACCAGCTTTTTCTTCATCCTCTTCTCCTTTCCAATGTGTGCGGATTCCAATATTTCTTCTTGTACCGCGACGGCGGCATTCCTACTCGCTTCTGAAATATTCGGCCAAAATGCGTCAGATCTCCATAACCGACCTCGTAGCACACGCTCGTCACTGACTCATTCGTAAGCAGCAGCTTCTTGGCCAGCGTGATACGCTCCTCGATCAAGTAATCGCGAAAGGTAATGCCGAATTTCTTCTTGAACACTTTGGAGAAGTGCCATTTGGACACATAATTTTGCTTCGCTACATCTTCCAGTGACAGCTCATTGTTGTCCAGATTGTCCCGGATGTATTGCAGAGACTTCTGCCAATCCACATCCTCACTCGAGCCGTGGTCCGGCAATGGTGACTTCGCTAATTCCGCATCATCCACCGATGCTAAGTAATACAAGAGCAGCTTGACGATAAAAATCGTATGCTTGTCCGCATTCATGAATAAGTAAATAGGAACAACGGCGTTCAACGAGGTCAGTCTGTCACGATACGGCGCTTTCGATTGCATGGATACGATGAAAACAGCTTCGCAATGCTCATGCAGAACAAGCTGCTCCACCTCTTGGATGGATGATGCTAGACGGATACGATTCGGCTCTTGCTGCTCCATACCGATCGCTTGCTCCGCTTGTTCGGGTTCCACAATCCAAAGAACAATCAATGTATACCCCCCTACCTGTACAAGATGGAATGAAGAATGTATATCCATCGTAGTTCCTCGGCACCTGTTTCAACTCGGCTTTCCTTTCTCAGAGGTATGCTTTTATTGCCATATATTGATTTTAATGACACCTAAACAAGAAAAAAACGCCCTTCGGCGTTTTCTGTGTAGCATTTGTAAGTGTTGTTTCGTTCGATCCCCAACTGTCTACTGTTCACCCTGCATCTACTTTGATGCATCTTTTTCCCGTTCGTCTAACCTACGTTCCATCCAGCTGGTATGCTTCCGTTCTGTCTACCTTTCGTCATCTGGAATTCACATTCGCCGTCTCCCCATTCGCAATTGGCAACACATAACAGAAATAATTGATCTTGTTGATGATTGTGCGCGTTTCCATAAGAAATAACGGGAAAATTCGGATTTATTGAGATGATATCTGCCTGCACAGGGTGCCCGAAGCGAGTATAAGACCACTAAATTCCGCTAATACATGAGGTAGTGGTCAAATCGGCGAAATAAGACCTAAATTTCCAGCTAACTACTGCCGCGTGTTGTGTCATGGACTTCTATCGTGGAGTGTACTGCTGCATGGCAGCATGACACGTACTGCCACCGTTGTGCATGCAAGTTGCTGTCTGCACCGTGAGTTGTGTCATAGACTGCCAAATTTCGAAGAGTGAGATGCTACTTGTACTGTGCAGCTAACCGTGAGTTGTGCTCCTTGAGTTGTGTCACGTACTGCAGCTTCGCTCGATTCGCGCCTATCTCCCGATAATCAAGCCGCCCAATATTTGCTGCCCTTCGTTCTCCACTACTTGAATCGACTGATAGCCAGCAGCTTCCATGAATGCCTGCCAATCGCCGCAGCTCCAGAACCCAAAACATGGCGCACCGCTTGCTCCCCTCTGGATAAGACCGAAGTTCGGCAGCAGTGAGAAGATGAACTCTTGATGAAGCAAGCAGGCATAGTCCTTGCGCATGCATTCGGACAGCAACAATGTGCCGCCCGGCTTCAGATACGTGCGCAACCGCTTCAATGTCTCTACGATATCCCGCGCACAGTGCAACACATTGACGGCGAAGATATAGTCGAAGGACCGCTCCCGTTCTAGATGATGCGCATCGATGTCGAGCTTGCCTGACTCCAGCCGCACAGCCGGATAGGACGGGGCCAACCGCTTCCTTGCTCTATTCGCAAGCGCGGCGCTAATGTCTGTCAGCACAGAACGTTCAAGCAACTGAGAGCGCAGCGCACATTCTGCCAGCAATGCCAGTGTCGCCGATCCGTATCCGGTGCCAAGCTCCAACACTGCGGGTGTCCGCGTCTGACCCGCCTTCATAAGATCGGCCAAGCGTTCCGCAGCCCACTGGTTATGTACCGCATACAGATCATGACTGTTGCTGAAGTAGCGCTCCCATAGCGGGGCGCCTTCCACACCGAACAGCACATGCACACTATTCACCTTGCCTTGGATGATGTCCAGCCAATGCGATGCTACGAAGTCGATCAGGTCAAGGGAAGGCTGTATCTGAACATTCCAGCCTACACCGAAGGCGTAATGCTTACGCTCCACTCCGACCCACTCGCCTGCTACATGCTGCAAATACCCTTGTTGCTCCAAATAGGCCAGTGCCCACGCCACCTGCAGCTGCCGTTCCGGCGCACAATGAAGCTGGCTCCAGGCATCTTCCAAAGTAAAGCCCTGCTGGAAGTCCAGACCGCCGTTCAGCAAGCACGTTGCAATCGCTTCCGCAGTATAGGCACTTACATCGTCATACACCGCATGATAGACGCGATCAAACAAGCCGCTAGAAACCTGCGTCTCCCTCACCATTACCGCCCCCGCTGAGCTTGCTCATCTGCGATCGGAATGAGCTTGTACTCGGTTACATCGAAATCAACATAGATGAACATAATGCAGCCCGTGTCTGTGTACACATCATGCGATTCGCCAAGACCGGCTGTCAGGAAGTCACCTGCCCGCATCACATCTTCGTTCAACCGCACCTCGCCCTCTGTGACAATCGCGATTTCTCGGTACGGATGATCATGCATCGGAATCGAGGAGCCTGGATGCATCTTCAGCAGGAAGCATCGCCTACCTGTTGTATCGTCACTCCACAAGTAGCACATTTCTGTATTGTCATATAAACCTTGCTCCCAATGCATGCGATCTTTCTCAATTATGACATGTTTCTCAGCCATCATGCTCCTCCTCCTAACAGCGCTTCTCAGATATAATAAGCAGTCGCGGACTGGTCAAGCTGAACGGCGACAAATCAAACCCTCCGTGCAGCTCCTGCACCGTAAGTCCCGCTGCCTCGGTCATACTAACAAGCTCAGCTGCGGTATATAGCCGCAATTCAAGCAATGCACCCTCTCGTTCCCCTTCTACGTACCAGTTCAACTCCTCCGTCCATCTGCCGGTTTGATGGTTGAATGTGCGCCGGGAGAATACGAGCCTGTCATGCATTTTCTCCCACGTATTATAGAGCTGGCGCAGCTTGAAATCCCGATTCTCTGTTTCCTGCAGGAACAGTCCGCCCGGCTTCAATGCCCGATGCACCCGCCGTATAATTTCCCGGTCTCCATCCTCGTCCTCAATATAGCCAAACGCCGTACCGATATTAATAACCGCGTCGAACTCCTGATCAGCTTGCAGTTCACGCATGTCTCCCAACAGGAAGTCAACGACCGTTCCTTGTTCGGCTGCCCTCCGTCTAGCTTCTTCCAGCAATGCTGCTGATCCGTCATAGCCTACGACCTGTATGCCTTGCTTCGCCAATGCCATACTCATACGGCCCTGCCCGCAACCCAAATCCAGCACACGCATACCCTTGGCCAGTCCGAGTCGCTTCGTAATCGCTTCCAGCTCATAAGCAGTACGTTCAGGAGACAGTATCACCTCGGAAAAGGACAAATAATTCGCGCCAAAAAAATGATTCCACGACTCACCGCTCACTGCATTCCCTCCTCAACAGGCTATTTACACGCACTCTGCGTCAATATCACAATTACATGTTCTACCGCTTAGGCCGCATAATCTTGCCCGAAGCAGTCTTCGGCAGCTCGGCCTTGACCTCAATCACATCAGGCCAGAGCCTCATATCCTGCTGCGATTGCACAATTCTGCGCACAACCTCATGCTGATCCAGCTCAGGATCTGCGGTCACCCATGCATGAATCTTGACCCCGCTAGCTTCATTGCGGCCGAAGACGAGCGCATCGTGAATGCCCGCCATTGCTACCAATGCTGCTTCCAGCTCCGTCGGGTGCACATTGACTCCGCCGCGAATGATCAGATCATCTGTCCTGCCATACACGAACAGCTCGCCATGCTCCCAGCTTGCGCTATCACCAGTTGCCAGCCATCCGTCGGTGTCCAGCTTGCGAGCCGTTGCTTCCTCATCACCATAATAGCCTGCCATCACATTCGGTCCCGTGACAGTCAACATGCCGCGCGTGCCTGGCGCTGTCGGTTGACCCTGTTCATCAACGACCTGAATATCGACCTGTGCCAGCGGTGAGCCGACACATTCGATCGGATCGTCATCCGCAAGCTGCAGCTTACAGCTAATGCGCGGAGAAGCTTCTGTCAGACCGTAGGCATTGCCGATCTGCGCCGATGGGAAGGCCTTGCGGATTTTCTCCTTCTGCAGCTGGCGAAGCGGCTCCCCGCTAAGCACGAGTTGGCGCACAGTCGACACATCGCAGCGTGTAGCGAAGTGCGCCAAGCCTGCAGCAACTGTCGGTGTCAAGCCGCATACGGTGATCCGCTGCTCGACTAGCTCACGCACTGCGCCCAACGGCGTCAACTCATCCGGCTTGACTACAATCGCCGCACCGTAATACAGCGCAGGCAGCAGCTCCCCGGTAATCGCCGAAGCATGGATAAGCGGACGGAGCAGCAACAGGCGGTCCCGTGCGTCAAGTGTGAAGTACCGGACGATATCCTCAAGGTTGCTCCAGATATTGCGATAGGTGAGCATGACGCCCTTCGGAAAGCCGGACGTGCCAGACGTATACAGAATGAGTGCAATATCGTTCAAAGCGCTCCGCCGCTTCGGGAACATAGTCGGCAATGCTTGCAGCCTGCCCGCTTGATCTACATGTGACTGCTCAATGACAAGCTCCGGTCCAATCTCCTCTAATACGTTGCGAGTCAGCGTCGGACTGCGGAACGAATCGACCGGCACGACGGTGACTCGGCAATGCATCGCTGCCAGCAGCACGGGTACCGCACGCCAGCCTAGTGAAGCTTGACAAGCTACGACCTGCTGCTTCCCGCCGCGGCTGCCGTAACCCATCTCGCGAAGCCGATCAGCATTCCACGTTACTGCTTGCAGCAGCGATTCATAGGTCACCTTATCCCCCGAAGGATGCAAGAAGCATGGACCGGAATGACGGGTCAGCCTGTCAAGGAATTGCTCTGTGTCCATGAACGGACCTCCTCAGAAATCGCGGTGAATGATTTGGTCGTAATATTTCGCCTCGTGGAACTCGAACAAGTTTTCCTTCGTTTCTACAACACGCGGTTGAGCGTTCAGCTTACGGCGTGTTTTCTTACGGTCCTTCTGAATCAAGTAGTTGTAATTCAACGTAATCTTCTCTACACTGACGCGCGCATAATGCGTGACAATCGCCCTGCGGAACTTGTCCTCCGAGTTATTGTCGGAAGAACCGTGAAGAATATTGCCGTTGAAGAATACGGCATCACCGACCTCTGTCGTCAGCTCGATGCTCTCGTACCCTTCCGGCACTGGAACCTGCTTGCCGTATACATTCACGCTCTCCGGCACGACATCCGGCTGCACAATATTGAACACATGCGAGCCGGGTACGACCTTCAGCCCGCCGTTGTCCTGTCCTGAATGATCAAGGCTTACCCATATCGCATAGGTGGTGTCTGGCGATGCTCCGAGGCTGTAATTGTCCTGATGGAGCGGCAGCCCTTTGGACCCGGGTGCTTTGAAGTAATAACTTGTCTGCACGGCCAACACTTCTTCATCGATTAAGCCTTCCAACAGCCCGATCGCCTGTGCTTGGAAGATGAAATCTTGTATGCCTGCATGCCCTAGCTGATAATCCCGAAGTCGGGGAAACAAACTGTCGAACGGCCGATTCGGTGCCTGCATAATCTTCCCTTGCGCCATCAGCTTTCGCCAAATGTCCCAATACATATCGTTCAACTGCTGCACTTCCTCCGGACTGTACAAGCCCTTGACGATCAGATAACCGTCCTTCTCAAACCGTTCCTTCTGCTCATTCGTCCATGCGCGTTGCGCCATCCGTGATCCCTCCTTGATCTGTCTTATCAGCACATCATGTCGTGATCGACATACCGCTTGCCGTTCATCTCACTGAGCAGATTAATTGCTACACGCGCTCCGTCCCCCGACGTAACCGTTATATGCATGCTCTGTCCGGTACAAATACCGCACGCCCAAATACCCTTCATACTCGCGCGCCCCTCTTCATCCACAGCAATCACTTCCGTTCTGCCTTCATCCTTGCCAGTCTTCATCTGAAGACCCAGCTCGCGAGCCAGTCCTTTCGCCGCACCAGTTGCGAGAATGACAGCAGCACTGTCGTACACGTCTTCGCCAGCCGTAACTCGCCACCCATTCTCGATCTGTTCGATCGCTGTTGCCTCGGCAAGCTTCACTTCGGCCCCGTACTTCGCAGCCTGCTTCTTCCCAGTTTCGAACACATCGTAACCTGTAATGCCCATAACCGCATAATGATTGTCCGCCCATGCCTTCTTCGTTCCGCTCTTGTCATTATCCAAGATGAGCACCTTCTTCTTAGCTCTGGCCGCAAATATGCCTGCGCTGGCTCCCGCCGGGCCAGCCCCTATAATTAACACGTCATACATCGTTGCCAACACTCCTTTATCGGACGATTACTTTCATCGTACAGAAGCAGGCGACCCGGCACTCGACCTCTGTTGCGGATATAGTAGGGTTCTTTTGTCACAACGTATGGACAGCGGGGAGAGCGTATTCGGCAACCTCCCGGATCAAGACAGCATCCCCGTTCACGACCATCACCTCGCGAGGCAGCGGATGACTGAGGAAGAGGACAGGACTGAAGGTAAGCCCATAAGCACCGGCATGGCGAATCGCCAGTACGTCTCCTTGCTGCAAGGAAGGCAGTTCCACACCGCGGCCTATCAAATCATCAGGTGTGCAGAGCGGTCCCGATATATGGTACGTGGATCGTTCTTCCCGCCCTTGAACGAGAGCTTCGATTGGATAATTCCGCTTGGCGAGACTGCCTGCTCCCCCGGCAGCTGCGAATTGATGCACACCGCCATCGGTAATTACGAACCGGACTCCTTGGGACTGCTTCGTATAGCGTGCCTGCACCAGATAGCTGCCAGACTCTGCTACGAGGAAGCGGCCGGATTCGGCTAATATTTCGACTTCTGGGTATTGATCGCAGAACGCTTCGAACATAGGCTGTGTAAGCGCTGCCAAGCTATCGAGATCCAAGTACACTTCCCCTGGATAATAGGGAATGCCGAAGCCGCCGCCAACACCGACATAGCGCAGCACAGCCTGCCCTTCAGTCATCAGGCGGTCAGCTGCATCGAGCATACAACGCACATTGGCCGCGATCGTGTCGGCCTGGAGTATGCGCGTACCAAGATAGCCGTGCAGGCCGACGATATGGACGCAGGACATGCTAGCACCCGCGGCGAGCACTTCTGGCAGCTGCTCCTCATCTATGCCGAACTGACGTGCTGCGCCGCCCATCTTCAACCGCGCACCGCGCGCTGTCTCACGCGGATTGATACGCAGTCCGACTTCCGCATTGATGCCGCGTCTAGAAGCAATCTCCTGCACTGCTTGCAATTCTTGCAGCGATTCTACGATGACATAACGAATACCGAGTGATAAGATACGCTCCAGCTCTGCCATGCTTTTGCCCGGACCGAGATAGAGCATATGCTCAGGTCGAACACCGGCTGACAAGGCGATATCCAGCTCTAGCGGTGAGCAAATTTCACTATACACACCGTGCTGATAGATCGTGCGGACGATCGAAGGGTTGGGATTCGCTTTCATCGAATAACAGAGCCGCACTTCCGGATGCAGACAGTGCTGCAACTGTGCGATACGCTGTTCTATAACGGCTTTGTCATAGACATATAGCGGGGTTCCATATTGTCGGGCCAGTCGCTGATACAGCTCGTAAGGCAAAGCTTGTACAGGCTCTCCCATCTGCATGACCTCCTTCAAGCATCGACCTTCAAGCCGATGCCGTTCATCTGTTCCAGCTGGCTGCGGCAAAACTGCTCAAGCTGCAAGCATTCCTCATCCGAATCACCGATCAGCATCGTGTATAATTTCCCCCTGCGGCCGCTCGGATCTCTGCCGTTGACGGGCGCATACGCACAAATGACAATGCCTTTGCCAGCGGCGGCTGTATACAACCGGGCCTGCAGCGCTTGCTGCAAATGTGTGAACGGCAACGGGGCTTGCTTGGAGAACGAGAATGGTCGAATCAAGGCATGCTTGCCCTGCGGTACCCATTCCTGCAGAAGCCGGGTATGGTACGTGGACATGTTCAGCCTTGCATTGATTTCGATACATGGATACAACGTCCCGTCAACGCCGACCATCGCATCAAGACCGACCATGCCGTAATAGCCATGTGTATGCAAGGCTTGCCCAAGCTGTTCGACGTACTGCCGCATAAGCTCCTCCGCATGCGCTGTCAGCTTGTGTGGATATATATGACCGAGATGCGTCCCGTTCTGTACGATCGCGTTCAGGATCGTCACCTGCTGCACCCGCCCATTGCGATCCAAGAGAAATTGGACGTTCAGATCCTGTTCCTTGTCGATCCATCGCTCCAGCACGAAATCTGTGTATACTGTTCCCTGCTTGTGCGCAGCGCTCCGCAGCTTGCGCAGCAGCTGCTCGAATCTGTCGGGACTGTCAATCCGCAGCATGCCTTTGCCCGATACGCCCATCCCTTCCTTCAGTACGAGCGGACCGCCTTCCAGCAGCGGTGCCAGCTCCGCATACGCCTGTTCCAACTCATCCAATGTTCGAGCCGTGCGCCCTTCTGCTTGCGGTATCGCTAACTCCTCGCACAGCTCGCGACTGAACAGCTTGCTATTCACCTTCTGAGCTATCGCAGAAGAGGGGCTTGCCAACGGCAGCTCCCAATCTACAGCAAGCGCTTCCTCCCAGACGGACGTGCCGTGCGGAACGAGGAAGCTCTCCCCTGCTTCTGCCCAGCTCCGTACCTCTACCGGAGCACCGGATGAGGTGGCTGCAAGCAGCATACACGTAAGCGACTCCGCTTGATCTGCTTTGGGATCAGGCGCATAGATTGTCGGGCACTTCCATCCGAACGAGGTCAAATAGGCGAGGTATGCTTCATCCGGCTTACTTGGCAGCAGTACCAAATCTTCCGGTGCAGCCAAGAGTAGCGCCAGCTCAGACAGTGCCAGCGGTATATGAACAGAGCCTGACATTCCCGGCAAGCTGATTACGTCCTTCCTACGCCAATCCTGCTCTACCTCGAAATTACCCAGCCACGCGATCCGTCCAATGTGCGGATCAATCCCTAATGCTTGTATCCATGTTTCACGGTTGTTCATCATGATGTCTCCTCCTTATGAAGCTGTATACAACCGATACCATGCAACGGGTCTGCGAATAGAAGCAGAATGTGCGGATAACGGTCCCCCGTCTGAACAAGCTCGTCTAGGGTATACCACAGATCAGCCGTCCCCTGATTCATCGGTTGCCTCTTCGTCATCGTATTCGGAAATGCAGACTGTACACCGGATATGAACGCAGCATCTACCATGTGCGGAAGGATAGTGACATCTGCAGGGTTGAGCTGTACGGCATGCAGCACGTCTTCTGCCATGCGGACCGCCCGTTCGACCAGCGAATCTGTGTCACTGCCGACAACTTCACTGAATTGCTCCAGCGCATAGCAGCGAATACTCCACTTCCCTTCTATGGGAGAGATGCGTCCTATTGCCAGTGCTTCGCCAAGCGGATAAGCAGCAGGAACAGCAAGTGCAGGGTCATGATAGCCGCTAAGCTGCTCCATACAGACGAACCATGAATCCTCCTGCATAGCGTCTGCCCAATGCAAGGCTACTAACGGACTAATCCATCCGGTATCGCTGAATGCTAGCGGCTGTGTCCCGGCAAGCTGCAGCTCCTTCAGCATATACAACGTCGTATTGTTCTTCTCGGTCAGCGGATGTGAGGCATAGCAACTGATGAAATAGGCCGGAGCCGGGTCACGCTTCAAAGTGCCGGCGATTTCCTTCACATACTCACACGGTTCAGCAGCGAACAGCGCTTGACCTTCGCAATCTATCGGTACTTTCACAAGTTGATATTGCTCTGCCATCCGTTCATATACGGCGGCTTCCCGCGAGTTGCGCCGACTGCCGTCCGCATACTGTCTATATACGGCTGGTTGTGACAGGAACAGCGCTGTCTCTCTGACAAACCGCACAGCATATGACCCCCCCGCTGCCCAAGGTGAGCAGCATATAATAGTCTCCTGGAGCAAGCAAGCCCGAACGAGAAATATGCTCCCAATTGTGCAGCAGATCGCAATTGTTGATATGGCCGAAGATAGCAAGCCCTTCTGTATAGAAAAGACTCCTATCTACCTTCATCAGCTTGGATAGCATCGTCCATGTATCGGCCGCAACATTGTTCGGAATGATCAAGCGAATATCTGATATGCGCACTCGGGCATCGGACAGTGCTTGGCGAATCGTCTTAACGAGATTAACGTAGTAAAAGTAATCCGGCACTTCATCCCTGCCATCCCTCGACTTGCCCTGCTGAAGCGTGCGAAGATCAGCCGAACTGCGAAATGCAAGCAGCCTGTCCCCAAGCACACTTGAACCGATATACGCTGCAGCAGCTCCGTCCCCTGTAATAAAATGGCCGCCGCCATAGCGCTGATCGGGCAGCAGACATTTCTCCACGGACAGCACAACAGCAAGATCATCGTTATCTGCGAAACGTTCCAGCAGCTTACTGCCAACGTAGAGCGCCATCAGCACATTCGAGCACAACAAATCACGCACAGATACACATAATGCAGCGTGCAAGCCAAATCGCTCTCGAAGCTTAGTGAACACATTCTGCGTCCAAGGGAAGGAATAGTACAAGTAAGGCAGCAGCACGAGCTTGATTCGATCGGGCGGCAGACGATGCTCATCCAGCAGCTGTTCCATCACTCGCTCCATCATGACGGGTGCAGGCGACACATCATCGACTGCCACACCGGTAACTCCCGTCTGCTTCAGCTGCTCGTATTCGGCTTGCGTCACCTCGCCTTGTGCTAACCATGCTTCCGCAGTCAAACGGTCAGGCGGAGAATAGACGGAAGCACCGCCAATTCGCATGATGCTCAACCTTCCGCAGATGAAGGTAACGTTGCCAAGTAGTCGTACATATCTCCGATTTTATCCATTTCATACAGATTGACATTGGCATCTAGAATATCCATATCCAATACCATCTCTAGCTCAATCAACACTTCCACAATATTGGTGGAATCCATCTCCAATGCTTCGAAGGAGCTATCCAATTCAACCTGTTCCTTCTCACATACACGCTGTACGATTTCAATCAATTGCTCCTTTGACACCATGTTCGCTCACCTCGCCAATTGTTTTTCGATTTCATCCGCAGCACGGCGGTTCGATCTCTGTTCATCTACTTTCCCAGATAACTGAGCAAGCTTCTGCTTCATCTCCACATCTTGAAGGGCCTGAGTTGCCGATTGCTGCAACAGCTCTGCATGCATCGCCTCCATGCGCATCACCTTAGCAATGCCTAACTCCTCGCATCGTTCAGCTAACCGAATATGGTCAATGCCGAGCGGAATGACAACCATCGGCACCTGACAGCGAATCGCCTTCTGCAGCGTGCCGCAGCCGCCGTGGGTAACAATGACATCCGCATGCGGGAACAGCAGGTGATGGTTCGGGAACGATTGTACCCAATGAACATGATCAGGCGTTGAACCTACTAGATTCGCGACTGCTTCATCTGCAACTAAGTAGACTTGTGCAGTTCCTTGTGGAAATGCAGTCAGCGCCTGCTCCACATAACGCTGTGTCAGCTCCGCATAGCCCGGTTTGTCAGCGGATGAAGTGCATACAACCACATTCGGCAATTGCGGATCGCGGGCTGCCATAGTATACGGTGCACTCGCTTCCGGCTCGAACGCACAGGGACCGACGATCTGTGAGCCATGCGGCAACTCGACCTGCTCTGACAGCAGCTCCTCCAGGAACAGCATCAGATGAAGCTCTGCGGACAAGCCGGCCAGATCGCCTCGTGTACGCGCCATGTCTGTAAGTGGAGGCAGACCGTAATCGTGCCGCAGCGTATTCAACTCTTGCTGATAGATAGTCCGCATCCGCTCATTGACTCGCTTCACACCGGGCAGGTGCTCATCAGACGTATATACAGCTGTCTGGTAGCTCACCCACGGCAGACCTCGTTTCTCCGCAGCATATGCTGGCGCGCTAAGCGCAGAGTCGCACAAGACAAGATCGGGATGCAGCTGCTTATAGATCTCGTCGGTTTCCCGCAATGTGGCATCCATAAACTTGTGTGGGTACTTCCCACATATGACTTCGACGAATCGCAAGCCTGCCTGTTCGACTAGCGGACGGAATGAGTCGGGCGACAGTACGGATACGTCGTGCCCCCTCTCCGCCAGCTCAGCGCCGATGCCCAATGCAGGTACAAGATGACCAAGCAACCATTGACTGACTATGGCTATTCGAGCCATGGTATCCCTCCGAACGAATCAATATCCTATATTTTCATTATTCGTCATTAAAACTGTAACGGTCACGCGTGTCCGTTAGAGTGAAAAAATGCGCATTTTTGATTTGTAACGGTCGCCGATGTCCATTAGTGCCCCAAAACCGCCGTTTTCACTGGTCCATTCAGCGCTTACGGTCATCCGTGTCTGTTACATTGTCCAAACACGCTACATACGCCTGTAACGGTCACCGATGTCCGTTGAAGTTATTTTCAATCGACTCAGTCTGTTGTGAAAATACGTGCAAATGCTACCGTCACCTTGTAGTTCTGTGAGAATACGTGCAAATGTGCAGGTTTGAAGCGTACAGAGCATGAGATTTCCCACAATTCCTGCGAATGTGCATCTTTGCTTTCGGAAATTCAGCAGTTCTAGCGGTCTGTGCTTCAAAAGGATGTATATCCGCAGGCATTCGCTACTTCAGGGCAGATTTGGGAGAACAAGCCTGCAGGATTGCAGGAATTCCCAAGTCAGACCGTGCGAGTGCTGCCGTCACCTCACCCCATTCTCGATCCCTCTCAACTCAGGCAAGACGAAGCGACCACCGCTGCGCACGAGTGTGCCGTCCAGATACAGCTCCCCGCCTCCGAACGCTTCTGTCTGGCACAAGACGAAGTCTACATGCAAGGAGGAGCGATTGCCGTTATCTGCCATCGGGTAAGCTTGACCCAAGGCCAGATGCACACTCCCTTGCATCTTCTCGTCGAACAGCAAATTGTGCATCGGCCGAGTAATGTATGGATTCAATCCAATGCCGAATTCTCCAACACGGCATGCCCCTTCATCTTGTGCCAGCAGTTGCTGCAGCTGCCCTTGCTGTGGACCGCCGATTGTCGTGACTCGGCCGCGTTCGAATTCCATATATACTTCGTCATACACATGTCCCAAATAGGCGGTAGGTACATTAAATTGAATGTTCCCCTTTACCGAATCTATAACGGGCGCTGTGAAGATCTCCCCATCCGGCAAGTTATACCGGCCATCACACACGAAAGCCGGCAACCCTTGCACAGAGAACTGCAAGTCAGTTCGACCCGGTCCTACAATCCGCACGTGTTCCGTCCGTTCCAGCAGCTCGGCGATTGGTTGTACATGACTTTTCCATGCTAAGTAATCGAGGTTGCACGCACGTTCGTAAATGTCCCAATAAGCGGCATCGCTCATCCTAGCCAGTTGGGCGAGTGCGGAAGTCGGATTGCGCAACAGCACCCACTTCAGCAAGCCGGCCATCGCCGCTTGCTTCGGCTGTGCATAGACTCGCACATACTGCTCATAGCTAGCCGCAGGCCAATCTTGAAGCTCGTATACATTGTCTTCCGAGCGAATGCCGACATAAGCATCCATGCCGCGCATCTGTTCGAGACTGTTGTCTGCCAAGCGGTGAAGCTGCTCATGACTTGCATTCGCAATTAGCTTCTTCAAGTGGCGAATCGGAAGCTGCTGGACATAGGCTTCAGCCCCTGCCTCTCTGGCCGCATCCAGCAGCGCTTCAGTCAGAGCATCCGCTTGTCCTGTCACATCGATCAGCACCTTTTGCCCCTTCTCCAGCTGCAGCGAGTGAGCGATAACCGTACGGGCAAGCCGCTTCATACCGTCCTGCACGCTGACGTTCATCTACACCCCTCCCGCCTCAGCGAATGCTTGCTGCAAGCTCTTCTCAGCCAGCACTGCCTGCTCCAGCAGCGATAGGAGCTTGTCGCGGAAGTCCCTCTGCGGCAGACGCTTCCACTTCATCAACACGCCCATCACGTATGACCATGTCTCACATACTTGCTCCAATGCCTCCATGAGCTCTGCATGCAGCAGCTCTTGCGGAATTACACCTTGCTCTGCCGCAGTCTTCCATAGCTCGCGCAACCTGCGGAAATAATGAATATCGAACTCCAGCATTGCAAGCTTCTCCGCCAATGCAACAGAAGATGTCTGTTCAACCTGTCCGACGAAGCTGGATAAGCTAACAAGCCCTGCCTCCATCTGATGGACCGATTGCTGAATCAAGGCTGCAATATGCTCCGCTTCGGGCACAGCGTCGTCCGACTTCAGCAGGATCGCCACGCCTCCATTCCCTGTTGCAGCCAACGTCTCGAAGAATAGATCATTAGGCACCTTGCCCATATAGCCGACAAAGTAATCTTCGCTTCCTGCGTCATCTACGATATGAACATGCTCCTCATCCGCATCGATCACGAGCGCCCAATGCACGACGTCATGCTTGTGGTAATACGAGGAGAAGGGCGCATGGAATGCCTTGTAATGGACGAGTGCATAGCCTTCACCGTCGATTAGCGAGCGCAGCAGATGCTGCATCCGTTCCCGGTCCAGCTGCGGATAGCGAATGAGCTTCCACCCTCGATGAAGCGTCGGCAGACTGCGGCGCAGCAGCAACCCCTCCGACTTACAGTCGAAGGCATTCAAGAAGATCGGGATCGGCTGCGTCTCGCCCTTCCACTTCAGCACTTCGAGGATAGACAGCTGCAGGCAGTCCATATTGCGCTCGCTTAGCCCGAATTCATCGGGGAACCGCCAATCTACCTTATCCTGCGCGAGTAGCTTCGCAGCCAACGTCTGCTGCTTAGCGTCTGCCTTACAACTGCATGTATGGCATTTGCCGCACCCGTCTTCCGGAATGACGATGCTGCGAATGGCTTCCACCGCTTCGTCCATCGCTGCAGGATGGCGGTGAAAGTGTGTACCGTGCCGGAAGATTGCCATTGTCACTCGTTCGATGTGTTGCGCCTGTTGTTGGATGTGTTCATCCTGCTCGCCGCACAGCATATAAACACCGTGCCGATTGCCGTTGTACAGCCCGATCGGGTCCAATTCATCCAATTCATCCAGAAGCGCCTTGCTGATGCACTGCCCATGCAGATAGAGCGGATGCGCTCCGAGCACAGTCACATAAGCGAATACGGACGGATCGAAATCGCTTAATGTGTAATAATCGTCTCCGGGAAACAGCTCCTTGCTATCCAGCCTTCCGTTCTCTTCCAGCTTCGCATAGGCTGGCCCAGGCACGATATCTCGTGCAGGCGTCAGGCGGGAGAGAAGCGGAGAAATCAAGATCGGGTAGCACGGAATCTCAGTGCGTGCTTCCCATTCGAGCGCAGCCTTCTGCGCGACAACAGCACCCAAGGCGTGACCAGCTACATACACCTTGGTCGGCTTGTGCGCTTCTGTCACTTCATCCAATACGTCTAACGTATCCTGTACCATAGAAGCGATCGACACTTGACCAAGCTCGCCCACACTGTCTCCGCTGCCGCGGTAATCGAATTGCACGCACCATCTGCCTTCCTCAGCCAATCGCTTGCGTACATTCGAGAAGAAGTAATTTTTCTCGCTCATCGCCTGACCGAGTCCAGGCAAGCTAATGAACAGCGTCGAGCGCGCTGCAGCGGAATCCGGTCCTTCCACAATGCCCGCCATCGCTTGATCCGTACCGAATCTGACTTGCTTCCACATCGTCTAACCTCCCCTCGCTTTCCGGCTCCATTGTTCGTCCAGCCACTTGCCGGAACGGGCCATTAGCTGCTGCTCCAGAGGCACGGAGGTGAACAAATGACCAGCACCCGCAACAGCCGTCACTTGATGCTCCGGTACATCTGCATAGATCGCATGACGGTCAGTATGCTCCTTCTCTAACTCCTCCTGAACGAGCGGATCGTTGTCCCCGTAGATCAGCAGCGAGCGGCCGCGGAATGTCGTAAGCTCCCGCTCCAAGTCGGTCTGCTGCAAATCCTTGAAGAAGTCAATGCCGACCCACAGCCCCGCCCAAGGCACGACCATCTGACGTGGATCGCGGGCATGTCGCGTGAACTTCGGTCGCTGTCCCAGATACTTGCCTCCGAACTCATAGAATAGCGGGCTCCATAATAACAAGCTGTCTACATCTGTCCGATTCGCAGCCATAAGCGCAATTCTCGCACCGTCACTAAATCCAAGGAAAGCGATGCGCTGTTCGTCTATGGCCGGATGTGCGGCTGCATACTCGTAGGCGACAGTAGCGTTGGATACCTTCGTGGAGGTCGTCACCTCGTAATAATGGCCGTCGCTCAATCCCATGCCATAGTAATCGAATCGGACAAAGGCGATTCCTTGCTCCGCCAGCCTGCGCGCGAACTTGACTGCAAGCCGGTGAACCTCATAGCGTTCGCCGTTCTTGCCTGGACAATAGACGATAGCCGGACAGGGACCTGCAGCCTGCTCCGGCAAGTGCAGCACACCCGCCATGCGACCCCCATTGTCCTCCAGCTCTATAAATTGCTCAATGCCGACTGTTGGCTTCATTCTCTTCCCCCTCCTTTCGGTATGCAATCATCACCTGAATGACTTTGTGTTCGTCTACCCACCCCGCTCCGTGAAACACAGCATCATGCTCATCGACTTGGTTGCGCTGCACAATATACTTCACGCTGTCTCCCGGTAGTACAGGCTGCAGGAAGCGAGAATGGATTGTGTGTTCCTTCCACTTAGAAGCATCCGTTTCATGCTGCAACTTGCAGTTTATCGTCTGCCTGATTCCCTCCACTAGCAGCATGCCCGGATAGACGCTGTATGCTGGAAAGTGCCCCTGCAAGAAAAAGTCGCTGCTACTAATCAGCTTCATGGAGACCGTTCCTTCTGTACAGTCCAGTTCCCTAATCTGATCGATCATGACCCACGGCTTGGCATAGGGCAATATATGTTCCGCTCTCATGAAGAATCACTTCCCTTATCTGCTATCGCAACTGCAAGCGTCGCCGACAACAGCAATCGATCGTCTACGCTTCGCACATGACCGGAGAATACTGCTTGACGTTGCCAAATACGTTCGGGCGCCAATTCATAACAGATCGGTTGATCCGATGCCGCTTCATCGCTGATCGTCGCCTGAACTTTCCCGAGAAGAGGCATTTCACCAGGTACAAGCGGACGTGTTTCCAACTGCGTCAGCATCACTGCTACTTGAGCCAGCCCCTCGATCAGCACAGTGACCGGCAACGAATCTCCCCTTCCCAAGTATGGCTGCAGTGGGACCGGATTGAACGTTGCCTGCATAAGACTGCCCTGTTCATACAGTGTCACCTTATCCACGAAGCGAAACGGATACTGCTGCGGAAGCAGCTCCAGCAGGCGCTGTACATTGTCCATCTTCCCACCTGCTCTCCTAGAAGTTCTGGATGCGCACATAGCCGTCGTCCCTGTCCTGCTGTGCTTCCGACAAGTCCGGCATATCATCAGCACTGGGCGGCAGTCTGCCTTCAGCTGCATACGTCTCGAACTGTCTCAGACTGATATAGCCGAGCATGAAGTCCAGCAGCTTCTCGACAGCCGGACCGGGGTGCTTGTGCAGGAAGTACGCATGGCTTGCCCGTATGTGCTCGACATACGCATCGCGGTCCCGCACATGCGCCAGATGCACATTGACCGCCTGAGACTCATAGCCGAACTGCTTGCCGAGCCGGAATGCGCGGTAGCCGAATTCGAAGTGCTCGAAGCCCCATTGCCGGAAGCCTTCGTCAAATCCGCCAATTTGCTCGAATGCTTCTCGCGGAACGGCAAGATTGCCGGACAGCGCAGCCGCCCATGCCACGGGAGATGAGGTAATGCCTTTCTCATCGAAGAGGCGATACATGAGCTGACCGTACTGAGGAATCCGGTCGTGTCTCTCGGCAACCGCTTGTTGCCTCGCCTTCATCCGGTTTTGCGCAAGGTTCGGCACATACATTTCCCGCACTTGCCCTGTCACGATCGTCTCACTGCTGGTCCTTGCTCTCTGCAGATGTGCTTCCAGAAATCGCGTTCTCGGAATGCGATCCGCATCACAGAATACAATCAGATCGCCGCTTCCAGCGCGGGCCCCGGCATTCCTCGCCGCAGCTCGTCCGCTATGTTCCAGTCGGATATAACGCAGTGACAGCGATTTGCAGAAGCGCTGCGCAATCAGCTTGATCTGCTCGGTAGAGCCGTCATCGACAATAATGAGCGTATATTGATCGCGCGGCAGCGTCTGTCTCGCGAATCCTTCCAGCGTCAATTCAAGCGGCAGCGCCTGATTGTGCACAGGCACAACCACATCCACACTATGCATCGTCAGCTTCACTCGCCATTCGAATGATGTCAGCAACCGTCATCTCCGCTCGAATTTCGAGCATGCCGTCCGGTACGGTTACACCGAGTGTCTCCTCCAGCAGCACCACGAACTCCATATAGCGCAGCGAGTCGAAGCCGACATCCAGCAGGGAACGCGCTGTATCGATCTGTTCGAGCGGCAGAACACCGCACCCATCATTACTAAGCAAACGCAATACTTCCCGTTGTACGTCCATGCTATGCCTCCCTCTCCTATTCGTCTGATCACATTATAGGGGGCGTCTTCTCGTCAATACTCTGCTTCCATTGGCATGAATCCGTTAGCATTAGCCTAGAGTTCGCAAGGGGCTGTCCTCAATAATAAGGAAGAAGATAGAAAGGAGAGATTCGCATGAAGAGCTTGCAAGCGAAGGCTGTCATGCACATCGAAGCCGCCGCAGAAGAAGTCTGGCCCTATCTGGCAACACCAGAAGGGATGAATGCCTATTTGACAGATGAGGTCAATGTCGAAGGGAATCGAATAGAGGAAGGAGCAGAGGTGCGCATTGTCATCGGCGATATGATTAACGAAGCTGTCTGCTTGAAGAGCGATCCCCCCCGCCGAATCGTCCTGCGCGACCTCTTTCGCACTTTGCTGGCAGACGGAAGCTATCTGGAATATGAGCTGACGACGGCATTCGTGCTGGAGCAGGAAGGTGTGATGACCAAAGTGACCGTATTGGCGGAAGGTTATGAGAAAAATAACATATGGATGCAATGGTTGCGCGAATGCGGGGAGCTTGGCTGGAGACAATCGCTGTTCAATCTCAAGCATGTGATTGAGCTTGGATTGGACCTTCGGTACGATATATTCGGTTATCCGCGGCTAGGTGTCTGCAACTGTACAGCTAGTAGAGAGCTGCTGAAGCAGCACGGGTATAATCCCGATCAGATTGGCGGCAATGTGCTGTTGGAAGTGTTCCCGGACAGCCCCGCTTATAGAGCAGGGCTTCGCCAAGGAGATCTCGTACTTGCATTAAGCGGAGAACCAGTCCCAACGTATCATACATTCGTCAAGGCGCTGTCGCTGTCGGTCCGCGAGCAACAGGCGATACCGATTACGTATGCGCGCGAAGGCCGCATCTATCATACTACTGCCAGCCTCTCTTCCGATCCGCTATTAACCGGACTCGTACAGCCAACAGAAGAACGCATTGCCGCTATTCTCAACCGCAAAGCGGATCACGGTCAGTCCGACTCGTGATCCGCTTCTTCTTGCTGTGCCTGCCACATCTGTCCAGAGGCCGATCGTTGTCTGGCGAGCAGCTCGCGCTTCTGCCTCTCTTGCTCGAATGATGTCGTTTCAATATCGATCAGACCTGTGAACGTATCCTCGATCGAGAACAATACTTCGGTATGCTGCTCCTGACCTTCGCGGATATAGACGACTGCCGGGGTGGCCTTCTTCCCATAGTAGGTCGACACCGTGCGAACGAATTCCCGATAATTTCTCACCGGCGCATCACCGATAGACAGAACCACATCCCCTTTGCGCAAGCCAGCTTGATCCGCCGGGCTTCCTGGGAACACCTCAAGCAAGTAATTGCCTTGCCCGATCTGCACGCCTGACAGCTTGCTCTGCTCCTCATTGACCGTGCAATTGACAACACCCATCCGCGGAAAGCTGAACAGCTCGATGCGCAAATCTAACCCGAGCTCAAGCACGGATTTCAAATTCATCAATGAACGGCGCCAGCCCATCTCCAGACATTCGCGGAACCATTGTCCATGTGTAGTCTGCTGAAAGCCGGCAACCTCAAGTTCAAGCTTGACGAATGAACCTTCCCGTGTCAGCCGATACGTCGTCTGCACCAAATATTGCCGAAGCTGACCGTCCGGGTCCATCGATTCATACCGATCAGACAGCGTAATAGACTTCAACGGCTCGCAGGCGATCACCGTAGTTTCGTTATTAATGTCGCCGTAGTTCAGCGTATATTTGTCGCCTACTTGCGGTTCGCCGTCGACTCCTGTTGTTTTAGAATAAAAGGTTAAGTATGAATTCGTGCCGGACGGTGTAGCAACAGACCACCACACTTGCTCCAGCGGCGCTTCCAAATACGTAATATTGATCGACCGATCTGTTGAACATTCAATCATGCTTAGGACCCTCCAATAAACTAGAATATATGTCCGTTGCCCGATGTCCAAGCTCCTTCACCAGTCCGGGAAACGTACAAAGCACATCAAGGGATTGTAGTGATTGCGCATCAAGCGCTTGCATCGAGCGTTCCAGCGTACGCAAGCAGTTCTGGTATTGCGGCACAATCCGCTCGTCACGCTGCTCCATGTATGTGTTCATCGCTTCCAGCCAGGTACATGCTCCCTTCTTGAACTGGACCAGCTCGTTCGCCAATATTTCAGCTGTACAGACAGCATTGTCAATACCGGTTCCGGAGACCGGATGCAAGTGTGCTCCTGCATCACCGACAAGCACCCACTTGTCTCCATATGGCTTGCGCACATAGCTTTCGATACTGGTCGCACCCCGTACGCGTCCGTGAATCACCGCATTGTTCATTCTTGGCACGAACGTCTGAATGTGACGCAGCTGCTCCATGAATGGAACCGCAGCATGCTGTCCCCATTCGCGAAACCGCTGCTCCGGCTGCATGATAGCTACACAATGCAACCCTTGGTCCAGCGGATTGCACAGCATGATTCCTTGATCCAACCAGTACCATTCGACCGTCGGGATCGGCAGAGACTGCAAGCCGCGAATATACGCATAGTAGACAGCAAGATGATGCTTTCGGGAAGCCATGAGCAGCTCTGCACGGACCGATCGGGCTATCGTAGAATGCCGCCCATCCGCACCGATGACAACTTTTCCATAGACGGAGTCCTGTTTGCCATTAGGATGCTTGAAGCGAACCCCAATGACGCGTTGCTTCAATGCAAGTGTCGTGACAGCCTTCGTTCTCGTCCAGATCTCTACGTTCGGGCAGCGATGCAACTCCTCGAACAACCATTGATCCAGCAGCTCTCGGCGCACGCTCAATGCTCGTGGTGTCACCGTGATACGTGATTCGAATACCCGTCCTTCCAGATCAATGCGCATGCGTGTCATAGCTGGAATACCGCTTGCCTGCATACGTTCGTGCACACCAAGCTTCTCGTATATGTCCGTTTCACCAATAATATGAGTAGACAGTGTAGGACCCGGCTTCTCGAACTGATCCATAATTAGAATGCGGTAGCCTTGCTCAGCTAGGAACAGTGCGGTTGCCGCTCCCGCACATCTAGCGCCAACAATAATGAAATCATACATGGCAGCTCTCCCCGGATTGATCTTGAAAAAGAAGAGCCATACGAGATGGCCCTTCCCTTTTTGCCTAGTGTGTCTTCAATTAGTTGGATTGCAAGCAGCCGTAAATTTGGCCAACTTGATTGTCCTGCTCGTCGAACAGAGGTACTACGCTTTCGGAATAGAAGGTAGCATCCTTCGGAGGAAGACCCTTCAGCGTACCCTTCATGTGGATAGGCTGCTTGTTGCGGAGCGTGCCTTCAGGAGTTTCCATTACCCAGTACAGGTAGGATTCGCCTTGTACGCCGTCAGCGATCGTTTTGGTGAAAGGAATTGTTGCGCTGGCTTTCATCGGTGCGCCTTGTCCATCTACGCCGCCGCGAACACGGATCTCTTGTCCAGGCCAGATTTCCTTGGAAGTCGCAACCAAGTCTACGTTCATGATCTCAAGATCAACCGTAACACCGGACTTCAGGCTGAACTCGGAATCATTCACAGTGAAGTGAGTTGGCTCAGCTTGTGTGAATTGAAGCTCCTCCACTCGGCCGTCTGCCAATTCCAGATACGTTTTGCTGTTCGAGTTTTCCAAAGTCATGGAAAGTTTTTTGAGCGCTGTTTTCATAGCAATTACCTCCTGTAAAATGAGTGATTTCCTCCCGGGGTAATGCTATCTTCTCATGTCTGCGCTCTAATCTCTCAGCTTTTCCTCACCTGTTCTTTCGTTGTTTTGTGCGCTGTTCCATGGTCGTCTAGCTGGCCAAATAAGGCTCGACAAGCTGGCATATATGCTCGACGCTCTTGAAGTTATCCAGATAGATCGATTCATCGTCGATTTCGATCTCGAATGTTTCCTCCAAGGCCACGACGAGACGTATGAAGGTCATGGAATTGATGCCGAGCTTCATTAGGTCCGTCGTGCGATCGACCTGTACCTGCGCAGGCACGATATCCTCCAGACATGCAAGAATTTCCGTGATCGTCTCTTCCCTATTCATCTGTGTCACCTGCCTTCCCGATAGTGCTGGAGCGCGGGTCCATCCTAATATCTATCAACAGTTCCATTAGCAGGGGAACCGCACGCTTTTCCTTCTCATATATGACGTGGAAATGTTCGCTGATTGCTGTCAAATGCTTCGCATCGGCTGTCTTCTGATACAACAGCGATTGTACGCGAACGCGCATCAGCTGCTGCTTCGCCTGCTCATACAGATCGCGGCATTTGGCCAACATCCGGCGTTCATCTCCATTCGCATGCTCCCACATATACGCGAGTCTGCGCAGCATCCACCTCTTATGCTGAAGCATCTTGGTCACTACGATATTCCAAATGCCGTATTCCCTCGGATCGATATGCTGACCCTTAGCAGCCTTGGCGAAATAATCGGCCATATAGGCATTGACCGGATAGCCGTTAGCGAACACATCATCCTTCTCCCCACGCGGTTGAATGTTGCCTCGCTCGAGGGAGAAATATAAGCTTCGCTTATCCAGCATGAAGCTCGCTGCTGATTCCAGCTCGATGGACGATAACGGAAAGCCATAATAGGCAAACCACTTGTTCGCATGCTTATGCTCCTCAATGACATGCGCAAATTCTTCCTCACAGGTTGCATAAGGCAGTCGCACCGTTCCGTAAGACTTGCCGTTCACTTCGAATGCAAGCAGATCCAATTGCTTCTCCTCATCATCGTAACCGTATAAAATCGCATCATGGATCAAATCTGCACCTCGATACAGGTTAGAGCACGGCAGGCGTGACCAGTTCAGATAGATGATAACGTAATGGCCTTGATCGATCGCATCTCTTATGGCAGGCAGCATACCCACGCTGAGATTATCCAGCGGTTCTTCCCGCAGCAGGCCGGCATACACATCCAGATGCTCTTCAAATCGTACGAAGGGAAACATCATCTTCTCCTTCGATACAATTTGCAAATTGACATAATGTCCGTAGCACCATGGGATCCGTGACGGATCAGCCATCACGATGCTTAACCGGAAGTTATGATAGCATTCCGTCTCCAATCCAGGATTGGCATGAATCGGCAGCTGTTTCGCCTTCATGGATTTTGCTCCCTTCCCCGTCTTCATCGGCTTGCCTGACAGCCATGACAATGCCTGTTGCATAATCCCCTGAGTGCGATAAGCTAATGTGAAAGTGCAGCTTATGGCGCATGGCGAACTCTCCAATTGAATGATGCAGGACGAGAGTGGGCTTGCCGCGCGGAGTAAGCTTAGTTTCTACGTCAACGAAACGATACGGTGAGCTTATCTGCTCGCTTACCGCTTTGTAGAAGGCCTCCTTGACCGCCCACCTTGCGGCATAATGCTGTGCAGCATGTGGACGGCTCTGACAGTAATCGCGTTCCTCCGGTGTGAATACCTTCGTAATCAGTCGCTCCCCTTGCCGCTCGATCGCTTGCTCCAATTGGCGGATATGCTGAATATCGATGCCGATTCCAGCGACCGTCATCATCTGCGAAGTCGTCTTACTCGTCATGCTGCCGCCCTTCCCACGGCTTGCTGCCGCCAACACCGCTCCATTCCGCCTTCTTCAGCGCATGATTCTCCACACGCGGCTGGATGTTCAACCGTCTGCGCACCTTGCTGCCGCTTCGATCCAAGAGTGTTCGATAATTCAGCGCTACCCGCTCCACGCTAACACCAGTGAAATGCGTGACGTGCGCTTGGCGGAACCGGTTCTTCGTCACATTCGCATACGAACCGTGCATGACATTGCCGTGCAGCGCAACGACATCGCCCGGATTCGTCTCCAATGCAAGCTTCTCGAAGCCTTCCGGCACACTCAACTTCTCGCCATACTCCACATCGCTCTCTTCGATTGGCTCCGGCTCGCGCAACCCTAGCTTGTGCGAGCCCGGTACGACGAACAACCCGCCGTTCCGCGGCTGTGACACGCTGAGGCTTATCCATAGCGAGCAGGTCGATACAGGCGCCGCACCTACACTGTAATTATCTTGATGCGCAGGCAGTCCCCGTGTACCAGGACCCTTGAAGTAGTAACTAGTTGAAATAGCCAGCGGAATTTCACCGAGCAGCGCCTCTGCCGCACCGAATATGTCCTCGGTCAGCACCGCGCTGGCAATGTCAGGTCGAGTCAAGTGATAATCGCGCAGTCTCGGAAACACGCTCTCAAGTGGCCGCTCCTCATCTTGCGCAATCGTCCCTTCCCGAATCAAGTCTATCCATAGCTTGTGAAATTCCTGATTGATTCGCTTCGCTGCTTCTGTGGAGAGCCATTCGCGAAGCACGACATAGCCGTTCTCTTCATAGAACTGTCGATCCTCCGCACTTACGGTTTTGTTCATGAACAATCCTCCCATTCGGATGTGTGTACCCAAAGTCTATTGAATCGCCCTCCCCTTTCCTCGGCTTTCCTTGCCGCTGTCAACGGCATCCGTTCTGGCGAACGACAACAGCATCCGCTCTAGCGAACGCCAACGGCATCGGTTCCGGCGAACGCCAACGGCATCCCTTCCCGCCTCGAAGTGCAGCATCTCTCGCTGACTCGTGGGACGGCTTCCCTTCTCGCCTCGAAGTGCAACATCGCTCGCTGACTTGTGGGGCAACATCGCACATTCCTCCTCACGGAGCGGCAACACTATCCGCCACGGCTCATCACTGCTAACGGAAATGAGAGACCTTTACAAGCGTATATTGGCGATATTGTATATCTAACGGAAGTAGGAGCACCTTATTTCACCAGATCTCTGTGATTTTCAGCAAAAATATACCACTAAGAGTCTCTCACTTCCGTTACAATTTCAAAGTTACCTAATTCGCTCGCTAAGCGTCTGAGACTTCCGTTACAATTTCAATCTTGCCTAATACGCTCACAAAGCGACTGTGATTTCCGTTCACGTTACCATTTTAATCTCGCTCCGCTACCAAAGCGTCTGGGACTTCCGTTACAATTTCAATCTTGCCTAATACGCCCACTAAGCGACTATGATTTCCGTTCACGTTACCCTTTCAATCTCGCTCGACTACCAAAGCATCTGTGATTTCCGCTAGAGCTCCGACTCGCGTCCCACAACGGACTCTGCCAACTTATAGCCGCTGCCCGGCATATGAACAATCAAGCTAGCGCCCGCGTCCGGCGAATCTAGCTTCTTCCGCAGTCTATAAACATACTGGCGCACCGCATCCGATCCGGTATATTCGTCCCATACAGCAGCTATCAGCTCCTCAGTCGCAACATATTGTCCTCTGCGACTCCATAAGTAATGAAGCACAGCTTGCTCCTTCTCCGTCAACATAACTTGTTCGCCATGTACGTTCACACATCGCGCATCAGGGAAGTAGACTACTCCCGGCATTAGCGTGATGTGTTGTTCTGTCATCTGTGCTGATGCGGCGACTAGATGCTGTATGACGAGCGCGGAAGATTCGCACGGCATAATGAAGCATACATTGTTCAGCTGATCCAGCGTCTGCTCGCTCGCTTCGTTCGTCTGCAACAGTGCGAAAACTGGAACGTCGGGAAACTCGCTTGCCAGCTCTTCGCAACATTCCCTATCACTCAATTGGACACTGCGCATACGCCATACGACCCAACCAACCCGGAAGCCCTGCCTGCACAGAATTAGCACATCCTTCAAGCGCGAGACTTGAAGCCGCTGCAAGGGAACAGGCAGACGTTCTGGCACTAGCTGCACTGACCGGCTGCTGGCATGTTCGCTGTCGACGACCACGATCCACAATCGTTCCCTCCCTTGCCCATGCTGGATCATTGCTTGCCAATCTCGCTAGCAACATATTGAACAAGCTGTTGCAATGTTGGCGCGGAATATGATTCAGACTGCTGCAGGTCCAGCTCAATCTGGAACGTATTCTCCAAGTCAATCATCAGTCGCAGCCATGCAAGGGAGGACAAGCCACTGGCAGATAACGACGTTGCTTCCTGCTCTTCTGTCGCATACTCCAGCTGTATATCGTTATTTTCCAGTAACTGTTTAATCGTCTGTACAACTTCATCCTCGTTCATTGTGAATCCCCTCCATCTCCGCTTTCAGTCGACGCATATCGTTCCTTCCATGCCTGCTTCAGCTGATCTACCTGTTGAATGCGATGCGGAACTTTGTAATCAGCCAAGTGAAGACGCAAGTAAGACTTGAGCTCCTTCATCGCAATAGGAGCATCTGCCACGAAATGAGCGACAATGATTTCACCATGCAGCTGGTCGGGCTGACCGAATACGTTGACATCATGGATGCTAGGTATATGCCGACACACCTCTTCAATTTCCCGTGGATTAACCTTGCGACCCGCTACGTTGATGAACTTAGGACGCCTGCCCCGCAAATATACATGTCCCTGCTTGATAGTCGCCAAATCATCAGTCACATATGCACCGTGCTGAACTGGATTCTCATCTCCGTCTGCCGTAACATAGCCGGCGAATAGACTTGGACTCGCTACTGCGAGCCTCTCCTCTTCTTGCACCCAAGCCTGCACATGCGGCAGCAGCTCTCCACTGCATCCCGTTGCATAGGTACGCTGCGGGTGATGCGCCGCGACTACCCCCGTCTCCGTGCTTCCATAAACTTGAAGAATCCTGTGCTGAACCTTGGCTTCATACTTGGCAGGAACATCAATGGGCAACGGTCCTCCAGCGCATATGGCGAATCGCATTCGGCTGCAATCTGCTGCACACAGAAGCTGAGAATCGCTTAACAGTTGATACAACTGCGGAACGCCTAACAGAATCGTTGCCCCGTAGTCTCGCACTAATCGAATCGTCTTGCGCGGTGTTGGCCTGCGGCAGACAATAAGCGTGCAAGACGCGCACAGCGCAGCGAACAATCCCCCAGACAGTCCATACAAATGATTGAGCGGAGCAGTTAATACAACACGATCAGCCCTTTCGTAGCCGAACCAGTCCCTGTACACCTTACCTTCGCGTTGCACAGTAGCCAATGTCAGCCGTGCCAGCTTCGACTCACCAGTCGTGCCTGACGTCAATTGATACAGAACAGCTTCACGTTGGCTGCCACTTGCATGACCACTATCCTTTGCTGCGCGCTGATCCCCTACAACACAATCGCTATACCGCAGCCAACGCCCTTCTTTCAGCTTTGCTTCGTATTGGTTTGCCTTGCTGTCAGGTACAAGCCAACGTGAGATCGGACAAATTCGTTCTATTCGCCATAAATCTGAAGTGGTTTGCAGCTCGTCTAAGGGCAACACGTCATGACCTGATTCCAACAATGCAAGCAACAGCAGCACGGAAGGAACGGACTGGTCCATAACGAGACCGTACGTAACAGGGTGGTCTGCCGCTATCACCTCTGCCAATCGCCTGACCTCCTGCACGAGCTGTCCGTATGTAATCCGGTCACTCCCCTCTGCAATGGCAAGACGGTCTTCCTCCATTTCAGCAGCTTCCTCCAGCATCGTTAGCAGTCGTCCCATCCTTGCATCTCCTCCATCCAATCACGTACCTACATCATAGGCGGGAACGATTGGTTGCGCTCGGCTTTCCAAGCCCGACCTGCTTTGTATGGCATTCTTGCGCGTATGACGTATAGCTCACGCCATGTTCACGCTCTGTTCATAGGCAGCAGTAGCAGGTACATAGTAACGTGAATGTATATGCCTAGTGGGACAGGAGGCCGTTATGATCGGATGGAATGAGATAGCCTGTTATGTACCGCCAATGAGACGCAGCGTTCACTCGATGAAGGAGGAACTGCGCCTGACAGATCATGAACTGGACATGCTGACAACCGATTACGGTCTGCATCAGGTTGCAGTTGAACCGGTAAAGCGGGTCGATGAGATGATAACTGAAGCAGGGCGGTTGCTTGCAGAGAGAATGCCAGAGAAGCTGGCTCAAGCGGATTGGATTTTGCATACCCACACGTTTAATCCGTTTGTTCCTTTTCTGATCGAGCCGCTTGCGGAATTCCAGCGTGAATGGGGGTTGGAGCGAGCGAAGATCAGATGCTTGACGCAGATGAACTGTGCTTCCCTAGATCTGCTATTCTACGTTGCCAAGCAGCTGTTGAAGCAGCAGCGTGCAGAGAAGATCCTGCTTCTGGCAGCGGACAAAATGTTCCTGCCATCCAGCCGCTACTTGCAGGACAGCACCGTGTCGGGAGACGCAGCCGCAGCAGTGTTATTGTCACGGAATACGAGTCAGCACATAGTGCTCAGTTCAGCGATCCACACCGATGCGACTGTGTACAACAGTGTGCAATCCGAGCCGCGCGAATTCGAATGGTTCCAGAAATCGTTCTACTTCGGCCTTGTCAAGATTGTGCGGCAAGCCTTGAAGCAAGCAGGGCTTACGATTGACCAATTGGCGTTCATCTTCCCGGCCAATGTCAACAAGGTGACATGGCAGCGTATAGCCGATGCACTTGGTATTCCGAAGGAACGCTTTTACTTCCCGACGCTCGCTCATATTGGTCATGCGCACAATGCTGACCCCCTGCTCAATCTGGAAGCTGCTCTCCATGAGGGACTCCTTCGCCAGGGAGATTATTACGCCACACTTACGATAGGGATGGGCAGCACGTTCGGCTGTACCATCTTTCGGTATTGACCTTCTCGAAGGGAGCGTTCATCTATGCTGTACTTGTCCAATTTATCGCCTTGGTACATGAATAAGGATACGTCTGGACCGCAGATGTATGGGAACGATGATGCTTGCCAGCAAGCTGTTCCACTGCGGTCCTCGCCTGATATTGGCGACTCACAGCCATCACTTCACCATGCTCTGCCCATGCTATATGACGAATTTGCAATAGCGCGCGCGTACCCGGGTGAATATAGCTCCCAAATTCCTGCAGGCGTACCGATTGCACGCAACCAAACCGCTGCCGAGCTGGCACTGGAAGCTGTTGAGGTATTCGTCCAGTCAGATGATCGCAGAAGCCAATACGGTGGATATCTCATCTACGCACATGATACGCCAGAACCGAGCTTCTACCTTACTCCTTCATTAATGATGAAGAAGCGGCTCGGTCTGAAACGGATACAGCCGATAGCTGTAAGCGATTGCGGTTCTACCGCCTTCTCCTGCGCAGTGGAGTTGCTGGCATGCCTCGGCACTGATGCTACATCGGCGACCGCAGATTCCATCATCGTCGTAAGCGATCAGCTAGCTCCCCCCATGCCCAGACTCTGGCACAATCTTTACCCTTTCGGCGATGCAGCTATTGCATGTATAGGTTCACCGTCACACGGTACTTGGGAAGTGGTTGATCAGGTTATCGAGGAGTGGCCATGCCTCACGAAGCAGCCCTATACCTGGAGTGAGGAGGAGAACAGCAAGCATCACCAACTGTTGATAGAGCACAGCTGCGCCACACTGGAACGATACAGACGCACATCCTTCATGCAGTCGGACAAGATCCGATACGGCATCATCCAGCAGATCAGCGCGTCCTTCGAACAAGCTGTGTCCCTAACAATTTCCGACATCCCCATTTACAGCAGAAGGTATGCGTCTGCGTGCAATTTGCTCGGGAGTGATTGCTTGTACACTTTACACGAACTGGAGCAGGAGCGTGCAATCCAGCCTGAGGAAGAAGTGCTGTTAGTGATGGCTGGACCCCTAACAAGAGTTAGCCTGATGCTGCTGCGCCGAACTGATGCTACAACAACAACGGCATCGTTGAGATCGAATCGGAGGTGTCCATGATGGAACAACAATCGCCGAATGCAGCAGCTAGCCGCATGCTGCTAACGAGTGACGGCTCCACCACCCGATTGCTGGAGAGCATGCTGAACGAACCGTTGCGAATTGCTGTCGAGGAGCAGCATATCGTGCCTAGTTCCGCTATCGGTTCGCCGATATCCGAATTCCTAGCCGCTGACCAGACTAGCCGATTGTTGGAGCGCCGCTCCAGATTGTTGCGCCCTAACGGCGAGTGGGTGTCCCGTAATTATGTCGTCTGCAAGCTCAGCTTGCCGTCGTCAGTCTGGGAAGCATTGCAATCCGGCAGCCTACCAATTGGTAAAATATGGGATGCCTATCAACTCATTGGAAAACGCCAGCTGCTCGGCTTCGGAAGCGCACGCGAACCCGCTCTCGGTGGATCAACGAAGGTCGCATATAAGCACTATGTACTGTGGAACGAATCAGCCCCGCTTATGTATGTCCGCGAACATTTTCATCCTGCATACGTTACTTTACCTTCAGACTGAATACTGTATATTCACCTCTCGCAAGTTGAGTCTGTGCTTCTATTGCTCACTGCAACTTAACTAATAACCGCACCTCCCTAGCTCCGGATAATCGCAGCTACTTCATGCGTGGGGGGTGTTCTACCTCGTTGTAATGAAAGGGCGCTCACTCTAGAAGGTGGGCGGCTACTTCCATCCGAAAGTTGTTCTACCTCGTTGGGTCAGTGCCTCCATTTGGCGATGCGATAAAACTGAGACTACCTGCATTTTGTACAGCTAGTTCATTGTGATTTGGCGAATTCCGTCTAGTTAACTGCATTTCATACAGGTAGATATGAACAAACATGCCCTTTTCCCCATAATCAACGAAAATAGATGTACGTTTTGCAGTTAGTGCGCCGAATAGCTGTAGTTTATCGAATTTAACTGTATGAAATGCAGTTAGTGCCCTACATTCATGTGCATACAGGCGCATAATAACGCAATATTCTGGCAACTCATCAAGCTCTCTTGTATAGTAATAACTATAACAAAACAAAAAAATTCAGTTTTTTTGCATATATGGCGACTGGAATTAGGCTTCTGTTGCGTCTTACATAGTGAAGGAGGGATGAGGATGGGGGCCAGCGATGAGCGCGAACGCGTGGCGAGGGCAGCTCGCGGCGATACGGAAGCTTACTCTGCCTTGGTGAACCAGTACTCCGGCGCGGTATACGCCGCTGCCTCGAACATTGTGCGCGACCATCATTTGGCTCAAGACTTGACCCAGGATGCGTTCGTGAAGGCATGGTTCAAGTTGAGCAACTTGCAGGATCTGGACAAATTCGGGAGCTGGCTCATGATTATCGTCAGACGAATCTGTCTCGACTGGCTGAGGAAATCAACACAGGTCCAGACGACCGAGCTTCCCGCCGATCTAACGGATGGCGAGAATGCGGAGACGATCGTACACCGCCGCGATACCCGGCATCGTGTACGTCAGGCGATCAATCTGCTAGAGGAGTCGAATCGATCCGTCGCGATTATGTACTTCATGGACGGATACAGCGCCAGAGAGATCGGCGGACAACTGAACTTGTCCGTAAGTGCCGTGGAAAGCAGGATCAAACGAACGAAACAAAAATTGAAGGAGGAATTGATGGATATGGCAGAACAAAAAGCAGTTAATGAAACGGTGGAGCAAACAAATCAGGAGATTCACGACGAGGTTATGTGGCGCATTACGCCGCGCATTGCAACAGTGGAAATTCCAGTATCGAACTTGAAGCGTTCGGTAGAATGGTATACGAATACGTTCGGACTGTCTGTGTGGGTGGAATTGAACGGGGCTGCGCTGCTGCATGTACAAGGCAAGAATGCGACAAGCGCGCCTGGCATCTATCTAGTAGAAACAGAATCCGCAGAGCGGCTGAGCTTCAAGAACAGCAACACAGGTGTCGAGCATAGCGTTATCGACTTCTATGTCCCGGATTTGGAGCGGTTCCATGTATTCTGCCACGATCAGAAGCACGAGGTTTCCGAGGTTAAGTTCATTGAAGGCATGGGCAAGCAAGGCGGCTTCGGCATCAAGGACCCAGACGGCAACTCTATCGGGATTACGAATGTGACCCTGTTCGGTGCCAAGCCGGAAGACTATCAGTAAGCCAATCATCAACTAACTGCAAATATAATCAGTTGCTGACCCCAGTCCCAGACGACTGGGGTCAGCTTCATATCTATTGCAGACGATACCTTCAACCTTGTTCCTTATTCGCCAGCCATTCAGTCAGCAATCTTCCTTCCTTCTTCGCTGCCAGTCCTGCACTGCGAATCTGATCCGCAGGCCGTGTCGCATCCCAGGCAAGCACATCGCGGATCGTATCGGCGAGCGGACGAATGCGAAGACCGTGATCCAATGCCTTCTGATTGCTCTGCGCTAAGTAATAGATCATATTGGCCGTTTCTCCTTGACATGGATTCCACAGTGGCATTTCATCCCAAGGAATGACCTTCTTATTCATCAAGAAATCGGAGTTCACCCATTCAAATTCGGCATCACTTCTCGTTACGGATTGACATTCGTTCAACAGACGTTCGAAGGTGAGCGGATAATCCGGACCTACCACATTGAATGCACCGCTATGTTTTGCCTCCACCATAGCTATCGTCCATGCAGCCAAATCGCGCACGTCGATAATTTGGATCGGATCCTGCGGCCGTCCCGGCGCCAGCACCTTCCCACCGCGTTGCACCCGAGTCGCCCAATACGTGAACCGATCCATCGGATCGCGCGGACCTGCGATTAGACCTGACCGCAGATGCAGCGCCCGTCCCGGCATAATCGCATCAAGATGCCGTTCAGACAACACCTTCATCTCACCGTAATAGTTCCATACATCCTCGATGTCTGGGTCTTCCAGCTCCAACAACGGACCGTTCTCATCCATACCTGGCTTCATGAATTCCTTATACACCGATATGCTAGAGATGAAAGTGTAATGCTCCACACGATCTGCCAGCAATTCCGCCAATCGCTTAACTGTTTTCGGAATATAACCGGACGTATCAATGACCGCATCCCAGCTGCGCCCTTCCAATGCGGACAAGTCACTGTTCCGATCACCGATCAGCTTCTCCACCTCAGGGAAGGCATCTGGATTCGATTGCCCCCGATTGAATAAGGTCACTTCATGACCTGCACGCAGTGCCGCTTCTACAATATGATGTCCGACGAAGATCGTACCGCCTATTACTAATAGCTTCACCTTATCACTCCTCCTTACATGGGCCAGCTGACAATGCCAATCCGATGATTGTCTGGATCGAACACTTCAAATACGAGCATACTCCCTGTATTCAGCATGTCGGATACATTAACGCCTTGCTCTCGCAATCGCTGATGAACCTCGCTGCCATCTGGCGTATACAAGTTAAACGGCATATGGTCAGACGGTTGCACGATATGCTGCTCATAGAGGGTAACCCACGGACAAGCGTTCTTGTCCGACCCGTCCAGGCGCAGGGAATAATACTTCCACTTCTTATCCGCAATTTCTAATGTGAAGCCGAGAATCTCCTCGTACCACTTGGCAGACTTCGTTACATCCGTTACCGGAAGAAATACGGAATCAATCCGTTGGAACGTCATCGCTGTCCCTCCTCTTCGTATTGGTTCGCCTGCAGCTCGCTAATATAAGCGGCCAAGCTATCGACCGTGGACAGATGTTCGGGCTGGAGTGCCTCCAAATCAAATTCCACCTCGCATGCCTGCTCCAAATCGAGCAACAGCGAGACGATCGAGGAAGAATCTATGCCAAGGCCCTCATACAACTCCTCCTGATCGCCGATCTGCTCCGCACTTATCGCAAGGCATTGTGCGAGCGTCTGCTTCACAATGTTCTTCACTGCTGCCGTTCCCATCTTCTACCCCTCCTCTACCCTTCTACCTCCATGCTAATCCATAGCCGCACATTCTACTTGGTGTTTCATGAGCTGGATTAGGCGTTCCTTGCTCACTCTCTTGGATCAACGCAGCTGCTTGGATTGAAGATGAAGCGCTTTCTCATATACGGTACGGGCGCCGCCGTATTGCCGCTTCCTTACCTTCTCCCTTATGTGCAGCACCCGATCCCGATATTCATCATGCAGCATATACGCGGTCAAGCCGTATAAGTGTGAAGGTGTGAAAGTACGCGGCATCATGTACTCACCGGCACCTATGCGATGCATCTGTCTGGCGTTGAACTCCCTTTCCCGCTGCGTAGGAATTATTAAGGAAGGCACACCTTGCCGTATGGCAGACAGGCAACTGCCATGTCCCCCGTGATGAATGAACAGATCGAACTTGCGCAGCATCTCCTCACTATAGGCTGACACAATACGCACGTTGCGCGGACAGCTGCGCCGCAAGGTCGCTGGCAGCGCTTCGGAGGTCGCGATCACGACAGTTACTTTTTTTCTCGCATAGGCCGTACATACAGCCTTCACCAAATGCAGCCCCGTATCGCCAGATGCATCCCGCAACCTGCCCGGATACACAAGAATCGCTTTCGAATCGTCTTCTGCGAGCTCGAGATGCTCCGCTTCCTGCAAGCTCATGCTGATCGGACCTACATGCTGGACGCGATTATCGAGGAACGGATCCAGCTCTGGAAAGCTCGGCGCAATATCGATATCTCCAGCATGCAGCTCCTCCATCCTTGCCACTTCAGGCAGGCGATAACCACGCAGAATCTCATTCATAACCGGTGCAGCCTTCGGCAAATTACGCGGCGGGTGCCCCCAATACAACGGCTTGCCGCTTGGATGCAGACACGATTGCGTGATCGCAATCGTTGGGATGCCCAGCACTTTGGCAGCAATTAACGTGTGTGGGCTCATATCTGAAATAATGACATCTGGTTGAACTTCTTCCAGCATCCGTATACGGTTACGTACCCACGAAGCGGCAAACTGCTTGTCCAAGAGCCCCATCTGTGCGTAATAGTGGTCGAGATGATAAAACATAGGCTGCTGCGGAATCAGATAGCGTGCACGCGGACGGACAGGATCGTCGTCGATATGTACCCGGAGTCCGAGCCGCTGCAATAAAGTAATGCCATACTCGCCATAGATGCTGAAGCTAACTTGCTGACCGTCACGTTCGAACAGTCTTGCTGTCGGAACATTGCGCAGAATGGGTCCCATTCCACCGCTTAACCCAAAAAACACATGCCGCATGTCATCTGCCTCCTTCCCCTATCACCGAACCGATGACGGATTGAAATGTATGCCACTGCTCCGGCGTACCGATCGGCAGACAACGTTCCACAGGCAACATACGGAACGTGCAGCCTTGTCCGATCAGATCATGATATAACGGTGCGACATAATACTCTCCGCCCGTTATGCACGGCTGTGCCATCGCCTCCTCCGCTGCAGACAAGAACATGCTAGCTGTTCGAAACCCGTACAATCCGGTAGTAGCCCAAGGTGAAATCACTTCCTTCTCGCGTACTTGCAGTACATTCCCGTTCCGATCAGCCAACACATAACTAAATGCGGGATCGCTTGACGGGAATACCGGAATGATGCCATCTACACCTTGATCGAAGCCAAGCAGAGCTTCCACATGAGCGAGCTTCATGTATGTATCCCCGTTATAGATGAGCAAGGGCTCATCCTCGCGCAGCAGCTTCCGCGCTTCCAGCACGGTAGCTGCCTGTCCTTGTGTCGGACGATCTAGTGCTATAATGGCAGCATGCGGACAATAATCAAGGATTAACTGCTTCAACGGGTAAGCTTGCAGATGCCGCGTCAGGCATAAGAAGATAACACGGTATTCAGCCAACAATGGTTGTATGCTGTCGAGTGCCCAATACAGCAACGGCCTCCCTGCTGTCTCAATGAGCACCTTGGGCGAACGAAAGCCCGCTTCGCGGAATCTGCGTCCCTCGCCGGCAATCGGAATTACGATGTTCATTGGCCATTCTCCTCTGGAAGCAGCTTGCCCAATACACCAGCCCATGTATCGAATGTACAGGCAAGATCGTCTACGTACACATCTCCGTATGGTTTGCCAAACACTATTTCGTCATAAGGAATGTCGTATCTCTCCAGCCAGTCCAATGTTACCTTGCCTACATGCTGCACCACCCGCCCTACGTTCCCATTCTGGGTCTTCATATTGCGTGCCGTATAGATGACAATACTATGGCCTTGCTGCTTCAATGTTCGTATAGCGTGCTGCGCACCAGGCATCGGCTCCACCTCTGCGTAGGACTGCCCCGGTTGCTTCAGTTCGCATATCGTACCATCCAAGTCAAGTACAATTCTCATTCGTCACGCTCCTTCATTCACCCAATGTCTCATAGAGAAGCTTGGTCCCAAGCCCGTACATCGCCATTTGCCTGCCCGGATGGTCAGCGTGAAGCGCAGCCATGGACAGGAAGAGCAGCGCTTCTATTAATCGAATTTCTGACAAGCTTGACGCACACCATTCGTCCCACATGATCTGCCATTCCGCTTGCTCGCGTGACTGTGAGAGCTCTATTGTCAGTTCATCGCCGAACAGATTCACATGAAAGCGGTCAGCAATAATGCTGTCATAACCAGACAAGCTGTGACGAACCTTGGCCAGATCATAACGCCCGTCACCATAGATGCTCTGGTTGCCGAAGGACCCTCGCGGATCGATCATGACAAGCCGCCGCTGCTGGCCGTTGTACAGTAAATTAGGAAAGCACAGGTCACCGTGTATGATGCGTGGAAGCGAGTGATCGAGCAGACAGTCGAGCTCATTCGTATGTGTCTCCAAGTATCGAATCGGGCAAGGAAACGACCTGCCATTCAGCACAACATTGCCGCGCATGTATATGCGCTGCACCCATTCTTGCTGCTTACGCATCCTATCGAGTCTGCGCATCGTCTTACGGACATACATATCCTCCAGATGCACTCTGGCTACACATTCCGATGTGGAATAATCTGACATACAAGCAATGACATCTTGCATGCTCTGAAATACTTCTTCCATCTGTCGATATGCCCCAGCTTGTTCCATATAGAGCTGATGCACGGTAGGAAGCCGTATCCAAGCCATCGTTACATACAACTCGTCCTCCAAACTGTAATCATAAATTTCCGGAAGAAAAGGATGGAGGGGGCGCGGGACTTGCAAATACCAGCGTATTTCATCCCGTAGCTTCTCGGTTGCCGTGCTGCGCTTAGTTACTTGATTACGAGAATGATCATATACAAGAGTATTGAACGAACGGGAAGGAATGCGGGAATAGCTCATCTCGTTATCCCACCCCCAGCTGACTTACATATTGCAGCATCTGTGCTGCGGCTTGCTCAGGCATGTCTCGAACTTCCTCCTCTGCCTCGAGCGTAAGCCAACCCGAATATCCTGTCTGCTGCAAATAAGTAATGATCTGAATGATGTTCCCTTCACCGCGACCCATCTCGCAAAACCCGAACCTTCGCTGGTGCGGTCCGCTCGGCGCTGTCGGCAGCCGCTTGAAATCCTTCAGATGAATACATGGCATGCGGTCGAGGTACATCTGCAGCATGTTCATGAAGTCTATTCCCGCTTCTGCGATATGCCCAAGATCCGGTACAAGCCCGACAGACTGTGCTGTATGGGCCATCACCATATGAATCTCATCACCCTCGTATATGCAATGTCCCCAATGTGGATGAATCGCCATATGCACGCCATGCGCCTCGTACCTTTTAGCAATTTCCGCCACCATCCGCAGCAGCCGCTCATTATCCTCCGGCGAACGATGCTTCTGAAATCGGATGCCCGGACCGAGGATCACAAGCGGGATATGAAGCTTCCGCAGCAATGCGCCTACACGATCATGATGCAAGTAAATCTCCCGCCGCTTCGGCCAATTGTTGAAGTGACCAAACTCATAGACGGCTGAGGTGTGCAGCCCATATTCCTCCGTCATATCTAACCATGCAGCGGGATCACGCTCGTAACGCATGAGAATAACGCTGCCGACCTCAATTCCGCTCACTATAGAGTTACGCAAGCTGTTCATGCCGTCTCTATAACGATTGCCCCACAGTGACAACTGACACGAATATCGCAACACTTCAAGGCTCATGCCGGGTTCCTCCTTCCCTGACTCGCAGCCTGTATCGCTAGTCATTATAGCAATCCGACTTTGTATTCATCTCGGCTTTTGACTGCGAAAGCAGAGCACAAACCCCATTGCATTTCATACGATTGTCGGGAACGGACAACGAATAAGGAGGATGAATGAATTGATGAACATGGGTATGCACTATCGCAGACGTCTCTTGCTAGCTTTCATTGCTGTATTGGCTGGCATCTTGATCGCGGGGTTCTGGAACTATCACTTGGTGGACGGTTTCGGCCGCAACATTGTTACTGGCAGTACAATCGGCGACTCCGAACAGCTTGCGCAATCCTTCGACTCGAACGGGTTCGGCTTCGGCATGCTGTTCGCCGCTATAGCCGGATTAGCTGCCACATTCACCGCCTGTAACTGTGTCGTCTTCGCGATGATTCCAGGCATGACTTGCTCTAATCGGCTCTCTCCGGTCCAAGCTGCGCTTCGCGCATTGCTTGTGTTCTCCACTGCTGTCTTGCTCATTAGCGCGATCTATGGATTCGTAATAGGACTGCGGGGAGCATCATTCGTCGAACAGCTTAACGTGCGTGAGGTCCGACTGTTGCAAGCGCAAATTACCTTCTCTGTATTAGGGCTGGCGATGCTCGTCTGGTCCGTAATCGCCTTCGGATTCGTGAATCGCTGGATTCAGAAGCTGCCGCAGAAGACGATCCTGTTCTTCTCGTCTCCCAGCACGAAGGCAGGGATAATGGGCGTCTTCGTCGGACTGTTCTCGGTTGGAAGACCGTTCCCAGTGTTCCGTGATTTCCTCACATATGCAGCGGCATCCGGCAATCCGCTCTATACCGCCTTTGTCATGTGTCTGCAAGGCTTGGGGCAAATCGCGGTCATGGTTGTGCTCATGCTAAGCATTGCCTTCCTGTTCAAGAACAAGTTAATCCGTTGGATGGAGCGGCACCCGCATCAGCCGCAGCTTATTAGCGCAGTCGCGCTCGCCGCAGGCGGCACCTATTTGATTTACTACTGGGGACTTGCGTTCATGTTCGACATCGGAAGATGGGGCTTCAAGCTCGGCTGGTACTAACAGCCAGATTTCCCTATTCGACTGTATGTATGATTACAATAGCGAAGCAGAGTCCGTTCCCTGCTTCGCTATTGTTCTGTAAGCTAGTCGTTCAACTTGCTGCTATGTCTACGATGCAGCAGCCAGCGGTATGGTGCTCCGAACAGCAGTGTCACGATAAAGGCTGCATAGAAGAGCGAATTCGTAACGGCGTGTATGCGCAACCAAGCATCTGCAGCCGCAATACATAAGGCCAACACAATACGCACGGATGATTTGGCCGGTGTTGTCTTCGGATCCGTTAGCATGAAGAACACAAACAATTGGAAGGTTGCCCCCATCATCGGACCGTAAGCGAACAAGACCGGCTCGTCGAAGAACAGATGCCGGACATAAGCGAACACAACATACCCGCAGACGAAGGCGAACACCGTATCCAGCCGGCCAGCCATGTAAGCTGCGACACAGCCTAAGATCAATATGGCAATCATGACGGTAATATCGTTCGTCCATTGCTTCGGCGATGTAATGACATATTCGGACAGGAAGAACAGCACACATACGACAGCAACATTATTCGGATTGAATATATGCTGACCGCCAAGCCGGAATACATACTTCGTCCCGATTGCAAGCGCTGCTGCCAGCACATACGGCCATACGAGATAGGTGCTTAGAATAAGGCTAATCCCGATTCCGGATATGAGTGCGCTGAGCGGAAATATCCATTTCTTGCGTATCCACCGATGCAACACCAACTCCACGAGCATCGTTGTTCCGATTGAAGCAAAGAATGTATCCCATTTTTGAAAAAAATCGAGAAACAGCTGTCCCATCACGACAAAACTTAACAGAAATATCAGAATAAAATATCTAGGATCCAACTTCTGTTGATTCATTATATACTTCTCCTCTCCACCACACATTACGAGCCGGGTTCACCGTACGGTACTTTGACGGCGGAAGTCCGACTTTTCGCTTGAACACTTTGGAAAAATGTGTTAAGTCATTATAGCCTACTAAATAGCAAGTATTGGTTACGCTTTCACCCTTGTTCAACAGCACCTTGGCCTGCTTGATTCGCTGATTCATCACATACTCCTTAAATCCCACCCCCATGTGCTTCTGAAATAAGCGTGAATAATGATATTTACTGATATACACATGCGCAGCTGCCTGTTCCAGCGACAAGTTACTATCGCACAGATGATTGTGTATATAATGAAGCGACTGCCGAATCACATTGTCTCTAGGAGCAGCCCCATCCAGTAAATATGTATCAATCCATTGATTCAATAAGCCCATATGAAATTCGTTCACATGGGTCAGCACTAGAGTAGGGCATTTTGCATCGAGCTCGTACACTTTCCATGAATCGGGAAATGCCCGTTCGTCTGTCAGAAAGGCAATGAGTTCGTAACGCGCCTCCTTTGCATGCTCCATCGCTTTTTGATAACATTCCGTCACATATAGCTTCGCTTTCACTGCCTGATGATCCAACTGTTGCACATGATTCAACCCCTTTCTCCGGTACAAAACAAGAACGTCCACTACCATCACCCTTTCCCATTATTGTTTCACTCATGAGCACCCGTTCCATTTAATCTTACATCCGATTGACCGTACACGTTATGCAAATATTGTTAAGAGTTTGGTTTATGTTGTGGAATGCTGTCGATGCAGCAATAAAAGTCGAGTGGCTAATGAAAGTCGTATTGTATGCTCTAGAAAAGGAGGTGGCTACTAGTATGAGAACGTATGAACACACAGAATTTGTGTACCCCGATCAGCATGTCGATGATCCGAATCCGATCGATACTTGCCAGCATATCGATTGTCAGCGTGCCATCTATCGAGACGAAAAAAACTGGGAGCTATTCGGAGCATGGTTCTGCAGCGCCGTATGTGTGGCGAGACATGTAGATGCCAAGAGAATGTACCCCGATCAGATCAGCGATGGCCAGCAATAGGAGGGATGTACCATGATCCGTAAGCTAACCGATGAGGAGATGCGGTTCTTGCATAAAGAGGGCTATGTAGTCCTAAAGCAACTGTATACAATGGAAGAAATAACAGAAATTCGCCAGGAATTCGAACATATGTGGATAGATTTGATCACAAGCAAGCAGTTCGTCCAACAGCCGAAGCGCCCGTTGACTAGCTTGTTCCTGCCCGTTCGTGACCGTCATCTTGCACACGATCGACTCATGAAGCTAATGCTCGACCCAAGGAATATCGCGCTGGCTGAGCAGTTGCTAGGTGAAGAACCATTGGCTGTAGGCTGCGATTGCTTCTTCAAGGCGCCGGGAGCCGACGTGCTCCCCTTCCATCAGGACAATTACGATATTGGCGCAGAGCCTGGAACGACTTGGGCGGTGTGGATCAGTCTTGATCATGCAGACCGAGAGAACGGTGCGCTGCGATTCGTTCCCGGCACGCAGCACTTCGAGCTGATCCCGCCAAGATTGCCCTCGCATCTGACAGCGTACGGACAAGCTGTACGTGTACCGCAAGGCTACACGCCAGTCGATGTGAGCACGTCACCCGGTGATGTCGTCCTGTTCAATGGACAAGTGCTGCACGGCTCGAATGCGAATGAATCCAAGTACCGGTTCAGGCGATCGTTCGTGACGCATTTTGTAGGCAGCAGTGTGGAGAAGATCTATGTGCATTATTTGGATTTGTACGACAGGCACGGCAATGTAGTCAAGCGCAAGCTGAATCGCATGCACAAGCTGCAATTTGATCCTGCATACAAGAAGAAGCCGTCCTCACATTCCCGCTAAGTCAAACTATGCAGTAATGCGAGCAACCACAATCAGATACGCTTCTACAACAAGACCGCCTGCCCCCCGTTCGTAGCGGGATGCAGGCGGTCTGTTCACTAGAACGCGATTAGACTAAGCTTATAATACAGGCTCAATCAGCGACAGAATGTTGCCGTCCGGATCGACGATGTTGAAGTAACGGAATTCGTTCTTCTCACCGAACGTACGGATGTGTGTGTCGCAATGCAGCTTCTGACGACCTACTTCTTGGTAAGTCTCTTCGATGTTCGATACGTGGAAGCCGACGGAGGAGAGACGATCCCCTACCACGTGATTGTTGTCAATAAGGGTAATCATAGCACGATCTGCTAGCTCGCCTACTTGCAGACGTTCCACACAATCGCTGCGGTACGCAACCGGGAAAGCGAATGTATTGTTGTAGAACTCAATCATTTCCTTGTAGTTGTCTGTTCTTACGAATACGTTATCGATGTAGTTAACTCGAATTGCCATGGGTAAAACTCCTTTCGAATTGAGAGTATCGAACCTCACGCCCCGGGAGATTCACTTGTGCTGTCCGACACATCTATCATCCCATATGCGCGATGGATTTCCTCTGTTTTAGCTGAGCGGTTTTTCAACTTCTGATGGTCAGTGCGCATCTGCTTGAACGTATGATTGAATTTGCATCGGCCAGTTGTGCGTCTCACGTCCATAGACATGCAGCAATGCCTGTACCCAACGGTCTATACCGAAGCCGGTGCAGCCTGAATGCAACTCACCGTGGCTGCTCTTCACGCCGAACGCATCACAGAGCACATGCCCGCATAAATTGAACGAAGCGATGGAGAATTCCTGTCCTTCTACTCCTGCGCATCGCAGCTCGAACTTCAGCGCATGTGCGGATTGCTGATACATTAAGACACTGTCCTCCTCATAGAAGAATGGATCTGCAGCGCTCTCTACATATCCGCGCAAGCCTAACTGCTCGAACAGCTCCCAGCTTCTTCTCATTAAACTCTCCCTCATTTGCACGACTCGCTCTGCATCTCCGACATAGATAATCTCTCGCATCATAAATTCACGCAGTCTCGTCTGAGATATACGGCTGAGATGCTCATGACGATAGCAGGTTCCCGCAGCCGAATAGACAGCCAGATCTCCTATCGCTGCGTCAGTATCCGTATGTGCAAGCTCCTCGTATACATGGAAGCAGAGACATGGTTGAAGATAGAACCCATTCGGTTGAAGCAAACCTCCAGCATGCTTCTGTTCAGCAGATTGCTCCCTGTACATTCGCAAGCGCTCCTCATTGTGGGCAACTTCGCTTATGGCGTACATATGCTGAGGGAAGTGCGTCAAGTACCCTCCATGCTCCATTTGCGCCGCCGTTACGATAGACGGATACTTCCGCAACTGTGCGCCGGCTTGGACAGCCATCTCCATGAACATATGATCGAGTGCCTGTGCCAAGATCACCTCACAGCCTTGGAGCGCCAAGCCTCCATGCGGAGACAAGGCTGCCGCTGCTCTCGCTGGAGTTTGCTTCTGCGTGCTCCTGTTGTCATAGGGAACTTGCTTCGCAGCGAATTTCGCAAGCAGACCGACACGCATATATCGGTCCAGCCTCGCTTGGAACGTCTCCGCATCCTCTTCCCCTGTGTAATCGACCTCAACGTACTCAGCGTGCAGGCGTACTGCCGCGACTTGTTCGGACAAATAATAAATATTGTCTAACAGCTGCTCTGCCTTCGCCCGCTTCTTCTCGCTTGTCAGCGGATAACGAAAGATCATAAGCCACTTCCTTCCTGTTACGAGACTACGAGACATCCAGCATTCAGAAGATGCCGTGAATAATTTGATCATAGAAGGCAGCGTCCCTATATTGGAATATGTTCGCTCCTTGATCGATGATCTTCGGCTGCGTATTCAGCCTCCTCCGCACCCGCTTCCCATCCTTGCTTACGAGGTGACTGTAATTGAGCGCAATCCGCTCCACGCTTGCCCGGGCGAAATGTGTCACGAAGGAACGGCGATAGCGGTATGCAGACACATTCTTCGAAGAACCGTGATACATATTGCCATTGAAGATAACGATGTCGCCGGGTTCGGTTGCTACTTGAATCATCGCGTACCCTTCTGGCTTTCTTAGAATTTCTGAGCTATACGCATTGCTGCTGCCCGGCACAACCTCCGACGCAGCCAGTCCTAACTTATGTGTGCCTGGGACGAAGAACAAGCTGCCATTCTCCTTATCTGTGGCATCGATACTTACCCACATCGCATAGGACGTGTCCGGTTCAATGCCGATATGGGCATTGTCTTGATGGAAGCCGAGTCCTTTCGTACCGGGCGGCTTGAAGTAATAGTTGCTCTGGATCGCAATCGGTTCCTCGTTCAGCAAGCTTTCCAACATTCCGATAGCTTGCCGCTTCAGCATGAACCCTGTAATGTCGGCGTTGTCACGATGGAAGTCTCTCAGCCGATTCGGGAACAAGCTTTCCAGCGGTCTTTCTGGGTTTTGCCGAATTTTGCCCAGCGCCATTAATTCTGTCCATATTTTCATGTACGCTTCGTGTAACGCATCCAGCTCATGCTGCTTATACACCCCACGGACGACGAGATAGCCCTGTTCATCGAATTGCTGCTTATGCTTGTCTGTGATCAGCTCGTACTCGTGTGACATGTGTATCCCTCCTTATCCCCCCATAGCCTCGGACCAAGGGTACTAATCATAATGGCAGACACTTAGCCGATTGCCTTCGCTATCAGTGAAGTCGAATGTCTGCACAGTACCGTAATCACGCAGCACGCCAACCTCTATCCCTTGCTCCTTCATATAGGTATAGGCTTGCTCAATATTAGCTGTGTAAAAGTTGAACAACGGGTGCGTATCCGCAACGGCATCATGCTTCACCAACGTTAGCGGTGTCTTGTCTCCCGCTCTGAATGCAGCGATCATATCCGTCCGCCAGATGACTGGCATCCCCAGCGTCTCATGGTACCATGCACATGCGCGCTCGAAGTCATGCACACGCAGGAATACCGTATCCATTCTTTCCAACCATTGTTGCGCCATCTTGTCCCTCCCTCGCTTGAACTCTCTCCTGCTGCCCGCTTCGTTCCCGTCTGCAGCGTATCCGCATTCACCCGAATTGTAGCATCGGCAATAGGGAAGCCCTCTGCTTTGCTTGTGGAATTTGCAAGCATTCATCACTGCTGCGCACCCGATTCCCTGTTTTCGTCTGCTCCCATAAGTGCCCTGCATACACCGATACTCTAGGCTGAATACGGCTATATACTAGGAACAGTATGTTCATATAACGAAACAAGGAGTGTGCGCTATTGTGAAGAAATGTTATTCAATCGAGGGTGCTTTGAATTGTAAACAAGCTGAATTGTTGCTCGCCAAGCTTATCTACAGCATAGAAGGAATTGCCGACTGCCGGTATGATTCGCAATCCCATTCGATTCAGGTACAACTGCTGCCAGACTGCAATCAGGAAGAGATCGACGAAACTGTGCAATTGCTGATAGAGCAGACCCGAGGGCAGCGTGTGCTAGCCTCACGCATCTATAAGCACAGTGAAGGGCATGCCAACGAAGCTTCACACAGCATTGAACCCATATTGGCAGGTAATGGAACCGTTCGCCGCGGATTGGCAGTATCGTTGTATGAGCGAATAGATCGACTGCTGCTGGCAATGGCCGAGCGGATCAACTGCGAGCTGCGGCAATATCCTTCCATGATTCCACTTGACATGCTCGACAAGTGCCAGTACATTCCCAGCTTCCCGCAAAACATCCACCTTGTCTCCGAAATTCCGCATCGTCTGGAATCGTTGAAGAAAGCGAGACAACCAGAGCTGTTGCCCGAACTTGCCAGACTTAGTCCATTCGCCCTCGCACCCGCTGTCTGCTTCCACTGCTATGCCGAGCTGTCGGGGAGCCGCTTGCGAGAACCGACGGCACTGACAGCTCGCGGGCACTGCTACCGGCACGAAGCGCCCTGGCGTCTTGGCAAGCATCGTCTGAACGAATTCAGCATGCGGGAAATCGTACTGTTCGGTGATGCAGACTATGTGGAGACACAGCGCAAGTTCGTCATGGATGAAGCCTGGAAGCTGTTCTCATCGCTCGGTTTATCCGGCAAAATCGAAACTGCCAGTGATCTGTTCTACTTCTCCGAGGATACGGACAAAGGACAGCACCAACTGGCAGCTAATTTGAAATATGAATTGATCGTCACTCCTCAGGACGAGGCTCCTTCCTTCTCTATCGCTTCATTCAACTTTATGGGAGATAGCCTGTGCAAGCCGTTCCACGTCACCAATCATCTGGAAGTCCCGCTGCAATCCGGCTGTGCCGCATTCGGATTAGACCGATGGGTATATGCGCTGTTGCTTACCTATGGAGCGAACTATGAAGATTGGCCTGCGTATGTCAGAGACATGCTGGACAGCTAGCAGTTCCGCTACACCCACCGTAATTGGTGAACAAGCGCTTGTGTCTGAAGCGGGCTGTGCACACATTGCTGAAGCACGTCCCGCCATGAGCGTGACATGCCTGGCTCATATACCGTCTGTCGCATGTGCTGCAGCGCTTGCTTGCTGTACCATGCGCCAAACTGTTCATCCAGCGATTGCTGAAGCTGCGATGCGGCAACCTCCCCGAGCAGATAATAATAATAAGTAGCCGGTAAAGTGCTCAGATGCGGTTTACTTGCCCAATACGGCGCATCCCACTCCTCCGGTCTAGTAATTCCCTGGTACTCTTCGACGAGCTCCCACCACAGGCAATTGAGAGACTGCTCCGGATTCTCATACATCTTGCGTTCGAACTGGACGAGCGTCATCGTCCAGAACAGCTTGACAAGCAACGACGGTTGAAGATCGGAATGGACATGCTTCTCTTGCACATAAGCATCCGAATCGTTATCCAGCGATTGCTGCCAGCCTGGTACATGCAGCAATCTCTCCATGAGCAGTGCAGCCGCTTCGCTTAAGAACGGATGAGCAGGCTGCCGCAGCAGGAAGGGCAAGGCTGTATCATACGATTGCTCTACGAATGCGTGTCCGATCTCATGAAGCAGAATGGATGCGCCTCGCAAATCTTGATTGACATGACAGGAGATGCGAATGTCTTCGCACCGATCAATAGGCAGACAGAAGTTCGCCGAGCTTTTGCCAGCACAGTCCCCCAAATCCATCCTCTGCAGTACGCCGTCTAGCATAATATCACGCCGCTTGAACCATGTTGACAAGCGGGTGACGAACGCATCCAGATCCACAGTCTGTGTCGGTTCGTCCGGTTCATAGGATTGGAAGAACGGATGCGAATAGTGCCACGACCGAATCGCATCAGCTGTAATACCGAATCTGTAACAGATCCCTCGATCGATCTCTTCCTTAGCTTTGCGATAAGATGGTCCTAATTGCTCCTTCAGTCGTATCACAATCGTGTCTAACTCGCTTGCGTCCATCTCCTGCGCAGCCAGCTTCATTGCAAAATAGTCAGTGAACCCTTGTTCTCTTGCCATGCGATTGCGTATGCGCACCAATTCAAGGAGCGGATCGGCAATGTGCTCTCCAATCCGCATATAGGCTTGCCAGAGCTGCTTACGCTTCTTCTCATCATCGAGCACACGGAACAGAATAAGCGTCTCCTTCTCAGTTAATGAACTGTCTTCTACCGTCGTTCGGAACGAGCTGAGCCGGACATTCAGTTCGTTCCATCTGCGAATCATCTCTGCACGAAGCTGTTCGTTCCCGGCATGCTCCAGCATTTCGTTGCGCAATACAGCCCATTGTCTAGCTTCCCAAGACGATTGCTCCGATCGGCGGATTCCGTCATCCACAGCTTGCCGCCATTCTGGAGATGCCAGCAAGCTTCGATACGCTTGCTCATGCTGCTCATACGCTTGCATCCATTGCCCTTCACCGCTCGTCAACAGCATCCATAATGCATGCATCTTACTCGCATAAGGCTTAGCCAACTGAATGTTCACCAGGTCGAGCAAGGCATCTGCATCATACATTCGACTATAGCTACGCATGGAACACCTTTATATAGTCACGGTTGTTCCGTCAAATTTGGTCAAAGTAAAGCCGCTGAATGATTCATTGAACTGACCGCTATAGTCTTGCAAGAGACGAATGGCAGCTGCTTCTCCCAGTTTCAAGCCTTCTACCTCATCGCTTCTCCAATGCACACCAGCCGTATCGCGACCGTAAGCCACATTCGATGCAAGCTTGTTCAGCTCACCGCCTATCGTCAGCGCAGGTCCTTCATATGGCTCCAGCGACAAACCGTCCTTGCTTGGTTGGACTGGACTCGGCAGCTCATACGATTCATTGAAGTAAGCCTTGAGAACAGTTGTACATGCCCCTGCCAAACAGGAGTGTCCACCCGGATAAGACGGATGTGTAGGACTTCCTTCAGGGAAAGCTTGCGGGAGCAAGTATGTGCCGAACTTCTTGAACACTTCGACAGATGCGCGAGACTGTAATAAGTCCTCATGGAATGGATAAGAGGCTTGACCTGTCTTATGAAGATGCACATATCCAGCATAAGCCTCAGGACGTATTCTGCGATGCACTTGGAATTTCTGGTACCACGCAGAGGCTAATCCAACCTTGCATGCAGCCGGAACGAGCTCGAGAATATGCGGTTCGCCGAACGTCACGAAGCCGGACTGCGAAGAAGAGTTCAGATACGGGTTCGCTCGATCTAACGCCTCCCTAGGCAATCTTAACAAAATCAAAGCAGCAGTAAAAAAGGCTTGATAGCAGAAGTCAGAATGTACCAAGCTAGCCAGATCACGTCCTGTACGCAAGTAGCGCGGAGTCGGATCAACCTTCCTTGACGATTGCGGCTGTTCTCCGTTCTGTACGGCGAGCCATGCTTCGTAGGTAGTCATATGATCAGAGCCGGAAGTATACACCCGATACTTCTGCGGCATCGTCAACGCTCCGCCATATGGTATATCCGCATACATAAATTGTGAGAGGAAAGGCCCGGTTTGCTCACCGGCGAAGCCTGCTCGAAACAGCTCTTTCGGAGTAACGCTGCCTTGCGTCTTAGGCCCCCGATAATCGGTCAGAGCAGTCATTTCCTTCGCTGCAGCCACTACCTGTGAGTTCGAATCGTACTCGGCGAACGGCACATCGCGAGTCAGAGCCCGCCAGTACAGCTCCACCAATTCTCCTGCCATCTGCGCGCTGTCAAAAGCTGGCGGTGCCGAAATGGCGAAATGGTGACAATCCGCACCGACCAAATCATAGCCATAGCTGGCTTGCGGATTGGCAAGCTTCGCATTCCCCCCTAGCGGAATCGATTCGAAGTCCTCCGGCTGTCCGGTTGACAAAGCATGCATGTACGTTTGGTACGCACTCGGGTCTACAATCCCATGCTCATTATGCGGCAGCGCTTTAGAGAAGTTGCCAATTTTGTCCGCGTATCGCTGCTCATCCCCATTGAATGCTTGCTTCGGATACGGTTGCTTGCGTTGAAATTTGGCTGCTTCTACACGAGCTTGATACGCCTGTTCTCGGCGTGTATCGGCATTAGACAACGTATAGGAATAAGACGCTTGCTCGGCTTTCGCGGTATTCTGTTTGTTCGTTTCCATTGCTGCATCAATCCTTCCCATATAAAATGTAATGCTTCCTTACGGGAATTATTGTACAGTTCGAGGCTCTTCCCTTGCTCAGCTTTTAGCGGACATTCTCGACAGCTAGAGCCCTCACCAGACATCGATTGACCGCATGCAAATGCCAACAAAAAAAGACGCCGTACCCATCAACTCGGGATTATGGCGTCTTCTGCTCCTATTTGTTGCCTGCTGCTTGCGGATATACTTACTTCGGCACCTCTAGCTTGTAACCGACTCCCCAAACTGTCGTAATCATGTCAGCAGCTTCTGGGGAAACCTTGTTCAGCTTCTCGCGCAAACGCTTGACGTGGGTGTCCACTGTCCGCAAATCGCCGAAAAACTCATAGTTCCATACGTCTTTCAACAAATCCTCGCGTGAAAACACCTTGTCCGGCGCCCCTGCCAAATAGTGCAGCAGCTCGTACTCTTTTGGTGTCAGACTAATCTCTTGTCCGCCAGCAGTCACACGATGCGCATCATGCTCGATGACTAAGTGCGGGAATACAATGTTGTTGCTCGTACTCGGATCCGTAGACAAAAATGCGGTGGAAGAAGAGCGGCGCAAAATCGCCTTCACCCGATAGATCACTTCGCGCGGGCTGAACGGCTTGACGACGTAGTCATCCACACCAACCTCGAAGCCTTGTACACGGTTCGATTCCTCACCCTTCGCAGTCAGCATAATAATCGGTGTCGCCTTCTCCTGGCGAACCCGTTCACACACCTCTACGCCATCGATTCCTGGCAGCATAACATCCAACAAAATCAGATCGTAATTGTGCTCCAACGCTTTCTTGAGCGCTGTCTCGCCATCCTCTGCTTCCTCGATTGTGAATCCTTCTTTCTCCAGATACATTCGCAACAGACGGCGAATGCGCTCCTCATCATCAACGACCAATATCGTAATAACCGGTTCACTCATTGCGCATTTACTCCTTCCTCCGCCCTTCGGGCAGTGCCACTTATACTAGACGCCTGCATAGGCGTGCAAACCAGCGATGATCAAGTTAACGCCGATCAAGGTGAACATGACGATGATGAAACCGACTACCGCCAGCCAGGAAGACGGCTTGCCCATCCAGCCTTTCGACAGACGGATGTGAAGATAATAGCTGTAGAACAGCCAAGTAATCAATGCCCACACTTCCTTCGGGTCCCATCCCCAGAAGCGTGACCAGGCAATTTGTGCCCATATCATCGCGAAGATCAAGGCGCCTAATGTGAAGATCGGGAAGCCGATAGCAATGGAACGGTAGCTGATTTCGTCCAGTAGCTCCGGGTCTAGGTCTTTCGTCGCCGGCTGAACTACGGCGCCAAGCCTCCTCCGCAAGACGAGCCGAACGAGCCAATACAACACCGTACCTGTTAGCAAGGACCATATGACTGTATTCAGCTTGCTCGCTGAATTAATCCCTTTCATCCAACCTGGTGCTTCTGTCCAAGGTTCAGATGTGCCTAGGAAGCTGTCCATCGTAATCTTCTCATATTCGTGCGGACCGACAACCGGAGGCAGCGTATACGCAACCTGCTTCGTCACGACTTCGCCATTCTCCTCCATCGGATAGTTGAATTCCGCTTGATAGCCCACTCCCTTGAAGAGGAACGTCGCGAGAACAAAACCAACGAATACAAGGATCACCCAAAATATGAGCTCTAATCCACGCTGCTCGCGCCGATCGATCTTCGCTGTACCCGCATAGTTGACAGTACGCACTAGATGAATGAAGCCTGCAGCAAAACCGATCGCGAAGAAGGCTTCACCGAGTGCGGCCGTCGTCACATGAATGATTAGCAAATTGCTCTGCAGCTGAGGAATCAGCGGTGAAGATTCCCAAGGGAACACAGATGCGTATACGAGTATCACTACTGTGACCGGCAAGCCGAACATGCCAAGCACAGGTGTCCGATATATTGCGTACAAGATCAAGAATGCGATCGTAATCAATCCGGACAGCATGACCAGATATTCGAACATATTACTGTTCGGAATATGTCCCGCGCTAATCCAGCGCAAGATGAAGTAGACAACATGTAGGACGAAGGCCGTAATTGTAATCCTGAGCGCTCGTCGCCCCCACCTCTGTTCATGCGTGGCAGCATCCCGCTTGCTCCAACGCTTGCCCATGACCGTAACACCAAATACGAAAATTCCGGTCATATATAGAAATAGAGCCAATCCTAACGCAAATAAACTTAGATTCACCAAATTCAACTGCCGTTCACCTCATTCGCTATAGTCTTGGCATCCACCTCAACACCTGCCTTGTTCAGAGCGTTCGTCAGCTCTTGCCGGATACCAAACCAGTTCTTGTTCGTATGGGCGCCAATTGTTAGCACCCCGTTATCAATGCGAAGCCAGATTCGCCGATGATGCCAGTAAAAGCCGAGAATCAAGCCAATCATCGAGATTGTAGCCCCTGTCCAGATGAACGGCATCGTCCGCTCCTGCTTCACGTTGAAGTAAGTCGTGTAATCTGATATAACCAGGTCCTCCATAGAAGCAACACTGAGCTCGAACGGGCTACCCGCTGTCTCGTTCAGCACATCCTGCTGGAATTGCGCTTGATCCACTGGTCGAACCATATAGACATGCACATAACCGTCCTCTGGAAGCTCCGGACCTTCGATCAAGAAGACGAAAGCAGGCGCATTCGGATCATTCGATAACGTGACGAACCTTCCTTCCTTGAAAGAAACTTCTGGATAATAGCCGATGACTCGCAAGGTGTAGTCGCCAACAGTGTATACGTCCTGCGGGTTTGCAATATCCAGATCAAGTGTGCCGATGACTTCGTCTGGACCCTTCATCCGAAGCTGAGCCTGTACATGAAGCAGCTGCGGCGTCTCTTCGAAGTGAACCTCGAACACAGACAAGCCTTGGTATGTGAGCGGACCGTTGACGAAGATTGTCTGCTCCTTCAGCTTGTTCAGCTCCGGTTCCATACTTGGATTATCGCAATTGTCCACACACTCATAGAGCACGGCATCAGTCTCGAACGACTTCTCAATCGTTCTCCCTTGCTCTCGGAATTCAGGGGTCAGCTCGTCCTGCTCATAATATTCAACGCGGAACTCTTGGTTTTCTAAGTAATATTTCGTTCCGGGGATCTGCGCAATCTTGCCTTCTTGAATCGGCACATAGTCAACTTCCCAAGCTGTCATGCTGCGCAATAATACAGCTAGCAGGAAGATGATCAAGCCAATATGATTAATGTAAGGGCCCCAGCGGCTGAATCGGTACTTCTCCGCAAGCAATGCTGTTCCGTCGCGATGAACGCGATAATAGCGCTTGCGAAGCACTTGTTCGAATTTCTCCGTCCATTCCTCTGCCGTCTCACCGTCTGTCAGGTCCAATCGCGTCTCATGACTCACCTTCTGCCGCTTGATGAAGGACAGATGCTTGCGAATCTGCTGCTTCTTCAGCGCCCGATACAGCGGAAGTACACGATCCAAGCTGCAGACGACGAGTGACGCGCCTATCAGCACTAGCAGCCCTTGGAACCAAAAGGAGCCATACGTATCATGTAAGCCGAGCATGTAGTAGATTTTCCCAAGAGTGCCGTACTGTGTCTCATAATATTGGGCCAAATCAATATTGCCGACGAACACATTCTGCTGCGGATATATCGTGCCTAACGATGCGCCGATTAACGTTATGAGTATGAGCCATACCGCTACCTTGACCGACGACAGAAAACTCCATATTTGATCGATCCAATTTTTCTGTTGCTTCTGCGAGCGGCGGGCTACTCCGTCGTAACGCATCTCCAGCAGCTCTGCGCTGTCCTCATCCTGCTGCGGCTTACCGCACGATTCACATAGAACGGTACCGACCGGATTCTGATGTCCGCACTCACACTTCGTATTGTGTATCATGTCGAGCCTCCCGGCTGCCCCTTCACCCCGATTTTATTCAATGCGGACAATAGCATCGGCTCTGTCATTTCCCCTATTAGAATTTCTTGAATGGTCCCGTCCTTATCGATGAAGAACGTTGTCGGAAAGTACAGTACGCCATACCGCTTGCGCACCACATCTTTGTCTAGCAGAATTTGAAAGGAAACGTCGGTTTCCCGCACGAAGCTGCGCACAGATACAACCGGTTCATTCAAGTTCACACCGATCACCTGCAAGCCCTCGTCCACGTGCTCTTGGTGAAAGCGCTCAAGCAACGGCATTTCCCGAACACAAGGCTCACAGAAGGTGCCCCAGAAGTTCAAGACGATCGGTTGTCCCTTATATGAGGCCAGTGAATTGGCTTGCCCATCCAAGCCATCCAGTGTGAAGTCCAGCATCGCATCCCCCTTCTCGGGCGGCTTCTCTTCCTGGCTGAAGAGGCTTCCGCCAATCGCGAGAAATCCTGCCGCTACGATTCCACACAAGATGAGCAGCTGCAACCATTTTTGTTTGCGAATCATTCATCATCACCTAATTGTCATTGTATTGATTATTTAACTGATAATACGTTCATTATAGCGAAAAAAGCGGCAGAAGCCGCCTCATGATTTTGAAATTTATGTGTCTGTACCTAACTTCTGCTTCGGTCTTCCGGCCATATCGAGCAGCTCCTTCACCTCTTGTTTTGTCAAGTGGCGATACTTGGTGCGCGGCACGCCTTCCAGCGTCAAGAAGCCGAAGCGAACCCGTCTTAGCTTCACAACCGGATAGTGGATCGCTTCGAACATGCGGCGAACTTGCCGGTTGCGGCCTTCATGAATCGTAATTTCGATCAGTGATTGCTTACCGTTCGGATCTATATCCACATACTCTACAGCCGCGGGCGCTGTCATGCCGTCCTCCAGCTCGACACCCGCTGCAAGCTTGTCCAGCAGGCTGCCATGCGGCACGCCTTTGACCGTAGCATGATAAGTTTTCGGAAATTCATGCTTCGGATGCGTCAGTCTTTGCGAGAATTCACCGTCATTCGTCAATAACAGCAGCCCCTCTGTATCGTAATCCAGTCTGCCTACGGGATATACGCGCTGCTTGACGCCAGGCAGATAGTCTGTCACGACCTTGCGGCCCTTCGGATCGGTAACGCTGGCAATAACGCCCTTCGGCTTGTGCAGCAGCAAGTAGACCTTCTCTTCTAGTCGAATAGGACGTCCATTCACTGCGATCTCATCTGCTGCCGGATCAACCTTGGCCCCAAGCGTGCTCACAACCTCACCGTTCACCTCAACTCGGCCTGCCTTAATCAAATCCTCGCACTTGCGGCGCGATGCTACTCCTGCCTGCGCCAATATCTTCTGCAATCGTTCCATGTGCTTGCTTCACCTCTTCCCCCTAATGATACCGATTCGCAGGGGAAATCACAAGCTTAGCCCAAGGAAAGTACAATCCCGGACAGTTTCCATTGTGCCCATGGAAGGTAAGGCTAGACAAGCTATACTTGCCGAACAGACGAACGAGCAGCTTCTGCAGAACGAAGAACTGTTCCTCCAATTCAATCTCGGTCATTCCTCCTAATTGACGGGAGAAGTCTCCCTCTAGACAAATATGGACGTAATCCAAGTCTTGCGACTCTTCTGCTGCAATCACAGAACCATCTTTTCGAATGAAAAAATCATAGCCCTTCCCGTTAATGGAAGGGCATGCTGCATGATGCATGACTACACCGATTGGCTGCAAACACTTCACCTCGCAAATCAAACGAATGGGAGATTGATCTACTATATGAAGGTCATCCAACAGGTGTGCGCACCGTATGTTTCTGTGCTGCTGACAGTTATCCGAAGACAAGCAAGCAGATGAATACCGCCGCTGCGAAACCTACAGCATCCGAGATCAATCCGACCTTGAGTGCGTAGCGGGAGTTGCGAATGCCGATCGCGCCGAAGTACACCGTCAGCACATACAATGTTGTATCTGTACTTCCCTGTACAGTCGACGCTATACGACCGATCATCGAATCTGGACCGTACGTCTGAATCAAGTCTGTAGTGAAAGCCAATGAACCTGCGCCTGTAATCGGGCGCAAGATGCCGAGCGGCAGCACCTCGCCGGGAATACCGAGCGCTTCCACTAGTGGCCGGACTAGGTTGACCAGAAGCTCCATCGCCCCGGATGCTCGGAAAATACTAATCGCGACCATCATGCCAACCAGGTGTGGAATAATGCTAACCGCCGTGCTGAAGCCGTCCTTGGCGCCATCCACGAACGATTCATACACGGGAACTTTTTTGAAATATGCATACAAAGGAATGAACACTATGATCGCCGGAATTGCCCATACCGATATCGTATTAATGAGTGAATACATCGGCTATCTCTCCCGCGGAGTCTGTGCAGTTGCACGAAAGCGAAACCATCTGTCAACGGCAATCGCGGCAGTCGTCGATATGGCAGTTGCCATTAACGTAGTCCCTACAATTTCTGCAGGATTGGCTGATTCGAAATTCATACGAATCGCAATGATCGTAGTAGGGATGATCGTGATGCTCGCCGTATTAATGGCAAGCAGTGTACACATCGCCGGTGTTGCCGTCGCCGGATCGGGATTCAGCTTCTGCAGCTCCTTCATTGCCTTGATGCCCATTGGGGTAGCTGCATTGCCCAAGCCTAATATGTTGGCACTCATATTCGACAGAATATAGCCGAGTGCCGGGTGATCCTTTGGTACATCAGGGAAGAGGAAGCGAACTGCAGGTCTTAACAGCACCGCCAATTTATTCAACAGCCCGCCATCCTCGGCAATGCGCATCATCCCAAGCCAGAATACTAATATACTTATGAGCCCGAAGCATACGGTCACACCTGTCTTCGCCCCGTCAAAGGCTGCTTCCGTTACGGCCTCCACCCTGCCGGTGAAGATCGCAACGACGAATCCGAACACGATGAAGAACAGCCATATCAAATTGACCAAATCCCCTTGCCCCCCTTCAATACCAAAAACGGATGTCTGAATAACGGTAAGGCACTGTTACGGTCAATGCGCATCTCCTGTGAACAATGTACGCACTAATGCAGCAAGCGTCCGATTGTATTCGCCCGCTTCCCTGCTCTGTCTAGCTTCGGCAACCGCTTGCTTATCCTCCTGCCATGCTGGATCATCTGCGGCAAGCAGCGGCACTGTGCCAATGATCTTATCCGCTAGCTTGATGACAAGCTCCCCGCGAACACCGAATCGGTATTGTATACTGCGCTCCTCCATCATCGTAACTGTTGATGAGAGCTTCGCCCGCTCCTCATCGACTAGCGGATAAGTGAACGATATCGCAGCGCGCAAGCCTGTTCCTTGTATCGTGCTTCCTCTCTCAATCAACGTTCTGTGCGGATAGTATTGAAACCCCCAATCTAGCACATTGCGATGATCTATCCAATCGTTCCCGTCATTCAAGGTGACGACAGCCAGCTGCCGTCCGTCGCGCGTCGCTGATGAGATCAAGCACCTGCCAGCCGCCTTCGTATAGCCGGTCTTGACTCCATCTGCGCCGTCGTAGAACCGCAGCATTTTGTTCTTGTTATGCCAGGTGTACGCCCAATCCTCGTGCGGATTCGGCGCCTTCTTCACCTTCGTGCTGACGATCTGGCGAAACGTCTTGTTGCGCAACGCATAGGCGGTCAGCTTCGCCATATCGTTCGCGCTGGCGTAATGCTCCTGCGCATCGAGTCCGTGCGGATTGACGAAATGACTGTTCGTCATGCCTATCTCCTCTGCCTTCTGATTCATCAGCAAGGCGAATCCATCGATAGAGCCGCCAACATGCTCGGCAATGGCAGTAGCCGCATCGTTGCCGGATCGCAGCATGAGACCGTAGAGCAAGTTCTCTAAGCTCATCTTCTCGTCCAGCTTCAGGTAAATCGAGGAGCCTTCCTTGCCGAACGCATTCTTGCTTACCTTCACCTCATCCTGCAAATCACCGTGCTCAATCGCAACAATCGCTGTCATCACTTTGGTTAGGCTTGCGATCAGCAGCGGCTTGTCGCCATTGTGCGTATACAGAATGCGCCCGCTATCGACATCGATCAATGCAGCAGCTTGTGCTTGTGTGCCAATCTGAGGGTGATCCGCATACACAGCCGGTCCTGCACTTGTCACGATCGTCACTAGCATCACTGCAGCCATCATCACGATTCCTATTCGCCTGCCGAATGCTCGACATCCTGATCGAATCCCTATCCGCTTGTTCACTTATCCCGGCTCCTTCACTTCGATATTGTGATCGGCTCTTTCCGTACGCATTGGTACATGTATATGCCGGTCCAAGCGGGATATGAGAACATGTCCGTTCTTTATGATTTCGAGCTCTGCTTGCGATATCGGGTCGGGACCATACCCTTGCGCTCAGCGAAGATACGATGAAACGTATTATAAGAGCCATAACCGACCTCATACGCCACTTCAGCTACACTCATATCGGTTGATGCCAGCAGGCTGCATGCATGGCGAATACGTACATCATGCACGAACGGGACGAACGACTGGCCGGTTGTTTTCTTCAACGTTTCGCTAAGGTGAGACGGGCTGATGCGGAAGCGCTCCGCTACATCGGTCAACGTCAACGCTTCTTGCGCATGCTGATGAATATAGTGGATGATCGGCCATATATGACTGCGTGCAGGATTATAAGCATCGTTCCGCTTCCACACATCGCGCGCTGATACGGCATGTCTCGCTCGGTCAAATCGGATCAGCAGCTCGCCAAGTCTGGCTGTTACGAGCTCTTTCCGCCAACTTCCGCTGCCTTGGTATTCCTCATACATATCCTGAATAATACCAACAATGCGCTCCTGCTCCTGCTCTGCGAATGAATGGTACCCTGGCAAATGCTCCCGACTGCGCAGCAGCTCATATAATCCTCCTGCGCGCGAGTTCCCATTATCGATCATCAAATCCATGCTGAACATGCAATTGTACAATGTCAGCGGTTGCCCTGGCTCTGTATGAATCTCATGTATTTGATAAGGAAGCACGAAGGTAAATACGCCCGGCTCCATAGGATGGCTCGTCCCGTTGATCGTTTCACTTCCCCGTCCTTCTACAACATAGGAAAACTCTAGGAAATCATGGCGGTGAGCAGGATAGCCTTGCTCCAGTCGGTTGAGACTAATATGCAAAGGCAGTTCAGCGTTCATATTGGGATATTCCTTAATATATTGCGGCAAATAGGTCACAGTAGATGCCTCCGTCCGAAATATTGGGACATTCTTCTTGAAACTTGAGATGACTTTTCCTTACACCTATAATACCATGAGACGTATACACCATTGTATGGAGGAGATTTGAAGATGAGCAATAACATTCGGATCGGTATCATTGGCGCCGGCAACATTGCCAATGTGCACATTCAACAGTTTCAACAATTGAAGGATCAATGCGAGATTACAGCGATTACCGACGCTTACTTACCGCTTGCTCAATCGAGAAAAGAGCAGTATGGCATCCCCTGGGTCGCAGCTTCACCGGAAGAACTAATTGCCAGTGACCAAGTCGATGCAGTAATCGTAGCTGTCCCGAACCAGTTCCATGCTCCGCTCACGATCCAAGCGCTTGAGGCAGGCAAGCACGTGCTGTTAGAGAAGCCGATGGCGATTAACGCGGATGCAGCTCGTGACATTATGCGTGCCAAACAGCGTACCGACCGTACCTTGATGCTGGCGCATCAGATGCGTTGGGAAGCGGTGCCGATGCAGATCAAACAGCAGATGGAGCGCGGCGAGCTAGGCAGTATTTATTCTGCCAAGACCGGCTGGTTCCGGCGCAAGGGCATCCCTGGCTGGGGCACATGGTTTACACGGATGGACCAGTCCGGCGGAGGTCCGCTGATCGATATTGGTGTGCATATGCTTGATCTGGCACTTTATTTGATGGGCAATCCGAAGCCAGTGTCTGTCTATGGCGCTACGTATGCCGAGTTCGGTCCGAAGAAGCGCGGCATTGGCGACTGGGGCAAGCCGGACTGGAGCGGGATTTATGATGTTGAGGATTTCGCGACAGCCTTAATCAAGATGGACAACGGCAGCACCTTGTCACTAGAGGTCAGCTGGGCCGTTCATATGGACACGGACAACACGCCGTTCATCCATCTGATGGGCACTGAAGGCGGCGCCAGCTATCGCGGTCCGCACGGCAAGCTGCTGACGGAGAAGTTCGACCGTCCGCTGGAAACCGAGCTAGTCACACCGGAAGATGACGAAGGTGAACGCATTCGCTTGAGCCGTCACTTCCTCGAATGCATCCGTGAAGGCAAGGAGCCGATCGCATCCGGCATGACTGGCTTCACGAACAGCCTTGTGCTGAATGCCATCTATGAGTCCTCCAAATCTGGCCGTGAGATACAGTTAGATTGGGATATTTAACCATAATCCTGTGTCGGATTCATGTCAAGTGCTGCATATCATAGCAGATTAGTGGATTAGCGGAACTTGTTCCCTTTATTCATCGGTTAGTCGTGAGTGCTAGGTAAATAAGAGAACCATTTGGTCTTATTCGCGAGGATCACGGTGAATCACTCTGCCGATGCCATGAATAAGACCGATTAATTCCGCTATTCCGATCGAGTGACACATTTGGACAATGATAAGACCGGAAATTCCCGTTATCGCGTCACGTCATCGTTGAGGCACGCACAGCAACGTTCCAGCACATCACCATCATAGTTTCAGCGCGCACATCACCGCTTCTGCACGCTTCACGCTATGATTAACACAGCGTACGCAATCACATGTGCAGCAATCAATCTCCATGCGTGATTCATGCAGCGTACGCACGGGTATACAAGAGCAGCATGTTCACAAAACTGAACAATTAGAGACATACACCAATCGGGAGGAATGACCATGTTACGAGGATTGACACACGCCGGATTCGGGACGATCGAGAGTGAGGAACGTTGGATCAAGCTGGCATCACAAGCCGGATTTGAGGCTGTGGACATTAATGCGTTGGGCTTGATTGAACGGAACGGACTGGAGCAAGCGAAGGAATTGCTGGAATCCAATCAAATGGCGATCGGAGCCATCGGACTTCCTGTAGAATGGCGCGCAGATGATGATGCCTTCCGCTCCGGTCTTCCAACTCTTGTAGCAGCGGCTGAAGCAGCAGCTGCGCTCGGATGTACGAGCTGCTGCACGTATATATTACCTTCTACCGATTTGCCTTCTGCGCATTTCATGGCTTTGGCAACACGTCGAATGCGTATATGCGCAGACATTCTCGATGCTTATGGCATTCGATTAGGACTCGAATTCGTCGGTCCGCATCACCTTCGCACCCGTTGGACGAATCCGTTCATCTGGACGATGGAAGAGACGCTCGACTGGATCGATGCGATACACGCGCCAAATTTGGGCTTATTGTTCGATGCTTATCATTGGTACACGACAGGCGGCACAGTGAAGGATATCCATGCGCTCAAGCCCGAGCAAATCGTCCACGTGCATATCAATGACGCACCTGATGTCCCCGTAGCGGAAGTGCTGGACAACAATCGCTTGTATCCTGGAGAAGGCGTGATCGATCTGAGCGGCTTCTTGCGTGCACTGGCGGATATCGGTTATCAGGGCGTCGTCGCACAAGAAGTGCTGACGCCGGAATCGCCAACTGCCTCTATAGAAGATCTGATGGCCCGTTCCAAAACTGGCTTCGATCAAGTATTCAACAGCGTTGGATTGTAGCTTATAGCAACTGTCACCTAGATGACGTGAACGGAACATTGCTCAAACTAATAGCGCCTGAGTGCGGCACGCAACAGCCATTCTCAGGCGCTATTCCTTATGAAGTTTATCTGCTCGGAAGCTGAGCAATAACCTCTGGATGCGCTAGCTATTTCTCGGGAAATCGCACAGCTTGAGTCGATTCGACAACAACTATCACCAGCGGCATATCTGAAACTCTAATCATTGCGAATGCACAAGGATTTCTGCATATTTTGTCAACCATCTTGAACATTCTTGTCCCTTATTTCATAGAATGCTAAATCCTATGAAATAAGGAGGGTACCGATTGATATGGATTATAGGTTTACTCGTCGTCATCTTGGCCTGCGCGGCACTGTGGCGGTACGTGCGGTCAATCGGTGACGAATCGGATGAGATTGTCCCTAATCAGCTTATTGTCCAGTTTCATGCAGATACAGCTTCTAACCGTATAGCCGAAATTCATAAGGACCGCCAATGTGAAGTGCTGCTTACAGATGATACGATAGGCTTCGTCTTACTTCGTACCAAGCAGTCTGTAGAACAAGCGCTGCAAACATACTTGAAACTTGTAGAGATCGACTATGCTGAACCGAACTATCGGTTTCATGCGCTAGATGTCACCCCGAATGACCCACACTTTTCCACATACCAATATGGTCCACAGCTCATCCATGCACCGGAAGCTTGGGAACTCACAACTAGCAGCACAGACATCCGCATCGCTATCGTTGATACAGGGATTCAGACAGATCATCCAGATTTGTCAGACAAGCTGGCAGGCGGTTACGACTTCGTCTCGAACGGTCCAGTCCAAAGTGATCCGAATGGTCACGGTACGCATGTCGCTGGCATTGCCGCAGCTGTGACCAACAACCGGTTAGGAATTGCTGGTATAGCACCTGCTGCTTCCATCCTGCCTGTGCGTGTCCTCGATCAGTCCGGTACCGGAACACTTGACCAAGTAGCTCGAGGAATTATATTTGCCGCACAACAAGGTGCACAAGTCATTAATCTTAGCTTAGGAGCACCGTATAATTCCAATTTGTTACAGCGTGCTATTACCTATGCTTGTAGTCTGGGAGCCGTCGTTGTAGCCGGAGTCGGCAATGATAACAGCCGTACACCCATCTATCCAGCTGCCTACTCCGATGTCATTGCTGTCGCTGCCGTGAATGAACATGACCGCAAATCAATTTTTTCCAATTACGGGGAATGGGTCGATGTCGCTGCGCCAGGCTCAGAAATATTATCTACCTTCCTGAACGGCAACTACGCTTATCTAAGTGGAACTTCCATGGCTGCCCCGCATGTTGCTGGACTCGCTGCGCTTCTTGCTTCCCAAGGCAGACGCAACGAGGAAATACGCAGCGTTATTGTATCGACTGCTGACCCTATACTTGGGACAGGCATGCATTGGGTATATGGAAGGATCAATGCCAATCGAGCAGTTCGGTCCGGCAAGGATTGATTTAGACGACTATGCCAAGTTGCTGACTATGCCTAAGCGTCATACATAGTCGGCTGTTTCGTATGCACATACCGCTCGTAAGAGGGAATCAAACATTATGCTTGTCAAGACAGTTAGTTTTTGTTATTATTTTGTTATAATAAATAAATAACATATAGATAACTCAGATCGGATTACACACCTTCTATTAGACCTCATACTTGCAGCACGATACTCTTCCCATCCTAAGAGAACCCATTCATAGAATGAATCACATTTTAAACTATGCATCCTTATGTAAGGGTTTTCATTCTACCGATTTTGACACTTCTCCAATAACTATGAGGGGAGGTTATATACAATTTTTCCTGAAGAAGTGATCAAAATAAATCCAATAGTTGTGAGGTGTTCGTTAGGATGAAATCAATAAAAATCAGCTTTCTGCTGCTGTTGTGCCTAGCTGTCGTGTTGGGTGGTGGACTCATATCTGCAGCTCCAGTTGCGAAAGCAGCTGACTATCCAGCTTGGAATGCGAATACGATTTATACCGGTGGTGAGATCGTCTCCTACAACAGTCAATTGTGGCAGGCCCAGTGGTGGACACAGAATCAGGAGCCAGGCGCTGATCAATGGGGACCTTGGCGTGTAGTCGACGAGGAGCCAGATGATCCGGGTAATAATGAGAACGACCCTGACGATTCCACATACCCCGCATGGAATGCGAATACGATCTATGATACCGGAGACATCGTCACCTATAACGGGCAGCTCTGGCTCGCAAGATGGTGGACGCAGAACCAGATACCAGGCACAACGGGTCAATGGGGAGTGTGGGAGCTCTATGAGGAGGAACCTACTGATCCAACAGACCCGACAGACCCGACAGACCCGACTGATCCCGGCGAACCTGCTGACGGCTTCTATATTAGCGGAACGACCTTGTACGATGCGAACGGCAATCCATTCGTCATGCGCGGAATCAACCATGCTCATACATGGTATAAGAATGATCTGAACAGTGCCATACCTGCGATAGCAGCTACAGGTGCTAACACCGTGCGTGTAGTCCTGTCCAATGGCGTTCAATGGACACGCGACAGCGCAAGTGAAGTCAGCAATGTCATCTCTCTGCTGGAGCAACATGAGATGATTGCTGTGCTAGAGGTGCACGATGCTACTGGCAGTGACAATCAATCCGATCTGAATGCAGCGGTCGATTACTGGATTGACATTAAGAATGCGCTGATCGGCAAGGAAGACACCGTCATCATCAATATCGCCAATGAGTGGTTTGGTTCTTGGAGCGGCTCAGCATGGGCGGATGGCTACAAGCAAGCAATCCCCAAGCTTCGCGATGCCGGACTTACACATACATTGATCGTCGACGGTGCTGGATGGGGCCAATACCCGGCTTCCATTCATGACTATGGTCAAGACGTGTTCGATGCTGATCCGCTCGGCAATACGATGTTCTCCATCCATATGTACGAATATGCCGGATCGGATGCCACTACGATTCAGAACAATATGGACGGCGTGCTCAATCAAGGACTGGCGCTCCTTATTGGCGAATTCGGCTTCCAGCATTCGAGTGGCGATGTCGATGAAGCCGCCATCCTGAGCTATTCAGAGCAGCGCAATGTCGGCTGGCTCGCTTGGTCGTGGCATGGCAACAGCGGAGGCGTTGAATACTTGGACTTGGCCAATGACATGGCAGGCACCAGCTTGTCCAATTGGGGCAACACCGTCGTCAACGGCCCGAACGGACTGCAGCAAACTTCGCAGAAGAGTACTGTCTTCCAGTAATCTCTTTATTTCTATTGTGAGCTGTTAGAGGAAAGAAACTCGCCATGTGTGCTACTTATCATGAGAACTGATGAAAGAAACTACTTAACGCGGTACTACTTCTCACGAGTAATTCGGTAGTATGCATGACTACATGCAAAAGTGCAGGTATTCACCTGCAAACTGCGCTCGATCTAGCAAAAAACTGCGAAAATACATGCTTTCACACCTCAGTTAGCGTATATGGGCATATCAGCATTTGAAAGATGCACATTCGCAGGTATTCCGAGAAATCCGCTCTATAGTACCAGCAAAGCCTGCACTTTCGTAGGAATTTATAGCAAATCAGCACATTTCACCTTGTACAGATTATTTGCAAGCTTCTGCTGGATCTAAGCAATATAGTCTATGGAACTAACAATCGTTCAACTATGAGAGATGATCGGGGTGACGCCCTGTCTAGGGCGTTCTCCCGTTTTTTTACTATATCATTCCCGATCATATCAGAATCTGATACACTGACAGAGAGCACCGAGTCCCGAGTCAATATCATCATCGCACCAAGTTCACTTCACCCGCAAGAAATCTAATAAGCTGAAAGGTGATTTCATGGATACAATCCAACTGTCACTCGCCATATTAATGTTTATTAGTCTCAGCGCTATATTTTTTTCAATAGTGCGCAAGTTCACTTCTACATTTCTAAGTGATTTTTATCAAAATCTATATAATCTGGTCAAGTGCTTGTTCAAGAAATGGGTTCATAAATGAGGAGAAAAATGAATCCTACACGCTTCCATATCGGAGTTACTCTCCTCTGCTTACTCTCATTGTTAGCAGGATGCTCGAAGGATGAGAGCAACATTGAAATCATAAATGGTCAATTCTCGATTTCAAAGCAATATCATTCTCTGGATCATGTTGTCTCAGAGGCAACTGAAGTCGTCGAGGTTGAAGTATTAGAGCAACACGTCATTACACATCATCAAATGCCGTTCACTCTTTCCAATGTGAAAGTATTAGCGTCTCATAAAGGGAGTACCCACAGGGGAGATATACTTCAAGTCATTGAAACAGGCGGCGTTTATGAACCTAAGTTGGATGGAACGGATACGAAGGACGGCAGAAAATTGGAGTTAGCTTTCGAAGGTGTTCGTGTCATGAAACCTGGCGAGAACTACTTCTTAGCCTTACAACAATTCCACGGTCCCCAAACTGACAATGCTTATGTTGCAATCGGTGAAATCTTCGGAAAGTTCAAGCTTAAGTCCGGTCAAATTGCACATGTTGCTCCAGATAAGTATAAATTACAAGATATACAGCCTATGAATAAGTCAGAGTTCCAGAACCGCCTGCATTCCAGCATCAAGTAAGCATGTGAACAAGGTCTGCCATTCTCCAATCAGAGAACGGCAGACCTTATCCATACGACCCTTACACCGTGTAATTGTTCGACTGCATGTTGCCTTGTTGCTGCTGGTTCATCTGCTGCTGATTCATCGGCTGATTGCCTTGCAGCTGTTGACCTTGGCCTTGACCGCGACTCTTCATCATCATCTGAATCTTGTCGACCATACCTGGTGTTGCATCGATGATACGCTCGAGCAGATGCGTGTTGTTGTCGAGCGGCACAACCTTCACACCGTCTGTGTTCACGACAAGGAAGGCGATCGGGGTGATCGATACACCGCCGCCGCTGCCGCCGCCGAACGGCGGTGCTATCTGTGCATTCATACCGCCGCCGTCACCTTGATTAGCTTGCTGGTCCTTCTCTTTATCCATCACGTAATCACTGCCGCCTGCCGCAAACCCGAAGCCGACCTTCGAGATCGGCAAGATGACACTGCTGCCGTCAGGCGTCTCTACCGGATCGCCCACGATGGTGTTAACATCGACCATTTCCTTAATATTTTCCATCGCCGTCTGCATAAGACCTTGAATCGGATGCTCATTCACGCTAACCCCTCCTTCTGATCATGCTTATCACTAACCGATCACGCTTTATTGTGTACGCCCCATCCATGATTTATGCTCACCGAGCATACTGACTTGCTTTATACACGAGGTGACAACGCCTGCTTCCAGCTCTTCCTGTTCAACTTCAGCTTGCGCATACGGCGCAACAGTCTCATACCTGCCGCAAGTAACCGCCATAGCTTCGTATGAACTGTAGCGGTCAGATCCGTAGTAAACTGTTGTTGATGATAAGCTGGCAGCACATCGAGCTGCGGACGTGTATCTAATCGGACAAATTGAAAGAGCAGTCCGAGGATCGAAGATTTCAGTCCCCATATGGCACCTGTTGTAATCGCTGTGTCTGCCGCATCATCCAATCCGACTGACGTTCGCCATCTCAGCTCCGTACACCGGAAGTATGTGAGTGTCTGACGGACCCATCTAGTTAGGGAAACCGTACGATTCAGAATACGCTTCGTTCTGTCGAAGAAGTGAAGCACATCACTGGCATCGACACGTTGCCGATTCGCTGTTGTGCGCTGCTCTCCATTGGCGTCCTGTTCCTCCTTAACTTTCACATCCGCACCTTGCATAATCCCTTTAAATTGTATAGATGGCACTTCGTATGTATACCGGATCAGACCAAACATGAACTTCGAGAAAACAAGAATCCGATCGTTATTCCCATGCCGTTCCACATGCAGCGAAATGTAGACCTTGCTATTGAGTATGATCCACTTCACGACTAAGATCGCTACTGCGATTGCTATCCACTTCATTCGAACATCCGCCCCTCGGACTTACTCGCCAATCCGCCAAAAAAACCCGAAATCCCATACAGCAAGGATCATCGGGTTTAGCTTGTGCAGACATATGCTTGTTCATGCACGGATTGTCACATCAACTATGATTCAAGGATGAAAGTACTAGCGTTCATCATTTTCAGAAGGTAATATCACCTCTGCATGTTGCTGTTCCACGGTCTCTTTTCCATCCATATCGTCAATCGTCATCTGCTTCGCATCTAGCTTCTCGAACAGCAGACGCGTCTCTTCTTCTAGCAAGGAATCACTGTCAAACTCCTCGGCATTCGGCAATTCGCCAAGGCTGTTCAAGCCGAAATAATCGAGGAAGAGCTTCGTCGTCCCGTACAATATCGGTCGACCAATTACATCAGCGCGCGCTACTTCCTGTATTAAATGTTTGGCGACTAACGTCTGGATCGAACGATCTGACTTGACGCCGCGAATTTCCTCTACATCTATTCTCGTAATCGGCTGCCTATATGCGACAATGGACAGCACCTCTAACGCTGCTTGCGACAAGGAAGCGCGAGTCGGCGAGGCAGCAAGCTTCTGGAAGTATACGGCATGCTCAGGCAAGGTCGTCATCTGATACACGCCAGCAATCTCCATAATCTGAATGCCGCGCTGCTTACTACGATAATCCTTCTGCAATTCATGCATCAAGTCGTCTACTGTTGCCGAAGGCTGCTCCAGCACAGCAGCAATCTGCTTTGCATCAAGCCCCTCATCTCCGGCAGCGAACAGTAGTCCTTCAATAATTGATTTCATCTGCGGATATTTCATTGCCTACTCCTTCACCCTTGTACTGAATCATGATGTCGTCAAACAAGCCAGATTGCTGGCAGTTGATCTGCTTCATCTTCATCAATTCCAATATTGCGAGGAACGTCACGACCATCTCCTCACGAACACGATCTCCTGCGAACAACGAAGAGAACAGAACGGGCTCACGTGAAGCTTCCAACAGGCGAACGATTTCGGTAATGCGATCCTTCACAGAAATTTCGTCCCGTCGAATTCGCGCTACACGGTTGCGACTCGTTAGACGCTTCAACGTGCGCTGGAAGGCAAGCATCAAATCTGCCAAATGCACACCCTTCAATGGGTTGTCAGTCGTCTCCGGCAGAAATGGCGACAGATCCTGCGGCTCACGGGAGTAGATGAGACTGCGTGCTACTTCCATCTCACGAAGCTGTTCCGCCATCGACTTGTACTTGCGGTATTCAATCAGCTTCATGACGAGCTCCTCGCGCGGATCGATCTCATCTTCCTCGAATCCTTCCAGCTCTATCTTAGGCGGCTTGGGCAACAGCAGCTTGCTCTTGATCGACAACAGCGTCGCAGCCATCACGAGAAATTCGCTAGTTACTTCAAGCTCCAATTGCTGCATCGTCTGTACATATTCCATATACTGCTCCGTAATTTGCGCGATCGGAATATCATGAATATCTATTTCATTTTTGTCAATCAGATGAAGCAGTAAATCAAGCGGACCTTCGAAAATCTCAAGCTTGTATTTGACGCTCATAGTGCCTCCGGTTCAGTAAGCAGATTTCGCTATTAAACAATCATACATGCAGTGGATCTGTATGCATTCAGCCTTCAAGCGACTTGCACAGGTTCGCCATCTCAATCGCAGTCGCTGCAGCTTCCCAGCCTTTGTTGCCAGCCTTCGTACCGGCACGTTCTACTGCTTGCTCGATCGTATCCGTCGTCAGAATACCGAATATTGTCGGCACTCCGCTCTTCAAGCTGACTTGGGAGATGCCCTTGGCAGCTTCATTGCACACATAGTCAAAGTGTGGCGTTGATCCGCGAATCACTGCGCCGAGCGCAATTACTGCATCATACTTGCCAGACTCCGCCATCTTCTGAGCGATCAATGGAATTTCGAATGCGCCCGGTACCCACGCTACCTCAACTTCCTCATCCTTCGCTCCGTGACGCTTCAATGAATCTAATGCGCCGGACAGCAATTTACCAGAAATAAATTCATTAAACCGGCCTACCACGATACCATAGCGCTGACCTTCTGTTACTAAATGTCCTTCATATACACGATTCGGGTTCATTGTTGATTGCTCTCCTTTGTATTAGATCTTCTATAATTTCTTACATGTATACGCTTGTTAACCGTCTTGCTTAGAACTGTACGATCCATATGTGCATTATGAATCTTGGAATGTTAGCATATGTCCAAGCTTAGCTTGCTTCGTGTGCAGATAGCGCGTATTATCTTCATTCTCTTCCATCTGAATCGCCACACGCTCGACGACTTCCAAGCCGTAGCCTTCTAAGCCGCGTATCTTACGAGGATTGTTCGTCAAGAGTCGAATTTGGCGTACGCCTAGATCGCGTAATATCTGTGCACCTATCCCATAATCGCGCAGGTCGGGTGCGAATCCTAACTTAATATTCGCGTCCACTGTGTCTAATCCCTGCTCCTGCAGCTTATATGCTTTTAATTTATTCAACAATCCGATTCCTCGTCCTTCTTGACGCATATACAACAGTACACCTGAGCCAGCTTCATGAATTTGCTTCAAGGCAGCTGCAAGCTGAGGTCCGCAATCACAGCGGTGTGAATGAAAGACGTCTCCTGTTAAGCATTCGGAATGCACACGCACGAGTACGGGCTGATTGCTGTCAATCTTCCCTTTTACTAGCGCAACGTGTTCCTTGTCGTCCACAAGATTCGTATACGCGATCGCTTCGAACTGGCCGAAGTCCGTAGGCATCCTCACTTCTACCTCGCGATTGACGAGCTTCTCCTTATGATTGCGATAGGCGATCAGGTCGCGAATCGAGATGATCTTCAGCTGATGCTTGTCAGCAAGCTCCTTCAGGTCAGGAAGCCTGGCCATAGAACCATCCTCCTTGATTACTTCACAGATGACCGCAGCCGGATATGAGCCGCACATGTGCGCCAGATCTACTGCCGCCTCTGTATGACCGGCACGCCGCAGCACACCGCCTTTCTTGGCGATCAATGGGAAGATGTGACCAGGTCTGCGGAAGTCCTGCGCCTTCGTATCCGGACGGATGAGCGCCTTCACCGTTTGTGAACGTTCATGTGCCGAAATACCGGTAGTGGTTGACATATGATCCACTGAAACGGTGAATGCCGTACCATGGTAATCTGTATTCTGCTTCACCATCGGAGGCAAGTTAAGCTCCTCAGCTCGTTCTTCTGTAATGGGTGTGCAGACGAGACCGCGGCCTTCTCGGATCATGAAGTTAATCACCTCAGGCGTTGCCTTCTCCGCCAGCGCGATGAAGTCTCCTTCGTTCTCCCTGTCTTCGTCATCGACCACAATCACGACCTTGCCCAGCATTAGATCATAAATGGCTTCTTCAATTTTGTCTAACTTAATCACTTCTCCCATACTACTCTCCTCCTCCAAGGGTAATTTAAGCAAACCCGTGTTCTCTCAACCATAGTTCGGACAACCCTTGCTTAGAAGATGATGTCGGTGTGCCGGCAGATGGAAATTGCAGCAAATGTGCTACATATTTGCCGATCACATCGGTTTCCAGATTCACACGCGCTCCAGGCTGTTTATATTGCAAGACAGTCTGTTCCAGTGTATGCGGAATAATCGACACCGTCAGCGTCTCACCGTCTGCCTCTACGACCGTCAAGCTGATCCCGTCTATCGCAATAGAGCCCTTCGGAATAATCGTGCGGAACAGCTCGGGATGATCTGGCTTGATGCGATACATCACCGCATTCTGCTCGCGATTGCGACCGATGACAACACCAGAGCCATCCACATGGCCTTGAACGAGATGACCGCCGAACCGATCGTTGCCTGACATGGCTCTCTCCAGATTAACCGGATCCCCTGGCTTCAACTGCTGCAGATTCGTTACGCGGAACGTCTCCGGCATGACATCGGCACTGAATGCATGTGCGGAGAAGGAAACAACAGTTAGACAAACACCATTCACCGCAATGCTGTCTCCCAGCTTCACATCACTCGTAACAACAGATGAAGCTATATGCATGACAAGCGTTTCACCTTGCCTACTAACTGATTCCAACCGACCGATTTCTTCAATAATTCCTGTAAACATAATGCCGCCCCTCCCTATTCCTGTTCGCCGCTATGCTGTCTCACGTAGACTGGCTTGCCTGCTACACACAAATCTGAGCCATAAACTGTACAAGTTGGTTTCTCCAGCTGGATCGCATCCTGCATACGGGCGAAGCCAGCAAATTCGAAGCTGCCAGGTCCATTCCCGCCGATCAGCCTCGGTGCGAAGAATACGTACATGTAATCGACAAGCTGTCGATCTAGCATCGCGCCATTCAATCGCCCCCCGCCTTCAAGCAGAATCGATCCGATTCCCATACGGCCAAGCAGATCCATTGCAACGGACAGGTCAACCTGCGGACCAGCACCGCACCGCACCACTTCCACACCTAGCTGCTCCAACTGTGATTGCCTGTCAGCGGATGCTTCAGCGCTTGCGAGCACAATCGTCTTAGCGGACTGGTCCAGCACTAGCCGCGCATCGGTCGGCAGTCGCAGGTTGGAGTCGACGACGATTCTTATCGGATGAAGGCCGGGCACAGGAAGTCTCGTATTCAGCAGCGGATCGTCAACTAACGCCGTCCCTATTCCGACCATAATGGCATGATGGCGGTGGCGCAGCGTATGAACGAACGCGCGTGCTTCATCTCCTGTAATCCACTTGCTGTCACCCGTGGATGCAGCTACTTTGCCATCCAAAGTCGAAGCTGTCTTCAGCGTAATGTACGGTCTGCCAGTCGTCATCAATGTGGTGAATGGATCTATCAACCGACGCGCCTCTTGTTCAAGCACCCCAGTCGTTACGGTGATCCCTTGTTCGCGCAGCTTGGCAATACCCCGACCAGCTACCTGAGGATTAGGGTCTGTCCCAGCAACGACGACTCGTGCAACCTGCTCATGTATAAGACGGTCCGCACAGGGCGGTGTTCGTCCATGATGGCTACAAGGCTCTAATGTCACATATACAGTAGCATTGCGTGCTTGCTCACCTGCCATATTCAGTGCATGCACTTCTGCATGCGCTGAACCTTGCTGCAAATGGGAGCCAAGTCCAATAATCCGGCCTTCCTTCACTACGACACAGCCAACATTCGGATTCGTCCCGGTCTGACCGACAGCCGCTTCCGCCATCTGCAGAGCAAGTCTCATGTAATACGTATCCCCAAGCCCTTCAGACGGTGCTTCCATACGCATCGGTGTATAGCTCGTCTCACCGTGTGCATCTAATTCCATTCTGTCCCACCCCTCATTCGAAGATCTGGATATCAAAAAAAACCACCTGCTTTCGCAAATGGTTTCGGTGAAATATGCAAAACGAGAGGCTTGATGTCGGCACACTGAATAGATCATAACGTACGGAATAGACGATTGTGAAAAAAAGTACATAACACTGCAATGGTTACGTCTAGTCCGATTACAGAAGCATTAGCAGATGTCAATAAGCTGACATGAGCCGCTGCGTCCTGTATCCGTTATGGTTCAGTCATCCCGACTGCTTCCCGCTTTCCCCTTCTCCCATCCAGACTGTAACTGTCGGCCTTGGAATTGCACCAAGTCAGCCGCAGGCTTACAAGCCTTCCAGCTCGTAGCGCCTAGCGGGTCACGGACTGAGCCGAGAACACTTCTAACAAGCCGCGCTGCTTCTCAGTGCTGTCCTTGTCTCTAGGGTGTTCCCGCCATCACCGCCGGTAGGGAATTGCACCCTGCCCCGAAGCGAAAGCTCTATGCAATTCGTTCAATCCTTGAATTGAAATGAAGTGTATCATGGAAGCTGCGAAAAAGCAAGTTATGGCAGCTATTCTACAAGCTAGCTGCCATCTTGCTTACTTAGGCTTCGACTACCTTCACTTCAGCCATGCGATCGCCGTTGTTCAACACATCTACGAATTCCATGCCCTTCACAACCTTGCCGAACACCGTATGCTGTCCATCCAGATGCGGCTGCGGCTGGTAGCAAATATAAAACTGACTGCCGCCTGTATTGCGTCCCGCATGCGCCATAGCAAGTGAACCTCGTTCGTGCTTATTCGGGTTAATTTCGCAATTAATCGTGTAGCCCGGTCCGCCCATGCCGTTCCCGTTCGGGCAGCCTCCTTGGGCAACGAATCCTGGAATTACACGGTGAAAGGTCAAATTGTCATAAAAGCCGTCCTTGGCCAGCTTTTCAAAGTTTGCAACTGTATTAGGCGCATCCTCCTCGAACAAATCGATGACGACTTCGCCGCCGCTTTCTAGCTTGATCTTGACTTGTTTGGCCATGCTTGTCCACTCCTTCTCTCTCACATTGTACCTCTATTGTACTCGTATTTACTAGGCTTGCCAAGCGATCCTCCGCTTAACGGCTAGCCGCACTTACTTGCGAGCCGTTCACTTGGAATCGCTCAGGCATAACATCATTCGCCAGCATATGGTCATGGGACTCGCGCTTCACAACTAGATCAGCCTTGCCGTCAGCAACGAACACGACAGCCGGACGGCGGATCCGGTTATAATTACTTGCCATGGCGAAGCTGTAAGCTCCTGTACATGACACGGCGAGAATGTCCCCCGACTCCGCCTTCGGCAGCATCAGATCGAAGATTAGCTTATCGCCGCTCTCACATGCCTTGCCTGCAATTGTCACCTTCTCCTCTGGCAGATCATTCGCACGATTGGCGAGCATCGCTTCATGCTTCGCACCATACAGAGCAGGTCGAATATTATCACTCATTCCGCCGTCTACCGCCACATATTTGTTCACGCCGGGAATATCCTTCTGAGAACCGATCGCATACAGTGTCCAGCCGGCATCGCCTACCAGACTTCTGCCTGGTTCAATCCATACTTCCGGAAGCGGGTAATTCGCAGTAGTGAACTCATTCTTAATCGCGTCAGTCAATACGCGGACGTATTCCTCCACCTCTAGCGGCGTATCTCCTTCTACATACCGGATACCGAATCCGCCGCCCATATTAATAACCGGGAAGACGACGTCGAGCTTGTTCCGCGCTTCCGAAGCGAATCGGGCCATCTTCTCGGCAGCTGCACGAAATCCATCCATCTCGAATATTTGGGAGCCGATATGCGAATGGATGCCTAACAGCTCAAGCTGCGGCTTGCTTCCTGCAACCTCTACGGCATGCATAGCTGCACCGTTGCCAAGATCGAATCCAAACTTGGAGTCCTCTTGACCAGTCGTAATAAATTCATGCGTATGCACTTCAATACCCGGTGTAATACGCAGCAGAACCTTAACCTTGACACCCTTCTCGGCAGCGATAGCGTCAAGCATATCCAGTTCATGAAAATTATCCGCCACGAAACAGCCGATGCCTGCATCAATGCCCATAGCAATTTCTTCTGCTGATTTGTTGTTGCCGTGGAAGTGAATGCGCTCCGGCGGGAATCCGGCCCGCAACGCTGTCAGCAGCTCCCCATCCGAAACAACGTCAAGGGACAGTCCTTCCTCATGGGCAAGCCGACACATCGCCATCACACAGAAAGTCTTGCTTGCATACGCAACCTGAAAACGCATGCCTGTCTTGCGGAACGCTTCAATATATTCACGACTCTTCTGCCGAATCAATGCCTCGTCCATGATATATAACGGCGTGCCGAATTGTTGAGCCAGTTCTACCGTATCGCAGCCGCCGATTTCCAACCGGCCTGCTTCATTAATCTTGCTCGTTCCGTGTAAATACATCGCTTACTTCCTCTCCTTGCACCTGTACACATGCGCGTTCGGTACATTTGCTATGCTAATAAACGTACCATATCCTAACACCGTTGACAATGCTCCTCTCAGCAAATAGGCAATGCCGTTAATGCAAGGGCCGACGAGTACTATCCACTGGTTTCGTAATACTAGGCCGCTGCGCAGATTGCTGCTTCGGCCGGCGCAAGATGATCGATAATAATGCCTTGCCGTTGAATGGCAGGAACGGCCACAAGTAAGGCGAATTATACGACCTCTGCACAGCCAGCAATATAAGCGTCAAGGTCACGCCGACTACAAACCCGGGAACATGGAACAGCGCGACCAGCAGAACAAGGCCGAGGCGCACGATACGATTGGCAAGACCGAGCTCATAGCTTGGAGTCGCGAACATGCCGATCGCAGAAGCTGCCATATACAGGATAACCTCATTGACGAACAAGCCGGTCTGCACGGCAATATCTCCGATCAGTATAGCTGCGATTAAGCCCATAGCCGTTGCTAGCGGCGTCGGCGTATGCACAGCGGCAAGCCGCATCAGATCGACACCGATTTCTGCGAACACAATTTGTAGCACAATCGGCAGCTGTCCTGTCTTCTCCGGACCGATGAAGTCAAGTCCTGCTGGCTTCAACTCCGGCTGCAGCACGAGCAGCAGCCAAAATGGCAGGAGGAAGATCGACGCGAGTATGCCAATAAACCGTATCCAGCGCAAATACGTTCCGATGAAGGACGTTTGCCTGAATTCCTCCGCATGCTGCACGAGATGAAACATCGTAGTCGGAATAATCATGGCGCTCGGCGAAGTATCGACGAATATCACAATATGTCCTTCGAGCAGATGACTGGAAATGACGTCTGGTCTTTCTGAGTAACGGACCATCGGGAACGGATTCCACGGTTTCTCCATCAACAGCTCCTCCAGTTGCTTCTCTCCGAGCGGCAAGCCGTCAACATTCACATCTTGAATTTTCTGCTTTACAGACCTAATAGTTTCCATATCTGCAATATCATGAATATACGACACACAGACGTCCGTTTGTGTGCGCTTGCCAACCTTCATAATTTCCAGCTTAAGCCGAGGATCGCGCAATCTGCGGCGAATGAGCGTCACATTAGTAAGCAGTGTTTCAATAAATCCATCGCGAGAGCCGCGCACCACCTTCTCCGTTGTCGGTTCAGCAGGCCCCCGCTGGGGAAAGTTCTTCGCATCGATGACAATTGCCTGCGTTTCGTTCTCAACGAATAGTGCTGATCCGCCCGCCATTACCTTCATCATGACTTCGGACATCGTCGATACTTTGTCCACTTGAATATGCGGAACGAGCTCTGTATAGAAGCTTTCCAACGCATGCGGCTGCAGCTCATCCGACTTCACATAGGTCAGTCGTTTCAACACTTGAACGAGTGCCAGATCATCAGCGAATCCGTTATAATAGAACAAGCCAGTTCGTTTCCCTGCGAAGGTCATTTCCCGGAAGATAACATCGAAGCTCATATTCAATCCTGCCTTCTCTTCAAGCACCCGGATATTATCTTCGATTCTGCGATGAATCTCATCACTCGTCTTCAGATCAAGTTCCTCTTGGGACAGCGTCTCCTCTTCATCCTGCAGCTTACTTCCCCAACCTATCATCTCTTCGTCCTGATCTGCATCATGTACGTCTCGATCCATATGTGAGACCTCCCGAGTCTAGTATTATAAGCGCTGATACACGATCCAATCGAACAATGACCCCGCTACCTTGCCTGCCATCATAGCAATGACAAACCACATCATGTACGCCTCCATTCGCAATCTTCGCGATAGGATAGGAAGCACATTCAGAACTTCTGTAAGCGCTGCGGCCAGCATGCCAACGAAGACCCCTTGAAGCAAGCCAACGAACACAACGCCCAACTTAAATTGACCGAAGGACAAATCGAAGAAGTCCACAATCGTCCAGAAGAACGCCCCCATGACTACAGCCCTCTCCAGCCAATGCACCTTCCTGTATAATTTCGCCACCTGAGCTAGACGCGGAATAATGTCCAATACGGTCAACAGCGCCACCAGTCCGCTGCCGACCAGTAATCCACCTGCTAGTCCAAGCAATACGACGAATGCTTCCGCCAACACATTCACCTCTACTCACACTCCCTTCGACCCCCGCCTCTTCCGATATTGTTCGGTCACAATGTATTGATTCATATTCTGCTCGTACAAGTACATCTCTAATTCAAGCGGAGTCGGCTCCTCGTTAAACCGTTTCTTGAACAAACGGTTAAAAAATATCATCATGCCTGCCGCAAGTCCGAAGGAGTACGGAATTTGCAGAAGCAAAGGGTGATCTTCCTCATCACCTGTTAGCAATTGATAAATTTTGCGCTGCACGTCCGGCATACTCACATCGGCATGGAAATTCATAATGGCCAAGCCAGAACCTAGGAACAAGAGCAGCAGGACAAAGGCGACGAGTACGAAGTTCGGCTTGCTCTTCTGCACCTTCAGCTCTACAATTGATTGCGGTTCCCCATACACCTCAACAGCAGCTTGCGGCGCAATACTTGCAATCACTTGAAGCACATCGAGCATATCCACCATCAAGATATTGCCGTCCTCCGGTGAGCAGCGGCGCACGATCGATTGCTTCAGTTGGTCCTCCAGCTCCGGCGGGGCGAACAGTGATGCCACATCACCAAGCCGCACTGGCAGTTCAGCGTGATGGGTAACACGGCGGTGCAGGCGTAAGTGAATGGTCGCCTTCTCTGTAACGGATGACATGAGATTCATTCCTAATCTAAGTAGTAGAATATGTACATTTTAGTATGCATACAAAAAGACCGGATCACTCATTGAGCGATCTGGTCTTTTATGGATTTCAATATTTTCTTCTCTAAGCGCGACACCTGAACCTGAGAGATGCCTAGCCGACTCGCAACCTCTGACTGTGTCTGATCACGGAAGTAACGTAGATAGACGATAAGCTGTTCTCGCTCCGACAAGCATTCGATCGCCTCGGACAAGGCTAATTTATCGAACCAGCGATCTTGTGATTCATCAGAAATTTGATCCATCAACGTAATCGGATCACCATCGTTCTCGTATACGGTCTCATGGATCGATGCTGGAGGTTTATTCGCTTCTTGTGCGAACACAACATCTTCTGGTGTTATGCCAAGCGCTTCAGCTACCTCCTTGATCGTAGGCAAGCGGCCCAGCGTCTTCGATAGCTCATCTTTCGTCTTGCGAATTTTGTTCGCTGTCTCCTTGAGCGATCGGCTAACCTTGAGCGTTCCGTCATCACGCAGAAATCGTTGAATTTCACCTATAATCATCGGCACCGCGTAAGTGGAGAACTTCACGTCATAGGACAAGTCAAATTTGTCCACCGACTTCAACAGGCCGATGCAGCCGATCTGGAACAGATCCTCCGGCTCATAACCGCGGTTCAAGAAGCGCTGCACGACTGACCAGACGAGCCGGATATTACAATTTACCAGCGTATCTCTAGCAAGCGTATCACCGGTCTGGCTGAGCGCGATCAGTCGTTTCACTTCTGCATCGTCCAAATAAGTCTGGGACCCTTGCTTCACATCCGCGTCCATATTCCCAGCTCCTAATTATAAAGCGCTTTTTTGGATTCGATGCGCTTCTTCATCGAGATTTTGGTACCCTTGCCCACTTGGGAGACAACTTCCACTTCATCCATGAAGTTCTCCATGATCGTAAAGCCCATGCCTGAGCGCTCCAGCTCCGGCTTCGATGTATACAACGGCTGGCGCGCCGTATCCAAATCAGCAATTCCCATCCCTTCGTCCATAACAGATAAGAAGAGCATATCTGCTTCAATCCGCGCATAGATTGTCACTTCACCGTCTTCCACATCCTCATATCCGTGAATGATCGCATTCGTGACGGCCTCGGACACGACGGTCTTGATATCCGTCAATTCCTCAAGCGTCGGGTCCAGCTGGGATACGAAGGAAGCGACAGCGACGCGGGCGAAGCCTTCATTCTCAGAACGGCTGGCAAATGTCAACGTCATATAATTGCTCGGATTGGCACTCATGATACAACCCCCAAACTGGAAAGCGCGACCTCTTCATTGTCTAACAGCGTCACGATTTTGAACAAACCTGACATTTCGAACAATCGGTGAACAGCCGGATTCACATCACAGACGATCATTTTCCCGCCTTTTGCGGTAATTTGTTTGTATCTTCCTATCATGACACCTAATCCCGAACTGTCCATGAATGTCAACTGCTTCAAACTTACGATCACGTCATGAATATCCTCCTGCTCGATCGCCTCTTCCATACGCAACCTAACCGAATCTGCCGTATGATGATCCAGCTCCCCCTTCAATCGAACGATTAGAGTTCGCCGGATGCATTGCAGCTCCACATCCAGTCTCATGCCTGCACTCACTCCTTCTCCCATGATAACCAATGCTTTCTACAACGAAAAAGACGATTCCTGCTCCCCGACAAAACTAGAAGCAGGCCGTCAATTCCCGACAATCGCACCTATTCCATAAAGGCGAGTTTCGCCATCGTTCGCTTCATAAGCGTCCACCAGCCTGCCTTGTCAATATCGTCTGGCGCATACAACGCATATTCTCCAAGCGACTGCTCCTTGTTATATACGAGCAGCTTGCCGATCTCCTGCCCTTTCTTCACAGGCGCCTTCAGCTGATCTGCAAGTACAAGCTCATGCCGTATGTTCAAGTCTGTTGCCTCACTCTTCCGCATCAACACACTGTACGGACGTTCCGCCTTCAACACAATTTCCGACTGCTTGCCCTTCTCTACCTTGACGATACCGAATTGTTCGCCATCCTTCACAATCGGCACATTCGTATATTGCGAGAATGCAAAGTTGAACATCGAGGTCACCTCGGCATTGCGGGTTTTCGTATTGGGCTCACCGAGCACGACCGCAATCACTCTGAAGTTGCCGCGTCTTGCAGTTGCAGACAGACAAAACTTTGCCTCGCTCGTGTACCCAGTTTTCAACCCGTCTGCCCCGTCGTAGAAGCGCACTAGCTTATTCGTGTTCACTAGCCAGAACGGCTTGTCTGTATCCTTGCGCAGATAGTCTTGGTATTTACTCGTGAACTGAACGATCTCTTCATGCTTCAGCAATTCGCGTGACATGACCGCAATGTCATAAGCTGTCGTGTAATGATCCTCAGCTGGCAGACCGTTCGTATTGGAGAAGTGGGTGTTCTTCAAACCGAGCTGCTTCGCCTTGTCATTCATCATGCGGATGAAGATTTCTTCTGAGCCGGCGATCTTCTCTGCTAGCGCAACCGTTGCATCGTTGCCTGAGGCCATCGCTACCCCTTTCAACAAGTCTTCAACCGTCATCGATTCTCCTGGCTCCAGGAAAATTTGCGAACCGCCCATGGACGCCGCATATTCGCTTGCAGTCACTTGCTCGTCCATCTTCAACGCGCCTTTGTCCAGCTCCTCCATGACGAGCAGCATCGTCATCACCTTCGTAATGCTGGCAGGCGGCAGCTTCTCATGCGGATTCTTCTCGAAGATGACAGTCCCGGTGTCAGCATCCATTAGAATGGCCGAGTGTGCATTCGGAGACAAGTTATTTTCCGTCTTCAAGCCTGTCCTTGCTGCATGATCAGCAGAAGGCGCTCGCGTCTCGATCGATGATTCCGCTGTCGGTTCCTCTTCGTCGTGTGGTCCGCCATGATCGGCCTGAGCCGCAGGCGAAAGCAGCGTCAGCAACAACGCAATCACCATGATGCCCCATACAATACGGCCTGCCTGCTCTCTGTTCCACGCCCGTAAACCTGTTAATCTCATGGATAGCCCTCCTGGTGTCACATGTAATGGATATAGCTATCATTATGGACGGAATTGCAGTAAAATATTCCATTAGAGGGGTGACTGGAGAAAAAACAGGCCATTCCCTATGAGAAGTTCGGCTTCATACCCTGCGTGGGGGGAATATATGTCCTTCAAGGGATTACGTTACATAAACCTTGAGCCGTGGACGAAGCGGGCGGAATTTGAATTGGTGCATGGCTAGATGTATTTCATACAGCTAGATCGGGCATTTTTGCAATGATTGTTTATTTTAGATGTAAAACATGCAGTTAGTTAGGGTGAAATGATTCATATAACAGAAAATCACTCGAACTAGTTGTACAAAATGCAGCTAGTACAGCAAAATCGCAGAATCAGTTCATATTAACTGCACAATTTGCATGTAGTTTACGATCTGCTATTTGTCTCTGCACGCATTTAATCGATATGAATCTTCATAGAAAGGGTGGTCAAACAATGGGGAAATTTACGAATAGCTTGAACGAAGCGCACCAACAATTTATCCATGAGCAAAACATGTTTTTCGTAGCGACGGCGCCAGCGGGGGATGGGCGAATCAATCTGTCTCCCAAAGGATACGATACACTGCGTATCGTATCCAATAGCAGACTCATGTATGCGGATTATGCGGGGAGCGGGAACGAGACAGCGAATCACTTGGCCGAAAGAAGTCAGATCACGTTCATGTGGAACAGCTTCGACGAAGATCCGCTTATATTGCGGGCATACGGTACAGGCAAGGTGATCAATAAATCAGACGCAAATTTCGAATCGGCAAGAGCAGCATACTTTCCGGAGATTGACAGTCAACGCCTGCGGCAAATCTTCGACATCGACGTCGAGCTAGTACAGACCAGCTGCGGCTACGGTGTCCCGATCATGACTTATCAGGGCGACCGTCCGAGGATGAAGGAATGGACCGACAATCAACTCCGAGCAGGCAAGCTTGAGAGCTATATTGACCGCAACAGTGCCACGCTTGCCGAAAAGGTGCGTAAACTGACAAGCACCGGAGAAGCATAATGTGAGAGATCTGAGAGATCATCAACATGGGAATAGGTGCGTGCAGCGTCGCTCATCTGTATGTGGTCAACAGCCGCTCATCACGAGATGTAGCCGATCGAATGGACTCGGCCCATCCAGGGGAAACAGCTCTGCAATAAAATCCGCGCGGCCGAGCCAGTATCCATCAGCTCAGGCTAGCTTGCGCACACCGTCCTTAGTAACGACGGCATAGATCAAGTGACCTTTGGCTGGCTGCTCTCCGCGGATATCATAAGCGCTATGTACCCGACTTGCGACTGAATCTGCTTCCGATGAAGCTGATTCCGAATAATGCAGAACAGCCAATGTATCTCCAGTTTCCACACGGTCACCGGGCTTCTTCTCCAGCACAATACCAGCAGCCAGATCAATTTCAGACTCCTTCGTTGCTCGTCCTGCGCCCAGCAGCATAGCCGCGATGCCGACCTCTTCTGCAGCCATACTGTGGACATAACCGGAGCGATCTGCCTTCACTGTAAGTTGATTCTCAGCAACCGACAGCAGTTCCGGTTTGTCTACAGCATCAGGATTCCCGCCCTGCGCTGCAATAAGCTCCTTCAGCTTGGCTAGTGCATGACCGTCGCGGATCGCTTCCTCCAGCTTGGCACGCGCATCACGCTCTGTCGCCGCTCGTCCGCTCAGCTGCATCATATGCGCGCCGAGCTTGAGACACAGCTCCAGCAAATCAGCCGGACCGTTGCCTTGCAGCGTCTCGATTGCTTCACGCATCTCCAACGCATTGCCGATCGCTCGGCCCAGAGGCTGCTCCATGTCGCTAATAATCGCCACCGTCTCGCGCCCTACCTGTGTACCGATCGCAACCATAGCCTCTGCCAATGCAATCGCGTCATCCAGAGACTTCATAAATGCGCCATGGCCTGTCTTCACATCTAATACCATCGCATCGGCGCCGGACGCGATCTTCTTGCTCATAATCGAGCTAGCGATGAGCGGAATAGACTCAACCGTTCCCGTCACATCGCGCAGCGCATACAGCTTCTTATCCGCTGGTGTAATATCCCCTGACTGGCTAATAACTGCAGCTCCGATGCGATTGATCTGTTCTAGGAAACGCTCCTGCGGCTGCTCTACCGTAAAGCCCGGAATCGATTCCAGCTTATCAATCGTTCCTCCTGTATGTCCAAGCCCTCTTCCTGACATCTTAGCTACAGGAACGCCTACCGCTGCGACTAACGGTACCAGCACCAGCGTTGTCGTATCGCCAACACCACCTGTGCTGTGCTTGTCTACCTTGATTCCTTCAATAGCAGTCAGATCAATCTGATCTCCTGACGCTGCCATAGCCATCGTCAAGTGCGCTGTTTCCTCTGCATTCATCCCTTGGAAGTAAACCGCCATCGCCCATGCCGCCAGCTGATAATCAGGTATACTCCCCGATACATAGCCTTGAATCAAGTATGTAATTTCATCCGCAGTTAGCGGATGCCCGTCACGTTTTTTCTGAATCAAATCGACTGTTCGCAAGCCCATTCACCTCTCACCGGGTTTCTATGTGCATCTATAGCTGTGCTGATTCGCACAACATCAATCCGATTGTCATCCATCAGTTGAATAACTACTGCAGGATCCCACGTTTCCCAATCTAAATCCTTGTAAGCTTCCGCTAATCCTGAATGAAATCCATAAATCTCCAGCTTCGTACGGTTCGTCATCACTGCAGCCTGACTGCCACATACAGTCAACTGACCTTTCCCTTCCATACCCGGAACGACTGAAGCGGTCCACATTGTGCGCGGCTGCTCCGCAAGCACCCAGACTGTTTCTTCTGGTTCAATGCCTAGATGGCACATCAAATAAGGGTCTAACTGAATATAATCTTGCTTCCCCGATTGCAGCGACGTAATACACGCATGCAGCAGACAGCTCTTGCACGAATGATATATCAATGTTCTCGCCAACCTTTCCCACCTTGATCTGCTTCTATCGTTCGAAATCAGTGTACGGTGCAAGGTATGACAGAACGGTTCGCTTTGCCTTGGCGGTTGTACGTGATTAGATGAAAAACGATTCAAATTAGGCGTCATTCGGGTATATATGAAGTATAAGGAGTTGATGAAGATGCAAATTTACCGTTGGTACCATCAACCTTCCCTATCTAATCTGCAGTCTGTCTCTGGTCCAGGCCGCATCCAACCTGTTCGGCATACGATACGGTATCGGAACAAGGAAGAAGAAGAGGAACAGCGTCGCGACCAAGAAGAACAATTCCGCCGCTGGAGCTACAAACTAGGCTATGAGGATAAAGGCAGAAAACTCGATATTTACATCTAGTACCGCATGAACACAGTACTATCCTTCATCACCTTGAACATGCCATTTCGATAAGAATAGCCTCACGAGCTGAATGAACTTCGGCTTCGTACGAGTTGCCACTGCCACTACTTGCTCATGCGTTAACGGTTCCAATTCGTCTCCTATTGCCATATCTGTTATACACGAGATGCCCAGCACTTCCAAGCCGGCATGGCTGGCCGCGATAACCTCACCTACCGTAGACATTCCGACCGCATCGCCGCCAGCCATTGCTAGAAATTTCAGCTCGCTTGGCGTCATATAGGCTGGACCGCTAATCCCGCTGTACACGCCTTCTTGCAAGCGGAAAGCGCCATCGCTCTCCTGCATGTGAGCCGCAGCTTGTCTAGCTAATTCACGCAGACGCGGCGAATAGGCCTGGGACATATCTGGAAAGCGGGTACCTAGTTCTGAATCGTTCGGTCCAATTAGCGGATTCGCACCGGTCATGTTGATATGATCCGTAATTAGCATCAAATCACCTGCGCGGAAATCGCGGTTCATTCCGCCAGCAGCATTCGTCATGACGAGGGCGCGAACACCGATTGCCTTCATGACATAGACGGGAAATACGACCCGCTTCATCGCATAGCCTTCGTAATAGTGAAACCGCCCTTGCATAGCGATGACTGAGCGGCCTTCCAGCTGCCCGCAGACGAACTGACCGGCATGTCCTTCTACGGTTGATACCGGGAAGTGAGGAACCTCCCCATATGGAATGACAACCGCATTCTCGATCTGTTCGGCAAGTTCACCTAGACCAGACCCCAACACCAGACCCATATCGGGTCGGAGCGCTCCGAGCTTGCTGGTCAGATACTTCGCCGCGTCTTCTATAGCTTGCTTATAGGCAGCGCCTGTTCCGGGCACGCCATCCCACACTGCTTCTGTTCCCATATGACCATGCACTCCCTTCTAGTCCAGCTTCGGCAGAATCGTCAACACAAGGCGCAAGAACGTCTCCTTCACCTTCTCGGTTGTGTCCATCACTTCTTCATGTGAGAGCGGCTGGTCCAATATGCCAGCAGCCATATTGCTAATGCACGAAATACCGAGCACTTCGATACCGGCATGCCGCGCTGCAATAACCTCGGCTACCGTAGACATCCCGACCGCGTCGGCACCAATCGTGCGCATCATACGAATCTCTGCTGGTGTCTCGTAGGATGGACCCAACAATCCTACATAGACTCCTTCCTGGAGCGGGAGTCCAAGCTCCTTCGCTGTGGATTGCGCAATGCCGCGCAAGCGTGCGCTATAGGCTTCCGACATGTCCGGGAAGCGAACGCCGAGCTCGTTGTCGTTCGGCCCGATCAACGGATTGCGGAAAGTGAAGTTAATATGATCACGAATCAGCATCAGATCACCTGGCTTGTAGGACAGATTAATACCGCCTGCTGCATTCGTAACAACTAGCTTCTGTACGCCAATCGCCTTCATGGCGCGAATCGGAAGTGTCACCTCATAGACCGAATAGCCTTCATACAGATGGAAGCGTCCTTTCATCATCACTACCGGCTTCCCCTTAATTTGCCCCGCGACCAATTCTCCTGCGTGACCTTCCACTGTGGACACCGGAAAATGCGGAATGTCACTGTAAGGAATAACAATCGGTTGTTCAATCAGATCCGCCAGCATCCCGAGTCCAGAGCCGAGCACTAGTCCGATCTCGGGTTCAAAACCGATTCGCTCACGAATGACAGCCGCCGCTTCTTGTATGTTCGCAGCAGATGCTACATTACTTTGTTGTCCCATTTCCCTCATCTCTCCATTCTCTCCATCATATTCGTTGTTCTTCATTCTGCACAGTCAGTTCCTGCACTACTCATTCACTTCAACTGCTGCAAGAAGCTCTCGCCAAGGGATAGCTCCGACAAACCGTAGTTGTCGAGCAGCGTAGCAGCCAAATCCGCGAATGTGCTGCGAACACCAAGACTGTCGCAAGCTTGCAACGTCGGATTGTACACAAGGAGCGGCACATACTCTCGTGTATGATCGGTACCGCTGTGCGTCGGATCATTCCCGTGATCAGCTGTTAGAATCAGCAGGTCTCGCTCGCCGATCTCGGCCAACAGCTCCGGCACGAACGCATCGAATTGCTGCAGCGCACGCGCATAGCCAGCCGGGTCCCGCCGATGACCATACAAGGAATCGAAATCGACCAAGTTGGTGAACAACAATCCGCGAAACTCTTGCTTCAATAACGCTGCTGTGCGTGCCATACCGTCGGCATTGCTCTTCGTCGGGTAAGATGCGGTTACGCCTTCGCCGGAGAATATATCATTAATCTTGCCAACTGCCATACAGTCCAGCCCCGCATCCTTAAGCCGGTTCATCGCTGTAGGAGCGGGCGGCTTAAGCGCATAGTCATGGCGGTTGGATGTGCGCTCGAATGCGCCAGGCTTGCCGACATAGGGACGAGCAATGACTCGGCCAACGGCATGAGGCGCCGCAAGCGTCAGCTTACGGGCAATCTCACATGCTTCATACAGCTCGTCAAGCGGTATCTTCTCCTCATGCGCAGCGATCTGAAACACGCTGTCTGCAGACGTATACACGATCCAGGCGCCTGTCTGCAGCTGTTCTTCCCCTAGCTCCTGAATAATAGCCGTACCGGAAGCCGGCTTGTTCCCGATCACCTTACGCCCAGTCTGCCGTTCGAATTCACCGATCAGCTCCGCCGAGAATCCGTCTGGGAACGTCTGAAACGGGATATCGACCTCAAGGCCCATCAGCTCCCAATGTCCAGTCATCGTATCCTTGCCGACCGATACTTCGGCCATCTTCGCATAATAGGCTTGCGGTTGCTCTACTGGAGGAATAGCAGCGATCGGCGCTATATTGCCAAGACCCAGCTGCTGCAGATTAGGCAGCGCAAATCCGTCCACACGTTCTGCGATATGTCCCAATGTATGGGTACCAGTATCGCCAAATTTCGCAGCATCGGGAAGCTCTCCGATGCCCACGCTGTCTAGTACAATGACAGCTACTCTGTCAAATTGCAAGCTTGTCCCCTCCCTTTATCTCTGAACTATGCTTACTCCATCTTCGCGCGAGGATGCGTACGATCATAGATCTCCTTCATCCTCAACTTCGTCACATGGGTATAAATCTGCGTCGTCGAAATATCCGCATGACCAAGCATCTCCTGCACAGCACGCAAATCCGCCCCATTCTCCAGCAGATGCGTGGCGAAAGAATGGCGGAGCGTGTGCGGCGTTACAGAAGCTGTAATGCCCGCAGCAGTAGCGTGCTTCTTAATAATTTTCCAAAATCCTTGCCGAGTCAAGCGTGAACCGAGATGATTTAAGAACAAAGCTTGTTCGGCGCGGCTCTGCTTCATCAGCTTCGGCCTGGCAAGCTCCACATATAGATTCACTGTATCGATGGCATGTCGGCCAAGCGGTATAATACGCTCCTTGGCGCCCTTGCCGAAGCAACGGACAAAGCCCATACCCGTGTTCAAATCTCCGGTATCCAGCGAGATTAATTCAGATACACGCATCCCCGTCGCATACAGTACTTCTAGCATCGCCTTATCGCGCAGCCCTGCAGGTGTATGGTCCGAAGGTGCAGCCAACAGACGCTCTGCATCCTCCATACTCATAGCCTTCGGCAGTCGTCTGTCCTGCTTCGGGCTTTCCAGATGAAATGCCGGGTCCGTCTCTGTAATCCGCTCTCGATGCAAAAACTGATGAAAAGCACGAATCGAGACAATCGCTCTGGATATGGATGCATTCGCTTTGCCCTGCTTACGTTGCAGGGACAAGTATTGTGAGATCGCAGATTTGCCGACATCTTGCAGCTGCACGAAGCTTTGTTGTGCAAGAAAATCCAAGTAATGGGTCAAGTCCCGCTCATACGCTTCCAACGTATTGCGGGACAGCCCTCTTTCGACTGCGAGAAAATGCATGAACGATTGCAGCTGCGCTTTCATGAGTTGCCGTCTTCCTCTCTTCATTTGCCTGTATCATCAATTCCACAGAAGCCTAATGATTTCCTGCAATCGATCCCACGGACTTTCTTCATTCTCCGTACCAATAAAACAATCGAAGGCGCTCAGCAGCGGACATGTCTTCTACTTCTACTAATGAAGCTTGTTCATGAAATGCCTTCACCGCTTGACCGTGCGGCTTCCGATAAGGGTCATGCGGCTCCATCCAAGCTGTGAACGCCTGAAATAGATGGGAGAACAAATAAGTGAGCAGAAGGAACAGCAGCAGAAATTTCAACCGTTCCAGCCATTTGCGCAAATGAACGATCATATGCCTGTCTCCTCGCTTTTTTACCTTTAGCTTATGAAGGCACTGTGAAATTATGCCCGCCTAGACAAGCAGCTCATCGAGCGGACGGAACGGACGATTGACTGCTGCTGCGACGGCCTGATGGGTAATCTCGCCCTGATACACATTAACGCCAAGCCGCAGAGGCTCGTTCTCGCGCACTGCCCGCTCCAGGCCTTTGTCCGCCAGCTCCATCAAATACGGGAATGTCGCGTTCGTCAGAGCCAATGTAGAAGTACGAGGGACGGCCCCCGGCATATTCGCCACCGCATAATGCAATACACCGTGCTTCACATAAGTCGGTTCACTGTGGGTCGCTACACGATCTACTGTTTCGATCGTCCCGCCTTGATCTACCGCCACATCGACAATGACAGCGCCCGGCTTCATCGTCTTCACCATGTCCTCTGTTACAAGCTTCGGTGCCTTGGCACCCGGGATGAGCACAGCGCCAATTAACAAATCCGCCTTCTGTACAGCAGACGCTATATTATACGGATTGGACATCAATGTCCGCACACGACCGCCGAATACATCATCGATATAGCGCATGCGTTCCCCATTCAACTCAATAATGACAACATCCGCCCCAAGACCAAGCGCCATCTTGGCAGCATTCATCCCGACAATACCGCCGCCCAGAATAATGACCTCTGCAGGAGGCACGCCTGGCACACCGCCAAGCAATATGCCGCGGCCGCCGTAGAACATCTCTAGAAACTGCGCTCCTACCTGCACGCTCATACGCCCGGCTACCTCACTCATCGGCGTAAGCAAGGGAAGCGCCCCGTTAGGCAGCTGGATCGTCTCATAGGCAATCGCTGCCACACCGCTGTCTGCCAAAGCGTGTGAGAGCTGTTCAGCGGCAGCAAGATGCAAGTATGTGAACAGCTGCTGACCATTGCGAAAATGTTGAAACTCCTCAGGAAGCGGCTCCTTCACCTTAACAACAAGACCCGCATTGTTCCATACATCTGCCGCATTCGGCAATAGCTCAGCTCCTGCTTGTACGTACTCCTCATCTAGAAATCCGCTGCCAATACCAGCGCCGCTCTCGACGACAACGCGATGCCCCGCGTCTCGAAGCATTCCAGCACCTGCTGGAGTCAGCGCTATGCGGTTCTCATTGTTCTTAATTTCCTTAGGTACCCCAATAACAGTAGTTTGCTTGTTCATCTCCTATACGCCTCCGTTCTGAAGATTAAGATCGAGCCTAATATACCCTACTATCTCCTTATTCAAACAAAAAGCACCTCAAGCCGCATGGCCGAGGTGACGGGCGTGTCTATGTCCAAACAACTACTTGTCCTGCTTGTTGCAACGGTGGCAAATCCCTTGAAAATCCAAACGATGGTCAATCACCTTGAACTGGAATTCCTTCTCCAGCCGCTCCTCCAGCGGCAGAAGCCAATCCTCCATAATCTCATCAACCGCACCACATTGCACGCAAATAAGATGATGATGATGATGGGTATTGCTATCATTGCGCAGATCATACCGGGCAACACCGTCTCCGAAATTCATCTTCTCCACGACATGTAGATCGCTCAGAAGCTCTAATGTCCGATAGACGGTCGCCAAACCGATTTCAGGGGCTTTCTCCTTCACCATCATGTAGACATCCTCAGCGCTGAGATGATCCTCTTCATTCTCAAGCAGTACCCGAACGGTGGCTTCGCGCTGGGGCGTCAACTTATATCCTTGGGACTGCAGTTGCTGTTTTATCTTCTCTATTCGCGCTTCCATCGTTCTCCCCCTCATGCAGGACGCCTTATTCGCACTTACTGGTTACTTTTCATTATAGGGGGATAGTGAATGGAAAGTCAAACATTTTAGAATGATTATAAATAACACGTTTGAGGAAACAGATGCAGCATTAGGAAAGCGCTCATAACTTTAGGAAGCGGACGAGACCAAATGCGGTGCCACCCAAGCCATCATGTGCGGAGATACGAATACCTCGAATAGTGAAACAGCGAACACACAGCCAATTAGTGCTACAGCTGTAACCGTGTAGACGCTAACTTGCTGCTTCACACTGCCTGCCGTTCGTTGGAGCAGCCGGTTCCTGACCAAGTAAATCGAGAACGCGATTCCCATCACACTGACGATAATGATCGACGGAATCATGATCAAATTTTGCGGCGCCACTGACACTAGGGCAAACAGCAACCCTTTCCACGATAGTTGAGCGACCAAATAGCCGACTGTGAATCCAATCAACACGCCTTTTAGAAAATCAAGCACCAAAATAAGAGGCAAGCCAACAATCGACAGGCCAAGCACCCAAATGAGCATAACCCACTTCAAGTGACCGAGAAACACCGATTGGAACGAATATGTAGTATCACCGACAAATCCTTGCTCCATCGTATGGAAGAAGCTTCCGAGGAAACGGCTTACCTCCTGTTTTTGCTCCAGAGACAGTGCGTTGACTAACAGCGCACCGAATACAATGCCCATGAGAAATAGAACAGAAACAAACACATATAGCGGCAAATGATCGCGGATGCTTTGGCGGAGACTGTATTGGATTCCCACGATTGGCTTCCTCCCTCTCGTCCATACCAGCTTGTACTATCAGCCTATGAGGGAACTCATCCGTCTATGCCAATCGCTTACCTTCGTTCTATACGCACGCGGCCGTAGTAGCCGCCTCCACCTACCTCTACTTGCAAGATACCGCTCCGCGCATCTGCAATCCGTGCTGCAATGTCTGTACCAACCGCCTCAGCGAGACTAGCTTGCGGCACTTCATGTACAATATTCATCTCGGTTCCGAAGTGGTCGAATAGCTTGTCCAACGTGCGCCTTCCAAGTCCAGGAATGAATTCAAGCGGCACTTGATGGATATACGGCGGGCGAGCAGAGGCTTGCTGATGCTCAGCCATATCTTCCTGTGCAGTGCCTGCGTTCCGATCTGCAATCGAGAGGAGGCGATCGATTACGCCGCGAACGATACGCCCGTTGCAGGATGGGCAGCGGTCTGTCACCGCGTGATCCTGATCGAAGACGCAGGCACATTGCGTACAATAGCTGCGGTGATACTTGCCCAGCTGTGGACGCAATCCATAATTCGCCATAATCGTACGCCCCGCTTCCCCGCGCAACGCCTTCAGCCATTCGGTATAGGAAGGCTCGGCAAGGAGCAGCGCATTATATTCTCTGCCTATCTTGGCTAAGGAATGGGCATCCGAATTGCTCAAGAACGGATAGCGATCCAGCTCAGTCAGCAGACCTGCCATCTCTGTATCCGCACTAAGTCCAAGCTCGACCGCAGCGATCCGTTCCAGATCAAGAAATTCCGCCATGCGCCTTGCCCCGCTGCCATACACGCTCTTGTGCGGTGTGAAGATATGAGCCGGAATGACTATACCGCCCAGCTCATACGCAGTTGTCTGCAACGTTCTTGCTGTGACGTAGATACGTTGAGAGCTCAGCGTCACGTTCTTCATATGCTTGCTCATCCAGCTGCTGAATGTCCGCATCGCGGCCAAATCAGGCATATAGACGAGCAGATGCGCCGGTCCGCAGCCCGGATCCCTCACTTCGATCTCACTGCCGAGCAGGACGACCGTATTCCGATAGCGGATACCGCCTCCCGGCACCTCTTCCATCTCCCCTGCTCCTATTAATGCATCAATCTCTTCTATTACGGCAGGCGAATGACTGTCAATAATGCCGATCAGTCCGATCCCTTTCCGTTCGGACGCCTCGTGCGCGATGTTGGCGAAGGTCAGATCACGGCTTCCGGAAATCTTCACCGGTTTGCCGCAAGCGGTACGCCCGATATGAATATGAAGGTCGGCGAAGACCCGCCGCAGGATGCCTTGATCAGCTGTATCCGTCACAAGACGAAGCTCCCGGCACGTTCGTACCGCTCCCATACATATACCGCCATAATGGTCTTCGCATCACGAATACGGCCGTCTGCAATCATGTCCTTAGCTTCCTCCAATGTCAGCTCCATCAGCTCCAGAAATTCATCCTCGTCGGGTTGTAATGTTCCTGCTGACTGCTGGTCGGTCGCATAGAGATGAATGATCTCATCAGCGAAGCCAGGTGATGTATAGAAGGAGTGCACATGAAGAAGCTCACTTGCGCGGTAGCCTGTTTCTTCCTCCAGCTCGCGCACAGCTGCATCCAGCGGTTGTTCACCAGCGTCCAGCTTACCTGCCGGAATTTCCACTAGTGTCCGATTCATCGCCTTCCGATATTGTTCTACTGCTAGCATCTTGCCATTGCGTAACGCTAACACGGCAACGGCTCCCGGATGCTTGACAACCTCACGTGTCGAAGTTTGGCCATCCGGCAGTTGTACATGCTCAATTTGCAGATTGATAATCTTCCCTTCGTATATTGGCTCAATACGTGTTGTCTTCTCTTCCAGCTTGCTGCTGTTCTCGTTCATCAATACCTCTCCTTTTCGTTCCCTCGTACTTAGAAGCTTGGACAAGGTGTTCTATATCTGACGCTTTCTGTCATAGGAATAGAATATCAACGACATGAAGGGATGATCTCCATGCATATCCACCGCACCTACAGCTCTATATCGATTACCGGCAAGGCCGAAGAAATTCGTCATTATTGGAAGCAGCTATGTGCAGACAGCCGCAACGCATCGATTCCACTTCACACTTATCTTCTAGCGTTTCAGCATGGCTTACGTTCGCTATCTACACACGAACGCGCCGTCTCAGCCGCGCAGCAAACCGCTTGGAAGAACAAGGGGTCCTCAGACAATGAACGCCCCATTGTCGTAACGGACCGGGGATAATTCGCTAAAGCAGAGGCAATAACGTCCGGCGAAGGAGCAGCTAACCACTGTAAGCAATGACGATCAGCAATCGCCTCGGCTTGCGCAGCAATTCGTTCATCCCAAGCCGCTATGCCTGTTACCGGAAGCGGAACAATTGCCTTCTCTCTAGCAGCTACCTGCAGCGCAGTCAACGTATGATGGCTGATTCCACGGTGTCGCTCGCGCGCATCGCCAATCGACATACGTGGAATGACGATCGGCACCCCTGCCAAGGCGTGCACCGCATTCACCCATTCCCCAACCTCCATTCCGCTGTGACCTAGCGCTGTTTCCGTACCGACAATGCCTGGTCCCATCGCGATCATAACTGTATCTGTTCGGGCGATCCACTTCGCAGTCAGCAGTGCTGTATACTTATTGACTGTCTCGATATCTCCGCCGTACGCTTGGCCGCTCGTAATCGTACTGCGTATCCAGCCGAGCTCCTTCAATGCTGCCGCATGCCGGCTCAGCGCAAGCGGAAGCGCGCTGCCGTCGGTCATAATATAGCAGAGAGTCACATCTGAATAGTGCGCGAGCCAAGCGGCGGCCACGGGCAGCATGCTGTGCAGCTCACCGATTAATACGGGCATCCCTTCTAAGTTGCGCTTCTCCTTGAACAGGGAATGATAGGGACTTGCCGCCTCCTCTGCTGCTAGCACAGCATGTTGCACAGACGTATATCTAAGCTTCATAATATGCCCTGCTGGCATATCCTTCCTGGATTCGCTAAGTTGATCGCTCGCAGCGATTGGAAACTGCATCCCTTCGTTATTCACTATGTCATGTGCACTGCCTTCGCTCCCGCTACCGGCATTCATATGGATAAAGTGATAACCACCAGACCCAAGGCCCAGATGAACAGCTGTCGTATTCAATAGCAATCGATCATTCGGACGCACCTGTCCGATGAAAGCCGGGTCGCCATACGCTTGACCCGCTGTTCCGCTATCCAACCTGACGCTTACTTCGATTAGCCCTCCCGCGGGTTGTGATGAGCCGATCGCTGTCGCCCATTCCCACTTCAGCAAAGCATGACCCCCAAGTTCTATAGATAGTCGGCTACTGTCCAATCGAGAAAGAAAGCTGCTCTCCACATACGTATGCCCGTCCTGTTATTTCGCTGCTTCCTTCGCAATCGCGACGACCAGCTCTGCTGCCTTGACAAGCTCCTCTACTGGTATTTGCTCCTGCTTCGTATGGATATTCTCATAGCCAATCGCCAAGTTTACTGTCGGAATACCAATTCCGTTGAATATATTCGCATCACTGCCGCCGCCAGAATGCAACGTCTTGCAGGAACGTCCGATCGCTTCGACAGCCCGCTTCGCAGTCTGTACGACAGCATCATCTTCTTCACATAGAAAGCTCGGATATATGCGCTCATCCTGAAACTCTACTCGCGCACCGAATTCCTGCGCAACGTCCGCAACCGCTTGCCGCATAGCCGCCACCTGCCGGTCCAGCTTCTCCTTCCGAATCGAACGCGCTTCCGCCCTCAGCTTCGCATAATCACATACAATATTCGTTTCCTGTCCGCCTTCGAAGCTTCCAACATTCGCTGTCGTCTCGCGATCAATACGCCCGAGCTGCATCCTCGCAATTGCCTTGCTTGCCACTTGGATCGCACTGATGCCGTCTTCAGGATTGACTCCCGCATGTGCAGATTGCCCATAGATCTCAATCGTGATCTTCGCTTGACCGGGGGCTGCCACTGCCACTTCCCCGACCTTGCCATTGGAATCTAGCGCATAGCCGTACTTCGCCTTCAACTGACTGGGATCAATTGCTCGGGCTCCTACTAATCCGCTTTCCTCTCCAACCGTAATGACGAACTGAATCTGCCCATGCGCAGCATCCTCTTCTCGCAGCACACGAATGGCTTCTATCAGTGCGGCGATGCCTGCCTTGTCATCGCTGCCAAGAATCGTAGTGCCGTCACTGCGTATGTAACCGTCGTCGTCCACCTGAGGCTTAATGCCCGCTCCAGGTACGACTGTATCCATATGACAAGTGAAGTAGATCGGTTCTTGATCCTCATATCCTGCTGTCGCTGGCAGCATGGCGAATACATTGCCCGAGCCGTGTCCGGTCGCCGCTGCTGTATCATCCTCGATGACCGCCAATCCAAGCTCTTGGAACTTCCGTTGCAGCAGCTTGCTAATAGCCTGTTCATGCTTCGTCTCACTGTCCACCTGCACCAATTCCAGAAATTCATCTACCAATCGCCGCTGATTTACCATTTACGCTTCCCTCCGCGCGCCATTTTCGTTACAATGACAATAGTATTTCATACTTCCTAATAAAATTCAAAAACAGACACTGTACTACTGGTGCCATTATCGACAATTCATCATCGCACAAAGGGGTGCTACTATTTCTCATGGGTAAGAACAAGTTTTGGTTTCGTATTGTCCTCTACGTCATGATCGGCTCGATGCTCTTCTCCGTTCTGCTTATGCTCGTACAAGCTCTGGCTGTTGCATAATAGAAACGGACAGTCTCTACCACTCACTTTACCATCTTCATTTTACCAGATGTCGTAAGCTTGACATCGACTTCAATGTTCACTTGCGCCTTGGATAACTGGAGCTTGTCACGATTTCGCAGCTCTTTCCAACACTTAACATTTTGCCGATAAAGCGAGTTTTCCAATTGCAAGGGATCGCTGTCCAGGGCGAGCCCTTTATCGAATGTACTTCGGATTTGCTTGCGAACCTTCTCTTCTGCTTCGAGCTCCAACTTCGAGTACGACGTCGGCTTCAGCAGCTCGGAAATACTTCCTGTGAGCTTCACGTCCAGCGAATATGTAACGGTCCCGTCATTCACAGCAGGCGTCACCTGCACTCGTGGATTCTTCAATGATAGCACCGCGTCGATTGTCTGTTCACTGGAACGAAGAACCAATTGACTGCGGGCGGTGGCAGGCTCCATCCAGCGAAGTCCCAGAATCTCACTTTTCTTAAGCTTTCCTTTAAAAGCCTTATCTTCAATCATGTATATACCGTCAATCGTAAGCATCCCGCTTGCTTCCCCCCCTTCCTTCCAATCCTTCTGATTTATATCCAATGCTGGCAAAATCACCGTTCTCCCCGGCTCATGAAAGTTTGAAATGAACTCTCGCACTGTGATTGGCTTGATGGTGGATTGTTGTTTATAGTTATCCATTGGCTGATGCAGCAGTGACATTGCTGGCGAGAGGAAGAAGAAGGGGGTCACTTCCAATAGTTCGTCAATCGGGCGACTCGCACCGAATACCCAAGGGGTATACCGCATCTCATAATACCTGTTGTGCGCGTCCCAAACCCTCTCTACACCGCTCTTTAATATATTGTCCGAGTATATAATAGCGTTAACATGGCCATAGAATACCCGCAGCTGTGCTGTATTGTACAAGTCGACCATCGCGCTTGTCGGGGTCTCTCCTATACCTCTGCCTGTCCATACCGGTATGGACTGTTCAGGCTTGCCGCTCTCTGATTTGGCCATTGTTGAAAAATCGATCATCTGCGCATAAGCGATATATTGATCATCTACATAATCGAAGCCGATAGCGGTAAAGTAATTGACATCCTGGGGATCTTTAATGTCCCAGCAACCGGTTAAGATCACACATAAAGCGACCCAGACGAACAATATTTTTTGCATGCGCATTAGGAATCTCCTCCACGGCTATTCGCATCCTCCGATTGCAGGAATTGTGGACGGTTGGCTTCGTGACGAAGCGGTCGTTGGAACAGAGCGGCGAACAAATCCTTCGGACGAGTCGGGGACATTGGTGTCAAGTAGGGAACACCGAATGATTGTAGCTTAGACAAGTGTAAGACAATCGCAATCAATGCAAGAATGAAACCATACATGCCTAATGTAGCTGCACATATCATAACAAGTAGTCGGATGATACTAACCGCGCTGCTTAATGTCTGGTTCACCAACGTAAAAGTGGCCACAGCCGTAATCGCAGCCACAATAAGCATAGTAGTTGATGCCAATCCGGCTCGAATGACGGCATCGCCCACGACAATCCCACCAACGACCGCAATTGTCTGTCCGACAGCCTTCGGCAGCCTCACTCCAGCCTCCCGGAACAACTCGAACAGCCCAAGCATCAAGAATGCTTCCAACGGTCCCGGCAACGGAAGGCCCAATCTCGTTACGACCAACGTAGCGAGAAGCGGGAACGGAATCTGTTCCAGGTTAAAGGACGCCAAGGCAATCCAGAAACCCGGCAAATATAACGCGATTAACAGTCCTGCCATACGAATCATTAACTCGAACGTTACGATAGGGAAGGGAAAATAAATATCCTCCGGAGACTTCAAGAGCAGAGTCAGATTAACTGGGGCTATGACCGCAATTGGCGCGCCATCCGCAATGATGGCGAACCTGCCGCGAATCAAGCAATCGACAACGAAATCTGGTCTGCCGCTATAAGTCAGCAACGGGAATAAAGTATACGATGAATCAGACAAGGCCTCTTCCAATTGCGCACTGCTGAAGAGAACCTCCAATTCGAGATGCTGCAATCGCTTCCGTGCTTCATCTACAAAATCCTGTCTTGCGAACCCTTCAATATAGAGCAATGCCACCTTGCTCTCGCTTTTCTTGCCTATTGTAAACTGTTCATAGCGCAAGGAATTGGTACGCAGGCGTTTGCGCACAAGTGCAACATTGGTTTGCAACTCTTCGATAAATCCATCGCGCGGGCCCTTGATCGACAGCTCAGTATTGGATTCCATCGGCATTCTCTTGGGCGGATCAGAGATATCTAAGGCGAACCATTGCTGCAATTTGATGAAATAGAGGACAAGTTGTCCCGAAAACACACGTGTAATTATTTCTTTTGTCCGCTCAAATCGAGTCAAAGCCAGCTCTGCATGCTGCGTTGGATCGAAAGTTGATTCATAGGTCATTCGCTCCAGTCTCGGTAAGACGTATTCATTCATTTGCTTGACATCGGTCATACCATCACAACTAACAGTCAGCAACGGTTGGCGCTGATCCGGACCTCCTAGTTCATAACGCTTGATGGTAACATCGGCACACTTGTCGAACAATTGACGAATTCTTTCTTCCGTCCAACCTGTGCTTTGCTCCGCAGATTGCGGCATCATCACCGGAACCTCCGGCGTGCGATCTTTTTTCTCACTACGGAGCAAGCTACGCCAATTTCCGGTTTTCATCTTTCGCCCCTCCTTTACGAATAGCCCATAATACGAGCAACGACATGAAGAAAGACAGAAACAACACCATAGTTAAGGAGACAGGTAAGTACACGTGCTTAAGAAATTGCAAATATTGCATATCGCTTATTGGCAATTCAGCTGCAACAACCAGCAGAAATCCTAGCATCAAAATCCAAGCTGTTCTCTTCCGCTGATTCTGGATGGGAAGCAGTTCAATAAGAATGTATATAGATATGGAGATTCGAATGAATGCACCCGCCAGCCACTGATAGATTGACAGAAAATCTACATGAGAAATATATTTCCCTATTTGAACAAGCCGCCACTCCTCAAATGCCGGATATCGCAGTTCTGCTGCTACGTGTGGTCCGAATTCAGCTATTGCCCCCGTTAATGGTCCCATCACCAGCCCTATCAAAAACAATGCCAGCAGCCAGAGCGACCAGAGACGGATCTTCGCTTTGAGCTTGTGCTGGAGCAGCAAGATAAGCATAAGCTCGGCAATCCCGCCGCCGACATATACACTGCCCTTCAATATGGGTGCAAGCCCATGCTCCATGACTGGGAATAGCAATGCATAGTTTTTTTCAGGGAGATTCACACTCATGACAAAATCACCGAAGAGCACAACGAAAGGTAGAAGAATACCCGCTGAAATCGCTATAGAGCGAATGCCGTAATGAACGGCAAACAAACATAGCAGCACCAAAGATAGCGTAAGAACAAATGTGGGTGTATGGGGGAGATAGGATACTTTCGTCCAAGTGGTTGTTTCCTTAAGCGTCAATACGCTGATTAGCGCAACGTAGACAAGAAAGAACAGCCGAAACCCCCAAGCTACCACTGAGCCGTAATGCTGCTGCAGCCAAGGAATCAATGGCTGTTGTTTCGTTCGTGTCATTATGTAATAGAGCAGACATACCCATAGTAAACATGGCACAATCGCACCAAGCCCACTAAGCCAAGCATCTCGCTTAGCATCTTGAAGAAGCGGTGGTATGACCAAAACATGATTCATCAATCCGACATCCAAAATAATGATGCAGTAAACAAGAAATATGCCGATACTCCCATGCTGTTGATTCATGTACATGCCTCCACAGTCATCATCACCTATGCTCCTTATATAAAATGCGACATCCACTTACCTCCTATGCACGGAAGCAAAAAACATTGCCGGAACTAAAAGCCTCCCTTTCGCTTCACTTCCTCTGCCAGGATTCGGACGCCCCTGTCAATTTGCTCCAGTGTGACTCGGGATACGCTGATACGCACAAATTTCTCCCGCTCCCGGACATTGGACAAATAATACCCCTTTCCAGTCTTAATGAATACTTGTCGCGCCGCCAGTCGCTTCTCCAACTGATCCAAATTAACAGTCGGGGGAAGCTTGACCTGCATATAGATGCCGGCTTGAATGGACGGCACCTCCATCTTCGCTGCATCATCATGGCGCTGCACGGCCTCGTTCAAGGCTTGCATGCGTTCTGCGTATTGTGCGGAGATCTTGTGCTTGTGCCGCTCATACATCCCGTTCTTGATATACACTTCAAGCGCTGCTTGTGACAGGAGCGAGCTGTCGGGATAACTTTTGAAAGTGAAGTACGGATGAAGCAGTGACTCCGGCAGCACAGCTGCCCCAAGCCGCAGTCCCGGAAAGATAATTTTCGAAAAACTTTTCAAATACACGACATGCGGGGTGTGGCAATAAGCATGAATCGGCTCATACCCCCGTTCCTGATCCAAATCCGCCATGTAGTCATCCTCGACGATATAGACATCATACTTACTGGCCATACGGGCAATTTCCTTGCGTTCCTTTTTATCCAATGTCGTGCCCAGCGGATTATGAAATCTCGGCATCGTATAAAAATACTTCACTGACTCTTCCCGAAACAGCGCCTCCAGTTCATGCAGGTCGATTCCCTTAGCTGTCCGGGTGATCCCATATGCCGGAATCCCCTCTGCCTCCAAATAGCGCAAGTAGATATCGTAACCGGGCTGTTCAACCAAGACTGTTTGCTTCCCATTGGGAAATGGAATTCTTGCCAATACTTCCAGTACCTGCTGCGCACCCGAAGCCATCACGATATTGGCTTTGCGCGCGAATACCTGCTCCCCTGCCAGTTGTGAAACAAGCGTATCCCGCAGTCCCTCCAGACCATTAGGACTGCCATAAGTAAATAACTGATGCTTGTATGCATCAATCGCCTTGTTCAGGCAATGCTGGAAGTCCTGATACGGAAATACGTGTACGTCCGGCATGGACGAAGTGAAATCGATGCTGTCGCTCAACACGGATTGCGCTTCTTCACCAGACCGGTCTACCACATAGTAGCCGCTCTGTGCAATGGCGTATATCGCATGCCGCTTTTCCAATTCCGCATAAGCTCGCAGGATCGTGCTGATACTGCATGAATATTGCGCGGCCGCCTCACGGACAGACGGCAGTTGCTGTCCCGGCTTATACCTCCCGTTATGGATGGCTTGCTCTATTGCAGATTGGACTAGCATGTATTTTTTCACTGGTGCTTCCCCCTTGTCATCATCGCTAACTTGAACCTTCTCTTCTCAACTGTACCGGTACAGTTCGCCAAATTCGTGATTGTTCCTCCCAGCTAATCAGCTTATTCTTCAATATATCGGATCATCGCTCACGAGCTTGGTCCCACTCTTCTACCACGGAAGGAGGTTGAAACGATGACTCGGCAAGGATTGAGACTAGCCTATGCAGCGGCTGTGTTGAATGCTGTCATCATCGGTTTTTCCTTTTTGTTCGCCAAGATCGCCCTTGCTTATACCCATCCACTCGATACGATGACTTATCGGTTCATCGTTTCCTTCGGCGCATTGCTGTTATGGCTGCAGGTACAGCGAGGTGGTCGCAAGCTGAACATGCGTGCAGTCATGCGCATCATCCCGCTCGCGCTCTTGTATCCGATCGGCTTTTTCACCTTGCAGGCCTACGGTCTGCAATATGCCACATCGGCTGAAGGCGGCATGCTGCACGCGTTCACACCTGTATTGACGATGGGATTTGCCGCACTATTATTGAAGGAGCAGATTACGCCCTTGCAGACCGCTTCCATCGTACTCTCCGCATGCGGGGTCAGTATCATCGTCATGAGCCAAGACAGGGGAGTGGAACTCTCGGGCTTGCTCGGCATCCTGCTGCTGCTGGCATCCTGTTTGGCATTTGCCGGGTATAGTGTCATGGCCAAATCCCTATTGAGTCATATGACACCGATAAACATCACGTTCTGGATGCAGGGTATCGGGGTGGTCTGTTTTGTGAGTGCCTCCTTCAGCATGCACATGACAAACGGAACCTTTTACAAGCTGATAGAGCCGCTGTCGAGTCTGCCCTTCGTAGCGTCGATCTTGTTTCTAGGCCTGCTATCTTCGCTTGTGACAGCGTTGACGGCAAACTATGCCTTGTCCAAGCTGGAAGCTTCCCGTGCTGCTGTGTTCATGAATTTGTCTCCCATTGTCTCTATCGCTGCAGGTGCGCTTTTCCTCGGAGAATCCATCACGATCTGGCAGCTGGTAGGTGCTGCCCTCATCCTCATCGGGGTAGTCGGCGCCAACCGGCCAAGACCAAACAAAGCCGAACGACAACTACACGCGGCAGAGTAAGGGGATCATTGTTGTAGTATCTTGATAAAAGTGTAAAATAAGATCGAGACTTGTTATTCTAAACATTACGAAGGAGAGGATTCTAATTATGTCTACCCGCACAGAAACTGATTTTGTGACAATTGCCCAAGAGCGAGGTGCGGTCAAGCAATTTGACCCGTCTTACAAGATGAGCAAGGAAGAAGTAGAGGAGCTCCTGCAGACGGCGAATTTGGCACCATCTTCATGGAATTTGCAGCACTGGAAGTACATCGCCATCCTCGATCAAGCAACGAAGGAGAAGCTGCTTCCCATCGCATTCGGTCAGAAGCAGGTTGCCGAGGCATCCGTTGTTATTGCGATATTAGGCGATCTTCAGGCCAACCTGAATGCTGAAGCTGTCTATACCGAAGTCGTCAACAAAGGTTCGATGACAGAGGAGATTAAGAACACGTTAATCGGACAAATCGAATCTGCCTATACTAACGTACCGAACGTGCCCCGTGATGAAGCGATTCGCAATGCGTCCTTGGCCGCCATGCAGCTCATGCTTGCAGCTAGAGCAAAAGGACTTGACTCCTGCCCGATGGGCGGCTATGATGCGCAAGCATTCGCCAAGGAATTCAATGTGCCCGAGCGCTACTTGCCTGTCATGCTCCTACCGATCGGCAAAGCATCGTCCCCTGCTCATCCGTCTTCCCGCTTCCCAGTCGGGCAGACAGTAGTTTGGAACAGCTTCTAATTTAAGGTAGAATATACGAAGCTGGATGCGACAGACTGCCTAATACGCAGTAAAAAACCGCATGTCTGTTCCGAAGATTCCGGAACTGCATGCGGTTTTTTACTTTTTCATATTCGCAAGCCGCGATTCCCAAAGATAAAATGCAGAAGATAGCAGTAATAGAAATAGCGTGATAGTAATCGCATTCGTGAAATATTGCTCGAAGCGTCCAGGTGTCCAGACTCCCTCGCCAATAATCCAATAGGCGATTGGATTCGAAATTCCGATCCCGTCATGATAGCCAGGAGTGACACTTAGGATGTAATTTTGCGATAAGCATATACTCGACAGTGCCGATACGCATGTAAGGAACATGACCCCCGCAGTGCATGCATGCTTAGCCCGGAATATCCGCTTACCGAGAACAACGAGTATAACAGCGAGCGCAACACTTCCACCAATGAACCACATCGTCTTCCCTCCTTCCACAGTATGATGTTTGCAGATTCTGTGCGCACATGGGTAGTGTACAATTTAGTGATCAAATCTGGTCACTAATTCGAGTGACTTTCCGAAATGGACGATTTAACGATCAAACCTGATCACTAATTCGCCCGATTGCCGCTGATGACAAGAAAAAGTCGAAATTAAGATCACAAACTATCACTAATCACAAAATATCCCGAATACGCAGAAATTAGTGATCAGTTATGATAACTAATCGGCACGATGCCCTTTTGCGGCGAACTAAAATCAATTCCACTGCGCTAGGGTAACCTGTTACATCCTAACTATATCACACCACCTGTTAAAATGTCCCTTACCTACTCCCTTATGGATGCATCCAGCTTGATGAGGGAAACGAGCACATGCAAATAGCCGCCCACCATAAGGCGAACGGCTGCATTGCATCTTATTGCAATCAGTATAACTTCGTGTTCGTGTCGAACGCTTCCAGATTCTCCTTGACGCGCTGCAGGAAGCGGCCGCAGATGACGCCGTCCAGTATACGATGGTCCAGCGACAGACATAGGTTGACCATCGAGCGAACGGCGATCATGTCGTCGATCACGACGGGCTTCTTCACGATCGATTCGAACGTAAAGTTACACGCCTGCGGATAGTTAATGATCGGCTGAGACAGGATGGAGCCGAAGGCACCGGTGTTGTTCACGGTAAATGTGCCGCCCTGCACATCATCCGGCCGCAGCGTAGCGGCTCTAGCACGCTTCGTCAGCTGATCGATCTCCTTGGCAAGTCCGGCTACATTCATCTGGTCTGCCTTCTTGATGACCGGCATGTACACAGCGTCCTCTGTGCCGACTGCCAACGATATATTGATGTCCTTCTTCACGATAATTTTGTCTACTGCCCAGACCGAGTTCATAATCGGGTAATCCTTGATCGCGTTGACGACTGCTTTGATCAGGAAGGCCAGATACGTCAGGTTCACGCCTTCCTTACGCATGAACTCGTCCTTCAGCTTGTTGCGCAATGTAACGAGATTGGTTACGTCCACCTCGATCATCGTCCAAGCATGCGGGATTTCCGACACGCTTTGGCGCATGCGTGAGGCGATCGTAGCCCGTACCGGCGATACGTCAATCAGTTCTTCACCGCGCTCTGCTGCAGCAGCCGCTTGATCCGACTTCGGTCGTACAGTCGTGTTGCCAGTCAGATGCAGCCCCGTGGAACGAAGCGGTGCTTGTACCGCCTCTGCTCCCTCTTCAGACGGATCGGCTCCCTTCGAACGTGCAGACGTTGCAGTTCCTTGTCCGGATTGCGCTTGCTGCGGATTGGCAAGATACGCCAATACATCCTTGCGCCTAATGCGTCCGCCTAGTCCACTGCCTGGCACTTGATCCAAGTCAATGCCATGCTCATCTGCTAGCGTACGGACCGCGGGAGAGATTCGACTGCGCATGCTCTGATCTCCCGCCTCTGCTGCTGTCGAGCTTCCAGTAGCTGCTTCAGATGCACCAGCTGCTGACACATCCTGTCCTGTGCCGTCCGCTGCTCCCCCTTCGCCGCGAAGCGTACAGACGACTGTGCCAACTGCGACCGTCTCGCCTTCTCCGATTAAGATTTGATCGAGCACACCATCTGCCGTACTCGGCAGCTCTGCCGTTACTTTATCCGTTACTATTTCGCATAAGGCTTCATATTCTTCTACCGGATCGCCCGGCTGCTTCAACCATTTCGTAATTGTGGCATCGACTACACTTTCCGCAAGCTGCGGCAGGGTAATTTCGATCGTTCTGCTCTGCGCCACATGCTCACTCTCCTTTCAACCGAGGGCTCGCCTCGAAACAACGAAACTTACGAGATTCTATCAACCGATGATCCATGCACGGCATCGATTTCATGATTAGAACAATGCCAGCTTGCGCATCGCTTCCATTACTTTATCCTTGTTCAGCATATAGAACTTCTCTAGCGGCGGGCTAATCGGCATCGCCGGTACATCGTACCCGCACAATCTGGCAATCGGGGCATCAAGCTCGAACAAGAGCTCCTCCGAAATAATCGCAGATACTTCCGCACCGACACCGCCCGTCTTATTGTCCTCGTGAAGGATGAGCACCTTGCCAGTACGGCGAACAGACTCGAGTATCGCTTCCTTGTCAAGCGGCTGTAAGGTACGCAAATCTACAATATGCGCTTCAATGCCTTCCTTCGCAAGCTCTTCTGCTGCCTGCAAGGCAAAGTGAACAGTCAAGCCGTATGTGATGACCGTGATATCATCCCCTTCACGCTTCACATCAGCCTTGCCGATCGGCACTATATAATCCTCATCCGGCACTTCGCCGGTTACACTTCGGTAACACTTCTTGTGTTCGAAGTACAAGACCGGGTCCTCATCCCGAATCGCCGCAAGCAGCAAGCCCTTCGCGTCATAAGGCGTGGAAGGCGCCACAATCTTCAAGCCCGGTGTGCCGAAGAAGATCGACTCCGGACATTGGGAATGATACAAGCCGCCGAATATACCGCCGCCGAACGGCGCACGAATGACGATTGGACATTGCCAATCGTTGTTCGAGCGATAGCGGATTTTGGCCGCTTCGCTGATGATCTGGTTCGTCGCAGGAAGCATGAAGTCCGAGTATTGCATCTCGGCAATCGGCCGCATGCCCACCATCGCTGCACCAATCGCCACGCCTGCAATTGCGGATTCCGCAAGCGGTGTATCCAAGGCGCGCTCCTCGCCGAACTGTTCCATTAATCCCTTCGTTGTGCCGAACACGCCGCCCTTCACGCCCACATCCTCACCGAGCACGAAGACGTTCTCGTCACGCTGCAATTCCTCTTGCATGGCGGCATTAATCGCATCGATATAACTGATCGTTGTCACAGTTCCTCTTCCCTTCTATATCGATTCGTCGCCATAGACGTATTTCAATGTATCCTCCGGTTGCGGGAACGGCGCCTGATCGGCATAAGTCGTCGCTTCCTTAATAATTCCCGCTAATTCCGCTTCCATATCAGTCTCGACCGATTCACTCAATACGCCGCACGCATACAAATATTCGCGGAACCGTGGAATCGGATCGCGCCCTTTATGATAATCTACTTCCTCCTTCGTCCGGTAGGCAAGGTCGTTGTCCGAAGTTGAGTGCGGTGAAATACGGTAGGTGACGGTCTCAATCAGCGTAGGGCCTTCCCCGCGCCGTGCCCGCTCATGCGCTTCCTTCGTCACGCGATATACCTCAAGCGGATCGTTCCCGTCTACACGAACCCCCGGGAAGCCGTAGCCGACTGCACGGTCCGCTATGCTCTCACAGGCAACTTGCTTCGAATAGGGAACCGATATCGCATACTGATTATTCTCACAGACGAACACAACCGGCAGCTTATGTACACCTGCGAAGTTGCAGCCTTCATGGAAGTCCCCCTGATTGCTGGAGCCATCCCCGAACGAGGCATACGTCACGATATCCTGCTTCTTCATCTTAGCTACCAAGGCGATCCCGGCCGCATGCGGAACCTGTGTCGTTACAGGGCTGGAGCCCGTCACAATGTTCAATCGCTTGCTGCCGAAGTGTCCGGGCATCTGTCTGCCTGCACTGTTCGGGTCCTCCGCCTTGGCGAAGATCGACAGCATCAATTCGCGTACGGTCATGCCGACAGCGAGCACGAACGCATAATCGCGGTAGTATGGCAGGAAGTAGTCATGCTGCTTGCGGAAGGCGAATGCCGAGCCGACCTGTGCCGCCTCTTGCCCGATCCCCGAAACATGGAAGTTGATCTTCCCTGAGCGTTGAAGCAGCAACCCGCGCTCATCGAACCTGCGAGACAGCAGCATGGTGCGGTACATCTCCAATACTTGCGCATCCGTCAAGCCTAGTTGCTCATGCCGAGTTGTTTCAACAGCAGATGATTTGTGATTCATAGTCATCCTCCTGTATACAGGATTGTGGTCTCATTCTTATTACCTGGTACTAGTAGTAAGATATAAGTATTATAACGCTTCCGTCAACCGGAATCCAAGTGATACTTGTCATATGTTCCGCTAAGACCAATTGTTGCTTACCACATTCGGTTCCAATCAGGACCCGGTTGCCTGCCCATCGACCGCCAGCATCGCTTCTGCCAATGCTTCAGACAAGGATGGGTGCGGATGTGCAAACTGACCGAGCTCCCAAGGGGTAGCATCTAGCAGCTGCGCGATGCCCGCCTCCGCGATCAGATCCGTCACATGCGGTCCAATCATATGAACGCCTAGCAAGTCGTTCGTATCCTTGTCCGCAATCACTTTCACGAATCCATCGTTCTGACCGTGAACAAGCGCTTTGCCCAGTGCCTTGAACGAGATTTTCCCTACCTTGACCTGATGACCGTGCTGCACAGCCTCTTCTTCTGTCCACCCAACCGAAGCTGTCTCCGGGCGTGAATATACACAACGGGGAACAAGTGCCGACGATGCCGGACCTTGTAAGGCAACAGACTTCTTCACACCAGCAATGTGCTCCACTGCCGCAATCGCTTCATGCGCAGCAGCATGGGCCAATTGATAACCGCCAATACAATCACCCACCGCATAGATGTGCGATTCCGTTGACTGGTAATGCTCATTCACATGAATGAATCCGTTCTCTATCCGCACGTCCGTGTTCTCCAAACCGATGCTGTCCACATTCGCTTGCCTGCCGACTGCAACAAGCATCATATCCGCTTGCAGCCTAACTGGCTCATCCTTACGGTCGACAGTCAGCTCTACAGCGCTTCCGGTATTCTCGACGCTCTGTATGTTCAGCTTCGACTTCGTATATACTACGATGCCCCGACGCTTGAACAACCGCTCGAGTTCCCGGCTTACATCGCGATCCTCCGCAGGCAGCAGTCTCTCTGCAGCCTCGACGAGTGTTACTTGAACGCCGAAGTCCTGAAGCATCGACGCCCATTCGCAGCCGATTACACCGCCGCCGATGATAACAACGGATGAAGGCAGCTCCTGCAGCTCCAACGCTTCATCACTCGTCAGAATGCGCTCCCCGTCCGTATCGAGTCCCGGCAGCTTGCTCGGTCTTGAACCCGTTGCAACAATCGTATGCGGCGCAACCAAGGTTACACTGTCCTCCTCCGTCTCAGCCTCGACTGCTAGCGATCCGCTGCGCGGTGAGAAGATCGAAGGACCGATCACCCGTCCGTTGCCGGTATACACGTCGATCTTATGTTTTTTCATCAGAAATTGCAGCCCTTTGTACAGCTGGCCGACGATTTGATTCTTACGCTGCTGCACCGCGGAGAAATCCAATCGCACACCTTCCGTCACGATCCCATATGAAGCACTGTCGCGCATTGTGTCGTACAACTCAGCACTGCGCAGCAGCGCCTTGCTCGGAATACATCCCCGATGCAAGCAGGTGCCCCCGATCTTGTCCCGCTCGACAACTGCAGCAGTCTTGCCCAATTGGGACGCCCGAATCGCAGCTGTATAGCCGCCGATCCCGCCGCCCAGCACAATCACGTCATATTCCTTCGTAGCCATTCCTTCGAACCCTCCCGTTATCACAATCTATGTGTCAGAGACAAGCTATGTTATTATGATATATACTAGCAAATACCGTCTCTCTATTCTAACCTTTTTCGTGCGCGGAAATATAGGGGGAGAACGGAATTTGTCCGAATACCAACATCATGTACAGAAGAAAGTAGGTTTGCCCGATGAACCCATTACTTGCACGACTGATTGCCGTGCTGCTGCTCGTCATACCTGGCTTGGCCGCAACGTTCGGCTTTCTCGAGATGAAAGATGCGGTCTTCGCATACGTCGCCAGCTTTGGCGAGGAATCACCATCAACTACTGGCTTCGGCTGGGGGCAGTTTATATTCGGTCTGCTGCTGTTCGGCGTAGGAGTAGGATTTATAGGCGGTTGGATCTTCTTCCGCGACCGCAAGCGCAACTATGTCGCACCACGCTTCAAGGCGAAGCGGAAATAAAAACCCGCTCTCATGTCTATGCCGCGTTCAGCTCTGGCGAATGCGGCGTTATCTGCAATGCATATTCAAGCTTAAGATGCTAGGACTGCCGATCAGCCCTGCCTAATCTGTCTAGCCAGTACAGCAGTCCTGTTCGATCGATAACCTCGGACAACGATATTCGTTCTGCTGCCCAATGCAGTACAATCAACACAGTCACAACCCATATCTGTACAAGCCAGGACGTATAAGCCGCAACTGCGAAGCCGGTTATAAATCCGAGTAGATTCGCACCAGAATCGCCAAGCATGGAATGCGCCCGGATATCTTGGCGAAACAAACACAGCGCAGACAACAACACAGGCAGCAAGCATACGAGGGCTTCGAACAAAGCGTCCTGCCACACACTACCCAACAGCACCACACCACCCATTACAAAAAAACCCTTCAAGGCCCGACCAGGGCGAAGGTCCAGAAGATTGAGCGCATTAGCAGACAAGCACATAAGCAAGAAAGCCAGACACCAGCGAACTAGCCAAATGAGTGTTGTCGCGGCTGTCCCTAGCACATCCATGCTACGCATCGAAGGTAACGCACCAGCAAGCAGCGTGCTCATCCAGAGTGCAGCACCAGCTGCCGCTAGCGCTTTCAACGTACCTGTCGTCAACCGCGCCTCATATCGTAAAGCTTGCCAATGTCCTCGCAATCCTTTAACATCCACATCTCCCACTGTATCATCCAACCATCCTGCCAAAAAAACAACCGTTGCTGCCACTGGCAAGCTAGGGAACATCCATTCATCGCCTACTGCAACAGATAGAAACATGGAATGGGCAGCTACTGTGATCCACACAGCCAATCCGCTGCCAAGCGGTATCGGTTGCTTGCGGTAATTAAGCGCAGTCAATTGATGCGCGGCCAAGAAGCGAGGAACCGCCCACGCTGCAACCGCTGCCGCTGCGCCTGTCCACCCCCATAAGACAAGCCACATCAGTGAGCTCCAGCCATCCGGTACGAGCACATCGCTTAGCACGGACGGTCCCGCCACTTCTGCATCAACGTCATACCTACAGCGTAAAATTGCTTGCCGCGGTGCACGAATCCGCCCCAATCTCGTCCCGTCTCCCGATGACGGAACGGCACCTCCGCCTCACAGACTCGATAGCCTTGACGCAATGCATCGATCGTCAAGCCGACCTCAATGCCGAAGCCGCCCGCCAAGGAGCCGACAGATTCCAGAACTTCGCGTCTGACTGCCCGCTGCCCGGATAATGGAGCTTCAGGGCGAAAGCCGCCAAGCTTGGAAATACCAGTCGTCGCAAGCCCCTTCACGAGTCCGAATCCCCCCTTGCGTGAAGCTGCCGGTAGCTTCGCAATGCACATATCTGCTCGTTGCTGAACGACAGGCTCCAACAGCATGTGAGCAACTGCTGCGGACTCGCCCAGATCGGCGTCAAGAAATACAACGATGCTGCCGGCGGAATGACGCCAACCGCTCTCTAACGCGGCGCCTTTCCCCCGGTTCGCTGTATGGCGGATAACGACATCTGCCCACCTTCCAGCTGCTTGCGGAGTCTCATCTGTACTGCCATCATCCACTACGAGCAGTTGATGATACCATCTGCGAAATCGGTTCGCCTGATGCAACGACTCTAGCGTAGCCGCAATGCGCTTCGCTTCATTCCATGCTGGAATAATGACTGACACTTGCTGCATGTGGCGCCTCCTTCTCCATCAGCGTTCGCTGCACGAGCTTAATTAAGTGTGCCGTATTCTCCGGGACGCTGCCATGGAAGCCATGCTCCCTTATGTCCAATACGGGCACCAGACTGCGATCGTTCATTACGCTACCTGCATCGTCGATCTCGTCTACCGTCTTGATCGACATCTGTTCAGCTGCAGCCGATTCCGCGATCAGCAGCAAATCCGGTTCGAACACCCATTCAGAAGCAGGGAGATCGGCGTTTTCGATCGTCACGACAGCGCCTAATTGTCTGAGCCGTTCGATGAGATGGTCAGCTTGCTGATCTCGATTACCTTGCCAAACAATGCGTAACCCGTTCATTTCTGGAGCTAACAAGCGAGTAAGCGAATGGTAATTGTGCAGTTCACCTTCGAGTTGCTCATGCTGTACAGCAAGCTCCTTATAGCGATTCTGTACAGATTGCAGCAGTTGTCCTTGCGCATCTAACACAAGACTTGGTCCCATAGTACCACCGATCACCAGCCCAATACCGAGAGCGACGAACACGGCAACAATCGTACTGATATGAACTCTCATCGAAACCATCCGCATCCCCCCTTGCGTCTTACGCACTCTGCATCGCTCTTGAATTTTGAAGAAGGCTTCCGTTAAGCAAGCGTCCCAATAACCAGCATCCACGCAGCTGACAGCATGTCACGGAATTGCGGCTGAATAACAGCAAGCATAGCAATAGGCACTAAGCTGGCGGCAGGAATCATCCAGAGCTGACGAATGCGCGGCTTTTTCTTGTAGAGCTTGCTAATCCCTTTCGCATCTACCAATTTACCGCCAATTTTCATTCGCACTAATAATGTGCTGGCCATGCCTTTACGCCCCTTCTCCAGGAAATCGATCATATGGGTGTGAGTGCCAAGCGTCACGATGAGAGAAGCCCCCTTCTCATACGCGATACGCATAGCGAGATCCTCGCTTGTTCCCGCAGCCGGTACACTGATCGCCCAGATTCCAAGTCGCTTGATTCGCTTCATACCCGGAGCGTGCCCATTCGGATAGGCATGAACGATAACCTCTGCTCCGCTTAGCAGCGCTTCATTCGTCACGCTGTCCATATCACCGATAATCAGATTCGGACAATAGCCGCAGGACAGCAGCGCATCTGCTCCGCCATCTACCCCAATCAGAATCGGCTTGTATTCACCTATATAATCACTAAGCGCAAGCAGATCCTCGCGAAAGCCGCTGCCCCTCACAACTACAAGCACATGCCGTCCTTGTAACGGCGTATGCAAGACCGGCAAGACTAAAGCATCCAGAAACTGCACTTTCTCCTGATGCGCATACGTTAAGGTATTGTCAATAAATTGTTCCAAACATAACTGTTCGTTCTGACTTGCACGATGCTTACATCGATTCCAAGCGTGCCAATCGAACAGCCGACAAGGAATACGCGCCCCATCCTCACAAGCAATATATTGATGATGGATAGTAATCCGCATCCCAGACTGGAATTGGGCAAAGTATTGCTGACGAACCTCGACAACAGGTATCCCTGCCCTCAGCATAAGCTCTGCCCCTTTTGCCATAAAAGCGCCACTCATCGTGCGAGATGCATTCACTACAGCGCTCACTCTGGCTCCGATCAAGCCATCAGCAGCGATTTCGTCCAAATCCTCGTGGCAAATAACAGCTATCTCCTTCGGTTGAAGTTGCGGAACGAGACGCTTCGTGCTTTTGTTCACACGTACGTTTCCTGTAATCGACTTTTCTTGTTGCAAGTGGGACCGCCAATGCATGGTCGAACCACCTTTCGGACCAACATAAATATACGTTTCCTTCTAGTATGGGAACGAAATACGCCCTGTATTCCGCAGTAACGAAAAAAAAAAAGACCATCCTCGGCCTCGATGTGCCGTTGAATGATCTTTTGGGCTTGCTGTTCAATTGTTATTCTACGACAAGAGTCGCTACCATTTCCGCATGACCCAGTCCACACATGATAGAGCATTCGAGTTCGAAGGTTCCAGCTTGGTCGAATGTTACTTCTACCGCATCGCCTTCCGTAATATCAATGCCATAATCCGGAATCGCTACGCCATGTACCCCATTTGCATTCTTCATCGAGACCGTCATCGTCTCGCCGAGTGCAACATGATATTCCTGTTGGTCAAATTCGAAATTCGACAGCACGAAACGAAGCTCATTCTCACCGACTTCCTCTTCGACGCCTTCCTTCGGCTCGATCAGTGTAATCGAGAACACGATTGCTGCTGCACTAGCTGCAATAAACATGGCAAACATGATCCACTTGTGCATGAAAAAATCCCCCAATTCCTAGTAGTCCGTTATCTTATTGTAATGGATTGTTGCATGGAATGGTAAGTCATAGATCGGTACAATCGTGAAAAATCTGTGACAATTCCGATCACCCGAATGGAACCTTCATTATTATACATGATCGATTTACAACAATCAATTGCCTCTCAAGTGTCAACATGCCTCCGTGATAAAATCACAACAATCGACATAAGCTAAGAGCTGCATACATGGAATGAAGTCAGGAGGCATATCCATAATGGTCGAATACGAACAGCATCAGAGTCGGCTGCTTCGCGCATGGGAAGATGCGAATCAACGCATTACAGAAGCGCATGAAGCAGTCAGTGAATGGGAATTCGCTAAGCAAAGCGCAGATCCTGAGCAAATGCGCCAAGCTGCGGCACGTATGCGCCACTTGCACCACACGATCGAAGCGAACATGCAAGATGTGGAATCCGAAGCCAATGAATCGCAACTGCAGCAAGTTAAGCAAACCGTCCAACAATTGGAGCAATCGATTCAATCGGTTGAGCTTGCGATGGATGAGACGCAACAACCAAAGCAAATCCGCTAATGTGAACAACTAGGAAAGGATGGGATTGCATCATGCAGAACAACTCGAAGCAGACAGCTGCACCTAAAGCTACTCAAGACGGCATACCGATCAACACCCGTGAATCAGAACGCGCCGCAACCGAATTCGCCGAGGAAGTGGCTAGACATAACGTCAAGCACAGCGGTCAAAACTCGCGTGATCACCAAGCCGAACCGCACAAATACAAAAACTAAAACATCACCGATATTGAACTACTGCGTGTAAGCTGCTTCTTCTTGGCTATCTATTCAAGCCACTGGAAAAGCAGCTTACTTGTCATGCAACGAAATGAGGGTTGACGCCTGCCGACTTGATTGCGTACGATGAGGAAATAAAAGTGCCAAAGGATGGTGAGTTAGTGAAAAAGGTGTTACCAATCGGACAGCCCCTCATCATGTCTTACAAAAATTATTGCATCCCCTTCGCAATCATGGCCAATGTCCCTGAAAGCCGCTCTTGGATTCTCAATCGTTTTTTGCAATTGTATACGCGAAGCGAAATTAAAGATGACTACCACTGGCTGCAGTTTTATCTCATTCATGACTGCCTGACCGACGACTATACGCCAAATCCTTGGTTAGAGATCCACATGACCGATCCGGCGTGGTTCACCAAGGATTCCGCAACTACCTTCATCCGGACACGAATTGATGAAGGCCGCTATGTCGAAGTGAACTGCGATCAATATTACTTATCCCACACACACGCTTATGCGCAGCGGCACCGTTACAGTAACTTGCTCATACACGGCTTCGATGATAAGGAACAGGTCTATCACGTATTGGACTTCACCTTCACGACCACGAGGCAATTCCAATCCATGACGATTCCTTACAGCAGCCTCATTCTGCACATTGATGACGTACCGACAAGACCTCTCAAAGTAATAAAGCTGCGCGAAGACGCTCATACTGAGCTACATATATCCCTCATTCATCAGCTGCTAAGTGACTACCTGCATAGCCATAACACTTCTACCAGACTAGCCATGCTGCCGCATACTTATGAGCAAGCGGTATTCGGACTTGAAGTATATACGAAGTTTGAGGAATACATCCAAGCGCTTATTGCCCATCAGTCCTACATTAATATCTTACCATTCCAAATCCTGTTCGATCATAAGAAGTGTGTGTACGAACTGGTCCAACTTCTGCATCAAGCGAATCACTTCACCAATCCGTCCGCAGGTAATCAGCTTGTGAAGGATGCAGAGTCCTTGATGAGAACAGCGCTGGCCTTCCGCAATACGAAGCTGAAATTCCTAAGGAAGCAAGACAAATCCATCTTCGGAGATATGCTGAACATGATTCCCGAGATGAAGGAGCGGGACAAGCTGCTCTGTGATGCCATCCTGTCCGCATTAAGGTTGGATACTTAGCTAATCCATGCTTCAACAGCAAGACTGTCTCATACGCCATCTATAATGGCTAATGGGACAGTCCCTTGCACATTTCTATAAGACAATTTTCATGTCAATGACATCGTCCAATGTAATCCATTCATATGTATGCTCGAAGCCGATCTTCAACTGTCTGGAGTCTGTAGCGATCTTATCAATCAGACCGACCAATTCCACATCCGCATCGTCCTGATACAGCTTGATCTTCACAGGCTTCTCTGTGAACATCGATACACCCATGACACGTACGAACTCGGCAAGCCGCTTCTCATCCAGAACGGGCTTCTGCCTCTTATGATATGGATTGCTGCAGCGTAGCAATGGCTGCTCATTCTTCATTCCGTTCCGATAGCCACTAGTTAACTTGTCCGCATACATATGTTATCAACCCCACTTCAATAATTTCGATAACTATATTATATACGAACGTTTGTTTGGTTTCAACTGTTTGTTCTTAGAATTTATCAGGGAACTGCTTCACAATGCCTTCTGCCAACATATCTGCAAAATGAATCATATGAACCTCATTTTTGTCCGTTGCTGCAATATCGGCTTTCCAATTCCGATTGATCCGGTCTTGCACTACTTCTGTTATCAACTTTAAGTGGGTGTACAGCATATCTCGCATCTCTGTAAACTGCCAATTCGGATTCGCTTCGCTCAAAAACTTGGCAATATCGTCGGCGTTTCTATGCCATTCCGTCGCTAACGTTTTGACCTGCTTCTCATTATCCGCTTTGGCAGCTGCTACAATTTTCCCGGCGATTACGATATGTTCTCTGAGAAGATCTGCCAGCTTGTCACCCACTGCTTCCCCATAATAAGGCTTGATCAGGTTGCCAATATCTTGCTGGTTCTGCAACAACCGGTCTAATACGTCCTGTTGATCTTCGAGATCAGCAAGGGCGCTCACAATATAGCTTCTTGTCCATATTGTATGATCGATCCAAGCCTTCTGCATGTCGGTTTTCAACTGCGCCGATTTGGGACTTACACAATCCTCGCCCTTCGCTTGCACAGTAGCGGCTGGCATCATACTAACAACAGACAGCAAAAAGAACAGTACCGCAAGTAACCATTTGTTTTTCACATTTATCCGCTCCTCTGTACGATTGGAATAGCCTGTTTTATTTTGGCTGGAGGATCCGATTTTATACAGAGGAATATTCAGAAAGGAAATTATACTGTAGCAGTCACATTAAGTTGACATCCAATCGTCTCACTCGACAGCAGTGTTATCATCAGCAAGATCGATCGGCAGTAATCAAGCGTCAAAACTCATAATCAGTCATACAAAAAACCACTCCCTCATTGGATGTTGGAACCCAATAAAGCAGTGGTATATGCACAAAGTGACTCATGCAAATTGTTATATATCTGTTCAGCTCACCTTATGCTCAATCCGCAGCTTGTCTGCCACCATTGCAATGAATTCGCTGTTCGTCGGCTTGGACTTCGAGATGTTGATCGTATAGCCGAACAGCTGCGAGATCGAGTCAATATTGCCGCGCGTCCAGGCGACTTCGATCGCGTGGCGAATCGCACGTTCTACGCGGCTTGGCGTCGTCTTGAACTTCTCGGCGATGGATGGGTACAGTGTCTTCGTAATTGCGCCCAGAATTTCGATATTGCCATATACCATCGTAATGGCTTCACGCAGGTACTGATACCCTTTAATGTGCGCAGGCACTCCGATTTCGTGAATAATGTTCGTAATGCTGGCGTCCAGATTCTTCCCTTTGTTCATCGACACGACATTGACCTTCATCGGTGCACCCGCTGCGACTGCAGGGGTGTTGCTGACGAGCTGACGAATGCGATGAATAAGTACTTCCATATCGAATGGCTTCAATATGTAGTAAGATGCGCCTAACTGCACCGCTTTCTGCGTAATATTCTCTTGCCCGAATGCGGTAAGCATAATGACCTTGGGCTGCGGCTGCAAGTCCAGCTGCCTTAGCTTCTCCAGCACACCTAATCCGTCGAGGTGAGGCATGATAATGTCCAGAATCAGGACATCGGGAACACGACCATTCTGAATGTGGTGAAGAACCTCTTCCCCATTGTAAGCTGCACCGACTACCGACATATCCTCCTGTTCCTCGATATATTCCGAGAGAAGAGAAGTGAATTCTCTGTTATCGTCTGCCAAGAGCACCTCAATGTTCTGCAACGTAAACATTCCTCCTTCGATTGGTTTAACTATTTCCTCCTTGCATACTATTCGACATATCGAAATCATTTCCTTCTGTCGAATAATTTTTTTTCGTATTTTTCTTTATTTTTTTGTACACTTCATATATAATTGATATTTTGCGCTAATGAACTACACTGATCATCAGCTTTCGACTTCCATTCGACAAATTCGGCTGCGACATGCACATAATGAAACAAGAACTACGGCTAACCAGCCTGTAGTTCTTGTTGAGGTTGAATCATAACGCCTGCATCCTGCAGCATCCATTCTATGAAGCAGCCGTAGCCGGAGGAAGGATCATTAACGAACACATGCGTGACAGCTCCGATCAGCTTGCCGTTCTGCAATATCGGGCTGCCGCTCATCCCCTGCACGATCCCTCCTGTCCTGTCCAGTAAGCGCTGATCGGTAATCTTGATAACCAACCCTTTGGTTGCGGGTGCCGATTGGGATGCGGTGTGCACGACTTCTATATCGAAGGCTTCCACTTTATGCCCGTCTACGACGGTCAATATTTGAGCAGGTCCTTCTCGAACTTCTTCAGCGAATGCTACTGGAACGGGCTCTTGTGTATAGCCGTAGTTCGGCTGCTCTGCCATCTTGCCGAATATGCCGAAATCCGTATTCCGCTCAATATTGCCAAGAATTTTGTTCTCCTTGAAAAAATGAGCTCGCTTCTCACCCGGCACACCGTTATGACTCTTCGAAATCGATGTAACCGTAGAATGGACTATCTTTCCGTCACCGACCGGAATAGCTGTTTGTGTATCCATATCTGTAATGACGTGCCCGAGAGCACCATAGACGCCTTGATCTGGTGCGTAAAAGGTCAACGTACCGACACCTGCTGCGGAATCACGAATGTACAGGCCGAGCCGATATGCTTGATCCTCTGCATCGAAAGCAGGAGTTAGCTGCTTGACGAACACTTTACCGTTACGGCGAATCGTTAATGTAATGGGTTGACCGGACTTTCCTGCCTCCTCCACAATACTGCCCACTTCGGAAACCCCGCTCAATGGCTTGTCATTGATCTTCGTAATAATGTCTCCGAGCATAATCTGGGCATCTTCCCCTGGCGACACCTTCTTGTTATTGCCTGCGGTAACCAAGTGATGACCAACCACAAGTATCCCATCTGACTTGATCTTAACACCAATCGTCTGCCCCCCCGGAATCACTTCGAGATCGGGGACTACATTCACTTTCCACTTCTTCACTGGAATGGAGCCGAACAGCTTCAGCTGCATTTCTGTCTCACCGATCGAGGCGGATTCGAAAGAGATCGGTTCGTTCAGTTCTAGCTTGAAGCTGTCGTCAGTCTGTCCATTCACCCTGACAATATCGGGATCATTGACGGTTACCATGCCACTTACCGGCAGGGAGAAGTTCCATTGCCTGCCTTCGCCGGAGAACATGCGCCATTCATCGGGGAGTGTAGCAAAGGATTGGAACGGGGCGGTTAAACTCATAAGATACATGAAGAGAACAAGGACAAGACCGAGGCCTTTCCGCTTGCGGTTGAACACATTCACCACGCTCCCTTTTCTTCGATATGCGACGAAAAAGGTGTTCGTCACTAATGTACTTTTAAGTTAACCTGCCCCCAATTGATTTATTTACTGCAAATGATGCCACCCCCGCTTTTTTTGTTCCGCAAGTTCCAGCATTTCATGCGCATGGCTGCGTGTTGTATCGGTGATCGTGACACCGCCGAGCATGCGCGCAAGTTCGTCTGTCCGGTCCTGATCTTCCAAGCTGCGCACTTCCGTATATGTACGATCTTCATTGATTGATTTCTGAATGAGAAAATGACTGTCGGCCATACAAGCTACCTGAGGCAAATGTGTAATCGCGAATACTTGGCAGTTCTCTGCAAGTCTCGCCATCTTCTCGGCTATCGCCTGTGCAGCGCGACCGCTAACACCCGTGTCCACTTCATCGAAGATGAGAACGGGAATATGATCCACACCAGCGAATATTGACTTAAGCGCCAGCATAATGCGCGAAAGCTCGCCGCCTGAGGCAATTTTGCCGAGCGGCTTCAACGGCTCGCCAGGGTTAGGCGAGATCATAAATTCGATCAAGTCAGCACCGTCTCGTCCAGGCTCGTCAAGCGGCTTGACACTTACTTCGAATCGCGTTCGCTCCATCTGAAGGTCTCGCAAGTGCTCTGTTACATTGTTGGCGAGCTGCACTGCCTGCTTCCTGCGCACCTTGCTCAACGCTTCTGCCCGTTGATGAAGCTTAGCTTTCCTAAGCTCCACTTCGTTTCGAAGCTCTTCAAGCCGCTGATCTCGATTTTCAATTTTCGCCACATCTTGCTTGATGGCAGCCACGTATTGCAGAATATCCTCCACGGAATCGCCGTACTTGCGCTTCAATGATTGAATCAGTGCCAAGCGATTCTCCAGCTCGTCCAGCTTCTCCGGATTAAATTCAATCCCTTCCCGATAATCTCTAAGCTGGAAGGAGGCATCCTCCACCTGATAATATGCAGATCGAAGCTGGTCCAGCAATGGTCCGAGCGCTGCCTGATCTACCTTCACAGCATCTTCAAGCTCCTCTACAGCTTTGCCGAGCTGCTCCAGCGCCATCTGCGAACCATAGATGGACTCATAACCTTCCGTAACAGCCTGGGTCAGCTTCTCCGCATGCGTAAGTTTGCGGCGCTCCTCTTCCAGTTCTTTCTCCTCACCAGGCTTGAGCGCAGCTTTCTCAATTTCTTCTATTTGGTATTTGTATAAGTCCAGCATCTGCAGGTTTTGCATCCCGGCTTTTTCAAGCTCATTCCACTCTTTGCGCAGTTCCGTATATGCCGAATATGCCTCTCGATACCGCTTGTGAAGCGAAGTGATATCCGGTTCGCCGAAGCTGTCCAGCAAGGACAAGTGACGTTCTACCTTCATTAGGGATTGATGGTCATGCTGGCCATGCAGATTAATCAAGGTATCGCCCAAAGCCTTCAACATCGTTAGATTCAGCAACTGCCCGTTCACTCTCGCCGAGCTCTTGCCCTGTGCGCTAATATCTCGCCTGATAAGAAGCGTCTCCTCGGGTGACGCCGCAATCCCCCATTGCTCCAATTGAAACCAAGCCGGATGGTCCGGCGCAAGCTCGAATACGCACTCGATCTCACAGGACTTGGCCCCGTGCCTGACGAAGTCGGCCGAACCGCGCGCTCCTGCAATGAGGCTCAGCGCGTCAATTAAGATGGATTTCCCTGCCCCTGTTTCCCCTGTCATAACCAAAAAACCCGGGGAGAAGCGCACATGAGCAGATTCAATCACTGCCAAATTGCGAATCGTGCATTCTACCAGCATGAATGCCCCTCCTTTATTGAAGCATGCCCAAAATTTGCGATACTACCCGCTCGCTGTAGTCCTTGGAACGGCAAATCAACAACAGTGTATCATCACCTGATATCGTGCCCATAATCTCCGGCCATTCGAGATTGTCGATTAAGACACCAATCGCATTAGCGGTGCCCGGCAGCGACTTCAATACGATCATCTGCTCTGCATAATCTATATGCACAAAATTGTCAGCAAGCGTTCGTTTCAGCTTATGAATCGGATTGAACCGCTGATCCGATGGCATCGAATATTTGTACCGCCCATCATCCAACGGCACCTTAATGAGATGCAATTCCTTCATATCTCTGGATACCGTTGCTTGCGTGACATTGTAGCCAGCCTCCCGCAATGCATTCACCAATTCATCCTGTGTCTCGATTTCACGGCTGGTGATGATCTCTCTGATCTTGATGTGCCGTTGCCCCTTCATTATGACGCGCCTCCTAATCCCACTCACACGTAATTTTTTTGACTGCTTTTGCTTCTGTATCTACATAGAGAAGTCCATGAATCCCTTGATATATGCCTAAGTAGGGCAACAAACGGTCGCGAACGGCACTGCCTGTCCATTCCATCGGCTGCTTCGATCTCGATGACTTGACGACATATACGCCTTCTTGATCAGCCGCAAATCCGTCAATATAGTAGCGGCTTTGATACGACCGATCATCTACGATAATGCGCAATGGCTGACGGAATTTACCACCAACCACCTTGTAGCCGTTGTCTTCGAGAATACGCCGCACTGATACGGCGGGCTCATCATCGAGAGCCTCCTTCGGTATCGGCGCTTTGCGTGAAGCGGTTCCGAGCCAACGTCTGACTCGCCACAGCAGCCAACCGCCGCCCAATCCGATAAGTAGCAGCAATATGAGCAGCTCGCTTATTCCGTTCATAACAAATTCACCCCGAATATGTATTCGAGGTGAACGCATTCATTCCTTTTTTTCCTTGCGCTTTAATTCAGCGGATTGCGCGACGACTTCTTCCACAAGCTTGCTTCGTTCCTCATCCGTGTGCAAGCTTGAAGACGACTCATCAGATGTACGCCAGTATGCAAGAAATTCGATATTGCCCTCACCGCCAGTGATCGGTGAATAAGTCAAGCCTTGTAGCTGTAAGCCTAGCTCATCAGCAAAGCGCAATACCTCGTGAAGAACTGTCTTATGCACAGCGGGATCGCGTACGACTCCCGACTTGCCGACCTGTTCTCTGCCCGCTTCGAACTGCGGCTTGATCAAGGCGACCGCTTCTCCTTCGCGTGCAAGCAGTGCCTTCATCGGAGGCAGAATCAGCTTTAGCGAAATGAAGGAAACGTCCGTGGCAGCGAAATCGGGCTTAGGACCATCCAATTCATCAGGCTGCATGTAGCGGAAGTTGGTTCGCTCCATGACGCGAACTTGCGGATGGTTGCGAAGTGACCAGTCGAGTTGATTGTAGCCGACATCAATCGCATAGACGAGATCAGCTCCATGCTGTAATGCGCAATCCGTGAAGCCGCCTGTCGAAGCGCCGATATCCAGCATCGTTCTGCCGGCAAGAGACAAGCCGAAATGACGAATCGCCTTCTCCAGCTTCAGACCGCCGCGGCTGACATAAGGATGCACAGCCCCTTTCAATTGGAGCGGAGCTGCAACCGGAATTTTCATTCCCGCCTTCTCCAAGCGCTCGGTGCCAGAATAGACGAGTCCAGCCATTATCGCTGCCTTCGCCTTCTCACGGCTTTCGATCAAACCTCGATCCACTAAGAGCACGTCTACGCGCTCCTTCTCTTCCTTCATGAGAGCGCCCTTTTCTTCTGAAGCGGTACGATTGCTTGTACTTGCTCGATCGCATTCTCAACAGTTAATCCGACTTCCCGACGCTGATCGAGAATGCTGCCATGTTCAATGAAGCAATCAGGGATGCCCAACATGCGCATCGCCGGAACAGCAAGCTGATGCTTCACATAGAATTCCAGTACGGCGGTGCCGAAGCCGCCTTCCAACGTGCTTTCCTCCATTGTCAAGATCGGTATGCCTTCCTTAGCGATCTGCCTCAGCATAGCCTCGTCCAGCGGCTTAATGAAGCGGGCATTCACGACACGAACCTGCTGGCCTTGTTGCTGCAGCTGCTCTGCAGCCTGCAAGGCGATCTGCACCATCGGACCAACTGCAAGCAGCACCGCATCTGTCCCTTCCCGCAATACTTCCCACTCACCGATCGGAATTACTTGCAACTCTTCATCAAGCTCCACACCTGTTCCATTAATCCGCGGATAACGGTAAGCGATCGGCCCGTTATCATACTCAAGCGCCGTCTTCATCATATGGCGAAGCTCATTCTCATCCTTCGGCATCATAATGACCATATTCGGCACATGGCGCAGGAACGGAATATCGTACACGCCTTGATGCGTCTCTCCATCAGCACCGACGAAGCCAGCGCGGTCAATCGCGAACGCTACGTTCAAATTTTGCCTGCAAATATCGTGAACGACTTGATCGTAAGCGCGCTGCAGAAATGTCGAATATACAGCGAATACCGGCTTCATTCCTTCTATAGCAAGCGCGCCGCTCATCGTAGCGGCATGCTGTTCAGCGATGCCGACATCGATCATCCGACCCGGGAAGCGCGCAGCGAATTCAAGCAGGCCCGAACCGCCGGGCATCGCTGGTGTAACAGCGATCACACGTTCATCCTGTTCAGCAAGCTTCATCAGCGTCTGACCGAACACCTCAGTATACATCGGCGGCGCACTGACTGACTTCAGCACTTTGCCTGATTCAATCTTATACGGGCTAATGCCGTGCCACTTGAAGGAATCGGCTTCAGCCGGTGTATATCCCTTGCCCTTCGTCGTAAGCACGTGAACGAGCACAGGTCCCTGCACATTGTCAGCTTGCTTCAGCACGTCCAATAAATGTGGGAGACTGTGTCCGTCAACCGGTCCGAGATAGGTGAGGCCCAGCTCTTCGAACAGCACGCCTTGAACGATCATATATTTCAAGCTGTCCTTAACCTTCTCCGCAGTCTTAGCTATGGTGCCGCCAATTGCCGGTATCTTCTTCAGCAAGTGCTCAAGGTCTTCCTTCGCCTTCACATAGTGGCGGTCTGAGCGTATCTTGCCTAGATAATTGTGCAGCGCACCGACGTTAGGGGCGATGGACATCTCATTGTCGTTAAGCACGACCATTAAATTCTTCCGTTCGTGGCCGATATGGTTCAATGCCTCCAGCGCCATTCCGCCTGTGAGCGCACCGTCCCCTACTACAGCGATAACCCGATTACTGTCTCCTTTGGCGTCTCGCGCCAATGCCATACCCATCGCTGCAGACAGCGATGTGCTGCTATGTCCGGCTTCCCATACGTCATGCTCGCTTTCCGAACGCTTAATAAAACCGCACAGCCCTTTGTACTTGCGAAGTGTATCGAAACGGTCCTTACGGCCAGTAAGAATCTTATGTACGTAGGCCTGATGGCCTACATCGAATATGAATTTGTCAGCAGGGCTGTCAAACAAATAATGCAGCGCCAGTGTCAGCTCGACAACACCCAAATTCGGTGCCAAATGGCCTCCGGTCGCTGACAGTTTCTCGATGAGAAACTGCCGAATGTCCGCAGCAAGCGTCTCCAATTGTTCGACTGAGAACCCTTTCAAATCAGCGGGTTGATTGACGTTTTCCAGCAGCATGCGTTTTCCCTCGCCTTCCGTTGCTCGACTTGGCCTTCCGCACTTGGAAGATGCGGATCTTCAGGCGCTCCTCGAGAAAGTAGAAACATTTGCCGATAATCAATACAATCGGATTGCCAAAGTGAATCGCAAACGACTTCCCCATCGCCTTGCCAGCAACAGTCAATCCAGATACGAACGCAGTGAAGGTCACTGTAACAATTGTGGTCACTAGCGCGCCATTCTGGTCTACAGAAGCTAAGAATTTCAGGACGACAAGCGTGCTCGCCGCACCGCTGATTATTCCTGTCACGTCACCAACGACATCATTACAAATACTGGAGAAGCGATCCGCATTCCGCACGATATGAATGGCATGTCTAGCGCCCTTGACCCGTTCCGCTGCGATCGCGTGAAACGGCCGTTCCTGCGCAGCCGCAGAGGCAAGACCCATCATATCGAATAGGATGCCAATCAAGACCAGAAAGAATACCGTCAAGACACCAATGCCCCAGCCTACGCCTTCCAGCACAGTGGTAGAAACTACCGAGAATACGCAGGCTAGAATAAAGGTAACAATAAATATAAAAATACTCCATCGAATGGAGTTGCGCATCGAAAATTTCATGTAGTTTGGCAAATCCCTTTCTGTTAAAAATGTAGAGTGGCAGCATTCCGAGTAAACACTGTGGCTTAGGTCCAGTAGGTTTTCCCAAGCGGACGCCATCCTGTCACCAGCATGGCGGTTTCCCATTAAGTCCGCCTTGGCGCCGTCTCCGAACGCCAGACTGAATTACCACTTAGTCCACACTATAATCCTCAGAAGGCCACACTTGCGTGAACAGTCTAGGAGATTTCCTCAACAGCCCTTGACCGAATCTTAGCCTCTTTTGCAGGACAGATTTCATATAGCATCCAGCAGCACGTTCTTTGGCCGAAGAACCGGCTGCCTACCATCTATAATCCCCTCTGCCCCGCTCAAGGCAGGCTACGCTGCATACAGACCGTTTTAGCTAGGCGCGAACCCATGCAATTGAGGCCTGCTACTGCAGGTTCATACCCCAAGCCGTAATGAGCAGCTCGGTGGCTTCTCACCACGCACTTGGGCCTCCGCGGAAGGAGGGTCAACGCCCGCATGCCATTGCGGATCGCCCTCCAACCTTAACTCCCAGCATCAACCCCCGACTGGGCGTCGAAAGCCAACACAAGGAACTTCATCGATGTGCCCTTTGGCGAATTTTTAGGCCCGCCTTCAGAAACGGTAGACTGACTAGAATACTGCGCCACTCTCCATTGGTAACTTAATAATAACACAAATAGATGCCCTGCTCAACGGAATCGTTTACCTGTCGCGATTCATCAAGTAATCTGCAAGCTGAAGAAGTCGGCTCGGATGAGGAAGCCCCGCCTTCTGCACGGCTTCCTTCGAAGCGGAAGTCAGCTCATTCATTTTCCTGCGGCTTCCTTCGAGTCCTAAGAAATACGGATAAGTCACTTTGCCAGTTCGTTCATCGCTGTTGACTGCTTTGCCAATCTTGTTCGGGTCACCGGAAATATCCAGAATATCATCTTGTATTTGGAAGGCGAGACCGATGCCGTAACCGTAAGATTCCAGCGCTTGCAGCTGCGCTTCAGATGCGCCGGCCAGCCGTCCGCCTGCCCGCAATGCGAAGACGATCAGATCTCCTGTCTTGCGCAGATGAATCGCCTCCAGCTGCTGCAAGCTTGTAATACCTTGCTCGCCTTCCATATCAGCTGCTTGACCTGCTACCATTCCTGTTATACCGGCGAAGGCCGCCATCTCTCGAATGACCCCTAGAACCTGCGTCATCGATTGCGCATCGGTGCTGCCTGCCTGCGCAGCGGTATAGAACGCGTGCGTCAACAGCCCGTCCCCGGCCAATATCGCCATTGCTTCTCCGTACACCTTGTGATTCGTCAGCTTACCGCGTCGATAGTCATCGTCGTCCATCGCTGGCAAGTCGTCATGAATGAGTGAGTATGTATGAATCATTTCGACCGCGCACGCGACCGGAATGATTCGCTCAAGCTCTGCCTCAAGCGCTTCCGCTGCAGCGATCATCAGAATCGGACGCAGCCGCTTGCCTCCTGCCATGATCGAATACGTCATCGCTTCCAGCAGCTTCGGATGCGCCCCCGAATGCGCAAGCGACTGCTCTAGAGACACGTTCATCATGTGCGCGTAATGCTCGATGTATGCTTGTATCGGTGCGTCTGGCGCACATGCGTGAATAATCTCATTGTTCTTCAAGAAGACTCACCTGTCCATTCATCGTGGTTGAACGGCTGCTGTTCTAATCCTTGCTCTGTCTCCATCACCATATCGATCTTGCGCTCAACCTGCTCCAGCTTGCCTGCACACAGCTGTGACAGCCGTGTCCCTTCTTGATACAGACCGATCGCTTGCTCCAGCGGTAGTTCGCCGGATTCCAGCTTCGTAACAATGTGCTCAAGCTTCTCCATAGCTTGCTCGAACGATAGTGATTGCTGCATGTCTTCTTGTTCTTCCACCATTCATTCCTCCTTTGCCCTGTTGGCTTCAGCCAACTCCTGCGTTCCTTTGACCTCACAATGCAATATGCCGTCATGCAGACGAATACGCACATCGTCACCTAGCGAAGTCTCATGCACGGATTTCATAAGGACGCCATCTGACTCCCTGTAAGCAAGGCTGTAGCCTCTAGCCATCACCTTAAGCGGACTGAGCGCATCTAATTGCCGCACCGCTCCAGCGAAACGCAGCTTACGCTGATGCAGCAATCCTTGCATCGCGACGTCCAGTTGCTTCGCATGACTATCCAGCTGCCTGCGCAAGCTTCGCACCTGCTCATGCGGCTGGAATACCGTCAGTCTGCGATAGATCCGCTGATAACGCTGGTCAGCCTGACGCAAGCGCTGCTCCATACTCATTCGTAAGCGCTGAGACAGCCGATCCAATCGTTGCGCAGGCTCATAGTATTGTGCAGTCAGCGCACGGTCGAGCCTGCTGGTCATATGGCGAAGCTGCTGCTGCAGCTCATCCAAGTGCGGTACAGCCAATTCCGCGGCAGCTGTTGGCGTAGCGGCGCGTATATCCGCTGCGAAATCCGCAATCGTCGTGTCCGTCTCATGCCCGACAGCTGATATAACCGGAATCTCGGAAGCCGCGATGCTGCGCGCCACCGTCTCTTCGTTAAATGCCCACAATTCCTCCAATGACCCTCCGCCTCTGCCGACAATAAGAATATCCGCTGCGCCGTGTGTATTCATTGCTTGAATCGCTCTGGCAACCGAAGGCGCCGCCTGCTTCCCTTGAACCTGAACCGGATACAGCAAAATAGCGGCAACAGGAAACCGCCGCTGCAAGGTCGTAATCATGTCACGGACAGCCGCTCCAGTCGGCGATGTAATAAGACCGACCGTACGCGGGAATTTCGGGAGCGTGCGCTTCCGCTCAATGGCGAACAGCCCTTCAGCATCCAGCTTCCTCTTCAATGCCTCGAACGCCAAATACAGGCTGCCTATGCCATCCGGCTGCATCTTCGATACATAAAACTGGTATTGACCATCACGTTCATAGACAGAGACCGAACCGCGTGCCAGCACTTTGTCACCGTTCTTCGGTATGAATCCTAATGACGCATTATAAGAGCTGAACATGACACATTTCACACGGCTGTCCTTATCCTTCAAGGTGAAATACATATGGCCGCTGGAATGGTGCGTGAAATTGGAAATTTCCCCTTGCACCCAAATTTGCTGGAGACGCTCGTCCCCCTCTAGTCTCATCTTGATATAGCGCGTTAACGCTTTAATGCTGAGGATGTTCTTATCCATTGGCAAGCATCTGTCGGGCTGCCTTCACCGTGTTGCTCATCAGCATAGCAATCGTCATCGGACCGACACCGCCCGGTACCGGTGTGATCGCTCCCGCTACCGCTGCCGCTTCTTCGTATTGCACGTCTCCTACAGGAGTGCCAACATCAATGACGACAGCTCCCGGCTTCACATAATCGCCAGGAATCAAGCCGGGACGTCCGGCAGCTACGACCAATATATCCGCCTGGCGGGTGATCTCCTTCATATTAGCTGTCTTGGAATGACAGACCGATACCGTCGCATTCTCGCGAAGTAACAGCAGCGCTACCGGCTTACCTACAATATTGCTTCGGCCTACGACTACCGCATGCTTGCCCGCAATATCTGTTCCCGTTCGCTTAATAAGCTCAATAATACCAGCAGGTGTGCAAGGTAGCAAACAATCGTCGCCAATCATCATATTGCCTACGCTTACCGGATGAAAGCCGTCAACATCCTTCTCTACCCGAATCGCGTCAATGACAGCCTTCTCTTCAATGTGCGCAGGCAACGGCAGCTGCACTAGAATGCCATGAACGTTATGCGCATTGTTCAACTTATCAATTAATGCCAGAAGCTCGTCCTGACTTGTTGTAGAAGGCAACGTGTGCACCTCTGAGTACATGCCGATTTCCTTGCTTTTCTTCGCCTTCATTCCTACATATTGCTTGGAGGCGGGATCGTCCCCAACGAGAACGACAGCCAAGCCTGGTTGCACACCCTGTTGCTTCAATTCCTCAATGTCCTGCTTCAGTCCTGCCAATATTTCGTCTCGGATTGCTCTGCCGTTAATGATTTGTGCTGTCATGTGACTCATTCTCCTCTCCAATTATTTGCTTTATTTGCTCATACTCCTTAGCAACCTTGCCCAGCACTCCGTTCACGAACTTGCCTGAATCCTCTGTGCCAAAGTGCTTCGCCAATTCGATCGCCTCGTTAATGATAACTTTCACCGGCGCATCACCTACGGCGAACAATTCATACATCGCCAATCGCAGCACCTGACGATCAACCTTCGACAGTCGCTCCAAAGTCCAACCAGTCAAATAGCGGACAAGCACTTGATCAATTATTTCCTTACGTGCATAAGTCCCTTCGACCATCCTCGTAATAGAAGCGATCGTATTAGGATTCCTGCTGGATAAAGCCGACTCCTCTTCACCATCCTCCAGTCCTGCTTGGATGGCTTCCTCTACACTCACTTGATTCATGTCCATATGGTACAAACTTTTGACTGCAACTTCACGTGCTTCTCTTCTTTTCATGCTGCCTCCATCCTAATCCCACGAAAGTGATGCGAATGCTTCGGAGCTTACTCCTATTACTTTCGCGGGGCCCGTTATTATACCCACGAAAGTGATGCGAATGCTTCGTGGCTTTCTCCATAAGCTATATCTATAAGGGTTCCCGTAAAAAAACGCCGCAAACCAACAGGCGGCGCTTTCAAGCTAACAGTTACTTGAATGGTCTCCAACGCTCATTCAACCATGCAAGCAGCGGCTCCCAATTCATCACCGGCATTCCGCTGTCGAGCCTCCTGCCCACAATATATCCGATCAGCAGGATGAAACCAAAAACTAACATATCCCAAAAACCGACGATTAAATAGAGGACCCCATGCAAAAGTCCGGCGCATACACCGATCAATTTGCCTTTATGACCTGACCATAGTTCCTGCCACATCGAGAGCATCACCTACTCCACCCGACTTTTGAAAGCTTGGGATTGAATAATATTCGCCACATATACGGAAACGAACGAAACCGGAATACCTGTTATTTCTTCCAAGTACCCTTTCACTTCACGCTGAACTTCTTCTGTGAGCTGAGGAATCGATGTATCACCGTCTACCAATGCGCGAATTTCAATCTGCAAGCCTGCATCTTCAACCGATACACGCGCCTTCAAATCTTTGACACCCTTCACTCGTCCAGCAGCTTTGAGCGTCAAGTTCTCCACCGTCTCAATGGAGATGCGAATATCGCCGTAGTCCGTTCGCTGATCGATGGAAGGCGGTGTTCCAGAGCCGACACGCATCGTTATGTACAACATTCGCAGACTAATCAGAATCAACACGATGCCGATTGTCCATATTGATACTAGTCCGACCCATGTTCCCGCAAATTGTCCAATCCATTCTCCGATTACTGGTACTGTGCCGGACATAGCGGCTAGACCGGCAAGGAGTGCAGCTAATACGAGCAAGCTAAATATGAACAGTAACAGCTTGTCCAAGACTCGAGTCATAATGGCTTGTCCCCTTTCCTTCTAAAGGAAATCCCCCTGCCGAAATTGGGAGGGGGTTGGTTTTCCGATTGCCGCCCCGGCATCCGGATCGGACACCGACAGACGACAGGTTTATTTAACGCGCGTAGCTACAGTTGTATCCTCTTCTTCTACTTCCTGTGTGCTGAAGTGCACGTCATGAATGTGTACGTTCACTTCCACGACATGAAGCCCTGTCATGGAATGAATCGCATGCTTCACATTGCGCTGAATGTCGCTTGCGATTTCCGGAATTTTGCTGCCATACTCGATGACGATGGAAACATCAATGGCTGCTTCCCGTTCACCTACTTCCACCTTGACACCTTTGGCCAAATTTTTGCGTCCAAGAAACTCAGCGATACCGTTGGCCAAGCCGCCGCTCATTCCTGCTACCCCTGGCACTTCCACCGTTGCGAGTCCTGCGATTACTTCAACAACTTCAGGCGCAATCTGGATATTGCCCAAATCTGTTTTGACATAGTCGGGAGCTATTGTTGTCAAGTTAGACACCTCCTCATTCGATCTTACGATTCGCATCGCATACGTTCATCTCACTTCTATAAATATAGCATCGAAGCAGAAATATGACAAACCAGCTTAATTATTAGAGTCGAGCACATCATGTTCTTCCAAAAATTTAATATCGAAATTCCCTTCCAAGAACAACGGATGCTCCAACAGACGAAGATGGAACGGAATCGTGGTGTGCACCCCTTCTACAGCAAATTCCGTCAATGCCCGCTTCATACGTTGGACCGCTTCATCCCTCGTCGCACCCCATACAATCAGCTTGGCAATCATAGAGTCATAATGAGGCGGAATCGTGTATCCTGGGTATGCCGCACTGTCTACGCGAACGCCTAAGCCTCCTGGCGGCAAGTAAAATTGAATTTGACCTGCTGATGGCATGAAATTACGCGTCGGATCCTCTGCATTAATACGGCATTCAATCGACCAGCCGTTAATGTGTACGTCCGCTTGCTGGAATGACAGATGATTGCCAGCAGCTACCGCTATCATCTCTTTGATAATATCCACATTCGTTACCATTTCCGTAACCGGATGCTCTACTTGAATGCGTGTATTCATCTCCATGAAGTAAAATTGACCGTCCGGACCAAGCAAAAACTCCAATGTGCCTGCACCTGCATAGTCAACCGCTTTGGCAGCCCTGACTGCTGCTTCCCCCATCAAAGTACGTGTCTCTTCGGTAATGACCGGACAAGGAGCTTCCTCAATCAGCTTCTGCCTGCGCCGCTGCACGGAGCAATCCCGCTCACCAAGATGGACGACGTTCCCATGCTTGTCGGCGAGAATTTGAATCTCGACATGCTTCATACCTGTCAAGTATTTCTCCAAATACACGCCAGCATTCCCGAATGCGCTTTCGGCTTCCTGCTGCGCAGCTGTAATCTGGCGAACGAGCATTTCCTCATTATCTGCAATGCGGATGCCCTTGCCCCCGCCTCCGGCTGTAGCCTTGATGACGATCGGATACCCGATTTCCCTGCCAAGTCGAACCGCCTCGTCCACATCTTCCAGCAATCCATCCGATCCCGGGATGACCGGTACGTCGGCCTGCTTCATTGTTAGCTTCGCCTCGGACTTGTCACCCATTCTGCTGATCGCATCAGGAGAAGGACCAATAAATGTAATATTGCACGATTCGCATATTTCGGCGAAATCAGCATTCTCAGCCAAAAAACCGTAACCCGGGTGAATCGCGTCCACACCTGTCAGTGTCGCTACGCTCATAATATTGGTGAAATTCAAATAACTGTCTTTGCTAGTCTCAGGGCCGATACAATACGCTTCATCAGCGAGTCGTACGTGCAACGCATCGCGATCCGGTTCCGAGTAGACGGCTACCGTCGCAATCCCCATCTCGCGGCATGCCCGAATAATGCGAACAGCAATTTCCCCGCGATTGGCAATCAAAACTTTTTGAAATGTCATGTCGATCCCCCTGCTTACTCAGGCTTTACTAGGAACAATGGCTGTCCGAATTCTACGAGTTGTCCGTTCTCAACGAGCACTTCGACGATTTCACCTTTCACTTCTGCTTCAATTTCGTTCATCAGCTTCATCGCTTCAACGATGCAAACAGTCGTCTTCGGTGTTACCTTGTCGCCCTTCTCTATGAAAGAAGGTGAAGTCGGAGACGGCGCTGAATAGAACGTACCTACCATCGGAGAAGTGATCTTATGTAAAGAGTCATCATTCGCTTGGGTTGCCGTCTGTTCAACCGGTTGGGCAGGCGCCGCTTGCGGTGCTGCTGCAGGCTGTGCGGCTTGTATGGCTGCAATAGCAGATTGAGGCACGGCTTGTACTACCTGCTGCTCAGGGATTCCCGGCTTGCGGATGGATAAGCGGGCACCCTCATTCTCAATTTCCAATTCCTCGATCGAGCTTTCGTCTATCAGCTTGACCAGTTCTTTGATTTCGCTCAACTTAAACATTCCGTCACACCTCTCTTGTTTTTCAACGAATGTATTATAACACAAGAAGCGGAATCACAACATAGGCAGCTCTGCCAGTTATTCATTGAACTTGCCAAGAGGTATATTCGCTCAACTATTCATACAGGTCAAAAATGTGGAATAAGCCTCAGGCTTCCCTGAGGCTTTCCACACATGTTTGCTGCTTATTGTACCATCTCTACGCTTATGTCGTTCGGCTCAACCTCCAGCTCCTTCATCACCTGTTCAGCGATCGATACGACCTCGCCCTTTTGCAACTCGTCAGCCTGCACGGATATTCTCCACTTGTCTCCGTCTTCTGCAATCAGCACATTCTCATACTCCGTTTGGAGCACGCTTTCGAGCTGCTGAATCTTCGTCATTTGATCTTCTAGTGCGTATAACTCCGTTACGGCTTGGTCCAGTGCATCACCAGTAGCTGATTCTACGAGCTTCGTAAGCCTCTCCATCTGCGCAGCCATCGTTTCATTGCGTTCCATCTGTTCAGCCAAGAAGTAGGATTGCCCTGACACAGCTTGTGCTTGCATGTCATACAATATTTCTTCGTCGCTCTTTAAGCCTTCCAACTCATCAACAGCAACAATATCCTCACCATGCTCGCCCCATCCCGTTGTGTCCTCTAATAAACCAGCTTCACCTGTCTGTTCAACAACGAGCTCGTTCATGACATCGTCCGTTGCTGTATCCGTCGTATCTACGTCTTCTGTGAACAAATAATAAGCAGACAGCACCACCATCAAGCTGAGCATGGAGACAAGCCACACGGTTTGTCGTTTTGTATTCATCTTTTCATTCCTCCTATGTTTGTTATCAATCACTTTGTATCGGTTCAGAATCGTATTCAGGTCATACCGTTACCGCTGCTTCCTTGGCAAGATAGAAACATCTTGCGGCTTCACACCAAGTCCCTTCTGCACCGCTTCCAGCAATAGTGCCTTGACCTGTATATGCTCAGCACCTTCTGCTACGACGACAACTCCGCGAATGTCCGGCCGCAATGTCTTGAGCACGATCGGCTGTCCGTCCCCGGATACTTCATGCAGCACTATCTGTCCGTTGCGCGTCACCTGTGTAATGTGTCGGGTTGCACTGCCGTCCTCCTCATTCGTGACCTGATGTGATTCTTGCGTGTCGCGATACACAACCAGCTCCTCTGTCGAGTCCACCGTGACCATAACTTCTACTTGCCCGACGCCGACCAACGTTTCTAGCAGCTCCTTCAGCCGCGATTCATATTCGTATTCTATATTCTCGAACAGTGTGGACGATTGCTCCGATTGCCCCCCGTTCAGGAACACCTCCTGTCCGCTCCCAGGACGCGGTGATTTAACAGTGGGGGACTGTTCTTCCAGCAGACTATCCTGCTTCACAGACAAAAAAGAGCTCGCCAGCAGGAGGAGCATCCCTGCCAATCCGATCAATAGCAGCAGCCGAAAGGTCGTAACCCGCTTGCGCCCATTCGGACCGCCTCCCAACCGTTCCTCCAGCCATTGCAGCCATCGTTGCACAGGAGCTTCACCTCCTTGCCTCCACAGAGATCCGCACCTTATCGGACGGAATGTCAAATTGTTGTTCTATTATGATTAGCGCCCCTTGCTGAAGCGACTCCATATCGTCTGATTGAAGGTCTGTTGCATCATCTGCGGCTCCGTGACCAGATTGGACATCACCTTGCCGTACACTGTCTGTATTGAAGCCCTCTCGTCGATCCTCCCGAATGGAAACTGTGACTGGCGCAATCGGTTCAATCGGCTGGAATGCCGCGGGTTGCCCGCTCTGCTGGAGGTCCTCCGCCGCCACTGCTTCTGCATGGGGCCATAAGCGTACACCCAATTCTTCTAGTAGGACTTCTTCGGGGGAGGCACCGATCCGCAGTGCTGCGGACACCTCTGCCTTGCGAATCGCAAGCGACTCCTCCAAGCTTCGGACTATAGCTCCTTCCAGTCGGAGCTGTGCGAGCTCCTGGGCTTGACGGTTTCGCGCCTCGATCATCTGTTCCGCTTCTATCGATATGGCATGGAGCGCCGGCATCTCCCCGGTCCCAGACAAGCTCTTGCCAGACTCGGTATCGCTGCTTGCTTGGAGCCAAGCATCCCATCTTTCCCCAGACTGGAGAAGCGCGACCAGAGGGGACAAGATTGCGAGTAAAATGAGTAAGCTGAGTACGATTTTGACATACCGCTGCATGGCGTTGTTGGGCAGAACCAAATCTACGAATACGGCGAGCAGTACGATGACGACGATTTCCTTCAACCATTCGCTTAACCATGCGATCATCCCCCTCCCTCCAACTGTTCAGTTTATCCGGGCCCCGCGAAAGTACTTGAATCTACTTCGGAGCTTCACTTCACTTTTGACAGAAACCTTCAATCCGCGCCCCACAAAAGTACTTGAATTCACTTCGGAGTTTAACGTCACTTTTGCCAGAAACCTTCAATCCGGGCCCCACGAAAGTACTTGAATTCACTTCGGAGTTTAACGTCACTTTCGTGGGATGAACTTCGGGCCCCGCAAAAGTACTTGAATCTACTTCGGAGCTTTACTTCACTTTTGACAGAAACCTTCAATCCGCGCCCCACAAAAGTACTTGAATCTACTTCGGAGCTTTACGTCACTTTTGTGGGTATCCTAGCGCATCATTACCGTCACATTGCCTGCAGCAATCATGATCGTAATCGCAAAGAAAAACATCAATCCCACAGAAGCCAATGCAGCGAATACATAAATCATACTTTGGCCAATCGTTCGCAAGCCGAGCATAATCGGACTGTCTCCAAGAGGCTGGAGCACTGCCGCTGACAAATTGTAAATGAGCGCAAGCGCTAATATTTTCAAAGCAGGGAATATGCAAAGCAGCACGATGACGATAACGCCAAACAAGCCAATCGCGTTCTTCACTAACAGCGATGCGCCGATCACTGTATCGGAAGCATCAGATAGCATGCGCCCGACAACAGGAACGAAATTGCCCGTAACATATTTGGCCGTTCGCAAAGTCACACCGTCTGTTGTTCCTGCCGATACACCCTGTACAGAGATGACGCCGAGAAAAACAGTCAAACAAACTCCCAGTATGCCAACGCTAATATTTCGCAGCAAAATAGCTAAATGTGTTACCTTGTACTTATCCGATAGCGAGCTGACGATATGTAACACTGCGGAAAAGAACAATAACGGAAATACTACCGAGTAGATGAGCGTACCGATCGTATGGATCATAAATACAATGAGCGGATGCATCACGGACACCGTCACTACATTGCCCATCGAAGCCAACACCGTTAGCAGCAACGGAATCATCGCAATCATGAAGTGAACCATGCCAGCTATCGCTTCTTTCGCATAGCCGATCGCCACACTGAAGCTATTCACAGCGATAATCATGAGGACAATGTAAGTAATGGCATACGCGATCTTGCTCACATTCGGCTTCTCGAATGCGCCTTGCAACGTTTCCATCAGCATGCTGAAGATCGTCAAGATGACGATCGTCACAAGCAGCTTGCCGTTGTACACAATTTCAAACAACAGCATTCGCACCAGGCCTTGCAGTACCTCCTGCGCACCAAGTCCTTCCCCGCCAGGTACGATCATCTCCATTAAGGTTGGCGGGTCCTTGCCTGGCAAATGCTCACTGTATTCATTCATAAGGTTATCCCAATACGCTTCCACTTGATCTGTCGGCAGCTGCTTGGCCTGCTGTTCGATTATCTTCTCCCGAATACCATTGCCCTCTTCTTCCGGTTCGGCTGATACAGCTTCCGTCCCTACCAGCGGCATCCATAGCAGCAACACCAGCAGCGAAGCCGTTAGCAACGCCAATCTCCATCGTAGATTCATCAGTCGGCCTCCACTTCCGCTCAGCCGGGCATTAGCTTCATGACTGTCTCCATGATGACCGTAATGATCGGAATCGCCATGAATAAGATCAGCACTTTGCCGGCAAGCTCAATCTTGGCGGCGACAGATTCCTGTCCTGCATCTCTCACGATCTGAGCACCGAATTCTGCTATATATGCAATTCCGATAATTTTCAGGATTGTGCGGAAGAAGATCATATCTACTCCTGATTGTTCTGCCATATTTTCTAACACTTGGATGACGGCTGAGATTTTGTCGATCAGGAACAAGAAGATGATCATTCCTGCGAACAAGGCGAGCAGAAAGGCGAATATGGGCTTTTGCTCCTTCAATATTAGCGCCAGCACGGTGGTAATCAGACCAATTCCTACAATTTGAACGATTTCCACAGCCGTCACCTACTGAAACATAAATATCGTTTTGATCTCTTGAAACAAATCATCCAGCATTCTTAGTACCATGAAGAGTACCAGCACAAAACCAATCACTGTCGCCCAATGAGCTATATCTTCCTTGCCCATCTGCTTCAAGACCGTGTGCAGCATCGCTACGACAATGCCGATGCCGGCGATTTGGAAGATTGCGCTAATATCCACATCCATATCGCATCCGCACCTCTCTAGCCTAGTACATGAGAATCACGATCAGCGCCGCGCCTAATAGTCCCAAGCTTCTCCACATTCGCTCATACTTCACTTGCTCTTCCTTAGCCGTCTCCTCTTCGGACTGGAGCTGGCGCATGGCAAGATGCAGATGCTTCATCTGATCTTCACGGTCAGATACGCCGAGTGTTCGTCCGAATTGCAGGAGAATGTCTCGCTCTGCGGATTGCAGCACCGTATAATCCCACGTGCAGCTCCATTCATAGTCCCAGCAGTCTGCAGCAGAGCCGTTGCCCGCTTGCTGCAGTGAAGCCGACATTCGTTCGAACAGGGAAGCGAACGGTTGCGCTGTGTGTGAAGCCAGTCTTGCGAACGCTTCCGGCAATGGAGAGACGCCGTATACAATCTCAGTTTCCAAGCGCTGAAGTGCGTTGCGGATCTGCCTTAGCTGCTTCGGTCGTTTCGCATAGCGAGACGCCATATGAATGCCAGCCCATATGCCAGCCGTCATAACGAGCATCGCTCCAATTAATTGCATACGCGGTACCTGCCAATATGCGCCTGTATGCCGACAGACGATTGGTCCTCACGATGGAAGTATCGGAATACCGCTGTCCCGTGAGCACGCTCCAGCCAGACTAATTGTTCGAAGACCCCAGTTCGGAAGATCCGCTGTAACGCAGGGCGAGCCAGCGCTTCCTCTATGCTGCCGGCATGGGCAGTCGCCACGATCCGAACCCCCGCTCGCACAGCCTCTTCCAGCGCCTGAGCATCTTCCGGTCCGCCAATTTCATCCACTACAACCACCTCAGGTGACAGGGATCGAATCATCATCATTAACCCTTCTGCTTTCGGGCAGCCATCTAATACATCTGTTCGCGGACCTACATCGAATAGCGGAACCCCTCGATAACAAGCTGCAATCTCAGAACGTTCATCAATAATGCCTACCTTCTTCGCAGGTGTTCGAGTACGCGGTGAGCCAGAACTGATCAGACGAGCCAAATCTCGTATAACAGTCGTCTTCCCTGTTTGCGGCGAGGAGAGAAGCAGCATATGCGGAAGCAGCCCTGTCAACGGGTCCGCAAGTCGCTTCCACAACGGCTCCGCACAACCGATCACTTCCCGAGCCAATCTAATGTTAACGCCGCCAACATCACGAATTTGCTTCACACGCCCTTGTTCCAACACCGTTCTTCCCGCAAGACCGACGCGATGTCCGCCGCGCACAGTAATAAACCCGCGGCGCAGTTCTTCTTCTAATGCGTACAAGGAATGGTTCGTCAACAGCTCGATGAGACGCATGCATTCTTCTCTAGTTGGCTTGTATGCCAGGGTGGGATTGTCCACCACCTGACCGTTCGGATGGATGAACCCGAACTGCCCGGCACCGCTGAGTTCCATCGGTCGATTCTCTCGAATACGAAGCTCTTCTGCGACATTTAGCTGTGCAACAGGTACTCGACCCATAATGGCGCGTATCGATTCTGGAAGCATGTGGCCGATCTCACCTATCATGATCATCCCTCCAAGTTGTCCGAGGTTTAAGACATGTATATGCCAGTCCGTTCACGAATAGACGCGCCGTTCTCATTTTTTCAACACACCGACGAAGATGCAGCCGACACCGAGCACAATCCAGGCAAGCTTATTCCACGACAATTTGTCTGCCAGTCCTACCAAACCGAGTGTCGTTGTTGCGAGCAGCACCATCGGTCCGACGAAAGCCAGTCCCGCATTGACGAGCAGCGCCTTGTCCACTTGGTTCAATCTGGCCATAATGACGGCTGCGAGGATTTCGATTGTACCTGAAAGCAACCGCAGCGCAACCATTCCCATCACGATCTTGTTCAACATCTGCTCATCACTCCTGATTCCTCGTCTTACGGATTTGGCCGATCCAGCCCCCTTGTTTCATCCTTATGCAGGCTTGTTTCCTTTTAGGCATTTTCCTCACCCTCTAACAGAGAACTGCATATATTGCCACAAGATCACATACAATTTTTACACAGTTAGGAGACTTGTATCATGGAATCATTGTCGCAAGTTGTCTGGGATAATCGATTGTTAGATCCGTCCGGCTCTCGCCTGTCCAAGCCGCGCACGAGAGGTTTAACCATGGTGATCGACAAGGGAATCGGACTAACAGCGTTCGAAGAACTAATGGAAACTGCGGGGACTTATATAGATGTAGTGAAGCTGGGATTCGGAACACCCGCTTTGTATCCGCTTCGAGTCATTACCCAGAAGATCAAGCTTGCACATGCATACGAGGTTACGATATTACCGGGCGGCACCTTCCTTGAAGCGGCTGTCGCACACGATCGCGTAGACGCATTCTTCTCAACAGTGAGCATGCTCGGATTTTCCGGTGTGGAAGTATCGGACGGCACAATTGAGCTCGAACGTGAGCGGCGCAGTGAGCTGATCAAGCAGGCATTACAAGATGGACTAACAGTCTTCACGGAATATGGCAAAAAAACTTGGGGCTCGCGTATTGATACGGACAGCTTGGTCCGCACGGTGTATACGGACTTGGAATGCGGCGCTGAGTTCGTCACTGTAGAGGGAAGAGAATCAGGGCGTGGAGCGGGATTGTACGATGAGAATGGCTCTTGTGAGGATATGAATCTGCTGCAGGTTGTCAAGCAATTGCCAGATCCTTATAAGCTAATGTGGGAGACTCCGCTGAAATCCCAACAAGTGTGGATGCTGCAAGCATTAGGACGCCATGTCAACCTTGGCAATATCTCACCGGAGGATGTTCTGTCCGTAGAGTCATTAAGACGAGGCCTACGGTCAGATACCTTCGTCGAAGCATAAGGAGGGATGAATATGCGGGTGGACGTCCTTGCGACAGTCAATGAAGCGCGTTCCGACGACTTCTTGAACAAGACCGCCATCGTCATTGACGTACTGCGGGCCACCAGCACCATTGTGACAGCACTTGCGTACGGCGCATCAGGTGTCATTCCGGTCGAAACCGTCAATCAGGCGAAGACGCTGAAATCTGATCATCCGAATGAACTTCTCGGGGGAGAGCGGTACGGACGCAAGATCGCTGGATTCGACCTCGGCAATAGTCCATTCGAGTATATGAACGAAGCGGTGAAGGACAACAAAATAATTCTAACGACGACCAACGGTACCCGTGCCATCTATAAGTCACACAAAGCCCAGCATATTCTTGCATGCTCTTTTCTGAACGCCGCCAGCTGTGCAACGGCTGCTTCTAGCTTCAAGCGAGATATCATTATCGTCTGTGCCGGCACACAAGATCAGTTCAGCTTGGAGGACGGGTTGTGTGCTGGTTGCTTGATAGAGGAGCTCATTACCCAATGCAACACATTGAATATGAGTGATTTCGCAGCCGCAATGCTTCATGCATATGGCCAATGCAAGCAACAATTACCTGAAGTGATCCTCTCCTCTTCGAACGGCAGACGAATGGTGCAGCAAGGCTGGGAAGCAGATGTGATGCACTGTACGCAGCGTAACTGCTATGACATTGTGCCCATTCTATCCGATCATGTTCTAGAAGCCTACCAACCTCCGCAAATCCGTCATGCTTGTTCTAAATAATCCTTACGTTCATACACATAAACAAGCAATTATTCTACTCTACGTTCTCATTCTTGGTTAGATCATACTGAACAGCTATTCGTTGCAGCAAGCAGCGAATCGAACAGCTAGCGCGAGAAGCTCACCATGCATACCATGACTAGCGTGAGGATGGGAACACTAGACAGGGGACGTTGAACGTGAACGGGGAAATACTCTTGCTCGTGCTGATTATTGTGGGGATGATCGGACGCTCGCATATTATTACTACGGCTGCATGTATCTTGCTCGTTGTCAAATTGATTCATCTGGAACGCTACTTGCCAGCGATCGAAAGAAGGGGACTGGAACTAGGCTTGCTCTTCCTGACCATGGCCGTTCTCGTCCCATTCGCTAGCGGCAAGATCACATTCAAAGACGTAACCTCGGTCTTGACTACATGGCCTGGTGCACTGGCATTGGCGGGCGGTGCTGCTGCGACTTACTTGAACGGGAAAGGATTGGAGTTGCTCAAGCTGGACCCGCAGATGATTGTCGGACTTGTGATCGGTTCGATCTTCGGCATCTTGTTCCTGCGCGGCATTCCTGTCGGTCCTCTCATGGCAGCTGGCATAACCGTTATATTCATGAAGGTGTTTCAGTTCATATTCAGTCAGTTTCATTAATTGAAGCAGCACAAGCGTTCTGCACAATCTGCAAAAAAACTCCTCCCGCAGACCTTATCGTCTCGGGAGGAGTTTCCATTGTAGATTCCATGAACTGCAAGCTTATCTTAACGGCGTTCCTTAGGTCCGCCAACAAAAGCAGCCTGGTTCGTGTCCAAATCATAAGCGGAGTGCAGCGCCAGAATAACCTCTGTCAGCTTCTCCTGATCGATCACACAAGAACACTTAATCTCCGAGGTGCTTACCATCTTAATGCTAATTCCTTGTTGCGAGATAACGTCGAACATCTTCGCCGCAACACCCGGATTACTTACCATGCCTGCTCCTACGATCGATACCTTCACCAGATCCGTCTCAGAGCTTACTTCATCATAAGGCACTTCTGCCTTAATCCGCTCCATCGTAGCAAGCGCCTTGTCCAAGTCAGTCAAGGCAATCGTGAAGGAAAAGTTCGTCTTCTCAAGCGTAATGCCGCTCTGCACTATAATATCTACATCAATGCTCTCATTGGCAAGTGAGCCGAATACTTTCGCCAATACTCCCGGCTGATCCGGTACTCCGATCAAGCTAATTCTGGCAACATTCTTATCATAAGCAATGCCACGTACTGCAATCCCTTGCTCCATTACAGCGTCCTCCTTCACAAGTGTTCCTTCGTTATTCGTAAAGCTGGAACGAACGACCAGCGGAACTTCATAATGCTTGGCATATTCGACCGCTCTCGGATGCAGCACTGCCGCGCCAAGGTTGGCTAGCTCCAGCATTTCATCATACGAAATTTCTGTTAGCTTGCGTGCGACTTTGACAATCCGCGGATCCGTAGAATAGACACCGTCCACATCTGTATAAATTTCACAGGCATCCGCCTGGATCGCTGCGGCAATCGCTACCGCTGTCGTGTCCGAGCCTCCGCGTCCGAGCGTCGTAATCTCTCCGTCCTTCGATACACCCTGGAAGCCCGCCACCACGACGATTTTGCCTTGCTCGATCGAATCCAGAACACGCTTCGGCTGAATGTCGGTTATCTTCGCCTTCGCATGTGTCGCATCTGTCGTCATGCCTGCCTGCCAGCCTGTGTATGAGACAGCTTCATGGCCCATAGCCTGCAAGGCGATAGACAAGAGCGAGATCGAAATCTGCTCGCCTGTCGTCAGCAGCATATCCATTTCACGCGTTGGAGGTTGATCGCTCAACTGTTGCGAGAGGTCTATCAATTCGTCCGTTGTATCGCCCATTGCGGACACGACTACTACACATTGATGTCCCTCTTTCTTCTTCTCAATAATACGCTCCGCCACTCGCTTGATTCGTTCTGCCGAACCGACGGAACTTCCTCCGAATTTCATCACATACAATGCCAACTACTCTCACTCCCTGCCGTACGGTTTATATATATACAATATGCAATTATAACACACCCATACGCATTCAACCACGAATATTCATCGCTACCTAACGCGATATACTACCCTTTCCAGCATTCCCGCACAGTAAGCTTCCATTCATGGCAGAATACGCTCTTCTCCTCCGTGCTCCTACTTCATCGTCACTTTCATCAGGCGGATGAGGGGGATTGCTGCCATGCTGCACTCCATCTAACAAAAAAACCGCTCTCTGAACATGGCGTCATCCAACAACCAGTCCATAGAGCGATTTTTCAATTGATACAATGCCTGAACCCGTTAATTATCAAGCGCGCGATACATACTTGCCTTCTGTCGTATTGATGACGAGCACTTCGCCCTCGTTGATGAACAGCGGCACTTGTACGATCAGACCTGTTTCCAGTGTCGCTGACTTCGTAGCGCCTTGCGCCGTATTTCCTTTGACGCCCGGCTCGGTCTCGGTAACCTTGAGCTCAACAGAATTCGGCAGTGTTATACCGATAATCTCTCCTTCGTAACTGGCGATACTGACGTTCATGTTTTCCTTGATAAATTTCAATTCCCATTCTAGCTGGCTCGCTGGCAAGGAAATTTGATCATAGGTCTCATTATCCATGAATACATGCTCATCGCCGCTCGCATACAAGTACTGCATCTCGCGGTTTTCTACATGCGCGCGACCGACCGATTCGCCAGCACGGAATGTACGCTCCACTGTGTTGCCATTGCGCAGGTTCTTAATCTTGGCGCGAACGAAGGCTGCGCCTTTACCCGGCTTAACATGCTGGAAATCCTGAACGGTGAAGATATCGCCTTCCACTTCAATCGTCAAGCCTGTGCGAAAATCGTTAACTGAAATCACTGGTTTTCCCTCCTGAATCGTTCACTGGATCTTCTATGTACAATAGCTGATCACGAATATGAATATGGACATACTCAGCCTGCACTTCCGCTAGCTAATCGTCCTTAATTCCTTCGATGATTGAGTCAGACGTCTGCAGCCTGTCTCCGTCATCACAATATCATCCTCAATCCGAACACCGCCGAAGTCCGGCAAGTAGATGCCAGGCTCCACAGTTACGGTCATCCCCGGCGTAAGTACAGTATCAGACATGCGTGACAAGCGCGGCGCTTCGTGCACGTCCAATCCGAGTCCGTGTCCGGTTCCATGACCGAAATAATCACTATAACCATACCGCTTAATGACATCTCTCGTCAAGGCGTCCGCCTCTCGTCCTGTCATCCCCGGTTTGATCTGCTCCAAGGCATGCAGCTGTGCTTCCAATACGATGGCGTAGATCTCACGATGCCGCTCGCTTGGCTGGCCAAGTACTACCGTGCGAGTAATATCGGAGCAGTAGCCCTGATAATATGCGCCGAAATCCAGCTTGACGAATTCGTCATTGTTCAGAATTCGGTCTGAAGCTACGCCGTGCGGCAGTGCCGAACGCTCACCTGAAGCAACGATCGTCTCGAAGGAAGAAGAAGTTGCTCCGCCTTGGCGCATGAACAGCTCCAATTCAAGCGCGACCTCTTGTTCCGACAGCCCCGGCTTCAGATAGGAGCAAATATGCTCATAAGCACGATCGGCTAGGTGTGCCGCTTCCTGCATAATCCGAAGCTCCGCATCATCCTTGACCATCCGCAGCTGTTCCACGAGACCGCCGGAAGGCACCCATTCAACCTCGCTTACCTTTGCTTCATATCCTCTGAACTGCGCTACTGTCATATGCTCCGGTTCAAACCCGATCCGCGCAAGCTTATGTTCGACGGCTAATTCAGCCAATGTGTCTTCCACTCGTATGCCATGCTCCACAAATGTAAAGTTCGGCGCTTGCTCAGGTGCCTGAGAACGATAGCGGAAATCCGAAAGCAAGATCGCGTCATCCATCGTCACTAGCACATAGCCGGACGATCCGGTGAAGCCCGATAAGTAGCGGCGATTGGTCGGATTCGTAATCCATAGCGCTCCCAGACCCTGTTCATCCATACGTTGTCTCAATGCATGCACGCGATGTGCCGTCTTCATGACATTGCCGCCTCCCCTATCATAGACTGAATTGCTTATTGTTCCTGTGCCAAATATTCGACCAATGCACGCAACCCAAGTTCATAGCTGTACGGGCCGAATCCGGCAATTTGACCGAGCGACACAGCTGCTGTTACGGACGTGTGTCGGAATGGCTCGCGCTTATGTATATTAGACAGATGTACTTCTACCACTGGAAGCCCTACCGCACTGATCGCATCCCGAATGGCATAGCTATAATGTGTGAATGCTCCCGGGTTCATCACAATACCGTCACACTTCCCGTACGCCTCATGAATACGATTGATTAGCTCCCCTTCGAAATTCGATTGCATATGCGCAATATGAACGCCTAGTTCCTGTCCTACCTGTATTAACCGCTCATTAATTTGCTCCAGCGTCTGCGCGCCGTATATGCCAGGCTCCCGCACACCAAGCATATTCAAGTTAGGTCCGTGCAGTACAAGAATCTGCTTCATCCTCTTCATTCCCCCTCACGCTTCAGACAACAAGCTCAGGCGTATTTTATCATATCACCGTACGATTGTTAACTGCAGCATGCGCAACTCCTTCCTGTCTGCTCAGACAAACAGCCATATGCTGCAAGTCTAGTTCACTTGTCCAGCCGGTTCTCTGAATCGTTCATCTGTAAATTCGAATGCTGTACTATAGCCAATGAACAGGCCCCATACAAGAAATAAGCAGCCATCTGTAATAAGCGTATTCGGAGTCTGTTCGCTGTAATGCTTCATCATCCCCGTCCATGGACCGATCAGCAAGTAGAGAAGCATCCACCAAGCCACCCCGTATATCATACTGAACCAGGGCCCGCGAATGTTGCGGAACAACGCAACGTAGAAGAAGGCTGCTGCGATTGAGAACAGGATAAATACACCCCAGCCGAGCATATGTCCGCTCCATGATGCGATGAACGAATGCTTCATGAACGGTTCCGCTAGAAAGCCCGGCATCACTTCAGTAAACTTGAAGTAATAGACCCCAACCCGTACGCCGCCCCAGAGCAAACCGGCAAAGAATCCGATCTGCAAGGCAAACCACCATGGGTTCGTATGCTGTACAGTCTGATTGTTCGCGTGCATATTCGACACTCCTCCTTGATGTTCTGGCACCATGTATCCGATATTATATGCAGTCCACTATCTGCTATCCCTATGTTTGGCAATCCGCTTCTCGTTGTAGCAATTCCCAATCAAATTCGATACAATAGAACCATCGTGAACGCGAAACCCATCATCTTATGCTGAATTTGCGTGTTCTAGGAGCCTAATTAAGGAGCGTGTACAGTTTGTCCGATACTAGTAAAAACCCGGCCTACGGCGGTCAAGCCGTTATTGAAGGTGTAATGTTCGCAGGCAAGAATGTGAATGTCACTGCTGTGCGCCGTAAGAGCACGAATGCGATAGAGTTTTATGAATTGCCTAGAAAGTCTAACAAAGTATTAACCGGATTGAAGAAGATCCCGTTGCTGCGCGGACTCGTTGCGATCATTGAATCAAGCGCTAAGGGTGCACAGCACTTGAACTTCTCCGCGGAAATCTTCGCAGAGGAAGAAGCTCTGGAGAGCGGAGAAGACATCGAACAAGCGAAGGAAGCGGCGAATTCCGGTTGGAGCTTGTCCATGATTCTTGGTGTTGCAGTAGTCGGTGTATTATCATTCTTATTCGGCAAGTTCGTATTCACCCTTGTTCCCCCAGCCATTGAGCAGCTGCTGTTCGCACGAGCCTTCGAGAGCCAATTCGGCCATAACCTGCTGGAAGGCGTTATCAAGATGATCTTGCTCTTGGCCTACATTTACTTCATATCCCTGACACCGATTATTAAGCGATTGTTCCAATATCATGGCGCAGAGCACAAAGTAATTAGCGCTTATGAAGCTGGAGATGAACTAACGGTACACAATGTACAGAAACATAGTCGGCTGCATTACCGCTGCGGCAGCAGCTTCATCGTATTCACAGTTATCGTCGGTGTGTTTATTTATTCCTTAGTGACATACGATAACATCTGGGACCGTCTCATCCAACGTATCATCTTGTTGCCTGTCGTGATCGGCGTTTCCTTCGAAGTATTGAAGCTGACGAACTTAATGCGTGATATTCCGGTACTGAGATACTTGGGCTATCCCGGGTTATGGCTGCAGAAGCTGACGACCAAGGAGCCGTTAGACGACCAAGTAGAGGTGTCGATTGCCTCCTTCAAGCGTATGCTGGAGCTGGAGAAGGTAGGTGTGGTGAAATGAAATTCAGACGGGATCGCCTCTTCTGGTATGTGATCCTCGGACTTGTTATCATCGGGATTATCTCCATGCTCAGACATCTGCTCGTACCCGTCCTTGTGTTAGGCGCGATCTTCCTGCTCTATAAGTTCCCGCCTAATCGGTGGGGAATATCGTCCGAGCGGCGTTCTGCATCAGCCAAGCAACGCAGAGCCAAGCGAGCCAAGTTCCACGTCATCGACGGCACGAAGCGAAATGATGATGACGACACACCGCGCTACCATTAGTTTATACCGTTCACAGATCGGACGCAGGGCCTTGCCGGGAAGCAAGGCCCTTGTTGTGTCGAGGGCGTAATTATCGAATCGATCTTGTGATGATGACCAAGAGAATGAATAGAACAAGAATAGAGCCTGTAGTCGAATATCCAGCTCCTGCCGGAGCACCATAGTAACCGGGGTAGCCCGCTCCTGCACCAACTCCAGCGTGCGCGTTCACGTACATATCCGCATCCAATCCTGCATTCATGCCGAATCCTGCTCCTAAGTTTCCGCCTAAACCTGCCATTTATGGGTCACTCCTTCTACTTAATTTCGTGCTGCTTGCACATTGACATCTTATGAAGGGAGGACGAATGTGGAAATGGCATTCACCTAGTTTCACCTACAATTAGACGGATAACCTCGTTAAGTGTCGAGTACGAACTGGAACTCCGTATGCATATATACGATATCTAGTTCCGTTCCTGTTTCGGCTGCTGCTGCTATGTCTTCCGGTGTGAAGAGGAAGAAATCATTCGGCAATGGAATGCCAGCCCCATAATAATAGCTAAGCCACACTAGCTTGGAACAATATACGGAACTCCATGGATCTGACAATGGAACTGACGGAGTGAATGAGAACGGCGGCACGAACATGCCTTGTTCATAATTACGCGTTGCTTGTGCGCAGTAAGTTCGTGCGTAGGCAGAAGCAGCTTCTCCTGCCCGTCTACTGCGCGCGCGAAATACAGCCATCTTGCGATGTTCTGAGAAGAATTGATTGATTGGCGCAAGTCGTATATATGGAAATGTAAGTACGGCCTCCACCATATGAGCATCATCTACAGCTATGGAACTGTGCCCCACGTATCCGGATGGAACATAGAGTACATTGTCACAGGCAACGAGAATATCTCCAGATTGAAAGCCAAGTTTCACTGCTTATCACCACCTCTGTTAGCTGATTCGGAGCTGGGCGATTCGGTTACGAATCCGCATTCACAGATAGCCATGAGCGGACCAAGGCTCCCGCTATATGTGCAACAACTTGCTTGTTGTCCCAATAATAATTGTGTGACAACGGTGTATAGCGGCTCATCCAACCGCCGGATGCAACCTGCATATCCTTGCGCACTTGACGTGAATACGCTTCATTGAGGGCCTTGAGCGGATAGCCAAGTGTATCAAATTTACTGTAAAAATTTATCCATTCCCCTGTTGCGTGCGGATACCATTGCCGCAACGAAGGGGATGGGACAATCGGGGGAGAACCATAATCCCGTTCGCGCATTGCCCATATCGGGATCGGGCTTCCTGTCGTGTAATACAGCAACAGCGTTCGCCCGCTTGCCAATGGAGTAGTTCCGCTATTCATCCTCTCTTGCTGTACAGCCTTGAAGTATTCACTGCTAATTACCGTACCAAGACTGTGCGAAATCACACATAGCGGGGCGCTAGACCCGCACAGACCAGCTAGCTTCGCAAGCTTCTTCCTGAATTCACGATGGATCGAATCGACGAGGAACTGATCTCGCAGAAGCGGCGGCTGGTATGCGATGGCATCGCCCAAATACCCGATAATATAGCTGCGCAATCTTCTCCAACACAATGCTTCCAGACCGATTCGGTTCTCTAGCTCGTCTTGCATTTGATCGGCTAGCGGTGCCCAATAAATCGGGATGAATACGCACGGTGCACGCTGGGGCACTATGCCTTGCTTGCGGAAGCAGCCTGCCACATTATGCTCAAGCCTCGCTTGCAGCTGAACCGCAAAATCCGGCTTCTGGCGACCCATTCCATGAACAATTGCTACAGCAATCTGCTGTTGTTGGCTGTGCTCATCGATCCACATAACGCCTGCCCCCCAACAGATGAAGCGCCATCAGATTATGGTAAGGATGTCTATTCATTGTTATGTTTGTCATGTCCTGCATAAGTAAGCACTTCTTAATAACATGTATGCGAACATTGATTGTCCGTATGCAGCATGAAAATCAAAGACGGACAGCTACTCCCATGCGGGCGCTGTCCGTCTGTATGTACGTTCCTGCTTATTCGGTTTCCAATTCCTTGCGAATGTCCCTTAACAGATCGCTGCGTGAGGAGTCTCTGCGGAAATATTCCACTAGCGCTTCCATACAAGTAATCGAGTCCCAACTAAGATGATGCTCTATCCCTTCGACATCTTTGTATATCGTCTCCTCCGGCACGCCGATTAGTGCAAGCAGCTCCTCCAGCATATGATGACGATCCAGCAAGCGCTTGCCCATCTTCTTGCCCTTGGACGTTAGAATAAGCCCTCTGTATCGTTCATATACGACATAGTTATCCTTGTCCAGCTTCTGAATCATCTTGGTCACAGATGAAGGATGCACTTCAAGGCCTTCAGCAATATCGGAGACACGGGCGTATCCCTTCTCATCAATGAGTTGATAGATGCGCTCCAAATAATCCTCCATACTTGGTGTAGCAGCCATTAACGTGTCCTCCCTCTATTTACTACACGTAATGATACACCGTTTCACCAGCCTTAGCAAGCGACAGCATGCATCGATGCTCCATTCCGTTCGTCCAGTCATTTCCTCATTATCAATAACGGCTGACTACCATACTATAAGCACTGGACTGCTAATTACAAGTGAAGGGAGCATCACCATGTCAATGACCACTCTGGAACGACGCACACCAGCAAGCACGAAGCCGTTCTTGCCGGAATTGGTTTATTTCGAACCGGATGCGCTTCAGTATCCGATCGGGAAGCATATTCATGAATGGGCGGAGAAGGAAGGTCTGCCGATACGTATGACAACTTCCCACAACCGCATTACGAACCTGCCCGGCGAATCTGATCTGGAGAAGTACAAGATTGCCAAGCGCACATTAGTTGTCGGCATTCGCAAGACACTGAAATTCGACACATCCAAGCCTTCGGCAGAATATGCCATCCCAATCGGAACCGGCTGCATGGGACACTGTCATTATTGTTACTTGCAAACTACGCTAGGGGCCAAGCCGTATGTTCGGGTATACGTGAATGTCGATGATATTCTGGAAGCTGCAGCAGGGTACATTGCTGATCGCGAACCGGAAATAACACGCTTCGAGGCCGCATGCACCTCAGACCCTGTCGGACTTGAGCATATTACGGGCTCATTGAAGCGTCTTATCGAATTCATGGCTGAGCAACCGCACGGACGGCTCCGCTTCGTCACCAAGTTTCACCACGTGGATTCCTTGCTGGAAGCCAAGCACAACGGTCATACCCGTATCCGATTCAGCGTAAATGCGGACTATGTGATTCGCAACTTCGAGCCGGCGACGTCCCGGTTCGAAGAGCGGATTGAAGCTGCGGGCAAAGTCGCTGAAGCGGGTTATCCACTCGGCTTCATCATTGCCCCGATAATATGGTTTGACGGGTGGGAGGAAGGCTATCGCGAGTTGCTGGAGAAGCTCAAGGAACGTGTACAGGTGACAGCTCAGAATGATCTGACCTTCGAGCTCATTCAGCATCGGTTCACGAAGACAGCGAAGCGCGTCATTGAGCAGCGCTACCCGAAGACGAAGCTGGAGATGGATGAAGCGAAGCGCAAATACAAGTGGGGCCGATACGGCATCGGCAAGTATGTGTATCCGAACGAGCAAGCCGAAGCGCTAAGAGAATTCATTACGGAACAAATCTTCACTCAGTTTCCGGAAGCTCGTATCGAATACTTCACTTAGATAATGTGACAGACAGCACACCGTTGGCTGTTCAACCCAAATTCCGCATCCAATCCGGTGTAATCTCTTGCAGCATAATCGTAATTTCTGTCAGCTTGCCGGAATAGAGCAAGACACCCATTACAATCATAATTGCACCGCCAATTTTCATCAGAGGAACGGAAAATTTAATCAACCACTTGGTAGAACCTAAGAAGAAGGCGACCAGGAAGAACGGAATCGCAAAGCCTAGTGTATATGCCGTAATTAGCGGGAACCAAGCACCTTGTTCCGTAGCAGCAAGCGCACCGATAGAGCCAAGAATCGGGCCGATGCACGGCGACCAGCCAGCAGCAAACCCGATGCCGATAAATACGGAGCCAAGATAACCAGCCTTCTTGATCTTATCCGGAACTTGCCACTTCCTATCACGCATCAGCAGCTGCGGCTTGAATACACCAAGCAAGATTAAGCCCATTACAATGATAAATACACCTGCAAGCTTACTGAACAAATCTCTGTAGCGGCTATCCAGGAACGTATCTGCCAACAATCCTGCCGTCAAGCCAAAGGTGTAGAAGACGATCGAAAATCCGATGATGAAGCAGAGCGTATGCAACAGCAGCCTCGTGCGCACCTGCGCAGATTTATCGGACTTCAGATTGCTCACTGAAACGCCAGTAATGTAAGACAAGTAAGAAGGGTACAATGGCAGGCAGCACGGCGAAATAAAGGAAAGCAACCCTGCCCACAGCGCAACCCAAATATTCAAATCCATAACGGTTCCCTTGCTCCTTTCCAGTTAGCCCATTCTTACACCATACACAACTGCGTGCAGCCGGTCAAACCCGCACACTTCGTCTAACTAGAAGTAGCAGCACAAGTGTCGCGATCAACAGCATGACAATCGTACCGCCAGGCGCGAGATTCCATATACCGGCTATACTCAAGCCGCCGATTACAGCAAGCTCAGAGACCAATACCGCAATGAATACAGTCTGCTTGAATCCGCGGCCGAACACGAGACTGCAAGCTACCGGAATCGTCAGCAGAGCCGAAATGAGCAACGCCCCTACAATCTTAATGGCGACACTTACGACCAATGCCGTGAGCACAATGGTCAAGATGTTCAGCAGCGATAGCGGCAGACCGTTCACGCTTGCGGCATCCTCGTCCAATGCCATTAAGAACAACTCCTTGAACAGCACCAATACTGCAATCAGTACGGCAGCTGTAACAACTGTCACTAATAGCAGGTCCAACTGACTCAGGGACAGGATGTTGCCGAACAAATAGCTGTTCACATTCATATTGAAGCCTTTGCCCAGTGTGAATAAGATGGAAGCCAGCGCAATCCCGCCGGAGAGCAGAATGGCGATGGACAACTCGGCATAGCCCTTGTACGCGCTTCTGAGCTTTTCGATCGCGAAGGCAGCCAGGATGGCAAACACCAAGCCCATACCAAGCGGATATATGTCAATTAGGAAACCAAGCGCCACACCCGCGATAGAGACGTGTGCAAGCGTGTCTCCGATCATGGAGAGCCGGCGCAGCACAACAAAGGTTCCGATCAGCGGTGTCATCAGTCCGATCATGATCCCGCCAATCAACGCGCGTTGGAAGAAATCATATGCGAATATGTCCAAAGTCCGGTCAACTCCCTTTCACAAGCACAATTAAGATACGGACTCACCCGCTAATTGTCGATGATAATCTCGAAGGCCGTGAGTCAAATCCTCCTGCGAGCAATCCTCCAAGTCATGAGAATGCCGAACGTGGAAGCCAATGCGGCCGTGCTTATAGGCAGGCTCATCACCTAGATACTCCTTCATCATATCGCGGTCATGAGATACGAGTAGGAACGTAATATTATGCTTCTGGTGCATGTGCTTGATCATCTGGAAGAAACCTTCCTGTGTTTCCGCATCTACGCCAACCGTCGGCTCATCCAATATGAGCAGCTGCGGGTTATCTATGAGCGCTCGCGCCAAAAAAGCACGCTGCTGCTGACCGCCGGACAGCTTGCCAATCAAACGGCTACCGAGATCCTCAATTCCGAGTGCATGCATAGCATCGTCGGCCTTGGCATGGTCTGCCTTGTTCACGAATTTGAACATTTTCTTACGATTGTATAAGCCGGACAACACTACTTCACGCACAGTTGCTGGAAACAACGGATTGAGCTGGTTCCGTTGCGGCACGTACCCGATCCTGTTCCATTCGCGAAACTGGCGGAGTGGCTGGCCGAATAGCCGAATCTCTCCGAGATCCGGCTTAAGCAGTCCGACAATCATCTTCAGCAAGGTCGTCTTCCCTGAGCCGTTCGCGCCGATCAGACCAACAAAGTCTCGCTCATATATAGTGAATGTCACATCGCGCAGGACAGGCTGCTGCCCGTATGCGAACGACACATGCTCCATTGTGACAATGGGTTCGTGGCATGGAAAGCTGGATTGCATCGGTGATTACTCCCCTTCACGCTTTTTGCTGCTGCTGTCGCTTAGACTCCGCATTATGGGGCATTCCCCAACCATAATCTTATCTTATTGTAATGCTTTCTCAAGTGATGTCAAATTTCGCTGCATCACACTGAAGTAGTCCTCTCCCGCTTCCGCTTGCTCCTCAGTCAGCCCTTCAACCGGATTGAAGACGAGTGTTTCCACCCCTGCCTCCTGTGCCAAAATATCAGCAAGTCGCGAGGAAGCCAGTTCCTCGAATAAGATATATTGCACCTCATGCTCTTGCACATATTGTGCAATATGCTTCATGTCTTGCGGAGTAGGCTCGCTCTCAGGGCTTATGCCCATGACCGCCACCTGTTCTAAGCCGTAATCACGCTCGAGGTATCCGTATGCATGGTGAGATACTACGATATCGCTGCGATTGCCCTCGTCAATGATCGTCCTCAACTCTTGATCCAATGCATCAAATTGGGCAGCTAGTTTCTCGTAATTGGCTTCATAATCATCTGTGTGCTCAGGATCGACCTCGATGAGCGCATGCAGAATTTGCTCTGCCATCAACTTCGCTGACAACGGACTTACCCAAGTATGTGGATCATAACCGCCATGGTCATGACCGTGATCATCTGCTGCTTCTTCGTGTTCATGCCCATGGTCATCTTCATGTGCTTGTTCCTCATCATGCGCATGATCATCTGCGGCCACTTCTTCTTCATGACCGTGATCATCTGCTGCTTCCGCTTCTTCCTCATGCCCATGGTCATCTTCATGTGCTTGTTCCTCGTCTTCATGCTCTTCGCCCAGCACAATCGGCTCCAGCAGCGCAGTCGCGCTTACAGGCTTAACATTCGCATCCGAATCGAGTGATTCGAGGAAATCATCTAGCCAACCCTCGAAGCCAAGTCCGTTATAGATCAACAGATCCGCCTCGGTCATATGCACGATATCTCTTGATTTTGGCGCCCAGTCATGCGCATCTACTCCTGCAGGAACCAAATTGATAACATGAACATGCTCACCGCCAATTTTCTTCGTAAAGTCATACAGCGGATAAAAGCTCGTTACCACATTTACTTTCCCTTCTTCCAAACCTGCTTGGTTGGCCGAGCACGCTGTCACCATCAATAGTAGAATAAGCAACCCTGCTTGTTTGAACCCTCTCCTAATTCGCATCTTCATGTTCCTTCTCTCTCCTCTCATGAACTCCCTAAGCAAGCAGCTAACTATAAAGAGCAAGCCAGCTTTTTTCATCGTATGGTTGTTTAATAGTAATCATTACGATTTCACTCGTACGATTATACTGTTCGTTCGAAGCGGCTGTCAACACTATTTTTACACACTGACTGATTACACTTCCATAGAACCGTGTAGCTGAACATGTCCAATCTACAGCAAAGGCTGCAAATCACACGATACCAAAAGATGCTATTGTGCAGGCATTCACCTGAAAAAGTCACAGATCAGGTCAAAAACTGCGAACATACATGTATTTTCTCTTCGACATGTTCTATTCAACCAAATGGGGAATGAGAAGATGTACTTTCGCGGGCATTTCGGGAATTCGCCTAGTCTGCGCGCCCCGTGCCTGCACTATTGCATGTATTTCGTGCACAGGAGGCATGCAAGGCTGTATTTCGTGCATGCGGGGCATGCAAGGCATGTGTATGCCCCACTACGGATGTTAATGCCAGCGATTATACATCCTTTCCGCTCAAACTTGCCCGAGAATGGCGATTGCCTGCGATTATACATCCTTTTGAAGCACAGAGCGCCTAATCGAGCGAATTTTCGTATGCAAAGATGCACATTCGCAGGCATTTCGGGTAATCACCTTCTCTGCGCGCCCCAAGCCTGCACATTCGCAGGTATTTCTTGCATGCAGGTCATGTATGCACGCTGCGTATGTGAATACCTGCAATCGGGGCCAGCGCATTATGAAATCGACTCTGATCGCAGGCAGTCATTTCACCGATCGCCAAAGAAGCCAGTCGAAATAATCGACTGACTTCCTGCGCATAGCATCCTATGAGTTGGTGTCATTCATGCAATTGTACTCATCGCATATTCGTCACCCTACAGCAAGCTTATTTCACAGCCGCACCATTCGGCATATCGTCAGGTACAGTTGCGAGTGTTAGCTGATCACCCTCGGACGCGGCGAGGACCATACCTTGGGACAGCTCGCCGCGCAGCTTGACCGGCTTCAGATTCGTCACGCAGATGACCTTGCGGCCGACAAGCTCCTCCGGCTTGTAATGCTTCGCGATACCGGAGACGACCTGACGCTGCTCGCTTCCCAGATCAAGCTGCAGCTTCAGCAGCTTGTCCGCCTTCGGCACCGGCTCGCAGGCGACGACCTGCGCAACGCGCAGCTCGACCTTGGCGAAATCGTCTATCCCGATTTGCGCTTGACCTTCCGAGTCAGCAGCCTTCGCACGATCCGCAGCTGTGCCAGCTCCAGCAGCGGCCTTATCCCCGCTGCCTGACTGCTTGCTATCTGCTTCGCCAGGCTGCCGCAGCTCACCGCCCATCGCTTCCACAATGTAAGCGACTTCTTGGGCGATGTCCAGACGAGGGAACAGCGGCTCGGCCTTCTCCACTCGCGTGCCATCCGGAATGCGAGCGAACTCGCTAGCATCCTCGAAGCTGGTAATGCCGCTGTCAGCGATACCAAGCTGCTGCCAAATCCGTGCCGGCGCCTGAGTCAAGAACGGCTGCAGCAGTATGGACGAGATACGCAGCGATTCAGCAAGATGGTTCATGACAGAAGCAAGCTCTGGCCGCTTGTCCTCCTCCTTCACTAGCGTCCATGGCTGAGTGAGATCGATATACTTGTTGGAATAGCTGATTAACTTCCATAATGCGCTTAACGCCACGGAGAATTCCATCTTCTCCATCGCTGCTTCGTAAGCGCTCACTGTATTTTGCGCAACCTGTTCCAGTTCCTCATCGTGCGGCGTCAAGCGTCCCGCATATACTGGAATCGAGCCGCCGAAGTACTTATCTATCATGACAACCGTACGGTTCAGCAAGTTGCCAAGATCGTTAGCCAGATCATAGTTGATCCGCTCCACGAAGCCTTCCGGTGTGAACGCGCCATCCGCACCGAACGGCACCTCGCGCAGCAAATAATAGCGCAACGCATCGAGTCCAAAGCGGTTGATAAGCATAACAGGATCGACTACATTGCCTTTGGACTTCGACATCTTGCCATCCTTCGTCAACAGCCAACCGTGCCCGAACACTTTGTTCGGCAGCGGGAGTCCAAGCGCCATCAGCATAATCGGCCAATAAATCGTATGGAAGCGCACGATCTCTTTGCCAACAAGGTGTACATCTGCAGGCCAATAACGCTTATAGTTCGACTCGTCTGCTGAGCCGTAGCCTAGCGCTGTTATGTAGTTGGACAATGCATCGATCCACACATAGACGACATGCTTCGGATTGTTCGGCACCTTCACACCCCAATCGAACGTCGCCCGGGATACAGCAAGGTCTTCCAGTCCTGGCTTGATGAAGTTGTTGATCATCTCGTTCTTACGCGACTCCGGCTGGATGAATTCTGGATTGTCTTCATAGTACTTGAGCAGACGATCTGCATATTTGCTCATGCGGAAGAAGTAGCTCTCTTCCTTCACCCGCTCAACAGCACGGCTGCAATCTGGACAATTGCCGTCCTCTAGCTGGCGCTCTAAGAAGAACGATTCGCACGGTGTACAATACCAGCCCTCGTACTCTCCGAGATAAATATCGTCTTGTTCCACCAGCTTAGCGAAGATTCTCTCCACAGATTGCTTATGCCTTGGCTCTGTCGTTCGAATGAAATCGTCATACGAGATGTCCAGCTTGCTCCACAGCTGCTTGATCCCGGCAACAATGTCATCGACGAACGCTTGTGGACTGACTCCTGCATCCTTCGCCTTCCGCTCAATCTTCTGACCATGCTCATCTGTGCCCGTTAAGTAGAATACATCATAGCCGCGCAGCCTCTTATAACGGGCCATTGCATCCCCGGCAACCGTTGTGTACGCATGCCCGATATGCAGCTTGTCGCTTGGATAATAAATCGGTGTAGTAATGTAAAAGCTCTGCTTCTGTTCGCTCATGTGTCCTTGTTCCCTCCATTAATCGATCATCTTATTAGTCAACTCAAAAAAAGCCCTCGCCCAACAATGGGACGAGAACTTACGTTCACGCGGTACCACCCAACTTCCTTCCTGCCTCACGGCTGAAGAAGGCGCTTCAAGTCGATGACTTCGCCGTTATCGCCGGCATGCGCCGCTGCCTTGACATTGCCCCTCTCTTCATACGGGTTGCTTGCGCAGCATCTGGAGCGTATCGTTCTACTCTCCCACGCCGCTTGTCTCGACAGCAGTTCCTCCCGGACCATCTTCACAGGTTCGCGCCAACCGGTTCTCAGCTGCCCCGGCTCTCTGGCATGACACATCGCCTGTTACTCATCCATTCATAGGAAGTGCAACATATAACATATTGTATCCAGCATATCGATTGTGCGGCCAAAAGTCAAGAAATGACAAGTCGCCATTACCGCCCGCTAGCCCGGCGACGATGCTTGACAGGCTCAGGCACATGATCAATGCCGCCAGGATGGAACGGATGACACTTGGCGATGCGCTTCGCAGTTAGTCCAATCCCTCTCATTGCGCCGTGCTTCTCTACTGCCTCCAGCGCATACGCCGAGCAAGTTGGATAGAAACGGCACGTTGGCGGCTTTAACGGTGAAATCCATTTCCGATACAGATGGACAGGCAGTAATACGATGCGTTTCACCAGAGCAACTCCTTCGCTTCCCTTGACTTGCTCCTATTATACAAGGTATTCCGCTTAACTTGCCAGCCCCTGACACCATTCAATCGTCAGCGTGCCGAATTTCTGTGTAATAACCCTGGAACCAACGTCCGCCGTTCGCTTCCAGAACCTCATCTGCCAAACGAATGAATGGCTCTGCCTGATCACTTCTGCACAGTTGTTCCAATGCATCAATATAACGAGAAGCAAGTGTCTCATTATACTGCTGAAGCATGCGCAACAGCCACTTCCCTTCTCCGAGCCAGCAGCCTTCTGATCTGAGAATGAATCGAATCAATCGATCTGCAATCTGGTGTGACAGAATAAGCCGTTCCGCACGAACGCGACTTACCTCTAGATCCTCCAGCAGCTCTGTCAGCTCATAGCGTGCATCATTCATTGCATCCAACGACCAGCTGATCGGCCCCTTGCGCAAGAACAGTGCTGCTCTGCTGCGCCAACGTAAGCATATGTGCGATGTCTCTACCCATTGTCCATACACAAGCAAGTGCAGCACGGTTGGCAATGCTGTCCGGCGAGCCTCGCGGAAGAATAGCAGAAGCGATTTCTCCGTGAAAACGAACCACTCCACTGGCTTTCCGTCTATATATACCGACTCACGATAGGCAACTTCGGCGCTATTGTCAATGACGACGATATCGACATCTGAGGAACCATTCGCTGTCCCGATCGCTTGACTGCCGCCTAGCACCAAGGCTGAAGCGTGCGGAAACTGCTGCTTGCCAATATGACGCACCCATTCCACGATATTCATCTCTTCTATCGCCACTTGTCGATCCCTCCGGGCTCTTGCATATTTCCTATATGCCGGGGCGAATATCTATACCTGAATTGCCAATCAGTCATACAATAGAGCAACACTTCCTTGAAAGGAGGTATGACTATGAGCGCAGCTGCTGGATACGGCTTCACATCGACTGGCGCTATTCTAGTTCTGTTCATTCTGCTCGTTATCATTTCCCGCACAATATACATCTAAGGAACGAAGGATGCCCGACTGTTGCCCTTGTCGCTTCTATGCGGCCAGGGCTCTATTTGTTATTCCTATGCACGCACGAGAACAAATGTGAGACTTCAAGCTCCAGCTGCTTCACAACTTGTTCTATTTACATCCGTATCCCTCATAGACTATACTAATAATTATTCGTAATTTTTACTCTTAAAAGGGGATCGTCATGGCCTTCAAGACCATATTTATAAGCATTATTCTGGAAGCACTGCCATTCATCCTACTCGGCGTTCTACTGTCTTCCTTCCTTCATGTATTCGTATCTGCTGACACCATTCGCAAGTGGACACCTAAGCAGCCTTGGCTGGGCATTCCATTCGCCTGCTTGCTCGGCATCGTGTTTCCTCTGTGCGAGTGCGGCATGATCCCTGTCGTTCGCCGTTTGCTTCGTCAAGGTATGCCGCTCTACGTTGGCATTACCTACTTACTGGCAGGTCCTATCTTGAATCCGGTTGTGTTCGCATCTACATACATGGCATTTCGAGCTCAGTCCGAAATCGTATATTCCCGCATGGCGCTCGGATTTGTGACAGCAGCGTTCATCGGCTGGGTCATCTATCGCTTCGTATCCGGCTTGCCGCTGAAATCGTCACCAGCTCATGGCGCTAACCATCACCATCACCATCATCACGAACCAGCAGCAAGTGCAGAATATTCAGGAGGGACAGGTGTGCAGTTGTTCTCGCTCAGACGATGGGGATCGGTTATCAGTCATGCTTCGGATGAGTTTTTTGAAATGGGCAAATACTTGCTGCTCGGCGCTTTCCTGACAGCAGGCATTCAAACGATACTTGATCGCGACATCTTGGCTGCTGTAGCAGACAGCAGCTGGACCGCACATCTGTTCATGGTCGGATTCGCCTATTTGTTGTCGATCTGTTCTACTTCTGATGCTTTTATCGCAACGAGCTTCCAAGGAATCTTCAGTGCAGGACCACTTCTGACCTTCATGGTCTTCGGACCGATGCTTGATTTCAAGAACACCTTAATGTTCTTGGCTGCATTTCGTCTCCGATTCGTCCTGCTCCTGCTGTGCCTCATTACGATTACGACATTGACGTTCTCGATAGTATGGGAGGAATGGGTGCTTGATTGGTTGAAGATTAATTTGGCAGTTCGCTAATCTGGTTATGGGCATGGACGGTTATGGACACAGCCATATTCACACGAATCTACAAGGGGGATTTTACATGTCAGAGGCTAGCAAGACGAGTATTCACGCGCTTGTCAGAGCGATTATTTTGTTCGGATTCACACTCTACATCCTATATCTGAATGAGCAAGGAACGCTCAATTATTACATAGCACCTCGAATGGAGCTGTACGTGAAGCTAGCCGGAATGGCGTTATATGCGCTCTCAATTCAGCAAGCCCTGCATGCCTATCGTTCATGGAAACACCGCACAGTTGATCAGTCGTGCAGCAGCTGTTCTTCCGCACCGCAAGGTACTTGGTGGAAGCATACTGGCATCTATATGTTCTTCCTATTCCCACTTGCACTCGGTCTATTCACACCTGACACCGCACTAGGCAGTCAACTCATCGAACGCAAGGGAATGAATTTCGCCGCTTCATCGAACCTCCAATCGAGCGCGCCGAAGCCGAACTCTGCAGTGTTGCAAGATGAAGCCGACTATCAGCAGCCGCAGACACAGCCGCAACAACCGGAAGTTCCTACTACTTCCGGCACCGTTACTGATAATACATTCCAAGCTTCTGACGGCTCCTCCTCTAATGATCGCGATGATCACGCTAGTTCCGGGGACGACACAGCAGCTTCTAGCATGGAACAGCCGGACAATCAGTTGATTGACGATTTAACGGTATCTGAAGGGTCTTTGACCGAAGAGGAGCTAGCCTTACTATTCCCTGAAGACAATGCTTTATTTGCCGGATATGCCAAATACGCACGTACCGTTTACAACGATGAAATCATTGAAGTGCCTGAGCATTCCTATACAGAGGTATTGACTACACTGGACTTATACAAGCATACATTCGCTGGCAAATCGATTCGAATTAGCGGATTCGTCTACAAGCCTGATGAACTTGAATCCGATCAATTCGCCATCTCGCGTTACGCCATGCAGTGTTGCTCTGCGGATGCTGCACCTTATGGCGTATTGAGCTCTTATCCGCGAGCCTCTTCGCTCGAAGAAGACAGCTGGATCGAAGTGACCGGCACGATCCAGACAACGACGATGAACGAAACTGAAGTGTTGGCGATTGAGGTTCTCAAGGTGCGCAGCATTGAGGCGCCTGATGATCCTTATGTATATCCAAATTTCGACTTTGGTCTGTAATAGGCAAGGGGCTGTCCCTCATACTCAGGGACAGCCTCTTATACATTAGTCCATCATTCCGCCGTTGCGGTTCATTCTGTCATCCTGATCTGGCAGGATATCATCATTGTCCGCATCAAGCGGGTTCATATCCGGATCCATCATACCGCGGCCATTACGGGTATCCGTAGTGTTACGGTCAAAGCTGCGATCGATGCTGCGGCCATTCCTATCCGTCATCGTGCCGTTCCGACCGTTCATGCCCGTGCCTGCTCCGTTGTCATTGAAGCCGTTGCGACCATTCCTGTTCATGTCCATATCCCGCATCCCGCGCCGGATATCGTTGTCCATGTCCAAAGGGCGCACATTGTTGACATTGTTTCGCTCAACCCGATTGTTATCGTCAGCACCAGCACACGCAGCAAGTCCTGTTGCCATCAGCGAAACAATCAGTAAACCAGAAAGCTTCTTCCACATTCGCGTCCACCCCCTTTGCCGAAGAATCAAGCTTAGTTTATCTTCGATAGACGGGTTTTATGTGACGCTTATGACGTGACCAGCATTTCCCTACTCGTACTGAAGCTGCCCGGGCAGTCAAGCATTCGTCATTCGGATTGGCAGCTGTATGGTGAAAGTAGTGCCTACACCAGGCTTAGAGGAAATATTAATACTTCCCTTGTGGCTTTCAATCATGCGGTAACTGATGGACAGTCCAAGTCCAATCCCTTCATCCTTCGTTGTAAAGAAAGGCGTCACAATTTGATTCAAATGCTCATCCGAAATGCCTTTCCCTTCATCCTTAATACGGATCACTGCATATTCATCCTTTTGCTCCAGCATAATCCGAACCACACCTTGGGCTTGCATCGCCTCAATCGCATTTTGAATCAAATTGACTAGCACCTGCTTAATTTGCTGGGCATCCGCCATCACTTCAAGCGCTTCATCTGGAACACGTGTCTCTAATGTAATGCTTCTTAATATAGCTTGGCTCTTCATCAGTTCAACCGTATCCAAAATTAAGGAACGCATATTGCACATGCGAATTTGCGGATTGGACGGTTTCGTCATCAGTACAAATTGTGAGACAAGCTTATTCAATGTTGATAATTCTTGATCAATGATATCCAAGTAACGCCGTTCCGCTGCATGTTGAAATTTCTGCTTCATTAAATAAATGAAACCAATGACTGACGTAAGCGGATTGCGAATTTCATGTGCCAAACCAGCCGCAAGCTTGCCAATTGCTGTGAATTTCTCAGAGAGTAAAATTTGTTTCTCTAATTGATGTCGATCTGTAATGTCACGGAACTGCAAATATACACCTGTTACAGCTTCTTTCTTCTCATCCAGAACAGGCAGTGCATCGAACAAGCAGACCGTTGTTTGCATCATATCATCATGAAATATAATTTCTCGGTCTGCGATTTCCTTACCAGTCTGTAATACGCTCTTAACTAAACGGCCAAAAGGCTCAAGCTCGAACACCGACTTTTCTATGAGCTGCTCCTTACTTTTGGATATGATTTTTTCCATGTACGGATTCAGCTCTTGTATTCTTCCTTCCTGATCCGTTAAGATGATGCCATTGCGAACAGTATGAAACATCATACTGTTAAATTGGTTCAACTGCTCATTTTTCACATCCAGTTCTAATTGCTTCTCGATTGTCTCCACTAGTGTCGTGACTAGCGTGAGCAGTATCGGATGATGATGCTCCAGCGGCACGATAAATGCGATTGTACCCTTCAATCCATTCGGCTCGAGATAAGAGAACGGAGCAGCGTAGCTAGCCATCGCATGTAGCCCTTGCCGATAATGGTCTGCACCGACAAGCTGAATCGGCTGCTGATGCTGCAAGGTGAGACTGACCGCATTCGTTCCCATCCCACACTCAGTCAATGGAACGCCCACGCCAATCCCGTGTTGGTCAAGCTCCTTCATGACGGCACAATCTCCATATAGGTCCAAAACATAGCCACATTCGTCCGTTAAAGCCACAACCATCTGTACGTCCTGCAACGTCCCCGTCAAACGAGTTGAAAACGTTTGCATCTGCGTTAACACTTTCCCATATCTAACAAGACGGATCTGCGTTTCATCATCTGACAGCCGACTTGCCGGATCTGGAATTGCCTGTGGATTCATTCCTGCTCGCTTGCATCTCCATTTCGATTCGGCAATGTAAGACGGTTCAGCTAACACTTACATCATCCTCTTCTTTGATTTGCTACTAAAATCTGTATCTATTATACCGTTTTTACCTTATTTATGATACGGGTAGAAAATGACGAATCAGCACTTTTAATGTTGAACAATGTCGATTGGAAGAAGTGTGTGGGATAAGAAGGGGAAGTCATCCCTTAATGAACGAGCGTACAGAGGTTCGAATCGAAGCAGAGTCGAATGAGAATGGCAAATTGGAGCAGAAAGTTGATGGCGAATGAATGTAACGAAGAGAATTTGTAAACACAAAAAGACCGTGCTATAATAGGAACGGTCTTCGCAATTTTGGGAACAGACACATATTTCTACAGTACATCTATTATATTATACCAAACACTTGGATCACAGTCAAGAACATATATTAAGGGAGTGCGGCATTCATGAACGAGCAAACGGAATTGCAGAAGGAGCAGCAAAGAGCACAGTACGTTCACAAGCGGATCAGCAATCTAGTCCATGAGCTGGTTGAAGAAGCAGGCAGTTTGAAGGAGCAGGTTGTGCATATTCGCAAACACTTCTGGGAAGATGTGACGGTCAATATTGATAATCCAGATGACGTCATAGAAACTGCCGTGAGCATGAAGCAGCAAGCAGAAGTTTTATCCGAAAGAGAGAGAAGTCACAAGCATTTGACAGCACAGCTGTCCAAGCTGGACAATCTGCGGGATAAATTATATTTCGGCAGAATCGACTTTCGTGACAGTGGCGCAACAGCGAATGAATCGATCTATCTTGGCACATCTTCGTTGATTGATGAGAACGGGGAACAATTTCTTATCTATGATTGGCGCGCTCCTATCTCTTCCTTGTACTATGATCATGTCCCGGGACCAGCTCGTTATGAGACACCTGAAGGATTCCAGGATGGTGAGATGACGCTCAAGCGGCAATTCATCATTCAGAACGGACATGTTGATACCTATTTCGATACAGGTGAGACGATCGGTGATGAGCTGCTGCAGCAAGTATTGGGCCAAGGTGCTGACGCCAATATGAAGACGATCGTAGCTACCATACAGAAGGAACAGAATCAGATCATCCGCAATGACCGTGCACGCTTACTCATTGTGCAAGGGGCTGCCGGAAGCGGTAAGACATCCGCTGCGTTACAACGCATCGCCTATTTGCTATACAAACATCGCGAACGGCTCAAGGCTGATCAGATCGTATTGTTCTCCCCCAATCCACTGTTCAACAGTTATGTCTCTACCGTATTGCCTGAACTCGGAGAGGAGAATATGCAGCAAGCAACCTTCCAAGAATATTTGGAGCATCGATTAGGCCGCCAATTCGATGTTGAAGACCCATTCGAACAAATGGAGTATGTGTTAACCTCACGCGGTACTCATGGCTATGAGGCACGTATGGAAGCCATTCGATTCAAAGCTTCCCGCGCCTTCTTGAACGCGATTACTGCTTATAAGCATAGCTTGCAGCATAGCGGACTCTTATTCCGAGATATTCGCTTTCGCGGCAAGCTGCTCATCAGTGCGAAGGAAATACATGATCGATTCTACACTACGAACCCCGATCACAAGTTCCACAACCGTCTGGCAGATACAGCGGAATGGCTGTTGGATCGCCTTGCACAGATTGAAGAAGAAGAGCGCAATATGGACTGGGCCAAGGATGCCGCAGAATATCTAGATCCAGATGTATATGAACGAGCATATCGTCACCGCCGCAGATTAGAAAGACGTAACAAGCGAGACGCAGCGCAACGTCGTACTCATGCCGACGATGTCTCTGGGAAGTCTGGTAAGACTGCCAAACGGTTAGATGGCTATGAGCAGGAACTGGACGTACTTGCCGGCTGGGTCGTCAAGGAGAAGATGAAGCCGTTGCGCCGAGGCATTAAGTTATACCGCTTCTTGAACATTCGCGCATTGTACAGCCGATTGCTCGAAGACACGAGCCTGCTGAAGTCTTGCTTGCCGCAAGATGCGGAGCTTCCTCAACATTGGAAGGAAGCATGCGAGCTCAGCATAGAACTGCTGCAACGCAAAGCGCTGTCTTATGAGGATGCGACACCGTTCCTGTACCTGAAGGAACTGCTGGAAGGGTTTCATACGAATACGAATGTGCGTCATGTGTTCGTGGATGAAGGGCAAGATTACTCACCGTTCCAGTATGAATTCTTGAAGCGGTTGTTCCCCCGCGCACGTATGACAGTACTCGGTGACTTCAACCAGGCCATATTCACAAGCGCATTGGCACTGTCCGGCTTTCAAGCACTGCATGGTCTGTATCCGAACGATGAGACAGCAACACTGCGGCTAACACGCAGCTATCGGTCTACTCGTCCGATTGTGGCGTTCACCCGCGGCATTGTAGGCGGTCATGACATCGAGCCGTTCCAACGTGCGGGTACTACTCCCCGGCTAGCGACAGTCCGCAATCAAGAGGAAGCTGCCGAGCGAGTAGCCGCTCAACTGCACGAATGGCAAGCATACGGCCACGCCAGCTTGGCTGTCATCTGCAAGACAGCCGATGCGAGTCGGAACACTGCCGAGCAGCTACGCAATCTCGGCCTTGAGAATGTGCATCTGATCCGTAAGGAAACGATCGCATTCGAACCCGGCATTCAAGTTATTCCGGCCTACTTGGCCAAAGGTGTGGAATTCGATGCCGTCATCGTCTATGATGCATCCGCTCCCGAGTACGGAGACGAAGCAGAGCGCAACCTGTTCTATGTCGCGTGCACGCGCGCCATGCATGATCTGTTCCTCATAGCGATTGGCGCACCGACAACCTTGCTCGAAGATGTGGATCCGGATACGTATACGACTGTGGAATAGCGCTAACCATTACTGTGAATAAAAAAGGTCAGCCAAAAAATCGGCTGACCTTTTTCTGTTCACAAGCACAGCGAACCCCGTCTAACAGAGGTGCTTACACACGGAACGATGCGAGCTGATCGTTCAAGCTCTTCGTCTGACTATATACTTGCTTGTATATGGCGAACAGCTTCTTATACTGCTCCGTACGTTCAGCATTCGGCTGAATCGTCTCCGCTCTATGAACGAACTTCTCCCCGCACGCCTCCAAGCTAGAGAACCAGCCGCAGCCGTATGCCGCTAGCATCGCTGCGCCCATGCCGGGACCTTGCTCATTAGTCAGTCTGACGACAGGCAATCCGAAGATATCTGCTTGCATCTGCAGCCAGGTCGGATTGGTCGCACCGCCTCCGATCGAGACGATCTCGTTCATCTCCACCCCTGCTTCCCGGAACATCTCAACCGATTCATGCAGCGAAAACGTAATCCCTTCCATCACGGCACGACCGATATGGCTGCGCTTATGTGAACCGTCCAATCCGATCAAGCTGCCGCGAATGACGGCATCCGCGTGAGGAGTCCGTTCCCCTGCCAAGTAAGGCGTGAACAGCAGACCACCTGCTCCTGGCGGTATATCTTCCACCCCTGCAAGCAACTCATCATAGCTGACATCAGGCGCGAATGTGTCCTTGAACCAGCTCATACTATAGCCAGCAGCGAGCGTCACACCCATCGCATAGTACGCTTGCTCCTTGCCGTGATTAAACAAGTGAACCTTGCCGCCGAAATCCTGATCACATGTATCTGCGTAGGTGAGCACAACACCTGATGTCCCGATGCTGCACATCGCCATACCAGGCTTCAAGATACCAGCGCCGATTGCACCACACGCATTGTCCGCCCCGCCTGCGAACACCTTCGTTCCCGGCGCAAGTCCGGATTCCTTGGCGAAAGCCGCCTGCACTTCTCCGACACATGCGTGTGCTTCTGCAATGGGCGGACAGATCGACAGCGGAATATCGAACGCATCTGCAATCCGTTCGCTCCACCGCTTATTCTTCACGTCAAACAGGAGCGTTCCTGCCGCATCTGACACATCCATATGGTACTCGCCGCAAATCTGATAACGGACATAGTCCTTAGGCAGCAAGAACTGCTTAGCCTTCGCGAACAATTCCGGTTCATGCTCCTTCACCCACAGCAGCTTCGGGAGCGTGAATCCTTCCAAAGCCGGGTTCTTCGCTATGCCTAGCAGATCAGCTCCCAATACTTGCTCAATCTGCCTGCACTGCTTCGTAGTACGTGTATCGTTCCACAGAATCGCGTTCCGCAATGGACGACTGGCTTCGTCCAGCAGCACAAGCCCATGCATCTGACCTGAGAAGCTCATGCCATCGATATCGCTTCCGCTTGCTCCTGTCTGTTGAAGCGCTTCCCGAATTGCGGATGACGTGCCGCTGACCCACTCTGCCGGGTCTTGCTCACTGTACCCGGACTTCTCCTGAATAAGCGGATAAGCACGAGTTGCTTCAGCCTTGACCGCACCAGAGCGGTCCACCAGCAATACTTTCACTGCGCTTGTGCCCAAATCCACACCAAGAACATACATGCGTTGTTCCTCCTTCTTGATTACGTAATGGAACTGTCATAATAGAATCCGTACCCCATGCGATGAGGAAAAAAAAGCCACAAGACCAGCGGCCAGGCCGGTCCTGTGACCTAATCCGTTGCCCTATATAGTTGAAGAAACGTTATTCGGGCACTTAAAAGATGTACTCGTTCATGATCGATTTCAGATGTTCTTGACGACCGGAACGATTTTGAATGTCCTCAAGATCCAGCGCATATTGCTCCAGCGATTTCAGATCTGCCTTGCCAGCAACGACATCTGCGCCGATACCGGATTGGAATGAAGCATATCGCTCCTCAATCGCACCTTCGAACACGCGATCTTCGATGAGCTTAGCAGCTGCCTTCATCCCACGTGCGAAGCTGTCCATACCGGCAATGTGCGCCAGGAACAAGTCATCCTGCTCGAAGGAACCGCGGCGAACCTTCGCGTCGAAGTTCACGCCGCCCTTGCCGATACCGCCATTTTGCAAAATTTCATACATCGCCAGCGTAACAGAATACAGGTCCGTTGGGAATTCGTCTGTATCCCAGCCAAGCAGCGTATCGCCTTGGTTGGCATCGATCGAACCGAGCATTCCCTGAATGCGAGCAACCCGCAGCTCATGCTCGAATGTATGTCCCGCAAGAGTAGCATGGTTCGCTTCAATGTTCAGCTTAAAGTGATCCTGAAGCCCATACGTGCGCAGGAATGAAATCGTCGTGGCCGCATCGAAGTCATACTGATGCTTCGTCGGCTCCTTCGGCTTCGGCTCAATCAGGAATTGGGCATCAAACCCGATTTCCTTCGCATAATCAATCGCCATATGATACAGACGAGCCAGATTGTCAAGCTCCAGCTTCATATCCGTAATTTGCAAATATTCGTATCCTTCCCGACCGCCCCAGAACACATAGTTCTCTGCGCCGAGCTCCTTGCCTGTTTCCAATCCTTTCTTCACTTGAGCAGCCGCGTAAGCGTATACATCAGCATTGTTCGAAGTAGCTGCACCATGTACGAAGCGAGGATTCGTGAACATATTCTGTGTGTTCCACAGCAGCTTCATTCCGCTAGAGGCCATATTCGATTTAATCATGCCCACAATCTCATCCAAAATCTTGTTCGTCTCGCGAAGTGTGCTGCCTTCCGGCGCTATATCACGATCGTGGAAGCAGAAGTACTTCGCACCAAGCTTGTCAAAAAACTCGAACGATGCCTCCACGCGCGCTTTGGCAAGATCAACGCCGTTGAACTTATCCCAAGAGCGAATGGCGGTACCGCTTCCAAAAGGGTCGTTGCCTGCACCAGTAAAGGTATGCCAGTACGATACAGCAAAGCGCATGTGCTCCTCCATCGTCTTGCCTGCTACCACTTCATTCGGATTGTAGTGCTTGAATGCGTATGGGTTCTTCGAATCCTTGCCTTCGTATGTGATTTTACCTACTGACGGAAAATAACTCATCTTCAGATGACCTCCCCAAGTAATCATTTCTTCTACATCGTATCACAGTCATAAGAAGTTTGTCTATTGGATAAACAAAGTTTTTGTAGGTTTTTTTTTATACCCGTGCTACACTACTTAATAGCTTGCATTTAGCGTTGTTACGCTGTAAGAGATCTTGTATAGAAACGGACGGAAGTGAACATGAAAGTTACCGGAGACCTTCAATTGGTCAAGCGCATGAATAAATCGATTATTCTGGACACAATACGCACCGACGGTCCGATCTCTCGTGCTGCCATCTCTGCGAAGACCGGCTTGAACAAAGGCACGGTATCCAACCTAGTCAGTGAGCTCATTGACGGTCAGCTCATCGTGGAGACAGGCACCGGTGTATCAAGCGGCGGTCGCAAGCCTGTCATGCTGCTGTTTCATGCTAGAACAGGCTTCGCCATTGGGATCGATCTTGGCGTTAATTATTTGCGCGCCATCTTAACGGATCTCGAGGGCAACGCGGAGGCAGAGATTCTGCGCCCGTTAACGGATACGTCCTTACACGTTATTCTTCGTATCATTCGCGAGTCAGTTGCAGAGCTTCAACAGCAAGTGCCCGACTGCCCGCACGGCGTAATCGGCATCGGCATCGGCGTGCCTGGCATGGTCGACGGCGGCAGCGTCATATCTGCTCCAAACTTAGGCTGGCGGAATATTGATCTGCAAGCAGAGCTTCAGGCAACCGTCCCCTTGTCGGTATGGATCGACAATGAAGCTAATGTCGGCGCGCTCGGTGAGAAACGATTCGGCGCAGGTCAAGCGTACGAGCACTTCATCTATGTTAGTGCCGGAATCGGCATTGGCGCAGGCATTATCTTGAATGATGCCTTGTTCCGAGGAAGCAGCGGATTGTCGGGTGAGGTAGGCCATATGACGATCGAGATGGACGGGCTTCCATGCCGTTGCGGCAATGCAGGCTGCTGGGAAATGTACGCATCTGAGAATGCATTGCTTCATGCTGCACGGAATGCCGGATTGCTTGCCGCACCTGAGACGGACGATACCGGCTTGGATCAGTTAACGAAGCTTGCAGCAGACAAGCAGCCAGAGGCGATTCGGCTGTTTGCCAATATCGGCGCCAAGCTTGGCATCGGCATTGCAGGCATCATGAACAGCTTCAACCCGCAGGCTGTTGTGATCGGCAACAGGCTGGTGCTGGCTAAGACATGGATCGCCGATCCGCTGGCTGAAACAGCCCGACAGAGCGGGCTCCGTTCCCATCTGCGTCATACCGATATTGTGTTCGCTACTTTGGGTCTTCGATCTGCTGCATTAGGCGCAGCCTCACTCGCCATTGAGCAATTTCTGCAGAGCACGCATGCACCCCAATCAGGTTCGGAGGAACCGACATAAGGCAAGGTGTCACCACTCATGGTGAAGATTATCTAGCACTCATACCAATAGTTCCATTCGTACGGGACTCCCATTTCACGCGGATTTGTTGTACAATGGAGGATATTATTCTTTTTTGCTTACTAAGCAAGTAACCGGTCTGGTTCTGCACAGGCAGCCCAACCGTAATGAACTGAGGAGGTATAGCAACATGTCTAACCAAAAAAGACGATCAGATATGATCAAAAAAGGCTTCGACCGCGCGCCTCACCGCAGTCTGCTGCGTGCAGCCGGCGTGCAGGAAGAAGATTTCGACAAGCCGTTCATTGCAGTGTGTAACTCTTATATCGATATCGTGCCTGGGCACGTGCATTTGCAGGAATTCGGCAAAATCGTCAAGGAAGCGATTCGCGAAGCTGGCGGCGTGCCATTCGAGTTCAACACGATCGGTGTTGATGACGGCATTGCGATGGGACATATCGGCATGCGGTACTCGCTGCCAAGCCGCGAAATTATTGCAGACTCACTGGAAACAGTAGTGTCCGCCCATTGGTTCGACGGCATGGTATGTATTCCGAACTGTGACAAGATCACACCTGGCATGATGATGGGCGCTCTGCGTGTAGACATCCCTACTGTATTCGTCAGCGGCGGTCCGATGAAGGCCGGACGCACGAGCGACGGCAAGGCGATCTCACTGTCTTCTGTATTCGAAGGGGTCGGCGCATTCCAATCAGGCAAGATCGACGAGCAGAGCTTGACCGAGCTTGAACAATTCGGCTGCCCAACTTGCGGGTCCTGCTCCGGCATGTTCACCGCTAATTCGATGAACTGTCTTGCAGAAGGACTTGGCCTAGCGCTGCCGGGCAACGGAACGATTCTCGCTGTCAGCCCAGAACGCCGCGAATTCGTGAAGAAATCGGCAACTCAGCTCATGGAGCTGATCGAGCGAGACATTAAGCCTCGCGACATCGTGACGATCGAAGCGATCGATAATGCATTTGCGCTTGATATGGCGATGGGCGGTTCCACTAATACTGTGCTTCATACGCTGGCACTTGCACACGAAGCAGGTATCGAATACCCGATCGAGCGCATTAATGAAGTTGCAGAGCGTGTGCCCCATCTCGCCAAGATCGCACCGGCATCAGACTACCATATCGAAGATGTGCATAATGCAGGCGGCGTAAGCGCTGTTCTGAACGAACTATTCAAAAAACCAGGTGCATTGTATGGTGACAACATTACCGCGACAGGCAAAACATTGCGAGAGAATGTAGAAGGCTGCGAGATTCAAGATACGGACGTCATTCATACACTGGACAACCCGCATAGTAAAAAAGGCGGATTGGCAGTATTGTTCGGCAACTTGGCACCGAACGGCGCGATTGTCAAAGTCGGCGCAGTCGATCCTTCCGTTGGCGGACGTCACCGCGGCCCTGCGATCTGCTTCGAGTCTCAAGAGGATGCGCTTCATGGTATTGCCAATGGCAAGGTTAAGGAAGGACACGTTGTCGTCATTCGCTATGAGGGACCAAAGGGCGGTCCAGGAATGCCGGAAATGCTTGCCCCTACTTCACAAATTATGGGCATGGGGCTCGGCGCCAAGGTCGGCTTGATTACAGATGGTCGCTTCTCCGGCGCATCTCGCGGCATCAGCATCGGTCACATATCACCGGAAGCGGCAGAAGGCGGTCCGATTGCTTTCGTGCATGACGGCGACATCATCGATTTGAACTTGGAGGAACGTACGATTACGCTGGAAATTAGCGACGAAGAGATGGCCAAGCGTCGTGAAGCAGAATGGAAAGGATTCGAGCCTAAGGTGAAAACCGGCTATCTTGCCCGTTATTCCAAACTCGTCACATCAGCAAGCACGGGCGGCGTTATGAAAATCGACTAATTTCTAGTGTCGCACCCCCTAATGAAACGACAAAGGTTGGGCAGAATGTATTCCTTCTGCCCAACCTTTTTTTCTTCTAACCCAATATGAATACTTGCCATTGATTCACTAGCTCTATCCTTCGGCCAGCCGATGCAAGTACAGACAAGATGTCAGCATCCCCTTCTCCAAATTATCCAGATGAAAATGCTCGTTCGGTCCGTGCAGATTCTCACTAGGCAGCCCAAATTCCATCATCACGATCGGTGCGCCTAGTACCGTATGGAATACTTCAACTATCGGAATAGAGCCCCCGCTCCGCGAATATACAGGTTTCTTGCCGTACGCGGTGCCGTAAGCATCTGCTGCGGCCTGTAGATACGGATGCTTCGCCGAAATTTGGTATGGTCGCCCGCCATGCGAACGAATCAACTCGACAGTACTTCCTCGCGGACATCGTTGCTGCAGATGCTGTTCAATCGCATCCATCACTGCATCTGGGTCCTGCTCACCGACTAGCCGACAGGCAATCTTCGCCGATGCTGAAGTTGGGATTGCCGGCTTCAATCCGCTTCCCTGGAATCCGCCTGTCACACTCACTACTTCCAATGTCGGACGCGCGGTTGTCCGCTCTATGAACGAGTAGTCTTCCTCTCCGTACAGCTCTGGAACTCGAAGATCCTTGCGAATTTGCTCGTCATCTTGCGGCAGCAGACGCAGCTGCTGACGTTCTTCCGGCGTCAGCGCGATCACTCCTTCGTAGAAGCCGGCGACAGCTACCTTCCCTTCTCTCGTATGCAAGCTGGTCAGCAGCTCTGTCAGCGCATGAATCGGATTTTGCACACCGCCTCCGTACAGGCCGGAATGCAATTCTTGCGCTGGTCCCATCACCCGCACTTCCATACCCGCCAGTCCGCGCAGGGATGTACAGATTGACGGCGTATGAGGCGCGATCATCGGGCCGTCCGAGATGACGATCACATCGGTCTGCAATCGGTCACGATGCTGTTCTAGAAAGCCCGGCAGACTAGGGCTAGAAATCTCTTCTTCTCCTTCTATACACACCTTAACATTGACCGGAAGCTTACCTTCAGTCCGAAGCAATGCCTCTACTGCATTGACGTGAATCAACAGCTGCCCTTTGTCATCAGTTGCTCCTCTTGCATAGATCTTGCCATTCTTCACGATCGGCTCGAACGGTTCTGAATCCCAGCCTTCCGCGGCATCTGCCGGTTGAACGTCATAATGGCCATATACAAGCACCGTAGGTTGATCCGGAGCGTGCAACCAATCCGCATATACGATCGGATTACCGGCTGTCTCCATAATCTCAACATGCTCCATACCAGCGCTCCGAAGCTTATGTGCCAACCATTCAGCAGCTTGATGAATATCATCCCTATGCTCCGTACCGACACTAATACTCGGAATTCGCAGAAATGCCGCAAGTTCTTCTACGTATCGCTCACGCTCGGTCTCAAGATATTGCTGAACTTCTGGTATCAATCGCCATCACTCCTTCTCTGCACTTGTCCAATAGTATTGCCTTCCACCTCATCGCAATAAAAAACGGCCTGTCTTGTAACAGACAAAGCCGAATCATCATGCAAATGATTACTTCACATACAAGCGGCTTGCAGCTTCCCAAATATCACCTGGCTCCAGACCGATCAGACCGCTTCTCTCAGCCGACATTCCTGCTATATTCGGCGCATTGACTAGATTGGTTTGCGGCTCGGGACAGAAGAAGCCTTCCTTGCCACCATTGTTATAAATCATCCAATGCTTATACGCACTGCTTGCGTCATAGACAAGTGTTGTATTCGTCCGCGTATCAGTCAATTCCATCCGATTGCGCCCATCCTGTGTCTCCGCTGTGTAATGATTGTCCATAGATCCATAGAACGGGTATATCCCCTCTTGCTTCATCGCAATCTCATCCTCAGACATTGGCTGAATGTTCCCTGTCGGCAGCATGCGCTCGCTCATCTCATAGCGGTCGCCGACCGTGACTTTCAAGCGGTAGTCGGAAGCTTGGCTGTCTGGCGCGAACGGTGCATTGATTGCAGTATGGAAGGCAAGCAGCCACGGCATGCGCGTAGAGCCTTCATTGCGCACCGAAACTTGCTGCTGCAGCCCAAGCTCGCTTAATGTATAACGCAGACGCAGCGTGAAGCTGAACGGCAAATAACGATACACCTCATGCTGTTCATCTACACGCAACATCAAGACAACATAACTGGAATGCTCGTCGGCAGCGTAACTCTCTACTTGCCAAGGGATGTTATAGATAAAGCCATGCAGATGATTGTTCGTCTCTTCTTCATTAATGGGCAGCGCGTACTCCTTGCCTTCCCACGCAAGTTTCCCGTCCTCGTAACGATTTGGAGGATACAGCACCGGCATGCCGTGCAGAATAGGACGTTCTAGAAATTCATCCCATTCATTCGGAGAAGGCTCATGCAGAAACGCGCAGCCATTCTCCGTATCGCGAAAAGCGATCAAATTTGCGCCAACGTTCGGTAATACAGCAGCTTCATAACGACCATATGTGAGCCAAATACTGTGCAACCCTTGATAGTCACCTTGATAGGCAGATGATTTGTTCACGATTGAGACGCCTCCTGTTGATTATCCAAATTTGCTCATCTTAGCATACCACATTCGCTGCAAAGATGACTACGACACATAAACATCCCACTAGCTACATGCAAACAATGTCCGGCGTTAACATAATTTGTTCGGAACACTGCTCCTCACGATCTGAGCCGCCTATGCGTTCCAATACTAGTTCAGCTGCTGTACGGCCTATAGCTTCGGGATTCTGCTTCACATAGGCAAGCCGGTTAGCAAACAACGGCGCAAACTCCAATTCACCGTAGGAAGCAACCTCCCAGAAATCAAGCGGTTGTCCTAATTCCTTTAGTCCTAAGTATAGGCCGAAGGTCATTTCATTGTTCGTGGAGAACACTGCCGTGGGAGGTTCCAGCAGCCGTGTCATCTGGCGAGCGGCTTCACGACCAGAGGAGCGTGAGAAATCTCCGGAATACCAGAACATATCCGCATAGTTCAGACCTGCCCGCACAAGCGCATTCAACACACCTTCCCGCCGTTCGTCCGCAGTGCTGATCCCCTCAGGTCCGCACAGTATTCCGATTTTCCGATGCCCCTTATCAATGAGAAGCTTCACAGCCCTTTCCGCAGCACCTTTGTTATCATCAATAATGATATCCGTGTGTACGTCCTCGACTCGCCGATCAATCAGAATGAGCGGAATGCCGCGTTCTTGTACTTCGCGCAGCTTGTCCGCATTCTCCCCCACACCTGCTATGACTAGAGCCTCGATCCGATTTTCCAACATAAAGTTGATTGCAATGCGCTCTCTGGAGGCGTCTGCCCCGCTGTCAGTATACAGAATATGGTAATTACGCACAGAAAGCAACGCTTGTATTTCGCGAGCCAATCTCATGAAATACGGATTGCGCATATCCGGCAATATCAGCCCGACACAATGCGTTCGATCCCTCTTCAAATTACGAGCGACTGCATTCGGTCGATAATTCAACTGCCGCACCGTTTCCAGCACCCGTTGCCGCACATCCTCGCTCACATACCCGCTTTTATTCAAAACCCGAGATATCGTTGCCGTCGATACACTGGCTGCCTGAGCAACCTCTTTTATCGTTACATTTCGCACTTAGAAACCCTCACTTTTCATAAGCATCCATAAATAGTAATATTGAAATCGTTTTCAAAATATCATAATTTCTGAGGAAACGCAACCATTTTCGAAACAGTCCCCAAAAAAAGCCGAATTGCAACTATTCCAATGAATAGACGACTTCCGAGCATATAAAGTTAATTAGCGTATACCGATTATCGATCGTTACTACTTCTGCAATCGTTTTCAGTTTAACGCAATTGCTGCATCTATGTACAGTGTATTGTCACGCCGCGCTCTCCTTACCTAAACATACTTGAAGCATACCTGTTCTACGTATATAACATTGCTCCCAATATCCCGGATGCTATTATGATGTATATCGGATGCCAGCGCAAATAGGCCAACGCTCCCAAGGAACCTAAATAAATAAGCAACAAGCTTGCTGTGTACCAGGATAGTGAGGCCAGCATGCCGTTCCCGATCGCAAACACAATAGCCGCATATATAACAAGACCTGTGATGACGGCGCGCAATCCATAGAAGGCTGATTTCACTGTGCGATGCTTCTGAAATTTGTAGAACAACGAACCGAGGAGCAGAATGAAACATAATGACGGCAAGATCATTCCCAGCACTGCAGAGATTGCCCCAACTGCACCGTCTACCCGAAATCCGACATAGATCGCGCTGTTCGTCGCAACAGGACCTGGCGCCATACCCGCAATTGCCAGCATGTCTGCGAATTCCTGCACAGTCAACCAATGCTGGTCTGATACAACCTCTTCTTGGATGAGCGGAATCATCGCATAGCCGCCGCCGAAAGAAACGAGCCCAATGAGAAAAAAAGTACTAAATAACTCCCATAACTCCAAGTCTAACCCTCCTAAGGCTCAAATTCCGTCCCCAATAAAGTAATCATCATACTTGTATTCCTGTACGCCGCCTTCATCCAAGCGGGTGTGCAATCCAATCCGGTTGCGCAAGAATACAATCGCTATTCCGCCGATCCCGCCCGCTAAGATGATCCATATCGGATGAATAGGAAGAAGCAGGAGCACGAGCACTGTTACGAGTACAAGGAGAGCTGACGTCTTATCTACGACCGCGGTTTTGCCAACTCGAATCGCAGCATAGGTTATGAGAGCTGCAACGGTTGCTCGAATGGCTACCAGTGCAGCTTCTACCTTGGGATAATCCTGAACATACATATAGCCGATACTTAATCCTACAATAATGCAGAAGGTTGGAAGCAGCACGCCAATCATAGCTGTAATTGCGCCTGCAGCACCCGCCAATCTGTATCCTACGAAAATTGCTGTGTTTATAGCCAACGCACCGGGAACCGAACCGGCAACCGCCACGATATCAGCAATCTCACTAGACTTCATCCATTTGCGCTTTTCTACCGTTTCCCGTTCCAGCAACGCAATTATCGTATAACCTCCGCCGAAGGTCACAGGACCAATTCGCAAGAAGGTGATCCATATTTGCAGTAGCAGCTTCTTGTTGTTGAAATTCTTAAGCATTAGATCACGTCCTCTATTTATGTCTTATCCATCATAACGAACTTTGCACATTGTTGAAACATACATGGACCTAATCTACTATTGCAATTTCATATAAATCCTATAAGGTCCCCTTATACCAACTATTCCACTAGGTAAGCTATTTATTGCGGCTTGACACATAACTCATGATGCTTCCATCTGTGCATTCGATCGCCCACCATCATACAAAAAGCCGTCCCTACCGTCATGATGACGGATAAGGACAGCTTTCGCGAAAGTCCGCAAATCGGACTTTCTATGCAGCGGTGAGCGTATTTTGTGGCAACCTACACTGTGCAAAAAACGATTCAAGCTTGTAACCTGTTGCCCTTTCGTACAATACTAACCGTATTGCGCTTAAGTGACTAGGCACTCCTTCACATCGTTTTGCGGTCCTTGTGGAAGCACCGGGTGATGCGTGGATACGTTCAACGGAACCACACCTCTCTTCGATCACCGCTGCAAAAGTAGTATGTGCCGATTGACTTCGATCTATGCGTCCATCTTCAACAATTACTGGCTAGCCTTGTCCAACGCCGCAATGATGTCCGTGTAATCTTTCTCTTCGGCAATGTTTCTTGGCGTTAATCCGCTCTTCTCCTGGACAGTCGGGTCAGCCTTATAAGCCAGCAACAGCTCAATCATGCCTACATCGAACTGATTGGCGGCCTGATGCAACGCTGTCCAACCACCATGCTGCTGCGCATTCGGATCTGCCCCATGCTCTAGCAACAGCTTGACGAGTAGCGTACGCTTACCCGCAGCTGCTGCGTGTATCGGGTAATTTAACAAATCATTCTTGGAACGTATGTTCACATCAGCACCACGCTGAATCAACAGGTCTGCTGCTTCATACCCTCCGAAAAAACAACATAAGTGTAGCGGCGTCCAGCCATCAAAGCTGTATGCATGGAGCAAGCTGATCTCCTGATCGAGCAAGTAAGCGATACTGTCAGTATCCCCTAGCATTGCAGCTTCGTGAATTGTTACCGTTACGCCCATCTGTAGCAGAAACTCCACGCTGTTTTGCCTTCCGTAATACATGGCAACTGTTAGCGGACTTTCTCCATTTTCCATCGTTTCATGCAACAATTCCGGTCGCTCTTGCAGAAGAGTACGCATCGTTTCTGTATCGCCTTCCTTGGCAGCAACCATTAACTGTTCCAGCATGTTCATCCCTCCTAATATTTCATTAGACAATTAGAGCAGCGACTTCACCATACCGCCATCCACCTGCATGGTGACACCTGTTAAATAGGATGCTTCATCCGAGCTGAGAAAAGCAACCGCATTAGCGAACTCTTCAGGCTTGCCGGATCGCCCAAGCGGGATCACGCCTTCAGCAGCTTCAGCCACTGCTTGAGCGCTCATGCCTGAGCTGGCAGCCTTCGTCTTGTCCAAGTGCTGAATCCGTTCGGTATATATCCGTCCTGGCGCCACATTATTCACTCGAATGCCATGCGGTCCCATCTCTTCGGACAGCGTCTTCGCCATACCAACAACAGCGGAACGATAAGCATTAGATAAGATCAAGCCAGAGATCGGCTGCTTGACCGACATCGAAATAATATTCACGATGGAGCCTGCCTGTTGTGCCTTCATTCCAGGAAGAACGTACCGAATGAGCCGAACTACGCTGAGGAAGTTTTGTTCATGTGCCTGCTGCCAAGCATCGTCATCGAAATCCTCAAACATTCCAGCTGGCGGTCCGCCCGCATTCGTCACGAGAATGTCGATCCCGCCAAGTGCTTCAGTCGTCTGCTGCACAAGCCGCTCTATATCCGCCGGATGAGACAAATCAGCCTCCCATGCATGCGGACGATGTCCCGTCGCCTGCTCGATCTGTTCTGCTGCAGCCTGTACTCGCTCCAACGTTCGACTGCATATAGCTACACGGGCCCCGCCAGCCGCCAGCTTCTCAGCAATTGCTTTGCCCAACCCTTGGCTAGCCGCGCATACGAGCGCTCGCTTGCCTGTTAATGATGACATAGATGGTCCCTCCCTCATTACGTCCATTCGATTATGTAAGTCTTTCATCCGTATTGTACCATACGTACATGGAATCTGTAGGCACTCGATGTATGGATGGAACAGAATCGTTTCATATTATTTCCACATTTCATTAAGCAGTAGGCGCTGTGACACAAACAAAAGGTCGCACGTGCATAACCAGTCATCCGGTTATCACGCGCGACCTTTGCTTTAATCGAACAGCATACACCGTTGCACGATTAACTATGCTGCTTCTGTACAAGTCGAGTAATGGATTCGCGATACACGACTTCGCCCAAGATTAGAATCTTCTCTAGCGGCTCCTGCTTCCTGTCAATGCGAAGCAACAGCTGTTCGACTGCTTTGCGCCCCATTGCTTCCTTCGGGACATTCACTGTCGTCAGAGCAGGCTGCATAGCATAAGCATCCTCAACATTATCGAACCCCGTAACGGAAATATCATGCGGAACCGACAAGCCAAGCTCTCTGAATGCATGCATCGCATCAATTGCAATCATATCATTCGCACACAATACAGCTGTCGGCATGCTTCCAGCCCGCTGCTTGCGTATGGCCCACTGTTTGATCTGGTCTTGGAAGTCTTGTATTCCCTCCAGTTGAATCAACCACTCTTCCTTCATATCGGTCTCCAGCTGATTCTCTTCCATGACGCTGCGAAATGCAATCCAACGGTCATGGAAGCTGCGCGAATAACGCGCGTTCCCAATGAAATTCATTCGCTTGTGACCGATTCCGATGAGGTGCTTCGTCAACCGGCTCATACAATCATAGTTATTGACGAAGATTGTATCAGAAGGAATCAGCGGGTCCTCATGATCAACCAGTGTCATGGGCAATCCGATACGATGAACTTCCAGCAACAGTGAAGTGGATATCTCTCCGACACCAACTAAACCTAAGATGCCGTTCGGGTTCAAGATATGCAGGAAATGGTCGATGCTCTGTTCAGAGATAATGACCATACCTAGTCCGACTTCTTCCAATTTCGCTGAGATGCCGTCCAATATTTTGCCCCAGTACAGGGAATCTCGTGTTTGGAAACGAATATTCGGCATGAGTACAAGCACGGATTGCTTGCTTCCTCCTGTTACTGAAGTTGGAATATCCCTGCGTACATTTTTCATATATGCGTTCTTCTGTGCGAAGTAACCTAGTTGAGAAGCGGCTTGTATAACCCGCTCCTTGGTTGATTCACTTACCCCGCCTTTGCCGGACAACGCCTTAGATACGACAAATTTGGACACGCCTAGATGATCCGCGATTTGCTGCATTGTTACTTTTTTCGCCATAGTAGTAGCCACCAACCCATTTTACTCACATTGAACCTATTATAGCATGCTTCCCCTTGTCTGTCATAACAATTCGTCGATTGTTGTTATATGTTAGTTTATTCCCTAACATTAATACGTGATTGTTAGCAGCATGTTAGTTCAGACGTTCGTTGAAGCAATAAGAAAGAAGCTATCCCTATCACATCGCATCCGGACAGCTTCTAGTTTCCCATATATGGTTAGGCAGACGCTTACGTACAGTGAATGGAATCTAATCCCTTAGATTCTGCTAGGACTGCTTAGACAATTGTTCCTTCAAGCTGTCCAATTCCATCTCGGCTCGAAACAAACGGGTAGCCATATAATTATGTTCCGTCTTATTGGCACGCAGCTCAGCCATCACATCATCGAAGCGCTTGTCGAACTGTTCGAATCTGCGTTGATTCTCTTCCTTCTCTTCTTCAAAATACACCTTCAAGGGCCCTACACTCTGAATCAAATCACTTAACATCTGCTCGATCTGGTTGAGTTTGTGTTCAGACATTCAACCACCGCCAATACGAATATTTGTTCCTATTATATCAGCGAATGGAGAGCCCGTCAATGGAAGAATGGGATGAAGAAGAAGCCGACCGTCGGTATACCGAATGGGACAGCTCCTTCTCTATTCCTTCGTCTTATTCCGGCAGCTTGTCGCCGCGAGCACTCATGTAGAGCGTGTACCATTCTTCACGTGTCATCAGCTCAGACTGCCGCTCCGCATCCTTGCAAGCAACAATCCGCTCCGCCTTCGTAGAGCCGATAACCGGCTGAATCTTCGCCGGATGCATCATCAGCCAGCCAAGCGCGATCGCCTCAGCCGTCGTTTCCTTCTCTGCGGCCATCTGCTTCACTAGCGAGGCTGTCTGTTGAATATGCTCCGGTTCATTGTCCACCGCTCTGCCGGAGAATCTTCCTTGCGCAAGCGGAGCCCAAGCCTGCAGTTGAATCTTCTTCATTCTGGAATATTCCATCAGTCCTGGCGAGAAGTGCGTCTGAACACCCTTCGTCTGGTTGACGAATATATCTTGATTAACGAAATCAACACGACCAAGTCCCATTTCCAGCTGATTGACACAGAGTTGATCCGGAATCGCTTGCTGCAAAAATTCAATTTGAGCTACGTTCATATTGGATACACCGAAATAGCGCACCTTGCCCGCTGCCTTAAGTTGTGCAAGAGCCTCTGCAACTTCCTCCGGCTCCATTAATGGATCTGGACGATGCAGCAGCAGCACATCCAAATAGTCAATACCGAGGCGTTCCAATGTGCCGTCGACATTGTTCAAGATGTGGTCTTTGGAGAAGTTGAAGTGACCAGGCACTTTGCCTTCGCTGAGCACGATGCCCACCTTCGATTGCAGCACGATCTGTTCACGCAGACTCGGTCTTGCCTTCAGAATTTGACCGAAAATTTGCTCTGCCTTCCCGCGTGTATAGATATCTGCATGATCATACATCGAAATTCCGATCGATAGTGCAGCGTCAACCGCCTTCTCCGCTTCCAACACCTGCTCCTTCGTAACAGGATCGCGGTTCCAAGCGCCGCCGAACGGCATATTGCCCATGACGAGACGACTAGTAGATATTCCTCTTTGTTCAAGTGGCATAATACTCATCGTGATGTGTTCCTCCCAACTTTTTCTATGCTTTACCATTATACCGCTGTTGCCTGTGAACCAAAAGAACTTAACTTCTCTTCACTAAGTAACACTCACTTAACTCGCCCTATTCGAAATGGTACAGTCTTAATGTGCTAATAGTTTCGTCCATTTCATAATGCGCTAGTATCACTAGGTTAACAAGTGTATTATTTGAACTTGCGCCAATCTGCGCTGCTGTTGTTCAGCAGGTAGGTGAAATCATTCTCCAGCCGTTGCTGTTCTGCACGTCGTTCTTCTTCCTTGCGCAGTCTTTCCTGTTCCTTGCGATCGGCCTCATCCTTCTTCCATTCCTTCGCTTGCATCTTCAACTTGTCTAACACTTCTCCAGACAAGCGATCCTTCAAGGTTGCCTGTACATCTGAGGATAACTGCTGCGATCTGCCGGATGCAGTGCCGGATGCTGTATGCATGCCATGACGTTGTTTCTTCTTCTTCCCCATCGCTCTCCTCCTCTTCTTCTACACGCTAGTTGGATCTATTCCCATCATCTTCCCTATAAGCATAACAAGCCTGCCTCTTCGAATCAACGAAGAAGCAAGCTTGTTCAGTCACTTACGCTCATGCATGAATGTCGATGGCGCATGCTGATAAGTCCATGCCTTATACTACTGCGGCAAGCTAGCCAATCTATGCACAGGCTCTAGCACTTCAGGCAATTGATTCGCCAATGCTGGCACCATATATTCATCAATCAGATCATCTGCATTAGCTGGCGAAATATTCGGATTCGATGTAACTACTATGACTGCATCCAGTGCCGGAACGATACGGACATGCTGGCCACCATAGCCGTTCGCTTCGAAGGTTTGCAGCATCTGGCCTGAGCTAACTGTCAGCTCCTCCAACCAGAACAAGTAGCCGTAATCAGACGCAGTATGACTAGATGCAAGCGACTGTTCAATCCACTCCTTCGGAATAAGCTGCTCGCCTTCCCAGTTGCCATGATGTAAATATAAGTAGCCGAACTTCGCCATATCGCGAGCGGTCATAGACAGCTTCGTCCCCCCAATATAATAGCCTTCGGGATCCTTCTCCCATTCATAGTTCGTAATAGCCATTGGACCGAATAGATACTTGTCTGCCAGCTCCTTCGTTGACATTCCAGACGCTTCAGTCAAAACTGCGGACAGCAGATGCGTCAACCCAGTGTTGTAATCGAATCGCAGGCCAGCGTCTGCCAATGCGGGTTGATCCAGCACGAAGTTGATCCAGCTGTTGCTTCTGTACCAGCTATTGATGATCGGGTCAACCGAGCGCAAGCCGCCGCTCATCGTCAACAAGTGCTCCACTGTTAGTTGACTCAGGCTAGACGAGTCACGATCTGTGAACCGTTCAGGCATCAGATCCGCAATCCGCTCATCCGTTCCCGACAAGTAGCCTTCCCGAATCGCGATCCCAGTCAAAGCAGATAAAATACTCTTGGAAACGGAATATACCGGATAAGCAGCGTCAGGCTCTGTATGATGAAAATATTGTTCGTAGATGAGCTTGCCATTGCGTATGAGGATCACGCTGTTGATTTTCTCTCGGTATTGTGCAATTGCTTCTTCAATCAGGGTGTGTTCCGCTTCTCCCCATCCGAAATCGTTAGGATCGGCAAGCTCCCAATACGTATCATCCGCGTGCGAAGAGACCGGGGCTTGTACGCCACAGCCGGACAAGGCAATTGCCAGCACTAAGCAAGTTCCCCATATGCTGCGGCGTGTGCGCGTAAGGGGAAGGCGGTCGATCCATTTGTTCATAACAGGCCATCTCCTGTTTCCTTTTTTCTTCAATTATATTTCAATTTCACCTTTAAGCCTATCTCATTCATGACTGAATGAACACAATACGGACAGTATGAACACACTTTCCTCAGATCGATAGAAGATAGAGGTAGACCGGTGTGCGATACATATCTCGACTAATCGAAGTGCGTACTGGCGTCATGTTCGGAATAGCGAAGCCTACACTAATCAGCCAACATTCATTCGATGCTTTCAACTTCAATCCTTCCATTACTGCTCGTTGCAAGCATTGCATCGCGCCGGGGTACAAGTAACAGATGATCAGCTTCGCTTCGGAATAATCGGCTCGGAATAGATCGCTGTGTGACAGCCGGACGTTGGCATATATAGTCTGCATACGCCATAATCGGGAAGTAATAAGCGGAAGCGGGGAATTCTCCATACCGACAATGGACAGCTGCGGAAATCTCCGCGCCAGATGGAAGGCCAGATGACCCCAGCCGGAACCCGCTTCGATGATAGTATCGTGTTCGGACAACACACCTGCATGTACAAGGCGTTCTATTTCGCGTGCAACCGTATGACGAGCTGCAGGGGAGGACGGCATGGGGGATATACCGTTGCGAATCGTAGAGAGCACAATAGATAGTAGTGCTGCAATCATTGCGATCACTATCGTGCCATAAGCAATTGCTGTTGCCGCTTCATACCTGTTGCTGCCCTGCACATCTAACACCTGATTCCAGCTGTCTATTATAATCTGAGCACTCATGATCTGACCACGCCAGCTTGTATGTCCTTATCGTGTACGCAAAGACGCACTTGCCTCTCGAATGACGATTTGCGGAGCACACTACGATCCATTGTATGCCAGCCCGTTTCTATCAATGCTTGCTCTATGCTTCCGATAGACACGATGACAGCCCGACTTGCCAGCCTTCGAGCTGCCAGCAGCATCTTCCTTAACTCTGCTCCGGACTGCTTCGTCAGCACGTTGTAAGGCAGATCTATAATAGCTGCATTATATTCCCCGCTCAGCTCACTGATATCCGCTACTGCTACCACATCCGGATAACCGAAATGCGCTAGGTTGCGCCGCGCCCCTCGCACAGCTTGCCAATTACGATCGAATCCCCGCACATCTATTCCAAGCGAGCAAGCTTCTAGCAATACCGTACCGATGCCGCAGCATGGATCCACTAACTTGCAGCTCTCTGTGGTTGGAACCGGAGCCGCTATATTAACGAGTGCACGGGCGACACGGGCGCTTAGCGCCGTTGAATATTGCTGCGGCTTGCGAGAATGGCGAATCCACACTGCTTCCCCTGCACTATGCAACCCGAATAGCCAGCGGTTGTCCAATCGCGCTAGACCGAATACTATGTCTGGCTTCCGCATCTCCGCTTGGCCGCGAATGTGCCCTCCGACAATGCGCTCTGCCTCCCGCCGCTGAGCATAGGGTATGTCTTGACCGGTCTTCATGTACTGCACCTTGAATCTAGCTGCTTGCATACGTGCATCAGCTACTCTCAACGCAAGCTCGTCCGGGTCACTTCCTGTGAGAACAACTTCGAGACGCTCCTTGACGAACGGACTGCGATTAGATGCTATCTCCCGATTGGATACGAACGCTTGTCGATTATGTGATTGTATGTAATCCGATTGAAACAATGCTCGCAGCTCCATGCTGCAAAATTCCTGTTCATCCTCATGGCGTGCATACGTATATAGGTAGTTTGACATGCTGCCTCCATCATGGATGGGTTTATGGACAAATTGTAACACATAAAGCCTTGAAGTATATAAAAAAGCCGGCTGCCGCAGCAGCCGACTATTCGACGCAACACTCCGTCTTTAAGGAGCCGTTCCCCATACGAGCGTACCGTTCTGGTACAAGGTTACGCGATCCCAATCAGTATAAGATGTTTTGGTCGAATCGAAGGAATAGTCGTTCGATTCGTTGAAGTTGGACCAATCTGTCTTGGACATGCGCAGCTGAATATCGCCAGACTGACCATTAGACTGAATAGAACCTGCGCCAGCTGAGAAGCTGAGCTCTACATACGTATCCGTGTTCGTTCCAGACGCACTTGAGAACGTCGTCTGAATATTGCTTCCGCCAACCTGCGCCCAATCAATCCAGGCATTCATATTCTGGCTGCTGTCCTTCGTGAAGTAATAACGGATCTTGAGCGAGCTCAAGTCAACCGCGCTATTTCCTTCGTTCTTGATGTTGAAATGCGGCTTGATCTGATTGTCGGAAATATTCGTGTCTGCTGCGCGATATTGCAAGACGAGATCACCAGTCGGGCCTCCGCCGCCGCTAGTAGGTGTCGCACTAACCTGTGAGGAGTTGTTGCTGGAACCCGTACTATTGGAGGCACTTACGACATAGTAGTAAGTCGTGCCGTTGGACACGCTGTTATCCGTATAACTAGTGCTGCTTGTAGTCCCAATATTCGCATAAGGTCCGCCGTTAGATACCGACCGCTTGACGGTATATTGATCAACCGAACCGCTGGAAGCATTCCAGTTCAATGATACTTGACCGTCCCCAGCATTCGCCGACAATCCAGTCGGGGTGGAAGGAACTACCGGACCGCCACTGTTCTCGAAATATTGCTTCAACCACTGTAGAGCAGGGCGTTCTTGACCTGAGCTTGTGATTAGGCCTGTACCGTCTCTCCATGTTTGGCCGACAATATACCCCCACAGGGTCACACCTGCAACATTCGGATGTTCCCAGAGAACTGGGAATTTCTGTTGGTAACGCTGCAATTGTGTATTGTCATCACCCGTCATGTCTAGCTCCGTTACGTAGATCGGCAAGCCTGTCGCCGTTAGCTTGCTCAGCACCTGATTCATCGTGCTGATCGTTACATTGTCCATATTGAAGTGATGGGCTTGAATACCGATGCCGTCAATTAGCCCTCTGTCCTTCAACAAGTTGATAATTTGCACATACTGATCCGTCGCATTCGGATCGCCGATGATGCCATAGTCATTAATATGCAGCTCAGAATTAGGGAATGCTTGACGCGCTTGCTCGAAGGACCAGATGACCCAATCCCAGCCTGTCGCTCCGTCACCGCCAATCGCATTCTTATAGCTTGGAGGCGCATGCAGCGGTTCATTCACTACGTCAATATAGTCTGAGCCGCCAAACCGTTGTCCTGCATCCTCAATCCACTCCTCCACTTCGGCTCTTTGCTCCGCGGCTGACAATCCAGATACCCAGCCCGGCTCCTGACTGCCCCATACGAGCGTATGGAAGCGGAATGGGAAGCCTTGTGTATTCGCATAATTGTAGGCTTGGTCTGCGCCGCTCCAATTGTAATTGTCACGCGATGATTCGACAGAGCCCCATTTTGTCGCATTTTCCGGTGTCACCTGGTTCCAGTACGTTGCGAAGTGTGACGGGATGCCGCTTGCCCCGATCACATTCCCCAGAAACTTGCTTTCTCCGTCTGCCAGAGCCGCATCTGCGCTCGGCGATACCGCCCCGGTGAACAACGTTCCGACCAACGAAGCTGTAGCTAAAACCTTAACCAGTTTTGACCTTAACATGAATATTCCCTCCTTCATATTCTTCTTCAGCCTAGTACGAGTTGTTCGTGTCTTGGCAATGGATTAAACTTTGATCATCCCCTTTGCGCCTATGATGAAGCCTGCTGTTCACTCCTCAAGTCCGATCACCAGCCCCTCCCTTGCTAAATTGCTGGATCACGTTCTGAAGAAGCTGCAAGCCTATCTTCATTATAAAGGCATTGCATTATGAAAGCGCTTTAAAAATTTAGTGACATTCTTAGAAAATTAAACAAATGAGATGAATATATTTGAGTGTCATTAAAATACACGAATGACCTGAGCGTTGCCCCGATTCATCTCCACTTCCATAAATGCGAATCGCTTGCCTGTCTGTTCCTGCCACTGCGCAATTTGTTCGTCATTCAACGGCAGCAGCTGTCGCTTCTGCCGCCTTGCCGACTGTTGCTGCCACGCTCGTACGACATCATCGTAAGCAAATAATGTATCCCCTCTTCGCGCAGCAGGTTTGGCCGTTGTATCGAATGCGGGGCCAGACGATCGGGATAATGCCGCCGGCTTTGCCTTCAACAACGCTTCGATCAAAGCTGCGGTTATCGGTACTTGTGTCTTAAGCTCAACGTCCATGTATGCCGGCATGCTGTTGCATTCCAGCAGCACATAGCTGTCGCCATATCGCCGAAGATCTATGCCGGTGAAGCGCAATCCAAGACAATACGCTGCTTGCCTGCATATTGCCGCCGCTTCCTCAGGCAGTGTAATTAATTCATATTCAGACTTCCCAGCGTGATAATTAGGATCGGTTCGGTAATCGAGCGTCCCCTCCGCAGTATGAATAATATGTGCCGAGATGACCTTTCCATCTAATAGATTGACACGCACATCCTCTCCCGGTATTTCCTCCTGCACAATGACTGGTTCTGCCGTAATCCGATCCAGCTCACTCAGCAGTGCAGCGTCTGCCTTGCGGCAATAGCTTCCTCCGCGAACCGGCTTGATAACAGCCTTGCCAACCTGCTGGATAAACTGCCTAGCAACTTCAGGTGACGAGGTTATACACGTGGCTGGAATCGGAATACCCGCTTGCTGAAGCGTATGCAGCTGCACAACCTTGGATCGATTGCCAGGCTGGTTCAGGATAGTCACGCCAGATTCAGCCATGATGTGCAGCCAGCTTTGCACAACCTCGACTCTTGCGGCAAATTGCATGTTATCAGTCAATCGCTTCCTTGCATCCTCTTGATCTAGCGGATCGGGGTTATGCGACAGCACTCCGCGGAAATAGACGGCCTGAACTTGCGGCAGCGGTTTGCCGTCATAGAGCAGCTGACCGTTGTGCATGCCGTAGTCATGATCCAGTGGCGAGCCGAGTTCCATGTAAGGAATACCCCGCTGGTGAAGCTGAGCCAGCATGAACTGGCAGTGAATGTCATTCACTGGATTCATCAGTATAATCGTCATGGAATTCCCTCCCATACATACGCTGTACATTGTTGTTGGCTGCAACGGCATTCGTATTACAGCACATTTCAATAAGGACATGAATGGGACAGGCTTCTGCCTGTCCCACCTGTGCCGATGCTTATTCTTCGCCGATTGCCATAGTAGTTGCCCCATCCTCTTCGCCTACTGCCATCGTCGTATAGACAGGATCGCCTTCTTCCCCGATAGCAAGCGTCGTGGCTACATCTTCTTCGCCAATTGCCAATGTTGTAGCATCCCACTTGCTGCCGCCGCTTGTCTCAGTCAATTCATCAACAGACAGCTCGACATGCGTCGCATTCGCTTGGAATTTCTCCAATAACGTCTTCATCTGCAGCTCATCCAGCTTCATCTTCATCATATCACCTCCTTCTTGAACATATGTTGATTTATAGACTAGGCGTATGAGAATCAACATCATCCTAAATCGACTCTCGCAGCCTCGACTATCACACCGATTACCGCCTTTATCGTTTCGTCCTCTTCAGCTGTCTGCCACGTGTCCTGTTAATACCGCTTCGCGCGGCAGCTGCTTGTCCCACATCGCTGCATAGCGTCCTCCGACTTGAAGCAGCTGTGCATGTGTACCCATCTCTGATGCTGTTCCATGATCCATAACGATAATACGATCACTGTCAACAATCGTATGCAACCGGTGTGCCACATAGATGATCGTTTTATCTGTACAATTCGTCTGTATATACGTCAATACCGCTTCCTCCAGCTGCACATCCAGATGGCTTGTCGCTTCGTCCAGGATAAGCACATCGGGATCGCCGAGCAAGGCGCGGGCAATCGCAAGCCGTTGCTTCTCACCGGATGACAAGTTATTCGCCCCTTCTTCCAACCAAGTATGATAAGCGCGAGGCATTGCTCCGACCACCTCCTCAAGCTGACAACCGCGACAAACCTCTTGCACACGGTCTTGCGGGATGTCGCGTCCCAAACACAAGTTATCGAGCACTGTGCCATGGAAGAATGCCAGCTCCTGCGAAACATAAGCGATCCGACTTCGTAATTGACCGGTTGCAAGCTTCCTAATTGACATGCCTTGTATGAAGATATCCCCTTGCTCAAGCGGATACAGATGAAGCAATAGCTTGACGAGAGTTGACTTGCCAGAACCGCTTTCCCCGACGAAAGCAATCTTCTCACCTGCCTGTATGGTCAAGGTGAAGTTGTGCAACAAGAGCGGCTTCGTATCATATCGGAAGGACACTTGCTCGAAGGACACCGGACCTCTCCAATCAGTCGGTTCCGTACAAGCAGCTTGACGATCTTCGCCCTTGCAGCTTGCACCTTCCTTCTCCAAGTCCATCATGTCCCACATCCGTTCTCCAGCAACGAGAGCAGTCGTCATATTCGGATGCAGGTTGACAAGATTTTGGATTGGCTGCAGGAAATAGACGAGCAGCGCTTGATATGTAAGCAGCTCTCCTATGCTCATATCGCCCACCAATACCTCTCGCGCGCCGAGCCACAGAATAATCCCTCCACTTAGAAACTGCAGCAGCAGCTTGACAGAAGACTGCGCATTGAGCAAGCTCCCTTGCTTCCATACCGCTTGCAGTACATGATCAAGCCTTGTCCCTGCTTCACGCGCGGCATGCTGCTCTGCATGGTACGCCTTCAACGTCTCCATACCGCGAATCGAATCCGTTACATAAGCCTGCAGCTGTGCGTAGTGCTCCATCGTCTTCCTGTTGGCCTGCTCCAAATAACGATGAGAGATCCCCATCAGCACTGCGTAGCAGGGTATCACACTTATCGTAATAAGAAATAAGAAGGCGCTTTGCCGGTACAGCATCCATCCGCCGATTAATACGAGCAGCACATCGATAAACACCGTAAGCGATACATTGGCCAATGCTTCCCTCACCTTGGACGCATCCATAAAACGTGACGCGATCTCCCCAGCCTTCCTTCGAGCGAAAAAACTGGCAGGCAAATCTAGCAGATGCTCATACAACTTGCGCTGCAAGGTATCGTCTAGTTCCTTGCCAATGCGAAGCAACCACTGTGTGCGAATGGCACTTAAGATCACTTGCACGACATAGATGGAAACTAGTGCAATAGACAATGCGTGCAACAGGGACAACTGCCGATTGGGAACTAGCTCGTCCAACAAATATTGATAGTAGAAAGCGGTTACAATTCCGATAAGCGTGTATAGCAGGGAAAGGCCAAAGATTGCCGCGATCGTCCTCCGATGAGGCAGCAGCAAGTGCAGAAGCCTTGCCACTTTGCCTGGTCTACGCACTTGAGCTCGCACTTCACCGTTAGGCGACAGCAACAGCAGTATACCGCTCCACTGTGCATGGAACGCATCCTTAGTCATGCGGATCAAGCCTTGATCCGGACAAGCAAGATGAACAGCATCCTGTTCTACCTTATACAACACCTGATAGTGCGGCTGAGCTGTGCGCACTTCAGTATGGACTACACACGGGACGGGAGCCTCCGCTAGATCACTTGAAGGTATACGCACCGCCTTCGCTTGGAAGTCATAATGAGCAGCCGCCTTGGTCAATCCAAGCAGGTTCGTTCCTTCGGTATCCGTACACGCCAATTCCCGCAGCTGCGACAGCGATGTATGCACGCCAAACATGGACAATATTGTAGCTATGCAAGCTGGTCCACAGTCTGTCGTATCCTGCTGGCGTACGAGATGTCGTTGAGCGAAGCGTTGCTTCATAAGTATTTCACCTGCCGTCTGTTGGCTTGAACATTCAGCTTGAATGACATACAAGGCATATTCGCTCAGATTGGACAAATTCCTTTGACGATTTATCTCTGAATTTGTCGATCCTAACAAATTGATACATAAGCACTATCATCATGTCATTCTTCATGACTGATGGAGTGATACTTACCGTGATCACCGTGACCTATGGCCACAATAAACTGCCAAATCGGTCATACAACTAGCATACTGGCATGGCATCATCTACATCGGATTCTGCTGGTTTTCTCCTTTCACCCCTTCATTCCTACCACATATCCGGGTCCCAATATAGTCGCTTTGGACAAAATCAGCGCAATCTCGTCAACAGATTGCTCCTGCCCATATTCCAGCCAGTATTGCATGACACCGAGCACTGCAGAGATGACATATGCGATCAAATAAGCCTTAGGGACGATAAACTCGCCTTTTTGCCACAAATAGTCGAGATGTAAAATCAAGTTTCGTTCCAATACTTGCTTGAACCGCATATGAAAGGAAGGATTCCCCTTCGGTCCCAAGATGGCGCGCAGTAATTTCGCATGCTGCAATACGTATTCCGCCAGCCGCAGAATTAATGGAAACGGTTGATTCCGGTTTACATACAACAAGGCCGTACCGGCATCCAGCTTATCTACCGTACTCAATACTCGTTCGACACCGATAAGCAATTCGTGCTCGCTCTGTTCCAGCAGATCGTACTTATCTTGATAATGAATATAAAACGTGCCGCGGCTAATATCTGCCCTATCGGCTAAGTCCTTGATTGTAACGGCCTCTACCCCCTTCTCTTCTATCAATTCTGTAAGTGCATCCCGAAGCATTCGTTTCGTTCGGCGTGCACGTCGGTCAGGTGATCGTTCCATAATTTTTTTCCCTCCTATTGAACATTCGAGGCTCTCTGTGTCTAGTAATGGACATCTGCTTCATCATTGCAGATTGTGATCATTAGTGGAGCGTCTATAATATACACTGTGATCATTACTATACACGATGTTCATTAACTAATTCAAAAGTGAGGTGTCACGTCCATGCATCAGCGAAAAGACAAAACCCAACCAGCGATGGAGAGCCGTCTGGACGAGATGATTGATTACTTGGAGAAGAAGCCTAAATCGTTCCCTGGTTTGATCCATGCTGACAGCCAATCCAAACCACGTCGATCCTTCGCTCCCCGTATTCCGGAGCGCGAGACATCCTTGCGAAACTTGACCTTGAAGCAGTCCATTCGACTCACTCCCGCGATGAGCAAGCTGTTCAGCAGAATGTGGAAGGGCAAGCGTATGTACAACAAACCGGTCTATCCTACAGTCGAGCATGCTTCCGACGGATTGTTTGCAGAGTTGAAGCAGCTAGCCCAATCTATGGGTGCTGTTGATATGAAATTTATACGGGATATCCCGCAAAAGCAAATCTTCAAGGAGAAATCGATTCCGTACCGCCATGCGCTCATTTTCACAGTAGAGATGGACAATGAGCCTATTCAAACAGCTCCGAGCTTCGATTGCTTCCTGGAGGTGAATAAAGGCTACGGCAATCTTGCCGCAATCTCCAATGCATTGAGCAAGCATTTGCGGGAGTTGGGCTACTCTGCCTATCCAAGCACAGCGCTTGGAGGTCAGATGGACTATGTCGCGCTTGCCGAAATGGCCGGGCTCGGCGCCATTGGCTACCATGGTCTGCTCCTGACTCCACAGGCTGGAGCGCGGGTCAGAATTAGCACGATCTTTACCAATATTGACAATTTCCCTGTCGAGACGGACAATCCGCATCTCTGGGTGCGAGATTTTTGCCAATACTGTCGAAAATGTGTTCGCAGCTGTCCGGCCAGCGCCATCCTGCCGGAGCCGCAGAGCAATGAGCATGGGGATGCTACTTGCATCGACTATACGAAATGTGTGCCCTACTTCTCCGCTAATTTCGGCTGCGCAAAATGCATTCAAGTGTGTCCATTCAGTACGGCCGGATATGAGAAAATTCACAAAGGCTTTCTGAAGAAGAAGAAGAATCAGACAAAAGTACAGGAAACCGCACAAAAATCATAGTTTACTTCATATAGTAATTTTACTTTATTCCCCCATGTATGGACACTAATTTTTGGAGTTTACAACTTAGTGAAGCTCAATTACAGTAGGGTTGTATGCGCTTTCAAACTTCTTGCTAGGAGGTGGAATTGTTCTAGCTTGACACCATCACAATGTATAAAGGAGATGATATGATGACACAAAGAAGTAAATCCATTTATTCCCTGTTGCTCGCCCTGACCTTGTTAGTCGCTATGTTTGCCCCTGCTGCGGGAGCAGAACCGACAGCTGCAGTCACGGATATTGAAGCATATGTTGAAGCGATGCAGCCAGGCTGGAACCTCGGCAACACGTTCGATGCCACCGGCGGTGATGAGACCGCGTGGGGTAACCCGACAGTGACGCAAGCCTTCATTGATGAAATTGCCGCTCAAGGCTACAAGAGTATTCGCATCCCTATCACATGGGATCATCGAATCGGCAGCGCACCGAACTATACGATAGACCCCGCTTTCCTCGATCGTATAGAAGAAGTAGTCGATTGGGCATTAGACGCCAACCTATATGTCATGATTAACATGCATCACGATTCGTGGCTCTGGGTTAACCAGATGGACACCGACCCTTCGAATGTGCTAGCCCGCTATAATGCCGGTTGGACACAAATCGCTGATCACTTCAAACATCATTCGACCAATCTGATGTTCGAAAGCATCAATGAACCGCGATTCACTGACGGTTGGGGAAGCGTGACTCCCGAGCACTTCGAACTGCTGTATCAACTGAACACTTCCTTCCATCAAATTGTGCGGGCATCTGGAGGTAATAACGATGTGCGTCCCCTAGTGCTGCCAACAGTAGAGACAGCGACCGCCCAAGAGAACCTCGATGAGCTCTATGACACGATCGTTCAGCTCAACGATCCGAATCTGATTGCCACTGTGCACTATTACGGCTTCTGGCCGTTCAGTGTGAACATTGCCGGTTACACACACTTCGAGGATGATACGAGGAACGATATTATTCAAACCTTCGATCGTGTATACGATACGTTCACTGCCAATGGCATTCCGGTTATTCTTGGCGAATACGGCTTGCTCGGCTTCGATAAGCATACCGGTGTCATCGAACAGGGCGAGAAGCTGAAGTTCTTCGAATTCTTGATTCACTATGTGCAAGATAAGCAAATTACGCACATGGTATGGGACAATGGCCAGCACTTCAATCGCACGTCCTACGAGTGGAATGATCCCGAATTGTACGAGATGATGCAAGCAAGCTGGGACGGTCGTTCGGCTACAGCGGAGACCGATCTCATTCACTTGCAGCGCAGCAGCATGGCGTCCGACGTTTCCGTTGCACTGAACTTGAATGGTAATCAGCTTGTATCTCTAAGCGTTAATGGGATAAGCCTGCAGAGCGGCACCGATTATGAGCTGAATGGCAACATATTGACCTTCAAGTCTGACCTGTTGTCCAGCTGGTCCAATTCAACGCAGCTAGGCACGAATGCTGTCATTACCGCAGCTTTCGACAGCGGTGCTGATTGGCGCTTCCGAGTCGTCGTCCATGTTCCCCCTGTGATGCAAGATACTACAGGTACGACGGAGGAATTCGCCATTCCGACTTCCTTCCACGGCGACAGCCTCGCCACGATGGAGGCCGTCTATGCGGACGGAAGCATTGCCGGACCGCAAAATTGGACATCATACAAGGAGTTTGGCTATGCTTTCTCTCCTTCCTATGCATCCAATGAAATCGAGGTGCTCCCGGAATTCTTCAACGAAGTTCAGGATGGAGAAGTGCACTTGACCTTCCACTTTTGGAGCGGCGAGATCGTCACTTACACGATCACGAAGAGCGGCAGCAATGTCGTAGGTGTAGCTTCCGACGACAATCCAGACCCAACACCTACTGGTGACCTGACAGTTCAGTACAAAGCAGCTGATACGAATGCGACTGACAATCAGATCAAGCCGTATTTCAACATTATCAACAATGGCACGAGTGCGGTTGAACTAAGTGATCTAAAGCTCCGCTACTACTTCTCCAAGGATAGTTCGGCGGAGGTGAACAGCTGGATCGATTGGGCAGCTATTGGCGGCGCCAATATTCACCGAACGGTAACAGATTCTTATGTAGAGCTTAGCTTCTGTATTAACGCTGGATCGATTCCCGCTGGAGGACAATCCGGAGATATTCAGCTGCGTATGGCCAAGAGTGACTGGTCCAACTTCGATGAGTCCAATGACTATTCATTCGACCCTGCGAAAACTTCCTTCGCAGATTGGGAGCAAGTCACCTTATACCATAATGACCAGCTAATTTGGGGTATGGAACCTTAACGAATATAGCAGAAAGCCGGAGACCCGCAATGTGCGGGCTCCGGCTTTCTCATTGTATACAACATTCCTATGGCTCAATGCCCCATACTAATGTGCCATTCTGATAGAGCGTGACACGGTCCCAATCCGAATAAGCTGTCTTCGTCGGATCATAGGAGTAGTCGTTCGTTTCATCGAAATTGGACCAATCTGCCTTCGACATCCTTAACTGGATATCCCCTGTCTGACTTCCTGGCTGAATACTTCCGGCACCCGTTGCAAAACTCAGTTCCACATAATCATTCGTGAAGGCAGTGGCAATATTGCTGCCGCCGATCTGCGCCCAATCGATCCAAGCGTTCATAGCTTGACTGCCATCCTTGCTGAAGTAATAACGAAGTGTAAGATCGTTCAAATCTACTGCGCTAGTGCCAGTATTCTTCACATTCAAGTGCGGCTTAATCTGGTTGTCTGCAGCATTCGTATCTCCCGCTCTGTATTGCACAACCAAATCTCCCGAGCCACCGCCGCCATTCCCATTGCTCTGCGGTGTAGCGCTCGTTTGTGCGGAATCCGCACTGGTGCCAGCGCTATTGGATGCACGGATAACATAATAATACGTCGTGCCGTTCGTCAGACCCGAATCCGCATAACTCGTCGTCGTTACGTTCGCGGCAATCGTCGTATACGGTCCTCCGCTAGTCTGCGCTCGCTGTACAATATAGCTGTCGGCACCTGATGAAGCTGACCAACTAAGCGACACACTGCCATCACCCGCTGTAGCTGTCAATCCAGTCGGGACAGCCGGCACTGTCGGTCCCCCGCCTCCCCCATTGTCCAAGCCGAGGAAGTCGATCGAGTAAGCGACCATGCCCGACTGGGGAATAGAATGCCCCACGCCTTGTACGCTTATTGCTTCGACTGGCGGCTCGGTTGAGGTGCCACCGTAGCGAGTTCGTGTCCAATTCCACTGCGGGCTGTCCGTCATAGCCGGGGCAGTAGAGAGTCCGTGCAAGTTGGTCCACTGCTTCACAGCCTCGCCGAAGTTATTGTAACTTAGCGTACTGTCAGCAGTGCCATGCCAGAGCTGCATGCGCGGATAGGATCCCGTGTAGCCCGGATACATCGCGCGGGCAGCGTCACCCCACTGCTGTGCGGATTGTGTGAGCTGACCGTTCGCACACTGGCTGTTCCACCAATTCGTCGCGCTACCAGTAGCGAAGCAAGTGGCAGGCACACCCATGAATGAAGTGCCCGCCGCGAACACATCAGGATACGAAGCTAGCAGGACGTTGGTCATCATCGCACCGGAGGATGCGCCCATTGCGTATATCCGACTGCTGTCAATGTTGTAATTCGCTCGTGTCCACGACACCATCGACATGATCCCGACTGGATCGCTGCCCCCTCCGCGAGTGAGCGCATCCGGGCTCCACACGTCGAAGCAGTTGCTGTATTGGCTATGTGTAGACTCTGGAAAAACGATGACATACCCATACTGTTCAGCTGCCGTGACGTAATCGCGAGCGTAGCCATTGTACATCGCTGATGCTGAACCTGAGCAATAATGTACAGCTACGAGCAAGGCTGGGTTCGCAGCCAGATTACTCGGCTCATAGATGTACATGTTCAGACCGCTCGGATTGTTCCCGAACGACGATACCTGAGAGAGTGTGCCTGGCGTTACTCCTGGCGGTGACGCGTGAGCTGGCTGCGTTGTCAATGACGCCGGCAACAGCAAACAACCGAGCAGTACGAGCGCACTGAATAAACTTATCCATTTGAATCTTCGTAACATCATCCTACCTCCTTGGTATTCTACAGAATGTATTGTGTTCGTTCTAGTTGGGATGCAGCTGTTCACCTCCTTATTCATTTATGATGTAAGCGCTTGCATTTACATTATATCATGGAACTATTATGCTCTTCACACCACAAAATTTAAGCATCCACTTCATTATATTTAGTTTCCGAAACGATTCACTGTGATTGAAGATGAACGAACTTGATGAATCGGGGGGTGTTTTTTTACGTTCCTGCTTGCGATCTCTACATGACTGAACCCGTTATTGATATAATGCGATATGGCAGCCTCGCGATACGATACTACCTATGAAGGAGAACTTAACAACTTGACTACCTTGCTTCTGCTCATTATATATTTGGCGTTCATCAGCCTGGGCTTACCCGATTCATTGCTTGGCGCGGTATGGCCTGCTATGCAGCCGGATTTGCACGCACCGCTCGAGTCAGCTGGCTTATTATATATGACCATTACAGCAGGCACGATTGCCTCCAGCTTGGCTAGCGGATATATACTGAGACGGTTCCAAACCGGTCACGTGACTACGGTCAGCACCTTACTGACTGCCTGTGCGCTGCTCGGATTTGCTGCTGCCCCTTCCTACTTGTGGCTATTGCCAGGTGCAATTCTGTTGGGCTTGGGTGCAGGTGCTGTAGACGCAAGCTTGAACAATTATGTTGCTGCGCATTACAAAGCGAGCCATATGAACTGGCTGCATTGCTTATGGGGCGTTGGCGCGACGCTCGGGCCGATTATTACTGCATCCTTCATTACGGAACAGCATGAATGGAGACAAGGTTATGCGGCGATTGCTTGTATCCAATTTGCCTTGGTCCTCGTTCTATTCATCTCACTGCCTGTATGGAGTCGTGTATCCCACGTCCATCGTGTGGCAGAGGACAACGCAGCAACGCGCAGTACTGGAAGTGAAGATCCATTCCTAGCAGATGTGCCTGCGCCTCGACAGCGGACAGGTACGAAGCTTGCCCTTGCCTCCTTCCTGCTCTATTGCGGAGCTGAGACAGCTGTTGGATTATGGGGAGCCAGCTTCCTCGTCAATGTGAAGGAGATGGACGTAAGTGTTGCTGCACGCTGGGTTTCGTTGTTCTATGCTGGAATTGCAGTCGGTCGATTTCTATCCGGATTTGTGACCATGAGGCTGAGCAATCGGAGCATCATACGCGGTGGTCTGAGCCTATCAGTGGCCGGGGCATTACTGTTGCTGTTACCGTTGCCGGATAGCTACTCACTTGCTGGCTTCATTATTATCGGGTTGGGCTATGCGCCAATCTTCCCTTGTATGCTTCATGAAACACCCGTACGCTTCGGCAAGAGACGAGCACAGAAGATCATTGGCTACCAAATGGCCGCAGCCTTCACAGGAAGCGCCGTATTGCCTCCGTTCATTGGCTATATTGCATCGTACTCTACGATCGGCATCTTGCCAATAGCTGTGCTTCTCTTGATCGTAGTTGTAGCTGTATGCTCTGAATGGCTGAACAGGTTGTTTCCTGATAGGGAATATGCCGAATTGCACTGAAGATGTAACATTGTGAGAATGAACACTTGCCATGGAAAATTCCTGCGATTGTGCAGGCTTAGCGCATACAGAACAGACGATTTCCCGAAATGCCTGCGAATCTGCAGCTTTGTTTTTGGAAAATGGCTAGTTTAGGCGGTCTGAGCTTCAAAAGGATGTATATCCGCAGGAATTTGCCACTATCGGACAGATTGAGGAGGGGAAGCCTGCAGATTTGAGTCAATTTCATGCTGTACATGTTGTTATTATGAAATTTACTCGGATCGCAGGCATTGTTCGATGTGGTAAGCATTCATGTAGGATTTCATCACTATATCACACATGAAATCCCGGCGGAGAGAAAAGCTCCTGCCGGGATTCCACTTGGCCGCCAATCACAAATGCATAATAAATCGCAGCTTATTTAATTGATTTCCAAATAATCAACGAACGCATCCCACTGCCCGTTGTCAGCTGTAACGATTAGCTCTACTAGCTGATTGCCGGTTCCATGGCTCACATTGTTGATCGTATAGACCGCAGGATAACTTCCTCCATAATAGAAAGTACCCTTATACTGTCCGCCGATTCGTAAGTCGACCCTAGCCATATTGTTGTTATTCGAAGCGCCGCGAAGCGAAAAGCTATGCGTACCGCTTGCAAAGTATTGGTTGTAGCTGATCTTGTCATTGTTGGCGTACAGGGCAACACCGTTGAATGGCGAGCCGATATTCCCGGTGTACTGACCGCTCTTGCTCATGCTCTCTGCTTCTACTCTAGTTGCGTTGCCTCCGCCGTTGTTGCCTCCGCCATCGTTACCGCCTCCGCCAATCGTTAACGTATTGCTGTATACGTTAGCACTGCCGCTGCTCTGGTAGCCTTCTACCGTAAGCGCTACTTCATACATTTTGCCCATCGGCATTCCTCTGTTCTCCCATGCGCTGAAGTGATTGCTTACAGAGATTGTTCCACTTGTACGTTTGGATGTCCGAACACTCCAATACTGTTGGAACGTTTGTGTACCTTTAATGGAAGGTTGGTTCGTTCGCGTCGTCTCATAGATGTCATAGGTTCCCCCATCAATCGAAACAGTCCCCTTCGACGATGCACCTGGCGGACGCCAGCTTCCCCAGCTTTCGACAATATAGTATTCCACGAGCGGATCAACCGTCCAGCCATAAACAGTCAAATACGAATTGCCGTTTGGCTGATAATTGGCGCCGTAGTCGATGGAGATATTGCCAATTTGCTGATGTGTCTGTGTCTCATTGAACCTCTTGCCCTTCCGGAACAAGATATTGTTAATATTGTTCCATTCTGCGGTGAATGTACCGCCATTGCCGAGCACCATCGTCCCGTTGCCGCTATCCTTCCAGTATTCATAATCATAGCCGCCATGCGTGCCCGTTTGGTTAGAGGTAACCGTTTGCGCATAAGCGCTTGAAGCAGGAATTGCCAGTGCCAGACATAGCAAAATCGCGAGACAAAACTTCAATCTTCTTTGTTTCATTTTCCATTCCTCCTTTTGAATTCAAGTGCTATTCCGTCTTGTCTGGATGTGTAGCCCTTAACAGGCTGCATGATCCCCCCTTTCCTCTTGTTAAATTGTAAGCGGTTACATTTTTATTTTATCAGAGCCTGTTATACTATTGGACCAGAGTAAACTTAGTTTGCACTGTAAAAAACTTAGTATATTGAGACATAGAGAGAAAAATACACGTTCCCAATCCGCATAGGAAGAATTCGTCGGATCGAAGGAGGAATCACTCAGGGAATGCCTATCTCCACAGCGTAAGCCCGAAGAGATGAATGTTAGACAGATCGGGCAGATGCAATCTCACCGGGGTGCGCACAGCTGAGAACGAAATCTTCTTGGCATACAAATTGGTTTCTGTAGGCAGTTCGCCCATCCCTCTCCGCATAGCCTTGGAGCGCCAGGCGATGATTTCGCCATCGACAGGTGTATGCGTCCACCAATCCGAGAAGCCGAACTTCAGATCCAAAGTGGACTTGTCGTCGAATGCTACGGTAAGCATAGCTTGATAGTCGCCGAAGCTGCTACACCCAAGAAGCATGATGCCCTTAGACGGCTCAGCAGGCAAATCGATAACTTGTCCTTCACAGAGAAGGCTGTCGTAATCGTCCAGTTCGCGTGCCGGGAAGGCGAATGACATGTCAGCTAAAGATAGGACTCCATGTGGGGCCGGTCCGCGTGCAAAATGATACCCCTCTCCATCGATGTCGGCTGTATCGGCGTCATTCTCGATTGCTCTAGTATGAAAGTAAGGAATCAGATCAACATGAACCCAGTGCTGCGCCGCAAGCATTTCTACATTGCTTGTCTTGACGGCTTCACGTGCTTCGACCATCCTATCGGCTTTGCCCAGGAGGTCATAGAGGGTCTCCAGCATCTGAATCTCAGCTTTGCTTGCGCTATGAATTTTTTCTGCCATTTGGCTAGTTAGAGCGTCTTGCGCTGCCGCATTATCCTTCCCATGTCTGGACTGCGAATATAGCTTGGTCAGATGTCCGCGAATGACAGTCCATCTGTTCACCAGTTGGTCGCACTCATCCGCTACGGTGCTCAGAGAGGGCTTGTCGGTAGCCTCAGCCACATAGTGAAGCATCAAGGCATAATTGCGACGGGCCATGATCAATGCGCCCAAGCTTACAAACAGCAAGCAATGGCCAAAGGTGGCACAGCCTCTAGTCTCCTCTTCGAGTCGCAACCCTGGAAGGGCTTCCGCCAGTGCCTGCATGCCTGCTTCTGTTATACGTTGATCCAATTCACCACGCACAAATTCACGCAATCGATCAAGGACGGAGGTACTATCCTTCACAGCCGGTTCTACAGGCTCGACGGTGATGCAGCGGTCAAATCCTTGTTCGAACAGGTTATAAGAGAGCATGGACTTCTCCCTTTCGAAGAAAGGGTCTATGCAGAGCAAGCCTCGTGTTTCCGGATCGAAGCCAATTGCAATCATCATATGCTGCGCGTCGTGACGCAGGCCGAAATTCGGACTCCACGGATTATAATGATCATCCAGCGCGAAGATAACCGGATGTCCGCTGCCTAGCTGTTCCTCCAAGAGACGGATCGCTTCCTGCGGTGGAAGCTGTCGATGCAGCCTCATACGTAAGCCATGGAAGGTCTCCATTAAACCAAAGGCACTCTGGAAATCCAGCTGCATCCGCATGCCAAGAGTAGGTTTGTCCAGCGATGCCGGATGAAAAGAAAACTTCAGTCCTTCCGCATGCACCATACGGAAATCCAATCCATACCAATTTGTCACTGTATGCAGAACATCGTCAAAGCAATTCCCTCCGTTTTTGATCGGTTGAATGTTTAAGTCTATCAACTTGCCATGCCTCCTCCAATAATAGTCAGTCATCGAATAAGCGCAGCCTGAATGCTACCTTTTATTGTATAATGCAGGTGCCTGACAAAACACTGCACAAATCAACGAATGTTAGCCAATATGAAAGAACATCTGCCTCACAGGCTTTCCATGTCCCATCGGACACTATCGCAGGAAGCCCGGTGCGGGTTCTTCCGCTTACTCTACATATTCCCGCATAGGGAATTCAATCCGGATCGTCGTTCCTTCCCCTACCCCGCTTTGGATGCGAACGCCATAGTCTGTGCCGAATTGCAGCTTAAGCCTTTGATCTACATTTCGGATGCCGTAGCCGAGCGCTTCACCCGTCTTCTTGAAGATCGCTTGAATCGTATCCTCACGCATGCCAAGTCCATTATCCGCAATCTCTATCACGATCCGCTCCTTCTCCCTGCCTGCCGTCAGCTTAATCGCAATTTCATCGTCGTACCAGGCATGCTCCAGCACATTTTCTACGAAAGGCTGCAAGATGAATTTCACCGTCTCATAACGGAGAATGTCCGGGTCAATGTCGGTATCGATCCGAATGCGGTCGCCATACTTAATATTTTGAATGTCGAGATAGGCTTCAATAATCTGAATTTCCTTCTCGATCGGGATGACCATCTCCCCCTTATTCAAGGTGAGCCGATAAAACTTCGCCAACGCACGAATAATTTCATGCAGCTTCTCCATTTCCCCAAGCTTCGCCATGCGGCTGATCGAGGAGAAGGTATTGTACAGGAAATGCGGATTCATCTGCACATGCAGCACTTGCAGCTCGGCTTCCTTCTTCTCCAGCTTGCTGATGTACACCTCGTCAATGAGATTCTCAATCGTGGATGCCATGTCATTGAACGCATCGCTAATGAGCGCGAACTCGTCATGACCCCGGTATTGCATCCGCTTGTGCAAATCCCCTTCCTTGAACGATCGTAACGAAGCCATCAGCTTCAGGAACCGCTTAGAGAAGTAGCGCGAGATCAACACGCTGAACAGGGAAAGGACCAGCAAGCTGACCAGACAGATCAAGATCGTCATATTGCGCACCTGTCTCGAGCTGTCCTGGAAGGAGGCAACCGGGATCAGCGCGATGACCTTGGCCGGCACATTCGCTATCTCCTCTTCGATCACCAAATATTCGTCTTCATCCACTTGCAGAGAGTCGGTATACATCATCGTATTGTGCGAGCTGGCGAAGAGAACGTCCTGATTCTGATCGACTACGAACAGCTGGGAGCCGGGGGCAAGCGTGTTGAATTCGACATCTTCGAAGATATCTTTCAGCTTGACCGTAACTTTAATAAGCCCAATGGAATCGAACGTCTCATAGTCGATCAGCGGACGCAGGAAGGATAGATTGTGATATTGAAAGTCATTCCCCACCTGTTTCCATATGGTACTGTCGTAATCCATATCGAGCGCTTGATACCATACCTCATCCTTGATTCGAATCGTATGGAAGATGCCAAACTGGCGAGCACCGTTGCGAAGTACTTCCTCCGTCTCCTTGTAGTAATATTCGCTGAAGTTGGCTTCATCCAAATACAAGGATAGTCGAACGTTCAGCGTCGGCAAATTGGAGGCGAGCTCTACCCGAGGCAGCACATACTGTGTTGTCGCGACATAGCGGTCCCAATCTACGTAATATCCGGACAAGTAGCGACTCAGCACCTGATCGGCGTAGATTTCATCCGAGCTTCGCATCGCATCGTTCACCCGGTATTCTACATTTCGCTTAATCTGCTTAACGGCGACGTCTAGATTGTCTCGCGTATGCTTCTCGATCGATTGGACGGAGGTGATGTAGGCATAGCTGCCGATCACGATCACCGGAACTAACATGATGAACAGGTAGGAAATAAACAGTTTATAGGAGAAAGGGATAAACAGCGGTTTACGTATTTTCATTCGGAATCAGCTCTGCTTTCTATAGTCTCCTGGCGTCAGGCCGAACATTTCGCGGAACGTTCTGCTGAAGTACGTCAAGCTCTTGTAGCCAACTTGATCGGCTACTTCGTACACCTTCCATTGATGGTCACGCAGCAACTGCTTCGCTCTCTGCATTCTCTGCTTCACTACATATTCATTGAAGCTTGCCCCCATATATTCCTTGAAGAGTAAGCCAAGATGATTGGGCGAATAAGAGAAATGGTTGGCCGCTTCCTTCAAGGTGATCTCTCCCGATAGACGGTCCTCTACGTACTGCACAATATCCTCGAACAGCTTGCGGTTCTTGTTCTGTCTCTTCATGAAGAGATGCTCGGAAATTTCGAAGGTCGTTCGGCGCATCCATCTCTGAATATCTTCAACGGTTTCGAATTGCTGCACGATGGTGACCGTATCCATATCCAGACCTAGCAAGCTGTGGAAGGATTCATGTAGCGAGTGCAGATAGCTTTCCAGCCTAGTGACGATATGGATGGCATAGCTATGCACCTTCGTAGGCTGCTCGAAGCCACTCACCAGTTGGAAGAGCTCCTCAATGCAGTCGCAGATTGGAACGAGCCTGTAATTCGCCATGGCTGAGAACAGCTGATCCAATACTAGATTCATATCGGATGATTCTGTATCTTCAGACTGCTGCGCTGCATCTGAAGACAGCAGCCTGTTCTTCCCCAGAAACATCTTGTATGCCATCGACTCCTGCGCTTGCTTGAAGGAATGATGAATCGATTCGAGCTGGTCCACCGCATGTCCATAGCTGACCGTTACCGTGAAGGCGCACGATTGCCGAATAGCTGCAATGAACCGCGTTAGCAATCGTTCGATTTCACTGCTGTCCTGCGTGTAGACAAGGCCGAGCTGGTAAGGAGTAAGCTTGCACCAATACCCCAGACGCCGTTCCTCTATCACTTGCACAGTTTGCTGGAGATAGGCTATTATCTGGGTTTGGTCAGAATCCGATTGATGCTTCTGCTTCCATGCTGCTCCATCGATCTCGATCAACGCCGCATGGATCGGACCTTGCGGAATCTCCACCCGGTATTTCGCTACGAATGTCTTCAGTTTGTCGGATTCGACGCTCCCTTCAAGCAAATGCAGGATAAAATCATGCATAATAAAATCGAAGGAGTCAATAAGGTTGTCACCGGTTCGTTCCGCATCCAATTGGGTAGTCATGTTCTTCAGGATGGCAACGACTTCATGATCGTCTACAGGCTTGAGCACATAGCCTTCTGCTTTCAGGTGGAGCGCCTGCTTCGCATATTGGAAATCCTGGTAGCCGCTAATAAACAACGTTTTGAGCGCCGGATTCCGTTCCGCAGCCCGCTTGGCAAGCTCCAGGCCGGACAACACCGGCATCTTGATATCCGTAACGAGAATGTCTATCTCATGGTTTTCAATATAGCGCAATGCCGCTAGAGGCTTGTTCTCGCAGCACATGATCTCTATGTTCAACTCTTCCCACGGGATGAGCTTGCGCATTCCCTCCAGATCATAGGTCTCATCGTCGACTAGCACGGCTTTGTACATGGGCAGGCCCCCTGCTTCACGGATTTTGTATGGGGTAAACGCTTACAGTAATACGGAATACATAAACGGGAGAAGAGGCATACCGTATAGGTATACCTCTACATACGCATCAGGTGGAACAGTAAGGCTGCCGTGTAAAATGTTCCTCCGATCGCTGTTGTTTCCAGATTTCCTTGATTCACTAGATGCATATGTGGTAGAAATCCGGAAACAAGAGGCGAACGCTTCGCTTCTCCAGAATCATTTTACACTCTAGCCTACTCTCACCTACTCATTAGACTTACCTTCATAGTTTTACTTTTTCCCCATGAGTTCCTGATTTTCCTGCCACTTGGCGGTTTTCCAATCCAGAATTTGCTGATAACCCAAGCGGTCCGCTTCCTCGGCAGCTTCTTCGATTTGCTGCGTTACTTCTTCCTCGCTCTTCGAGAAGATGATCTTCGGAATCGATTGCTTGTAATGATCCTTCAGGCGCTGCATAATAATGCCCTCCTCCGAGTTCGGAAGCGGATCCAAATTCGAAAATTCAGTCATATTCTTGGACGTCTTGAAGGAAACCGTAGATTGGGCGATTGTCGTCCAGTCCTGCGCTTCCTCCGGCAGCAACTGCTCGCGCTTCGCCTTCGTGGAATCGACATAGCTGGTATTGCCGTACCAGTTGAACTCGCCGATCTTCATATCATCGTAAGCCTTCGGATCACGGTTGATATAGGCATCGTTCGGAAGCGGCACGCCGTCTTCAATCTCATCATAGAACAGTCCCGGCGGGCCGAAGAAGAAGATGCGCTGGCCTTCCTCGCTGATCGCCCAATTCATGAAGGAGAATATCGCCTCCGGATCTTCCGCATTCGTCGTAATGACGTTGACATTCCAACCCAATGTGTTGAACCCGCTCGGGAACACCTGATTCTTGTCAATGCCTTCCTTGTGGAACGGCCAGATCACTTGGTAGCCGGCTTCTGGATCTTCGGCTTGCAGCACATTGTTCGCCTCGCGGCCAATGCCTTCCACTACAGAATCATAGGCGCCGAATACCGCCACCTTGCCGTTCTTCAGCTTCTCTACTATTTGATCGCGCGTCTGGGTGAACACGTCTTGCGATGTCAGGCCGTTGCGGAACAGTCTGCTTGCGAAGATCGCCGTATCCTTGAACGCCGGGTCCTTGTAAATCGAAGTCAGCTCGTCTCCGTTCGGAACGCCGAACACCCCGCCAGGTGACAAGTAGGCAGGCGTAGCGCCGTTGACCGCGCCGCTGTACAGCATGCCGAGCATTTGCAGCTCGGAGCCGTCGCGAATTTCGCCGAAATCGAGAGGAACTACGTCCGGGTACTTCTCCTTGACTTGCTGCAGGTAAGATTCCAGATCGGCCCACGTTGCCAAGGCTGGAGATCCTAGCTCCTTATAAATCTTCTTATTCACCAGGTAGGCCGCGTTGCCGTTGCCGTTGTCGCCGCTAATGAACCAGTTCGGGACTTGATACAGCTTGCCGTCGGCGCTTCTGAGCATATTCAGCGTCTCTTCCCCAATCGTCTCTATAAACTCCGGATACTTCTCCAAGTAAGGATCAAGCGCTACCAAGCGGCCCGCTTCCACCAGACGTTCAACGTCTTTGCCGCGATCCAGAACGATCGCGTCCGGCAGCTCGTTCGCTACGATCATAGAGTTCAACTTCTGCGCTGCTGCACCGTTCGATTGTACCGGTACGACTTCCACGCCCAGATTTTCCGTCATCCATTGCGCATGCGGACGCTCCATCCATGTAGGAGCGGTAAACCAATCGTAATTCACATATTGCGTGAATGTAACAGGCTTGACGCCTGTTTCCGATTCGCTACCTGCATCAACTTCGTTGCCGTTATTGGCATTAGCACCGTTGTTTCCTTCAGTATTCATTGCATTTTCCGATCCTTGATTGTTGTTGCCAGTACCGTTATTGCTGCCAGAGCATGCAGACAGCACCATCACCGTACTCAATACTACGATGAGCAGCGTAAGCAAAGTCTTGTTCTTCATGTTTGTTCCTTACCCCTCTTCCCTGATTGAATATTATGTTATAAGCGGACTTGTTGACAAGTCCTGCTTCATAACCGAAGCTACTCCTTCAGCGAACCGACCAGCACGCCCTTGACGAAAAACCGCTGCAGGAACGGGTAGATGAACAGAATCGGCAAGGTAGCGACCATCATCGTAGCCATTTGGATGGACCGTACCGTAACAGAGTTCTCCACCAAGTTCTGCGCATACGTGTTGAGATTCGAGATCAGCGTCGCCGTCGTGCCTTCATTGATAATTTGCACCATCATTGTCTGCAGCGGGATCAAATTCTGATCGTTGATAAACACCGCCGGGAAAAACCAATCGTTCCACAGGAACACAGCCGTGAACAAAGACAATGTAGCGAACACCGGCCCCGAAATCGGGAGCACGATGCGAAAGAACACGCCGAAATTGGTGCAGCCGTCGATCTTCGCCGACTCCTCCAGCCCGTCCGGCAGCTCCAGGAAGAACGTCCGGAAGATGATCACGTTATACACATTGATCAAGCCGTGCAAGATCAGGAAGGCGAAGGTGTTGTACAGGTTCAAATGGTACATAACGATAAAGTACGGAATCAGTCCGCCGTTGAAAAACATCGTGAACACAGCGAAGATCATGTAAAACTTTTTGAACACAATGCCTTTCTTCGACAGCGCGTAAGCGAACAGCGACGTGAAGAACATCGCCACAGCCGTGCCGACCAAAGTCCGCAATATCGTAATCAGATAAGCTTGGAATATCTTCTTCTCTTCGAATACGATTTGATAATTTTCCAAGGTGAAGTCCCTCGGCCAGAACGACACGCCGCCAAGCGAAGTGTCTGAGCCTGTATTGAATGAAAGCACGAGAGAATTCCAGAACGGATAAAAGGTAATGAAAGCGAGAACCGCAAGGATCATATAAATCATTACCCGCATCAACTTGTCGCCCAAGGACAGCTTCATCTAGTGCACCTCCCTATTATCGTTCGCGCTTACCATAAGCTCGTTCTGCCCAATCTTCTGGCAATGCCGTTGGCTGCAATCAACAGGACGATGCTCAGTATCGACTTGAACAGCCCAGCCGCTGTCGCATAGGAGAAGCGCTGATTGAGAATCCCCATCTGGTACACATACGTATCGATCGTTTCGGCCACCGACATCAGAATGCCATTATTCAAGTTGCGGGTTAAGACGAACACATCCTCGAAGCCCGCATTCAACAGATTGCCGATATTCAAGATGAGGAAGATGACGATAACCGGCGCAATGCACGGGATCGTAATCTTGAATATTTGCTGCAGCTTACTCGCTCCGTCAATCGAAGCCGATTCATACAAGGAAGGATCAATGCCGACGATGGCCGCCAAATACACGATCGACCCGAAGCCGATTTCCTTCCACACGTTGACCGTCACCAAGATGCCCCAGAAGTACTCCGGGATCGACATCCAATTGATCGGTTCCTCGATCAGATTGAATTGCTGCAACGTATCGTTCACCGCTCCGTTATCCACGGCAAGCATCGAGAACACTAGTCCCGACACAACCACCCAAGAGATAAAATGCGGAATGTACGTAATCGTCTGCACGATCCGCTTGAAGAATAGATTGCCGATTTCGTTCAGCATTAAGGCCAGCATAATGGGCGCCGGAAACCCGATCAGCAGCTTCAGGAAGCTGATGGCGAAGGTGTTCCGCATAATGTTCCAGAACTCAGGAGAGTCGAAGAACATCTGGAAATGTTCGAATCCGACCCATGGGCTTTCCCAGAAACCCGTAAACAGGTTGTACTCCTGGAAGGACAGCAGAATGCCCCACATCGGGGCGTAGTTGAAAATCAATAGGAACACGATCGCAGGCAGTATCATCAATTGGAACTCCCACTGCTGGAACAATCTCATCCACAGCGAAGGTTGGCCTGCCTGCCCAGCTTGTATGGGCCGCTCAGCCTGTAACATATCATTCCTGTTCCTCTCCGTATTGCCTCTCATCTCATCACCACGCTTTTTGTTTGTACTCTAATGCTAAATCATTGCCGAAACCCATACTAGAACACCCATTAACGAAACATGTAAAAAAACAACGGGTCTGCGGGAACGCAAATCAAGTAGGCCTATGCGCATGCGCATAGGCCTCCCAGATCCGGACGTGCGGGTCATCGCATCCGGCTTGCATATTGTGCGTAAGCAGAGTGTGCGCTTCTCCATGCTGTCATTCTGACTCTGCTACTTTAAGGCTCTATTCCCCAGACGAGCGTGCCATTGTGATAGAGTGTGACACGGTCCCAATCCGCATAGGAAGATTTCGTCGGATCGAAGGAATAATCATTCGATTCATCGAAATTCGACCAGTCTGCCTTCGACATACGCAGCTGAATATCCCCCGTCTGACCACTTGATTGAATACTTCCGGCACCTGCTGCGAAGCCCAGCTCTACATAATCCTCTGTGAAAGCAGTTGTAATCTGGCTGCTGCCGATCTGGGCCCAATCGATCCACGCATTCATCGCTTGACTGCCGTCCTTGCTGAAGTAATAACGCAGCTTGAGATCGCTCAGATTGGCAGCGCTTGTTCCGTTGTTCTTCACATTGAAGTAAGGCTTGATCTGGTTGTCACTCGCATTCGTATCGCCAGCCCGGTATTGCACAACCCATTCACCTGTACCGTCGCCATTGTTATTGCTATGTGGTTCGGCGCTCGCCTGCGCGGAATTAGCACTCGTGCCAGCACTGTTGGAAGCGCTAACCACATAGTAATAGATCGTGCCGTTGGTCAATCCCGTATCCGAATAGTTCGGTGTTGTCACGTTCGCGGCTATCGTCGTGTACGGTCCGCCGCTTGCCGTCGATCGTTGTACCGCATAGCTGTCGGCACCAGAAGAAGCCGTCCAGCTCAATGTTACTGCGCCATTGCCTGCTGTAGCAGACAAATTAGCAGGAGCTGCAGGCGCTTCTGGTTCTTCATTCGTATCGGATGAAAACTGCCAATAATCGATATTGAACAAATAGCCGTCTGGACCTTTGAACACAAAGTAGACATCATGAACACCTGTTATTCGATTGATACTCGTCTCTTCCACAGCCCACGTTTGCCAGCCGCCTGTAGGATTGACATCTAACGTGCCTGCCACAGGTCCGGTAACGCTGCCAAGCCGAATCTCAATCTGCCCTTCATTCGGTGATGCGACATTCGCTAGGAATGAGGTCGCTCCAGTCGAGCCAAAATCGACATTGCCGACACCGATCCAGTCTTCGTCATTGATGTATCCCACATTCAGATTCACACTAGACACCATACTGCCCGGTGACTGCGCAGCTTCCGTCTCAATCCCTCCTTGCCATCCGATCGTCTCTGCCTCAGTTCGCACATATGGATTCAGATTCTTAATCTGTGCTACCCCTTGCATATCCGCTTGAACAGCAATAATCTCCCCATTCCAATCGTACTCAAGCTTGTTAATATGGGTTGACCGATATCCCTTGGGATCGCCAAGCTCAGCATTACTCACGGTCTGCGCGTGATAAGTAATGTACCATTGATTGTTGAACTCGAAGATCGTATGATGGTTGTTCCCGCCGACACCGAAGAAGTAACCTGGATTTTTCAAGATCGGCTTCACATACGTAAACGGCCCCATCGGATTATCGCTCACCATATAGGCTATCTCACCTGGTGGCGGTGAGCCCGGCGGATGATTGCCGCCAAAGTTGGAGCAATAGGAGTAATAATACTTGCCGTTGTACTTATGAATCCCCGAATTCTCGAACATGAACGGCGCATCTATGACCTGTGCCGAACCTTGTGTATGAACCATATCATCCGTCAATGCAATGACTCTCGATGTTCTTGGATTCGCATAATCACTTTGGCTGGCATTACTAGGAACGCCTCCGCCGAAGTACAAGTAGCCTCTGCCGTCATCATCGACGAGTACAGCCGGGTCGAACAGCCATACTACACCATTGACACCTGGTGTGCTCCAAGAGATCAGCGGACCTCCGATCGGATCTGTCCACGGGCCGATTGGACTATCCGCAGTAAGCACGCCGACACCGCTCCCATTGTTCGCGAAATACAAGAAAAACTTATCTTGTCCATTAATGACCTTATGTGCAATTGCCGGAGCCCACGAATTCGAGGCCCAACTTGCAATTCCGTCCGATCCAGCCGCCGGAACATCACCGTGATCGGTCCAGTTCACCATGTCATCTGAGGAAATGACATGAATCGTTCTAATCGCACCGTAGTCGTTCTCCTGCACATTGCCGCTGCTGTCCGTAATATAGTCATCTCCTGTCATATACACATACAATCTGTTGTTGTACACCAGTGCGTTGGGATCGGCCCCCATCTTATGCGTAATTAGCGGATTCGAATTGCCTGGTGTCTTGGCATAGGCAGGTGTTGCCGCTTCTACTGCTGGTCCGATATGGTTCATTCCAGTTATGAATACTAACGTAACGATCAGAAGTGCGGTCAGCAATCGAATACTTCTCATTCTTCATTCATCCTCCTTTTCATGGTAAGCTTCTTTGTGAAAGCGCTGTCAAAAAAAGCGTCATCTCCTCTCTATTTGCTGTTACCGAGAACACCTCCTTCCACACGGCAATGGTCCATGAATCATCTTCATTTTAAAGTCCGCGCATAGGAAAGGAAATGCAATATTTTGTGTTTTTATTGGAATTTATTTGGGGAAATGGCTAGCTCCGACTACAGGTGAAGATGCTCATCCGTCACAGGCTGGGAGCTAGGTGGTGATCGGGGAAAAGCTGCGAAAGTGCAGGAATATACTTCTAAAAACGCCAGAATGCAAAATAACCGCGAAAATGCAGGCTTTCACCCCCCAAATGAACGGATTCAGCCAATTCGGGTAAGGGAAGATGCAGATTCGCAGGTATTTCGAGAAACTCTCTCTATTGCAGGATCAAGCCTGCACTTTCGCAGTAATTCCAACACTATGGTACGAACGAATATGACTACAACAGTGTGCATCTATGAATCAGTGAGCGTGCACATCACTGCGGCAAAGTCAGCGTGAAGATCGTGCTGCCCGGTCGGCTGCTTGCAAGCTCGATGTCTCCTCCCAGGGATCGCGCGATTAACCTGCTGAACGGAAGCCCCAATCCGAGTCCGCGTACTCGCGTTGACTTCTCTTCCCCTCTGAAGAACGGTTCGAATATGTCCCGTTGTTCCTCCTCTGGTATGCCTCGCCCTGTATCTTCTACATGTATCCGACAGGCTTCGGGACTGGCATCCAGTGAAAGGTTGATGCTACCTCCGGGCTCTAGAGCTGCCTGCGCGTTATTCAGCAGATTGATGACAATTTGCCCTACACGAACCGGGTCCGTTGCCAGTTCCCAACGCTTGCATGCATGAACCATATGCACCTCGACTATTGGTGCAACTTCTTCCTGAGCCATTCGCCACTTTTCAATAATTTCTAAGAGGAGCGTGTGCAGATCAACAGGCTCCTTCGATACGGTGACTGCTCCTGCTGCGAAGCTATTGAAATCCAACAAGTCCTCAACCATCTTCTGCAAGCGATTGCTCTCTATTAAGCATCGATCCAAGAACACGACGGCTTCTTCCCCTTCGACTACACCGTCTTTCACAGCTTGTACAAGCCCGCTTACGGATGTAATCGGAGTCTTCAGCTCATGCGTGACGCCTGCCAGCAACTGCGTGCGCAGCGACTCAAGCCGTTGCAGACGGTCAGCCATTTCCTTGAAGGAGGTCAGCAACTCGTCTACTTCCTTCTCTTGGTAGTCCTTACTGAGTTGAATATGGTAATCGCCTGCTACAACCTGCCGAGCGGCACCCGCTACTTCTTGGATTGGCTCGACGAGACGGCGCGTCAGCACATAGATAATGCCCCAACCGCTGAACGCAAGTGTAAGCAGAAGGATAAGACGAGGCCATTGAAATTCCAGCACTCCTTCCACTGTAGCAATCTCTGGCATCATATAGATGACGCTTCCTGTCACGCGGTCATCCATAACAATCGGATGTACCGCAACTAGGAACGACGAACGGTCACCCTGCGCTTCAAGCCGTATGAAGTCCTCCTTGCCCGACATCAACTCTGGCAAGCGCGATTCAAGCTGAGCAGCTTCACCAGGCAGATGGGAAGGATAATACTGAACAAGCTTGTTCGACCTATCTGTTATGAGCATGATCGGTCTGTCTCCCAGTCCGAATTGATAGGCGAGCTCGTCCAAGTACCTTCCCATATTCATCTCATCGGGCAAGCGCCCGCCATTCTCGACTGCCGTCTCGCTAATTGTGCGCACCATCTTCTCCATCCCGTTATGCTGCCGCGACAGGCTTTCCTTGTGTACAGAATACAACAGCACAGCGCTAACGAGTACCATGCAAAGAAGCAATATGGCAAAATAACGAATACTCCAATAATAGAGCAGTGATTTACGTTCCCGTCCGGACATGAAACTTATACCCCAATCCTCGCAGCGTCACAAGATCGCCTTCTTCCTCCGGCCAGTCCGCAAGAGACTGGCGGATACGCTTAACAGCTAAGTCAACAGCGCGATCACTTCCGTCATAATCCTCTCCCCATACGCAACGAATCAACTGTTCCCGGTCGAAGGATTGATTCGGATGTCTTGCCAAGAAGAACAGTAAGGACAGATCTCGCGGTGTCAGTCGCACAGATCGCCCGTGCAAGAGCACTTCGTGTGAAGCATAATCCAGCTTAAGACTGCCGAATATCGCAATATGCTCACTCACTACCTGAAGCTGACGCCGCAGGACCGCTTCTACTCTAGCAACTAATTCCTCCCCCACGAACGGCTTGACCAAGTAATCATCCGCTCCGCCCCTGAGACCTGCCAATCGATTGGAGATGTCTCCGAGCGCTGTCAGCATAATGATCGGACAGGAGCTCCGTTCACGAATCCAGCTTAAAATCGCCCAGCCATTCTCACTTGGAAGCTTAATATCTAACAGCACCAGCGATGGATTCCACTGTTCGAATCTCCTCATCGCCTGCTCACCGTCGAACACTTGCTCCACCTCATAACCAGCCTTCACCAAATAAGCTCGAAGCACCATCGATATGCCTGTGTCATCCTCAACGACGAGAATTTTGCGCATCCTTATGTCCTCCCATCACTTGATTGCTCAAGCACGTCCGATTGCGTATGCCGTAAGCTCATTCGACGACCACAGCAGGTTTTCCTTGTTCATGCACGGTAAAGGATTGTATTTTCTTATGGAGAGATGGAACGGCCTTGCGCGCAACCTTCTCTCCTTCTTGGATGTAACTAAGAGACGCTTTGAAATCCAGCTGCGACTCTAGTTGAGGCTGAAGAACAATATCTGCCAATTGCAGCTCCTCTTGTACAATTTTTTCGCTCATAATGTCAATCGTATGTAGTATCGAGGAAATAAAGTGCTTCGGAGGCTTTCGCGAATTAGCCGGAGAGCTGAGATCTACAGCAATGACGATGTCGGCTCCCATACTTCTGGCAAGCGCAACTGGCACAGGGTGGACCACAGCACCATCGACCAACAGCCGCTGTTGGTGCTTCACTGGCTTCATGATGCCGGGAATCGCGGTAGAAGCGCATATGGCATGGGATACTCTACCTTCGTTCAGAATACAAGCTTCCCCAGTAACGGCATCCGATGACATGGCAGCGAAGGGGATAGGCAAATCCTCGAAATCTACTTGTCCAATATATTTCTCTACGAATCGAGCCATCGGTGCATTGTTCACGATCGCCTTCGGCGGTACTGAAGCTTGCAGCAGCTGACTCCAGCGAACCGTAGGCAGCACTTGCTCGAATGCGGAAATAGGTTGTCCGCCAGCGTAAAGCGCTCCGATGAATGCCCCGACACTCGTACCGGCTATAATATCAATCGGAATCTTCGCTTCCTCCAGCACTTTCAGTACACCGACATGCGCCGCGCCTCTTGCAGATCCGCTTCCTAGCGCAAGACCGATCCTCGGTCTAGTTCCGGGCTTCCGCATACTCCCGAACCGCAAGTGTGAAATACGAATCACGCTGCCTCTACTAAGCACTAGCGCATCCTCAACGACACGCTTCAGCTCCTGAATATTGCCAGCGAGATACGGAAACGCACAGATCATATTCATCGCTTCTTGGGAAATCGCCTCAGACGGATCGAATACCCCAGACTCCTTCAAGAAGTAAGCGACCAGCTCCGGAATATCCTCGGTTCTATCTCGCAGCGGAAGTAACTCCAGCTGCTGCACGTTAACTGAAGGCATATGACGAGCAGTCATAATCAAGCGGAATTCATGCCTGGATTGCATCAGGCGATGCAACACATCTTCCGACAGCATATCCGCCTGTTCGAGTATAAGTGTACCGCCTTGTGCTGCGCGAGCCTTCAACGTCCAATCTTCTTGGTTGAAGCTCGCCGCGTCCATACTCAGTATTGGATTCCTTGCGCGGCTCGAATGATTGTGAATGTCACAAGCAATATGAAATTTACCTACACCGCTCTCACCTGTTATGCACACCCTATCATCCCGACTTGCCAATTCCGCTATACGTTCACGCAGCTCGTTCATGAATGAGCTGCTGCCTGCCAGTCTGCCGTAATGCGCATGGCGTTCCAACTCCAGCTGCCTCGTTACAGCGAAGCTTCTCGTATATTCTTCTGCTACTCGCTCGTTAGACTCGCTAATTCGCGCAACCATCGCCTCGATCATATGCTTCCGGAATGATGTACTCTTGTCCATCAGTTGAAGGATGCCCTCACGAGGCATCGAGAGTGTCCGCACAGCCTCTATCGCTTGCACGGTCGCACTCACCGCTCCCCCTGTCAAACAAGACATTTCGCCAATAAAATGCCCCGACTCCAGCGTAGCAACGCTTACCTTCGTCTCTTGCTCAAGATAAACCTCTACCGAACCGGATAACAGAATATGGAACCGTTCGCTATGTTCTCCTTGCTTCAATAATATTGCGTCTGCACAGTACTCTAGTTCTTGCAAGAATGGCTCGATGCCTTGAAAGTCTTCTTGTGATAATTCACCGATCATCGGGTAGCTGCGATAATTCTCATACACAATAACGTCCTCCCATTGATCACTTCCCATTATTATAAGCTTATAATGTGTCAAGGAAATGTCAATGTGACGTATAGTAATGCTATGATCTACTCCTCTACTGTTTGGCTGCTGCCTCAGCTACTTTCGTGACAGCCTGTACGACATCCTCACAGTCCTCTTCTGTCATCTTCTGATTCAATCCAATCGTAATCGCTCTTGACAGATACTCCAACGTGACGGGACACATCTGTCTGTCGTAGGATACATTCCCTTTATACTCGCTGCAGTTCCATGGCGTGCCTACAGGCGAAGCCATTCTCTGCTCCATAATATAATCCCAATTGCAGTAAATGTGACGGTCTGCGAAGCCTCCGTTGTATATATGACCGTTCGGAACACCTTCGGCTTCCAATGCCTTGCTGAATTGTTGGGCCGCTTCATGATTGCGCAGATAGAGAATAACGCTTGTCGACACATCTCCCTCTGGATCTACGACTCGCTGCAGCTGGATGCCCGGCACATTCCTGATTCCATGCACAATCTGCTTCTTGACTGCGCGCAGCTTCGCTACGATATCCTCTAGCTTCTGAGCTTGCGCATAACCGAGCGCTCCATTAATCTCACTCATGCGGTAATTCTCACCCGGAATGGACGGGACCTTCATCGTATCCCCCCAGAATTGGAAGGCCGAGTCATGCTGATAACCTGCACGAGCCGCCCAAGCTTCCTGATTCGTGACTACCATGCCGCCCTCACCAGAAGTAATCACTTTGTAAAATTGAAAGCTGAAGCAGCCCATATCGCCAATAGAGCCAAGCGGCCTACCGAAGTAGCTTCCTCCGTTCGCTTGCGCCACATCCTCTACAACGAAGATGTCATGCTGCTTCGCAATCCTCATAATCTCGTCCATCTGTGCCATGACACCCCGCATATGGACGGGAATGACTGCTTTCGTATATGGAGTAATTGCCGCTTCGAAGGCTTGCGGGTCCATATTCAACGTGTCATCGCATTCGACGATGATAGGCACAGCCCGCACTGCAACGACAGCCGCTGCCGTCGCGACGAACGTATAGGCAGGGATGATCACTTCGTCGCCTGGTCCTACGCCTAGCGCGGCAAGCGCACAGATGAGCGCAGAAGTCCCCCCGTTCACAGCAAGGGCATACTCGACTCCCAGTCTTTGCTTATAGTAGTTTTCCAATAAGGACGGGTAGGAGCTGTCTACCTCATTCATGAATCGGAATACTCTGCCGTGATCCAGCACATCCAGCACATACTGCTTCTCCAACTCACCGATCTCTAATGGGCCATGATAGTCGAACATCCAAGGCTTAGTGCGAACCGGACTTCCTCCGTCAATAGCTAGCTTATGCATGCTGCCGCCTCCTTCGTTGTCGTTCTTGCTGTATTGCATTATGCATGTAGAGCTTGTACAACATCGCTTATCCCTTCCAAGACAATCGATTCTGCTTCATCTGTATAGAGCGTAGTATTCATCTCATAGCCGCCAAGCCCGTCATGATATCAATCTTCTCAATTCACGATACGAATTATATAGTCGTTTTTTTCTATATTTAATTTATTAATTGAATTATATAAACCATGTTTGACTTTGTAAAGCTGTTTTTTCCATTACTACTTACCTGCTCGGATTCTTCTACGCAAGTTGCAAAGGTCTTGAGTAAGCAACAGTATCCGCGACGAAGAGCGTAGAAGTAGGAAATGGAAAAGAATGAACTGGATCAGCCAGTTGTAACTGTAACGGACACGCGTGTCCGTTAGAGCGAAATAATACGCACGTTTGATTCGTAAAGGTCGCCAATGTCCATTAGCAGCCAATAACCGCCGTTTTGACGTCCGATTCAGCTCTTACGGACACAGGTGTCCGTTACAGTTATCTCCAATCGGCGTTAGTCGGTAGAAGCGTGATCATCGGCAAGCTCGATCAGCAGTAGCCAATCGTCAAGCTAGGGCTAAGTAGTAACGATCAATCGTACAAATATCGTGTTCTCACCATGCATCGACAGCCTCACCAATGTCCGTTGGCGTTCATTCTTGACATTGTTCACGGTAACGATAATAATTTAATTAATAAAATATATGAGGAGCGCATGCATGCATCATCTATCTGATTCTGAATGGAAGGTACTGAAGATCATCAGCTTGTCTAACGGGGTCTCACGGAAGGAGCTTGCCAAGCGAACCGGCTTGTCACAAGCCGCAATTACGATGATTAGCAAAGAACTGATACAAAGCACTTATATCATCGAAGGAGAGAGAGTGGGCAGCGGTCTCGGTCGCAAGGAGGTCATGCTGTATTCGAATCCGCATAAATTCACCTTCATAGGTATCGATATTGGCGGCTACCGTATGCGTATCACAGTCGCGAACAATTGTCTGGAACTGCTTCATAGCCGTGAATTCCTATTGTCCTCGGCCGATCCTGAGCAGACCAAAGAAGAATTCGTAATCGAGAGCGTCCGTCAATGTATGCGTGAGGTGGGCGATGCTCTGCCTTCACTGTCTGCCATCGGCATAGGTGTAACCGGTATTGTCGATCGCAGCTGTCAGACCATTCTCAATATCCCGAATGCCGACAATTGGAACGAAGTACCTATCACACACAGCTTGCAAGAGGCATTCGGCTGCCCTGTATTTTTGGACGAAGGTGGGCGTACGCTTGCGTTAGCTGAGAAGTATTTGGGCAAGGCGAAGGAAGTGGATGATTTCGTCATCGTACATGCTGCCTACGGTGTCGTCTCCGGCATTGTTACTAACGGTCATCTCATCCGTGGCGCGCACAACTTGGGCGGATTGCTCGGACATATTACAGCAGACCCTAACGGAACACGATGCTTGTGCGGTAACTACGGCTGCCTGGAGAACATTGTCACGTATCCGATGCTGGAACAAGACTTCGAAGCGAGGCGGCATACGCGCGAACCGAGCCGGACCTTGCTGGAAGCCTACCTGGAAAATGACAAGCATGCGCTAGATGTGTGCATCGATGCCGGACATGCGCTAGGCATCGCCCTGAGCAATGTCGTCAATTTATTCAATCCGCTAGCGATATACTTAGGCGGTCCGATGTTCGATGATTTCCCGATTCTGTTCGAGGAGACGAAGCGAACGATCATCTTGCGCGCCAATCGCTTCGCTACGGTCGGATTGCGCTTGGAGAGAAGCAGCTTTCAGCACGAGCAAGGCATGTATGGCGCTGCGCTGCTCGCCAAATACCGTTATTTATTTCCTAAGGAGGACATGTAGCATGGGAAGCAATGTGCAATTGCGGGCATTTGAACCTGAGGATTCGAAAGAGCTGCACCGTTGGATGAATGATGCAGACGCCATTCGCAACACTGGCCACTCCCCTGTATCCTATGAAGAAGCTTGTTCGCATGTAGAGAAGAAGAAAGCTAGCGGCGATATCGTCATGGCGATCGAATTAGACAATAGCCAGCTAGCAGGTTGGGTGTTCCTTCAGAAGTTGGAGTATGAGCATGGGCGGGCAAGCATTGGCATCCTGCTCGCGCCAGAGTATCGCGGTCAAGGTATCGCGCCGCAAGCGATGTCACACATGATCGACATTGGCTTCAAGCAGCTTCGCTTGAACAAGATCTACTTGACGACACGCGGCTTCAACGAACAAGCCTATCGTGCCTATACGAAGCTTGGCTTCGTTGTTGAAGGCACCTTGCGCAAGCATTGCTTCGTGGACGGTCAATATTACGACACCTATATGATGGGACTGCTTGCCGAAGAGTGGTTACAGGGCTGATCACTTCATTGCACGCTAGAAGCGCGCCACTCCGCAGCGGCGCGCTTCTTCATCATGCCTATGAACACTCATATTATCTACTATTATTTCACTAGGACAGGATCACCAAGCACACTGTATACGCCGTCCACAATGATTCTAACTGTCTCTGTCTTGCTAATATCCACTTCAATGTCGTAATAGTTGCCATGTTCCACATCAGGAACGCTATAGATCACTTCTTCGCGCTCATTGCGCACCTCAATGCGCGGGTTAGGACTGCTGTAATCCCCTGCGTCGTTCAATACGTCATCGACCCAAACCTTCGCTTTCAATGTATGGAACTCGAAATCATTGTCCACATACACTTGCAAGTTTGACTGGAATTCCTGATCATTGGAGAAGCCATACGTGAACGTATGATCTGGACCTCTATTCAACAAGTGTGGTGTAGCGCTTGCTAATCTAAACTTGTTGGCAGGCTTGCCATACTCCGTATTTAATTGAACAACCCGTTCATCCGTTTGCTCGACATTTCCATCTGAACCGCCCAAATAAATTGTCTGTGTACGGCTTTCCCATACCGTCTCCAACCCGGTCGCTTCTGCAACAGCTCGCAACGGCAAGTATGTATTCCCGTTGTACGTAATCGGCAGCAGCTCCGTTCCCGAGCTTGGATCTGTTGCGACAAAGCGCTCACCGTGCAGCATAATATTAATTCCGGAATTCAAGAACACTTTAACCTCTCGCAATGTACCAGAGCCCAATGCTTGTCCCGCTACACTGAACATCAGCAATGTTGCTAGAGCTACAACTAGCCCGTTTTTCCTCAAAAAAGTTTTCATTCGTTCGTTCCTCCTCATAAGATAGCAGTACTATAATCGCTAGCAAACAAAAAATATCATGTGAAAGTAAAATCAGGGTAAAGTATACGGCAAAGCCCGAAAAAACAGGTCTAAGTACCTACTTATCGAGTTCTGCCGGTTAGAAGTGTTGCTGCGTTCTTATTAAGCTTGATTTTTCAATTGATTTTCAGAGAAATTTCCAATCACCGGTAGTTTGAACCATTTGCCTTGATACGCCATGACCATTAAGACAATCCACAGAATAAATCCGAGTGGTGTAATCAGCAGCCCGATTAACCAGCCAATAATCGGAATCGCAGTCAGAACGAAGTTGAGTACAACGAGCGTTAAGAATGTGATCGTAGACTGCCAAGCATGGAATCGGACAAATTTATTTTCCTTTTCTAGTATAAGGAAGACAATTCCGGTAATTGCGCCGAATACATAGCACAACAACCCGGCGATATTAGCCTCCAGCCCTGTCGAAGTCTTCGTTCCCTGCGAATTCGGCTGATGCAGATCTGCTGCATCTTCCTTGAACACAGTCTGTCCGTCTCCGTTCGAATTGTTCTCATTCACGCATACATCCCTCCAATCTTGGGTGAATCCCTTGCACTGAAGTATAGAGAAGAGAAGTAAAATATAAGTAAAATACCGAAAATTTTATTTCAGAATGCACACAAAAAAAGCATACACAGTCTTGGAAAAGACCGCATATGCACAAGAGCTAGCCTGTAGGGGATCAAGTCAATTATATTTCTCTGAACGATACAGGCAGTGTCATACATATCGTCGTTCCTTCCTTCACACGGCTTTCTGCCCATATTGTCCCTTGATGCGCACGAACGATCTGCTGGACAATCGCCAACCCTAATCCTGTACCGCTAGGCGCCAATGGAGATGCTGCTTGCTGTTCCTTGTAAAACCGTTCGAATATATGAGGCAGTTCAGCCTCGGGGATGCCTGATCCGTTATCCTTCACCCGAATCAGCAGGCGATTAGAATCTACTAACACTGCTTCAACAATGATGCTCCCGATTGTCGGTTTCGTATGCTTCACCGCATTGATAATGACGTTGGTGAAGACTTGATCCATGCGGTCAAGATCGATCTCACTGATGTAATGTTCCAGCACGTCTGACACTGTTCCTCGATGGAATTGCCTGTCTGCTTGCACAGTAGCGAATTCGCAATGAGCCAATACCCGATTCATCCAAGCATCCAGATGAATTTCCTTGCGATTCAAGCTTGCCTGACCCGCTTCTAATTTGGCTAAATCAAACAAATCATCGATCAATCGATTCAACACATTCATCTTGTCTAGCACTAGCTGTTGGTAATGGGCGTCATCATACCGTATCAGACCTTCCCGCACTGACTGTACATACCCATGCACAAGAGTTACAGGGCCACCTAGTTCATGAGCAATGTTCGCCATCAGCTCGCGTCTTGAGGATAGAATCGCGCGCAATCGCTCGTTCATACGATTCAGGTCACCATTGGCAGCTTCCAATGCCTGAGTCCGTTGCTCGACTTTCTCCTCTAGGTGGAGGTTTAATCGGATCAATTCCTGATTTAACGTCTTCACACGCACTAACGACCTGACCCGCGACAGTAGCTCTTGCTTGTCACATGGCTTCACCAAGTAATCGTTCGCACCTGCTTCGAATGCTGCGACCTTATCCTGAAGCTGATCCTTCGCAGTCAACATCAAAATGGGCAAATCCATCAAGGAATACGTGTTGCGCAACCTGCGGCACACTTCATAACCGGACTGATCCGGCATCATAATATCCAGAATGAGCAGATCGAAATCTTGTTCTGCCAGCATGCGGTGCACATCTTCTCCTTGCAACACCGCCCGCACTTCATACCCTTGTAATGTTAACTGGTTCGTCAGCACTTGAACATTCACCGGTTCATCATCCGCAATGAGAATCGTCGATCGGTTCTCAGATGAATCAGAAGGGAGCGGCGGCAATTCCGGCTGTTCTGTCAATGCCAAACCTGCTGCTTGCTCAAGCATCGCAGACGCAACAGACTGTCCAACACCGTCTGCGCCACTCCGCCCCACTGCTTCGTTCTCATCGCAGATAGGAAGCGTCACACGGAACGTCGAACCTTCTCCTTCCTGTGATTCGACTTCCATCCTCCCTTCATGCAAGTCGACAAGCCGCTTCGCGATACTTAGACCGATTCCTGTACCGCCCGCCTTCCTTGCAAGGGAATCGTGTCCTTGCTGGAACGGTTGGAAGATTAGCTCCAACTGCTCTCGGGCGATGCCGCATCCAGTGTCTGACACTTCTATCATTAGCCCGTCCGCAACCGGCCGTGCTGTAATGACAATTTCCCCTTCATCTGTATACTTGATCGCATTCCCGATCAAATTATACAGTATTTGCTGCAGCCGGTTCTCATCAGCCCATACTAGCGGAAGTCCAGTGTGAAGGTGGTTATGCATGCGAATCGGCTTCTGCTTCAACAATGGTATGGAAACAGCGCAGACAAGCTGGACAACAGCCCTTACATCAACCGGTTTGCGATGCAAGGTAAGCCTCCCATGCTTCAATTGGGACAGGTCGAGAATATCATTGAGCAAATGCGTCAGCCGCTGTCCGCTGCTAACGATCGTCGACAGCTGTTCCTTCACCCCATCGGACATAGGTCCGGCAATGCCGTCGCGCAGCGACTCCGCAATCCCGATCATGCCGTATAAGGGCGTTCGCAGCTCATGGGAGGTCACAGCAAGGAATTCATCCTTCAACTTGTCCGCTTCTTCCAAGCTTCGAATTAATAGAGCCTGACTTTCTTGTGCTTTCGCCTCCGCTTCTTCCTTCTCGCTGCGCATCATATTGATCTTATCCGCCAAAGCAAGCGACAGCAGGACGACTTCAACTGTTAGCGAAGCCTGACCTGTATAATCCATCCACGACGAGAAGGGAAAAATGACAGTTCTCTGCAAGATTGTGAGGGATACTCCGGTTAAAAATATGAGCCAACCGGCAATATAAAACCGCGCTTGTCGTGCTCCGCGTCGCAAGCATACAAATGCCGTTACTAGAACAGTGATGAAGGTAGTCAATGCCGCCAGCACCATTACATACTGTGCCGAATAATAGGTAACCGATTCCGTCATCGAAGACACAAGCAGGAGAACGAGAACCAGTCCATTCAACGTAATAAGCCCATACATCCACTTCTTGAATGCGGGTATATGCTGATCGGCTTCTAGAAAGCTGCGTGTGAAAATCAGAATAAAGATGCACGCTAACGCCACCCAAAACGATGTTGCAAGCTTGTTCCAATAGGGAAGATTCGGCCACAGGTATTGGAATCCGAGGCCGTTGATCGACAACTTGCCCATTAATGTACACGTAATCGCGATGACATAATACAGATAGCTTCTGATTCGCAGACTGATGTACAAGAACAGATTATAGACGATCATGACTAGCACAATGCCGTAAAAAATTCCGAGAAGCGTAGATTCCTGCCCTGTCTGCTCGATGAACGCCTGCTGCTGCCAAATATGAATCGGCGGGTGCAGATCACCGCCTCCTGAAGCGAACGCGTAGTAGGTTCGTGTCTCGCCTGGCTCCACAGCCAGATCATAGATGAAATGACGATGATTCATATCCCTGTTCCCGAACCGATAGTCAGCCCCGCCGCGGTGCAGTTCCACTACTTCCGAATCACTCACCGTATAAATCCGGATTTCATGAATAAGCGGGAATGCGAATTCCAGCAGCCATTCAAGCTGATCGGATTGGTTCGAGATGTCGAAGCGAATCCAGGTCCCCGTTTCAAAAAAACCCGGCTTCTGCACAATCTCATCCGCCGGAAGAAACTGACCGGATAACGGATCAGACAGCACATCCTGAATTGTCCATTGCCTGGAAGGGTCCTTCAGCATCTCAATAGCTGGATACACATCCACTTTCTCGGTCGATTCATCTAGAACTAACGGATCAGGTTGACTTCCGTATGCCGCATCAGGCAGCAGAAGCAGCACATACAGGACAAGTATAATGATGGTACGATAGTTGACCTTCCATTGGCACACGCAAGCCTTCCCTCCCTTCAATCTGCGAAGAAATACCCGAATCCCCGCGCTGTTCTAATCCACTTCGGCTTGGCGGGATCGTGCTCCAGCTTGCGCCGCAAGCTTCCGATATGTACCTTCACCGTATCAAGATTGCCGGTCCCATCGAGATCCCAGATATGATCATACAGCTGTTCTTGGCTCCACACTTGATTGGGCCGCTTAGCCAGATGAATTAACAGCTCCAGCTCCTTGGCCGTCAGCATGATGCGTTCACCCTTCACCGTACATGCATAGCTATCAAGATTGATCTCCAACTCTTCATACTTCAAGCTATTGACATCTCTTGAAGACTGCACCTGATAGCGCCGAAGATTCGCCTGAATGCGCGCCTCCAGCTCGGCAAAGTCGAATGGCTTCGTGAGATAATCATCCGCGCCTAATTCGAAGCATTTCACTTTATCCAATGTGCTGCGGCGAACACTAAGAAAGATGATCGGAATCGTCCTCTTACGGCGAATTTCCTGACACACCTCAAATCCGTTCTTCTCCGGCATTTCAATGTCCAACAAGATCAGCTGCGGATCAGCTTCATCCAATCGTTCCAGTGCTTGCCGACCGTTCTCAGCTGTGACTACTGTATAGCCTTTTTTATCTAAATACATGCTGGTCAAATCCCGAATTCCCGCTTCATCTTCTACGATCATAATCGTTGTGCTTGCCAGTGTAAGCTCCTCCTCCCTATATGGGGCAACGCAAATTCGTGTTCTTCCAGCATAGAAGCTGAAGGTAAAATCCAAGTAAACTCACCAACATCAATCATTCAACATCGCCTGAATCGGTTCCTGCTTCGGTAGACCGTCAATATATAAAAAAACTAGCGGCACTTGCTCGCCGCTAGCTTGCCAGGTTATGAAGATGATGTCAGAACGTTGCTGGAACAACTGCCGGGTCATGGTTCGCCAGCACCATCATGCAGTCGTCACGCATGGCAAATTCCTTCACCCATGCCAGCGACTGCAGCGCCTGCTCTCTGTCTGTCATGACGCCAGGCAGGATCATCTCCTTCCAGGAGCGCTCGCTATAGCCTACGTCCGAAGCCAGCAGCAGCCAGCCTTGCTGCAATCGGGCAAGCACGGAGAATTGCCCTGCACTGTGACCCGGTGTATGAATCAGATAGACGGACCCGTCGTTGAACACGTCCTTGCCAAGCTCGTAAGGTCCGAATGGTATGGGCTCGAGTGCATAGGGCTCCAAGTCTATTCCCTCATACCAAGCTTGCTTGAATGGCTTCACAGCAGCCAGCTCCGGCTCACTGACCCAGAAGCGCTTGGCGCCGCCTAACAGTGTCAGACCGCTAATATGGTCCACATCCATATGCGAGACAGCGACAAGATCAATATCGCATGGAGCAAGTCCGCGTGCATGCAGCTGTTCCCGAATGGACCAGCCTGCTGGAAGCTCATACTCTACGAAGCTCGCTGCTGGACCGAGGTGCTCCTCCGGTCTCGTACGCACATCTTCATGCCAGCCTGCGTCGACCACGATTCGTCCTGCCGGATGCTCTATGAGATACGATGACATCGGCAGCCAGATTTGATGCGCTTCCCCTCTCTGATTGACAGGCGGCACTTTGTCCAGCTCTCTGTATGGCAACGCTGTGTCTACTTTTACTTTCCCCGTGTGCATAACATGAACTTTAACGTGAACGGTCATGTGGATTTCGCTCCTTCTTGTTTCTCGCTAATCTGTCTTCCAAATTAAGAATAGGATCAACTAGCCATAGAAAACAAGAACGCACTTTCAAGTTCGATACTATCCAAAAAGTAACCGCTCCTGTCGAAACAGGTCATTCTCCGTCTTGCTCAAGCTCCATCACTTTGAACTTTCTTCCCCATTGCTGCATCATCGTAAGAATCGGCTGAATCTCTTCGCCGAACTCGCCGAGCGAGTATTCCACCTTGGGCGGTACGACAGGATACACCTTTCGCTTAATCATGCCTGCGGCTTCCAGCTCCTTAAGCTGCTGAGCAAGCATTTTGTCCGTAATGTTGGGCAGCAGCCGCTTCAGTTCATTATATCGCTTCGTTCCCTTCCGCAATTGCCACAAGATGAGCGCCTTCCATTTCCCCATTATCGTATTTAACGTCAGTTCAACCGGGCAATTGTACGTGTATTCATTCATGCGATACTTCGGCATTGGTATCACACCCGCTTTCCAAAAAGTAAGTCTATCACAAAAAAGTGCATACTTTTCTAAATATTCATCTCCCTCTATTATACGAATATCAGCCAGCTCTGCACAACGCCATGAACCTGAGTACAGGCGCGGCATCATGCAACGGCTTGAAATAATACCTTAGGAGTGTGTCAAATGGAAGAACATGCAAATCAGAAACACGTCTTACTCATCGTAGCCAATCCAGCCGTATCCACAACATTAGGCTGGCCCGTCGGCTTCTGGGCATCCGAATTAACCCATGTATACTATGCTTGCAGTGAAGCTGGATTAGCAGTCACCGTCGCCAGCCCGCAGGGCGGGAAGGTAGAGATGGATGCATTCAGCAACCCGCTGAACCCCGATGGCTATGCAGCTGACGATATTATTACATTAGGCTATCTGCATAAGGAGTCATTCACCGCTATGCTGGAGAACACGCCTGCCGTGTCCGAGCTGGATGCGCGAGACTTCGATGCGATAGTCGTGGCAGGGGGACTGTCCCCGATGTTCACATTCGCAGAGGAAACCGAGCTGCAGCAATTGTTCAGCCAATTTTATGAGAGTGGCAAAATCTCCGCAGCGCTGTGTCACGGCACGGCATTACTGCTGTATACGAAGCTCTCTGACGGCAGTCCGCTGATTCAAGGTAAGACAATGACAGGCTTCACGAATGAAGAAGAAGACTATTTCGACCAAACCCTCGGTCAGAAGGTGCAACCATTCCGTATCGAAGACGAAGCGAAGGCACTTGGCGCGAACTTCGTGAAAGGGAACGCCTTTGAGCCTTATGCATATAGAGACGGTCACCTTATCACTGGACAGCAGCAACATTCCGGTCGCAAAACTGCTGAGCTTGTTATTGAAGCGCTGCAGCTTGGCTAATTCATACAAGGGGCAATGTGAGTATGCAACAGAACAGGTTGCGGAATAAGGTCGTGTTGATGATCGCCGTCATGACAGCCTTGTTGTTCGCTGCGCTTAATCAGACCATTATCGGAACAATAGTCCCGCGCATTGCTACAGAGCTAGGCGGCACTAAGCAATTGACATGGGTGTTCACGCTGTTCATGCTGACTTCTACTGTTGCCACAGCGTTGATCGGCAGTTTCTCGGATCGCTATGGGCGCAAGCCCTTTCTGCTAATCGGTCTGCTGCTGCTCCTCATCGGAACCTTACTCTGCGGGTTAGCGCATAGCATGTGGTCATTCATCTATTACCGCGGCATACAAGGAATCGGCGTTGGCATTATTATCAGCATGGCCTTCACGGTTGTAGGCGATTTGTTCGAACCGCATGAGCGCGGACGATGGCTCGGCTTGATGACCTCGGTATATGGACTTGCCAGCCTGTCCGGACCTACACTGGGCGGATATCTAGTCGATCATGCAGATTGGCGATGGGCATACTGGTCCTTCTTGCCACTCGGTGTGCTGGCATTGGCTGCGATAGGACTGCACTATCCAAGTGAGAAGAAAGCGCGAGGGAAGCCAGTCGATATTGCCGGTTCAGCTTGGCTCGCCAGTACGATCACTGTCCTGCTGCTCTCCCTTAGTGTGGCAGGATCTCGCTTCGCATGGACATCGCCGACGATGCTGGCACTCTTGTTGCTTACGCTGTTGTGCGCGGGATTGTTCCTAAGGTCGCAGCAGCGGGCTCCCTATCCTGTTCTGCCACTGCATCTATTCCGCAATCGCAGCTTCACGCTGTCCTGTCTGGCAGGCTTGACGAGCAGTATCGGCATGTTCGGGACGCTCACCTATGTCCCACTTTTTCTACAGGGCGTTACGTTAACTTCCGCCTCGGTATCGGGCTATGCCATCATGGCCGTCACACTCAGCCTGGTCATCGCCAACGCGGCAGCGGGCTGGCTGCTTGCCAAGTCCGGCACTGCCAAATGGCTTGCCGTCACAGGATTGGCAGCGATGACGGCAGGCCAGATCTTCCTCTCTGTCATGGATGCTAGAACCGATCTTGTCCACATCATAGCCGGTCTTATCGTATTCGGACTTGGACTCGGAACGGCACTCTCTGTATTCGCCCTTACGGTACAGAACGCGGTGGAACGATCCAGACTCGGCACGGCAACCGCCGTCTATCAACTATTCCGCCAGCTTGGCGCGGCCGGAGGCCTCACCGTGATGGGCACGGTGATAAGCATGCGGATGGATAGTCACTCGCTCGAAGATGATGCGTTGCTGCACCATCCCGAATTACTCCGGCATGCGCTGTCCGGCACTTTCCAGATCGGCGCCTGTGCAGTCGCTGCCGCTCTCATATTCGCCTGTTTGCTACGAATACACCCTGAACACAGAAAGGAAGTTGAAGCATGACCAAACTATTGTATATTACAGCAAATCCGAAAGCTGAGGAGCAGTCCTACAGCCTGCGTGCAGGAAGGGCATTTCTCAACGCTTATCGGATCAAGCAGCCTGATGTCAAAATAACCGAGCTGGACTTGTACCAAGACGACATACCGCTTCTTGACCGTGAAGTATTCGACGGTTGGGCGCATCTGCAACATCACACTTATGAGAGCTTGTCCCCTGCTCAGCAGGTGAAGCTAGCAAGACTCAACACGCTGCTCGAACAATTCATCGCTGCGGACAAATACGTATTCGTTACACCGATGTGGAATTTCAGTATTCCCCCGATGCTGAAAGCATACATCGATGCGGTCTGCATAGCCGGACAAACATTCGCCTATACGGAAGAAGGACCTGTTGGCTTGTTGAAGCACAAGCAGGCCATCCACATTCAAGCACGAGGCGGTCATTATTCCGATGGTCCCCTAGCCTCTATGGAATGGGGAGACCGATACCTCCAGATGATCTTCCGCTTCCTCGGTATAGATGCAGCACCTTCTATCTTCGTCGAGGGGACAGGCATACAGACGAATGATGCCGAGCAGATCGTACAAGCCGCCATTGCACGTGCGCAGGAGGCAGCCATGAACTTCGCTAGCGCTTCGATTGCGGAATAGCCACTGGACAATGATTATGATGAACCCAAGCGATCCTTACATCGTCTTGGGTTTTTTCTCATAGCGGACATAATTGAAGATGGTTCTTATATAGTATGAATAAGGTCGAACATAATCTGGGGAGGAATTGGATGAGAGTATATGTTGCTAGCCAGCAGGATACATTGGCGACTATAGCTAGAGAGCACCATATCCCATTAAGTCAGCTCACATCGCTGAATCGTCAGATCCACAACCCCGATGAACCGATAGCAGGCATGCATATTACTTTGCCAGACTCATCTGCGCCCATCCATGACCAACCCCCCCCATTGTCATACTGCCCATTAGAATCGCCTCCCTTTCAAGATGACTGGATACCGCTTACTCCGCTCGAGCAAATGGCGAACACGGATTATGATGTTATCATCGTGGGAACAGGTGCAGGCGGCGGTGCTGTATTATGGAGATTATGCCAGCAATGGCAGAACAACGGCAAAAAAATCGGTGTGGTGGAGGCAGGCGACCTGTTACTTCAAACCAATGTGCAAAATGTGCCAACCATGAATAATGAGCGAGCCGCGGAGTACTTTTTGAACCCTCGCATTTCCTTTCCAATCGGACGCTTTCTTCCCGAATATCCTGGTGCTAAGGAAGTGTTCGCCTTAGGTGGAAGAACGTTATTCTGGAATGCTGTCACACCGCGACTACGCGAAGAAGTATTCGAACAATGGCCCATAGCGAGTAGCGAGCTGGACGTGTATTACTCCCTTGCAGAACGTGTCATGTCCGTCTCCCAAGGTTATGCCAAGCATTCTACGCTAACTGAATACCAGCTTAACAGGCTTTGGGCTGGGGGGTTGCATGAAGCGACGTATATGCCACTAGCAGCTGATCTACAGCCTACGATGTATGGAGAAATTCATTCCAATGTTTTTTTCAGCTCCATCCAACTTCTCGGAAGGGCACTGAATTTGAGATCGTATGATTTAGCTGTCAAGGCGCGGGCCGTTGAAGTAATGACAGAGCAGAACAACGTACGTGCCATCAAAGTAATGACACCCGACAAAACATCCTATGAACTAAAAGCGAAGACAATTGTTCTGGCTGCCAGCACTTTCGAGACTCCGCGCATTTTACTGAATTCCGACATTCCAGGTCAAGCAATCGGTCATTATCTCACGAATCATTCCTTTCTAATCTCGACAGGAACCTTAATGACAAGAACAATTCCAGAAGTACAAGGAGCCCTCGGCATCTTATTGCCGCAACAGCGTCATAAGCCTTATCAGATCCAGATATTTGGTCCGAGTCAATTTTTCTGGTACCACTATCAAGACAAACCTTCACGCGAGTTATGGCAATACGGCATGGCAGCATTCGGGGTTGTACAGTCCAGATATGAGAATCAACTATACTTAGACCCATGCCAGCTCGATGCGTTCGGTGTTCCCCGACTTAACGTTCGTTTCGCCTATAATGAAGCAGATCAAGTGATTATTCAACGCATGCTGCAAGCAGTACAACAAATCCATACAATAGTAGGACCTAATCCGAACCATCAACAAAGCTTGGAGCATACTTGCTTGCAACTGCCGGGGAGAGACTATCATGAATTCGGAACATGCCGGATGGGACATAACCCGCATACTTCCGCAACGAATCCATATGGGCAAATTCATCATGTATCCGGTCTATTCGTTGCAGATAATAGCGTTCTTCCCGCTACTGGTGCAACGAACCCGACTCTGACTACCGTCGCTGTGGCTCTGCGTACTGCCGATTACATCAATGAGCAGCTCCAATAATTCCAGAGGAGGTCATGATCATCAGATTCTTGAGAATAAAGGGCGAACTAACAGAACTTCGCAGCATTACTCCTGGGATTCAGCTATATACCGTGCGTGAGGAGGTCGAACAAGATTATTTCGGCACTTTAGCCAAGCTTGCAGCTATGGGGTATGAGCAGGTGGAGTTCTTCTCCTATGAAGGGATTCCGGCTGACGAGATGAAACAAGCATTAGACCGCTTGAACTTGTCTGCTCACTCCACGATCATGGACGTTGATGCATTGAAGGAACACTTGCAGGATCACATCGACTATGCGCTTGCCATGGGCTTCTCCTATGTAGCGACCTATGCCCGAGAGGATTACTTCGCAGATCAAGCGAGTCTGGACACACTTATCCATATGCTGAGAGCTATAGCCGATGAGCTGAAACAGTACGACTTGCAGCTATTGTATCACCCCCATCAATACGAATTCGAGAAGCAGCACAACAAAATAACCAGGATCGACCTGCTTCTACAAGGAGTGGGGCAAGATCGGATGCAGCTTCAGCTTGACACTTACTGGATGAAGAAGGCCGGGGCTGATCCTGCGCAGCTTCTTCGACGTTATGCCGGGCTGGTCCCCATTCTCCATCTCAAGGACATGAAGCCTGATGGCGAATTTGCCGAGATAGGCACAGGGATATTAGATTGGATGGGCATCTTCCAAGCAGCTCAAGAAGCCGGAGTCCGCTATTACTTTGTTGAACAAGATACGAGTCGGAATCCATTGAAGAGTGCCCAGACCAGCATCCATGCTCTTAGGTCCATGGGTATCGTGAAGAAGTGACAACCTGACTTAGTAGCTAGTGGAACATGTATTTGCAAGCGCATGCTGCAATAAGAATGGTACCCGTTATGTCCTGGGACAGACTATGCTATAGTAATACCAACGAACTTGCATGCCATTCGATCTATTAGTGAAAAGGTGTGGTTTCATTGCCCGCAAACGAATACATTCGGTTTCATCACGCCGGTGACATCACTCTCAAAGCAGGACATGCTATCCCCTCTAGACAGCTTCAAGATTACGAGCTTGTCTATTTCCCATCTGCTACGCATACCATTTACACTTGTGAGCAAGTCAGGTATGAGCTTTCATTCCCTTGCGTTCTCCTTACACGTCCCGGAGAGACGCACGCCTACCAATTCGACCCGAATGAACCTACCCGCCATATTTTCGTTCATTTCGATGGAATCTCTGCCCGCACTGCAACGCGATATCCTCTGCTGGATAAGCAGTCGGCTCATTCCGTGATTCGCATGAACGAGCATTCATTGATCCCTTCCTTGATGAGACAACTGCTCTACTACTTCTACAAGAGGCCCGAACGATGGTTGCAGATGGCAGAGGTCCTGTTCATGGCAGTGCTGGAGGAGATGGAAAGCACAGCAATGGAACGGGCAAGCCGGACAAGTGAAGATGAAATTCCCATTCCGAAGCCGATCATGAACGCCCTTCAATATATCGATAATCATATCCATGTCAAAATCGAAATTGAGCAGCTGGCAGCTGCTTCCGGCTGGTCTCACGAACATTTCACTCGTACATTCCAACGCTTGATTGGTCATTCACCAAGTGAATGGGTGAACAAGCGCAAGATGGAACGGGCGGCACAGATGGTTTTGCAAAGTAATGACCCTATCAAGAAGATCGCGCCAGAGGTAGGGTTCGCCGATGTGTACCATTTTCACCGTGTATTTCGCCGTTGGATGGGAATGACGGCGAGTCAATACCGAATCAAGTATGGTGATCCAAGGTTCCGAGAACTAGTGCCGGCTGAAGATTGGTCACGATTTTATCCGCTTAACCACTTCTTTGTTTTAGAGGATCCTGATTTGTAGATAGCAATATCAAATCCGTCCATCTTTTTGTCGGTTCTATGCATTGTGATAATCCCTCCTATCCTTGAGAATAGTAATAAATCAGGAAAAGGAGTGATGCATGTGACTACACAGAGCAATTCACGCAAACGGCAATCTGTACGGGTAGAGGATTATGTCAGCTATCACCGGGACGGCTATCTGATCGTAAGAGGGTTGCTGCCCGAAGCCAATACGAGTGAGCTTCAGCAATGGATGAATGACATCTATGAAGGTCGGATCAATTTGGACCATCTCTCTCCTGTATTCCAATGGATGAATGAGAAGGAGAAGGCGGATCGACTCGAGTCTGCAAGAATTCATATGCCGCACCGGCACAACGAGACAGCTGAACGAGGTATGCTGCATGCAGGTATCTTGGATGTGCTGGAAGCCTTAATTGGTCCGGATGTGATGGCACTGCAATCGATGATGTTCTTCAATCCTCCGGGCAAGGGCGGACAAGGCTGGCACCAGGATTCCTTCTATATTCAGACACAGCCAGATTCGTTAATTGGTGTTTGGATTGCCCTTGACCATGCCGATGAAGAGAACGGCTGCCTCTGGGTAGCCCCGGGTTCCCATCATGAGCCTGTATATCCGCCTGATAATAAAGCCGGATTCGTGCATGCCGATCAACAGCACATTGACGGGCTATTCCCTGCAAGCGCGGCCAGCAATATGGATGATAGTGTGAACAAGCTGTCTCAGGTAGCAAGCAAATATGGAGATGCCATTCCAGTAGTGCTGGAGCCAGGTGATGTTCTCTTCTTCCACTCTCACTTGCTGCATCGTTCCTATCGTAATCAGACAGAGGACCGGATGCGCCGTGCCTATGTATGTCATTACTGCAATGCCCGCTCATGGGTGCCATGGAATCATGGTTCAACCTATGAAGGAGAAGCAGCGAACAGCGAGCATATCCTAGTGCGTGGACGCACACACCTGCCTTATGGAGCGCCGAAATACGGGACACCCGTGGAGCTAAGCTCACCTGACGGCGAAGACCGCGGCTCTCTCAATGTAGCCATGCCCGATGGAGATATGGGCACTATGGAGATGTGACCGTTCTCACCTTTCCACATAATAGAAAGGAGCTACACCTATGGAATTAAGGCTGTTTCATGCTTTGTGGGGAATGGATGGAACCTTGCGTGAGAAGCTTCTCCGAGCAAGCGACAACGGCTACACCGGCATTGAATCACCGCTGCCATCTGTGGATGAAGAGAATGAATTTAAAGAGCTGATAGAAGAATTCGAGCTACAATATATCCCGCAGCTCCTGACCTCGGGCAACCATCAACAATCATTCGCGGAGCTGCTGGACAGATCGAAATCGTTCCGTCCATTGCTAGTCAACGTACACAGTGCCAGTGATTACATGTCAGAGGCGGAACAGGACAATTATTTCGAATTTGCACTGAATGAAGAACGCAGACAAGGCATTCCCGTTGCCCATGAAACGCATAGAGGGCGGGCGATGTTCACTCCGCATGCTACAGCAAGGCTGCTCCGTCGATTTCCCGAGCTGAAGATTACCGCGGATTTCAGCCATTTCACATGTGTCTGCGAGTCTATGCTGCATGATCAGGAGGAGGATGTCTCCTTGGCCATCAGCCGATCGCTTCACCTGCACTGCCGCGTAGGCTATGCGGAAGGTCCGCAGGTTCCCCACCCTGGTGCGCCAGAATATGCGGAGGAGCTTGCGCGCTTCGAACAATGGTGGATGCGCATCTGGGAGCAGCGCAAGGCTGACGGGGCAGCCTATGCCACTGTAACACCGGAGTTCGGTCCACCGGGGTATATGCCTCGTCTTCCCTTCACGAACGAGCCCGTAGCCGATCTGTTCGAGGTGAATCAATGGATGGCCAATCGGGTTCGAACTATATTCAAGTGAACGACCGAATCAACCACAAGAGAGGATTCCTTCTCTTGTGGTTTTTTCGTTGATTTCGAGAAAGATTATTATCGCTGACAGGAATCGAAGCGATTTTTGTCGAAAATAGTATAAAAAAGCTTACTACTTAGCCCAAGCTTGATGCTTGGTTACTGCTTGTTGAGCTGAGCTTGCGATCATAGCGCTTCTATCGACTGAGTCGATTGGAAATAACTTTAACGGACACCGGTGACCGTTACGAGGCGTAAGGAGCGTGTAGTAACAATATAACGGTCACGGATGTCCGTAAGCGCTGAATGGAACGGTCAAAACGGCGGTTATTGGCTTCTTATGGACATCGGTGACCGTTACAAATCAAACTTGTGTTTTTTTTCGCTCTAACGGACACGCGTGTCCGTTAGCGTTAAACTGGCTGGTCCAGTCCATCTTTTCGCTCATCAACGGTACTTTTTCTCTCCGGATATTGGCTTGCTCGCGTCTATTTCATCATGTGCTAAGGAGCAGATTTCAAGCAGCTAAGTAGTAACAAAAAAAAGTCACTTACACCAAGAAAGAAGGGGTTTGAAACTTCACTGTATGACTTCATACAAACTAGAAGGGAGCTACATTATGAGTAAAATGATCCCGCGATATGACGAAGATTTCTTCAACTGTTACATGGGGCATGTGATTAGTTACTTGAAGCACTTGGATTTGCCAGTAGAATTGTTGTTCTTCAAGTGCTTGGAATCCACAGAGAGAATCTATGAATATTTCCTTGTGCAAGGAGGAGATCGTTGGCACTTTCCAACACACTTCCTCGACTTGAATAGGCTAGGCGCTCGCATCATAGCGCGTCATGTCCCCACCTTCGAGGAGGCCAAGCCGGAAATCCAACACTTGATCGATCAAGGCAAGGTCGTGTTCATTCTATGTGACGGCTATTACATCCCGCATCGTGTGGAATCGTACCACAATTACTATCAAGACCACAACTTTATGCTAACAGGCTATCGCACGAATGAATCGGGTACGCAGTGGTTTGTAGAAGACCATGCCCGCCCTGATTTTTATGATTATTATGACGAATCACTCATACGAGATAGCTATAATCTAGCCCATTACCCGCATGCACACCAATTTGGTTATTTCGAATTCGACCTGGATCAAGCCCGGAACCCTGACAAGCGTGCAATCGGTCAGTCCTTCGCTGAATATGTATCCACGTATACAGATGACTTGAGTATGCTCGATCGACTGCTACAGGATTGCACCATCCACCAAGCAGATATTACTCAGCTTCCTGGTGGTCTTCAGGGAACAGAACGCGCCCTACTGTACATAGCCTCATCTCGTGAGCTGTTCCGCCGCTTTGTCACAGCCTATTCCATTGAGGGAGAGTTGGCGTTGCTGCTAAAACAATCTATTGATCTCGCCTTCGGCATAAGAGCACTCGTGTTAAGAGGTCGCGTCCGGCCTATCGACTTGCACAAGCTGGAGACGAAATGCACGCAATTACAAGAGAACGAAACAGCAATCTTGACCACGTTGGTTCGACACCAGCAAGCCTTCGTTCGGAATTAGAAACTTGAAGAAAGAGGATGAAAAAAATGAACGCCATCATTCAAGCGATTTTAATACTGACCCTGTTGGTCACTGGAACGTCTACTTCAACAACGAAATCCTTCATAGCAAGCGGTCCTTCCATGTCTCCAACCATTAATCATGGAGATAGAATGATCGTCGATACGAGCAGTGATCTGGACATCGAGCGTGCAGATCTTGTCATAGTCGCAGCCAATGATAAGCAGTATGTCAAACGTGTAGTCGGCGTAGCAGGTGATGTGATCGAGAAAACTACGCGCGATTCCATTACGATTCATGACAAAAAATATGAATCTGTGATCTGGGGGGACGTCCAATACCCGATTCACTTGGCGGAAGACGAATTTTTCGTACTTGGTGATAATCTGAATAATAGCTTGGACAGTCGGTCCTTCGGTGTGGTGACAAGGGAACAAATAGTGGGGAAAGTAATCTCGATTGAGCAATGAATGGTGGAATTATGAATGTTAAACGGGAACAGCTCTTGTAGATAAGAGCTGTTCCCGTTATTTTGTTACATAGTTTCGTTGTCTAGTTCCTCCGACCAAAAAAGCCCGCTAGACCATAGGCCTGCAGGCTTTCCTCATAAAGTTTCATTTGACATGACGGTAAATGCGGGCAATCTGCGCTTAGCTGGAATTTAGATCGCTCACAGAGTGACTATGGTTACGGATAATTTCCCACTACTTAATGACGACGTAATCCAAGTCTACCAGCTTCGCGTAGGTGACGATCTGGTCTGTCGTCAGGTTCAAGGAAACAACCGTGTGGTGTCCGCCGCCGTTCTCGATCCAGGCCTTCACTCCATCCTGGAAATTCGGCTTCACTGTCCACAGCACACGAGCTACGGGAAGCTTCGGAGCCGGGACCGTCGGTTCGAACGCGGTAATCTCGTTGATTAGCAGCTTATAGTGCGTGCCGAAGTCCGCCATCGATACGACGACGCCCTCGCCAGCCTTGCCGTCGAATACGAGACGCGCCGGATCTTCACGGTCACCGATGCCAAGAGGAGATACGACGATTCTCGGCTTAGTGCTTGCCAAGCTCGGGTCCACTTCTAACATATGGGATTGCAGGATTGACTCTTGACCGGCAGCCAGCTCATATGTGTAATCTTCCATGAAGCCTGTGTTTTGATTGTGACTCATGACCTTCATCAATCGATCAAGCGCGGCAGTCTTCCAATCGCCCTCGCCGGCAAATCCGTACCCTTGCGCCATCAAGCGTTGCACCGCAAGACCTGGAAGCTGCTTCATGCCGTGCAGATCTTCGAAGTTCGAAGTGAACGCATTGTATCCTCTCTCGTCCAAGAAGCGTTTCAGCGCAAGCTCATAGCTGGCCTGGATACGAACGCTCGCTTCCCACTCTTCCTTGCTGTAATTCCCGTAATCGAAGTCGTAGAGCTCTGCATATTCGCCCATCAACGCATCAATTTCCTGCTTTGTCACCGCATTCACATACGCAACCAGATCACCGATTCCATAATAGTCAACGGTCCAGCCGAATTGAATCTGTGCCTCAACCTTGTCCCCTTCGGTTACACCAACGTTGCGCATATTGTCACCGAAGCGAGCGACTTTGATGTTGAAGCTCTCGTTATAGCCCACCGCTACGTCCATCCAATCCGCAATTTGCTGCTGCACTTCCGGACGCTCCCAGTATCCGACGACGACCTTGTTTTGCTTGTTCAGGCGGGCATTGATGAAGCCGTATTCGCGATCACCATGCGCGGCCTGGTTCAGATTCATGAAGTCCATGTCGATCGTTGCCCAGGGAATGCTTTCATTGAACTGGGTAGCCAAGTGAAGCAGCGGCTTCTGCAACAGCTTAGTCCCGCGAATCCACATCTTCGCAGGTGAGAATGTGTGCATCCAAGTGATGACACCTGCTACCTCGTCGCGATAGTTGACTTCTTTCATAATACTGGTGATCGTATCCGCACTAACGGCCAGATCCTGCAGGACAAGCGGATAAGGCAGCACCCCGCTGTTATTCAAGGCATCCGTCATCTTCTGTGCGTTCGCCTTGACTTCAGCAAGCGCTTCTTCCCCATACAGATGCTGTGAACCGACGACGAACCAAAACTGTTTTGCTGCATTAGACATCTTGATCATCCTCTTTTCTGTAAAATTGTTCGTTTCCCTTTACTTCTGCCCGTAGTAAGCATCTTTCCCATGCTTGCGAAGATAGTGCTTATCAAGAATGCCTTGCGGCAATTCTTGGGCGAAATGGTTCAACTGACGCGCGTATAAATTCGTCATACAAACCTCTTCCAGCACGACGCTGTTGACGACCGCCGCCTTCACATCCTTGCCCCAGGTGAACGGCGCATGCCCTTGGAGCAGGACGGCCGGAATCGCCATAACATCCAAGCCCCGCTCCTCGAATGTCTCGATGATGACGCGACCGGTTTCGTATTCATATCCCCGATCGATCTCCTCTTGCTTCAGGAATCGGGCGCATGGAACCGCACCATAGAAAGTATCTGCATGCGTCGTTCCCATTACTGGCACGTCAAGACCTGCTTGCGCCCAGATGGTAGCCCAGGTTGAGTGTGTATGCACGATGCCGCCGATGTCCGCATAATGCTTATACAGCACTGCATGCGTAGCAGTGTCGGAGGAAGGCCGCATTGCGCCCTCTACGACTTGACCGTCGAGATCGACGACCACCATATCACTTGGCTTCATCGTTTCATAGCTAACTCCACTTGGCTTGATTACGAACAGACCGCTCTCCCGATCTATGCCGCTTACATTGCCCCATGTGAATTTGACAAGTCCATGCTTGGGCAATTCCAAATTCGCCTCATACACTTCTTCTTTCAGTCGTTCTAACACAGCTATGCCCTCCCGTTCTCTAGCAAATGCTCTACTGCTGCCCGTTCGATCGCCAGTCCTGCCCGATACCGTTCGATGAATGCTTCAAATCCCTGTACGTCTGCCTGATCTGGAGACAGCCTCTCCCCCTCGACATCGCGGAATACCTTCTGTTCGAGGAAGTCCGCCAGGCTTTCTCCTTGATCTTGATTGATCATGTAACTGGCGAGTAGCGCCATCCCCCATGCTCCGCCTTCTCCTGCTGTGGACATGACGGATACCGGTACGTTCAGCGCGGCGGCCAGCATCTTCTGTCCAACTACAGGCGTCTTGAAGAGACCTCCATGAGCCAATATGCTGTCTATGGCTACCTGTTCATGCTCAGTCAAGATGTCCATGCCGATCTTCAACGCTCCGAATGCCGTGAATAAGTGCGTGCGCATGAAGTTCGCCAGATTGAAGTTGCTTGCAGGCGAGCGAACGAATAACGGTCGGCCTTGCTCAAGCCCTGTAATATTCTCCCCGGAGAGGTAGCCGTAGCTGAGCAATCCCCCGCCATCCGGATCGGCTTCAAGCGCTTTGTTCAGCAGCACGCTGAATAGCTTGCCGGAATCCGTATCGAAGCCCATCGCTTCGGTAAATTCGCGGAACAGTTCCATCCACGCATTCAGATCGCTGGAGCAGTTGTTGGCATGCACCATCGCGACCGGACTGCCGCTTGGCGTCGTAACCATGTCAATCTCCGGATACACTGCGGACAGCTCTTTCTCTATGACAATCATTGCAAATACGGAAGTACCGACGGAAATGTTGCCTGTACGCTTTCGCACACTATTCGTCGCTACCATCCCCGTTCCCGCATCGCCTTCAGGCGGACAGAGCGGAATGCCGGGCGCAAGATCCCCATCCGGGTCCAAAATGCCGGCCCCCGATTCCGTTAATTCACCTGCTTGCTCACCAGATAGATACACGCGCGGCAGAATATCCTCAAGCTTCCACGGATAGCCCTTCCCTGCGATCAGCTCATCAAATTGCTTGACCATCGATGGATGGTAGCTTTGCGTGGATTCATCAATCGGGAACATGCCTGATGCATCTCCGATGCCAATCGCTTGGTTGCCGGTCAACAGCCCATGGACGTACCCGGCTAGCGTCGTCATGGAATCAATATGCGGCACATGCTCTTCCTCATTTAAGATAGCTTGGTACAGATGGGCGATACTCCAACGTTCAGGAATATTAAACCCGAACAACTCCGTCAGCTTGCTGGCAGCGGTACCCGTTGTGGCATTGCGCCAAGTCCGAAATGGTACGAGCAGCTCACCCTTGCTGTCGAAGGCCATATACCCGTGCATCATCGCGGAGAATCCGATCGAACCGATCGTGTGGAGAGTGACGCCGAATCGCTTGTCTATCTCCTGCTTCAACTCCCGATAAGCGGCTTGCAGACCCGTTATCATGTCCGCTTGTTCGTATGTCCAATAGCCATCCTTCAACTCATTCTCCCACTCGTAGCTTCCGGATGCGATCGTCTTGAAGCCGCGGTCAATCAGCACCGCTTTAATCCGCGTAGAGCCCAATTCGATACCGAGGGAGGTTTCTCCATTGGTTATCGCTTCTTTCCAATGATTCATGGTCACGCGTGTCCCCTTTCTGTTCTGCGATTAGCATGCTCTTAACACATAATGAACAAACCGAAGAAGCCGCTTTCACTACCTTTAGTTTATTAATCTGTACGTACATTTGTCAACAACAATTAGTAGTTATACCTACATGCCGTCCGTAGCCAGTTCTTTTTCATTTTCGTATGCGTTATTCATCCATTGATCGCTTCATTGCTGAATATTTGACATAATCGGACCTTCCATTCTCAAATTATCATTTTCATGCTAGAATATGTACGTACAACTTATTGAAGGATGAAGGAAAGAAGTGAAGTGGACTGTATGAAGCCAAAATACCAGATCATCATTGATGATATCAAAAGTAATATTTTGTCGGGGACGCACAAAGCAGGGGAGCAGATCCCTTCAGAGGCCGCTCTGCAGCATACGTATAAAGTGAGCCGGCAGACCGTCCGCAAAGCGATTCTCGCGTTAGCGAATGAAGGGTTTCTAAGAAGTGAGAAGGGGTCGGGCACGTACGTCAGCAACCAGTACAGGTCCAGACCGAACGGGAAGTCAGCGAATAGAACGATCGGCGTCATCACGACCTATATCTCCGACTACATCTTCCCTTCGATCATCCGCGGCATTGAGAGCCGGTTGAACGAAGACAGCTATTCCTTGCTGCTGGCGAGTACGAATAATGATGTCACACAAGAGAAAAAAGCGTTGGAGACGATGCTCTCCAACGGTGTAGACGGACTGATTGTCGAACCGACCCGAAGTAATCGATATAACCCTAATATCGCTTACTACTTGATGTTTCAAGAGCAAGAGATTCCGCTCGTCATGATCAATGCTTATTATGAAGAGATGGACGTTCCGTTCTTCTGTCTGGATGATGTGCAATCCAGCTACCTCGCGACCAACGAGCTGATCGCGAACGGACATACCCGGATCGGGCTCATAGCCAAAATGGATGACTTGCAAGGGAAATATCGGATGAAAGGATTCATCAAGGCGCTTGGGGAAGCCAAATTACCGTTCGATCCTGAGCACGTCCTTTCGTTCGATACGGCGACGAAGCCGAATCTGTCAGCCAACCTGGAGACATTTCTCAGCGACCATCTACACGAATTGACTGCCCTGGTCTGCTATAACGACGAGGTCGGGCTGGAAGTCGTGCATGTGTGCAGAAGACTGGAGATCGCCATTCCAGCGGAGCTGTCCATTATCGCTCAGGACAATTCATATATCGCCAAGAACGCGAATATTCAGCTCGCTACGCTTACCCATCCGCAGGAACAGATGGGACGAGACGCCGCAGACTGGATTATCAAGCGTCTCCAAGGCAAGAAGGATCTGCCCACAAGCACGTACTATGAACCTGTACTCATTGAAGGGGAAACGATCCAATCCATCCGTACAGAATAACGTTCCCCTTCGTTCTTCGTGAAGAACCAAGCAACCATGACACGCTGCAAAAATAGCGCAGGTGTATCAGAGTTTAACAGAATGGACGAAGCATATTTATAAAAACTATTCTTGCTCCTGATAAGTAACCCAAACGCCTACAGCATCATCCGTGCCATGCAACGCTAACAAAATCGAGGATGTTGGTGTTTCCCAGTTGCTGAGCATTGACATATCTCCATTTTGCACGGCTAATTCCCACTTATCCGGCTGTTGCTTATATTCTTCATTCGTCCAAATTGCTGAATTGGACGTAGATTCACCGTATTGTTCTACGAGCAAGTCATGGAATTGATTATATGCATCCATTAACGGCACATGATCATTCGTTAAATCAGAGAAAATATAATTACCTTCAACCAGTAAACCTTCTTTAAATGTATATTTCAGAATAAATTGTTGCTGATCTACATTGATTTGATATAAAAGCTCATCGCCATTATCTAATAACAGTACTGCGTGCTCCTCATTAGCCTTCACATCTTCCTGTGACATACCCCATTTCACATTTCGAAAGTCAGCCTCTTCATCTGTTACGAATAGCTTCTCTACATGTTCTATCACCGATGGGGTTTTAAATAATTCTGGACCAAAAGTAATACTTATAGATTCTTCATTTCCTGCGATGGATTTGTAATTTCCTGGACCCATCCAGAAAATACCGTTTTCGTCAGTTTCAGGAGAACCGTATGCATCCGTAAATATTGAAATAAGTTCCTCTCTAGTTTGGGTAAAGTCTGACTGAACAAATTGGTCATCCGATACTAAATAATGAATGAGTTCAATATCCTGACCATTAAAACGATAAATCTTTAGTAAGAACCCTAATTCAGTCTCAATACCAAAATACATCCTACTATCTTTTGTTTCTAAGTATTCAGCTGATTCATTCAAACTAGTTTGATGCATATTCCATTCGAAGTGAAGGGTGTCCTGTGTAATCGTATCGTATAGCATTTGAGCTAATGAAGTTACTAGCTCTGCTCTCTGCTCTTCACCGTGCCATATAACAGTTTTGCCTGATGCTTCCCCGATAAAGCGAAGCGGTACGAATGTAGTATTATTATGAAGAATTGGTGCTTGTGCTAGTTCAACAGCCTTCCCATTGATATACGCTGTGCTTTCCCCCACTGTAAGTTCAATCTTCCAATCATCCTTGTATCCTGTTACCGTCTTACTTCCTTGATCCCAGTCAAATTGCAGACCTAATTCACGAAAAATCGGGACAAACTGAATCATTGTCGTACCCGATTGTACGATCGGATCGTGCTCAAATTCGATCTGCTCACCGTCCAATGTTACTGTAATACCGCCTGATTGCTGAGACTGCTGGGCAAATGTAGAATTACTTAGCCATTGTGTTGAGATGATTGCCACTACGATCAAGATAGCTGCAATTTTACTTCTCATGTTCTCTTCCCCCTCAAGTTCTTAGATGTTCTCAATCTGGTGTAGATACTCTCCAACTCCATATGGAATAAAGCTCCATATTCTTAATTCGCTTTCTTTCGCTAATTTCCTTCTTGTGGGAGTGATCGCTTAATTTACGTAAGAAAGCCCGATAGACGTATAATCTATCGAGCTTCCCCTGTCATATGCGGACGAACGACCATCCATGCTCTCAAGCGTAACAGCCCCGTTAACTAGAACAAGGTTGTAGGAAACAACGCCATCCAATAATTTCGGCACGGCAGGAACACAATACCTTCATCCAATCCGTCACACCATAACCGGAGTATTCATATTCACGGCTCTGCTGCAGATTGCCTCTATATCCTGCTGGTCGTGGGAGACGAGCAAGCACGTAATCTGAGCCTTATGCAGAATATCCTGCAGCTCTTGGCGAATGCCAGCCTTCAGATCTGCATCTAGATTGCTGAAGGGTTCATCCATAAGCAGGATGGACGGCTTGGGCGCAAGCGCTCTAGCGAGTGCAACACGCTGCTGTTGGCCGCCGCTCAGCTCGTGTGGATATCGCTTCGCGTAACCCCCTAGCTGGACCAAGTCCAGCATCTCGACCAAGCGTTCTCTCCGTTCCGCTCTCTTCAGCTGATTCAGACCGAACACGATGTTCTGCGCTACGGTCAGGTGCGGAAACAACGCATAATCCTGGAATACGAGTCCCACACCTCTATCTTCCGCGTGAATGAACGTATGGCTATCCACTACTACACGATTGTCAATCGTGATACTTCCCTGCTCCGGCATCTCAAGTCCCGCAATGAGTCTGAGCAGGGTGCTCTTGCCACTACCGCTCGCTCCAACGATTCCAACCACTTCCCCTTGCTTAATCGTTAGAGAATAATCATCGATAACCGGTGCTTCCTTGGCGCTGTATCGATAGGTTAGATCTTTCATGATGACATCATTCATTGCGTATCCCTCTTTCCGATAAGATGAATAGTCAGTACCGAGACCAGGCTGAGCATAATTAATAGCAGGGAAGGCAGCGCAGCCTCGTAGATTCGTTCGTCAATTGCGTATGTGTAGGCTCTAGTTGCAAGTGTATTGAAGTTGAAGGGTCTTAGCAGCAGCGTTAGTGGTAGCTCCTTGATGATTTCGACAAAGGCCAAGACAAAGCCTGAGAACAAAGCCCCGCGAATAAGGGGTAGCTCTATCTTGAAGAAAGCGGCGAAATGACCCCTCCCAAGCGTTCGCGCTGCCTCTGTGTACGACTTCGACAGCTTCTCATAACCTGCTTCCATAGCGTTATAGCCTGTAGCCATGAACCGAATGACGTACCCGGTAATCAGCATGCCGAGAGACAAGCTCAGAATGAGCGCCCCTTCCCCTTGCCCCATCCATCCGTAGAAGGAAGAGAGACTGTTATCCAATGAGATGAAGACAGCAAGAACGCCAACAGCTATCACAGCACCCGGAGTCGCATAGCCCGCTGTCATCACACGGGACATCCCGTAAGAGAAGGAATTAGAAGCATAGCGGCACACCCTGGCGGCAACGGTTGCGAATATGATAATAATCAAGGTAGCGAGCAAGGCACCCTTCATCGTGTTCAGTGTCAGCTCCACGAAGTTCGAATCCCATACCTTGTGGGAGGTCCACACACTCCATACAGCAATCTGCGCGACAGGCACAATGAAGGATAACAACAAGACAAGCGAGCATACTGTACAAGCGAACACAGCTTTCCAACGGCTGAGAGACCGTGGAACGAGTGGCTTGGCTTGTTGGGTCAGACTGTGAAATTGCCGATTGCGCCTTAGCCATCGTTCAATCAGGAAGATGCCAATTACTATAATCATCAGCCAGGCTGCTAGCCGCAGTGCAGAATCTACGTCATACATCCCGAACCAAATTTGAAAAATCGCGGTAGATACGGTCTGCACGCCGAAGTAGCTCACGACTCCATAATCGCTAATTGCTTCGAAGATCACTAGCATCACACCTGCAATGATTGCAGGTCTAGCGATCGGGACAACAACTTGGAAGAACAGCCCAATTCCCTTGCGACCAAGGAGTCTTGCATTGTCAATATAAGCGGAGCTCTGCCGTTCTAGGAACGTCCTCGTAATAAGAAATACGTAAGGAAATAAACAGAGGGTTAGTATAAAGACAGCCCCTCGCATCGACATCACTTCAATCATTCCGGGAGGAACCGTAATCCCGAGATGATTGCGTAGTGTTGCTTGGATAATACCGGTATAGCTTGTCATGGTTTTATAAGTATAGGCAGCGATATAGGGCGGCATTGCCAATGGCAGAATTAATGCCCAGCGAAAGAACCCTCTGAATGGAAATCGATAGGCTGTAACTAACCAAGCTAGTCCTACACCAAGTATAGCTGCCAGCACTGCGGTCATTCCTGCCACCATCAGCGTGCCTTGAATATAGTCCAGTAATAAATATTGCTTGACTTGCTCCCAATTATCATTCGGCTTCGTAAATAAGCTAAGCAAGACATAGAGAATGGGCAGCAGAATTCCTGCTGCCCCTAGCATACTGACGGCTAACCATCCGTTCATATGTCTCTTGAAGTTTCTAGTTATCGCCGCCAAGTGCATGTTTACTTCCAACCCACTTTGTTCGAGATTTCAACTGTTTTAGGATTGTACTCGCTATATGCTGCGAAGTCAACTGATTGCTTGTTGAAGGTGCCCCAGCTCTGCAGAAGCTCTGGCCATTCTGCATCCGGGTTCACAGGATACTCGAAGTTCACACTGGAGAACTTCTCTTGCGCTTCCTTAGCTGTCAGGTACTCAATAAGCTTCACTGCCGCTGCCTTGTTCGGTGCATGCTTCGTTAACCCTGCTCCGGAAATATTCACATGCGTGCCTGTCGAATCCTGGTTCGGGAAGAAGACACCAATCTGCTCGGCAACCTTCACTTCTTCTGCATCATCGGACACTGACATATGACCAACATAATACGTGTTCATAATGGCTACATCACCAACACCGGCAACGATCGCCTTCGCTTGGTCACGGTCTCCGCCTTCCGGATCACGCGCCAGATTGGCCGCGATACCGGCTGCCCACTGCTCTGTTGCCTCTTCACCGTTGAGTGCGATCAAAGAAGCCATGAGTGACTGATTGTACAGATTCGAGGAGGAACGCACTAGCAAGCGGCCCTTCCACTTATCCGAAGCCAAATCCTCATAGGTCGACAGCTCCTCTGGATTGACGCGATCCTTGGCATATGCGATGACACGCGCTCTTGTGGACAGCCCGATCCAATGAGAATCTGTGTCCCTAAGCTCTGCAGGCACCTGCGCGTCTACAACATCAGATACTACAGGCTGTAAGACTCCCTCCGCTTTGGCAGTATGTAGAATACCGCCATCCACTGTAATGAACAGATCTGCAGGAGAGCTTTCTCCTTCTCGCTTCAGTCGTTCAATCAATTCTGGCGCTTTGCCTTCAATGACATTCACCTGTATACCAGTTTCTTCTGTAAACTGTGCATACAATTCTGCATCTACATCATAATGCCGTGCGGTATAAATATTCACTTCACTCGTCAATTCTTCTTCACTTACAGGTTCATTCGTGTTGGAATCATTCTGTTCTTGCTGCCCTTCAGCAGACGTATTGCTACCGTTAGCCTGGTTATCATTAGAACCAGCGGAACCGCATGCTGTTAACAAAACTAGAATAAAAACTAGACCAAGCATCCAAACCTTCCTCGACTTGCTCACCATATGCTCCCCCAACCTATCTCTTTTATTTTTCTGATTATGAGAATCATTATCGATTGCTATTATACAATGTGTTTGCTTGTTTGGCAATGACTTCGTTGAGAATAATTTTCAATATGCTCACATACTGCGCTAATGAAAAAGAAGCCAGCTTCAATACCTCAGTTGGAATGCGGCTGTCAAACCTCTATTCCGCATGTATAAGGTAAATTGAAGTGACTCCCTGTATTTATACGGACCCCTTATCTAGCTTACGCTTCAGCAGCAGCTTCTTCAGAGCAGCTCGCTTCTCATCATATAACTGCTCATCCCGTTCCTCAGTGCTAGCCTTGACTTGTGCAGCAGTATGGTCCCGCATTCGTTCGGCTTGCTCATAATCAGCCCGAATCGTCTCAGACGAAATCGCATACGCCGGTTGATCGATTAGCGTCTCGATCTCCTCGCAAGCTGTCTTCATCGTGTCGTGACGGCTTAACTGCTCTGCCAGACGAACACATCTTGCTTTCGTCTGTGAAGTGAGTATACCTTCCACTCTCTCAGCGACCAGCTGCGGCTGCCAGTACAATGGCGGTAAGTAATCACCTACACCCATGTTCTTCACGCGCAGCCCATTATCCGGTCGGTCCGTATCCGCCCCCAAGATCAGCTGTGGTGTCCCCGCGAACATTGCCGCCGATACTGTGCCGATACCGCCATGGTTGATGACGCCACTGACCAGCGGATAGACACCAGCTAGCGGCAGAATCTTGTACCAACGGATATAGTCCGGCAGTTCGCAATGGACGAACTCTTCATGGCGCGTTACGAGAATCGTCCTTCGTTTCATCCATTTGCAAGCTTCGATGGCCGACCAGTAAAACTCCGGCTTGATCATCTTGCCCGTTCCTCCGGTTATGAGCAGCGGCGGTTCCCTTTCCTGAATGAATGTAGTCAAGTCCTCCGGCAGCGTCTCATACTCTGCGGAATCCGCCAACGGGAAGCCGACGGTTTCGATCGGGATGGCCCAGTCCGGAAGGTCTAGGGCAGCATCGAATGACTCATGCCAGAAGCCTATATGCTTCTTCACCGTCCCCATCCATCCAGCTAAGCCGGATATAGGCGGCAGCCCGATCCTCTTGCGGAAGTCATTAATCCGGTCAATCGCTGTAATATCAGCCTCCATCTGCTTCCAAACCTGCAGCTGTGTCGCATAGCTTGGCGCAAGCACCACTGTGACGATCGGAACATGCAGCGCTTCGGAAACCATCATCGCCACGTAGCTGTCCCGTTCCTTACATATAAGCACAGAATCTTCTCGGCTGCATAGCTCCTTGAGTATCGTATATTCTTTCATAAACTTATCGATCGAATAGTACTTATTCTCATACGTTTGGTGCATATCAGGGTCTTTCCACATTTCCAAGTCCTTCATGATGCCTGCATATTCCTCCGGTTCATCCAGAGCGACGAATCCAATGCCAGCCTTCGCGGCCATCGGCTCGAACACGCCATGTGTGACCAGTGTAGCTTGATGACCGCGCTTGACAAGAGCAGAAGCAATCCGCAGGAAAGGCAGCACATCCCCGTTGGTCATATGTGTACTTAGTACAAAGTTTGCCATGCTTCCCCTCCTGTCTACTTCATCAGTGCAGCAAGCTCATCCTCTGACATCTGTTCCATCTCGCGCATTAGCTGCTCCAGCTCCTGCTCGTCTGTGTCGGCAAGCAAGCTTTCCTCTACTAGCTCCGCCAACGCACGTATAGTCTTGCCCTTCGTCAGCATATCCTTCAACGATACCTTCACGTCCAATGTTTGCTGGATGCGTACAAGAATCTGTGTGGCAACGAGGGAATGTCCGCCCAAGTCTATGAAATCATCATCGATGCCGATTCGATCCAGATTGAAGAATGCCGACCATATGTTGCAGAGCTCCTCCTGGATATAGGATTCTGGAGCCGTGTAGCCGCCGCTAATCATATCTCTCGACAGCACGGGGCTTGGCAGCGCTTTGCGGTCCGTCTTGCCGCTTGGCGTAAGCGGGAACTGCTCCATCTCTACCAAGTAGGAAGGGACCATATATTCCGGCAGTCGATCTTGGAGGTACGCTCGCAGCTCACTGACTGAAGGCGCGCTTGTTGCATCGGGCATATAATAGGCAGCCAACCGTTGGTCGCCCGGATGGTCTTCCCGTACGATGACGACCGCCTGCCGCACGTTCGGGTGCTCTTCTAACATCGTACTGATTTCTCCGAGCTCAATGCGATAGCCCCGCAGCTTGACCTGATCATCGTTGCGACCCAGGCATTCCACTGACTTATCTGGCAGCCAGCGAGCAAGATCGCCCGTCTCATACATACGCGCACCCGGCTCGCTGCTGAACGGGTCTGGGACGAACCGCTCCGCAGTCAGATCCGGCCGATTGAGGTAACCGCGGGCAAGTCCGGCTCCGCTAATATACAACTCCCCGACCTCGCCTGGCGCAACCTTCTCATATCGTTCATTCAGAATGTACACATCGCCGCCCGAGAGAGCTTTGCCAATCGGCACTTCATTACGCGATGTATCCAGATCGCTCGTCCATCCTGTCGCGAAGATCGTTGTCTCCGTCGGCCCGTACAAATTGTGCAGCTGGGCAGACATCATCCGGCAAAAACGTGCATGCAGCGAAGCCGTCAACGCCTCGCCAGCCACAATGACATGTCTCAGATGCGGCAATTCCACAGCCTGCTCAGCAAGGAAAGTCTGCAGCATCGTAGGCACGAACTGCACAATTGTAATCTGTTCCCGATCGAGCAGGCTCCACAAATATGCATTGTCCAGATGGCCTTTCGGCTTGGCTACGACCAGGCACGCTCCATATATGAGCGAGAGAAATTCCCATACCGCAACGTCAAAGCTGTACGGTGATTTCTGCAACACTCTGTCTGCTTCGCCGATCTGGAACGTCTCCTGCAGCCATGCAAGCCTGCTTCGGATCGCGCTGTGGGCAACCATGACTCCCTTGGGCTTCCCGGTAGAGCCGGATGTATAGTACACGTAAGCCAGATGCTGTTCATGCATAGGAATGTCCAAATTCGCGTTCGTATCTTGACTGCTGACAGGCAGTGCACCCGCTTCGTCTACTGCCAGCAGTGTGCCGGAATAGGAAGTAAATTGTTGCGCCAGTTGCTGCTGTGTCAGCACGACGCTTGCCTGACTGTCCGTCAGCAAGTGCTCCAGTCTGTCCTTCGGATAGTCTGGATCTAGCGGCACATACGCACCGCCGGCCTTCAATACAGCGAAAATCGCTGTAACCATCTCGAATGAGCGTTCCATACAGATTCCTACTCGCACATCGTGCCCTACGCCAAGCTGGCATAGATGATGTGCCAATCGGTTAGCTCGCTGATTCAGTTCTTCATAAGTAAGAGAATGCCCTTCGAACACAACCGCGGTGCGATCCGGCGTCTGTCGGACCTGCTCCTCGAATTGGTGATGAATGAATGCGTGTCTCGTGTTCATGTATAATCACTCCTCCATTCGTATTGGAAATACTAGTGTCCGCTACTCTATTACCGCAAGCTAAGCGGTCTAAGGTCTGTCCACACTTCTTGCACATAAGCCAGACATTCCTCTTTGGTACCATGCTTACCTGCATCCTGCCAGCCTGCTGGTATGGCCAACTCTTCCGGCCACAAGGCATACTGCTCTTCATGGTTCACTACAACTACATACGTACGTTGCTCTTCCATATCGTTGTCCTCCTTGGATTCATAATTTATAACTTACTCGCACCAATCTTGCTGTCTGCCAGCTGCTGCAGCTTGTCCTTGTCCTTAATAATGATGGAATCCGGTATCGCATCCGGCATAATGTTCTCCATGTCACGCAGTGGACGATACCTCAAACCGAGCACCCCCCATAAGACTAAAATTGCACCTATCGTCACGAGCAGCATGGCAATACCCGATTCACTGCCATTGCCGAACATTCCGAACGGCAAGAATGCATCCGGCATGCTTGCAAACAACGGCGTGAATACAACAGCTACCAGCGGTCCGGCAACCAGGAAGCTAAGCGGCCGCATACTGAACACCATCACCTGGTTAGTCGCCACCACCCGTCCCTGCAGCTCAAGTCCGACCTTCGTCTGAATAATCGCCAGCCAATGTGTATTAATGATGGCGAGTGCCAAGCCGAATCCGAATAGTCCAATAACTGCCGTCACAAGCGAAGGATAAATACCAGCCATCACAATGGACAAGCCAGTCAGGATGACCGCGCCTACCATGCCATCAGTACGTCTGTCGAAGCCGCCCCAGATCGACATGATGATCGAACCGATCAAGAGGCCTGCTCCTTCTATGCCCACGACAAGCCCGACATGCTCCGGGTTAAGAAATTGCAGCAGGTACGGGGTAGTCAGGACGTTGTACAGACTCATGAAGAAGTTCGCAACAACGAAGAAGACGACCATCGCCACCATGCTTTTGCGGTTTATAATATATTTCCAGCCGCCTATAATTTCCTTAATCATCGGTTCTTCCTGCTTGCGGAACATCAAATTCGGGAACCGGATGAGGGACAAAATAAGGATCGATATGATTAACGTAACGATGTCGATTAGAATCATCCGCTTCACGCCGATCATGACGATAAGCGCACCGCCCAATGCCGGAGCCATAATGCCGTTGATCGAGAAGACCATCTGACCTAGACCGTTCGCGTTGCCCAGATAGCGCTTAGGAACAAGCTGGGCAGTAGCAGCCAGGTAAGCCGGATTAATAAATGCACCTGCGATAGAACCCATACAGGCACCCACATAAATCGCCCATATCGTCAACGCGTCGAAGTACAACAGTGTCGCAAGGAACAATACGGATATCAATGCCAGACATTGACCTGCGAGCATCACCTTTCTGCGGTCATAGCGATCGACTACCGCTCCCGCTACAGGCAGCAGCAGTATCGTCGGAATAATGGCAAACAGGGATATCGTTGCATAGTTTGAAATGGACCCGGTTTGCTGGAACACCCATATTCCGAGTGCGAAGCCAGTTATGGAAGTTCCAATTGTCGCAATAATGAGACACATCGTCACCATCAGGAACGCTTTGACACTAGGCTTCACCTTAAGCTCATCTAAGGAAGAAATCGGCGGGATGTCTGCATGGATAGCTGTCTCACTCGTCGCCGCGACCTCTTCAACAACCTCCCCATTCTCCCAAGCGTCAATTTGGTTCGATAAGATCCTCGACAAATAATCCGTTTGGTGCTTGTGGAAGTAATGCCCTGCATTATCAACAACATGGAGGTTGACCTCTTCACAGAAGTCCTTCCATTCCAGATGGCGTTCTTCATAGAACTCCGTCATCCGGTCCGCTTCCCCAACGATACAAGCAATCGGCGCCTGCAGCTTCGGCCGCTCCTCCATCCTGTACAGCGCTGTATAGAAATCCTCTGCCTCTCTCGCATCGTGGCGCATATTGCGCAGAATGAACTTCTCTTCTTCCGGCGAAACCTCATCATCGAATCCGCCGAACGCCCGAAGCATATCGCGGGCGAACTTGTCAGAAGTCCACTTCTCACGCGGGAACAGCTTATGCCACCATTCCATAATCCGGAATGGAAGCCGCGCAGTAGGGAACGTCCCTGCCATGAACACACCCTTCACCTGCACATTCGCTTGTTCAAGCAGCATGCCGATACGCAAAATCATGGCACCGCCTAGACAATGTCCGTACAAGTAGAGGTCGCCCTCAGCTTTTTCTTTAATTTCCTCCGCGCATCTGGCCGCTACTGCATCTAAGGATGCCAACGGCTGATCCGGTCTGCTGAAGTCATGTCCAGGAAGCTCGACAGCCAACAAGTTGAAGTTGTCCGGCAGCTCTCTGGCCAGCGGCTGGAACGTAATCGCACTGCCGCCTCCGTATGGCACACAAACCATCGTCTTGACAGGACCGCTAATAGCAGAAGACTTCTTGAAAGGAATGAGAATATCATCACTCTTCGCAGCGCCTGAGGTTAAGTGCTCAGCCAGCTGGCGGATCGTCGGGTATTGGAACAAATCCATGACACTGAACGTATTCCCCATCTTGCGCACGACCTTAATCGCTTTGAACGAATCTCCCCCAAGATCGAAAAACTCCTGATCAATGCCAACCTGCTTCATGCCGATCACTTCACACCAGACATCTGCTATGTCCTGCTCCAGCTTCGTGCGCGGCGCGACTAGATCATCGCCTGCTGCTTGATTCATCTCCGGCTTCGGCAGCGCGGCGCGATCCAGCTTGCCATTCGCATTCAACGGCAGCTTCTCCAATTCCACGAATGCGGAAGGAATCATATAATCCGGCAGCCGGTCTTTCAAATAGTGACGGATGACGCTTACATCCAACTGCAGCTTCTGCTCCTCCTGCTCCTGCGGCACAGCATTGCCGGACAAATCCGGCACCAGGTAAGCGACCAGCCGCTTATCGCCCGGTTCATCCTCTCTGGCAATGACGACAGCATCACGAATGCCGTCCAAGCCGAGCAGTGAATGCTCAATCTCACCTGTCTCTATCCGGTAGCCACGAATTTTCACTTGGTAGTCGGTGCGCCCGATGAATTGCAGTGTACCATCAGGACGATAACGAACCAGGTCGCCGGTCCGGTACATGCGGCTGCCAGGCTCCGATGCGAACGGATCCGGCAAGAAGCGCTCAGCTGTCAGGTCGGTTCGGCCGAAATATCCCCGCGTGACCGCACGTCCGCCTATATACAGCTCGCCCGCCGCCCCGATTGGCACAGGCTGCATGCACGCGTTCAATACATATACCGGAGCGTTCGGTATCGGGTACCCAAGCGGCAGCGTAGCTTGCTGCTCTACGTCATCCTCATTCGGTACGGGATAAGCCAGTACGGACACCGTTGTCTCGGTTGGACCGTAGTGGTTCTGGATTTCACAATCCGGCCGCAGCCGCCGCACTTCCTGAACCGTTCCCCAATGAGAGGCTTCCCCTGCGAATGCCAGACAACGCCGCGGAATAATGACAGCCGGTTCCGTTGTACTCATCAGTGCTTCAAAATGACTCGGCACGATCTTCATCACATCTATCGGATGCTCTCTGCAATAATCAGCGAAGGCATCCGGATCAGCAGCTCTCTCATAAGGAATCACATGCAGCGTACCGCCAGTGGCAAAGGCCCCCCAAATCATCGGTGTTCCCAAATCTGCCGCAAGCGTGCTAACAATCGCATAATGCAATCCAGGCTCCAATTGCATCCGATCCATAATTCCCTGCAAGTAATTGGCATAGTTGCGATGCTCGACCGCCACACCTTTCGGCTTGCCCGTTGACCCCGATGTGAACAGCAAATACATTAGATCGGTAGGACGCGACAGTACCTCCGGATTGTCCGTACCCTCCAGCGCAATCAGCGGCCAATCCCGATCCATGACGATCACTTCCTGTTGCTCCGACACACTAGCAGGAACCTGGCTCCGCAGAAGAGTCTCTGTCACTAGTACGGATACGTCTGCTTCCTCCATCACCGTTCGGATGCGCTCACCAGGCAGCTTGGCATCGAGCGGCACATACACACCGCCTGCCTTCAAGATGCCGAGCAGACCGACCATAATATCCGTCGTTCGTTCCATGTATAGCCCTACCGTCTGGTTAGGACCAACCCCGCGGCTGCGAAGATAGTGAGCCAGCGAATTCGCGCGCTGATTCAGCTCCCGATAGCTGAGCTGCTTGCCCTCCGAGCATACGGCAGCGCTATCCGGGGTAAGCGCAGCCTGCCGTTCCAGAAGCAGATGCGGCAGTTCAACAGACGGAGTATCGTCGTTCATCCGGTTCCAACCTGTCATCACTTCGAACTGCTCCTGCGGTACGGCTGCAACTTCATAGAGGAACCCGTCCGCATTATCAGCTACCCGCTCCAGCATAGTCCGGTAATGATGCACCAGCCGATTGACCGTTGCTTCCTTGAACAGATCGCTGCTGTATGTCATCGCCAGCTCCATACTGCCATCCTGCTGTTCGAAGACGGTTAGCGTCAGATCCAGCTCCCCGCCTCTGATCTTGCCAGCTGGGAAAGCTTCGAGCTTCAGCCCCGGCAATGCGACACCCGGTTGCTTGGGCGGCTCGTACAGGAACATCGTATCGAATAGAACAGCGTGTCCATTGCTTCGCTCTGGATTGAGCGCTTCTACAATTCGGTCGAACGGAATATCCTGATGATCGTTCGCCTCTAGCACGTTGTCCCAAACCTGAGCGGCGAAATCGCGAAATCGCGATTGCAAATCAACACGCGATCGAATCACAACCGTATTCGCGAAGAAACCGATCAGCCGCTCCACCTCTTGCATCCGACGATTAGCCATTGGCGTGCCAACCAACACTTCCTGCTGGCCACTATAGCTGCTGAGCATTAATTTGTATACCGCAAGCATAAGCGAATAAAACGTGCAGCCAAGCTGCTTACTCGTCTCCTTCAGTCGTGCGCTGACAGAAGGCTCCACCATCATACAAGCCACTTGCTTCTCGTTCCCTGTACGGGAAGTCGAACGCGGATAATCAGTCGGGAGATCCAGCTTCGGCAGCGGACTGCGCAGCTTGTCCAGCCAGAAGTCCATCTGCTTCGCATAGGAATCACTGTTCATCCACTGCCGTTGCCATACCGCATAATCTGGATACTGGACAGACAGTTCCGGCAGATGGACCGGCACATTCTGTACATAGGACCGATAGTAGGCAGACATCTCCTCGACGAAAATATTAATCGATTCACCGTCAAACATAAGATGATGCGTCATCCAGACCAGCGCGTGCTCCTCTGGCGATACCTTCACCAGCCTGGCCCGCACCAACGGTCCGTTCTTGAAGTCATAAGGAGCGGTTACGTACATCTGTTCATGCAGACGACTCGGATCGTCCAGCTCGATGATCTCCAGCTCAACCTTCCGTTCAGGCTGAATGTGCTGCACATAATCATCATCCTCATACGCGATCAAGGCGCGCAGCACCTCATGGCGATCCACAATCGCATTCAAGGCGCGCTGCAGGGCATCGATACGCAGCTTGCCCAGCAGCCGGAAGGCAATCGTGAAGTGATACCGATACGTGTTCGGCATGAATTCCTCGTAGAACATCACACTTTGCTGTGCCGTCGACAACGGGAATGTCTGGCTTCCTTCACCTCGCGGCTGCTTGCGCATCGCCGATTGTTGGGCAGCAGCCTTCAACTTTTGCTTCTTCGCTTTCAGAGCCAGCAACGCACGCTTCTCTGGCGATAGTGCTTCCAGCTGGTCTAACGTCTTGTTCATCGGTTCCCTCCTGTCTTGATCCTGGACTGGCGCTTCATCAATATTTGAGCAATCATAGCTTGTTTGTCTTCTGAAATTTGCTTCATCCGATTCGAAATATCCTTCTCGGCTTCAGTTCGTTTGGCTCGTTCCGCTTCCATATAGTCCCTCTGCAGCAGCTCTGAAGAGATCGCACACGATCGATCCCCGATCGCACTCTCCACAATCTCACATGCAGCAGACATCGTGTCATGCTGCTCCAACATCTCAGCAATTCTTCGGCAGTTATGCTTCACAGAGGCGGACATCACCCGTTCCACTGCTTGCGCAATCGTGTCCGGCTGCCACTGCATCGGTGGCAGAAAATCACCAACCCCTAAATTTTTGACACGCATACCGTTGTCCGGGCGATCGCTGTCCGCTGCAAGCGCCAGCTGCGGAATACCCGCCGCCATCGCACCAGTCGCAGTCCCGATGCCGCCATGATGGATGACGCCTGCAACCAACGGATAGACGCTTGCCAAGGGAAGCGATTTGTACCAGCGAATCGTATCAGGCAGCTCGCAATGGACGAACTCCTCATGCTGCGTAACCAAGATCGTTCTTCTCCCCATAAGCTTGCATGCTTCGATTGAAGCGCGGTAGAACGCCGGGTTAATCATCTTGCTCGTACCGCCTGTAATCAGCAGCGGCGGTTCACCTGCTTCGATGAAAGCTAGCAAATCCGTAGGAAGCTGCTCATATTCACTTGCGTCCGCCAACGGAAAGCCAACCGCCTCAGCTTGAATATCCCCTTTTGGCATTTCCACTGCACGATCGAAAGCCTCATGCCAGAATCCGATCAGCTTCTTCACAGAGCCCGTCCAAGAAGTCCAGCTCGCAACAGGTTGCAAGTCCAGACTCTTACGTATTGCATTAACTCGCGACAAGCCGAAATCAAAGTCCACCTGATCCCAAATTTGCAATTGCGTCACATAGCTTGGTGCCAACACACCAGCCACAATCGGGATCTGCTTCGACTCTGACACCATCATCGCAGCATAGCTGTCTCGTTCCCTGCAAACGATTACATTCTCTTCCTTCTCACACAATTCGACCAACAGATCATATTCCTTGCGCAGTCTCTCCTCGGTAACATATTTCTCTTGATACGCATCGAACAAGTCCTGTCGATTCAGTGGATCCTGCAGCATATGAAGGTCACTCATATGCACAGCGTATTCCTCCGTGCTGTCAATCGCCCGAAATGCAACGCCAGCATTCCTTGCGATCGATGCAAAGGCGCCATGAGTAACAAGCGTTGCCTGATGACCCCGCTTGCGCAATGCCGATGCCAACCGCAAGAAAGGCAGGACATCCCCGCTAGTCATATGTGTACACAGAATAAAATTTGCCATTCGATTATTAAGCTCACTCCTTCGTCAATGATTAGAAATATGTTTCACATGGAGTCCATTTCATAGTTGCTGTTTCTGCTGATGCCGTCACTAGATCTTGTTCAAATGGTGATGAAATCTGCTTATAGCCTCATTATGAAGTCGACTCCGTGACCCCGCTTTTGTATATTTCCGCATGAATCAACATGCAGAAAAATCCCGCCAACACCTCAATCGTTATATGATTTCTATTAATTAAGATATTTTCGATATTAACATAATAGTCTCACTATTACAAAAACTTTGTCGGATAAATGGAGCTTTTTACACAATATTAAATCTTATTGTCGAATCGTGTTCACAATATGGGTGAATATATGAAACTATGTATCAGCAGCAATGAATGAGTAAAAAAAAGAGAGCTGCCTCAGAACAGCCCTCCATTGCCCTTCCCATTACGCCTCCGATCCGATGGATCGCTTCATAACCGGAATCCAGATCTCGCTCCGGAACGATGGCGAACTTGTATCCTTGCTCAAGTTCCGTAGCATCTCCGGTCCTGGCACCACCTCGTAGCCGGACGAAGGGAACCACTCGGAATAAATGCGTCTCCACACCAATTGCAGTGCCTCCGGGAATGAACCGACCACCTCGAACAATGCCCACGTCAAGGCCGGTACCTCCAGCACAGCGAACTGTTCCGGGCAAGCATTCGTCGTTGCGGCGCCGATGTAGTAATCGAATTCGCCTTGGTCCTCGTTCCGTTCCTCGGTGATGCTTGCCGACGCGCTTATGAGCCCTGCTGGCTCGATGTTGGACAGCTGTTCCAAGCGTGCGAACTCCTCTTCGTCCAGCGAATTCCACATCGCCGCAATGTCCGTATTTACACCATCGAACACCATCGGCACCCGCTTGCTGTAACCAACAATGCGGAACGCTTCCTTATCCACGATCCGATAGTTCATCTCGCTTCCTCCTTGTATCGTCAATCGGAAGGTCATCGGCGGATAAGCTTTCAGCATCGCGCCCGACCTTCTTGCTTCGGAAGGCGTCACGCCGTGCAACTGCTGGAACGCTCGTGCGAATGCGTCTGGCGACGAATAGCCGTACTTCAGGGCGATGTCGATCACCTTCACATCGCTGTGCTGCAGGTCTGCCGCAGCGCATGTTAGTCTTCTGCGCCGGATGTACTCGGACAGCGGTATGCCCGCTAGAAACGAGAACATCCTACTGAGATGATACTCCGAGCAGAGCGCTATCCGCGCTGCCTCGGCCATGTCGATGTCGTCCACAAGCCGTGATTCCATGTATGCCAGTGCTGCGTTCAAGTGCTTCAGCGAATCCATAGCTGATTACCTCCTCTCGTGAACAGAATAACAAATACAGCGAAGACGTATCCGACTTTGATTGCACCGTTATGCAGGGCTGGTCTAGATCTCTTTAATCTGAAAATGGCAAGATGGACTTTCAAGCCGAATGCCGCACAAAGAGCCTAAATAGTGGCAAAAATTATATTAAGTGTAGAGTGACCCGAGGCTTTTGGCGCTCATGGTGCTCTAATTGCCGTTCGACTGCTTGGATGAGGCTTCCTCTTCCAGCGGCGGGTTCTTCTGAAACTGCGACGGTGATTTGCCGGTCCACTTCTTGAAGGTGCGGGTGAAGTGCGCTTCATCGAAATAACCGATCTCCCTCGCGATCTGGTAGATTTTCATCTGGCCGCTGAGCAGCACCGGCTTGGCCCGTTCAATCCGGTATTGGTGTACGTAATCCAGGAAGTTCATTCCGGTTTCCTGCTTGAACAATGTCGACAGGTAAGAAGGCGAGACGAAGATCGACTGAGCCACGAAGGACAGGGACAATTCCGACGAATTATAGTGCTGGAAGATCAGCTCAAGCGCCTGCTCGACCTTGCGCTTCGGCGCATGCTCGGAGCGCGTCGCCTCCACCCACTGCTTCAGGGCAAGCGATACCAGCCCGTCCAGCTCCTCCAAGGTTTCCGCATGATTCACGCGCTCCGCGAGCTCTACCAACTGATTCTTCCATGGACTATCTCTTACGTCCATCTCCTTCGACAGCTGCATGAAACGAGCTAGCAGGGACAAGGTATGCAAGCGGATTTCCTTGTGCGAGTATGCGGAGGATTCCCGCTGGAAATACGCGAACCACTGCTCCACGGTCGTTAGCGCATTGGCATGGAGTCCGTTCTTCATATAATCGATCAGCAGCTGCTCCAGATGCTCGAGGGTAGCTTCATTCTTCTTCGCGCTGTCGCCGTGTTCGGAGTCCGCATCTGCCTCCTCCGGCTTGCCTTCCTGGCTGACGAAATAAATATGGCCTGTGCCCTTGAAGAAGCTCGTTTCCAGCGCTTCCAGCGATTGCTCACAGGCATCGTGCAACTGGTCCATGGAAGCGAAGGAGCCGCTTACGCCGATGCTCACAGTCAGCCGCAGAAATCCGTTCAAATTATGCTGCAGCCTGATCAGGGCTCTTCTCAGCTTGGGCACCGAGTATTCTGCGCCGCTGCTTACGACAAACAAATCTCGGTCATCGTAGGTGATTTCGATCTGCGGGTATTCCGCATGCAGCGTCTCATAGGCGATATTCACGGCTGCGTAGCGCAGCAAATCCATCTCGGATTGACCGTAATCCAGCCTGCGGAGCGATTTGGCGTCAATACGCAGTGCCGCCGCCCAGTAAGGCGCCTGGCCGATAACCATCCGATACTTCCCGATCAGCTCCTTCCGGCCGGCTGAGGACTTGGGGGATTTCAACCATTGCAGCAGATGCTTTCTCTTCGCCGCTTCCTCATTCTCCTGCAGGCGCCGCCGCAAGCCCGACAAATCATCCTCCATTTCCCGCTTCTGCAGCAGCTTCTCGATTACCTTCTGGAAGACGGCGATCAGCTCAGCCGGCCGGCAAGGCTTCACGAGATAGTCGGATACACCGAGCCGCATCGCCTTGAGCGCATAATGGAAATCCCCATAACCTGTGAGCAAGATGCATGCCACATTCTGTTGGTGTTTGACAAGCGTTTCAACCAGCTCAAGCCCGTCCATGCGAGGCATACGAATATCGGTAAGCAGCAGGTCCGGCTGCAGCTCCTCAGCAAGAGCCAAGGCATCTCCGCCGTTGGTCGCCGTGCCGCACACCTCTACGCCGATCGAAGCCCAATCCACACTTTCGACAAGCCCTTCCAGAAACACCGCTTCATCCTCAGCAATCAATAAACGAAGCATCCCTGTCACCTCTCTCTGGTTAATGGCATATATAAGCGCACCCGCGTTCCCGACTGCGCAACACTATGAATTTCTATGTCAGCGGATTCTCCATAAATCAGGCGAAGCCGCGCCCATACGTTCTGCAGCGCGAAGCCGCTTCCGGCCTGCTTGCCGATACTTGAATCCAGCTCAGCTGTTGTGCCGCCTTCCTGCTCAAGCGCACTTCGAACCTCCTGCAAACGAGCCTCGCTCATGCCCGCACCGTCGTCGGTAATTTCGATCATGAGTCTTCTATGCTCGACCCTGACTTGAAGCTGCACGAGCCCCGCATCATCAGAGAGCGGCTCGATACCGTGCACGATTGCATTTTCGACAAACGGTTGGATGATCAGCTTAGGAATTTCGATGCCTTCCGCTTCCTCATCCACATGGATTTCATAAACCAGCTTATTGGCAAACCGCATCTGCTGCAAGAACAAGTATTTCTCCACAAGGCTGATTTCTTCGTGAAGGCGGATGAATTCCTTCCCGCCGCTTAAGCTGATGCGCAGCAGGTTGGACAAGGAATAAATCATCTCGGCCACTTCTTCATCCCCGCGTCTGTGGGCCGTCCATGAAATCGTATTCAACGTATTGTACAGAAAATGCGGATTCATCTGCGACTGCAGCAGGCTCAGCTCGGCATTCCTCCGCTTCAGCTCCGATTCGCGCTCATTCAGCTTGGAGAGATAGACGTCATCGATGAGCTCCTGAATTCGGCTCACCATGATATTGTAGCCTGTGCCCAGCTGTCCGATTTCATCTCCCCAATTATGCGTGACTCGCTGCGAGAAGTCACCGCGCTGCAGCCGTTTCATGGAAACCAGGATACGCCGGATGGGACCGGTAATTACAGTAGATATCCACCAGGACAAAATCGATATGCACAGGAAGGTCACCGCCATAATTGCGACCGTGATCCACTTGATCCGGTTCAGTTGATCAAGCAGCTCCAGCTTCGGCTGAATGACAAACACATGCCAGCCCGTAAGCTCAGAACGCGCCTGAGCGAACAGCCACTGCTTGCGGTCGATGTCTTGGGCGAATTGCTCCGGTGTTGCAACCGCATTCGCAAGATGAGGCAAATCGCTGACCTGGCTTCCCACCCACTTGCCGCTGCTGTCCGAAAGTACCCTCCCATTATTGTTGACGACTATGATTTCAGCCGATTCATTGGGCGTAACGTAGGCTTGGCGGACATCCTTCTCATCGACGCCGAGAATAATCAGCCCTTCGGGCTTCAGCGTATACTCATTCTTCAATACCGCAGTCAGCAGCAGCTTGTTCATGTTGTCGCCGTAGAAGACCTTCTTGCTCTGGCCCGGAACCTCCACGTCCCAATGATAAATGGAAGGATGGGTCATGATCGTGTCGTAATCGAACTGCTCCTTGTATTGCGGGAAAGGAATAGCAGACGAGAGGCCCTTATTATTAAACTCGATGGCTGCAAAGTGGTCGGAGTAAATCGTCAAAAATTGAAAAAACGCACGCGTGACCATCAACCGGTTGATTACCTTATAGAGCGAAGAGCTGCTGACCGGCACGGCCTTGCTGCGGTCCGAGACCAATAGCGACTGGATATCCTGGGACAAAAAAAGATAGTTCGAAATATCGATCGCATCCTGCGCGAAATAATCTAGATGCATCACCGTTTCGGCTGCCATACGCTGCTGCTCTTGATCCGTCTTGTCGACCAAACTTCCTGAGGCAATGCTGTAGGCATAGTACCCGGTAATGGCAATGGTAGCCAGCAATATCGGCGTGTACCAAAGGATAAGCTTCCCTCTCAATGGCAGCTTTCTATACAGTGCTAGCGGTGTAGTCTGCAATTCAAGTCACGCTCCAGCTCCCATAATGTTTACAATTTGATTATAGTGGAATCCGCCAAGCTGCGATACACCGACCTAAAAAATGTACAAGTTTTCGGAAATTTGCACTCTGACGAAATCCGACACGCCCTCGTATAATCAGAACTAGCATCACCAGAAAAAAAATCATATCAGCCAAATTTGAAAGGGGTAAATGACACATGGTACGAACCACCAAATGGCAAAAAGCTGTAATGCTCGTTCTGATCGCAGTGCTCATGTTCAGCTTGGCCGCTTGCGGCGGCAACAACAATGACGGCAGTAAAAATACGGCTAACAGCGGCCAGACTTCCAACAACGGAGGCAACAGCAACGCAAGTGGCGACGAAAATGCACCTGCAGAAGAGCCGGCTGAGGATATCGAGCTGACCTTCTTCACGAACAACTCCGACCGCACAGCCGGGCAAGGCAAGATGGAACAAATACTGATCGACAAGTACATGGAGGAAAACCCGAACGTCACGATCAAGGTAGAGACACTGTCTCCAGACCCGCAGTTCCAGGACAAGATCAAGGTTTATAATGCTTCCAACAAACTACCGGACATCATTACGGCTTGGGGCAACGAATCTTATCTGGCTCCACTCGTCAATAACAAGGCGCTGGCTGAGTTTGATCCAAGTGAACTAGGCGACCACAAGTTCGTCGAAGGCTCACTCGACGGCTTCACGATTGACGGCAAGCTTTATGGACTGCCGCGCAACTCCGACTTCTTCACCCTGTTCTACAACAAGCAAATCTTCGCAGACAACGGCATCGAAGTCCCAGCAACGCAAGCCGATCTGTTGAAAGCCTTCGAAACGTTGAAAGCAAACGACATCATTCCAATCGCTATGGACGGCCGCGATGCTTGGGTTTCCGGTATCTGGTTCGACACAATGGTTCAGCGTGTCAGCGGCACTTGGGATACTTCCAAGCAAGCGATGGACCGCAGCGGCTCTTATGATGTACAAGCGGTGAAAGACGCAGCGACGAATATGATGAAATGGATCGATGCCGGCGCATTCGGCGAAGGCTTCCTGAACACCGATTACGGTACAGCACGCAACCTGTTCGGGCAAGGCAAGGCGGCTATGTATATGATGGGACAATGGGAAATGGGCATGGCTACAGATGAGAACTTCCCAGCTGAAGTCCGCGACAATATCGGCGCCATGGCATTCCCGGCCATCGATGGCGGCAAAGGCCAAACTTCCGATCTGACAGCATGGTTCGGCGGCGGCTACGCAGTTTCCAACAATTCCGAGCACAAAGAAGCAGCGATGGACTTCGCGAAGTGGATGTTCATGCCTGAGAACTGGGCGAAGGGCGTTTGGGAGAACGGTATTACGTTCCCAGCGCAAACCTATGAAGCCTTCATCACTGGCAACGAAACGCCCGTACAGAACGACTTGAGCGATCTCTTCAACAAAGCAGGCAGCTACAGCGGCACCGTGTCCCAGGATAAGTTTACGCCGGATACACAAAAATCTTACTACGATGCGATTCAGAAGCTTGAGGGCGGTGCCTTGAGTCCAGAAGAATTCGCTAAAGAAATCGACCAATTTGCCGATCAGTCGGCTCAAACCAAATCAGCAAAATAATGATTTGCACTAGAGAAAGGTAACCCTTCGCGGTACCAAGGATAACAAAACGCGCCGTCCTACTAGGACGGAAACGTTCAACCATGACCGTTTTGATCCTGTTCATGTCAAGCCGCCGCCTAACGCCGATCATCTCGAACGGTGCTGAACGCGGCGGCTTCCTTTACCACTAAGCAAGAATTCACGCGCAGGATTGTTAAGCCGGAAAGGAGTAGGAAATGCATACCATACTGGGAAGCCGAAGAACTGTCTTTTTGCTAGTCACCCCCGGTTTTTTACTGTTTGCCTGCATGATCTTCGTCCCCATTACCGCCAGCTTCTATTACAGCTTGACGGACTGGAACGGAACAGGCGAGTATTCGCTTACTTGGCTGGAAAATTATAAAGCGCTAATGAGTGACGAGGTATTCTGGAAGGCGCTGATCAATTCATTGCTGCTCGGAATCGGGCTTGTCTTCCTGCAGCATCCAATCGCCATATTGATGGCCATGATCGTGACCTACACAGGCCGCTGGGAGAAGTTTATGCGGGTCGTCATCTTCATCCCTGCGATTATCTCAACCTTCGTCACCAGCAAGCTGTGGGTCAGCGTCTTCAATACGCAGTTCGGGATGTTGAACAATGCGCTGACGATGGCTGGACTGGAATCCTGGAGGCAGGACTGGCTCGGTGATTCGACGCTTGCCATCCTCTGCATCATCTTCGTCTGCATGTGGCAGGGCTTCGGCTATGCATTCCTGCTATACTACGCTGGAGTCAAGGGCGTGCCGAATGATCTGTATGAGGCCGCCTATCTGGATGGGGCGAGCAAGTTTCAAGTGAATTTCCACGTCGTACTGCCGCTCTTGACGCCGGTGCTGCGAATCAATCTCGTGCTGGCCGTCATCTCCGCATTCAAGCAGATGGAAACTGTCTATCTGATGACAGGTGGCGGTCCAGCCAACAGCACGGAATTCTTGTCCACGTACTTGTATTCCAAGGCATTCAGAGAGGCATTATACGGCTACGGCAACGCGATATCGATTCTGCTGGTTGTGATCTGCCTGATCATTACAGTCTTCATGAACCGCGTAATTCGCAGAGATGTGGGGGAATTTTAATATGGACGGAAAAGTAATCTTGCAGAAAACCTCCCCGCAGCCGTCACGTTCCCGTTTCAGCTTGGGCCGTTTGCTTCTGACCGTTTTCTTGCTTGTCATCGTCATTGCCGATTTATTCCCGCTGATCTGGCTGATTGATTTCTCCTTGCTCAAGAGCGGCGACTTCTTCGGCTCAGATATCTTGATCTGGCCGGACCCGCCAATGTGGAAGAACTATAAGGACGCGTTCATCAATGCGCATATTCCGCTGTTGTTCTTCAATAGTGTATTCGTCTGCTTAATCTCGATTCTAGTCATCATTGCTTGCTCGATTCTGCTCGGGTATGCCTTCACCAGAATGGAATGGCGTGGGCGCAAGACATTCTTCTCGCTCTTCATGGTCGGCATGATCATTCCGATCTACTCGACTTTGCTGCCGAACTTTATCATCTTCAATAAATTTGGCATCATCGATACGTACTGGGCACTGATCCTGCCGTACATCGCCTTCTCGATTCCGCTCAGCATGTTCATCATGACCGGATTCATGGAGACACTGCCGCGCGCAGTCGAGGAAGCGGCCGTCATCGACGGGTTGAATGTATGGGGAATCATCTTCCGCATCATTCTGCCGATGCTGAAGCCAGCTATCGCCACCGTGACGGTGATCGCCTTCCTGAACTGCTGGAACGAGTTCATCATGGCGGTTACCTATATCGACAGCGATACATTCCGAACGCTGCCGTTCGCCGTCGTCTACTTCATGGGCCAGTACTCGTCCAACTACGGCGCACAGTTCGCGGTGCTGTCGATCATTGCACTGCCGACCGTCATCATCTACCTGCTGTTCACGGATCAAATTACAGAAGGCATTACAAGCGGCGCAGTGAAAGGGTGAGTGAACCTTCAAGGTTCTGGGCGTGAGGGTTCAAACTAGAGCGCGAATACATTCCACGAAAGTGATGCAATGCTTCAATAAAAAATCGTCCCATGTATGACGGGCAACCTCCATACGAGGGACGATTTTTTCTGTTTGGGGCTAGCAGTGGCAATTGTGCCACTATTGCGGCTCTTGGTGCGGCGTTCGGCTTGAACAGTGGCACTTCTGCCATTAATTCCGCGCTAGGAAGAGGCACCTTCGCGATGTCTTTTTTTCTGACCAGACAATCCCTTATTCCGCCAATAGCCCCGCAAACAACACACGCAGTCCATACAGAAACTGCTGCTCGAAATCCATACTCATTCCGTACTGCTCGCCGAATAGCAAGCCAAACTGCTTCATGTCAGTTGGAATCGATCGTGCAAAGATCTCGAAGAAGTGCTTGCCGTCCACAAGGAATTTCCCATAGCCATCGGTCTTCACGCGTGTGTAGCGACAAGCGGCGAATGGGGATGTAGGCAGGTATTTGGAAGCCATAGTGCGCTTTGAAACGCAAGAATACTTCCGCCATCCTCACGTTGTCACTGACACGACGACCGACGCCGCTGGCGTTGTCGAAGATGAGTCGAGTCGGCACACCATCGATCCGGTGGAACAGGTCCTGGAGTCCGTGCGCCACGCACCTGCGGTCTCTCCGCCAAAGAGCTAAACGTAACTGGCGTTACTGTAGGGGGAGCTGACGCACAGAAAGTTGTACATGCGCTTTTGGCCTCCCGCATCCAAGAAGTCCGCCTCTCCAAAGTCCACCTGAGCTTCTCCGGGCTGCCAATCTAGTTCTAATGTGCCTTCTTGGTGATGATAGTCACGCAAGTTCTTCACATAGCGTTGCACCAGCGGGTAGGAAGCATAGTAGTCTTCACACTCGGCGATCAAGTGCTTGTGAATACGCATGGCTGTATGCCGCTGCTTATAGCGATTCTTGCGGTCTTCTTCGAACCACTGCTGAATGAGCGGCTTATACGGATCTAGCTTGGAAGGTAGGGCTGCCTTGCGAACTTGCTACACGAACGTTTCATGGGCCATGTATTTGCTCACCGTCTTTCGATCGACCTGCAACCGTTCGGCTATAGCCACAGGACCCAACCCCTTGCTCTGCAGATCTTTGATCATTTCCACCTAACTCATCTTCAACATCTCCCATCACCGAACCTCTCGTCGTTCACCTCTTACGAAAGGTATCGGTTCGTTGTGATCGAACAGTTTGTCCCCCACGATCATGATGGGGAATTTTGCACGATTTTTTCGGGGAAATGACTTTGATCATTCGGGGTATTTTTAGTTTACATTACACAAATATATTCAAATAGTGTGTAATAGGTGTATAATAGTGGAAGTATATGTCGAATTAAAAGAAATTTAAACCACCTAGATTTAAATTGTATTGAATTGGAGGGTAAAAAATGTATTTGAAAAGTTTAAAGATCACCAACTTCAGAAAATTTGGTGAAAATAATAACAAAGTAGAATTCGTCGATGCTAAAAGTTATCGAGAGCAAAAAGACAAACAGGAATTAAACATTGCTCCTACAACTACCTTGATTGTAGGAAAGAATAATTGTGGCAAAACAACTATAGTAAAGGCTGTAGATTATCTTATCAACAATAAAGATCGATTTAAGGCAAATGATTTTAATTTTTCCTATCTGAAAGGTTTGTTGGATACATATGAAGAACTAATACCAAAATTAGATAACAAATCTAAAGAAAAAATTGTTTCCCCGTTTCTACAATTTAATATTTGTATAGGAATTGAAAATAGTAGCAATGACTTAATAACAAATATAGTGCCTTTTATGAGATTAACAGATGTTGATAATTCAGAGTTGGAAATTGTTATAAAAGTGGAATTAGAAAACGACGAAGTGTTTTTCAGAGATATCAAACATATTATACAAGAAACACAAGGTCAGCAAGAGAGTGTTTTATTAAGAAGATTCTTTGAGTTGATAAATACTTCAAAATTCAAAACAAACTACTATAACACAGAGGATGAATACATAAAGGATTTTAAGATAAATAATTTAATTGAACTAAGATTAATAAAAGCAAATAATATCGAGAGTGACAATTGTCTGTCAAAAGCGTTTAGTAAAATAATCGAGTATCGCTATAAATCATTTTTAAAAGAAGAAGGAAATGAACTTAACAAAAAAATTGCTGATATAAATGAAGAACTTACTGACTTGATTGATAAAAGGCACACAACAAGTATTAATCAATCACTAGAAGAAATTGAATCAAATGAAAGACTTAAAGTACTGTTAAGTGCTGATTTAACTTTTCAAAAGATGATGAATAATTTAATTAAATATGAATATGTTGAACGTGGTTTAAATATACCTGAAAATCAGTTTGGGCTAGGATATACAAACCTAATGATGATAATTGCCGATCTTATTGACTATATGGAAAAATATCCAGAGGACTCATTTAATAGTAAGGTTAATCTTATTTCGATTGAAGAACCAGAAACATTCATGCATCCACAAATGCAAGAATTATTTATTAAAAATATAAATGAAGCTATAGCATCTCTATTAAAAAATAAGAAAAAGAATGTAAATAGCCAGTTAATAATTACAACACACTCCTCTCATATTTTGAATAGTAAAATACATAGCGGATACACATTCAATAACATAAATTACGTTACTATAAAAAGTAACCATACTAATGTCGTGAATTTATATGATGATATAATTATTCCACATAATGAAACAAATAATGAAAAGAAAGAAAATGATCTTAAGTTTCTAAAAAAACATATTAAGTACAAAGTTTCTGAATTGTTTTTCTCTGATGCAATTATATTTGTTGAGGGAATCACTGAAGATACACTTTTAAAATACTATATTGATACAAATATTAAACTTAACAAATATTACATCTCTATATTTAATATTGATGGCGCTCACGGACTTGTTTACCATGAGCTAATAAAGTTACTCAAAGTACCAGCATTGTTAATTACGGATCTAGATATAAAAAGAAACAAAGATGAAAAAGATAATTTCAAGCAAATATCTGATTTAACAGAGAGATTAACAACTAACGAAACTATTAAGAAGTACAATGGTAACTCTGATAAATTAGATATTCTAAAAAAAGAGATGTTTGAGATTGAAAATATGCATATTGCTTACCAAGGTAAGATTAATGAATATTATGCAACAAGTTTTGAAGAAGCGTTTATTCTAACAAATTACCACAATGAATTACTAGTTAATGTATTAAAGAGTATAAAGCCGAATATATGTAAAGAGATTATGGGTAATGAAAATAATCTCAACAAAATAAAAGACAATTCTTATAAACTTCAAAACAAATTATCAAAAAATAAAAGTGATTTTGCAAATGAACTTCTATATAAATTTATTATTGAAAATGATATAGGGGAAATTCCTCGGTTGCCTAAATATATATCCGATGGACTGTCATGGTTAGCCAAAAAATTAGAAGAGGAGAAATAGTATGAGTTTGTCAAAAATATCTCCATCTAATAGGAAAGCAGAATTTGGATCATTAGAAAATATCTATGATTGTATTGATACTAGAGAAAGTATCCTATTTAATTCTGGTGCTGGTGCTGGGAAAACATATGCGTTAATTGAAAGTTTGAAATATGTAATTAGAAATTATGACAAACCTTTAAAAAAGCACAATAGGAACATCATCTGTATTACATACACAAATGTGGCAACAAATGAAGTGAAAGAGCGATTAGGTAATACCGATCTAGTTTTAATCTCAACAATTCATGAAAGAATATGGACACTCATAAAAGACTATCGAAGGGAATTAGTTCAAATTCATAAAGAAAAATTGATTGAGGAGATTTCAAGCTTAGAGCGGATAGTAGGAAATGGTAAGGAATATGAACTATATCGTAAGTTAGAAGATAAAGAAAAACAACATTTTACAGAAATTATGATAGAGAACAGGGAATTGTTTTATCAAAATATTAACGTGAAAGCAGCTGATTTTAGGTTGGCTTTTCAAAAACTTTTGAATGATTTTTCTAATCTATTAAGTAATATTAGTAATTTTAGGAAGACAGTTAGTGCAATATATAAGATTGATAACTATAACAAATGCCTAGAGAATATAAAATTAAAGAAACCAAAGTACAATAAAGTAGAGTACAACTCTATATATAATAGTGATCAATTACACAGAATGCGTATTAGTCATGATACGTTGTTAGATTATGGCCTCAAAATTATTGATAAGTACGATTTATTAAAACAAATAATCATTGACAAGTATCCCTTCATATTTATTGATGAGTATCAGGATACTAATGAAAAAGTCGTATTGATTATGAATAAACTAGACAAATATTCTAAAAAAATAGGACGCAATATATTTATTGGATATTTTGGAGATTCAGCTCAGAATATATATGATGAAGGCGTAGGAAACAAAATATTAGAAATTCATTCGGATTTAAAAGAAATAAATAAGGAATTTAATAGAAGATCTACTAAAGAAGTCATTGAGGTTATAAACAAAATACGTAACGATAATATAGTGCAGGTATCAATATATGATGATTGTGATGGTGGGAGTGTAAAGTTTTATAAAGGTAGTTCAGAAAATGTTAGGGATTTCATAGATAAATATGTTCTTGAATGGCAGGTGTCTTTGAAAAATCCACTACATTGTCTTGTTCTTACTAATAAAATTGTTGCTGAATACAGTGGGTTTATAAACATATATGATGTTTTTGCGAGTACAGATATCTATAAAGGGTTTAATTATAGTCAACTTAATACCGAACTCTTAAGTAAAGATTTATCTAAACTTGGAGAGGTTCCGAGATTACTATTTAATATAGTAAAACTATACAATGATGTATCAAAAGATACAACTCCAGTTATTCAGCTCTCCCCCAATGAATACTTTTTAAATGAGATGAATTTTCTAGAGTTGAAGAAATTAATTAGACTTCTTAAAGAATGCAAGGGGAGTACATTAGGTGAGTATATAAAGTCAATAGCAACAGTCTACAACAAAACTAATGATAATAATTTTAAAAAAATAATCGAGTGGACTTTTGGTATTGAGAACATATCACCTGAATCAATCAGAAATTTCATTATTGAAAAATTATTTCCAAATTTACTTGAAGATGATATTGAACATGCGAATACAACTTCGCAAAAGTTATTAGATATAAAAATAGATGAGTTTGAATTATGGTATAAATTTATTTTAGATAAAGAAGAAAAGAAAGAAATATACCATACATACCACGGAACAAAGGGGCGCGAATTTGAAAATGTTGTTATTATTCTAGAAAATGCTTTTGGGCGAAATAAAAATTATTTTAATTTCTTTTTTGACAATCTCAATAACTTCGACACTTTAGAGCTTAAAGATAAACAAACCTTTGAAAAAATAAAGAATCTGTTGTATGTTTCTTGTTCTAGAGCAATTAAGAACCTGAGAATTCTATATATTGATGATATAAGCAATTTTGAGAGTGGGATAAAAGGAATCTTTGGGGAGATATATTCATTTGGAAATAATAGTTAATTTGGGGGCTTTATAAAAAATCATTATGAAGAAGTGTTTTTTTACGATTATTTGGTGTTTTCTACGAGTAAAGCTTCCAAATTAGGTGCATAAGCATAATTATGGAATGGATGAGGAGTAGGTTCTTGAATGGCAAATTGAGTAGTAAGCGATCTGCTTATCATTTCTGTTCCATTAAATACTGTTCTGTTTTGATTTTCATTTACTTGATACACAATTTTTTTTATTAGTCCCGTTGTATTATCAAATTCAATTTGAATTACCTTATATTTTTGACCAAAAATCTTAATGTGGGGTTGTTTCACAATTTCCACTCCTCTAACTTAAATATGTTATAGCTGTATATTTGACTATTATTCATTTTGGTCTTAATAAATTACATGTAAACCAGTTTTTTAATTTGAATAATATATCATAATTAAGCTGATCAATTGTCAAATAAATTAGTATTACTACAGTCTTTATGCACAAGTTTGGGGACCAATTGGGGACCAAAACCATCAGAAAGCATCATAAAACATCCAATTAGATCATACAACTGACTCCCAGAACCTAGGATTTACAATGGTTTATCCGGTTTTTCCATGTTAAATCCGAACCTATATCCCACTTTCCGCATGAAATTAATGGTAAAAATGTTATTCGGAATTTTAAAGGATATTCCACCTCTATGGCGAATACGTACAGGATGAATGCTGAAGATCGGAGTGAATCCTGTGCAAATCGAATCCATGATCTCTGTCTCGGCGGGTCCGAGCCAGCTCCTTGCTGCATTATGTGATGAAATCAAACTCGAAGAGATCATTAACGACGCTGTCGATTGGCATCCTTCTTACTGGAAGGTTTCCCCGGTACACATGTAAAGGCCATGCTGATCAATATGCTGTGCGCTCGTTCACCGCTCTATCGTATCGAAGAATTCTATCAGCAACTGGATGTGCCGATGCTGTTTGGCGAGTCGCATACAGCCCATGATTTCAATGATGATACGTTGTCCCGTGCCTTGGATGCGCTTCATGAAGCCGGCGGTTGGAAGGTGTATTCCACACTGTCGTTGAATGCTCTAAAGCATCTGGGACTTCCGTTAGAAACCTGCCATAACGACACCACGACGTTTTCCTTTTATGGTGACTATGCAGATACCGAAGCTTTGAACATCACACACGGCTACAACAAGGATGGTCGCCCGGACTTGAAGCAGATCGTGATTGGCCTTGGTGTCACCCCGCAACGTCTTCCTGTTGTGGGCTCTGTAGAGGACGGCAATCGGGATGACAAGACATGGAATCATGCCTTCATCGACCAGTGGCGTTCCCTTCTATCCAAGGAAGACTGGCAAGCACTTCGTATGTTGCAGATAGTGCATTGGTTACGCCGGACAATATTAGCCAACTGAAAGATGCGCATTTCATCACGCGTTTACCCGACACCTACGATCTCGGTAAGGAACTGAAGGAAGCGGCCATCACACAGGCAGCATGGGAAGACCTACGTCCGAGTCAAGAAAACCCTAAACGCGCCCAATATCGTGCCCAATCCTTTATTCGTACGCTATATGGTCAGGAACTACGGTTTGTGGTTGTGCATTCCGACCAGCTGGCCGAGCGGCAGCAGCAAAGTCTGCTTCGACAGATGGACAAGGAACACCAGGTCCTCCAAACGCCGTTAAAGCGACTGCAGGCGGAGCGATTTGCATGCCAACATGATGCCGAATCCGCGATTACAGCTTTCCAGAAACAACAGAAGTGGAAATGGCATGTTTGCGAATTTACAACAGAAGAAGAAACCTACACATTGCCTCGTGCCAAAAGAGGTCGTCCCAAGGCTGTGGAGGTTCGACAGGAAGCCGTACATTGGAAGATCGTCACTCACAACCTGCGACAGGATGAGCAGGCGCGTAAGCATCGGGAAGCCCGACTAGGGATGTTTGTGCTCATGACCAATCACAAAGACGCCACCCAGTGGGATCATCGCAGAGTACTCGAAACCTACAAGGGACAGGATGCAGCGGAAACCCGGTTTCACCTGTTGAAAGATCCGGAGATTCTGGATGCGGTTTATCTGAAACAGCCGAGACGGATAGAAGCATTGGTCACAGTGTTTGTCATGGCGATCTTACTCTACGGCATATTAGAATGGCGGGTGCGTGAGAATCTAGAGAAGGAAGAAACACCGATCATCCTTCCGGGAAAGCGCAAGAGCAAGAAACCGACAGGGGAAATGCTCCTGATCCTACTCAAGACCATTCAGGTGATTGTCCTGCGAATGGAAGACGGGAGTACGATTCGCAAAGTATCTGACCTCGTGGACGAAAATGTGAAGAGAGTCATTCAACTGGCTGGTTATGACATCCGAATTTACTCGGGATAAGACTATATGGAACAGGGTATTCCATTTAATTCAGTTTACTCAATATTTTTGTGCGAAAAGTGGGTAATAACAGTGCGATTCCCAACTATATCGTACTCATACACTATTGCACGAAGAAGCGAATCTACTTCGCGAATGAAAAAAGCCACTTGCAATTACAAGAGACTCTGTCTATACATTATAAATATCACCACGAGGCCCAATCTTTAAAACTGTGATCACAAGAACATTGTCCTCAATCGTATACAACAAACGTAAATCACCTATGCGAAGACGATAAGTATCCTTGTGGCCTTTAAGTTTTTTTATGTCTAATTCTGAAAACATGGGATTTTCCGAGAGAATTGATAGATGGTTATTTATTCTTTTTCTAGTGATACCATCAACTTTTTTATAATATTTATAAGCCTTATTAGAAAACTCAATCTTGAAGTTCATGTAGAATGTCCTCAAATTTTATGGTCTTGCCTTCTCGGAATTCTTTTTTTCCTTGCTCAATTGCTTTAATATCATCCTCAGTTAATTCTTCATCATCATATGGTATATGATAATCGTTAGGATGACTTATTAATCTTTTTACCAGATCAGCGACTAAATGTATGTCTTTATCAGGCAGTTTATTAATTAATTCAGCAAGTTCTTCTTTATTAATGGCCACAAATGATCACTCCTTATTTAGAATGTAGCCAAACACGATATTTCATAAACATTATAACATACAAAACCATCATTGAGGTTAATCAAAGAAGATGCCAACTAGTAATAACAAGGTTGTCGCAAATAGTTTTCTTTCTTGGCTTTTGGAGAAGCAAATGGATAGTGAAGGTGATCAATTGACTCCTGATGACATAAATGCTCTGGAACAAGCACATAGGGAGTTTCAGGCTGGAGAAACAACGTCATTGGAGGACTTAAAACGTGAACTTGAATTATAACTCGAATGTTCGAATGAATCTAATAACAATACCACTAGCTTCGCACATCCTTATCGATTCCTCACAATAATGACTACCCCAACGATAATCAATACAAGGAATGCGAGTCTCGTTATTCTCAATAATTTGTCTCCGGCAATATAACTATCTGCTTCAAGCTCGAATGAATTGCCACCTTTTACATCCATATTCCCTAGAATCCATATCAAATTTGGAAATAGGAAGAAGACTACAGATAACGACGTAATAAAAATCCCCAGTCCCATTACTCCGCCCCTTTTTCTATTCTATCTCCTCACTCAAAATCAATAATCTCTCGTATATCCTCTATTTCCAGGGCCTCTGCGATCCGTTCAATATGAGCAAAGTGAATGCTTGTTCGTTTGCCATTGGACAATTCACTTAACGCTGCATGGCGCACATCTGCCAATCTGGAAAGTTCTCGAATCGATATTCCGCGTTCCTTGGCGAGTTCAGCAATTTTCACAACGACCGTCTTACTCATTAGGCTCCCTCCGTTCTCACGTTGACTTTACGCAAGAACGTACCATATAATAAAAGAATATGCGGTACGCAAATACGTATCATTAGGAGTGTTAGTAAACGAAGGAGGAATTATGCAATTACCCTTTCAGCATTCAGGAAATATCGAGTATATGGATACCAAGGATTTCATTCACATTCAGACTATCGGAAATGGCACGGGTTCGTTGCTATTTCATACGGCGGTCAAGACATATTCTCCGCTTCGGACATTTCGTGATTGGGGGAAGTTCTTTTTATCAGATGAGCGATTTGTGCAAGTGGATCGAGGTAACCTGATTAACCTTCATAGCATAATTGGTTATGACGAATTATACGATATAGTAAAGCTGCAACATGCAAAGGAACATTATTCTGTCCCCGTGGCTCAACAGCGAATAGCGAAGTTAAGAAAGTACATGTCATACTAGCAGACTTAATTCCTTACCCCAAAAAAAAATCAGGCGGAGTCCGTTACTCCAACCTGACTATCTAATCTACCAATAGTGCTATAGCTCTGTATACCGGAAATAATCGAAATCCGCATGCTTCCTCGTGCCAGCCAGATCCTGTACGCACATCCCAACGAAAGTGCCTGTGAAGCGAACGAGCTCCGCGTAATCATCGGACAGATGGCGGATGTCAATCTCTGGGCCAATGTTCTGCCACGCATCCCCATCCAAGGAGTATTGAAATTGCAGGCGTTCGCGATGTACTACAGCTTTCAGGTAGCAGCGCGCACTCCCTTCGATGACGACATCCTCATCCAGCAATTCGTCGTATTGCCCAGCGACGGATTGGATGATGCCCAGTACCTTGCCTACTCCCTCCAGATGCGTCAGCCGCAAGTACACGTAATCATCTGTATCGTAATAGAGGATAAGTCCGGCCATCTGCTGAAAGTGTTCCGGTTCGAATTCGACGATCGTCTCGGCCTCGAATTGGAACGACTGCTGACGTCTCGCTACGAGGCTCTGTGCATGCAGGGAGCTCATCGATTCTCTTCCGTGCAGGCGCAGGTGACCTTGTCTCGCGGTGAGCGACAACCACGACGGATCGGGCGGCAGTCTTAATGTATTCCAATGTAGGGACAGCTCTGCTGCGTCGAAGTCATCCTTGTCCGGCATCGGCTTGGCTGGAGCTGCTGGAATGGCTGGTGCTTGGACTTCAACAGCTGGCGCATGCCCGCCGCCTTCCAGTCGTAGCCACCCCTCTTCAGTCCAGTAGCACCGCTGTAGCGCTGTCTCTCGTCCTAGGATGCAATATTCCTCGACTACAGGCCGACCGCACAAGTGCGCCAAGTACCATTCGCTGGTATGGGTTTCGATCAGTGAACCGTGACCTGCCTTCTGCAAGGCAAGCTCAGGCTGATCAACACTTGTCAGCATCGGACCTTCCGGATCTACCTCATAAGGTCCAGTGATGGATTTCGCACGAGCGACTGTGACTGCGTGCTCGTACTTGGTTCCTCCTTCTGCGGTCATCAGATAGTAGAAGCCGTTGCGCTGGTACAGATGGGGACCTTCGGTCAACCCTAATGCGGTGCCTTTAAATATATTATAGACCGGTCCTATCAGCTGTTCTGTATCTGCCGAATATTGTTGCAGCAAGATTCCGGCGAATGAATTTCTGCCTTTTCTAAAGTCCCACAGCATGTTCAGCAACCACTTGCGTCCATCCTCATCGTGGAATAACGAAGGATCGAAGCCGCTGCTGTTCAAATAGACGGGGTCTGACCAAGGACCTCTAATGTCCTTCGCGGTTACCAAGTAGTTATGCGTATCCTTGAACGCGCCTCTTCTCGACTTGACGTCCGTATAGATCAAATAATAGGTACCATTGTCATAGGTGAGACAAGGGGCCCATATCCCTCCAGAGTTAATGTTCCCGGTCATGTCGAGCTGTGACAAGCGCTGCAGCGGATGCGCGATCAGCTCCCAGTGAACGAGGTCTCTGGAATGATGAATCTGCACGCCTGGAAACCACTCGAAGGTAGACGTAGCAATATAGTAATCTTCACCAACGCACAGGAAGGAAGGGTCCGGGTTGAACCCGGGCAAGATCGGATTCGTAATTGTGCCTGTCATTCGTCATCTCCCATTTCACCATAGATTGAGGGGTCCGTGTCATGTCGCCCTACATGGAGATTCTACGAAATATCCGAATATCCTCTATCCTTCATAGGAAGTTGTCGAGCAAGTATGAGAATTGAGAAACATACATGTGCGCGAAACGATGCTAGTACCGCTCCAAGATCATCTGTGTCTTCAATTGATCCTGCGCCAGGAACCAGCCTTCGCTCGACATTTCCTGCTCTAGCTGTGTCTTCTTGGCAGCTGCTGTCGCATAGCTCGGAGTCTTGAATGAGGCTTCTACGACATAGTCGAAGCCTGTTCCGTTCTCATTCAGCATCTGCCATACTTCCACATAGATTTCAAGCCCTTCCCATGTTCCGATATGCCGCTTGGCCTTGACGGGTCCGAACGGCTTATGGACGTCTTCCAGATGGTCTGTCCCCCAATTGTTCGAGCCCCAGTCCTCGAATTTGCCCGGTGCTTCGTCGATTGTCCACTCTCGTGAATCTTTGCGTGTCGGCAGCTCCATCCCTTCATAGCCAGATCGGGTAATCTTCTTCTTCCTGCTGATGCTAAGGGTCTGCTTCGCATATCCCCAGTCTACCTGCGCTTCATAGTTCGTATCGCTTGCGTCGAAGCCCTCTTGCTCCGCTTGGTCCAATGCAGCGTTAATATCTCCGTTGACAATCGGATATCTCTTCTTGTAGGTCAACTGGAATTCCGAGTCTGTATATTCTTCCTTCTTGCGTATCCGCACTGCCCATCCTTCATCATTCAAGTCCAGATCCTCGGTGTCCATGAATTGCACCGCCAGCTTCTCGACTGTGCTGGGCATCTGGAAGTAAGTAATGACGTCCTGCTTAAGCCGTCTATCCTGGTCAAGCACGACATCTGGATCAAGGAATACCTTCAGCTCATAGTCGGGTACCATCGGCGAAGCGCCGTGTACCATGGAAGGGACTACTAGCAACAGTGCCAGCAATGCTAGCATTACTTTCAAACCTATCGCTTTCTGTACGTGCTCCATTCCGGAACGAATCATGATTCGTCACCCTTTCTATTATTATAATTAGTGCAACCTATCGCCTACAGAGCAAGAGTGCACACCCTTGTAGCCGTACTGCCGCAGCTGATCGCGAAGTTGATCGGTCTTCGACCGCTCCGCATGTACGAGCAAGGTGCGCTGCGGCTGCAACGCATCCAGCATACGCCGGACGTCGGGTAAGCCTTGATGAATCTTATAACGACTAGCAGTTATCATACACGGAACTTGATGCGCTACCTCCAATAGGTGCGCTGCTCTGCTTCCCTTGTACACATGTCCTGTCATGATGATCGCATTGTCCACTCTAGCGGAGACCCTCTCGTACAGGGCTAGTGCAGGATCGGATTGCAGCATCGGGTCCGAGGTGAAGAGGACGACCGGCCCCTTCTCCTCTGCGCTTCGTTCGATCAATGCTTCCGGCGAGTGGGCGCGGATTCGGTGCTGCTGCAATCGCTCCAGCTTAGACAGTTCTCCAGTCCTGCACCAGTCAGCATATGACGCAAGCTCCGCCAACCCGTCCTGCAGACGCTCGTCACACAGGAGCGGTACATCGGGAAAAGCTTCACTGACGATCAGCATCAGCTCCTGCCCTCTGCCGACTGCCGGAACAGGCAGCCACACTTGCCCGCCGCGCTCCAAGCTGTGGCGGATCTGATTCAGAAGCTTCTGCACGAGCTGAGGTTGTGTATCATCGCCAGCACCGTATGCAGCATCCACTATGGCAAGGGTGATATCAGTTTTTTTGTCTAACGGGGGCAAGCTTGCTTCCAACAATCTAGACTCCACACTATAATCACCGGAATAATAGATCACTTCCCCATCCATCCGCAGCATCACCCATACCGAGCCGAGCATATGACCGCTTGGTCCCCAGCAAGCTTCCAAGCCTTCTTCGACTTCAAACCACACCCCCTCTTCCGCTTCATCCTCCAAGTATCGATAGCGCAGTCTAGCTACATCAGCTGCTTCGTAGGGCAATGTACCTGCTGACTTATGCACATATTGTGACCACTTGGCGAAATAAGCAGCTGCTTGCTTCTCTGTTACGCGTGTGGTCCAGATGTCCCCCGTATAGCCGTATCGATACAAGAGCGGTAGCGCGATACTATGATCCTCATGCGCATGGGAGAGGAACACCGTGCTGAGCTGCTTCACCTTAGACGGGTCCAACAGCGGGTATTCACCGCTGCCTTCCTTCTTTACCCCGCAGTCCAGCAATACAGCATGCCGCCCCTGTCGAACGTAATAACAGGAACGGCCGTGCTCGCCCGCGCCTCCCCAAATTTCTGCATATACCATCGGTTCTTATCACTTCCTGATCGCACTTAAGTTGTTCATGAACACGAGAATCAACGTAGTTAGTCCTACAGAGATGACCGCCATCGCCATGCCCATCGCAACTTCACCTTGTTCAAACTGTGCAAATATATATGTGGCGGAAACTTGCATATGCGGCGGCAAAATAAGCAGCGACGCAACAAGCTCGCGAATCGATATGGTGAACGTCATCATCCAGCCAGCCAGTATCCCTGGTATCAGCAGTGGCAGCACGACTCTGCGCAATGTATACCATGCTGTTCCGCCGAACACTCGCCCTGCCTGTGTTAAGGACGTGTCGATCTGCTGCAGCCCGGACTTGACGTACTGAACGGTGTATGGCAGGAAAAACACGACATACGTCAGTACGACCATTACCGACGTATTATAGATCGGAATCGGCATGCCCGGCGCATTCCACAGCAAAATCAGCCCTACGACCATCACAATGCCCGGAACGGTATTGGGCAACAAGCTGAACGCATCGACGATGCGCTCGCTGAACCGTCTGCCTGCCTGAATGTGCAAGGCCAAGTACGTACCTAAGATTGCAGCGACTGTCGCTGCACATAAGGCTAGACCGAAGCTGGACAATAGCGCATCCAATCCAGGCGATCCCCATTGGAGCAGCTTCGTATAATTAGCCAGCGTATAGTTGCCCCAGCTTAGCCCGTCTCCTCTTAATTTTTGCAAGGAGGCTACCAGGATAGAGAAGTACGGAACGCCGATCGAAGCGAGCAGAAGCAGGCTAATGTACAGCCACGCCGCAAGACGTTGCCAGCCCTTCAACGCAGTCATCGTCATCCGGTTGCCCTTGCCGCCCACCGTTGCATAATGATAACGGCGCGAAATAATATTTTGCACATACCAGATGAATAGACAGGCAGATAGCAGTACAGAGGACAGCGCCGTTGCTTTGCCGAAATCTATCGGCCAGCTCGATGTGTACTTATGAATATCGCTAGTCAGGACATAGTAGCCGATCATTCTGCCGAAGGTCGCTGGAGTGCCGAATTCCGCCAACGTCTTCACGAAGATTAATAGTGCGCCCATCGCATAGCTGCTAACCATTAACGGCAGTACAATCGTCCGCAAGCGATAAGCAAATCCGCCACCATGCACCGCTCCTGCTTCCTCGTAGTTCGAGCCGATCTGCTGTAGAGCATTACGTAATATTAAGTACAAGAACGGGTACAAGTGCAGGCTCATGATCGCCACCATGCCGAACAAGCTGAAGAACGCTGGTGTCACATGCTCTGTCCAAGGGAGTAGCTGCTCGAGAAACCCCCGCCGTTCCATGAATAAGATCCAGCCCATCGATCCGATGTACGGCGGTGTCATGAAGGGAATAATGAGCACGACATCCAGCCACTTATGCCGACTTACATCTGTTCGAGCCGCCAGGAAGGCTATCGGTGCGGCGATTAGCGTAGCCCCTATGACGACCCAGAAGCCGAGTGCCAATGAATTGACCAGCACCTGACTCATCTGGGCATCCGCAATGACTTGTAGCGGAGCGAGCCAATCCCACTCCCCGTCTGGTGTAACGCTCGTCAATAGGATGAAGATAAGCGGGGTGACGACGAGCATCCCGAGCAACAGGATGGCTGCCGCCACTCCCCATGAGAGCGTGTGTTTCGATTTCAATGTTGTCATGGCATCTCACCACTATCGATTATTTGTACAGCTCCAGGAAATCATTCGTAATCGCAGGTCCTTGCTCCATCATCCAGTCCCAATCGTATTCCAGCAGCTTAATATCGGCTACTTGCGTCCGATCTTCATGCGCCCGAATGTCGGAACGACCCGGCAGCAAATTCGCTGCAGCTACCATTCCCTGTGCTTCGTCCGACAGGAGATAATCGATGAAGAGCTGTGCGTTCTCGACATTCGGCGCCTCCTTCAGAATCATAGCAGGTCTCGGATTGATGACCGTACCGCTTGCCGGTGATACTATGCCGACTGGTTCGCCTTTGGCTATCGCACTGTAGGCCATGTAATCGACACCAGCCATAACGGCGCTCTTCGCCCCTGTAATGACTGGGTTCAACGCTTCCTTGTTCGCACCGGCCAACGCGACACCGTTGTTCTTCAATTCCTCGAACATATCCCATCCTTTATCACCATGCTGATTCAAGTAGCCGGAGATGAAGTCGAGTGCAGAACCGGATAAGGACGGATCAGGGATATTGACAGCATCCTTCCACTGCGGATCAGCAAAGTCGGACCAATCTGTAGGAGGCTCGTCCACCAGCTTCGTATTGTACGTAATGCCCAATGCCGAAGCGCTGTACCCGAATAGATGGCGCTCTTCGTCAACCCATGTTTCATACAGCTTATCTGCCTGTGCGGCACCTGTATAGCTTTGTGTAGCGCCTTCATTCTTGAGCGCCATGCCGGACGGCCACGATGCCAGCACGACAACGTCAGCGACAGGGTTGTTCTTCTCTGCCTCTAGACGAGCAAGAATCTTGCCAGTAGTCGCTTGGAATTGCTCGACTTCGAGACCTGTCTCAGCCTTGAAGCCTTCCACGATATTTTCGGCAAGTCCGCCTGGTCCCGCACTATAGATGACTACTTTGCCCGACGGCTGCTTGTCCTCTGCTTCCTCCTCATTCGCTGACTGCGTTGTATTCGCTGTCGGCTCAGCGGCAGACTGTGCTCCTTCTTGCCCGTTCCCGTTCGTACCAGCCTGATTCGATCCGCAGGCACTTACTATAAACGCACAGACCAGCACCAATACAAATATTTTGCTTACCTTACTCCACTTCTGCATCTTCGTCATCCTCCAACTACCTCCTGTAATGGTTGTATCTCATAGATTGCTTGCGGGGACACATATACAGTGACTTGCTCCCCAAGCGGGAGCCGTGCATGGCTGTACGCATACCAGCTCGTACCGCCTTCCAGCTCAATCATCACCTCGTAACGCTCCCCGGTATAGCTCACTTGCTTCACCTTGGCCCGCCGCTGTACATCACCAGGCTTGCCCGACCAGCGAATGTGCTCAGGCCGGAACATGCTGCCCTGATCGATCCAGTTGGACTTGCCAACGAACTTGGCAACGAACGGGTCGGCGGGCTGTTGATAGATTTGTTCCGGCGTTCCTTGCTGCAACACATTGCCGGATTGCATGACGAGTATCTGATCAGACATCGACATCGCCTCCATCTGATCATGTGTCACATAAATCGCGGTCAAGCCTCTGGCACGAACTAGCTGCAGCAGCTCGATACGCATCTCCTCTCTTAGCAGCGCATCAAGCGCACTAAGAGGTTCATCGAAGAGTATGAGCTTCGGTTGTACGGCGATTGCCCGGGCGAATGCCACCCGTTGCTGCTGCCCGCCAGACAGCTGGTTCGGATAGCGATCCGCCAAGCCGTGCAATCGAACCGCCTCGATCGCTTCCATCACTCGTTCGCGAAGCGCACTCCTCTGCTTGGTCGCCTTCAGGCCGAATGCTACATTCTCATATACGGTTAAGTGCGGCCATAGGGCGAAATCCTGAAAGACCATAGCAAGCTTGCGCTTATGTACCGGCTTGAACTCACCCTTGCTTGAAGAATAGACACATTCCCCACCGAGCCATATGTCACCGCTGTCCGGCGTCTCCAGTCCCGCGATCATACGCAGTAATGTAGTTTTGCCGCAGCCAGAAGGACCGAGCAATGTAGTGAAAGACCCTGAGTCAATGTGAAGATCAAGTGGGTGCAATGCTTGCATAGTCCCGAAGGATTTCGTCAGTTGCTTGATTAATAGATTCATCCGACCAACCTTCCTTGTTCGTATCTATATGTAGTATAGAAGGGTAGCTTCATCTGAATATTAAGGGTAAGTCAGCGCATTGTTAAATATTTTATTAATATATATTCATATCAATAGATTTTCTCTATAATATAGGCATGATTGTGTTAGAAGGAATACGGAAGGGGGAGATTCGCTTTGAATATTCACAAGTTAGAGATTCTAATGCGTATCGCTAAGCTCAAGAAAGTATCGGACGTAGCCAGAGCGATGGGGATCAAGCAGCCCACTGTCAGCTTTCATATGAAAAGTCTAGAGGAGCAATACGGGGTACAGCTCTTTGAATTTCGCGCAGGGCAAACCCTGTTGACAGAAGCCGGCATCGCGCTGCTTCATTACGCCTCAACGATGACCGCCTTGTCCAAGGAAGCAGAACGGGTGCTTCAAGAATATCGCGAGGTTGGCAAAGGGACATTGACGATCGGCGCCAGCTACGTGCCGGGAACATATGTGCTCCCCGGTCATATAAGCGCATTTACTGAAGCGTATCCGGGAATCAACATCAAGCTGCTGATCAAGCCGGCACCGATGATTCGTCAGCTTCTGTTGGAGCATCAAGTTGACGTCGGCTTCATCTCCTCGCAACCGTTCGATGATCCGCAGCTCCACCTGGAGCCCATCGCGGAAGATCAGCTCGTCGTCGTATATGCTGCTGGCCACCCTTTCGCTGAGAAGCAATCCCTGGATGCTGCTGCGATCCTCCAGCAGCCCTTCATCTTCCATGGAGAGAACTCGACGACTAGACAGCTGACCGAGCAGTGGGCTGCCTATCATCAAACTTCCTTACAATACCAGATGGAGCTGGATTCGCTGGAAGCCATTAAGCGCACACTCCTGAACGGACGGGCTATCTCCTTCATGTCCATTCAGGCTGTTCGAGAGGAAGTGCACAACGGCCTGCTTGCCTATGCTTCGCTTCCAGCGCCGAAGCAAGAGCGATATATGTATGCGGCTTATCATAAGGAACGGTGGTTGTCCAAGGGACTACAACAATTTCTCAACCAGGTTCTTGCAGGTGAGTGAGGATGATGAACAACTTCATATGAGCCGAACGATCCGCCGCTGTATACGCTCGCATAACCTTATCCGAACAACAAAATAACTACTCCCCCCTAGCGGTACTAGACAAAGTTAGTACTATCTGCACCTCTCGCCATCCGGTATGATGACCTCAAAGCAACAGCAATCGATCACATATGCAATGGAGGTCACATTATGCAACCTGTATATCTTACGGCTATAGGCAAATTTCTGCCCGGCGATCCGATCGGCAATGACCAGCTCGAAGCTTATCTCGGTCGAATCGGCGGCAGAGCCTCGAAGTCGATGCGACGCATTCTGGAGCAAAATCAAATCCGTTACCGCCACTACGCGATAGATCGCAATCAGCAAAGTCTGTATTCCAATGCGGAGATGGCAGCTCTGGCTATCCGGGACGCTATGCAGCGCATCCCGAATCTGGATAACGACGTCGACTTCCTCGCCGCAGCGACGACACAAGGAGATCTGCTCGTCCCGGGCTTCGCCAGTATGGTGCATGCTGAATCCGGACTGTCTGAGCTGGAGATTGCCACGCATCACGGCGTGTGCGGAAGCGGCATGCAGGCGATGCGCAACGCGTACGTGCAGATTCGTGCCGGAGAGAAGCGGTCGGCAATCTCATGTGCCAGTGAGTTCCCTAGCCGGGCGTTCAAGCATACACGGTTCGAAGCCCAGCAGAAGGGCAATCAGCAGGTGATTCCGTTCGATACGGATTTCCTTCGCTTCATGCTGTCGGACGGCGCTGGCGCGGCTATTCTTCAGAACAAGCCGAATGCCGAAGGGCTGTCGCTCCGTATTGAGTGGATCGACAATCAGTCCTATGCCCATCTGTATGACACATGTATGTATGCCGGAACGACGACTAACAAGGACGTATCCGCAGGACGCAGCTGGCTCGATTATCCGTCCATCCAGGATGCAGCGGACGAGGGAGCACTGAATCTGAAGCAGGACATCCGTCTAGTTAATGAGATGCCCAAGCTTGGTGTGAAGCGATTTTTCGAGCTGGTGGAGGAAGGCAAGGTCGTTCCGGAGCAGATCGATTGGATGGTTTGCCACTATTCCTCACATTTCTTCCGCGAGGAGATCTTTCGCCTCATGCAGCTTGGCGGCATGACGATCCCGGAGGAAAGATGGTTCACGAATTTGTATACGAAGGGGAACACGGGAGCCGCTTCCATCTATATTATGCTGGAGGAGCTTATGAACGAAGGCCATCTGAAGCCAGGCCAGCAAATCCTGTGCATGGTACCGGAGAGCGGCCGCTTCCAAACGTCCTACATGCTGCTTACCGTAACAGGTGATGACAGCATGCAGCAGGAGCAGTTGATCGTGGAGAGAGACCCGGAAGCTCCTCATCTGACCTATAACGAACAAGATCAGGTGCAAGCACAGCTTGTTCGCCAGCTTGTCCACGTATGGATTGATTTCGAACAGAAGCTGGGTCAAGTTCCGATCATCCGCAAGCTGTATCAAGGGAACTTTACGATGGCAGATTACATGCTGCTTATGCGCAACATCCGCCAGCAGGTAATCGATGGCTCACAGTGGATAGCCCGCGCTGCTTCTTACATCGCGATCGAGCATATCGACATGCGCTCCCTGTTCCTTGCACATGCGCGCGACGAGCATCGGGATTTTCAGATTTTGGAACGAAACTATGTAGCGGTGGGTGGAAATCTCGAAGAAATTCAAAGCGGTGACAAGAACATCGGCAGCGAAGCGCTCTCCGCTTATCTATTCCAGCGAGCGAGCCGGGACAATCCGATGGATCTGATGGGCGCCATGTGGATTATCGAGGGACTTGGCTGCCGCATGGCAAGGTTTTGGGGCGAATTGATCCGGGACCAATTGCAGCTGACTGACGAGCAGGTTTCCTTCTTGCTCTATCATAGCGATTCCGACGAGAAGCATTTCGAACGGTTGGAGGCAGGAATTCAGCACCCTTTGCTAACAGCTGACCTTGCTGCACGCATCGTCAAGACGGCCAAAACAACGGCAAGACTTTATTTACTACAATTAGAGGAGCTGGGGAACGAATGACAGATCATCACGCCCGCTATTTCGATGAGATGGCCCATGACAAGAACGATCCGAACCCATTCCTCGCGGTCTATCTGGATCAGGGCATCCCGTTCGACCAAGAAGCCAAAGCCGCCTACCTGAAAGATTGTGCGAGCAGGTCCAGACAGTTCATTCTGCCTATTCTTCGTCCATTGGCCCGTCTGCTCATTATTGTGTTCCAATTGTATAAAATCTTGCTGCCCAAGGCGTTCACATCATCGAAGATATTGCATCGGTTTCTGTACTGGGGCATGAAGCAGTTCATTAGTCCCGAGGCCAATTATATGATTCTCCGTCATTTCTACCTTGGTTCGGAAATCATTCAGTTCATCCGCGATAATGTGCCTGGTGTGGATGTTCAGCTGAATCCGCTGAAGCCGACGAATCTGGAGCCTGTGAAGGACGATCTGTTCCTCATTCATGACTTAAATCTGTACAACTTCATTATTAATATGAACAGAGAAATTCGCGATAAACAACTGGAAGTGTCGAAGCAAGACCGGCTTAACTTGGACGCCATCACGGCGACTCGCATCCCGATTGAACCGATGCCGAAGCGTTGGACGAATAAGCTAGATCTGTTAACAGCGATTGAATGCTTCACGCCAATCTATCAATTGTTCCTCACAGACAGCGATTTCTGGCGGGCGACGAACTCCCTGCAACTCGATGAAACGATTGGGATTATGGCTTCGAGGATTATCGGCAGCAACGACCGGTTAGCATTGATCAACAACAAGCATCCGATGGTGCCGCTGACGACGCTGCGAGCCGGATTCCGGCTCGTGCTTCATGGACTAGCAACCGAGCAGCTTCATGCGCTGTTGGTGGAATTGAAGGAGAAGCAAACCTCCGCCAGTCATGCAAAGTAACCAGATACAATGAAGACCTTGATCAACTAAATACACTCGCCATGTCAAGGTCTTCACCTTAATAAAATGTAATCTGATCATAATCAATCTCATCTATCAACTTGTCGATAGCCAGCAACCGCTGCTTCATTCCGCGCAAGCTGCTGGCGAATTGCTTCTGCCATTCCATCGGATAATCATTGTCCTGCTCCAATATGCCCGTCATGTCTAACGATTCGCCTCGCAGCTCTTCATAGAAGACAATCTTAGCCAGAATGGCAAGCTCCGTATTGCCGAACGCTTCGAACAGGAGTACGTATTCATCTCCGTACAAGCAATCGGACTCGAGCATATCGAGATAGTCATGGAAGGACTTGAAACGTGTCAGGATTAGTCTGACCTTCTCTTCCGCCCGATCACAGCTCATCACCTCATGCAGCAGGCTCCTTAATTCGGCATCACTCATTCTGTCCGCTTCGCTAAAGGAAATGACGATCGACTTCGCCACCGCCTCCTTCTCTGTAAGGATCACCGTACGCAAGCTGTTGTGCTTGGCTGCATGCGCCACCCGCTGGACGAGCTCATCTGTGCATCCGTCCATATATTCCTTATGCTGTGATTCGATCGCAAGATGCCGCTGAAGGCTGACAATCGCTTCTGTGACAGCAGAACGAATTCCCGCTTCAGTGAGCGCCGTCAATTGCTGCTCCAACCGCAAGTATTGGTTCTCTGACAGCCGGACATCCAGCGCATCGCCGCCAGACATAACCGAGAATACTGCCTGACTCAGCACCAATTCATACATATTGTACAATTCGATTCGGTAATCGAACCGACATACCCTTCCATAATCGGTTAACAAATTTAACAACGCCTGAGGATCGTACATAGCGCAGAACGTATTCTCCAGCTTCAAGCGCTCTAGATATTGTCTGATATAATACACACCTTGCAAGTTCATGTCATCCATAGCTAGTGGATAATCGATGCTCGCCATCGTATGATGAGCGTCGAAGATGATTCCATATTTCCGCAAAAATATAGGTAAGGACTCGTCGATGGTCATGTTATAGGCATCAACCGGTACATCCAGTTTCGTTGCTCGGATTTCCTTGTACAGCTGCTTCGACTGTTCGTAACATTGGCTGACCTTCTCCACGCCTCTAGTATAAACTTGTCGAATATCAATCGCCTTCAAGTACGTGATAGCCCTCTCCGGCTGCTCGAAGCTGAATAGATAAGCGTCTGCTGCGTACATAACCGAGGCCAAAATATTCTCTGCCGTGTCCGTCGTAACTGAGGTGCTCTCCCCACGGGTGTGACGCTGAATCAACTCCTGCAGAATTTGCATGAATCCATTCTGGATACGCATCAGCTCTTGACTCGTGAGCAGCCCTGCACGCAAGCCTTCGTTCATCAAGGAGATCGTATACGGATGGCGATGCAGCCGAGATTTACGTATGCTACCCTGAACTGCTAGCTCAGCCCGTTCTCTCAGATTGTCAGATCGCACTGGTCATCCCCTCCTTCATGCAAGGTCTCCTTCTTCGTCAACTCCCTGCGAAACTTCTCAGCATATTGATCGAGCTTGCCCTTCAGCAAGTCCAAGGAGCCTTCACAGTCCGCATCAAACCATTCCTTCATTCTGTGCAGCAGCTGCCGATCACCGATCCTGTCTTCTGTTTCATTCTTCAGATCGTAGAAGATCTCATGAAGCTCGTTCATGGTATCAGCATAGGTCTCTTGCTCGATGAAGGGAGAAGTCGAGAACACATCGATCAGCTCCTTCGTTACCTCCATACTCAATTCTACTCGTCCGTAGCTGTACAGAACTTCGGTTCTTGCAGCAAGCAATCGATCAACATCCTGCGGAGTCAGCATTAGGCCGTATTCCTTGGTCCTCTCATTCAGCTCCAGCAGCTCCATTCTATATTGCTCCTGTACAGACTCCTGCAAACTGTTGAAAATACGGGATACATACATACTAATGCGCCCTCCTTTCGTTTTCAAAAAAACTATTGACATATTGCTAAAAGTGTGATATAATATTAAATTAATATTATCGATCTATTATTCTAATCTGAATTTATGTCTTTGTCAATTGGACAGAGGATTTTTTGTATGTTCATACCTGACAGGACCACCATACATGGAACACAAAAAAAGCCGTGATGATTCACGGCTTTTTTTGTGTTCCATGAGCTTGCTTCACACCATTGTGAATGCAAGTCGGACTACGTTGCCAATTATAGCGGATTGAAGCTCGTAATCGTGAAGGATGTCTCTTCATCCGCAATCATACTGTTCCAATCAATGTACACTTGGCTTGGATAGCCATAGCTCGCATCATATTGGACCTGAACGATCTCTGCCTGCCAGATCGCACTTAGAATCGTCTGAAAATAGTCGTCCATCGTATAAGTAGCGTAGTTGCTCGGGTCAAGCATTGTCCCCGTATTGAGATCTTTTACCGATACGACTGTGTCATTTTCCACCCGAATTTGCAATTCGCGATAGTAGCAATAGCACGTATTGATCTGCGTAAATTCATAGCTGTCGATGCCCATGGAGTCCCACGTTTGCTTGTTCTGGATCCATTGACTCCACGGCGAGTTATACGGACTATTACTAGACAACTGTTGGGAAGTCGGGGCCTCTGCTGCAGCCATCACAGGAACACATACGACAATGAGCATGAATGCGGCCAACGACACGAACGACAATTTTCTTCTCATGCATACCTCCAGATTAGAAAGTTATTAGATTGTGACTATTCACAATCCGCTTCTAATCTTATTCGAGAGGTAAGCGAATGATGACTGATCTCTAATCAATGATCACACACTGCCTTACTCATGGGGTGCCGTGCTGGATTTCCTACGAATGTGCAGGCATTGATAGTGTGGAAGAGTGATTTCCTCGAAATGCCTGCAAATCTGCATCTCCCAAATGCTGAAATGGCTGTAACTGACTACTTGGACTTTGAAAACATGTAAGTTCGTAGTTTTTCAGCTGAATGGGTGCCAATTCCGAAGAAATACCTGCATATGTGAAGTTTTCCGCCCTCCTGATCCAATTCCGCAAAAACTCCCGCCTGTGTACTTACAGAGCGGGAGTTTGTTATAGACATCCTTATACAGTAAACCGCGCAAGCGACTTTTGCAATGCCTCGGACAAGTGCTCCAGCTGTTCCGCAAGCTGGACGAGTCCTTCGCTTGAGCGCAGCTGCTCATTCGACAGCGACGCCACCTCTTCGGAAGTAGCAGAGGACTGTTCAGACACGGCGCTGACGCTGGACATCGCCTCGGACAGTGTATGCTGTGATTGCTCCAATGTGCGCAGAGAAGCCGTTACTTGATCCAGATTCGCTGTGAATGACTCCATCTCACCGCGGACATTGTCGAACATGCTGCTCGTTTGATTGACTGTTGTCTGCTGCTCCTGGAAGATCGGGTAGGCATCGGACAATACCGCGACGGTCTCTTCCATTTCGGTTTGGATCGTCTGAGTCATTCCCCCTACGACATCGATGGACTGTCTCGATTGGTCAGCCAGCTTGCGAATTTCGTCGGCGACGACCATGAAGCCTTGTCCGGCTGCGCCTGCGCGAGCCGCTTCTATCGTCGCGTTCAATGAGAGAATGTTCGTCTGCTGCGCGATGCCGTTGAGCACATCCAGAATTTTGCGAATCGAAGTCGTGCTTTCCTGCAGCTTGTCTACTTTCTCTACTAAGGAACGGGTCATCTGCTCCGTCTGCTCGGTCTTCCCGATGAGCGATCCCATGAGACTTGTTCCTTGCTCGCTTAGCTCACGTACACCTTGCGCAGACTTGCCCATAACGGCATTCGCCTCCAGCACATGCTGCATCTGATCGCCCAGCTCTGTGGATATCCCGTTGCCTCTTTCGGCTTCTGTTGCGAGCGTCATCGCACCTTCTGCGATTTGCTCTGTCGCCATCGAGATTTCTCTCGATGAATGTGAGGTTTGCTTGGACACTTCCGTTAATTCACTGGCAGTGTGCAATACCGCTTGGGCGGAAGAATTCGTATGCTGAACAAGCTTCTGAATTTGCTCCATCATGCGGTTGAAGCTCTCACCCACTTGCCCGATTTCATCCTTGCTGCGCACCTGTGTACGAACAGACAGATTCCCCTGCTCGCCCTCGTTCATGAGATTGCGGAGACGAATGAGCGGTGTGCCGATCCAGCGCATCATGCCAATTCCGACTACGATCGAAATCGCCACTGCCAAGCCGATCATCGTGTATGTACCGTTCAAGATTTGGTTCGCGCTTGCTGTCAGCTCCTGTACGGGTGCAGCCCCGATTAATTGCCAGTCCAGTTCACCGATCTTGCTCTGCAAGATTAGATTGCCATGCCGCTCATAATGACGCAGATACTGTTCTTCGGGCAGATTGTTCATCGCATCGATATCTGCTTGCGACACCGCTTCAAGCACACCTTCAACCTGCTCCGTGTGCGCACTGAATAGAATCTCACGATTACCGTTCACGATGTGCAATGTTCCGCTCTCACCGAACTGCAGCTTGCTCATTTGTTCGATCAGAATCTCCTTGCTCAGCTGCATGTACAGGACGCCGCTATTCTGGGAGTAAGCGTCCTTCAGCATCCTCACCACACCGAACGTAGTGACACCGTTGCGGTCCTCGAGCTTCTCCGGGTTCGTGCCGAGCCAGAACTGAGCGCCGTTCGCTTCCATAGCCCGCACGAACCACGATTCCTCCTGCACACTCTCCGAGATGGCAAGCGTACTATAGCTGGATGCCAGCATCCCGTTCATATCGAAGTAAAAGATGGCGTTAATCGCATTGTCAGACAAGGCGATAGACGCAAGCTTGCTGTCCAGATTGCGCGCTGCTTCTAATCGTTCAAGACTGCTTGCCCCATCATCCTGCATAGTCGTGATAGCACTGCTGACTTCCTTATCTGTCACCATCAGCATGGACAAGTCCTCATACTGCTTCAGCATGAGATCGAGATTGTCCGCCATCTGCCCTAACGCCTGCGTCGAATAGTTCGTTACTTCGTCCGACAAGGTCGTCTTCGCCGTCGTGTACGAGTAAATTCCTGCACCGGACACCAGTATGACAACGAACACCATGAATACGGTGAACAGCTTCCCCCCGATTGTGCGGAATGGATTGAATGCCATTGAACGCATTCTTGGAATCGCTTTCATTTCATTGCTTCTTGTGGCTTGAGCGGACATGGTTCGTCTCTCGTTATTCATACGCTGTACTCCCCTCAACAGATTTCGATGATAGGAGTACTCATTCGACAGATAGATGTGCTATCCTTGCAGTCTGGCTCGCACGAGCAGATGTTCTATAATTTCTTGGGTATATACTAAGTTTTTTGGGGGGTATTGCAATGCCAGCAGCCTGTCTAAGCATGGGTGAGATCAGATGCTGGCATCGTATCGTCATGTATGTGACAACACAAACAGCTCCATCTGCTCCAACGTCTCATCCCATCGCCAAGTCAGGTGAGACAGCTTCTCCCGCAACGTATCGCTCTCATGCAGATTTCTTACGAGCAAACCGCTGTACAGCCTCGCGAATTGATCTGCTGTATCGAACAGTATGGGCACTTGCAGCACACTTTCCACACTTGCAGCAATGTTAACTAGACCGCCAGTCTCGCGAACGAGTGGAATCACCCCGAATCTTGGCGCATACATGGCGACATAGCCGCATGGCTCGTATTCGGATGGAACGATGGAGTAATCGGCTGCCGCCAGCACCTCATGACAAAGCTGTTCTTCATAATGGTCGAAATGAGTGACTTGCTTCCTGTATGGCTCGGTGATGTAATGCTCAAGCGGCTCCCCCTGTCCCAGAATAACAATGTGCGAATCTGGCAACAGGGCCAGCATATCGTTCAATCGCTGCAGACCTTTCTGCGGAGTGATTCTGCCTACGAATACAAGCAACGGCTTCTCCAAGGACAACCCTATTCGCCTGCATAGCTTCGCCTTGTATCTATGCTTGAGCGCAGACAGAGTATCCCCTTCCTCTCTTCCTAGCAACGGACTCGAATGAATCGACCAGAATGCATCATCAATTCCGTTCAGGAACCCCGCCAGCCTTCCTTCCTGATGCATGCGACTGAATAGCTTGGACAATGACGTCTCCCCTGATGTAATTTCCGTCACATAATTCGGACTGACTGTAATAAAACGGTCAAAGTGAGGGGTAAGCACTTCCAGCCAGCTCTTTTCCCTGCTGAAATCTCGATCAATCAGAGCCTTGAACTCTTGATCCAAATAATATTCGTCCATGCGATAAATGCGACCAACCGCCTCGCCGACAAAGCTATGTACGGCATACAGCTTCGTAACTTGCACATTCGGAAATGCCTCGGCTTGTATATACGGAGCGAAGAAGGAAGACAGAGCATCATTGCCCTGCACGACTAATCGGCGATTACCGGACTCAGCCTGCAGGCGAATGCGTAATTCTATGGACATAGCCTTGCCCAGCAAGGTGCTGCCGTTCAAGTTTTCGTTATAACGTTTGCAGTCATCGAGAAACATCGTGTCATGTCCCCAGAAGGGCGCATAGCGGAAAAACACATACGTAATGCCTTCATACGTACAGCTCATGCTCAAATAAGACAGCTCGCGCTTGCGAAAGGTGATGGTTCTAGGTTCTATCTGGTAATCCAGTTCAGCTGTCAGTGGCAGCATGTGCTTCTCATAATAGGGCGAGAACACCATCACTTCATGTCCACGATCCCGCAAGCCCTTGGCGAACGAATAGCAATAATCGCCTAATCCCCCAATCTTGCTGAACGGATAGACCTCCGTCGTAGACAAGCACCACAGTGTCGATTCCGGCATCATGTGCTTCCTCCTATCCGATCTTGGTCTCGAGTGACAGACCAGCCTCACGCAGGTCAAGCAGGAACTGCTTCTCCAGCTCGCGCAGCCTGAAGAGCACTTGTTGGCAGTTGCTGATTAGCTGCGTATCTTGCTTTTGCTTATATTTGATAAGTGACAGATTGAGTCGCGTCCAGTTCGAGACGATCGCTTTGACTGAGGACGCAAGCGAAGCATGCAATACAGGCTCCAGCACATGCAATGCCGTATAGCTGTCCCATACCAGCTTGCGAAGCTTGATCGTCGAGCTGACCGTAATGGTATTCGCCCGCAACCAGGAATCCCGCTCCGCCACGTCCCATTGTGCTGATAGCTCTAGCTCGTTGGCAAATTGATCGAACGCGCGCAAGCCACTAACGTCATTGTGGAATACAGAGCGATAATTCATTTCTGCGCCAATCCGGAACAACGAGGCATTGGTTGGACAGTGGAATGGGTCTGACGGTCTGTCTATCTCATAATAGTACAGCTTACCTCCAGCCATACTTGCCTTCACAAGCTCTTCTATCGTAATCACACCGATATGCGAAGCGATAGGATCAACAACGTGGAAGACTTGGGACACTTCGTCATATTGTGTTAGCAAGCAATAGTGATCGAAGCCAGCTGCATCATGACTAAGCAGCTCTCTAGGGAAGAACGAAAGATCAGATGCCTGGCAACGCAGCATAATTAGATGACCTTGACGAATCGATGCAAGGATCGGCTCCAGCGTCTCCTGTTCCTCATAAGATTTCTGAATGCCATAGAATGGCCGCAAATCATGATAATACGGATTACGCGACGACAATAGGTTGCCGCGGTGATAGTTGATATCCCAGTATGCGAGCAAAAAATGCTGCGGATTCAACCCGAACAGGGAAAGCGCCGTCATAATACACGATGATGTGCATTCCAACGCTCCCAAACTAATCATGTTCTGCTCCGTGCTTGAGCTTGGTTCCACTAGACTTCCCCTCTCTCTAGTTAGCATGAACAGACCGGTGCCGGACAGCTTCTGGCTTCCAGCGCAAGTCCTGTCTCGTCAGCTATGGTCTCTACTTCCATCGCGCGCAGCCAATAGATCTTCTCCATCACCAAGCGCTTGTGTCGGCTCGGGGCATATTCCTGATCGAACGGTGCCGGAGTGCTTCGAGCAGGCGCACGGCAAATTTCCTTCAATCTATTGGCCAACACTGGATCGACCTCTGCGAATGGCGATGCATCCATATCTGCGCGCAGCCAGATAATACGCTTGCCGATTCGCTTCAACTCAGAGAACATGAGACGAATGATAGCTGGATGAAAGGTGCGAACATAGTCAGATATATAGATGCGCTCGAAGCAGCCTTCCTCATACGGCGTATCTACGCCGATCAGACAGCGAATGTCCGACTCCGGCAACTGCTCGCGCAATAGGCTGCTGACCTGTTCGTTATGTGCGAACACATGGGTTGCTCCCAAGCTGCGAATCCAGTCTGGTCGGTCAATTCCGATTGCCAGCACACGTCCGGAAGGTGTAGGCTGAGATTCGTCTCGCAGCCATTGTTGCGGCAGTTCCGCAGGCAAGAGCGCAGACAAGTCCAGCGTCCTCAGCTTCTCGAGGAAGCCTTGATAATGCAAGCCCAAGTAATGGACGTAGCATTCTGTGTCCAATTCATAATGCATGTGATGCATCTGAATGCTGTTGTCACGCAGCGATTGCTCCTTCGCAGCAGATCGGGAGATAGGATGCGGATAATGGAAAGCATACGCCTGACGTTCGAAGCGAAATTGCGCCCCGGCGCGATACAGACGATAGGCAAATTCACAATCCTCCACTCCCCAACCGTAGAAACGCTCATCGAAGCCGCCTGCTGTGTCCACAAGCTGTGCTGGAACCGATAATGCACAGCTCCAACCGTCCGTCCACGGTGCAGGCAGCAGACTCAAGTTGTAATGAATATACGGTGCGCTGAGACTCCGCGGGTCGGTCCACGACTGCAACTGCTGTATGCGCGGCATGCACTCATCCAGACGTTCCACGGCAAAATCATCCAAAATGCTCATATCTTCCTCTTCCGGATCGATGTATAGCCCGTACGTTTCGTGGGCAAGCACCATATTCGGCTCGTTGCCCAATCGATCCGCCACCCGCTGGAAGAATGAAGGCGGCACGATAACCCCAGCATCGAGAAAGCACAAGACATCCCCGCTCGCCTTGGCAATGCCCAAATTGCGCGTCCGGGAACGATTCGCATATGCGTCTCTCGGACGATGCACATAGCTGATGCGAACGTTCGCACTGCGGACAGCATCGACTACAGCAGCTGTATTATCTGTTGAACCATCATCGACTACAATCACTTCCAGCTCTACATTGTCCACCAACTGCTGTAAGGTCAGTGATTCCAGCCCCATTCTTAGGTAGAAGGCTGAATTATAGGTTGGGACGATGCACGATATTCTCATCGGATACTTTCCCCGCTTTCCGAGTGATCTGCGCTTTCCTGCACGGATAGACGAGTCTGCTGCATGATGTCTCCCCATTGTTCGGCGCAAGCCTGCTCCAGTTCGACAACTTTGCCTAATCGATCGGCAAGCTTGTCTGGCTGCAGCGACTTCCGAATCTTCGCGGACATCATCGTATTGCGGAAGGAGAACCATCCGTTGATCGTGCGCTCCAGCAATTGCGTGAACGCATCCGGAATCGGGCAGCCGCGTTCCACCTTCAGGAAGAGGACGTATTCAAGGAACAAATATTTGGCCTCAATCGTCAGCTTCACCATATAGAACCAGCGGTCGATGAAACTAGCAGTCTCCTGACCCATCCGCAATATATCTTGCTGGAATCGCCTAATACCGTATATCCCCGCGCTCAGGCCATTATCCTCCCAGCCCGTCATCTGCGTATAAGCCACCTCCATCTGCTCAAGCAGCAGAGCGTCTGAATAGTGAAAGGACGGCTCGGACAAGACGAATGCGTGCTCTCCCATCTCTTGAAAGGAAGCTTCCAGCATCGACAAATCCAGCCAATCCTGGTACGGCACAGGCCACCAATCGTTGACATACACCTTATGCCCTGCCTTATCATAATCGGTAAGCAAGAAATAATGCGGATGATGGATATTCTGATATTCCGGTGTCCACGGCAGGTCGAACTCATCCGCGATGACGAACATTTGCTTCTTCTGCGCGAAGCGCGGACTGTCCAGCAAAGCCGTAAGCGGAATATCGGTAAACATCGTTTTCCTCACCTTGTATAATTTACGGAGTGCGTCCCACAAGGGATACCGTGAATAATGACGGCGATAGTAGAATCGCTCCGCATCATAGTAGTAGAATCCCCAATGCTCACTGAACAGCCAATGATAGGGAAGCCCGCTGCCGCTAATATAAGAAGCAATGACCGTATCATAGCATTGCAGAATATTCTGGTACGCATGATATCGCTTGGGAGGATTCAGAGCAGTCTGTTGCATGGGCAACCTCCTAGAATTCAGGTTAATGTCATCGCCACGATGAACATGAACGGATTATCCGGCAGGCGAATCTGTTGCAAGGTCAGTGCAGGATTGCAAGGAATACGCTGCAGCCAGACGGCAACCGGACGCGCCACCTCCTCCGCTTCATCAAGAAAATATGGAATTTCGAATGCGGTCTCCTCGCCAAACAACGCAGATTTATTCGGATAATATTGGAACCAGTCAGTCAGTTCTAGCGGCTTCAGCTCGCTGATTGCATTCTCATAGGAAAATCCTATGAAGTCCGAGTAATCACCAAATACTGAAAAACCAAGCACGATCAGCGTCTCATACTGTCCAGGCTTCGAGCAGACAATCTGCTGTCCCTCACAGCTGACCATATCTTCTCGCGCGCTATTGGATGCTGGAATGTGAAACGGAATGCCGCCAATGTTCAGCGAACCTTCCTGTGGATACACTTCTCCTGGAATACTGGCACCGCGCGGGTCTACTTGTCCTTGAATATCTAACTCACGCCAGGTGACGCCCTTCCAATTCAAGTGGGCATCAAGTGAAATCGGAACTGCCTGCTGTCTCATAATGCTCATCCCCTCCCCTCCCGTTCCCTATAATTGGATGGTATCGTGCAAGCCATGTTTCGGTCGCATGCAGGCAAGCCTGCTCACACTCCAAGATCTTATCCAGCAGCGCCGAGCATCTAGCAGGTCGGTAGTTCCCCTTAAGTGACGACAACACCATGTAGTTGCGCAAGGACTGCCATGCCGCTATACACTTCTCCACAGCAGAGATAATACCGGATGGGAGCTGACTCGACCAGACAGGCTGCTGCTGCACGAAGCAGAGAAATTCAAGGAACAAGTAACGCACATCGACCACTCGGCGAAGCATATCAAATCGTTGCTCCATCGGTAGCAGCGCATCAGCGCTCGTCTGTACAACATCTTGCCGGAATTGTCGCAAGCCAGCCAATCCACTGCAATAGTCTTCACGCTCTTCGCCGCGCATTCTAGCAATCGCGTCAGTGAGAAGACGGCGAATCAAGTCCGCATCAATCTTAAGCCGGGGCTCAGTCAGTTGCAGAGCACGACTACCGCGCGCGTGAAAGGCCGATTCAAGCTCCGCAAGGTCACGCCATTCCCTCATCTCATTCGGCCACAAATCTTGTATGAACAGCTTCGTGCCATCTTCACTAACAGCCGTGGCAGCTAGATAATGGTCGTGATGCATCATCCGATATTCCGTTACCCAGGGAAGTTCATATTGATCGGCTACCAAGAAGACAGGAGATTGATTCGTGCTGAGCCAATCGGCCAACATGCGCAACGTTGCACCGTGGAATAACCGTTGACGAATGCCGTAAATTCGATTCAGGTTGTGCCACATCGGATAGACGCAAGCTGGCTCATATGCACCATACTGCTGCATGGATGTATAGTAGAACCCCCAGCTATCTGCGAACAGCCAATGGCATGGCTGACCATGAGCCGTAATATATCCGCCTATCAAAGCCTCATAGCATTGCAGGATGTCCTTGTTGCCGTGATATGTTTCCGGTTTCGGTAACCACATACATGTTCTCCTTCGTTATCCGGTGTAAGCTTATCATTGTGCCTGCAGCTGTTGGCCAATTAACCATAAGCGCCTTCAGGATGCGCGGGTCTGTCCGGTCTCTGTACAGCCGCTTCCTCCAGCTTCTTCTCCTGCATGATGGAGCTGAAATGCGCCGAACCTTGAATCAATTCCTGGTACGTTCCCGATTCTACGATCCTGCCTTGATCCAGCACATAAATATAGTCCGTGGCTTCCATCGTCGACAGCTTATGCGAGGATATTAACGTCGTCCTGCCCTGCATCACCCGGCGAAGTGCTTTCATAACCTCCTCCTCTGTCCGCAGATCTAGTGCTGACGTAGGCTCATCCAAAATGAGCAGACCCGGTTTCTTCAGGAACACACGGGCGATCGCGATTCGTTGCCGCTGTCCGCCCGATAATTGAAAGCCCTTATGATCTACACGCGTATACAGACCTTCAGGAAGACTGTCGATGAACGCTTGCAAATTGGCGTTGCACGCCGCTTCATATACTTCCTCGTAAGAGGCGTCTAAGCTGCCCAATGCAATGTTCTCGAAGAGGGTGCCGCTGACGATATAAGAATCCTGAAATACTGTTCCGATTCCAGCGCTCAATGCCTGACGATGTAGCTTCTCGATCGCTGTCCCGCCGATGCTGAGCTCGCCGGAATCAATATCGATAAAGCCCATCATAGCGCGGAACAACGTCGTCTTCCCAGAGCCACTTCTGCCGACGAAGGCGACCACCTCACCTGCGCGCACACGCAGATCAAGCCCTTTCAGAATTTGCTGTCCATAGCTGGAAGCATAGAGATTGTTACAAATCACATCCGGTACCTTCTCATTCCAAGGGAACGCTGCATGTCCTTGCGGCTCGGGAGCAAGTAGTGCTCGCTCGCAGGGAATGCTCACGAACGCTTCTACGCGCTGCAGCGCCACCTCTGCACGTTGGGCTTCGACATAGGTGTCATTAATGGCACGGACTGGATTCAAGACGTTGTGCAAGTATGATACCGCAGCTACAAGCATGCCGACAGACAGTGCTTCCTTCAGCACCTGTTGGCTGCCAATCCAATAAATCAATACAATAATGAAGCTAATAACGAGCACACTCGACTGATTCGAAAGCTGCTGGAACACCGTCTCGCGCGTGCTGCTTCGCACCAGCCCGCCATAGATGCCCTCATTGCGCGTGCGCTCCCATCCTTCCAACCCGAACATGCGTATTTCCTTAGACGCTTCAATATGTTCATACAGATAGGAGCCAATCGCTTCATTGTGCGAGCGCACTTCAGACGCATGCTGTGCCATCGGCTTTCTGTACATACGCGGGATTAGCAAGATGACACCAATGCTTGCCATCGCGACCAGACCAAGCCGCCAATCCATATAGAAGAGCAACCCCAATGCCAGACAAAGCATATACAATTGTGTCAATATCTCGGTAATGACCATGCTCAGGTAGTTGGCGAGCGTATGGGAATCATAGCCAAGCATAGCAGCAAACTTGCCTGCGCCGTGTCGCTCGATTTCCCAAATCGGGATTTTGCGAATATGCCGTGTCAACGTATCTCGTACTTCCAACGTATTCTGCGCCAGCACTCTGCGTATTAGCCCGCTCTTGACTACAGCTAGGCTAGCTGAGCACAAGGCCGCTGCGACCGACAGAGCGAGAATGGGCATAATCATTTCTGTCCTTCGCTCAATCAGCACATGGTCGATTAAGTAAGCGAAGATCAACGGCTGCGCCATTGCCAACGTTAAATCAATCGCCGTCAGTATATAAATCAAGGTCATCGCGCCTTTGCGCACGCGAAGATAAGGAACAATTCTTAGCAACAATCTATAGCTCTGCATAGCTTGTCCTCCTAGCGAAATGCTGCACGACCGGCTTGACCATGGATGGCCATTCGGGAGCATGCGTATCCGCCAACGATAGTATCGACACGGGTGTTTCGTTCAGAAATGGCAGCCGATCTAATGCTGACAGCTCATAAAGCTCGTCCAGCTCGGCAATCGGCGTATTGAAGGGTATCTCCCTGCGCGCAGCAGGCACCTCAAGCGCCGCTTCTAATTCCGCTATAATCTGCGGCATGATCATATGATAATCATAGTTCCGCGCTCGATGCCAAGCATTGGCTGCCAATCTCTCTCGCAGTACGTCATCAGACAGCAGCCTCACACACGCCTGCACTACGTCCGCTTCATCAACAGTCGGGCTGTCCCCATCCCAGTGGCAGGCTGTCAAGATGCCATCCTCGCCATCTGCTACTAGCTCGCAAAACCCGTCCCAGCCAGTACATACAACAGGCAATCCCCAAGTTTTCGCCTCGAGCAAATTAAACCCGAAGGTCTCTCCCAGATCGGTAGACAAGTTCACAAGCACATCTGCTTGTGCGAAGAGCTGCTCCTTCTGCTCCCCGATAACCGGCCCGGTGAAGCTCACGCAATCGGACAAGCATGCATTCTCAATGAATGCAGCGAGCTCTGAGCGATACCGGTCAATTGCCTCCGCGGATGCACCTGTATACTCCCCCGCAATATATAGATGTGCATCAGGCACTTGCCTGCGAATCTCGGCGAAGCAGCGGAGCAGCACATGGATATTCTTGTCAGGATCAATCCGTCCAATTGCCAGCATATTCCGGGCAGAGGAATGATCGCGCATTGCCGTGCTTCGTATCGATGCCCCCTCACGGGTCTGAATACAGAGCGGGATCAGCTTCGCATGGCGATAAACAGGGGACAAGCGCAGCAGCGCCTCCCGACTGGAAGCGGAGCTGGTAAGCAGCACATCCTGCTGTTGAAGAAGCGGAGCGATGCCGATCCATTGCTTCAGCCAAAATTCAGAGCCAACTGAATGAGCAATGAACAGAAAGCTCAGCTTGATTCCTCCCTCGTTCCGCGCCATCATTAGATAAGGCAGAAGGACGGGAAGATTGACATACATCGCTTGAATCTCATACTTCGCGCACAGCTGACGCAGCCGCTCCGCAAACCCTTCAATTGAGCCGGGCAGCTTGCGACGCCACTGCTCAATCGCGCCTCCGAACAGCTTCATAATACTGAGCGGCGGGATGCTGACTGTCTCGGCATGCTCGCCCAAATAACCGATCCACTGGCTGTCAATCGCCCGTTCATTAATGCGCTGCGGCTGACCGCCAATGTAACCAATGCGAACCGGCAAGTTCTTCATGCGAGTACCCGGCCTGCGATCTCCTTGACCGCCTCTGCCACATAAGCCGCTTGTTCTTCGCCCATGCCGATATGCATAGGAAGCGAGAGTATTTCGCCTGCGGCACGTTCTGCTTCCGGGAAGTCGCCGGGACCATATCCCAGATGCGCGAACGCCGGTGTAAGATGGACAGGGGTCGGATACTGAATCGCTGTCAGGATGCCGCGCTTCTGCAAGTGCTTCTTGAGCTTGTCACGCTGTGCAGCCTCAGTGCGGACGACATACAGATGGTACACATGGCTCTCTTCATCCCGCTGCGCGGGCAATTGCAGAGATGCCGCGTCACGCAAGTACTCGCTGTACCATTTCGCCGCCTGCCGCCGATGCCGGGACCACTCGTCGAGATAATCCAGCTTCAGTGCAAGCGCCATCGCCTGAATCGTATCCAGGCGACTGTTGAACCCCGGCAGGTCGTGCTCGTAACGTGTAGTCCCGCCGTGATTCCTCAGCTTGCGAAGACTTGCCGCCCTTTCATCGGATACGGTTACTACCGCTCCGCCATCGCCGAGAGCGCCCAAATTTTTGTCTGGATAGAAGCTGAAGCAGCCAAGCTCGCCCCAGCTTCCGGCAGGCTTCCCTTGATAGCGGGCACCCGCCGCTTGCGCACTATCTTCGATGACTGCAATCCCCCGCTCCGCCGCTAAGGCATTAAGCTTGTCCATCTCCACCATCTGACCGTACAGATGAACGGGAATGATCGCTTTCGTCGCCTGTGTGCAACTGGCGCGCACTTGCTCCAATTGGAGCAAGTAAGTAGCGGGATCGCAATCTACCAGAACCGGCTTGGCCCCTGTGTGATGAATCGCTTCGACAGTTGCGATGAACGTATTCGCAGCGGTAATGACTTCATCTCCCGGTCCGATTCCAAGCGACTTCAATGCCAAATACAGAGCATCCGTGCCATTCCCGACACCGATTGCATGTGGAACGTGCGCGTAATTGGCGAATGCCTCCTCAAATTGAGCGACCTCGGTTCCGCCGACAAACACACCGCGACGCGCGGTTTCCTCCACCCGCTGCAGCCATGCTGCCTGTATACATTCAAATTCCGCCTGTGGCGAGGAAAAGGTGATTCGCATGTGACTCCTCCTTCTTGTCTGATTCGCGTATTTGATCCAGCAGCTCCATAACCGCAATCGCCTGCTCCACGTCAATCTCCAGCGGCGATCCGTCTGTCACATGAGCGACTAGCCCTTGATAGATCGGCAGTGCAGCGAATCGCGACACGGACGGCAGCGGCCAACGCTCCGGCTCCACGCCTCTTCGATGCAGCCATGCCTCCTGCTCGGATAAGACGACCAACGTTGCTTCCGAACCGCCTACAATCCACAGCGGGGAGGCGGCATAAGAAGCAAAGTTGATGTCCATGACGAGCTGAATCCCGTTCGCAAGCCCCAGCTGGGCATGCACGTAATCCTCGACCTCTCCTTGCTTCCACGGCAATGTGCGCGAACAAGCACGCAATGATGCAATCGCACCAAGTTGTAGCTGCATAAGCTGATCGGCGATATGCACACCCCAATCAAGCAGGGCACCGCCGCCGAGCTCAGGCTTGTTGCGCCAGTTCGGATCGAATGACTTCACGGCAAAGGAGGCACCAGAGCCGAACATGTGATGACGGCGTTCTACGAACTGGACCTCCCCTAATCGTCCGCTCTCCAAACAGCTCTTGACTGCAAGGTAATCCGCGTCATAGCGGCGGTTGTGGAAGACAGTGATGCTCTTGCCCACTCGCTGCGACAGCTCTCGCAAGGCTACTGCTTCATGAGCGTGCAAGCTGATCGGCTTCTCCACGAGCACATGCTTGCCAGCCTCCAAGGCTTGCTTCGCATGCGCATAGTGCAAGCTAGGCGGAGTGGCTACTAGCACAACGTCTGCATCGCTTGCCAACATAGCATCCAGCTCGGAGTAAGTTGGAAACTTCCGCTTCTCAGCGAGCGCCAGCCGCTCAGGTGTAACGTCGTAAATTCCAGTGATCGCCAGATTATCTACCCGTTTGATCAAGGGCAGATGGACTAGCTCCATTATGCGGCCAAACCCGATGACGGATATTTTTACCATTCGACTCATCATCTGACCCGCCTAAGCAATGCTTTCGGCTTGCAATTGTTCAATAAAGGTGACCATGGAGCCAAGCGTCTCGAATACAGCTGGGTCTACATCTTCCTCTGGCACGAGCACATCGAACTCTTCCTCGATATACACAACCAGTTGCAGCACCATGATGGAATCAATGCGCAGATCCTGATACATCCGACTAGACTCCTGCACGTCCTCCGGGAGCTTCACCTCCAAATTTTCCTCGATCAATGCACACAGCTTGCTCATCAATTCTGCTCTTGCCATATTAGCCTCTCCTTTCGTATCTACATGACTTGATAGACATGAACTTTCACATTTGGGACATGTCCTATGTTCGTTTATGTTGTGAACGCACGTTCCAATTGCCTTCTGTCGATTTTTCCATTTGCATTCCGCGGCAGCGTCGTCACCTGCTCAATAAAGCTCGGCACCTTATACGGGGGCAGGCGATCCACGCACCACTGCCTAAGCTCGTCCTCGTCTGCATGGTCACGCGGTACGATCCATGCCTTCACCGCCTCGCCCCATACCTTGTGTGGGGAGCGGCACACAACTGCTTCTGCCACCTGAGCATGCTGGAGCAGAACCTGCTCCACCTCGAGTGGAATGACCTTCTGTCCAGATACATTAATCAGATCGTCTGTCCGTCCGAGTAGATGCAAGCGCCCCTGCTCATCGCGGTAACCTAGATCGTGCGTCGCTGTCTCCCGACTTCCGTAGGTGACGATCCATTCCTCCGGTTGCTCCTTCGTTCCTGGCTCCGCCAAGCGCATATGCGACAGCGGCTTCCCTACATCTGTCGAAGCTTGTGGATGTCTGGATAAGGATATACAGCCTAACTCTGTGCAGCCATACTGCTGGATCACTTCGCCAGCTAACTCCCTTATCTGTTCAAGCAGCGAATCCGTAAGTGAAGAGCCGGAGCTGACTACCCGGTGAAACTTGGTCGGAAGCTTGAATGACAAGTACAAGTGAAGCAGGAACGGTACTGCATACACAATGGAGCGGGGATGCTCCTTCAGCATCTTGTGCCAGAAGCGGGGATTCTTCTCCGTCAGTACGATCGGTTCTGCTCCTCTGCGCAGTGAAGCCAGCACACCTGCAATCAAGCCGAATGAGTGCGTTACGGGCACCCAGATTATCGGCTGTTCCCCCGGTTCTGCTGCCAGACGTTCGTTGTAAGCAGCAATCTCCAGTTCGATATCGGTCCATGACCGATGAATCAGCTTCGGCTCGCCAGTCGTGCCGGAGCTGTACTGCAACATACCCGATTCCCTCGCTTCACAAGCGTCGCTCTCTAATATAATCAGGTTGTCAGCACGACCGTAGATGAGCGCGCGACAGCCCGCCTGAATGGCCCGTTGCTTCGCCGTTACTAACGGTGTGTGCTGAGGCAGCAGCAGGACAGTGCCGCCTTCTTCTTGCAATTGGAGTACCAAGCTCACCAGCTCGAACGGATGCTCGATACAGAGTGCGATACATAGTTCCGCTGGATGCTGCAATTCCGCTTGGTTAGCAAGCTGCAGCTCACCTAATCGCCGCATGTCCGACCAGCTGTACCGACTCTTGTCGACCGCTAACATGACATTTCCTCGCTTGCCTGAAGTTGTGCTTCCATTAGCCTGACGATCTGTCCGGGACCATCCATGCGTGCAAGCTCCTCCTGCAAGGCCTTGGCTGCTGGAAGATTGCCGAGCCTCCGCGTCGCTTCACAAGCCGTGAGGATGCTTGCTGGAGTCATATTCATTAACGGAAGGCTGCTGCCCAACCCGGCACGCTCCATGCAACGCGCATTGTACTGGCGCTCGAACATATCCGGCAGCAGCAGACTCGGAACCCGATGCCTTGCTGCTGACAGCATCATGCTATGTGTTGCCGGGTATATAGCTAGCGCTGCCCGCTTCATAAGGGCTGGTCCCGGAACGAACGTCTCTACCCGAATGCTTCCGTCTGCTGAACGTGTGGGTAGATTGCTCCCTATCGTATTGAATTTCCCCAAGGCCATCACAACCCGATACCCTTGACCATCGAAAGCTTCATAAAGCTTCGCGAAGCTTTCCTCTGTATTGACACCATCGGGCAATTGAAGTGAGGATAAGTAAATAAAGATTAGCGGCCTATCGTCCTTATCGTCTGCGAGCCATTCCGGCTCCGAATCGAACAGACCTGCTGGCTCGAGCGGTCCTACATAATGCACCTGAGACGAGAGCCCCTTCAATTCCGGCTCCAGCATCGGGATGGTTGGCGTAATGAGGCAATCGCTCGCATACAGCAGCTCGCTCAAGTGTGCGATGGGTGCCAATCCGTACTTGCGCAATATGCGATTCCAGCAATTGCGAGACCGCATCAATATGGCCCGGCGCTCAGGCAGCCTCTGCTCCATGTCACGGTTAAATTCAGGATGAAGCGGCCATGTAACTAGCGCGGTAACCGGAATGTGCTCCAGACGGGCCGAAATACCGATAGTAAATTGCTCATCATTGAAGATCATGTCCGGCTGAAAGCTGCGAATCACTTCCCGTTCCCTCTCCACCGTACTAATGATATGCGAATCCTTCGTATGTCCAGCAACGTACACCACGTCTTCATACGTATGATTGCCGAAGAATATATCGCGATCATACCCTGGAGGAAGCGATTCACAGGGGAAGAATTGCACGCCTTGCGGCAGCAGCTCCTCGTAAGAGGGGAAGCCAAGAAACCCTACCTCGTGCCCTTCCTCAATCAGACGTTGCGCGACAGCGATAGCGCGGACGGCATGACCTAGCGTCTCAGTCCAATTGCTCGTAACGAGCAGTACCCTCATTGTCACCATCCTCCTGCTTGTCCCGATTTGGCGTTCGTGCCACAATTACAATTTCTTCAACTAACGCAACCGTCTTTCCGTCCACCGATGCCTCTCCCTTGCCCTTCATGAACGGTCCTTTGCGGGACGTAATCTCAAAAACTAGCATTAACTGATCGCCTGGAACGACCGGAGCCATGAACTTGATCCCCCTGATCGATGCAATCATACCCTTCCCGCCCGATGAACGTGAGCTGTTGACGGCGAATGCGGACAATTGCGCCAAGGCTTCAACAATTAGAACACCGGGCATAATCGGCTCATCCGGGAAGTGTCCTGTGAAAAACCACTCATTTCGCGTCACATTCTTGATTCCTCTTGCCCACTTGCCCGCCTCCACTTCCTCTATCCGATCAATGAACAGGAACGGATAGCGGTGCGGCAATACCGCTTCGATCTCCCTCATGCGAACAATTCCCTAGTCTGGGAAGTATAATGCTGCATGCGCGTAATTTCGGCTCGGAATTGCTGTTCGGCGGGCAGTCCGAACCATTCGAGTGTCAGGCCGCCAGAATACTGTTGTTGCTGCAAATGGCGCAGCAGTGGCTCGATATCATAGACCCCTTCGTCTAACGGGCACAAGTCATCGAACTGACCCGCTGGATGATACACATTGTGAAATGCAAACTGCTTCGTTCGAACGCGCGCGCTCTTCAGATGCACATGCCTGACATGCGGATACCATCTTCGTAAGCATGAGGCAGGATTGGCGTCAAACTCCCACACATGGAACGCGTCGAAGTTCAAGCCGATTCTCGTCCATTGCTCGTGCTCGATAATAGTAAGAAACCGTTCGACTGCAGCTTCCTGATCGAGCAGCGTCCCCGGATGTGTCTCGAATACGACATCTACCTTCATCTGTTCTGCAAGCTCTTGGGCCCAGTTCAACCGTTCGATGAATCGGAACCAGTCCGACTCCTGCGCCGCTTCACTGGACAAATTGCCTGTAAACAAGCGGAGGCACGGGATGGAAAGCGCTTGACAGCTCAACAGCTTCTCCTTCAACGCCTTCCGCCAAGCTGTTGCTGATAGCGAGGCGTCGGTAGCATCCAGATAACCGCTCAGTACAAGGATCGGGATGTCATTGTCCGCGTACTGGTAACGGGCAATCTGTTGCCGATGTCGCAGAAGATGCGGCTCCCACAGCTCGATCGCCTCGAATCCACTGCGCTTGGCAATAGACGCAAGCTCATCGAAAGCATACAGATGAAAGCGATAAGTGGCTGTTGTCATTGTCCATTTCATAACGGTGCTCCTTTGCATACATGCTCAACAAGCAATACAATGGCACGCGGTGTTCGGAAGTGTTCGAGGTCGATTGTGCGGTAATCCAGCTCGATGCTGAAGGTCGTCTCCAGCCTGGAAATGAACCAGATTAGCGACATCGAATCCCAATGAAGCTCCTCGTCTTCCAATGGCTCTTGTTCCATATCAGCGAACAATTGCGACTCCTTGACCATTTGCTTAACCTGTTGTTTGATATCCATGCCAACTCTCCTTTATCAGCTCACCTCGCAACACTTTGCCTGTTGCTGATACGGGGATTTCCTCGACAGCTCGGAAGCCTCTTGGGATTTTGTAATCTGCCAGCTCGATCCGCAGCCACGACTTCAATTCGGCAAACGGCAACTCTCCGTTGTCATTCCAGACAATGAACGCCTCTATCATCGTTCCGTATACAGGATGATCCATGCCGACCACGCAACAGCCTTCCAGATGTGGATGGGTCGCAAGCTTCTGCTCCACCTCATCAAGATCGACCTTTAGCCCGCCAACACTGACCTGTCGATTGACACGTCCTTGGATCGAAATATGCCCATGCTCATTCATCACGGCAATATCCTGCGTCAGCAGCTTCCCGCCACTTGGTGCAGGCTGCCAATTTTGCTGTGTTGCGGAATAGGGGCTTTGGTCCAACGTTATCACCAATTGACCTGTCTCATCTAAACTCCACCGGTGATGGCTGGCTACCGGCCCCGCATAACCCGGCTTGGCGCCTGTGAAGTCTACAGCAATATATCCCAGCTCACTCATGCCGTACTGATTGCCTAGCGACAAGCCCGCCTCCTTGTATCGCTCGATCAGCGCTACCGGAAGCGATCCTCCCGAAGACAGACAGATCGGCTTGCAGCCTGTATCGGCAAGCTTCTTCAAGCTTCCCTCTAGCAATTGATAGTGGAACAGCACGCCATACATATGTGTGATTTGGTGCTGCTCGACGATCCGCACAAGCTCTGCCGGCTTCACCAGCGCAGGAACGTGTACAGTTCCCCCGACATGCAGCGTATGGAAGCAGGCTGACAGCAGCCCATAAGCGTGCGTCACTGAAGCCATGCACAGCACAGCGCTATGCTCATCAGGCGATAGCGGCTCCTTCGCGTATTGCGTCAATTCTTGCTCCAACGAGGAGCGCGTTCGGCAGATCTGCTTCGCCATTCCGGTGGAGCCAGAGCTGTAGAGTACGAGCATCGCTTGCTCGGACTCGATTGTTGCTTGCTGCTCACTGCGGTATCGCCGTTCAATATTATAATCCTCTACAATTACCGGAACCTCCGCTTGGAACGTCTGCATCGTACCCGATGGCTGCTCCAAGCAGCTGATTACGATATCTGGTGAGAAATCACGCAACCGCCATTCCTTCTCTGCCGGCTTCAAGCGTTGATCCAATATCAACACGGTATTGCCCGCGAGCCAATTTGCCCCAGTCCATTGGATGAGCGTGAACGATTCCGGCAGATCAAGCGCAACGCGCAAGCCGTTCAAGGCATTGCTGTTCAACAAGTACAACTTATGTCCGATCTGCTCATGCAGCGTCTCATAGGTCAAGCAATAGTTCTCAGTCTGCAGCGCAATATCCGCATTACGCTTCGGATGTATCCACATCGTACCCCCTCCCTCCTTCTTACTCCTCAAGCCCGAAGGCCATGCCATGGAAGCGACCGTGAGCAGATTCCCTACCTAGCTCCAGCAATTCGGCAATGGACAAGCGACTATCGCGTCCTTGCTTCGTTGCCCAGCTGCGACGTTCGATGACGAAGCTCACTGCGCCGCCGCCGAAAGACCGGTTCGCAAATTGCCGAGCCCACAGCTCGGCGCGAATCGACGGCACATCACAGCAGACGACCTGCACGGCATCAGCCTCATCGTCTTCCAACCAATCAATGGCTTGCTGGAGCAAGATCGCAAGACCATCGCGGCTCGCACCCATACAACTCATCGGTCCATGAATGTCCAGTTCCTTGGCCAAGTAGCCGATCACCGCGCTAGGTACCGATTGAGGGAACATGATCGGACTCAGCTTCTTGCCCTGCAATAGATCCTTCCATGTCTCCTCCTCCGTAACCGCATCGACGAACAAGCTTCCGAGCAGGATCCCTTTCCGGTCAGGAGCCAGCTCACTGGCGATAGCTGTACCTGCAGCTGCCTGCTTCACACTATGGTAGATCAGTGGATTGAACGGCGATCGTACAAAGCCTCGCACGGCTGGAACCGGCTCCTCTACTGCTTGCATGTGCAAGCCCGTAATCCCGTATTGTTCCTGCCATTCAGCTATGATCGCGTCGTTCAGCCAGCCAACCGCATGCGTATCCATGTTCAACCCCATCAACTGCCCTCCTGTCGTTCCTCATTATTCATATTCCTTGTACGATGATTGAGCAATTGTTGCCGCCAAATGCAGCAGAATTCGACATAATTCTATGCAGAGGCATACTTCTTGGACCGTCAAACACATAGTCTAACGGCAGCTCCTCATCACGTTCCAGCATATTGGCAGTTGGCGGAATTCGCTGCTCCAGCATGCTCATGATGCTAATCACCATCTCTACCGCACCAGTAGCCTCCAGCATGTGCCCGGTCATCGATTTCGTTGAACTGATCGGCAGCTTATAGGCGTAATCGCCGAACACTTGCAATAGCCCCTTCGTCTCGCTCTTATCATTCAGCGGTGTTCCTGTGCCATGCGCGTTCACATAATCTATCTCTTGTGGACCACATCCGGCTTGCCGCAAAGCGCTTCTCATCGCCCTTGCCATACCGCTTCCATTCGGCTCTGGCTGCGTGACATGGTAGCCGTCGGAGCTGAGACCGCAGCCTGCAATTTCTACAAGGGGCACTGCTCCTCTCGCTTGCGCATGAGCCAGCGACTCCAGTACGAGCATCCCGGCACCGTCGCCAATCAGCAAGCCGGAGCGCTTGCTTGAGAATGGGCGAACGACATCGTCCGCCATGGCGCGGCTGGAATCAAAGTTGTAATAGACAAGCGGATGAAGCACATTAATACCACCCGCTACCGCAAGCTCGCAGCGTCCCTTGCGAATTTGATTGAACGCATATGCAATGGCATTCGCCGAAGCAATACAAGCGTTCGTAAAAGCGACTCGCGGCGCGTTGGAACCGATCTGTTCAGCTACATGCTCGGCTAGCTGAAAAGGGTTTCTATCATGAATCGGAATATCTTCCTTGCCGACGGGAAATGCTTGTTCAAGCTGCTGCATATCTGCATCTGATGCTTGTACATATTGCTCATAGAAATCCTGCAACATCATGCCGTCCCCCAGATTTCCGACCGCTACCCATGCCTGTTCCAACATTTCGCGATGCTCATTCCGATCCAAGCCTGCCATTCGCAGCGCTTCATCCGTGCAATATTCGGCATAACTTCGATACGACGGCTGCACTTCTGGCGGCGCTTCCGCCCCTCGCTTCGCGCAGCTATGTTCTGTACTGAATCGGGTAATGTCCTTGAAGGCGTGGCGGCCGCTGAAGATCGATTGCTTGCAGCGTTCCACTCCATAACCAAAAGGAGAAATAACCCCTAAACCCGTAACGACTACTCGCTCCATCTGCTAGACCGCCTGTCCTTCCAAATAGAGAACCAGCTCGCTAAGCTTCATCTGACCGATTTGCTCAATATGATCGTCAGGTATTTCTCTGTCATACTTGTCCTCAAAGTTCACTACTAGTTCAAACAGTGAAATGGAATCCAATTGAAACGCTTCTTGAATCGGCAACTGTTCATCAATGTTGTCATTGGGCAGCTCGTGATTCATTTTGTCCCTGCAAACTGTAATAATGTACGTTTTCAACGCTTCTACTTGCTCTTGCTCGGACATCAAACAGCCTCCTCATAGTATAAAATTCGCCAAATTTCGCCAAATTTGTGTAATCGTTTGCTTTCACGTGCATACCTATCACACTGAATGACGGTGTATTCAGCATGGAACGACATGATTAGTGCGCTCCATTTCCCTAAACGTACTAAAATATTTCGTAAATAAAAAGATGCTCTCTGAATCATTGTCTATATAGCTAAAAAAGATAATCCTAAGGACAATAAATCGTCCATAAAATTATCTTTTTTGCACAGATGAACTTATAAAATTATCTTTTTATCCTATAAATTTAAGTGTTGGGTCCGAAATTTATTAGCGCGTTCAGATGAATCTCCCTTTATTCGACATCATATTCATGCTACCTTCCACTCACTTGCGCTGACTAATAGATTCATTCCACTGTCCTCGTCCCTATTCGCGTCCGTCCTCGCGTTGCCAATAATGAATAGCCAATTGTGTGCGATCGCGCAGCTCCAGCTTATCCAATACGATCGACAGCATGTTACGGACGGTACCATCACTCAGATACAGCTGACTCCCAATTTCCTTATTGGACATTCCTTGCGCAACGAGCTCGACGATATCCTTCTCCCGTTCGGTTAATCCTTCGAAGCGTTCGCCGGATGGCTCCTTCATGATCGTCTTCAGCACGCCTTGATCCAATACGCTGATGCCTGCAGATATCGCTCTAATCTGATCTGCCATGTTGGATATTTGGGTGGACTTCAACAGATAACCCTCGGCTCCTGCCTGCAAGGCTAGTCTAATATTCCTCTCATCCTGAAAGGTCGTCAGCATAATAATATGTATGGATGGATACTTCTTCTTCATCATCTTGGTGCTCTCAATCCCACCCATCACAGGCATCTGAATATCCATTAACACTACATCGGGCTGTTGCGCGGTGCAGAGCTCGATTGCTTCCTGTCCATCGCTTGCTACCCCTGTCACGTCCATATCTTCTTCCTTGCTCAGCAGCAGTTGTAGACTCTGACACACGAGCGGATCATCATCTACGATGATTAGCTTCATCCTGCTCCCTCCTTACTTAACGGCAATACACATACGAGCAAATATCCATCATCACGGGAAATCGAGAAGCTTCCGCCCATAGCACGCGCTCTCATCTGCAGGCTCCGTAATCCGCTACCTGCAAGTGAAGGTTGTGTCATTGTGCCATTGTCATGAATAAGCAACCGCACGATAGATGCTGTCACTTGCAGTTCTACCCTAACCTGTGTGGCATTGCTATGTCTGGCTACGTTCGTCAGCGCTTCCTTCAGGCAAGCCTCGAGTAATGTCCATTGATAAGCGGAGACGAGCAGCATGTCTCCCGATCGATGAAACCGAATAGCAGCGTATTGAAATTGCTGGGCAACATTCTCCAAGCTCTCAACCCCGATACGCGCTACAGGTGTCAGATTATGTACAGTCTCTCGCAAGTTAACCGTGCTGCGCTCCAGCCGTTTCTGCACTTCTTCAAGCAGCTCTCGGGCCTCTTCCGGCTCCTGCATATGCACATAAGCTTGCAGGGCAAGTGAAGCCCCTGTCAAATCATGACCCAGATGGTCGTGGAGCTGCCTAGCAATCCGATACCGTTCCATTAGTTCTGCCTGCTGTGAAGCAGATTCACTGGCTTCCAGCAACTCGAGCTTGACGCGCTCTAGCTCATACCGAGCTTTGCGCTGCTTGTCCACCTCAAGCTTATAGCTGTGCTGATTCCCTAATGCAGCCCAAGCGAACAGCCCAACAAACAATGCTTGAAGAAGAAACAAGAACAATAAGCCGGGGGTGGCTTCATACAAGAATAAGATAGCAAAGGGCAGCACAGCTATCAGCACCCTCCCTCTAACGGCAAGCTCGAATACAGGCAAAGCTAGTCCGTAATAGCCGATCGTCGTATACGGTGCGTACACGAGACATAGACATACGTCTATCACAACCGTCCATAACGGGAGCGCAAATCGCCAACGCAAGCAAGCCAGCGCAAGAAGGAGCAGAATGAGAATCCACACATTCGTCAAGTCCTGGCCGAAGACCCATAGGTGACACAACACGCCGACCATAAGAAAGCGCCATGTATGCACATACAGCTGCGGCTCCATCGCTGCCTTCATCCGACTCCCCCATTCAGCGCAGCTTTCTCGTACTGCCGATAATCATAAATACAAGTGCATATAACCAGAGTACAACATTGACAAACAAGAAATCGCCAAGCTCGTTGCCATAGACGATCCACAGCTGCCCTTCAGCAAGCCAATAGGTAGGAAACAATACTGCGATACGCGCCAGCCATTCTGGAAACATACTCACAGGAACGATAATCCCGCCCAATACCGAAACTAGAAATACAAACGACATGAAGCCGAAGAACGCCAATTCCTTGTTGCGAAATAACGTAATCCAAGCTAATGCGATCGCCAGAGCAGCCAAACTGTAAGAAATATATAGAATTAGCAACAGGAATGGCTGTATCAGCGGTTGTCCATAGAGTACGCCGCCGTAGACCAAGATCACACATTGCAGCATGATGATTAGCAAGTAAGCAAGAAGATGCTGGCTTAAATAACTAGCGTGACTTAGCGGAGCGATAGACAGTCGCTTCACAACACCGCTCATCCGGTCTACTTGTATATAGGAAGCAAGTCGTATGCTGACGAACAGCAGGAACACACCGAACAACTGATAGCCATACGGAAGAACTGGCCATGGATCCCCTTGCGGCATGAAGATGCAGACAAGCGGAAACAACGTAAGAAAGATCAGATTCGTCGTATTGCGGAAGCTTCTTAAGAATACAAAACGAAAGACCGTCATCCTATTCTCCTTCTACCCAACACGAGCATGAGCACGAACAAGAGCACAACAGCCCCCAACAGGATATTCGCCGTGAACCAAGCTTCTCCTGCGTTGGATTGTTCGATTGCTTGAATGGACAACATCGCCAGCATTAAGGGGTTGCCATAGGAACCCATGAAGTCGAAGAACGCATTGTCCGGCATTGGGAAGAACAGGCCGGCTAACAAGATGAAGCCAACCCCGTACACTTCACTTAATCGCTCTGCCAGCTTGAAGCTACGCACAGCCAAGGCGAAGATCAAGCAGACGATACTGGATAAAATCGCCATTAGGGTAATCACATAGATCGACCACGCCCAGTTCCAAGGAATTCCGAGGGCAAATTGTGAATACAACATCAAGATAACCCCCAGCAGAATCGAATACACGGTACCGCACATCATGATCGAAAATGCGTACAATTCCTTGCGAATAGGTATCATATTAAGCCTCATCCTGTGTGCCGTGAAGAACTCATGCTGAATATACGACATCACGATTGAACCGCCGAACAGTTGAAAGCTGACGACCATAATCTTGACAACGCCATGCAGCGGCTTCTCGCCTGTCTCCGTCTCCACTCCAGCGAGAATGAAGGAGAACACCGTAATCAGTAGAATCGGCACAACTAGCAACAGGAGCAAGACGATATAATTTCTAAGCATCCGAAGACCTGTGAATTGCACAGTGGACAGAATTCTCATGCTTCTCCCCCTCCGTCTCGGAGTTGCTTTCCTGTCAAGGTTAAGAACACGTCCTCCAGATCCGGATTCTCCGTCTGAATGCCAAGCACCCCAGTATACTCCTTCACCAAGGACAGGATCCGGTCCACATTACCCGAGCCTGCGGTTGAAATGACCGTTACCCGAGTCCCTGCAACGTCAACATGCATGACGCCCGCAATGCTCTGAAGCTGCTCGACTGGAAGAAGCGAGGTATCTGCGACATCGATGTGTATGCGTTCTTCATGTTGAATCGACTGAATCAGTTGGTCTACTGTACCTCCCTTAATCATCTGACCCTGATCCATGATGACAACTCTAGAGGCGATTTCCTGCACTTCCTCCATATAATGTGTCGTATATAATATCGTAGTTCCTTGTTCCTGCAGTTTTTTGACCGATTCCAATATATGATTGCGTGACTGTGGATCAATGCCTACTGTCGGCTCGTCCATAATGAGTAGCTTAGGCCGATGCGTCAGCGCACATGCGATGTTCAGTCGTCGCTTCATTCCGCCAGAGAATTTCGTCGGTACCTTGTCCGCGTACTCCGCAAGACCGACGAAGGCAAGCGCTTCCTGCACACGCTCCTTGCGCTCGCTCCCTTTCAGACCATACACGCCGGCGAAAAACTGCAAATTCTCCTTCGCTGTCAACTCGTCGTACACCGTAATCTCCTGCGTAACCAGACCGAGTTTTTCTTTGTTCGCATGGGTGAACGGATTGTTCGACTGACCGAACAGCTTGATTGTCCCTCGCTCAATGGGAACCATTCCCGTCATCGTCTGAATCAGTGTAGTCTTCCCAGCACCGTTCGGACCAAGCAAGCCTACTATCTCCCCTTCATAGATCGCAAGATCTACATAATCCAGTGCCACCGCATTACCGTACCGCTTGACAACCCCCTGCATAGAAGCAATCTCCATCCGGTTTTCATCCTTTCTGCATCACATTTTCTCCAGTATGCCGAATCATGCAAGCAGGATATAGTTACATTTGTCATCGGCTATTCACCGCTCAAACTCAAGCCGTGAGAACAAACATAAGAGAAAGGACCGGTCTTAGAAGTTCCTTACACATGGCAATTGAGCCAACACTGCTTTGTTCGCTAACCATGAAGAAGCTGTCCCCAAATCACATAATGACTTAGAGGACAGCCTTATCTGGCCAACTGTATTTTGTACGATGAGCCCGACGATTAGATGTGAATAATCGAAACTTGTACGAAACATCGTACAAATATGTTTATAGCAGAGCTCGATATGCAGGCATTGAACGATTTATCGTACAAATTTCCGTAATAGTCATGGAGATACGCTGATTTTGTATGAAGGATCGTATAAAAATGGTTCACAGGTTCTGCATGTGCGATAGCTGAAAAAAATGGTCTTATCGTGTATGAATAGAGCCAATTGAAGAATTTAGCGGACTTCATTGGTCTTATTCGAGCCATATCTCTATTCTAGTCGGTGTCAGGTTGGTGATAAGTCCGATTATTCCCTCAATTAACCCAACAACGCATGACAGGATCATAATAAGACCATAATCTTCCGTTCGATTCCTGGCAACATAACGAACAAGGCGACCATAGTCGAAGTGATGAGATGGTTACTGCATCACACTTCTAGACAATGGGCGCCCTGTATTATTTCCCTCTGCTTCCAATAGACCGGGACATCATCCCACCTACTTATAAGGATCAATCGTCTGAATCGTTCCGTCTTCCTTGTAGGTCAGCTCTGCATACTTGACACAGCGTTTGTGATTCACACCGTTGGACAGTGAGCAGTCGTGATAGAACAAGTACCACTTATCTGCAAACTGCACGATCGAATGATGTGTTGTCCAACCGATGACAGGGGTTAGAATTGTACCTTTGAATGTGAATGGTCCCATAGGATTGTCTCCGACCGCATACACCAGCTTGTGCGTACTTCCTGTGGAATACGACAAGTAGTACTTGCCGTTATACTTGTGCATCCACGGGCCTTCGAAGAATCTCCGGTCCTCATCTCCCGCTAAGATCGGATTGCCATCTTCGTCTACAATAGTGATCTCCTTAGCTTCACTAGCCAAGCTTAGCATATCATCACTTAACAAGGATACGCGCGGACCAAGCGCTGGTTCATCTTCAGCAGGTCCTTCTGCATCTGGCAGGAAGGTGTCTGTCTGCCACTTCTCCAGCTGTCCACCCCACAGCCCGCCGAAGTACATATATGCACGATCATCCTCGTCTATGAACACAGCTGGATCAATACTGAAGCTGCCTTCCATGTAATGCTTCTGAGGAACGAACGGACCTGCAGGCGAAGATGCCGTTGCGACGCCGATGCGGAAGTTATTCTCCTGATCACGTGCCGGGAAGTACAAATAATACGTATCATTCTTGTATGCCGCATCCGGAGCCCAGAGCTGCTTGGAAGCCCAAGGAATATCTCTCAGATGAAGCGCTACCCCATGATCGACAACGGGCGAATCGAAGTTGTCGAGCGATAAGACATGGTAATCCTCCATCAAATATTGATCCCCATTGTCATTGTCTGGGCCATCATGCTCTCTGTCATGGGAGGGATAGATGTAAATTCTGCCCTCAAAGATGTGTGCGGAAGGATCAGCCGTATAGATGTGTGTCACAAGCGGCTGTTTCGGTTTTGGTGTGTTGTTCATAGTCGCATCTCCTTCATTCTCAATCGATGTAGTATACCCTTAATCATACGGATAGGAGGAAGGAAACAACATGTATTCATCTATCATTTCCTGCAATTATCTATACTGAATCCGAATCGATTGACGCATTGGAAGGCATGCAGCTGCATGATCTATTCTTGTTCCCGGATATCGTCTTCCTTCTGTGACGATGATACTAAAGCCGCCGTTCGGTACCGATGCGGACTCACGCTGAATGTCTTCGAGAACACTCTGCTGAAGTACGTATAATCGGTGTAGCCAATCGATTCTGCAATCTCATATATTTTCCTATTCGTTTCGCGGAGCAACCTCTTCGCATGGTACATACGTATGTGGGTCAAATGCTTAGAGAAGGTGTTGCCGGTTTGCGACTTGAACAAGGAGCTGAGATAATTAGGCGTGATCTCTAACCGTGCGGCTAATTGTGCCAGTGACAGTTCAGGATCAGCATATTCTCGTTCCATCAGAAAGATGGCATCCCGTATCAATCGATGAATGAAATCGCGTGAATATACTTCACCCATCTGCTCATTGCGTATCCCTCTATCGCTCACCCGATACAGCTTAGCTGCCTCTGCTATATCTGTCGTAATTCCTTCTAAGGTTACATCCACTGGTATGCGAAAGCGCTGCTCCAATACGGACTTGCATAGTCCGATATAGTCTTCCATGGGAGGCACTGTGAAGTGATTAGAGAATACTACGATATTCAGAACGGGCTCACGAACGACGATCACAACAGTGCCCAACGCTTCCAAGATTTGTTCCAATGATAGCTTGGCCGAGAAGCGTCCCGTTCTATCCCAGAACGTCCCCTCTGAGAAGTGAACCGTATATACACCGATCCAGCGAAAATTCGGCAGCCACGCCTCCACACTTGGCATTGAACCCGATGATACATCGTCTGCGAACAACGCCTTCACCTTCTGTTCCATGAAGCTCTTCTCTCGGAATTGCATCGGATCACGCGGAGTGATCCACTCTCGTTGCGCAGCATTATGATTGCGTTCTGCAAGCGCCCACTCCACTAATAGGGTCGTAAGCTGCAACCCGGCTAGACGGATACCCGCTTCCTTGTCTGCTGTGGAGAGGGGCTGTTCATGCAAGTGAATATACGGATCTATGCACCGGCGAATGTTCGCATTCAGCTCTGTTCCCGCCTCCATGACTGCACAATCTGTTTGCGCGAGCAGCGGATACAGCACTTCATCGTCCATATCCAGATGCAGGCACATGTATGTCATCGGGACTTGCCCGCTATTCCGGCTGGAATGCTTCGCCCAGGGCGGAATGTACAGGATGTCGCCAGCACGCTGGTACCATTCCTTGTCCCCGATCTTCGTTATCTGTTCCCCTTCAAGCACAAGATTGATCTCCAGAAAGTGATGCTCATGCAAAGGATACTGCCAGCCTGCTTCAACCTTGCGCCAATGCGTACCATACAGCTGAAATCGGAAGAGAAAGTCCGGGATAGCGTATTCTACTCTCATATTGTCCGAGTCGCCTCTTGTCAGTCGTCCCTCCATGTCATCACCTCACCCGAGTCTGCGTGCTCTCTCCATTATCCCATCTTGCGCTTGCTCTGCGCAATGGCACGCAACTAATATCAGCTTCTCCTTACTGACTCTTCCATATAACTTTGCCGGACCAATCAATATAAGCTGTGACATCTTCACCAGCTTCATCCGTCAGATTAACAGCAGCCATCCCGCCCTTGAACGAGGAGGCGTGGGTGTATCGAGGGGGAATGACCACCTCGCCATCTGTGTTCAGGTATCCCCACAACCCCGACTGTTCGAAGGCGATCCGCCCTTCAGCATGACTACCTAGACGTCCATGATGAGGCAATGCAAGCTTCTCCCCTGACTTGTCGATGAGCGACCATACTTGACCGTTGTCCGACTCTGTCATCACTCGTGCATAACCTTCATGAAAGGCGTCAGCACGATCAAATTGTGGCGTAATGAACCATTGTCCAACTTGATCGATATAGCCGAATTTACCGTCCTTGCTAGCGGAAGCCAAGCCGTCTGAGAAATCACCTGCATATTCGAACGTCGCAGGAATGACAAATTCGCCTTTCGTATTCATATAGCCGGTGCGCGACTGCTGCTCACCGTCGATCTTCATTGCCATTTCCACCGCAGCCAACCCTTCCGCGAAGCTTCTTGTACGCAAGCTACCCTCGATGGGGGGAATCACCATCGTTCCCGCATGATTGATATAGTAGGTTTTCCCGTCTTTTACTACCTTAGCGAGTCCGTCCGCGAACGAATAAGCACGGTCAAACATTAGAGGTACTGGAGAAGATCTGTTAACCGTCAGTATCGTGCCGTCTCGGTTCAAATACCCGTACTTCACCATATAGGTGCCTTCCGTATGAGGAATCAGATCTTTGTACACAGCAAGCCCTTCGCTAAATTCGAAAATACGATAGTGTGTAGCAGGCACGGCTAGTTTTCCAGTCCGATCGACATAGCCTAGGCTCCTGTCATTTCGGTAAACTGGAATGAGGTCAGCGTACTCGAACGAAGGAAGATGAACATAATCCGTCTTCAGCATGACCTCCCCGGTGTTGTTAATAAAATATGTGTTCCCATCGTAGCGAACTGCCTCCCAATAATGCTTCTTGAGTGCGTGCCAAGGGTCCTTCTCCCCCGGACGCAGTTCAATCATGACAGGATTGCGTTGACCCGGCACCTTCGTATACCCGATATCGGTCAAATACCCAATGAAGTCCAAGGATACGAACAAGTTGCCATTCAAAAATCGAGGCGATGCCTCAAATGTCCTTGTTACATGTTCATTCATCGTAGCTTCTAGCTCTCCAGGCTTCAATTGAAGCTTGCCTATAACGCCGCCTTCCAGAATGATTTCATCTTGAGTGACTTTCGTGAACGTATAGCCGAAGCGCTCTGCTATCGGACGAAGCGGAACAAGCCAAACACCATTCTCGCGAATTGGCCCCTCTGGGAACAACAACGGCTCACCTTGATCGAAAATAACTAGATCCTCTGCCTGCGCTCTCACTCCTGGCAGCATCATAGTGACGACTAGCAGAATTGCGGACAATAGCATGATGATTGCCTTCTGCTTATAGCAAGTTACTCGTACGTTCATTCTCACGCCATTCCTTTCTAGGGGAATATAGGATACTATGCCCTATAGACGCCAAGGCAGCATGAAAGGTTGTGGCAATATGGACAAAAAAACAGGAACTGCCGAAGGAGCATCTGACGCACTCCCCCCACAATTCCTGCTTGCAGATTTCGATTATGGATTGACCTTCAAGCGAATGACATGCCACGAATGCTTGGCAAGTCTGGCTGTAACCTTCCCGTCCTGAACGACTGCATTGCCTCGGTTATGCGGCTTCACAGCTTCATTATCACGGGTATTCACTGCCTTCAGCTCGTCACTCTCCATGACGATATGCTCCAGCAGCTCGCAATGGGCGAAGCTGCGCAGGTCACAGTCAAGAACAAGGCTATCCTCCAAGCTTCGATTGAGTGCGAATACGGTTACTTCCCCTGCTTCCGCATTGTGTACAGCAATCGAGTCCAAGTAAGGAACATCTGTGAATTCCTTCGCATCATACTTCGGTGAAGACACGACTGGCTGAAGCGCAGTACCTCGTCCATGCAAGGATACATGAAGGTAAGGGTAATAGATCGTCTGCTTCCATGACTTGCCGCCATTGTCTGTCATAATCGGCGCAATAACATTGACGAGCTGGGCCATACAAGCCATTCTAACCCGATCCGAGTGCTTCAGCATCGTAATCAGAATGCTGCCTACAAGCAGGGCGTCCTCGAAGTTATACACATCCTCCAATTGCGGAGGAGCAATGGACCACGGCTCGATCTTCGCGTCCGCATCGTTCGAGTGGAACCATACGTTCCATTCATCGAAGCTAAGGTTCATCGTCTTCTTGCTTCGTGTCTTCGCCTTAATATAGTCGCATGTCGCAATAACGGTCTGGATAAAATGGTCCATCTTCATCGTACTGGCCAAATAGCTCGCAGAATCATTGTTGCGGTTACCGAAATATTGATGCAACGAAATATAGTCGGCCGCCTCATACGTATGCTCGAGAACGGTAGCCTCCCATTGCGGGAATGTAGGCATCGAAGAGTGCGAGCTGCCACAAGCTACGAGCTCAATCGTCGGGTCCACCCACTTCATCGCCTTACCAGTTTCCAACGCCAGACGGCCGTATTCTTCGGCAGTTTTGTGCCCGATCTGCCAAGGTCCGTCCATCTCATTGCCCAGACACCATGTCTTGATCCGATGCGGTTCCTTGTATCCATGCTTCTGTCTAAGATCGCTGTAATAAGTACCTCCTGGATGGTTGCAATATTCTACGAGATTCCTCGCTTCATCGATGCCCCGCGTCCCGAGGTTCACAGCCATCATGACCTCTGCATTGACCTTGCGTGCCCAATCAACGAATTCATTCGTACCGACTTCATTCGTCTCAATCGTTCTCCATGCCAATTCCAATCGTCTAGGTCGTTCAGATTTCGGTCCTACACCATCCTCCCAGTTGTAGCCGGATACCATATTCCCGCCCGGATAGCGGATAATTGGCACTTGCAGCTGGCGCACCAGGTCGATAACATCCTTCCGGAACCCCTGTTCATCAGCCTGCGGGTGATCGGGTTCATACAATCCGCCGTATACAGCTCTTCCCAGATGCTCGATGAAGGAGCCATATATGCGCTCGTCGATATCCGCAATCGTAAAGTCCTTGTCTACGATCATCTTTGCTTGCAGTTGGTCAGCCATGTTAAGCTTGTCCTCCTTTAGTTTATATATATCTAAATTAATTTATATAAATATATTAATTTTCTACGTCGTCGTTGTCAACCCATTATTGCTTCGAATGGGTGCGCTATATTGTGCACGCTCATGCATCGCGCGGTCATGTCTTCGTTCATGGTTACGTGCAAGGACCAAAGTGCTGTTGTTCATCGTTACGTGCAAGGACCATTCGTGCCGTCGTTCGTGGTTATGTGCAACATACAATCGTGTCGTCGTTCATACTCATGTGCTAGAATTCCTGCGAACGTGCAGGCTTCGACGGCTCTGATGAGGCAGTTTCTCGAAATTCCAGCGAATGTGCAGCTTTCAATCACGGAAATGTACGTATTGGGTACCTTTAGCGTTGAAAGGATGTATAACTGAAGGCTTTGGCTGATTTGGCGCTATGTTTCATACGAATGCCTGCACATTTGCATCTTTCACCTCCCCCGCAACTTACCGACCACTAAGAGTCACTGTGAAACATGCATGAGCTTATTTTTACCTATATTCTGCTTTTCATTTCTGCCCCTTTATTTTATAATTATCTAAACTAATCTGTGGAAGGGAAGGATTCGGATTGATACACATTCAAGAACTCCGGCAAGGACTTCCGATCTTCAAGGCGCTCAGCTCTGATATCCGAATTACGATACTCGAGCTGCTGACGAAGCATGACAGCTTGAACTTGAACGAGCTTGCAGAGAAGCTGAACCTTACGAATGGTGCGGTAACGATGCATATTAAGAAGCTGGAAGAGAGCGGCTTGATCGATATTACGACCGCCGTTGGCAAGCACGGTATCCAAAAAATCTGCTATCTGCACGAAGACCTGCTGACAGTGGACCTGAAGGGCAAAGAAGTCGAAAATCTGTATGAATACGAAATAAAGGTGGGGCACTATTGCGATTATGAAGCGGAGCCTACTTGCGGACTAGCAACGAAAGACGCGATCATCGGAGAATTTGACAATCCCCGTTACTTCGCCGACCCGCAGCATATTCATGCCAGCATTATCTGGCTAGGCAAGGGTTATCTGGAGTACCGCATTCCCAACTACTTGAAGTCGAACCAGCAATTCAGCGAGCTGCAGTTTATTATGGAATTAGGTTCAGAAGCGCCAAGCTATAACAATAACTGGCCGTCGGATATCGCCTTTGCTATCAATGGTGTAGAGCTAGGAACTTGGACTTCACCAGGCGACTTCGGCGGTGTGAAGGGGAATTGTAATCCTGGCTGGTGGCCGCTCTATCTGAATCAATACGGCATGAACAAGCTACTCCGTGTGAACAAGGAAGGAGCCTTCATCGATGGCTTCCGTATATCTGATGTGACGATTGATCAATTGAAGCTTTCTCACGCCGCTGACATCAAGTTTCGGCTGACAGTTGAGGATGAGGGAGATGCAGGAGGACTGACAATTTACGGAAAGCACTTCGGTAATTACAAGCAAGATATCATCGTCCGGGTGCTCTATGATGTAGTTGGGGGGAGGTAGCATGAACTTTACTTTGCAAGAGTCGATTGAGCTGTTGGAACGCACCCCGCACACACTGACAGCATTCTTAACGGGTCTGTCGGACGGCTGGCTGCTGTGCAACGAGGGTGAAGAGACATGGAATGTATTGGAGGTGATCGAGCATCTTGTAGAAGGAGAGAAGCACAATTGGATGCCGCGACTAGAGAAGATGTTAGAGAAGGATGAGCCACATCCGCTCCCGCCCTTTGACCGCTTTGCCCACCTCCATCAAGAGAAGTCAGTCAATCTCGGTCAAAGCCTGCAATCCTTCCTCACGCTTCGAACAGCGAACATCGCTAAACTCAAGGCACATATCTCTTCTACAGAACTCTTGGAACGAGAAGGGAAGCATCCCGCATTCGGGACCGTGACAGTTAAACAGCTGCTCGCCACTTGGGTCGTGCACGACCTGACTCACCTTGCACAGATTATGCGGGTAATGGCGATGCGCTATCAGGAGGATGTCGGTCCTTGGCGCGAATATTTAGGAATTTTGCAGATCAGGGATAAATAACAATCCCGTAGACACGCCACTCTGATTCTCTACGCAAAAAGCTGCCCCAACAGTCATAGCATGACTATTGAGGCAAGAGTGTGAACGACGCTTAGATCGATTCTGACGGACCGACCACTGTCTGCACATTGAAGATCGAAGCGTTCTCGATCTCGCCGCGAATCGTACCGCCATAGTTGTCCAATACTTGATTCGCATTCAGGAACCAGTAGTAGTGACCGTCAACCTTGTCCGGGAAGTTCGCTCCGAACGAGCCTTGTACGGCAACAGGTGCTTCGAACTTCACCTTCGACTTAATCAACGTACCCGTCATCGATACTTGCTTCTTGCTGCGCGGTGGTACCGTAACGGACACCGTAGAGGAAGCGCCTTTGCCCACAGTTTGGGATTGCGTCTTCCCGACCGTGATCGTTTCCGTGAAGCTAACACCTGTGCTGAATACGCCTTCAATTTGAATGCCGGCCTCAATCGTTAAGCCTGCTGACACTGAAGATGTCCAAGACGTTTCTTCCGACCAGTTCGCATTGACTGTCAGCGATATCGTCGCTTCTTCATCACTATGATTGTATGCATAATTCGTGCCAAGCACCGCTTCTTGCGGCTGGCTCTGTCCGTCATCTTGATACTCGAATTCGCCTAACACCTTGTAGCACGGGTGTCCGTATTGCTCCGTGATGGCAGGCTTCACTGCATCATAATAGGTTTCGCTGTTCACGCAGATGCCGTCAGGATTTTTGCCATAGTGATCCTTGAACTTCTTGCGTACTTGGTCCGGACTTGAATTCACGTTCGGCAGATCAGAGAATGAGAATAGTTCTTGTGTCGCCATCTTATCAAATTCCTCCTTGGGTATAGGTGTGACTTGCAACTCCAAGTGTAGGGCAGGAATCTGAAACCGATCTGAAATCATTATCGAATCCGCTCGAATAAGTGTACAATCTTCTCTGCTGGCGCCACGCCAAGCTCATGATGCAGCAGAGCGGAAAATTGTACAAAATGGTTCTGTAAGGCGGCACGATCCTGCTTCACCGCATAAGCTTCCAGTAATAAACCGTTCGCTTCCTCATCCAATTCATTGCGCAACACTAGACGCTTGGCAATGAGTGCCGCCTCCTCTCCTCTGCGATGATCCAACAGCCAGCGTATCAGCCGCTTCGCAAACTGCTCATACAGATTGCCCAATCGCTCCCGTGCCGGCATTGCCCATACATAGGACATTTCTCCTAACAAATCGCCAGTATATGTGCGTTCCAGCTCAATCGCTGCTGCAATATTCGCTTCATCGATAGTGCCAATTTGTCGAAGCTTCTGCTCGAATACGAGGAAATCTGCGTCAATAGGAGCCAGATCTAAGCGATACTGTTCGTGACCGGATTGAACGATGGACGCGAAGCCAAGCGCTGCCAATGCTTTGCGAAGCTGGTATACAGCCGTATACAGATAAGTCTCTGCATTCTTCAGCGGCATATGGGCGAAGACTTCTTCGATTAATCGGCTTTTGGATATACTTCTGCCCTCTTGCAGCAATAAGCAGGCACACAACTCTTGACTTTTCTGTGAAATCCAGCGGATCGCACCTTCTTGATTGCTGCTAACCTCTAACGCACCTAACAGCTGAATGTGCAGCCTATTGTGCTGCTGATGGTTATTCGCAGCGGATCGACGTATAGACCGAGCAACTGTCTGTTCCAAGCGTGACAATGTTATAGGCTTGACAATATAGTCTAGCGGATAAGTCTGGTAGGCTTCCAGAGCGAATGCCTTATGCGATGTTACGAATACGATATCGAGATCAGGCAACACTTGCCGCATGCGCTTCGCTAATACAAGACCGTCGTCATCCTTGAGTGTAATATCAATGAAAGCCATATCGACATGTTCCCGCTCCACATAGGTGAACGCTGAATCGGCATCCAGAAAACTGCCTGCAACCTTCACGCCCTGCAGTTGAGCCAGCATCTGTTCCATAATAAGCAGCATCGCTGGCTCATCGTCTATCATCACAACCTGCATCAATATCCCCCTTAAGCAACGTAAAGTGAAAAGCACTTCCTTGACCTAGCGAACTATCTGCCCATATCCGACCGCCATTCAACCGTACGAATTGACGGCAAAGCAACAATCCGATTCCCGTCCCCTTCTCCCCTTCCGTCCCTGTTCCAGCATGAAATATATGGTCATCGAACAATTGTTGAAGTTGTAAAGCGCTTAATCCTATGCCGTTGTCTCGCACAGTTACCTGCACATCCCCCTCGGCTTCCCTTGCCTCTATGAACACATGTCCGCCTACATAGGAGAACTTGATCGCATTGGATAACAGATTGCGCACAATAAGGGCCAACGCTTCCCTGTCTGCATACACCACAAGGGATTCATCGACGAATACTTGAATAGTAATCTGCTTAGCCATTCCCCTCCATTGGAGCTGCGCGCTCGCATTGTCTATGACCTCTTTCAATAATACATTGCACGGATGCAATCGTATGCCTTCCTGCTGACTGCGAAACCAATCTAGCAAATTGTCGACCATTTCGAAGGAACGATGCATCTGCTCACTCAATGATTCCAGCATCACTTGCTTACGATCATTCCATTCAGAAGCATCCTCCTGCATGAGCGATATCAAGCTCATCTGGATAGCGAGCGGGTCGCGAATATCATGCGAGACAGCAGCAACGAAGCGATCCTTCATGCGGTTCATCTGAGCAATCTGTTCAAGCCGTCTACGGCTCTCTGTCATATCGAACAGAATCGAGACTGTCCCCTGCTTGCGCTTGCGTTCAGTTAATAGCGGATATACCCTAACCGAATACGTATAGCACGTTCCTTTCCTCTCTATCTCTACCTCGATCTGCCCCTCCTCCATCCGCTCACACAGCTCGAGCCACTCTGACCAAGAAGACAGCAAGGGGGTGATGTCACTGCCAACGAACTCTCTGCTAGCTTTATCGCCAAACAATCCGGCTGTGTACGCATTGCAGTCAATCACCTTTCCTTTGTGATTCACAATCAGCATGCCTTCCTGCATAGAATCGACCACCCTGTTGCGGGCAAGCGGAACGATCGAGAACAGCTTGTACTTAAACACAATCCACAACATACTCATGCCTAGAAATCCTGTATACACGCTAAGCGGCAGCAGCCACGGCGACAGACCCGGCCATACGGATTGCAGCACTTCCATCATCAATGGAACAGAGCCGAACAGCAGCAGCCACCCTCCCAATCGGCGAATCGTTGAATGGGCACTGCGAATATAGCGAATGAGGAAGAAGAGGCAGATCACTAGAATAACGTAGCAAAACAGACTGAAGATACCGGCATACATGGATCGTACCGTTTCCAAGTGACCGTCCTGCAACTGGGCTGATACGCGAAACTGCCCGTGCCAGGAATCCGTCCAGATGAACGCAGACCAGCCGATGAATACAAGAAACAGGATGGCTCGCTTCAACCCGCTCAACAGCTTGTCCTTACCGTACAAGTCGATGACGAACAACACCATGAATGGCACGTGGAACACCAGCGCCGTTCGTTCCATATTGCGGAACCATAGCTTGGCATCCAACGATTCGCTCCCTAATTCCAGCATCACACTGCATGCGTATAGCACCCGACATACCATTACCCATGCAAAAAAACGCACGCGCCGCTCCCCTGGAAACAAAGCAACATACAACAAAAACACACACATCATCGCAACAGAGATTAGCATCGCCGCCAATGAAATTGGGTTTCCCATTCGGAAAGCTTGGACTCCTTTATGTAGGTTGTTATGTTTACTTACTTCCTCTCACACTTCGGACTAAGCCATAAAGTAATATACCGAGGAACACCGTATGAAATAGGGTAGACAGTTCAACTAGCAATACAATTTCCTCTTGAACACAGAGAGCCGTCTCACAAGTCATACATAACTTTGAGACAGCTCTTTGTCATCATCCTATCGCGTTATTCGCCAGCGTGAACATGCGGGCTTGATGCTCATGACGCATCAATCAGCACTTGCTTAGTTTCCGGTTCCCACTCCACCTCAGCACCTAGCGCTTCACTAACAAATCGCAGCGGCACCATCGTGCTTGTGCCTATGATTTGGGCAGGAACGCTCAATTGTACCGAAGTTCCATTCTTATAAGCTGATGTGGAGCCGATGTTCAAGCTGATTTCGTGGGTTCCTCTTTTCGCTCGAACGCTTTGTACTTCCTGATTCCATTCCACTTCAGCTCCCAATACCTCGAATATATCCCGAAGGGGAACCATGACCGTCCCTCCTTCCATAACAGCGGGTTGATTGCTCATGAAGTAATCCCCATTAATATAAATTTGAATCCCCTGCTTGTATTGCACCTTGAATGAATAACTCTTAGCTCTTGTCGTCGTGTTCAGCTTGAGAAAATACAATCCTGCGTCCTTAATATCGAAATTAACATCATGTCCATCATGAAAACTCGCGCTGCGCAAACTATTGCCGTATCGATCATGCAGCACAACGTTGGCGTAATCCCTGTTATCTACAGTGCCCGTGAATACAATCGGACCTGATTCTAATGACAGGCTATACCACTCTACATCATGTATGCTTTCGAACGCTGCATGATAGAGTTGATCCGGTTGAACATAATAGGCGGCTTCCTTAATATTATTGGATTCCAAGTTATTGCTGTCGTGAACCACGCCGTTCACCGGATACGTCACTTGAATATCGTACACGTCATTCGTAACTTCTTCATTCGGTGTCACATACACATAATACTTGCCTTTGGCCTGACGAACAGCATGAATCTTGGCATCATCCTGTGCAGACGTATTCGTAACCGTTCTGCCTCTCTCATCTAGCAAATAGACATTGAATCTAGTATGACCTGCGCTCACAATGACATAAATATCGCCATCTCGTTCCAGTTCAATCTCATAATAATCAAAGTCATTCCTATGTTCAAGTACAGCGTTATAGAATTGACCTGATTTAATAGGGTAGGCAAATTCCTTGGTATCATTCGGCTCCAGCGTTGTCTGATCATGGCTGAATCGAGTGGTCGGGTACAACACTTCGAAGGTGTACGGACTTCCTTCATATTGCTTATCACGAATAGTGAAATACACATAGTAGATCCCTTTCGGCTGCCTTTCAGCCAACAAGGTCGTATCGCCTTCCGATGATTTGGATGTAATCGTCTTCCCTCTCTCATCTGCCAGATAGACCGTGTATTGCGTATACATCGACTCAACGGATACACGAATATCACCATCCAAGCGTGTCTGAAATCGGTAATAATCCATATCATTCACATGTTCGAAATGTGCGTCATACGGTTTGGTTGATTCAATCAAGTATGCATTATCCAGCGTATCATTCGGTTCGAAGTCTTGGTTGTGAACCGGTCCAACTTCGTCGGCATAGTAGATTTGCAATGTATACTCTCCCCAGGTGTTCTCATCGTTATTGGCAAGAGAGAGGTAATAGATGCCCGACTGTCTGTCTTCCAGCTGAATGACAATATCGGTGTCATCTGCGCTTCGAGTAGCCAGACTGTTCCCTTGAAAATCAGTTAGCTTAGCAATATAATTACTGTTCTCAGTCTGAACAACAATTCGGATATCACCCGTCTTGTGCGTAGCGAATGTATAGAAATCCTCATCGTCAGCTTGATTGAAGAAGCCTTCGAATAGTTCTCCAGAATCAATCCAATGGGCTTGATTCTTCGTATTGTTCGGTTCAATTTCAATCCCGCTCGCTTCACTCTCATGTGGGGAATACATACCATAGCATACACTGACACACAGCAGCATACAGATCATACTTCGCAGTAGCTTACTCATGGGCTGTCACCTTCCATCGTATAGTTTGGGTCGAACTTGTCTTGGTAACTCTCGAAAAACTGCAAGTTCAATTGGGCATTACGCTCATGATTATATTGAAACGGGTAGTAGTACCCTTCAACGATGTGCAGCTGCTCCATCGTATAAGCGTCAAGTGAATAAGTCGTTTGCAAAAAATTATACAAGTTCTGCAAATACTGTCCAGCAGCTTCATAGGTCAATCGTTCCACATGCTCTGTTTCATCCGAATGCTCGGTAGCAATTTTGCGGATTTCTTCGTAATCTGTGCTCAACTGACCGATGAGATCGAATCTTTTCTGCTCGTAGGGCTTGCTCTGTTCCTCCAGCTGTTTCTTCAACTGTTCGATGTCCTTGTCTCGCTGTGCTAACTGCTCCTTCAGCTCCATGATTTCGGCATTAGTCCTCGCTTCAGTCTGCTTGTCAGGCTTGTTCATCATGTTCTTCACATACTTGTATCCGTAGAAGCCGCCAGCTCCTAACACACCTATTACAAGTACGATGATGAAATACTTGCGGAGCTGTCCCATTATCAGCTTGGGTACAACAGACAGCTTCTCCCTCTGTTGCTTCTTCATCTCGTGCTCGGCATGCTCTATCGCAATCTCTATTTCTTTGGCCACGCTGGCATGCGGTTGTTGCGCATAAGCGGATTGATACAAGCTTAGTGCACGCTTCCAATTCCCCTTCCCCTCATGCTTACGCGCTTTGCGCAAGACTGCTTGTATATCGCTTGCTGTCTCTGAAGCTGCTGCAGTCTGTTGCTGTGACTTCACTGCTGTCGCACCCGCATTCGATGCAGGGGAGGTTAGATTGGCCGTAGCTGACAGGTCACTCGTCAGGTTGCTGCCTTCTGCTAAGTCTGACGTGTCGATCTTGGATAATGCCATCATCCATTCACCGAATGCCGGACATTGCGCAATCTCCTCACTTGTCCATGCGCGGGCGAACAGTTCTGCTAATTCATCTCCCCAGACTGGACGTATGGCTTCACTTAGCAGGTCAACTCGTTCACCGTAACGCTGCATCTCATCAGGATCGAAATAACTTTCCCCCCATGCATGCTTGAAGAATGCGTCAGTGCAGCTCCCTAGCATCTCCATAATGAGGATGGCTCCGGCGAAACGGTCAGCCTGACCATGCCACGTGTTCGTATGAGCAGCATATTGCGGACTATAGCCTGGGGAACCGCCTGGCATATGGGAGGGCTGCTCGAAATGACTGGCATACATCTGCTCAAGATCGATCAGCTGCACATAATCCTTGGCGTGAACGCTTTTCTTCTGAGCATTCAACAGGGGAAGCATCACATTCGGTCCAGACAAATCACAATGAGCAATCCCGCGTTGTTCCATCGTTAGCAATATTTCCGTCAGGGTATATGCAGCTGTATAACTTTGTCTTCGCGTTAATCTGGATGCATTCAACATAATATCCATCCACGTAGGGCCATCAATCCAAGGCATGACTACGCCATACAGTAAATCGGGCTCCTGCGCAAGAAGCTCGGGATGATTCCGCGGCGATAGCACAGAACGCTGACTTGCAGCCAAGCCTGTCATCCCTGCAAACTTCACAATCTGTTCTGTCTCATGTACGAGCGAAGGATCTACAAATCTAGATCGAAATACTTTCAGCGCCTTCTTGCCCTTGCCATTGTCTGTATCCAGCATGTAGACGGTTCCTTGTCTGCCTTCTTGTCCATATGGAACCCCGGGTACTTGCGGATGCTCACCAATCGAATACGGCTTGCCATCAAGTACAAGCTTCTTCTTCACATCTGGTTGAAATGCCATCCTTCTATCCCCCTTTCTATTCGACGAGAGGCTCGTCCCACTTCCAGCTAACTCGCAAGCAAGTCATATCATCGCTTGCCGGATCACTGGATTGCGCTTCTAGCGAATCAGCCAACGACCTATCTGAAATGCTATTCATGCGATCGAGCACCTTTAAGCCATCCGTATAGATCACTAGAGAATCTACTGCCTCATCACCTAGCAGCGGTTGAGCTGTCAGATGGGGGCTGCCGCTGACCGGTCCCCTTGCACTGTTCCACTGCTCACGCGTATGGAATCGATCACCTAATTGGATCGTGTGTTCGACTTGACCTGACCAGATTCGGATGCGGATATCTCCCATCCAGCATAATAACAGCCGTCCGTAGGGATACAGCTCTCCAGGACGATCGATGCGACCACAAGCAAACATCGTGCTGCTGCCCTGTTCCTTCTTATCTGCCAACACTTCCCGAAGCATCCCTTGAATATGATCCGGAATAATATGTCTCTCCAGCAATGTACCTGCTTCCTGAGTGCATGCTGCCAAGTATTGCGTGAGATGGGATGCAAGCATGTCTTGCTCTGCATCATGACTTCCCTCTCTCAGCCACCTCAGTATTCGGTCACCTGCAAACTTGGCTGCAATATGCCCGAAATACGACATGCTCACCCCGTCACAAAGAACGAAGGACAGTGACTCCTCATCTTCATAGAGCGTCATATAATCCTGCCCGATGTCATCCGACATACTGGATTCCGCTGATCTCGAGTAGCCATAGCTGTATTGCCACTTCGCACGCCGATAGACTTGAAACGGTGTATCTGACGATTGCACGAGCTGCACCAGCTTCTCCGCCATCATCGAATTGGTGTCGCCGCTGACATCTGGAAGCCTAGCGATACAAGTTCAGGATTCGCACCGGGGAACATCATATATGCCCCTTCATCCAGATGATAATGGGCCTCGCGCATCATCTGACGATAGCTGTCGGGAATGATAGAAGACATCTCCCTTAGCTTCGCTCCATACTCATCGCGAAACACAGTATCGTCCAGCACACCTGGCCATCGCTTCGGATTCGTAACTTCATCTTCTAGCACATCGTCAGAGATAAATATATTCTCAATGAGTACCGGACCATCCTTTACAGACAACTCCATAATTCTGCGCGCGATAGGCAACGGATCATCTCCGGTATAAGCGCCGTCAGTCATATGACAGACTAGCGGAGCAGGTGAATCCTGCATAGCAGGCAATTCCGCCTGAAGCAATCTCTCCGCTTCTGCAAAAGCCTTAGCCGCATCGGTAAACCGATAAGTCTTCAATACAGGCAAGTTCCCCGAACTCATCCATACATCGATAGGCTGAATACCCTTCGTCACATCTTCTACCTGATCACTGTAGGTCATAATAGAGATGCGGTACCGCGGGGAGATGCGACTGCCCTTAGTGGAGCGAAAGACCATCTGCTTCAATGCAGCATAGAGCGATTCCGTGACCAGATCCAATCGAGTCTGATTTCTTAGCTGCATCGTCATAGAGCCGCTCACATCGAGTAAATATATGATAAGAGCAGGATTCGATTGGGTCGCTTGCTTCGTATACGGAGCCGATTGCACAGGTGCCGCGCCAGGAAATATCCGCGCCGTTCCATCGGGATGGGTACGATGAGCAGGCCCGGGGCGCAGTACGACAGTGCGATCTATCGGTGACTGATTCCCGAGATGGCTCGTCTGCTTCAGAGATTGAAGCTGTGTGTGCTGTCGCTTCTCTCCGCCTGCTTGTATCTGCTTGAGCGCAGCCAAGACTTCCTCCACGCGTTGATAACGATCCACAGGATCAGCGGCTAATAGTCTATTCATCAGCGACACCCACGTCGAAGGCATATGAGTCAATACATCCTTACGTGCCGCGGAAGCGTAATAATACTTCCCCCCTGACAGCAAGTAGTACATAATGGCGCCAACAGCATAAATGTCTGTACGCGGATCAGTTTGCACTGCTTCGAACTGCTCAGGTGCTGCGAAAGCAACCGTGCCCATCTGTACCGTATCTGTTAGTTTCCCTGCCTCAAAGCTGCGTGCAATGCCAAAATCGATCAAGCGTATATTGTCATAAGCGTCTACCATAATATTCGAAGGCTTCAGATCGCGAAACACGACAGGTTGTTCACGGCCGTGCAAATATTGCAAAACTTCGCAAAGCTGAATCAAATATTTCAATATGTCTTGCTCACGCAACTTACTGGACGCTTGTTCAAATCGTGTCTGCAACGTCACACCGTCGATATACTCCATGACGAGGTAACATAGACCTTCCTTGCTTACTTCGAAGTAATCTGTGATGTTCGGTATGTATGGGTGAGACAAACTGGTAAGCAGCTTCGCCTCCTCAACAAATGCCGCGCCCTGACCGGTATGCTCGATCTCCTTCAGCACCCAGACTTTGCCGTTCAATTTCAGATCGTGCACCAAGTACACCTGACTCATCCCGCCTTGCGCAAGCAACCCCTTCACTTGGTAACGCTCCCCAATACGATCACCAGGATTCAGCATCCGTTCACCCCTTTCTCACTTGCTGTGACTTGTGACAATTACAACCATGTTACTTCCATACATCCTCAATGCTGCGTTGTTCTGCCGTTCCCCCGACTTTAATCGAAACCTGCTGCATCGTATCATCCACATTGAAAATATGATAAAACGGCGTATTCTGCCGTAGATTATGCTCTGTCATGTAATCAATCAACAATCGATAGGCTACTTCTGTATTCGTTTCAAACTGCCCCAATATTGAGATTCCAAGCAAATTTTCAATACTATAATAGCTGTGAAAGGTCAGCTCATCCCCAGCATCCGCTACTGGCTCTTCCAATGGCAGGAAGAATTCTCCCAGCATAACTTCGTCTTGGGGAATATTGTGCAAAGCGTAAAACATAGGTCCTCTATATGTACCTAGCTGTGTAGCATCTTCAATGAAATCCTTCATGACATCGGACATATCCAGATAATGAAACTGATACATGCGCGACAATACATTCATGCATCGAATGGAATCATGAGGATTGATCATGGCCTGCTCCCATTCCTTCCTCAGCTACGATAGGTGCGAATACATCTACAATGCCTTCCCCATAGACGTCCAGATAAATATGGTAGAACGGTTCTTCCAGTTGTAGTTCATAGTTGTGTGCACAAGTATGCAAAATCGTATACGTATCATCCAGATCCTCGTCCAAATCCGCATGACGCAGCATCAGACCATCATCCATTCGCCATTCTTCAATAAAAGAAAAGGTATCGTTCACTTCCATCTCTACCTTCTGATTCACAGGCAAGTAGAAGCTGAACTGCGCCTCCCGTTCATTCCCTTCTATTGGAGACACCTGATAGAAGACAGGACCGGTGCCATACAACCCGTTCGTCAGAATCGCATTGCGGAATTCTTGTGCATGTTGCATCCATTCCTTGACACCGCATGTGATTTGTGCGCTTATTACGTTATGAAAGACGAGCGGGCCTCTTTTAATTTTCATTGCGTATATCCTCCTAAGAAGAACTATTGAATGGCATACCTTTTTCATCTAGTCTCGCACTCTCAAATTTCCACTTAATAATTGTTAACAAGAGAAACTCTGGCCAAGCCAGAGATATCGCGTAACTCACAATAAAACAAAACAAAAAAGGAAGAATCATCTCTGCCATCATCGACGGATCGAACCAAACGGCTATTGCCAACATGAGCAAACCATAACCAAGCGGTATGAAAATCAAATATTTCAAATGTTTCATATGAAGATATCCACCGTCGCGATAATGTCCGCTTCGAAGCATTCTGAGTTGGATAATAGAGACTATCAGAAGATAGATCCATCCACCTGCCACAATCAGCAGACTTGCATATAACGACAATCCCGATATTTCTCGATCAGCTAAAAAAGAAAAGATAGGCACATACACAATATTGGAAAATATCAATGCAACAACACAAAGTACAATGAATTGCCAATGTTGATAGCCATATGCAATTTTTTTGAACGAAAATATAACCGCTAGAATAAAATGAATGATCACCCACATCCAGCCAACCTCGACTATGTTAGTAATAATATGCTCAGGAGTAATCTGCGAACTGTGCTTCAAAACGAATGTAGCCGGAGCTAGGAAACATACTTCTGCAATAATTGTTGACCAAAACCACTTACTTGTATTTCCCGAATCTAATCTAACAGAGGTTGATTCCACCAACTCTTGAACATCATCCTCATTCAATTTCTTCAGGGTCATCATCTCCTTACCAGTACGATTCCAGGTGTTTTCCACATTAATTTACTTACCCATTTAAAAAATCACACTAAGTTTATTGCCTATGTTATTTGCTATATTTTTAGTTTTCTCACTTACTGCATTGCCTAATTCATTCACTTTCCCTTTGACCGTATCCACGGTGTCTTTGCTGAAGTCTACAACAGCGTCGACTGCCTCATTCGCCTTTTGCTTTGTATATTTCGCTATAGAGGTTTTGGGATCTCCTATCATATTCACATTGACTATTGTGTTCACTGTAAGTCCTACACCTGCACCAACTACAGTACCAACAGGTGGAACAAAGAATGACCCCACAGTTGCACCCACTGCTACAGATGCTCCCCCTATACCCACATCAACAGATGTATTTACAAGAAACGTCTTCACTTTTTCCCCAGTAGTAGCGTCCTCCGTATTTGGATTAAAGAAAGCATCTTCCACATTACCAACAACCCCTAAGACAGTACCTGCAATCCCGAATGATTTCCCGAACTTTGTTAAGTCAGATGAATTTCTCCAATCAAAATCCTTCCATAAATTGATCCCCTCAACAAAGCCACTCTTTGTAGATTCCCAAACTTTCACAGATGCTTTTTTGGGGATATCCTTTATAAACTGATTAAATTCATCGAAACTAGTATGACTCAATCTGCCCGTATATTTATTGATGAGAGAGTTTTTCTCAATATTATAAACTGGAATTCCATCATTTATTAGTTTGTTAACATAGGACCATGACCATTTATTACCGCCCATATATTTAGCTAGTATATCTCGTAAATCTCCAGCTTGGTATTTATTGGGTGGTCGTTGAACTTTAATATATTGCATACCATCTTTCTTTATCATTCTAAACCTTAAATTCATTGACATATCCATTAACCTGAACATCTTACTGTTCAATAATTTGTTAACGATTGGCAGTGTCGATGGAATAAGATTCTTAACAATGTCCCAAAACGCCCTCTGAGACCCACTCTGAGTATTGTTTATGACCTGCTCTGCCTCGCGAGTTAACTTCTCCTCATTGCGCCAGTACATTTCCATGGATTGATCAATAAATGTGTGGAGTCTATGAATACGATTGTTCAGTTCATCTAAGCGAATGCTTGCCCGATTCAGATTACTTGCAATGTTGTTACGCGCACTAATTTTATGATCGACTTGATAATTCAACCGACTAAGATCACTCTGCACTATCTTTAATTTGTCGGTATCCCGTTGTTTGATCTGATTCATGTTCAGAACTTGGTTTATATCAATACGAATGATAGTCACAGCATCTCACTTCCTCTGATGTAAGTTGATCTCGTCGCCAAGTCATAGATGATTGTGGTTATCTCATTTGTTGAGATGCAGCTGCCGCACGGGCTGCTGCTGCTCGAGCTGCGGCGGCAGCTGCCGCACGGGCGCGAGCCTCTTCTTCTCTCTTGATATCCTCTGCTGCGTCCACAATATCGTCTCCAATTCGCTCTAAATCATATGCTAAAGCACCTAATTCACGAGCGATTTGTTGAATCACTATTTGTAATGTAGCGGTTTCACTGGATCGATAATACTGATTAAGCTGATGCTCTAACAGCGATAACCCTGAGCCTACATTCCTAATATCTGTTGCCATCCCATTCAATCGACTTTGCTGGGATTGCGCCTGATATACACTGATCCCCATCACACTCACTCCTTCAACAGGAAATAAATGTCTCTTCTCGGGACCTACTACATGCCCCGAGAAGAGCAATGATATAATTTTACTTGAAGTCGCTCACATACTGGTTCAAACCCGATTCAGCACTAGAATATGCTGTAACGGTATCATTCAAGAAAGTTACATATTCCTGAATGACCACCTTGTATTCTTCAAATCTGGTTGCATAATTGTTAATTTTCATTTGCAGCGTATCCCCTGCAGCACTATCCCAAGATGACTGCAAATTATTGATTTCTTGCTTCATTTCGTTAAGCTTGGATGTTAAACTTTGGTTCAAAGTATCAATGGACTGCGCTGTAGCAGAAACTTGGTCGAACGAAATGTTGATATTATCCATAGACATAGTAACGCCTCCTAAATTTATTATTTAACTCGTTGTTTAACTACGCAAACCTCTCGCTACGTCATATCGACTTTGCTGTACTTCGCTGTATTTCATAGAGCTCTTATTCAAGAATCCACCATATTCCTCCATCATACTAGCCATCACTCTAAAATCTTCTTCAAATTCTTTGATACGCTGTGTGAATGCTTGATTATCCTTCCCTTGCCAAGCTGACGACAGCCTCTCTACTTCTGTGTACAACTTCCCATATAGCTGTCTGTATTCATTCACCTTCTCATCGATTCTTCCTGAAGTGTTCAACAATCGTTGCGGGTCCACCATGATTGTTCTCTTCATGCCACATACACCTCTCCTTGAAATTTATTATATTAACATCAGTCTGGAACCGTTGCACAAGCCTAGTTCCATAGCTGACATGTTAATATCCAACACTTGATCTGTTGCGCGATCATACAGCACCATGTCCTTCGAAGGAGCATAGTACCCGTCTGACAATTCCGAGAATGCGGATTGTATCAACGGTTCGACCTCATGCAGTTTAAGATGAAGCGGAATATAGATATCGTAGTAGCGGCGAATGGCCGGCAAGTACATTTCAACCAGAATGTTATCCAACCGGCTCTACCTCCCATGCTGCATGTGATGACAACAGTTTGATCAGTCTAACCTTGCCTTTGGACACAATGTATCCGAATTGCTCGCCGATATCTTGATACAGGTCGGATGTCACCTTAGCCAGCTTCATCTGATATTGATCACTGATTCCGCTGCCTGTCCAGATGCCGTCTTGCATGGACACATGGGAGGTGAACCAAGTGTCCAGCGCATAACTAGACAGGTTGTTTACGCTGTCGCTGCATACAATATGCACATGATAGTGGGCTTCGCCTTTTTCCAATAGAACCTTCAATTTATCTCGCGAATCGTCCGGCAGCTTGGTCAGCAAGGCCGAGAAGGAATCGACAATGACATAGCGCGTATCGAATTGTGGAAGCGGTTGGCCTGCTGTCTTCGCATCCTTATAACTGTTATTGCGTTCAACAAGCAAGGCGAACAATTCGTTCACCACATGCTCTAGATCAGCTTCCGCATAGTAAGTGCAATTGTCTCGTTGAACGGCATGTAATCGACCTTCGGGATCAACTAACGTAACGTGAACATTCTGTTCAGCAATTACCTCGGTCAATTCTTGCAAGAAGCTTGTCTGGTCGTTGTTTTGAGATAGCACAAATTGAATATAGCGCTGCGCAAATGGATATGTGGCTACCGATAATTGTTGCTTGTCCACTCCAACAGGGATGCCCTCTGTATGCGAAGAGTCCCAGTGCTCGGCGAGATAATCCAAGTCAACGCGATCTGGCAGGATTGGGATCTTAGCTGCCGCTGGCTTGTTCCAAGCATTGGCATAATTGTGACAATACTTGCGGATTTGGTCCCATATCTCATTCGATTCTCTATTAATATGAGCAATTTGGAATTCATACACTTGATCTGTCTTGTAAATACCGCGTCCCTTGTGCTTGGAAGGATACACCCCATCCACACTGCCTAACGCACTGGCATAATCAGTGACATCGTTCAATTGCAAGACATATAATTGTTTGAAGTTTTGTAATGTACGGTATCGAACACCATTCGTAGTCAGGGCAGTTAGAATGAAGTAGATGCCATACTTCAAGCCTTCCCGAGATAAGTAAGCGATGTCCTCCTCATGATCTTCATACACTTCTGTAAAAGCAGTGAAATTATGAATCGCTATAATGATGGAAGGCAGCTGCTCACCGGATGTTCTCAGATAACTGTGATAGTCGCCCCCATAATCGGCGAACAGTTTCTTCCTAAGCTCGATCTCCTTATGCAGCTTCTTTATCAAATTACTTACTTTTTCAGAATCATGAGAGAACAGCACGTCCCCTACATGCGGAGCTGTGGCAAAGTTGCGCAGTGTTTCCGCGCTGAAGTCAAGCAGATACATGTGTACATCATCCGGTGTATAGTCTTGTATTAGAGCAAACATCAACGTAGTCAAGAATGTCGTCTTCCCGCTTCCAGCCGATCCATAAATAACGGCATTCCCATCTGCGATTGAGAATCTCAGGGCAAATTGGTTCTGCTTAGCGGGGTCATCTACTTCCCCGATCAGCGGGTTTAATTGACCCGGTTCTGTATCTACACTGGTATACTTCTTCTTCAATTCGTCAAGGACGATCATGCCCGGAATCGGTTCTAGCCACAACGGTCTGACTACAATGTGCTCTTCCTTAGCAATATGAATGAGGTATTGATTCACTTCATCAATTTGCTTGGACGGATTCGGTGTCATCTGCTTGCGCTTGTCCAATCTCACATCCTTGACCACTCTGCCAAGATTGTCAATTACCATGACTCCTTCTTCTTGCTGGTTCGTTATGCTGTCAGAAGGATAGTAAGGCGCACCTCCCCATGCGGACTGTCCCAGCTCGAACAGTTCATTGAATCCGACTTGCACATAATAACGACCTGTCTCCGCCAATTCTGCCGCGTCCGGCCGCTTGATCATATCCATGCTGTCTGCTTTCTCCTGAACCTTCAAGCAGACACGGAAGCGGCTGTTGCTCCATATCTGGTCATCCACTACACCTGATGGCTTCTGGGTTGCGAGTATGAGATGAATACCTAAGCTTCGCCCTATTCTCGCTGCGCTAACAAGCTGTTCCATAAATTCTGGCTGCTGCGTCTTCAATTCCGCAAATTCATCGGAAATAATGAACAAATGCGGCACTGGTTCCTCGACCTGTCCTTCTCTGAACAGCTTCTGATACTTGTAAATATCCAGATTGCTAATGTTCACCTGCTTGCTAGTTTCGCTAAAGATAGCTTGACGCCGCTTCAATTCACTCTGAATCGAAACCAAGGAACGATTGACAGCTGCTCCATCCAGGTTCGTAATCGTTCCAGCTAGATGAGGCAAGCCCGTGAACGCGTTCGCCATTCCGCCGCCCTTGTAATCGATCAGGATGAACGCCACTTCATAGGGATGATAGTTTACAGCTAGAGACATAATATACGTAATAATAAATTCGCTCTTCCCGGAGCCGGTCATCCCTGCAATAAGTCCATGCGGACCATGGAATTTCTCATGAAGATCGAGCTTGAACCATTCTCCATTCGTCCCGACCCCAATCGGGGTCTCCAGCGATAAGGTCGGATCGTTCTCCTTCCATCGCGAGAGCGCATTCAAGTGCTCCACCTTACCCACTTCAAACAATTCGAGGAATGTAACCATGTCCGGCAGCCTGAAGTCAGAAGCAGAAGCACTTAGTTGTGTATTAGCGAGCTTCAAGGCTAAATCTTGTTCATCATGCCGCATATATAGATCCGGTTTAAAGCTGATATATTGTCCTGTAATATCATCCTTATCGTACAGCTTCGAATCGTTGCGTGCCGCATCAATGACTAGCGAGCACTCCTTCGGAAGCTGGACAATCTCCTCACACAGATGCACAACACTAAAGCCATAGTGCTTCTTGCTCTTGTAGATCGCATTGATCAATTCGGACTTGGCCGCAAGCTCCATATTGATCGCGAAGATGATATAGTGCGGACTGATCTCTTGCAGTTCCTCATCACGTGAGCTTTCACGTTTGGCAAGTTCTTTCTCTAAGTAAGCAGACAGCTCCTTGACTTCGTTGCGATCATTCGCAATAAATCGAATATGGGAGTCCTTGCCCCACACATGCGGCAGCCACTTGACGAATGCCCAGTCCTGCATATCCTTCTTGTCAAATAGAAACACTAGCTTAATCTCATCATAGCTATGCAAGGAGATCAGCTGGAGCAAGATACCCTTGGCGAGATCTGTTACGCTGTCTCGACTTCCGATAACCCCGCTAATCCAGTCCTCTGCTAATGACAGCGTAATCGGAACATTGTCCAATACGCGCGGCTTCTCCGCAAGCTCGAACAACTCGTCCTGCAGGTTGTCATCTTCAAGCGAGAACTTCTTCTCTGGAAATTTCAAATCCGCATCTAACGATAGATTTCCGAGTCCCAGTCTTACTCTGAGAAAATCATTATGACCGTGTGTCCGTTCCCACATATTCCGCTGGCCCTGCATAATCCGGGCAACACAATCGTCAATCGTTACATAATTTTCATGCAGAATCTGTTTCTGGTGTGCGCATTCATTGGCAATCTTCTCTTCCATCTCTTGCAGGTAAGCGCTGTATTTCTCTTGTCGGATCTGTTCCTTCTCCGCTCGTCTCTTCGCTTCATACTTACGACTCAACAACGGCCATAGAACAGCCCCGAGCAGCATACTGATAGCCATCACCATCGAAGGCAGCGCCCTGAACATAGATCCGCCGGATGACAGCACATTCTGCATCATGAACAGTCCCATGAACATAGCCCCTATTCCCATCGTAATAGACGGGCCCAGCATCAATATAAGCGGCATCTGCTCCTGATTGTTCGGTGAAGGCGGTGGATCAATCTTAATCGTCGGTCGATTAATATCACGCTTGAACCGCGGTGAACGGTAAAACGTAGTGAATACGGTTTCTTCATCATCATAATCGTTATCGAATGTTTCATAGGCTTGCTGCTTGATATAATCGCGAAGCAACTGCTGATTATAAGCGACTTGCCCGTCTGGATTGTTCATCGCGATGAAATCCGGTCCAATAATGAGCTTCAGGCCTAGAATATCCATCATGTCACCTGGCTGCAGCACTCGCTGCTTCACACGCACACCGTTTACGAATGTCCCATTCGAGCTGTCCAAATCCTGGATTGTCAATTGGGAGCCATTGATTAATAATTCCGCATGCCTCGAGGAAGTATACGTATTCACATACTGAATATCGCAAGCTTCTGAACGACCGATTACTAGCTTCCCGTTGTCTGGCAAGACCAGCTTCGCAAATTGCTTGCGATCATCCGTGATCGGTTCAGAGTACAGCCATGCTTGTTCATTCGTACGAGTCAGATGAATATTGTAGAACTTCAACGGTTCTACCTTCACTTCCTTGACCCGCTGGAAAGCGTCATCTTGAATGACAGCATACTTGTTGGATTTGAGCTTCCACTCTCCCTCAATCCCTTCCACGCTGATCATCTGCTCTTCATAGCCGTCATCGTTAAGATGCGTAATCCAATACCGGCCTTTGCACTTCTCTGGCAAGATACAGGTATGCATCGCATCGTTCTTTAATAGTGACAGTTGCATAATCTACCCCCGCATTCGACCTATTTCTTCAACATCCAATGCACCCGTCGATCAGCACCGGATATTCGCCGATCTGAAGTACGCGATTGATCCTGATTACCTAGATAAGCAATACCGGACAATCTGCTCTCGATGAAAGCATTCGTCTCGTTCAATACGGATTTCACTTCTCCAATCGCTTCGTTCACATTGTGCAAGGTCTGCTTCACCAGCTTGGCATCCTCACCTGATAACCCTCTCTGGTAGATTGGATCGTGAAGCCTTGCCAGCTCTCGCTCGATGTGATGCATCGCTTGATCCGTCGTATCGCGAAAGCTCCTGCTTTCTGCATAGAGACCTGCAAGTTCTCGCGGGTTCAATAAGTTCGCTTTTCCGCCCATGGCTATCCTCCTAGTAATGTTTTCTCTTCATGCAATTGATTAGCTAATGCATGGAGTACGCCGCTTAATTGGTGGTAGCGTTCTTCTATAATTTTGACAAACGTCAGGTCGTTGGTTTCAGCTGCTTCCCCGTACAATTGTCTTATCCGATCTGCATCGAGCTGGAGCTTCTCTAATTGTTCGGCTATACTAGCCAAGGATTGGTGAAACGGGTCTTCAACCACTGCTTCTAGTACATTAGATGACATTAAGATTCCTCCCTTTCATCCCTTCATATGCTCTCTAGCAACTTACGAACTTGCTGGCGTTCAGCCAATGTCGACACTCTGCCTTCTTCATGCGCATCTGTTGCTTCATCTTCTTGAACTCGTGAGAAGCCTGCCAAGATTGAAGTTGCTTCGGTGTCTGCTGGCTCATGCTCCACTGCGTCTTCTTCATAGTGAAGATCAGCTAAAGTGTATGTGTCCACAACTAATTCATACGGGTGCGACATCAGGAAGAAGCGCTCCCATGCCATAGGCTGATCGGTTCCGGCTCCTCCTGTAACCTTTGCTTGCTTGCGAATGGCTGCCGGCTGCTCTATATAGCTCTGGAAATGAATACTTGTCGACATCTCATGCAACACCGCGCAACACGCTTCCATATCTTGCGGCAACATTCGCTCAGACAATGCTAGGAAAGGAGCGAGGATGTGCAACGGGTGTGGGGCCTCTTCCGCAAACCACTGCACAAGCGTTGCGTTATTGTGATCGCCGAGTTCCAGCTTCTGTATCAAGTATTCCGTGTCATGGTACGTATGGATTAGAATCACGGCCTGGTCGTATACCTCTTGGTGTAGATAGAAGTAATATCCTTTTTTCTCAAGTATGATCATTTGTAGCGAATCCGGCACTACTCTTCTCCTTGCACATACAATCATACAATCACCTCCGTGTATTCAATTACCGCTTAAGGCTCCCGCATATAGGACAGATCCGGATAGTAATTCGCCTGTGCCGCCTCTTCCTGTGAGGAAAAGACTTGATCAATATCAACATGCGGCGGTAAAAGGTGCGCATATCTGTCATACGTGTAGTATTGTGCGCCGTCACGAGTGTACCCTACCAGCATGTTCGCGGTCTGAATGGCTGTACCGGATATACTGAATCCGCTTATAGGTCGCGACGTAGTCAAGTTCAAATTTTGCACCAATACGAAGAATCCTGGTCCTTCTACCGGATTGACACCACTAGCAGCAAGCTTGCCGGGAATGTAGAAGTAATGACGCCAATGCGGGTTAGCCTCGTTCGTCTTGTGAATCTGATAAGCCATCTCGTTAGACACAATATCTGTAATGATTGACTTCGCTTGTTCTTCAGTCATTATGCCCCCAACTACAGGCGGCAATTGTTCCTCACGCACCAGCGAGGTAGTTGTCAGCTTATACGCGCCGTTCCACCCCATCTGAAGCGCATACGTCGCATCTTGATAGCGGTACGTATAGGGCATCTTCATGCCGAAGACTAAATCATGGTAAGCAGAATTCGCAGTCGCTTGATCACCTGTTGCCACAACTTCATGTGAAGCTATATAGAATCCGTCTACAGCAGCCACAGCAGCCACTGGAATGAAATCCTTGATCAACGCTTTATTCGTATCATTCGGATACAAATTATAATTGAAGCAGAATACTTCGAGAAATGTATCCAGCGCCAGCTGCGGATCCACTGTGAATGACAGGTTCTGCGCATAATCCATATCCAATTCCTCTGTATACAGCATCGCCATCGCTCCCGCATCTGCGGCATAATCTATGGCATAGGACAGCTTGAGCCGTTCGATCTCATCCTTCTCTTTTTGCACATAGCTCAAGTAGCCGAATAACAATGCAACGACGAATAGGAGGGCTACGAAATTGACAGCACCGAAGCTCTTACTCATTAGCTTCTTACCATGCCCGATAAGGTTTGGTTAAACTTAGGAGGCGTTAGCCGCAACAAGCGATTCTGAATTCGCTGTGCTCCGGTATAGTCAACCGCCTGCACTGTGACTTGGATAATGTCACCTGCATTCCAGGTCGTAATATCATCATGATACACATAGGAGACTCTCGTCCCTCCCGCGCCGTCCGGCGACACCACCCGCATATACCGCTTAATCTCTGCATCCATGGTGACACCGTACGTGGACAACGCTAGGTAGAAATCGGCCAAATCCTGATCATTCAATCGTTTGTTATCTGTAACTTTATTAATGAAATTAGTCATTTCGTTCAGTACGCCGCGATTCATCGTCAAATCCTTGTTCATCGTATTGATGATGAGCGGGGCACCGACGAGAAGGATGAACGCGAGAAATACGCCAATCATTTTATTAATAATATCTGTCATGCACCGTCACCTCACTTCAGCGAACGACTTCTACTTGCCAATGCTGCATGCCAGACCACCCAGACCAGTCATCTGGATCCTCCGGATCGGCTGCGCCTGCTTGCAAGTGGATATCTACCGGCAAGTATTCCGGTATAGTCAAGCGTACCTCTTCCAAATAAGCTTCCCGATTGCGAAAAAACTCCTCATTCATCTCATACTCTAGTAATTCTGTACCGTCTACCATTCGAAACTTCCCCGGCGGCGGCGTATATTTGTCCGCTACCAACAGCATGTACAGCATGTCATCGGTCGTAACCGTACGCGGTGTCGGCACGATTTCACTGTTGGATTCCATCGCAGTTTTGTCAATTTGTACGTCAAATCCTCCAACCTCCCCCTTAAAATAAGGAATCGTATAGTAGAGCATCATCGGCGTAAATAACATCAGCACCGCAATTAGCAGGAGAACGTCAAACTCATCATCCATGTCATTCATGGGCCCGCCTCCTTCACTATAACGTGGTAGCCTCCCACATCATCTTCACTGACTTCAATAATAATTTCTTCATGGAATATCTGTTGCAAATCCGCGACAGATGCAATGACTTCTCCATAGGCATCCCCCGAGATAGACTGAATCGCATCCTCACTACGTAGTAGCATCATGTACACCGATGCAGCTGGAATAGCACCATACCCTGCTGTCTCGCGCAGTTCCTGAGAATAAGTGGCGGTATTCATCTCAGCGAATGAATCTATCCCCTGACGTGAGAAGTTCTGACCCATCATGGCGAACACCATCATAAATCCTGCAATTATGGATACAACCATCAAGCTTACGGTTGTCAAGACCCCTAGACTCATATCATTATCCATCAGTCTTCCCTCCTGAATTCAATCCGGGTTACAGCCCCGTTCAAATCTTTATGAATAATGGCGTGATAGCGTGCGGTCACAGGAACGCAAGGGGCGCTGAAGCGTTCGGTCAACTTTGTTGTAGAGAATTCATCGGGAACGGTATTCTTGGACCAAGTCCATATCGGTTCTGAGGAGCAGCCCCTAGTCTCTACCGAAACTTCCGGCGTGCCTCCTGACAAGCCGATCGTAGTAATGACATCCTGCGGGTACAGACCAGTCGCATTGTCCAGATGTGCATATTCCCTATACTCTTGTACAATGGCAATGGCGAGATCCTGTTCGTGCTGGATATTAGCACTCTCCCTAGCAAGCCCCCCAAGCTGATACACCATTGTCAATATTAGTGCGGCGGTCATAGCACTGATGCTTGCCCATATCGCGGATGGCCATTCATTCATGATCTGCCCCCCTGTCACTTGATAGATTTCCATACTCTATCAGTTCCATGAATCGGCTGCTGCCTATTCATGGAACTTAACAATTGGAAAACGATTGGATTATTATGACTTATTCTTGCGAGAAGGCGATACCTACAATTGCGTCTGTATCATCTTTGATCAGATTCGACAAGAACTTGGCCGTTGGACGAACGAACATTCTAGTTCCAGTCTCAGTGGTTGGATAATGATTGAAATTGTATTCAATACCGCCCGAAGTTTTTAAGTTTTCAATAAAATAAGCACCACTAGTATCTGGTGTGTTTAATGTTATAGTTGGATAAGCAACATTATTGATCGATGTACTGCCAGTATCGCTAAGTATTGCACCATAATTGAATCCACTGTCATCCACTTCATCCATTTGCAATTTTGTTCTAACAACAACCGCTACCGGACGGCCTTCGAACAGCTTAATGGCTGACGTTACTTGTGTGCCGGACAAAATCTTCTGATCATAATCATCAAACTGCGCCAAGGACATCGAGTCCATTGAGTTCTGTACCGTCGTAATCCCTGTGTTCGTCGTCGATCGTGTGAATCCCAGAATAACAAAGATAACAGAAATGATAACCCCGATAACAATGAGAGCAATCGCTATTCGAGCGCCAGATCCCAATTCACCTTCCATTATTTCTTCACTCCCTTACAACTTGAAGTTTGTTGTTCGATTACTGCTGAGTAAAGGCGATGCCGACAATTGCATCTGTATCATCCTTGATCAGGTTCGCCAAGAATTTGGCGGTTGGACGAACGAATGCATCCGTCCCTGTCTCAGTGGTCGGGTAATGATTGAAGTTGTATTCAAGACCACCTTCCGTTTTCAAATTTTCAATATAATAAGCACCACTAACATCTGGTGAATCTAAGTTGACAATTTTAGTTGCAATAGTAGTATCTTTAAGTATTGCACCATAATTAAATCCATCTCCTGAGTCGTCATCACCCATGATCAGTGATGTACGAACAACAATCGCTACTGGACGGCCTTCGAACAGCTTAATGGCTGACGTCACTTGCGTGCCGGACAAAATCTTCTGATCATAATCGTCAAACTGCGCCAAGGACATGGAGTCCATCGAGTTCTGAACGGTGGTAATCCCTGTATTCGTCGTCGCACGTGTAAATCCCAGAATAACAAAAATGACCGAAATGATAACTCCGATAACAATGAGAGCAATAGCTATTCGAGCGCCTGATCCCAATTCACCTTCCATTATTTACTCACTCCTTTGTTACTTCAATTACATGCATTTACTGCTGTGTAAATCCAATGCCGACAATCGCATCTGTATCATCCTTTATCAGCTTAGCCAGAAATTTGGCCGTTGGCCGGACATACGTGTTGGTTCCTGTTTGCGTAGTGGGGTATTTATTAAAGTTATATTGAATGCCATTAGTCGTATTCAAATTAGCACGGAAATATGCTGCGTACTCTGTTGGAGTTTGAGGTATCTCTGTTTCAGCAATTGCTGTGCTGTTAACAAACGAAATTACAGTATCTTCAGTTTCGTCTTCTTCAGTGATATTTCCCAACAACGCCCCATAATTATGTCCACTGCCTGCAGTTGCAGTTAGCTGTAGAGCAGTTCTTACAACAATCGCTACCGGACGGCCTTCGAACAGCTTGATTGCGGAAGTAACTTGCGTGCCAGACATGATCTTCTGGTCATAATCGTCGAACTGTGCCAGGGACATCGAGTCCATCGAGTTCTGTACGGTAGTAATACCTGTGTTCGTCGTCGACCTTGTGAATCCGAGAATAACGAAAATAACGGAAATGATGACCCCGATGACGATCAGGGCGATGGCAATTCGAGCGCCAGATCCCAATTCACCTTCCATGGTTTATTCACTCCTTATTAATTAATTTGCTATCCCGTGCGATGCAATTACCGATTTGACGATCGCAGTACATCGCTGGCATCTGTCAAATCATCGCTTCCATACAATCGTCTCACCTCCTTCGCAGAATCAAGTGCAGCTAGAAGTTGACATTCGACAAGGCGTCCATGAACTCTCTGAAGCCGAGCACACCGAGCGGAATCAGAATGTACAAGAACGCGGTCAGAACAAGCGGCCCCATCGCAAGCGGACTGACAAACATTCGTTTTTTGCTCAATGTTGCATTTTGTGTAATTTCCCTGATTCGCATTACATGATCCCGCTCGGACACTAGATCACTGAACGCTTCTTCCAAGGAGATCTGATGGATTGTAAGCAATAATTTATCTACCAATCGTTGAAAGTCGGGAAGCACGGCTTTCGCTTTCAAGCGATTCAGGGCCAAGTCAGGATTGGACGGATACTCATGATACGCGTCCAGCAGTGCATGCTTGTGAACGCGGCTTTGCTTCTCCAGCCAATACAGCGTCTCCATCGTATCGACAGAAGTATTCATCAGTATCGAGATGATTGTCTGCATCTGCAGGACATCTTCTTCGCTCTCCGTCTTGAGCAGCCATGCCCGCCCCCGCAGCATTATCTCCGGGATACCGTAAGCAATAACGGCGGCGAAGAATGCAATCAGCACCAGCCACCACTTGAAGTAAGTGTTATAGTAGCGCGTGTACTTCTCTTGCAGTCGCTTCACCTGCGCTGCTTGGTCATAGGCCGGAAGCTCTGGCAAGTAATAGGCTACGAAGCTGGTCGTTTCGTTGACGGTCGGCAGCCGCGGCGCAGCCAGATAGACACGATCCATCGTCTCCCTGATCCGAACGTCCTCTGCATCCAGCTCCTCCCCGCCAATAAGCGACACTTCCCGCACATTCTCCAAGACGAATTGCTTCCCCAGATTGACGGCGAAGAACAGACAGGTCAGTGAAATGACAAAGGCCATACATGCGCAGATCACTTTGCTCGCATACAGATGGTTCAAGTCTTGTACACTGAGTGAAGCCTTAATTAGCCGCTGCTTGCGCAGCTGCTTCCACTTCTTCTTGGGCACAATATCCTCGATAAATGCTGTGAACCCCTTCAGTCTAAGCAACCGCAATATCCAAGTGCTGCGATCATCCTGCTTCACCGAAACTGCACTGTTGATCTTAACAATTACTGTGTAGCCGACGATAGAGGCAAGCAGGATCACCGTCCTAGAGATATAACCGAGCATCCCGTTATAGATGACAGCCGTTCCCGGAATGATGGAAGTGAAGAAGGTCTCGATCACCCCAATTGCGAACAATGGCGCGATCGGCAAGTATTCCAGCATACCGAATCTCGCCTTCTGCAAGGAGATTCGCCGAATCTCCAGATTGACCTCATCGGACATCATCCCCATTGCCTGGATAAAGTTCGAAGTGCCATCTCTAAGCTTGGTGTCACCTGAGTTGTTCAGAATATAGCAAACACCTGCAAGCGTGCATAACAGCTTGAACGGTGTGGATGCATAGAATTCATTCAATCTCCGCTGGCCGTCCGGGTCAGTCAAGATGTTGTAAATCTCTTCGAAAGCCCGATACAACTCTGAGCCTGTGTCCGTTTCGGCGACAGCCTGCGGAATTGAGTTCAGACGCAGGTAGTTCTGACGCAAGCTGGATAAGGCATTCGACAATTGCTTCAGCAGCTTGAAGTGCACGCGGTCAATCTGCTTGTTCACCAATACGTTGTACATAATAACGGCATAGATCAGAACGAGCAGCGTGGAGAACAAATCTCGGAAGATGACCGCCCCTGTCACAACGAGAGCAGTTGACGACAGAAGCGCAATTGCGAACACCCGTACGGCAAATACTTGCACTTCTTGATTCGTATAGACAGATAAGAAGGCAATTCGCGACTTAATCTTCCTGTAGCCGCCTCTTGTCAAGAAGAATCGATCCAACCTGCGACTGATCTGCAAGTACGCAGATAATGAAATCAACCGTTTGTTCTGCTTGCGCAAATTTTGTCTGTTGCGGGACCGCTTCTTGTCTGAGATGACAACCATGGTGATGCCAGTTATCGCAGTCAACAAGATGCCAATAATGATAAATACCATTACAGCCTCCAGTTATCCAAAATAAATTTCTTGAACTCAGCTACTTTATCGAGCGGCATGACATCCAGCATCTTCTCAGTCAGATCGAACGTAAACCAGTCATACGTTTCATACGTATTGGTCTCCAGGTTGTACTTCAATATATCTCGTGTTGTGAAGGACTTGCGGTCAGTTCGTCTCGTGTAATATTCCTTCGTAATCGCATTCATAGAATGCTCAGGATTATCTATCTCGTAATCTGGATAAGGCACACTCTCATCCAGCTTGACGATTTCGGAGATGCGCTCGATATAACGCCGCCCATCCGTCGTATAGTTCAAATGAATATCTACACGAATGACGTCTATAACTTGCTGCTCAGCGGTCAGCATACTGCCGGAGAACCCTCCTGCATTAACAAGCGAGTTCCGGATCGCGTATACTAATTGCTCCGCCTGATTCGCATGATGGGAGAAGATCGTGAAGATCGAAGCAACCTGTCCCATCTGAATCATTCGCGCAGCAATCGCATCCGTAGCTACCTCACCTACTATGGAAACTGCAGCGTCAGATTTCTTAAGCGCATCCTGCAATTGTGTAGCCGATACGTGCTCAGTCTCCTGAACCGATAATATATTCCGTTCCGGATACAGCTCGCGCAAGTACATCTCCGGTGCCATCTCCAGCACCCGCATCGTATAGCGGGGGTCAATATACTTCACCGCTGCGGTCATCATGACGGTCTTCCCGGCCCCTTGTCTGCCAGTGAATCCGCAGGTTACTTGACCTAGCATAAGATACATGACCAGATTAATAGCTAGGTAAGCGTTGTTCACATAGGGCTTGTCTATCAATGCTTGCAGAGAAGAATCAGACAAGGTGAATTTGCGGACGAACACAGCCCAATATTCAGAAGCGGGCGGCCGCATCGCCAGCACACGGGATTTGTCATACATCGTATTGACCATATACCCCCGCTTCTCTGTCAGCGGTCCCGGATTGTTGTAGCGGCATAACAGCTGCACTACTCTACGCAGTTCTTCTTCTGACTGAAAATCCAGAAATCTCAGATGAATGTACTTGCCGTTATAATATAGCCATACCGAACGCGGCGCTTCCATCAGCTTCTTGTCCTTATTCAACATTGCGCTTAAGATGGAGCCGGACGTCCCGCAGTTAAAGCCGTTAATGTTCATTTCACGCAGCGTATCGATAACACCGAATCCTTTGTAGCGCTGGTACACTAGAATCGAAACAATGTCCAGCATCGCATGATAGTTCATCTCATAGTTCTTCTCGGCATATATCGTATCGATGTCCTCATCCGTAATCAGATAGGAAGGCTGAGTGCGATCTTCAATGTAATAACGTTCTCTTGCGAGCTTGTACTCGTCGATCATTTCCGCCAGCGCATCCTTGCCATACTGCTTCTTGTAGAAGTACATCAGAACCTCAAACTTGATCTTCGGCTCCAAGTCCTTCGAATGGAAATCAACTACCTGCAGCAGCTCTTCCTCCGACTTCAACAAGTCTGCGATCACATTCCGTATCAAATCCTGTACGATCAACTTTGCTGAATCGATGCCATGCACGCAGTTTTGCATTGCATCCTGTATTCTCGCCTTGCGCTTATACATCGCTTCGAATTCTTCATCAGCTAATCCAGCCAGATGCTCGTCCTTCAACAGTTCAGCTAAGCTGTATTTGACCGTTTCAAGCAGCCGATCGATCGACAGCTTCTCTGCTTGCTCTTGATCAGGCTTCTCCCGCTTGGACTTGATATATAGGAAGAGTACGAGTAATGCTATGCCGGTGAAGGTGATAACCATTAGCCAGGAATTCAAGTCCACGAACATCCCCCCTGTCCCATTCAATCCGCACTACTCAGGATTTCCAAGCGGTTCTTCTACCCAGATTCGCTAAGATAACCATTAAGCATTCCTTCAGATCATGATTCAACTCGATGACCCGAGGATCTTTATCAAGGATGTAAGGCACAATGCTCTGCAGCTTGCCCATATTGCCCATTCTCTTAATAAATGGGTTATAACTGATCTTCGCACAGCGATTGTGCCGCAAACCCAGCTTCTTCGTTGTATCTCTGAACGCGTCTACATAGGCGTCAAATTGGTTGAAAATATACAGCAAGCCCTTCTTGTTCAACATCTCCATCCAGCCGGATTGCTTCCAGAAGGCTAGCTTCTCCCAGACATCCTTCGACTGCGTCAATACCATCACGACCAAGTCCGACTGCTCAATAATCATCTTCGTCACATCATCATAAATTTCTGTCGTCACATCCGTAATGACAATCTCATGGCTCAAATGACTAACGACATACTGCAACAGCTTCGAGCTGTCCTCTTCGGATACTGTCTCCGAAGTCGTATCTATGAACTGCATATTCGGTATCACAGGCACCTGAACACAATAATCACGAACGTCTTCCTCCGATATCGCGTTAGATTCCAGCAGTCGCAGAATTTGACTCAGGTTCCGCGTCTTGTCCTCTACAGTTTGCAATCCGATCATACTCTCCAACGAATGATTGTGACTGCCTGAAAAGGTCAGACAAGTGGAATAATTCTGTGTTTGGGCCAGAGACGCTGCCAATAATGCACTAACAGTAGAATTGCCCTGCCTGCGATCCGGTGAGATGACACATATCCTCATTCCTTCCACCTCCGGTTCAGCAGCTTGAGTGCAACCTTATTCTTCAGCCCTAGACTTGCGGCCATAGTCAACGCCAAGTTCTTATTCAGTTCCTTCGCCGGTATCGGGGCAAGTATCCGATATGTCTCGATTTGCTCAATCCGCTTCCATAGCAATGGCTGTGGTACAATGTGCCATGCTCCCTTCTCCCGCTTGCCGTCATAGGTGAACTTAATTAGCTGCGGATCATTCAACTGTTCCAGAATAGCCTGCTCCTTGTCATCAGGAGCGAAACTCTTCACATAGAACACCATGTCTAACGGAGCAACGATATGATCCTGCAGATCAAAAACGATATGTTCAAAATCGTCATCCTTATAGCCATGCTCTCGCATATGTTCCATCGGAGGGGAGTCTGAAATACATACCATTATGTTGGCCATATGTCCATGCGAACTCTTATCAGTGAGAAGCCGTTTGTAATGCCGATGATTACTAAACAACGCGACATCACCTGTAGGATGCAACAGCTTCAATAACGCATAGATCACCGGCCTCTTATCCGTATAGCCGTATACACCTATTCGCATTATTCTACGACACCTTCCTCAATCTGGAACACACCCGGAATTTCCTCTTCTTCAGCCGGTGCCTGAATATTCGGGGTTTCCTGCACATTCTGTGCTTCATTCAAGTTTCCAAGCTGGTCCTCAAGCTCATCCAGTCGGCGCTCATAGTCATTCGTACCGCTGTTGATCTTGCTCATAATCTGACTTCTGCCTGAGCTGATGCTGGACAATGCTGACCTGCTATCCTCACCCAATTGCAGCTCCGAACGAACGATCTGATTCAATTCAGCATGCAATAAGTTTCTGATGTTAGGATTATCCTCCATGAGGTTGAGAATATGACTCGGTACCGCATAGAATCGTTCTGCTGGCTCCTGAACGCCCGGCTCTAGGTATTTCGTCATATACAACATGCTGCCGTCTCTAGATTGGATGAAATAATCGAGCAGTGCCGATTGATAAATATGAATCTCCGTCTCATTCAAGTGCATCTTGATTGTTTCGCCGTTGATGGATTCCACTCGCTTGTGCGGGAGGACGATGTAATCTTCACCCATCGGATATACGATCCTGAAATCTACGTAATCTCCCTCCTTCAGCCCTATTGGCATAACATTCGCAATAATATCGTATTCCCTAGTACTATCTTCGAGCGGCTCTTCCATAACCAAATCCCATGTCATCAATGCTCCGCCGTCCAACGCCAGCTTGTAGTACTGCCCAATAACAGGTTCCGGATCAAGAATGAAGCTGCGGTTAATGACCGATTCTGGGATTTCCTTCACCGTTAGATGATCCATCTCTATCTGATCACCCGGTTCAACTCCGGCTAGATCATCCCTTATCCCCCAAATACCAACCATCGGGCCAATCTGATCTAGTCTTGCCTGCAATCCGGCAACTTGTTGTTCATAGGCGATTCTCATATTTTCCTGCTTAGGTGCCCAATACAGATAAGCTTGTCCTACATTGGTCCCAATCAAGATAACGACGATACCTGCCAATATCAGAATCGTCCTGAGATTCCATACTACATTCATCCCTACAACCCCCATTCTAACGATGTGTATATGTAAGAAGCATCCGAGATGCGAAATAGTAAACAGAATATTATGATAAAGGTAAATATTCAAATTTCCATAGGGTTAATTAGTCCTATGATCGGAGTCTTCATGGCAATAGTTGAAAGTATGTCTAAGAAGTCAATGGTGCTGATGAACTATGCTAGGAGTTGTTGCATGTGGTGGATACACTGGAGATATATAACAACAGTAGCACAGAAAAATATGACAGTAAATACTATAATACGACGATATTCGTGTAAGTCTTACTGACAAAGTATGTATTTATCTAGTTAAAATGGTTGTTCAATCCGAAAAAATCCTAGGTATATCGGTCATTTAATATAATTCTAGGGTCTTAGTTCATCCTTACCCCACACCTGTGTAGCACACGAATTGTGTTCCTTCTAGCTAAAGAAAGGAGGCCATAAATGACCTCCTTAACTGGAAAAATCGATTAAAAAAATGATATATATTTACCGCAACGATGAAACTACCAAGATATCTTCAAGAGAAATCTTTCTCCAGAGTCATCCGTTCTATCTTCATCGGATAACAGTATAGTCATCGCTACTTCCTTAATGCGTACCCCTCACATCCAAATCATCTGCGGAAGTCTTAGATGCAGAGAATACCGTCACAACCGGATGCGGAATGTCGTCTAAGGGCCACGATGTGCCGGCAATATTCAAGTTCCCATTGTTGTTCGGCGCTGTATACTGCAGCGTATACGTATCTCCGACTGCCTTAATATCCGCAGCCATCACAATGACACTCGTATTCGTTCGCAGCGCATCTATGTTCGCTTGACTCGGTTGCTGCCCTTTCAGCACGGCTACGGCTGAGGATGGGAGCACGTATGAGTAATGCCAGCGTTGTGCTTGCATCGCATACTCCAGCATCGACAGGCGGGTGCCCGGATTTCGGTTCACGCCATATGTCGTGTCCTGCCCCATATACGTTCTATTCCTTCCGGTCAGTGCTAGAAATTGCGAGTCGCCGTACAAGTAGCTGCCATAAGGCTCGGCTGCCTTGCCCGAGGAAGTGTCTCCGCCAGCTTGTGCGAACACTCCGGCTACACTAGATGTCAGGTTCCTCTCCGTGCTGAATACATTCCTGCGTTGTGCTTCGCCCCATTGTAATCGGACGGGATTCGCATAGATCTCTGTTGGATCCCAGCCCGGCTGTACGAGACCATGCTTGTTAATCGGCTTGTACTCTCCTTGCACATTCATATAGATATCAACAGGTGCAATATCACCATTCCTGAGATTAACGTGATAGTAATACGGGATAATCTCCATACGACTGTAATAGTTTCCTATCGTCTGTATATCTGCCAGTACATGGTATCCTAACCGTAACGGCTGGTTCTTTAAGGCCGGAATTGTATTCTTCTCCGGTGATAGCGGGAAGGCGACTGGTTGCTGCTGCAAGTGTGTGAGCAGTCCGTACGTATTCAAGTACTGTGTAGCAGCACTCACTGTCTCTCCTCTAATATCGGTCTGATCGCCGATGATCTTATGCTGCTTCGTCAGATCCACGCGAGGGACTACGTTCGGAATGAACCACTGTGTCGGCACTAACGGTTGCTTGAAGAAGTTGGAGAAGCGGAAGTCCTTCGTATCCTCGATAACCATATTCCCGATTCTGCCTACTACGTCTACGTTATACTTCTTGATCGTGCTGTGCTTGGCACCGTACACACGAGGCGCGTCATATCTCACCTTATTCGCAGGCACGTCCCCATCTTCAACCCGTGCATTGATCGCAATGCTCTTCCATTCAACAAGAGCGCTGATCTTCTCTCTGTTCGCAAGAGGCACGTAGAAGTCGAATAGCGATTGCGAGACGTTTAGCGGAATCCACTCGTCGGCTATATACATCTGATCGTTGTAGATGACGTTGAATCCGAATTTCACGTATTTTTCTTTCGTCCATTCGGTCGTGTCCATATCGTCTGTATACCCTTTGCCCCGAATGGAGGTAGTCTCCGACCAGCCCCACTGACCGTTGCCGTAGAAGTCTCCCGTGTTAGGGAAGTAGAGCTGAAAGCCATAGTCAAGCAGAATGAAATTCCCTGGTGAGTAACCACCGGCACCTTGATTCGGGTCAACGGTGACAGGCTGCAGGATGTATGCCTCAGAAGGCGGGGAATCGTCCGAGCCGCCGGCGAGGGACATGATGATCTTCGTCGGCTGACCTACTGCTGGGATTACTCCGCCTGGGGAAGATATGACGGCTTTGCCGTGTCCTGATTGAACTCCGGAAGTTGTTACTCCATTGTCTACTCCCCCGATGTAACCAGAACCTCCACCGCCAGTTACCGCTTCTCCCGCTCCGGCTCCGCCGCCGTACCAACCTCCTCCACCGCCGCCTTCATCCGCACTATGATACCCTGGCGCATCCCCGCCAGTACCAAACGAACCATTAGCTGTTCCACCATCGCTGGAGCCTCCCGAAGATTGAGTGCCGCCACCCCCTGGTGTTCCGGCCCATGATTCAGCAGTTCCTCCTGTTTCTCCGCCACCCGATGCTCCTACATGCGAGTTCTCTCCACCGCCGCCGCCACCACCAGCGACGATCTTTCTATCATGAAGGGTAGTCCCGCCAATTCTAATGTCAGTGGCTCCACCGCCACCGCCAAATGCTCCGGAACCCCTTCCACCTCCATTCCAGCCTCCATCGTGAAAGCTGCCCGAACCACCGTTAACAACATACGAGCTGTCGTAAGGAGATTCCCCTACATATACATATAGGGTTTGACCTTTAGTTAAAGTAATATTTCCCTTCGCATATCCTCCCAAACCGCCTTTATCAACGTCATATCCTGTAGATCCCCCCTGTGCTCCCCAAACTTCCAACGTATATACTCCATCCGACGGTGCCACAAACTCCTGAACATCACCTGTAAAGGTAAAAGTATGTTCAACAGGAGGTTGGTTTTGAGGAGGCACATAATCCGGATTCGGGATCTCCCTGGTGACGAACACAGGTTCAATGGCCACGAACTCTTGCTCATCCCTATTCTTCAGGGACAGATTATCAACGAATAGGTGGTCACGCGGAAAGGCTGAAGAGATATTCTCCCCCTTCACCATATGGATGCGCAAGTAAGCCGCATCTGCCGGACTCTCCATCGTGAAGCTCTTATGTTGGACGCCCCAGCCAGGATTCACGTCTGAAGCACCGATCGCAGAACCGGTTGCCGTCTTGTCAGCCGTATAGAATTGCAGGGAGAAGTAACCAATACATCTGTGACAGCTAATATCCCCTTCGAACTGGTATGACGTATTCGGTTTAACAGGGATGTCCTTCCAATAGCCGCCTTCGGTACCAGAGTTCACTACTGCATTGACTTCGAAAGTGCTTGCTCCTTCGATGACCCAATACTCATCTGAACGGCTCGTGAAGGTGATATTGGCCGCATCCCCTTCCTTCACCCATGTGTGCCAGCCAGCGACAGACTCATCCGCATTCACGATCTCCGCATTCGGATTCGGAATGAGGTTCTGTCTGTAATCCGGGTCCAGCACGCGCTCGAACTCTGGAATCCCTTCCTGCAGGTTCCCGCCGATCGCTCGGGATGCAGGAGTCCGCTGGTCTAAGCGATCCGGCAGTGAGATTACCAGCGCATCTTGCACAGAGACAGGATTATGAATGACCACATCGTTCACTTTATTATGGTAATCCGAGTACGCCGTAGTGAAGGACTGCCCATTGGCGTTATACTTTGAATCGTAGGCCGTACTGTAAGCGACAGGCAAATTCGTCGGGTTGTAGGTCCATATCGTGCTGTAAAAAATATCCGACACACCTGTGCGGTACTCCCCATTCGGCAACGCGTCCGGTATATCTAGTCCTGTCTCCATTAATCTGAGATAAGGTGAAGGTCTTGCCGTTCGATGCAATCCAGCAGGCTTGCTATCGAAGATGGTGGACACAGTACTCGTTCGGTTGCCCGAATACTTATGCGTAGGCGAGCTAAAGCTCCCGTTATACGAGCCTACCCGGATCGTATCGACCGGGTCCCAATTGGCTGCGGACAACGCATTGTTCGTCCACATCGTGTCGAAGTCATGGGTAGGAACATCGAGTTGCTCCGTGGTTGTTGCCGTGTTCGACACTTCATCGAAGTACAGCACGGATTGATCCCCTGACGAAGTCTGAAGAATGAGAAAGTCGGAAATCGCCGTTACATTAGTCTCCAGCTCCCTGCGTGTATCGAACTGCTTTTGTTCCTTGACAGGACCGTCCTTCGTATTCGTCAAGCAATTATCTGAATCCCCTTCATCCCAATAGACGGAGTCATGTTGGTCGGTCTCCAGGGAATAGCGCAATCTTCCTTCTGCACTGGTGTTGGCAGACGCTACGTTAGCGAAGATTGTCGGATTTCCTTGTGTGATGGTTGCTGTCACTTCATCTGTTCCGACTAATGTCGCCATCCCATTAACCTTAGAGCGGTCTATCTTCCATACGACCGCTTTGTTGATCTTCATATAATCGAACGTTACGGTCTGTGTCCATGTATCCACATAGCCGCCGACCTCATGATCGTCGTAACCTTCTTGGACCCACCAATAATCTGTATGAGAGATTTCAGGTTGCCCCCCCGTACAAGGGTCTCCAGAACAAGGAATATACGGTTGTATCACATGTTTCGTCGATTTCTGCGACACGGTCTCCGTGTAAGAAGCACCGCAAGCATCTGTCTTTTCCCTAGCCGTTGGTTTGGACGGAACACTGTCGTGACCTTTGCCCCCTGTAATCGGAGACATCGCCCATCCATTGGTGACAGCCTTGAATTCAGACGTGTAGTTGCGTGTCTGCGTGACCTGCGGCACATACTCGACTTGCACGTCCACGATAAATTCGGAACCGCCAGAGGCGAAGTACAAGTTGCGCGTTGTCGGCGTGCCCGACATCGCATCGAATTGTTCATTAGCCCCTGTACCCGAAGTTTGCGGAGCCCCTTGCTTAATCTCCGAGTAATACTTTGGAACGCTAATGAAGTTGCCTTGATCCACGTCCGGCGGCATAGGTCTGAACCAGGTCATTTCTATTGATTCCGAATCACTGGCGCATAGCTTTCGGATATCTTCACCGGTGATGTCGTCACGGGCCCAGATCTCCACACTGGCATTGTATCGGAAACTGACCTTGCCACCTTCCGGAATCGGGTAATTCGTGAGATCATCGTTGTAGATGAGCTTGCTCTCGCTTCCTCCGTCTAGTAGATTGAGGAGTTCATCAGAGCTTACGATATGCATCAAATCCGGGGCTAGATCTGTTGCCGGTATGGGCGAATTCCCTGCTGGTGACCACAGCGCTGCGTCTCCTGTATTCGCTAGTCCCGTTAGGACATCCGTCTGATCCGACCGCCACAATCTGACCTTGATCCGGAAGTTGGACTTGTCCTTCACCCATTCCTTCCAATCTTCCAGCGAATCCTCCGCTTGTTGAACATTAATCTGCATCGGCACCTGTTGACCGATTAACGTGTTCTCCGCAGGCACTTCCCCTTCAATCGACGATTTGTCTGGAATAGAGACGACATGGGAGCAATCGCAGTCTACGGTGTTGTAGACGGCTACTACTGTGCTTCCGCCGATATCTACCCACGGGTCTCTCGTCGTGGTATCCGCTAATCTAATCCAGTAGGGATTGTCTGTAGCCTTGCTGCAATCCAGCGGCTTATCTTCAGGCGGGTCTTTGGTCGGGATAATATATGAGCAGACTAAGGAATACCCCTTTCCGTCCTCACTACCGATGATGGTTTTCTCAATCTGTACTGCGCCATTCGTTCCTTTCCATGCAGGCCAATTTGTATCTTCCCTTGCCTCGTTTGGTATCGATACGGGATCTAGCAAATTCCCTCCTGTTGTTTGGTGAACGGATTCTAGCGTGACGGGGTAATATCCGTAAAAAGGAATCGGAACATCATAATAACTTCTAAAGTAGGACGGATTCGCCCACCATTCTGCAGACCTAATTTCATTCAATGTTGTAAACTCATGTTTAAATTCTGAATACTTGGGATCGTTAATGACTCTGAAAATTGTATTGATATACACTGTCATTTCAGATCCCAAATTTTTAAATTTCTCATGTCCCCTCAAAATATCAGTCATTTTGACTTTATCTATCTCGTATCTCGATACAACTACGGGTTCTCCGGAAGTCAAACCTTCTTGTTCACACCTACCTAAGTCCGCTATCTCCTCTACTGGTCTTCCCTTTAATCCGGATCTGAGTGTAGCAAACTGATTGACATAATCACACTCATCGATATCATCCCAATTCCAATCCCCACCATGTGTTTTTTTATTAGGATTCCCGTTATTATCATATAGGTTTATTCTTAAATAATGATCTGAACCTCCTTTGAGAGGATGACAGTCTGATAATAGGGGTTCTAATCCATTACAAATTTTAGCAAGATGATCGTCACTTGGATCATTGGGATTATCGAATCTCAGGATAAAGGCCTTTCCACCGTAACGAATTGTCGAAGTAGCCTTCTTATTAGCAGCTACAAAAACAAAGTTTCCATCTTCAAACCAAGCCCCTGTGTCATAAGGTTTTGTAGAAGAAGAGTTCGAGGCTTCTACTTCGCTAGGATATAATGGTATGGAAGTAATAAGCATTAGTATAGATAAAATCAACTGAAGTAATTTCCCTTTCACACGTTATCTCCTTTCCTGATTTCTTTAACAAAAAGTTGTATAACTAACGGTATTAACTCTTCTGTCTATACTATCACTGCAAAATTTCATATTTGTAAGTTAGCTTCGTAAACATGTTTTCAAATCGGTCAACCGCATAATGTTCTTGTTTGTAGTTCCCTGCATTAGTATTTAAACCCAAGTATGCATATCCACCATACCAAACTTCCTTCTCCAATTCGAAAGAATCCGATGCAGGTGACACTTTCCAATTATCAAGAAAAACCTGAGAGGTATCTTCAGCCGATATAATCTTAAATTTGAAATAGACGGGCACAGATATGATAGAGTCTGTTTTAGAGACTTGTGATAATTCAGGGTCAGCATATCCCTTAGCAATGATCTTATTTTCCTTTACCCAATCGACATACTCTGAAATAATCTGTTCATTTTGATACATTTCGTAATCACTTCTGCCAGACATATTTTTCATTAATTGCTGTGTAAATGATGACTTGTCAATCGTCCTATAATCAACATTTAATTGGGCAGCATAATAATCCTTTATGTGTTCGCCCCATTGATCTGCGAATGTTTTAAATGTCCAGCCTTTAATGCCCGTTATGAATTCTTCACTTTCAGGTGACGCCCAACTAAATTGCTCATAAAACCCATACAACTCAAGATCCTTCAGATTCATCCACCCATTGTAGAATTCGTCCACATATTCGCGACCCCAAGGATCGAGCTTCACTTCTCCTGCATCAATCTTCTTCTGATACGCCTCATCTATAATCTGTACGGAATGTGCATCATCATCCCACTTCACTTGTGAACCCAACACTTCGCTTACAAATCGAAGCGGAACCATCGTGCGGCCTTCATGCTTTTCGGCAGCTGTGTCGAGCTCTTCTTCGTTGCCATTCACTGATATATGTTTTGAATCGAGGGGCAGTCTGATTGATTTCTCTTCATAATTCACGATTGCAGTTTGCGTATCATGCTCCCATAGAACCTCAGCACCCAACTTCTCACTGACGAAGCGAACGGGTACCATCGTACGACCATCTGTGTTAATGTACGGCTCCGTATCCGGGAACCTCACTTTCAGTCCGTTCACTATAACTGGAATTATCCTCAAGTCATCTCCGGGAATGGCTTTCACAGCAGTTGGCATGATTACGCTAATCAGCATAGCCATAGCTACAAGCAGCGTTAGTGTTTTTTTCATCATCTTCGTCTCCTTTTGTTGTCTAGTAATAAGATGGATAGCTTCAAATAAATTTACCTCCACCCTTTCATTGCAATTATGAATACTCTGAATTATCCATTCATCATTCTACAGCATTTTACATAATTCGCCAACAATTGTTTTGTGGTTTGTTCAATCGTAAGAAGATAGAGGTACCATTGAAAGAGGGGAATGCTTATGTCAGGATAAGCACAGCTGAAATTTTAACAATACCTTTGCGGCTCAGCAGCATTAAAAATTTCTTTTTGTAATGTCAACTTGATTGGGGCAGATCAGATAACATTCTTTTTTTATTCTTCACATACATGGATAATCTCTTTAGGAACTGATTCAAAAACTAATACTTCCGGTTTAGGATAAGGTTTCTTTGCTTTGTATTCATCAAGTGTCATCAAGCTATTACAATACAATTCATCCCAGTTTTATAAACTTTTACCTGTATCAAAATTAAGTGCTCCCTCATCAGTATCCTCCAAATCCTCATAAAACACTTAGTCATAAATAGATAAAGCAATATCGCCATCAAAGACCAAGGGGTCATACAAGTTGTCAAAAACCCGATTACTTCCTGTTGGTGTATCGGGTGTACTAATGTATCCGTCAAACTCTTTATAATATTTGGTTATTCTTTGTGAATTAGGGTTATTGAGATTAGGCCAGTTCGTATATGCTCTATCAGGATTATTCATTGTTTCTTGTCTCAATTCCCCAACATCAACATCTTTACCATATTGTGAACGATTTGGAGTTGACGTCCTACTAGGGTCATACATATGTTTTTCAGAGTGTGGGTTAACAAAATCATTTGGATTGCTTCCCCCACTGGGTATTGTAGGAACTGGAGCATCCACCGCACCCTCAACCACATCATCCGAATTCTTCCGCACTATGTTCGAGGCAACGCCTGCTGCTTCATCTCCGCCACGACGTACTAATTTGCCAAAGGGACCCATTACCATGAGCGGAGCTAATGCATAATTCATGAAATTCAGGATATCTGTTGTTCCTTGTGCAGATCAATTCTGAGATAATCATCCGATGTTCCTATCAGTGGATCGCACTGTGCAGTTAGAAGTTGTTGCAGAGAGGTGTTTATCTGAACATATTGGGTCGGTTTAGATTATAACCGCCTTATTGCCATAGCGGGTCGATGTTGTAACTTGTTTGCTTGAAGCTACAAAAATCACTCGTTATCTTCTTCCACTATTGGAACAAACGGAGATAGTAATACATCTTTTTTTTGTTGTATATTACCACGGGCTAAAACAAATACTCTAAACTCATTATCGTAGCCCTCGATATCTTCATCGTCTCTTGTATAAAGCAACCCATAAGAACCCGGTGCTTTGTCTGCTATGAATTGATAAAGCTTAATTATCTCCTCCGCCTCGGATGTTTTACGATTCAAGAAACCGCCAACAGACAGATAATAATTACCGTTTGAAGGGTATAATTCCCGAAGACCACTACTCCAGTTCAACTCTGAAATATAGCTCTGTATATTCTTAATAATCAACTCTAAACTACCTGCATCAGCTTCTACAGTTGTCTCATGGATTGTTGCCCAACCGTGAAATTCATACATAGTTATCACCTACTTCAAATGTTTTGTATCAATTACTACCTCAATTCCATATCTGCTGCTATACTCGTTCAGCTTATCAATTACTGATTGAGCAGGTTGTCCTTCAAAATGATAGTAAACTTTTCTCCCCGTTTCCTGAGCAGCCTCAAAAGTTGCTTTCATTTGGTCGCGGACACTTTTATTTAATGTTTGCAACGCAGGTTTAGACTGAGCAACGTAATCTTCACTTATAGCATCGAACTCTCTGCCTACTGAATCGCTGGAGAACTTTACACGGGATTGACCACCAATTCTATCTGCTAATGCATCTGCCGCAGCATCGGGTTTATTTACAACCTCCAAGTTTCCTGAATAGCGACCTATATCACCCGCACCCTCAACCACATCATCCGCATTATTCCGAACAATATTGGAGGCAACGTCTGCAGCTTCGTCTCCGCCACGACGTACTAATTTGCCCAAGGGGCCCATTACCATAAGTGGAGCTAATGCATAATCAACTGCGGATATATCTTCGCCTGTCAGTATATCCTTACCCATGATCAGCTCTATCATTTCTTTTCCCGTTCCTATGACCGGTACGTATTCCAATAATTCAGACTGCCATTCCCTTGCTTCTTGCCTGCGTTCGGTCCCTTCAGTTATCCTTGCTTGCACGTAGGCTTCAATTTCACCCTCTTCTCCTGCTTGGAGTGGCAGGAATGTGCGTGGGTCGTAGCCTTGTTCCATGACATACTCCGCGAATTCGCTGATGTCTACATTCATGAAATTCAGGATATCTCCTGCATGCACATTTCGCCCTGTTGCATGGTATGCGTATACAAGCTTGGTCATGTTGTCATCGTCGATCACAGTCTGCTGCCCATTGGCATCGGTATAGATCACTTGGTTCAATTCCCGATTCCGGTCATAGCGGCCGAAGGGAGGAATGTCCATATGTACAGGCAACGCGACTTTATCTTCGCGTTTACCCATCTGCTTCTGCCGAAGGCTCGTCCGTAGCTGGTCTGTCTGCTGCAGGGAGATGAGCCCCCACTTCTTCATCCTTTCTTGCAGAAGTAAGGATGCCGCTGCTGATGGACTAATGCTACTTAAGATTCTTACCATCTTCTTGACGTTGTCTTTCTGCTGTAGAAAGGAGACAATCGTATCCGGGGTTATCCCAATATCGCGGAATAGATCGGCGAGCTGTTGCCTTCTCTGCTCGGAGGTTAGGACAGACCCGCCAGCATTGAGTGGGGCAGTGTGCGACTCCGTGCCGATTGACTGTGCAGCTTGCAGCAGTTCCTGCTCGGTCTGCTCATATTGGTCTGCGCTATCCTTCATGTATTGCGTTAATGCTAGCATACGTCCTTCAACTTGCAGCATTGCTTGCTGGACCCGATTCAGTTGCTCCTGTATGCCGTGCCGATACAGGATGTCTCGATCTACTTGCGGTCGCAACCGATTGAGATCTTCACGGGATGTTGCTAACTGCCGATACCGACCTGCTAGCTGACTATGCACGGACCGGACTTCGGTAAGATTAATGTAAATCTGACTTATCTTCAACTCCCTCCTCACGATACAGCTTTCCGGAAGCTGAGACGGCTAACCACTGGATGCTGCTTGTATGCGGTGTGAGGACAAGATGCCGTCTAGAACAATGCACAAGCGAATAAAAAGTGCCGGAACCAAGTGAGTAGCTCATTCCGTTATTCGACATTTTCTTTTATAATCCTGCGAAAGTACAATATTGGATTTGATCTTATATGAGGATAGATCAATTCATTAAAATTGTAAAAAATGCGATTTATCTACATAGTTGAACAACTGTTGCTTTAGGGTTTGATCACTCAATGCTCAATGGTACTATTCCCACTGCATCACCTGTCGCTATCTAAAAACCAATAATAGTCTGACTATCCAAATCATACATTGATATCAGTACAGTGGTAATAAACAAGATAACAATACAGATCACCACATATTTCAAACCTCGAAATGTAGCTTCAACCATATTCGCTTTCTCCTCAGCAACATAATATAGTAAACTACCTACATATAGTGAAAATATAAAAGGAAATAGTTTAAGTGGATTTATCTTCCGCCATATATCAACACTTGATGGATATCCAAAAAACAAGATGATATAACCGATCAAAAAACTAATCCCATAATATTTTATTCGATACTTGATTGTACTGAATTTACTCATCTAATCCTTCCTTTGTATAGAGTGACTCACTAAACTTTCCCATATTTCATTTTCAGTTTTAATATTATCACTAATCGAGATTCCCAATGAGTAGAGTACCGGAACCATGTGAGTAGCTCATTCCATTATTCGACATTTTCATATGAAATCCTTTTAATTGCAGAGGATAATCTCAATCCCATTTCATAGTGGATGAATTGAACGGCTCACGAGATACACGATCATGGGACATGCTTCTAGTCTTCAACTTACATACAAAAGCCGCCCCTATCAAGGAGCGGCTTCCAATCCTATTCGTGTTTAAAACGCCTGGTTGTTCGATTCTGATACGTTCTCAACACCATACCACTTGTCACCAACATTCGAATATCTCGTATTGACCATGGTGACTTCGCTGGAATCGCTGTCTGTACGGAAGATCGCTTCATCCATGTTCGTAATGGTGCAACCGTCAATATAGACAGACACTTTGTAGCTGGTTCCGCCATTTTGACGAATCATCTTGCCTGCATCGTCGGCGATGAAGTTATATATTTTGAATGTGGATGCAGCATTGGCTTGGAATATCTTATCCGATGCCTTCTGGGCTGAACCATTGCGCAGAATGACGGTTCCGCTGTCTTTGATCGTCAAGGCATCCTCGCCTACGTCCTGCCACTCAATATTCTCGATCGTTACGTCTCCATACGTGTGCACCCCGTCTGCTGCAGGAGCGCCGAGAATGACGTTCTTCAGTGTTGCACCGTCCTCCAGTCTGAACACTGGCTTCTGGCCTTCATCCTGACTGCCGTCACCGAGTTCGTCCGCATCGGCAATATAGCGATTGCCTTGCCCGTCGAATGTCTGTCCTTCCTCAACTACAATCGTGCTGGATACAATGATATCTTGACCCGAGTATGGAACACCGGTAAACGTACTGCCGATTTGTCCGTCATTCCCACCGTCATCTCCGCCATCGTTCCCGCCGTCATCTGAGCCGTCACCCATGTAGCCGTCGTCCATGATTTTCAGATAATCCATATTGGCCAACCCATCTGAATCATTGGCAGTCAGGCGAATTGTATTGCTGCCTTGATTCAAGCTGGCGTTGGTGCTCACCGATTGCCAGTTCGTCCAATCACTTGTGTCGGGGAAGTTCAGGCTCCCATTCACTGCTGAACCATTCACCCGCAATTCGGCTGGACGATCGCTTGCGCCATTGGCATAGCGGAACTCGAGTGAGTAAGTGCCGGAAGCGGAGGCGTCTACTGTCCACTCGATCGATTCACCGTCGTCATTGTCTACATTGACGAAGCCGGAGCCGGAATAGCCGCTATGCTCTGTCTCCACATCACCACTGGAATAAGAAGCGTGTTCCGCTTCATAGATTTCCGCTGTTTGGCCCGAACCGCCATCATTTCCACCGTCGTTCCCGCCGTCATCGTTGCCTCCGCCATCATCAGGAATTGTACCGTCCGGCTCAGAGCCCCATATGAGCACACCGTTCTGATACAGGCTGACGCTGGTGTTCTGGCCGAATGAAGTCATCGAACCATCGTAGGAATAGTCATTCGATTCATTGAAATTCGACCAATCCGCTAAGTGAATTCTGCTCTGGATGTCACCTGTATTCGCTCCGGCTGCTATTTGACCAGCTCCCGAACCGAAGCCCATCTCCAGATAAGTGTCTGCCCCGTTGACTGACTGGGACAAACTGTTGAAGCCGCTCTGTATGTTCGCACAGCCTAACTGTGCCCAATCGCAGAAGTATTGCAAGGATTGACTAGAGTCCTTCGTAAACCAGTAGCGAATTTGCAAGCTGTTCAACTGAATGGACGAGCTGCCTTCGTTCACGATCCGGAATTGCGGACGAATCGTGTTGTCCGATGAACTGGTGTCTGCTGCACGGTACTCCACATACAGACCATCCTGTGTTGGACCGCCGTCATCTCCCCCGTTGTTGCTGCTTTGCGGCACAGCCTGTGCTTGTGCGGAATTACCACTCTCACCCGCACTATTGACAGCGCTTACAACATAATAGTAGGTTGTTCCATTCGTAGCGCTTTGGTCTGCGTAGTTCGTTCCAGTTAGTCCGGAAGCAAGTACGGCATATCCGCCGCCGGAGCTTGTGGAACGCTTCACGCTATAGCTGTCAGCCCCCGACACTCCGTTCCAGGACAGATGAACGACACTATCGCCTGCAGAGGCTTGCAAGTTGCCTGGTGCATTCGGTGCTTGCTCGCCACCCCCATTATCCCCGCCATCGTTGCTCAGCTTACCTACTCCAGCATTGGCAATGACATGATTCTTCACCTGATTGACAGGATCGAGCGAATAGCTGTAAGGCGGTGTGTAGCTCGTTGTCGATGTTGTTGGCTGGCTTCCTGTACTATTGATGAACTGGTTGTTGCGCACGTCCCAATAGCCTTGCTCATCACTGTACCAGGAACCGATCGGGTCCTTGGAATTCTCGAACACATTGTGCTCAATTCGCAGCTTCGCGCCCATTCTCGAATTGATCCCGGTATCGATGATATTGTTATAGTAGTTATTGTACAGGTGACCTTCCCCGAAGCGGAACAACGGTCCGCGGGAGTACATATTCTCCCAGTGATTATGATGATAGGTCAGCTTGCGCTCAGCATCATCGCTGTCACTGGACCCGACAAGCGCAGTCTTCCAGCTGTCGTGCAAGTAGTTGTAAGAGATGGTGATATAGTTGGCGTCCTTCTTCACATCCACCAAGCCGTCATAATGATCCTTGTCCGAGTTAAGCGTATTGTAAATTTCATTATGATCGATCCAGATGTTGCTGGACGGACCTTCAATGCTAATTCCGTCCTTGTCCCCGATATCGACATGGTGAATTTTCAAGTTCTGAATAATGATGTTGTTGGCACGCCAAATCTTGATGCCAATGCCGTCAAGCTCGCCATTCGTACCTACCCCGATAATCGAAATGTCGTTGGCGTCCTTCACATTGATCTTGCTGTCCGATGAATTGCCTGGTGTAATCGTGCCATCCACATAAATCGTCCTCGGCTGGCTGCCTTTGTCATCAATAGCATCCTGCAACGCCGTACCCGTGCTTACGGTAACGCTGTCTCCTCCTGCTCCGCCAGTCGTACCTCCATTCATGGTAGCGAAGCCAACATACCCGGCAGTGCTCATATCCGCTGCATCTGCTGCAGGAACGGGCAACACAGTCAACAAGGAAAATACCATCATCATACACAACAACATGGACAGTTTCCGATTCATGAACCATTCCTCCTTCTAATATTGATTCCAAGACAACCGAACATCATCCTTTCCCTTACCGTTTCATGACAATTCCTCCTTCCTACCGGAATTCATGACTTGTCGTGTTAGCTAACGCAACCCATGATGACTTGCTCCGATTGGGCATCCCTCCCTTGTTCAGATTCATCTCTTATTCTAGACGAACTTGGATAATCCTCATCTCATATGTGTCTGCTGTATTGTGGGCCATGTACTGTTTTGAATTGATTTATAACATGATGATTATAGGTGTCATAGTTTGTTATATTGTCCAACTCGGACAGCGATGTCCGTTAAAGCCCGTTTCACCGTATTTTGCAAAATATGATGGTCGTTCGTGTCCATTAGCGTTCAGAAAAGATGGTAGGAGCCCGTATATTCATCTCTTATGGACATCTGTGTCCATAAGAATCCCAAAAACAAAAAAATAGACTGCTACCGGACATCCATGTCCGATAGTGCAGTCAAGTAAGAAGGAGCTGCCCCCATGTCATGATATGACTGGGACAGCTCCTGTTAATGCAACATCGTATCGGGTCTCAATCGCTGTTGCTCTACCAATCCACGCGAACAAGCATCGCCTTATGGTCGGAGAAGCCCGCATGCTCCTCCAACTCATAATGAAGCACATTCAGCTTGTCATTGTGCAGGAAGTGATCTACTTGCCACCAGTATCCTAGCCCTTGCATCTTCCAGGTTGCCGGATATAGACTGCTGGACTTGGCGGATGCATCGTGCAGCGAGCCGATCTCCTGATCCAAGTCGTGCATTAATGCAGTTGTGTTCATTGTGCCGGTAACGATCAGCCCGTCATCTGGATCAAGCATGCTCATCATGCCGCGAATTTCCGAGAATCCTTGCTGACGAAGCTCATACAATTCCTGATTGGCTTCCCAGAAGTCGCCGGATAGTGGACTATGGCTCAAGTCGAGGTGCGGGACAAGATGCACATTCAAGATTACTAGCTCTCGCTCCCCAACTTGCAGCTTGACCAGCATGGCTTGCCTAGACGGTGCCAGCTCACGAGCGATGACGGGATACTTGCTGAGTATGACGAACTGGTCGTCGGTCAAGACCTCATAATCGGGCAAGGCTTCTTCGAATTGTTGTTGACGCTCTGTCAAGTAGACATCACGATTCTCTTCATCCTTGTAGAAGTGCTCGTTCAGAATATACAGATCTTGTTGCTTGCTCTGCAGCAGCTCGTACATCTCTTCCGTGTCATACTCATCCCACAAATACGTGTTCCATGACATGACACTGATCCCGGTTTCGGGTGCGGTCTTCATGGCATGCAGCGGTGCCGCAAGATTCAGGTCCGTCTTGGGAAACCACAGCAAGAGCAGCAGAAAAGCATAGAGGAACAAATAACGCTTCGTCTTCACGCCAATCGTCAGTAATGCGACCAATACAGGCAGGAGGAGCAGCAGAATGGGCGGCGTGCTAGCCGGCACGTTCCACCATGCGTAACGCCCGACGATCCCCCATTGGATTATAAGACTCGCGGCAATCAAGATCAGCGCTAGCGTATGCCTCCCACACAGGTGCTGTCTGATGCGTGCGCGCCAATCCGTCCTTTCTGTCAAACTGATTTGCATAGGTCCTCCTTAGAAAAAATACTTGGCAAACTTCAAGAGGCCTTGGTTCCATACGGCATTGTTGCTATGGCCTGATTGTTGGTTGTCCCGATTGTCCAAATACCAATAATAGTTGCGCACCAACGAATCTTGATTCGAATACTTCGGCTTGTAGCCGAGCTTCCGCTCTGCTTTCTGGATAGAGACATAATAGTTCCGATTCAGCTTCAAGTACAAGCGCTTGTAAAAGGGCGACAGCTTCAGCTTCTCGAGAATGCCAAGCACCACCATCATCGGCTTGGCCGGCAGGCTGATGATACGTTTGCCATGACCGGCAGCGGTGAGCACCGATTGATAGTCTTCCTTCAACGTTGTAAAGTGCTTGGCGCCGATATTGAATAGATCATTCACTTGCTCCTTGCTCTGACTCATCGACAAGGCAATCGCCTGGCACAAGTCCTCGACATCCAATAGCTGATAGCGATTCGCTCCTTGACCGAGCATCGGGAAGTGTCTGCCTTCATTCGCCCACTCATAGAGGATGCCGAAGGTGCCGAGCCGCTGCGGTCCCAGGAATGAGCGCGGTCGCAGGATCGTGACACATTTTCCTTTTTTGCGCCAGCTTGCACACAGCTCCTCAGCCTTGATCTTTCCTTTATTGTACGGATCGTAGGGCTTCACTTCATCGTGCTCGAAGATCGGCGACTTCTCCGGCACGCCATATACCGAGGTAGAGGATATATAGACGAATCGCTCTACATGATGCGCGCCGAAAGCTTGCTCCAGCATCTGCTTCGTTCCGTTAATAATAATATCGTAAATTTCCTCCTCCGGATAAGAGGGGGAAGCGGAAGCTGTATGCACGACGATGTCGACACCTGCCATGACAGCTGCTACCTGTTCTGCGTCACGAATATCTCCTTCATAGGTCTCATACTTCTGTTTGTCTGTCTCCCGCTGCACCTTATCGAAGAGAACCAGCTCGTACTCATTCCGATACTGGCTGGTCAAATACTCGACCAAGTTCCGTCCCAACACACCGTTACTACCTGTGATCAATACTTTTTTTCTCATCGCACTATTCTCCATAATTGTATTTCAATCGGAATTGCTTGCTAAACAGGAAAGTGAGCAGTCCGCGCACTAATCCCCAGAACACTACGACGTTCACGGCCCAATGTGCTCCTATGAAGTAAAGGGTGAAGATCGGGTTCTTCTCTTTCCAGACGAAGCGATATTGACCTGCATCTGTCAGAACGAAGGCGAGGACGCAAGCGAAGAACGCCCACAGGAAGTTCAGATTCAGCACTGATAGCGGCAGGATCGCTGTGCTCAAGCCTACGAACATCATGCCGATCGCTCGCATCGGTGTCTCGAAGCCTTTCATCGGCTTCTTACGGTGGAAGTAGAACGGGATGCGCTGGATCGCTCTTTTGTGCATTTTTCTCGCCAATGTTCTGAATTCATTCTCGTCATCATGGTAGCCCATCACCTTCGAAGTCAACAGCACATTGCATCGTTCGCTCAGACGATTGCCAAGCTCCACATCCTCGGAGTTGTTCAGCCTGACATTGAACCCTCCTACTTCGTGGAAGATCGATTTCTTCACCCCGCCTAGTGAGAAGAACCCTGCTGTCACGTAACCTTCTGAACTAATGCGCCAATAATAGTTCTGGAGCGTGCGGTATTCCTTCACCCAGCTGCCCTTGAACAACGGTTCCTTGGCGTACATGCCGCAGACGCAGCCTACAGACGGATCTTGCTCGAACGCTTCCACTGTCTTGGCCAGTGCATCCTCGTACAAGGCCATGTCGCTGTCTAGGAAGAACACAATCTCTCCCTTGGCTCTCGATGCGCCTAAATTGCGGGCGGCAGATACACCGTTGTTCTTCGTTTCGATCAGCTCGCATGGAAACTTCTTAATGACAGACACCGATTCGTCTGTGCTTCCGTCGTCCACCACGATGACTTCGAAGTTTGTATATGTCTGCTTATCCAATGCCTCGAAGCACTTCGGCAACGTTCGCGCATAGTTATAATTCGGAATGATGACTGAAATGAGCGGGTTGCTGTTCATTTGTTAATCACACTCCTATTCTTCATATCATTCGGGGAGAACACTTGCGACTGCAGATGCTTCCGGTTGTAAGTAATACCGAACAGCTTGTGCTTCACATACACTAGCGACAAAATCCATGAGATGTAATGCTTCTTGTACTTGCCGATCATATAGACCAGATTGCGTATCGATTCCTTCTTCCGTTGCTTAATGTCGAAATTGTCATCATGAAGAATGTGGTAGTTGACTATCGCATCGTCCCTTCGGAACGGTATTCCGCTCATGTGCAACCGAATGCCCAAGTCCAAATCCTCATGACCCCAGCCTTTGAAGTTTTCGTCGAACCCGCCTGCTTTTACCAGATATTCGCGATCTACAGACACGTTACCCGTGTAGAATAACAACCATTTCAGACTGGATTTCAGCAGAAATGCGGGAAATCCTTGCTGCAGCTCTCCTTCCAGCAGCCTTGTCCGAACACAGTCCGGGTTATCTCTGACGTGGCCGAGCTCATACAAGCTGTACAACTCCTCCTCCTCATACATCACGTCTGTTCGTAACCCTAGGAGTACACAAGGCTCTTCGTGACCCGTCATATGCTTCTGGATGAAGTCAGGGGCGGGTATTCGGTCATCATCGACGAAGATGATGACATCCCCCTTCGCCTTAGCAATCCCGAGATTACGCGCGGAAGAACGTCCCACATTATGCTTGCTAATGACCGCGACCGGCTCGTAAGACAAGCGCAGATTTCGAAACTGATGGATCGTCTCTGACGAGCACCCGTCGAACACAACGACGATTTCCACCTGATCGTTCACTTGTGATTCAAAGGCTTGCAGCACCAGACGGAGTCTGGATATTTTATCTTTCGTCGGAATGACTACACTAGCTTTCATCCCTTAGTCACCTCTCTTTATCGTTCATTCATATACTTGCCGCATTGGTCTCGGAAGCAGATGACTTCTTCCCATACTCGCGCTGAATCACGATGGCGAATACAGCTACGAGAATGATCTGCGTAGCCAGCGATGCGCTCATCGCCCCGACTATGCCGAATTCACGCGTCAGATACACAGCCATTGCCAGTAGGAAAATCAGCGGAATGCCTAGTACCTTCAAATTGATTAATGCGCCTTTCTTCCCTTCTACTGTGAAGAGATTGTTCAGTACCCAATAGAGGAAGTGTATGCCTGTACCTACAGATACGAGCGCGACGTAACCCCAATCTAGCGGGTAATCCTTACCGAACAAGATTAGCAAGCTGATGCACAGCGCCGCGTTCGCCAATATAGCAGCCGGCACTAGCAACGGACTCATCTTCATAATGCGATGATAGATCTTCAGCTTGTCGAGCTGCGCGACGGTAGGCAAGAAGACGACTGCGAATATTTCATGAAACAGCAGATTGAAGAACATACGAACATTCACCATATAGACCGAATAGATGCCGACATCATAGCCGGAGTAAAAGTAGTTCACGATAAACAAGTCCGTAGTGAACAACGTCATAGACAATGCAAGACTCACCATATTCATCGAGCCATAGCTGTAAATCTGCTTCGTGCTCTTCCAGGAGAAACGAAACTTACGAATACTCATACCGCGGTACGCCATGATCGTAAAGACAACATGGTTCACGATAAGCGCTACGATGAAGGCGTAGAAGCTGATCGCCTGAAGACAAGCCAACACGACAATGATGAAGAAGATAACCGTCCCCACCAGCCTGCCAAGCCCCAGCAGGAAAAACTTCTCCTCCGCACGAAGGATCGCATCGAACACCGTGGAGAAGTTCACCGCAATCGCGAACAATACTCCCCACAACCAAACCGCTGGAGATATATTCAACCAAGAAGCAAACATATTGCCTGGAATCAGATAAATAAGGCTGCATATGACGACCATTAAGATATTCCAGAACAAGGAGGTGCCAATCAGCTTCTCCTTGTCTTCCTGACTGCCAACGGGATAAAACTTAATAATAGAAAATTGAACCCCGATCATCATCGGAATAATCAAGAAGAAGGCCGCACTCATAATCAAGTTAATATCTCCGACTGCTACTACACCGTAGTACCTTGCCGCTATAACTAAGCTAAGCGCATTAAGTCCGGCAGCACCGATGCGGAATAGAAACACTGTACCCAAGTTACTTAAAAACCGTTTCACCTGAGCATTCGCAATGACATCCATAATCCGGATCTTCCATTGCTCCAAAGCTGAAGATTGTGTTTTCATAATACCCCCATATTCAGTCCATACATGGCAGCCCATAGCAGCATAATCATGACTGTCGGCCTGTCCTTGAGCAAGACGAGCTCTGGACTTTCGCCAAGTTCCGTTTGATTCGTTAAATACTGATAGCGGAATATGCCATAGAGTACCATCGGAATCGTAATGATCATGTATGGGGAGGTCGATTCATAAATAATGAAGAACGCATAGGATAGTACTGTACACGCCGTGAGCATCGGAATCATTTCATTAATCATACTGATCGAATATTGGCTCAAGTTCTTACGATGCGCCTTCGATCCATCCTTGAGAAGCAACAGCTCCTTCTTCCTCTTATTCACACCGAGGAACAAGGTCAGAAAAGCGATACTCAACAAAAACCACATGGATATCTCTGCCCCGACAATCAGTATGCCTGATAGCGCACGGAGTACAAATCCAGACGAGATGATAATAATATCGACGAAGACATACTCCTTCAGCTTGAATGAATAGAGCAAGTTCAAGAGGAAATAAGCTGAGAGCGTAATACCGAAGTACATATGCAGCCGATATGCCAACAGAAGGACACCCGCACATAATACAATTGCGGTTATCGCAGCATAGACGACCTTGATCTGACCTGCTGGAAGCGGCCTGTAGCGCTTGACCGGATGAAGCCTGTCCTTCTCAATGTCCACCATATCGTTCAAGATATACACCGTACTCGAGATGCCGCAGAATAGTAGGAATGCATAGATAGAGTGCTGTACCATCACGAGGTCTAATGCTTGCATCGATAGGAGAAGACCGGTAAATACGAACAGATTTTTCGACCATTGTCGAATTCTGAACAGTCTCAAGTAATGACTGATCCCGACAAACCTCGAAGCAGTTCGACTATTCCGATTATTCGTGATAGGGGCTAACATAATCGAATCTCCTCATTTCCGTTTAGTTCTTTCTCTTTTTTTACAGTATGGTTGTTAATGTCGCTCAACCTCTCCCTTCCTTTCGCATAATGTGACACATTGACAAGAAATCTCGACAATTTAAATATAGAAGAATCTGCGTCGGGGGCACAGTTCTAACTTTTGTGTGGAATTACGTCTTAAGGTACTATTTCTTGTGTTAGGACTCTCATGTGGAACAGTTTCAAGGAAAGTATGCGTTGTACTGCAATCTATCTGCCCACCTACGTACACAAATAAATCTCCAATCTACGAAGGCTATAAGTGGATGCATCTTGTGCTGCTGTTACAGTGCTAATAAGCAGGTCATCCATGATGTCTATTCTATTATTCGCAATACAAAGGGGGCGAGCCCATTCTTCGATCAATCTGATTGATTGACGAACATGAACACATAACTGCATAAGGAGGATCAGAAGCACAATGAACCAACATTGGATAAGTCGAGTTTCTACAGTATTGGTCGCAAGTCTATTGATTGCTCTCGTTGCGCCTACCGCTGCACTGGCAGCGACTGTCTTCCAGCAGGTTACTTACACACTAGATGGAACGGTTACAGGAACCGTCTATTATGATGAAGGCGAAACGCTGGATGACTCGGTTGCGATTCAAGTTAATGATTGGGATGGAGCTGAGATCGGTGTAATCGAGGCGACATATGACCGCGAAGAAGAAGGCATCCGCTACTATACGTTCGCAGGGATTCCAAGTGGACTCACTGACAACGATCAGCCGATTACATTGAAGGAAGGTGTAACTAGCGTGACAGAAGAAGTGTATGCCGAGCATTATCACATCATCGGCGACCTTCAGCTCCATAGTGCAGACAAGAATGGCACTACTGTCACGTTAAGCGGAGAAGGCTATGAGAAGTCTGTATCTTATGGAACGGTGACGGACAACGTATACGGCACAAGCTCGGTAACGGATAGTGTCTATACGAACCAACTCCAATACCAGTTCGCAGCTCCGGCCGGTACGTATACGATCAGCGCTGAGAATGGCCGTTATTCGACTAGTCAGACAGTCACTGCTTCTAAGGAAAACCGTGATATCGGTAAAGTCGGCGATGCTTATTACTGGATCGTTCCCGCTTCCGACATGTCGATGCGTAGTAACAACGGAGGCGGTTCAGGAGGCGGTGGAGGCGGCGTCTATGTTCCGGGTGACAGTGTGTCCGGTGATACGATCACAGTCAACGGAGACACCGTATCTGCCAGCTCCTTGAGACAAGCCTTCGAGGGCAATGATACAGTCACGATCGATATATCAGAAGATTATGTTTCGCTTCCTTCAGACACCCTATTCGAGATATTGGAAGAGAACGCGAACGCTAAGATTGTGATTGTGTCAGACCACGCTTCTTATTCGCTGCCTATTGACGTATTGAAGCTCGATCAACAAGCAGAGATGCTAGACACTACGTTGTCCGGTATGATGCTTGAAGTATCGATGGAAGCTGTATCGAATGAAACAGCCGACGATGTTGCAGCGGCCGCAGACAAGGTAGACGCCGAGCTGCTCGGAACGCCGATCGACTTCAACATTCGGGTTACAGCGAACGGCGAAACGAATGACGTTGATCACTTCGGTGACACTTACGTGGAGAGACGCTTGTTCTTGGATGGAACGGTTAATGTGAATCAAGCTACCGGTGTCATGTTCCACTCTACTGCAGACAACGTACTGTTTGTCCCATCCACATTCGATACGGCCAACGGTCAAACAACTGCTGTGTTGAAGCGTAATGCGAACAGTATCTATGCAGTCGTCACCAGCGACAAGCAGTTTAGCGATGTGCCTGTGAACCACTATGCTTCAGCTGACATTACAACGCTCGCTAACAAGCTTGTCATATTCGGCACATCCGATACGACGTTCGAGCCTAACCGGCATGTAACACGTGCAGAATTCGCAGCACTTCTGGTGCGCTCGCTCGGCATTGAACCACAGACTGGCCGCACTTCCTACACGGATGTTGTTGCTGGCTCTTGGTACGAAGCTGAAGTGAAAGCAGCAGCTACAGCTGGATTGATCTACGGCTACCCGGACGATACTTTCCGTCCGAATTCAGTAATCTCCCGCCAAGAACTAGCCGCAATGGTCGTACGTGCGATGGAATACGCGGGCAGCGGCATCACGCTGACTGATGCGCAAGTTCGTACGGAGCTCAACGGTTTCTTGGATGCCGATCAAGTAGGTGCTTGGGCGGTAGAAGAGATGGCTGAAGCGATTCAATCAGGTGTCGTGTACGGCATGAATGCCACTACACTGGCACCGCATGACAACGCTACTCGTGCACAAGCTGCGGCGATGATCAATCGTTATCTCGGCAATGCAGACTTTATCGATTAAGATTCATGCGAGGAATGTAACCTCAACGGATCTGCATAATGAATGGGCTGTCCCAAGGAAACTTGGGGCAGCTTCTTGTTGTTACGGCTACTTGGCATTACTGCTGGTTGGCAGGTAACCACACCTTGTAACGGAAGCTATAACGTCTGCTTGGCAGATAGCCACACTTATGCTAACGGAAGTGGGAGGTGCTTAGTAGCCAAAATAGGCGGAAATCAATATCTAACGGAAGTGAGCGCACCTTAACGAGCACATACGGCGTGAAAAATCAACTCTTCGTCACAATAAGGTACCAGGAGTTCCGTTAAAATGATAAACGTGGTAAAAAAGGCAAATAAGTGACTGTCATTTCCGTTACAGCGATACAAGTGGGGCATGTTGCATTCCTGGGGTAGCCGAATCCTCCTGGGTAGCTGCAGCACAAAAAAACTTGCCCCCAACCCATTCAGGATAGAGGGCAAGATTCTATGTGCAATGCCAAGGCACCTGCTTATACGCTCAGATTAATCTATGCTCGCTATTGAGGGGGCTTGCTAGCATTGTCTGACAATCCTATGATCGGCAACCAGTATAGTCAGGCTCACCTTTCAGCAATTAGCTAAGCGCGTCTGTCAAGACAGGGACTACTTGCTTCTTACGAGAAACTACGCCCTTCAGCACTGTCTTGTTATTCTCCAGCTTCACATTGTAGCCACGTTCCACGGCATCAGCCTTATCGCCAAGCGCGATAGCAACGGAATCGTTGTTCAAGATGTCCGTCACAGCGAAGAGAAACAGCTCCAACCCCTTGTCCACAATCTTCGCTTGCATAGCAGCTTCCAATTCAGCCTGACGAGACAATATATCGTTCACGTCTACCGCATTCACCTGAGCGATCTCTACCTTGCTGCTGCCCATCTGGAATTCCTTCGCATCGAGTGTGATAAGCTCCTCGATCGTCTTCTTACTCAGATCTGCACCGGCCTTCAGCATTTCCAGACCATATGCATCCGCGTCCACGCCTGCGATACCGGCTAGTTCCTTAGCTGCTGCAACATCTTCCTCTGTACAAGTCGGCGACTTGAACAACAGCGAATCAGAGATAATGGCGGACAGCATCAAGCCGGCGATTGGCTTCGGAATCTGCTTGCCCTTCTCCTTGTACAGCTTGTTCAGGATCGTAGCTGTACAGCCAACAGGCTCCGCACGATAATAAAGAGGATTGCTCGTTTCGAAGTTCGCAATGCGGTGATGGTCAATCACTTCGATAACTTCGACTTGATCAATATCGTTGGCGCTCTGCTGGCGCTCGTTGTGGTCCACTAAGATAACTTGCTTCACTTCACCGGCCACGTTCTCGACCAAGCGCGGCGCATCTACTTGGAAGTGATTCAGTGCATATTGGGTTTCTTCATTCACATTCCCCAGTCGTACAGCCTCGACTTCCTCGCCTAGCTGTTGCTTCAGATCTGCATAAGCGATCGCAGAGCAGATCGTATCTGTGTCTGGATTTTTGTGCCCGAAAATCAATGATTTCGCCATGATTAGACTCCTTTGTCTTTGGTATTGGGTATCAAGTCCGCTTACAGCAGGTTACTCCCTACTAGAGATTATAGCGATTTTCGCAGCAGATTTCTATTCCTTCACCCCAAAAGTTTATAGAATTATCCCGAATTCTCATCCAGCGAACTGCTAATCTGCTGCAAATCCTGTACAGCTTCCTCTGCTCCAAGCCACTTCCCTGTTCGCTTGCAGTACAGCCTCATCGCATCTCGGAAGTGAATCGGCACTTGCGACAGCTGCTCTGCTGCTATCACGTGATGCTTGCGCCAGCATACCTTCTTCTTATGTACGAACCAATCTGGGCCTTCTAGTACAATCGCCATCTTGCCCGCAAATTCCGACACTGCGCTGTTCAACTGCTTGAAGTTCGGGTTATGGCAGGTCAAGTACAGAATTTTGAAATCGCTTTCAATACGTTCGGCCTGCCCCTCCACCAGCTCCATCACCTCTTGGATGAAACGCCATTCCTTGTATTTCTTCGCCCCTTGATAAATGATGCATACGAAGACCAAATATAGAGCCAGAGACAGCAGACTGAGTATCTGCGGTTGTGTCAGCACCGTGGCCAGCACCATACATCAGCACCTCGTTCACTCAGTAAGATTTCGCTGTCAAAATGTTAATATCACACCTCAAACATCATGTCAAGTTTTTTTCGTTTACGCGAAATTATTTTGAAAATGTTTAATTTTTCTTGACAACGTACTCTCATTATAATGTGCATGTATGAGAATGACTAGTGTTTTATAGCGATTTAAATAGAAATAAGGCGATCCGCGAAGTCGAAACTTGCAACTTCATAGATCACCTCACATGTTTACATCAAAAAAATACTAGTTCTAGATTGTCCTATTTCTGATTTACAGTATCTACCTTAGGCACATAGAGTTCTGTGAGCAAGGGCTTCACTTGGCCATATTTCACTATAAGCCCGTTCGGCTTGACTAAGTAGGCGAATGGCGTATAAGGCGTGCGATACTTATCCTTCATCTCATGCTCATCGATCAGTACGACCGGAAATTCGAATCCGAAGTGCTTCACGACCTCATCCCGCTCATCCGGATAGCCGTTCAACATCAGTACTATGCCGCCATTCAACTGATTCGGTTGCGAATATTCCTTCAGCAAAGGCAGCAGATCGATACATGCCACACAGGTCATAGAGAGGAAGACGAAGAGAGTATGCGGAAGCTCACCGAGTGTTCCATGCGAGAATGCAGGATCAGATACAGGCGGCAATGTATCCCCAGCTTGCAACGGGACCGGTGCCTCAGTCAACTTACCGTCCCGGTTCAACAACTTTCTGAAATCAGGCAAAGACATGTTCAGCATCTCCTTTCTTCTTGGATTCATTGCTCTGCTCCCACATTGCCGAATAGTGACCTTGCTGTTGTAGCAAGGTTCCATGACTGCCTGATTCTGCAATCATGCCCTCATGAAGCACGTAGATGCGATCTGCGAGCTTGGCCACATGCATATTGTGGGTGACAATCACGGTCATCTGTTGCCGCCGTTGGCTGCGCAGCTGTTCAATCAGCGGTATTTCAAGTCTAGGGTCTAATTCGGCAGTCGCTTCATCTAGTACTAACAGCTCTGCCTTCTTATACAAGGCACGTGCTATAGCGATGCGCTGCCATTGTCCGCCAGACAACTGCTTGGCGTTCAGGTATTGATAACCAAGCACCGTATCGAGGCGCTCCCGAAGTTGTGCAGGGACGAGCTTCGGATACTTCCGAAGTAACGCATCCATCGACTGACTATCCTCTGTTCGAGGTGCCAGCGCAATATTCTCATACACACTGAACGGATAGCGCATATAATCTTGATTCACTATAGCTAGGCGGGAGTAGAAGCCTGTGCGATCGATGTTGCACAGATCGACTCCATTGACGAATACTTGTCCCCGTTCTACTTCATGCAATCCTGCAATGACTTTGGCCAAGGTTGACTTGCCTGAACCGTTCTCGCCTACTAAAGCTATCATTTCCCCCCTTTGTATACGGATTTGAATTTGTTGCAAGACGAGCTGTCCGCCAGTCGGGTAAGTGAAATCAAGTCGATTCAGCTCCACACTGTGCAGCTTATCTAGTCGCTTCCCTGGTTCATCCCCTTGCGGGAAGTACGTGTCTCGAAAGTGAATGAATCGCTGAACAAATAGCTGCATACCCTTGAACGGGGCAATGGAATGAAACATTGTTTTCCAACTGGCAGCCAAGTAACCGACTGCACCACTCATCGCCACATAGTCCCCGACCGTCATTTGCTGAGCAGCCAGCTTGGGCAGCAAGATTAGCTGAATGACGAAAAAGCCGATCGGCTGTACGCTCTCGACGATAAGCTCCCATGACAAATCCTTTTTCAGAAACTGGCTTTTGACCTGCAAGACGTAATGCGCCGCTCGTCTCCACTTATCGATCAAGTATGGCTTAGTAGCGTACACTAGCATTTCCTTCTGCGCGGCAGGCTGCAGGATCAGCTCATTCAAATGACGTGCTTCCATCTCATTCTGGGATATGGCTTGGAACATTCGTTCCTGACGAACCGTCTGCTTCCATACTTGCAGCAGTGCTGTCAATGAGCAGATAAATACGATGACCGAAGCCATTACGCTATACGGCAGCAGCATGATCGTGTAGACGACGATAAGAAGAAGCTGATGCAAGAGATTCAATCCCGATTGGATGAAGGAATTGATCTTGAACAAGCTGTTCTTCAATATATGAAGATCCTGCTGGAATTGCGGTGTCTCTAGCTTCGTAATGTGAAGCGGCTTCATCATCGTCAGCAAATACTCTTCCATCCTGAACATGATATCGAGTGAGAGCCTGTCTCCCGTGAAGCTCTGCAACCGGCTAACAAGCGCCACAGCAATAGCGACAGCACCCATAGCCCCCGCCAACACCAGCATCGGGCGCAGCTCATCGCCGGTCAAGGCATCGATGAAATACTTCGTCAGCATCACAGTCGCCCAATTCAGTATTGGACTTGCCAGCAGGAGAAGGATAATCGCCAACACAGCAGCACCCGAGCGCCTAGACAGCTCAAGGAGAAGCGGAACTGCCTGCTTCACTGTTCCCCAACGCATGTTCATTCCAGTACGAGCGTCAATTGCTCGAAATCTTCAGGTCTGGAGCACGGAAGACTGACTCGCACGTAACCATCACCACTAATGCCATAGCCCCAAGGGACTCCTCTAGTGCCTAGCTCCTGGAGCAGTGCTTCCTTCGACTTCTGGAACACACGTGCTCTACCAGCAAACTGCTCACTTAGCGTTTCCCATGCTGGCTCATCTCCATCAAGCAGGATCACGGCATTGGCATGCGGCCTCTCATCCAAAAAAGCGTATAGCTCACGGAGGGCATCATAACAGATCTCACACTGTACACTGACAACTATCAGCAGCAAATGCCCCTGAATGCAATCAGGCAAGCTCGGTCCTGCTGTTCGTTCCGTTGCCGATACGTGCGGAAGGCGGTCGCCAACCTTCACTTCCTTATACGTGCGAAGAAATTTCATATGATCCGGTAATGTCTCCTTCATACACACCCTCCCAACTTATCAATATAAAGAGAGGACGCATCCTCCCGAGCATGGAAGAATGCGCCTTCGGTGCTTAGCAGCAGCCTACTTGGAAGGAACCGCTGCCTCCGCCGCCATTCGTACAAGTATACGTATAGTCGATTCTGCGGCTCTTGTATGGGCCAACATCATCACACAAGTACCAGGAGCAGTATGGACTGGAGTACGTAGTACTCGCAGTACTTCCGCCATAGCAATTGAACACAGGTCCGTATTGTGGCATTAATTCCACCTCCTTCACGCATGAAGATTTGTTCGCAATTTGATTGTATCATCCTGATTGGCAATGGGGACATCCCACAGCTGTTCTAGTTTGCAGCTCCTCCCCTGTAACCGACGGTCCCCCGTCATTCAGCAGAAGCAGAATTAAGGATGCCTTGGAATTCACGCCAAGCTTGCGGTTTATACTTCGAATATACGCTCGAACCGTGTAGTGGCTAATGATAAGCTGATCGGCAATTTCCTTATACGTGTAATCCATAATCCAATAGGTCGTCACTTCCACTTCTCTGACTGTGAGCTTATGGTTCCTAAGCCTCTCTTCGAAAAAGACCGCATCATATCTCATACACCTACCTCCCTCTATTCGGAGCAAGCAGGCTGCCAGTCGTCTGACGTGACGCCAATTAGAATGTATAACTTGTCACTTCAAGTCAAGGTTCACGACCAGTGCCTTATGATCCGATACCCTAACATCATGAACCGTATCATACGAATGCACCTTGATATGATCGTTGTACAGAAAATGATCAATCCGCCACCAGAAGCGTCCGTCCGGACGCATCCATGTCGTCGGGAACAATTCGTCGGAATAACGAGCCGCATCGTGCAAGGAGCCCGTCATTTCACCCAGATCGGTCATCAGCACAGTCGTATTGAAATCCCCAGTCACGATGACCGGGCGGTCATGTTCCCGCTCCACATAGCGCTTGATTTCTTCAAACCCTTGTAGGCGACGTTCATGCCTCTCGTATACATAGTCCCAAAATACTGGGGATATCATACTATTGCCAAGATCCACATGCGGGCGCAAGTGCACATCCACAATGACAAGCTCTTGCTCATCCACTTGCAGCCTTGCCATCAGCACTTGCTTAGACGCTCCCAGCTCATAGTCGAGCACTGGGAATTTGCTTATGATGACGAATTCATATTCCGTCGTCACATAGTAGCCAGGGAAGTTCGCGACAATCTCATCGTAGCGGTCAATCAATAACGGCTGCCAATTATCGTTATATTCATACTCGCTCAGGATATATATATCTTGTTCCTCACTGCGCAGGAACTCGTACATGTCGATTTGATCCGATTCATCCCAAAATTCCGTATTCCAGGACAGCACCTTCAATCCAGAAGCTTCCGAGCTATTCAACGCATTGATCGGTGCTGCCAAGTTAATATCCATTCTCGGAAACCATAGGAGGAGCATAAGCAACGAATAGATGACGAATATCCACTTCCTCCGCGCTCGAATAGCGAGCAATAGCATGGCAAGCGGAAGCAGCGTCAAGAGCATGGGCGGCACACTGGCTGCTACGTTCCACCACGCATACTTCCCGATAATCCACAGTTCCACTATCAATGAAAGAACCAGTATGGTGGCGGCAACAGGATGTCTCCAATTTGCGAAGACACGGACTAGCCCGTTCGCCGTCGCAGCACTTCTCTCTCTGTTAACCTGCATAATGGACTCCTTATCCCTTCAACTTCTTCATATAACTAAACCCGACCGTCCACAGATTGCTGCCAAGCACCTGCTTTAATGCCTCAACGAATTGATCGACATGCTCCTTGCGAATAATAAGACTTGGTGTAACAAGCAATTGCGCAGCATCGTGCGGAGGCGTAAAGGTTAATATATTGTGATCTTGGAACAGCTTCGTAATGATCGCACCGGTTATAAATTTCTCCATTGCTTCTGAACCAGTACCGGACACCATGCGCAGCAGCTTCTCGGTTTTCGACTTGAACTTGATGCAGCATAAGAGACCGACGCCGCGTACGTCCGCTACTAATTCTGGATACTCCCTTTGCACTTCCTGCAAGCGTTGCAGCAAATAACCGCCAACCTCTGCCGAATTGTCCACTAGTCGCTCGTCTTGAATAATGTTCAGCACCTCTAGCGAGGTGACAATCTCCTCCCCGTATCCGTTATAAGTCGTCGAATGCAAGGTCGCTTCATTCATCTTGGCATATGCTTTGTTGTAAATAGTCGGTCGGGTGATAAAGGCAGCGAACGTCGCTTTCCCACCGCCGAATGCTTTCGAGAACGTACAAATATCCGGACAGACACCGTGATGCTCGAACGCGAACATCTTCCCCGTGCGTCCGAAGCCGGTATAAATTTCATCGAATATGAGTACGATGTCATACTGATCGCACAACTCTCGAACCTGACGAAAGTAAAGGCTGTCCGGCTTGACCACTCCTTCTGTGCGTATCGCCTCTACGATGAAGGTGCCGACCTTGCTCACCCCTTTGCGATCCACATTCGATTCGACGAGCTGACGCAGCTCCCCGATATCTCCGTACTTAACCATATGACAATTCTCAAGCTTGTTGAAATGATGATTCTGATGCTGTTCGGAGCCCGATACCGTCAAGGTCGCATGAGTTTTGCCATGGAAGGAAATATCCGTGTAAGCGACCAGCTTGCGGTCTTGCCCAGCATACTTCTGTGCTAGCTTCATCGCCCCTTCATTCGCTTCCGCCCCGCTATTGCAGAAGAAGACAATTTCCAGATCCTCTGGAAACAACAGTGACAGATTGTGACATAGAGCGCCCTGATACGGTGAAGGGAAGAACTTCCACGTCTCCAGCCCTTGCCGTTCCCCCCACTTGCGTCGCGCTTCAATGATGCGCGGATGATTGTGACCGGCTACAAGCACACCTACATGGCCGGTCATATCCAGAATATCCCGTCCGTCATTCATCGTTATATGCATACCTTCCGCTCGTACCGGGATGGTATCGGCGAAGCCAAGCATTGACAGCATCTTCCCCAGATTATGACCGATATGCTTCTTGAATAGGCGTAGATTTTCCTCTTCGCTCATCGCATCCGCATCAGCAACAGTTAACAATTGGTTGTCTTGCGCGATTTGCATGATTACTCCTCCAGTCTGCTGGTCAGGAAATTATGAGACAACTAAGGTTTAGCAAAGTAAACGTTTAAGTCGCGAACTGCCCTCCCCCCTATTTACTTCATGACAATCGGACAACTGTTCCGCTTCGACAATTTAAATATAGAAAAACTAGTTACGCATTGACAGTTCTAAATTATTTGTGACTTTTCTGTTAATGGGTACTAATTTCTTCGTGAACGATTGCCACTGCACTGTTCATCTATTATAGTAGGGGTACATCCGTTGTAATCCTATGAAACTTCACTAGATAAAGGGGGGAAATAATATTGGGCACTACCATCCTGGTCGTGCAGGACAACCCAGAATGGCTCAAGCTGATGACCGCCTATCTTAATGACGAGCATGATTTTCTCATCGTAGGAGCAGTTACTTCTCATGAGCAAGCACTGCAAGCGGCCAAAGCAATTTTGCCGGACATTGTCGTTCTGGATGTTCAACTGATGGATGGAAGCTGGAAGGAAGGCGTGCAAGCGATTGCGGAAATTGCCGGCATGGCAACATCAAAACCAGTCAAACTTTTAGTATTCTCTGCACTCCAAGAAGAGCATGTGATCCAACAATGCTTTCTGGCGGGAGCTATTCATTACGCATACAGAGACAGCTTTCGAGACCTGCCTCACATCATTCGCTCATGCATCCGCGCTAATTCGCCAATGGAAGCTTTGTTGAAGGATTACTTGCGGTTGAAGAGGGAAGAGAGGTTGAAGGCACTCACAGCAGCTGAACGTATGATCTTTGATCTGGTTAGAGAAGGGATGACATTAACACAAATTTCACGCAAATTAATGAAGTCAGAGAGAACGTTGAAAAATCAAGTGAACTCTATGTTAAAAAAATTGCATGCCCGCAGCTGCAAGGAGGCTGTAGGGAAGCTAGAACGCATGGAGGAATTGCATGTATCTTCTTAAACGCAGCAGAGGCCGTCCCTATCCTTCTCAATCAGGGGACGGCCTCACCATATATGACTGTCTGAAGAAGCAGCTATCGACGTACACTGCTCCCCACACGCCCGGTATGAACGCCCTCTACTGAATGTCTCAGTTCTTGAACGAGAGCATCTAGCTGGTCATAGGCTTCCACGATACGATGAATCTTCATATCTTGATTTTCCATGCTTGCACTAACTTCTCGAATCGAGGCGCTGCCTTCTTCCGTCGAAGCAGCAACCTGCTCCATATTTTCCAGTATCGAGGCGTACTCGCCGCGTATCTTAACGGCAGAATTATCTACTACATCCGAGGAGACCTTCACAGCGTCCATGTTGGATGCAATCTGTTCGATAATCGATTTCACTTGCTCGGCACTGCCGTGACTGCCAGCAACCGCTTGCTCGCCTATTTGAATACGCTCATGCACAGAGATAATCAATCTGCGAATATGGCTCAGGATAGCTTCGATTTCCTCTGTCGCTATCCGTGCGCGGTCTGCCAGCTTGCGCACTTCGCCGGCTACGACTGCGAAGCCTTGACCTTGCTCGCCAGCTCTCGCCGCTTCAATCGCTGCATTCAACGACAACAAGTGTGTCTGTTCAGATATTTCAGAGATTGTACTTACGATCGTGCTAACTCGGTCATTCTGCGCATTCAATTCACCCATTTCTTCTACTGTTTGCTGGATAACGGTCCTCGCATGTCCCGCATCGTCTGTAAGCTGCATAATCTGATTCTGCCCTTGATGCGTTAATGCGGATGTCTGTGCGCTGTTCTGTTGGAGCTCTTCCGCCTTATTCGCCAAATTCGTGACCAGCTGCTCTACGCCGCCGACGGTTTCAGACACTCCTACGATATGCGCAGTCTGTGTCTCGATTGCCCTTGCCATCTCTGTGAATGTCTGAGTCACAGTCCTTGAGATTTGTCCCGTCTGCTGGATATCGCTCCGCTGTTCCGTGCTGAAGGTGTTGAGCAGCAGGATGGAGGACTTCAGCTTCTCGATCAGCCGATCCGCTACTTCCTTCGCCTGAAACGCATCCTGCTTCTCTCGGTTCACGCTTTCCTGCAACTGTTCGCTGAACCGCGCAGAGAAAGCAAGCGCTCCAGTGAAGAAGAGTAAGTACAGGTATAAGTACAATAAGGATTCATTCGGAAACAACACATTTCGCAATGATTCCTCCATGAACAAATACGTGCTTACCGCTAGACCAAGCAATCCCGTGAACAGAATAGCTCGATAGTTAGCATACAATGTCATCAAGGCGATGTTGACATAGACGAGAAAGTACGTACTCGTGATCGGCTTCGGGTCCATCACAATCAGCATCACCGTAATAAGCATAAGAATGCAAGGGACCAAGTATTTAATATACACCGTCCATATTTCACGGTATGTAAGGAAAGTCGTCAGGCCGCATAAGGCTGTCCCTGTCCCTGCCAGAGTCAGAATAATCGTCACTGGCAGCCCCGCTGCCAGATCGACAACAATCCCTAGCGCGAGCATGCCCCATAGTATCTTGACGAACAGACGGTTTCTTTTTTGTAGCACCAACGTAGCATTATCCATTGTATTCGCTCTCTTTCTTCATATTTGCAATGCGGGAAAGCCAAACTCCAACATAATAGGCTATACAGAGTCTGAATATTCAGTATACGCAGATCGTGCATCTTCCTTATATTGCTTACTTAACCATGTGTAGCGGTCGAGATTGCTCACCATCTCGTTCATATGGAACAGCACCGGTATGACCGTTCCACCTTTATAATAAACCTCCTTTCCTACTTTGGTCATCGGCACCTTGAACGTAATACGCAGCGCGCGATAAAAAATTGGCTCAAGCAGCGATACGTATGTATCGTATCCGCCCAGTGCCGCGAAATGAACTGCCGCGGTCAAAAGCTCGTCGATATACTTCCCCCTGTACTCGGGAAGTAATGCCACCTTATCCACTTCAGCTACCTTGGACGGGGCGTTCCGGACAAGGTCATGATTGTAAAACGGAGCTATGTCGTTAACCTTGCTTCGGAGCGGATCGTATGACTTGAATTCGATTGAACCGACATGCTTCAGTTCAGGCGTAATGACAACATAACGCTCAAGCACATCTTGTGAAAACTCAAATTCGAATCCCTTCTCCTTCCACGCCGTCATCCAAATGAAGTGAAACATCGCCTTTTCAACTTCATTCTCCACTCTTTTGTACACAATCGACCTCCTAGTCATTATCTTGCTTCTTGCGTACAACCTCCCTTCTATTCGTCTCTATTCTATTATATCGTAACACGCATCGTGTTTTATTAGAAAATTACTAAAAATTCGACGAAAACCGTCATTTTCATACATAATATGCGCCAGACAGGTATGGATGAACGAAGAAGAAGCTGATTCGCTGGTCAATTAGACAAGGATCAGCTTCCTTCCGATTCGAGTTTAGTTAAGTTCGCAACAAGCGAATTGCCGTCTTCGGCACAAGACCTTCATCGGCTGCCCGTCCGAGCAGCGCTTCTACTGCATGATAGCCGCTGTCTCCCAAATCCTCGGTATAGCGATTCACATACAGATCAATATGCGCTTGAGCGACCTCCTGCGACATCTCTTGTGCATGCTGCATCACATACGCATGCGAGGCTTCAGGGTGCTTCCATGCATACGCTACAGATTGCCGTATCCACTCGGTGATTGCGGATGCATCCAATGAGCGTCGCGCAATGATGGCGCCAAGCGGAATAGGTAAGCCGGTATCCGCTTCCCACCAACTGCCCATATCGGCCAGCATAGTAAGTCCATACTGCTCATACGTGAAGCGCGCTTCATGAATAACTAGCCCAGCATCAATACGGCCGTCTCTTACGGCTGGCATAATGTCGTGGAATGGCATAACTACGATTTCCCCTACACCGCCGGGAATCTGCTGCGCCGCCCACAATCGGAACAACAAGTAAGCAGTCGAGCGCTCACTTGGCACGGCAACTGTTCGACCGGACAACGAAGCAGCTCCTTGTTGTCCCCTTTCACGATCCTGTGTCAACACCAGCGGTCCGCAGCCTCTGCCTAACGCGCCACCGCAAGGCAGCAACGTGTAATCGTCCAGCACCCATGGCAAGGCAGCATAGGAGATCTTCATCACCTCAGGACCACTGCGTTCAGCTGCCCAATGGTTCGTCTTATCGATATCGGCGAAGGTAACTTCCAGCGGAGGTGCCCCTGCCAGCAACCCATGCGCCCATGCATGGAAGACGAACGTATCATTCGGACACGGCGAATACGCGATCTTCATCCTAACACCTCCAGTAATGTGTGGCCTGCTGTCTGCAATCGTTCTAATGCCTCTGGAATGCGCCACGACTCAAGGTCCCTCGGTCCTACCTGATTCGAGATCGCCCGCAGCTCCATAATCGGCAACCCACACAGCTGAGCAGCTGCGGCCACACCGCAGCCCTCCATTGCTTCAGCAGCAGCGCCTGGCACTCGTGCCACCAGCTTCTCTGCTGTCTGGGCTGTTCCTGTTGCCGTCGCAACCGTTAGGATGGGTCCGACGCTCAAGTTCGCACCAGCTCGAATCAATGCTGCTTCCCAGCTGGCTGTTAGCTGTGAATGTACAGCGAAGTGAGCAGTTCCGAAGCCCAGCTCGTCTAACAGACTGAATCCCGTCTGCGTCTCCGCACCCCAATCCGCAGCGATCAACTGATTCGCCAGTACGATCGAGCCGACCTCCGCCCTTCCGACGAATCCGCCCCCAATTCCTGCGCTTATGACGATAGCATACTGTTCTTTCATTAGTGCTTTCGCAGTACCTGCTGCTGCGAAAGCCGGTCCTACACCTGCAGCGATCACATCAACTTGCGCGTGACCGTTCAACCCAGCAGCCATTGCTTCCCGCTCTGCCGGCACTGCTGTTACGATAAGCACGCGTCCTCCCAGATGTATATCGTTATGCTCTGCTTTCATTGACTCATATCCCTTCCCAAGCTTATCTCCCCCATTAAACCACAGATTCGAAATTATGCAATGCCTGCCTGCAGCGGTTCGTTCCCCTCTCACTTACATTTCGAAAGAATGTATGATAAAATTATACACAACAATAATGGCAGATCGAACACAACAGCTTATCGCAGCTTGGGTGAAGAGAAAGGGTGATCTCGGAAATGGACTTTTCCAAGATGTGTCCGAAGTATGAAGCTTCGATTGATATAATCGGGAAGAAGTGGACAGGTTTAATTATTCGCGTGCTCCTCGACGGGCCGAAGCGCTTCAAAGATATGAAAGAGCAAATTCCGAATATGAGTGACAAGATGCTTACTGACCGGATTAAGGAGCTGGAAGCTCTGGACATCATCGTGCGTAATGTATATCCGGAAACTCCGGTACGCATCGAATATGCCTTAACCCCGAAGGGCCAGGATCTAAGAGTTGTCATTGAAGCTATTCAAAATTGGGGAGAACGATGGATGCTCACCCCGTAGCCCACAGACGAAGAAGCTGTTCCGCAATGTCGTATATCGACGCTGGAACAGCTTCTTCTATTCACACTCAAGCGACATCATGCAGCAGTATTATTCCGTTGTCTCGTTGGCTAGCCGCTCCTTCAAGATATAGATGTCATGGTCATGCTCAGAAACCTTATGCTTCAAGTACGTCATAGACTCGTAGTTGCCGGACTGCATCACTTCAAGCCGCTCCATGCGGTGATTGACAGTGCTAATGTCTGATTGCATTGTGTTCATATCTGCTTGCATCGAGCTTATGTCTGATTTCATTGTGATTATGTCTGATTTCATCTCATTCATGTCTGCCTTCATCTCATTCATCTCGTCCCTCATCGTTCGCTGCTCACTGATTACAGTCGCAACCATGCCAATCAATTGTTCCATCATCGACTCCAGTCGGCTCAACCTTTCCTCAGACATGCGAGATCACCTCATCCATTATTCTGTCCTTATTATAACAAACAAGTGTTCGTAAGTCTACATAATTTGGGAGCATTTCGACATCAGCATCGACAAGCACAATAGGGGATTATTTTGTGAAGATCGTTCGGTTATTTCATGTTTCTCGCTCATCATCAAGCGTATCTTCTCGCTGACATGCTATAATGAAAACCAATTTTGCGCTTCGAGGAGAGACTAACATGTATCGCTTGACCGGATTTATCTTCACCTTGTACTGTTCTCTAGCTGTCATGGTGTCATTCATACCGCTATACTTCCAGAACGCTGGATTGTCCAGCACTGAGATCGGCACGATACTGGGCCTCGGTTCCTTCGTCTCAGTATTCGCCCAGCCCTTCTGGGGAATAGTAAGCGACCGCAAGCGAACCGTCAAGAAAGTGCTCATCTTCCTGATGTTCGCTACCTTGCTATCCAGCATTGCCTTGTACTCCGTTCATGCCCTAATCCCGTTACTAGCGATTGCGTGTGTGTTCTTCTTCTTCCATAACGCGATGCCGGCGCTGACCGATAGCATGGCGGTCACAACAGCAGAGGAAACTGGCAGATCATACGGCGGATTCCGCATGTGGGGGGATTTCGGCGTGGGGACGAGCTCATTGGTGCTCGGACTGCTGCTTGGCATTGTCGGCATTCAATATTTATGGTTTTTCTATGCCGGCATTATGTTTATAGCCATCGGCCTCGCGTTTACTCTGAAGGACGCTTCCATTAAGGCGAAGCCTATAACGCGCCAGGCGGTCGCAAGCCTATTCACGAACAAACCGTTCTTATGGCTCATGTTCATTGTGTTCTTCCTCTCCTTGCCGCATCGGATGAACGATGGCTTGCTAGGTATATACATGACGAGTGTAGGAGGCACAACTAGCCAAGTCGGACAAGCTTGGATGGTCGCTACGTTCAGCTCTCTTCCTGCATTCGCGCTGACTGGATATCTGCTTCGCCACAATCGGGAGTATCTCATACTAGCAGCGACAGGCTTCATCTATGCGGCGCGTTGGGTGTTCGTCAGCCATGTATCAGATCCAACCGTTCTCATCTACCTCAGTGCGATCCAAGGGCTATGCTTCCCTGTCTTCTTCGTGACGACCATTCACCTGATGCATCGCATCGTTCCTCCAGAGGTGCGGAATACAGGGCAAACAACCTTCGCCGCTGTATTCGGCGGGCTGGCTTCGATAGTCGGCAGTGCGGGAGGCGGCTGGGTTATGGACTATGTAGCCCCTGCGTTCGCTTATGTTCTCAGCACATATATTTCCTTGTTCGGTGGACTGTGTGCGCTTGCAACCTATTTTTATGTGCGAAGGCGAGGGCTGATCCCCTTAAATAAGGAACAATCGGAGGCATAGTGCCAATGAGGAAGAAGCAGTCAAGGCCATATGGCTTTGACTGCTTCTATTTTTACATACAAGATGTTACTGGGTATACCCTTGATTGTAGATGCTTGGCTGATGTAATCCTTGTTGCTGCGCTTGCTGCTGCATTTGCTGCAAGGTGCCGTCTAACTGTTGGCATATTTGCATTGCGTGCTGCATTTGCTCCATTGCTGCTTGATGCCCTTGCATGGCTGTTTGAATCACATGTACGGCTTGTCGCTCACGATTCGCCAATTCCTCAAGCTGCTGCACATTCTGTTGCTCCTGCTGCAGCATCTGCTGATACAGCTGAGTGGATTGCTGTGTCTGTTGCATCAGTTGCTGGAGTGTTTGCTCACATTGTTTAATTTGATGGCTAGTATGGTGCATCGATCTTCCTCCTTCAGTCATGGTCATAGGCTAATATCACCATATAGGAGTAAACTTATACCAACTCACACGGCAAATATGCATTCAAGTAGTTCGGTAAGCAGATGGCGTCATTCCTTTCCACTTGCGAAACTGCTTGGAGAAATATAACGCATCCGGGTATCCGACCGAAGCTGCTACTTGCGCCACCGTTAACTCGCTTCTGAGTAGCTCTTCCGCTTTTTTCATACGAATTTGGAATAAATACTGCATAGGGGATAACCCTGTCATTTGCTTGAATATTTTCGACAAGTGCACACGATGATAGCCCAGATCCGAGGCGATTTGTTCAATCGAGATCGGCTTGTCATATTGCAAGGTCATATATCGGATTGCTTGCTCAACAGATCTCGCCGATGCTGTTTGCTTCGGTGACTGTACAATATAATCCGCATTGGCTCTGCCTAGTTCATACAAGAGCAGGCGAAACCAACCTGACGCTTCGGCATCGATGAGCTGCACATGCTCCTGCTTGCTGAAGCTTGCGCGGAGCTTCGTATAATAGAAATCCAATCGTATCAGATCACACTTCGCGATCACTGGTTGCAGCCGCGTGACCCCTAGTCCCGAGAGAAGTGCCTCCGCATACGGTCCAGTAAACCCCACCCAAGAATACGTCCACGGCTTCCTCCTGTCCGATTGATAGCTAAAAAGCGTGTCGGGATAAATAACGAAGGTATCGCCTCGGTGACAAATATATGTTTGACCAGAAATTTCGAACTCCCCTATTCCATCATACACCGTATGGATCAAATAATACTCATGCACAGCCGGTCCGATCTTATGACCGCCTACTGGCTCCCCTTTACCGCTGAATAACACGGACAACTCACCGATCGCCGGAGCTGGATTCAGAGCTGCCTCGATGCTGATGTGATCCAGTGCCATGAATCATCTTCCTCCTCTTGCGAAGTCCTTCATGCTACATATGTCCATAGGATGATTACTTCAATCCATTCAAATCTACCATCCTGTAGGCTAAAGTACAAGTAGCTTCATTTATAACAGGAGGGAAGACATATGTCCAAGATTACATTTCTAGGGGCCGGAAGCTCTGTATTTGCGAAAAATGTGCTAGGCGACAGTATGATGGTCCCTGCATTACAGCAATTTGAATTTGCCTTGTACGATATTAACGCCGAACGGCTACGGGATTCAGAGCAGATGCTGCTTAATCTCAAGGCTACATTGGGCAGCAGCGTCACCATCCGCGCTTATTCCAATCGCAAGGAAGCGCTGCGAGGGGCCAAATATGTCGTCAATGCCATACAGGTCGGCGGGTATGATCCATGCACCATTACCGACTTCGAAGTGCCTAAGAAGTACGGTCTTCGGCAAACGATTGCCGATACGCTCGGCATCGGCGGAATCTTCCGCAACCTGCGCACGATTCCGGTCATGCTAGACTTCGCACGCGATATGAACGAAGTATGTCCCGACGCCTTGTTCTTGAATTACACGAATCCGATGGCTGTGCTTACGAACGTGATGAACACCTATGGACATGTCAACACAGTCGGTCTGTGCCACAGCGTACAAGCATGTGTCCCTCGATTGTTCGAGCACCTGGATATGGATCAAGAAGGGGTGAAGTGGCACATTGCTGGGATTAACCATATGGCTTGGCTATTGGAAGTATCCAAGGACGGTCAAGACTTGTATCCTGAAATCAAGCGCAAAGCAGCAGAAAAGCAACAAGAAACTCACGACGATATGGTTCGCTTCGAGATGATGTTCAAGTTCGGCTATTATGTAACAGAGTCCTCTGAACATAATGCAGAGTATTTCCCTTACTTCATCAAGCGCAATTATCCGGAGCTGATCGATCGCTTCAATATACCTCTCGATGAATATCCGAGACGCTGTGTCGATCAGATAGAGAAATGGGCGAGCATGCGCGAAGAGTTAGTGAACAACAAGAACTTAAGTCATTGCCGCAGCCACGAGTATGCCTCTTACATCTTCGAAGCAATCGAAACTGATCAGCCTTACAAAATCGGCGCTAATGTCATGAACACCGGGCTCATACCGAACTTGCCGAAGGAAGCTTGTGTCGAGGTTCCGTGCTTCGTTGACCGCAACGGTGTTACGCCGACCTATGTGGGTGACTTGCCGCCGCAGCTAGCCGCATTGAACCGTACGAATATCAATACACAGCTGCTGACAATCGAGGCCGCTATGACGCAGAAGCGTGAGCATATTTACCACGCAGCATTGCTAGACCCGCATACGTCTGCAGAGTTGTCTATGGATGAGATTGTATTACTCTGCGATGATCTCATTGAGGCACACGGAGACTGGCTACCTTCATACCAATAATTATTATCAAGATTCAAAAAATGAGCTGTCATCCTGTTAAGAACAGGTTGACAGCTCATTGTCATAGACTAGAAATTAGATGTTGATCACTTATTTGTTAGCCAGAAACTCATCGAACTGAGCTTGTTTCTCGGCTATTACCTTATCGAGGCCGGAAGCTTTCATCTTCTTAATGTACTCCGGTAAGATTTCGTCCGGATCTACAGCACCTGTTTCTAGAGCAGGATTATACTCCTTCTTCACATTAACGAGCGCTGCAATCTCATTCTTCACCGGCTCGGAGTTGAACGTAAATCCAAGACCAGGCGATACTTTCGCACCTTCATTAAATGCTCTGAACTTCTCCCACTTTTGCGGGTCTTCTGATTCCCATACGTAATTCAGGAACTGGTTGCCAAGCATCCACGCTGCGCCAAGATTGTAGTCGCCTGCTTTCTCAGTTGGAGACATGATCTCGCCGTTCAGAGTGTAATGTGTGTCTTCAATGCCGAAGTTCAACAGGTTGTTCAGATATTTGTCTGTATGCAACAAATTAATCAGCATAATAGCACGCTCTGGATTCTCAGATGTAGATGAGATCGCCAGCATAGAACCTGCAGTTTCAGACGTAGCAACCGTACGATCTGTCATCTCGATCTGCTTCAGCTTGCCTGTCAACCCTGTTGCACTAGCTAGCTCTGCATCCTTACCCGGCTTCAGCGGCTGGAAGGTCATAAATACATTGCCTGCTTTCAATGCATCCTGAGTCGACAGCGTCGTTGTCGTAGCATCTTGATTCGTGTAACCAGCCAAGAAGAATTCACGCGCCAGCTTAAGATGCTTCAATGTAATATCATATTCGAAAGTAGGCTTAACCGTTGTATCATCTTCATTCTTCAGAATAACACCCGGTACGTTGCCATCGCCAAGGAAGTCATAGTTAGCCAGATGTGTCATGCCGTCGCCTTCTCTGACGAACAACGGAATCATCTCAGGCCGCTGTTCCTTCACTGTCTGCAGAATCGGAGCAAGATCATCGACAGTCTTCACAGTAGACATGTCCAAGCCAAGCTCTTCAGCAATGTCCGTACGATATATGACCCCGCCTTGGAAAGCAAGCTCCTTGTTGGTCGGAATACCGTAGTTCTTACCCTGGATCTTGGAGCCTTCCAAGAATGCTGGATCAAGTGAGTCTACAATTTGTTGCCCTGCATCGGTTTGCAGCAGCTCCTCCAGGTCCATGAACGCGCCTTTGGACACATTTACAGAATAGTTGGTCCACTGTGCTGTGAAGAAGATATCCATCTCCTCACGGGAAGCGATCATCAAATTCACTTTCTCATCCCATTGTCCCCACTCGATGAGTTGGAGATCGAGAGAAGCGTTGATCGTATCCTTCAGATGCTCATTAATTTTCTCCATGACCATTTCTTGATCGTTCTGCTTGTTGCCTGGCATAACCATCTTGATCTCCACAAATTCCAGATCCGATGTCCCGCCGTCATTTGCTCCATTGTTAGAGCTTTCTGCATTCCCATTGCCGTTGTTGCTGCCTGTTGCATTCCCATTGCCATTGCCGCCGCATGCTGCAAGCACCATAGACATGGCTAACATGAGAATAAACAGGGTACCCATACTTTTCTTCACTAACATCGACCTCCTAATGATTCTTATAGTCTGTATGCTATCCGGATTACCGGTTTAGCCAAGTGAATGTAAAGCGTTTTCAGAACTACATTGCGAAAACGCTTTATCTTCTCTACCGCTTAACTATATCGAAATCGATAAGATTCCGGTATAGATATTTGTAGCGCATGCATGTTCATTTGTAGCATAACAAACGCTAACTTTATCCAGTTTCTCTCACCGTTACTCGGTTTTCATCCAACCATAAAAAAAACGATCACTTTTTTCATAATTTATGAAAAAGTTGGGATATTAGTAATCATCACTTCAATAACGAGGTAATCGCCCATGCGTGTGATCGCTGCTCTGTTCTCTATGTTTATGCCGGGATTCGGTCAATTGTACAATAACCAAATTTTCAAGGGGCTTCTGTTCATCGTCATTGAGCATTTCGACAACTATACAGGTCATATTAACGAAGCCATTCACTTGGATTTCATGGGTCATCATCAGGAAGCTATCGCTGTGACCGATTATCAGAACATGCTATTCTATGCACCCTTCTACGCATATAACGTGTGGGATGCGATGTATCACGCCAGACTAGGGCTGGACAAAGCCAAATCCGCCATCCCCTTCATCATTGCAGCGATAATCGGAGAGATGGCATCGATCTACAGCGCTTTGCTTCCATTCCCGACCTTAATGGTCGGTCTGAGCATGATCATACCTATGCTAATAGGGATTATTATGTTCGGAAGGAAGTGAGCATCGCTGCTACACCATGATGCTCGCACCAATGACGAACGATGTGCCAATGGATAGACACATAGCGATCAATCCTACGGCTCGATTATCCTTCTCCAGCTGTTGATCGACTTTGAAGTGAGGAGTAAGGAATTCAAATATAAAATAAGCCGCAAGCAACAGCAGCAGCCCCAATCCGCTCCATTGCAACGCCTGCCATACCGTATCATTATGTGCGATAGAGAACCGGAAGATGTTCGCAATCCCGAATACCTTCCCGCCCGTAGCCATGGCAACGGACAGATTCCCCTTCCGTATTTGCTCCCAATTGCTGTAGCTGGTCACCAGCTCGAACACCGCAAGGCTGAGTAAGATGGAGATGACAGCTACAACATAGAAGGAAACGGTCTCTACGTACGAAATGTCCCAAAATGACTGCATAAGCGGTTCCTCCCTTCACATTCGCTTCGGTCCGGTGCATTGGCTGTCCGCAAGATGATGATGCAGCAATGGAATACCGTCCCCACATACTATTACGAATGAGCAAGGGACAAGTTCCAACAGACATTCCGTTCAAATAAAAACCGTTCGAACAGAGAGGAAGCACGTACAGTTCCTTCATCCCTAGATCGAACGGTTGCATATATCCACGTTACGCGGATCACTCTTCTGTAAATAGCGGTAGAATAAAACTCTGACAATAATGATCAGCGATATCCTCTATACTGTAACCCTCATCGTTCAAGTAAGCAATCTTCTCCGGTGTCAGACCAGTCGCGATCATGCAGGCTGTGAAGAACGGATCAACATCCTTCAGCTTCTGCTCGGCTGCCGCCTCCTCCAGAAGAGACTGCACATGATCACGAATGAAGATAAAGGGCGGCAGTTCGAAGCAATTGACCTTCGTATCACGCACACGATCTGTCCGCATAATTTGCTTGATCCATTCCAAATCCTCACCGGCCAGCAGCAGGAAGTTAGAGACTACCGTTGTCAGCTTCTGCTCGGCAGACACAGCCTGCTCGCTGTGCAAATACGCTTCTGTTCGCTTCATAAATTGTTGGAACTTATTCTGCATTAAGGACAGACACAGCATATTCTTACTTGGAAACCGGCGATACAGTGTACCTTGACCTATGCCTGATGCTTGTGCAACCTGATGCATGGAAACATCCTCTATGCCATACTCTTGGAATAAGGCTTGAGCTGTATCGAGAATTTTGATCGAAACCTCATCCTTATCGTCAAAGCTAGACATGGACATCCCCCTTCATCTGGCTATCCGTACCCATTAGGCTTGTTGTTCCTCATGAGATGGGGACAGCGTGCGCTTCACGAACCAGCTCAAGGCGAATGCGATTAACGCGAGCACGAAGCCCAGCAAGAACGCATCGTGAAGACCGGCTACCATATTGGTTATCGGGTTAAGATCGCCGGTAGTTTCTGCGTGATTTTTCATCCCTGCAGACATGACACTGACGAACAACGCTGTTCCAATAGCTGCTGCTACTTGCATCAATGTGTTCATAATAGCAGTACCATGGGCATACAGCTTCTGCGGCAGCTGATTCAATCCGGTTGTCTGCGCAGGCATCATGACCATTGAGATGCCGACCATCATCATCACATGCAAGAAGATGATATAGCCGCCTGACCAAGTCGCTTCAATGCGTGAGAACAGGAAGATGGACAGTGCCATTAGCACAAGACCAGGAGTGACAAGCATACGCGGACCGAACTTGTCGAACAGCTTGCCTGCAACCGGTGCCATCAAGCCATTGATAATACCGCCCGGCATCAGCACGAGACCCGCCGCCAGCGCTGTCATGCCCAGAGCATTCTGCAGGAACAGCGGCAGCATAATCATCGTGGAGAACATGCTCATCATAATGACGAGCATAAGAACGGTAACAAGCGCGAACATCGGATGGCGGAACGCGCGTAAGTCCAGCATCGGCTCACGCATGACCAACTGGCGCCATATAAATAACAACAGGCTGACGGCACCGATTCCAATCGTCCAGCCTACCAACGGATATGTCCAGGAATGCTCACCAGCACTGCTGAACCCGTATACAATACCGCCAAAACCTGCAGTGGACAACAAAATGGACAAATAATCCACCTTCGGTCTGGTCAATACGGTTACATTTTTCAGGAAAACTGCTGCAAATATAATCGAGAATACCGCGAGCGGCACGACTAGGAAAAACAGCCAGCGCCAATTCAGCGAATCTACAATCAAGCCCGACAAGGTCGGACCAATAGCCGGCGCCGTCATAATGACGAGACCGATCATGCCCATTGCAGCACCGCGATTCTCGGGCGGAAAGATGATGAGAATTGTATTCATCAATACGGGCAGCATCAGCCCTGTACCGATCGCTTGAATAATGCGGCCGAACAGCATCAAGCCGAATACAGGTGATATTCCGCATATGATCGTTCCGATCAAAAATAAACTCATAGCGCCAATGAACATCTGTCTAGTTGTGAACCACTGTTGAAGCAAAGCTGTAATTGGAACGAGAATGCCTACAACGAGCATGTAGGCGGTAGCGAGCCATTGCACGGTCGCCTCCGATATGCTGAATTGCTCCATCAGATCTGGAAAGGCAATGTTCAGCAGCGTTTCGTTCAATATTGCGACGAATGCGCCAATAATCAGCGCCGCTACGATCGGTCCTCTCTTCAACTTGCTTACATCTACATCGGCCGCTTTGGGCCCCATTCCTGCTCCTGCCAAAATATGTTCCTCCCTTACTCTCTATCTCTTCTCTAATTTTATTATCGCGGACAATTGTCCGCAATATATAAAAAAATACCGGACAATTGTCCGGTTGTCAATAGTATTTCTTTCATATATTGATAATATACTTAAGCTTTGCCGAAACGTACACAGACTGGCTTCGTTACATGGCAAGTGTGACCAGACTGCTGAGGCATGCCATTGTGCTGAATTGCCAAGACGGCAATCAGATGAGATTCCTGGTTGGCAGCGAGCAGGAACCGCCCGTCAGGCGACAGTGTGAAGTTGCGCGGCACCTTGCCGCCGGATGGCGTGAATCCGACCGTAGACAAGCTTCCGTCTGCCGCAATGCTTAATGTAACAATGCTGTCGTGACCGCGATTCGAGGCATAGACGAACTTGCCGTCTGCAGACACTTGGATTTCGGCGCACAGGTTGTCTCCAGAGAAATCGTCTGGAAGTGTAGATATTGTCTGCTTCTGCTCCAGCTTGCCCGTCGTGCGATCCAGCGTACATACGGCTACAGTAGCATCCAGTTCATTCAGCACATAGACAAGCGGCAATGTCGGATGGAATGCGAGATGACGCGGACCCGCTCCAGGCACTGCCTTCATCTCAGCTTGCTTCGTCAGCTTGCCGGATGCGCGATCGAGCTTGTATGTCACGACAGTGTCTGTCCCGAGATCGTTCACAAGATACAGGTCTGTATCCGGTACAGGGAAGACAGAATGAGCGTGCGGCGCTTCCTGACGATCGGTTCGCACACTGGAACCTTCATGCTTCACTTCGTCTGTCGCAGGACTAAGCTTGCCGTCAGTAGAGACGGCATATACAAGAACATTACCGCTCATGTAATTGACTGCGAGCAGCCACTCACCAGACGCATCCAAGGACAGGTGGCATGTATAGTCGCCGTGGCTCGACTGTCTGCTTACTTCTGTATATGTGCCGTCCTCCTGCTTGCGGAACGAAACGACATGACCGTCCTTCGTCTCGCTGACAGCGAACAGCAGACCGCGGTCTGCGTCAACAGCTAGAAATGATGCGCTCTCAATGCCGGAGATGCCTCCTGTCCTGTCTAGTGTTCCTTCTTCGGCATTATACCGGTATAGCGTAATCGCTTCCTCTGTCGCTGGTGCATAACTCCCTACAAATACCTGATTCAAATTTTGTCCCATCTGATAGTTCCTCCTGTTTGTGTGCTAGTTGTGCATCCTATCCCCAAAATTGTTGACACAATAAATGAATAAGCGCTGCGCTCACTCTGCTACAATGTAGCTCCCCTGTATCCACAATATAAAGGGCATCCGTGGTCTTAATTCGGTCGAAATGCTCATCTTCGCCAATTAGCGGACTTCTGTGGTCTTATTTTCTACTTTGTAGCTTAGGCAAGCTGAAAAAAAACGAATTACGACCACATTTTCCCGTTATGGTGAGTAGTAGTAGCAGTTACAATAAAATAGGTCCAACTTTTTCCGCTATCCTCAACAATACAATGGCACTGCGAACTGCTGCCCATACTCCATTAATTCTGCTGCTCGAATAGGACGAGGTACTCCCCGAAGCCCTCTTCTTCCAATTGCTCCTTCGGAATGAAACGGAGCGCTGCAGAGTTAATGCAGTAACGCAAGCCTCCTCTGTCGCGCGGACCGTCCGGGAACACATGGCCGAGATGGGAATCCGCGAAGCGGCTGCGCACTTCGGTTCGCACCATGCCGTGACTGAGGTCCGAATGTTCCTTGACATGATAGCCGTGCAGCGGCTTCGTGAAGCTCGGCCAGCCGCAGCCAGAATCGAACTTATCGCGAGAACTGAACAGCGGCTCTCCTGACACGATGTCCACGTACAGCCCGTCATCCTTATGGTCCCAGAATTCATTCTGGAATGGAGGCTCTGTTCCATTGTGCTGCGTAACCTCATATTGCATCGGATTCAGACGCTCCTTGAGCTCGTCTGGTCCGCCCTTGCGCGACCAATGAGCCGCAATAAATTCGTCACGTCCGGAAGCCTGACGATACCGCTTATAATGCGCTGGATTCTTGTCATGGTAGCCTTGATGATAATCCTCTGCCGCATAGAATGGTCCAGCAGGAACGATCTCTGTCGCGACTGGCTCATCGAATCGTCCGCTTGCATCAAGCTCCTGCTTCGATTGCTCAGCCAGCTCCTTCTGCTGCTCATTGTGATAGAAGACGGCTGTCCGATAGGAGTCGCCGCGATCATAGAACTGACCGCCTGGATCAGTCGGATCGATCTGCTGCCAATATAACTGCAGCAGCTTCTCATAAGGGAATATGTCAGGATCAAATGTAATTTGCACCGCTTCATAGTGCCCTGTCGTCTCAGAGCAAACCTCTTCATAGGTGGGATTCTCCTTGTGACCGCCCGTATAACCGGATACGACCTTCATGATGCCCGGCATCTCCTCGAACGGTGACACCATGCACCAAAAGCATCCGCCTGCGAACGTCGCGAGCTCCTGGCGATTCGACATGTATGCTTCCTCCTTCTGTGTCGTACTTCCTCTATTGTAGAAAACATTACCGGAAATTGCGAACATTCTTTGAAAAGAATAGGTCCGCACTACGCTTGATAAGCTTCCCGGTATTGCAGCTCATACAACTTGCGATACAGCCCATCTTGCTGCAACAGCGCTTGATGATTGCCGATCTCGCGGATGCGTCCCTTATGCAGCACGACGATCTTGTCAGCATGCTGAATCGTCGACAAGCGATGCGCAACAATGAGTGTCGTACGACCTTCGGATATCTTCGCGAATGCATCTTGAATGAGCAGCTCCGTCTCTGTATCAATATTCGCTGTTGCTTCATCCAGAATAAGAATGGAAGGATCGAATGCAAGCGTGCGCGCTACTGCAAGCAGTTGGCGTTGTCCGGCAGACAGATTGACCCCCCGTTCCATAATCGGCTCCTCATATTGCCGCGGAAGCTTCTCGATGAACGTGTCCGCATTCACAAACCGGCAAATTTCCCGCACTCTCTCATCGTCAATCTGCTCATTACCCAGTCGGATGTTCGTCTTGATATCGTCCGAGAACAAGAACACGTCCTGCTGCACTAAGCCAATATGGCCTCTGAGCTCCTTCTTCGTCAGCTCACGCACGTCCACACCATCTATCAGAATGCGCCCTTCCTGCACGTCGTAGAAGCGACAGAGCAGGCTGATGATCGAGCTCTTCCCCGCTCCAGTCGCTCCGACGAACGCTACCGTCTCCCCTGGCGCAATCGTCAAGTCAATGTCATGCAGCACAGGCTCATTCGGATTGTAGGCGAAGGATACGTGGTCGAAGCGAATCTCTCCCTTAACCGTCTTCATATGACGCGGCTTGTCAGGCTCCGGCAGTTCATCCTGTTCATCGAGCATCTGGAAGATTCGTTCCGAGGACACCATAGACTGCTGTAGTACTGTGAATTTCTCCGCCATGTCCTGAATCGGCTTGAAGAATCGGTTCACATAGTCAATGAACGCATACAGCACCCCGAACTCCAGCGCGCCGCTGACCATTTGACCGCCGCCGTACCAAATAATCAACGCTAGTCCGATTGCATAGATGAAATCCATCACCGGTCGGTATAGAGAGGACAAGTGCAGCTCGCGATTGTTCGCATTGAAGTGGCTGCGGTTAATTGCATGCACTTTATCGAATTGCTGATCCTCACGATGAAACATCTGCACGACACGCATGCCGGTAATATTCTCGTTCAGAACCGCATTAATGCGCGACAGCTTAGAGCGTACCACGCGCAGCGCCTCGCGGGCATACTTGCGATAGATGAATGTAGCGCCAATGATAAGCGGTAAGGTCAGGAATGCAATCAGCGCCAGCTTCACATGCAGCAGCAGCATGAATACCATGATGCCGACAAGCATGCAGAAATCCTTCAGCAGATTAATCATGACGTTACTGTACATTTCGTTCAAAGTTTGTGTATCGTTCGTAACTCTGGTCACCAACCTGCCCACCGGATTGCGGTCGAAGAACGAGAACGACAGCCGTTGCAGATGAGCGAACATGTCACCGCGCATCTTGCGGATAATACGCTGTGCAATCAAGTTCAAGACATACGTCTGCCCGTAGTTCAGCAGAAAGGCGGAGCTCACTAGAAACAAGTAAAGTCCAGACAAGCGATACAATCCGCTTACATCCTGATCGCGGAAGCGCTCTGCTTGTTCATCTGTCAATCTCTGAACTAGCGACCATTCCGCGCCTCCGTCCAGCTGCTTCATCAGCGCATACTGCTCCCCTTGTTCACGGATAACATAGGACGGCTTCGATACTAGAAGCGCTGGATCAAGCTCATCTGCCAGCTCCTTCTCCCGTACTAACACACGGTCGCCCAGCTTCACGACCGGGACTCCGTCAGGCAATGCTTCCTCCTGCATGTCAACCATCGGCAATGACAGACCATTAATATGGTCATCGATCGCAACCTTAATCAGATAAGGACCCGACAGCTCGGCGATTGTAATCAAGACGACCAATACTAGCGAAAGGGCCAGCAGTCCCTTATACGGCTTCGTATAGCTGAGCAAACGCCGGATGAGTCGCGCATCATAGGCTTTGCCAAGCTGTTCTTCCTCGTGCATGCTCACCGCTGTCCCCCCCTTTATATTTCCCCGGAAATTTGTTCCTCGAGCTGCTGCTTCTCATACAAGTTGCGATATACGCCGTTGTGCTGCAAGAGCTGTTCATGCGTGCCTTGCTCGATGATTCGTCCTTCATCCATTACGATGATCTGATCGGCATGCTGTACCGTAGAGACACGGTGCGCAATCATAATCGTCGTCAACCCTTGGCGCTTCTGCTTCAGACGTTCCAGCAGCGCCTCCTCCGTCTTCGTGTCTACGGCGGACAGGCTGTCGTCCAGCACCAAAATTGGCGGATGCTTGATCAGTGCGCGGGCGATCGACAATCGCTGCTTCTGGCCTCCGGACAAGGTAACACCGCGTTCACCCAGCATCGTGTCATATTGTTGCGGGAAGTCCTCTATATTGTCTCGCACCTGTGCATCTTCCGCCGCTTGCACAACGTCGCGCTCACTCGTTCTGTCTAACCCGAACGCAATATTGTCTCGAATCGTCTCGGAGAACAGGAAGTTCTCCTGCGGCACCATACCGATATCACGCCGCAGCACCGCGAGCGGGATGTCTTGGATGGCATTACCGTCAATATGTACCGAGCCCTCCTTCACGTCATACATACGAACAAGGAGCTGAACGAGCGTCGACTTGCCGCTGCCGGTCTTGCCGATCAATGCCACCGTCTGACCTTGCTGGATATCCATCGTAATATCCTGCAGCGCAGCCTCCTTGCTGCCCGGATAGCGGAAGGTAAGCGATTCGATCCGAATGCTCCCGTTCAACTTACTTACCGGCAGAACGGATGGACTATCCTGTATGTCTGGTGGCGTATTCAAGATTTCATTGATCCGGCTCATCGAAGCAGCGCCGCGCTGGAAGATGTTAATCATCCAGCCGATCCCCATTATCGGTCCGATCAGCAAGCCCAAATACGCATTGAAGGCGACGAAATCACCGATCGAAATCTGATTGCGAATGACCAAGATACCGCCGAAGCTCAGCACGAGCAAGTAGCTTACCCCTGTCACCCACTGCACGAGCGGATTGAAAAATGCCTGCAGCTTCGCCATCCGCATATTGCGCATGAAGTTAAAGGCATTCATCTCCGCAAATCGGCGTTCCTGCTCCTCCTCTTGGGCGAACGCCTTGACTACGCGCATCCCAGAGATATTCTCTTGAACTCGATCAGTTAAGCCGGAGAATGCCTCCTGCGCATCTCGGAACCGGTCATAGATCTTCGAGCCGAAGCTAATTGCGATGAACGCCATCACCGGAAGCGGCAGCATGCCAATCAACGTGAGCTTCCAGTCAATGGTCACGACCATGATCAGAATGGTCAGGCTGAACAGCACGAGCGTGTCGATCATAATGACCATCCCACCGCCGAAGGTGAACCGGATCGCCTGCAGATCATTCGTCGCATGGGCCATCAGATCACCGGTCTTCTGCTTGCTGTACCAATGCGGCGACAGCTTCTGGTAATGAGTGAACAACTTATTTCGCAGCTCATATTCGAGTGTGCGCGCCACTCCGAAGATCATGACCCGCCATAAGTAGCGAAATATGAAAATACCGACACTCGCAAGGAAAATCCATCCGATATAGGTCCAAATTAATGAAGACGTACCAAAGCCATTGTTCAAATCGTCGGTTAATCTGCCCAATGTCCAAGGGATCGCCAGCTGACTCAAATCCGTAATCACAATGGACAGGATGCCGACAACATACTTCCATCTAAAGCGCCATACAAAGCCGCGCAAAGTCCACAAGTCTCGCATACGTACCCTCCCGCACCTACTTACCCACATTCTGAAATCGCATACAAAAACATTACCATGATTTCACTGCAATGAGTATGCGAGATTATTATGAATTGCTTGAGAGTGATCCATATTGGACAGAAGCGATAATAATTCCGTTCGGGGTAAGACACAGCAAAACGGAACAGCCATAGTAGGCCATTCCGTTTTGCTTATGGTTACTTACGTTTGTGCACCAAAGACTTCCGTAGCAAATACAAGAAGAACGGGGCGCCAAGCAAGGTCGTGACCGCACCTACCGGCAAGCTAGCTTGATAATGCTCCATCCCAATGAAGGGGATGCGCAGCAGTGAGTTCTGAGCAATCCAATCCGATGCGAGCAACAGTAGTCCTCCCAAGAGTCCACTCGCGGGAAACGACAGTAGTGGACGCCTGCCAAGCAGCAGAGCAGCGATATGCGGACCAATCAGACCGATGAATCCTATCGCTCCCACTACCGATACAGATGCGGCGGTTAGCACAGAGGCAAGCAAGAGCAGCACGAACCGTGTTCGATTGACAGCAAGTCCCAAACCTGTTGCGCTTAGATCGCCCAATTGTAAGATGTCAGCCTTGCGAGCATACGCCATAGCCCCCAGCAAGCCTATCACAGCCCACGGCCACAATGTAGCCCAACTGCTCCAGCCTTTGCCGTTCAGCGAGCCGAATAGCCAGAGGAATATCGAAGACAATCCCTGCTGTTGCTGCAAGAGCAGCAAAGAAATTATCGACTGCATGATGGCTGTTACGACGGCGCCGATCAGCACTAGCCGAGCCTTGCTCGCGTTATGACGTGTATTCAAGGCAACTACCAGCATCACTGCTGTCATCCCGCCGAACAGTGCGACCAGCGGCAACGGCACCAGCGATACGATCCATCCCCCCGCGAACAGTGTCCATACTACTGCTAGCAGTACCGCACCGGCGGAAGCGCCGATTAAGCCTGGTTCAATGAGCGGATTACGCAGGATCGTCTGCAATATCGCACCGGCGACACCAAGCATCATACCGGCAGTCATAGCGATGATTGCGCGCGGGAGGCGAAGCTGCCATACAATATGACGAACCTCTGCATCCACACTTTGATTAAGCAGTGCAAGCAGAACCTCTCCCGGAGACAGCCGCAGCTTTCCGTAGCCGATATGCAGCAGCAACAAGACCGCTATACCCGTCAGTAAAATCAGGAATATTCCCACCACTTTCGTTCGCTGTGACGGATGCCGATACTGATCATTCATATGTACGCCTCCTCGTTCCAGTCAGCACTAATACAAGGAAGCTGCCTCCGCCCAGAAGCGTAGTCCATATACCTACTGGAATCTCTATCGGGTACAAGAAGATCCGGGCAGCGGTATCGGCTGCCACTAGCAAGACCGCGCCGACCAGCATGGATAGTGGTAGCACTGCCTTCGCATCAACGGTGCCTAGCCAGAATCGGGTCAGGTGAGGCGCAAGCAGCGAAATATAGCCAATCGGCCCGCATTGCGCTACCGTCACAGCAACAAGCAAGGTGCAAAGCACAAGCATCGCTATACGCACACGGAGAATGCTAACACCAAGGCTAGCTGCACTCTCATCTCCGAGTCGAAGCACATTCAACAGACGAATGCATGCAAGTGACAAGGGAATAGCGACGAGGAACCAAGGTATCGTATGCAGGACATGGTCCCAATGGCGATTTGCCAACGAACCAAGCAAATACAAATACAGCAAGTTGACATCATTGCTCGTACCGAGCGCGATTAGAATAATCAGCATGCCGTTCAACACGGCAGAGACTGCCAAGCCGATTAAGAGCATGCTGATCGCCCCATGACTTCCCTTAGCTGCCAGCACGACGAGACATCCTCCCAGCAGACCGCCCAGTAGAGCAAATACCGGATAGCTTGTCAATGGAAGCGGCAGATGAAGCACAGCTATAATCGCTATGGCGAGCGATGATCCCGAGGATACGCCTAGCAGTTCCGGCCCCGCCAAGACGTTGTTCATCGCTCCTTGCATTATCGTTCCCGCCGCCCCCAGCATCGCACCTACCAACAGTCCCAGCACCAAACGTGGGACGCGCATATCCAAGACAATAATGCGCTGTAGCTCCTCCCCGCCTCTGCCGAACATAATACGCGCCAGTTCCGGTACAGACAACGTCGGCGAGCCGTAAGCAAGCTGTCCATACGCTATACACGCACCTAGCAGTACAAGCAGCCCGATTGTCCATCCTATTCTGTTGCCTGTTCCGCTGAACCATAACTGCTTGGCTGCTTTCATCGGCAAGCCCTAATTAAGCTCGGGATAAAGAACAGCCATCGCTTCATCCAGCATAATTCCGAGCGAACGAGTCCCCCGTCCATCCCCCCATACTGGGGAACGCACCTCGATCACGCGGTCTGAGTGCACGGCCTTCAGCTTACTCCACAAGGGAAGCTCGGCCAGCTGCTCAGACAGTGGAATTCCAGCCGGACCGAAGGAGTAGCTCTGCACGAAGATAGCATCTGGATCGCCTTCAAGCAATTTTTCGAGTGAGTATGGAATACTGCCTTCCCCATATGGATCCTCCGAAGGATCATTCACCTGCCAAGGATAGTCTGCAATTTCTTTCATGATGCTTCCGCCCAAGCCGCTGTCCGTAATGATGGAGAAATTCACATCGCTGCCGTACATCACAAGTGCTCTTTGACTCTGAGGTGACATCTCTCTTGCTTCTTCCAGCTTGTTGAGAAATTGCTCCGTTGCAGACATTGCTTCCTGCTTGTTTCCTGTAATTTGACCGACAGCTTGCAGCCAGGCAATCGACTGCTCATAATGGACAGGATTGACGAGCAAGATAGGCACAATGCCGGACAACCCTTCTCGAAGCGGATCATGGACACCCTTCAAACCGATAACCAGTTCAGGCTTCGCTGCGATGATATCCTCCAGATTCGGCTCGAAGAAACTACCGCTGATAGACGTGAAGCTTAGTCCCTTCTCTCCGTAAAATTCAGGTTCAGTAGCGATCGTGCGTACACCGCCTTCAGCTATAGCAATAGGTTCCATGCCAAGCTCAGCCAGCATATCGATACAGAATGACACGACACAAGCTACACGTTCTACTTGCTCGGTGAATACAAGCTCCTCGCCCGTGTCATCCACTATCGTCAACAGTTCGGCTGCTTCTTGCTGTTGATCCGTAGCTATTGATGCATTCTCCTGTTCAAGAGATACCGGACCGGCATCTTGGTCGTTGCCGCATGCTGCCAGCAAGAGCATGCCGGCACATAATAGTGCCCAACTGTTGAAGCTCTTTCGCAATATTTTTCGTTTTCCCAGTATTTTGCGAATGCTTACAATCACGGGATTACCCAGCGATATGCGATTGCTCAGTTTCTTTTGAATGTTCAGTGTCAAGTGATCCTCTCTCATCAATCGTTATGCTCCTTCCCACTCCACCAATATGTAATAATTACGATTTACAGTCGATCATGATTGTACTGCAAATCCTTTCTAATGTAAATAGTAATTATTACGTTATTCATTCGCTTGCAAAAGTCACAATCTATCCATGTTACCAACATACGTAACTCCAGAGCAGCTACTCAACTAGTGCAAGTACGACCAGCAAACAAGGATGGAACAATGCTGCTGCCAGACTCAACTTTTTTTGACTCATTGACGTACTTAGAGCGTAATCATGCACAAAAAGCCCCTCAAACCGAATAACAGACCATTCGATAGAGAGGAGCTTGCCTATAGAGAAAGGGCAAAATTTCTCGTATTCGTTCTCTTAATTAAGCGCTTTCAATTTCTTGCTTCACTTGAAATTGTTCGACTAAACCTTTCAATTGATTCGATTGCACCGACAAATCTTGTGTGAAGGACAAGATGAGATCCGTATTGCTTAATTGTTCTTCCACTGAAGCGGAAATTTGCTGACTCGTCGCAGACTGTTCTTCAGACAACGCGTCAATTCGTTCGAACATGTGCTGAATCCGACTTGCTGTCTTGTTCATCTGCTCCACTTCTTCCCTTGTCATGGCGCCTGTCTCCATCACCGTTCCGTTCATCTGTTGAATCTGGTCTAGGGTCATTGTGAGCAGCTCAATCTGTTCACTGCCGTCATGAATGTTGTCCGTCGTATAGGCGAATCGCTGTGTCAACTCTTGAACTTCGCGGCGAATATCATCCAGCAAGGTGATGATACTCTCTGCGGAATCCCTCGTACTGCTAGACAGCTTCCTCACTTCATCGGCGATCACTGCGAATCCCTTGCCCTGCGTGCCAGCGCGTGCAGCTTCAATACCGGCGTTCAAGGAAAGAATCGTCGTCTGTTCCGAAACAGAGCGAATGAGTTGATTCACTTGCTCGATGTGCGCTAACTTCCCTCTTACCTTGCCAAGACTTTCATTAGCCATGCCGTGGTGCTCTGTAATGGTCTGCATCTGTTGCAGAATAGCTGACATTTGCCTGCCGCCCTGCTCCGTCCCTTCCTTAGCCTGTTGAGCCAACTCATAAGTACGCTGTGCGAATTCCGCCATCGAGCGCAGCTTCTCCATATATGCATGGACCAGTTCACGGGAATCCTGTGTACGCTCGACCTGCGCTTGTGATTTCTCGCTCAAATCCTGAATAGCATTGGAAATTTCCTTCGTTGCTGCGGACAATTGGTTGCAATTCCCTTCTATCCGTTCCGATGAACCCGCAACTTCAGCCGTCGAGACACGAATGTGCTTGACCATATTCTCTACTGTTTCCAGCACCTCGTTCACATTGGTAGCCATCGTCTCGATTTCATCTCCTGATTGCATATGAATGCGCTGGCTTAAATCTCCTCTCGCACCTGCCAGATCCTTCAATACGGTATTAATCCGCTTAATAGGAGCAAGAATGGAACGAACGGTCCAGAAGGATAAGCCTACGGCAAGAAGCACAATGACGACTAGGGCTGTTACGATAATACGCAGACCCGTTTGGTAACGCTGTTGATTATGCTCGCCTGCTGCAGCAGCTTCCCCTTCGCTAACAGCGATCAACTGATCTAACCGCTCATTCAAACCGCCGCTATAGCGGGAGGCGACACCGTCGTACAGCAATGCGGCCCCACTCTGATTACCGCTATTCAGCTGCTCCACAATGTCATGGTATGCCTGTTCACCGGCTTCATAATCCATAAGGAAGTTCGATGCCGTCTTCCTGGCTTCAGCGGATACCGAACCTGTCGCATACGCTTCTACCGCAGCTTTAAGCGCCGTATTCTTCTCTGCAATCTCCTCCTGCAGCTGTGTGCTTGGCTCTTCGATTAGCTGTCCCTGAAGCTGGAAAATGTCCGAAGCTTCATTCTTGATGTGATGCGCCTGAGAAACAGCCGGCAACCACTGATTTATAATCGCCTCTGTTTGCTGATTCACCTGCTGCATCGTATACAACGAAAACCCGCCAATGCCGATCAAAAACAAGCACAACACACCAAATCCGAGCATAAGTCTTGTTGAAATTGTCATATAACGCCCCCTCCTCTCGATGCTGTTACAGCAGTGTTGACTACGCTAAATGTAACATCGTCTCGAAAATGGGCAAGTCCCGATTATGTGTCATATGTTGCAATGGCCTATACTTTTTTGTCGAATAGTCCTTACAAGCAATAAAAAAAGCCGCCCCCTGCAGTCACATCGACTGAGAGAACAGCTTATGAATACTACTCATTATTTCTGCTGACCGTAAGTTGCTTCCATCAACCCTTTGATATAGCCGACACCGTATAAGCGGCCCATGACTTCATAGCCTGGGTTGTCGTTATTCTCTTCTGCCATCGTCGGTACGTGGTCCGGTCTGGCTGGACCGTCGAAGCCCGATTCCGCATAGGTTTTCATCGCTTCGAACATATCTGTTTTGCCGTCATCGTGGAACGTCTCCTCGAACTTCTCCTTCGTGCCTCGAACATCACGGAAGTGAACGAAGAATAGCTTCTTCTGATCGGCGAAGCGGCTGATCGTTGCCGGAATGTCATCGCCTGCAGTTGCCAGCGTGCCTTGACAGAGGCAAATACCGCTATATTCGCTCGGTACAAGATCGATTGCTTGCTGCAATGCATCTGCGCTCGTAATAATGCGTGATACGCCGCGAATCGGGGAGATTGGCGGATCGTCCGGATGAAGTGCCAGCTTCACACCAGCTTCCTCAGCAACCGGTACGATAGCCTTCAAGTAATATTCAAGATTCGTCCATAGCTCGTCCTCACTAATCGGTGCATTCTCTGTATACGGCGCGTCCTTCATCAAGGAATGGTCGTAGCCGGATACGAGCGCTCCGCCGCGTGTGCGGATCGTCGTTGAGGTGCGGAACCAGTTGAACTCTGCCATGAAGTCATAGCACCATACCGGGATGCCGACCTTGCCCATGTTGCGGATCAACTCTTGGATGACCTTGATCTCTTCATCGCGTCCAGGCTGGTTCAGCTTAATTTTATTCGCAGGCGGTCTGGACTCAATGACCTCTACCTGAATGCCGAAATTTTCGTAGCGCTGCTTCATATGCAGCAGGTTCATATAATCCCAGGGCTTGAAGCCGTTCTGCTCCGGGGGCAGCCCCGCAACCGCGTAATCCACGCCCATTTGCTTGCTCAATGCCCACAGCCGGTTCTCATGCGTCCCTAACATTTCAGCTAGTTTCAATTGATAGCCCTCCATTGATTCAGGTAATTTGTAGCAACCTTTTATCACTAGTATTGTAGTGCGTGCGCTTCCATTATTCAATGGCTCGAACTCGAACGCATAAAAAATCCAACACAGATTTGAAGGAATACCTACTCCCCGCCAGCGCAAACTTCCTGCAGCGCCATCGAGAGCTCACCACTCGTCATCACGCAGCATGATATCTCAACGCCACATTGTGCGCAAGTGCGACGCATCAGCTACGTATTGTTCGCGAGTGCGACACATCAAGTTCGCGAGTGCAACACATCATTTTCATGAGAGCGACGCATTGTGTTACATGTATTTTGTGCAGGTAAATTGGACGATTCAGCTCGATATTCTATATCTACCTGCACTACGTACATCTAATAGCGTCAATTTCTATGAAAATCACTTAAATGGTTCAAACTAACTGCACAAATTACAGTTACAGCGGTCAATTCGCAAACAAGACAACAAATTAGATGTATAAAATGCATGTAGCATTGTACTAGCTACCACAGTATCCAAGCAGACCAGCGGCAGCCTGCAGATATCAATTGGCCACTGTCACTTCGCACGCATCAGCCATATATGCAACGACTGTCATTAACCAGCTTATCTGCACTGTGCCTATGCGTTCGCCGATGCGAGCATTACGACACCCCGTCCAGGAACTTCGACAGAACCGGACACCATCTGCTCGCTCAGCAAATCCGTATAGGTCTGTCCATCCAGCTCGGCAACGACCGGCTCAGCTCGGTGATTCAGCAAGAAGTGGATCGACTCCCCCTGCTTCGTCCGACTGGACACTTCCAGTCCTTCGGCTGGCTTCACCGCTGCCTGAATGCCCTTGTCCTTGCATAGACGCTTAAGCATATCCTTCAGAAAAGCAGGCTCTGGACTCGTCGCGACGTACCAAGCTTGCCCTTTCCCATACGCATGCTTCGTTACAGCGGGCATACCTTGGTAGAAGTCCATACCGTATTCGGCTATCGCTTCGGCACCTTCCAGATGAATCAGGTCGCATAGCATGCCGCATTCATATGTTTGTTGATCGCCTTCGAACGGTTGCTTCATCACGAGCTCATTGCGCTGCTCCGGCAGCAGAGCGTCAATCTCCTCCGCCCATATACCAAGCAGCTTCCTCAGCTCGCCTGGGTAGCCGCCAAGCGTGACTAGATCCGCTTCATTAACAATGCCGCTGAAGAACGTGGTCAGGAACGTACCACCATTGGCAACGAACGCTTCCAGCTGCTTCGCGTATCCCGGCTTCACCATGTACAGCACTGGCGCGATGACGATATCATAATCGGTCAACTTCTGCTCGACACCAACCATATCGACTTGAATGTTTTGGCTGAATAAGGCGTCGTAGTATTTGTGCACCTCTTTGACATAATCCAGCGCAACAGTAGGACCACTCGACAGCTCGATACCCCAGCGATTTTCCCAATCGAACACGATCGCCACCTTCGCCTGCACCCGTGCATCCAAGATACGATCAGAGAGCTGCTGCAGCTCCTTACCCAGCTCAGCGCATTCCCGGAACACCCGTGTATGCTCATGACCGACATGCTCGATCACGGCTCCGTGGAACTTCTCGCAGGCACCGATTGAGCGGCGAAGCTGGAAGAACATGACCGTGTCCGCGCCGCGCGCAACCGCCTGATAGCTCCACAAGCGCATTACGCCAGGCCGCTTCAGTGAATTATAAGGCTGCCAGTTTTGTTGACTCGGCGTCTGCTCCATAAGCATGAACGGCTGCCCTTGCTTCAGACCGCGCATCAGGTCATGCACCATCGCTGTATAACTGTAAGGTGTATCCAATGCCGGGTAGTTGTCCCACGATATAACGTCCAGATGCTTCGCCCACTTGAAATAATCGAGCTCCGGATACGTGCCCATCATATTCGTCGTCACCGGAATATGCGGCGTATGCTTCTTGATTTCGTCATATTCCAGCTTGTAGCATTCCAGCAGACTATCTGACATGAAACGTCTGTAATCGAGCGAGATTCCTTGGAAATTCGTGCGTCCTCCGCCCCATTCCTCGCTCAGCTCATTCGGCAGTACAATCTCGTCCCAATCATAGAACAGATGCCCCCAGAAGCGGGTGTTCCATGCCTTGTTCAGCGTCTGTAAGCTTCCGTATCGGTCCTTCAGCCACGTGCGGAACCCTGCCGCGCAGTTGTCGCAATAGCAATACCCGCCGTATTCGTTGGACACGTGCCAGATCAGTACGCCCGGATGATCCTTGTACCGTTCGGCAAGCTTCGCAGCCATGCGCGGCGCATACTTGCGATAGGTCGGGCTATTCGGGCAGGAATTGTGACGTCCGCCGAAGCGGCGCTTACGGCCCTGCACATCTACTCGGAGTATGTCCGGATAGCGCTTAGCCATCCATGCCGGATGCGCCCCTGTACTTGTTGCCAAGCAAGTATAGATGCCATTCTCATACAGACGGTCTATCGTCTCATCCAGCCATTCCAGCTCATACGTCTCCTCGTCAGGATGGTTCAGCGCCCAAGAGAATACGTTCAATGTCGCCACATCGATGCCAGACTGCTTGAATAGGCGGATATCTTCCTCCCACACATCCGCGTCCCATTGTTCGGGGTTATAATCGCCCCCGTACCAAATCTTAGGTAACTTCTCGTTAATCACGGGTTCACTTCCTTTTTGATGCATTTTTTTGTGACTTCTTAGTCCTGGCTTGGCGCTTGGTTACTGCTGATACGTTGTTCTGTCATTCGGTTGATATAAGGATAAGTTCATTGTACAACTTGAAGCTAGCCCGTAACATATAATATTCTTGAACATAGATATAGGAATCTGGAACTGCGAATGACGATACGCGAGGAGGAATGAATATGAGGCATACACAAGTACAGCGCTATGTATTCACATTGCCGCCGGCCCAATCGTTACCGATACAGGTTGAAAGCTTGGGATATAATCCGAATCAAGAAACGATCACACGGCCAAGTGGCTACCCGATGTATCACTGGCTGCATACTGAAGACGGAGAGGGGAAGGTGCGAATGAATGGACAATCACTATTACTGCCGCCGCATACAGGTGTGCTGCTGTTCCCGCAAGTGCCCCATGCGTATGAAGCAACTGGAACGAGGTGGGTGACACAGTACTTGACGTTCGAAGGTCATGCCGTAGAGAGTATCTTGGCCGCAGCAAGTATCCGCCACAGCACGGCATTCCGCTGGCAGCCAGACTCGCCATTGAAGGGATTGCTTGCACAGATGATGATACGGAGGAAATCACACAGCGATGTACTCGGACTAGAGATTTCAACCGCAACCTACCACTTTCTCTTGTCCTTGAGTAGATATGGTCAAGCCGGAACTCGGACAAATGCGGCAGCTGGCATGCATAATTTGCAAACTGTCGTAGATTGGATGGAGGAGAACGTAGATAATCCGAATATCGGATTGAAGGAAATGGCGCAAGTGCTGGGACTGTCGAGCCGCCGCTTGCATGCGCTATTTCAGCAATCCTTCTCCTCTTCACCGTACGCTTACTTCATATCTTTGCGCATACGTAAGGCTAAGGAATTGCTGCGGCATGATCCGCCGATTACGGTGAAGGAGACGGCTGCCCGCTGCGGCTTCCGTGATACGAGCCACTTCGTAGCCACCTTCCGCAAGCATACCGGACTGCCTCCGGAGCAATATCGCAAACTGTATTAGCGTGCAGCATACGTTCCGGAAGCAACCGCCACAAGGACAGGCGGCTCACAGCGGAGCGCTGGAACGAATCAGAGATACCGCGCTGGCAGAAGCAGAGAGTGTGGAGTCTGATTTCATAAAGTGCTTCACTGGCGGAAGAAGGAGTAGAGCTGATCTCCTGTGGTACAGCGCTGGCGTGAGCAAGTGTAGACCTGTTCTCATGTGGTACAGCGCTGGTGCGATCAAGTGTAGACCTGTTCCCCCACAATGCTGGCGGAAACTAGAGTAGACCTGATACCTGCGACACCGACCTAACGGAAATCACATGCGCTTACAGGCTGTTTTCAAGGAAATGCGCACGCTAACGGAAATGAGTGCCCCCTAATTCACCATATTGGATGCGAAGACACGTAATTTGCCTGCAATAAGGTCTGTGAGTTCCGTTAGAATGAAGCATGTGCTTAAAACAGGCATTTAGTAACCTCTCACTTCCGTTAGAAGTCATCGACTCGACTGCCGCTCAAGCCGTGGGCTCTTACAGATTACACGATTCATTCTGCCTCGTGCCTCCGATCCAGTTGATACACTCCACCTGTTCGCCTCTTCCGTTCCATCGATACAAACCGCCTGTTCGCCTCTTCCGTTCCATCGATACAACCCGCTTGCTCACCTCTTGCAATTCAAGCGCAACACCCCACCTGCCCGCCTTTTCCAATCCATGCGCAACAACCCGCTTGCTCACCTCTCCCAATCCAATCAAGACAAACCGCCTGTGCAGCGTCACGCACTCCATCAAGTCGTTATCCTCGCTAATCCTTACAACTGTTCAAGCAAATACTGCGTAGGATATTGTGTAGCCTGCCTGCCTTCCACTACTAGCGCCTGTGTACGCTTCGCAGTAACAACAGGTGTGTCCGAATGCAACTGCTTCATGCTTAGGTGGTATACCGTGACATTCTCCGTATCCTCCAATTGGAGCGCCGGTCCTTGCCGCGTCTGCACTTGTACCCGATGCAGCTCCAAATCCTCTGCATGCCGCACATAAATGCCGGCACCGGCCATATACATAGGTTCCTGGATCATATCAGGCTCGCCGCCCGCCTCATCTGCATCCTCCTTCATAACTATCGACACATCGCTCAGGACGACATCACGGATCGGCATCTCTGGCAAGCCATAGATGAAGCCAGCCGCTGCACGGCAGCCCGTCGCGGTAATATTCGCTATGCGCACATGCTCTACAACCGGTGTGCGCTCAGACACTTCGACCGTTCCATTCGTCGTCATACTCGAATCGCGCTCATCGACTCCGTGCCGGTAGAATGCGTTGATCGCTAACGGACACAGCACATCCTCCATATATATGTTCTGCAGCAGCAAGTGCCGAACATAACCGCCACGCGCTCGATTCGTCTTGATCCGGATGCCTCGGTCCGTACCGATGAACTGGCAGTTGGATACTGTCACATTGCGGATACCGCCGGAATTTTCACTGCCGAAGACGATGCCGCCGTGGCCGCGCAGCATCGTACAGTTCGTAACTGCCACGTTCTCTGTCGGCCTTCCGACTCTTCTGCCGTCCTCATTGATGCCCGACTTCAAGCAGAGGCAATCGTCACCGACATCGAAGAAGCAATCGGCAACACGCACGCTCGTGCAGGAATCGATGTCCAAACCGTCGCCATTCGGTGTGTCCGATGGATTGTGAAAGCGGACACCGCGAATTTGCACATCTTGACAATACACGAGATGGGTATTCCAGAACGGAGAGTTGCGCAGCGTCACTCCCTCGATCTTCACATGCTTACAGTCTAGGAGCTGCAACAGCGGCGGACGCAAAAATTGCGAGTTCCACTCAACGATATTCGTCGTCACCGAATCAATCAACGGCTTGTTCAGCTTGGCAATCGCTTCGGTCTGCAGAGATTGGTACTGTTCCCCCTTCCGCAGTCTGCGGTTCACCGTCCACCAAGCATGCCCTTGTCCGTCCAGACAGCCTTCTCCCTTCACGCTTACATGAGTTAGACCGCTGCCATACAGAAGCGGCGTAAATCCGAAGCATTCGTAACCAGACCAACGTGTCCATTCCGGCGGATACAGCGTGAAATCATCACTGAATAAGAGTACAGCTCCTGCCTCCAAATATAAGGTCATATGACTTTGCAGCCGAATCGGTCCTGTTAGGTATCGACCAGCCGGAACGTAGACAGTACCCCCCCCTGCTGTTGCACATCGTTCGATTGCGACGGCTATCGCAGAGGCGTTCATCGTCTGTCCGTCTCCGACTGCACCGAAATCCGTTATATTGTAAATAGCCAAGCTGACGTACACCTCCAAGTATGTCTCTATCTTGTCCTGTAAGCATGCTAGCGTTCAATCCTCGCGCGCACTCATGCTTGCAAAGAAAGTATGCGCATGCGGAAGCGGTCCCGCCGACAAGCCGCAGAGCGCATACAGCCGCTGGCGAATCAAGACCGCTTGCGTCCCCGCATTCATATCACCTTCCACTTCACCGCGTCCCAGACAGACCGGCTCGGGCATATCGGGATAATACTCACTCGGCTTCACCTGTGCCACATTCGGTGCTGGCGGAGAGCCTGCCAACTCTCTGGAGAAGCCGCCATCCAGTCTCTTCAGCTTCGTCATATTGGCAAGCGTAATGGATACAATCTCGGCAAGATCCTGGCTCGGAACCGGAACACGCATATACGCAAGCAGGTCAATCGGATTGCGAATATAGCACATATCTGTCGCTTCCTCATGGCGAAGCGCATCCTTCACACTGGCGCAGATGCGGTCTGTTCTCGGCATTGGCAGGCCGAATCGGCTATAGAACGTATGCAGCTTGAATGTGCCGGACAAGCGCACATAGAGACTTCCCTCTCCCCATAGCCCTGTCTCGGGGTCCTGCGTCTCAGCAAGATAACGCACCGCTTCGCGCAAGTATGGCTGACGCTCCGACTCAGGCATGTCAGCAATGTACATGCCTGATGACGCCAGACGATCACACCCCCGCCAGCTGTTGCTTAGATCAATGCTCTGCCAGTACGCTGCGTACTTCTCCGGACTGCGCACATAGTCGGGCGTAGCGCCGGTAAGCATGGGCAAGGGATAGAGCGGCTCGCTCCCCAGCTTGGTCAGAGCGCTAACCGCATAACGCAACGCACGCTGCACCATCACCTCGTCCCGCGCCATCGCCGGATTCACATCGTAGAAATATCCGGTAAGAGGGTCCTGCTTGCTCTGCATATACTGAATCAGCTTCAGCCACATCACAGACGGCATCCGATCCATCAACTGCTCACGCTGCATAATGTTCAGCGCTTGCGCAGTTGATTCCAGATCCGGCTGAAACCGCTCATCCCCTATAGAACTAGCTGCATAATAAAATCCCCCTGATGCCCGATCATATTGCCCTGTCATCCATCTCAGGAAGCCGTCAAACAGCTTATCCATACGCTGCAGCAATTCCTCCAGCTTACCGCCGTTCATACGTGTTCTCCTCTTCCCAAGGCATATTCATCATTGCATTCACTTCAGCATTGTGACATTGACTCCCCTGCAAGCTGCTTACTAGACAAGTTCGACTTCGTCCAAATCTAACAATAATGTGATACAAACAATTCGCTGTGTTCTGCTCGCGCTCTATGCTACTCATCCCTTAATAGACCCAAGCAATGCGCCTTTGGCAAAGTGCTTCTGCAAGAACGGATAGACGCACAAAATCGGAATCGTCGCTACAATAATCGCCGCCATCTTGACCGACTGGGAAGGCGGCAATGCGGCATCCTCGAAGCCGGAATCATCGAAGCTGAGACCTGTCGCCACGATGACGATCTGCCTGAGAATAATTTGCACCGGCCACTTGTCTGTATCGTTCAAATACAGAATAGCAGGCAAGTACGTATTCCAATACGTCACTGCATAGAAGAGCGAAATCGTCGCAATAGCCGGCATTGACAATGGCACTACGATCCGGAAGAAAATGCCGAAATCATTGCAGCCGTCGATCTTAGCCGACTCTTCCAGACCTTCGGGCAAATTTTGAAAAAAGTTCTTCAAGATAATTAGGTTGAACGCGTTGATCGTAAATGGAATAATTAGTGCCAAGTAGGAGTCGATCAGACCGGCTTCCTTCACGACGAGAAAAGTCGGAATCAAGCCGCCGTTGAACAGCATCGTGAAAACAACGAGAAACATAATCGTGCGTCTGCCGTCCAAGTCTCTGCGCGACAAGCCGTAGGCCATTAAGGATGAGATGAACATGCTGAATAAGGTGCCGAATAGCGTAATGCCGATCGAGTTCAGCAGTCCTTTGAATATCGTGTCGGTTGAGAATATATAGCGATATGCGGTTAAGCTCCATTCCGTCGGGAACAGGACGAACCCTCTGCGCGCAAGCTCTGCTGTCGTCGTGAAGGAGCCTGCCAATACATGGATAAACGGTATAAGTGTGATCAATGCTACTAGGATTAAAATAAGGATAATGAACGCATCCAGAATTCGGCTGGCGAATGAGCGATCTTGAACCATCTGCAACTCTCCCCTTTCTGTCTCAATAGACCCCTTCTTCTCCGAACTTCTTGGAGAGCCAGTTCGCCATCATCACGAGTATCAATCCGACGAATGACTTGAAGAATCCGACCGCCGTCGAATAACTGAATTGGCCTTGCCGCAAGCCCGCCGTATACACATACGTATCGAAGATTTCCGCTACTTCGCGGTTCATCGCATTCAAGAGCAAGTACACATGCTCGAAGCCAAGCTCCAATACGTCCCCGATCTTCAGAATCAATAACACGACGATAACACTGCGTATAGCCGGCAATGTCACATGCCATACCTGGCGAAACCGGCTTGCGCCATCCATGCGGGCTGCTTCATATTGCTGCGGATCAATAGCAGCCATCGCGGCCAAGTAAATAATCGTCCCCCAGCCAGCCTCCCGCCAGATCACCTGCAAGATATAAATAGGCCGGAACCAATCCTCGCTCATGAGAAAGTTAATTTTGGTAAAGCCGAAATATGCAAGCAAATCGTTAATAATGCCGCCGTCCTGGGTAAGCATGACGAAGCTAATCGATACGATGATGACCCAAGACATGAAGTGCGGAATGTAGACGATCGTCTGTACGGTACGTTTGAACCATTCCAGACGCAGCTCATTAAGCATTAACGCTAAGATAATCGGTATCGGGAAGAAGATAAGGATATTGAGTAGAAACAACAATAACGTGTTTTTGAAGATCGTCCAGAACATCGGATCGTGAAACAAACGGTCGAAGTGCATCCAGCCTACCCATTCACTGCCGGTGATGCCAAGATGCGGCTTGTAATCTTGAAACGAGATAATTAAGCCATACATCGGGATGTACTTGAACACAATGAAAAAGAGGAGACCGGGAATAATCATCAAATACAGCAGCTTGTTCCTCTTCAGTCGCTGCATGCGTTCGGAACGCATGCGGGTTCGAACCGACGGCGCGCTTTCTACCGAAAGATCGCTCATATGCTGTCTTCCTTTCTGCAACTGCAATAGTTTCGTCCACGCGATAAGGAAGAGGCTGTTGAACCTTCAACAGCCTCCGGAATTTCCCGCATGATTGCGTCCTGTCTGCTCTATTGGTTCGCTTGCCATGCTGCGTTGAATTCTTCAATCATCTGATCGCCGCCCTGACTTCTCCAGTTGTCTACCTCTTGCTCGAATCCGGCTCGGTCAATGTCGCCTAGTATATACTTGTAGGTCGCATCGTTAATGAGCTGTTGCAGTCGAATACCGCTGTCTGAATACGTAGCTGAATCAAGCGCAGCCGTAGGATCGAGAATAAGATGATTATCCATTTCTAGAATTAATTCTTCCGCTTTCACACGTGCAGCAAGATCATGATAGCCGTCGTAGCGTCCATTCGTCTCCGGCTCGCCGATCAGACTATCCTTGTAGCCCTTAACTTCGCGGGCGTTCTGATCCGCCTTGTCAGCGAACGCATTCGCCTTCCCATCCACGACTTCATAATGCTCGTCTTCAATACCCCAGAACATCAGGTTAGCGAGTTCCGGTGTCATCTGCTTGTCGAAGAAGGCCAGAATATCTCGCAGCTCCTCCTCGGTCTCAATCGTATTCTTCGGGAACATTATCAAGTTGCCATAGCCCGGAATCGTCCACATGCCGAAGTCGCCATTCGGACCGTCGATGAAGGCAGCAACGTCGATTTCCATGTCCGGGAAGTTTTTGATTGTTTCGTTATACAGCGTATTCACATCCTGCATGGAACCGATATACACCCCAGCTGTACCGTTGTAGAACAGGTTGCGCTGATCTTCCTTGCTCGTGACTGGGAACTCCTGATTCATGTACCCATTCGTATGCAGTTGCTTCATCCAATCCATCGCATCAAAGTACTCGTCGAACATAAATTCAGGCTGCAGCTGTCCGTCCTTCTCCCCCCAATTGTTCGGTGTGTTGAACCAAGAAGTGACGGTTTTGAATGCCCCGTATATGAGGTCGGACCGGTCTGTTAGACCAATCGTATCGTCCTGACCGTTCTGATCTGGATCATCTTCGGTGAAGGCGCGGAACATCTCATACACCTCATCGACATTCGCCGGCTCCTGAATCCCGAGGTTGTCCGCCCAATCCTTGCGGTAGATCATACCTTGGCGTGCAAGCGGCCGTCCGAGATATAAGGTGTAGATCTTGCCGTCTACCTTCGTATTGTTCAGAATAGATTCCTTCAGCTTGCTCAGTCCTTCGAACTCCTCTAGATAAGGACCGATTTCCCAAAATTGCCCGTCACGCATAGCTTCCTTATATTGTGTGAAGGTGCTCTGATTTTTCATATACACGACCTGCGGCATCGAATTCGTTGCATACGCCGCATTCAGTTTTTCGTCATAGTTGCCGTCCGGCACCCACTGGAACGTCAGCTCTGTGTTCGTCATCTCTTCCATTAATAGCTCTAACCGATCGGACGGCACTTCTTTCTCCTTCATCGGCAACATAATCTCAATTTGTACCGGATCGTCTGATGCCTCCTCACCATTCCCGCCTGCATTGGCTTCACCGCCGTTGTTGCTGTTTCCCTGATTGCCGCTGTTAGGCGCATTGCTGCCAGTATTGCTGCTGTCAGCGCAACCTGCGAAGACGGATAACGATAATGCCATGACACATAGGAGCAAAAACCATTTTTTCGTGTTTCTCATTGTTCGACCTCCAATTTGATGATATCGCTTTCACAGCAATCATAAGCTGGAGGTGCACGTTACGTACATAATCCTGAACTCATCTGACTCGCACAATCCCTTGCTGCATAAGGCTTTTCAACAGATAGCGGTGCGAACCTGACCTAATGATTATGGGTATTATGATGGAGGTGGTAGATAGAGTTGCTTAATGGAGCACTTGATGGGGGGAGTCGATGAGGACGTTCAATGGAGGTACTTAATGGAGCATTCTATGGAAGCACTCGATGGGGTGTTCGATGAGGATGCTTGATGAGGGTGTTCGATTGAGTGCTCGTTAGGGAACAAACAATGGAGGCGTTCAATTGGGCACTCGATGGGGTGATCGACGAGGATGCTTGATGAGGGTGTTCGATAGAAGTGTTCAATAGAGCTGTTCGATGGGGTGCACATTGGGGGTGATCGATGAGGACGATCAACGGTGCGCTTGCTGGGGCGCTTGACGGGGGAGCAACTATTAGCGGGAAATTGTGGTCTTATTGCGGAGGTGGCTGAATGATCGGAATCAAAGCGGAAATATTCGGACTTATTTCATCATAATTCGCCCTCGGACAGGTCTCGGGGCATCAATACGACCACTAAAGTCTGCTATCACCCATGATTTTGCTAATTCGTATCAAATAAAGCCGTGATTTCCCGTTAAATATACCTAGTACCCTATGACGAACCGCCGAATTCAAACTGCCAGATTCTCTTTAAGTCATATAAAAGTCAAGTCATATAAAAGCTGCTCCCCGAGTCCATTTCATCATGCGTCAAGAAGCTAATTTCATCATCAGTTTAGAACAATGCGTATGCACATGAACATCATTTAGTTACATAAAATACAAATATTGTAATAATTAGATTAACTCTCGGTTCATCGCTAACTACATGGGATAGTCTCGCATTCATATCTGGGACAAGAGTGTGCAGACATTTCGACTACTTACGCATGTGATTCCGATATTCTCGATTGTATTCCTGCATCATCTGCGCGCCGCCTTGATCGAGCCAAGATTGAATCGCGGCATCGAACCCTTCGCCATCCATATCTCCTAATATATATTCATAGGTAGCATTCGTTATAATTTCCTGCAACAGCGCGCCCTTCTCCACATCTGTCGGCGAATAGAGCGGACCGGTCGGGTCTTGGATCACATACTGTTCATTCAAGTCAATTAACGTTTCTGCCTTGACAGCTGCTGGAACTGTTCGGCTCGCCACATAACGACCATTCGTCTCCGGTTCGCCGATCAAGAGCCCGCGGTAATTGCGAACCTCTAGGTCGATCCGGGCATGGTCTTCGCTCTCCACAGCCTTACCGTCCTCGATCGTATAATGTCTGCCTTCGATTCCCCAGAACATTAAATTGGCAATCTTCGGTGTCATCATCGCATCATAGAAGGCCAGAATACGCCGAAGCTCCTCCTCAGTCCTGACCGATTCCTTCGGGAACAAGAGAACGTTCCCATAACCCGGAATCGCCCAAATCCCATATTGGCCAGTCGGTCCGGCAATCAGACTCTGCACATCCAATTCCGCCTCCGTGTCATGACGCGCAAGCTCTTGCTGCAAGCGCTGCACATCTTCCAGAGAGCCAATATATACACCTGCCTTGCCCTGTACGAACAAATCCCACTGATTGTTCTTGCTCGTCAACGGAAAATCTGCGTTCATATAGCCATTCTTGACTAGTCTGCGGAAGTAATCCATCGTCTGCCGATAAGCCGGGAACATGAACTCCGGCTGCAGTCTATCGTCCTTCACCCCCCAATAGTTCGGCGTACCGAAGTACGAGGCAACTGTCTTGAACGCGCCATAGACTAGATCATTGCGATCACTCAAGCCCATCGTATCAGCCTGACCGTTGCCATCCGGGTCATACTCGGTAAATGCGCGCAACATCTCGTATAGCTCCTCAACATCACCAGGCGTGTCTAGGCCAAGATGATCCGCCCAGTCTTTACGGTAAATGACACCTTGTCTAGCCAACGGACGGCCCAGATAGAGCGCATAGATCTTACCGTTCACCTCTGTATTGGCGAGAATGCTCGGCTTCAACTTGCTGAGATTGTCATACTCCTGCAGGTAAGGACCAATCTCCCAGAAGTGCCCTTCATAGATAAGCTCCTTAATATGTTGGAAGGTCGATTGGTTCTTCAAATAGACGACCTGCGGGAGCGTACGGGTAGAGAAGGAGCTGTTCAGCTTGTCAACATAAGCCTCAATCGGCACCCAGGTGATGTCCAGCTCTGTCCCTGTCTCCTCCTCGATCAGCGTCAAGAGCAAGTCTGACGGCGATTCCCGGGTGAACAAATTGGCCATCATGCTGATCGTTGCCTTATTCTCATTGTCATCTGCGGTCTGCTTCTCCTCCTCGCCGATCGAACTGCAAGCCGCAACGTTCCACACGAGTATGACGCATACCAGCAATTGCCCCCACCTTGTACGCATGCCCCGAGTCCCTCCTCTCCCGCTTCTCTAGCGCATTACGACGTCTCCTTATACTTCTCGCGATAATGACCCGGCGTCATTCCTTCCAGCTTGCGGAAGGAACGGATGAAATTTTGCGAATTGTTATACTTGAGCTTCTCAGCAATTTCTCGAATTGTCATCTCGGTATCGACCAACCAGCTCTTAGCCATCGCCAGACGATAATTCGTCAAGTATTCGCTGAAGGTTAATCCTGTTTCCTTCTTAAACACACTGCTTAAGTAGTTCGCATTGTAATGCAGCTTGGAGGCACATTCCTCCAAAGTAATCTCCGTATCGTAATATCGCTGGATCATATCAATGATCTGTTCAGATATCGTATGATACTGGGAATCACGGCGATCGCTGAACACATGCAGCAGCGGTACAATTACTTTGTCCTTGAACCACTCTTCGATTTCCTCGCGCATATGCAAGGACAGCAGTTCCTCATACAACGGACTGCCATAAGCACCTGTCTGTTCATAGCTGATGCCTGCCTCCTGCTGCGTTACGAGCAGCTTGTTCAACAGCCGCATGATCGATACTTGATATTCCTGCGGAGACTGCGCGCGTTCGAACGCTTGATCCATCCATATCCGAAGCTGCCGCACAGCATCCTCCTCGTCGGCTAACTTGATCGCATCCACCAGTCCCAGCTCAGCTCGAACCGGATAATGATAGAGCACAGAATGCTTGCCAGCGTTCAGATTGCGGAACGGTACGATGACGCCCTTGCCGAGCAGCATCCGATGCTTCAGCGCCTCCAGCCCTTCCTGATAAGCGCGCGGCGCCTTCTTCACTGCATGGAACGGCAAGCTGATGCCGATGCTGACGATCAAGTCTAGGTATTCCTGAATATGAGCCTGAAGCTCCTCCGTAACCCGATACACATAGTCATTCATCCATGCGTCCGCATCCTCTTCTGTGCCAATGAGCAGCACAAGAGTATGGTCCAGCCAAACTGTAGGAAGCCGCTGCTCATTCGGAACAGTCTCCTCTACAATATTCGATACAGCGAAAGCGAGCAGTTCTATATCTGCTTGGTCATACCGCGTATTGTCCAACGTATCGATCTGCAGCGTCAGCACCGACATCGTTCTCCAATTCGCAGCCCGTTCCAGGCCGAAGGTAGTTAGACGTTCCTTCAACTCTGCCGAACGAATCGTTCCGGTGAACAGCCGATTCAAGAACAGCGTGCGAATTTGCTGCGTGTGATCCTTGATCTCTGATTCCATTCGGGTATGGGAGGAGAACAGATTACGGATGTGCTCCTCGATCATCTGCAGCTCGTTTTTCGACTTGCGTGTTTCCCCGTTGCCGTTCTCTGTAATAAATTGCAGCAGCTTATGCACGGGCGAATACAGACGCTTACTCGAAAGCCAGACGAAGCAGACAGAGACGACGATGATGATCATACCGATCACAAAGGTGAAAATACCGATTTCCTTCGATTCCCGCGTCAGCTCATCTATCGAGACAATGGATAAATACGTCCACTGGTTAAAATCAGATTTGTAATATGTCACTGTATATGGATGGTGTTCATACATTGTACGATACTGACCAGATGCTTCCTCCCAGCTCTCATCACTGTGGAAGTATCCCGTCTCGCTCAGTGACTTGCCGATCCATTCGGAATCACTGTGGGCGATAATTCGATTGGACGCATCAGCGATCATCACTTCTTCGCTGCCTTCTGTCTGAATGAGTTCTGCAATGGCACAAGCAGGAATGTTCGCGAATGCAAGCGCTTTCTTATTTGCTTTGCGAACAGGAAGTTTCTTGACTAGACTGACGGTGTACGCACAATTCGAATTGGAGATCTTGTCCTGAAAGTGCCGATTGTCCAGCAATACCCAAGCCGTACTGTGCTCCAGCGCGAAGAATGCCGCGAACCTCTCATGGTCCACATGCTCATTCATGCGGTACAGTCCCGAATTTTTGATTAGCCAGTTCTGCTCTGCATTCAACAGAATTACGTCCTCTACCTTCGTATCGAACGATTGCAGATGACTGATTTCCTTGCGCAGATCGTTATAAATTTTGAAGTCGCTTGCGCGGAGAGGCGTACGCAAAACATCGGCCATGATCGTGGAATCGACTAAGTTCGTCAACGTATGATTGACCGTCATAAGGATTTGCTCAATATTCGAATTCACTTGCTTAATATACTGCATCTCAGCGACGTTCACCTGCTTCTGCACTTGACTCGATGAACGCACATAGGAGAAAGTGCCAACGAAGACAACAGGGAGAATGCTGATGAGGCAGCCGACAACGATCATTTTTGTCAACAAGCTTCTGCTGTGCAAATGCCCATCCCCCTTTTCGACTTCCAGAGCGACTTCCTCCTATATCTTACCACGATTATTCGCTTGATTGTGCAAATCTTTTTCTCACTTAATCCTGAATATTGGCATGATTGTACTTGCAACTCTTGCTTGTCTGGGGATACACCTTAATCCCCCCGTTACCTCCGAGGATTGCGCCTTAGCTGCATCATCTACTGTTTCCCGAGTTCAGCTTCCAGCCCTTGCATCTCTACGCATGCCAATACGAATGCGCCGACACCATGCAGGTCGTTCTCACTGCACGGCCTTGCGACATAGTGGGCGTAGTCGCCAACCCCTGTGCCAATGCATATATCCGGCACAATCAGCTTGCCTTGATCGTCTTCATACACCTTGCCAAGCAAACCTTGATAGCCCTTACGTGCTGGCTCTGCCAGAGATTTGTCCAGATATCCCATTCGAATGCCCTTGGCCAATGTATATACGAACAAGCTCGAACAAGATGTTTCAAGCCAATTGTCCGCTCTATCGCCCTTGTCGACGATCTGATACCACAGTCCGGATGCCTCATCCTGATATGGAACGAGCGCTCTCGCCAGTTTTTGCACTTCTCGAATCAAGGTAGGCCGTGCCTGATGATCTGCGGGCAACAGGTCTAGGAAATCGAGCAGGGCCAAGCCGATCCAGCCGATCGCCCGACCCCAAAATTCCGGCGAACGTCCTGTCTCCGGGTTCGCCCATGGCATGCTGCGGCTCTCATCCCAAGCATGGTAATACAATCCGGTCCGAGCATCCTTCGTATGCTTGCGCATAAGACGCTCCTGCTCCAATACCTGCTCGTAGAGCATGGGCTCATTGTACTGCTTGGCGTAAGCCATCGCGAAGGATCCGCCCATGTATAACCCGTCCAGCCACATCTGATATGGGTACTTATCCTTGTGCCAGAACCCGCCTTCCGATGTGCGGTTGAACGTTGGGAACAGCGCAAGCAGCTTATCCGCAGCTTGCTTGTAGCGCGGATGGCCATATTCCCGATCCAGCACGAACAACAGTAAGCCGGCCTGTATCGAATCGAGCTCGCCCTTCTCGCACACAACATTGCCCTGCGGATCAACAAGGCAGTCTACGTATTGTTTGATATAGTCCACAAATTCTCTACGCCCGGTTAGCTCCCAAACTCGCTGCATGCCGAACAAGAACACACCTTGATGGTAATGCCATCTTCCCGCTGGCGGCAGCTCTTCCGGCGTATAGGTCGCCATCAACGCGTGACACGCCTCCATCCCCCATTCAAGAGGAGACAGCTCGGCGTACTGGTACTGCTGCGCCAACGCTTTTCCGGACGGCTTCTGTTCCGTACTCATCCTCGTTCCTCCCTGTTGCTTTCATTTCTATTTCCGCTTTCGAACCGACACTCGGCGCAACTCGCACGAATAGCCGCGTTCGAACCGACACTCCCGTGGTCGCGCAAGAATGCCTGCGTTCTGACCGACGCTCATGCGGTCGCGCAACAATACCTGCGTTCTGACCAACGCTCATGCGATTGCGCAACAATACCTGCGTTCTGACCAACGCTCATGCGGTTGCGCAACAATACCTGCGTTCTGACCAACGCTCATGCGGTTGCGCAACAATACCTGCGAAATTACAGTTTTCCCTCCCGAATTTGAACATTTTATTGAATTACCTGCGAATATGCATCTTTTGTTCCTAAATCGCACCATATTAGGCTGATTGAACAGTCGAAGCCTGCACATTCGCAGTAACTTTCAAATTTGACGTCAATATCGAAGAAGATTTCTGCACTTTCGCATCATTTTTCGCAACTACGGGCTTCACAACCTGCTCCCCTGGTCCAAATAAATGCCACAGTACCTTGCCAAGCTGAGGAAATTGTCTTCTCTAAGAACATTCCTGCACTTATGCATCTGTTACAGCTAACGAACGCGAGCGGGCGCCTCTGCACCGGACGAAGCGGGAACCTCGATCATGTCTTCCCGACCGATGAAGCGCCAGAAGTTGTTGCGGAACAAGTCGGCCACATCACGCTCAATCTCCTGCCGCTCTATCGTCCAGCCGGTGTCCAGCAGATCACTGTATTTGTCAATCAGCACCTTGGCGATCAACGCCTTGGAATGCTTCCACTTGTAGATCAACTGGTCGAGCACCCGTGCATCCGAATGCTGCGGCACCATGCTCAGCCCGACCAGCTCTGTGCGCATACGTGTCATTTCCTCAATGATAACCGGATTGTTCATGAACCACCAGCAGCCGAAGATCATCAAATTGCGGAACTTGCGCGCCAGCACGCAGAGCTCATGCTGATTCTCCCGTGCCAGCATCGTTACGATGAACTTGTTGTCCGGATAATGGGCAAGCAGATGCTCCAGCGGCTCCGTACTCGCCTTCGCCACATAGTCGCCTGCATCACCGAGCGCCGGATGTACCTTCTTCTTCACACCGATCATCATCGCGAACGGCAAGCTGTTCGCCTTCGACAGCGGCAGAATACAGTCGCGCAATATACGGCCGCGGTCTGACTCTTCCGGGAATGCGAACGTAGGCGGCAGGGACACCGCCATGTATAACGGCTTCATCCGTATGATCCAATCGTTCAGGAAGCGCGTTACCTCCTGTATGGATTGTTCCGTCCACGCATCCTCTACGGCATATCCCCATTTCCTCAGACGATGCTTCGTATTCGCATAATCATTCAGCAACGGGTCCAGGCGCAGCACCGCGTGAAAGCGGCTATCCGTCTGCTCGCCATCCAGCCAGCGTGCGCGTTCCCGATCATCGAATGGATCGTTCGTCATCACGACATGATCTACATTCGCCAGCTCCAGCACTTGTTCCACCTGTCCATAAGCGTCCTGCTTCGCGAATGCCTCCCGATAAGCCGCCAAATCTCTCATGCTCGTGTCTAATCCGAAGCCTTGCAGTGTCGTCAATACACCTCTGCACGCTTCACTAATCGGCGAATGCTCGATGAACAGCTTGCTCCAGATCAGCTCCGCTTGCTCCTGCTTGCTAAAATTCCAGAAGTCCTCCACTGGAATGTCCGACCAGCGCATAACTTCTGCCACCAAGTAGTGATACGTTAACAGTTCATCGACACCCCATAGCAGCAAATCACCGAAATGCGGCGGGTACAAGTGTGTATGCATATCGGTCACTTTTTGCTTCGTTACGATCTCCTTCACGGCTGCTGCCAATGCTTCCTTCGAATGTATGTTCACGGTATTTCCTCCTTATCAATTATTTCCCTAACAATTCCAGATGGCGACCAATGTGCCGACGCAGCGACTCGGCGTAAGCTTCCTCTTGCTCATACAGTGTCTGGTAAAATTTCGTCTTAAACAGAGGCTTGCCTTGCTCATCCTTCGCTTGCAGCAACAGACCGTACGTAATATGAATGAGCTGCCGCGCGTTATCCTCGTCCATATAAGCTGGAAGCTGCGCGTCTACAGTCTGATCGAGCGGAGCAATCTCCTCTAGCCGCATCGACACATGGTAATACGCCAGCGCCTCCTCCACATGCTCCAGCGCATAGGCATGCATACGACGATACAGGGACGGGTTCACCTGCGCCACAGTGCGCACAGCCTCTAGCCAGTTCGTTCCCGCTGTCTTCACATGGAAACGACCGGACGTATGCTTGCCGATCACCGGAAATACGCTGAACTTGTCGCTGCCGGAATGGATGCTCAGCTTGTAGCCGAAGTGGTCGACTATAGCTGCATGCACCTTCAGCTCCTGCTCGAACTGAGTCAGATCTCCGATATAGTCGATGCCTTTCTGGAACTCTCCACAGAAGCGGGGTGCCATACTGTAAATGTCCACACCGCGATCCTTAAGCTCCTGCGCAACCATGAAGTGCGCCGCCGGGTCTGTCGGTGTCAATGTCTCATCGATCGAGATTTCGAAGTCAATGTCCCGACCTGCTGACACGATATATTGCTTATAAATTCGTTCCATGAAGTCAATCGCCTTGCCATATATGCACACATAGCTTTGCAAGGTTGCCACTTCGAACTGGATCGCCGATTCGCCAACGGCAAAGCTCTTGCCGCCATAACGCTGCTCGTACCGCTCCCGCGTCGCTGATGGGATAGCAGCATACGCGCGCTGCAATTGTCCTTCGTCCATATTCGCGACATCGTTATCAATATGCTCGGAGCAGTCCAGCGTCAGCATCGTGAAGCCTAGCCGCAACGCCAGCTCAATATCCGCCTCTACCTTCAAGTGGTCGCCGTCTGCGCCGAAGCCATCCTCGAACCCTTCCTGAAAGACCGCATAGCAAGCGGCATCGAGCACCTCTTCATAGCTGCGTCCGGTCAAGTTCAACTCGCGAATGCTCTGCTGGGCCAACACAGGCAGAATCTGCTTCCCTTCCACCGCTTGGAGATGGCCAGAACCTGCGATGCCAAGCCGATCACCCAGCCCGATCGTTGCTACCTCCGTACCTAGCGCTCTCGGCACCGTATATGGGAAATAATGATTGAGAACCTTCCTGTTCGCATGCGTCAACGGGGCCAGCTTCGCCGCACCGTCCGCAATCACCGTTCCATCCAAATCATCGAACAAGCTGCCATCGCCGACAGCTAGCAGATTACGTTCCTCTTCGCCGCGCACCATTGCAAGTGTTGTCCCTTCATATACACGCAACGATTTGTTATAAATCTTCCACCCACTGGAAGCTGCGATTTGCTCCAACGCTGCTGCCATCTCACCACTCCTCAAATATGAATTCGCTTTCATATTAGGGCAATAAGCGTGTCCTTTCCACGTCATTCTTGCTGATTTCCACCTCATATGATACGATTTTGCTACGAATAGCGCCATTTTCATATTTATAACTTCTATTTTATAGCGCATGATGAAATAACAAGTTGTCGACAGAGAAGGAGGCTGACGATGTATGCAAGATCAGATCATTTCCTATTTCGGACAGGAGAACGACCCCTTTCACTTTGAACGCACGCGGCGATTCCAGCCGTTCGAGCGCAAAAATCACTATCATCGCAATTTTGAGATCAACTACTTGTATCAGGGCAGGCGGTCCTATTTCATCGGAGAGCGTTCCTTCACTGTCGAAGCAGGTGATCTTGTCTTCATTCATGAATATGAGGTGCACAAAGCGTCCATTCTCGATTCTCCGCGCCATGAACGGCTCGTGCTTAACTTCAACAAGCTGTTTCTAGAGCCGCTTGAAGCTGATACAATGCATGAGCTGCTGGAGTCGTTCCGCCTGCAGAACCGTGTGCTGCGCCTGAAGGTGGCGGATCAGTTATTCATACAAGGGCTGTTTCAGAAGATGGAGCAGGAATCGGATAAGCGCGAGTTCGGATACGAGCTGTACTTCAAGCAGCTGCTGACCGAGCTGCTGTTGTTCGCCAAGCGTCAGATGCAGCGGCAGCAAACCGTTGAGCAAGAGCATCTCAGCCCCATGCACCAGAAAATATCCGCAATCGTTCAGGAAATCAACCGTACTTATGCCGAGCATTGCTCATTGGACGAATGGGCGGCCCGCCTACACACCAGCCCGTATCATCTCAGCAGGTCCTTTCGCAGCGTCACCGGGTTTTCCCTTGTGGAATATGTCAATATGACCCGCATCAAGGCCGCATGCCGCCTATTGAAGCAGACCGATGACAAGATTATTAATATCGCCCAGCAGGTCGGCTACGACAATCTCGCTCACTTCGGCAGACAGTTCAAGAAGTGGGCTCATGTTACTCCGGGCATGTACCGGAAGATGGAAGCAACAGACTAAAGTGATACAAGTCTCGAACTACGGTTGGGGGATGGAGCAGCGCTGTGATATAGTGGAAGGAACGCAATCGAAGGAACGGAGCGAAGCAGCATGAGGGAGAATTTCAATGCCAAGCAAAAAACAGCAAAGCGAGGTCAGCAACGTCCGGCACATACGACAGGCAACACGAAAGCTGGCAATCGCAACAAACCCAAGTCTGGCAAGGGCAATACCTATGGGAAGCATGGCGCGAAGAACAAGTCTCAGCAACATGCCAGCTTGAGTAGAACGCCTGCCTCCGCTGAGGATGTGCAGCCTGGCGACCGGATCGTCGTGACGATCAAGCGGATCGGCATCAATGGCGAAGGCGTCGGCTATTATAGGCGCAAGGCCGTCTTCATCGACCGAGCCTTGCCAGATGAGGTCGTGATTGCGAAGGTTACGCAAGTGCAGCCCGGCTACTTGAAGGCCGAGATCATCGAGATCGAGAAGCGCTCACCTGATCGGCAAGAGCCTCCGTGTGCGGTCTACGATGCGTGCGGCGGTTGTCAGCTGCAGCATCTGAACTACGAAGGGCAGCTACGGGCCAAGGAAGAGCTGGTGCGCGAAGCGTTCCGGCGCTATACGCGGCTGGACAAGCTGCCGCTCCGGCCGATACTCGGCATGGAAGATCCGTGGGGCTATCGGAATAAGGCAGAGCTGCAAACCGGCATGGATGCAGATAAGATCGTAACCGGCCTATATGCGGTCGGCAGCCATCGTCTGGTAGATATCAGCGGCTGCCCAATCCATCATCCGGTCGTTAATCAGGTGATCGAGCGGGTGAAGGCGATACTTGGGGAATTGAACATTCCGATCTACAATGAACGAACGCGCAAGGGAGCCATTCGCACTGTTGTCGCACGAGTAGGGCAAGCCAGCGGACAAGTCCAGCTCACGCTTATAACTGCCGTGGACCGCATGCCTCATGCCGATCGCTTGGTCGCACGTATTCGCGAGGAGCTGCCAATGGTCGCCACCATCGCTTACAACATTCACAAGGGCAAGTCTCCGCTCGTCTTCGGGGAGCAGACGCACGTACTGTGGGGTGACGAGCGGCTTGAAGAGACGTTAGGTGATGTGCAATTCTCCCTCTCCCCTCGCGCCTTCTTCCAGCTTAATCCTGCGCAGACAGTCAAGCTGTACAATGCGACACAGGAAGCCGCTGCGCTCAGCGGTACAGAGCTTGTCGTCGACGCTTATTGCGGTACCGGCACAATCAGCCTGTGGCTCGCCCCAGCGGCTCGCGAGGTGCGCGGTATCGAAGTCGTCCCGGAAGCTGTTCGGGACGCGCAGGACAACGCACGCACGAGCGGTATCGGCAATGCGCACTTCTACGAAGGACGCGCAGAACAGCTGCTTCCGAAGTGGGTGAAGCAGGGCATCCGTCCCGACGTTGTCGTCGTCGATCCGCCGCGCACTGGCTGCGAGCGTTCCTTGCTCGACGCGATCGCTCAGGCCCGCCCTGCCCGATTCGTCTACGTCTCGTGCAACCCGGCAACGCTCGCCAAGGACTGTCAGGTGCTGCTCGACAGCGGCTACCGCCTCGACTGGGTACAGCCTGTCGACATGTTCCCGCATACGAGTCATGTGGAGTGTGTAGTGTCAACATATAGAAAAGATCTTCTATAGTCGAAAGGCGATGAGTGGCAGTAGCCACAAATCATCGCCTTTTCCTATAGTTCATTTATACGGTGAAGTTTAAGTAACTTTTACATCACCATTTTCTTTTACATCGATTCGTTTTACCAACAAGAGGAGAAGCTCTCGATCCAGTTTTTCAAATGATATGAGTTTGGATATATATACATTTTAGACGTTCGCATATTCGAATAACCCAAGAGGCATATGATTTCCTGATCGATGAGCTAAATAAGCGGTTTAATAAGTATGGAGAAATAGCTTTGGGGTAACATTTTGTTTTTTGCAGTTTGCCGCTGATATTTTTTATATCATTATAGATCGCGATTATAAAAATGTAGCGGGAGGCGTTAATCGTGGCAAACATATTTATAGAACTGAAGAAGGCTATCGGTGTTCTTGATGTCGAAAAACGGTTTTGTCGAGCTCAATCTGAACTGGACTTATCAATGCTAAACTGACCGCCCTCACGGATATTTTTGATACGGCTAATGAGTACGTTTCTCTCGCTAACCATCAATCAGGAAGTGTTGTCAGTGATCGACCGATCTATTATTTAACCGAAGGTGGATCGGCTACACTTAGTTGGACAATAAAAATAAGGGCTTGTAGAATAGACCTATCATGCGGTGTTGACAATCCAAGTTGGAGGTGTGATGATAATGAGTGATAACTTGAAAAGATATTTACCAGAGGAAATTCCAGATCACTTGTTTACTCAAAATAAGCTTAATATGATGGGGTTAGCGGCGACTGCAGATCATGTTGCCTATGTAATGTACCCTGAACAAAAACGGGAGTTTAAGTTGTTCGATATCAATGTAACTAGAAGACGTAAGCAACAAAAAGGCTTTTCGCTTGTAAATAAGGATATGACTGTCGAAGAAGCCCTAGAGGAGCGAAAGCGCGAGCTTGAAGTTAGAAAAGGTCAGTTGGGTGAGAAGTATGGCAAATCAAAATAGACGACCATTTAATGAGGGTGAGTTAGAAACGCTCTGTCGAATAATAGCAGATACAAATGACGGACTAACAAGCTCAGAAATCGGACATTTTCTGAATGTACTATAGTTCGGACATGTAGATCCGATGATGACAAAGTGGAAACGACTATATAATGCCCTTGCTAATCGTCAAAACCAAACTCAGTCGGGCAATTGCGTATTATCGTTCATTAGCAAGTCTTTGGCACCGAGTAGGTTTGCAGGTAAGTTGGATCTTTATCATGATTTGCTTGAAAAAATTAATGCCATCCTTCTGTTTCATGGTCTAGAGTTTAATGAAGATGGTAAATTTCATGCAGTACAGTCGGTAAAAACATTGTCTGAGGCAGAAATGAGAGCGTCTAAGTTGACTGAAAGGATTTCGTCTCGAAAGCTACACCCTCACTTACTTAATTTTTGTAAAAAGGAGCTTCTCCAGAATAATTACTTCCACGCAGTTCTTGAAGCAACTAAGAGTATCGCATCTATGATTAGGATGAAAACAGGTTTAATAAGTGACGGAGCAAAGCTTGTAGATGAAGCTTTTGCTGGAGATAGTCCGCGGCTAATAATCAATGCATATCGGACGGAGTCAGAGATCAGTGAGCAGAAAGGTTTCGTTAGCCTTACCAAGGGGTTGTTTGGAACATTTAGAAATCCCACGGCTCATGCGGCAAAGATCGAATTGAACATGTCAGAAGAGGATGCCATCGATTTATTTACGTTAGCTTCATATGTATTACGGAGAATTGAGAAAAGTGATTCTGTGGAGGCGAAGTTATGAAAGCGTCAGTGGATGTTATGAAGCGACTGGAACTATTATTTGAAGAGTATGAAAAGGAAGTGATAAATTGAACACTAGCTTTATTGCCGAAAATACTGCTAAGACATACCTTCTTCACTCAGGTAATTTTATTAAATGGTGTCGGGATGAATTTGTACCGGGAGCAAGAAACCTAAAGAAATGACCTGTGGATTTACTTGCTCCCAATATTGTTTTAAACATGACAACGTAGTTTAGGTATCCCGTTATTTTGGAATAATGCGTGTGTTGACTCTGCTTACTCAACACATATGGAGTACACCGTGTTAATGGTACGTAACAGCAATTGAGATGTGACGCTAACGAACAGAAGAACGGCCTCAGTCCAATGACGTTCAGGACCAAGGCCGCTTATCTGATTTTCATTGTTGCTACTGATAATTATGACCAAGTTACAATTTGATCAATCGTGCGTCTTGTCTTAGCTCGTGCGGGTTCTTCACTCCGATATCCAAAAGCGGCCATCACGGATACCTTCAAATTTCCTTCCTGGTACAATCCTTCTTCTTCTAAGATACGGTCGACTGCTGCATAATCGAACCCTTCCATCGGACAAGAATCAATGCCGACTAATGCAGCTGCGGTCATCATATTTCCGAGAGCAATATAGGTTTGCTTCGCGGACCATTCGTACAGGAAACGTTCATCGGTTAGAGAACCATTAACTTCCTGAACATCTTTCAAGGCACTGGAGTAAAATGTAATAACTTCTTCGGGTAATTGCTTCACATGTTTCAATTGATCCATCAAATATTCGGAATCATACCTTACATCTGTCTGAGCGAGAATGATCACAAAATGACTCGCAGTGTCCAGTTGGCGTTGGGCCCCCGGCGAAACCGCTTTAAGCTTATTTCTTAATTCCGGATTTTGCACAACGACAAACTTCCATGGCTCTAATCCCATCGAGCTCGGTGATAATCTCCCCGCTTCTAGAATATAGTTGAAATCCTCTTCGGATATTTGCTTGGTTGTATCGAACGTGTTCGTAGCATGTCTGAATTGAAAAGCTGAAATAACTTGTTCTTGACTAACAGGTATCCTTGTATTCATCCGTGTTCTCCTTTGTTATTCATTGTATTCCCCATGAGATCTATCATCGACATTGCCTGCACTTATAATGATGACTTGCTGAATTCAACCGCTCCCTCCGCCCCCTTTACATGGTTTAAAAAATTATCGTATGATAAAAACAAAAAACGATCGCTCAATGTCATTATAGAAGGAATTTCAGAGGGTATCTACGCTATAGGAATAGCGTAAGTATGCAATTGGATACCGGAAAGGAAAGCTATGATTTATACCAATGAGATATTAGAGGAATGCAGCATTACAGAGGCTCAAAGAATGTTGAGCGGGAAATGGTCCATGCGAATTATTTTGCTATTACTTGAAAGAACGATGAGATTTAATGAAATTCAACGTTACTTCCCTGACATTACCCATGCCACCTTAACGAAACAGCTTCGCATATTGGAGGAGTATGGCGTTGTAATTCGTAAAGAGTATCCTCAAATACCGCCAAAAGTCGAATATTCGTTGAGCGACATCGGGAAAAAACTAAAGCCGGTACTTGATTCGGTTATGGCCTGGGGAGAGGAATACAAGGAATATCAAAGGCAAAAACTAAGGAGGCACGATTATGGAGGAGCGCCACACTTCATCCGCATTGGGGGAATTCATCAGATCGCGCCGATATCGGCTTCAACCGGAAGAAGCAGGAATCAAGCCGTTCCCCGGCCGAAGGCGTACCCCAGGCCTTCGAAGGGAAGAAGTCGCCTATCTCGCCAATGTCAGTATTACTTACTATACTTGGCTGGAGCAAGGCCGCGAGAAGAATCCTTCTCATGAAGTGTTATCCCATATCAGCCAAGCGCTCCAGCTGAACGAAGACGAGCGGAAGTACTTGTTTGACCTAGCCAAACTTGACTTGCCCCATCTCGACATGATACCGAAGTTAGAGAAGCCCGATACTGCATTTCTGCAAAACCTCGTGGATCAATTGCACTATCCTTCTTTCATCGCGAATGAAGTTGCCGATATGATCGTCTGGAATCGGGGGGCAGAACTCGTTGTTGCAGATTTCGGCGGCCTGCCGGAATCCGAGCGAAATATGGTGACGTTGCTGTTCCTCGATCCCGAATACCCGAAGAAGCTTATAAATTGGGAACAATTTGCCCGATACATGACGGCGTTGATCCGGGCTAGCTTCGAACTGTACGCGAACAATCCGACATACATGGAACGATTCGAGCGCTTGAGAAGAAACAGTGAGGATTTCGTGCGTATGTGGGAGTGGCATGAGATCCGGCAAAAAAACACCGTCCCAGTTCATTACCGTCTTCCGGACGGACAGGAGTTGGCGTTCACGATCCATTGCGCAGCCGCCATTGACAACGACCCTGGGCTGCATTGGTGCTTCTTCGTTCCGACGCCAGGAACAGGCACTGAGGAGAGTCTTGCACTCTTGTTAGCACAAGACTCCGAAGTGCAACTGCAATCTTAACCTGTTAGTTCTGTTAATAGTATAGAGAGCGTGTGGTTAACACCCTCTTGTCGTTGGTATGATTATGACAACATCAACGACAAGGGGGCTTTTTCATGAACAAATATCTTTATCAAGGTAAGCTGGCTTTGGTCACCGGCGCTTCGTCCGGAATTGGCGAGGCCTATACCATAGAGCTGGCAGCACGCGGCTGCCATGTTATATTGACCGCTCGTTCCGAAGATAAGCTGGAAGCGTTGGCCTGTCAAATCAAGCGCGAGCACGGCGTACAGGCGTATGCCTTGCCCAGCGATTTGTCCATAGTAGGTGCATCCCGCCAACTGGCCGAATCCATCTCTGAACTCGGACTGACAGTCGATATCCTCATTAACAACGCAGGTTTTGGCACGTATGGCCGCTTTGAGGATATAGATCCAGAGCGCGAGCAGGAAGAGATGATGCTGAACACCGCAACACTTGTCGACCTGACACATCTTTATTTGCCCGGCATGCTGGAGCGCAAGGACGGCATCGTCGTAAACGTCGCTTCGATGGCCGCATTCGTGCCTTGTCCCTATTCAGCCGTCTACGGTGCTACCAAAGCTTTCGTATTATCATTCTCCGAAGCGCTGTGGGCTGAAACCCGCGGACGCGGTGTCCGTGTACTTGCCCTGTGTCCGGGTGCGACAGATACGGGCTTCTTCGATGCTGTCGGCAGCCGGGACATGGCGGCGGGCAGTGCGCTGTCCACCTCGGAGAACGTAGTTCAAGCCGGATTTCGTGGAATCGACAGAAGAACCAGTTATATCATCGACGGACGCAACAATTACATGGCAGCCCAGATGGGGCGATTTCTTCCCCGAGCCAGAGCAGCTAAGATCATGGAACGCCTGTCACGTCCCAAAGTGTGAGATGCGCATTGACATTGATGTTTGCAACCCATCATCGATCAATTCAATCTTCATCCTATCGATACCTACAAAACGGTTTTTTCGGAGCTCTATTGCAATTTTTTCTTGACCCGTGTGATAGACAATCGCGTTCGAACGGCAAACTGGAGTGATCATGAAAGTGCCGCACAATAGCATGATGATTCCCTTGACGATTCACGGGAATTCGTGTATTTTAAACGAAAACCAATAACACCTTTATAGTTTCTTTGGTGTTTGATGAGAGGGGCTTGCTGTTGGACGAATCTGTAAAACGAAGAATTTTAGAAGTTGCTCATACGTTATTTATTGCCCGCGGATATCGCCATGTGACGATGCAGCAAATTGCAGAGGAACTCGCTATGAGCAAGAAAACGATCTATCTATACTTTCGCTCGAAGGAAGATATCGCTGAAGCCGTCATTGAGAATACGATGCAGTCCATATCGAATTATGTGAATACCGCTGCAGCATCGGATGCGAATCCGTTGCTTGTGTTGCAAGATACCTTGCTGCAAATTAAAGAAGCAACGCTTCAACTAAGCCCGATCTTTCTTAGTGATATTCAAAAGACAGTCCCGCATCTTTGGGATTACATCGTGCGTGTTCGCTCTGAGAATGTGAAATTTGTTATTCAGTTGCTTAAGCATGCTCAAGAGCAGAGTCTCTTGCGTTCATCACTTAACCCACAGCTGGTTGCAGTGGTGTTCATGGAATCGGTCCAGGCGATCATCCGGCCGGAGGTTTGGTCGAAACACGGTGTTACACTCGATGCGTTATGGGATACGTTGTTTTCCGTTTTCTTGGATGGTATTTCGGAGGAGGGATTCGATGAAGATCGTTAATCGTCACTTACAATTTCCTAAAGCTAACTTGGTTGAGGCTAACGGATATGGCTATATCCATGTCGCAGCAGAGTTCGAAAAACCGCGTGGCCCGTTCCCACGCAACACAGCGCGAAAGCGTAAAGTTCTTATTCAAGCCAAGGAAATCGCAGATCGCCTTCAGGAGCTTCCTGAGATTCGAAATGTTCACTTATTCGAAGCGCTACTGATCCCTCCAGGGCGTGGGAAGTTGCTTAAGCAAAGGCAGGGAAACGTGCATCTGGCTCAGTTTGATGTGGTTGTTCTCATTGAAACCTATGCACAGGAAATGAGTCAGCAAGTACAAGCGCATGCGTATTTCCAAGAACTCCTTCTACTGCTTACGGAACAAAGTCATTTCGTTCATAAGGTGGCTGCTGCTAATGCTCGTAAAATAGCAGAGGTAGATAAATCACGGCAAGGCGTGTTTTTGTTTAATTATTTTTATGCGGATGATGTCAATGACCTGTTGCCGGTGTGGGAATATACTGCGGGCTGGTTCACGGTCAAGACTGGACTGGATAACTCCACACTGCTGCTCCCCGCTGAAGGGGAAGCTTCCCAATATGGGCTTATCAATCATTGCAGATGGGATCACTTGTCTGATATAGTTCCAGATCTTCTGTTTCGTCCCACTTTTCGAAGCTATGTACTCGATAATTTCGAGATCAATGGGATTGCAGCAATGCCCGTTCTTTATAAACTTTTTAGATAAGTTCATCGTAATTCATGCATCACTCTTTCATCCGTTACGCGCATATGCTGGTGTAAAAAAGGATGTGCATGGTGATGCCCAACTACCGTATTATCGTGGATCTATCCGATCGCCAATTGTATCTGCTTGATAACAACATTGTCGTTCGTGGGTTCCCTGTAGGAATCGGCACCATGGTGACCCAAACGCCGACCGGTGAATATACGATTATCAATAAACAAGCCAATCCAGGAGGACCTTACGGCGCATTCTGGATGGGCTTGTCCAAGCCGCACTATGGCATACACGGTACGAATAATCCTGCTTCGATTGGCAAACAGGTGTCTCTCGGTTGTATTCGGATGTACAACGAAGATGTCGTGGCATTATCTAATCTTGTACCCGTCGGGACAAGAGTGACGATTCGTCCTTAAGTACAGGAAGCGCTGCTCTTCATTGAATGAATGAAATATGAGCCAAGTTACATACTAATACTAAATCTTACTCACATTCAGTGGAGGGCGTACATGACATTCAATAAAGATCAAAAAAAACAACTAAACATCGAATTAAGCTGCACGGAAATCGGCGGTCTGTGGAGCACATATATTCAAGAAAGCATGACGGTATGCTTCCTCACCTACTTCCTGCATCATCTTCAAGATGAGCAGATTGTTCCATTGGCCAAGAATGCGTTGGAAATTTCGCAAGAACGGATAGATCAAATCAAACAATTCTTGCTTGCAGAGAATTTCCCGATACCCGAAGGGTTTTCAGAAGGAGATGTGAATCTGGCTGCTCCTCCCCTTTTTCACGATACATTCACTTTAAGTTTCATCTACATGATGAACAGGTTGGGCATGATTAAATTCGCTTTTACTGCCTCCAATAACGTTCGGCTGGATGTATTGGATTTTTTCAATGAATGTATTCATACGTCTACCGAAATGTTCGGAAAAGCCGTTCGCATGATGTTGGAGAAGGGTATATATGATCGCCCGCCCAAAATGAACTACCCCCAAAAAAAAGAGTATGTTAAGAAAAACACATTCCTCGACGGATTACTCGGTTCGAAGCGACCGCTGAATGCCATTGAATTATCCGAGATCTTCTTCAACATTGAGCGCAATTACTTCTCCGTTATTGTCATGCTTGGTTTTGCACAAGTAATGAAAGATCCGAAATTGAAGGAATTAATTATCCGGGGCAAGAAAATCAGCGAAGAACAAGTTGAGCTATTTAACAAACTGTTTATGGAAGAGGATTTGCTCGGAACTGTAACCGTTAGCATGGAAGTGACAGATTCTGTTGTGCCGCCGTTCTCAGACAGGTTTATCCTATCGCTGATCAACATGCTGAACTCGGTGGACATTCTGCTGATTTCGCATGCGTTGTCTCAGTCCTTGCGAACTGATCTTATTGCCCACTATACCAAAACCATCGCTGAGGTTATGGCATACGCCAAAGATACTTTTGACATCATGGTGGAACGAAAGTGGCTCGAACAACCGCCTCTCACGACAGATCGCAAAGAGCTGATTCGCACATAATCCTTTATTGGCAAGAACCCAGCTATATAATTGCATCGATTAGAATTGTCAAAGCTCATCAACCCATCGAACTATCAAACAGGCCTATGCGCAATGTGCATAAGCCTGCTTGATGTATATCGCTTAGTCTAATCGGGTAATCTTCCTGTCCTTGATCTCATACACGATATCCGCTACGTTGTCTACAAGGCGCTTATCATGCGAGACAAATAGGATCGTTCCTGCATAGTCCCGCATCAACTGTTCCAGGGCTTCCACCGTAACGATATCAAGGTAGTTACTCGGCTCATCCAAGAGCAGAATGTTGTATCGCCCAAGCAGCATGTGCGCCAGCTGCAGCTTGATGATCTCCCCGCCGCTCAATACAGACAATTGCTTGCGGATATCCTGCTGGGCAAACCCCATTGCGGCCAATACCGCACGCACTTCGGATACCGGGTAATCACTGCTCTCCTGCATGAACGCTAACATGTTCTGCTCCGGCAAGTGCTTATAACCGTCTTGTGCCAGATAGCCTAGCTTTGCTTTGGGAGACAGGGTAATGCCGACTTCGCAATCGAGAATCATCTGGAGCAGCGTGGATTTCCCGGTTCCGTTCGCTCCTGTTATCGCAATTTTGCCGCCAAGCGGAAATTGGAAGGACGCCTTATCGAATAGGATATGGTCTCCGACTTGTTTGCAAACCTCATCTCCGATAATCGGGAATGGGTTGTGAAGGGCAAGGGCTTGGCTCTGTCGGAATCGAATCGTACGCATTGCTTCCGGTGCTTCCAGCTTGCCAAGCGCTTCAATGCGTTGTTCCATATGACGAGCGGCTTGGTGAAGCTTCTTCTGCTTCGATCCTGTTGATTTCTGATGACCGAGGCGGCCGCCGCTTTCTGTATTTTTTCTATTTGAAGCTCTTGCCTTCTTCTCCATCTTCCGCGCTTGATTCTGTTTCTCCGCTATGGCTTTCTCCAACCGTTCTCGTTCTGCGCTCCACTGCTTGAACTGCTCGGTCTGGCTTCGCCGCTCTTGCTCTTGTTGAGACAAGTACTCAGAGTAGCCGCCCCAATACTCGGTGATTGTCCCATCCTTCAATTCCCAAATTTTATCGACGACTTGATCCAGCAAGTAGCGGTCATGACTTATAACGAGCAAGGCACCGGAGAACTGCTTGAATTGGTTGATCACGACTTCGATGCCTTCGCGATCTAGATGTGACGTGGGCTCATCCGCCATAATCCCGAGCACCTCGTCTGACAATGCCTGCGCGATCTTCAACCTCGTTGCTTCTCCGCCACTCCGATGGTGTTGATTCCATTTGTCGATGACGCCCATCTTGCCAAACAATGCGAAGTCGTTCATCTTCTCGGTGTCAGGTTCATCCAGTTGCGGCACATGGGCAAAGCGTCCCTCGCTAACAATACTGCCTTCTTGCAACGGTATTTCACCTAATAGCACCTTGATCAATGTGCTCTTCCCCGCCCCATTCGCACCGACCAATCCGATACGATCATAAGCATACAGTTCTAAATTTTCGATATCGAGGACTTCCCGTCCCATATATTCCACGTAAATATTCTTCGCTTTTATCAATGGTTTCATGTGTAGTACCCTCCCTCAAAAATCGCAGTCTTCTATTCGCAGGATGTCCTGCGATTTAAGAAGGGAGAATCAAGTGAAGTATAACCAGCCCATTGCAACCCGCTCCTTTTACCGATGTTAAGACAACAAACGCTCACTACCGACTAGTTATAGGCAACAAAAAAACAGATACAAGTCCGGTAGGCGGGCTTACATCTGCATTCATTTACGCACGAGGCTACATCGAAAGACAGCATCACTGTCATAAGCAATGCCACTCCTGATCTATATCTGCATACGTAAACACAAGCAGCTCGAAAAAGCCCACATGTCGTGGTGGAAAATCCGCTTTTTGATTGCCAGCTTATCGAATACGCATGGAATGCAGCATAGATGACGAGCCTCCTATTCGAGAATACACAAATGGTAGCATGGAGGAGGTATCGTGTCAAACAGCTCTGAAACAAGTAGATGATACAGCATGATGAAATTGATTCCATTGTGCAGGCTTTTCTTCCCAAACCGGTCCTGAAGCGGCGAATGCCTGCGGATATACATCTTTGTGAAGCTCAGAGCGCCTGAAATAGTGATGATCTTTATCGAAAAATGCAGAATCGCAGGAAATTTGGTCATTCGCTTATTCTACATGTACTATGCCTGTACTTTCGCAGGAATTCTCGTTACAACTCAGCCTGACGGTTATTGCTGGCGATGGGTTGCACATCTCATGCAAAAAAAGGCCGCGTCCCGTTATTGGGAAGCAGCCCAGATTGCCTGTTGCGGCTTAATCTATATCCAGCAATTCAATGATGACGCCTAGGTCATCGACGCTGTCTACGTATGCATATTTGTCGCCGTTCTGGATCAACGGGAAGCCGAACTCTTCCAGCTTCGCAGCGGTTTCCATCATGCGGTCCTTCGCCTTGAAGGCGATGTGATGGACGCCGGGTCCGTTCGTCTCTAGAAATTCCTTCCACGTGGACGGGTCCTCTGTCGGCTCGATGAATTCCAGCACGGTGTTCTCCAGATTGAAGAAAGACAGTCTGACGCGACCTTGTGTCGACTCTCCCCGGTAGGTTACGGTATCGCTGCCATCGTCATTCGCCATAATGATGGTCGGCTCCTGTACCTTGAGCAGCTCGGCAAACCGACGGGTCGCCTTCTCGACATCACGCACGACAATCGCAACTTGGCAGATCAATGTTGTCCCAAGAATTGTGTTAGCCATTACCATTCTCCTTCTACTGTTGTATGTGACAGCCTCACTATACCACACTTCCCCCCGCTTACTTCAAGGTAACTAGCGAGGAAGGATTCTCTTCAAGACCAAGCCCACCAATCCTGCTGCTCCCCCTGTGATTGCTCCTGTAACCAGGCTGCTAAGAAATCCGAACGTTCTGGTCACTATAGCTGTAGCAGCCGGTGAGAGGTCCGACAAATTCCCTCCCAATTGTGGGGGTGACGGGAATGCGATGTGCCATAATAGCTGGTGCGTGATTCCAAGCAACACCCCATATAGGATGCCGACAGTAAGCAAGTCGGTAAAAGGTCGCGAAGATTTGTTCTTAAGGACTACGGCAATCCAAATCGCCGGAGGCACGAAGACAAGCAACAGGTTGGCTATGCTGCCAGAATCTACCCAATGCAAGTCATGGGCTATGACTCTGGGAACGCCTAATGAAGCCAAGCCAAGCATGCCCACGAATGAAAGACGATCATTACGCTGTTGCTTATTCATGACGTCCCTCTCCTCTCTCTTCTCGCAGCAGCTTCCAGCCGCGCAGTGCAGTGCGTAACGCCAGCACAATCAAGATCAAAGCAATCACCGGATGCGCTGCACCTGCCACGGCTACATTGGCGGTGAAGTACTGAACAAAAACCAATAGCAGCAGTCCAGTCGATTCCATCCGCATAGAAATCGGCAACCGTCCGGTAAAGGATAAAATCAGCATCAGTAGCGGGAGCACCTCGAACATGTGAACAAATGACGTGTGCATCCGCCAATGGCTCGGATCTGTGAACAAGGCCATTCCGGCCAAGTACGTCTGGACCAGAATGCAAGCAATCAGCACACATGCTAGGCTGAAGTACAATACTCGCGAGACCAGATTGCGTTTTGTTATTGAATATTCCTTGTTACTCATTCCCTATCATCCTCCTCAGTAATGACACGCGCACAACACCATGCATACTCGCATCGCGCCTTCTTGCGATTCCAAGACTATGCTTAATACCATACACCGTACATGTTGTGAACTTATGACGATCTATTGCGGATTCCGTGAAATTGTTCATCTGCCATGGCTTTGCCTTAGTAAATACGGTATAAATAACATAGATCACAAAAGTAACGTCTGCCTTCGCAGCTTTATTGAGCAGCCAGCTAGTAAGGAAGAGGTGTGGAACATGGCGCATAAGCTACTAATAGTAGATGATGAGGAGAAGGTGCTTGCATTTATGACACCCTTCTTGCAACAAGAAGGCTTCGACATCCGCACTGCGCGAACGGGTACAGAAGCGATTACGATTGCGAAGGAGTTCCGTCCGTCTCTCGTTATCCTAGACTGGATGCTGCCGGAGAAGAACGGCATCGAGGTATGCAGGGAGCTCCAGCATATGGGCCGGATGGGCATCATCATGGTAACAGCACGGACAGAGGAAACGGATAAAATCATCGGTCTGGAGGTAGGGGCGGATGATTATATAACGAAGCCGTTCTCATTGCGGGAGCTGGTGGCAAGAATACGATCTGTGCTTCGCAGAATCAACGTACATGAACCCGAGACACAGAAGCTCGTACGAGGCGAACTCAACATCTTGGAGGCGCATTGTCAGGTATGGAAGCAAGGTATAGAGATCCAACTGACCCCAACGGAATTCAAGCTGCTGCTCGCACTCGCTGCCAGACCAGGCATCGTCTACAGCAGGCTGCAGCTTCTTCAGCTTGCGCTGGAAGACGACTTTCTGAATGACGAGCGCACCGTGGATGCCCATATTAGCCGACTTCGCAAAAAAATCGAGGATGATCCTTCTACACCGGCATATATTCAGACTGCCTACGGTTTCGGATATCGGTTCGGAGCCCAAGGATGAGCATCAGACGCAAGCTGTTCTTAACGTTTTCTTCCGTCATTGTCGGAATGGGTGTCCTTCTGGCTCTGCTCATGCTCCCCGCTGTGTGGGGCATTCTCCACATGTTCCTCGCAACGGAGCGGGATGATGAGATCCAATCGATCTCTGCTGTATTGGAACAGTCCTACAATGCGCATGGCCATTCATGGGCCGAGGTGGAGGAAGCGGCCGACGCTTGGGCAATCGCCAACCCTCGATCAGAGACACACCTATTGCTGCTTGAGCCGGACGACCTCACCCGACTGTATGCTTACGATGGAGCCACTAAGGAACTGCTGAACAGACTTGGGATTCGACATGAAGTAACGGTGAACGGTGAAACGGCGGCAATTCTGTATTATGGTGATCAAGAAGTGCTCAATCAGGCCAAGCTGCGGTACGGAATGACCAGCTCCATCTCAGCGTTACTGGTGGCAAGCACGATCATCACCAGCTTGATTGCCATGATCATCGTCTATGTATTCGCTCAACGGCTCACAGCACCGCTGAATCAGCTAGTTCCCGCCATAGACCGCTTGAGTCAGGGTGAATGGGGCGTGCAGACGAAGGTCAACAGCTCCGACGAACTGGGAAGATTAGCGCAAGCGTTCAATGAGATGTCTGCACAGCTTCGGCGTTATGAAGAGCTTCGCCGCAATCTGGTCGCCGATGTCGCGCATGAGCTGCGGACACCGGTGACGATTATTCAGGGCAAGCTCGAGCTTGTCCAGCACAGCGTCAAGCCAGTTAATCCCGAAGACTTGTTGCCCATACAGGACGAGTTAATTCGATTAACGCGGTTAATCGACGATCTGCACCTGCTGTCGCGAGCGGAGGCCAGACAGCTCCCGCTCGAGCGCAGAGCGGTGAACATTGGCAATCTGGTCGAACAAGTTGTCGAACATGTGACGCTTGATGCAGCGCACAAACAACAGCACATTCAGCTGCAAATCCCGGCGGAGCCAATCATGATTCCGGTCGATCCGCATCGCATGACACAGGTATTATTGAATCTGTTGCAAAATGCGGTCCGCTACACACCGGAAGGAGGTACAGTTACTATAACGGCCGTGCAAGAGAGCCTTCCTTCGCCTGATGAGCACAAGACCGATATGCTCCGCTTGACGATTGCCGATACCGGCGCAGGGATAGCTTCCGATCAGCTGCCGTTTCTGTTCAACCGGTTCTATCGGACCGATGAAGCGCGTTCGCGTCATACCGGTGGCATGGGGCTCGGACTTGCCATTGCCAAAGAACTGGTGCTGGCACATGGCGGTACGATCGATGTGGAAAGCGAGCGGAATGAAGGTACTAGATTCATCGTACGCTTGCCTATGATTTAGTAGAGCGCGCGGATGGATACGAGGACATGCTACCTGCATTTTGTACATCTAATCTATGGTCCTAGTCGCCATATGACCGCTGTAACTGCATAACATACATTTATTTCGAAGAAATATGATGCGAATCATCGATTTTGACAAAACTAAGTGTATATTTTGCATGTACGAGAGGAAATATGCCCATTCTCGACCAAACTAAGTGCATGAAATACATCTAGACGCTGCGTACTTCAGATAATTTCCCTCCATCATTCGATAGTAGATTGTTTAAAATCTTGGGGTAAAGCTATAAATTGTTAAGTTGTAGTGTATGCGCTTTCATTTTATAATTTGCCTAAGTGAGGAGGTGACAAGCATATGTTCGCGGTTCTTGACTCAAGTCGCACTTCATACTAGTCAAGAACAGATCGATCAGAAAAGTGACTCTCAGGCGGTACAAATTCACAATTTTGAAGGAGGAGAATGATGTTGAAGTACAAGAAGAAGCTGTTAACGGCGGTGTTAACCGCAGCGATGACGATTAGTATGGTTGCAACAACGGCAAGTGCGAATACGCATTGGCAATATTGGACGGATGGCGGCGGAACTGTCAATGCTACGAATGGCGCTGGCGGTAATTACAGTGTGAATTGGTACAACACCGGGAATTTCGTCATTGGCAAAGGCTGGGCTACTGGATCACCGTACAGAACGATTAACTACAATGCGGGCGTCTGGCAGCCGTCCGGCAACGGATATTTGACACTGTATGGATGGACAAGGAACGCGCTGATTGAATATTACGTCGTGGACAGCTGGGGCACCTACAGACCAACTGGTACGTACAAAGGCTCTGTATACAGCGATGGCGGCATGTATGACCTGTATCAAACAACTCGATACAATTCACCTTCTATCGATGGCACCCAAACCTTCCAACAGTATTGGAGTGTCCGGCAGTCGAAGAGACCGACGGGGAACAATGTCAGCATCACATTCAACAACCATGTCAATGCATGGAGCAACGCTGGCATGCATCTAGGCTACAATTGGTCTTATCAGGTGATGGCTACAGAAGGATATCAGAGCAGCGGTAGTTCTAACGTAACCGTATGGTAATGATCGTGAACGATCACTGTCTATTGCTAGTTTAAGAAATCCCCTGCAAGGAGAGCGATTCATGAGGAAGCTATTCATTGTCTTGTTACTAGCCCAAGCCGTTGTAGTCAGCGCTTGCTCACAAGTACAGCCTGTAACGAATGATAAGTCGGATTCTCAAGATCGCTTCGTCTTCGTCCAAGGCGGGACATTCACGAACACGAAGTCCAATTATAACGAGACCAATGAAACTGTATCGAGCTTCTACATGAGTAAGTATGAGGTCACGCAGCAAGAATGGGTGGCGATTATGGGAAGCAATCCCTCCTCATTCCAAGGCGAGGACCTGCCTGTAGATATGGTAAGCTGGTACGACGCTGTCGAGTACTCTAATCTAAGGAGTATCCAAGAAGGCTTGCAGCCGTATTACAACATTGACAAGAACAAGCAAGACCCCGATAACATCAGTGAATATGATTCTGTACAATGGACGGTCACAATCAATGAGGAAGCCAACGGTTACCGCTTGCCTACCGAAGCAGAATGGGAATATGCTGCAGGCGGGGGGCAGTCAAGCAACAGTTATACGTACAGTGGTAGCAATGACGCTGATGAGGTCGCTTGGAATTGGCGCAACGCAGGCGAGGAGTATTTGTCAGGTGACTGGAACTGGCCGATGATTGAGAATAATAAAAATCAAACGAAGCCAGTCGGACTAATGAAGCCGAATGAATTAGGCTTATACGATATGTCAGGCAATGTGCGGGAATGGTGCTGGGACTGGTACGAAGACGCAGAAACGGACAGCGGTGCGTTCCGAGTCGTGAGGGGTGGCGGTTGGATCGGCGGCGTCAATAGTACAGAGGTTGCATTCCGAGGTAAGTTCGAAGCGAACGGCTATGGTCCCGACCAAGGATTTCGTCTAGCACGCAACGAATAGGCGAGACAAAAAGAGACGAACTGCTCTAAGCGGTTCGTCTCTTCCTAAGTTTATTTGTGGGTAATCAATTTGTAAAGCTTCGTCATTGGTGTCAATTTCATCAAGCGTGTACGAATGGTTCCGACAGTACGACGGGCTGATTCCGTCATTTCCTGTGCAGCTTCCGTTCTTTCCTCTTCCCAGATCTGATAAGCTCTTCTTCTGTAGTCGGATTCGAATAGCATATTCACAACCCCCTGTACAGATGGAATGGAAACGCTTACTTGTAGTATACCCAGATTATCCCCTTCTGTAAACATATTCTTCTCTACTGCCCCCTTCTCACACATTACACAGAACTCTCTGTATGCAGTATGAATGTATGTGAAAATTTTATAGTATTATGGAACTATTTTACTCTTCCTTTCGTCTACTTATTGTTGGGGATAGCTTGTACATATGTCATAAAGGACTGCCCAATGAATAATAAAAATTGGAGAGTGAGAACATGAAGGGGAATCGATGGCTGACAAGCTTGTTGCCAGTATTGGCTATCATGCTGTTGGCTAGCGCTTGCAGCTTCGGCTCAGGTACGGCGAGCAATGTGGAGAATGAGCCGAGTACGCTCAAGGTGATGTTTTATGATGAACGATCTTTTTACCAGCAATACGGCATGCTCTTCGCAGCGACACATCCGAACGTAGAAGTTGAAGTCGTAGAGACAGAGAGCATGTTCCGTGGCGGCGGTGTGGAAGACTACAACCAAGCTATGCTTGATTTCATTGATGACGAACAACCGGATATCGTTATGCTGCAGCCTGAACAGTATGCTGATCTGGCCAAGGATGGCCGACTCTACGATCTCAGTAAGCTGACCAGTGACGAGTCGTTCGATATCGAAGGTCTGCTGCCAGGAATGGTCGAGTACTTGACTGAGCTGAGTGACGGCAAGCTCTATGGGCTATCGCCTAGCTTCTACAGCCAGGTCGTCTATTACAACAAGGATCTCTTCGATGAGTATGGTGTCCCGATGCCGACTGATCAGATGAGCTGGGACGAGCTTCTAGAGCTGGCGATGCGCTTCCCGACAGACGGCGGGGATGAACGCATCTATGGACTCAAAGCAAGTTATCAAGGGAATGTCTCTGAACTTGCGACTATGATCGGCGGCACACAAGGTCTTAGCATTATTGATCCTGGTCAGATGCAGGTGCTCATCAATACCGATGCTTGGAAGTCAGCCTTCCAGACAGCGCTTGATGTCGTACAATCAGGAACGTTATATATACAAGATCCGAACAATTTCGGCGGAGGGAGCTACGAGGAGTATTTGATGCAGAACCCGTTCCTATCCGGCAAGCTGGCCATGAATATTGATGGGCATTATTTCATCAATGAGCTGGAATCCGCCCAAGATTACTTAGAAGACGAGGGAATTCAGAACTGGGATATGGTAACGATGCCGATCGATCCGAACAATCCTGATGTCAGTGTCAACATGAATGTCAACAATATATTCGCCATCAATGCGAATTCAGCCAATATTGAGGCAGGGGAACAGTTCATTCGCTATCTGCACAGCGACGAATATGCGAGGGTCACGTCCAAATCACATCAGGGCAGCGGATTGCCGGTGCGCACGCAATATATTGATTCGGCCGAAGGGTATAACATGCAAGCATTCTACAAGCTGAAGCCGAGCCAGAATCCGATATACGAGGACTATAGCGAAGTGCCTCGTTCCTTCTTCGGTCAGTTTCAAAGCTTGATCGAGCAGGAGATGCAAGCTGTTATGGATGGGAATGAAATGATGGACAATGCATTGGATAATTTGCAGGTGAAAGCACAAGAAGCGCTCATTCAAGCACAACAGGAACAAGAGAAGGCAGAAGCGGAGCAAGGTGAAGCAGAGCCTGCTGTATCGACAGAACCAGCAGATCAAGGGGACGACGAGGCTAGTTCCTAGTTCGTTCAGCGCCGCATAAAATCGAACACAACAAACCGCTGGAGGAACGCAGGTGACGTTCTTTCCAGCGGTTTGTGTGTGTTAGCGAATTCTACAACCTAATAAGCCAAGGCGAACAAGCCCTCAATATGCGACAAGTAACGGGCATTGCTCGCTTTCTTCATTAACGATGCCGGCAAGCCTTTCAACTCAATACCATTCTCCCCAACACTGCCGATACCGTCCTTGCGCCCGAGGCTGGCCAAAGTACCGGAGAATACAGGGCTGAATGCTGTCATTGGCGATCCGTTCAAGTAAGCAGCGGCATTCGCTCCGACTAACTCACCCATCTGCCAAGCAAGCTGAGCAGTCGGCGGATAAGGACGACCTTCTGGACCGAATACTACGGCACAGTCACCTGCAAGGAACACTTCTGGATGAGAAGTCGATTGCAAGAACTCATTCACAGTAGCTCGTCCGCGGTTCACTTCGATGCCGCACTCGGCCACCCGTGTATTCCCTTGCACACCTCCAGTCCATACGATCGTGTTCGTTGCGATCGTGCTGCCATCCTTCAGACTAACAGTTGTGGCCGTCGCTTCTGTTATCGGCACATTCGTCAAGAATTGCACTCCACGCTTCTCCAAGCTTTCCATTGCCCGGGCTATCAGCTCAGGTGAGAACATCGGCAGTATCGTCGGCATGGCCTCGATCAACTTAAGTGAAATCTCTGAGTAGCTTACACCGTATTCCCGGCATATGCCAGGAAGCTCATCCGCAAGCTCTCCTACAAGCTCCACGCCTGTCAATCCACCTCCGCCAATCACAATTGTTGCATCCGCTGGATTCTTCGATTCACTGTACGCCTGAATACGCTGACGCACATGCGCATATACACGGTGCGCTTCATCGACTGATTTGAGCGTCAGGCTGTGCTCCTTCAAGCCTGGGATGCCGAAGTAATTCGTTTCGCTGCCCAGTGCGAGCACCAATATGTCATAGGTCAGGGCTGAGCCGTCATGCAAGGTCACCTTCTTGTTCCCTACGGCAATCTCTTGCACTGTGCCGACCTTAACTTGAATGCCTCTTCCCTTAAACAGCTTGTCCAGCGGCAAGGCTACAGCCTTCTCTGCCACATTGCCCGCTGCAAGCCGGTGCAATTCGGTCATAATTTGATGCGATGATTCCTTATTAACAACGGTGATGACCGCTTCCTCTTCTGAGAAATGCTCACGTGCTGACAGTGCGCTTAGCAGCCCGCCGTAACCCGATCCTAATATTAAAATATGCTTAGACATGATGCTCCTCCATTTCTACCCTTCCGAATTCCATTAATCTTGCTTCTTCTTCTCACCTAATACATCCAAGTATGCCTGGCCAAAGCGCAGCAGTCGTTGAATTTCCGGATCCTTCAGCATCTTCATCAAGCCGAAGATACCAATCGTGGTGTTGTCATTGTCTGCACGTTCATTCGCTTCGATCGCTGCCGCCGCGACGAACTTGGCCTTCTCTTCTAATGGTTTGATAACCTCTTGCAGTCCAGTAATCGTATCCTCGATTAACACACGGTCCGTTGCCACCTTCTTCGCGACATCATGCACCTGTGTCAGCGTCGCCATCATCTCCACGATCTTCGGCAATTGATCGACCAACGCGACCAATGCTTCTTGCGCTTCCGGCTGCAGCAATTGCTCGTTCACCTTCGTATGGCCGACGGCTTCTTCCTTCGCCTTCTCTGCTTCCAATGTTGCTTCTACCATGCTGTATTCCTCCTCCATCCGTCTCTCGCACATAGATGTAATGTGAAACTGTTCACATATCGAATCAGTTAAGCTTGCTCTTGTTCCGCATGCCTCTGATTTAATCCAACGTTTGTAATTATAACGCAGCTTGTCAACTTCCTAAAGAACAATGTGCAAAGTTTCACATAACCCTTTTTTATAGCTGCACAAAATTTTATTTATCACATAGCATGGTAGATACATGCAAACAACCAAGACTAGACAGAGTACTGCCACGTCTTGGTTGTTTCCTTCGTACCATGATTTGTATTTTATTTCACAATTAATACAGAGCTGTTCGCTCTTTTCGCTACCTTATGACTGACGCTTCCCAATACGAACTCCTGCAATGGGTTTAACCCGCGGCTGCCAATCACGACCAAATCTACTTCGTGCTCATTGACATAATCGACAACCGTCGGACCTGGATCCCCACGAAGAATGACCGTTTCATAAGATAGTGAAGCACCGCTTAATTTATCTTCGATTGGCTTGATCTGTGCTTTCCGCTTGTAACTGAAATCAAGCTCATTCCAATTATGCAACACATCAGACTTGGCATCATCCTCATCAATCACATAGAGCACATAGATCGACACATCGTTATTGCCGCTTGTTGCAATATGTATGACCTCATCCGTTGCTCTGAGTGAATGCTCTGAACCATCAGCAGCAAGAACTATTGTGGTATACATGGTTCCATCCCTTCCTTAATTACCCTTGTTGGCTTCCAGATTTATCTACATAGGAGAAAATCGGCAGCACGACTGGTGTGCGATCCATACTTGTTTCGTAATATTCGGTCATGCGCTCGATGATCTTCTGCTCCCATTGCTTCGCCACGAATCTCTTCCTGCGTTGCAAGGCGCGGACGACCGTTCTCACTACCTTCGTTCCTGCCGAAATAATTTCTGCGGATTCTCGTACATAGACGAAGCCTCGTGTGATTAGCTCCGGGCGTCCGATCATCTTATTCTGCGCTGGATCTACAGTGAGCACTACTAACAAGACGCCATTCGTACCGAGAGCCCTGCGTTCTTCCATGATGGACTCTTCCCATTCATTGGTCGTCGTCCCCTTCACTAATACTTGTCCGCTAGGCAATGATTTCCCGATGCGCGCCTTGTTGCGCGTAAGCTGCAATGGCTGACCATTCTGCAAAATGAAGATATTGTCCTTATCCGTACCTGTCTCTTCTGCCAGCTGTGCATGCTTGCGCAGCATCCTATACTCGCCATGTATTGGGATGAAAAACTTCGGTCGAATAAATCGATGCATCAGCTTCAGATCTTCCTCGCACCCATGACCCGAAGCATGTATGTCGAAGATCGAACCCGAAATCACCTCAGCACCGGATCGCAACAGCAAGTCAATACTGCGGTTCACATTCTTGGTGTTGCCCGGTATCGGAGAGGACGAATAGATAACCGTATCACCTTGATAGATAGCGACGTGCTTATGCGCCCCTGTCGCGATACGAGTTAGCGCTGCGTTCGTCTCTCCCTGGCTGCCTGTACACACTACAACCACTTCATGATCGGGATAACGATCCAATTGCCGTACATCAATGAGCTGATGCTTCTCTGGTCGTATATAATTCAATTCCTGACCAATCTTGAAGGCACGCTCCATACTGCGTCCGATTACAGCAATCTTCCTGCCGCATTCAGCAGCTGCCTCCACTACTTGCTGAAGTCGATGCACATTAGAAGCGAATGTAGCGAATAGAATACGCCCATCGCACTTGCGGAAGGTTTCACGGATTGCTTGCCCAACTGCTTTCTCCGATGGGGTGAAGCCAGGCTTCTCACTGTTCGTACTGTCCGCGAGCAGAGCTAGCACACCGGACTTCCCTATGGCAGCCATCTGTCCCCAGTCCGTCGCCTGCTCCGTAGGAGTGAAGTCAAACTTGAAATCACCTGTGTGCACAACAGTGCCAAGCGGTGTCTCCACTACGACAGCAAGTGAATCCGGGATGCTGTGATGCGTCCTGAAGAAGCTCACCTTCAGCTGACGAAGTTGAACAACACTCGTTTCATTGATGATATGCATCTCTGTGTTGCCGAGCAAGCCATGCTCCTCGAGCTTCGTCTTCACGAATCCGATCGTTAGCGCAGCCCCGTATATGGGAGCGGATACATCTCTCAGCACATAAGGCAATCCACCGATGTGATCCTCGTGACCATGGGTCAGGAAGATTCCCTTCAACATATGCTGATTGTCCTTCAAATATTGAAAATTCGGGATGATGTAGTCAACACCTGGCATGTCTGCATCGGGGAATTTGATACCTGCGTCAATGACGATGATTTCTTTGCCGTATTGAATGCCGTACATGTTCTTGCCAATCTCATCAAGCCCGCCTAAGGCAAAGATCTTCACAGTTGGCTTACGATAATAGCGCTTCTTCGGCTTCTTAGGTCTTGTAGTGTCTAGCTTTTGATTTTCCATAGTTCTCCTTTATGTATGAGCTTGTTCGAATAATACGAATAGCGTAATTCCAATCTGACATCCGTGCATCTCATGCTGATACAAGTGTGTCGATGTGCCGTTCTAATCCAATTCAACTTCATTATATAGGGTCAGACAACTCCTCGTCAAAAAAAGAAGGAAGCTCCGAAATGTCGTCTCTTGGACAGAACTTCTTCCACTGATTCACTTCTCCCTGTCTGGCACGTCCCAGATATTCATTATCTCGAACGATCGCCGCTCCACGCTCGTATACGCTTACGCAACGTTGCTATCGCCGCACGCATCCGATGAGAGGCTGTATGTACTATTATATACCAGACTTCGCTATTAGTGAAACCTCAATACTGAGTCGAGTCGGTTCTAACTCTGTATCGAAGGAATTACTTACCCACTACCCTTCATTAAGGGTAGCAAGTCCATTAATTCTACGGATTTCAGGCGAAATTCGCGTGTTACTTACCCTTCTTCCATTAATAGTGGAAGTCAGCTTCCCGATTATGGGTAGTTGGGTAACTAATTCGCTCGAATGATCGGTTTATGGGGCAAATTAGTGGAAGTTGCTACTATAAAATAAGGGAAGGAGTACCATTAACCGTCAGAAGCGGGGGAAGTGCGACTACGTAGGCTTGCCGTATCGTTCTGCGAACGACGACACATACCGCAGCAAGCGTGAACCAGAATAAGCTTATTCGCATCTGTATACAAACACCGGACCGCACGAACTTTGCTCTTCAGTCACTTAGGCAAACCGCTTGGTCGTTCCTTCTCTCCATCGCGGAACGCTGCCGTGAATGCATCTAACGCACGGCTCGTAAATGCATGCTTGCGCGTTACGAAGTCCACCTTCATCCTGCGAATATCTTCGGGAACCATATGCGTGCGAATCGTTCCTTCCTCTTCCTGCCTGCGCACAACTAGTCGAGGCATATAAGAAATACCCAGACCCGCAGACACGCCGCCAATGATCGCTTCCAGCATGCCGAACTCCATAATGACTGGATGGGACCAGCTTCGCGAACGCAGCCAGCCTTCCAGCACCTCCCGGTACGTACAGCCCTTGTTGTACACAAGCAGCGGCTTCGTAATCGCCTCTTCTATCGAATGTACAGATGGCGCGGAAATCAGGACCATCTCTTCCTCGAACGCCGGCACAGCATGCAACTCGGAAGGTACAGCCGTATAGCCGACGAACGCCCCGTCCAGCTCATACTGCAGCACCTTTTCGATCAAATCCGTTGAATTGCCTGTCATCAGCGACAGCTGAACGCTCGGGTACTGGCGGTTGAATTGCGCCAGTAGCGCAGGCATCCGCACAGCGGCAGTCGTCTGGGTCGCCCCGATATGAAGCGGTCCGCTCGGATCGTGCGAAGCAGACATCGCCTTCGCTGCTTCGTCCAGCAGTCCTATGATTTTGTCCGCATATTCGAGCAACAGCTTCCCGCTCGCGGACAGCATCACTCCCCGATTGTTGCGAATAAACAACGGGCTCCCTAGCTCTGCCTCCAGCTGACGTACACGCGCAGTGACGTTCGACTGCACATAGCCAAGCCGCTGCGCAGCTTTCGTGATCGATCCTTCCCGTGCCACCATCCGAAATACGCGCAAATCTGAGCTTTCCATCTCTCTCATCCTCCTCAGCACACTTCTCTTAGCGACCTGCCCTTCTGTTACCACATGTCGATGCATGCAGCAAAGACCGTGTTGGGCTACCGCCGCACCCTTCCCTTAGTCATCACTTAATCTGATATCCAGTATCACTAACAATCATTATACACAATGACAAGAACTCTCTACAATAGAGAAAAGCAAATAGAGAGAAAAGAGGAGTAAAGAGATGAAACCATACAAATATGCTAGTCTTGTCGTCATCACTACGATTTTAATGGCTGTATCGTTCCCTGTAGGCAAGATCGGACTATCCTACGCCCCGCCTTTCCTCATGACAGGCATACGCTTCGTGTTGGCCGGTGCACTGCTGGCACTGATTGTTGCCGGAAGACCGCTGCCCAAGGGATGGACGCAGTGGAGGCAGACGATCTTGCTCGGCTTGTTTCAATCGGCGGGGGTTATGGGCTGCTGCTATTACAGCATGCGCTGGCTCACCTCCAGCGAGTCGACGATCATGACCAGCACAAGTCCGCTTATTGTCATCGTACTGGGGTCGCTGCTGATAGGGACTCGTTACCGGTTCCATCAATGGCTAGGCGTGATCATCGGTTTTGCCGGCATCTTCTTCTCCTTCGGCGCACATGTCGGCTTGCATCTGGGAACGGTGATCGGCTTTGCAGGCGCGGTCAGCTTTGCGATCGCTACCCTGCTGATCAAGCGGTGGAGTCACGCCTTCGACCTCATGGTGCTGACCGCCTATCAAATGCTGGCCGGGGGCATCCTGCTGCTTCTGTTCAGCGCCATTGTGGAGCAGCCTTATTTCATCGTGACCGCCACATCTGTTACCGTGATTCTGTGGCTCGCCATCATGAGCTCGATTGTCCAATTTACGCTTTGGTTTTATTTGTTGCAAAACAGTGACCCTGCCAAGACCAGCGCCTTCCTGTTCCTTGTGCCTGTGTTCGGCGTAGGCTTCAGCTGGCTGCTGCTAGGAGAGCAGCTACATTGGTATTTGGGCGTCGGCGGTCTGCTCACTTGCGTCGGGATTTACCTCGTCAACTGGGAGAGAAACCCTCGTGAGAACGTATCAACAAGAGCCTCAGGCTAACCTTACCTAGCACTTGGCACCTCTCATTAGACATAGAGCAGGTATATACCGATAGCCGCGAACGAATTCCACAGTCCGTGTGCAATAATGGGTGCTGTCAATCGCCCGGTAGCCACATAGAGCAACGTATATGCTGTACTCGGAACAAGCAGATCGATCCATTCAACGGCATTCGTCGGGAGATGGCCCGCAGCGAAGAAGACGATGGCGATCACCGCGGCAATTCCCGTGGCCCATTTCGAACGATGGAACAGGCAGGCAATGACGCCGATGATGAATCCCCGATTATACAATTCCTCCGTCAACCCTCCGCCAATGATGCCCAGGGGCAAGTACCAGAGCACATGGGACCAATGCCCCTCCAGCATAGACACAATTGCAACAATATCTGCCCGTTCAGCTCCGCCGGTATTGGGAATCAGCCACACAAACTGAACGATCGCCCAGCAACCGGCCACCAGAACGCCGAGCCAGCTGTCCCGCAACCATGCCCGCTTGGTCCATCCGATGCTGGCAAAGCTCAGGTTCAGGCGGCGCAAGCCCCAGTACAGCAATGGAATGACCAGAAGTGCTTGCAATACTGCAATAATCGTAAGATTAATCCCTGCATATTCCCCGAATAATCCGATTTGGAACGGAATCTGCGGCAAGACGAAGCCGATGAAGCCGACAACAATAACCGCAAGCCAGTATATCAGTAGTCCTTTGACACGAGAGCCTTGTGCTTCACTTGGCTGTATGTTCATTCACTTCACCTCCAGCTTCGCATCATATATCCAGGCACATAGATAAAACAATCCTGCAGCGAAGAACATCTGTGCAAGGAAGACTGAAGAACGTAGGGAAATCACTCCAGCCTCAGGCGCATCTATCTGCAAGCTTGGAAGCCACTGCGTTGCTGAAGCAATTGCTGTCGATAGTTCAAGCAACCCCCATAAGGTTAAGATAAGTAGCAGGAAGTAACAAGCAAACCGAAACCGCCGAACCAAGCGGCTCGATAAATAAGCAAACACAACGATGATCGACAGCAGCAAGGTCAAGACCAACAAGCCAAGCAAGCTGAACACAACAATCATGGAGAGTGAATTTATGGATGCGGTTATTCGATCGATCGTCTCTCGGACCAAGAACAGCGCACTGATTCCACCTGCAACAACTACCAGCAACCAGCCGCTAAGCATCCCTACTAACTTGGCCGTGATGAATTGCCAACCGCGAATCGGTAACGGCAATAATAGATAGATGGCGTTGCTTCTCCACTCCATAGAGAAGAGTCGGTACATGACGATCATAGCCCATATCGGGAGCAGCAGCATCGGTACAATGACTGCCGGCAATAACACGCCTAATGCATCCCAATTGTCTTGTTTACCATGCACATATATTTGACAGCCGAAGATAACAACAAGGAATACAAGCGCCGAGGGCAGGCTGCTTCTGATCTCCTTGCGAGCAAGACTGTATACATTCATAGTGCGGCCTCCCTCCAAATATTCGATATCGCGCCTCCGAGCTCGGTACGTAGTCGTTCCGTCGTATCATGCAGCGCAATCGCCCCCTTCTTCATCAACACGATCTCATCCATCAGCAAATCAATTCCCGCAGTTCCATGCGTAGATAACAAGATGGTCTGCTCACCGAACTGAAACGTATGCATCATAGAAGAGACTATGAGATCCTTGGAGATAGGATCGACACCGGTGAAAGGTTCATCTAACAGCACAAGCGGCGCCTTCCTGGATAGTGCCAGCAACATCTTAATTCGTGCTCTGAATCCTTTCGACAAACTGGATATGTGATCAGATGGATCTAATGCCAAACTGTGCATGAATGCATCTGCTCTGTCCTCATCCCAGTCTGAGCAGAAACTGGCATAAAAGTCGACAATTTGCCCGACTGTCATCCACCCGTACAGGAAATCCCGATCAGCCATGTACGCAATCATGGCCTTCGTGCGATGTGAAGGCTTCCTGCCTTGAATGCGCACTTCTCCTGATGTCGGGCGACTAATCCCTGCGATCACATCGAATAAGGTTGTTTTCCCACAGCCGTTCTGTCCCAAGAAGCCGACAATCACTCCTGAGCTGATCTTGACACTTACACCGTTCAACGCTTGCGTAGTGCCATATTGCTTGCGAACCTGTTGCAGTTCGAGCAGCAGTGGCTCGTTCCTCATATAATCAGTCCTCCTTTGTACCGACATTTGTCATATAATCTTGCACGGCAGCTTGAATCTCCTCTGAACAATACCCCAGCGCCGACATTTCTTCGATGAACGTATGGATGGCCTGATTCGTCATTTCATCCCGCACCTTGTTCAAGACAGACATATCGGTTGTGATGAACGTGCCTTGTCCGCGAACCGTAACCGTCAGCCCAATCGCTTCCATCTCCCGGTAAGCCCGCTGCACCGTATTGGGATTAATTCGGGACACTTGGGCCCGCTCTCGCTGCGAAGGGATTTTCTCCCCAGGCTGCAATTCCCCGCGCGCTAACGAGCGCTTGATTTCATCGATCATCTGCAAATAGATGGGCTGCGGTTTATGAAAATCGATATACATCTTCACGACCCCCTGCACTAGTGCACTATTTGTATAGTGCACTTAGATTATATCTATCGGTTGATGCGTAAGTCAATAGCAGCTTTCTAGCTTTCCATTTCTATGCGGGAGCAGTTTCTTGTGTTTCTTACCAACCGAAAGCCCCTTCATTTACTTACCCACTACCCTTCATTAAGGGGTAGCAAGTCCAATAATTGTGCGGATTTCGGGCGAAATTCGCGTGTTACTTACCCTGCTTCCATTATTAGTGGAAGTCAGCTTCCCGATTATAGGTAGTTGGGTAACTAATTCGCTCATATGATCGGTTCATGGGGCAAATTAGTGGAAGTTGCTACTATTAAATAAGGGAAGGAGTACCTCTAACCGCCAAATGACACTGGGAAAGCGACCGCTAAGGCTTGGAAGTGCGACTATGTAGGCTTGGAAGTGCGACCGCGTAGGCATGTCATTTCGTTCCGCGAACGACGACGCGTACCGCAGCAAGCTCATTCTCGATCACTTCTACGCACAATAGGCCAGACACATCAACCTGATATGTCTGACCTATGGAAGGAACACAGCTTACCTATACTTCTTCGCCTGCTTAGCTTTGATAAATTTCTTAGCCTGCTTCATGCCGCCAACACCACCGAACATCTCGTCCAGCTTCGCTGTCTCGATCTGCTTGGCATTCATGCCCTCGTACCTCGCTTCGCGCTTCAACTTCCGATAACTCGCCAAGCGCTCAGCCGTCAGCGTTCCTACTTGGAGAGCTTCACGTACAGCGCACTTCGGTTCATTCTCGTGCTGGCAATCTGAGAACTTGCATGCGCCGGCCAAGCTGTCAATATCGGCGAAGCTTCTCGACAAGTCTGCTCCTTCTAACCCCAGCTCTCGCATTCCGGGCGTATCTATAATGACGCCACCGTCAGGCAGCAACAGCATCTCCCGCCTTGTCGTCGTATGCCTGCCCTTGTCATCCTGTCTAGTCGCGTTCGTCTCCATCACAGTCGTACCTATGAGGCGGTTGATCAAGGTCGACTTGCCGACGCCAGACGAACCGATGAACACACAGGTGATTCCAGCTCCCGTATACCGTTGGACAGCCTGTACCCCTTCCTCCGTCACGCTAGAAGTGATGATAAGGTCTACCCCGATCGCCACATCTGCTACAGCATCTACCATCGACTGAAGATCCTCACACAAGTCAGATTTCGTCAGCACAACTACCGGCGTTGCACCGCTGCTCCAAGCTACAGCGAGGTACCGTTCCAGCCGACGCAGGTTGAAATCCCGGTTCAGCGCCATGCATAGAAAGACGATGTCCATATGAGTCGCGACGACTTGCACATCCTGAGATGTGCCAGCCGCCTTCCGCTCAAGAACAGTTCTTCTTGGCAATACACGGTGTATAATTGCTGTGTCTGCGGCGTTGTTCGGCCGATCCACCATGACGAAATCCCCAACGACAGGATAATCGGCCATAGATGAGGCAGCATAGCGAAGCTTGCCTGAAATTTCAGCAGCCCCTTCTCCTTGCTCCGTCATCACCGTGTAGGAACCCTTTGATTGTGAGGCGATTCTGCCAACAAGCCATTCTGGATATCGTGCAGACTCCCGCAGGAGTTCGTCTGTTAGTCCAATGTTCATCATCATATTATTTTCCATCTTCGCAGCCCTCCTAAAGTTTGTCACATACAAACCTTTTGGGAGGATTATGCGGACAGTAGATTGTTACGCTGCACAACCCTCCCCGCTGCCTGCAATCTGTACTGCATTCGAAGCTGTTCGATTCGTATCCATACAGCAACGTCCCCTTTCCATTCAAGATGTCATTACTATAACCTGAACTTCCGTATCCGACAAGGTGAAGGCAGCTACTCTTACTTACCCACTACCCTTCATTAAGGGTAGCAAGTCCAATAATTGTGCGGATTTCGGACGAAATTCGCGTATTACTTACCCTTCTTCCATTAATAGTGGAAGTCAGCTTCCCGATTATAGGTAGTTGGGTAACTAATTCGCTCATATGATCGGTTCATGGGGCAAATTAGTGGAAGTTGCTACTATAAAATTAGGGAAGGAGTATCACTAATCGAACGAACGCACTCACAATTGAACGGAACCTCATACACCTATACTAGATGCAGCGCATACTGCCCCTTGACAACCCAGCATCATTACGACTATTATAGATACATAAAGTCCGCGATTGAGAGGAGATACTATGAAATACTCAAAAGCGACGAACTACGCACTCCATACGATGATGTACTTGGTTGCCAGCGAAACCAACAAGCCGGTAGGCGTGCAACAACTTGCCGACAAGCAAGACGTATCCCCTACGTATCTATCCAAAATTCTTACAAAGTTAGTCAAAGCCGGTCTGATCGAATCAGCTTCCGGTGCGGGTGGCGGATATCGGCTGAAGGGCAGGAGAGAAGATGTTTCCTTCCTTGAAATTATTCATGCGGTAGAAGGTACAGCTTCGTTATTCGACTGTTGCGGCAACACACATTCCCAGTGCGCCATCCATCGAGTGATGCTGGCATCAGAGGAAGCGATGGAGCAGAAGCTGAGGGACACCAAGATGATCGAGCTTGCCGATGCATTGCCCAGGAAATAACGGTACGGGTGATGCATCATTTTTCACAGCTTATCATAGATATTAAGTATCTGTAATATCAATTAAATCGAGAGGAATGAAGATCATGCAATACGATTGTGCCATTGTCGGAGGAGGACCCGCAGGGTTGAACGCCGCTCTAGTTCTAGGCCGCGCCAGATTGAACGTCGCACTGTTAGACAACAACCAGCCAAGAAATCGAATCACCCACGCCTCACACGGATTTATTACACGAGATGGCATTGAGCCAGCAGCTTTTCGCCAGATTGGTTATGAGGAAGTATTGCGCTATCCTTCGGTTGAACATCGGCAAGCAGACGTTATCAGTATTCATAGGACAGGTCACACCTTCGCCCTTCACACCTCAACGGGAGAACATGTGCAAGCCCGCAAGGTCATCCTAGCCGTCGGGTTGAAGGAAATGTTCCCGCAGATTGAAGGACTGCATCACTATTATGGAAAAAGCTTGTTCAACTGCCCCTTCTGTGACGGCTGGGAGCTGCGGGATCAACCGCTTGTCGTCATTTCGGAACAGCCGAGTGTGTTTCACAAGGTAAAAACGTTATTTCGTTGGAGCCAGGATATCATCATCTGTACCAACGGCCATCCAGCGAATGTAACAGGCGAACAGCGTCAGCAGCTGGCCGATAGACATATTCGCGTCATCGACATCCCGATATCGCATCTAACCGGACGGGACGGCATGCTAGAACAGGTGCATTTCACCAATGGCACCCATGTGGAACGCAGCGGCGGATTCGTCTCGCCCACGTTCGTTCCTCATGCCAGATTCGATGATACGCTAGGATACCGCATGGAAGAGAGCGGTGGCATTCACACCGATCCTATGGGCAGAACAACGGCTGCCGGTGTCTACGCTGCTGGTGACGCCACATATGTCATGCCTGCTCAGCTAATACTCGCAGCAGCCTCTGGTAGCAAGGCCGCTATGGGCATTGTGGCTGATCTGACAGAGGAGGAGTGGCTGCTTAAACCCGAGACAGACTGAATTGTAGCGAAAAATGAATTGTCACATAAGCTATAGCTAACGAGCACAATAGGCATCTCCTCGACAAGCATGGAGATGCCCAATTTTTTCTTCTTTTAACTCGCATTTTATTTTACTTTCTAACCATCTCCAGCAAGGCGGCGTTCGTCGCATTCAAGAAAGCTAGTGCGCTTGCTTTGATAATATCCGTGTCCATGGCGCGCCCGGAATACGTTTTGCCCTGATAGATGAGCTGTATATTCACCCGCCCAACCGCTTCTTTTCCTCTCGACAAACTGTTTATTTTATAACTTTTCAATTCCGTGTCTAGCTTGGTCAAAGATTTGATAACACTATACAAGGCGTCCACTGGACCATCACCAACGGCACTCCCCTTCATTTCAACACCGTTCCTTTGCAGCTTGACAGTTGCGGTCGGATACAGTTCATTGGTAACCACCTGATAGGATTCTAATTCGTATAAAGGGCTAATCTTGTTTGTCCGCTCCCGCAACTCTGTGATCAAATAGAACAAATCGTGATCGTATACTTCTTTTTTTAGATCGGCCAGAGAAAGAAATCGATGGAACAATTGTTCAAAGTCGTCAGCGTTCTTAGCTACATAACCCATTTTCTCAACAGCATGCTTGACAGCATGTCTCCCAGAACGTGCGGTTAAAATTAATTCCATGTTCTCAACACCAACTTCTTCTGGAGACATAATTTCGTAAACTTGCTTATCCTTAAGAAGACCATCCTGATGAATTCCTGAAGAATGGGCGAATGCGTTCTCACCTGTAATAGCCTTATTCGCCTGCACTTCAATCCCTGTCAAATATGTCAGTAGTCTGGATGTTCTGATTAACTCAGTCGTATTAATATTGGTATTGCATGCAAAAAGAGATTCCCGAACCTTTAGTGCCATGACAACTTCCTCAAGTGATGCGTTACCTGCCCTTTCGCCTAAACCGTTAATCGTACATTCAATTTTATCGGCGCCGTTTTTAATAGCACTTAGCGTATTCGCCGTAGCTAGGCCTAAATCATTATGACAATGTACGCTTAGTATAACGTTGCTATTCAAATTGTTTAATCGATCCTTAATTTTATAAATGAGATGTCCGAACTCTTCAGGCTCTGCAAAGCCAACCGTGTCGGGTACATTAATAATTGTAGCACCTGCCTTCACAACGGCTTCGATCGTTTTCCATAAATACTCAAATTCCGATCTCGAAGCGTCTTCGGTTGAATATTGAACCTGAGGCAGTAATTTCGCCGCATAGGCTACCGCATCAACACCCATCTGGAGAATTTGATCCTTGGATCGTTTGAACTTCCTTTCCACATGAACGTCAGAAGTACCGAGTACAATATGAATGAATGGATCATGTGCTGCTTGAATACTTTCGTAAACGGCATCGATATCGCTTTTTATAGCGCGGGCTAGTGCAGTAACCGAAACGCTGTCCCCGATACTTCGCACGACGTCCTGTACCGCATTGAAGTCACCCTTAGAAGAAGCTGGAAATCCTACCTCAACAATATCCACGCGAAGACGTTTCAATTGCTCTGCAAATTCAATTTTTTGAGCTCCGTTCATTTTGGCACCTGGTACCTGTTCTCCGTCACGCAAGGTGGTATCCAGCACGATAATATTGCGAGTCATATTAAGAATCCTCCCCATAGTTTCTCATTCATAGAAAGCTTGAGCCACGCTCAAATTTATAATTTCTATATATTATAAAAAAAATGGTCATCCTCATCATTGCAAAAACTGCGGAATCATGGAGCAATATTTGCTATACTAACGTAATGAGTTGGAGGTGAGGTTTCTTGAAAATCAGAATGGATACGGGGAAAACTACACTTTGGAAAATAAATGAAGCCTATCAATGTCCACCGCATAAACATGAAGAAGATTGTCAAATCACTATTCCTGTTTATGGTACTAGTCACATTCTCATAGACAGCAAGACTATTCATCTTGCTGATGGAGAAGGCTTAATCATCCATCCTGGAGAGCATCATGAATTACACATTCCCCATGAGTCCAGTGTGATCGTCATACAGACGAATTATTATAAACTCACTGAGATCACTGGAATGGAATCGATGGATTATCAAATCAAATATAGATTCAAGCCTGAGGTGATGAATAACCATTTTCGAAAGTGGACCGAGACCCTGTTACGCCAGGATATAGATCAGCTAGAAAATCAAGAAACGGAACAGCATGTTTTTTCTTTTCTAATGTCTAATCTGATGGACAAACTTCCTTTAACTAAGAAGGCGATAAGATCAAATTTGTCGGATCGAATGAACCCAATTGTTATCGAATACATGCATGATCACTATAAAGATCAGCTCAATCTAAATACACTTGCTGAAATGGCCTGCCAGAGCAAGTATCATTTTATCCGGACATTTAAGGAGGCGATAGGGATACCGCCCTATCAATATCTTCTGCAGCTTCGTATTGAGGAAGCTAAGACTAAACTGCGAACTACCTGCTTAACGGTTACTGATATCAGCTTCGAATTAGGATTTTCGAGTACAAGTCAATTTTATAGAATTTTTCATCAAGCCACTGGGACAACTCCTAAGCATTTCAGAGCGCACTGCAAGTGAATGTACTGGTACGCAACTTCGTTGACTGCTACATCTTGACTGTTCATAATAATCCTCCCCCACTCGACATTGTGTGCCTTATGGGGGCATTGGGGAAAGGGATTGCAGGCGACCATAGCAAGCAAGACGCAGAGGTGACTGCGGGGGTCAATCTCTGTGTCTTGACAGTAGTTCGACAGTCAGATCTTCTGAACGGAATCTAAAATCTATTTATATAAAAATAAAAATCTCATACAAACACATAAAAAAACCAATCGATATGAATTTGAAATATGTTACGATCCGATTGAACAAGATTGAAACCGCTTTCATTCTGATGGAATGTATATGTCGTTTTCAACTGTTCAATCTGTGATCGCAGAAAGGAGGGGACTCGTTCGGTTGTGGATCAGCCGATAGCAGCAAGGATTCGGCCATAGCACTGGCTTATGGCGAATATTATGAAAAGGAGGAGAATGATGGTATGGCTTCACAATTGAGAAAAGCAGTACTGCTTTGGTTGGCATCGCTTATAGCGTTGCCGCTCCTATTCGCTCTGCCGACAACCAGTGAGGTTGCAGCGGCAAGTGATGTATTCGTGAATGTATCCGCGGAGAGGCAAGAGATTCGCGGCTTCGGCGGCATGAATTATGTCCCCTGGATCGGAGACTTGACAGCGGCACAGCGGGAAACTGCCTTCGGCAATGGGCCGAATCAACTCGGCTTCACGATCTTAAGAATCCCCATTGATCAGAACCGTAACAACTGGTCAAGTGAAGTAGCTACAGCAAGACGCGCAAGTGAACTCGGTGCACTCGTCATCGCTTCACCATGGAATCCGCCGAGCGACATGATCGAGACCTTCAATCGGAATGGGGATGCCAACGCGAAGCGGCTTCGCTATGACAGGTATGCGGATTACGCGCAATATCTGAACGAATTCGATACATTCATGGCGAATAACGGGGTCGATTTGTACGCCATCTCCGTTCAGAATGAGCCGGATTACGCCCATGATTGGACCTGGTGGACACCCCAAGAGATGCTCCGCTTCATGAGAGATTATGCTGGCTCCATCAATACGAAGGTCATTGCACCCGAATCGTTCCAATATCGCAAAGAGCTGTCAGATCCCATCTTGAACGATGCACAGGCTCTAGCGAATATGGACATTCTAGGTGCGCACACATACGGTACGCGATTTAGCGACTTGCCTTATCCGCTGTTCAAGCAAAAAGGTGCGGGCAAAGAACTCTGGATGACAGAAGTGTATTACCCAAATAGTGATAACAATTCAGCGGACCGCTGGCCGGAGGCACTAGATGTAGCCTACCATATTCACCACAACATGGTTGATGCAGAGTTCCAAGCATATATATGGTGGTACATCCGCAGGCAGTACGGTCCTATGAAAGAAGATGGAACGATTAGCAAGCGCGGCTATTCTATGGCCCATTACGCCAAGTTTATTCGTCCGGGATATGTAAGGCTAGAAGCAACTGACAATCCAGGCACTGACATTTATACTTCTGCCTACAAAGGAGACAACAAGCTTGTCATCGTTGCCGTGAACAGAAGCGCTTCTGCAGCAAACCAAAATTTTGTCGTGCAGAATGGGTCCGTGTCGAACGTATCTACTTGGGTGACGGACAGCAATCGGAATATGGCATCCGGATCGATTGGTGCTTCCGGCAGTACCTTCACTGCCCAGCTTCCTGCCCACAGTGTGACTACATTCGTAACCGAGCTTGACGGCGGTAATGAAACTGGCGAAGGAACGACGTATGAAGCGGAAACAGGCACAAGCTTGACCAACTCCACTACTGAATCGATCCATTCGGGCTATAGCGGCAGCGGATATGTCAATTTCAATGCACTGTCCGATGCTGCTGTGGAATGGAGCAACATATACTGCGCGACATCTGGAACGAAAGATGTGAAGCTCCGGTATGCGCTGGAATCAGGCACAAGGGCCTTAGATATTTATGTGAATGGGACCAGGGTCAGCAGCAACGTGGCCTTCGCAGCGACGGGAAGCTGGACCGCTTGGGCCGAACAGACCGTTCAAGTGCCAATGAATAGCGGAATCAATACGCTTCAATTCGTCACAACCGGTACAGAAGGACCGAATATCGATTCGATCCATGTGACAGCCAGTTCAACGCCAGTGCCTGATCCTGACCCAGACCCTGATCCTGATCCAACTCCAAGCGGTGACCTGGAGCTGCAATATAAAGCAGCCAATACCAGCATTTCAGACGGTCAGATCACGCCTCACTTCCGAATTGTCAATAACGGAAGCAGTGCGGTGAACCTCAGCGACCTGACGCTCCGCTACTGGTACACGGTCGATGGCGACCAACCGCAGACATTCAACTGCGACTATGCAACGCTAGGCTGTACGAACGTGAACGGGCAGTTCACGCAGCTGTCTGCAGCAAGATCAGGAGCAGACTACTACATGGAACTATCGTTCGATGCTGGAGCCGGCAGTATCGCTTCCGGCAGTGATTCCGGTGAGATCCAGACAAGAATTCACAAGAACAACTGGACCCCATACAATGAATCCGATGATCACTCGTTCGACCCAACGAAGACGGCATTCGCCAGCTGGGATCAGGTGACACTGTATCAGAACGGTACACTTGTGTGGGGGATTGAACCCTAGGTTGGCAGAATAGCGACAAAGCCGATTTTCCCTTGGACTGGGAAAATCGGCTTTGTCCGTTCTATATATTGCATTATCTCCCTTAACTACAACGACTATACCCACAGTTCGTGCAGTTCTTGCAGCCTTCGCTGTTCACAAGCGTGGCACCGCCGCAGGAGGGGCACAGATCCAGCGATTGACGGATCGTTGCTGCGTCTTCGCTGCCTTCATGGGCTGGCGCTGCCGTCTCCACGATAGGCGCTCCCTCATCCGCACGACCCTCATAATTCGCATAGCCAGCTTGCACATTGCCTGATTCCAAGCGCTCCAGGTGTACTTCCAGCGACTTGGCGAGTGCATCGGCGATTGATTCTACGCGGTTCGGGCCGAAGCCGATCGCGCCGGAGCCGCCGATTCCCTTCAGATGCTTGACAAGCAAGCGCTCCTTCTGCCCGTGGTCGCCATAACGAAGGAAGAGTGAGCACACTCTGCCTAGCGCCTCGGACATCGCGAATACATCGGAGCCTGCCTTGCCCACGTTCAGGAAGATTTCAGACGGAATGCCGTCTAGATCGTTGATCGTAATGTACGCGACACCAAGCGGCGTATTATACTTGTAAGTCGAACCGGACAGCACTTGCGGGCGGCGCTTGTACTGGCGGTCGAATATTTGCTCTGTCTTGCTGTCGATATCCACCTTCAGCGAATCGGTAATCTCATTGAATGCCTTCGCTTCCACTTTCAGTGATTCACCTTGCGCTGCAGGGGCTTCTTCGACTTTCGCTGCTGGTGCAGTCTCTTCCTTCTTCTCTTCATCCTTCTTGTCCGTATGCAGCACTTGCTGATCACGGCTGCCGTCGCGGTAGATCGTCACGCCCTTGCAGCCAAGGTCGAAGGCCAGCTCATACAGTTGCTTCGTATCCTCGATCGAGAAGTCTGCCGGACAATTGGCCGTCTTCGAGATCGAGCTGTCTACCCAGCGCTGGATAGCCGCTTGCGCCCGAATATGATCCTCCGCCTTCAGGTCCATTGCCGTAACATAATAGTCTGGCAGCGGCGCTTCCGGATTGTCGTCCTTCCATTCCTGCGCAATCGGCACGAGCTGCTTGTCGAAGCCGAGGCGGCTCTGACGATAGTATTCGAAGGCGAAGTACGGTTCTATCCCTGTCGAGGTGCCGACCATCGTACCGGTGCTGCCTGTCGGCGCCTGAGTAATGACCGTAACATTGCGGATGCCGTTCTTCTTGACTGCTGCACCAACCTCTGGAAATTCACTCACTATATTCTTCATGAAGCCGCTCTGCAGGAATGGATCCTTCTCGAATTTCGGGAAGGCGCCCTTCTCTGCTGCGATCTCCGAAGATGCAAGATACGCTTCCTTCGCCATGAATCCGTACAGCTTGTCCAGGAATTCCATCGATTCCGCGCTGCCATAACGAATCTTCAAGCGGATCATCAGCTCAGCCAAGCCCATCGAGCCAAGTCCTACACGTCGCTCGTTTTGCTGATTCTCTTGATTTTCTTCAAAGTGGTAAGGCGTCTTGTCAATCACATTGTCGAGGAAGCGCACGGAATAGCGCACCGTCTTGGCGAGCTCCTCCCACGCAACATCATGCTTCTCTTCATCATAGAACTTCGACAAGTTGACTGCCGACAAGTTGCAGACCCCCCATGCAGGCAAGCCTTGCTCTCCGCATGGATTCGTACAAATAATCGGATTGAAGTACCAGCTGTTCGACATATCGTTATAATATTCCATGAACACGACACCAGGCTCTGCAGACTTCCATGCAGATTCGATAATCATATGCCACACGTCGCGAGCGCGTACGGTATCGTAGTGGATGACTGCTTTACCCGCATCCTTCCACTTGTTCATATCGCCGTCCCACAGCTCATCATAGTCTGGGTCAGTCGTATCTGGGAAGTACAGCTCCCAGTCGAGATCTTCCTTCACAGCTTTCATGAATCCGTTGCTGAGACATACGGACAGGTTAGCGTTCGTAATTTCACCCGCCTGCTGCTTCACCGTAATGAAGCGAACCAAGTCCGGATGCCAGTCATTGATCATCAGCATCAGCGCCCCGCGACGACTGCCGCCTTGCTCGATCAAGCCTGTCGTGTAGCTGAACAGTCCGCCCCAAGATACAGCACCGCTTGAGGAACCGTTCACACCGCGAACGATCGCTCTGCGCGGACGCAAGCTGGACAGATTAATGCCGACACCGCCGCCGCGGGACATAATTTCGGTCATTTCTGTAAGCGTGTCCATAATCCCGCCGCGGCTATCCTTCGGCGATGGAATCACATAGCAATTGAACAACGTTAATTCATCGCTTGCTCCGGCGCCAGCGGCGATTCGTCCGCCCGGAACGAGCTTCCAATCATCCAATATGTAACGAAATTTCTCCGTCCACTCCTGTTGCTTCTCCGGTGCTTCAACCGAAGCCATTGCGGATGCTAGACGCTCCCACATTTGGTCCGGTGTCTTCTCTATTGTCAGTGTCAGCTTATCTACGTTGGAATCGACAATTTGCCCGCTGCGCAGCTTCACCTTTACTTGCTTGCCCTCGCGTTCAATGACTTCCCCGACTTCCTTCGCAGGAAACTTCGGATCATCCTTCGTAAGAACTAGCACATAATCGCCGACCTTCGTGTTTTTCGTATCGGCATCTTTCATGGCATAACGGTCCAAGAAGATCTTCTCGCTAAGTCCTTCCAATCGCTTCGTTTCCATAGTCTTCAACCACAACACCCTCCCACTTGAAATAAGCTGCCAATCCAATCTTCGTGTTGGCCTCAAACGGTCACTTGCAGCCCAAATTTCCGAAATTCGCGGAATTCCAGCCATCATTAACATCAAAGGAGCTCAGTCATAATCACCAAAGTATCGCTAGACCTGCCCCTGCAAATCACTATATATTGTATTCCTTGAACATTATACAACACTATATCTAGTGCATCTATTAAACGGAGCTTCAAATCAGCGAGCAAATGAAAAGTTCCTTCCTCATTGCTCGGAATATCTCTCGATATCTCCTTATTTTAATAAAATAGCATGTACTTTTCGACAAATTTCGACACATACCTATGAACCCTTGTCCCGCTTGCGATTCGACTCATATCCGTTACATACGTCCGCTGCACAGCGAAACATTTTCTGACATACGGGCAGAAATCAACGTCCGAAAAAAAGTAGCTCAGCGAGTCATTATGAACTGGACACTGCACCACATGAACAGGCAGCGTTCCCGATTCAGGAATACACCGCCTGTTGTGACTGTCAGCGCCTGAACAAATACGCTTCGCTACTATACTTCTCCTTCGCGAGCTGCGCAGCCAACTGCTGCTCCTCCTCCGTTATTACGCCCGGCACCAGCTCCACCTGCATCGCCTCTGCGAACCCTTGGCGGAACGCGGATTCCACTTCTGGAAGCTTCACTTCCTGTCTGCTCGCGGCACGCAGCAGCTCATTAATCGCGACGGCTTTGTCCGGGAAGGATCGCTTCATACGTTCCTTCACCCGTTCACTTGGGAAGCGCAGCACGTCGAACAACGCATCAATGTCCAGATCCAGCAGGATCGAGCCATGCTGGAGTACGACGCCCTTCTGCCTCGTCTGCGCACTTCCTGCCACCTTCTTCCCTTCGACGACCAGCTCGTACCACGAAGGTGAGTCGAAGCAGACAGCAGAGCCTGCCGCAGCAGCATACTTTGCTTTTTCGGATTCGCTCGCAAGATTGACCATTTCCGCCTGCAAGCCCAATGCGCGGAAGCCTAGCAACAGCCCCTCGCTTAATACGCGATACGCTTCTGTAACGCCCTTGGGCATGTTAGGATAGTCCTCCGACACAATCAAGCTGTACGTCAATTCCTGATCATGAAGCACCGCGCGGCCGCCAGTCGGACGGCGCACGAAGCCGAAACCTCGCTTGCGCAATTCCTCGAACGCGACTTCCTCTTCCGCCTTCTGGAAGTAGCCAATCGACAACGAAGCTGGCTCCCATGCATAGAAGCGCAAGGTAGGCGGGACCTTCCCTTCGCTGTGTGCAGTCATAATGGCTTCATCGACCGCCATATTCATGGCCGGATCCATCGATCCGCTCTGTACATACCGCCATTGTATACGTTGTGTATTTGTCATGTTCATCATTCCCTGCCCTTCTAATCGCAGTTATGAAACCTACAGGTCTGGTTCATACTAATAGAACAACTTTCGAATGCTCGCTTCAGATTGAAAGGAGCCTGCTTATGCCTAGAAGAAAAACGCATCCCCCTGCCATGCAGGCACATACCCAACCTGCGATTAACGAGCAGAAGACTGACGCAGCGCGAACATCGCAGGATCATGCAACTGCTTCCATTCGCACGGCAGCGCGAACATCGCAGGATCATGCAACTGCTTCCATTCGCACGGACATAGAAGAACAAGCGGCACCCCCAATAATAGCGAACGGCAATAGGATCAAGAAGCAGCTGGGAAGCAGGCTGACCCTGGAGCTTGATCGCTCATGGGCGGACACACTTGCCTCTCGAATGGAGCACAACGGACCGTGGGACAGCTGGCCCCTCTATCGGCTTGCTGTGCAGGCTGAACGTTCCGCGCTAGTCGAGCGCTTCGACGAGCTCCAATGCTTGCGCCATCTTACGCAGCTAGAGCCGCTGCCGCATCAGCTCGATACAGCGAGTAAAGTGCTGAACGAGATGCGCGGCCGCGCTATTCTGGCTGATGAGGTCGGGCTCGGCAAAACAATCGAAGCCGGACTTATATTAAAAGAATATATCATTCGCGGGCTTGTACGCAAAGTGCTCATCTTGGTCCCGGCCTCGCTGGTGCTCCAGTGGGTGCGAGAGCTGAACCAGAAGTTCGGCATACCTGCCGTTGCGCAGAAGAAGGCTTACATGTGGACACAATGCGATATTGTCGTCGCTTCGATGGATACGGCCAAGCGCGATCCACACCGCGAAATCGTGCTGGAGCAGGAATACGACATGCTCATTATTGACGAAGCGCACAAACTGAAAAACAAGAAAACGACCAATTACCAAGTGATCAGCGACATTCGTAAAAAGTACTGTCTGCTGCTAACCGCCACACCAGTACAGAACGACATGAAGGAGCTGTTCAACTTAATCTCATTGCTGAAGCCGGGTCAACTTGGCGGTCACCATCACTTCCAATCACAATTCGTCATGGCTAAGCGCATGCCTAAGAACAAGGAGAAGCTTCAGGAGGAACTTGCCAAGGTCATGATCCGCAACCGGCGCGGCGAAGCCGATGTGAACTTCACGAAGCGGCATGTCCGAAATATATTGATCGACCTTTCCGATGAAGAATACGAGCTGTATCAGGGTGTTACGTCATTCGTGAAAGGACGCTACCAGGAAGCAGGCGGCGATCTAAGCAGTGTGCTCTCTCTCGTAACGCTGCAGCGAGAGGTGTGCTCAAGCCGCGATGCAGTCTTCCTCACACTCGTCAATCTATTCAAGAAGACGCCGGAGGATTCTCCGCTGCGTGCGCAAATTTGGGAGCTTGTGGACAAAATCAAGCAAATTCAAGCGAATTCCAAGGCTGAGACAGCGATGGGGCTCATTCGTGAGTCTGCGGACAAGGTAATCGTATTCACGGAATATCGGGCTACCCAAGAATACCTGCTGCAATATCTCAAGCAGGAGAACATTATCTCTGTCCCGTACCGCGGCGGCATGAATCGCGGCAAGAAGGATTGGATGATGGACTTGTTCCGAAGCCGCGCGCAGGTGATGGTGGCGACCGAAGCAGGCGGTGAAGGGATTAATCTGCAATTTTGCAAACGCATTATCAACTTCGACCTTCCTTGGAATCCGATGCGCGTCGAGCAGCGCATCGGACGCATACACAGACTCGGTCAGAAGGACGATGTGCAGATCTACAATTTGTCGACACGCGGTACGATCGAGGAGCATATTCTGCATCTGCTGCATGAAAAAATCAACATGTTCGAGCTTGTCATCGGTCAGCTCGATCTCATTCTAGAACGTATGGAGCAAGGCGGCTCCTTAGAGAAGCACCTGTACCGGATTATGCTGGACGCGGAGAGCGACGTACAAGTGAAGCAAAATCTAGCGGAGCTGGGCGACCGCTGGCGTAAGGCTGAGCAAGATGTAGCTAGTCAAGCTGCTGCAACCAAGCGAGATAAGGAGCTTCGCCATGCCGAAATGGGCGGCATGCTTCAGCAATTAGGCACCGTGGTCTCGCCAGAGGCGGAGGTGCATCCCTGATGAATCAGGAGCACATTCGCCAATTCGTCATGCACTACTTGCACGCCACACACTGTGAAGTACTAGAGAAGCATCCGGCTTATGTCACAGTGAAGCTTTCGCCAGAGGCGGACAAGGAATTAACGAACCGTCCCTATTACTGGAGCTTCGTCGAACGAACAGGAGCGGAGCCGGAGACGATGACCTTCACATACATCTTCGATCCGGATGCTTATGAACAACTTGAGGCCGAACGAAAGCAACGAGCCGATACAAGCGCACAGCGCGGCAGTACATCCCTACGCAGCACCACACATACCAGGCCAAACGCTGTTCCCCAAGACAACAGTTTGGCGGGAGCTATGCAAGGCGGCGCTGCAAATCAACCCGGAGACACGATTCTCGGACGATACTTTGGCATCTCCGTCCCCAGTATCGGCACCAGGACGCTGAAGGAAACAATTACGTACGGCAGTCCCAAGCTGGAGCAGATGTTCCAAGCAGCCAAGAATCGCGGACGTTGTGTGAATCTGTATGAAGATATCCCGCCAGACGCTGTCGGCAAGACAGGCTCAGCCGAATATACTTCCTGGCTCGGAGTGAACGCACTGGTGGAGCTTGCTTGTGATCGCAAGCGAAGCGAGCTGCATTCGCTTGGACTCAATCTGTCAACAGGGGAGATTGTTGAGCAATTCCATGATTACTTGGAACCGCTCTCGCTAGTTTCCAGACTGCCTGCTCGCACCCATACACGCGAAGTAATCTCCCTGCCGCGTGCAGTTGCAGAGCTCGAACGCTATGTGGAACACAAGCTTGCAGGCTATGATCATTCCTGGGCCGACGAAGCATGGTCACGGCTGGAAGAGGAGATTGCTTGTGTGGAGAGCTACTACGTTGATTTGCTGAAGACTGATGATCTGGAACTACGTGTCAAGACGGAACAGCAGTTGGACAGGCGCAAGGCGGAGCTTCGCTGGCAGTACGAGCCAAAAGTGCGCGTATGTGTCACAAACTGCGGTTTGTTTCATCTATTGACGGACAGCCAAGTCACTGTTTGACGAGCCTCGCTATCGTCCGGCAAAATAAGAACCTGCTAACCGGACGCGGCACTGACACATTGTAACAGCCTTTGCACAGCTTGTCCGCTACAATGAGAGAACCGAATCGAATATTCTAAAGGCGGGATGAAGATGAGAGGAAGCAAAGTTCTGATCGCAGCTGCATGCTTGGGCAGCCTCCTATGGACAAGCAGTATATCGAACATGATGAATGCAGAGACTCCGGCACCGGAGCAGCTCTTACTGGAACATACGAGCAGTCAACCCGCAAGCGCAAGTCTGACGCAAGCTTCTGCATCAATGCGATCTGCTGCTGCAGCGCAGATGCCTCAGCAGGCAGATAAGCCCGTACACGATGTGGTTGGCGTTCATACAGGCAAGTTGACTGAGGCACTTGATATTTGGCTGGAGGCATTGTCTGCTGATCCGCAGTTCCGAAGCTGGAACAGTGCCGAACGAACCATCAGTCCCCTCGGTCCCGGTACGCACGGATGGGTCGTCATCTTGTCACACGAACAGCAGGAGATCGGTTACGTGATCGTTCATGCAGACGAGCAAGGCCGCCTGCTGCTCAGTGAGTACGGAAGCGGTCCGCATGTCTTGTTCAGCATGAAGGCACTGCAACAGCATGCGAAGTGGAACGGGTTAACCGAGCAGGAATACTCCCTTGCGGAAGCGGGGACAGACGGACAGGTGAAGCTACTGTACGTGTCTCCTGCGGAGGCGCTTTATATGGTGGCGTCAGACGATGCTGCCTATCCCGTCAACGCCAAGAATGGGGAGTGGTATCAGTTGGATCCGCCCTTACAGCTTGAGGATAAGCGAGCTTATCACGAACGAATCAACGCCAAGGTCCAGCACGTATACGACCATGAATCGATGCGCCAAGCTCGTATCGAAAGCTATCGTCTGCCGCCTTTCGATGCCTTCGCTCAAACCTTGTGGCTAGACGGAGAAGAGGTCGAACCCGATAGCTTCGACACGTTGGCGAAGAGGCTGGACCACGGTGACCGAATCATCGCTGTTACAGAAGCATTCGGCGAAATTCTGATAACTTGGCCAGTGACAGGCTATCAACTGTGGAACGGTGAAACCCCTTATCTGCTTGTCCGCGACAATGGCGAACGCTTCATCCCGTTCGATGCTGCGACGATGAAATTCTACACAGAACCGACAGTGCATCCTAGTTAATATTGCACGTATGCCGCTAAGACGATTGCTCCTTCTCGCTTGAATGATTGCGTTCGTCTGTCGATGCTTTCGTTCTCGCTTTCCATACACGGATACTCATTGGCATCATGCCGAACCAGCGGCTCAGCCACGGCTCACGCATCGCCTTACGCGTGACTTTGCGCTGGAGCCGTTCATCCTTAGGCGTTCCCCAATAACGCACAATTCGTTCTGTCGCATATTTGATTAGATCGCGTGCCATCACGGCCCCTCCTTCATGTTCACACACTCTACTCAGAAACATTTCCATCTCCCACTGCCCTTATACCTGCATACACACAGTCTTGTGCCATTCAGCAGTTCACTCGTCCGCTTCTTCCCCTTCTTATAATCTTACGAGCGTATCCTTCATTGGAATACCCCTGTCATCGCGCCCGATTACCGTCACAGAACAATAAATTACGGGAATAATGGATCTTACTTATAGCCGCGATCTAAGGTTAAGAATAATTGCGGGCAAAATTGGCTTTATTGGACTGAAACACTAGAATCAAACACGCCAACGAGCGAATAAGTCCATAAATTTCCTTCAAACATGTTTCGCTGAATGTTTGCCACCAAATAAAGTCACGATTTCCCGTTATGGCTCGAACTGATCGCGCCGCATATGTCACGTTGTCCCGACGACTGACATGACAAACAAACCTCCCTTGGTGTAAGATAAGGCTATTGCCTATATCCGCCAAAGGAGGTTGTATGTTGACAACTGCTATTGTGTTGACAATCTTATTCGGGCTTAGCTTCATCGCCATCTGTGTCTGGTATATCAACAAAGCCTATTCCAAGCGCTGGGATCAGGATGACGACGATTCTCTCGGCTGATCAGCCGGTTGTATCCGATACTTGCGCGGCAGCTGCAGCACCTTGCGGTTTTGCTTGCGAATCAGCACTTCCTGTTCGTTCCATGCTACTACAATGCCCAACACATCGTTCTTCGGTTCAGCATCGCGAATCACTCTTACCTTCACACCTTCTACACGGTACGTGTTCAACTGTTCATCTGAAACCATGCGCTTCTCACCTGACTTTGTGTACGTATGCTGTTAGCTAACGTGTTCCTTGGAATCGTTCCAGCAATCCAGCACCTTGCTTGACATGACGCGCTGATCCATATATTGTATCTGGTGCTCTGTAAAAATCGACTTCCAATCAATGCTGAGCTCCTCACATAACTTCACGATCGTCAATAATTCTGACCATGCCACATAACGCTTGTACCAGAAAAATTGAGGATGTTCGATCATATAGGGATACAAATCATCGAATTCTGTATGCTTACAATCGAGCGCACGTTCAAAATGCACCTTCGCCTCCATCAGCTTCGCCGTCATGAACTGTGACATATTCTCGTTCCCCATAGGTGATGCCTCCTCTCTATTTCTATATAACCAGTATAAATCAATTCAGAATCAGTGAGAAGCACCTGATTTTCCCGATTTGCCAACATTCGACGAAATGTGCTAGTATGACTGGCCTTCGATCAGGATGCAAAAATTATTCCAACTCGATCTTGCCGCCGGCAAGCGAGCGAATCCGAACTAAGGATTCCACGCGAATTCCTTGCTCACGCAAAGTTCTCCCTCCAGCCTGGAAGGACTTCTCTACTACTACGCCTAACCCAGCTAACGTCGCACCCGACTGTTCCACGATCCGCAGCACACCGCGTGCCGCATCACCATTAGCAATAATGTCGTCAATCACCGCTACCCTGTCGTCAGGCCCAAGAAATTGTCTGGATATCATAATATCAGTGACTATGCCTTTCGTGAATGAAGGTACGCGCTCACAGTATACGTCATCATCCGTTGTCAGCGTCTTCTTCCGCCGGGCGAACAATAATGGAACACCAAGCTCGCATGCAGTGGCGAACGCTACAGAGATGCCGGATGATTCGATAGTGACAATCTTGGTAAGGTTCTCATCCTTGAACAAATTGGCGAATGCTTTGCCCGCTTCCAAGATGACAGCCGGATCAACCTGATGATTCAACAATGAATCCAATTTCAACACTTGCTCCGAGCATACGATCCCTTCCTGTAATATGCGCCGCTTCAATGATTCCATACTCCCGACCTCCGCCGTATCATTTTATAGCAATAACGTAACACACTTTTTTCAAAAGGTGCAACTTTACCCTCCCTGTACACGTCTATATAGATAAGAACATGCAAGAAACTGCTAAATGTTGATTGCCGACAAGATATACGGTTGTTTAAGCGTTTCCAATGCTTACAGGGAATCAAATCCCGCTTATTTCGTTCAATTCCGGCTTTGAGATTCCTACTTCGCGGAAGTATGATGAGAGCAGACGGTCACGATGACCGCATGCCCGATTTTGTTACGCCTGATCAATCGTGGAAAGGAGCGTGTAACACTTGAAAGTTATCTTCATTCGTACGCTGTTCATCCTAGTCTTGGTGCCGCTCTTGATAACCAGCTGCTCACAAGCAACGGAGCCCGACTCGCTTTCCACTAAGCAGAATATACCGATTACCGATCAGCCTGTTGATCCCTCGCACAAGAACGGGAAACCGGATTCCTCAGCCAAGGAAACGAACGGCTTGGAAATCTCATCGAGTCAACAGCAGACTGAGACTGATCCTACTGCTGCCGAAGCAGATAAGCCGATCGAGGAATCAGATGCCGTTGAGGAACAACCGCAACCCGATGAATCAACTGTAGTTCCGCAGTCACTGGAGCAATTCACGTTGGCTCAGCCCCGACTGATGGGCATGACCGTCGGAGACAGCCAAGAATTTGTAACCCAGATGCATGGACTGCCACAGGAAATGACGACAATGTCAGACGGCGAGCAGAAGCTTACCGTGTATCATTATGACGGATTTATGATAGGTATGAATGTGCAGCAAGTCGTTGAATTTATTACGGTCATGTCCAGTCATGTAGAATCGGGACTGAATGGCTTCCATATTGGCGGAACCGTAGAAGATGCGATCCATTCTCTTGGAGAGCCGTCCACAGAGAATGATTATGTGCTCGCATATCAGAATGAAGTTGCATTGCTCAAGCTGGACGTTGATCCTGCCACGAATGAAGTCATTACGGCTAGATTATTTCCAGCAGAACAATAGTTCTTCACATCTATATAGGATACGTTCTAAGCATATTCATAATCAGCGGACCTTCTGTACTTCCACAGAGGTTCGCTGTTTGCTGTGTATGGATGCTGAAGTGGAGACTTGAGCGAATCGCAAGGCATGGCCTCCTTTCTTCTCACATACCTTGTACTAGGACGGGGAATGTGTAGGAAAGGAGTGTTGACTGGACATGAGACGATCGTGGATCGCTTCCTTACAAATCGCTTTCACATATATGGGCACAATCGTGGGAGCCGGATTTGCAACAGGCCAGGAGATTTTGCAGTTTTTCACTCGCTATGGAACCCCTGCTGCTGTCACGATCGCCGTCGCATCCTTTTTGTTCGTTAAGTTGGGCACGAAGCTGATGCTGCTTGCTCATGATCGCCAGACGGCTTCGTTCGAACAACTGAACGGATACTTGTTCGGTGAACGGGCAGGCACGCTTATTAGCTGGTTCCTCATGGTCGTGCTGTTCGGCGTCACATCGGTCATGCTTGCCGGAGCCGGTTCGGTCTTCATGGAGCATCTGGGGCTGCACTACCAAGCAGGGTTGCTCATCACACTATTGCTGACCTTCATCATCTTACGTCGGGGTATGGATGCTATCCTCGCCGTCAATTCGATTGTCGTTCCGATGATGATTCTCTTCACACTCATTATTGTCGGTATGACCGTATATTCCCCCGGCGTAGGACAGTGGCTGGATCTATCGAGCAATGCGCCACTGTGGCGCGTGTACGTGTCCCCCTTCATCTACACCGCATTCAATCTAGCATTAGCCCAAGCAGTGCTCGTTCCAATCGGGGCAGAGATACAAGATCGGAAAGCGATTGAACGCGGCGGGATGCTTGGCGGCATCGGTATCGGCTGCATGCTTCTTGCTGGACACTTTGCCTTATCTGCCCAAATGCCCGGCGTCGAGCAATATGAAATTCCGATGGGCATGCTCGTCCACCCGCTCGGTCAATGGCTGCAGCTCTCCTATGTGCTGCTCATCTTTTGTGAAATCTTCACCACATTCATCGCCAATGTATACGGACTCACACGGCAATTAAGCAGCCGCACACAGATGAATGTGATCTCTCTGCATATGCTTGTCCTGCTCGGATGCTTCGTGATCAGTCAGCTTGGCTTCAGTATGCTGCTCGGCACACTGTATCCGTTATTCGGCGTCGTGAGCATGGGCTGGCTTGCTGTCCTTATCGTACGCAGACAGCCAACATGAAATACCCTGTCGATTGACCTGCCCAAGCACAACGAGCACAGCTATCCCGCTGGTCATAGCAGCTGGCCGATCACATACCACGGATGCATATGTTAATGGACGCACACCTTTCATGTTATACTATAGAGAATTGTTTCCATTAAGGTTACTGCTTAGCTGCTCGAACCTGCTACTTCACGTATGATGAAATAGATACGAGCAAGCTACTGCTTAGCTGCCGAAATCTTCCACTTCACGCTTGATGAAATGGATGCGAGCAAGCTAGTATTCGGGGCGGAAAGAGTAGCGTTGATGAGTGGATGGCATGTCTGGACCAGCGAGTAGGAACTGTAACGGACACGCATGTCCGATAGAGCGAAAAAATACGCATGTTTGGTTTGTAACGGTCGCCGATGTCCATTAGCAGCCAATAACCGCCGTTTTGACCGTCCGATTCAGCGCTTACGGTCATCCGTGACCGTTACATTGTCCAAACACGCTCCATACGCCCTGTAACGGTCACCGGTGTCCGTTACGGTTATCTCCAATCGGCGTTAGTCGGTAGAAGCGTGATCATCGGCAAGCTCGATCAGCAGTAGCCAATCGTCAAGCTTGGGCTTAAGTAGTAACCCATTAAGACAGAACGAAGGAGGGGTATATTATGGCCAAGACAGCAGTAGTCGCGATTACTGGAGCCGCGGAAGGGATCGGCCGCGCAACGGCCATCGCCTTCGCTGAGAAGGGCTTCACCGTATCGATCTGCGATACGAATAAGGAAGCGGGCTTTGAAGTCATTAAGCGAATTCGGGAGCTTGGAGGCAATGCGCTCTTCATCCAAGCAGACGTCGCGGACAGCACACAGACAGAGCGATGGTTGCGTATAACTGCCGAAGAACTCGGTGTGCCAGACGTATTAATCAATAATGCGGGGATCGGTCGGAATACGCCATTCCTTAACCTGCGCGCCGAAGATTTCGATCGGGTTATCGGCGTCAACCTGCGCGGCACATTCCTCTGTTCGCAGCAGGCAGCCAGACATATGACTGCCCTAGGCAAAGGCGGCGCGATTATCAATATCGCCTCCACGCGGGCGCTTATGTCCGAATCAGATACAGAGGCCTATTCAGCGTCCAAGGGAGGCATTCTAGCCTTAACCCATGCTATGGCAGTCAGTCTAGGTTCCTACGGTATACGTGTGAACGCAATCAGTCCTGGTTGGATCGAAACCTCGGAATGGCGCGGATTGGGACAAGCCGGCAAGCCGCAGCATAGCGAGCGTGATCGGCTGCAGCATCCGGTAGGGCGTGTCGGACGACCGGAGGATATTGCCCAAGCATGCTTATACTTAGCAAGCAGCGATGCGTCATTCATAACTGGTCAGAATCTAGTCATCGACGGAGGCATGACGGTGAAGATGATCTATGAATGATCATCTCCCTTGTTCAGCTGCATGCTAGATATGGAGCAGCTTCACAGCTGGACTCCGACGTTGCGCGGCTTCCGCAATGTGCGGATGACAGGTGAAATACACGAATTGATGACGATCACTCATGTCATTGACAATATCCCAGCATTTCTCCAATCGCGCCGGATCGAAGTTGACGAATACATCGTCCATCAACAGCGGCATAGCCATCCGATCCGCCGTGCTCTCCGCTAATGCGAAGCGTATGGCAAGCAGCAGCTGTTCACACGTGCCGCGGCTTAATTGGCCTGGTTCCAAGCGCGTTCCGCTCGCGTGCTCGACCTCAAGCTTACCTTCACCAATCGTCGTATATACACGGCTGTACACGCCGCCAGTCAGTTGCGAGAAGCGTGCAGATGCCTTCTGCATGACAGCAGGCTGACGTTCCTGTTCATACGTCTCCCTCGCCTGACGGAACCAGGCTTGCGCCATCGCACGCACCGTCCACTTCGCTGCCAGCTCCTTCAGCTCCGTCTTCGCTTCCTTGTGCGCTTGCAGCAATGCCGCATATTCCTCATCCCGCATCAACCGATCCAGCTCAGCCTGCAGCTTCGCCTTATTGTCCATCAGCTCCTGCTGCTCATCGGACAGAAGCTGAAGTTCCCGCTCCCATTCCTCCAGTTTCGTCCGCACTTCAGGCAATGTGTGGGTTAGCCATACTTGCTCCAATTGTGCGAGCGGCTTACCGCCGAGCCGAACTTGAAGAACATGAAGCAGATGCTCCTTGCTCGACAGGCAACGCTCCCTCTCCTCCATATCGTCTGCAAGCTTCCGCCATTCATGCTCTGTATCAACATGCGCTTCCTGAAGCAGCTTAACCCGCTCCCTATGTATTCGAGCTTGTGATTGTTCGCAGACAGCCAATGCTGCTTGATCTTCGGCTATTTGCTCCTCCAGCCTAGCCGCATGTCTAGCAAGCTCGTCTTGCTCCTGCAGCTTCTGCTGCAATCCCTTCAAGCAGCTCGCCCAATGCACAGCATCAAGCTGCCGCATACGCGAATTGTCTGTATGAGCGCTCGCAGCGATAGACGGCTCACTGTCACTATCTCGAGCTGCGAAATTTCCTTCAGCTTGCGCGTGCTTCATCCACTGCGGGAATTCAGTATACAGCGAACGAACGGCAGCGTCGAATGCCGAAATCCGCTCTCGCAGCAGAGCAGCTTGCTTGGCATATCGTTCTGCCTCTCGCGCGGTATGCTGACCCTTCTCGATCAGTTGCAGCAGGACAAGGGCAGCTTCCGGCGATGTGTCTGGCGCGAATTCTCGTCCAGACAGCCACTGTTCCCACCGCACTTGCTCAGCATCGGCTGCTGCCTTATTGTCCGCTTCTCTAGCTTGTGTGTGCGCGAATTCATCCTCTGCTCGCCGCCATGCACGCTCGCGTTCATCCAGTCGTTCTTCGCACTGCTGCAGCTTCTCCTCTAGCGGAAGCAGCTCCTCCAGCTGTTCACGCCAATCCGCCCAATCGCTCGGCTGTCTCTGGGCTGATGGCGTATCGTAAGCACGCGCAGACAGGCTAGTCTCAGTGTGCGAACCATCGGCTCGTTGCCAGTCCGCATCATGCGATTCGATCGCAGCAGCTGCATGTGAACCCGCAGGCAGAAGACGAATAAGCAGCTCTTGGCATACGGCAGCAGCCTGTTCACAACGCTGTTCAATGTCTCGCAGCCGCTTCCGCCACTGTTCGATCGGCTCCTGCTCTGCCACATGCTGTGTCCGCTCATCTGCATCCGGCTGCTGTCTTGCCCACGGCCCTAGCCTAGCTACTGCAATCATCACACCGCCAAGGATGGCGCTCACTGCCGCCCATGTCCACTCGCCAGCTGCACCGAACCCGGCAATCCCCGCAGCGGCCCCGCCCCAGCCTGCCATCGTCCATACGGTTACAGCCAAGGATGAAGAGCGGCGCCTCGTACGGGGACTTCTATGCTGCATGCTCACGCGTCCTGCTTGAATATGCTGAGCTTCAGTCAGCCGATCTTCTGTATGTCGGTACTCGCGCGCAAGCTCTGCCCAGCGGGCTGACTCACGTAAGTACTGACGAATCTGCTGGACGCGTTCGGCATAAGGAATGTCGGCCAGTTCAGGATAGCGGCGACGCGCTGCAAGCAGTCGTTCCGCTTCGATGCGTGCATCATCCCAAGATCGCTTCTCTGTATGGCAGCGGACTTCCCGCTCTCTGCGTTCTGTCTCCAATCGGTCGGCTGCTGCCTGCAAGCGTGCTTGCGCATCTCGATAAGCGCGCACTTGCTCCGCTTCAGCTTGCGACATCGGATAAGCGCGGAGCTGAGCAGATGTCCAATCGGGGGATACAGCACGCACACAACGCGCCGCTTCTTCCTCCCGTGCATGCAGCTCCAGCTCCATTTCCTTAAGCCGATTCAGATCTTCTGAAACAGAGATCAATTGCTCCAATAGACGTTCTAACCGTTGCCGCAGCTTGTCCCTGCCTTCCAGCATTACGAGCTCCGCATGCTCCGACTGTCTTCGTTCTAGTTGCTGCCGCACACGTCCTTCGTCTTCCCGTAAGCGTTCTTCCTGCTCACGCCAACGATTGAGCTGTTCGAGCCCATTCTCTGGTAGCGAGACCTTCTGCTTCGGCATTGAAGCAAGCCGCTTCTCTATATCACGAAGGGCGATCCAATCCTCTCTGGCTTCTATGCAAGCCGCCAGCCAATTCAGCTCAGTACGGATACGCGCCGCATCGCTGGCAGCAGCTTGCATCGACTCGCCGCATTGTTCCAGCTGTTCAAGCAATGCATTGTACGCCTCACTCTGACCTCGGGCTGCTTGCAGCTGTGTCGCCAGCTCCTCAACCTCACGCGCTTTCTGCGGAATCGGCTGAACAGAGCCTCGATACTTGAAGAGCTGTTCCATCTCGACAGTCAGCTTACGCTCCGCTTCCAGAATCGACTTGCCGTCTCCGCGTCCAAGTCCGACCGTGTACAGATAGCGGCCCACATCCTCAGACTCTAACAGCCGAATTTCTTGCAGCTCCTTCAGGCTGAATGCGAACATACGCTGGAACAGATCTCCCGGGTAGCCGCCGATAGCACGCTGAAGGTCGGACTCGCTCCAGCGATTGCCTGCTTCATCCCAGATGCGCAATCCGTCACGCCCATCGAAGCGCTCCACGGTCAGCCGCTCCCCGTCATCGGTCGACAGGACGAGCTGACCGCCATGCCGGCCACCTGCGAGCGGTTCGTATCGTTCTGCACCGCTGCGCCGCTGCGGGAAGCCGTATAGCATCGTTCGAATGAATGCGGCTGTCGTGCTCTTGCCAGCTTCGTTCGGACCGAGCAGCATAGTCACGGGTGAACGCAGATCTATCTCCTGTTGATGCAATCTGCCAAACCCTTCAATGGCGAGCCGCTCAATTCTCATCGTACTCCCTCCCTGCAGCAATCGTATCTCCGAGCCAATCTATAAGCAGCCTTTCCGCTTCCTCTGCCCATGCCTTCAACTCAGACAGTTCAGCTTCCTCCAACAGCTTCCCGATTCGAGGATGCGCCCACAGCAACTCAGTCGGCTGCCAAGCTCGTAGCGAAGGAAGGTCAGACTTCATACGAGCGGAGGCTCGAAGCAGCTCGCCAAGGAAGCTGTCCGATTGGCGTAATTGCTCTAGATCTACTGCTGGCAGTGTCTCGGATCGCAAGCTCTCCAGCCAGACGAATGTCTCTCCAGCGACAGGATGTTCCTCCCGCAATACTGCCTGCCAATCAGCGAGTCTGTCGGACTGGAGCGCTTCGTGCAGCGACCCGCGACCCTCCAGGATGATTCGCACGATTGCCGAACGCATAGCCGAATCCCCCATGCGTCCGCCATTGTCCGATGATTCGGCAAGCGTCTCATCCAGTAGTGCCGACATGCTCTCCAGCAGCTGCTGCTCATCCTCCAGCTCCGAGATAGACAGCCGCTTGACCTCCCAGCGTACTTCCTCCAATGCACAGAAACGAAGCGAGGCTTCCCCCGCTTCGGATACATCGACGACATACACACCCTTTGCTCCTGTTTCCTTCATACTGCGTCCCTGCAGGTTGCCTGGGTAGACAATCCAAGGCGCCCGGTGCAACACTTGCCGAAGATGGATATGGCCAAGCGCCCAGTAATCCATGTTCGCACGCAACAGGTCTTGCTTCGTGCAAGGCGCATAAGGCGTGGACCCTTGCTGGTTATCCACATTGGCATGCAGCAAGCCGATGCGGAACAGCCGACTATGTGTCTCCTGCATAGGCAAAGCAGGGAAGCGTGCTGCCAAATTCGCGCGCTCATGCTGCTGTGCGTATGATATGCCATATATCTCGGCTATTCGTTCTCCTGATCGATTCAACGCAACCTGCATTGATACATCTCCCGCCGGATACGCATGCATCGTCTCTGGCAGCTCCAGCTTCGCACGATAACCGGCTGAGATCGGATCATGATTGCCATGCACCGCGTACAGCCGAATCCCAGCTTCATCCAGCTGGCTTGCCGCCTTCTGCATGCGCAGCTGCGCCTTCAACGAACGGTCTTCGCTGTCGAACAGATCGCCTGCAGCCAGTACGAAATCAACCTGCTCGGCAATCGCCAGCTCCACCAGTCGATCCAACGCCCGATAGCCTGCTTCACGCAGTCGTTCGCGCAATAGCGAAGACTGCGCGCCGACCCCCGCGAATGGACTGCCCAAGTGCAAGTCCGCCGCATGAATAAAGCGAAACGGTCTCATTGCACATACGCCCCATATACGTCCTTCAGCTCACGAATGACCCTGGCTATCGAATATGTCTTATTCGCCCGTTCATTGGCTGCCTGCGCGAGCTCATTCCGATAGTCCTGATTGTCTATCAAGCGCTCGAGTGCTGCAGCGAGCGCATCCACATCATCGACCGGAACGAGCAGTCCGTTCTTACCATCCTCAATCTGCTCGCTGATGCCGCCTACATCCGTGCCGACGAGCGCCAGCCAGCACAATGCCGCTTCGGCGAATACACTGCCGAACGCCTCCGCTCGTGATGGTAATACGAAGATATCGAAGAAAGGTATAAATTGCTCAGGATGCAGCATATAGCCATAGAAGATCGTCTCTTCATAAATGTCCAGTTTCTCTGCCAGCTCTTCCAGCTCTTCCCGAATATCCCCGTCGCCAATAATATGCAGCACGAAGCTCTTGCCGGCATGCTTCAAGCGTGCACACGCTTGAAGCAGCACATCTAATCCCTTAGCCGGAACTAATCGGCACAACGTTACAAGCTGCGGGACTGGCGTGTCGTGATTCATCGGCCGGAACCGCTTCTGATCGAAGCCGTTACGAATGACCTGCACGTTGTCCGGCTGAGCCAAATACGGTGTCATATATTGCTTGAACGCATCCGACACTGTAATCATTCTGTCACAGCTTGCTTCCATCTCTCTATACAGCGATACCAAGTAAGCCTGCACCGGGCTGTTCGCCTCAATCTTCCCGTTCAAGATGAGCTCACGTTCATAACTGGAATGAATCGTCACCAGCACAGGTACGTCTGGATATACATACTTGAGAACCAACGCCGCAATCGGATGATGCGCATGGATCAGATCATAGCGTTCTTCCTTCAGGCGCAGCTTGGTCCACCACAAATAATCACGAATCGTCTGTCTATAACGATCTACAATGGGATTCCCTGTATATTGTTCGGGATCGAACGTTCGAAGTGGCACGTCCTCTGTTCCTTTGCCCCGCACTCGCTTCGGCAGGAAGAACAACTCCATCTGCCAACCGGCCATCCGATTGAACCTCTCCTGAATGTACGGTACCATTGAGGATACGCCGCCCGGCTGCTCCGGCGGGAAAAACAGCGCTTGCAAGATTTTCAATACCCGAACCTCCTCTCCCTATCATTGTACCTTGTAGCCAAGGAAAAAGAAAAGCTATAATAGGAATATCGCATCCTGACAAAAGGAGTACATCTATGTACAACCCTCAACTGTTCACAGGCTCAAGCGGCATGATTTATTCAGCCATCACTGTCATCACACTTCTGTCCATCATGCTAATTATGTCTTTGCGCTTGTACCGGGAGCGCCGCAAGAAAGCATATATCTCGCTCATCGTGTCGCTCAGCGTCGTACTCATTCAATACGGCTTAATCGCGACGTTGTCTTCCCGCATTCGCATGCCTGGAGATGTGATCGCTTATGTCGTACAGCTGCTGCAGGTCGTATCGTTCATATTCATCAATATGGCGGTATTCCAGATGTACAATCGGTCTGCGATGCGGGTGTATTTCACTTTCCTATCATTTCTGTTGATGACAGCAGGCATTGCTCTGTTGCATTATGTATTCCTGCAAAATATGGTCGAGCCAACCGAACGGGAGCTGTTGTTCAACTGGCTGGGCATCGATATTTTTCAATTTGTGTTAATTTTCTTGGCATTCTTTCTAATTTCGCCCAATGTGGGACAGTCACTCAAGTATAATCTCTGTCTCGGCTTCTTCTTCGGCGCACATCTTGCCCAGGTCATCAAGCGCTACGTATTCGCCGGTTCGAACAGCGTATTCGATCTGCTTGCCAATGTGCTGCCGATCGCTTTCTTCTCCGTCTTGCTGCTGTTTCTGATTGACCGAATTGTGGAATTGTTGCAAGCGACGTATTTTTCCTCGATACGCGACGGGCTGACGGGTGTATACAACCGAACGTTCTTCATCCAGAAGCTCAAGGAAGCGATCAAGCGCAAGAAGAAAGCAGCGATCATCTTCACCGATATTGACAACTTCAAGAAGCTGAACGATACCCAAGGGCATCAAAAAGGCGATGAAGCACTCAAATCGGTTGCCAACGTGTTGAAGGAGCTCGCTGACGATTACGGCATTGCCGGCCGTTACGGCGGCGAGGAGCTCGTATTGATGGTGACACAGCAATCTGCGGCAAGCGTCAAGAAGCTGGCGGAGCAAGTGCGGCGCACGATCGAAGTGCATACACCGGTGACGGTTAGCGTCGGTTACAGCATGCAGCGGGAAGGGATTACAGCAGAGCAGCTGCTTAAGGAAGCGGACGAAGCGATGTATCAATCCAAGACAACCGGTAAGAACAAAGTAACTGCTTTCTCTACGAAGCGAACCTCTTCTCAGGCACAAAAGCGGCAATAGAGGTGGCTATGAACAAAGACTGTATGCAATCGGGTTGGTTCTGCCCCCGCTGTCATACAGTCTTGGTAGTCCGTGTATGGAAGCTGATCTCGCATTGATCTGCTTACTGCTCTTCCATCAGTTCACGAGTCGCAATCGCGTAGCTTGTAGGTGTCTCCCACAAGCGCACTTCGTCAAGCAATACACGCGGCGACCAGCCTTCTTGCTCAAGCCCTTCCTTCAGCTGTTCATAGATCCATACGATCATATTCTCTGCTGTCGTATTCATCGGCGGCAGCACTTCGTTCAAATATTTATGATCCAGCACATCAATGACGCGTTCCTTCGCCATCCGCTTCATGTCGGAGAAATCAATCACCAGTCCGCGATGATCCGGCGAACCTACCATAATAATCTGCAGCTTATACGTGTGGCCGTGCAAGCTCTTGCACTTTCCTTCATAGCAGTGCAAGTGATGCGCACTGTCGAACGTAAATTCCTTGGACACCTTCACCCGCTTGGTATGATAACGAAGCTGTTCCTCTTGAATATCTTTGCCGAATTGTTGCACGTTCTTCGGAATCTCAAAATTCATTTATGATTGCCTCCTCTCACATCCATCGTTCCTAGTATACCATCTCTCGTATCTATGTCACAAACCATTGTTTCCCCTTTGCCAATAAACAACCCGCTCCACCTTGGAACGGGTCTGTCCACTGCTACTTTGATTGTCAATGTAGAGCTTCGTTCTCGAACAGCACTTCCTCGAACGGTTCGTTCTGATACAGCATCGTGAGGCTGCATGTATCGAACTCGCGTTGCTTGTCAATTTCCTGCATCAAGATCGAAGCAATCGCTTCGCGTTCCTCTTCATTCCCGACATCACGAAATTCGATAAAACCGCTTATGTCACTTCCGCTAATGTCTACCGTGGCCGTACCAACTGATACATCACCGTGTGAATGATCATAAATATCATAAGTCAACGTATCACCATCATCACGGGTCAACACGATGTCGAATGCCTCATCATCGCTGTCGTACACGTCATCATCTTGCATCTCCAACCATTCGCGCTCGGCCGGATCGCCATCATCATAACGCGTGTCCAGATCGACATCGACCTCGAATTCAGGCTCATCACTGAATGACTCGATGACGCCAACGTTGTGCTCGGATGCAATGACATGATCGTAGCGGCTGTAAGTGACGATCACATCGCATTCAGGTGTCTGCAACGCATCTACCAACGATTGCACATATTCATTCATATGCCGGACAACTTGATGCTTCGTTCTAGGGGACAATGAATCGCGATCCAGCTGGATCGAACCGGACAAGCGCTCCTTCTCCCGATATACCAACACACACGTGCCCGCATATTTGCCGTTAACTACAATATCACAGATTTCCCCGCATGCGGTACGCAAGTCAGGTCTAATTCTAATCGTTGCCATCGCCTTGTCCTCCCCTTCAGTGCAGGATGGTTGGAACAAGGATTAGCATCTCCTAAGCTTGTTGAAATATGTATTGCTGAATCGCATGATGCACGCCGTCATCATTATTGGAAGCAGTAACCTGATCTGCAGCCTTCTTAACACCATCTGGAGAATTATCGACTGCTATGCCCAAGCCCGCTTCTTCGAGCATGGCGACATCGTTGAAGTAGTTGCCAATCGCCATCATTCGCTCTCGCGGAATACCTTTGATAGCCGACAGCTTGCGCAATGCCGCCCCTTTCGATACACCTCGACGCATCACATCGACGAAGAAATCCCCGCTTCGGATCAAGGTGATCGCCTCTGGCAAGAACGCCTGCCACTCCTGCTCCACCTGATCCATCTGCGCAATCGTTCCGAACGCTGTCAGCTTGACGAGCCGGCCGCTCACTGCTAATACGTCTGCCACCTCTCGCGGGCTCACTAAGTACTTCTCATACATGGCGTTAACTTCGGCGTTCAATGCTTCTACCCTAAGCTCGAATGCCGTACATACATCGAAATGAATGCCGTTGTCACGCGCATGCTGAATAAGCGGTTGAATCTCCTCTGCTTCGAACCCTTCCTCTGCGATTACTTCTCGCGTATGGGACTCGACAATGACCGCTCCGTTATGTGTAATAAGTGTCCCTTCAAGACCTAACTCCTCCAGCACCGGCAGCGCACTGTCTGTCCCTCTACCTGTACACAGCACGATTTCGGCACCTCGTTGCGCTGCCTCACGAATTGTACTGCGGTTACATTCAGATAAGCTGTGGTCATCCCGCAGCAGTGTTCCATCCACATCTAGCGCAATAAGCTGATAAGGCAATTGTTCGTTACTCACAGTTGGCTGCACCTCTTTGTTTTAGTCTTGGTTATAATGTCTCAGCAATTCTACCTCTTCACCTGTCAGTTCCCGGTATGCCCCAGACGGCAGCGATTCGTCCAGCACCAAGCTGCCCATTCGAATTCGCTTCAGATAGCGCACCTTGCGACCGACGGCTTCAAACATCCGCTTCACTTGATGAAACTTGCCTTCCTGAATCGTCAATTCAATACTCGCGCCACTCTCGTCATTGGCCAGGACGTTGAGCGTTGCAGGCATTGTCTTATAGCCGTCGTCCAGCTTCACCCCCTGACAGAACTGTTCCTGAATGTCCGAGCCGACAGGACCGTCTATGTCTGCATAATACGTCTTATCTACGTGCTTGCGCGGGGACAGCAAATCGTGAGCAAGCTGACCGTCATTCGTCAATAACAGCAGCCCCTCTGTATCCTTGTCTAACCGCCCAACGGGGAACGGCGAGAATACACGCATTCGCTCATCGAGCAGATCCACTACAGTTCGTTCGCGCCTGTCCTCTGTTGCTGACACGACACCGCCAGGCTTGTTCAGCATCACATAAATAAAGGCTCTGTACACGATGGCTTCATCATCTACCGTGATAAGATCAGCCTCGGGATCGACATGCTTGCCAGAATCCTTGACTGTCATCCCGTTATGTGCGATGCGTCCTTGCCGGGCGAGCTTGCGAATGTCGCTGCGCGTACCGACTCCCATATGTGCAAGAAGCTTGTCTAGTCGCATCGTATTACTCACTTTTATCCACCTCCAGACAGGCATGCTTTCTTCCAATCCACGGATCGTTTATAATAGATTCAGGTATGATCAAATAGAGAAAGGGGGAGAACTTTGAAGAAGCTTTGGATTTATCTCGCTATTGTTGCCGTACTGTTCGGTGCGCTATTCTACATTAATCAAGCCTCGAAGAACACTTATGCCAGTGATGCGGAGCGCTTGTACGGCGTAAGTCCTGACGAACTGTCTCAGCCTACTCTGGAGCAGCTGGACGATCCCAACTATCAAAATATTATCACAGAAGATGCCCTTAGCCAAAAGCTGGCGGACAAGGAAACGTTCTTCGTTTACTACTTCCAGCCAACATGCCCGCATTGTCAGGTAACAACACCGATCTTGATGCCGATTATGGATGAACTGGGTGTCTATATTCATCAATACAACTTGAGTGAATATACATTCGGTTGGGAGAAGTACGGCGTGACAGCCACACCAACTATCGTCTATTACGAAAACGGTGAGCGTGTCGATACGTTAGACGGTGAAATTTCAGATGCTGCACACACGATCTCGCCCGAACAGGCGAAGGCTTGGTTCGAAAGCCATCTAGGTGAATAAGACCGCAACACGATAAGGAGCTGTCCAACAGTCTACAATGGTTGGAGGACAGCTCTTTGTTGCCTTATACCCAATAGAAGCCTTGCAGGTCTGTTGTTCCCGCAAGGCTTCTCGTTCCGACATCACAGTTCCAGCTGCCGCACAGCATGCTCCAAGTCTGGATCGGTAATGCGAATGTCTAAGTCGTAGAACGCGAATGGCGCTTCTTCATACCGATACAGCTTCTCGACTACTTGTTCCGCATCTTGCAGAATAGCGGCTATGTCGATGCCGGCTTGTTCATCCAAGCTTCCGCGCAGCTTGTCGATACCTGCCTCGAACAACTTGATTGAACCACTTATATTGCCATTGTCAAAATGGTACAAGCCTACGGCTACTTGCAGCAGTCCTTGATAGAACGGCTTCCTTCCCTCTTCGAGCCAGAGCTCCTCCATCACTTCGTGACATTCGAAGTAATCCCGTTCCACATTAAAGTAACGAAGAAACGCTACATACAATTTGTCATATCTGCTCATGTCTGCTCCTTCTGCGCACGCGACAATGAAGCGCGAATTTGCTCAGACAGCGTCTTCAAGCCCCATACATCGCCGTTGTCCCACAGCTCGTTGAATTGCAGCTGGAACGTAACCGCTTCGCGGATACGGTGATAGAAGTACAGCTCTTGGATGTCGGACAGAATCGTAGACACCAGATTAGAACGGTCCTCGAACAGCTGCTGAGAGCGGATAATTTCTTCGCGAATGCTCGACATTTCCTCATCTAGCTTGAATGCCGCTTCTGCTGCTTTCTTCAGCCGAATACGCAGCTCCTTCGGGAGACTTTCCCGATACTTATAATTAAGCGAATGCTCGATCGTCGCCCAGAAGTTCATAGCCAAGGTGCGAATTTGAATTTCGGCAAGCACCCGCTTCATACCGAGCGCAGTCTGAACCGGATATTCGACAATCATATGGTAGCTGCGGTAGCCGCTTTCCTTCGTATTCGAAATGTAGTCCTTCTCATAGACGAGCAGCATGTCCTCCCGCTCGCGAATAATCGAGGCTACACGTTCTATATCCTCCACGAATTGACACATGATGCGAATGCCAGCAATATCCTCAATCCCGCTTTCCAATTTATCCATCGGAACATGCAAGCGCTTCGCCTTCTCCAATATGCTGGAGATGCGCTTCACTCGTCCGGTCACAAATTCTATCGGAGAGAATTCTTCGCGCTTCTTCAATTCTGCCCGCAGTGTCTTGAATTTCACCTTCAGTTCTTCCACCGTTTGTTCATAGGGGAGCAGAAATTTCCCCCAGTCTCTGCCATCCATACGCTTTGCCTCCATTCGTCCTTCTCCAGCAGGGTGAAGGTGCGTCCTGTCCTACCGTTACCTGACATAGCGTATCTGCTGATATGCCCTGTCCAGATGATGCAGCATACCTTGTCTGCAGCACCTGCTTAACGATGGTCTGCACCGATCGCTTCATGGATCGATGACAGTCCGTCCTGCTTCAACAGCGTCGCGAGCTCCCGATTCAACTGCTTGATCAAGCCGGGGCCATGATAGACGAATGCTGTATAGACTTCTATCAACGAAGCGCCTGCTCGTATTTTCTCATATGCGTCTGCCGCTGTAAAAATACCGCCCGAACCTATAATCGGAAGCCTTCCATCTGTCAACCGCCAAGCTTCGCGAATAATTGAAGTTGACTTGTCCTTCAACGGCTTGCCGCTTAATCCGCCTGCTTCTTGCCTATTGCTGTGCTGCAAGCCCTCTCTGGATAAGGTTGTATTCGTTGCAATGAGTCCTGCAACACCGCTTGACATAATCGTCTCCAGAATAGAGCCGAGCTCATCAAGCTCCAGGTCCGGCGCAATCTTCACTAATACCGGCTTGACGTCAGTCGTATAGCCAAGTGCAAGATGCTGCTTCCGCATCTCATCCTGTACGGCCTCAAGCAGATGCAACAACTCTTCCCCGTGCTGCAAGCTGCGCAATCCCGGCGTATTCGGCGAGCTAATATTCACGACGAAGAAATCCCCGTATGGATATAGCGCACGAATACATGCGCGATAGTCTTCAGGCGCCTGTTCGTTCGGTGTAACCTTGTTCTTGCCTATATTGACCGCAATCGGAATACTGCGCTTGCCAAGCCGGCTTAATCGTCCGGCCATCGCTTCCGCCCCTTCATTGTTGAAGCCCATACGATTAATTAATGCTTCATCCGACGGCAGGCGGAAGCTTCGCGGCTTCTCATTGCCTGGTTGTGCCTTAGGCGTTACAGTCCCGACTTCCATGAAGCCGAAGCCAAGCGCGGAAAATCCACGTACTGCTTCTGCATTTTTGTCCAAACCAGCTGCCAAGCCTATCGGACAGTCGAACGTCAATCCGAATTGCTCAACGGTCAGACTTGGTTCATTCTTCGTACGAAACGTCTGAGCCAGCATGGGCACAATGCCGGGCACCTGACTGACTGTCTTCAAGCTTCTAATCACAAGATGATGCGCAGTTTCTGGCTGCAGCTTGAATAGTAGCGGCTTGGCCACGTGACGGTAGATCATATTGGTATTCCTCTCTTTCTCATGCGTACAACAACTTCACTTGTTCCGCTCTTCATGCATACCCCTACCTGTCAGTTTATCGGAAACGCATGGAAAAAGGAAGTGATATTCAACTCAGATGAATAGACATTGACAGAATGAAGGCGTTTCCATTATGGTAAAGTTATTCTGTTACGAAAGGGAAGATAGCTATGGCCAAGCGTAAACCAACCTACTTCGAACGCAGACAGCAGCAGGAACAAGTGCATACGAGAGCCATCGTGTGGATTGCTTCGATCTTCGCAGTTGTTGTCATAGCGTTATCTGTGTTGCTCATTCTAGACTAACATCGTGCTTATTGGATGCGACAATAACCAAAGGAGCTGCTTGAAGTCACAAGTGACTTCGAGCAGCTCCTATTCGTAGTGCGAGCAATTAGTTCATAGTTTGATCCCGCAAGATGACCGTTCGCGTCGATGCATCCCACTGCACGTCCTTGCCGAATTGTTCGCTGAAGAAGCGCAGCGGCACGTAAGCTCGGCCTTCCTTCACATAAGGTGCGGTATCCATGAAGCGACTTACAGGCTCTTCACCTGACGCCTCGATAGTGAGAATCGTCTCATCCAGTTGCATAGCGACAGAATGCTCATTCTCGCTTATCTTCACAGTTGCGTTGTCGAATGCCACATCATAGCCGAGTGCTTCGGCGATGAAGCGAACAGGCACCATCGTGCGCGCATTGGCGATCTCCGGCTGTGCGTCGAAGCTTACCAACTGTCCGTTCACAACTACATGAATGCTGCCGTCTGCTTGTACGCCTGCTGGATGCGTGTACACAGTCCATAGCTTGATCCTGTTATTGTAGCTGTCTGCAATTAGAATACCTCCATCTTGACGGACAGCAACATCACTTGGCGCATGCAGGCGATTCATACCGTTCAAGCCAACCTGATCGCCATACTGTTCCTCTGCTGCACCAGCGAGTGTCATGACTTGACCCTCATTCAGATAACGCACGGCATGATTAAGTGTATCGGCAATGACAAGTCCTCCGTCACTCGTCACGGCGATCCCTTGCGGAGAATTAAATTGCGCCTGCTGCGCATCACCATTCACATATCCGCCTGCCGCATACGGCTCACCGTCTTCGTACATGGAATCCTTCACCATACCTGCTACGGTAGTGACTGTTTGTGCTTGCAGATCAATGTAGCGAATCAAGTGATTGCCTGTATCGCTGACGTACAGGTTGCCCTTCTCATCTAATGCCAATCCGGAAGGTTCGTTGAACTGCGCCTCTGTGAGCTTCCCATCTTTATAATTCCCCGCAGATTCCACATAGCCTTCCGCCCATTCTATCGCACGCTCTGCTTGCGCATTAAGCGTCGTCACTCCACCGTCTGGCGCAATTCGGCGAATCGTATGATTCAGAGTGTCCGCTACATAGACAACACCTTCAGCCGTAACCGCTACATCAGTCGGCGAATAGAATGTAGCTGATTCGCCTTCGCCGTCTTCCTCGCCTAACAGACCGTTGCCTGCCAATGTCGTGACGGTTCCGCTCGGTGTAATTTTACGAATCGCATGATTGTCTGTATCCGCAACATAGATGTTCCCTTGCCCATCTACATCTAACCCAGTAGGGGTGGAGAAGGATGAATCCGAACCGATTCCATCCACAAGCGCCCCGACGGGGAAGCCCTTCTCATCCACTAGCAATGTATTGCCCGCCAGGGTGTCTACCGTACCATCCTCCAGCTCGCGAATAAGCTGGTTGTCCGTATCCGCGATGTAGATCGTCCCGTCCGGTGAGACCGCTACACTCGCCGGGTTGCGGAACGAAGCAGCTGAAGCCGCTCCGTCCTCTCCCCCGAATTCGCTCGTTCCAGCAACGATGTCTACTTGCGACAATAAGTCGCCACTGTTCCCGCGTACTCCTTCTGACGGGGAAGCAGCAAGCAGGACTGAGGGGAAGCATAAGGATAATGACAGCATACTCACAATAATCTTCGATTGCATCTTTCGCATGGAATAGCTCCTTTATTATTCAGTAATTAAGCTGTTGCCTGAAGAATTAGATCAAAAGCCGAATATGGGACCGTCAAGTTCATAACGGATCAAAGATCTAGCAATCACTTGCCCATTCTCGTCCAAAGCAACGATCGTGACATCGCCTGCCCCGTTCACCTGAACGTTGCCTGGTTCGTATCCAGAACCATACAGGTAATCGCCATTATATACAACGTAGCTTGCGGCACCTTCTACAGGCTCGAAGTCAAAGTAAAGAATGAAACCATCATAATAGCCTGCAATAGCATTGGAATACGGGACTGCTTGGAATTCCGGATAGATCTCACTCTCGGCAATGACAGACTGTCCATTCGTTGCCCGAACTAGAACAGCAAGCTCTTGCGTTGCATATATGCCTTGCAGATTCACATTCGTCTGTTCGATAACGGAATCTTGGAACTCTCCGTTAACCCAAACCTCATAATGGCTCGCTAGTTCTACCTCTTCCCAATCTACGTACATGCTGTCTTCATAGACAACGGAGGTAACAGACGGGACTGATTCATTCGTTTCAGCTGTATGGAATGACAATTCATACCCCTCATTCGGGAGTCCGTATTGGTTCCGAACGAAGCCTTGTTTCAGTTGCAGGGCGTAATACGAATTCGAATCCAGCTCTTGATCGAAGTGAACAGTGACCGCTCCATCACCTTGCGTATTTGCAGTGATACCTATATTTTCGACCGGCTCCATGTACGAGATATCCCGACTCTGGCCTCGAAGCAGTACGACGCTATCCGTCACATTGTCCACGTTCACGGATTCATTGAACTTAAGCGTAATTCCAGCATCAGTCTGAATAGCATGGGCATGCGATGACGGAGTAGAACCGAGAACATACGGTCTGTCATGCAGCTGATCACCCGTCGTAAAGCTGCTTATTCCAACAGCCATCGGTTCCCAACTTCCCTCTGGATATGCTGAGACAGCCAACGTATAAGTTCGGTTCGGTTCGAGTCCGAGTGAACCCATTAAACTGAATACCATATCTGGATAGTACGTATAATTGTTCGCTGCTGCTAGTTCAGCACTCACGAAATCTGGCAATGAAACATATGGCATGCCTTGATCATCCATGAACCTAAAGTCATAATTAACAGCATTTGCTACAGGCTCCCACGTGACAGCGAATCCTAATGTGTGCGCGTCAGATACCGACACTTGTCCGATAGCGTCAGCCGGCACATTCAATTCGATACTATCCCCAAGTGTAAGCCATGAAGCGTCTTCCAATGCTCGCGTATACAAGCCATTCTCCACATAATAATACGTGTTCTTGAACACATATTCATCCTCTAGGAAGTAGTGAACGAGATAAGTCTCACCCTCTGGAACAATGGCCGTGAACGGTTCTGGATCTGTTCCCGATACGGGCACCGTTGTATATCCTGCAAGTCCTTGTTCATTCTCCACTAATACATACACCGTTTCATTACCGTCAAGCTTGCTCGGATCTACTTGTACAGTACCGGTAACAAGCGTTCCATGCTCGATCGTCAGGTCTGCCTGCCCGCCAACTTCTACGACAATCTCTATCTCACGCGCATCGGATGGATAAGACACCATCTCTCCTTGGTATCCTGCGAAAGCTTGTCTAAGCCATGTATGCTCGCTCGGCAATTCCGAGATGATCGCGTAACCGACAGCATAAGTATCATTATGACTCACTTGCATCTCATAGGATGCTGTTGTTTCCCCTGGTGCAATATGCACGAATGTATATTTCTCAATAAAAGGCGCGTGCACCGCATCCATAATAGGAGGTTCTGGCAATACGAGTTCCACATTCAAATACTGGCCGAACACCATAATGTTAAGCCCGTCTTCAGGCGCTGGTTCTGCTAATGTAACAGTGCCGCTAATCGTTTCATACGTCGTTTCCAAGCCTGGCGCAATAATCGGCCGTGTAGGTTGGGATACTTGATCATCTCGGATAGCGTATAACAGTAAGGATTTCTCTGAATACGGCATTAGTTCCGTGATTGGCGTCAAATCCAACTCCATAGTCGGTTCTGCTATGGACACAGGAAATTTCAACGCATGACCTGCAGCTACGAGCTGTTCAAACTGATCAGCTGACGGGTACATGACCGGAGACGGTCCTTCTAGTAAAGCTGACATATTCAATACATACAGTTCATCCGCTCCGCTTACCTCAACTTCAATCGAAGAGACATCTACCAAAGGGGACGGACCTTTATAAAAGACGTAAGGATCTGCATTCGTATGTGCGATAGCTTGATCAACAGCTGCTGTAATTTGTCCGATCGTATCGAATCCTGCTACAGGACGAAGCTCGAATAGATAGGCAACAACATCATTCGATAACTGCGAATATCCTATCTGATACAGCGCTTCAACCATCTGTTCCGGTGATTCCGCTGCATTCACAGCGTCTACATGGCGTTGGATGATCTTCTCGATCTCCAACACGACAGATTCATGCAATTCTAGCTCAGAAGCGCCTACAATTTTCCCAATCCAGCCTTCATTCACCAACTGAGCATCGCTATGGCGAATGTCTAGCTTCTTGATATGCGCATCAGCACCAACGATGAGCTTGGCTGCTGCCTGAACAAGCACCATGTGGTGGTAATCCCCATATAACGTCACTTCACCGTCACCTGTTACTTCCACCTTCGCATGGCTGGCCGATCCGCTCAATCGCAAGCTGACACCGTTGTTGTCACTCACGACTATCTTATCACCGTGCATCGCCTGACTGTCGAATGTTTGGGTGCTGACATCTTGAATAACCGTAGACCCTTCCACCGTTACAGAATCTTGTAAGGCGACAGTGGCATTCCCCGTATTCACCTGCACATCACCCGTAACAACCACATTGCGTAAGGTGATTGCACCGGAAGTGCTGCCCGTCAAGGTGACATTGCCTTCGATCGTGCGAGTTCCCGATTCCGGACCGAAGGTCGCATTCCCAGTACGGACTGTAGCTGTAACAGAACCCGCATAAGTGCCTGTTCCATTCAACTCTGTTCCAGTCGATCCATTGTCCGAACCGCCCGATCCTCCAGAGCCGCCGGAGCCCCCTGTTGGCGGAGTTTGTTCGGAACGACGTTCATTCTCTTGCAGATTATTACGTCTTTCTTCGAACTGTCTTCTTTGCTCCTCGGTAAGCTGGTTTTTGTATCGATCTATCGCTTCTTGTTGCTTTTGGTTGGCCTGTTGTTCATTCTGCCGTCTCTGCTCTTCCGCGGACTGTTTAATGCGATCGAGCAACTCAGCGTGCTGCTCACGCTGCTGCTCGCGCTGCCGCTGCTGCTGTTCCTGCTGCTGCCGGCGGAGGCGCTCTGCTTCCAACATACGATCTTGTCTAACCTGTTGCTCGTCGGTCAACTTCGGTTCCGGCGGATTCTTATAATTAATATCTACATCACGATTCGTCTCACGCTCAACCTTATTGATGATTTTCTCTACTTCTTGTTCGTTTATTTTGCCATTATTGATAGAATTCTTTACGATATTGCCAATCAAATTTTGCACATTATCCTTGTAGTCTTCCAATTGTTCATCATTATTAATATTCAGATCCGGCGGTGCTTGATCTGAGTTCTGCGGAAGATCGTCCAGATATTGTTGATTCTCTTGATCTGCGGCAGCTTTGTTGCGAATCAATGCTTCAATGATCGAAGGATCTGTATTCTCAGCGAACTGATCGAAATTGATAAAGCCCGTATTCGAATCTGTGTTGTCCATGTTCGCATTCGGATACAGATTGCCCTGCATCGTCGGATATACGACAACTGGGGGATCCGAAATTGGCGTCACATTATTCCCATTCGAACTATTCTCCCCGGGGGGAATAAGCGTGTTAGGATGATTAGCCTGGACGATACCAGAAGCTACGAATATGCTAGTATCTCCATATGTCGGTTGGACTGTAATAGCGAAGTTCGTACCGCGAACACCCATGACCGCTGTCGGTGTCTCTACCTCGAATGTATCCTCTGTATCTACTAGTGTGGAAGCCTTGGTCCATACGGAACCGGACCACACTTTGAAGCTAGTGTTCTTGCTTCCGTTGTCTTCCTTCAACTGGGACACATACATCTCTGAATTCGATCCTACCGTTACCTCATCCTTGCGGTCCTCAACCTCTAGGATGATACTACTGTCAGACCCAGTGGAGATGTGATCCCCTTGGTTCAAGTACAAGCCCTTGAAAGCCTTGTACGGTTTGGTACCGCCGGATTTCGTAATTTGCACATCACCCGTGACACTGATGATCTTGGCAATCCGCGCCGTCGCCGCTTCCGCTTGCGGAGCGAACGCGCCTGCGATCAAGCCGTACAGCATAACGACACTAACTAGTGCCGACATCCAGCGTTTCATCTTGATTCCGGTCATTCTGCCTCAAACTCCTTCATGTAGAATTATTACTTGCCCATTCGAATATTGTTCCTCAATTATTGGTCACGCACTGTATCCAACTATGAAGTTGTTCAGTCCGACAATTCCAATATCTTCTTAATCCCCGTCACCTCATACAGCTTAACAGCGACTGTCTTGCCCTTCATCATACGCTCGCCGACACATTCATACGTGAAATAGTCCTTCGTACGCTCATAGGTCTCTTCTGAGACAAGCACCTGATTCGCTGTCGTATTCGACTCAATTCTCGCGGCAACGTTGACATTGTCGCCGATAGCCGTATAGTCCACACGCAAGAAGGAACCGATGTTGCCTACGACGACTTCACCGGTATTGATACCTATGCCCACACTGATTGTCGCGCCGAATCTCTCCTCGATTTCATCGCGCACCCGCTTCATGCCTTCCTGTATGTCATACGCTGTCTTGACTGCATAGTACTCATGATGCGGCACATCCAACGGAGCATTGTATAGAATCATCGCAGCATCACCAATAAATTTATCTATCGTTCCATGATTATCTAGTGCTTGGCTCGTAATCAAGTCGAACATCATATTCAGAAATCCGACGACCTCTTCAGGCTTCATTCGTTCAGACAGCGTCGTGAATCCTCGGACGTCTAGAAATAGTACAGACAATTCCTTGTTAATGCCGCCCAATTGAATCTCCTGATCACTTCGCGCAATTTCCTTAACGAGATCAGGCGAGATATAGCGCCCGAATTGTTTCGTAATAAAGCTTCGCTGACGTGCTTCAAAGTAGGCTTTGATTGACACATTGTATAGATAAGTGAAGCTCAGCGCAGCCAGCGGATTCACCGAATCTATATAAATACCGCCGTGCTTGAAAATATAATATTGGCCGATCAGTATGGCAGCAGCCACACTGACGAAGATGAGTACACTCTGCAAAGTCTTGAATCGCCATGTAAACCACAGCGCCAGCAAAATCATTGCAACAATCGAAACGGTTGCATACAAGTTCGGCGCTTCACTTATGTACGTCTGTGATAAGAGTTGATTTAAGATGTTGGCATGGGCATAGACGAGCTTCATCTCCTGCTCTATCGCAGTTTGCCCCGTATCATACCCGACAGCAGTGAAACCGATGAACACATAGCGGTCCTTGAATATGTCCAGAGGTACTTCACCGTTCAGAACAGACACGAACGGCACATGCAGGAAATCGTTCGAGGTGGCTTGGAAATCAATCAGAATTTCCTTGTGAGCATTGCGATCCAGATAGCTTGCGACCGGAACGCCGCCCATCTGTGCCATCTTGTAAGCCATCGAATATATCGGTGTGCCGTCACTTGTGTTAATTTGTAGCCAATTGCGGCGAATGACACCGTCCGAATCCATTCTGGCATTAATGTGAGCCCGTTCCGTAACTTCTGCGAAAGGTTGAATCGGATGCGTCCAATTGTCCGCTTGCAGCGCCCCGTCTTCACCGAACGATACCGCTTCCCGGCTAAATTCATCTTCGATATTCGCATAGGACGGCATAATAATGTTGTCATATGCTGCCATCGTAGATGCCAATGCCGCATCACTCTCGGGGTTACTTGCTGAAGTGAACAGAATATCGAACGCAATTGCAGTTGGCCGTGCTTCTTCCGCGTTCAGCATATCCAGCAACGGCATGTAGATTTGCCTGTCCCAAGGGTAGCTGCCCAACGCTTGCAGCGAATGCTCGTCGATTCCGATCACAACAATATCCTCGTGCGGCGCATGCGTTGCGGTCTGTTTCAGATCATATTCATATAAGGATCGCTCCAAGGTGAGGAACACTTGGAAGATGAACATGAAGAAACAGAGCAAGACGACGAGGGAATTGCCATATACAATATATTTACGAATATTCTTCTTCATTGCATCGCTCCCAATGTCACACATTGTGTGTGCCATATATAACTTTTTGCCTACTTCTTTCATAATTATAGCATGCAACCCTAGCAAGAAGCACTATAAAATCCAATATTCAACTAGAATATGAACGATTCGACAACCATGTGCCGTATACATAATCCAAGAGAACCAGTCTCATTGACATGTATGTGCGAAACAGCTGCGTATGTCTGAACACACAAAAAAACTGCCGGCCTCCTAGAGACCAAGCAGTTCCTTGTGTCGATGCAGCTTACTTGTCGAAAGGCGAATCTCCAACCTTGATAGAATCAGTTGGACAACCGTCCAATGCGTCCTGCATATCATCATAAAGATCTTCCGGAATTTCAGTTGTACCTGTATTTCCGTCTTCATCATAAATTACTTCTGCCAAACCTTCGTCGTCATAATCATAGATGTCAGGTGCAGTCGCGCCGCAAGCGCCGCAAGCGATGCAAGTGTCTTTCTCCACCCATGTATATTTTGCCATGAATAAAACGCCCTCCTCTGATTTCTATTACCACTTTTATTATTCCTCTATACACTATAATACAATTCAAATTAAAGTTCAAACCATTTCACGATAATCCTGCCCTCCATGCGTTGCGATTCTACGAATCCAGCTCTTCCTCGTCCGAAGCAGGCTTCTCCGTCCATAGAAGGTCCTTCTGCAAGCTCGTCCCCCTCCGCTTGTGATCGCGGATGAGCGCGGATGGATCATCCCCTAACATCCCTGCTGTCAACAGTGAACTCTCTCCGAATTTGTCACGCAGACGGTCCATCGTTGCCAATAGCTTATCTCGCTTCGGTGCCTCCTCATAGCTGAACAAGTCAAGCTGCTGCGCTGCGCTTGCCTTCCGCTCCAAGCCTTGCAGCGTAATACCGAGCAAGCGAATCTCACTGCCTTCCTTCCAATGTGTCTGGAACAGCTTGCAAGCCGACTTGTACACTTCTCGCACATCATCCGTGGGTGTATCCAGTGTTTGAGATCGTGTGATCGTCTTCATACCAGGATCACGGATCGTAATTTGAATCGTACTGGCAACCATCTCTTGCTTACGCAGTCTGCGGCACACTTGATCCGCGATATTCAAGAATATGCGGCTCGATTCCTCGAAGGATGAGATATTCGCAGGAAGCGTCGTAGTATGACCGATCGATTTGCTCGGCTCGCGCGCCGGATTCACAGGCGAATCGTCCATACCGTTCGCCGCTCGAATCAATGCAGCGCCCATAATTCCGAAGCGATCGCTGAGCAATCGTTCGTCCGCCTTAGCCAGCTGACCGAGCGTATGGATGCCAAGCTTGTTCAGCTTGGCTGCGGTTTTGCTGCCAATCCCGTACATGTACCCGCACGGCTTGTCCCACAGCATACGGGGAACGTCCCGCCTGCGAAGCACTGTCAAGCCGTTCGGCTTAAGCATGTCCGAGGCTACCTTCGCCAGCAGCTTATTCGGAGCGAGTCCGATTGAGCACGGCAAGGACAGCTCTTCCATAATACGGCGCTGCATCATCTTGGCGATATCGATCGGTGTGCCGAACTGCTTCGAGCCGGTAATATCAGCATAGCATTCGTCGATCGACATCACTTGCACGAGCGGGGTGTAGCTTTCGACGATCCGAATAAATCGCCTGGAATATTCTCGATATAACGCGAAGTCAGGTTGGATGAGCAGCAGCTCTGGACAGAGCTTCAGCGCTTCTCTTACTTGCATGCCAGTCCGAATTCCGCTCGCTCTGGCTGCATAGGAAGCTGTAACAAGAATGCCGCGCCGCTGCTCGACACTGCCGGCGACAGCACTTGGCTTGCCTTTATAGGTTTCTGGTTCCTCCGCTTCATGAACCGAACAGTAAAAGGCGTTCATATCAATATGAAGAACAATCCGTCCATTAACAGGATAATAAGCATTCACTTCCTTCATATACCGCTTCTCACCAACCTTTCTGTCCGATCCTTCCCCTACGATTGATCATAGCTCCGCTCAAGTGGAAGGTCAACCTAACCTTCGCATAGTACTTCACACTTCGATGTGATATCCATTTTATAACAGACTCCGTCATGAGCCCATTTTTCGCAAGAAAAAAACAGCATTCATTGTCCACGCACGCAGAAATCATGCTATAATTAGAAATTAACATGCACCATGTTCCGATTTCCGATGACATTGAAGGAGGGCACTATGAGCAAGGCAGTTACTATATTCGATACTACTTTGCGCGACGGTACGCAAGGAGAAGGAATCAGCCTGTCGGTTGAGGACAAACTGAAAATCACCCTCAGATTAGACGAAATGGGTGTCCATTATATTGAAGGCGGATGGCCAGGCAGCAACAACAAGGACATCGAGTTCTTCCACCGTGTGAAGGAATTGAAGCTGAAGCACGCCACTATTACTGCGTTCGGCAGTACTAGGCGCAAGTTCACCCCGCCTGAACAGGATGCCAACTTGAAGGCCATTCTCGATGCCGGAGTCTCGTGCGCCACCATCTTCGGCAAGTCTTGGGATTTCCATGTTGATAAGGCCTTGCAGACGACACTGGAAGAAAATCTCGCCATGATCTTCGATTCTGTCCGCTATCTGAAGGACAACGGACTCGAGGTCATCTACGATGGCGAGCACTTCTTCGACGGATACAAGCACAATCCAGACTACGCGCTGTCCACGATACAGAAAGCAGAGGAAGCTGGAGCGAACTGGATTATTCTGTGTGATACGAACGGCGGTACTTTGCCACATGAAATTACGGAGATCGTGAAGGAAGTCAAATCTCGCGTGAAGGTGCAGATCGGCATCCACGCGCACAATGACTGCGAGCTCGGCGTAGCTAACAGCATTGCTGCCGTACAAGCCGGTGCTCGACAAGTGCAGGGCACGATTAATGGATTCGGCGAAAGATGCGGCAATGCCAACCTGTGTTCGGTTATTCCGAATCTCCAGCTTAAGCTGGATTACACGTGTGTCTCTGAGGAGCAGCTCGCTTCGTTGACGAATGTAGCCCGTTATGTCAATGAGCTGGCTAATGTGAACATGCCTGTCAATCAGCCATTCGTCGGATCGGCAGCCTTCGCCCACAAGGGCGGCATCCATGTGTCTGCTATATTGCGCCATGCCAAGACGTATGAGCATATTACACCGGAGCTGGTCGGCAATAAGCAACGTGTGCTCGTCTCAGAGCTTGCCGGTCAAAGCAATCTCGTGTTCAAGGCACAAGAGCTCGGTATTGATTTCGATGCGAACAATGCCGCAACGAAGAAGATCATTCAGGAGATCAAGAACCTCGAGCATCAAGGGTATCAGTTCGAAGGCGCTGACGCTTCATTGGAGCTGCTGCTGCGGCAAGCATCCGGTCAGGTCGAGCCTATATTCGAAGTGGAATCGTTCAAGCTGCTCGTCGCGAAATCAGCTGATCAACCCGTCGTATCCGAAGCCATCGTTAAGCTTAAGGTACATGACGAAGAAGTCTATATGGCAGCCGAAGGCAACGGTCCTGTCAATGCGCTCGACAACGCGCTCCGCAAAGCGTTGCTGCAATATTATCCCGACATCCAAGACATGCACTTGTCAGACTACAAAGTGCGTGTGCTCGACGAGACAGACGCTACAGCCGCCAAAGTCCGTGTCCTTGTAGAATCAACAGATTTCCAGAACACCTGGAGCACTGTCGGCGTCTCAACGAACGTCATTGAAGCAAGCTGGCAGGCGCTCGTTGACAGCATTCGCTACTCCTTGATCGGCAAGCACCGCGTCGAATCAGCCAAGGATGAGCAACGGGAACGAATCGGCTTAGTGAACCACTAGTATACCAACGAAAGTGAAGTTTCGCTCCGAGGGGGATTCCGATTACTTTCGCGGGGCCCGAACAAACCATACCGGATAGGATTCTCTCCGTAATAAACAAGAAGCTGCTTCGAAGTCTTTTTTGACTTTGGAAGCAGCTTCTTTGGTTTTATTTTGCTTACAACGATCTGAACGAATGATTTTGTCGATGAGATTAATGCTTGCTTATACGAAAAACCACTAGTTCGTGAAATAAAATGGGGATTACTGCAAATGTGCAGGCTTAGAACATACAGAACAGATGTTTCTCCGAAATTCCTGCGATTCTGCATCATTGCATTCGGAAAATCGCTAATTCAAACGTTCTGAGTTTCAAAAGGATGTATATCCGCAGGCATTCACAACTTCAAGGCAGGTTTGGGGAGAAAAGCCTGCATATTTGAGTCAATTTCAACAAGCTGATTTCGAAGCCCCGGCTTGGCGCTTGTCAAGTGTCCGTTCCAGCTCAATAGGCAGGCTCATGCCATTCGCGAATGAACCGTTTCGGCAAGTCTCAATAGCATGACGCCACACACGCTACTTCAGCAACCTATCCTTTTATCGTATCCTTAATCATCCGCTCCAATTCACTTGGAGGCCGGATACCGAGCACGACGTGGCGAATGACGCCGTCCCGATTCACGAGGAATGTCGTCGGATAGCTGTATACATTATAAAGCTCCTGAATCTCTCCCTCGGGGTCCAGCGGAATCGGAAACTCGAATCCATATTCCTTCACGAAGTCCTTCGCATTGTCCAAATCATCAATGTTCGTCACATTCACCGCTACAATCTCTAACTCGTCCTTATATTTGTCTGCAAAGGCTGCTAAATCAGGAGCCTCCGTATGACAAGGTCCGCACCATGCAGCCCAAAAATTCAACAACAGTGCCTTCTCCCGTGCTCCCCCAATCTGTACCGTCTCACCCGACATAGTCTCAGCCGAGAAACCAGGAGCAAGAAACTTCTCCTTCGGCGCTTCCTCTGTAGGAAGTGCGGCACTTTCGGAGATGACATTCTGGTACAAGGCAACACCGATCAATACTACCATGACAACCATCACAGCCAAATTTCTCACGCGAATCCTCCTTCAAGCCTTACATACCTGTCATTCCATCATACCTTATTTATTCCCATTTCTCAAAAAGAATGCATCAGCTTTGCGAGGGAAAGATATACGTACATTTTACCGAAGAAAGGGAGCGGGTATCGATATGGGAAAGACGAAGCAGCGACGAGCGGTTCTGCCTATTTCATTCGAAAGCGACTTATCCATGGAGCGCCCGTCGAAATCCAAGGGCAGTGGCAGCAAGAACAAATCCGGCAAAGGAAAGGGATGGGAATATGCTGCGCTAGCTTCGATTCCGCTCGTTCTCGTCTTAGGCAACTCTATGCTGATACCGGTTCTGCCGGATATGAAGCGGGCGCTTGATATTACCCAATTTCAGACGAGCCTCACGATTACGCTGTTCTCTATTACAGCCGGCATCTTCATTCCGATTGTTGGCTACTTATCAGACCGATATTCCCGCAAGGCCGTTATTATTCCATCACTGGTCGTATACGGCGCTGCCGGTATACTCGCTGGATTCGGCGCTGTGTGGGAATCTTATCCGGTTATCATTGCCGCGAGAGCCATCCAAGGCTTAGGCGCCGCAGGAACAGCGCCGATAGCGATGGCACTTGTAGGCGATATGTACAAGGGCGGTACGGAAAGCCAAGCGCTCGGCTTGATTGAAGCGTCCAATGGAAGCGGCAAGGTGCTGAGTCCCATCATCGGCTCGCTGCTTGCTCTGCTATTTTGGTACGCGGCTTTTTTCGCTTTTCCCGCATTTTGCGCGTTATCCCTAGTCGCTGTCCTCTTGCTCATCAAGGAGCCTGACCGCAAGAAGAAAGCTCCTGGATTGCATAAATATTTGAAGGATATCGGACACATTCTGAAGCAGAAGGGTCGATGGCTCATTACCGCCTTCTTCGCAGGATCTCTTGCCTTGTTCATTCTGTTCGGTGTTTTGTTCTATCTCTCAGACATTCTGGAGAAAGACCCGTACAAGATCGATGGTGTTATGAAAGGACTAGTATTGGCTATCCCCTTAATGGGAATGGTTACCACTTCCTATATAACGGGCAGCGTCATCAAGAAGAACGGTTTGCTCATGCGCTGGCTGATGAACATCGGATTGGCTATTGCGACAGCGGCACTTACACTAACCATTTTTTTTCGAGAGAACATCTATGTATTCATCGGACTGCTGACGTTGAGCAGCATCGGTACTGGTCTGCTCCTTCCATGCTTGAACACGATGATAACCGGTTCGGTATCCAAGCAGGAGCGCGGCATGATTACGTCGCTGTACAGCAGCCTTCGCTTTATTGGCGTTGCCTTCGGACCGCCTCTGTTCGGATGGCTCATGGGCATTAATGACCGGTACGTATTCATTATGGTAGCGGCATTGTCACTGCTCACGTTAGGTCTTGTGTTCTTCTTAATCAAACCAGACAAGCATTTGCAAGAAGCATCGTCTTGATGAAGCTTCCAACACTCCCGTATAATGAGTTTAGAACTCATTATCGAAGGAGGCAAGCTTACGTGCGCATAACTACACACGCCTATGAGTTGGCTATGTCTCACTGCGCTGCTGCAATGCCGCATGAAGGATGCGGAGTATTCCTGGGGCGACACGAAGTGATCGACGACTTCCAACCGTTGCGAAATGTGTCGCATCAGCCCCGTTACAGCTTCACTGTGGACCCAGAAGAGTGGATTCGCTTGATCTACGCGAAGGATGTCGCACCGATCCTTGGACTGCTGCATAGCCATCCGCATAGTGCCGCACTTCCATCCGATACAGACCGTCAGCTGTATTGGCCCGATCTGCCAAGCTATTGGATCGCATCCTTCCGCCACCCGCATCAGCCGAAGCTGTCCTGCTTCCGAATAGAAAGAAGCTTCACCTCTGCAGGCGAAGCTTCTGTTCAATTCCAGCCATCTCCCTACGTCATCGATACATAGACGTAGCTAATATCTGCTCAAGTGTGCATATAAATCGCCTAATGTCGTCACCTGACGTCTGCTCATCTCCTCAAGAAAGCATTGCCACAGCTTCGCCGTCATCAACGAATCCTCTAGAGCGTGGTGCCGCGTCGTAACTGGAATACGATACAATTCAAGCAGTTCATCGAGTCCATAGCTCGGAAGATTCGGGTTAAGCCACTTCGCAACCATCAGCGTGTCGAGCACCCGATGTGTCAGCGTAGTCCGCGACGTTCGCCACAAGGCCGCATTCAAGAACTGCTTATCGTGACCGGTCCCATGCGCGATCAATATACGGCGTTCCACATAACCCATAAACTTCTGGAGCGTATCAATCAAGTCTGGCGCTTGCGCCGCTTCTTCATCTGTTATCCCTGTAAGCTGCTGAATATCCGCAGGAATCGATCGATTCGGATTAACGAGGCTATAGAACGTTTCCGCCTCATGAATCTCCTTCCCCGTTGCTTTCACAGCGCCAATCGACAGAATTTCATCCCCCCCTGCATGCTGAAAACCAGTAGTCTCTAAGTCAAACACTACGACAGGGAGATCTTGAAGCGGCGAATCAAACTTCGGCTCATTGCGCTTCTGCTTCATCACCGAACGGATGAAAGCCATCTGCTGGGCGTTCTGGGCACCGAATGCAGAAGCGACTGCTGGGGCAAAGCCCCCCATCTTGTATAGTCTCCACAAGCTTTGTTGTTTTCTTCTCTCGTCCATCCTACTCCCTCCGCTTTACCGAGAGGCGCTTATTTGTTTGCGCAAATACTTCTGCAGCGCATCTCCCGTCTTCAACGCCTGTTTCAAGGCTTCCTTATCTTCTTTGGTCAGTTGGCCAAATTCAACCATCCCCGTTCCTTCATACGCATCGTCTACCATCTTATACTGGGAACGGCTGCGAAGGTCGAGCACAGTTTGAAAAGCTGCGGTCAGGGATGCACCCATCGGATCTGGTAGCAATCCTTGTTCAGTTAGATGCGAGATTCGCCCCATCGTTGAAGGCTCCATCAGACCTGCCGTTATCGAGAGCAGCCGAATACCATTCACTAGCGGGATATACGCACCGTATTTGATATCAATACTCCCAGCCGCTTCGCCATAGCTTTCCTTCACGAAGCCACCGAAGATGTTGAGCAACACCTTATGCCGCAACGCATTGTACAGCATTCGGCCAGGCAGCTCTTGATCATGATTCACACATTGAAACAGCTTCTCCTTCAAACAAGCAGTCAGCGCACCGCTCCCGGTCAAAGATCGCAAATCAGCTACAATCAGCATATAACGAACATGCTCCCAAGTCGGGTCTCCAGCCCATTGATTGAGCAGTTCCAGCCATTGATTCACCGGCTTGCACCATAGCGGCTCGCGAGCAAGCACATTCCCTTCACACGGCGGATAGCCGACTGCGTTCAGTGTATCTACAATGACCGAACCAAGACGAAGATAATACTTCTCGCAATGCTCTGCCTCTGCAGCTGACGGTGGTGGATACACGATCCCATTGTCCTGATCGCTCCACAATGTTTGTTCCCTTCGCCCAGCACTTCCCAGAAGTACAAATTCATACGCTGATGGCGGGCTTCCCCATCCTTCCCGCTCCATCTGTTGCTCGCTCCAGTGCAGACAACGCTTAATGATCGCATCATGAATGCGATTCACCGACACAACAGCTTCCAGCACAGCATCACCTGTCTGTCCACAATTAGCAGCGTCATGAAATTGCTCCCGCGCTTGTCTTAATAACTGAGGTGAGCTTGCATCACGCACGGCACTCTCCCAATACTTCACATCTATCACGCTCACATGTCTTCCCTCCGTCCATCAACCTCCACGCGATATTCTCGTATACAAAGAACGGCGGACAGATGTACTCCGCCACGCCGCCTTCCTATTGTTGCGCTTCTATTGTCTCGATCAGCTTCCTTAGCTGCTAATCCCGGATGTCTTGCCAGAATTGGTCATGTGCTCCGGATAACCGTAGCTGCCATGCTCACTCAGATCAAGACCCATAATTTCTTGTTCTTCCGTAACCCTCAGACCTACCACTGCTTTAATAATGAGCAACGCTACGAACGACACGACGAAAGCGAAGATACCGCATATAACGACGCTTTCCAGCTGCACTAACAGCTGTCCCCATCCGCCGCCATAGAACAAGCCTGCTTGACCTACGCCCACTTGATTGACAGCAAGCTCCTCGGTAGCGAACAACCCGTTCGCCAATGTTCCCCATACACCTACAGCACCATGAACGGAAAGCGCATAGATCGGATCGTCTATTTTCATTTTCTCAAAAAACTTCATGCTTGCATAGACTAACGCCCCGGCAATCGCACCGATGACGACAGCAGCCCACGGATCAACGAATGCGCATGACGCCGTAATGGCTACCAGACCGGCAAGCGTACCGTTCAACATCGTCCCGATATCCGCTTTGCCAGACAACGCCCACACTGTCAGCAGCGATACGATCGCACCCGCACCTGTCGCAAGCAATGTCGTGAACGCTACATAGCCGAAGAATGCTGTGTCATCGACACCGAGTGTAGAAGCGCCGTTGAAGCCGAACCAACCAACCCACAATATCAGTACACCGAGCGTTGTAAACACTTGGTTATGACCTTGAATATTGTTCGCAGAACCATCCTTGTTAAACTTGCCGATCCGCGGCTTCAGTAGAATCGTTGCCGCTAATGCTGCCATCGCACCTGTTAAGTGAACGACTGTAGATCCGGCGAAATCTTGTGCGCCGTCTTCAGCCAGGAAGCCTCCGCCCCAGATCCAATGCGATACGACCGGATAGATCAGTGCGACGAATACTAGTGTGAACAATAGATAAGCCGCAAGCTTGCCGCGTTCTGCAAATCCGCCCCATGCAATGGAAAGCGAGATAGCTGCGAATGCGAACTGGAATATGAATGAGACGGAGTTCGGTAAATCTTCTCCACTATTGTAAGGATTGTAGAAGAAGTCGCCTAACCCGATGAATGCGTTGCCGTCAGGACCGTAAGCGATCCCCCAACCGATCATCCAATAAATGATCGCGCCTAATCCAATTGTGAAGATCGTCTTCCCGGCAACATGACCCGCATTCTTCATTCTCGTCGAGCCTGTCTCGAGCATGATGAATCCGCCTTGCATAAGAATGACGAGTATTGCGCCGAGCATAACCCATAAAGCATTTAACTGAAATTCCACATTGACCACTCCTCATGTGTTAGGTTTATTAACATATAACGAAATACTTAATGTCATTATAGGGGGTTATGCTTCGTTTGACAATACTTTTTAGCCAAAAATATTAAAAAATCCGAAGAATAGGTTTCGAAACGGGTGTGATAATTCGTTTTTTCGCGAGGATAAGTAAGAAAAGCTTACATTGTGTATAACTATTTTCCATATCAAGTATTCAACAACCATATACTTTCGTGGAATGAGCTTCACCGTTCTATAAGTCGTTGCTTCATATTTTCACTTTTTCTTAGTGTTCATTTCCATTACTTGAGATGTTCACAATGGCTTATACTAAGCGGTAGTTGGCAGGAGGAGCATTATTGTATATTGAAACCAAGCGACTGCTTATACGTATGGAAATGATGGATAGCGAGCTGGATATCACTCATTATCAATAAGAATGAATAGATGGAGGAATGTTGACATGTTTTTTCATCCAATGGACTTTCTAATCATTATCGCATTCGGGATTTCGATGTGGGCGCAATTCCGTGTCAAAGGCACGTTCAAGCGTTGGGCGCAAGTAGCCAACAGCTCCGGCATGACCGGCTACGATGCAGCCCGCAGAATGCTCGATGCCAATGGCTTAAGCGATGTGCCGATCGAACCGGTCAAAGGCATGCTAACAGACCATTATGACCCGATTCATCGTGTCGTACGACTGTCTGAGCCCGTCTATTATGAGCGGTCCATCTCGGCTCTGTCTGTCGCTTGTCACGAAGTCGGTCATGCTATCCAGCATAAGGTGCATTATCCTATGCTCGTCATGCGCCATCGGATGTTCCCGCTTGTGAACATCACTTCCGGTGTCGCGCCGTTCCTACTGCTTGCAGGAATATTCTTCGCTGCTACCAACCTGCTGTTGCTCGGCATCATCTTCTTCAGCGCGGCAGTCGCTTTCCAGCTCGTTACACTGCCTGTCGAGTTCAACGCAAGCAACCGTGCCCGTGCGGAAATGGTCGCAGAAGGGTTCATTACGAACGATGAGGAGAAAGGAGTAGCCAAGGTGCTGAATGCGGCTGCATTAACGTACGTCGCTGCTGCATTGATCTCACTTCTTGAACTGCTGAAATTCATTATGATCTTCAATAATCGTGAGTAACATCGCTACTACCATCACAGCACCATAGAGAAATAAGCCGCCCCGCTTCCGACTATGTCACGTCGGGAACGGGGCAGCTTATTTTAATGATACCGATGCAATTAATTGAAGTAAGCCAGTAAGAACCTACGGAATACCTCTGCTACTGTCGGGAGCTTCTCGTTACTACGGCGAATAATGCCGATCGTCCGGGTTACCTTCTGGTCTGCAATCTTTACCTTCACCGGCTGCAAGCCTGAACAATCCTTCAACGCCAAGTCAGGCAACAAGCTTACACCCATGCCTGCAGCCACCAATCCTCGAATCGTATCCGTCTCCTCACCTTCGAAGCTGATCTTCGGGGTGAATCCTGCATTGCGGCAAGCTTCCCAGACGATTGGACGGAGCGAATACCCTTCGCCGAATAGAACGAACGGCTCATTCTTCAGCTGCTCGAGCTTAATGGACCGCTCGCCTGCCAAGATATGATTCGGCGGCAGTGTTGCGAATATTTCTTCGGTCAACAATACTTCTCCGGTCAACTGATCGTGCTTCTGCGGACAAGGTGATATGAAGGCTAGATCAACTTCACCGCATAATACAGCCTGAATTAGAACATTGTACTTGCCTTGCTTGAACCGAAACCTCACATTCGGATGTTCCTGACGGAATGTGGATATAATACGGGGAACCATATTGACGCCTAGACTATGCGGAAACCCAATCCGCACCTCACCAAGCTCAGGGTCCATAAATTCTTGGACAGCATGAACAGCCCGATGCAGATCGGTCAATATCGCATCAGCCCTTTCGAGAAACATATGACCTACCGGCGTCAAGCTCAAATTACGACCTTGTTGTACGAACAGCTTCACACCGAGCTCTTCCTCCAGTTGGTGAATTTGTCGACTGACGGCCGACTGGGCCACATGCAGTTCTTCTGCGGCTTGTGTTACGTGTTGTTTCTTAGCAACCTCAACAAAGTATTGCAGCTGTCTGAGCTCCACTTATCTCTTTCCCTTCAACGATAATCAACCGACTAATCTATAGATACTAGCTGCCTTATGACGATTGAGGCGGCTTCGTTAACCTTCGTATGAATGAGGGGAACAGGATGAATCCGGCAACAAATCCGCCTAAGTGTCCCCATAGATTAATGTTCGGCGCAACGATGGAATATACAATGCCTATGCCTAGTATAATCTGAATTGTCTTCTTGGACGGCGGGTCCAGCGCTTGCTTGCGGAAGAGAATCAAGAACAAGTAAGCTCCGTAGAAACCATATATAGCACCGGATGCCCCTACTGATAACGTATCATACAGAATCGTCATACTGAGTACGCTTCCAGCAATCCCGCACAGCATATAGAAAAGTCCATATCGCAAGCTGCCAAATACTCGTTCAAGCGGCGGCGCGAATATGACCATGGCGAACATATTAAACAACAGATGATCAAATCCGGCATGCAGGAACATCGCTCCAACTAATCGCCACATGTCCTGCCAGCTATCCATTTCCGGCGGGAACAAACCACCGAATCGATACAGCGTTTCACCGTTCGTCGATCCGCCATTCAGCATCGTAAGGACAAACATGACCAGATTAGCTGCGATGAGCACCGAAGTTACCGGATACAACTTCAGAAAACCGCCGAAGCTTTCATAGCGTAGGAATATCATCCATTCGCCTCCTCATACACTCTATATATACAACGCGCGGGCTACCAATTGGTTTCAATAAACTTATGTCTATATGCGCACGAATGCCCGTCAGCATTGGACAAGCCCCTTGCATAATGCTTATAATGAACAAGAATGTTGCTAAAATCACCATAATTTCGTTTAGGAGGAATGATTCGTGGCACAAGAACGCAGCGGCTACACATTGAAAGGCAACCCGATTACACTAGTAGGTCCCGAACTGAAGGCTGGTGACAAGGCTCCCGACTTCAAGTTGAACAAAGACCTGATGACACAAGTCAGCCTGAGTGATTATGCTGGCAAAGTTAAGCTGATCAGCGTAGTTCCTTCTCTGGATACCGGTGTTTGTGACGCACAAACCCGCCGCTTCAACGAAGAAGCAGCTAATCTAGGAGATGACGTCGCCATCTTAACCGTCAGCGTAGATCTTCCATTCGCCCAAGCTCGTTGGTGCGGTGCAGCAGGTGTCGACCAAGTCATCACATTGTCCGACTATAAAGAGCGTTCCTTCGGTACCGATTACGGCGTATTCATCAAGGAACTGGCTCTGGACATGCGCGCCATCTTCGTCATCGACAAGGATAACAACATCTCTTATACAGAATACTTAAGCGAAATGACAGAGCATCCGAACTACGAGCAAGCCATTGCTGCTGTCAAGCAGTTGATCGGATAAGCAGCACGCCGCACACACATACAATAACCGCAGGATGATCCTGCGGTTATTGTCATTATTGCGCTTCCTTATAAGCAGCGAGCTTGCGGTCGAGTTGCTTGAATATCTCCAGAATAACCCGATAGTTGGAACCGAAATCTCCGAATGAGCCTCGTGAAGCTGAATAAATGTCAATCGCTGTCTTCGCTGGCGTAATCGCGAATAAGGTAAGCGTGATGTCTTGCACACGGCCAAGGACCGTCTTCTTCTCCAGCACGATTTCTCCCACACTCTTCACTTCATGAAGCAGCTTATATCCAGGCATCTTCTTGAGGACTAGCACTACCTCTTCCCAAGTCTGTTCCTTAGAGAGCCGATAATACCTTGTCTTCAACTCTTTATAACGCGCTTTTTCCCCCGTGCTCTCGTGGCTTCTAATGATACCAGTCAAATTTCGTTTCAACAACTGGATGTGCCTCCTTACCGTTGTCCGAAGTGTCCACTATCTCTTATCATATCATGCTTTGTCAACGATTGCCACGGTCTCATTCCACTGATTCGGGGGAGTCTATCACTACTTGCATCAGCTCATCCGCATACACTTCATCTGCATCCATTACCTCGACACGCAAGTACAACTTATCCGACCTTTCATCCCAGTCAAATACAGCTTCGAACATTCCCCAATCCGGCGCATGAGCAGAGGCCTGGACTTTACGCTCCTGTGAAGGTTCCCCATTCGCATCCAGCAAGGCGATAGACAGCTGTCCTGCGAACGTTCTTGCAGCACCGCTAATCATCACCGTTCCATCTCCCCACTGTGGTTCGAACAAGCTTACAGATTCGCGCGCTTCTACTACAGCAGGCAAGTACGTAAGCCCTTTCAATACTGGAATCGGTTCACCATGCGCTTCATGAAATTCAATCGGCGGCAAATCCGTCCCTTCAACTCGCAGCAGCACATAAGGGTAGGAGACTTCCGTAGTCATAAGCATGCCTCTCTCTGGATTCGTATACTTGGCGATAAGCTCGATCTTGTCCGAATATTGCTTCAGCTGTTGAACCTCTACACGATATCCGCCTGTTATGTGCTTGCCTCTTGTCATTAATATGTATGTATCCCCTGCATATTCTCTTACTTGCGCCATCGAAAGTGACTTCGATTGTCCCACCCAGCCGACAAGCTCCTTCGGTGCTTCTCCAGCCTCGATGACATCGAACGCAAGATCCCTTACATCGTAAATATTCACTTCCTGCGTTGCGGCATCGTAGGTCACCTCGTGGCCTAAGCCCTCTGCGAACGAGCGAGCCGGGACATAATAGACATCCTGATACGCGATGGTGTCGGGCACATTCGTCATTTCTTCATCGTTCACACGCTTGCCGTCGTACCAATAAGTGACCTGCGGCATGGTGACGTCGATTTGGATGGTGTTCGTAGCGGCGTAACCGATCCCGCCTGTACATATACCGCCGACAACAATACCAAGCAGAAATCCTCTAGCTGGTTTCATTCGATTATCCTCCTGCTTCTGCCAATATGAAAGCGTGACATGTCCGTGCTTTGATCAGATCGCCATCGGCGATGAATCAAAGTCACGTTGCTTTGATCAGATCGCCATCGGCGATGAATCAAAGTTACGATCTGGTCAAATTTCGCCAGCAGCAAGGAAATCCCTCTATGTAATTTCTTACATTCGCCATTGAAAGAATAGAACGATGCAGGGATCGTCCTATTCGATCTTCTCGAAACCAGCACTCTTCATCCAGCGGTCGAACGCTGCTCGGCCTGTCGGTGTTGGCTTGAATACACCTGCATGTGTCAATACTTGAAGGAACTTAGCGCCAACCGCATCTTGCAATACACGCATAGCTTGGTCATCTGACAAAGCAGTTCCCCATTGTTGTACTAGCTCACTTATCCACGCACTGTGCTTAGACATCATCTCGTCGCTGTGCAGCTCCTGCACGTCATACAGCCGGTTACCTGTTAGTATGTTGCGAATTGCACTTAATTCCGATTGCAATCTCCCAGGCAACACTGCCAGTCCCATCACTTCGATTAATCCAATATTCTCCTTCTTGATATGATGGAGCTCCTGATGCGGGTGGAAGATACCATGCGGATGCTCCTTCGAAGTACGGTTATTGCGAAGCACCAGATCAAGCTCATAATCTCCTGCTGCGTTCACGCGGGCGATCGGGGTAATCGTATTATGCGGAACCGATCGTCCTTCGCTTGAACTATGTGCGATAATGTCAGCATCGGTATCTTCGTACTGACGCCAACGGGCTAGAAGCTCGGCTGCAAGTTGAGCCAGTGTCGCGCGATCCCGTCCAGACAAGCGTATGACAGAGAGCGGCCACTTCACTGATGCTGCCTGTATCTCTGAGTAGTTCGAATGACAGTACCATCCATTCGCCTCCGCTTGCTCCATCGGGAAGACATGTCTACCTCCCTGAAAATGATCATGATTCAGAATCGATCCGCCTACGATCGGCAAGTCTGCATTCGATCCAACGAAATAGTGGGGAAACCGACCGACGAAATCAAGCAATCTCTCGAAGGTTGCTGGTTCTATACGCATCGGACGATGCTCGCCTGAGAATAAGATACTATGTTCTCTATAATATACGTATGGAGAATATTGCAAGTACCATTGATCGCCTGCAATATCCACCGGAATGACACGGTGATTTTGCCGTGCGGGATGATTCAGTCGCCCCGCATAACCAACGTTCTCTAGGCATAACAGACATTTCGGGTAATGACGCTTAGGCGCATTGCGCTCAGCAGCGATTTCCTCCGGGTCCTTCTCCGGCTTGGATAAGTTGATAGTCATTTCTAACTCACCATACGATGTTGGCGTGGTCCAATATTCATTGTTGCGAATTCGATCCATACGAATGTAGTTGGATGCAATCGACATAGCGTAATAGTTATCCGTCGCTTGCTGAATCGAATGCTTGGCCGTTTCCCAGAACCTGCTTGTTACCTCTGATTGACGCGGCATGAGCAGTCCCATTATGCGCGCATCCCACAGATCACGCACCGTCATAGAATGATCCGTCAGCATACCACTGCGGCAAGCTTCATCAAGCATTCGATCTACAATCTCCGAAGCACTCGCTGGAATAGGCTCCTGCTGAATGAGACGATACGCATCCTCTGACACAGGCTCTTCCAGTCCGAACAAATCCAAGAGTGCGTTGCGCACAGGAATACAATCTTCTTCCTTCAGCAATTCATTCGCATAACCGAAGCGCAACAGCCGTTCTATATGTGCGGCCAAACTCATACTCCCATCCCCCTCACTGTTCGCCATTCCCATGTATCACTGTCGATAGCCATTGGGATTCGCTAGGTGCCATCGCCAAGCATCGCCCACTATCGCTTCCAGACTATCCCGTTTCGGACTCCAGCCTAACTCTGATTGAACACGCGCACTGGATGCGATAAGCACTGCCGGGTCCCCTGCTCTGCGCGGCTGTACGATAGCCGGAATCGCATGTCCAGTAACCTTGCGACACACATCAATGACTTCCTTGACTGAGAATCCGTTGCCACTTCCAAGGTTATAAATACTGCTCTCTCCTCCCTGGCGCAGCTTCTCCAAGGCTAGGATATGCGCATCAGCTAAGTCACACACATGAATGTAATCACGGATGCAGGTACCGTCTGTTGTCGGATAGTCATCTCCGAATATCGAGATGTGATCGCGCTTTCCTAACGGCACTTGCAGAATGAGTGGAATCAAATGCGTCTCCGGACTGTGATCCTCGCCAATTCGGCCGTCTGGAAGCGCGCCGGCTGCATTGAAATATCGAAGGGAAACGTACTTCATCCCATAGGCCGAATCGAACCATCTCATCATCTGCTCCATCGCCAGCTTCGTTTCGCCGTACGTATTCGTTGGGAGTGTAGAGTCCGTCTCGCTAATCGGCACTTGTTCCGGCTCTCCATAAGTCGCTGCAGTCGAGGAGAATACGATCCGGTTCACGCCCTGATGGCGCATAGCTTCCAGCAAGCATAATGTGCCATACACATTATTATCGTAATACTTGCCGGGGTCTTGCATACTCTCGCCTACGAGCGAGCTAGCGGCGAAGTGAATGACTTCTGTAATACCGTGATTCTCTATAATCGATTCCAACCACGAACGATCGCGCAAGTCACCTACACATACCGTACCGCCCAACACAGCATCACGATGTCCTTGCATCATATTATCAACGATAACTACGTCTTCCTTGCGTTCCAGCAATGCCGCTACTGTATGCGAACCGATATAACCGGCTCCACCCGTCACTAAGACTGCCATATTACTCACTCTCCTCGTATACGCCCTTACCGATATCCGCAACGTAAAAATCAGCCTGCAGCTTCGTTCGTTCTCTATAGATTGATCCGACCCGCTCGATACATGCGTCTACCTGATCCTCCGCCACGATGGAGACAGTACAGCCGCCGAATCCAGCTCCAGTCATACGTGAACCGAGTACACCTTGTTGCTTCAACGTCTCCTCAACAAGCACATCCAGCTCGTGACAGCTTACCTCGTACAAATCTCGAAGTGAGGCGTGAGATGCGCTCATCAATTGACCGAAATGGTGCAGATCGTTCCGTTTCAATGCTTGCACAGAAGCGACTACACGATCATTTTCCTCGATCACATGCGCAGCCCGTTTGCGCACTGTACTATCTGTTATAAGATGGAGATTGGCCTTCAGCTGCTCTGCATTCAGTTCCCCTAGTACAGTCAGCTCGGGGAAGCTGGCTTTGAGACTCTCTACGGCTTGCTCACATTGTGCGCGGCGTTCGTTGTAAGCTGAATCGACAAGACCCCGACTTTTGTTCGTGTTGGCAATCAGTATTTTATATCCATTCAAGCGCAGCGGTACACGTTCATATTCCAACGTATCGCACTTCAGCAAGATCGCGTGATCCTCTTCCCCCATCGCCACTGTGAATTGATCCATAATGCCGCAGTTCACACCCATATACTGATTCTCTGATTCCTGCGCAATAAGGGCTAGCTGAACCAAGTCTGTACGATGTCCTTCTGCTTGCATGACTCCGAATGCGGTCACTAATTGAATAGAAGCCGATGAGGATAGCCCTGAGCCGGGAATATTGCCCGCATACAGCAGATCATAGCCGTTGCTCTTATAGCCATGCTTCTGCAAGTGCGCGAGTATGGCCTTCGGGTAATTCGCCCATGCGTCTTCCTCTGCGTATTCGAGATGATCGATCTCGCATTCATGCGTACTTGGAAAATTCAATGACGCAAGCCGCAGCTTGCGATCCGAACGCCTGCGGGCAACCATCCACGTTCCGAATGTGAGCGCAGCAGGGAACACATAACCGCCGTTATAATCCGTATGCTCACCTATCATATTGACTCTGCCTGGAGCGAAGAACAATCTTAGCTCGTTCTCCCCGCCTTGTGTGATGCCGAACGACTCATGAAATGCTGTGAACAACGATTGTTTATCCAGCTTCATCATGTTACAATTCCTCCTCTAGTAAGATACGCCTTCGGCTGTGCAAATACATGCTGCAGCAGCAGCGTCGCAGCGCCAACGACACCGCATACGGAACCAAGTCGTCCCGGCAATATCTGAAGCTTCTCCGTATTGACAGCCATCGCTTCCTTGCCGATCCTCTCTCTTAATGGCGCCATTACATACTCCCCTGCCTCCGCAACGCCTCCGCCAATCAAGATCAGCTCCGGATTGATCACGTTGACCATGATCGCCAACGCGCTTCCAATCTGCTCTCCGGTTTCACGAAGAATTCGCGCTGACAGCGCATCCCCAAGCTGGGCAGCATGATGGATCAATGGACCGGTAATGTATGTCACATCACCACCGGACAGCTTATGCAACAAGCTGTTTGCATCGAGATTCGCAGCGAGACGCGCACGCTTCTCCATAGCTGGTCCTGATGCGAATGTGGACAGACAGCCAGACTTGCCGCAGTAGCACACTTCCGCACTGTTATCCGATATAGGGATATGCCCAATTTCACCGGCGCCGTAATGCGCTCCGTTCATGAGTTGTCCATTCCAATAAATCCCAGACCCTATTCCAGTACCGACATTGAGGAACAGAAAGCTCTCCGCTTGCTGAGCTGCACCATACCACTTCTCTCCCAACGCCATCGCCCGCGCATCATTATCCACCATGACAGGGAGATCATATCGACTGGCAAACCAGTCACGAATGGCTACATGCTCCCATTGAAAAGCTGGAGCATATAACGATACGCCTGCTTGTGAATCAACAAGTCCATGCGCACCGATACCAATTCCGATTATGTGTATATGGCGGGAGCGTGACTGAGACAATAGCCGTTCCGTCACCTGTCCCATCACATGAAGAATAGATGCAGACGATCGATCCTTCGGCAATGGCACGATTTCATCACAAACCGCTCGTCCGCTCAAATCGACAATGCCAGCGTGAATTTGGCGAGGTCCGAGATCCAACCCAATTACACCCCAAGCTGCTTCGTGAAGCGCAATCAAAATCGGCTTGCGGCCGCCGCTCGACTCACCGCTACCGGTTTCTCTGACGATGCCAAGATCAAGCAAATCGCTAATAATGCTGGATACCGTTGCCGGGGTGAGTCCACTAATCTTGGCAATGTCCGCGCGAGATGCCATCGAACATTCCCTTACAATACGCAGAACAGTTGCCGTATTTATATCCTTGATCGTTGAGGCTGTGGCAGTTGACAATGATCCGCCTCCTTCTTACTTTCTTTATTTATTAAATAAAGAAAGACTATCATATTATACGATGGACAGCAAGACAAGCAGTAAGATTCAACCGACTAGTCCAACCGATTAGAGGGCGACGTTGCTTTAAAACAAAAAAATACCCGCGATTGCCGTACAGTTCTACTTGTTTCATGAACCCGCTCTCGCAGGTGGGTTTCCGCAAAGACGCTTTTGAAGTCCCCTTATGGGGGCAGGTCAGCCACGTCAAGATGTTGGAATCCCGTGAAACAATCATTGGTTCAAAACAATAATGGAACTTTACGTACAATGCAGGATATTTACTTGTACCCACGAAAGCGACACATCGCTCTGGAGCTAAGTCAAGTCGCTTCGCGGAGTCTGGTTTCCTCGATTTCACTTACACCTATTATAGACCGCTCACCCTTAAAAGTAAACGCTTAGCTAAGATGAAATATATAACGGTTCTCGTCGAACCTACTTCTTAGAAGACTCTTCCGTCAGTTCCGATTCAGCTCGGTCGAGCATATCTTGGTCTTCTTCATCCACGCTCGCTTCCTCTTCTTCCTTCTGCTTCTGAATATCAAGCGCCTTCTGATAAACTCTGTAAAAGTACCAAAATGCCATATAGGCAATCAGGCTACCCATGAAGAATGGAATGAGGAATGGGAATTGGTAAAAACTGATGTATAACACGGCCCCTGCTGACAACGCAAGCATGATGGAAGTAAGCGGTCGTCCGATCGTAATTAACACAGAGTTTTTGAGAATTTGGATCGTTGACATATACATGTGTGACAGCATGGAAAAAAAGTGAAAGGCAGATATGCCAAGCACGACCATAAATACGAGGAACATAATGGCCAGAATGCCAGATAAGTTCGATTGATCGCTATAAAATTGAAAATTCAAGATCATAACAGCATATATCACGGTATACAGCAAACCGCCAATCAGACTTTGCACATAGTTTTCCTTGAAGCCGCGGAAGTACGTGCGCAGCAACGGCGCATCCTCTTGTCCCATAATCCACTTGCGAACAACACTAAACATGGCAGTAGTCGCCGGAAAAAAAGTAAATGGAGCTACGGCAGCCATTAGAATGATCACACTGCGAATTTGATCTGTATTCTCAGCTGTCAGCAAGCTCAATCCGAAGAAGAAGAAAGGAGCCGAACAAATCACCCACAGCACATTCGTAACAGAGAATCGCATAATCCATTCTGTAATGCGGTATAACCCACCCATAAATCCATTCATTTCCATAGACAGCCACTCCTTCGCTTTTGTACCCGCGAAAGCGATGCCAACCTTCGCAGCTTACTCTTCTTCCTTACGCACTCTTAGTTAGTTCCATAACGCATATATCCGAAAAAATGCCGGTTGCACCGTAGTTTCAACGGCGAAACCGGCTGTCTTCTACTTAGCGGTAATTTGATTCTTTCGAATAAGAGTCACTAGCACCGTACCGGTTGCCGCTTCCACTCTTCGCATAACGGCTTCCACGGTCGCCGCGATCATTCCGTCCGCCTCGTCCATCTCCGCGATAGCCTCGATTGTTGCCTGACTTGTTGCCGCGATTGCCGCCATAGCCTCCTCCGCCATACCGACGATTGCCGCCGCGGAATTCTGGCTTGCGCTTCTTGCGAATCGGGTCTTCCGGAGTCAGCTGAACATCAATTTCATTCTGTTCGCCTGTAAGCAACTTCAGCGCTGCCGACACAAGATGAACGGAATCATACTGTTCAAGCAGCTGTATAGACAAGCCCTTGTATTCCTGATAATTATCACTTTGTACTACTTCCAAAATGCGCTCAGCCATAATCTTCTGCTTGCCTTCCATCGCTTCGGCAACGCTTGGCAGCGGCTTCTTCATGATCCGATGCTTGGTTACCTTCTCGATGAAGTGCAGATGATCAATCTCACGCGGTGTGACGAACGTCCATGCGACACCTTCCTTGCCTGCACGTCCAGTACGTCCAATGCGGTGTACATAGCTCTCTGGGTCTTGCGGCAGATCAAAGTTAATGACATGTGTGACACCGGACACATCGAGACCGCGTGCAGCAACGTCTGTTGCTACCAGCACATCGATGCTGCCGTCTCTGAATTTCCGCATAACCATGTCGCGTTGATTCTGGGACAGGTCGCCGTGCAGACCTTCTGCGGAATAACCGCGCTTCTGCAGCGCTTCGCTCAGCTCGTCCACGCGGCGCTTCGTACGCCCGAAGATAATGGCAAGCTCCGGCGCTTCCATATCGATCAATCTGCACAACCCTTCGAACTTCTGACGCTCATGCACTTCAATATACGCTTGGTTGATGAGCGGCGCGCTAACTTGCTTCGGTACGACGGACACATGCTCAGGGTTGCGCAGGAACTGCTGCGCAAGCTTCTGAATGTTCGGCGGCATCGTTGCGCTGAACAGCATCGTCTGTCTTTCTTCCGGTATAAGCTTCAGTATCGAAGTAATATCGTCCATGAATCCCATGTCCAGCATCTCATCAGCTTCGTCCAGGATGACATTCTGAACATAGTCTAAGCGAATGGTCTTCCGATTAATGTGATCCAGCAATCGGCCAGGCGTGCCGATAATAATCTGAGGACGCTTCTTCAGCGCACGAATTTGCTTGCCGATATCTTGACCGCCATAGATAGGAAGTGAACGCAATCCCTTGAATCTGGACAGCTTGCCAATCTCCTCTGCTACTTGGATCGCCAATTCTCGTGTCGGGGCCATGATCAGGGAGACGATACGATCTTCCGAAGTTGGAATTTTATTGATCAGCGGGATGCCGAATGCTGCTGTTTTGCCTGTACCTGTTTGTGCCTGACCGATCAAATCCCGGCCTGACATTGCGATAGGAATCGCTTTCTCCTGAATGGGTGTTGTTTCCTCAAATCCGAGCTCCGTAATCGCCTTGAGCACTTTGGGTTCGAGTTCTAACTCTTGAAATGTTTTCAATATGGGTCCTACTCCTTTTCCTTCCGGGAATCATATGTTCCCTCTATATTTGAACATGTAGTATCATCTTTCGCACGGCGCTCATCGCCTGCGGCAGGTTCCGCCTGCCGGCCGCTATTCATCAGAAAAGCTCCATCACCGGAGCTAGTCGTTACTTACGATTATGCCGCACAACAGATAATTTATATAAGTATAACACGGGGCATGCAAGGAATTCCAGTGACATGAAGGAGAACCTTCGAATATTGCGCACAATTCCGCTCTGCTGCACCGTTATTCTCAGTGCTGGAACCGGAATAAGCGCAATCGCTGATCTTCGGCGGGTTGACTAATGCGCTGGCACCCATGCTATCGATACATGTCAGAGGCTGGGCGGCGGATACCTTCACACAATCGACAAGTCCGAGTGACTGCTTATAGTATCACCACAAGCGGGAATGCCATCCCTTATACACCTGCTCCCCGTCTTTTCGCAAACGGAAATGCCATCCGTGTACCTGCACCCGACTTTCCGCTAACGAAAATACCACCCGTGTACACCTGCTCCCGACTTTCCGCTAACGGAAATGAGCGACACTATTTGCCTAATAGTAGACCATTCTGGATTCTAACGGAACTCCGGGATGCTTACAGAGCAAAATAACGGTCATTTCAGCCATTTCATAGCACTAAAGGTCGCTCATTTCCGTTAAAATTTATAATCTCGGATAATCTGCTTGTAAGAGTCGTCACTTTCCGTTAGAGCATAAATCAAGCGGAGGTGGAACCGTGACTAACACCGTACGAAATTTCGGGAAAAAAATAGGGTCTGACAAAAGCGATTTCTATGGTATAATGAGTTACGTATTCGATAGTGAATAGTTCTGGTGTTTAACCGCTTTACTCTCGAGAACGAGCTTTTTTGCTTTTTCCAAAGGTCACAATACCAATTGGAAGGGTGATAGCTATGGAACCGGAAGCAGTTAAATTGGCCAGGATCGTCAAGAGCTTCACTCCAGACTTGTATCCGTTCTTAACGGAAGTCGAGCTGGAGTCAACGATCGTCCTGCGGGACGGCATGGATAAACTTGATACAGAAGGCGCACTGGAGATCGTCCAGTACAGTATCGCCGAACATCAGAAGGACGCCCTGCTGCATTAGCGGGCGTCCTTCTTTGTTAGATGCATGGAGAATGTGCGGCTCGCAGGAAATGTAGAATAACGTCATAATTTCCAATGTTCAAGTCGGAGGATGTCCGGTATAATAAACTTAACATCATACCCTGTGGTTGCCTCTCATAAACCTGCAGGACAACATTCTGTCAGCGCATAGAAGCTTGGCCGGATGCGTACACATCCATAACAGGCGTTTGCTTGATGCGTGACTGTCAGAGAGAGAATGGACGATGATATGCCATCGTCCACTACAAAAGGAGACGACTTATGGACATCTTACTCGCTTCACTGCTGATGTTACTGGGGAATGTAGAAGAAGCTCAACCCGACGCAAGCTTCGAACAGCTTGTTCAAGCCACCCTGGATTCCAAACACGCCATTGTTGCGCAACTGCCCGATGGGAATGCCGGCAACCCTGTTCTTGATGGGAACGGTTCTGAATCAAGCGGGGGAGCGACTGAAGGGAAAGATGAATCGGACCTGTTCGTTAAGCTTGATCCCCAACGTGACGAAGCCCCCGTTGTCAAAGGCATATTCGTGACCGCACACAGTGCGGCTGGTGCCAGAATGGAATCATTACTTAACTTGGTTGACGAGACAGAATTGAATGCTATGGTTATTGACGTCAAGGACGACTTTGGGAATATCACGTACCCTTCGGAGAACCCGATGCTGCAGGAGATGGGTACAACTACTAACATCATTCGCGATATGCCTGCACTTATGGATACATTAGATGATCATGACATATACCCTATCGCCAGAGTCGTCGTCTTCAAAGATACGATCATAGCCAAGAAGAAGCCGGAATGGTCATTCTTGCGTCCAGACGGTTCTGTCTGGGACAACGGCAAGCCGCATAATCCCGATAGCTTCGTCAATCCGTATGTGAAGGAAGTGTGGGACTACAATATCGAAGTAGCCAAGGAAGCAGCGGCTTATGGTTTCAAGGAAATTCAATTCGATTACGTTCGCTTTCCTGAGGGATTCGAGACCCGAGCCGACAAGCTGACCTACAAGCAGGATGAACGCAAGAGAATCGAAGCCGTAGCGGACTTCGTCCAATATGCTAGGGAAGAGCTCACGCCACTAGGCGTTCGCGTATCCGTCGACATCTTCGGCTATGCCGCATCCGTCCCTGCAGCCGAAGGTATCGGGCAAGACTTCAACAAGATATCGCAATATGTAGATGTTATTAGTCCGATGGTCTATCCAAGCCACTACAGCACAGGCTGGTACGATCAGAAGGTGCCCGACGCCAGTCCATACGAGACGATCTATGGCGCGATGGAAGATACACACGAGAAGCTGGAGGAAATCGGCGAGCTCAAGCCGGTCATCCGTCCGTGGATACAGGACTTTACCGCAAGCTGGATACCTGGCTATATCCCATACGGGAAGAACGAAGTGGAAGCCCAAATTCGGGCGATGCAAGAGCAAGACATTCACGAATTTCTACTATGGAACTCATCGAACAGATACACGCCAGGCGTCGATTACGATCTGGACCCAAATACTACAAATTAATACGACGACCAAGGTGTTCCTTCTAGCGTGCAATACTAGGCGGAACACCTTTTCTTAACAAACGGGGGCATGGCTCATCTCTTTCTCTTTCATCAGCATTAAAAAAACTCCGCCACCCGAATGCACGGAACGTGTCCAACGAATAGTCGGGAGTCCCCTTGCAGAACGGAAAGACGGAGTGTGCTTCACTCACAGTTTGGAACGTATGATGTTTGTGCGGTCTTGCGGTCTTGCGGTCTTGCGGTCTTGCGGTCTTGCGGTCTTGCGGTCTTGCGGTCTTGCGGTCTTGCGGTCTTTGTCAATTGTCTCGTTTTCTCCTCATATTACCAACCCGTGCCGCCATCACCCCGCTGCCATCCGTTTGCCACATGAGTGCGATTTATTTACTACTACCTTAAATTTAGGGTAGGAAAGTAAATAAAATCGTGCATTTTCACCGAATTCGAGCTATTTATTACCCAACTACCTATAATAGTGGAAGCCAGCTTCCCGATTAACGGTAGTTGGGTAAATAATCACGCATTTTACCCGGCTCACGAGGGAAATTAGTGACTTTGCTACCCATAATTAATGGAAGTGCTACCCTAAATGCACGAATGCGCAACTTGGAGCGCTGCTCGCACCTCAATTAGACTCATCGTTGGAAGAACACTGTCACGATGAGTGGAGCCGGATGATGCGCCGCCCCCTCCTCCTCTGCGGTCTGTCTTGCGATAGCGGCGATAGACGGCTGTGACGGGTAACGCGATTTTTCTTATTAGCTGGAACCGCTCATTTCAATGTCCGTTAGCTTAGGGAACCTAGAGGAATGTGCATCCTTGTATTCGGAAGTTCGCCCGTTCAGGCGGTCTGCGCTACAAAAGGATGTATATCCGCAGGCATTCGCCACTACAAGGTAGGTTTGGGCGGAAAAGCCTGCAGGATCGTAGGAATTACCGCACCGACCAGCGTTGGCGCGACTCGATCGCAGGAAGTACCGCGCCGGGCTAGCGCTGGTCCGTCTACTGACAGTGACATCTAGGTTAGTCGCGACCTCCACAGTGATGGTCCACAGCGCCATTGTAACCCAACGAACAAAAAAGGCGTCACAAAGTGGACGAACGTCGACTTTGGAACACCTTTTTTTGCTGCTTATGCTCAATCACACTTCGTTGTTCTCCCCGACTATGCTCCTACCCCTCCGCCGGAGGTGTGAAGCTGCGTCCCGCGAGTTCCGCATCCAGCATGAAGAACGCATTGCTGTCCTTCTCGATCCGCTTCAGCTTCTGGATCAGGCCGTCGAACAGCGCTTCCTCTTCCACTTGCTCGTCAATAAACCATTTCAAGAAGTGGATAGTCGCATGCTCACGCTCATTATAGGCAATGTCAGACATGTGATAAAATCTCCGTGTTACTTCCTGCTCATGGCTGTAGCCGTGCTCGAACGCTTGAAGCACGGATTCAAAGTCATTATTCGGGTGGTCCATACCGGTAATAATGGCTCGTTTGCCTAATGCATCGATATAACGGAATATCTTCATAGCATGAAACCGTTCTTCCTCTGCTTGCACTAGGAAGAAATTAGAGAAACCATCGTAGTTCTCTTCTGCACAGTAAGCCCCCATCGCCAAGTAAACTTGCGCGGAGTAGAATTCATAATTCATCTGTTCATTCAATTGCTTCAGCAGTTGTTCGCTAATCATCAACGTTCACTCCTTCGAGATTCATGGTTGCGTGTATGCATCGAATTGAGGCTTATTGGGACAGCCGCAATGTCAGATCGTACAATTCCTTGTTAAATGGCTTCTTCGTCCCGATCACTTGATCGATCGGTGTCGCCGTCATCTCACCCTTCATAATGCCAAGCGCCTTGCCGGAATCCCCCTCAATCAGTCTCCGAACAGCCTGATCTCCGAGTCTGCTGGCTAAGATACGATCATTGTGCGTTGGGGAGCCGCCGCGCTGAATATGACCGAGGACAGTAACCCGCGGGTCCATATCGGTACGTGCAGTAAGTTCATGAGCGATATCATCACCTTTGCCCACGCCTTCTGCTACGACGATAATGCTGTGGCGCTTGCCGTGCTCGAAGTTATCCTTCATACGCGAAGCAATTTGATCCATGTCATACGGCACTTCCGGTACGAGGATCGCTTCCGCACCGCTCGCCAGTCCGGCATACAGAGCAATATCGCCGCAGTGACGACCCATAACCTCCACAATAGAAGCGCGCTCATGCGATGTCATCGTATCACGCAGCTTGTTGATAGCGTCCACAACGATGCTGACAGCCGTATCGAATCCAATCGTATAATCGGTGAATGGAATGTCGTTGTCAATCGTTCCAGGAAGCGCCATTGTGCGAATACCTTGCGCACTAAGCTTGCTCGCCCCTTGATACGAACCGTCCCCGCCGATGACGACTACGCCATCAATCCCGCGCTTGCGCAGGTTGTCCGCGCCCTTGCGCTGACCTTCCTCTGTCATAAACTCCTTGCAGCGCGCTGTCTGCAATATCGTACCGCCTCGTTGAATAATATCCCCTACACTGCGAAGATCCATCGGCCGAATATCATCGGAAATCAAGCCCAGATATCCGCGCTGTACTGCATGAACCTCCAAGCCGTGATACAAGGCACTGCGCACGACCGCCCGCACAGCTGCATTCATCCCTTGAGAATCGCCTCCACTCGTTAATACAGCAATTGATTGTACTGTCATCCATTCTTCCTCCTGTCAGTTTTGTATCGAATCCAAACACTATTGCCCCAGAAGAACAGTCGCACAAGTGGACTGCGCTTCATCAATCTTCTCGAAATATGACGCACATGACTCTGCTTACCTACCTTCGGATCAGACAAGTATAAGGCCAGCAGTCCTTCTACTACCATACTGTGAAAGGCAGGATCAATTAGTCCTAACGCATGCATACGCGCGTGCTCGGTAAACCATTGAATACGCGCAACGGTATCCTCGCTGTTCTCGTAATAGCTGCAGAAGTTCAAGTCCCCGCCCGCTTCATCCTCCGCCTGATCGATCAAGTAATCAAGCAGAATATGTAGCCCATTTATGTATGGAAAATAAGCTTCGGCAGCCCGATTCACCGTGTCTGCTTCCAGATGCTTATCTGTAGCAAGCGCGAACAGCGTGAACATCCCTAACGTGGAGCCTGTAGCGGCAGCAAATTCGTTCCAATACAGCGCTGTACCTGGCTCCTTCCGCTCATCGAACCAGCTGAGCAATGACGGAAGTCTTGCCTCCTGCCGAATATGCTTGTACACCTGCAAATCTGCATACAGCCCAACCCATTCCCGGAGCTTATCCAGCACGAGCGAATAAGAGGGCAACATGCATATACAGGATTGACACGTGCGCACTAGCTGCTGCAAGTAGCCGTCGTCGTCTTGTTCGACTCGGTGCCGATAATAATCGTGCACCGACGCACCTGGATCAATCGCATCGAGCATCGATTGGTGCAAGCTCCGGAAATCTTCAGGGTCCATAGATGTGCTGCGATCGCACAAATTGTCCAAATAATCACTAATTGTTTGGAAGGCGACAATAAGCGGAATCAGCACATGTGCTTGCTCCGGCCGCAATGTCGCATATACCGCCCCACCCTGGCAATGGAACTTCTTGTCGCGTATGCTGGCATTCGCCTGTCTGCGCAATTCCGCATCCGGAATACTTTCTGCCGCCTCCTGCCAATACGCCACCTGTCGGTCAACCTCAGGCAGAACGGAGCGGTACATGCGCAGCATCAATGTGAGCGAGTTACTCGGCGCTTGATTGGTGCTGAACAAGCGATTCAAATAACCTTCCCCCGTATTCCGCGTAATAGGAATGATCCAACAGCAGCGCCAGCTCTGTGCGCTGAATCAATCGCAATAGACGTTCGCTTGCCTCATCGTCCACATGCGGCTGCGCTTCTACCAGGTCGACATATGCCGCAGCATCCCAGCTGGCCCAATCTGCAATCGCTAAGCAAGCACGGCGATGTGCCGCCTTCTTATCGGAAAGCTCGTCAATGGTCCGCAGCCATTCATCCTTGTTCTGCTCTAAGACCGCATGTGTTACTTGCAGCAAGGAATGATGGAGAGCATGATTGCCCGTGCGAGCAAACCAATACTTCGCGTTACTGTAATCCGGTTCCATCCGATGCATAATGCCGTGCCAATAGCTTCCTTCCTGCGTGTCAATCGATTGGGAAATCGTGTGCGATTCCATCAACTGATCATTCCACAACAGCAGCCCTGACTTTAACGCGCGTGCATGCGCGCTTGTTCCCGGCTCCAAGGATTGGAGCTTCCCACCGAGTTGCTCATCCCATTCGTGCTCAGGCGCCAATGTCTGCACCGGCTCCCGATTGAATAATTGTATCGCCGCTTGTATGATGATTTGTTGCTCCATTCCGCACCCTCCTTAGTGAAACAGCTATACGATTCATCCGTATGTGACCATAATGATTCCGGCTGTTTCATTATAATATAAATTGGCTATTGATGCGATTTCCCATTTCGCCCGACTTCGAGCTCTTGATTGACCCGATACCAAATCTGCAGGTCGTTAATGCGAGAAGCAAGCTCAGCGATATCGCTATTCAATGCACATGATCTTGCGAAGTCAGATTCCTTGCCCAGCTCCTCCTGCTTGCGGTTAATACGCTGCTCCAGCTCGCGAATGCGATCCGGAATACGCCCCCGAATCTGCTCCCATTGACCGAGCATGTCCTCTTGTTCAGTTGGAGACAGCGCCTCAAATTCCCGTTCCATGACCGGCAGCCGTATCCCCAGTCTCTCGTTCCATTCAAACCTGTATCTGCTAGCCATTAATAGAAAACCTACCTTCTCTGCCTCAATCGAAGTATGCCGCCGCAAGCCGTATCCGGCTTATCCTTACGAATAATGTACCATGACAGAATGGTCCCACACCAGTGAAAACATTTCAAATTTTCCCCCCATCCGTTCAGCGAGAAACATGATATACTATAGCATTAAGGGGTGCTGATATGAGCCAAGATCGAATGCAACACATCACCGCAGGCCGTATGGCCGCTTTTTTTCTGCCGTTGGGCATATCCGCAAGTCTCGTCACGATCTCTCATGTCATCATTAACGGTACCTTGGCGCGAGCGGATAATCCGGCGCCAATTATCGCGTCATACGCCATTGGATTAAGCTTAATGGGGATTATTGAGAAACCAGCCGTCCTCCTTAGGCAAACCTGCTCCGCGCTTGTGCGGGACAAGGTTTCCTTCCGTGCGATGTCGGCAGTTACCTTCGGTACATTGGCCATCCTGATGATCATCGGAGCAACCGCTGCTTATACACCGCTCGGCAGCCTCATCTTCCGCCATGTATTCGGCGTAGAGGAGCAGCTCATCGGGCAAACCGTAGATGCCTTCCGCATCCTTATGTTCGTGACGCTGTTCTCGGGCATACGCTGCTTGTATCATGGCATTATTATTACGAACATGCGGACCAAATGGCTGACGATCGGGATGATTGTGCGTCTAACAGCCATGTTCCTGCTGGCACAATTCCTGCTCATGAATGACCTTGTGCAAACGGGACAGGCAGGCGCGATTATATTCCTATGCGGTATGGCGATCGAAGCTGCTGTTGCATTCTGGGAAGGGCGTACGCTGGCACGCAAGCTCCCTGAACAGCTAGAGGAGCATCCAGTTCGCAATGCCAAGCCGATATTGCGCTTTTACAGACCGTTCGTTCTGTCGGCATTCATCTCAGTACTAGTCGGACCCGCGGTTAACATTATGCTAGGGAAAACCGCAGATTTCACACTCGCAGTCGCCTCCTTCGCATTAGCGTTAAGCGTACTGCATCTCGTGAACAGCTTCTTCTCCTATGTTCACCAGCTAGTGCTTAACTTTTTTCATTCAGATGCTGCTCTGGTCAAGCGATTCGTTGCCACGCTAAGCCTAATTCCGGCAGTGTTGCTGGCATTGCTCGGCTTCACCCCGTTCGGCAACGGATTTATCGAAGCCGTTCTCGGGGCAAAGGGCGAGCTGCTGGAAGGAACGATTCAAGCGATCCGCGTATTCATCCTATTGTCGATTGCCTTTCCGTGGCTGGATTATATGAACGGGCGGTTAATGCTGATTGGACAAACTCGGGCCATGGTCTGGTCACAATCCGCGAACATTGTTACAACTGTTACCATTCTTGTCGTGCTTGTTGCACTCACCCCTTCATGGAACGCTGTCATAGGCGCAGCGGGTCAATCAATGGGCGTCGTAGCTGAGCTGGTTGTTGCGACTATAATTGTACGTAAGCATCAGCGGGTTCTCCGGTTCTCCCGGAACACCGTCAAGGGACAAGGGTAACTAAACAAGCGCTGACTGCAACACGAGAGAGAAAAATCTTGGAGATTAACAAACACTATACGGAATCAGACAAAGAAAGAGTGGAGAGAACAATGCAGCAAGAGCAAGATAATCAAATCGCACAATCGGTTGATGCGGCGCAAAACCGCAACTTTCTAAATATGAAGGCTTTCTCCTTCAGCTTCTATATGACGATGGCGCTCATTATATCCCAGCTTCCCCTCTATTTCGAATCGCAAGGGTACTCCAAGCTGGAGATCGGAACGTTGTATTCCATCGGTCCCTTGGCCGGCATATTCGCCAATTTGTTCTGGGGTGTCATCAGTGACCGATTCAATACGATCAAGAAAATATTGTTAATCTGTCTGGCAGGGCAGTTTGTCATGGTAATTGGCATCATTTATCACAGCTCATTCGCTATGCTTACCGTCATTATGCTGTTCTTTTATTTTTTCCAGACGCCAATGAACCCGTTGAATGACAGTCAAATCTTGCTGACGATCCGCAATACGAAGAAGAGCTACGCTTCCTTCCGGATGTGGGGATCGGTCGGCTTCGCCTCCTCCAGCTTGCTGTTCGGCTGGCTGCTCGGCTTGACTGGGGCGGAATGGACGGTCTATCTAATGTTCGCGACTATTGTTGCCAGTATAATCCTGTGCGTGCCATTGCAGGAACGGAAAGGCACAATGAGTAAAATGGATTTCTCCGGTATCTTCCCGGTGTTGACATCTCGCAAATTTCTGATGTTCCTTGCGCTTGTGTTCGTCCTTATGCTCGGACACCGGATGAATGACGGCTTTCTCGGCTTGTATATGCAGGAGCGCGGGGCAAGTAACTTCATCGTCGGTCTCGCATGGACATTCGCATCTAGCAGTGAAGTTCCAGTTTTCTTCTTGCTAAGCAAATACGGGCACAAGATCAAGGAGCTGCCACTCCTAGGTATTGTCGGCATTCTGTACTGCATCCGCTTCTTGCTGACCTTCACAGTTTCATCACCGGTCGGCATTGCGTTCGTGCAGCTCATGCACGGCATGACGTTCGGCATGTTCCTGTTCACCGCCCTTCGCTACTTGCAACAGATTGTGCCGGACCAGTATAAATCAACCGGTATGGCTGTATTCACTGTCACTTGGATTGGGGGAGCTGGACTAATCAGCGGAACAGTCGGCGGATGGGTATATGACAGCATCAATGCTCAGACATTGTATGTGGCTGCGATTGTATTGTCACTGGCAGCCAGCATCGGCTTCTTCACCGTGCATTGGTTCAGGCGTAACGAATCCTAACGAATCGAATCACACACACAGCAAACAGGCAGCCTGTACTTCGCAACTTGCGAATCAGACTGCCTGTTCTATAGGTAGACAATTATCGGATATCGCTTCCAGCTTTCTTCCTCAGCACTAGCTGTGTCTCCGATCCTAGAATAAAGGGCAGTCTAGATCGAACGCGAGACACCTCAACCTCATCCTGCAGCAATCGCTCAAGCAGCTCATCCAATCCGGGATAGGCATGGAAGTGCGGCAAGCTTATGAGAGGATACACGTGTACTTCGCCTCCAGAACGGCATACTCGAATCAATTCACGAAGCGCCTGCTCGTGGAATTCAACAGTGAAAGGATCCCCATATAAGAATAGAAAATGACTGCATACGACAAGGGCAAATCGATTGTCGGCGAATGGCAAATTGGGCAAGCTTGCCGGCAAATAAACTTCCGTACGAGCTGCAAACCGATAATGGCGAATGAACCGCTTCAAGCTTTCCTGACGCATCCGCTCATGATGCTGCAACGTACCGTAATAGGACCATTCGAAGTGCTCCTGCACTGCTTCCAGCTTCGCTGTCGATGTGCGAATCTCTTCCTCCGCTTCACGCAGCATCTGTTCCGGCGGCAGCGCATAACGCGGATCAGCTGCGACAGCGTCCACTCCTGCATCACATAATTGTGCCGTGAAGGACGACGCCCCGCCTGCTACATCCAGCACCGGTCCTTGCAGCGCTGCACTGTCCTCGACCAGATCAAACATCGCGGCGTACTCCGCATAGGAGCGGCAGGTCATCGCTGTTCCCGCTTGCTCATACCGCGGCTGTTCCTTACCGTGAACATCATTCATACTCTACACTCTCCTCATCTCATCTCTTCTCCACTCATCTCAAGCGATGCCGCCTATGCGAGCAAAGCTTACATTACCATATTATCACAGACCTATGCATTTCAACAATCCACTCTCTATATCGCTTCGTAGAACGGAACAGACATGCTATAATAGAGCGAAATGGCAGGCTTGAACCTGACCGGTACACGCAAATTCGGAACGGAGGGCATAACAGATGATCAAAAAAGTGCAGATTTACAAAACAGACAAGTGGAATATGTTGAACATTGAAGTTCACGGCAGACAAATTATCGTACGGGAAATTTCCGATCAATGGGGCGAAGAGGCCCATACGTTCCTTAGCCGTCCAGAGCTCATGCATTGGGCTGAGCAACGCTTCGCTCCAGCGCACTACCAAGGAACACCGGAGGAACGCGAAGAAATTCTCGCCAAGATTCGAGAGGTTTAATACCAGAGAAAGGAGACCTTCGCCATGCAAGACTGGTCCTCACTATTTATCTTTTTGCTGGCTTCCTTCGGATTTGCCTTCGCGATCATCCTGAAGAAAGACCAAATCCCAGAGCCGCTTCGCCGACCATTAGCGATCATAGCGCTTATACTTGTGCTTATTTCGTTCGGCACATTGGTCGCTGCATTCCTTACCTCTTTTTCTTAACTCCGTATTTTTTGAATTCAGCACTGCATTCACGCTATAATAAGCATTAGAGAGAGCCATACTATGGAAAACAATCCTCGGATTGAAGGGGTGTTTCCATGAGTAAGGCTGGAACTCGAGTTGCCGTGGGTTTGTGCGTGGCGGCTCTGTTCGCTACATCAATGCAAGCATCCGGTATATTCGCAGACCGCGAGACCGGCAACTACTTAACCGGAGGAAGCTATGAAGGCTTCGACAGCCGGTCGATTCGTCAAAGCGATGGGAGGAGTTCGATGAGCCAGACAAGCAACCAAGTTACCAAACGATCAGAGGTGCCGACAGAGCATCGTTGGAAGCTGGAGGATCTATTCGCAAACCAGCAGGAATGGGATCAGGAATATGCCATCGTCAAGAAGCAGCTGGACCAAATCGCCGATTATCAAGGCACGTTGAAAGATGCAGCAAGCGTGAAAGCTTGCTTCGAGCTTGAGGATGACATCTCGCTGCATACCGAGCGCCTGTATGTGTATGCCAATATGAAGCATCATGAGGATACGGCAGACACTGCTGCTATGTCCTTATCTGAGAAGGCCAAGAAGCTCAGCGTAGAAGTCAGCGAAGCATTGTCTTTTATTACCCCGGAAATATTAGCACTGCCTGATGAGACGTTAAAGGGATTCATTCAAGATCCTGCGCTATCCGCTTATACGTTCACCTTGGAGGAGATGCTCCGTCAGAAGCCGCATGTGCTGCCCAAGGAACAAGAGGCTCTAATGGCTCAGGTAGGCAACTTGTCGCAAGCGCCAGGCACGATATTCGGCATGATCAACAATGCAGATATGAAATTCCCGAAGGTGCGTGATGAGATCGGGGAGGAGCGCGAGCTGACGCATGGATCGTACATACAATTTCTTGAGAGTGAAGACCGCGATGTCCGCCAACGCGCATTCCAAGCGATGTACGGTACGTATGCCAAGCAGAAGAATACGCTTGCCTCTACCTTGAATGCGAACGTAACCAAAAATCTATTCTATGCCAAAGTGCGGAATTATCCGTCTGCCTTGGAAATGTCCTTGTACGGCGATAATATTTCAATGGATGTGTATACGAATCTGATTGATACGATTCACCATCATCTACCGCTCTTGCAGCGCTACATGAAGCTGCGTCAGAGCATGCTAGGCGTTGATGAACTGCATATGTATGATCTGTTCGCACCGCTTGTAGAAGAAGCCAAGATGACAATCCCTTACAAGGAAGCGCAGCAGAAAGTGTTAGACAGTCTGAAACCGCTCGGTGAGGAATACTTGAAGGTGCTGGAAGGCAGCTTCGAGGAAGGCTGGATTGATATTTATGAGAATGAAGGCAAGCGCAGCGGAGCATACAGCTGGGGCGCATATGGCACTCACCCTTATGTACTGCTCAACCATAAGGACAATCTGAACAGTATGTTCACATTGGCGCATGAGATGGGCCATGCGATGCATTCATACTTGTCTGATACGAATCTGCCGTACCGCGACGCACAGTACACGATCTTCCTCGCAGAGGTAGCTTCGACGCTCAATGAGGCATTGCTCATGGATTATATGCTGGAGCATACCGATGATCCTAAGAGCAAGATGTACCTGCTCACCTACTACGCCGATCAGTTCCGTACGACCGTCTTCCGACAGACGATGTTCGCCGAATTCGAGAAGATCATTCACGAGAAGGCTGATGAAGGGGAAGCACTAACACCGCAGCTATTGAGCGATACCTATTATGCATTGAATAAGAAGTACCACGGGGACGGAATGGTCGTCGATGAAGATATTGCAATGGAATGGGCGCGTATTCCGCACTTCTATACGAGCTTCTATGTGTACAAGTATGCGACTGGCTTCTCCGCAGCTACAAGTTTCTCGAAGCAAATTCTGGAGGAAGGCCAGCCGGCAGTAGACCGCTACCTTGGCTTCCTGGAGAGCGGCGGCAGTGACTTCTCGATCAACATTCTGAAGAAGGCAGGCGTCGACATGTCCTCTCCGAAGCCGATCGAGGAAGCGATGAGCGTATTCGAATCGATCATTGAGGAAATGGAAGCGACTGCGAAGCAATTGAAGAAGTAACCTATGTGATAGGCTGTACGGAATCAGTTTAACTCGAAATTTTAATAACAGGGTGTCAACAATAAGTTGAACACCCTGTTATTCCCACTCATCTGGATCGGATAACGAGACATCCCGTCTTCTTGGCAAAAGCTTCTCCAGCTTCTCAAATCCTTCCGGGGACAGCATGTCCAGTACTTCCTCGAGATTCAGCAGGTGCTGATAAGCGGCATCCTTCGTATAATACATAATACGCCTGTTTTCCAACGAAAAAAAAACAAATCTTCTCCACATTCAGGACAAGAGAATCAAGTTAGCTCAAATCCCAGATTGTTTTTCTTCTGATTGCTGGTGGGAATAAACTCCCTTTAACATGGGCATTCTTTTCAATGCCTCTTTATACTCTTTCCTGTGTAAAAGAAAAAGCAGAATTGAAAATGCCGAAATTAGGAATGCCAAGGTTCCAAGAAAACTAACAATAGTATTAAAAGTGATGAAGAAGTAAAACACAAAGATTAGGCCAATTGCTGATACAATCATAACAAACAACAATAGGAAATTTTCCTTTTGTCGATAATTAACATAACTATCTTCATTGAGAGGGACAAATGAGAAACCCCAGTTTTTCCGATAAATTAGCATTGACACAATCATTGTAAGAACACCTGATATCAAAGCTACAATATACATTTGAATTGTAAATAGCCTAAGTTCATTTGTAATAGTAAGTGCTATATAGTATGTTGCGCTATCTAATATTATAAACACTAGATAGCCTGTAATAGACACAATTGCAGCATAGAAAATTTGAATTCTAAACAATAACCACATGGACACTATTAAAATGATAAGTTGGATTATCGGAGAATAAAGAGCAAAAGATTCAATTCTCATAGTAAACGAAACATATGATAATGCAATACATACAAATGCGATCTGAGGTTTGAACCATTTAAAATTAATTCTAAAGAGACTAAATCCAGCAAGTATGATCGAAATATACTGAATTGAAGATAAAATTGTGAAAACAAGTAATTTCCCTAGTAGTTCCATTTGTAACCGTCCTCTTTATTTTTGTAATAAACTATATTTTCATTTTAGCACCAATACTCCGATAATTGAATATCAATAAAGACAAAAAAATTACATATTAACACTATTTTCGATTGATTTTTTGCAGAAGAGGGACGGTATCTGTTGGCCGGGAAACTGTACTTCAGACATTGATCTCTAAGTGAATTTTGTTACTACTTACGTGCATGAAATCTGCTACTGCTGCAATGGACTTGAGTAAGCAACAGTATCCGGAGCGGGAAGAGTAACGTTGGGGGTCGGAAAGAGTGACTGAACCAGCCAGTTCACTCTGTGACGGTCACTCGTGTCCATTAGAGGGAATAAAAACGCATTTTTGATTTTTAACGGTCGCCGATGACCACTAGCGACAAAAAAACGTCGTTTTGACCAGTCCATTCAGCGCTTACAGTCATCCGTGACCGTTACATTGGCAAACACGCCTCATACGCCTTGTAATGGTCACTGATGTCCGTTGATAACAGAAGCATGTAGGGTTAATAGCGTTGCGGTATGGATACTGTTGCCTGACAACCCGCTGTCACCAAGAGACCTGCGATTAGGGATATTCCAAAGGATTCAAAACTTGGGGGCAGCTTCGAAGAGAAGAACAAAAAGCGCGAGGGTAGGGTATGGGTGGAGGAGTTTACGTCCGCCTCTTGAACGTCGTGTTCTCACCCTTCACTCATTTCATAACCAGAACACGATGTTCAACAGCGGCCGGAACCCATACCCTAACCCGTGAAGAGCATAGCCATTGTTCTCGAATTAAGAAGCAGCTGCCCCCAAGTCATTTTATGACTTTTGGGACAGCCTTATTTGTTCAGACTGATTGAAGCACCCCGCTAGGCCGCTTCAAGCCTAGATGCTCTCTCAGCGTCCGGCCTGAATATTCGGTTCGGAACAATCCCCTATTCTGCAATTCAGGCACCACCTGACTGACGAAATCCTCCAACCCTCCTGGGAAATACGGCGGCATCACATTGAAGCCGTCCGCTGCTTCTGTAAGTACCCACTCTTCCATGACATCCGCGATTTGCTTAGCAGTTCCCGCAATCGTATAATGCCCCCTTGCGCTTGCAGTGCGGACAATTAACTGCCGGATGGTCAAATTTTCGTTTCGCACCATCTCCACAAGCATTTCGAACCGTGCCTTTTGACCTTTCACTTGATCGACAGGCGGTAAATCCTCCAAGGGCACAGGCCCATCAAGCGGATACTGGAACAAATCAATTTCCAGAGAATTGGATAGACGAATTAGACCGAAAGCAGGCGTAATCCGTTCATTCAGCATAGCTTCCTTCTCCCGAGCTTCCGATTCGGTAGCGCCGATAATCGGACTAAATCCGGGCAATATTTTGAGTTCATCACGGGATCTTCCGTACTTCGCCATTCTTCGCTTCACATCGGCATAGAAGCTTCTTGCAGATGCGAGTGAGTTCTGAGCGGTGAATATGACTTCAGCCGTTTCGGCAGCCAGTTCTTTGCCCGCATCGGAGGAACCGGCCTGAACGAGTACAGGATGGCCTTGCGGGGATCGGGGGATATTTAGTGGGCCTTGTACAGAGTAGTATTGACCTTGGTGATGAAGCGGACTGATTTTGTGATCATAATCCGCGTAGATCCCTGCTTGCTTGTCATAGAGCAATGCGTCGTCCTGCCAGCAATCCCACAATCCCTTCAGCACCTGCACATATTCCTGTGCCCTTGCATACCTGTCCCCATGCTCGGGATGCTGATCTCTGCCGAAGTTCACTGCCGTTATATCGCCGACAGATGTGACGCTGTTCCAGCCTACCCGCCCCCGGCTAATGAAATCCAGGGAAGCGAACATTCTCGCAACATTATAAGGCTCGCTATAAGTGGTCGACACCGTACCAATGAGTCCGATTCGCTCCGTCGCAACAGCAAGTGCTGACAGCATCGTGAGCGGCTCAAGTCCGGCTCCTATCTTGTATTGGATAGCCGGAGTCAGCACGAGGGCATCCGCAATGAACAGTGAATCCAGCTTTGCGCTTTCAGCCATTTGCGCCAATTGTATGTAATAATCAATGTCCGTTATTTTCTCAGGCATTGTGTCAGGATGACGCCATGATGCTTCATGATGGCCCGTATTCAAGACGAACAGATTCAAATGCATATGATTCGATTTCATAAACCTGCCTCCCTTTTTTGTTGTTTGTGCATGCGTTCGCTTGCCTTATTTCCTCTGACGAATAACCCGATGAGCAATCCGCTAGTGATAATAACAGAACCATGTAGGGTAAATAGCATTGCGGTATGGATGCTGTTGCCTGACAGCCCGCTCACCAAAGGGCCTGCGATTTGACCGAAGAATAATATACTTCTTGTCATGCCGATCCTAGAACCCAGTTGATCTGCTAACGAAGTGCGCGTCACAATTAGAAATACAGACTGCACCAATGCACTGGACGCGAATCCTTGCAGCACTCTCCATATAACGAGCCAATAGATGCTCGGGGCGAATGCCTGAAGCAAGATTGCCACCCCGCATAAGGCAGAGGCTATAATAAAATTGCGTTCGACCGGGTACGAATCATTCCTACTTCCCCACCATGATGACGCACACCATACCGCAGCCCAATTTATCGCTTGCAGGATACCGACCCACACAGCGGTATCGGATGCATCCCCGACGTACGTCTTCACATGTAACGGCAACACCGTAAGCAACCCATGGATGCCGAAGTTGGCCAAGATTCCTGCTATTAAAAACAGAATCACCTTCCGCTCACGCAGCAGCAATGTGAATTGCTTGCCCATTCCGGCAGATTGGACAGCTACGATGGTCTCTCGCCTCGTTTCCTTCAAGCCGATATAACTAAGCACGGTCCATAGCGCCAACAGGATACTCGACAGGACGAACAAGCTGCGAAAGCCGATTGTGCCGAATGCGATGCCCCCGAGCAGCGGGCCAAGCATCGAACCGGCCGCCAATGCGCCCTCCAGCTTCCCCCGTACTCGCCCTTGCTCCTGCTTCTGTGCCTCTGATGCGGCGAAAGCGCCTACAGCATCAACGACACCCCCAAGCGCGCCTTGAAGAAAGCGAAGAATAAAGAGTTGCATAGGTGTATCCACGAAAGCCATCGCTGCCAGCACCAAGGAAGACCCGAAAAGCGCCCGTACGACCATCCACTTGCGGCTTGTAAGGTCTCCTAATCTTCCCCAGAGCGGTGCCGTCAATGCCGCAGATACGGCTGGCGCTGCCAGACTCAACCCGCTCCACAGCAGCACCGAGGCTTGATCCTCTGCTCCTAATTCCTCCATGTAAAACGGCAGCATAGGCGCAATGACCATGGAACTGAATACAGCTAAAAAATGACCGCCCCATAGCAAGCGAAAATTTACTTTCCATCGGTTGTTCATACTTCATAGCGGGTTATAGTTCTGTTAGGCATAGATAGAAACGGGTTGGGAACTTCACCTATGCCTGCAGGCATGCTTCCCGATAGAGGCTCCTGTTGCGCTAGAAGCGGCCGAATGAGCTGCTTCCATGGCCATGTCTCCTTCTCGAACAAAGTATCCCTCAGCAGTTGGATTGCAGTATCCGGTAATTGTGCATGCACGATCTCACTCTCCAGACTCTCCTGCATAACAACCCATAGCCGTGACTCTTCCAGCTGATAATAGTGAGACACCGTTTCTAGGATTGCGTACAGGTTGACCTGAATGCCCAAGGTTTGCAAATAGAGCAGGAGCTTCTCCGGTGTTTCATTGTACAGCGAATTGGGATAGCCCGGCTTCATCATGTAGCACGGATCGTTCAGCCCGCAGGCTTCCAGCCACGGCAGATGGAGCCGCACCGTATCGTGATCGCGGAGCAGAATCCCTTCGATGTGACCTTCCTTCCATACAAGCAACGTGTTCTGCCCATGTATTTCCGGAAGCAAGCCTAAGCGGAACAGACGCAATGTAATTTGAAAAAAAGAGGAGCATACTTCCCTGAAAAGCTGTACAATAGATGTTTCCGTTGCTTCCAGTTTCCGCATCTGCATCCATTCGTCAAACACGTGTCCACGTTCATTAGCGGTCAGCACGGCTAGAGATGACATCGGAATAAGACGAATCGCAGGGTCCGAGGTCAACGCAGACGGATATTCACGAATCAGTGCAGACAGATGTCGGGGATGGTCGGCAAACCAACTTTCGTCATCGGGCATGTACGCCCACCAGCTCGATTCATCGCACAGATATAACCGCTGCCCTAACACAGCATCTCGCTGCTTGGCCTGCTCCAGCAGCTGCGATCCGCGCAATCCATTGATCATATGGACTGCGGGAAGATAACGGACCGCCCCAAGCGAGACGATCCCGAGCGGAAGCTTCACATGCTGATTCCCTCCCTCCTTCGGCGCCAACGACCGAGCGGATGACGTAGAGATATAGGCGCCAGCCGTCACATCCAATGGCACACATACTCCTTCCTCTAATTCCACGCGCAGCTCCTGCGGCAAGACGTGGTCCATCTGCCACGGATGAACCGGTATTGCCACATACGCCTCATCTGTCAGCCCTCGCCGTGCCATGGACGCTGCAACACGCTCACGATCATCAGCGGAGAGTAGCATATCAGCCGGGGTATCCTTCCCAACACCGAGCACTTGGGCTTCAGTACTATATCCCCTACTTTGCAGCAGGAACTGCCGCTTCACCGCCATCCAGTGAAGCATCATCGGCTGACCGAACTCGACGCTATATGCCTGGCAATCCTCTTGTGTCCAGCCGAGCTTGGCTTTGGCAACGGGATGAAACGGACGATCGCGGTATGATGCCCGACGCTCCAGCTCCAGCAAGCACGAAGCGGCAGGCAATGCAAGCGCTGAATCTTGCTGCTGCGGTGCTTCCAGTGACCACACTGTTTGCTGAACTGTAATCCGAAGCATATCCAACATACGGGAATAAGCCGCAGGGTAATCTCCTGTGTCTGTTCCTTGGATGACGGCAATCATCCGCTCCATCAGATCAATAGCATCCAGGCTGCGCATCGCTCCACCCGGATTCGACTTCACCTCGTAGATCCCTCCGCCGCTATATCGGTAAGGCTGAATGATTGCCGGTTGCACGGCAAAAAACAAATAATGCTCAACTTCCTCATCCATCCACCAGCGATAAAACAGCATGCTTTCCGAAGAACTTGTATTAGGTACGGACCGTAACGCAGCAGCTGACAGAAAGGAATGAGAGCAGACCGACTCGTTCCACTCCGCAGGGGATAACAGCTCACCCCGTCCCCATTCTGCAAATAATTGTTCTGCAAGCAATGCGTTGACCAGATCGGCCTTCACCCGTTCCTCTGCCTCGCTTGTTGCTGCCAAGGTTCGTTTGGTATTGGCTTGCATCTTAAGACTAGTTAGTGATAACTCCATAATCTCCCCCCTTTAATCCATATCGTCTTCCAGGTATATATGCTCCGGATGAGCGTGACTAAGGAAGTCATGGCTGGAAATCGTCCAACCATATGCACCCGCGAATTGAAACAACAGCACATCACCGATTCGCAGACGGTCTACCTTCACTTCTCTGGCGAGCACATCCTTAGGTGTGCACAGCTCCCCTGCCACAGTAATTTCGCTGTCGTACAACGCCGTTCGGGGGAATGGATAGGGCCAATGCTCGACAGGGATAATTTCGAACGGATGGCTGTGCTGCCACGAGCCCGGAAGTCGAAAATGATGGGAGCCTCCCCTAATGATGGCGAAGTTTTTGCCGTGATTGCGCTTGATATCCGTCACCTCAACAGCGTAATAACCGCAAGCAGCGGCAATATAACGCCCGGGTTCACACAACAGCTGTACGCCCGGCATACGATGCTCAGCGAGCACTTGTTGCAGCTCGTGCGTAAAAACAGGCCATTCAAATTGCCGATCCGGGTCTGTATAGGAAATGCCGAATCCTCCCCCGACATTGACATACTTGATGGAGAGGCCGAACGTTCGGCTCCAATCCTTGACACGTTGCCAATAGGTTGCAATCAGCAACGCATGAAGCCGTGCGTCTAGGTTATTGGAAATCGAATGAAGATGGAAGCCTTCAAGAACTACATTCGGCAGCGATTGTGCAAGCCGAATAGCGTCAGGCAGCTCCGCTTCATCAATCCCGAATTGCGTAGGCCGTCCGGCCATCGTCAGTGTCGCTTCTGGAAGAACGGAACGCACGTTCACCCGCAACAGAATGGAAGCAGCAATATCGCGCTCACTTGCCAGCATAGAGATGCGTCGCAGCTCATGTATGCTCTCTGCATGAAGCAAAGTCACGTTACGATCAAGAGCCTCCGCAATCTCCGAATCTTTCTTCCCAGGACCGCCAAAAATTACAGGGATATGTGGTGCTACTTTGCGAACCTTGCGAATTTCACCGATTGAAGCCGCCTCAAAGCCGTGCACAATAGGAGCCAAACACTTCAGAAACTGCTCGTCCGGATTCGCCTTCATTGCGTAGAACAGCTGGCATCCGTCGGGAAGCTCCCTCACACATCGCTCGGCATGCTCCCGCAGAGCACGCAGATCATAAATAAAGGCACAGACCGGTTCCCCTCCCGCTTGCTTGGACTTATCCATATAAGCGGCAACCGCCTTATGCGCAACAACGTTATTCATAGATACAATCATCGATATTTACCTCCGCGATTCATTGGCTTTGTCAAGTTGATACGATTGCAAATGCGCTCGCAAAGCACGGAAGGAAATCCCGCGCTCATCACCAAGCACATAGGCATGAACTCCCCGTTCCCGCCAGTCATCGTAATCTGCGGTTGCACGGGGAATAGCGCAATACGGCACATCATGCAAAGTTGCGGCACGGAATAAGCGCAGAAGCCCTTCCTTTACACTCGGGTGACGAGATTGCCAAGGTACTCCGCAGGATTGCGATAGATCTGCCGCTCCTTCCAGTATCATGTCGATACCCGGAACCGACAAAATTTCTTCTGCGTTTTCCACTCCCTGTACGCTTTCAATCATCGGCACCACCATAATCTCTTCATTCGCCTGCCGGATATATTCGACCAAGTCATACTTCCCGAACACTCCGGCCCGGCCGCTGTTCAAGCTGCGATTTCCTATCGGCCAATATTTGCAACAGTTGACCAAGCGGTGGGCTTGCTCGCGGCTTTCCACATGGGGAACGACGATCCCTTGCGCCCCTCCGTCCAAGACGCGTAATATTTCCTTCGGATTGACTTCTGAGACACGAACGAGCACCGTCAGACCAGCCACTTCAGCCGCGCGAATCATATTCTCCAACGTCTCCGGGTTAACGAGCACATGCTCCGTGTCAATAATAATAAAATCAAAATCAGCGCATCCAATCATCTCTACCACAACAGGTGAAGGAATGGAGCAAAACAAGCCAAACACGTCATGTCCTTCACGCAGCTTCTGCTTTAACTGATTCGTTCTTATCATAGCGTCACCTGAACCGGTACAGCGGGTTGGGTACAGTGTGCAAGCGAAACTCTCCATCCCCGAACAACCGTCGTTTCGTAAGCTGTTCTACCTGAATTGACTCTGCGAACAAATCGAAACATGCATATCGTTCCCGATGTTCTGGATGATCGTGCTGATAGTCATGAATGACCTGCGCCGCCATACTCCAAAAATGTGACTCGTCAAGTCCGTATCGTTCCTCCAGAAACATGCATAGCTCGGACAAATTGATGAAGAAGAAGGCATCGTGAACAAAATCCCTCACAATCGCTGCGTCATCGGTCTCGATAAAGGAATTTCTATTAATTTGCGCATGACGCACAGGTGCCGGATGTAGCGTCGGACATACTGAAGGATTAGCCAAATGACTGCGTGAAAAGCGAACGCCATCGTGAAAATCCTTCAATGCCAAGCGAGCAGGCCATCCCTCTCGGTGAATGAGAATCATATTCTGTGCATGAGATTCCAAGGCTACGCCGTGCGCATACAACAGATGGATGATTGGGGTGACGGATATCCGTAACAACGTCCGGGTCCACTCCTCCGCACCAAACTTCTGGATCCAGGGATCGATAAAAGGCTGGCCCGAACGGTCCGTGTGGCACAATGCGTTGAACGGTGCTGCTTCATCTCCTGGCTGCATGTAAGTATGCAAGCTCTCTCGCCAGATCGTTCCTAGCATCCCATAAGCCCTTTCTTGCTCTATCTCGGAAAGCACTTCATGATTATAGGAAGCGCCTGCCACCTCTCGCAATACAACGAAGCCGAGCCGCTTGGCATAAGCGTCACGCTCTATCAAGTCATACAGCCAATCCGAAATGAGTGGGGCATTCATAATCGTATGCTGAGCCAATATGCGACCAGTCGATGTATTCGTGATGTTCAGCGGCAATTTCAAGTAAGCCTTGTGCCGAAGAGTGTTCGCCAACGTGCGGATCGACTGTTGTGGACGATAGTCGTCTTCCCCCTCACCTAGCAGGATCATGCGCCCCTCGGCAAGCTGACGGTAATAGACTGGGATAATCGCTTCTCTCCATTGCCATGGATGCACAGCAATCAACACATAATCGTCTGGATCGTTACCGCTCTCCATGATCTTGCCAACAAACCGCGCATATACGGCGTCACCTAGTTCTTGACTCATATATGCAGCGTAGTCCAACGTTCGGGATACGGCTAACTCGCACTCTGCTTTTACTACCGCAACCCATACCGGTTTAAGCTTCGGCTTGAACTCCGGACCGTAAGCTGCATTGTCTTCCAACGTAAAGCCAATTCGCGATTTATAGCACGGGTGGTAGGGATGACCGTCCATGATGTTGCCTTCCAGCTCGTCGTAGCTGCGCGCTACACCGGACAATTGCCTAATCGGATTGGCCATCTGTGCTTGCGTATCCTTGAGTAATGTTTGAACAAGCTCCTCCATGAACATGCCAAGCGCATCATTGTTCTGAAGTTGGCCTAACACCTCCGAGACGAATTCCGATATCGTGGCGTTGGTCTGATCTCCGCTAGGTCCAACGCGGAGGACGGGATCCTTGGTCAAGCGGATTCTAGCGAAAGTGTCCTTTCTCTTCCCCCTGCACACATAAGCAACAGCTTGTCCATCGCTTGTTATACCTTCAATCTTGAATCGTCCCTCCGATTCCTGCAGCGCAACCGATTCTAGGCGCGCTATAATGTTTTCATATACTAACGTTTCGATCAGCTGTCTCACGATTCTCTGCTCCACTTCAGCACAATGAAGGGACTGCAGCGCATGGACCCACTCACTTTGCTTACTCTTCCTGTCTGACTCTCTTCTTTCCACTTGCTCCATGGTTCCACCTCACAATCCATATGACATTCATGACAATAATGATAATCATTATCATCACTATCTGTCATAAGCCTATCAACATGTTCAGAAGAAGTAAATTCCCCAATCGGATAACATTTTTTATACATTTGAAGTATGTTCTCCGTTTCTAAGAGACGCACATGTATGATTTTGATATAGTATAAGGAGACAGGAGTAGGGACAACCTATCGGTCAGACATTATGCCGTTTCATTTCGAGAGGAGGAACCAAACTGCCATGCGTATGCAATGGACAGTGCTCGCCGCACTTGTATTTGCCTTAATCATCACGCTCTTTGCACTTGCCAATATGAATCCCGTACCTGTTAGCTATTGGTTCGGTTACGATGCGAATCTGCCGCTCATCATGGTCATTCTGCTATCGGCACTGCTCGGCGGACTTAGTATCGGATCGATCGGCATCATTCGCCAATTTCGGCTACAACGTCATATTCGCCGCTTGGAGCGCCAACTTGCCGAACGGCAAAAAGACAGTCAATTAGGTACAGAGCAGGAGCCTGTTACAACAGACAGCGTGGACAGCGATGATGTCACTTCCCATCAAGCTGAACATACAGAGGAACCGCAAGCTTCGCCCAGACAACAGAAGCAACAAGAATCCTAGTATAGCAACCGTCTTGGAACAGATGTTTGATGAAGCAAAAAAAAGAAGCCGTCATCTGACCAATGTCATGAAGGTTAAGCTACGCTTCATGACATCGGTCGTCTGAGACCGCTTCTTCATTCGTATAAAGTCGTATGCAGCTATAAGAACAGGATGACTGCCAATCCGGCGATGAGGCAATATACTGCAAAATACTTCAGATTGCCGCGAGCCATAATGCCCATGAACCAGCGAAGTGAATAGTAAGAGGCGACAAGCGAGCCGACGAACGCCAGCAAGTACGGCACGATCAAGTTCGTATTCACGCGCAAATCTTCTGCAAGTGTCGGAGCCTCCAAGACCATACTGCCTAAGCTTATAGGTATGTATAGAAAGAACGAAAATTTCAAAGCTGTATCCTGCTTCATGCCGAGTCCCATTGCAGCTACGATCGTAGCACCGGAACGACTAATGCCGGGAATGAGTGCAACCGCTTGTGCAAGACCGACAATGATCGCATCTCGCACGGTCAAGTCAGCGTCCTGCTTGCGGCCCCGCAAGTTGCGAATCGCCCACAGCGCCACACTCGTAACGATTAAGGTTATGCCAATGACATAGATGCCTGACAGAGACTCGCTAATGACATCATTGAACAATACACCGATGATTCCTGCAGGAATCGTTGCCAAAATCAGATACAAGAAGAAATGAAATTCCTTGCGGCTGTCCGCATCACGTGTTCGCACATAACGAAGCACCCCGCCAGCCAATTGGACAATATCCTTCTTATAAATAAGTAACACAGCAAGTAAGGAGGCGAAGTTGACGAATACTTCGAAACTTAACCCTTCGATCTCGATGCCGAACAAATGCTTAACGATTAACACATGCCCGCTTGAGGATATCGGTATCGGTTCGGTAAACCCTTGAATAACTCCCATAATTGCATACTTAATAATGAGCAGCAGCTCTTCCATGATTGATCTCTCTCCGTCCTCATTGTATTACCTGCGAAAGTGACACGATTAAGGCCAAAAAAGAAGCCTCGGCTGCTACGCCGGGCTCTTCGGTTGACTCTCTTCTGTATGAAGCATTCTAGCTGTAGTCTTAATCTCTTTCCATCAAATCACGGTTCATATACTGTTCCAGCACATTGCTCACGGCAAACACCGTATGTGCCAAATCCATATTCTCGAACGAATGCTTGCACTCCGGCATATATGCCATATCTTCATCATAATGCTTAAAGTGCTGATCCAGCACGATGTCGCTAACGCCAAGCTCCTTCTGCCGCTCAATAATAATATCTCGATCGACATAAATAAATAGCCGTGTTACTTTCTCCCCTAAGCGCTGTTTGAGCATACGGGCGCCTTCCGCATTCAGAATAAGATAAATAAACTCATTCTTCTGGAACATTTCTTCAATGTCCTTGTCCTTGATGCCGTAATGCACCCCGTCGATCTCCACAGCCTCGATGAATTCATCGTTCGCAAGCGCTTCCTTAAATGCCTCTTCCGAAATAAAGTGGTAGTCTTGCCCTTCTGTTTCCGCCGGGCGCTTCTCACGAGTTGTATAGGATAGCACTTTGTTGAGGCCCATCGTTGAACCCACCATATCTGCAACTGTCTTGCGGCCGGAGCCGTCGGGACCGGTAAATACGAAAATCATTTCCTTTTCCTTCAACTGATACATGGGATTCCCTCCTTCGATTCCAATCATAGGCTGTAACGATATATCCGATGAGATCTACTTTAAGTATACCATAAACTGCCGAATTCAGCATGTGTTGAACAAGTTCACGCGAAAAAAAATATGGCAATTATGTTCCTGTAAGGGTGGACAATGTACTGCGGTCTGCCGTTTTCACAAGTTGGATGAGCAATGCCTTAGCTGCTTCGTAGTCGTCCACATGGATAATGGAGGCGGCCGTATGAATATAGCGTGCACAAATGCCGATTACCGCTGTCGGTACCCCAATACCGCTAAGGTGGATGCGTCCGGCGTCAGTTCCGCCCGGCGATACGTAGTATTGATACGGTATGTTGTTCGTCTCCGCCGTATCACGGACGAAATCGATCATTTCACCGCGCGTCACCATCGTCCGGTCCAGAATGCGCAGCAATGCGCCGGCTCCAAGCTGACCGAAGGCTTTCTTATCTCCGCTCATGTCATTCGCAGGACTGGCATCCAGCACAAAGGCAAGATCCGGCTCGATTAATCGCGCGGCTGGTTCCGCCCCGCGCAAGCCGACTTCTTCCTGCACCGTTGCACCTGCATATATCGTATTCGGCAGCTCTGCCTGTTGTTCGTGCAACGCTTCCATCAGCTCGACAGCGAGCCCGACACCGTAGCGATTGTCCCACGCCTTCGCCATGATCTTCTTGCCGTCTGCGAGCGGTGTGAACGGACATACCGGGACGACCTGCACGCCTGGGCGCGCCCCCATCTGCTCCGCTTCCGCACGGCTGTCTGCGCCGATGTCAATCAACATCTGTTCCACCTCCAGCGGTGCATTGCGTTGACTTTCCTTCAACAAGTGCGGAGGAATTGAACCAATCACACCAGGCAGAATCCCCTCGCTCGTCACTACTTGTACACGCTGTGCAAGCAGTGTCTGATTCCACCAACCGCCTAGTGCTTGGAACTTCAGCATGCCGTTATCTGTTATTCCGGTAACTAGGAAGCCTACCTCATCGAGATGTCCGGCAACCATAATCCGGGGGCCGTTCGCATCTCCCTTGCGAACACCGAAGACACCGCCGATCCGGTCGTAAATCACCTCATCTGAAACTGCGCTCAACCGCTCGGCAACGTACTGCCGCAACTCCCGTTCGAAGCCCGGTGCTGCTGGCCATTCCGTAAGTGTGCGGAACAATTCGCTCGTCTGTTCATTCATAGATATACCCTCCCTGATCTGCATTCATCCCTCGAACTATTGTGTTCGCGTTACTTACAAGACAACCAATAACATGCCTATACAGGCACCGACCGCGGTACATATGCCATTCACTGCATCATTGTCCATCCAACGCAATCCACGAGCTGGACGTGCCGGCATGCTACAATGCTCACTGCTTTCCACGAACCTGCCGCAGCTCACACAATGATACATATGCTGCCACACTGCGCCAATGACAGAATCGACAGCAGCTCCAGCCGTTCCAGCAACCAAGACAATTAGTGGAAAGCTCATATCTGTTGTTCCGCCAAGCAGTAGAGACGATAGCCCGATTAGGCAGGCACCAGCAATTGCCGCAGCACTGCCAAGCCATGTTATGCCGCCAGAGGTGCCGGCCGGAACTCGCTTGCCAGTCAATATGTGGAACGGATCGGATCGACTTAATCCGCCGATTTCAGTAGCCCATGTATCGGCTGTTGCAGCCCCCAATGCTCCTGCAAATCCCGCATACAGCATAGTTGGGTCCAAGCCTGGAATGAGTGTCAGCGCACAGCACGCTGTTGCTATGCCGCCATTCGCCAGCACTTGACCAGCATCGCGTCGTCCGCCTTTGGCATAGGCTGATTCTGCTGCGGCTTTCCTCGCTTGCTTCCATCTTGTCAGCATGGAGGAGCTTACGAAGAACACTAACACAAGTCCAAACCAAGCTGCTCCTCCTGCCGCAACTGTTACCGTACCGACTACTATAGCCGCAAGCGCTCCTGAGCTGGTCAAGCTCTGCTTGCGCCAAGAGGACCATGCGACAACGCTGCTTCCTATCAATCCAGCCAACAATCGGATGACTGGCTCCTGCAGCCATTCCTGCATGAAGCTCTCCTCCCCGTTTCTCCCTTTCTTCCATGATAGCACGCCGTTCGAGTTTTTTAAAAATTTTCAGCAGGAAGTGGGAGGGGGAGCAGGGAATACACTAAGGAACTTACTAGACGAATTTCGACACATATTGGGAGGAACCATCGTGCACGAAGAACAATTTATCGACATGGACAGAAGGAAGGACGATCTTACTTCGGAACAAATGCTGAAGGTGATCTTCAACTATACAGCCAAAATTGCCAACGAGCGTAATTTGGATCGCGTACTCATGCATATGGCCGATATGGGTCGGGAAATGGTAGTGGCTGATCGCTGTACAGTGTGGCTGCTCGATCAACAGAAGCAAGAGCTGTGGACCAAGGTAGCCCATGGTGTCAGCGAGCTGCGCATTCCGATTGGTGCCGGATTAGCCGGACATGCGGTAGCTGCTGGCGAGCCTATCTTCATCGATGATGCTTACTCGAATGAAGAACATAAGGAAGTACTAGCGGACGGCGCGCTGAAGACCGATCGGCAAACTGGCTACCGAACGAAGGCGCTTATGGTCATTCCGTTCCGCAACAATGATGGGGACATCATGGGCTGCTACCAAGCTGTTAACAAACTGACCGAAGAAGAAGTGTTCTCGGCGAAGGATATGGAATACTTGGCATTGGCCGCTTCCTATTCAGGCAAGTCTCTCGAATCCGCTATGCTGACGAATGAAATTGAAGCTACGCAGAAGGAAATCATCTTCACCATGGGAGAGATCGGGGAGAGCCGTTCCAAGGAAACCGGCAACCACGTCAAGCGTGTAGCCGAATATTCTTACCTTATCGCGCTCGGTCTAGGCATTAGCCGAGACGAAGCCGACGTCTTGAAGATGGCTTCGCCGATGCATGATATTGGCAAAGTCGCGATTCCAGACACTGTTCTGAAGAAGCCCGGCAAACTGACCGATGAGGAATTCAAGATCATGCAGAGTCACACAGAGATCGGTTACAACTTGCTGAAGAACTCGAATCGCCACATCTTGAAAGCTGCAGCCATCGTCGCTCATCAGCATCATGAGAAATGGAACGGGCGCGGATATCCGCAAGGACTAGTCGGAGAAGATATTCATATCTATGGTCGCATTACCGCGATCGCCGATGTATTCGATGCGCTTGGCAGCGACCGTGTGTACAAGAAAGCATGGGAGCTGGACCGCATTCTGAACCTGTTCAAGGAAGAACGCGGCCAGCATTTCGATCCGCAGATCGTTGACGTCTTCATGGAACAGCTGCCAAGACTGCTCGAAGTGCGCGATCAATACAGCGATGCCATGCTGGAGGAGGAAGACAAATCTTACTAATCACCATCCTCTCCCTGCCAAGCATAAGGAAGACCAAGATCCAGAAGGTTCCAGTATTGCTACTGAGTACCTGACTGGCTCTTGGTCGTATATCCCTTGTATGCAATTGTCTATACTGGGAACAGGGTCACCTTAAAATTCTTTTGCTGCGCAAGAGGCACATTGCATATATAAAACGTATTGGAATCATAATATTCTAACCGGGAGCCGTTACGTACCTCCGAATATTTGGTGACATCATTCCCGTTGTTCATATCAATGGCCATGCTGAACGTAACATCATTATCAATTTTGCCGTCTACCGTCACTTCAACGTCCATGGCCTTCGCAGATCCAAACCATTTCGTCGAAAAATTCCCGCTAGCACGGCTCCTCTGATCATCCAATTGCTTATAATTCGAAACAACGACGGCAATAGGTCTATTCATTCCACTCTAACCTCCTGCATATTCATAGCATCATACTTGAACCATACTGCAACACAGATCAACGCCCCATGTCTATCCATTCACATAAGGCTTAATCGTTACCGTGAAATTCTCATTCACCGGACATTGCGTTTCGCAAATATACAGCGAATTGCTCTCGATATAATCAAGCTCCGTATTATTCCTCACTCCACGCGCCCTCGCAGGATCACTGCCACTCTTATCCTCTGCAATCGTGAATTGAATCTCGTTGTTCACCTGACCATTGACCGTCACCTCAACAAGCATGCGATGAGGGCCTCCAAACCATTTCGTCGAAAAATTGCCGCTCGAACGGCTGCCTTGACCAGCCAAGGGTCCTGGTTCAGACACAATGATTCCGATAGGTCGCTCCACCCATTTTCCTCCTTTAATTATAAAATGTTTCTACTACTTACAATAACCATTGTATGTGCGAGCTGGTATGGAGAGACCTCTATTATTTGAACTTTCATTTGAATTATTCTGTCGCCGTTCAATCCCTGCTCAACCGGGTAGATGCTTCCTCTCTTGCGCTCTCATTTTGCTTCCAATCGTCCATCAGGGCTTACTTGTACGCCTTCAGATAATTCCCCTAGTCGTTCCAGTAGCTTGTCGGCTGCTGCCGCCTCCATAACGACTGGCTGCGCCGCCTTCGTCAACACGGGTGTAACGCGCAGCTCGCATTCCCCTGCTTGTGTACAGGTTGCTTCCAGTATAATCGAGTCCCACGTCTTCGGATTATCATTGGTCGTGAAGATAAAGTTGCCCAAGCTGTAGGCGATCCACTTGCCTTTGTACGATTCCATACTCTGCAGCACATGCGGATGGGAGCCTACGACCAAGTCAGCACCTGCATCAATATAGCGATGGGCAAGATCAACCTGCGCATCCTCTGGCAGCTCCTCGCGCTCCTCTCCCCAATGGGCAAGCACGATAACGAGATCGGCACGCTCGCTGGCTCTCTCAATCGACTGTACCGGCCGTGTATAATCGTAGGTGGAGGCAACCCCTGCGTGACCGGTCGGTTCACGCTCTGACATGTCCCTCGCCTTCCAATCTACAGTCGGTACGACATGACTGTAACCAAGCACCGCGATACGAATGCCGTTGTGCTCCAAATAGATAGGCGTGTGCGCATCTTGTCCATTCTTCCCTGCGCCAACGTACGATATTCCGGCATCGTCCAGATGCTGGAGTGTGTCCAACAGCCCTACTTCACCATAATCCAGAATGTGATTGTTCGCCAGATTAACTACGTCGAAGCCTGCTTCCTTGAATGCAGGTAATACTTGCGGTGCGCTTCTATACGCATATTGTTTGTCAGCAGGCTCTCCTCTATCTGTAATCGGTGTTTCCAAATTGGCCAATGTCACATCGGGTGTCAGCAGCTGCTCCTTGATATGTTGGTAAGGATACGCATAGCCGTGATCCTCCAGCAGTCTAGCCACTGTACTGCCAAGCAGCACATCGCCGACGAACGCCAAGCTGACTGTCTGCCCGCTATCCGCAATGTCCATGCCGGGCTCATCTTGTGTCGTATGATCGGGTGTGCCGTCCGGGGAATCGTTCTCGCCAGTTGCTTCACCTGTCTCCTCTTGCTCTGCTACACTATCGGTACCCGATGTAGCTTCATCATCATGAGGTGACGTTGACACAGGCTGCGCCCGCTCTGCTGACATGAAGCGATCCATCATCCATGCAGCACCCATCCATAGGATGCCGGCACAGACGGCAAATAAGACTAACGTAGTCAGCCTGCGCAACAGCGCTTTTTTCTTCTTAGTCCTAGCAGCTTGCGCCTTGGCACTGCGGGATGTCGTCACAAGCTCACCCTCTTCCTCACTTGATTGTGTATAGTATTGTGTATGAGCTTACTGCTTCGTATGATTGCTTCTCCACTGCTCGACCCTAGCCAACAGCGTCTTGGCCTTCCTCAGTATAGACGCTGTGTCCCCCGTTTCCAGCGCTTGCTTGTCCGCTATGTATCCGCCGATACCTACTGCATAACAACCGGCAGTGAGAAATTCCGCTATATTGGCTTCGTTCACCCCACCCACAGCGATCATCGGAATATGACTAAGCGGTCCTTGCAGCTCCTTCATATAGGAGATGCCGATGGACGCACTAGGGAATATCTTCACCGCTGTAGCCCCTGCCTTCCAGCAGCGAACAATCTCTGTCGGTGTCATCGCGCCGGGGAATATCGGCACATCACGACTTGCTGCCAAGTGAATAACGTCTTCGTCTGTGTTAGGTGTGACGAGGAAGGAAGCTCCCGCTTCAAGCGCTCGCTCTGCATCCTCGACATCAATCACCGTACCTGCCCCAATATACATGCGCTCGCCGTAACGCTGCTGCAGCATGCTAATGCTTGCCAGAGCATCCGGAGAATTCAGTGTCACTTCCATAACCGGCATATGTGCTTCAAGCAATGTTTGCGCCAGCATATCTAATTGAATGCCCGTGATCCCCCGTACGATCGATATGACCCGAGTACGCTCTATGTGTGCCAATCCTTGTATCTTCTGCATGTCCTATGCCGCCTCTCTAGCTCAGTAAATCTTGTCGTTGTGCACCAGTACTCCTATGATAGCATATTCGCTCTCTCCATTCCCAGACCTCGAGAGGAAACGCTGACTAGTGCTGTCTCCATTACGCTGACTGTGAAAAACGAAGAGACTGCCACCAAGTCACGTTAGGACAAGGCAGCAGTCTCCTAGATTATGGACGAATCGCATCGCACGCAGCACCCATCGCGCAGTATAGCTCGATTCGAAATTACACTTGTGTCAGGTGAACAAGCACGCTGCTGAAATCTCGCTTCATCGCAGGAAGCAATAGTCCGGCCTGCATCAGCTCATCTCCGCCGAACACGCCATCAACCGGCAGATCGCCTAGCGATTGCAACCGATAATCTGCCAGCTCATCCAGGCCCTTCAGCCGGACGCGCAATCTGCTCACATTCGGCTCTGCCAGGATGTGCGCGAACAGGAGAATGGCTTCAGTCTGGTCTTGCGACACGATCATCCAGGACGCAGCATTGCCCTCGAACGGACTGACTAGACGGTAATGCTCCCCGAACTGGATAAGCTCGCGATAGCGCTTGTACGCGGCAATCTGCTCCTTCGAAAGCGCCCGCTCCTCCTCGGTGAACGCAGACAAATCCAGCTCGTAGCCGAAATTTCCAGTCATCGCTACATGTCCTCGCATTTCCAGCGAGGTCGTGCGACCAAGCTGATGGTTCGGCACAGCGGAAATATGCGCACCGGTCGAGCTGATCGGGTAGACGATGCTCGTACCATATTGAATATATAGACGGCTTACTGCATCCGTATTATCACTCGTCCACGTTTGCGGCATGTAATACAGTATGCCGGGATCGAACCGTCCGCCACCGCCAGAGCAGCTTTCGAACAAGATGTCCGGGAACGCGCTTGTCATTTCCTCCAGCATTTCATACAGGCCCAGCATATAGCGATGGGCCGTCTCCCGCTGTCTTCCCGGCGGAAGCGCAGCAGAACCTACCTCGGACATGTGACGATTCATATCCCACTTCACATAAGTGATCGGCGCAGACTGCAAAATGTCCTTCAACCGCTTCGTTATTTCCTTGCGCACCTCTGATCTGGATAAATCGAGCACGAACTGGTTGCGTGACGGTGAGCGGTCCCGCCCGTTCACATGCAAACACCAATCTGGATGCGCCTCATACAGTTCACTGTCCGGCGATATCATCTCCGGCTCAAACCACAATCCGAATTGCAGCCCCTGCGCGTGAACACGCTCTGCCAGCTGCTTCAAACCGCCCGGAAGCTTCTTCTCGTTCACGAACCAGTCGCCAAGCGAGCTTGCATCATTGTGACGCTCCCCGAACCAGCCGTCGTCCAGCACGAACAGCTCTATGCCTAATTCACCCGCCGCTTCCGCGATCTGCTCGATCTTGGCTGCATTGAAATCGAAGTACGTCGCTTCCCAATTGTTGATCAGTACCGGTCTAGTCGCATCCCGATACTTGCCCCGACACAAGCGAGTGCGATACAGCTTATGATACGTGCGGCTCATCTCACCTAGTCCCTGCGCGCTATGTACGAGAACGGCTTCCGGTGACTGGAACGCTTCCCCCGCCTCCAGCAGCCAGCTGAAATCGAACGGATTGACACCGATGTTCATCCGCAGCGATCCGAACGAATCTACTTCCGTCTCAGCTACAAAATTGCCGCTGTATACGAGGTTCATGCTGTACACTTGTCCGTGATCTTCGCCTGCATCCGGTTCCATCACCGCGATGAACGGGTTGTGCTGATGGCTGCTCGCGCCGCGCCGGCTCTCGATGGATTTCGTGCCTGGCGTCAAGCGAACACGCTCCACACTGCGCTCGCGCGCCCACGATCCGTGCAAGTGAAGCAGATCATAGCCTGCTTGCGGCAAATCAAGCGAGGCGCTTAGCACTTTATGCAGGCGGATCGGCTGCGTCCCTGCGTTCATTAGCCGAACGCTTCGCGTAATAGCGTTGATATCGCGAAATACGGTGTACAGTAGCAACGCCTTCAACCCTGTCAACGGATCGCGCAGCACGATTTCCAGCGTATCCGCCTCTGCCTCTTGCTCAACATAAGTTGCTGGCAGTCCTTGCAGCTGCGGCTTGCCCTTATAGAGCTGATGAGCCTCATAGACGAACTGGGAAACGGTTGAACCATCCTCGAATTGCGCGTGCAGCATCGGCGTACGATAGTCACCGGTTCCGAACACAGGACATTCAGCCGGAACCGTCTCTGGAGAGACTAAGGTATCGCCGAATGGCGATTGCGTACCGAACGCTCTAGTCTCCGGCACATAACGGTTCGCTACTGCCGAATAGTTGCGCAAACGCTTCCCCCAATACAAGTGAAGCAGCTGCCCGTTATCCGCAACTTGGAAAATATAGCTAGTCTGTGCAGCCTGCAAATGGAAAATGCGCTGCTGGTCAACGTAGTGAATCGTCATCTATGTACAGCTCCCTTGCTAGTGTTTCTTTTCAGTTTACCTGTAATGCTTTTTCCGAATCAATGGATTGTTACTAGCTTTTCATGGTTTTATGATGGTATTGATCGCTATATCATATTTAGTCACGCAGAAAGGAACGGCTTTCCGCGGCAATATCTGCGCAACAAGGAATCGCTCTCCCGTTCACGCATGCCAGCAAAAAGCCGTTGGTCTTCAGAATCCATTGCATCATTCATCGAGCAGTATTAGACTGTACTTCAAGGGTGTTACATAGGCATCATCGGTTGACCGTGTGGTTGAGCATGCATAGGTTGGTAAGCGTGCAGGAATGTTTTGGCCGTATGGTCTTTCATCGTCGGCACTTGATACAGACCGTTAGCATTCATGAACAAGAACACTTCGTAAGCTTGATTGGCACACGTTACAGCGCCGTTGATCATCATATTACGCAAGTTTGGATCCGCACATTCGAGGGAAGCTGCCATGTGATTCTTGGCAGAGTTCTTATGCGATAGCAGCAACGCTGAGATGATCTGCTGGTCGTTGAAGGCGTGCTCCGGCTGTGGCAGCATCGGTGCTGGATTGTGCAGTCCGTATTGCAGCTGCTGGGGGCTCATACGCGGCATACCGTAGGGCTGCGGCGCTTGGTTGGCTGCACTGTAATCATGTGTATAAGCGACCATTTGGTCATAAGCTTGGATCGCTGTTTGCAGGTGGCGTTCGATCATATGTCTGACCTGATAGTTCTGGGTCTCGCCAACCATATGGCCTAACTGATTGATGAGGTGAATTTTCTCATTCAATATTTCATGAACTTCCATCGTTTCGTGCGCGCCAAAAGGCATATGCTCATCTCCTATTTTATCATTTTCATATCGTCTGTCGGACCGGTCGAAATGACTTATGGGTGAAGCTGCGCTGTTCGGGCATCATAATTACTGTGTCCTATGGTGTTCCTGCCTATCCTTCATCAACCTCTATTCAACGAAAAACAAAGACTATTTCGGTTATATTCGAAAAAACGATTGACAATTCTGCACAAAAACCGAATAATGATGGAGAGTATAAAAAAGAACATACGGAATTATAGCGAATGAGGGTATGAGGGAGAGATTGCCAGATGATGAGCGAAGCACGTGTTCATGTTGCTCATCTATGGTGGCGCCGAAGGAGTAAGCCGCGCGAAACAGCGGTGAATCTCTCAGGCAAAAGGACCTGTACCGGACGCATCTCTGGAGAGAATTCCTCGGAAGAGGGATCACCCACGGAGCAACTTCCGCCGCATCAGGACGATACATATTGCATCTGACGGTAGCGGAAGGCAACTCTCAGGTAAAAGGACAGAGCGAATGGGCATGCTGATGCATACAGTGCATTAGATTTTCCCGTTCGCTCTTTTTGTGTCAAGCATCCTTATGATTAGGAGGAGTAGTCATGCTTAAGAAAACCCCATTGTATGAAGTATATGCAAGATACGGCGCCAAAACGATTGATTTCGGCGGATGGGATCTCCCCGTCCAATTCACGGGTATTATGGATGAGCATCAAGCAGTACGCTCGCGCGCAGGCTTATTCGACGTGTCGCACATGGGTGAGGTAGAAGTAAGCGGTGCAGGCTGTGAAGCTTGGTTGCAGCAGCTAACAACGAACGATGTAACGAAGCTGATGACAGGTCAGGCCCAGTATTCGCTGATGTGCTATCCCGACGGAGGTGTCGTCGACGACTTGCTCATTTACAAGCTTGCGGAAAATCACTACATGCTCGTCATCAATGCTTCGAATATCGACAAGGATCTGGACTGGCTGCACAAGCATGCCGAACCAGGCATTACCCTGTTGGATATTTCGAAGCAGACAGCGCTGCTCGCTCTCCAAGGGCCAGCCGCGGCAACTATTATGGCGAAGCTGACAACAGTAGATGTAACAGAGCTGAAGCCGTTCCGCTTCGTGGAACAAGTGGAGGTTGGCGGCGTACATGCGTTGATTTCACGTACAGGATATACAGGCGAGGACGGCTTCGAGCTGTACGTCGCAAGCGAGGATGCGACGCGTGTCTGGGAAGTGCTGCTGGAAGCCGGTCAGCCGGAAGGGATTGTTCCTGTCGGTCTCGGCGCCCGCGATACGCTTCGCTTCGAAGCGAAATTGCCGCTGTATGGGCAAGAGCTTAGCTCGTCCATTACTCCGTTGGAAGCCGGCTTGCAGCGGTTCGTGAAGCTCGACAAGGGCGAATTCATTGGCAGCGCTGCTCTGTTGGAGCAGCAGGAGCAAGGCGTACCGCGCAAGCTCGTCGGCATTGAGATGCTGGAGCGCGGCATTCCGCGCAGCCATTATCCTGTAGTCGATGCGGATGGCAAGCGAATCGGCGAAGTGACGACAGGCACGCATTCCCCGACGTTGAAGAAAAACGTAGGGCTGGCCCTTCTTTCACGCGAATATTGCAAGCCTGGGCAAGAGGTTTGGGTAGAAATTCGCAGCAAGCGCTTGAAGGCAATAGTGGTAGATACCCCATTTTACAAACGTTCTTAGAGAGGAGCTTACGACTATGATGCACCGGTATTTACCGATGACGGAAGAAAATCGGAAGGAGATGCTTGCCGCCGTCGGTGTAGATGATATCGAACAATTATTTCAGGACATTCCCGATGAGGTGCGCTTGAAGCGTTCCTTGCAAGTGTCCGAACGATTAGATGAGCGCAGCTTGCTGCGTTATATGCGCGGCTTGTCTGGGCAAAACGCTGATTTCGATCAGTACGTCAGCTTCCTTGGAGCTGGTCTGTACGATCACCATGTTCCAGTTGTGCTCAATCATGTACTGTCCCGCTCTGAATTTTATACAGCTTACACACCTTATCAGCCTGAAATTAGTCAGGGCGAGCTGCAAGCGATCTTCGAATTTCAGTCGTATATATGTGAATTGACAGGCATGGCAGTCGCGAATGCCTCGATGTATGACGGCGCAACTGCATTGGGTGAAGCGGCTGCATTGGCTGCGAATACGTCTCGACGCAAGCGAATCGTGCTGTCTGAGGCGGTTCATCCAGAGGCGCGCCAGATCGTCGCAACGGTAGCAAGCGGCTTGTCGCTGGACGTTGTGGAAGTGCCTTGCGGACAGGACGGTGTTACCGATGCCGTTCGGTTGAAGGAAGCGGTAGACGAACATACCGCCGCTGTGCTCGTGCAGTCGCCGAATTTCTTCGGCTGCATTGAGGATGTTCGCGGGCTTGCGGCAGCGGCGCATGTGAGCGGCGCACTGCTCGCCGTCAGCGTCAATCCACTGACGCTTGGGCTGCTCGAAGCGCCGGGCAAGCTCGGCGCAGATATTGTAGTCGGCGATGCGCAGCCGTTCGGCATCTCGGCTTCCTTCGGCGGACCGACATGCGGATTCTTCGCAGTGTCTGAGGCGCATATGCGCAAGATGCCGGGCCGAGTTGTCGGACAAACGACTGATCGCGACGGCAAGCGCGGCTTCGTGCTGACATTGCAAGCTCGAGAGCAGCACATTCGCCGCGAGAAGGCGACGTCGAATATATGCTCCAACCAAGCGTTGCTCGCATTGGCTGCATCTGTGTACTTGTCCGTCATGGGCAAGCAAGGCATGCAGGATGCCGCCAAGCTTAACGTGAATAAGGCTCATTATGCTCGGCAAGCGCTGACTGCCATTCCTGGCGTTACGGCTCTGTATGAGGCGCCGTTCTTCAATGAGTTTGCCTTACGTCTGCCAGCTGGCACTTCTGTAGAAGCGGTGAACGAAGCATTGCTGGCATCCGGATATATTGGCGGTCTGGATTTGGGACGGGTAGGCGCTGACTGGGAAGGTTGTATGCTGGTCGCGGTAACCGAATGCCGGACACGAGAAGAAATCGACGGGTTCGCCCGTGCTTTGGAGGTGGCTATAGGATGAGCACTGAAATTTCACATAACCGAGAAGCGAATGGAACACAGCATGACAAGGCATTGATCTTCGAATTGAGTAAGGCAGGCCGCATTGCCTACTCACTGCCGGAGCAAGATGTGCCGGATGTGGATATGGATACGTTGATTCCCGCCGATCTGCGTCGTTCAGAGCCTGCAGAACTGCCCGAAGTGTATGAGGTGGACGTTATTCGCCATTATACAGCGCTGTCCAAGCGCAACTTCGGCATCGACGACGGCTTCTATCCGCTCGGCTCCTGTACGATGAAGTACAACCCGAAGATCAATGAAGATGTAGCCCGCTTCCCGGGCTTTGCCAAGATTCACCCTTATCAGCCTGAGTCATCTGTACAAGGTGCGTTGGAGCTGCTCTACCGGCTGCAGCAGGATCTTGCTGATATAACGGGCATGGACCGCGTGACGCTGCAGCCAGCGGCCGGCGCACACGGTGAATGGACCGGTCTTATGATGATCCGCGCCTATCACGAGTCGCGCGGTGAGAAGCGGACGAAGGTGATCGTGCCGGACTCTTCGCACGGCACGAATCCGGCCAGCGCAACTGCGGCTGGCTTCAAGACGGTCACCATTCCTTCGAATGAGGATGGACTCGTAGACCTTGACGCGCTGCGAGCAGCGGTAGACAATGACACGGCTGCATTGATGCTAACTAACCCGAATACGCTGGGGTTGTTCGAGGAACACATCACCGAGATCGCAGCGATCGTTCATGAAGCAGGCGGTCAGCTGTACTATGACGGCGCCAATTCCAACGCGATTATGGGTATCACCCGCCCGGGCGATATGGGCTTCGATGTCGTGCATCTCAATCTGCACAAGACGATGAGCACCCCGCACGGCGGCGGCGGTCCCGGCTCAGGTCCAGTTGGTGTGAAGGCGCACCTTGCCCCGTTCCTGCCTACACCAATCGTAGGTCAGCGCGAGACAGGGGAGTACTTCTTAGATACGAACTATCCGCAATCGATTGGCCGAGTGAAGGCTTACTACGGCAACTTCGGTATTCTCGTTCGTGCATACACGTACATCCGCAGCCTCGGCCCTGAGGGTCTTCGCCAAGTTACAGAGAACGCCGTACTGAACGCGAACTATATGCTGCGCAAGCTTGCTCCATATTTCGATGTGCCGTATGACCGGATTTGCAAGCATGAATTCGTGCTGTCCGGCAAGGGGCTGAAGCAGTATGGTGTACGCACGCTGGATGTTGCCAAGCGGCTGCTTGATTTCGGCTATCATCCGCCGACGATTTACTTCCCACTTAATGTGGAGGAATGCATCATGATCGAGCCGACTGAAACTGAAAGTAAGGAAACACTCGATGCCTTCATCGATACGATGATCCAGATCGTGAAGGAGTGCGAGGACGATCCCGAATTCGTGAAGAACGCTCCTTACACGACCAAGGTACGCCGTCTTGATGAAACCCAAGCTGCTCGCAAGCCTGTATTGAACTGTGCTTGTGGTGTGTAGAGCGAGTCAATACGACCCCCTATTCCCATAACGTGAAAGAAGCAAGTACAGTTCGCTGTGCTTGCTTCTTTTTCTTTGCTGTGTCTTATTCTATGTCTTTTTCTGTGTCTTTTTGCTGTGGCTCCTAGTGTCATTTCGCTGTGTCTTCTAGCTTAGCTTAATTCCAGTGCTTGAGTTGCTTGGTAGCCAATGATCCGACTGTTGCCCTTAATCGCTACGAACAGCCCATCCTTCTCGAAGCGCAGCAGCCAGTCACGAGCCGATTTCACTGTAACCCCGAACTCTGCTGCGACTTGCGAAGCTTTCAGCTTCCCGCCGTATTGCATAGCAAGATGCAAGCAGCGGTTTTGTCTAGTTGCCCATAGCTGCTCCGGCGAGCTAGTTTGCAGGCCGTACGTCCGAGACCAGCATGATCCGATAGCGCGCTGCAACTGATTTTGGCAGTGCCTGCCCTGCTGCTCGACCTGATTGGCCGACAGTCTCAATATGTGCCAGCCCGCTGCGGCTAGGTCATTTTGCCGATCGAGATGATCATTGAATTCCTTGTACGTGATATGTCTCGCATGAGTCGTATACCCGTCGATTTCGATCAACAGCCGGATTTCTCCTTTTTGATAAATAAAGTCGATAAACCGCTGCCCGCCCTTCGAATCTATGAATGGGTATTCCGCTTGCAGCCCGTCAAATTGGTAGTCGAACACAGGGCCCCATACTTGCTCCAAGAACAGCAGTTCATACTTCCCAATCTTCGTTCTGATTCTCCCTTTTGCCTTCGCTTCTGCTTCATAGGTGTCAATGAATTTCTTAATAGCCGGGTGCATGGGTCGTAGCTTCCTCCTCCATAGTTAGAATCAAAAAAACTCCGCCGGTCCGAATGCACGGAACGATTCCCAACGAATAGTCGAGAGTCCCTTGCAGAACAGAAAGACGGAGTGTGCTTCACTCACAGTTTGGAACGTATGCTGTTAAATTGTGCGTTCTTGCGTTCTTGCGTTCTTGCGTTCTTGCGTTCTTGCGTTCTTGCGTTCTTGCGTTCTTGCGTTCTTGCGTTCTTGCGT